>NZ_JAEHFJ010000003.1 GCF_016406085.1 Aureibaculum flavum
ACTCACAACAACTTGAAAACGAGATCTAAGTCTCACAGAACTGAACGTGATTTAAAGTAGAAAAGAGAGAGGATTATCAATGTTGTCGAAGTCTGTAGCTTCACCGTATATATTAACCTTAATTCTCTCTTTTATTCTTTCTGATTAAGTATCTAATTTAATGAATTACAAACTTAAGCCGTGTATAATTCATTGCTAGTACTTGCCTACTTGGAAATCCCTTCGGAATTTTCTCTGGTTCGTTTTAGTTTACTAATTTAGGTGCTGAAACACGCAACAAAGTAAAGAACAACGTTAGCTACAATTTTATAATTTCATTTGGACTATTACTATTACATCCTTAAAAATTCCTTTTCGACTGATAAACAAAGTCTAAAAACAGGTGTTATAATACATAAAGTACCAACAACATACCCATTTGATTTTATTAATGGAAATGGTCCGTTTAAGGATTTGAAAGAATTAAAGAGAAAGTCGACAATTTATCGAAATCTTATTTTAAGAAACCCTAAAAGAGCGGAACAAATTTGTGTGGAAAAAAATATGAGGGTCATTAAAGCTGTTGTACTAGCTAAAAAAGGTTTACGTGTTAATTTAGATTTTATTGAAATTATAGAGCATTGTACTAAAGGAAGAGTAAACAGGGGAAAGGTTTCTGGAATTCACTTCTATGACCCTAAAACAGTTAAAATATTAAATATTATTGATCAAAATCCATCCAACGGAATTTGGGAAGCCCAAATAGAATATTTTGATTCACGAACAAAAAAATGGATTAAAAAGGATACTTCAACTACATTTTTCCCAAACGACTGGAGTTATCATCAATTATTTCATGAATGTTTATTTGCAGTCAATAATAAAATAAAGAAAAAGAATAGTAAGAACATCTATACATCAAAAACTGAAAGCGGAATTGAGGTGGAAATAATATGTCTGAATGGAGCAATGAAGTCCATTTATCCTGTACTGAAACAGTAGCTAACTTAAGAGGTGTATAATTAATTGCTTGGGTCTGTGTGTACTCGGAAAATCCTACGGATTTCCCTAACGTTCGGTTTATTCTTACTAGATTATTTGCGAGACAATCGCAATCAACCATACACAAACCGTTGCGTACAAGTTGAAAAACGAGAATAATTGAGAAAAACGATTTACATAATTACTCTGACTTTACTAATAATCGGAATTCCATTATTTGAATTTATGGCTTTTAATTCAATGGTCAGTTTAAAATATGAAACACGTGAATTGACTGATTGTATTTCACTCGTTTCTGGAATTGATTTATGCAACGCAATCAGAACTTTTCACATTTTAGCAATTCTTTGCGGACTGACAATTATCGGATTTTTAATTTATAGAAAGCGGATTTTAAAACAAAAAAATGACAAAGTTTTATAGCATATTTATTTGTCTCTTATTAATAGTTTATAGTTGTAGTATAGAAAATGAGCGAGAACAATACGCTAAAATAATAATTGAAAAAGTTGAACAATTTAAAACAGAACAAAATAGATTGCCGAAAAATGTTTCTGAAATTGGTCTGATTGAACTTGAAAACAGTAAAGCATTTTACGAGAAAAAAACAGACTCCACCTATATAGTATGGTTTGGTTTGAGTCTTGGAGAATCTAAAACTTATAATTCAACAACTAAAAAATGGACAAAAGGCGGATAATAGTAAGCCCTCGGCTCATAAAGAACTAAGCCAAAACATAAATTATTCATATCTTTAAATCATCATCTATTAAAGCATTTCAAAAAATAAAACCTATGAAAACACTTCTCACTATTTTACTTTTAACCACTACAATTTGCTTTAGCCAAACCGGTTTTATAGAAATTGAAGTTAGAGATACCATTAAAATAAAACCCGAAAGTTTTGATTATCAAATTAGTGTAGACGAGTCAACATTGAGAGATTATAACAACACTGGGCCTTACGACCCAAGAATATCCAATGAAAAACTAAAATTAAAGTTGAAGGAATTAGAATCTTTTTTAAAAGAAAAGACTACTAATTTTACACCATTACAACATTCTACCTATGAAGTTAATAACACTTCCTATTTTGCAAAAAATGGATTTATGGTAACGTTTACCTCAGCAAAAGATTTGCAAAAATTCATGCACGAACTTAAAATACTAGATTATGTAAATGGAAATTTAGGAGAATTCCATTATACCAATGAAGAAAAATCAGAAGAAAGATTATTTAAAAAACTACTAGATAAAGCCGAAAAAAAGGCAATGACAATTGCCAAATTATCCAATTTAAAACTAGGTAAACTTATAGAGTTTAGTGAAGTTGCTGATGTTGATAATTTAACTTTTAATATGTTAGATATGTATACGGTTATGAAAGGCAATAAGAAATGGAACTCATCTAACAATGAATTATATGGTCAAAGATCTAAAGCCATTATCGTAAAATTTTCAGCAAAATAAATTAACAGCTCACACTAATAATTTTCTAAAAAAGTTAACGTAATTTTGAAGTTCACTAGATTTTTATAACATGAATTTTAAAGGCGTACTCTTTGATTTAGACGGCACATTGGTAAACTCATTAGAAGATATTGCCAATGCAATGAATAGTGTGTTGTCGCAGTGTAATTACCCTACACATACCTTAGTAGATTACAAGTCATTTACCGGAAAAGGAATTTTAAGTTTGGTAGAAGTCTCTCTACCCAAAACAGCTCAAAATAAAGAAACAATTGCTTCGTGTATGGAGCAATTTTTAACTTTTTACAGTGAAAATTGCACCGTTAACACAAAACCGTATGACGGTATTATGGAGCTGCTTGACGAATTAAAATCGCGTCAATTAAAACTAGCCGTTTTTTCTAATAAAGCAGATGATTTTACTAAAAAAATAGTAGAGGCCTTATTGCCTGGTTATTTTAGTATCGTTGCAGGCTTAAAAATTGAAGCTCATAAAAAACCCAACCCGTTAGTGGCTCTACAAATTTGCGAGCAATTAAACATTAAACCTCAAGAAGCTATTTATGTGGGTGATACCAATGTAGATATGCAAACGGCTACAAATGCAGACCTGTATGGCGTTGGCGTACTTTGGGGCTTTAGAACCAAAGAAGAACTTATGGCCAGTGGAGCCAAACAAACACTAAACCATCCTTTAGATTTAATACAATCATTATAAAATGAACGACAGCATGAAAACCCGAACATTAGGTAACAACGGATTAAACATAAGTGAAATTGGACTAGGTACATGGCAGATTGGTGGCAACTGGGGAAAAGATTTTTCAACCCAAAAAGCCATGGACATTTTAATGACCGCCGTAGATAGTGGCGTTACTTTTTTTGATACTGCTGATGTCTATGGTGATGGTAAAAGCGAAGCTTTTATTGGCGAATTTTTAAAAAATACGGATGCCAAAATTAAAGTGGCTACTAAATTTGGAAGAGGAGCAAACGTTTTTCCTGATAACTATACCAAAGAGGCCTTAAAAAAAGGAATTGAAGCCTCATTAAGCAGACTTGGCGTAACTACATTAGACCTGTTGCAATTGCATTGCATACCCACCGCTGAATTAAAAAAAGGAGATGTATTTGATTGGCTCCGCGATTTTAAAAGTGAAGGACTTATTAAAAATTTTGGTGCTAGTATAGAATCTGTCGAAGAAGGATTACTCTGCTTAGAGCAAGAAGGCCTACAAGCCTTGCAGATTATTTTTAATATCTATAGACAAAAACCAATTACTGCATTGTTTCCACAGGCTGAAGAAAAAGGCGTAGGTATTATTGTTAGACTGCCATTAGCCAGTGGTTTACTTACGGGTAAGTTTACCAAAGACACTAAATTTCATAAAGAAGATCATAGAAATTTTAATAAAGACGGTGCCGTTTTTAATGTTGGCGAAACCTTTGCAGGACTCCCTTTTGAAAAAGGTATAGAAATTACAGAAGCTCTAAAAGACTTTCTTCCTAAAGACATGACCATGGTACAAATGGCTCTACGTTGGATCTTAGACCACAAGGCGGTTTCAACAATTATTCCTGGAGCTAGCTCACCAACACAAGCAGAAAACAATGCGTATGTTTCCAGTTTAAATCCGTTACCAGAAGAACTGCATGCCGCACTTACTGAATTTTACAATACGGAAATACACCAATACATTCGTGGTGTGTATTAGCTTTTAACTAGCAATTAATTAAAAAAAGATACGGTGAATAGACCGTAAAATAATACTTAACTTGCCGTTATAATTGACCAACCCTTGTCATATGCGTATCAAAAAATTAAAATTCCCCACAGCACAAACCATTTTATTGTTAATTGCGGGTTTAGTTGCCCTACTCACTTGGGTGGTTCCTGCTGGTAAATTTGACAGCTTAACCTATGATGCTACTGCCAAAACCTTTACAAAAACCAGTTTAGAAACCACCACAGCATTACCCGCTACACAACAAACCTTAGACAATTTACAGATAAAAATACCCTTAGAAAAATTTACAAGCGGAGCCATTTATAAACCCATTGGCATCCCTAATACCTATCAAGAATTAGCATCTAAACCACAAGGTTTTGCCGCTTTTATGCAATCGCCCATAAAGGGAATAATAGCCGCAGCAGACATCATTTTCTTAGTCTTAATTATTGGCGGTCTAATCGGCATTATGAACCTTACCGGAGCTTTTGATGCTGGTATTGCTTGGCTAGCAAAAGCCTTAGAAGGAAGAGAATTTATTTTAATTATTCTAGTTACGTGTTTGGTCGCTGCTGGCGGAACCACTTTCGGATTGGCAGAAGAAACCATTGCGTTTTTCCCGATACTTATTCCCGTTTTTATTGCCGCAAAATATGATGCTATGGTCGGTTTGGCCTGTATCTTTTTAGGGTCTTCTATTGGTACCATGTGCTCTACGGTAAATCCGTTTTCAACAATAATTGCCTCTGATGCCGCGGGTATCAACTGGACCACTGGACTTAACGGTAGGTTTGTTATGCTTATGGTGGTGCTTGCCATTAGCATTTGGTATATACTGCGTTATGCCAAGCGTGTAAAAAACGACCCTACAAAATCTATTATTTACGATCAGAAAGAACAAATAGAAGCCCTTTTTCATATCAAAGAAACCAATGCTAAACTTAAATTGACTACCAGATTACGCTTAATTTTATTGGTATTTATCCTAAGTTTTGTCATTATGATTGTGGGTGTTTCAAAATTAGATTGGTGGTTTGTAGAAATGACCACTACCTTTTTAGTAGGAGCAATAATTATTGGCTTTTTAGGAAAAATAAAGGAAGCTAACTTTGTAGAGGCCTTTTCTAAAGGAGCAGGAGAATTATTAGGAGTTGCTTTTATTATTGGTATTGCCAGAGGTGTTTCTGTACTTATGGACGATGGCTTAATTAGCGATACCATGTTATATTATGCAAGCACATTTACCGAAGGTATGAACAAAGGTGTATTTGTAAATTCGATGCTTTATATTTATGGAGGCTTGTCCTTTTTTATTCCCTCTTCTTCTGGGATGGCGGTATTAACCATGCCGGTAATGTCTCCATTGGCTGATACCGTTGGCGTAGGTAGAGAAGTTATTGTAAACACCTATCAATACGGAATGGGTTTGTTTTATTTTATAAATCCTACAGGTTTAATTTTAGCCTCTTTAGCTATTGTAAAAATTGGTTATGACAAGTGGTTAAAATTTGTTTTGCCTTTGTTTATTACGCTTATTGTAGTAACGATGATCGCACTTACTATTTCTGTGTATTTATGATACTAACCCTGATTTTAAGTAGTGTATTTTTCATTTTAGCTCTTATTCATTTCAATTGGGTTGTGGGTGGTAGCTTCGGTTTTGCAGCTTCATTACCCACTACAGTAACTGGAGAACGTATGTTGAATCCCAAAAAAATGGACAGTGCTATTGTTGGATTGGGTTTAACCGCTTTTGGCTTGTTCTATTTAATAAAAGCCGACCTGATTGATATACCATTACCCTTATGGATTTTCACTGTTGGCTCGTGGCTTATTCCTGCTATTTTCCTAATACGTGCCATAGGCGAATTTAAATATGTCGGCTTTTTTAAACGCATAAAAACTACAGATTTTGCTAGATTAGATTCCAAACTCTTTTCTCCTTTATGTTTGATTATTGCTGTTTTGGGTGTATTAATTCATGTTTTAAACTAGTTACTATAAACTTTTGTTGAGCTCCTCCCTTTGTATAAATACAGGTGGATTCCAAACTCTTTTCACTCATGTGTCTGATTATTGCCACTCCAGTTTCATTAATTGAAGTGTTCAACTAGTTACTATAAACTTTTGTTGAGCTCCTCCCTTTAGATAAAGGGAGGTGGATTCCGACTTTTTCAGTCGAAAGACGGAGGGTTTGAAAAACCTAACCTTCAGGTTTTCTTACCGTTTTGGGGATTAGTCCTGACGAACTTTGATTTCAAACTCACCTTTCTCAGCCAACGCACCACCTGGCTCCTCGCTAATATTGGTCTACTAGACCAATATTGAACGCTCGGCCCTCCCTTTAGACAAAGGGAGGTGGATTCCGACTTTTTCAGTCGGAAGACGGAGGGTTTGAAACCTCAACATAAAATACCCATAATTTGAAATTTTTGTAACTTAGGATATTCTAAAACCTACTACCATGGAAAAAGCCTTACAAACAATGATTGATAATATGCCTGAGAAAACAGGTAAATCTTTAGAAGAGTGGAAAAAAATATTAAAGTCTAAAGACTTTGCCAAACATGGAGAAGCGGTAAAGTATTTAAAAAGTGAACATCAGGTAACGCATGGTTTTGCAAACACCATTGTTACCCTTTCAAAAGAAAATAACGACACGGCAGATGATTTAGTTAGCAATCAATATAAAGGTAAAGAAGCCTTATTTCCAATCTTTGAAAAGTTAATTAACACCATAAGTACCTTTGGTAATGATATTACCATAACCCCAAAGAAAACCAGCGTAAGCCTTATTAGAAAAAAGCAATTTGCCTTGATAAAACCAGCAACCAAAACCAGAATTGATTTAGGTTTAAAACTAATAGATGTACCAACAACTGACCGACTTGAAAACTCAGGGCCATTTGGAACCATGTGTACACACCGTGTACAATTAAATTCATCTGCTGAAGTTGACGAGCAGTTATTAGACTGGTTAAAGGAAGCTTATGAAAAAGCAGAGTAAGAGGTAAATCATTTAAAATTGTATTAAAAACAAAGCTAAAGTCCTAGTTTATAGCAATTTTAGGCCGTTTTTATTGTTTTTTAAAGGGTAAATTAATAAATTAGCACCTTATATAATCGCTAAACATGTTCTCCCCTAACTCCCCCACATATTCAATTGGACTACATTTTAATAAAAAATGTAATGGGTTTGCTTTTTTACCAAAAGCACAGCATGTTTTAAAACTACCTTATTTTATTTAAAACCAAGTAACCAACTAAATCAACCAAAAATGCCACACCCGCACTCCCACAGAAAGAAAAAGTTCATGGACCATTACAGTAAACTAAGTGAACAAGATTATAAATTAGAGGTATTGTATTCTCAACAAATGACCCGTCAAAAACTTGAAAAAATACGGGCTAATTTAAGTATCATTATTTGGACTATGGCCACCTTTATTGTAGTTGCTATAATCTGTACTTTTTTTGTAGTTTACCGAGCAGGACTATAGTTTTTCCGAGCTTTATAAAGATCTACTATATTCACTAAAATAAACATAATAAACGCAGGCATCACCCAGCCCAAACTATATTTTGCTAACGGAATAATACCTTGCAAGCCACTTAAACTTTCTTCAGGAACTATAAACTTTAAAAAGTCAGGAATACTGAATAAAAAAGTAATTAAAACTACCATTCTAAAAACAGCTTTAGAAGCAAATTTATCGGGTACCACATTTAATAAAATCAATATAATGGTTATCGGATAAATAAACATCAACACAGGTAAGGCAATCATTATAATAGAATAGAAATTCAGCTGCCCCACTAAAATACCCAACGCACAACCTAATATTGCCGTTATAACATACGCTTTTTGAGAATTTTTAAACAAACCCTTAAAATAATCGGCTGTACCGGTAACAATCCCCACAGCAGTGGTAAAACAAGCCAACGCAATTAAAACACTTAAAAACAGATTCCCAATCGGACCTAAAGTTCTAAGGCTGATTCCCATTAATAAATTGGCTCGTTGCATGTCACTACTTAAAGCATCATCAATAAAAATTTCAGCACCATAAAACGATCCTAAAGCAATGAGTCCCGCATAAATAATAAACAAGCCTGAGCCCGCTATAAATCCTGATTTTATAATCAATTCTTTTTTAGCTTCAAATGAAGCATTACTTTTTAAATTGAGTGAGACGATGATTACAGCACCAACAACAACAGCACCAATAGCATCAAATGTTTGATAACCTTCTAATATGCCATCTACAATGGGAGCCTTAAAATTAGACGGATTCATAAGCATATCACTAGAAAACAAGCCAATCCCAATTACCAAAAAGAGCATAACCACAATGAGAGGCGTTAAAAACTTACCAATAAAGCTTAATATTTTGGAGCGATTGAGCACAAATAACAAAACGAGTCCAAAATAGACACTACTAGTTAATAACGGACTTGTATTAAAAAGTGGATAAATGGCAATTTCGTGAGTGGCAGCAGCAGTTCGAGGTGAGGGTATGGCAATTGCAATGAGATAGACAATTATACAATAGATTACACTAAAAATTGGCGATACTTTTTTACCAAAATCGTACATGGTTCCTTGTAATTTGGCATGAGCCAAAATACCGAGAATCGGTATCACTACAGCAGTAATCATAAAGCCAAGTGTAACCAAAAACCAGTCAGAACCTGCATTATAACCTAATAAAGGCGGTAGCAATAAATTTCCTGCTCCAAAAAACAAGGAGAACAAGGCAAATCCGGTAATAAGTATTTCTTTAGTTTTATTCACTAATAAAAAATAAGTAAGCCAATATAGTTATTTTTGTGGGATGGATAATTTTTTTACATACAAAAATACCGCAATTCGGTATCGTACTTCAGGTAAAGGAGCTGCTGTTATCTTACTTCATGGGTTTTTAGAAGATGTAACCATGTGGGATGATCTCTCAAAAGAACTTTCAACAAGAAACAAAGTGGTTTCCATTGATTTATTAGGGCATGGAGCATCTGGTAATTTAGGATATATCCATACCATGGAAGAACAGGCTGAAATGGTAAAAGCGGTATTAAAACACTTAAAACTGCGAAAATATATTATTGTCGGACATAGTATGGGTGGCTATGTAAATCTTGCATTTGCAAAATTATTTCCCAATACTATAAAAGGCATTTGTTTAATGAACTCGACCTTTGAAGCAGATACCAAAGAGAAAAAAATAAACCGAGATAGAGCTATTGTAGCCGTAAAGCAAAATCATAAAATGTTTATAAGAATGTCTATTCCCAATTTATTTTGCGAACAAAACAGAGTTGCTTTTAAAAACGAAATTGATCAGATAACACAAAGTGCTTTAAAATTATCAATTCAAGGAATAATAGCTTCTTTAGAAGGAATGAAAATTAGAAAAGACAGTACAAGTTTCTTTAAAAAAGCTACCTTTAAAAAAATGTTGATTCTCGGAGCAAAAGATCCTGTTTTAGATTCAGAATCACTTAAAAATAAAGTAAAAAATACTGAAGTTCAAGTAGTTGAATTCCCTGATGGGCATATGAGTCATGTTGAAAACAAAAATGAACTCGCAAAAACACTGATTGAATTTATAAAATCTTGTAATTAACCCCAATATTTAACGACAACTTAGTCACAAACACTATTTATGCAGAGAATACTATTTTTATTGACAATTATTCTTTTTACATCATGTGCTAAAAAAGAAAATGCAACATTTACATTACAGGGTCAGATTAATAATTCCGAAAATAAGTATGTACTTCTATATCAAGAAAATGACATTGAAAGAAAAAACAACACATTAATTGACACGATAAAATTAGACGAAAATGGAAATTTTTCGGTTGCACTAAATAAAGAGCCACACTTCTATTCTTTGGTAGTGAACGAAAATGAAAACATACCACTGGCTATAGATAAAGATCAGCAAATTACAATAGAATCAACTAATGCTACACCGTTGGTTACCGGATCTAAAGACACCGACTTGCTTAATGCGTATGAAAACTTAAGAAAAGAATCTTTAGACCGCTTGGTAAACACCATTAGAAAACAAATTGTAACTGAAAATAAATCTGAAAATCCAAACCCTAAAACCATTGATTCTTTAGGTAAACTAGAGTTAAAAAATTATGATTTGCATTTGGCAGAATTAAACGCTTTTATAAAGGAAAAAATGGGAACTAGCATTGCCATTTACCCAACTTCATTACGATGGAAAGATGATAACATTAAATTCTTTGATAGCTTAACCAATGCATTTGAAAATGCTCATCCTAATTTAGCTATTTCTAAAAAATTAAGAGAAAAAGTAACGCGATTACAACAAACAGCCGTAGGCGGAAAAGTACCAGGTATTGTAATGACTACCGCTGATAAAGACACGGTAAGTCTTTTTTCTATCACCGAAAAATATACGCTAATAGATTTTTGGGCAAGTTGGTGTGGCCCTTGCCGAAGAGAAAGTGGTATCTTAAATAAATTATACGAAAAGTATAATGAAAAAGGCTTTACAATTTATGGTGTGTCTTTAGATACCAATAAAAAACAATGGACCAATGCCATGGCTAAAGACCATAGAATTTGGGCAAATGTATCGTCTCTAGAAGGTTTTGAAACACCAGCAGCTTATAATTTTGCAGTAACCGCTTTACCTATGAATTATTTAATTGATAGTAAAGGAATAATTATTGCTAAAAATTTACATGCAGAAGAGCTAGAACTATTAGTTGATCAAGTAATGGCTAATTAATTATTTCAGTGCTGTTAATTCTAGGCCGATATTTTCAGAATGAAGAAACACACCTGTAATGGCTTCTTTTACTGCTAACTTTTCTGTGAGTTGATCACACAAATTAGCACAATCAATTTTAGTACCATCTAATAACTCAAAAGTGGAGTTATCAGTCTTTGTAAAAAAAGGTTCAAAACCGCCATCGTCATAAGTTCTTGATAAGAGAATTTCAAAAGAAATATCAGAAGCTGCCTTTTCTTTACCTACCTCATCAATAAGCTTATAACTTATTGAACCGCCGTCTGCTGCTATATTTCCTATCGTTTTCTTTTCTACCGTTAACGTGTATACATAACCCCATTCATAGTTAAAACCTTCAATTCCACTATAAAACATATTATACATGGCGTCTCCTGCATCACTTCCTTCATAGACTAATAAAAACTGAGAAGTAAACGAGCCTACTCCTGACTGCTTAAAATGATTCACTTTTAGGGTTACAATTTCCACATCATCATCACTTGTACAAGAGGAGATTGAAATTAAACATGCTAAAAAAAGAATCACGGATACGCTTATAAACTTCATAGAATAGAATTTATAAGTAGATGCAAAATTAAATAAAGCGTTGCTCCATTTATGATATAATTTTATTTCAACATGGCGTTCCACCCCTGAGCCGTCAATTCTATTTTTTGATTGCCTCGTGTTATTAAATTCATTCCTTCATCTTTTTCAGTAATATGTCCTATAACTGTTAAATGCGGATTTGCTTTAATTTTCGGATAATCTGCCGTATCTACCGTAAAAAGTAATTCATAATCTTCACCACCACTTAAAGCCACGGTTGTGCTATCTAACTTAAATTCTTCGCACGTTGAAATAACCTGTGGGTCTAAAGGAAATTTATCTTCAAACAAATTACAACCCACTTCACTTTGACTACAGATATGAATAATTTCTGACGACAAGCCATCACTAATATCAATCATAGATGTAGGTTTTACCTCTAATTCTTTTAGCAAATTTGGGATGTCTTTTCGAGCTTCTGGTTTTAGCTGACGTTCTACCAAGTAGGTATAATTGTCCAATTCTGGTTGAGCATTTGGATTGGCTTGAAAAACTTGCTTTTCGCGTTCTAAAACTTGCAACCCTAAATATGCAGCTCCTAAATCTCCGGTTACCACGATTAAATCATTAGGTTTTGCTCCATTTCTATAGACAATATCTTCTTTATTAGCTTCTCCAATTGCTGTAATACTAAGTAACAAACCTTTTGTAGAAGAAGAGGTATCACCACCTATTAAATCGACATTATATGTTTTACAAGCCAAATGAATACCAGCATACAACTCTTCAATAGCCTCTAAAGGAAAACGGTTAGACACCGCTAATGAAACCGTAATTTGAGTAGCCTTACCATTCATAGCATACACATCAGATAAATTAACCATTACCGCCTTATAACCTAAGTGTTTTAAGGGCATATATGATAAATCAAAATGCACACCTTCCACTAACAAATCTGTAGTTACTAAAATCTGTTTGTCTTTAAACTCCAATACAGCAGCATCATCACCAACTCCTTTTATAGAAGATTTATGTGTTAACTTAACCTGATCTGTTAAGTGCTTTATTAATCCAAACTCCCCTAATTCAGCTAAAGAGGTTCTTTGTTCATTTTTATCTTCTAACATACTTTTTTTGTCCTTAAGAGTAACGCGTAGCATCTTTTTAAAATGTATTTCACATCTAATAGATTCTTGTATACACTCTATTTAATTATCTTTTTTTACTTCTATATCTTCCAAAACCCAATCCAATTCAGGGTCTATATTGTTTAACCTATCTTCTATGGTAGGCAGAATTTCTACATCTGGTTTTATTCCATATCCATCAGGATCCATGATATATGGTGCCTCAATTTGAGCTAGACCAATATTCATTTTCACTTTTGAGTTGGGCAATTCAATATATTTAAATAAACCGGCAACGGTTCCGTTATAAGCTCCACCTGTTTCTTCGCCTACAAAAATAGCTCTTTTATTTGCATGTAAATTTGTAGATAAAATAGAAGATGCTGAAAATGAAGCTCCATTAATCAACACATACATTTCTCCTTTAAAATGTAAAGGATCTGGTTTTTTTAGGTTAGCACTTGAAAATGAATAATAGGTTTTTCCATCATTTTTTCCGGATTTAAACAAGTTGTGAATGGCTACAAAAGGTGATAACAACACAGCTCCAATTTTTACAAATGAAGAACTGTTTTTTGATAACATTGAGGTTAAAAAAGGCTGCCGTGTTAAGACTTCTGACTTTTTTATTAACTGGTACTCTTTTTCTGTTAAATACGAATATAGTTTATCAATTTCGTCAAGCCTACCACCTGTATTATCTCTTAAGTCTAGTATTAAATACTCCGTTTTTAAGGAGTCCATTTTAGCAAAACTTTCCTTATAAAATTTTTTATAGTTTCCATTACCAAAGCTGCGTATTTTCAATAGAGCAACGGTACTATCCTTTCCTATAAAATTTAAGTTTCTTGTATATCTATTTCTGTCTTTTTCAAAACCATAAATATAATCTCTATCCTTCTTTTGTTTCTGCTTCAGTTTTAAATCTTTCTTTTCTTGATCTGTTAGTTTCTTTGGTTTTTTCGCTAAAGAATCTATTTCCTTTTTTTTCCCTTTTACAGAATCTTTAGGAATTCTTCTAAACATTTTCGTAAATAAAGAATCTTCATTTTTCAATGTCATTGAAAGGCTATCTACAAACCCTTTATCTTTATAATAAAAACCAGAAAATCGAGATGCTATTATTCTATTCTGAAAGGTATTGTTATAGCCATCAGATGAAAATAATTTTTTATATTTTTCAAAAAGTTTATAAATATCTTCTCCATTAATTTTGACTGCCTTACTACCAACGATGGTAGAATCTAAACCTCTCGTATCTACAATCCACAAACTGTCATTTAAGTATTCGAAATCTAACGCATAAAATTCAAACTTCTTTTTATTTAATACCTTTCTTTCTTTACCATTAAAAAGTTTCTGTGGTGGACTAATCGTAATATGTCCTTGCCGTACTTCTGAGATAACCGGAGCTAATTTTTCGTAAAACTGTTTACTGGTTAAGGGCGTAACAATAGTGTTTTTTAAGCTATCAAATTTATAATCTAATATAGGTTTTGTAATATATTGATATAACCGAGGATGCAGTTTTTGTAGTTTTTTATACGCCACATCAACATCTTTTTTTAAACTGTGTGCGGAATGGTTTACATTAATTTCTTCGTTATAAGATTTCACACTAACGCAAGAAAACAGCAATAAAAAAACACAAAAAAATAAGAGTAGTTTTTGCATAAAAGATGGGTAAAGCACAAAAATAAAACGAATTTTTATAATGAACTGATTTATATTGGTACTTTTAAAGTCCAAAAATACTATTTATGCCGCTAAAGCAAAACATATTAACACTTCTTTTCATTTTTGGATGTTACTTTGTCTATGCACAACAGTTGGATTTATCAACCATTATTGAAGCAGAAGCAAAAGCGGCAACTAAAATTATAAATCATAAAGCCAATATTAATACCGTAAACTACGATGTTACCCATCATAGAATGGATTGGGTTATTGACCCCGCCATTGCTTTTATAAATGGATCTGTAACCACTACCTTTACCGCTCTAGAGAATTTGAGCACAGTCACTTTTGATTTGGATGACAATATGATGGTGTCAGCAGTTTCAGAAAACGGAACCTCGTTAGCCTTTTCTCAAAATGCCAATGATGAGTTAATTATTACCTTACCTCAAACACTATTGCTAGGAGAATCTACAGCGATAAAAATTACATACAGTGGTAATCCACAAAGTTCAGGCTTTGGCTCTTTTGAACAAACCGAACATAATGGAACACCAATAATTTGGACACTTTCAGAACCTTTTGGAGCAAAAGGTTGGTGGCCGTGTAAACAAGACCTCAACGACAAAATTGACAGTATAGATGTGTATTTAAAAACACCAGAACTATATACTTCTGTTTCTAACGGATTAGAACAAAGCCAGACGATAGATGCTGGAATCAAAACCACACATTTTAAACACAAATATCCTATTCCCGCCTATTTAATTGCCATCGCGGTAACTAATTACAGCACTTATAATCACACTGTGGCTAATAACGGAAATCCTTTTGAGATTGTAAATTATGTGTATCCTGAAAGTTTAGCATCCGCCCAAAGCCAAACTCCCGTAACCGTTGAAATCATGAATTTATTTACGGAGTTGTTTGAAGAATATCCTTTTGCGGATGAAAAATATGGCCATGCTCAATTTGGATGGGGTGGCGGCATGGAGCATACCACCGTTTCTTTTATGGGTAGCTTTAACCGAGGATTAATTGCTCATGAATTGGCACACCAATGGTTTGGGAATAAAATAACTTGCGGTAGCTGGAAAGATATTTGGTTAAATGAAGGCTTTGCTACGTATTTGGCAGGACTTACCATTGAAAATTTAGATGGCGACGAAGCTTTTAAAAATTGGCGAACAAGTTCCGTAAATCAAGTTACGGCTCAGACTGATGGCTCCATTTACCTTTCTGACACCGACACTACCAGTGTAAGCAGAATATTCAATGGCCGTTTGTCGTATACCAAAGCGTCAATGGTTTTACATATGCTCAGAAAAAAATTAGGAGATACCGCTTTTTTTCAGGGAATGAAAAATTATTTAGCAGACCCCAACTTAGCTTATAGTTATGCAAAAACACCTGATTTTATTGTAAATATGGAAAATGCAAGTGGAGAAGATTTATCAGAATTTTTTGATGATTGGATCTACGGAGAAGGACATCCAACCTACTCAGCAACATGGTTTCAACCAGAAAATGACGAAATAAAAATCACGATAAATCAAACCCAAAGTCATGCTTCAGTAAATTATTTTGAAGCTCCGGTGCCAGTTAGAATCACAGGAACCAACAACGAAATTTTAAAGGTAGTTTTAGACAATACCACGGATGGTCAAGAATTTACAGAAACTGTGAGTTTTCAAGTTGCTCAAATTCAAATTGATCCTGATGTACACTTAATTTCAACAAGTAACACGGCTGTTTTGGGAATTGAAAAAGAAATAGCCTCACAATTCAACATTTACCCCAACCCTGTTACAAACAGCCTTACTATAAATACCACTGACCATTCAAGTATTGCAAATATTACAATTTACAACACATTAGGTCAAATAGAACGTGAATTCACCACCTCACAAAACCTTGATGTTTCTACATTAACAAATGGTTTGCATTTTATCAGAATAAAAACAGATAAAAACACAATTAATAAACCCTTTTTAAAGCAATAAAACTATGGGTTTAATGCATTCTATATTAGACAACGCTTTTAAAAACGCGAAACCTTTAACCATTAATAAAGATTCTAAAATTATACTTTTTAGCGATCTACATAAAGGGGACAATAGTTATGCGGATGATTTTTTGCATAATATGCTTATTTATCAGTATGCTATAAAAGAATATTATGATAAAAAATACACCTATATAGAATTAGGTGATGGTGTAGAACTCTGGGAAAATTATTCTTTTGAACCCATTTACAAAGCTCATAAAAGTTCATTTGAATTACTCAAATTATTTTATGATGATGATCGTCTGCATATGCTTTGGGGAAACCATGATATGATTTTTGGAGATCCGTTGACGGTAGAAAAAATGCTGTATAAAATTTTTCCTCCAAAAAACATCGAGCAAAAAGAGCGACTTTTTAATTTAGAATATCACGAAAGTATGCTCTTAGAAATTGAAAACACAGACAAGAAGATATTTTTAATTCACGGTCATCAAGCCGATTGGTTTAATTATAGATTTTGGAAAGTCAGTCGTTTTTTTGTACGTTATTTATGGATGCCGTTACAAAAATGGTTTAACGTAAAAGACCCTACGAGTCCCGCAAAAAACAACACTACACTCAACAGAATTGAGAAAAAATTAAAAAACTGGATGTTGAAAAATGACAATCAAATGGTAATTGCGGGTCATACGCATAGACCGCGTTTTCCAGATCCTGGACTGTTACCTTATTTTAATGATGGTAGTTGTGTACATCCAAATTCTATTATTGGACTTGAAATTGAAAATTTAGAAATTACCATGGTAAAATGGCATTTTGAAAAGGATGATTCTGGCGAAAACCATATCGTAAAAACGATTTTGGCTGGGCCACAAAAATTGGAATTGTATTTGTAAAACTCAACTATGAATAGTTTAAAACAAAAAAGACATTTTAACACAAAAACCGTTGATTTTAAAACCGGAGGAATTCAATATAGTAGTGGAAACATTTTAAATTCTCATAGTA
Organism: Aureibaculum flavum; assembly: GCF_016406085.1. Lineage (GTDB taxonomy): Bacteria > Bacteroidota > Bacteroidia > Flavobacteriales > Flavobacteriaceae > Aureibaculum > Aureibaculum flavum. Next base: position 17,324 of record NZ_JAEHFJ010000003.1, read on the forward strand.
TTTTTATACCATATAATGAAATTGAAATTAACAATTACTTTAGAGAGTTTAAGACGGATAAGTTTAACTTATTTGTAGCTATAGTATCACTTGGAGTGCTCATAAAAGCACTTTTAGGGTTATCAGATAATCCTGAAGGGTTAAACAAAGGACTCTGGCCACTGGCTTTGCTGTTTTTTATTGTGTTTACAATTGCAACTTTATTAAGCAGAAAACACCTGTTATTTATTCCAACACAAAGATTTATATTAGAATTATACGATAATAACCCTTCTGAAAAAGAAATGACCGATTTTATTCAAACTTTAGAGAATAATGTAAAAGAATACAACACAAATAATCCAAACAAAGAGATGGTCAATTCTAAAAAAAATTGATTTTTTACCGCCAACTAAAAACTACTACTGCGAACTAAAGTCCTCGTTCCGCCTGAATTTGTTCGTAGGCTTTTTGTATTTGTCTAAACTTTTCTTCGGCACCTTTTTGATGAGCTTCACCCAAGTGTCTAAGCTTATCTGGGTGGTGTTTTTTAACCATTCTACGATAGGCCTTTTTAACCTCAACATCAGTAGCCGTTTTTGTTATTTCTAAAATTTTGTAGGCAGTAACACTACTATACGATGTTGAAGATGATGACGAAGATGAAGAGCCATAAAACATTGCTTTTATAGATTCAAAATCGCGACTGCTAATATATAAATAGGTAGAAATACGCTTTATAGCATCAATTTCTGATTGACTAACAGAACCATCTGATTGAGCAATACCAAACAAAAAATGTAATAATTGCAATCGCGAAGCATGTGTCATATGTTCCCTGATTTGCATACATACTTGCCGTGTTGGTATGGTACCTTTTTTTCTTAATTCATTAAATAATTTAAAGGCATTATTCGCACGTTCTTTACCATACATTCTAACGAAGTTATCACGTACATAATCCATTTCTTTTTTGCTAGATCTACCATCTGCTTTAATCACAACAGCGGCGAGTACCAATAAGCTAATTTCAAAGTCACCACCAGCTGTCCTTGCTGATGTTCTTGGACCTTGCCCTGCCGTATTAATATCACCTTCAGTAAATCCATCTACTAAACTACCAACAATAAAACCTAAAATACCACCAATAGGTCCACCTACAGACCAACCTAATGTAGCACCTATCCATTTTGAAAAATTCGACATAAAAAATAATCAATTGAGGGTTCAAAGATACATTTATCTTAGAACTATTCTTAGAACACGTCTTGACCTTCTCTTTTACCTGCAAATTTAACATTTCGCATCCTAATTTTGTCTTTTTTTAGTTCCGTACTAAGGCTATGCTACTAAAAAAAGCATTCATCACTGCACAAAAGCCGAAATTTTCGGTTTAAAACAAAAATTCGAGATGAGTTCTTAATAATGATTATCTTTGCCATTCAATTTTAAAAAGAAAAGAATATGTATCCAGAAGAAATAGTAAAACCAATGCGTCAACAATTAGTAGATGCTGGTTTTCAAGAATTAAAAACTGCAGACCAAGTTGACGCTATATTGAGTGAAAAAGGTACCACTTTAGTAATGGTAAATTCAGTTTGTGGTTGTGCAGCAGGTACTGCAAGACCAGGAGCCATTTTATCTACTACAGGTGATAAAACACCAGATCATTTTACTACTGTTTTTGCGGGAAATGATGTTGAAGCAGTGAATAAAGCGAGAGAACATATGATTCCGTTTCCTCCATCTTCTCCAGCAATAGCATTATTTAAAGATGGTGAATTGGTGCACATGTTAGAACGTCATCATATTGAAGGTAGAACCGCTGAAATGATTGCAGAAAATTTAACAGGAGCTTATCAAGAATTTTGTTAAACTTTACAAGTTAACCCTCTTCTGTCCTTGTACTAAAACTTTAGTATATTTGGAAAGAAGAGGGATTTTTATTTAAAAACATGAGAAAACTATTAGCCTATCCTTTATCTGTTGTATATTACCTGTGTTTTGGATTAACACTGTTAATATTTCATCCTATTTTATGGATTAGCAATAACGTATTTGGCTATAACTCATTAAAGAAAAGTGTTGATCTGTTTAACTTTTTCTTATTACGATGTTTAAATGTTTTAGGTACTCGATTTACATTTACCAACCCCTATGATATAGAAATAAATCAACCCTTGATTATTGTTTCTAATCATCAAAGCATGTACGACATATCGCCAATAATATGGTATATGCGTAAACATCATCCTAAATTTATAAGCAAGGCCGAATTAGGTAAAGGCATACCGAGTATTTCTTATAACTTACGCCATGGAGGTTCTGCATTAATAGAAAGAAAAAATCCGAGACAAGCCATTACTGCCATAAAGGAATTTTCAGTTTCTGTGGTGAAAAACAATTGGGCTGCTGTAATTTTCCCAGAAGGAACAAGAAGTAAAAATGGAGTGCCAAAAGATTTTCAAAAAAGAGGATTGTTAACTTTATTTAAAGAAATACCGGAAGCTACAGTTGTTCCAATCTCTATAAATAATTCTTGGAAAACAGTACGTTACGGAAAATTTCCTATGGGCATTGGTACGCACATGACCATTACAGTACACAAACCAGTAAAAATTGCTACCTTTACGGATAAGGAGCTCTTAATAAACGAAGTTGAAACCACCATTAAAAATGGTGTTCATCCATAAAATATTTATATATATGTCGTTAAAAAATAAAAGATTAGAAGTAATGCGATTTTTGGAAAAAGATGTTGATGCATTGATTCAAAAATATTTAATCCCAGTTGATAAAATTTGGCAGCCTTCCGATTTCTTACCTGATTCTGAAGGTGATAATTTTTTTAATGAGGTTACTGAAATACGTGAACTAGCAAAAGAATTACCTTACGATTTTTGGGTTGTTTTAGTTGGTGATATGATTACTGAAGAAGCACTACCTACTTACGAGTCGTGGTTAATGGATGTTGAAGGTGTAGATCAAGTTGATACCAACCCTTGGGGAAAATGGGTGCGTCAATGGACAGGTGAAGAGAATAGACACGGTGATGTACTTAATAAATATTTATATCTGTCCGGCAGAGTAAATATGAGAGAAATTGAGATAACCACACAGCATTTAATTACTGATGGTTTTGATATTGGTACTGACCGTGACCCTTACAAAAACTTTGTGTACACTAGTTTTCAAGAGCTAGCAACCTATGTATCTCATAACAGAGTCGCTAAATTGGCAAAAGCAAAAGGCAATAAACAATTGGCCAAAATGTGTCGTATTATTTCTGGTGACGAAATGCGTCATCACAATGCGTATTCTGAATTTGTAGAGCGTATTTTTAAAGTCGACCCTAGTCAAATGATGTTGGCATTTCAATATATGATGAAGCAAAAAATTGTTATGCCTGCACAATTTTTAAGAGAGTCTGGTGATAAAATCGGAACTGCTTTTGAGGAATTTTCGAATACAGCACAACGTATAGGTGTGTACACTTCTTTAGATTATGTAGACATTCTAGACAAACTTGTAAAACGTTGGGAAATTGATAAAATTACGAACCTTAGTGATGAAGCCGAAAAAGCAAGAGATTATTTAATTGCCTTACCTGCAAGAATGATGCGTTTAGCTGATAGGATGAAAGTTCCTGAAAATTCTTTTCAATTTAAATGGGTAGAACCTGCGACCAAATAGATTCAATATATGGATCAAGATCAAGTCATCTCTAAGACCATTGAATTTGTAAAAGAAACCTTAAAAGGAGCAGAAGGCGGACATGATTGGTTTCATATTGAACGTGTTTATAATAATGCCCAATTGATTTCTAAAACAGAGAAGGCAGACGGTTTTATCGTGGCCCTTGGTGCATTATTGCATGACATTGCTGATGCTAAATTTTATCCCGACGCATCGGGAGGAGATGAAACTATTGGACCTAAAGTAGCACGTAAATTTTTATTTCAACAAAATATTGATAGCACAATAATTGAGCACGTTATTAAAATTATTGAAAATATTTCTTACAAATCATCGCTTTCTAAAAGCCAAAATAGATTTACCTCCATTGAACTTGACATAGTGCAAGATGCGGACAGATTAGATGCTATTGGAGCTATTGGCATTGCACGTTGTTTTAATTATGGAGGATTTAAAAACAGGGAAATTTACAACCCAGATATTGCTCCAAATTTAAACATGAGCAAAGAAGAATATAAAAAATCGACAGCTCCAACCATCAATCATTTTTACGAAAAGTTATTGCTTTTAAAAGATAAAATGAATACCAAGTCTGGTAAAAAAATAGCCAAGAAAAGACATGAGTATATGATAAAATATTTAGATCAGTTCTATGGAGAATGGAATGGTAAATTATAATTGATTTCAAACAAAAAAAAGCCCAATGAAAATGTTATTTTCATTGGGCTTTTTTTTAATAAATTCAATGTTTTAGTCTAATACAGGTGTTACGGTATACCCTTCTTCTTTTAATAATTGTATAACTCCTTTTTCACCACCTAAATGTCCGGCTCCTACAGCATAAATCACTTTTTTCTCCTTAGAAATTTCAGGTATTTTTTTCACCCAATTCTTATTTCTATTCAGCAATAAAGCATCAATCATTTTTTCATCGTTATCAAAAGATTTCAACGTAAAATTGTACAAAGAATCTATATTTTCTGACTTGTATTTTGCTACCATTTTTCCGTAAAGTTCTTTTGTCTCCTCAGGATCATCTAACATTTCAACTAATTCATCTAATTGATCCTCATAAGGGATACTATCAAAAACTGACATTTGATCATTTACCGTTTCCAACCCTTTTAATTCTTTTTTAGCTTCTTTAGCCATACCAATAAATGTCATTTCGTAACTTGCTACTTGCTTACCCATAAATGAAGACATTATGGTAGATGACATATACAACGGTTTAAATTTATTAAATTGAGCAAAGCCTAAACCTACATTTTCTTTTAAATAAGCGTCCAATATTTTGTACTCTGTAGAATCAACATGATTAGACAATAGATCTTGTTCTTCAATCATCATTTCTTTCATCATTTCCTGCATCATTTCAGGACTATCCATATCCAACTCCAAATAAATTTCATCTGAACCTTCAAAGGCATCTTTTACCTTCTGAGGCATAGAAAAATCTTTTTGAGGCATCATATGTATGGTACCAAAAATATAGGAAGTTTGAATACCCTTACCTTCTATTTTCCACAACAGACTACTTTTTTCTTGAGCTTGAATTGCCACGGTTAGCAGGCATAATAATGTAAATAGTATTACTGTTTGTTTTTTCATATTAGCGTTTTTGTATGTGTTAAAAGTACATAATTTTATGTTGCAATGTAACTATAATTAAAAAGTGGGAAATCCAATATGGAAATCCCACTCCTAAATCTGTGTAATCTATTTTATTTTAGTAGTAACTTTTGCATTACCCATGGCAGGCACAACCTGTTCCATTTGACTTGCTACTTTTTTATCTACGTCAATCAACATTGTAGTTACTTCTTTCTCATTTTCTGCATTAGAGATAGCAACTTTCCATTGTTTATTTTCCTTACTTAAAACGACTAACTTCATAATATTCAATTTTTGAGTCATCGCATCGAAAGTATAAAAAGAAGTTTTATATCCTTCTGCCAACGGTAAACGAGCTACTAAGAAATCATATCCAGGGCCATTCGTTAAATAAGCACCTTCAAATGGTAAGTCTTTCGTTTTACCCATCATAGTTAACGCAATGCTATTTTCAGAATAATTTATCTCTATGGTTTGCCCACCTTGCATCATTACTCGCTTTACTGGCTTCATATCTTCTAAATACAGTACATCTTCACTATCACCCATGGCAGATGTTGAAGCATCTTTAATAATCCATTGCTTTCCTTCTTTCTTAATTTCGCGTGTTAATTCCATAGGTATGTTCTGTCCTTGAACTTCAACCATAACGTCGTATTGAATTGTTGACGCTTTTAAATCATCACTTAATACAGGTAAGGCAGATGGCACCTCAACTTTTTCTGTTTTATTATACACTACTTTAGAAACATCTTGAGTAATTTCGCCAAGACGTTTTATCACTTCCTCGGATCCATCTTTTTGATAACGACCACCTAAATGTTTGGCTAGAAATTTTTCTATAGACATCCACATCGCCATATTGTTATTTGGCTTTCTAAATCCATGACCTTCATCATCTGCTAAAATATATTCAACATCCTTACCAGAATCACGCATAGAAACCACAATCTGGTCACTTTCTGCTTGTTTTACTCTTGGATCGTTTGCTCCTTGAATAATTAATAATGGTTTGGTAATTTTATCGGCACTAAATAACGGACTCGCTTCTGTAATTAGTTTTTTACCTTCTTCAGTTTCAGGGTCTCCTGTCATTTCATACAAACTTTTTCTAAAAGATTCCCAATATGCAGGGATTGATTCTAGCAATGTAAATAAATTACTTGGCCCTACAATATCAACACCACAAGTGTAAACATCTGGTGTAAATGCTAAACCTGCTAAGGTTGCATAACCACCGTAACTACCACCCATTATGGCTACTCTATCTTTATCAGCAACACCATTAGCAATAAAATGCTTTACACCCCACGTAATATCATCTTGCATTTTTTTACCCCATTCTCTATCTCCTGCATTTAAGAATGCTTTTCCGTAACCACCACTCGCTCTAAAATTGGGTTGTAATACGGCATATCCTCTATTCGCTAATATTTGAGCATAAGGATTATATCCCCAATAATCTCTTGGTCCTTTTGGACCACCATGTACTAAAACGACAAGCGGTAAATTCTTCTTTGCTACGCCTACTGGTACAGTTAAATAACCAGGAATCTCTAATCCGTCACTACTTTTATAAGAAACAGGTTCCATTTTAGCTAAATGCTGTTCTACTTCTTTTAAAAGAGGTCTTGGTGTATACTGATGAATCAATTCTTTTGTATCCCAATTAAAATAATAGGTATCAGAAGCTGAATTATCACTACTTATTGAAATCAACATTTGTTTATAGTCTTTAGTAAAACTAGCGAAACCTATTTCTTTTCCTTTAAATTTCTTTTCCAAAAATTTAAACATTTTTTCCCACTTCTTATCTTTCCAAACACGTTCTCTTTTATCGTATGTGTACGATGTATATATAATTTCACGTGTATTATCATCAACAAACATTCCGCCAAAATCTACTTTGTTTTTAGGGTCACTCTCCATTTTTTCAATGTTCTTGGTTAGAGGATCCATAGTGTAAAGTGTTGAAAAGTTAACATCACCTTTGTTAGAAACCAAATACATTTTAGTATTGTCTTTGTTCCAACCTGCTACATAAGCACTTTCTTGAAGATTCGTTTCATAAATCTTTGTAAATTTATTATCGCCATCTATTCGATGAATTTCAGAATGACCAGCTTCATTAGTTCTATAAGCTAATCGTGGGTTTTCATCCCAATCAAAGTTCCAACTCGTTATTCTATTGTTATTTTCATATAATAAATCTAATTTACCTGTACTGATATCTAATTTATACAAATCATGCCAAGCTTTATCTCTATCATTAATACCCACCATAAGTTCATTCGGGTTTTTTCTGCTCGCTTGATAAATTTGTACCGTAACATCTTTCATAGGTGTTAGGTTTTTTGAATTAGGAACACCTGTTGCCGCATCAGCTTCATCATTCGGATTTACAGCATAAATATTATAGTTCTCGTCGCCCTTATTATCTTTTACAAATAGGATCTTTGAACCATCGTAAGTCCATGAATAACCTCCAAGTGGCCTTTCATTGTTAGTTAACGGCTTCGCGGCATCAAAAGGTTGATCAAATTTTTTCACCCAAATATTCATGATTCCGTTGTATTCTTTTAAGAAAGAAATCCACTGTCCATCAGGGCTCAGTTGCCCACCAGATATTTCAGGATTTCCAAAAAAGATATCACGATCAATTATAGGTATATCATTTTGTTGTGCATTTACTTTAGGAATTAGCAATGTAAATAGTGTCAGCATTAATAAGATTTGTTTTTTCATTTTTAAAAATTTAAAGTTAGTATTTTTTTTATTTTGTTGTTTGACTAATTGCATAATAAATTACATAGATCCAGCTAAATACACCATGTAAAATGGCCCACAGAATGGATTTATTTCGCTCCCAAGATACTGTTACCGCAATTACGCTACCTAGGCCTACTCCATTTCTGATAACTGTTTGTTTTATTTCTGGACTAACAGTATTCTGACTGTAACCATCTACTGAAGCCAGTAATATAATTAAAATCGAGAACAGTAATTTGTTTATTTGTTGTTTTTTCATTTTTGATTCTGTTATAGGTAAAGCTCAACGAAGACATATACTGCAGCTCCAATTAAGATTCCGGCTACAAATTTTAGTTTCTGATATTTATCTGTTTTTTTACAATTTTCTTTCATAATTAGTTCTTTTATAAGATTACGGCTTCTATTATTTTGATGATTGCATCTATTACTACTAGTATCATTTTATAGGGTTTTTAGATTAATTATTGAATTACACCATTTTTAATGGTAAGTGTTTCGCTATTTATTTTATTATTGATTTCTATGGTTAAGAGATCAAAATCTTTAAAGCCTTTAACCTTCTTATTTAAAACATCATTAATACGTATCGCTTCGACTTCAAAAGATTGATAATCACAATCTATCATTTGATATTCTGCCTTTTCAGTTGACATACCTTCTTTACCAAATTGTAATCCTTTCGCATAGATGATCTGGTTGATCTCAGAACAATTGCAATTCTCTTCGAGTACTTCGCTAATTAATTCTGACCTGTCTTTAGCATCTTGGTAGCCATCAATAAATCCATAAACGGAAACAATCGCCGCAATTAATACAAGGATAATAATACCTGTTTTAGTTAATTTTTTCATTTTTTTTATTTTAAGTGATTACTCTTTTTAACTACTCTATTTCTAATATTTTACAGTACAATTAAACCCAACACCTACGGCACCTACTTTCTCCCAATCACCTTGACTAACACTTCTAATAATCATTTTGTTTCCTAAAAATGCCGCTGAAAAAAACAGTTCATCCTCAGGATTTGGAACTTCTATCAACTCAAGTGTACAATAGATATCATCTTTCACAATAATGTTATACGCTTCAAGGTTCAGTGTAAATTCGCCCTCTTTTACATCAATTGGAAAAATTATATTTTGATTTACAATTTTCTCATAAGGAAGTCCATCTTTTATGCTATAGAAATTGATACGATATTTTAGTGTATCATTACTATTCGCTGCAATATTGGTGTGAAAGCTTTTAATATAAGTTGGACTATTGTTTATCCTAATTTTTGTTCCAATTTCTTGTCCAAGTGTAATTTCTGTAAATCCGAGTCTTATTCTTTTAGATTTCGATTTATTTCCAATTACTTTTTCTTTCAGTTTTTTAGCGGTAATGACAACTTCGTTTAATGCGGTTACATCAGGAATTAGTAATACCTCTGAATTAGTCTTTAACATCTTTAAAAAATCACGAAAAATCATAGATTCCGATTTATAGCCAATAGAAGAGAGTCTGATGGTATCATTAGATATATTTGATTGTGTTTCAAATTGAAACTTTCCTTCAAAATTAGTAACGGTTCCAATGCTCTTATTGATAATACCAATATTCACATAAGGGATAGGTTCGTTTGTTTCAATATCTTTTATGATTCCCTCTGCAAAATTTTGTGCTAAAAGAGACATTGTGCTAATCAATAAGATGATGCTTGTTGTAAATTTCATTTTAAATGTCATGCTATTAAATTTTCTAGTTATTAATTGTTGTTTGATTTCTGAAGCAAATAACCTTCTAAATAAAGTGACATACAAGCAAAGCATCCCCAGTTTTAGAAAAATGGGGATAAACATTTAGACTTAACAGGTTGATTAATTGTGACTTATACTAAATTTTAACTTAACAAACGAACGCGTCATTTGGCAACCCTATATTTATAAATTTAGGGTAAAAGAAGTGTAAAAACGAGCTATCTAGGAAAGTGAATTGAGTTCTTTGATGTAAAATGAAGGGTTTAATCCTGTACGTAATTTGAAGTATTTTGAAAAAGAATCTGCACTCTTGTAACCTATTTCTTCAGCAATAGACTGTACAGAAAAAGAACGAAAACGACTATCATTTTTCAATCTTAATACCGCATAATTGATTCGTAAGTCATTAATATAGGTATTAAAGTTTTTCTCGAAATGTGAGTTTATTACTTTAGAAAGATAAGATGTATTTGTTTTTATTTTTTTAGCCACATTGTATGAATTACAATCTTGTCTTAAAAAGTATTCTTGTTCTTTTAAGGATTGTAAGCCTGCCAATATAAGGTAAGTTGTTTCTTCATTTACCTCTGCTGAAATCTTTTCTTCAAGCACTTTATCTTTAGTGTCTATAATTTCAAATGTTGGTTTTTCTTGCTGACTAAATTTAGCCAACAATACATTGAACTTTTCTGTATTTTTCTTTTTCTCTTTAATTAGATAAATAATAAAAGTTATAAGAAGCACAAGCAATCCCAACCCAATACTCATATATAAGTAAAACGTATTCTTTTGAGTAGATTTTTCTTTTTCTAAGTTTGATACTTCTTGTGTATGAAAAGCAGATGTAATGGTATCTTTACTTTTTTCTAAGGCCGTTTGATTTAAAATGTACTTTTCGTAATACACATTTGATTTTTCTAAATTACCTGATGCTTTATAGATTTTTGCCAGTAATTTATAATCTTCAGTTAGGGAAGTTTCTTTAACTCTAGGCTTAACAACTGCAATCCCTTCCTCCAATGTATGTATCGCTTTTTCATTTTCATTTATTTTAAAATAAGTTTCTGCTAAATCATAATATACTATTGCAGGTGCTAAAACGGAATCATACTTGTATGCCATACTTTCAGCCTCTTTTAAATTTTCAAGAGCTTTCTGAAATTCTTCTTTTTTCAAATATATCTTACCTCTCTGGGCAATAACACGCATTTCAAATCTACCTATCGAATCTAATTGCTCTAGCACATCATCATTTAAAATCCAAATGGCCGAATCTTTTTCATTTAATTTAAGATAAATTTCACTAAGCTTCAGAGCAATACTAGACCTATTATGCACTATAATATTTTTATCTATATCGGTTACTTTATTTAAAGCACTAAATGATTTCTTATTTTTTATTAAAGCTTCTTTATAATCCCCAACGGTAAAATCTAAATCAGCAATAATTGCCGGCATCACTGCTTTATAAAATTCTAAATTATCCCTTTCTGCAATTCTTAAACATTTATCGTAAGTTTTAAATGCCTTATCATATTGTCCCAGAAGTTTATAATTTTGACCTAATTGTGCCAAAATTTCTATTTCTGTAAATCCTTTAAACTTTATACTATCTCTGCTTATATCATATTTACTTATTAACCTAAGTTCTTTTTGGAAATACCCTATTGATTGTTCAAATTCTGCAATCACCTGGCTATTACTACCTAGTCGATGCAACAAAATTATCATTTCAGTGGTATCATTATTCTTTTCCACAAGTTGTAATAGCCTTTTTTCAAAATCAACTGCCAATCGTTTATTAGAACTCGTGTGTTTTGAAACAGAATCTTGCAACATTTCATATTCCTTTTTATAATCTTTTAGATCTTGAGCATGCCCATTACTTAAATTAAAAAAGATAAATACAATTAGAATTAATACTATGTTTAAGGAAAATTTCAAGTAGTTTATAATTATTAAGTCTTTGTTATTTCTTTAAAATTATTTAGAATGTCTTGTGTATAGAAGATAGTAGTACTAAAAGAACAAAGGTAAATTATAAGAATGATATTTTAAAACTATTTTCACTTATTGATTTCCGTCTAAAGAATTTAATTGTTTAATATAAAAAGAAGGATTTAAACCAGTACTTAATTTGAAGTATTTTGAAAAAGAATCTGCACTCTTATAACCTATTTCTTCAGCAATAGACTGTACAGAAAAAGAACGAAAACGACTATCATTTTTCAATCTTAATACCGCATAATTGATTCGTAAGTCATTAATATAGGTATTAAAGTTTTTCTCGAAATGTGAGTTTATTACTTTAGAAAGATAAGATGTATTTGTTTTTATTTTTTTAGCCACATTGTATGAATTACAATCTTGTCTTAAAAAGTATTCTTGTTCTTTTAAGGATTGTAAGCCTGCCAATATAAGGTAAGTTGTTTCTTCATTTACCTCTGCTGAAATCTTTTCTTCAAGCACTTTATCTTTGGTGTCTATAATTTCAAATGTTGGTTTTTCTTGCTGACTAAATTTAGCCAACAATACATTGAACTTTTCTGTATTTTTCTTTTTCTCTTTAACTAGATAAATAATAAAAGTCATAAGAAGCACAAGCAATCCCAACCCAATACTCATGTACAAGTAAAACATATTCTTTTGAGTAGATTTTTCTTTTTCTAAGTTTGATACTTCTTGGGTATGAAAAGCAGATGTTATAGTATCTTTACTTTTTTCTAAGGCCGTTTGATTTAAAATGTACTTTTCGTAATACTCATTTGATTTTTCTAAATTACCTGATACTTTATAGATTTTTGCTAATAGTTTAAAATCGTCCGTAAGGTAAATTTCTTTAGAATTTTGCTTTTTTACGTTAATACCATTTTCCAATATTTTTATGGCCTTATCATATTCTTTTAGATTAAAATAAGATTCCCCTAACTCTAAACTTACTTCTTTAGGTGCACTAACTGAATCATATTCATATGCCAACTTCTCTGCTTCTAGCAAGCTTATTATTGCTTTATTATATTCTTTTTTAGCTAAATATACATTTCCTCTTTGTGCCGTTAAAATAATTTTCGCTTTTAAATCTAAGGTATCTAGTTTTTCCCTTAAACCTTCGTCAAGTATATAGAGAGCCGAATCTTTTTCATTTAACTTTAAGTACGTTTCGCTTATGGCTACAGTTTGTTCTCCTCTATTATAAACCCGTGTTGCCTCAGAAATAGTTATAGTTGTCTCTAATGCTCTAAAGGACTCTTTATGCTTTTCCAAAGCCTCTTTATAATTACCCATTGTAAAATGCAAATCGGCAACTAGAGTAGGCATAATATCTTTATAGAACTCTAAATCTTCTTTATAAGCTATATCTATACATTTGTTATAAGTGGCAAATGCTTTTTCAAATTGGCCTAACTCTTTATAGTTTTGACCGAGTTGAGCCATTACCTCTATTTCAGTAACATCATCATATTTAAGCTTTCGATATTTGAACCTTTCTACATCTATTATCTTTATCAAATTTAACTCCTTTTCAAAATATTTTATGGATTCTTTATATTCACCAATAAATTGATTTTGCCTACCTAAGTGATGTAATGTATAAATAGTTCTTGATGTATCTTTATCTTCAGTAACTAACTTTAATATCTTTTCTGCATATTTAAGTGACAAGCGTACATTACTATTATAGTATTTTGTTACTGAATCTATAAGAATATCAAATTCCTTTTTATTATCTTTAAGATCTTGTGTATGAGCAGTATTTACTCCAAAAAAGGTTAATGTGAATAAAAGAAGTGCTATTTGGTAAAAATTTTTCATTAGCTAGATTGTCCTAAAGAATTGAGTTGCTTAATGTAAAATGAAGGGTTTAATCCGGTACTTAATTTAAAGTATCTGGCAAATGAATCCGCACTTTTATAACCGATTTCTTCAGCAATGGATTGCACAGAAAAAGAACGGAATCGACTATCATTTTTCAATCTTAATATGGCATAGTTAATTCTTAAATCATTTATATAGGTATTAAAATTTTTCTCAAAATGAGAATTAATTACCTTAGAAAGATAGGACGTATTGGTCTTAATTTTTTTGGCAACAGTATAAGAAGTGCAGTCTTGTCTTAAGAAGTATTCTTGTTCTTTTAAGGATTGTAAGCCTGCCAATATAAGGTAGGTTGTTTCTTCATTTACCTCTGCTGTAACCTTTTCTTCCAACACTTTATCTTTGGTGTCTATGATTTCGAATGTTGGCTTTTCTTCTTGGTTAAATTTGGCCAACAAAACATTAAACATTTCCTTGTTTTTCTTCTTTTGTTTGATCAGGTATAATATATAAGCTATTAAAAGTAAAAGTAAACCGAGCCCAATGCTCATAAATAAATAAAACGTATTTCTTTGAGTAGATTTTTCGTTTTCAACTTTTGATAATTCTTGAGTATGAAAAGACGAAGTGATCGTATCTTTACTTTTTTCTAAGGCTGTTTGGTTTAAAATATACTTTTCGTAATATTTGTTAGACTTTTCTAATTCGCCTGATGCTTTATATATTTTTGCTAATAATTTATAATCCTCGGTTAAATAAATTTCCTTCGTATTTAGTTTTTTAACGTCAATACCTCTTTCTAATACTTCGACAGCTTTGTTATATTCTTTAAGGCTGAAGTAACATTCTCCTAATTCTAAACTTACATAAGACGGTCCACTTACCGAGTCATACTGATAAGATAATTCATTTGCCTTTTTAAAATATTCTAGTGACTTCGCAAATTCCTTTTTTGCTAAATACACTTTTCCTTCTTGAGAGATAAATTCTATTTTTAAGGTTTCATCAATAGTATCTAATTTTTCTACTAAACCTCTTTTTAAAATCCAATTGGCCGAATCCTTTTGGTTCAATTTTAGATAGGTTTCACTTAATTTAAGGGTTACGGAACCCATATTAAAAATTTTACTTCGAAAATCAATATTTTGTGAGTTATTTAAACGGCTAAAGGATTCCTTATGTTTTTCCAACGCCTTTTTATAATCACCTTTAATATTAAATAAATTGCCAATAATTGTAGGCATAACCGCTTTATAAAACTCCAAATTCTCTCTATTAGCAATATCAACGCATTGATTATATAATTTAAAGGCTTTTTCAATTTGACCAAGTTCTTCATAATCTTGACCCAATTGTGCTAAAACTTCTATTTCTACAAATTGACTGTTGCGAAGACCTTCATATTTCTCATCATTTAAATTAATACTTCTGAGTAATTCAAGTTCTTTTTTAAAATATGATATAGATTGATGGTATTCATTGATAAACTGACTTTCTCTACCAATCAAATGCAATGCCATTATAATTTTGAGGGTATCTTCAGCATCAGTTGCAAGCGGAATTGTTTTCTTTGCATATTCAATTGACAGTCTCTTATCTATCTTATAATACTTTCCAATTGAATCTCTAAGCTTATCATATTCTTTCTTATTATCCTCAATATCTTGAGCATAACTATCACTTATACTAAAAAAAGTTGATACGAATAATAAAAATACTATATTGTAGAAATACTTCAAAAGATTATAGGTCAATTAAATTTAAAATTCAGCTTTTCTTTTTTGTAAAAAAGCAGTGGTACCTTCTGTAAAATCATCAGTACCAAAACATTTACCAAATTGTTTTATCTCCTTATCATAACCATTTATACCATCTTTGAATCCGGCATTAACCGCTTTTATCGCAGAACTTATAGCTAAAGGAGAATTCTGAATTATTTTAGAAGCTAGATTTTCCGCTAATGGTAGTAATTCCTCTTGGGTAACCACATAATTAACCAATCCCACTTTTAAAGCTTCATCTGCATTTATCATCCGTGCTGTCATAATCATTTCCATAGCTTTACCTTTACCTACCAATTGAGGCAAACGTTGTGTACCACCATAACCAGGAATAACACCCAAACTCGTTTCTGGCAATCCCATTTTGGCATTATCTGAAGCTATTCTAAAATGACAGGCCATCGCTAACTCTAAACCTCCACCTAAAGCAAAACCATTAATTGCAGCTATTACAGGTATAGAAAGATTTTCAATAAAATCAAAAACTAACTTTTGACCTTGTTTGGCCAAAGCTGTCCCTTCTTTTACCTCAAAATCAGAAAATTCAGAAATATCTGCACCAGCTACAAAGGCTTTTTCTCCACTTCCTGTTAATATAATAACCCGCGTAGTTCCATCTCCTTCAATTTCAACGAAAGCATTGTGTAATTCTGAGAGTGTCTCTCTATTTAAGGCATTAAGTTTACTTGGACGATTAATTGTAATCGTTGTAATATTATGATCCTGCTCAATTAGAATATTGTTGTAACTCATTAGTAGTTTATTTTTTTGGAATGGTAATTTTAAAAACGGTACCTATACCTAATTCAGATACAAAGGTAATATTTCCATCATAAGCCTCCACAATATTTTTTACCATGGCTAATCCTAATCCCATTCCACTCGATTTCGTAGTAAATTTAGGTTCAAAAATTTTATCCTTAAACTCCTCTTCAATTCCAACCCCGTTATCCGCAATGGTAATAACAATCTGATTGTTATCCTGTGCCACACGTACCTCAATTTTCGGATTTTCCTTATCTTCTATAGATTGAATAGCATTTTTTGTGAGGTTTGTAATAACGCGAATCAATTGTGTTTTGTCTAATTTGGCAATTAACTCTTTATCTTCATTAAAATAATGAATATAGTCTTCATTAAAAATATCTAATGCCAATTTAACCACTTCTACAACATTTAAATTCTCACTATTTTGCTTAGGCATTTCAGCAAAATTAGAAAAAGCAGAAGCGA
The DNA here is from genome assembly GCF_016406085.1 of Aureibaculum flavum. GTDB lineage: Bacteria > Bacteroidota > Bacteroidia > Flavobacteriales > Flavobacteriaceae > Aureibaculum > Aureibaculum flavum. Next base: position 33,954 of record NZ_JAEHFJ010000003.1, read on the forward strand.
TAGAACTCATTGTATCAATTTGTTGAATTAAAGACTTACTAAATTCGTTTATTTTCGATTTTATATTTGGATCATTTGCATCAAAACGCTGCTCAAAGCTTTGAACTGTTAAACGCATTGGGGTAAGCGGATTTTTAATTTCATGTGCCACTTGTTTTGCCATTTCTCTCCAGGCCTGTTCACGCTGACTTTTAGCTAATTTGGCCGCACTATTTTCTAATTCATCAACCATCTTATTATATGCGTTAACTAGGTTGTAAATTTCTAAACTTGCCGTGTCTAATAGAATTTTTTCATTACTTTTCCCTAAGACCGTCATCGCCATTTTATCACTTACTGTTTCTATAGATTGAGAAATATACTTGGATACAAAATAGGCTATGGTGATCGCAATTAATAACATGAAAAAATAAACGTAAGATAATCTTCCTAAAAATTCTATAAGTTCATCATTTTGAAACGTATTATCTTTTAAATAATGAATATGTAAAATACCAATAGGCTTAAATTTACTATCATAAATGTAGGTATAGGCAGATTTATATTTTATCCCACTCGGTGTCTGATCTTCAACCACTACTCTATGATCTGAGCTTTCTGCTAATCCATTCAACACTCGCTGAGAAATGTCATAATTAGTATCGTCTTTTGCAAAACTCGATGAAGAACTGATTTGTAGCTTCCCTTTTAAATCAAAAATGAGAATATCGAGTTGGTTTATATCAGAAATATCATAGATTCTATCTTTATATTTAAAGATATTATATAAATTTTCTTCTGTAACTGGAAAAGTAGTATGCTTTTTTAACTCAATACCAATAGTGGTTTTTATGGTATTTTCTTTACGTTCTAAACGATCTTCGTGATAATCTTTAGTTTGTTCACGGTATTGATAAACCGCCACCAAGGCAATTAAAACAGAGGCTATAACCACCAATAGGATCATAGCTAAAAAGATACGGGTACGTAAAGAGAATTTTTTTAGTTTCATCTAGGCGTAAAGATAGCAAATATCATACCTAAAAAATATAAAATAATATAACTAAATATTCTATTGAGATTTCGAAGAAATTCTTAAATCTTAATAAATTTGGAAATGCTTCCTTTATTTACTTTAAGATAATACACCCCAGGTTTAAGGCTTTCGGTTTTAATTTTAATTTGATTGTTTTCAGCAGGCATTGAAGAATTTTCGTACACTACTTGACCTAAATTATTAAAAATATGAACGGTATTCACAGCATCTTTTGAAGCATTTAATGACCCGACAATAAGTACATCTTTAACTGGATTTGGAAATATTCTTACGGCTTTTTTTTCAAGATTTGTAACCTTAGTCGCGTTATTCTTTTGCAATTCCGTTTTTTCTACAACAGTTGTTGCTGGTGTACCAACGGTATCGTTTACCTTTATATAAGATTTAGAATTATTGCCAACAAAGTCGTTAGAATTAGTAGCTGCAAAAAGTAAAGTAGGTATAAAAAGTAGTATACCTATCAAAAGTTTTAAGCCCATCCTTTTTTATTAATTTAGAGTTATGTAATCAATTTTGGGTTTTGCAAATATATAAAAAAAATTAATCAACTGATATGCAAATCATTATGCCTTTAGTATCTTACTAACAAATTTATCAACATCATTTATGCCAAAACTTGTAACGTGTTTTATAAATGCCGAACCGATAATTGCTCCTTTAGCATACTCAGTAGCTTGGGTAAATGAGGTGTTATCAGAAATACCAAAACCAATAATTTGTGGATTGTCTAAGCTCATTTTTTCTATGCGTTTGAAGTAGTTTGTTTGCTCTTCTCCAAAACCAGATTGACTACCAGTAACACTAGCACTACTTACCATATAAATAAACCCATTAGATATAGAATCTATAAAGCGAATGCGTTCATCAGAAGTTTGAGGTGTAATTAAAAATACGTTCACCAATCCATATTTTTCAAAAGTAGCTTTATATTGATCATTATAGACATCTACTGGAAGATCTGGTATTATTAATCCATCAATGCCAATTTCTGAGCATTTTTTACAAAATTCTTCTACACCAAATTGTAAAATAGGATTAAAATACCCCATAATAATCAAAGGTATTTTTACCGTTTCTCTTATGTTTTTTAATTGCCCAAACAATACTTCACTGGTCATACCATTCTGTAAAGCTTTTGTAGAACTTGCTTGTATTGTAGGTCCATCCGCCAAAGGATCACTAAATGGCAATCCAATTTCTATCATATCAACTCCTGATTTTTCAAGATTTTGAATGATAGTAACTGTGTCATTTAAATTTGGATAACCAGCTGTAAAATATATAGAAAGTAAACGTTTACTTTCCTCGAGTTTTTGGTTTATTCTATTCATCTTTAAGTAGCATATTAAGACCTCACAGATTTTAAAACCCGTGAGGTCTAATCTTAAATTTTTATAATTTAAAATAGTTTATATAAGTATCTAAATCTTTATCGCCACGCCCAGATAAGCTTACTACTACAATGTCGTCTTCCTTGAACTTTTTCTTTTCAAAAATGGCTAATGCATGTGAACTTTCAATGGCTGGAATTATTCCTTCTAATTTACTAAGTTCTAATCCCGATTTCATGGCCTCATCATCTGTCGCTGACATAAATTCTGCTCGACCTGTTTTACATAAATGTGCGTGCATTGGTCCAACCCCTGGATAATCTAATCCCGCAGAAATAGAATATGGCTCCGTAATTTGACCATCATTAGTCTGCATTAATAATGTTTTACACCCATGTATAATTCCTTCTTTTCCCAATATAGAAGTTGCAGCACTTTCTCCTGAATCGACTCCTAATCCCGCCGCTTCTACAGCTATTATCTTTACACTTTCTTCATGTAAAAAGTGATAATACGTTCCTGCTGCATTACTACCGCCACCAATACATGCCACAACATAATCAGGATTTTCTCTACCTTCATGTTCTTTTAATTGCCATTTAATTTCTTCTGAAATTATAGATTGAAACCGTGTAACCATGTCTGGATATGGATGTGGACCAATAGCAGAACCTATAATATAGTGCGTGTTTACAGGATTGTTAATCCAATCGCGAATAGCTTCATTAGTAGCATCTTTTAAGGTTCTACTGCCTGATAAAGCCGGAATTACAGTTGCCCCTAACATCTTCATTCTAGCAACGTTTGGTGCCTGGCGAGCAATATCAATTTCACCCATATACACAATACATTCCATTCCCATTAAAGCACATACAGTTGCTGTTGCCACACCATGTTGACCCGCTCCTGTTTCAGCAATAATTCTGCTTTTTCCTAAACGTTTAGCCATTAAAATCTGACCAACCGTATTGTTTATTTTATGAGCACCTGTATGGTTTAAATCTTCACGTTTTAGATATATCTTAGTGTTATATTTTTCAGACAATCGTTTGGCAAAATAAAGAGGTGAAGGTCTACCAACATAATCTCTTAACAATTGCTGAAATTCTTTTTGAAAATCAGGTTCTGCCATAACCTTCAAGTAATTCTGGCGTAATTCTTCTACATTCGGATAAAGCATTTCAGGAATATATGCTCCTCCAAACACTCCATAGTATCCTTTTTCATTGACGTTATAATTCATTTTTTATAATTTAGTAAGTGAAAAATCACTCGAACACAAGATCTCCTTATTTAAAAAAGACCTTTCTTAAATTCTTTTAATTGTTCTATATCTTTTAATGCTGGCTCTATTTCAAACCGACTATTAATATCTAAAACTTCACAATATTTCGAAGCGTTACTTTTAAAGAAAATATCTAATTTATCTTTTGATTCTAATCCAATACCTCCACTTAAAAAATAGGGTTTTGTTGATGGATAATTTTCTAGAACATTCCAGTTAAACGTGTAACCATTACCTCCTGGATTTTTTCCCTTTGTATCAAACAAAAAATAATCACATACCATTTCATAGGGCTGTAAAACCTTAAAATCAAATTCATCTTTTATCGAGAATACTTTGATAATATCGGGATGTAATCCTGAAATACCCCGATGCTTAGGGGCAAAAGAATGCCTTAGTTTGATACAATATTCAGGTGTTTCTTCGCCATGTAATTGCACGGCTTGCAAACCATATCTGTTAACTTTATCAATAACCTCTTCTAAACTAGCATTTACAAAGACGCCAACTTTATGAATTGATTTTGGAATCTCTGGCATATTTCCTACAAAATTTCGTGGAGATTTATCATAAAATATAAAGCCCATATAATCAGGTTGCAAGTCAGCAACGCCAATTACATTATCATGATATTTCATTCCACAAACCTTGAGTTTCATCTTGCTCTATTTATTCAATAATTCTATAAATTCCTTGGCACTTTTACCTGCATCATCTGTTTTCATAAAGTTTTCACCAATTAAAAAACCTTTATAGCCATAGGGTTGTAATTCCTTAATTGCCTCAATACTACTAATACCACTTTCAGAAACTTTTACAAAGTCATTGGGTATTTTGGCTGCTAAATTCTTACTATTTTCTAAACTAACTTCAAAAGTTTTTAAATTTCTATTATTTACACCCAACATATCTAAACTAGGCATGATAGACTTCTGTAATTCTTCTTCATTATGGACTTCTAACAGCACTTCCAATCCCAATTTTTTAGCAAATTCAGAAAAGTGTTTTATTTCCTTTTGTGATAAAACTGCAGCAATAAGTAAGATAACATCTGCACCGTATGATTTTGCTTCTAACAACTGATATTCATCAACAATGAATTCTTTACGCAACAACGGTAAATTACAATTTGCTCTGGCGGTTAATAAATCATCTAATGATCCTCCAAAATATTTACCATCTGTTAAAACGGACATCCCACATACACCCGCCTCTTCATAACCTTTGGCAACGTCAAAAACATTTAAACTGGTATTTATAATTGATTTAGAAGGAGACCTTCTTTTGTGTTCCGCAATAATTCCACTGCTGCTGTTCTTTAACCTATTCGCTAAAGAAATCGTTTCTCGTTCAAATAAAACCGAATTTTCCAATTGCGATATTGGTAACACGCTTTTACGAAGTTTAACCTCTATATATTTATCTGCAATTATTCTATCTAGTATTGTCATATTTTTAATTATTACTACTAATTGCCTGCAATTTCTTCAATACTTCTAGACCTTTTCCACTTAATAGTGCCTCTTTTGCTAATTCAAAACCTGCTTTTGGTTGTAAATGTTTTACCGTGGCTATTGCCATTCCTGCATTTGCACAAACTACATTATTTTGTGCAGTTGTACCCTTCCCGCTTATCACTTCCATAAAAATTTTAGCAGAATCTTCTACTGTATTTCCACCAAAAATTTCTTCTTGGGTTATTTGTGGCACTCCGAAATCTTCCGGACTTAACATCGTTTCCGTATGATTTGTAATCGCTTTCGTATCTCCTGTTAAAGATATTTCATCATAACCATCTAAAGCGTGCAAAATGGTAAAGTTTTTATCCGTGTTTTGATACAAATAACTGTACATTCTTGCTAATTTCAAATTAAAAACGCCCACCAATTGATTTTTAGGAAAGGCAGGATTTACCATTGGGCCTAACATATTAAAAAAGGTTTTTACACCTAATGCCTTACGAATTGGAGCTACATTTTTCATGGCAGGATGAAACAACGGAGCATGCAATACACAGATACCTGTTTCTTCTAAACTTTTTTGCAAAAAACCTTCGTCATTACTAAATTTTATGCCTAAAAATTCCATGACATTACTAGAACCTGATACGGAAGAAACACCATAATTACCATGCTTAGTAACATGTATTCCCGCTCCAGCAGCAACAAAAGATGATAGTGTTGAAATATTAAAAGTGTTTTTACCGTCACCACCTGTTCCACATAAATCAATCGTGTTATAATCGGAAAAATCAACTGCTAAACATAAATCTAACAATGCATCACGAAAGCCTTCAAGCTCTTCAACAGTTATACTCCTCATCATATATACCGTTAAAAAAGAAGCAATCTGACTCGGATTATATTCACCTTTCGAAATATTTACCAATACATTTTTAGCCTCCTCTTTGGAAATGGTTTCATGATTGATTAATCTATTTAATATTTGTTTCATTTGATAGCTATTAAAGATAAGACTATAGACAAACTAGCTTATTAACCAGTTTTCTAATATTTTTTTTCCATTTGGAGTTAGCACAGATTCAGGGTGATATTGAACACCTTTTACATCATACTTTTTATGGCGTAATGACATTATTTGACCGTTTTCATCAAATGAAGTAGCTTCCAAATCGTCAGGCAAAAGGGTATCAACTACCCAAGAATGATATCGACCAACTTCAAAATTCTTCTCCAAACCCTTAAACATAGGCTCATCATCTACGGCAAGCTGTATACTTGTTGCCACGCCATGATAAACTTCATCTAAGTTGATAATTTTACCACCAAAAACTTCGGCAATCGCTTGCTGACCTAAACAAACGCCCAATATACTTTTTGTAGAAGCATATTGTCTAATTATTTCTTTTAACAATCCTGCTTCATCAGGAATACCTGGCCCAGGAGACAATACGATTTTATCATAGGCTTCAACCTCATCTAGAGCTAATTGGTCATTACGTTTTACAGTAACTTCACAGCCTAAATCTTCTAAATAATGTACCAAATTGTAGGTAAAACTATCGTAATTATCTATAACTAATATTTTTTTCATTCCTATTCTATTAAACCTTTCTCGAGAAAGGGAATTGTAGTTAACTCTTTAACTTTATGTAAAACACTTCTGTAGTCCCCTCAAGGGGACAATTAATACATTTACACGCGTTCTGCCAATTCAATGGCATGTGTTAATGCTCCTAATTTATTATATACCTCTTGTAATTCATTTTCAGGGTCTGATTTTGAAACCAATCCCGCTCCAGCTTGCCAATGCAATTCGTGATTTTTACTTAAAAAAGTTCGAATCATAATAGCGTGGTTAAAATTTCCTTCAAAATCCATAAAGCCAATAGCTCCACCATAAAAAGCTCTACTCGTTTTTTCATATTGCTCTATCAATTGCATCGCTCTATGTTTAGGTGCACCGCTAAGTGTTCCGGCAGGAAAAGTATCAGCAACCACTTGCATGGTTGAAGTATCCTTATGTTTTTGTCCAGTTACCTTACTCACTAAATGTATTACATGCGAGAAAAACTGAACCTCTCTATACGTTTCAACTTTTACCTGACTGCCATGTCTACTCAAATCATTTCTAGCCAAATCAACCAACATGACATGCTCCGCATTCTCTTTTTCGTCTACCGATAATTCTTTAGCTAAAACTGCATCTTGTTCATCATTACCAGAACGTTTAAAAGTCCCTGCAATAGGATGTATTTCTGCCAAACCATCTTTTACAACCAACTGGGCCTCTGGCGAACTTCCAAATATTTTAAAATCACCATAATCAAAATAGAAAAGATAAGGAGATGGATTGATACTTCGTAAGGTTCTATACACATTAAATTCATCCCCTTTAAAAGCTTGTTTAAACTTTTTAGACAACACCAATTGAAACACGTCACCTCTTGCACAATGCTTTTTTGCAATTTCTACATGTTCTTTATATTCCTCATCTGTTAGATTAGAACTTATCTCTCCATCTTTAGTAAACTTATATGTAGTGAAATTCTGAGCTTTTATCAGCTGATGTAAGTCTTCAATATTGCTTTTTTTATCATAATCATGAGCAAAAATATAGGCATGATTCTTAAAATGATTTATCGCTATAATATTTTGATATACAGCATAAAACATATCTGGAATTTCAATAGAATTTTCCTTTTTTGAAATTTCTACATCTTCAAAATAACGTACGGCATCATAACTAGTATACCCGAAGATTCCATTGTGGATGAATTTGAAATTTTCATCTTTTTGAACATCAAAACGTTGTGAAAATTTGTGGATTTCAGCAGGAACATCAGTGTCACTATTAATATCCATCACTTCACTACTGCCATCAGGAAATGTTTGAAATATCTTTTCATTTACAACTTTAATGGTTGCAATTGGATTAAAACAGATATATGAAAAGCTATTATTGTTACCATGATAATCACTACTTTCTAATAAAATGCTGTTCGGAAAACGGTCGCGAATTTTCAAATACACACTTACAGGTGTAATAGTATCTGCAATTATTTTCTTCGATGTTGTGTTTAGTTTAAATTTCATGTGTTCATATTTAATAGCATTTTAATGGTCATCCCGAAGCCTCGGGACTGTTCGCCATTAATCTTTCCTTTAAGTGATAAAACTTTTAACATGCTCGTTACATGTATTCGATATAATAAAAAAAGCTTGTCGTGAATGACAAGCCTTGTTATTTTTAATTTAAATATACAATAGGTTAGTTCACGAATTAGTTTTTCGAGAATTCCACCACCAAGTATGATTTAAAATTGTGTTCATAGTTATATTGTTGATACAAATGTAATAAAATATTTAAACAATAAAAAAATTATTGGCTTAAAGCAATGATACTTCTTTCCATTCGGTACCATTATGGAAATATAATTTACCATCGGTATTTACATATAAATCACCTAACGCTCCTGTAGGTGCTGCAGCTTGTGGTTCTAGACGCATTACACCACTAATATGTAGTTTTTGTTGAGGCGATGTTGTGCCTATACCTAAATTACCTTTCATATAACTATCTGCATCAGAATCAGAATACAGTGAAAAATTATCACCTGTTCCTTGATTAAAAGTGTCGGAAATCCAAAGTCCATAACTATTTGTAACACTTGAAGACCCTGTATAATCTATATAGCTACCAAATGCGTTTATTAAGGTACCATTGTTCTCAATGTTAGAATAATTACTATACGCATTAGTTACAGTGTTCCCACTATTATTCTTCAGTATATTCCAGACTCCAACCGATGTATTTATGGTTCCTGAATTATTAATTCTGATTTTTGTACCCGAAATTGAATTAATATTCCCAAAATTATTCGCCTCTGAACTTAATACGTCACCAGTGGTTATTGTACCGTTAGTGCCGTTGCCAATTATACTCCTTGTACCTATTGCATACCCAATAGTACCTGTACCTTGATTTTCAGCTGTACTTGCCAACCCGTAGGTTGAAAGACTTGTACCTGTACCTTCAAATATTGCCTCAATATTAACCGCATTATTCTGTCCATCAGAAGATTTTTTCCCCTCTACATAAAGTTTATGAATTGGAGAAGGGTCATTTCTGCCAATACCAACTGTTCCTTCATAATAAGCTATTGCAGAAGTTGCTCCATCCACAAATTTACCAGCTCCTCCAGAACCTTCTACCCAAGCAGTTCCATCATAATTCCATACAGATTTAGTGTCTGTATCATATGTCAACAATCCTAAAGCTGGCGATACTATTGCAGTTCTTTGAGTTGTTGTCATTCTTGGAATTAACAATCCTTTATCTGTTGCATCAATATCTAGGGCAGCAGAAGCATCCGGCGTTGTTGTACCAATACCCACCTGTGCAAAAACGTGAGCTGACAATAAAACCGCAAAAACAATTAATACTACTTTTCTCATAACTCAATAAATTATTTAATTAATATTTTTTTAGTTCCTATTTTACCTTCATGCTCAAACTTCAATAGATATATTCCGCTTTTTAAATTGGGTTTAGCAATGGAACCTCTATTACTTGAAACTGAAATATTTTTCTGATTACTTATTTTTCTACCTAACAAATCAAAAATAGTAACTTCAAGATTATCAAGACTAGCAGAAACAAACTGAATACTTTCAGCATCACTATCAATCGGATTAGAAATGATACGAATATCATTTGAAATAAATAAATCGTCTATACCTAAAACCACTTGATGATCAATCCCAAAAGTATACTGTGTAAAACCATTTAAAACAACTTCGGTTGCACTATCGGTTGTAACCGTACCATTAGATAAATCTCCTGTTACCACATTTGTTTGCGTGGCACTCGTCAAATTCCAAACACCACCAATTAATCCAACCACGGCAATCGAACTCAATTTACCTCCATTATCAGTTACTAAATTTGTGATATCACTTGCAGGTATCCAAGGCAAAGTAACAATACCTTGACCATTCAACTCCCAATATTCTTTATCAGAAACGGCATCTACATCAGCACCATTAGTACCACTTGTAGGAATAGCATTAAAATATTGTGCTTCTGAATCAATAGAATGATTTAACAGTACTGGTGCATAAACTCCATTATCACCAACAGGTAATTTGGTTTCACCTAAGCCATACACATAAACTTTACCGTTTACATATTCTTGAGAATCGCCCCAAGTTGAAGCAGCCTCAACTGAAAATTTCCCGGTAGTTCCAAGCGTAACTACAGTATTACTTGTGGTAAAGTCCAACCCTTTTTTCAGATAAAATTCAGCTCCATCTCCAACATAAAGTTCTTGAGCAAAACAATTTAGTCCAAAAAAAACAAGTAAAAATAAAGTGTAAACTTTTTTCATAGACATTTATTTTTTTTCAAAAGTAATAAAAATTATAACTACTTGAATCTCAATTTAAAATAAATTAATAGCAATGACAATATAGCAGTTATACTATTGGTTACCATCATTGCAATACTATTTACATAAATGCCATAAATTAACCATAGAATAATGCCTACAAAAAATACGGTATACATAGTTAATGAAAGACTATCAGCGGATTTACTTTTATAGGTTTTATAAACTTGCGGTACAAAAGATGCAGTTGTTAAACCACCTGCCAATAATCCTAAAATTTCAATCGATGCTATCATATTTAACTTTAATGTAAATTTTCTAAAATTTCTTTATAAACGACCTCACCATAAGCAATATTAAGTCCTTTTTGCAGCCCTTCATTCTCTTCACAAGCTTTTTCCCAACCTTTGTTCGCTATATTTATTACATAGGGCAAAGTTACATTAGTAAGAGCAATAGTTGAAGTATATGGAACTGCTCCTGGCATATTAGCAACACAATAATGAACAATATCGTCGATAATATAAGTAGGGTCTTCATGAGTTGTAGGTTTTGTTGTCTCCATACAACCACCTTGATCTACCGCTACATCAACTAATACAGTACCAGGGTGCATTTCTTTCAACATATCTCTAGTAATTAATTTTGGAGCTTTGGCACCCTTAATTAAGATACCTCCAATAATAAGATCATGTGTTTTAATATGTCTTCTAATATTATATTCATTGGAATACTCTGTTACAACATGGCTCGGCATTACATCATTTACATATCTCAATCGGTCCATATTTACATCCATAATGGTAACATGAGCCCCTAAACCTGCGGCCATTTTTGCTGCCTGAACACCAACAATTCCCGCTCCTAAAATCAATACTTTACCAGGTTGAACTCCAGGTACACCACCTAACAGAATTCCTTTACCCTTAATAGGTTTTTCTAAATATTTTGCTCCTTGTTGTACCGCCATTCTACCGGCAACTTCTGACATTGGTGTTAATAAAGGTAATGTACCGTTTTTATCTTCAACGGTTTCATAAGCAATACAAACACTTTTACTTTTAATCATAGCATCTGTAAGCGGTTGACTCGATGCAAAATGAAAATAGGTAAATACAATTTGCCCTTCTTTAATTAAGCCATACTCTTCTGCTATAGGTTCTTTCACCTTAACAATCATTTCTGCTTTGGCGTAAACTTCTTCAATGGTATCTAAAATAGAAGCACCTACATCGGTATAATCTACATCAGAGAAACCACTATTAAATCCAGCATCTTTTTGAACAAAAACCGTATGCTCATTTTTAACCAATTCAAAAACTCCTGCAGGAGTTAATGCTACTCGGTTTTCATTATTCTTTATTTCTTTTGGAAGTCCTACTATCATAACTTATTTTTTCTGCAAAAATCGTTATAAAAATGATATTATAAAATTATACCCCCTAATATTTAGGGGTTAAAAGTCTATTTTTAATCATTCTAAGGTTTTTAGCCTAAAAAAAGAGCTGTATTTGTGAAATTAAAATTTTAACCTACAATATTTACAATTTTACCAGGCACTATAATTACCTTTTTAGGTGTTCTACCTGCCAACTGTGCTATCGTTTTTTCATGTGCCATAACCGCTGCTTCAATTTCATCTTTGGTTAAATCTAAAGATAAGTCCATAGTAAAACGCATTTTTCCATTGAAAGAAATAGGATAGGTTTTACTACTTTCTACCAAATAACTACCATCAAATTCTGGAAAAGGTGCTGTTGAAATAGACGTATTATGACCTAATTTACTCCACAATTCTTCTGCAATGTGCGGAGCATATGGTGAAATTAATATGATTAATGGTTCTAGAATTGCTCTGCTGTTGCATTTTTCTGCGGTTAACTCATTTACAGCAATCATAAAAGTAGATACCGAAGTGTTAAAAGAGAAATTCTCAATATCTTCTTCTACTTTTTTAATGGTTTTATGTAAGGTTTTAAATGACTCCGAAGAAGGTTCAACACCCCCCACGCCCCCCTCAAGGGGGGAATTAGTCACATAGAAACTTCCGTTTTCACCGGTGTGATACAATTTCCATAATTTCTTTAAAAAACTATGTACTCCTGTAATCCCTGCGGTATTCCAAGGTTTTGCTTGTTCTAATGGACCTAAAAACATTTCGTACAAACGTAAACTGTCCGCTCCGTATTGCTGACAAATAGCATCGGGATTTACAACATTATATTTGGATTTAGACATTTTTTCGACTTCTCTCTGAGAGAAATATGGCGTCTCTTCCAAAAATACAGAATCTGAATACTGCAACGTATTTAGCAGAGCCTCTTTGTTAATCTCATCTGTTAGTCCCTTTAGTAGGGAAATATCTAAGTTTGGTCTAATTAATCTATCCGAAGAATATGAAATTTTCATTCCTTCATTTTGATTTTCGAATTGCTCCACCCATTCATCCACCAAATCATTTTTGCCATACTCTTTAACATCATTGAAAACATCTTCAGAAACAATTAAAGATTTCGGAGCTTTGATAGCTTTAGTCAATTTATCATTATCCTTAAATGAAGTTTTTCCCTCTAAAAGAAATGAATTATTAAGATTGGTTTTGACTTTTAACAACAAAACATAAACAAACGCACTTGTCCCCAAAATCATACCTTGATTAATCAACTTCTTTGCAAACTCATCTTTAGGAACCAACCCTTTATCAAACATAAATTTTTGCCAAAAACGGCTGTATAATAAATGCCCCGTTGCATGCTCGCTACCACCGATGTATAAATCAACATCTTGCCAATAATTTACAGCATCTTGTGAAAATATTTCACCCTCATTATGAGGATCCATATAACGGTTAAAATACTGCGAACTTCCTGCCCAACCCGGCATGGTGTTTAATTCTAAAGGGTGTACCGTTTTGTTATCAATTTTACTATTATCAACAACCTGGTTCGTTTCCGTACACCAAGCCCAAACCTCAGCATTGCCTAATGGCGGTTTACCATCTTCAGTAGGCAAGTATTTTTCTACTTCAGGTAAAACAATTGGTAAATATTTCGGGTCTATCATTTGCGGTAAACCATTCACATAATACACAGGAAAAGGTTCTCCCCAATAACGCTGGCGACTAAATACCGCATCACGCATTCTATAATTTATCTTTTTATAGCCAAATCCACGTTTTTCAATTTCATAAATGATAGTTTTCATCGCCTTTTTATAAGGCAATCCATTTAGGAAATCAGAATTTGCTATAACTGTTTTGTCTTTATCTGCATATGCTTCCTCAGAAATATCCACCCCTTCAAAAATATTAGGGATAGCAATGTTGAAATGCTTCGCAAAATCATAATCACGTTGATCACCACACGGTACAGACATAACCGCACCTGTACCATAACCTGCCAATACATAATCACCAATCCAAATTGGTATTGGTTCTTTAGTAAAAGGATGCTCTGCATAGGCACCTGTAAACGCACCTGAAATGGTTTTCACATCTGCCATTCTATCCAATTCACTACGTTTTGCAGTAGCCTTAACATACGCTTCTACTTCAGCTTTTTGAGCATCAGTTGTTATTTTGGTCACCAATTCATGTTCTGGTGCCAAGGTCATAAAACTTACTCCGAAGATAGTGTCTGGACGGGTTGTGAAGACTGGGATATCCCATCCTTTAGTTGGGACCTCCCCCAACCCCTCCGAAGGAGGGGAGTTTAGTTCTTGATTTATTTTTAAAAGTACGTTATCAATGTCATTTAAAACCTCTTCATTAGTGAAACGTAACACTTTAAAACCTTTCTTTTGTTCTAGTAATAATTGTCTTTCAGCGTCCGCGTTTAATTGGTATTTATGAATTCCACCATCAACTTCAATGATTAATTTTTTTTCAATACAAACAAAATCAACTATATAATTAAAAATTGGATGCTGTCTTCTAAACTTAACTTTAAGACCTTTCTTTTTTAGAATTTCCCAAAGTTTTGCTTCCGCTAAAGTTGGATTCTTACGCATTTCCTTAGCTCTATCTAAAAGAATGCCGTAAATGTCAGAATCACTCGTTCTATAACGAGGCTCCGTTCCACCTCCTTCGGAGGGGGCTAGGGGGAGGTCTCCCGTTGACAGGACCTTAAACGACACCATCGCCCCTTCAGATCTACCAATCCAATTGGTTTGCGAATCCTTAAGCGGTTGTGGCCAGTCAATTTTATTTAAACCATCTAACAAACGTTGAGCATATGCAGAAATACGCATACTCCATTGTTTCATTTTTTTACGTTCTACGGGATGTCCACCACGCTCTGAAACGCCATTTACAATCTCATCATTTGCCAGAACAGTACCCAATGCAGGACACCAATTTACTTCCGTTTCAGACAAAAATGTTAAACGGTATTGTAAGAGTATTTTTTGTTGTGCTTCGCTCGAAAAAGCATTCCATTGTTCCGCAGTAAAGGGTTCAATACCATCATCTGACGCTGCATTAACTCCGGCGTTCCCTTCCTTCTCAAAAACAGAAATTAGGCTAGAAATATCTTCTGCCTTATCTGAATCTTTGTTGTACCAAGAGTTGAATAATTGAATAAAAATCCACTGTGTCCATTTATAATAATTAGGATCAGAAGTACGGACTTCACGAGACCAATCGAAAGAAAAACCTATTTCATCTAATTGGCGTCTGTATGTTTTTATATTCTCAGCAGTAGTTACAGCAGGATGTTGTCCTGTTTGGATAGCATATTGCTCAGCGGGTAATCCAAAACTATCATAACCTTGCGGATGCATTACATTAAACCCCTTATGCCTTTTATATCTAGCATAAATATCAGAAGCAATATACCCTAAAGGATGCCCTACATGTAAACCTGCACCACTAGGATAGGGAAACATATCTAACACATAAAATTTGGGTTTTTCAGAACCTTCCTCACCAGGATTAGCTGCTTTAAAAGTTTGTTTTTCTGCCCAGTACTTTTGCCATTTGGCCTCAATTTCATTAAAATGGTAACTCATTCAGTTATTTTTTTCGAATGGCAAAGTTACGTTTAAAGTGGCAAAGGGAAAAAAAAATGAACAGCTCCTTATTTTTTGTATCTTTAAAACCTAAAACTACCCCTAACCATGAAAATTTTATACACTTTAATCCTTTCTGTTTTCCTCCTTGTAAGCTGTAAAAATCAAAAAAAAGCCGATTTAATAATTTTCAATGCGAATATTTACACCGTAAATGATTCTTCTCCAAAAGCAGAAGCCATTGCTATAAAAGATGGCAAATTTGTTGCTGTTGGCACAACAACGGAATTAATGACGAAATATACTGCAGAAAACAATTTAGATGCAGAAGGCAAAACACTGCTTCCAGGATTAATAGATGCCCATTGTCATTTTTTTGGGTTGGGACTGTCGGAGCAATCTGTAAAGTTAGAAGGGACAAAAAGTTTTGATGAAGTAGTACAACGCATTGTCGATTTTCAAAAAGAGAAAAATGTAAACTATATTACAGGTCGCGGTTGGGATCAAAATGATTGGGAAGTGAAAGAATTCCCTACAAAAGAGAAGCTAGATGAACTTTTTCCTGACACACCAGTGGCTATTGCACGTATAGACGGACACGCCTTATTAGTAAATCAAGCTGCAATAGATTTAGCGGGTGTAACTACCGCCTCTCCTTTTTCCGGTGGAGATATCCTTCAAAAGGACGGGAAATTAACAGGTATTTTTATAGACAACCCAATGGATTTAATTTATGCTAAAATTCCAAGCGAAAGTTTAAACGAGGCTATTCAAGCGTTGAAAGATGCCGAGAAAATTTGTTTGGCTCATGGACTAACAACAGTAAATGATGCGGGGTTATCAAGAGAAGCCATTGAACTCATTGATAGTTTACAACAAGTTGGGGAACTGAAAATTCGTGTGTATGCAATGGCATCTGCATATCCCGAAAATTTAGACTATTACCTAAAAAGAGGAATTTATAAAACCGATCGTTTAAATGTGCGTTCGTTTAAAGTTTATGGAGATGGTGCATTGGGTTCGCGAGGTGCTGCTATGAGAGAACCATATAATGATAAACCCGAGCATTTTGGAGCTTTAGTTAACACTCCTGAAAATTTAAAAGAAATAGCCAAGCGTATTGCTGATTCTGATTTTCAAATGAATACGCACGCTATTGGTGATTCTGCCAACCATTATTTATTAGAAACTTATAAAGAAGTCTTGAAAGACAAGAAAGACCGACGTTGGAAAATTGAACATGCTCAGATTATTTCGCCTGAGGATTTTAACGCTTTTAAAAATATTATTCCTTCTATTCAACCTACGCACGCTACATCTGACATGTATTGGGCAAAGGATAGAATTGGTGCAGAACGCATGAAAGGTGCTTATGCTTACAAAGACTTATTAAAACAATACGGAAAAGTGGTATTAGGTACTGATTTTCCTGTTGAAAAGGTAAGTCCGATGTTAACCTTTTACGCAGCTGTAGCAAGAAAAGATTTAAACAACTTTCCTGAAAATGGTTTTCAAATGGAAAATGCTTTATCTAGAGAAGAAACCCTAAAAGGTATGACCATCTGGGCTGCCTATTCCAATTTTGAAGAAAATGAAAAAGGCAGTATTGAGATTGGCAAAATGGCCGATTTTATAATTCTAGACCAGAATATTATGGAAATTCCTATTGAGAATGTTCCTAAAACAAAAGTGGTTCATAATTATATAAACGGCGAAATTTTAAATTAACTTCTAATTAGAAACGAGTACAGGCTCTTTTTCAAATTTTAGTGGAACGTTAACTCTAACATTATCCCAGCCTAAAATCATTTGAGTAGCCTTATTTTTTTCCTTAAAAGATATTGTAAATGAATCAAGAGTTTCCCCTTTTTTTACAGGCACAATAATTTCGGCTACGTTAAAAAACGGATTGTACTGAAAAGATCCCCAAACATCAGTTTGTGAATTTAAAATAACTTGCCATTCTTTTTCATGTGGTATGGTTACAAGTACATAAGTACCTGCTTTTACTTCACAATCGCCAAAATGGACATCATTATAAAATTTAACTTCAGTTGCTTCATTAGCACCCGTACGCCATAATTTATCAAATGGAACAAGGTTACCAAAAACTTCTTCATCGTTTTTTTGAGGCCTACCATAAAGCACTTTAGCCAATGGCGGAGTTACCTTGCTTTCGCGACAATATGATATATCATGAGGAATATCATCTGCAGGCACAAAACCCTGAGCTCTAGCTTCAGAAATAAAAAAAAGTAATAAAAAGAGGGAGATTACAGTTGAAAAGTAATGTTTTACCATGCATTAATATAGTTTAGTTGAGTTAACAACGCTATTTTTACACTTTTAGTATTTATTATTGATAACTAAATTGATAATTATTATTTTAAAATTGTTACAAATAATCACCAATATCGTTATATTTGTTTTAATATGTAACCATATTGGCGTTTTTTGTTTACGTAATGAAATAAAAAATGAATTTTTGCATTATTAAATTATAAAATTGAAATTATGTGTGGAATTGTATGTGCTTTTGATCTAAAGCAAAAATCTGAAGATTTAAGACCTCAACTATTAGAAATGTCTCAAAAGATTCGTCATCGTGGACCGGATTGGAGTGGTATTTATTGTGATGATAAAGCTATTTTAGCTCATGAGCGTTTAGCAATTGTTGATCCAGCTTCTGGTAAACAACCTTTATTTAGTGAAGATAATAAGTTAATCTTGGCCGCCAATGGCGAAATATATAATCATAGAGAATTACGTAAACAATTTGAAGGAACGTATAACTTCCAAACAGAATCAGATTGTGAAGTTATTTTAGCTCTTTATCAAAAGAAAGGCGTTGATTTTCTTGATGAAATGAACGGAATTTTTGGTTTTGCTATTTATGATGCTGAAAAAGACGAGTACTTTATTGCTCGTGATCATATGGGGATTATCCCTCTATATATTGGATGGGATGAAAACGGAACTTTTTATGTGGCTTCTGAATTAAAAGCTTTAGAAGGGGTTTGTACTAAAATTCAACTATTTCCTCCAGGACACTATATGTCTAGTAAAGATGGAGAGTTTGTACAATGGTATAAAAGAGACTGGACAGATTATGATGCCGTAAAAGAAAACGAAACTTCTATAAAAGAAATCAAAGATGCGTTAGAAGCTGCTGTACACAGACAGTTAATGAGTGATGTACCCTATGGTGTTTTACTTTCTGGAGGATTAGACTCTTCAGTGACTTCTGCAATTGCTCAGAAATATGCCGAAAAACGTATCGAATCTGGAGATACTCAAAAAGCATGGTGGCCACAATTACACTCTTTTTCTGTGGGATTAGATGGCTCTCCCGATTTAGCTGCGGCGAAATTAGTAGCAGATCATATTGGTACGGTACACCACGAAATAAAATTTACAATTCAAGAAGGATTAGATGCCATACGAGATGTAATCTATAAGATAGAGACCTATGACATTACTACTATTCGCTCTGCCACACCTATGTATTTAATGGCTAGACTTATTAAGTCTATGGGTATAAAAATGGTATTATCAGGTGAAGGAGCAGATGAACTTTTTGGAGGATATTTGTATTTTCATAAAGCACCAAATGCAAAAGAATTTCATGAAGAGACCGTGCGTAAGCTAAGTAAACTACATATGTATGATTGTTTACGTGCTAACAAAAGCTTAGCGGCTTGGGGTATTGAAGGTCGCGTTCCCTTTTTAGATAAGGAATTTATGGATGTTGCAATGCGTATTAACCCACAAGACAAAATGATCAATGGAGAACGTATGGAAAAATGGGTAGTTAGAAAAGCTTTTGAAGATATGATACCTAAAAGTGTAGCATGGAGACAAAAGGAACAATTTAGCGACGGTGTAGGATATAGCTGGATAGATACCTTAAAAGAAATTGTAGAAGTAGAAGTAAGTGATGAACAGTTGGCGAATGCAAAATTTAAATTCCCAATTCAAACCCCTACAACTAAAGAGGAATTTTATTATAGATCTATTTTTACAGAACACTTCCCAAGTGATGCTGCAGCACTATCTGTACCGCAAGAAGCTTCAGTAGCATGCAGCACTCAAATTGCCTTAGATTGGGATGAGAGTTTCAAAAACATGAATGAACCATCTGGTAGAGCAATTGCGAATGTTCATGATTCTGCCTATTCAAAATAGCATTTCATAATTGAGGCACCTCAATTAAAAATAAAAAATTAATAAAAAACTCTGCTTTCGGCAGAGTTTTTGTATTTTACATATCTTTGATACAACAAAACTAAAACAAATGAAAAAACACTACTCCCTAATCATTGTACTTGTTACAATGGTTCTAACACCTTTTAACATGTCTGCTCAAGACAAATTAAAAGGTAACAAAATAGTAACTTCAGAAAATAGATATATTGATGCGTTTTCTAAAATTGAAACCAATGACAAAATTGAAGTTATTATAGCCCAAGGCATGGAACAATCCGTTACTGTTGAGGCCGATGAAAACCTGCACGTAGCTGTGTACACTGAGGTAAGAGACAGCACACTAATCATTGATCTTACAAAACGTATAACAAGAAAAAAAGAGCTAAAAGTATATGTTACCATAGATCAATATATTGATGAAATTATCACCAAAGATAAATCTGAAATAACGTCATCTGGCACATTAAAGTTTGATCAGTTAACAATTAACGCAGAAGATGACTCTAAATTGACTTTAGATTTTCAAGCCGCTAAACTCATTCTAAATAACAACGAAAGTGCCAATGCAAAATTAACTGTTAATGCCGATGATGTTTTTATTAACGCTGATAATTCAGGCAAATCTAAAATCGCACTTTCATGCGACCATGCCGAGGTTACAATACAAGGATCTTCAACTACCGAAGTTACCGGAAGCTGCTCAGAATTATATGTAAATGCTGAAAACAGGAGCAATTTTAAAGGAGGTAGTTTTGAAAGTAATGAGGCCATTGTTGAGTCTTCTGATAGTGCAGACGTTCAAGTAAGTGCAAAAAAGGATCTAATTATTTCAGCCATTGACGATTCTGAAATTTATATATTTAACAATCCTCAAATAACGATTGAAAAATTTTCTGACAAGGCTATTTTAAGAAAAAAATAAGAAAACATATCATAGATGTTTACATAAATAATTCCATTTTTGCATATAACGATTCAATAACTCTAAATTTTGAACTGATGAAACAAGCATGTAATGAGTATTTTCGCTCAAGGGGTCTTTTAATAGCGAATTGCATGTATCAGTTAAAAAAATAAATATAAACACATGAAAATATTAATAGTAGAAGATGAAGTTGAATTATTAGATTCAATGGCAAGTTATCTTAAAAATGAAGATTTTATCTGCGAAAAAGCGACTTCTTTTTTTGATGCAGAAGATAAAATTGTAAGTTTTAAATACGATATAATTATTTTAGACATTACTCTACCTGACGGCAGTGGTATTGATTTATTAAAATTAGTAAAAGAACAAAATTCTAAAACAGGGGTTTTGATTGTATCTGCAAAAAACTCCTTAGATGATAAACTCAAAGGTTTAGATCTCGGTGCTGATGATTATATTACTAAACCTTTTCATTTAGCAGAATTGAACTCAAGGGTTAATTCGTTAATTAGACGTAGAAATTTTGACGGCGATGAGTTTATTGAATTTAACGAAATAAGAGTAGACCCAAGCTCTAAAGAAGTAACAGTGCATGGTAAACCTATAGAGTTAACCAAAAAGGAATATAACTTACTATTGTATTTTATAACCAATAAAAATAAAGTACTAACGAAAGAGTCTATTGCAGAGCATCTTTGGGGTGATGATATTGAGATGGCAGATAGCTATGATTTCATTTATACACACATGGGTAACCTTAGAAAGAAAATAAATAAATTAGGTGGTAATAATTACCTGCAAACCATGTATGGTCTTGGCTATAAATTTACAGATACATTAAAGTAAATTTATAACATATCAATTCCACTTCTTTAAGGATTAAAATAATATTCCAATCGCATGAAATTAATAGAAAGAACGAGTAGAACCTATTTATGGCTATCTATTGTTATATTTTTAATTTCTGCTGGTATGCTTATTTTTGTCTTGACTATTGTCATGAATAATAGGCTTGATGAGCAATTACGCTATAGTAAAGATGTTATTGCCAAAAGAATAAAATACGACTACCCACTAACTTTATTTGATGAACCAAAGGAACTGAATGAGGCGGAGCAATTCAAATTTCCGAATGATACCATTATATATAAGGATACTCTAATTCTAAGAAACATTGAAGGAGAAGGCATTAATGAATTTGAGAAATACAGACAATTAACGGCTTACGAAACACTTCATAACAATAGATACAAAATTGTCGCTAGAAATTCATTAGTCAGAAATCAAGATTTTATTTGGGTAATTGTGGTTTCCTCATTTATAATAATAATCCTATTATTAATTGGATTATGGATTTTGAACACCCAGATCTCTAAAAAGCTATGGCACCCATTTTACACCAATTTAAATAGACTTAAAAATTTCTCTGTTCAAGATCAAGAACCTATTAAACTGGAAAAATCAAACATCGAAGAATTTAAAGAACTAAATGAATCCATACGCAACTTAACTCAGAAATTACAATCTGATTTTAGTAATTTAAAAGAGTTTTCAGAAAATGCTTCACATGAAATGCAAACACCGTTGGCAATAATGCAATCTAAAATTGAATTGCTATTGCAGTCGGACAATATTAACAAAGAGCAATCTGAACAATTACAATCCATTTATCAGGCCGGCAAGCGATTGTCAAAACTAAACAAAACATTATTATTACTGGCAAAGGTAGAAAACCAACAATTTAGCACAAAAGAAGAAGTTTCGTTCAAAGAGTTAATAGAAAAACAATTAGAAAATTACGAGGACTTTATTCTTAATAAAAATATATCTGTTAGTAAAGAATTATCCGATCATATAATTTCTACAAATATCATATTGGTAGACACGCTCGTTTCAAATTTATTAAGTAACGCCATTAAACATAATATTAATAACGGTACCATCTCCATTACTTTTTCTAAAAATCAATTGATTTTTTCCAATACTGGTGAACAATTAAGAGGTGATCCTGAAAATTTATTTAATAGATTTAAAAAACAGAGTACTAGAAAAGACTCACTTGGTTTAGGCTTAGCTATTATTAAGCAAATTTGCGATGTTAATCAATGGCAACTGCAATATTCTTGCGAGGACAAACTGCACACCCTCAGTGTCAGCTTCACGAGCACAACAACTAATCAGAACGATTAGCATAGACTCTTAATACACTTAGACGTTTTTATCGAAATTACTATTTAGTTAGCAAATCACAATTAAATGTTAAAGAAAAATTCTTTTATAAATCTTAAGAATATCTTTAGAATCTGCACATACATTTGGTCCAACAAAAACAAACAAAATTAAATATTAATTAATTAAAAAAAACACAAAATTATGAGAAAATTAAGTTTCCTAGCAGCAGTTGCGGTAATGAGTTTAGTAAGTACTGCAACTTTTGCACAAGAAGAAGAAGTTATTGAAGTAGTAGAAGTTGCTGAAGCAGCACAAGAAGAAAGTGTTGAAATTCAAATAAGCGAATTACCAGAAGCTATAACAACTACAATAGCGGCTGATTTTGCTGATTATACTGCTGACAAAGCTTTTAAAGTTTTAAAAGATGAAAAAGAAACTTATTCAGTAATTTTATCTCAAGAAGGTCAAACTACTATCAAAGTTCTTTTTGATTCAGAAGGTAAAGTAATTGAGCAAGAAGACGCTCAACTTTAAAAATATTAAAAAAAGCAAATTGGGTTGATTGCTTTTAATTGAACAGCTTAACACTACTTTTTTGTTAAGCTGTTTTTATTGAAATAAATTTGAATTATTTTATAAAACACGTTCAAGTTGAACGTGTTTTTTATTTTAAAGATATTCGCACCTGAGCTAAACGAAATCAGTTCATTAGGAAGTGTTTAATATGCAATTATCTATTTGATTTTAAAGCGATTATTAATAAAATGTTAAAATAAAAATACGCTTACCAACTTAAGAATATCTTTAGATTTTACACATACATTTGAAGTAACAAAACAAACAAAACTAAATATTAATTAATTTAAAAAAACACAAAATTATGAGAAAATTAAGTTTCCTAGCAGCAGTTGCGGTAATGAGTTTAGTAAGTACTACAACTTTTGCACAAGAAGAAGAAGTTATTGAAGTAGTAGAAGTTGTTGAAGCTGCACAAGAAGAAAGTGTTGAAATTCAAATAAGCGAATTACCAGAAGCTATAACAACTACAATAGCGGCTGATTTTGCTGATTATACTGCTGACAAAGCTTTTAAAGTTTTAAAAGATGAAAAAGAAGCTTATTCAGTAATTTTATCCCAAGAAGGTCAAACTACTATCAAAGTTCTTTTTGATTCAGAAGGTAAAGTAATTGAGCAAGAAGACGCTCAACTTTAAAAATATTAAAAAAAGCAAATTGGGTTGATTGCTTTTAATTGAACAGCTTAACACTACTTTTTTGTTAAGCTGTTTTTATTGAAATAAATTTGAATTATTTTACAAAACACGTTCAAGTTGAACGTGTTTTGTATTTTAAAGATATTCGCACCCGAGCTAAACGAAATCAGCTCATTAAAAAGTGTTTAATATGCATTTATCTATTTGATTTTAAAGTGATTATTAATAAAATGTTAAAATAAAAATACGCTTAACAACTTAAGAATATCTTTAGATTTTGCACATACATTTGAAGTAACAAAACAAATAAAACTAAATATTAATTAATTTTAAAAACACAGTATTATGAAAAAATTAAGTTTCCTAGCAGCAGTTGCAGTAATGAGTTTAGTAAGCACTACAACTTTTGCACAAGAAGTAGAAGAAACAGTTATTGAAGCTGTTGCTCAACAAGAAGACAAAGTTGAAATTCAAGTAAGTGAATTACCAGAAACAGTAACAGCTACTTTAAGTGCAGACTTTGCTGATTATTCAGCTGACAAAGCTTTTAAAACAATGCAAGATGAAAAAGAAGTGTATTGGGTAGCATTGTCAAAAGAAGATGCGAATATTAAAGTACTTTTTGATTCAGAAGGTAAAGTAATTGAGCAAAAAGACGGAGATCTTTAAATAAAGCAAATTGGGTTGATTGCTTTTAACAGAACAGCTTAGTTTCACTAAACGCTAAGCTGTTTTATTACAAAATATATTTGAATTAATTTTAAAACACGTTCTAATTTTAGAGCGTGTTTTTTTTCATTTATCGAAGTTCGATATTTAAATTAGTTTTGGTTCCAGCTGACCTCTTCTATTAATAAAATGTTAAACTTTTAATCCATCAATTACCTTAAGAATATCTTTAGATTCACATTCTATATTTGGTCTTATAAAATTGAAAAAACATGGAAAACGAAAAAGAATTATTCTACGTAACCTTAGCTAATAAAAGTGCAAAAGTCAAATTCATTTTTAATGCTAAAGGAAAATTATTAAAAAAAGAAGATGTAAAAGCCTTATTAACAACAAGTTTAGTTGGTTCTTTTTAATTTCCTACAAAACTTTAGAAAGTCTTTAGATTCTCTTATTACATTTGAAGTAACAAAAAACACTAAATTAAAAACGGAGCAAATTGGGTTGATTGCTTTTAATTGAAACAGCTTAATATATTACTACACATTAAGCTGTTTCTTTTTCTTTAAAATCCATTATGCCAAACAATAAAACACTCTAAATTTAAATACCTCTCTTTTGAAGAGAATTTGTTAATAACTTACGTTATTTAACGACCTTGAAAACACGCTCAACCGAGCGTGTTTTCTTATATTTGTATGTTTTTGAAAATACTTAAAAAAGAGACTTAAAAATATGAGCGAAGAAGCAAAGAAACATAGTTATTCAGCAGATAGTATTCAGGCCTTAGAAGGGATGGAACACGTTAGAAAACGTCCATCAATGTATATTGGTGATGTTGGTGTTAGAGGGTTGCATCATTTGGTTTACGAGGTGGTTGACAACTCTATTGATGAAGCTATGGCTGGGCATTGTGATGCCATAAGCATAATAATAAATGAAGACAATTCGGTTACTGTAAAAGATAATGGTAGGGGTATTCCGGTTGACATGCATAAAAAAGAAGGCGTTTCTGCTCTTGAAGTAGTAATGACTAAAATTGGTGCTGGTGGTAAATTTGATAAGGATTCTTACAAAGTTTCTGGTGGTTTACACGGTGTTGGTGTTTCTGTTGTAAATGCACTTTCTTCACATTTAAAAGCAACAGTTTATCGTGATGGTAAAATTTACGAACAAGAATATGAAAGAGGTAAAGCTTCTTATCCTGTAAAAGCTGTTGGTGAAACAACCGAAAGAGGAACGTTAGTTACCTTTATGGCGGATGACACCATTTTTCAATCTGAAATCGATTTTAATTACGAAACGTTATCGACCAGGTTAAGAGAATTATCTTTCCTAAATAAAAAGATTAAACTTTCTATTACTGATAAAAGAAATAAAGATGAAAAAGGAGAGTTTATTCATGAAGATTTTTACAGTGAAATAGGTTTACCAGAATTTATTAGATATTTAGATGGAAATAGAGAGCAGTTAACTTCTGACGTTATTTCTATGGAAGGTGAAAAAGGTGGTATTCCCGTTGAAGTTGCCATGGTTTACAACACTTCATATACAGAAAATTTACATTCTTACGTAAATAACATTAATACACACGAAGGAGGTACACATTTATCTGGTTTTAGAAGAGGTTTAACAAACACCTTAAAAAAGTATGCAGAATCTTCTGGCATGCTCGATAAATTAAAATTTGAAATTGCTGGTGATGACTTCCGTGAAGGATTGACAGCAATTATATCGGTAAAAGTTCAAGAGCCTCAATTTGAGGGACAAACCAAAACCAAATTAGGAAACAGAGATGTAACTTCTGCTGTTAGTCAGGCCGTTTCAGAAATGCTAACAGATTATTTAGAAGAAAACCCTAATGATGCTAAAATTATCGTTCAAAAAGTGATTTTGGCAGCTCAAGCACGTCACGCAGCTAAAAAGGCTCGTGAAATGGTTCAACGTAAAACAGTTATGTCTGGTGGAGGATTACCAGGTAAGTTATCCGATTGTGCTTGGACAGACCCTGAAAAGTGTGAGTTGTTTTTAGTCGAGGGAGATTCGGCAGGTGGTACTGCAAAGCAAGGAAGAGATCGTAATTTTCAAGCCATCTTACCTTTACGTGGTAAAATTTTGAATGTTGAAAAAGCCATGCAACATAAGGTTTTTGAAAATGAGGAAATCAGAAATATGTACACCGCATTAGGTGTAACTATTGGAACCGAAGAAGATAGCAAAGCATTAAACTTAGACAAGTTAAGATATCATAAAATAGTTATTATGTGTGACGCGGATGTGGATGGTAGCCACATTGCAACATTAATTTTAACTTTCTTTTTCAGATATATGAGAGAGTTAATTGAAGAAGGCTACATATTTATTGCAGCTCCACCATTATATTTGGTTAAAAAAGGTGCTAAAAAAGAATATGCATGGTCTGATAAAGAACGTGATGATATCGTTACGAAGTTTGATGGAGGTACTATTCAACGTTATAAAGGTTTAGGGGAAATGAATGCGGTTCAATTATGGGACACAACGATGAACCCTTCATTTAGAACAATGCGAAGAGTAACGATAGATAACGGTGGCGAAGCCGATAGAGTATTTTCTATGCTTATGGGTGATGAAGTACCGCCTCGTAGAGAATTTATTGAAAAGAACGCTGTATACGCGAATATTGACATATAAGTAAAACCCATCCCTGACCCTTCCCAAGGGGGAAGGGAATACAGCTGTATTGCGACATACAATTGTTACCATTTTAAATTAGGGATGTTGAAATAATAAAAGAATTTATAAACATTAAATAATATTAAAATGAAAGTAACTATCGTAGGTGCAGGAGCTGTTGGAGCAAGCTGTGCAGAGTACATCGCTATTAAAAACTTCGCATCAGAAGTTGTAATTTTAGACATTAAAGAAGGTTATGCCGAAGGTAAAGCTATGGACTTAATGCAAACAGCCTCATTAAACGGATTTGACTCCAAAATTGTGGGTACAACTGGAGACTACTCCAAAACTGCTGGAAGTGACGTTTGTGTAATTACTTCAGGTATACCACGTAAACCAGGAATGACTCGTGAAGAATTAATTGGTATAAATGCAGGAATTGTAAAAACTGTTTCAGGAAGTTTAATTGAACATTCACCAAACACCATTATTATTGTAGTTTCAAATCCTATGGATACGATGACATATTTGGTACATAAAACTACTGGATTACCTAAAAATAGAATAATTGGAATGGGTGGTGCATTAGATTCTGCTCGTTTTAAATACAGATTAGCAGAAGCTTTAGAAGCTCCTATTTCTGATATTGACGGTATGGTTTTAGGTGGTCACTCTGATACAGGTATGATTCCTTTGACAAGTTTAGCTACACGAAACAGTGTACCAGTAAGTAAATTTTTATCTGAAGAAAGACTGAATCAAGTTGCTGAAGATACTAAAGTAGGTGGTGCTACCTTAACAAAATTATTAGGTACTTCAGCTTGGTATGCTCCAGGTGCAGCAGTTTCTAGTTTAGTTCAAGCCATTGCTTGTGACCAGAAAAAAATGTTCCCTTGTTCTACAATGCTAGAAGGCGAATACGGATTAAGTGATATCTGCATTGGTGTTCCTGTAATTTTAGGAAAAGACGGTATCGAAAAAATAGTGAAAATTGACCTTTCAGATGCTGAAAAAGAAAAAATGAAAAATAGTGCTGAAGCGGTTAGTAAAACAAATGCATTATTAGAGTTGTAAAATAAACTCTTTAATAACAATCAAAATGGGCTACTTTAATTTAAAGTAGTCTTTTTTTTATATATTTATCGAAATTTAAAAACAAAAACAAAATATGAAAAAATTTATTCTAGTTGCTCTTCTATCGTTGAGCGTGAGCGTTTTTGCTCAAAAAGAAATTAAAGAAGGTGTAATGACAACAAAAGTTACCATGTCTTCTGATAATGAGCAAGTAAATGCCTCTTTTGCAATGATTGGTGATATTGGTGCAACAACTCATTTTAAAGGTAATAAAGCGAGAACAGAACAAACCAATCAGATGACTGGTACTCAAACTTCTATAGTTGATCAAGAAGCTGAAAAAATGTTGATGTTAATGGATGTTCCTATGATGGGAAAAAAATACATGAAACAAGACACTAAAAAATCAGAAGAAGAATTAAAAGATGTTTCTGTAACTGCTAATGGTGAAAGTAAAACTGTAGCTGGTTATGACTGTAAAGGTTATGATGTGGTTTCAAAAGTAAATGGTCAAGAGATCAAAATGAAAATGTTTGTTACAGACAAAATTTTAGCTCAAGAGCAGTATACTGCTATGTTAGGTGGCAAATTAAAAGGTTTTCCATTACACATGGTAATATCAATGAATCAAGGTGGAATGGCAATGGACATTACAATGGAAGTTACTGAGGTTAAAGCTGAAAGCGTGCCAGACAGTAAATTCGATATGACTGTACCTGAAGGATATACTGAAATGGCAATGCCAAAACAATAATTAAAACTTACTTCTTAAAAAAGCCCCGAAGTTCGGGGCTTTTTTTATATCACTAATCTTCTATTCTGGTAGGTGTATCCTTACCACTAATTATACTTTCTGTCCCTGTTGCAATAGCTTTTATCGTTTCCGTGATGGTAGACACACTTAATGTTGTTGCCTCATCAGATACTTTATGATAATGCTGATCATTATCTATCGGTCCCGTTGAAAAGGTATGAGCAGGAATTCCTAATTTAGCCATTGCTGCATTGTCCGATCTATAAAATAATTGATATGCTTTATATGGATCAGGATGCAATGTGTAACCTGAATTTATAAGGTTTTTCTGAATAATTGTTCCAAAATCAGAACGCTCAAAGCCAGTTAACCATGCCGTTTTAGGTCCAAATTTAGATTCTTTCCCTATCATTTCGATATTGATTCCAGCCACAAAATTATCTGGTTCTATCTGCTTACCAAAATAAGTGGACCCCACTAAACCCATTTCTTCTGCTGTGAAGGTTACAAAAATAATTGTCCGTTCGTTACTATCTATATTTTTAAAATATTCCGCTAAAGCTAAAACGGCAGCTACCCCTGAAGCATCATCATCTGCACCATTATATATAACATCTCCACTACCATTTTCCTTTACACCTAAATGATCGTAATGAGCGGAGACTAATACATATTCATCTTTTTTACTTTTTCCCTCCAATACTCCTATGATATTAAACAAATTCAATTCTTTTTCTTCAAAAGATTGACGATATGTTTTTAAATCTTGAAATTTACTCAAGCCAATTCTCTCAAATTCTGATTCTATATACTGTGCCGCTTTTTCAATGCCAGGTGTACCTGCTTTACGACCTTCCATTTCATCAGAAGCTAATGTATACAAATGTTTTTTTACCATTAAACTATCAATACCTATTAATACTTCATTAGAGTCGATTGCTTTTGTTTTTTGGGCACAAGAAATTCCTACGCTTAGTAGTAATACAATAAGTAGTTTTAATTTAATCATAATGTTTAGTTGCTTTAATTTATCTGTTAAGTTGTAAATTTCGTTAAATCAATGATACCATTAATTATTCCAACTTACATATTTTACACAAAATAATGTGAAATCAATCAACCTATAGTCTTATAAACAATACTCCGTTTATGAAAGTCCCGAAATTTTACCGTTATCATCAATAAACATTTCTTCAGAAGCTGGTTTAGATGGTAATCCTGGCATTCGCATCATTTTACCTAAAATTGGAATCAAAAATTTTGCACCTGCAGCAATTTCTATTTCCCGAACGGTTATTCTAAAACCTTCAGGCCTTCCAATAAGCTTATCATTATCAGAAAAAGATTTTTGTGTTTTTGCCATACAAATTGGAAAATCATTAAACCCTAACTTTTCAATTCTTCTTAAATTTAGATTCGCTTTATTATCATAATCAACACCATCAGCTCCATAGATTTCTTTTGCTATTTTTTCAATTTTCTCTTTTACAGGAGACTTCCAATTATATAATGGTTTAAACTCAGCCGCCTTATTTTCTACAATATCAACTACAGCTTTCGCTAGATCAATAGTTCCATTTCCGCCTTCAGCCCATCCGTTAGAAACAACTGCGTGTACTCCTAATGCATCACATTTACGTTTTATCAATTCAACTTCATCATTAGTATCAGAAACAAAGGAATTGATAGCAACTACAGGTTCAATATTAAATTTTCTTATATTTTCAATATGTTTTTCTAGGTTTACAAAACCCGCTTCTACACGTTCAACACTTGGCGTGTTATATTCATGACTAGGTGAACCTCCATGATGACGCAATGCTCTAATGGTAGCTACCAAAACAACGCATTTCGGATTTAACCCAGCAGCAGCACATTTAATATTTAAAAATTTCTCCGCTCCAAGGTCAGCACCGAAGCCAGCCTCAGTAATTACATAATTTGATAATGAGAGTCCCATTTTAGTTGCAATAATACTATTGGTACCTTGGGCAATATTAGCAAATGGACCACCATGAATAATGGCAGGGTTTTTTTCTAAGGTTTGCACTAAATTGGGCTTAATGGCATCTTTTAACAAAATAGCCATGGCATTTTCTGCTTTTAAATCACGTGCAAAAATTGGTTTTTTATCAAAAGTAAAACCTACAAAAATATTTCCAATACGTTCTTTTAAATCATCACGGCCTTCAGCCATACACAAAATAGCCATAATTTCAGAAGCAGCAGTAATATTAAACCCATCCTCCCTTGGTATACCGTTAGCAGTGCCGCCCAAACCAATAGTAATTTGACGTAATGACCGGTCATTCATATCAATGACTCTTTTCCAGCCAATGGTTCTCGGATCAATATTTAAATTATTAACCTTGCTCTGTAAATTATTATCAATCAAAGCTGCCAATAAATTATTTGCTTTTTCAATAGCATTAAAGTCTCCCGTAAAATGCAAATTAATATCCTCCATGGGCACTACTTGAGAATATCCTCCTCCAGCTGCACCACCTTTTATTCCAAATACCGGTCCTAAAGAAGGTTCTCTTAATACAACAGTAGCTTGCTTGCCAATTATATTTAAACCTTCAGTCAACCCAATTGAAACTGTAGTTTTCCCCTCACCAGCAGGTGTTGGGGTTAAAGCCGTTACTAAAATTAAGTTATTTTTGTTGACTTTATCCTCATCAATAAGATATAAAGGTAGTTTCGCTTTGTATTTACCATACATTTCTAAATCATCTTCAACGATGTTTAATTTTTCTGCAATATTCTTTATGTGATTTTTTTCGGTAGCCTGGGCAATTTCAATATCGGAAAGTATTTTCATTTAGCATTAAATTTAAATAGCTAAGATAATGAATTTATGAAGTAAAGCCAATTATAAAAAACTTAAAAACAATTGTCTATTCTCATTTGTTACTATATATTTGCACGTTAATAAAAAAAAGGTATATCAATAATATATGCCTAAAAGATATTTTAAATAGAAAGTAGATGCAAAACAAAGGACTAATTAAAACTTTTGCTATTTTATTTGGCTTAATATGTGTGTATTATTTATCATTCACATGGGTCAATAATAGAGTTGAAAATGATGCAAAAGAATTTGCAAATGGAGATGCTGCCAAACAAGAGGCATATTTAGATTCGGTAGCCAACGTACCCGTAGCCAATTATTTATACACAGAGTACACACACAGTGAGATTCAAGACAAGGCGATAAACCTTGGATTAGATTTAAAAGGTGGTATAAATGCTACATTAGAAGTATCTGTAAGAGATATTTTAATGGGCTTATCAAATGATTCTAAAAATCCAACATTTAATAAAGCATTAGCTGATGCATCTGCTGCTCAAGAGGGAAGTGATGAAACTTATGTAAATTTATTTTTTGATGCATTTGAAGCAGAAAGTAAAGGTTCTGTAAAATTAAGTGACCCTACAATTTTTGGAAATAAATCGTTGAAAGATAAGATTAATTTCAAAATGACCGATGAAGAGGTTAAAAGTGTTTTAAAAGATGAAGTAAAAGGTTCTATAGGTACAGCTTTTGAAGTGTTGAGAAATAGAATTGACCGTTTTGGTGTTACTTCACCTAACATACAACGTATTGGCGAATCTGGTAGAGTATTAATTGAATTACCAGGTGCTAGAGATATAGCTCGTGTAAAAAAATTACTTACAGGTACTGCTAAACTACAATTTTGGGAAACCTATGATAATACAGAAACTGCTAACTTTTTTATTCAAGCAAATTCTAAATTAGCCGAAATATTAAAGCCTGAGGTTGAAGATACTGAAGAGACTACAGATTCAATTGCATCTGAAGATTCACAAATTGATGATTTATTAGGTAAGGTTCAAGATTCAATTGACACAAAGGCAACGAGTCCTTTATTTTCAATAATGTACCCTAGTATTCCTCAAAATCAAAACCAACGAAGCTCAGTTGTGGGTTCTGCTAATGTAAAAGATACTGCAACAGTTAATAAATATCTAGCCATGAAAGAGGTTAGAGCTTTATTACCTAATAATATGGTATATGCCAAATTTCTTTGGGATGCAAAACCAGTAGAGAAAACGGAAGTTATTAACTTATATGCTATAGTATCTAACAGAGAAGATGTTGCTCCCATTGAAGGTGACGTTGTTTCTGACGCTAGTCAGACTTTTGACCAAATGGGTGTAAATCCAGAGGTGAGTATGTCTATGAACAGTAAAGGCTCAAAGTTATGGGCGAAAATGACGGAAGAAAATGTTGGACAATTTGTAGCGGTTGTATTAGACGACTATGTATATTCTGCACCAAACGTTAATGGTCCAATTCCAAATGGTAGAACATCAATTTCTGGTAACTTTACTATTGATGAAGCACAAGATTTAGCAAATGCTTTAAAATCTGGTAAACTTCCTGCTGCAGCGAAAATCTTAGAATCTTCTGTAGTTGGTGCGTCGTTAGGTCAAGAAGCTATTAATAGTAGTGCAATAGCATTTATTTTAGCCCTTTGTATTGTTCTAATATGGATGATTTTCTATTATGGTAAGGCGGGTATTTTTGCGAATATCGCTTTGTTGGTAAACATCTTATTTATATTCGGAACACTAATTGCCTTTGGTGCAGTACTAACATTACCAGGTGTTGCAGGTATTATTATTACCATTGGTATGTCTGTGGATGCGAACGTAATTATTTATGAGCGTATAAAAGAAGCTCTCAATAAAGGAAAGGTTTTAAAAGAAGCGGTTAAAGAAGGATTTAGTTTAGAAGGAGCATTATCAGCTATTATTGATGCTAATATTACAACCTTTTTAACAGGGGTAATTTTATATATTTTTGGTTCTGGTCCTATTAGAGGATTTGCAACTACATTAATGATAGGTATTATAACCTCTTTAATAACTGCTGTATTTATTACTCGTTTACTTATTGATTGGTACTCAAACAGAGACCATACCATGTCATTTAACACTGCTATAACTAAAGGATGGTTCCAAAATATTAGAGTTGACTTTTTAAAGAAACGTAAAATAGCATATTTCATTTCTGGACTTATTATAATAGGAGGTATTGGTTCATTAGTAGTCAATGGTCTAAATTATGGTGTAGACTTTACAGGAGGTAGAACATATACGGTTCGTTTCGATCAACCTACAAGTTCAACTGAGGTAGGAAGCACTTTAAAAGGTGTTTTTGGTGATGCTCCAGAGGTAAAAACTTATGGTCCTTCTAACCAATTAAAAATTACTACTAAATATAAAGTTGATGAAAATTCAGTAGAAGTTGGTGACGAGGTTCAAGAATTACTATATAAAGGTTTGCAAACTTACCTTCCAGACGGAACTACGTTAGAAGATTTTAAAATTAGTAGTACAGACACAGAACATAAAATTGGTTTAATGTCATCTATGGAGGTTGGACCAACCATTGCAGATGATATTCAGCAAGCAGCAGTTTGGGCAATCATTGGCTCATTAATCGTTGTCTTTTTATATATCTTATTACGATTTAGAAAATGGCAATATAGTTTAGGTGCTGTAGTAGCAGTTTTTCATGATGTATTGATCGTATTAGCTGTTTTCTCAATATTCTACAAAATATTACCTTTTGATATGGAGATTGACCAATCATTTATTGCCGCATTATTAACGGTAGTTGGTTATTCCCTGAATGATACTGTGGTTATCTTTGATAGAATTAGAGAGTTTACAGGTAAACATGAAACTTGGCCATTTATGAGAATAGTGAATGCTGGTTTAAGTAGTACTTTAGGTAGAACTATAAATACCTCATTAACGACCTTATTAGTATTGTTATCAATATTTATATTTGGTGGAGATTCTATTAAAGGATTTATGTTCGCTATGATTGTTGGTGTGGTTGTAGGTACATACTCATCATTATTCATTGCTTCGCCAATTATGTATGATACCACGAAAAAATTGATCAAAGAAAAGTAAAACAAATTAAACATTATAAAAAATCGTTTTGCTTTACTGATTTATTTCAGAAATAGCAAAACGATTTTCTTTTTTTACAAAAATGGGTACAATTAAACTTCATAATAAGCACTTTAAAAAATATATTTCTGCTAAAAAGATTAAAATTGCTATTGATAAAATGGCTTCTTTAGTAGCAAAAGACTGTAAAGATGAAGTTCCAATTTTCATTGGAATTCTTAACGGGTCTTTTATGTTCGCTGCAGATTTTGTCAGAGCATATAACGGAAATTGCGAAATGTCTTTCGTTAAATTAGCTTCATATAGCGGTACAGATTCTACTGGAAACGTAAAGCAGTTAGTAGGTCTTAATGAAAATTTAGAAGGCAGAACTGTTATTATTTTAGAAGACATTATTGATACAGGTACAACGCTTGAAGAAATTTATAATATCTTCAGACATCAAAAACTCAAACAATTAAAAATAGCAACATTATTTTTTAAGCCTGATGTTTTTCGTAAAGAGTTACATATTGATTATATTGGTCTTTCTATACCTGATAAATTTATTGTAGGTTATGGATTAGATTATAATGGTTTAGGAAGAAACCTTGCAGACATTTACCAATTAACAACACACAAAATGACAAACATTGTTTTATTTGGCCCTCCAGGTGCCGGAAAAGGAACTCAAGCGGATGTATTAAAAGATAAATATAATTTAGTACATATTTCCACTGGAGATGTATTTAGATATAATATTAAAAACCAAACAGACTTAGGTAAATTGGCAAAATCCTTTATGGATAAGGGCGATTTAGTTCCTGATGAAGTAACCATTGATATGCTTAAAGCAGAAGTAGAAAAAAATCCTGATGCCAACGGTTTTATTTTTGATGGTTTTCCTAGAACAGAATCTCAAGCAAAGGCATTGGATGCCTTTTTAGAAGAAAAAGGACAATCAATTAACGGAATGGTAGCCTTAGAAGTTGCTGAAGACCTATTGGTTGCTAGATTATTAAAACGTGGTGAAACAAGTGGAAGATCTGACGATCAAGACGAGTCTAAAATTAGAAATCGTTTTAATGAATACGAAACTAAAACTTCTATTTTAAAAAATTATTACGCTGATCAAAACAAGTATTTTGGAGTAGACGGTGTTGGTAATATTGAAGAAATTACAGAACGATTAAGTTCTGTTTTTGATACCTTATAGTTTTCTATTACTCAAAAAATAGCATAATTATAAACAAATAAAGCACAAACAAAGACAAAATGGTTGAAGGCAATTTCGTAGATTATATAAAAATACATGCTGCCTCTGGTAATGGAGGTAAAGGCTCTGTGCATTTACATCGCGAAAAAT
Source organism: Aureibaculum flavum (assembly GCF_016406085.1). Classification (GTDB taxonomy): domain Bacteria; phylum Bacteroidota; class Bacteroidia; order Flavobacteriales; family Flavobacteriaceae; genus Aureibaculum; species Aureibaculum flavum. Next base: position 70,431 of record NZ_JAEHFJ010000003.1, read on the forward strand.
TCATCCAAAAAGGTGGTCCAGATGGTGGTGATGGTGGTCGTGGTGGTCATATTATTGTTCGTGGTAATAAAAACATGTGGACTTTAGTTCACCTAAAATTCAAAAAACACTTTAAAGCTGAGCATGGTGGCGGCGGTAGTAAGAGTCGTAGTACCGGAAAAGATGGAGATGATGTTTATATAGATGTTCCTTTAGGTACAATTTTAAAAGATGGTGAAACCCAAGAAATTATTTTCGAAATCACAGAAGATGGAGAAGAGCAAGTTCTAGTAGAAGGCGGAATGGGAGGACGAGGAAATTGGCATTTTAAAACGTCAACAAATCAAACACCTCGCTATGCACAACCAGGTGTTGAAGGAGAAGATGGTTGGTTTCAGATGGAACTAAAACTATTGGCTGATGTTGGTTTGGTAGGCTTTCCTAATGCTGGTAAATCAACGTTGCTCTCTGTAATGACCTCAGCAAAACCAAAAATAGCAGATTATGCGTTTACTACGCTCAAACCTAGTTTAGGTATCGTGGAATACCACGAATTTCAGAGTTTTGTAATGGCCGATATTCCAGGTATCATTGAAGGAGCTGCTGAAGGCAAAGGTTTGGGACATCGATTTTTACGTCATATTGAGCGTAACTCTACCTTGTTATTTTTAATTCCAGCCGATTCAGATGATATCAATGAAGAGTATAAGATATTACTGAATGAACTCAAAAAACATAATCCCGAATTATTAGATAAAGACCGCTTATTAGCGATTTCAAAATCTGACATGTTAGATGATGAGCTGAAAGCTGAAATAAAAAAAGATTTACCTGAAGATGTCAATCATATCTTTATTTCTGCTATAACACAAGTGGGATTGACGGAATTGAAAGATAAATTATGGAAAATGTTAAATGATTAATTAACTGTATTTCAGCACTTCATAAACATTTTACATAAATATTTATTTTACGGCTACAAGTAATAAATAGTGTGTGTTTAACGTTACTACGGTTAAACCAAACTATTATGTCAAAGTTAACCAATAAAACTTCTATATCTTTATTAGCACTTGCTCTTATATTAAGTTCTTGTGCTACCACTAATAAAATGACTATGGGTGTGCTAGAACCTGCACCTGTTTACATGCCTAAAGACATTCATAACATAGGTATTATAGACAGAAGTTTACCCTCTGATGAAAATACGGAATTGGATAAATTAGATAAAGTATTATCGGCCGAAGGTAAAAACTTAGATAAAGAAGGAGCTCATAGAGCTATTTTAGGATTATCTGATAAGTTAGGTAAAAATCAAAATTTTAATGAAGTTAAAATTATTGAAAATGCTAACTTAAGAAGTCCAGGTTCAGGCGTTTTTCCAGCTTCACTTTCTTGGGAAACCGTTCAACAAATATGTGATGAAAATGATGTAGATGCTTTATATGTATTATCATATTATGATACCGATTCTAAAGTTGATTATAAAATCGTTCAGAAAAAAATTAAGAATCCTTTAGGTATTGAAATTTCAGTTCCTGAACATCATGCAACGATATTTACTCATTTAAAAACAGGATGGAGAGTTTATGATGTAAAGGATAAATTAATTCTTGATGAATACAACGTAAATCAAAATATAACTTCAACGGGAAAAGGTATCAACCCTGTGAAAGCCCTAGGTGCTGTAGCAGGAAGAAAAGAAGCTGTTTTAGAAAATAGTAATACCATTGGATACAATTATGGGGCAAGAATTCTTCCACGTAGCGTACGCGTTTCAAGAGATTATTTTATTAAAGGAACTGATAAATTAGAAACCGCAAACAGAAGAGCTATTGCAGGACAATGGGATAGTGCAGCCGAATTATGGAATGAAGAAGTCTCTAATAGCGATAATAAAATAGCCGGAAGAGCATGTTATAATATGGCTATTATTAATGAAATAAATGGCAATTTAGATGAAGCTATTGAATGGGCACAAAAAGCATATACAGATTATGAAATAAAAGAAGCCATTAGTTATATCAAAATACTAAGGTATCGTAAAGAAAACAATAGACTATTAGCATCTCAAAATTAGGACTTATTAATATATTAGTTGTTCAGAACTTCTTAAGAAATTATAAATATGCAAGGCAACACAAGAAAAAACATCAATATCGGTCAAAACGTGGCCATTGTTTTAAAACAAGACCAGCGTTCTGGTAAACTTACGGAAGGTGTTGTGCAAAAAATACTAACAAATTCACTCAACCATCCTCATGGCATTAAAGTAATGTTGGTTTCTGGAAAAGTAGGAAGAGTTAAAGAAATTTTGGAGTAATTTACATCTAAATTAGAAGGTTATATTCGAAGTAATAATGTGGAATTAAAGGTATCGAAAACTAATTTTTGATACCTTTTTTATTTTAATTTATTCAAATAGTAATTGAACACAAAAAATACTCGAACTGACACCCGATTACTCTTAAATAAATACTCTCAATTTCTTTTACTAAATTTATAGCTTAACTAAATTTAGTTCTATGATTCGTATTCTAATTATTTGTTTCCTTTTTATTTCCACACTTTGCTTTTCTCAAACCAAATCCTCATTTAAAAATCTTGATGTGTTTGAATTAGAATGGGCTGTAAACCCTGAAATTTCACCTGATGGTAATCGTATTGTGTATCAACGTAGTGGATTTGATATTATGAATGACCGTAAACAATCTCGACTCTGGATGATGAATGCTGATGGTTCAAATCATATAAAATTAACAAGTAATGAAGTGAGTGAATCCAATCCGAAATGGTCACCAGATGGAACTCAAATTACCTTTACAAGTACTACTGAAAATGGTTCAGAAATATTCGTTTACTGGCTAGCAACAGGTAAGATTGCCAAACTAACACAATTAGAAAAATCGCCAAGTGGCTTGAGTTGGTCACCTGACGGAAAGCATATTGCTTTTTTAATGACCGTACCAGAAGCACAACCCACTTTGGTAAAAGCACCAAAAAAACCAAAAGGGGCAAAATGGGCAGAACACCCAAGAGTAACCACACGATTTAAATATGAAGCCGATGGTTCGGGATATATTCAACCGGGATTTAAACATTTATTTATTGTTTCGGCTGAAGGTGGTTCCCCAAGACAAATTTCGTCTGGTAACTTCAAATTTGGCAATCCGCAATGGTCAAAAGATGGAAAGTCACTTTTTTTTAGTGGTAATTTAATTGACGATTGGGATTACGACTTTAGAAATTCAGAGATTTATACGATAGACATTGCCACAGGAAAAACCACTGCGTTAACCGACAGAAAAGGACCCGATCATAGCCTAACTATTTCACCAAACGGTAAACAAATTGCTTATACAGGTTTTGATGATAAGGTACAAACCTATCAAGTAAATCATATCTATGTGATGAATATTGACGGTACAAACAAAAAACAAATTCAAACAGGCTTAGATAGAAGTCCTTCTAATTTAACTTGGAGTAATGATGGAAAAGGACTTTTTTTTCAATATGATAACACAGGAAATACGAAAATTGGCTACACTACCCTATCCGGAAAAACATCTAAAATTGCAGACAATTTAGGAGGCACTTCTATAGGTAGACCTTATGGTGGAGGCTCTTATTCATTATCAGAAAATGGAATTATAGCCTTTACGGAAACTACACCAAGCTACCCTTCCGAAATTGCTGTAATCACCAAAGGAAAATCTCTAAAAATTTCAAACCTCAACGAAGATATTTTACCATTTAGAACATTAGGTAAGGTTGAAGAAATATGGTACAAATCGACCATTGACGGCAATGATATTCAAGGTTGGATTGCTTTTCCTCCAAATTTTGATGCCTCAAAAAAACATCCTTTGTTAGTAGAAAATCATGGTGGACCCATTTCTAATTATGGAGACCGATTTTCACCCGAAATACAATTGTACGCCAGTGCAGGTTATGTAGTTTTTTATCCCAATCCTAGAGGAAGTACTGGTTATGGTGAAAAATTTGGCAATTTACTCTATCACAATTATCCCGGTAATGATTATGACGACGTTATGGATGGCGTAGATGCCGTAATTTCTAAAGGTTATATAAATCCTAAAGAATTATACGTAACAGGCGGAAGTGCCGGCGGTATTATGTCTGCATGGATGATTGGTAAAAACAATCGCTTTAAAGCTGCTGCTGTTATAAAACCCGTAATGAATTGGATTAGTAAAACCCTAACGGCTGACAACTATTTCGGCTATGCAAATTCGCGTTATCCTGGGCAACCTTGGGAAAATTTTGAAACCTATTGGAAGTTTTCTCCACTCTCTTTAGTGGGTAATATACAAACGCCTACCCTAGTTATGGTGGGTACTGAAGACAGACGTACTCCTTTATCAGAAGCCAAGCAATTGTACAGTGCGTTAAAAATTAGAAAAATTGAAACCGCCTTGGTAGAAATTCCCGGAGCTTATCATTTAATTGTTAACCGACCTAGTCAATTAATTACTAAAGTGGATCATATTTTAGCTTGGTTTGAAAAATATAGAGAGAACGAATAATAATTTTATGGTCTAAAAAATAAGAATCTTAAAGATCTAACAGATTTTACCCTGAACATAGTGGCTGTGTGTTCTAAATACAAATATCATTACAATTTCAGCGAATAATCATTAGAAATACTCAAAAACGCATTACCCTTGCCCTTTACAATTGGTTTTACATAGATTTGAATCTAAGTTGACAAATTATGATTTTAAAACTGCTCATCCCCATTGTGTTTCTATCTACATTATTTCAATGTCATCCAGAAAGAGCACCCGACCGTCCAACAACTCAGCATGAAAATGCTATATCGGTTGAAAAAGAAATGGGTTTAGGTTTACTTTCTATATCTTTTAAAAAATCGTTGAAGTTATACAAAAACCCAAATGATTCTGTAATTTTTGATCAGCTCGATTTTATTAAAGATAGCCATCCTGAAACGAGAGGTAGATTATTATTCGAATCAAAAATAACGCTAACTCCATACAGAATGCATTCAGGAGACTCTGACACAATGGCTCAAGATCATATAAATAGAGGCTTGGTACGATTTGGACCTGAATTACTATTTAGAGTATTAGAAAAAACAGATACCTACTTCAAAATTATAATTGATGAAAATACTTTTGAAACTGCTTATTTAAAAATTGATCCTAATTATGCACTTTACACTGAATTAAGTCAAGTTTATGCAAACAGTTGTTCTAATTGCCCTGGCTCTAATTACAATCCAGATTTTTATATTTACGAAACTTGGGAAAATTACTTTAAAAGATTACAGTTTATTACAATAAAAGGTTTAGATATTTATACGAATCCTGACGGTATCATACTCTTAGAGCGAAATAATGAAGATTTTTTACCATTTCAAGTTACCGAATTAAAAGGAGATTGGATAAAAGTTAAAAAAGCAAAGTTATATGCGAGTTATTTCGACGATAAGATAAATTACAATGGTTGGGTTCGTTGGAAAAATAACATGGATATTTTAGTAGACATCACAGAACAGACATATGAATGAGTTCTGCAATAATAAATAGTATGTCTAAAATACATTAGTTAACTACGAATATAACTTTATACATTTAATTAGTAGTATGTCTATTTATCTTTGAATTACCAAATAAAGAAAAATGCAAAAAGTAATTTATTTATTTTTACTACATACATTATGGGGTTTTTCTCAAGAAACCAAGGTTGTAATTGATAGTATCTCTCAAGAAAAAATAATTTATTATGATACACAAGGATCTGTAATTGGTGGACATTACGAAGTCTTTTATGCAAATGGAATTCTAAAAGAAAAAGGTCAAACATTAAACGAATTTGGATGCTGGATGGACAGTGGAAAATTTGAATATTACGATGAAAATGGAGTCCTAAATAAAACTGAATTTTATAACAATTGGATTATAAATCCGGAAGACGGTTGCCATAGCACAATACAAGACATTACCGTCAATGAATACCATGAAAATGGAAAATTAAAAGCAGAAAAGAGTTATCAAAGCTCTTATGAAGCCGATGAAAAAAATAAAGTGGGGGTCTGGAGAGACTTTGACACCTATGGTTATGTTAACAACACCAAATCTTACCCATGGATGTATCCGCATAAAGAACTACCAAATAACATTATAAAAGCAGAAAAAGCATTGGTAACTTTATTTGAAAAACTAAAAAACAGTGAGCCCCGAATACGCTATGAAAGTGTGGCTCCATCTTTTGAAAAAGAATTACTTGTAACTCTTAATTTACATAACAGTTGGCAATATCCGTTTCAAGAATTGTCAAAAAAAATCAGAATTTTATCTTCTAAAGACAGTTTAATACGAACTTTTGCTTGGGATGAAAGAGAGGGTGGTAGTCGCCATAACATGAAAAGTTATATTCAATACAAAAATAATGATATCGTACACATTGAAAATTTAAGAGATAACGAAGAAGAAAACGGTTTTAGAAATGCAACCATTAACGAAATTGTTGCTTTTGATAATGGTTATTTTATTGCGGGCTGGGGCACTTTTGGTAGTGGAGCAATGCATTTGATAATTACCTATTATAAATTTGTTGACGGTATTTTAAAACCTTGGCCAATTTTTGAAAACAATACAACAGAATACGGCATTGAAATATCTAGAGGTGATAAATTCAATCTGAAAATTGATCCAAAATTACAACAAATAACCTTTAATGAGACGTTGTATAATGAGGACATGGGTTACTATTATCAAACAGGAAAACTGACTACACTCGCTTTTATTGATCGGTTAAAGACCTTTGTAAAAAAAGAAGAAAAATAAAATCAGTCAAAAATAGACGCCAAGGCATCATCAATCCATTCATATTGAAATTGAAATCCTTGATTTTTTATTTTCGTATTGACTAAGTATTGACTTTCCAACACAATAGCTGACATCTCACCCAACACCAACTTCAATACAAAAGCAGGTATATTAGGTAACCAAATTGGTTTATTTAATTGTTTTGCAATGGCTTTGGTAAGCATTTTATTAGATACCGGATTAGAAGCTGCGGCATTAAAAACACCATCATTATTGTGTTCTATCGTAAATAAATACATATTTGCCATGTCGGTAACATGAATCCATGATTGATTTTGCTTGCCGCTACCCAAAGGTGCACCAACATAATAGTTGATAGGTTTTACCATCTGATCTAAGGCTCCTCCATTACTTGAAAGTACAATTCCTGTTCTTAACTTAGACACCGTAATACCTAAACCCTCTAACGTATCAACCTCGTCTTCCCACTTTTTAACCACCTCTCCTAAAAAAGAATCGCTGACGATACTATTATCTATCTCTCTATATTTTGCAGTTAACGAAGAAGGATAAATACCCAATGCTGATGCTGAAGAAAAATGAGTCACCTTATGCTCATTCTCAGAAAGTAATTTGTATAATAATTTAACGGTATCAATTCTACTATTGAGTATATTTTGTTTCTGTTTCTCGGTCCATCGTTTTGATATGGAAGCTCCTGCCAAATTAATTATAGCATCAACACCATCAATACATTTTTTATCAATTTCTTGAGATCTAGGATTGTAATAAAAACCCTTTTTTGACGTAGAGTTTATAATTTTGTCTTTACTGGTCGTTAAATAATGAACAAAATAATTTTTCTGTTCACATAGTGCCATAATTTCATTACCAATTAATCCTGTAGCTCCTGTAATTAAAATCTTCATGTATTTACTTATTAAAAACCCGTGCCATTAAACTATCGGCATTTAACCAAATAAGAATTACTAAAAGTAATAATACAATTAATAGCATTGCTCTTTTTTGATTAGGTTGTCTTCTTGGTCTTAATCTTTTAAATTTCATGTGTCTTTCCTTATTTCTTTTTCAATGGTCATCCCGAAACGTTGGGACAGTTCGCAAATAATCATTTCCTTAAATGACAAAATTTTTAACTTGCTCGTGTCATAATACGTAAATATATTAATACTCAAAATTACAATTTTAAAAGCAAAATGCATAATTGAGTATAATTTTAAAAACAGTACCTTTGTTGACTTATTTTGTGAACTGAATGAAGAACATCCGTAACTTTTGTATTATCGCCCATATTGACCATGGTAAAAGTACCTTGGCAGATAGATTGCTGGAATTTACTGGCACTATAACCGATCGAGAAAAGCAAGATCAGTTATTAGACAGTATGGACCTAGAGCGTGAGCGTGGTATTACCATTAAAAGTCATGCCATACAAATGGATTACATGTACGAAGGTGAAAAATATACACTTAACCTTATTGACACGCCTGGTCACGTCGATTTTTCTTACGAAGTATCGCGTTCCATTGCTGCATGTGAAGGAGCATTGTTAATTGTTGATGCCGCACAAAGTATTCAAGCACAGACCATTTCTAATTTATATTTAGCTTTAGAAAATGACTTGGAGATTATTCCAGTTCTTAATAAAGTTGATTTACCAAGTGCAAATCCTGAAGAGGTTACTGATGATATTGTAGACTTAATTGGCTGTAAAGCTGAAGACGTGATTCCTGCCAGTGCAAAAACCGGATTAGGAATTGAAGCAATTTTAGAAGCGATAATTCACAAAGTTCCTGCTCCAACAGGAAATCCAGACGGACCTTTACAAGCCTTAATATTTGATTCTGTTTATAATCCATTTAGAGGTGTTGAAACCTATTTTAGAGTTTTAAATGGGTCAATTAAAAAAGGTCAAAACATAAAATTTATTGCAACGGGAAAAACTTATTTTGCCGATGAAGTGGGTACTTTAAAATTAAAACAAGCCCCTAAAACTGAAATTAAAACAGGCGATGTTGGCTATTTAATTACAGGTATAAAAGAAGCTAAAGAAGTAAAAGTTGGTGATACGATAACCGATGCTAAAAACCCTACTACCAATGCCATTGAAGGTTTTGAAGATGTAAAACCAATGGTTTTTGCAGGTATTTACCCCGTAGATACAGAAGATTATGAAGAGCTCAGAAACTCTATGGAAAAATTACAATTGAACGATGCTTCTCTTGTGTTTACTCCTGAAAGTTCAGCGGCTTTAGGTTTCGGATTTCGATGTGGATTTTTAGGCATGTTACACCTTGAAATTATTCAAGAACGTTTAGAGCGTGAATTTGATATGACCGTAATTACAACTGTACCTAACGTATCTTATCATGCGTATACCCATAAAGATGTAAATACCAAAATTCTAGTTAATAATCCCACAGATTTACCAGATCCGTCAAGACTTGAACGTGTTGAAGAGCCTTATATTAAAGCTACAATAATTACAAAATCAGAGTTTGTAGGTAATGTAATGTCATTGTGTATTGAAAAACGTGGCGAAATTACCAATCAAACCTATTTAACTACCGAGCGTGTTGAACTTACTTTTGACATGCCGTTAGCAGAAATTGTATTTGATTTTTATGATCGATTAAAAACGGTTTCTAAAGGATATGCATCTTTCGATTATTCACCTATTGGAATGCGAGCTTCAAAATTGGTAAAAGTTGATATTTTACTAAATGCTCAGCCTGTTGATGCCCTTTCTGCATTATTACATGCCGATAATGCATATGGCATCGGTAAAAAAATGTGTGAAAAGTTAAGACAGTTAATTCCAAGACAACAATTTGACATTCCTATTCAAGCAGCTATTGGAGCAAAAATTATCTCTAGAGAAACTATTAAAGCTCTTCGTAAAGATGTTACCGCAAAATGTTATGGTGGTGATATTTCTCGTAAGCGTAAACTGTTAGAAAAACAGAAAAAAGGTAAAAAACGGATGCGTCAAGTAGGTAATGTAGAAATACCACAAGAAGCTTTTATGTCGGTGTTGAAGTTGAATGATTAGAGTTTAGTCTCTAATCAGCAGTATAAGGATATAGTGAAATCAATTATCTATAAGGCAAGTTTACTCACTTTAGGATTCCTCGTTTTTATGATCTAATTCTATATAAAACAGCAACATCTTACATCACCACAATTCCTCGCTCTTTAAATGGAATTAATAACGACTCATCTGTTTTATCATCAGTTACAATAACATCAATGTCATTGATAGGAACAACTGCATACCGTCTGGCCTCCATTATTTTTGTGCTGATACACATAGACACTACATAATCTGAAGATTCAATCATGCCCTTTTTAATATGGGCTACTTCCCAGTCAGATTCCGTCATACCTCTTTCTATATTTAAAGCATCCGTACCCATAAAACATATATCAGCTCTTAATTTAGATATTGAGTTCATTACATCAATACCAATGGTTACCTGAGCTGATTTATTTAATTTACCACCAATAAAAATAACTTCAATTGTTGGATGGTGCGATAATTGCAAAGCAATAGGTAAACTGTAAGTAAAAATTGTTGAATTTATGTTTGCTGGTATTAATTTTGCCAGTTCTAAATTAGTAGAACTCCCAGTCATAATAATAACCTGACCGTCATGAATTAATTTCACGGCTTTTTTTGCAATTTGTTTTTTCTTATCTAAATCTGAAACACTCCTTTCATTATAACTGAGTATTTTATTTTCAATTGATAATGCCCCACCATGTACCTTATGCAATAGATGTTGAGCCTCTAACTCCTTTAAATCTCTTCTAATAGTATCTTCAGAAACTTGCAACTCAACACTCAAAATGGTAGAATGTACTTTTCTATGAGTCTTTAATTTCTGAAGTATTAATTGATGTCTTTCTAACTTTAGCATAAACTATGTTTTACACATATGACAAAATAAATTTAACAATTCTGAATTATTGTTAATTTATGCAAACCACATGTTAAATTCCGAATTAAAACGCGAAAACACGAATAAAAACGCAATATATTACATTTTTTTTTATAGATTTACTTATTACTAACTTAAATAACATACTTATGAGAAAAAAAATTACGATTTCTTTTCTTGTTTGTTTTTCAACGGCATGCTCATTTCTATTTGCACAGAACATTACCGTAAGCGGTAAGGTTACTGATGCCAGTGGTATGACATTACCAAGCGTAAACATTCAAGTGAAAGGTACAAACACAGGAACTTCAACTGATTTTGATGGGAAATATGAAATTTCAGCACCTAAAGGTGGAATTTTAATTTTCTCTTATTTAGGTTTCAAAACTCAGGAAATAAAAATATCAGACTCAACTTTAAATGTGAGTCTTGAAGAAGATGCAGCTTCTTTAGATGAGGTAGTAGTAACAGCTTTAGGTATTTCTAGAGAGAAAAAATCTTTAGGATATGCCATTCAAGAGGTAGATGGTGATGCCATTAATAAAGGCTCTGAAAGTAATGTTGTAAACACGCTATCTGGAAAAATAGCAGGTGTTCAAATTCAAGGAACAAACAATATAGGTGGTTCTTCAAGAATTCTATTAAGAGGAGCCTCTTCTTTAACAGGTAATAACCAACCACTATTTGTTGTAGACGGAGTACCAATTGACAACTCCAATTTTGGCAGTGGTACACAAGCCTATGGTGGTAGAGATGATATTAATGGTAACGTAGATTATGGTAATGCTGCTCAAGATATAAATCCTGATGACGTAGCTTCTATTAGTGTATTAAAAGGAGCAAATGCTGCTGCACTATATGGTTCAAGAGCGGCCAATGGTGTTATTTTAATAACGACTAAAAAAGGTAAAAAAAGAAATGGATTAGGTGTAGATGTTAATTATGGCTTTTCACTTGAAAGTGCTTATGATTTTCCAGGTTTACAAAATGAATATGGTGGAGGTCAATCTTTAGACTTTGCAAATATTGGTGATGATGGCATTCCCATTCAAAATGTGAGTACAGACGAAAGTTGGGGACCAAAATTAGACGGAAGATTAGTTCGTCAGTGGGATGGTGATGGTAATGGCGGTGAAGTTAGACCATGGGTTGCTCATCCAGACAACTATAAAGACTTTTTTAATACTGGTGAAATCCATAAAACAAATATTGCCGTAAGTAATGGTGGTGAATTTGGTAACTACAGAGTGTCTTATACCAATTTAAATCACGATGGTATTATTCCTAATAGTAATATCAATAGAAATACATTTAATATAAACTTAAATGGAAAAATAAATAAACTATCCATTTCTACCAACTTCAATTACATTAACACAAAAGGTACTGCAAGACCTAAATTAGGTGGTAGTAGTGATAACTTAACCTATAATATGGTTATCTGGTCTCAACGTCAACTAGATATAGATAGACTAAGAGATTATAAAAGAGCTGACGGAACCCAAAGAACTTGGAGAACTGGCGATTTAAGTTCAACTAGCATTAGGGCAAACAATCCGTTTTGGTTGGCATATGAAGACTATCAAGATGATGAAAAAAACAGATTCATAGGTAATATTAATGTAAAATATGACATTACCAATGAGTTAAGTGCTACTTTAAAATATGGATTTGATAGATATGACGACAGAAGGCGAGACAGAAGAGCTGTTGGCTCTAGATATACTCCCTATTTTATTAGTAAAATGTATAATTTTAGTGAAGAAAATATCGATGCATTATTACAATACAACAATCCTAATTTAACAGAAGACATTTCATTAATTGCCAATTTAGGGGCAAACAAAATGACGAGAACGTTAGAATCTAATTCTGGTGCAACACAAGGAGGCCTCACGGTTAATAATATTTATTCTTTAGCTAATTCAGTAGATGCCCCTTACCTATCTAGAGGTCTTTCAAATAAAGAAACTAATAGTATTTATGCAAGTACTTCATTAGGTTATAAAGATTATTTGTATTTAGATTTAACAGCAAGAAATGATTGGTCTTCTACTTTACCTAAAGACAATTGGTCATACTTCTACCCTTCTGTTACAGGAAGTGTTTTATTTTCAGAATTTATTGAAAGTGAAAAAATAAATTTAGGAAAATTCAGAGTAGGTTGGGCACAAGTAGGTAACGACACTGACCCATATAGATTAAATAATGATTATGTTCAAGGGGCTGCAGTTGGTGGTAATCCAGTATTTTACTTACCGTCAACTCTTAACAACTCCGAATTAAAACCTGAAATAACAAATTCTTTTGAAACTGGTGTTGAATTGAAAATGTATCAAAATAGACTTGGTTTAGATTTAACGTATTATACGGGAAATACTAAAAATCAAATCATGCCAATTACAGTATCTGAAACCACTGGATATTCAAGTAAGTGGGTAAATGCTGGAGAAATTAAAAACAGTGGTATTGAAGTACTATTAACAGGAACCCCTATTAAGACCGAAGATTTTTCTTGGAATGTAGGCGTAAATTGGGCAAAAAACAATAACGAAGTTGTTGAATTAGCTGAAGGTTTAGATTCTTATTTAATGTCAACTTTTTATACTTCAGGTCCGGCAATTGTAACTTTAGAGTCACGCGTTGGTGAACCTTTTAGTTCTGTTTATGCTACAAAAATTGCCCGTGATCCTGATGGAAATAAAATAGTGGATGCAAATGGATATTATGTCAGTGGTGAACAAGAGTTTATTGGCAGTGTGTTGCCTGATTGGACCTCTGGTATAACGAATACAATTAGCTATAAAAACTTTACGCTATCGGCTTTAATTGACATTCAAAAAGGAGGTGTATATTACGCTAGAGGTTATCAAACGGCTATCTATGCTGGAACCATTGATATTACGGCAGCTAACGGTGTTCGTGAAAACGGTCTGGTTGCTGACGGCGTTATGTCTGATGGCAATGGAGGCTATGTAACAAACACTACACCTGTTGCAAGCGTAGATCAATATTTTAGATTAATGCGTAGAAACCCTGGTGATTTTACAACATTTGACGCAAGCTTTGTTAAATTAAGAGAAATGTCTTTACAATATTCATTCTCGTCAGAAGTATTAGAGAAATTATCTCTTAGTGCTCTTAACATCTCATTAGTAGGAAGAAACTTGGCAATACTTTCAAGAAATACTCCTGATGGATACGACCCTGAGTCTGCTGGAAATGCTTCAGGAAATATTCAAGGTAGAGAATATGGTCAATTACCCACTGCTAGAACTGTAGGTATGAATATTAAATTATCATTTTAAAATTCAAATTATGAAAAAAATAGTAATAATATATATATTAATTGTTAGTATAAGTTCTTGTACTAGCGATTTTGAAGAACTTAACAAAAATCCTTTAGCTGCAACTGAAGTGCCAACTCCGACACTTTTAACTTCTGCAACTCAGAATTTAATCAATGTAAACTCGGGATTAGGTTATAACAAAACAATGATGTTCTATTCGCAGCAATGGGCTCAAAGAGAAACAACGACTAGAAGTCTTTATGGTCTTTCAGCAGAAGGAGACTGGAGTGCCTTTTATGGGATTCTTCCAGAAGTAATGGAAATAATTAATTTAAACTCAGGTGACGATAAGGATCGCTATTCTGTTTATGGTAAAAATGAAAATCAAATTGCTGTTGCAACCATATTAAAAGTATGGGTTTTTCATAACTTAACTGATACTTGGGGAAATATACCGTATTCAGAAACTTTTAATAATGATATAACGTTACCAAAATTTGATAAGCAAGAAGATATTTATCCTGCTTTGATTCAAGAGTTAAAAGATGCTGTTGCACTCATTGATACAAACGCTTCTGGTTTCTCCACTGGAGATTTAATGTATAATGGGGATATGGCAAAATGGAAAGCTTTTGCAAATTCAATGAGAGCGAGAATTGCCATGCGTATGTCTGAAGCAAATCCGAGTTTAGCTCAAACTGAAGTCGCCGATGCTTTAGGGTCAACCATATTTACTAGTAATAATGATAATGCGGTAGTTGCATATCAAAACGAAGAGGCAAATGCTAATCCATTATACATAGAGTTTTTAACTCAAGCTTGGACTTTTATAGCAGAACCTCTTACAGAATTGATGAATACTTATGGTTCAGGGACAGATTCTAGCCCTTCAGATCCAAGAATTTCAAAATATGCAGATCCAAATGTTGATGGAGACTATATCGGATTCCCATATGGATTAGATACATCAGATACCTTTTTCTATGCAATTGATGAGCGTTCATTGCCAAATGAAATGACTAGGGCTATTGATTTTCCAAGCTATATTATGACCTATTCTGAATTACTCTTTATAAAAGCTGAAGCTGAACAAAGAGGCTGGTTCGGATCCGTTGCCGATGCTGCTACAACATACCAACAAGCAATTACAGCTAGTATGGAACAGTGGGGCGTTAGTGGAACAGACACAAATACTTATCTCGCCCAAAGTGATGTTCAATATGATGCATCTAATTGGAAAAAATATATTGGTGAGCAAAAATATATTGCACTATATTCTCAAGGTGGAAATGCTTGGAGCGAATGGAGAAGATTAGACTATCCTGTACTAAACTTTCCAATGGCTGCTACAACAAATGCTACTGAAATTCCAAGAAGATATTTTTATCCAAATAGTGAAGGTGCTGTTAACGGTGATAACTTAGCACAAGCAATCGCTGATATGGGTGGCGATACATTTTCTACTCGTATGTGGTGGGATCAATAAAAAAGCAAAAAGAAATTATTATTCTTTTTTAAATTATTTAAAACAAAAAATCCTCGGTTATAGCCGAGGATTTTTTGCTTCTAATAGTTTTAAGGATATAATAAATAGCTCTTACGCATCTCTTTATAATTCGTTAAACCAGACTCCCAACTCGCACGAATTTCTGATTCGGGTACTCCGTCAATAATTTGTTGTCTAAACAGCCCTGAACCTATTTGAATTTCAATACTATTCATTTGATTACTTAAACTACCATCAAAGAATTTTTCCTTTTCTGGGCTAGAAGCATACAATTCCATTATCCATTTCAAATTTATTTGCTTGCTTTCTCTCAATACATCAGTATCGTAATTTCGTAAGTCTAAACCATAACACACTTCATCCATAAATATAGGTGTCATTGACATGCCTTTTATACTTCTAGGAGTAAATGAAAAATCATAAATACCTTTATAAGCAGGACTCCCAAAAACAGTAAAAGGAAACTTTGTGCCTCTACCATGGTTAATATAAGTACCTTCAAACATACATGTAGACGGATATAATAATACAGATAATTGCGTATTTAAATTTGGAGAAGGTGATACCGGCAAGGTATAAGACATATTGTGATCATAATTGGCAACAGATATTATCTTCAGCTTACATTGTACAGGTTTGCCATTTAATGTAACCCAACCTTCACCATTTGCCATTTGAGCAAACTCAGCCACAGTCAATCCATGAGACATCGGAATAGGAAATTTACCTATCCCCGATTTATATTTCATATCTAATACAGGTCCATCAATTAAATAACCATTTGGATTAGGCCGATCTAAAATAAGTAGCTCCTTATCATTTTCATAACACGCCTCCATCAAACGTACCAACGCATTAATATTGGTATAAAACCGAACACCAACATCTTGCAAATCATAAATAAGCACATCAATATCTTCGAAATCTTTCTTTGAAGGCTTTCTTTTAGCACCATATAAAGAAACAATAGGTATTCCTGTTTTACGATCTATTTCATCAGTAACATGAACACCGGCACCAACATTTCCTCTAAACCCATGCTCCGGACCAAATACCTTTACAATGTTTACCCCTAAGTTCTGAAGACTATCTACCAAATGCTTTTCTCCTATAATACTTGTAGGATTGGCCATTATTGCTACCCGCTTATCTTTTAAATAAGGTACATATTTTTCGGTTTGGTCCGCACCCGTAATGATTTCACTGATTTGCAGGTTTTTACTGTTTTTTGAAGGTAATTCATTCGTTTTTGTAAGATATATCCCAATACAAAATAAAACTATTGAAAAAATATTTAATTTAAAGATCATATTCTCATAATTTAAGGTATAAATGTATTAATTAGTTCGCAAATTAAGTTAAATTTTCAAAAAACAGCAAAAACAAAGCTAAAACCGCAAAAGATTGCAATATTTTTTATATGTTTACCAGTACTAACGAAAATAATTCATTCATGAGAAAAAAAATTAAAGCAATCTTCCTAATTTTCTTTACAACTTCTTTTGCCCTATTATCCGCACAAAATATTAGTGTGAGTGGTACGGTAGCAGACGAAACTGGTACACCCTTGCCAGGAGTAACGATATTAGTGAAAGGAACAAAGAAAGGAACAGCAACCGATTTTAATGGAAAATATAAAATATCGGTAGCAGAAGGGACAACATTAGTTTTTTCGTCTATTGGTTACAAAAAACAAGAACAAGTAGTATCTGGTGAAATCTTAGATATAACTTTGATTGAAGATGCTTCAGTTTTAGGCGAAGTAATGATTACTGCTGAATTTGGCCAAAAACGAGCCGAACGAGGTGTAGGTGCTGCAACACAGACAATTGACGGAGCAACTATTACCGAATCTGGTAGAGAGAATTTTATTACAGCTCTTTCCGGACGTGTACCTGGTCTTCAAATCAGTTCTACAAGTGGTGCACCAGGAGCTTCTAGTAATGTAGTTTTAAGAAACATAACTTCGATATCTGGTAGCAACCAACCATTATATGTAGTAGATGGTGTACCAATGAACAACTCTTCTTTCGATCCTAACGGGATGGCAGGTGGAGCCACAAGCGAGTATTCTGTTAACAACTCAGATTTCTCTTCACGTGGTAATGATTTTAACCCTGAAGACGTAGAATCGATAACCGTATTAAAAGGTGCCGGTGCGGCTGCTTTATATGGTTCGGATGCTTCTAACGGAGCCATTATCATCACTACTAAAAAAGGTAAAGCCGGTAAAGGTAGAGTTACCTTTAGTAACTATATCAAATTAAGTAATGCGTATGGTTATCCAGAAATGCAAGATAAATATGCTAACGGAGCCCGTGGAACTACTAATTATTACTACACAAGTAAATATGGTGGATTGTACCCAGAAGGTCAACAATTATATGACAATGTTGATGCCATTCTTCAAACAGGTGTTCAACAACGTTACAATGTGGCTGTTGAAGGTGGTTCTGATAAGGCTACCATCCGTGCTAGTTTTTCACAACTAAATGAAACTGGAGTTATTAAAACTACAGAATATGAAAGAACAAATTTAAGTTTATCTGGTAGAGCTCAAATTACAGATTGGTTAAAATTTGAAGGTTCTATGCAATATACGGGTACAGAAAATAACAAGGTAAGAAGAGGTACAGAAAGCCCATTATACCGTGCTATGTTATGGCCTGTTGTTGATGATATGAGTAATTATTTAGCTGAAGATGGTTTACATATGAGAAACCCTGAATATTACCATGATGTTGACTTGTTAAACCCTTTATTTGATATGTATAACAATAAATACTACGACGAATCAGATCGTATTTTAGGTAATGTATCGCTTAACTTTACACCCATTAAAAATGCCTTTTTAAGAGCACAAGTTGGTTGGGATGTGGCAAATCAAACCTATGTTTCTTCTAGAAACCCTTATTATGCGTATAATAATGCTGGCGATGGTTCTTATAGTTTAGTTAATGCAAATTATTCTGACCCTAGTATTAATATACTTTCTGGTTACGACAATAAGTATTTTGATGACAAACTTTCAGTATCAGCACAAGTTGGATATCACCAATTAGAAAATAAGATTACACGAGCTTCTACTTATGGTACTAACTTTATTGATGCTAGTTTTCAATCCATTAACAATGTAGATCCTTTAACTATTGTTTCTAAACAAAGAAACACCAAACGTAGAGTACAAGGTATTTCTGGTCAGTTTCAAGTGGGTTACAATAACATGGCCTTTCTTACTTTTAGAGCTAGAAATGACTGGTCATCTACATTACCTAAAGAAAATAACAGTTATTTCTACCCATCTATTGAAGGTTCATTCGTTTTATCTGATTTAGATTTTATTAAAGATGTAGAAGCTATCAGTTACTTAAAATTAAGAGGTTCTTGGTCTCAAGTTGGTAAAGATGCTAGACCATTACAAATTGACCCAGAATTACAAACTACGGGCTTAACAGGTGGTGGTTATAAATATGGATTTACTGGACCTAATAGAAATTTGAAACCAGAAATTACTACTGGACAAGAGGTAGGAGTTGATTTTAGATTGTTTAAAAATAGAGTAAAAGGTACTTTTTCTTATTTTGAAACAGAAAATTCAAATCAAATAATACAAGGTTTTAGATTAAGTTATGCTACTGGTTTTGTATTAAACACCTTAAACGTAGGTACCTTTGAAACAAAAGGGTGGGAAGCCGCAATTGATGTTGATGTTATAAAAACTGAAAATGTAACTTGGAATTTGGGTGTTAATGGATCTCACGGAACATCTGAGGTTGTTTATCTTCCAGAAAACGTAACAGAATATTATAACGCATACACTTGGTTATCTGGAAATATAAGAACTGGTATTAGTGTAGGAAACCCTATTACATCGTTAACGGGTAGAGCTTATGAACGTAATGATAACGGTGATATCTTAATTTCTCCAACAAGTGGTTTACCTTTAACTTCTTCTGAATGGTCTAATCTTGGAAACAGAGAACCAGATTTACGTTTTGGTATAACTACGCGTTTAAAGTATAAAAACTTAACTTTATCAGGATTGTTTTCAGGACGTTTAGGTGCTACCGTTGTTAATGGTACTAAACGCTATATGATGCAAAGAGGTACAAGTTGGGAGTCCGTTGAATTAAGAGAAGGACCAGATCAAGTATTTGAAGGGGTTATAAAAGATGGTAATGAAAACACAGCCAATCCAACTACAAATACAATATCTGTTGATTATGGTACATATGGTTCTAGCATATTTACTGGAGGAGATGAAGATTGGATAGAAAAAGATATAAAATATATAAGACTACGTGAATTACGTTTGGCATATCGTTTACCAGATGACATCCTTAAAAAGTCTAAATTACTTAATTCTATGAACCTATATTTTGTGGCTAATGATTTATTTACTTGGACAAACTATTCAGGTATAGACGCTGTTGGTAACGCTGTTTCTGCTGCTGCAGGTGGTGTTGGTGGAGAAGGCTATGATGTAATGGCAATACCAAACCCTCGTAGTTATTCAATAGGATTAAGTATAATATTAAATTAAAGAATAGATATCATGAAGAAAAAATTTATATACATATTATCAATATTTTTCAGCTTAGTAAGCTGCGAAGACTACCTTGACGTAAACACCAATGTAGATGGCCCCTCTTATGCAGATGGCTATTTATATTTGGCTAATATTACCCAACAATACAATGGAATTTATTGGGACGGACGTGCTATAGCACCAATGGCTCAGATGTGGGGAACAACTTCTTATGCTAATTTTGCCCTTAATTATTACAGTGTTGGTAGTGATGCTGCTGGTGAAATTTGGAGAATGACCTATTGGAATCAAGGTCAGAACCTTGAAAACATGATTAATCAGTCTATGGACGCTGAAGATTGGACCTTGGCAGGTATTGGTTATGCAATGAAAGCTTTTAGCTGGGATTTGTTAACGAAGGTTCACGGTGAATTACCGATGAACGATGCTTTTGTACCAGATTTACTTTCACACGATTATGATTATCAAAAAGAAATTTATGCACAAGTAAGAGAGTGGGCCTATAAATCTATCGAATTATTAGAAAGAGCAGATGATCATGTTTATGCTGATAAAATTAGTTCTAATGACTTTATATATGAAGGAAATAAAGACAAGTGGATTAAATTTGCATATGCAGTTATTGTTCGTAATTTATCTTCTTTAACAAACAAAACAGATTTTGCAGCTAGTTATTCACAAGAATTGATAGATGCGGCAAGTAAATCTTTTCAAAGTCCTGATGATGATGCTACGGTATCCATTGCAGGAGGATCACAATCTGCTCCATTCAGTTCATTTAATAATTTTTGGGGAACGGCCAGAGGTAATTTATTAGACAACTACTTTCAACATGAATATGCTGTACAGGTATTTACTGGTACGGTACCAACTTATGACGAAGCTACTGGCGATAAAAATAACCTTGATGTTGTTACCGAATATTACCCATTCGAACTTGCTGATAATCAAATTATCACGGATACATTAGTAAATGAATTAGGACATTTTGACCCACGAGTAACCGTTAAGTTATCTACAACGAGCAATCCAAACTATGAAAACTTAAGTAATGCAGACAGTGTAAAAACGTATGAGTACTACGGCGGAACCTTTACATCAGCAAATGGTCCCTTAGGCACGGCACCTTCCGTTTATGGAAGAATTGCAAACTCAGCCTATGAAGGTGCAGAACATGACGGAACTGGTCGTTGGTTATTTAGAGATGAAGCACCATACGTTATGACAACCTATGCTGAAATTCAGTTTTGTTTGGCAGAAGCCTATTGGAAAACAAACCAGACAACGCTTGCATTTGATGCTTTTAAAAGAGGCGTTAGTGCTGACATGCAAACATCGGCAAGATATATTAAAACAGGAACTTCTGGAAGTCCTACTGGAGGAGATAAAATTACAACTGCTTTATTTAATACATTGGCAGACGAATATCTAGAAGGTCCATTTGTAGGAGGATTAACAGACTTTTCATTATCTCATATTATGATGCAGAAATGGGTATCTTTATATCCATGGGGAGCCGCAGAAGCATGGGTAGATATGCGTAAATATCACTTTGACGTAGATTATACAGGTGAATACCCTAGTGAAGGTAATGGATGGACACAAACCACAGTAGAACAAAAATGGGATACCAATCCAACTAAAGTATATAAAGGTCTCTATTTATCACCAGCTCAAGTTCAAGGACGAAAAGGAACTTACAATATAAACAATGAAGGTTCTCCAAGTTATAGAATAAGACCACGTTTTAATTCTGAATATATGTGGAATCTTAAATCATTGGAGATACTTACACCGATATCTGGAACGGCACCTAACTATCACACATCAATTCCTTGGTTTGCTTACCCTGGTGAGCTACCTCAATAATGAGATATGTTAACACAAGAAATATACAAAACAAGAAATATACAAATATGAAAAATATAACTAAAATAGGATTATTTCTCCTTTGCACTTTTTTAGTTGCAAGTTGCGAGAAAAATGAGATAGAATATATGGCTGAGGACGTTAGTACAACTACCGCACAATTCCAAATATTTTATATGATTCCAATAAGCACTGGATCTTCAAATTATATAAATAAAATAGAATTGAATGGTGAGCTATTATCAACTGACGCTTCTCCATTAAAAATTAATAGTTACCTCCCAACAAGTGTAGGTAAATATTATACCACTCAAGCTGGAGCGTCAAAACTGACTTTCTATAAAGGCTCTGATTTAGATCTAGTTTATGATGTTAATGTAGATTTACCCGCAGGAAAATCTACTATAATCATTTATAACTTTGATGAAGCTCCACTTATTATAGATGCAGAAGTGCCATATCCTACTTACACCACGGACGGAACTGGTGATTATACAAACATCAGGTTTTATAACCTAATGTATGAGTCTGAAGGAGTACCTACTGATTTAACGCTACAATATCAATTTCAATATATAGTAGATAATGAGACAGGTGATAGAAGTGAATGGGCGAATTTAGGAGAACCGGTTGCCTTTGGAGAAGCTACTTCATGGAGTAAAGCAGATGTAAATAAAAGAATAGAAATATCTTCAGGTTATGGTTATATCTATTATCGTCTAAGAGTAATAGGAGATGATGGATCAGATCAAGGAAACTTAATTCTTAAAAATGCCTATGGAAACATGGTTGAATATAGCGATTACTGGACTGGATATATTGGTTATGCAAGACACCATATATTTGTCGGCTATCGTAATGATTCACCAACATACCGTGCACGTGTAAGACAAATAACTGCATTATAATTAGCAATTAAACCTGAGAGAAAAGCCAACTAATTAATTTTAGTTGGCTTTCTTTTTTTAGGAATATTCTAAACCTTTTTTTGTCTATACATCTGATTTAAGTCCACTATTTCTCAATATATTTTATCTCCGTAGTAACTTCAGCAAACTGTCTAAACATCTCCATCACTCCACAATACCGATCTACTGATAAATTTACAGACTTTTCAATCTTATCTTTTTTAAAATCTGAACCATAGAAATTATAAACTACATGTACTTTCTTATAAAATTTAGGATGTTCTTCAGTTAACTCAGCCGTAATATCAATGTTAAATGCATCCACTTCAGCTCTCATTTTCTTTAATAACGAAACAACATCTAATCCAGAACAGCCAGCTAATGCAGAAAGCATCAGTGCCTTTGGTCTGTACCCTTCACCTTTACCTCCATCATCTACGCCGGCATCAATCATTAAATTTATTCCACTAGGGTTAGTAGATTCAAATTTCATGTCTCCTTTCCAAGTAGTTTTTACTGTATTTGTCATTGCTATTTATTTAAAATTTTTATTAATCTATTTAAATCTTCTTCTGTATGATTCGCTGTGATTACAATTCTATTCATCATATTTTTATAAGTAGGATATTTAAAATTTGTAATAATAATACCCTCAGTAAATAGCTTATTATAAACACCCTCATCTTCACTGTAAATAACAGGATAATTTTTATTGAATTTTATACCGTCCTTAGCTTGTAATCTATCAGCAATAAAATTTAGATTGTTTACCAATCTTTTCTTTTGAGTCTCATAAATATCCTCAGCCTTACAAAATGCTTCTAAATATGCAGGATTTGCAGCGGAAGAAGAGACAAACATTGATTCGTTTCTTAACTTATTGATAAATTCTCTATTCCCAGCAATAACTCCACCAGATAAACTTAAGGCTTTTCCTAAAGAGGAAACCATAATTTTACTTTCAACATTTGAATGTTGTATACCGCCAAAAACGCCATTACCATTTTCACCCAAAACACCTAAACTATGTGATTCATCAATTACTAATGTAATTTTTTTAGAGGTTGATATGTTATCCAAAAAATTAAAAGATACTGGGGCTACTTCTAGACCCAAGATAGCATCAACTGTAATTACAATTTCTTCATCGGTTGCTTCAAGCAATCGCGGATGTAACTTATTATCAATAAACAAAGGCAAGCTGCCGTCCGCTAAAATTGCAGGATGTGTCTTTGGATAATGAAAAAATATAGGATTTGACTTCTTCAAAAAATCAATAACTAATCTACCTGCGAGTGTTCCAGAAGAAACTGTTAATACGTCCTCCGCACCTATTTGTTCAGCAAAATAGTTTTCAAACTGATCATATATTGAAAGTTTAATATTTGAATTACGTGAACTACCATAAAAGGTTCCCCATTTTTTAATAGCACCCAATAGAATGTCAACAAACTCAGGGTGTGTTGCTAAGCCCAAATATCCAGTTCCGCCGAAATATAGGTATTCATTACCCTCAACAGTAATGGTTCTATCCGGAAAATTATCTACAATCATTAAGCAATTAATTTAACTCCGGTACCGTTCAACTCACTATATGTAATAACCCCGTCAGTAATGGTAATACCGTCGGCAATATCATTTGAAAGTAAGATCGCTCCATCCATATCAACAAAATCTAATAAAGGCAATAAATGTGCAATTGCAGATATACCAACAGAAGATTCCGTCATACAACCTACCATCGTTTTCATTCCTAATTTTCTTGCCTTTTCTAACATTCGTTTTCCAGAGGTTAACCCACCACATTTTGTCAATTTTACATTAACACCATGAAAGTGATTGTGGCATTTCATTACATCTGCCTCTACCATACAACTTTCATCTGCTATTATTGGTAAAACTGATTTTAAGAATAATGTTTTATGTCCACCCCAATCATCTGCTTTTAAAGGTTGCTCTATAAACTCTACTCCCAATTCTTTTAATACAACTGCATTTTTGAGTGTTTCATCAACCGACCAACCACAATTGGCATCTACTCTAAAAACAGCATCGGTATGTTTTCTCAACTCTTTAATTATAGCAATATCTTCTTTTGTACCTAACTTAATTTTATACAAAGGCCAAGGTTTTTCCTTTAGTTTAGAAACCATTTTTTCAATGGTATCAATACCTATAGTATAATCAGTGATTGGGTTATTATTAATATCGAGCCCCCAATATTCATATAGTTTTACTCCCTTTTTTCTTGCATACAAATCATTATAAGCCAAATCTAACGCACAGAGAGCAAACATATTATCCTTTAATTTAGGATACATTATTTGCCAAAACGCTGAAGGTTCCAACGTTGCATTCGCTTTAATTAAGGACTCCAACGCCGTTAAATCAGCAGACATTTTTTCAATAGTAGCTCCGTAATAGGGATTGGCTGTGGCTTCTCCATAACCAGAAATTTCTCCATCCTTTAATTCAACGACAAGGCTTTCTTGAACGTCTCTTGCTTCTCTTGAAATTCGAAATGTATGTTCTAATTTTAACTCGTAGGGTCTAAGTATTAGTTGCATAAAATTATATTTAATGAAAATTAAAAATAAGGGTATTTATCCAAATAACAATAAAACAATTATTAAAATGAATAGATATCTTTTTTGATATTTTGAACCATAATTTCATCAATTAAAACCATCTGTAGAAAATAATCAACGAAGCCAAATAGGACTTTTTAAGTATTGATATTCTGAAAAAAATTAGTTCTGTTATAGGGTTTACTTTTTCTACTTTGAGATTTAGTTGTAATTTGGTACTTCTAAATTTTAGAGTTTGTAATCTAAAATCTCAAGTCTAACATCTCAAATCAAAATTATATGCCTTTAGTAACTCCATTATCATCAGAACATGATATAGAAACCAAAAAATTAGCTGAATTTTTTAATGAAACCTTAGGGTTTTGTCCCAATTCAGTATTAACAATGCAACGCAGACCCGCAATTAGTAAAGCTTTTATCAATTTAAACAAAGCGGTAATGGCAAATGAAGGCAGGGTAACCTCAGCCTTAAAACGAATGATTGCTTGGGTAAGTAGTAATTCAACGGGGTGTCGTTACTGCCAAGCACATGCCATAAGAGCCGCAGAACGTTATGGAGCAGAACAAGAACAATTAGATAATATTTGGGAATACAGAACACATCCCGCATTTAATGAAGCTGAACGTGCTGCACTTGATTTTTCATTGGCAGCAAGTCAAGTACCGAACGATGTAGACGAAAAAATTAAAAAAAGATTATATGAATATTGGGATGAGGGTGAGATTGTAGAAATGTTAGGTGTAATATCTCTCTTTGGATACTTAAACAGATGGAACGACTCCATGGGTACATCTATAGAAGAAGGTGCCGTTGAAAGTGGTAACCAATATTTAGGGAAACACGGTTGGGAAAAAGGAAAACATATTTAATAAATTTTAAATAAAAAAATACTTCTAAAAAACAATACTATGCGTTGGACATTAAAGCCTTTACCAACATTAGATAAAGTAAGTAGCTTAGCAAAAAAGTTGTCTATTGACACTAATTTGGCTACGCTTTTAGTGCAACGCAACATTGAAACTTTCGAGGAAGCCAAATCATTTTTTAGACCTGATTTATCAAGGTTACATGATCCTTTTTTAATGCAAGACATGCAAAAAGCAGTTGACCGCATTGAAAAAGCAATTGCTAATGATGAAAACATTTTGGTCTTTGGTGATTATGACGTTGATGGCACAACAGCAGTCTCTTTAATGTCTTCTTATTTAAAAACCTATTACCCAAATGTTGCTACTTACATTCCGGATAGATACCAAGAAGGTTATGGTATTTCTTATAAAGGTATAGACTTTGCTGAAGACAATAATTTTTCATTAATAATTGCATTAGATTGTGGTGTAAAAGCAATTGATAAAGTCGATTATGCCAACAATAAAAATATTGATTTTATTATATGTGATCACCATAGACCTGGTAACGAACTTCCCAAAGCAGCAGCCGTTTTAGACCCAAAAAGAGAAGACTGTAACTATCCATTTGATGAATTATGTGGTTGTGGTGTTGGCTTTAAATTAGTGCAAGCGTTGGCTTCGAGACGTAATCAAACTATTGACGATTTAATGCCGTATTTAGATTTGCTAGCAACTGCAATTGCTGCAGATATTGTCCCTATGAATGGTGAAAACAGAATTCTTGCCTATTATGGTTTGGAACGGATTAACACCAATCCTAGAAGTGGAATTAGAGCCATGACACATCAATTAAAAAAAGAGGTGTTAACTATTACTGATGTTGTTTTTGTGATTGCCCCAAGAATAAATGCGGCAGGTAGAATGAAACATGGAAATTATGCTGTTGAGTTATTATGTGAAGAAGATTTTGAAACAGCTCAAACTATGGCAGCTGATATTGAAGTTTTTAATAACGACCGTCGCGATCTGGATAAACTAATTACCATTGAAGCCCTGCAACAAATTGAAGAAAATAATGAAACAGAAGATTTTTCTTCAGTAGTTTACCAAGAAGATTGGCATAAAGGAGTCATTGGTATTGTTGCTTCTCGTTTAATTGAAAATTATTATCGCCCTACCCTAGTCTTCACAAAAAGTGGTGATAAATTAGCGGCTTCCGCCCGATCCGTAAGCGGGTTTGATGTGTACAATGCCCTAGAAGCCTGCTCGGAATTTATTGAGCAATTTGGAGGTCATAAATATGCTGCAGGACTTACTTTATCACAAGAAAACTATAAAAATTTTAAAGATAAGTTCGAAGAAGTAGTAAAAAATAGTATTCCTCCAGAACTATTACAACCAGAAATTAAAATTGATTTGGAGCTAGAATTATCAGCAGTAACTCCTAAATTTTATCGAATTCTACAACAGTTTGCACCTTGTGGCCCTCTGAATATGAGTCCCGTTTTTATGAGTAAAAATGTAAAAGACACAGGTTATTCTAGAAAAGTTGGTGCAGATGAAGATCACTTAAAATTGAGCATTGTTTCAGAAGACGGAACAAAATTTAACGGTATTGGTTTTAATTTAGGTAAAAAACATGCCGAAATTTCTAACGGACTACCTTTTGATATCGTTTACACCATAGGTGAAAACACTTGGAACGGCAATACTTCGTTGCAGTTGATTGTGAAGGATGTTCGATCTAGTCTTCTGTAGGCAGTGGCAGTCCGCAGTCCTTTTAAATCAAGACGGAAAGAATCAGGAATCAAGACAAAAAGTAAACAATATGGTCTATTTCATTCCTGTCATTCAGAACGTAGCAAACGAATTATAGAATATTCAAGTAATTCAAAGCTAAGTGAAGAATCTCTCAAATGTAAAACGGATTTAACAAACTTCTTGAGGAGTAATTCTTTCATTTTAATTTTACAGAATGTGTCTTTACATCCCAATACAATTTGTTTTTGTTCTTTTTGAACCAATTTTCGATAAATGTAATTTGTTTACTAGTTGGAATATCTAAGTCGGATTCTTCATCATAATAAACATCTTTGATTTCAGTTAGATTTATTAAGAATACAATAGCGTCGATGTAAGGAGGGTCTTCGAAGTATCTATTTTTAATTGACTTTTTAACCAATTTCAATTTCTTTTTAAAATATTTTATTGGGTTGTTTCTAACGGAGATTGGATTACCTTTGATTTTAACGGTATCTCTTTCTAAATATAATTTTTTCCTATTTAGTTTATACCAAGCTTTCCAATCTAAATAGTTTTCTTCTGAAGCTTCACACCCTTCATAAGAGTAAGTATAACAATCTAATTTTGTAAGAATGACAAGAAAAGTGGTAGTCTCTTCAAAATTATTATTTGAATCATCACTAAAACCGGATTCTGTATAAATTTCTTTAAAATATCTTTTGATGAGAGAGAGATGCTTTTGATAAATTTTTCGTGCAGCCTTATTAGTATCATCAACTTTTTGAGCGTTGCAGATACATGAAAAATTAATTGCCAATAAAATTAAAAAAGATTTCATTTTATTTAACTGTCCTCTTGAAAATTATTGAAATGAAAATATATTTTCTTATAAAGCTAACAAGATAAGCTCATTGAGTAGTGTTCTCTAAAAGTTCTTCAACTCAGCAATAGTTTCTGTCGGATTTTCACTTTTAAACACAAAACTACCAGCTACTAAAACATCGGCACCGGCACCAACTAACATTGGAGCATTCTTATCATTTACACCACCGTCAATTTCAATCAAAGCTTTTGAGCCTGATTTTTCAATTAAATCTTTCAATTGAATTACTTTTTTATAGGTATTTTCAATGAATGATTGTCCACCAAAACCAGGGTTTACACTCATTAATAAGACCAAATCTAAATCAATAATAATATCTTCTAACACTCTAATTGGCGTGTGCGGATTCAGTACAACTCCTGCTTGCATGCCTTCTGCCTTTATAGCTTGAATGGTTCTGTGCAGGTGATTACAAACTTCGTAATGTACTGTTATAATATCTGCTCCTGCCTCTTTAAAATCTTTGATATAACGATCAGGATCTACAATCATTAAATGGACATCCATTGGTTTTTTAGCATGCTTTTTTATCGCTTTTATTACGGGAATACCAAAAGAGATATTGGGTACAAACATGCCATCCATAACATCAATATGAAACCAATCGGCCTCACTGTTGTTAATCATTTCTACATCACGTTGTAGGTTGGCAAAATCAGCAGCTAAAATGGAAGGTGCAATTAAATGACTCATGTTTTTCTGTTTTTTACAAAAGTAGTGAAATTGTTACTAGCGGTTAACGCGTAACGGTTAGTTTTTTTTACATCATTAATGACGAAATCTGAGCGTATAAAACAAAAAAAAACGCTTAACTAAATGTTAAGCGTTTCCAAATTATTGTTAGTAAAACGTAAACCTATCCTAAGTAAGTTCTTAAAATCTTACTTCTTGAAGTATGTTTTAATCTTCTAATTGCTTTTTCTTTAATTTGACGAACTCTTTCGCGAGTTAAGTCGAAAGTTTCACCAATTTCCTCTAAAGTCATTGGTTGAGCTTCACCCAATCCAAAATACAAGGCAACAACATCAGCTTCTCTTGGAGTTAAGGTTTCTAAAGCACGTTCAATCTCAACTTTTAAAGATTCGTGTAATAAGCTTTTATCAGGATTTGGAGACTCACCAGAACGCAATACATCATATAAATTTGAATCTTCTCCTTGAATTAAAGGAGCATCCATAGATACGTGACGCCCTGCATTTTTTAACGACTCTTTTACGTCATTAATAGTCATGTCTAATTCTTTTGCAATTTCTTCTGCAGAAGGTGGTCTTTCATTATCTTGTTCTAAACGGGCATATGTTTTATTAATTTTATTAATAGAACCAATTTTGTTTAAAGGTAAACGTACAATTCTTGATTGCTCAGCTAATGCTTGCAAAATAGATTGTCTAATCCACCATACCGCGTAAGAAATAAACTTAAAACCTCTAGTTTCATCAAAACGTTTAGCAGCTTTTATCAAACCTAAGTTACCTTCATTAATTAAATCTGGTAAGGTTAAGCCTTGATTTTGATACTGCTTAGCAACAGACACTACGAAACGTAAATTAGCTTTTGTCAAACGCTCTAAAGCCACTTGATCACCAGCTTTAATACGCTGAGCTAATTCAACTTCCATATCAGCAGTAATTAAATCAACTTTACCTATTTCTTGTAAATATTTATCTAATGATGCTGTTTCGCGGTTAGTTACCTGTTTTGTTATTTTAAGTTGTCTCATGTAATTTCTGCTGTTTTATTAATGTTAAATTTTGTTGTGTACTATATATACGTTACTAGTTACTGAAATGTTACAATTATTTCACTTTAAATTAAAAAAAGATGAATTTGATGTTAACAATTTCCCTAATTAGAACACTTATAGACGTTAAATTCCTATTAATATTATAAATAAGACGATAAAAATCTGTTAAAACTATCCTTCGCAGAGTTGTTTTCAAACAACAATAATGACATTGATTACAACTATAGCAGGTGTTACATAAAGCATTTGGAAGAAATAAAACATTGAAAATTATTTTCACTCGTAAAATGTTAAGCAATGGATAGTATATCTTTAAAACAAAAAAACCTGTCAATAATAATATTGACAGGTTTTAAATTTATAAAATCTAGAAGAAATTAATCTCTTCTTGGTTTTCTATCATCGCGACGGTTATCACGTCCGCGATTGTCTCTTCCTTTATTTTCTCTTGGTGGTCTTTCAACAAAACCTTCTGGTTTTGGTAAAATAGCTTTACGAGAAACTTTTTCTTTACGTGTTCTTGAATCAACACCGAAATATTTTACATCAAAAACGTCTCCCATATTAACGACATCGCTAACATTTTCTGTACGTTCCCAAGCTAATTCACTTACGTGCAATAACACTTCGTTACCTGGAGCATCCATATATTCAACTACAGCACCAAAATCTAACATTTTGATAACTTTAACTTCGTATACCTTACCAACTTCAGGTTTGAACAATAAAGAATCTATTTTTGCCATTACAGCATCAATACCTTTTTTACCAACACCTAAAATTTCAACAATACCTTCTTCAGTTATTGGATCTTCGTTAATAACGATAGTAGTCTCAGTTTCTTTTTGCATTTCCTGAATTACTTTTCCACCAGGTCCAATTAAGGCTCCGATAAATTCGTTAGGAATACGTCTTGTTACCATTGTAGGAGCATGCTCTTTAACATCAGCATTTGGTGTAGCAATAGTATCTGTTATTTTTTCTAAGATATGTAAACGACCATTACGAGCTTGATTTAGTGCATTTACTAAAATCTCATAAGACAATCCTTTTACTTTTATATCCATTTGACAAGCGGTAATACCGTCTGCCGTACCTGTTACTTTAAAGTCCATATCACCTAAATGATCTTCATCACCTAAGATATCAGATAAAACAGCATATTTCCCAGAATCTCCATCAGAAATTAATCCCATAGCAATACCAGAAACTGGTTTTGTCATTTGAACCCCAGCATCCATAAGAGCCATTGTACCAGAACAAACTGTTGCCATAGAAGAAGAACCGTTAGATTCTAATACTTCTGAAACAACTCTCACTGTATAAGGACAATCCGCAGGTATCATTCCTTTTAATGCACGTTGAGCTAAGTTACCATGTCCTACCTCTCTACGAGATGTTCCACGGATAGGTCTAGCTTCTCCAGTACAGAAAGGAGGGAAATTATAATGTAAGTAGAAATTTTCTTCACCTTCATGAGAAGGCATATCAATTTTATTTGCATCTCTAGAAGTTCCCAACGTTACGGTTGCTAAAGCTTGCGTTTCACCTCTTGTGAAAATTGCAGAACCATGAACAGATGGTAAGTAATCTACTTCACACCAGATAGGTCTAATTTCGTCAGTTTTACGACCGTCTAAGCGTAACCCTTCATTTAAGGTAAGATCACGAATAGCCGCCTTTTCAGCAGCACGATAATATTTAGAAACTAAACCACCAAAATCTGCTAATTCTTCTTCAGAAAAAGTTGCTTTGATTTCCTCTTTTATTTCAGAAAATGCTGCACTTCTTTCATGCTTAGAAGATCCTGCTTTTGCAATGGCATATACTTTATCGTACGCCATGTCATAAACTTTTTTTGCTAAATCTTCGTCAGATCTTTCTTCAGGGTATTCACGAACTTCTTTCTTTCCGAAAGCTTCAGCTAATCTTAATTGAGCAGCACATTGTACTTTAATTGCTTCATGTGCAAACTTGATAGCTTCAGTCATTTCTTCTTCAGAAATTTCATCCATTTCACCTTCAACCATCATTACAGAATCAGCAGAAGCACCAATCATCATGTCGATGTCAGATTCTGCCAACTGAGCTCTAGTTGGGTTAATTACAAACTCACCATTAACACGACCTACTCTGGCTTCAGAGATAGCACATTCAAATGGGAAATCTGACAATTGGATAGCTGCAGATGCTGCCAATCCTGCCATTGCATCTGGCATAACATCATCATCATGAGACATTAACTGAATCATAACTTGAGTTTCAGAGTGATAGTCTTTAGGGAATAACGGACGTAAAACTCTGTCCACTAAACGCATTGTTAATACTTCACCATCACTTGGTCTTGCTTCTCTTTTAAAGAATCCTCCTGGGTAACGCCCAGCAGCAGCAAATTTTTCGCGATAATCTACCGTTAATGGTAAAAAATCAAGATCTTTTTGTTCGTAGTTAGAAACAACTGTACATAATAACATACATTTTCCTGATTGCACAACAACGCTACCGTGAGCTTGTTTTGCTAACTTTCCTGTTTCTAAAGAAATGGTTCTTCCATCTCCTAAATCGATAATTTCGGTAAAAACCTTAGGTATCATAAATAAATTTTTTAACCCATCTATTGATAGGTGTAATTAAACAATTGGTTACCGTCAGGCTGGACGGTCAGGTTGTGTGTTGTGTGTTAACCAATGAAAAGAAGTAAGCTTTTTTTATCCTGAAACCCCCGAATTCATCGGGGCAGGATTAATAAAAAAGAGGCATAAAGCCTCTTTTTGTTATTTTCTAATATTTAACTCTTGAATTAACTCACGATATTTTACAATATCAGTTTTAATCAAGTAATCAAGTAAATTTCTACGTTTTCCTACTAATTTTACTAGAGAACGCTCTGTATTAAAATCTTTACGATTCTTTTTTAAATGTTCTGACAAATGGTTGATTCTGTAAGTAAATAAGGCTATTTGACCTTCAGTTGAACCTGTGTCTTTTTCTGATTTTCCGTGTTTTTTGAAAATCTCTGATTTTTTTTCTGCTGCTAAATACATGCTAACATTAAGTTTTTTTAATTAATAATTTTTATGTATCGAATTATTTCGAGCGGCAAATATAAAACTATTATTCCGATTAGCAATAGCTCGCATTAAGTAATGAGCATAACATCTCTGAATATAAAAGACAATGTATCCATTTATAGAGACGATAAATTGATTTTAAATATCAGACTTCTAAAAGAAAAATCTTTTTAATCTTCACCATAAACGAGTTCTAAAAAATCTTCTTTTCGAATATCTCCAAAATATTCACGGATAGCAATGCTTTTTAATGCCATTGAAATATCTTCTTTTTCATAACGGATTCCTTTCAATAAATTTTCAATATTTGAAACGGGTTCTTTACCAAAGAAATCACCATAGATTACAAATTCTTTGATATACCCTTTTTCTACAAATATTCTCAAATCAATTTCGCCTATTGGAAAACGCTTTGTACGTTGAATATTGAATTTAGGTGAACGTCCGTGGTTCCAATCCCAAGTATCATATTTTTCAGCTTTCAGTTGATGTACAGCATTCCATTCATCTGCAGTAAGATAATAACTTTCAAAAGGTTCACTTTCTTCATAAAGTCCTTCCAACAATAATTTTTTAAATTGTTCGATTTTCATCGGGTTATTCAAAAACTCTGAAATATTAGCTACTCTACTTCGAACAGATTTGTGACCTTTCGATTCAATTTTGCTCATTTTAACGTTTAATGCGTGTACTACTTCAGCCAAATCAGTGTCAAAAAGCAAAGTACCATGACTAATCATTCGCTTACCAGTAGAAAATTGAGCAGTGCCAGAAATCTTCTTCTCTTCTACTTGAATATCGTTTCTGCCTTTTAGTTCGGCATCAAGACCTAATTGCTGTAATACTTTTATAACTGGAGCCGTAAACTTCTTGAAGTTGTTTAAACTTTTATTGTCGTGATTCGTAATAAAACTAAAATTAAGATTTCCAAAATCATGATAAACCGCACCACCTCCAGAAACTCGGCGAACAACATGAATATTGTTATCTGTTACGTACTGTTGGTTTATCTCTTCTAACGTATTTTGGTTCCTACCTATTATTATCGAAGATTCGTTGATGTAGAATAACAAGTAATCTTGGTCACTACTAAAGTTTCTCAACGCATATTCTTCAAGAGCAAGATTTAGACGCGGATCTGTAACTCCTTCATTTTCTATAAAAATCATTTTACTTTTTATTTGAAGGTAAAGATAATGATTTTAGATTATTTTTAGGCCTTTTCCTTAACTTGAGGCTCCGTTCTAATTGGTAAATTCTGAATCAAATCAATATATAGATTAATCTGTTCTTTTAGATTTTTACGCTCTATTATTTTATCTAAAAAACCGTGTTCTAAGACAAATTCTGAACGCTGAAAACCTTCAGGTAAATCTTTACCAGTAGTATCTTTTACAACACGTGGTCCTGCAAAAGCAACAAGTGCATTTGGCTCAGCAAAATTTACATCACCTAACATGGCATATGATGCCGTTGTACCTCCCGTAGTTGGATCTGTACATAATGAAATATATGGAACACCTGCCTCAGCTAACTGAGCTAATTTTGCAGATGTTTTCACTAATTGCATCAAAGAATAAGAAGCTTCTTGCATTCTTGCTCCTCCTGATTTTGAAATTATTAATAATGGAATTTTATTTTTAATTGAATAGTCTATTGCTCTAGCTATTTTTTCACCGACAACACTCCCCATTGAACCTCCAATAAAAGAAAAATCCATGGCAGCAATAACCAATTCTTTACCAAAAGACTCACCAACGGCAGTTCTTATAGCATCTTTTAATTTTGTTTTTTCCTCAGCATCCTTTAATCGATCTGTATATTTTTTTGTATCGGTAAACTTTAAAGGATCTTTAGATGTTATTTTAGCATTAAGCTCCGTAAATTTATTTTCATCAAACAAAATTTCAAAGTACTCATTACTTCCAATTCTTACATGGTAACCATCCTCTGGACTCACGTAAAAATTTTCTTTCAACTCCTCAGTATCAACAATTTTACCACTAGGTGTTTTGTACCAAAGTCCTTTTGGTACATCTTTTTTATCTTCAGTAGCAGTTTGAATTCCTTTATCTTTTCTTTTAAACCAAGACGACATATTATATAAATTTATTAAGATGCAAGTTACTAAAAAATAAGAAAGCCCAACAAAAATTAAATTTTATTGGGCTTTTTAATTAAAAAGGTTTTTTACAATGTGTTAACATTGTTTAAATCTTCAAAGGCTTTTTTAAGTCTAGTTACAAAAGTATCTTCACCTTTACGCAACCATACTCTTGGATCATAATATTTTTTATTTGGAGATTCAGGACCGTCTGGGCTACCAATTTGAGCTTTCAAATAATCAGCTTTTTCAATCATATAATCACGAATACCTGACATAAATGCATATTGCATATCTGTATCAATATTCATTTTTATAACACCATAACCTATTGCTTCTCTGATTTCTTCAACAGTAGAACCTGATCCACCATGAAAAACAAAATCAATATGATTATGCTCAACACCATATTTTTTGGTAACATATTCTTGTGAATTTCTAAGAATTTTTGGAGTTAACTTTACATTACCTGGTTTATAAACACCATGAACATTACCAAATGCTGCAGCTATAGTAAATTTATCACTTATTTTAGAAAGTTCTTCATATGCATAAGCAACTTCTTCAGGTTGAGTATATAATTTTGATTCATCAACATCACTATTATCAACACCATCTTCTTCACCACCAGTAATACCTAATTCAATTTCCAACGTCATTCCCATTTTACTCATACGAGTCAAATAAGTTTTACAAATCTCTATGTTTTCCTCAATTGGCTCTTCTGAAAGGTCAATCATGTGACTACTATACAAAGGCTTGCCTGTTTCTTTAAAATGTTGTTCACTAGCATCTAATAAACCATCAATCCAAGGTAATAATTTTTTTGCACAGTGGTCAGTATGTAAAATTACTGGCACACCATAAGCTTCTGCCAATATATGAATATGTTTAGCTCCGGCAATAGCACCTAAAACAGCTGCTTTCTGATTTTCATTGCTAAGTCCTTTTCCTGCATTAAATTGAGCACCTCCGTTAGAAAATTGGATGATAACTGGAGCATTTAAATCTCTAGCTGTTTCTAACACACCATTAATAGTGTCTGATCCAATTACGTTAACCGCTGGTAATGCAAATCCTTTTTCCTTTGCATATTTGAAAATCTCTTGTACTTGGTCGCCTGTTGCAACACCTGGTTTTATATTGTGAGCCATAATTTATTGATTATAATTGAAATGTAAATTTACAAAAATTAAATAGGATGGAAACAGGAGTAGCTGTAAAAATACGAAAACGTTGTATTTTGTCTAATTTACTTTTTTACATCGCACAAGCAACTGAGATAAACTACGTTTCTGTTTTAAAATGGGTAATTAATACCAATATTATATACAGCATTACCAAAGTTATAATTCTTGAACCATTTATTAGAAGAGCTAAGGTATGGTTCATATGTTTTAAATCCTGCATCTAAACGAAATACTAAAAAACTAAAGTCGTATCTGATACCAAACCCGGAACCTACAGCAATATCTTTTAGAGACGAAAGTCCATTAAACTTTGCTTTACTATCAGTTATGGAAGAGTTCGTTATATCCCAAATATTACCTGCATCAATAAAAAGTGCACTATAAATATTATTTACAACCTGAAAACGATATTCTAAATTTGAGGTTAGTTTTAAACTACCTACATTAAATTCTAATGAGTTGCTTTCAGAGCCTGGACCTAAATCAAAGGTATTCCAAGCTCTAATATCATTAGACCCACCAGCCCTATAACTTCTACTAAATGGTATCGACTCAGAATTACCAGTAAGAAAAGCAGCCCCTATAAATGTTCTATGAACTAATGTTGATTTTGAATTAATACCCCAATATTTTTTATACTCAACTTCGGTTTTTAAATACTGTGCTACTTCTAAACCAAAAAGTTCTTTTTTATTACTCTCAGAAGATTTATTTACAAACATTGATGTAAGATTACCTGAAGAAACTAATTTGGCTGTAAAACCTGAAAAACTGTTGTCAGTAAAACCTTCCCTATTGGTGTAATTATAAGTGTAAGACATTACAGGAACCAACGCATCTTCGGTTAGAATACTTCTAAGCTCTTCTACATCTACAGCTTCTTCATATTCAGTAGGGTTTGATATCGAAAACCCATTAGTATCATCAAGAACATATTCAAGATAATTAGAAGAATTCAAATCGCCATTATCATCATATAATTTTTCTCCACTAGCTGTAGTATAAGTAGCGTCTGGAACTAAAACATCTGAAATATCGTCAAGAAGTTCTGCTTGAGATTCATAAACAGTGAAATATTTATCGGTTCTTAAGTGTCTTATGTATTGAACATTTAATAATTCAAATTTATGGTTGGTAGTAGCTGAACTTTTCCATGTATAGTTTAAACCTCCTGTGATATTCCGTCGGTCTAAACCTATATTTCGTTGTAAGGCTACACTTAATTCAATATTGGTTTTGGGTGTCATCCTTTTGGGAATAATACTTCTCGTGTTTATTGGGAATAATATTCTTGGAAATTTTAAAGTTGCACTTGAACCAATTTCATACGCATTAAAAAAACGATCACTATCTGCAAGTTCTGCTGCTACATTTAAAAAAGAGCCTTGAAATGACACTTCTAATACTTCTGCTCCTCTAAATACATTTCTGTTTGACCAAGACACTTTACCTAATATGCCAAATGGCTTAATATTAGAGGTAATGTACTCATTATCTATTGCAAAAGTGAATTTCTTTTGTGTTGTTAAGTAAATATTTGAAGTAAGCGAACCGTCTTCGTTCTCTTCATATTTAATATCTAATGAGGGTTTAAAATTCTGTAAATCTCTTAAATAGGCTCTTGTTAATTGCTGTTCCGTATCTCTATAAATACTATCCTTTTGAATAATAATGGCGTTTGCCAAATATTTAGGGTTGTATGCCAATTTATTGGTCGACTTAAAATTATACCCATTATAATAAGCAGAATCTTGAATTGCCTTGTTTTTATCAGTAAATGAAAAATCAGTAAACACATTAACTTTAGTAACTTTTCTAATCTGAAAAGGTTCGGTATAAACACTGTCATTTTTTTCAACAACTCTATCATTTATTTCTAAAGATACACTCGTTCTGTATGGAGATAAACCTAATGTATCAATCCAAAATTCCATATTGTTTTTTCCAAAATAATAGACACCTGAATTCCTAAACAATTCAACCAAACGGTCCTCCTCTTTTTCAAACTTGGTATAATCTATTTGATCACCAACTACAACTAGCGATTTATTTCTATATAATTTATATAACGAGTCAAGTACCGGTGAACTAATATCAGTTGTTAAACTATCGATAAAATATGGATTATTTTTTGTGACCAAATAATCAACAGTAATTTTTTTATTATCTTTTTTTATTTGCTTAAAACTAACTTCAGCATCAAAATAGCCTTTACTTTGATAATACTTAGTTAATGAAATTACCGATTTTCTAATTTTTGTACTGTCAGAAATTACAGGGGCATTACCATTTTTCAAAAACCAAGCATTTACTCCATTATAGGCATTTTCCATAGCCTTTACTTGTTTTTGAGAAAAAACATTGACTAATTTTCGTTCTTTATTTGGATTTTTGTCGAGCCACTCTTGAAACTTTATTTCGTAATTTGGTTTTGCAAAATTATAAATATGCAGAGAAATAGGAATTCCGAGTATCTTTGTATTAGGAGTTTGTCTGAGATAACTAATAACATCAGGGTTGCTATTTTTTTTATCATCTACCACAATTGTGTTTTTTGATAGCAGATATTTATCCTGAGGAACCCTTTTGGTTGCAGTACAAGAAATAATTACAACAGTTAATATTATAAATACTATTATTTTAGCAAAATAGTTAAGCAACGTAATTTTCGATTTAAAGGGAATATTTATTAAAACACCAAAAATACTACTATTTAGATGTTAAGCAAAAACGAACATAAGTTAATAACGAGTTTACAACGAAAAAAATACCGAATTCAACACCAATTATTTGTTGCTGAGGGCGTAAAGGTTGTAAACGAATTTTTAAATTCTAATCTTCAACTCCATAAGTTATTTTGTACTGAAGACTATTCCAATTCCATATCAAAATATGAGCCAGAAATAATTACAGACAAAGAATTATTAAAATTAAGTAAATTATCTACACCAAATAAGGTTATTGCACTATTTAAAATCCCTTTGGCTAATGCCATACAAACAGAAGGTTTAACTGTTGCGTTAGATGCTGTTAATGATCCAGGAAATTTAGGAACTATTATCCGCTTATGCGACTGGTTTGGTGTTTCGCAACTCATTTGTTCTACAGACACTGTTGATTGTTACAATAGCAAAGTGGTGCAGGCCACCATGGGCTCATTAACCAGATTATCAATTATTTACACTGATTTAAACGCATATTTAAACAATGTCAATAGCCCTATTTATGGTGCCGTAATGGATGGAAAAAATGTATACGATACTGAATTAGATAAAAATGGAATTTTAGTAATGGGCAATGAATCAAATGGAATTTCCACTGAAATTGAACATTTATTGAGTCATAAAATAACTATTCCAAAGTTTAGTAAAAACAACACTCCAGAAAGTTTAAATGTAGCAACAGCGACTGCTATATTATTGAATGAATTTAGACGGTAAAATATTATTCAAAAGTCAAGTTTAAGAAAACCCCTCTTGTTCCATAATAGTCTATAGGTAAAGTCCAAGGACTAGCAGGGTTATTATCTCGCACCATTTCATTATTCATTGCAAATATACCTCTAATAGAGGGTGAAAATTTAAAATGTGGTAAATAAAAATCGACCCCTAAACCAACCTCGTACATAAAGTTGTTGGTTTTCATTCTAAATTCACCTTCAAAATTATCATCCGTGTTTTTTTGATTACTTGAGAAGTTATAATCATAAGACACCCCTCCAATTACAAAAGCACGCATATTATCTAACCGATCTGTTCTAAATTGAAGTAACAGCGGAATTCTAAAATAGGTAGCTGGCACTTTTCTTACTCTATCTTTTTCTGTGTCAGGTATAGTTGGGTTAGAAAACGTCAACACTTTAGAGTTACTAGATAGTCCTGGTTCAAGTCTTACATTTAAATTATCACTAATATTATAGCCTAAGACCAGACCAATATTGAAACCATACTTTTCTTCAACATCTACAAACGAGTTAGCAAGCTCATAACTAACCTTAAAGCCTTTTTTGTTAATACCTAAATAATATCCGTAATGGATTTTTTTCTTATCCTTATTAGGGAGGTTTATTACTTTATCTTTTTGAGCAAATGAATTGCCAATAAAAATGAGTACACTAACTATACATAAAAATGATCTATTCATTCTTTTAATATTTTCATTTTGCAGAATGTGTTTTTACACAAACTTCACATTTACAATATATTACAACAAAACGCTGCTTCCAATTTATTTCGTTGCGGTATAAATGGAGGCAGATCCAAAAGTTAGGGGTTTGTTAGTTGCATTATTAAACCCATTTTTCTCTAAAATATTGTTGAACTTTTTGCCATAAGGAAAAACTGCCGCAGATTCTGGCAAATATGTATACGCTCTTTTATCCTTAGACCCTAATTTACCTATGGTTGGGATAATATACTTCGAATAAAAATTAAATAGCTGTTTTACAGGAAATTTTTCAGGTTGTGAAGTTTCTAATACCACAAAAATTCCGTCCGGTTTTAAAACGCGATGAATTTCTTGCAAACCTTTATCTAAATTTTCAAAATTTCGAACACCAAAACCAACGGTAATCGCATCAAAACTATTATCATCAAAAGGTAAGTTTTCAGAATCTCCGATTATCATTTCAATTAATCCGTCAAGTTTTTTTTCTTTAACTTTTTTGATTCCAACATCTAACATACCCTTTGAAATATCTAAACCGACAATCTTCTCTGGCTTTAATTTTGACAACATTATAGCAAAATCACCAGTTCCGGTAGCAATATCAAGTATGGTTTTCGGATTTTTCTGACCTACAATTTGTACTACTCTTTTACGCCATTTTATATCAATACCAAATGTCATAATTCTGTTTATGAAGTCGTAATTACCAGAAACATTGTCAAACATTTCTGCAACTTGTTCTTTTTTACTTAATTCAGAATCTTTATATGGCGTAACTCTATTAGTCATATTGTAAATTTTGCCCTCCATGGTTAAACTTTGGAGTATGAAGTTACAAAGATAATGATTCAAGGCAAACTAACGAACTAATTAATTTTATAAAAACACTTAATAACTCGCTTTAAATAATATAATTAGCTAAACACTTGACAAAGGGTATATGGATATTGTATATTTGCATTCGTTTTTTTTAACACATTAAAAAACCCTCGTATAACATATGAAATTATCACATTTTAAATTTGAACTTCCAGAAGAGTTATTAGCTAGCTATCCTGCAGAGCAAAGAGATGAAGCCAGATTAATGGTCTTAGACAGAAAAACACAAACAATTGAGCATAAATTATTTAAAGACCTTGTAAACTATTTTGATGAAGGTGACGTAATGGTCTTCAATAACAC
Source organism: Aureibaculum flavum (assembly GCF_016406085.1). Lineage (GTDB taxonomy): Bacteria > Bacteroidota > Bacteroidia > Flavobacteriales > Flavobacteriaceae > Aureibaculum > Aureibaculum flavum. The sequence continues at coordinate 112,831 of NZ_JAEHFJ010000003.1, forward strand.
AAAGGTTTTTCCAGCAAGATTGTATGGTAATAAAGAAAAAACTGGAGCTAGAATTGAAGTGTTTTTATTGCGAGAATTAAATGCAGAAAGCAGATTGTGGGATGTTTTAGTTGATCCGGCAAGAAAAATAAGAATAGGAAACAAATTGTTTTTTGGAGACAATGACGATTTAGTGGCTGAGGTAATTGACAATACCACTTCTAGAGGTAGAACATTACGTTTCTTATTTGATGGATCTTATGAAGCATTTAGAAAAAAACTACAAGAATTAGGAGAAACTCCATTACCAAAATATATTGAAAGAGATGTTGAGCCTTTGGATGATGAGAGATATCAAACAATATATGCGAAACATGAAGGAGCAGTAGCTGCACCAACCGCAGGTCTTCATTTTTCTAGACACCTTTTAAAAAGACTTGAAATTAAAGGTATTGACCTAGCTGAAGTTACATTACATGTTGGTTTAGGTACTTTTAACCCCGTTGAAGTAGAAGATTTATCAAAACACAAAATGGATTCTGAGGAAATTGATATTCCTGAAAATGCAGCGAAAATGATTAATAATGCTATTGACACTAAAAAAAGAGTTGTAGCTATTGGTACAACAGTTATGAGAACTTTAGAAAGTTCTGTTTCTGCTGACCATCATTTAAAATCATATAATGGATGGACTAATAAATTTATTTTTCCTCCTTACGAGTTTAGTATTGCAGACGCAATGGTTACTAATTTTCATACACCAAAATCTACTTTAATGATGATGGCAGCAGCTTTTGCTGGTCATGATTTTCTAAAAGAAGCGTATGCATTAGCTATTAAAGAAAAATATAATTTTTATTCTTATGGTGATGCCATGTTAATAATATAATTAGATTTTACAGATTAAACTGGAAAGCCTTATATTAAAATAATATGAGGCTTTTTTTTATACCTTTACAGAAATTACCATTTATGAAAAAAATTCTAGTTTTATTTTTATTAAGCATATCAGCACTCACATCAGCACAGGTTACCAATGAAGGTGAACCTTTTAGCTGGAGCTTGACGAATACAAAAGCTGCTTCTGAATCTATAAAACTACCAAAACTAGATTTAAAACAGCTAAGAACTGAAGACCTTAAAAGTGACAAAATAAAAACAAAACCATACAGAATTGGCGTTTCTAACAAAGTTAATTTCGGATTAAAAAATGCTGGTCGCTGGACAGATTTACCAAACGGAGACCGTATTTGGCAGATTTCATTTGCATCACCGGAAGCATTGCATTTAAGTGTTAATTTTAATAGTTTTTATTTGCCAGAAGGCAGTACTATTTATTTATACAACAATGATAGGTCAGACCTAATTGGTGCCATAACTTCTAACGCAAATAATAATAAAAATGAATTAGGTACTTGGTTTGTAAAAGGAGATCATATTTTCATTGAATATTACGAACCTAAAGAAGTAAAAGGTCTAGGCAAATTAAATATTGGCTCAGTAATACATGGTTATAGATTAGCTCACGAAGTTCAAAACGGCTATATAGAAAAATCAATTTTAAAAATTAATAACTCGGGTCAATGTAATCACGATGTTAATTGCCCAATTGGATCAGATTTTGAAGCTCATAAAGAAGAATTAAAAAAATCAGTTGCTTTCTTAAGTATGGGTGATGGTTATATTTGCTCAGGTAGTTTAATAAATAATACGGCCCAAGATAAAAAACCTTATTTTTTAACTGCAGAACATTGTTTAGAAAGAGAAACAGGAGATCCAGCTGCAAATCCTTCACTGTTTTCCATGCGATTTAATTGGATAAGTCCTAATCCTGTTTGTGCTGCTATTGCAGGAAGTACTGATTCTAATGATGAGTTAACCATGTTAGGATCAACATTAAAAGCTCAATATTCTGAAGCTGACATGTTATTATTGGAAATTAATAATCCCATTCCAACGGATTGGGATGTCACTTTTGCTGGATGGGACAGAAGAGATATTGATCCTACTTTTGAGGTTGGTATACATCATCCGTTAGGTGACATTATGAAAGTTAGCAGAGATGATACAGGTGCTACAAAAACAAATACAGACGGTAAGCAAGTTTGGTTAATTGGTGGAGCAAACGATGGTATTGGCACTGGAGAAGGGTGGGAAATTGGAGTAACTGAAGGCGGTTCTTCAGGCTCACCATTGTTTAATCAAAATGGACATATTATTGGACAATTATACGGTGGAAATGCGGCATGTATTGGAACTTCAGACAATAATGATTATGACCTTTATGGACGATTTGCAATTTCATGGGATAGTGGATCTTCAGCAGCTACTCGTTTAAAAGACTGGTTAGACCCTAAATCTATTGAGCCAAGCACCTTAAACAGTTATTCAAATACTTTAGCTATTGAAAATAATCTTTTAGATAATAAAATTACTTTATATCCAAATCCTTCAAGCGGAATCATTAACATAAAACGAAATGAATTTATAGGAGATTTAACTTATGAGGTGTATAGTTTAATTGGACAAAAGTTAACCGTTAAAACTTTAATTACGAATAATTCTATCAACTTAAATAACTTTTCAAATAATATCTATTTTATCAAAATAACCGAAATAGATACCAATAACACCTCAGTAAAAAAGATTGTATTAAGTAAATAATGAAGAAAAAACAAGACATCAGAGCTTTAACTAAAGAGCAGCTAAGAGACTTCTTTACCGAGAATAACGATAAATCTTTCCGTGGTAATCAAGTATATGAATGGTTGTGGCAAAAAGCAACACATTCTTTTGATGACATGACTAATTTATCAAAAGAGACAAGAACAATGCTTGAAGATAATTTTGTTATCAATCACATTGAGGTTGACCAAATGCAACGTTCTAACGATGGCACCATAAAAAACGCCATTAAGCTGCATGACAATATGATCGTAGAGTCTGTTTTAATTCCAACCGACACCAGAACTACAGCTTGTGTTTCTAGTCAAGTAGGCTGTAGTTTAGATTGTAATTTTTGTGCTACAGCCCGTTTAAAACGTATGCGGAATCTTAACCCCGATGAAATTTACGATCAAGTAGTTGCCATTGATAAACAAAGCAGATTATACCACAAACATAAACTATCAAACATTGTATTTATGGGTATGGGCGAACCCCTGTTAAACTATAAAAATGTATTAGCTTCAATAGAAAAAATTACATCTGATGAAGGATTAGGTATGTCGCCTAAGCGAATTACCCTATCTACTGTTGGAATACCAAAAATGATAAAAAAATTGGCAGATGATGAAGTGAAATTTAATTTGGCCGTTTCTTTACATTCTGGTATAGACGAAGTTCGTTCTAAAATGATGCCGATAAACGAAAAAAGTAATTTAGCGGAGTTATTAGAATCATTACAATATTGGTACACAAAAACGAATCAAAAAATTACTTTTGAATATGTAATTTGGAAAGGAATAAATGACACTCAAATAGATGCCAACGCCTTGGTAGATTATTGTAAGAAAGTGCCTTCTAAAGTGAATTTAATAGAGTATAACGCCATTGATAATGGAGAGTTTCAACAAGCCTCAGTTGCTGCTACTGACATGTATGTTAGAACTTTAGAGGCTAACCGAATTGTGGTTAACGTGCGTCGAAGTCGTGGTAAAGATATTGATGCTGCCTGTGGGCAACTCGCCAATAAAAGTTAAAGACCTCACAGTCCCGAAGCCTTGAGACTGTGAGATCTTACATCCTAGAATTTTAAGGTAACCCCTACCAAAAAGTTAGTAGTTGCCTGCGGATAATATCCTGCTCCTTCTATAGTTGTGGTCGCATTTGGTACTGACCATGTATCATCATACGTATAATAATAGCCATTAGAAACATACTCTTTGTTAAAAATATTATTTACCAAAGCCGAAATTACAATAGATTTGAAGATACTTTTAGGTTTCAATTCATAAAACAAATTAAAATCACTCACAAAGTAGCTCTCTAACTTCGATTTATCTGAATCCGTATTCCCCATGTACTGTTGACCAATATATTTACTTAAAAAAGAGATTTGCAAATTATTTAAGGGTCTATATACAAAAGCATTTGAAGCTACAATATCTGGTGAAAAAGAAATATTTGTTTTCCCTAAATTCACTAATTCTCCATCCAATTGCGTCTTATATTTAATATTTTTATTAGTACTGAATGCAACTGCAGGTTGAATAGCAAATTGATCTAAAAATTGAATTTGTGCATCAAGTTCTAGTCCCAAACGGTAACTCTCTCCACTATTTGCTCTAATAGGTGAACCTACATCGTCCAAGGCTCCTGTTAAAACCAACTGCTCATTATAAAGCATATAGTATATATTACTGTTTACTTTTACATTTCCTTTATCATACCTCCAGCCCAATTCGAAATCATTTAATTGTTCTGGCTTAACATTCGCATTGGTTTCAAAATCATCTTTATTGGGCTCTCTATTCGCTCTTGCATAAGAAAAATAAAGGTTGTTTTCTGGATTTAAAAAATAAGTAACTCCCGCTTTCGGGTTAAAAAAGTTATAATTTTTATCGATAACCAAAGGCACTCTATCAGAATTTAATCCGGTTGTTTTATAATCTACCATTCGTAATTGCAAATCGCCAAAGAGACTAAATTTGTCGTTCAATTTATAAGTGGCTTTAGTAAACAAACTAAAATCTTTCTTAGTTCCGTTACCATCATAATAACGATGATTAATTGAATTATCACCAGAAAATTGTGCCCAAATCACTTCACCAAAATGATCTCCATCATAGTAACTATATGAACCTCCTCCCGTAATATTTAAGTTGTCCTTTTTATAATTTACAGAAGCATTTGCCACATAAAAATCATTATCTAACCACTTACGTCTAACCAAATCTGTTTCATCAATAACTGTAGCACCAACATTAATTTCCGCCAAACCATAATCAGAAAAACTCTCCTCTTCTTTATATTGTTCATAATAACCACGTCCATAAGTGTAATTAAGTCCAATGTTTGTTGACCAGTTATTGGTTATACGTTGGTTCCAATGCAATTGAAAATGGTCTTGTTTATAATCGTCAACTTCATTATCATAAAATTGTGGATTTCCATTAACATCCTTATAACTTCCTGAAATATTATAAGTTCTATTATTCTCTAAAATATCTAAATCCTCAATTCCATTCCAAGCTAAATACGTATTTTCATGTCCACCAAAAACTACCGCTTTTAACAATGTATTATCATCTACATACGCTGCTTGTAAAAAGTAAGATTTTAAATTGGCCTGAGCTCTATCAACATAGCCATCAGATTTTATCTGTGATAAACGCCCTGCAATTTCAATATGATCATTCAGTAAACCAGTACTAAATTTTACAGTATGTTTACGGGTGTTAAAACTTCCAAAAGAATTTGAAATTTCACCGTTTGCACTTTCAGAAATGGCATCAGTTAGCACGTTTATACTTGCACCAAATGCACCAGAACCGTTTGTAGAGGTACCCACACCACGTTGTAATTGTAAATTTTCTACTGACGAAGAAAAGTCAGGTAAATTAACCCAAAAAGTACCTAAAGACTCTTGGTCATTATAAGGAATGCCATTAATAGTAATGTTAGTAGATTGTGCACTAACGCCACGAACTCGAATACCTGTGTAACCAATACCAGCCCCTGCATCACTTGTAGTTACAACCGAAGGCATATAATTCATTAAAATAGGAATATCTTGACCTAAATTACGTTTTTCAATTTCAACTTTCTCAAGATTTGAATGCGTTATCGGAGAAGAAGCATCAACGCGTACTGCTTTTACCAATACTTCGTCTAGTAACTTTGGATTTTCAACAATTCTAACATCTAATTTTTTATCTGCATAGAGGTAAAATGATTTTGAAATAGATTGCCCCATAAAACTAAAAACCAATGTATATTGACCTTTACTAAGGTTTAATTTATAAAACCCTTTAAGATCAGTGGCTGTACCACTGTCTGTGTCTTTAATTAATACCGTTGCACCTGTTAAGGGTTGCTCGTTTTGGTCAAAAACGTTACCTGAAACAGTAAATTCTTGTCCGTAAACACAAAAAGAAAGCACAAAAAGAAATGCGAATAGAAATAAATTTTTCATACGATTAAGTATAGTTTTAAATAATTAATCGAATAAAAAGAGGTAATTATTCTTCAGTTTATATAATTGATTTTTTTGAAGCCATAACTTCAATGAACAATGAAAAGTACAAATGACTTTTTAATGTCAACTTCCCTAAACAGCATTATCTGTTCTAGGTTCAATGGGTATAATCTCAGCCGATATTAGGCACCCCTTTATTGAGACAATGCAAATGTAGAGTAGAATTATCAATTACCAACAATCATTTATATTTATTTTTTAAATCTATGAAAATTAGCTCCTTAAAATTTAGAAATGTAAGTTCAATAATATTTATATTGAAAATACAGCAAATAACTAATATTTATCTTAAAAAATAAAACTATTGATAAAAAGAGCATCTATACACCAAACATTTATTAACAACACTTTAAAAACAGTTGAAAAGTTAATGTTTTCTTAAAGTTGCAATTGCTTTAAAAACATTATTTTTGCACGGTAAAATTTAAAACTAATTCAATTTACGCACATGAAAAAAATTACTCAATTATGTTTGATGTTATTGTTTTTTGTAATGTCATCAGCAATTTATGCACAAACCATTACAGGTACCATTCTCGATGAATCAGGGCCTTTACCTGGAGCCAATATTATGGAAAAAGGGACAACTAATGGTACTACAACAGATTTTGACGGAAAATTTTCGTTAAATGTAAAAGAAAACTCTGGTTCAATAGTTGTTTCTTTTATAGGCTTCACAAATAAAACAGTAAAATTTACTGTTGTGGCAGGTGAAACTAAAGATTTAGGATCAATAACATTAGCTTCTGACAATGCATTGGATGAAATTATTGTTACCGCTGTTTCTTTTGCAGTTGATAGAGAAACTCCGGTGGCTGTTTCTACTATTAAAGCTCAAGAAATTGAAGCTAAATTAGGGTCTCAAGAATTTCCTGAAATTTTAAAATCAACACCTGGGGTATATGCCACAAAATCTGGTGGTGGTTTTGGAGATGGTAGACTATCTTTAAGAGGTTTTAGCTCTGAAAATGTTGCTGTAATGATTAACGGTGTCCCGGTTAATGATATGGAGAACGGTGCGGTTTACTGGTCTAACTGGGCTGGTTTAGCAGATGTAACTAGTGCTATGCAAGTTCAAAGAGGTTTAGGTGCTTCTAAAGTTGCTGTACCTTCAATAGGTGGTACTGTAAATATTTTATCAAAAACTACTGATGTAGAAAAAGGAGGTAGTATTAGTGTAGGTGTTGGTAATGATGGTTACCAAAAATATGGAGCTACTGTTTCTACTGGCTTATTAGATAGTGGATGGGCAGTTACTGCTTCTGGAGCCAAAACGAAAAGTGACGGTTATATTGATGGAACGCAGGCTGAAGGATATAACTATTTTTTGAATGTTTCTAATCAATTAAATGATAATCATAAAATATCATTTACTACTTTCGGAGCTCCACAATGGCACGGCCAAAGACAAAATAGAAGTACTATTGAAACGTATAGAAATGCAGAAAGTGGTACAAGATTCAATCCAGATTGGGGTTTAAGAGACGGTAACGTTGTAAATATTGAAGACAACTTTTATCACAAGTCACAATCTTCTTTAAATCACTATTGGACAATAGGTGAAAAGTCTAGTTTATCAACTGCATTATATGCCTCTTGGGGTAATGGTGGTGGTGGTGGAACTGCTGGTGATTCTAACTTATTCAAACAAAGAATAGGTGGAGACGATCAACCCGTTGATATTGACAACATTGTAGAAATAAATAGAGCTGCTGGTGCACAAGGTTTTGGATCTGAAGCTTATTTGAGAGCTTCAAGAAATGACCACAGTTGGTTTGGGGCATTATCAACGTTTAAAACGGACTTAAATGATAATTTGGCTTTTGTAGCAGGTGTAGATTTAAGAACTTATACTGGTAAACACTTCTCTGAAGTAACTGACTTATTAGGAGGAGCATATGCTTTAGACAATAATAACGTAAACAACCCTAACGCTGCATTGCAAGTTGGTGACAAACGTGATTACTGGAATGATGGAGATGTAGGATGGCAAGGTTTATTTACTCAATTAGAGTATAATAACGATGTTCTGGCTGGTTTTATTTCAGCGTCAGTTTCAAACACTTCTTATAGAAGAGTTGACTACTTTAACTATTTAGACAGCGATGATTTACAAGAAACTGATAAATACAATTTTGCTGGATTTGGTATAAAAGGGGGTGCAAATTACAACCTAAATGAAAACAATAATGTTTTTGTAAATATTGGTTATTTAGAAAAAGCACCAGGTTTCGATGCTGTTTTCTTAAACTATGATAACGAACATATTAATGAAGACGCAGTGAATCAAAAAATATTTAGTTTTGAATTGGGTTACGGATATAGAAGTGAAAAATTTGCAGCTAATGTAAACCTTTACCATACTAAATGGGATGACAGATCATTTACGGACAACTTTACAGAAGACAATATTGATTACTTTGTAAATTTATTAGGTGTAAATGCTTTACATCAAGGTGCTGAGTTTGACTTTAATTACAGACCTTCAGATAAATTAACTTTAACAGGTATGCTATCTTTAGGAAATTGGGAATGGGATAATAACGTTTTAGACGTTCAAGTTTATGACGAAGCTAACAATGCTGTTGGAGACCCAATTGATTTATACATTGAAGGTTTAAAAGTTTCTGATGCCGCACAAACAACTGCAGCTTTAGGTTTAAACTATGAAGTAATGGATAAAACTTTTTTCTCAGTAGATTATAACTATTTTGGTAATTACTATGCTGATTTCGATCCTAACGACAGAACTACGGAAGGTGCTCCACAATCTTGGAAAGCTCCAGATTATAGTACTTTTGATGCGAGTGTAAGATATGGTTTTGACTTTGGTTCTTTTGACGCTGTATTAACTGCACGTATGAATAATGTATTTGATGCAGAGTATATTGCTGATGCTAGAGATGGTGCAGATCATGATGCTGCTACTGCTTTAGTTTGGTATGGTTTCGGAAGAACATTTAACTTTAGTGCTAAAATTAATTTTTAAACAAAAAAACATGAAAAAAATATTTTATTTAATACTAGTTTTAGGTGTAGTTTTAACAAGCTGTGATCCTATGGACGATATTCATGCTGAAATAGATGCTCAGCAAAAGGTAATAACTGGCGAAATTAATTTGACTTTATCTGATGATGATTATGATGATTTAGATTTGAGTTATGGTAGCTTCAACTCTGTTGATGATGCTAAAACTATGATTCCAGGTTTACTTACAGAAAAATATCCTGTTTGGGGTGAAGGTTCTTTAGTAACAGCAACTTTTAAATGGTATAATCCTATTAAAACATATGATGCTCCAATTTATACGTTGACAAACGACGAACAAAATGAGGTAACCGGAAGTACGTACGGTAATTTTGATAGAGATTATTACATCTTCGACTATTTAGAAGCAAAATACCCTAACCCAAGTGAAGGTGATTTTTATTCTCTTAGATATGATTATTACAATGGAAATAATATTACTTTAACGGATGGGTTTGCTTACGAAAATGGAGATTGGACCAAATTTACTGGTTTTACAGAAGATCAGTATAATGCTATGGGAGAATCATACCCTAACTTTTCTAGTGCTGATGAGGCTGATGCCAAAATACCAATTGCTTTAATAGACATTAATAAATATGACCCTAAAGAAGCAGGATATATCGCTTTAGCAATGTACGAATTGTATGTTGGTGGCGGTGTAACAAAAAGTTTTACAAGTGCATATGTTTTTGATGGCACTTCATGGTCTAAATACAATAATGTAGCCAATGAAACTATCAAATTTGGCCATGATGGTACTACTTGGGTACCAGATAATACAATTAAATATACGTTAACCAGTGCTGATTATGAATTAGTTGGAAATGGTAATTATGGTAATTTTGATGTTAGAGCAGGTAAAGCAGAAGAAAGTGAAGACGTTCGTTTAGAAAAAATAAATACAATTTTATTAAACAACTTCCCTAGTGATGCAGAAGGTCAAAAATATTCAGTTTCGTATAATGTATACAATGGTGCAAACGCAGTTTACACTATGAATGTTATTAAAGTAGGTTCTGAATACATACTTCAATAAAATTTAAAAATTAAAAATTTAAACCTCCCAATCTTTATTAGATTGGGAGGTTTTTTTATCTTTACAACTTATGAGAAAAATTGTATTTTTAGTATTCATCAGTTTTGTTTTTATTAATTGCAGTAGTGATAGTGGTAACACTGTTAAACCGGACCCCGATCCAGTTCCTGTGGTAAAACCGGTTGCCGTTAACGACAATCTTAATGCTACAGAAGATACGCCTTTAGTAATTTCAACTTTACTAAATAATGATACTGATTTAGGAACTGCAAAAATCACATCTTTTGATACTTCCAGCACTAAAGACGGTACAATTGTAGATAACAGAGATAATACCTATACATATACTGCACCAGATAGTTATGTTGGTAGTGATACTTTTACCTATACTATTTGTGATAAAGAAACCCCTCAAAATTGTTCAACAGCAACGGTTACTATAAATGTCGCTGATGAAGGCACTCCTATTGCTGTAGATGATACGTATAGCAGTACAAAAAACACCACGAGAATCTTTACAGATTTTTTAGATAACGACACTTTATTAGATGATGCCATTATTAGTTCTGTTGACAATTCAAGCTCAACAGGCACTGTAACATTAAATGACAACGGAAGCATTACTTATACACCCCAAAACAATTTTATTGGTGATGACACTTTTACCTATACAATTTGTGATGATGACACTCCCAATTCAACGTGTGTAACTGCGTCAATTACTATTTCTATACTTGAATCGTTATCATTTAACATACCAACAGGTTTAGTTTCTTATTATGAAAATCTAGGACTAACTACTGATTCTGATTTAAACAAGGAGCTATTAAGTGATTTTACTACTGCACAACATACTACCATTTTATCTTATGCACAACGCCATACGTATTTATACAATGCTGATGCTGATCTTGTTGATACAGACAGTGTTGTTTTAATGTACTCTGGCGTAAAAACATTTTGGAAAGAATATACTTCTAATACAAATTCGTATAGTCCTCAAACATTTAATACAGAACATATTTACCCACAATCATTGTTAAGTTCTACAGGTGCTGTTACTGATTTACACCATTTAAGATCTTGTAATGATGCTGTTAATTCAAGTAGAAGTAATTATGCATTTACTGACGGTAGCGGGACTTACAAATTAGTTAATAATAAATGGTATCCTGGAGATGATTGGCGTGGAGACGTGGCAAGAATGATAATGTATTTAAATATTCGATATGGTGAAACTTTTGAAAAAGTGGGTACCCTAGATTTATTTTTAGCATGGAACATTGCAGATCCTGTTTCAGATTTTGAAGTCCAAAGAAACAATGTTATTGAATCTGCCCAAGGTAATAGAAACCCGTTTATTGATAATCCTTATATCGCCACTTTAATTTATGGAGGTAATGATGCCGAAAATAAATGGCAATAATATTTACTATTTTTATTTTAACTCAAATATAAAATGACATGATGAAAATGATTCACTCTTATTGGGCTTATTTAGTACTAGCCTTATTAATAATAGCAACTGTAAATGCTATCATAGGTTTAACCCAAAACAAAGAGTTTAAAGATAAAGATTTACGTATTTCTTTGTTTACGTTAATTGTTACACATATTCAATTACTAATTGGCTTGGGTTATTATTTTATGTCGCCATCATACAAAGCATTAAAGACCGTTGGCATGAGTGAAGCTATGGGCAACCCTGGTTTACGTTTATTAAGTGTAGAACATCCTTTAATGATAATAATAGGTATTGTTTTTATCACAATTGGCTGGTCTAAACATAAAAAACAAACTTCTGATAAAGCTAAGTTTAAATCAATTGCTGTTTTTTACGGATTGGGTTTATTATTTATATTGAGTAGAATTCCTTGGAGTCAATGGTTCAGTCAGTTATAAGGCTTTAGATGTATAAGTAAAATTAATTTTTACAAATTAATTCTATTTTAAAATTCAAAAATCGTTAATAAGTACTCGTTACTCTGCACTCAATTTGAACTCATCTCTATCTTCTAAAAATTTAAATTTATCTCTAGTGCTAAAGAGTTTTTGTTTTGAAAGTGTTATGACTTCCGTAGTATTTTCATAAGGTTGCATTTTAGAAATTTGCACCCCTAAAGCATCAAAAGCAATGGAGTTACCTGTGTATTCGTAGTTGTTATTATCGGTTCCAATTCTATTAACACCAACACAATAACTCATGTTTTCTATAGCTCGTGCTTTCAGTAAAGTATGCCATGCTTCAATTCTAGGTTTTGGCCAATTGGCAACATAGAATAATAAGTCATAATTTTCAGTATTTCTAGCCCAAACAGGAAAGCGAAGATCGTAACACACCATTGGACAAATTTTCCATCCTTTATAGTCTACTATTAATTTTTCAGAACCTGCTGTATATAGTTTGTTCTCACCTGCCAATGTAAACGTATGCCTTTTATCATACGTTTTTAGTTCTCCATTAGGATAAACAAATAACAACCGATTATAATATTTTTGGTCCTCTTCTATAACAATACTCCCTGAAATTGCAGTATTCCTTTTTTTAGCCAACTTTTTTAACCATTCCACCGTTTTACCAGACATGGTTTCCGAGACATTTGCTGGCTGCATGGTAAAGCCTGAAGTAAACATTTCTGGCAGCATAATTAAATCAATCTCTTCAGAAATACTTTCTATATGTGAAGTTAAATTAAGCCTATTTTGCTCTCGGTTTTCCCAAGCCAAATCTGTTTGAACAATTGCAATTTTAAGAATTCCAGAAATCATATTTTTTTAGTTCCCCTCTTGAGAGGGGTTAGGGGTGTGTTTTTCAAATTCAATAATAAAATGTTCAATTGAGCGAATACCATTATCCGTATCTTTCAATACTTGATAGTCTGAGAATCTAAGGACAGAAACACCTAACTTATTTAACTTATTCTCTTTTTTAATATACTTTTTTTGTATTTCAATAAAACTATGCGAATATCCATCAACTTCAATTGCCAGCATTAATTCTTGACAAAAAAAATCAACAATAAAATTATCTAACGGCTTTTGTCTATGAAAATCATAGCCATACATTTGCTTTCTTTTAATCTTTTGCCATAGAATTATTTCTGCTTTCGTTGAATTATTTCTAAGCTCCCTTGCAAACTCTTTTAGTTTAGGGCTATAAGGTATAATTTTTCTTTTTTTCATAATTCTGAGTTGCCATGGACACACCCCTAACCCCTCTCAAGAGGGGAACCTTTTCAGGAAAAATAACAAATTAAGAAAAATCAGAATATTGCTCCTGTTTTCTCTACATCTTTCTTAATTTCTTTTCTGATTTTTCAATATTCTCCTTTTGCTTATCTAATTTCTTTAGCCATTTTTCTTCATCTTGAGGAGATAATTTACCTTGTTCTTTCAATTTCTCATACTTAGCAGTATCTTTTTTAAGCTTCTTTTGACTTTTTTCTAGGCCATCTTCTGCTTTTTCTCTTTTTTTAACTGCCTTTTCAGCCTTTTTTTGCTTTTTCTCTGCTTTTTTCTCCGCTTTTTCTGCCTCTTTTTGCTTTTTCTCCGCTTTTTTCTGCTCTTTCTCCGCTTTTTCTAAGGCTACTTTATTCTTTAATGCATCCTTAATAGCAGTTTGTTCAGAAACTGTTAAATTAAGTGTTACATCAACACCGTCTAAAAAAATTAAATCTTTCTTTATTTTATATTCTTTTCCTTGGTATTCCACTTTTTGAGCCGATACTAGGGTAATCATTAATAATAATGAAAATGTAATCAGAAGTTTAATATGTTTCATAATTGTATGTTTTTAAATTTTTTGTTTACACAAAGTTACTCAAAATAGTGAAGTGCTATATTTATATTTTAGTTAAAATATTTGTTGCTTTTTTTAACGTTTCATCCTTTTTTGCAAAGCAAAATCGAATCATTTTTTGATCAAGATTATGTGAATTAAAAACGGAAACAGGTATTGCAGCTACTTTAAATTCTATTGCTAATCTTTTTACAAAATCTACATCACTTTCATCACTTATAGCACTATAATCTAACAGTTGGAAATAAGTGCCTTTAGAGGGTATAAATTTAAACCTAGAATCTTTGATCTCATTCAAAAACAAATCGCGTTTGTCTTGATAAAACTGAGATAGATTTCTATAATGACTATCTACCTTCAAATACTCTGCAAAAGCTATTTGCATGGGATGGTTCGCACAAAAAACATTGAATTGATGTACTTTTCGAAACTCGTGCATCAATTCAGCAGGAGCTGCACAATACCCAATTTTCCAACCTGTATTATGAAATGTTTTTCCAAAGGATCCTACCACAAAAGTTCGCTCCTTTAAATGCGGATACTTACAAGCACTTTGATGGTCGAAATCATCAAAAATAATATGCTCATAAACTTCATCGCTTAATAAGATAATATTAGTATTCTTAACTAACTTTTCAAGTGCCAACATATCCATACTACTCCATAGAGATCCACTTGGATTATGCGGAGTATTAATAATTATCATTTTGGTTTTCGCAGTAATTTTCTCCTTTACTTCTTGCCAATTAATTTTATAAGTAGGAGCTTTTAATTGCACATAAATGGGCTTACCATTATGCAACTCAATTGCTGGCTCATAACAATCATAGGCAGGTTTAAAGATAAGAACTTCGTCATCTTTACGAATAAAAGAGGCTATAATTGTAAAAATAGCTTGTGTAGCACCAACAGTTACCGTAATTTCAGTCTCTGGATGGTATTTTGCTCCGTATAACCCATCAATTTTCTTAGCAATTTGCTCTCTAAGTGATAAAACACCCGCCATTGGTGCGTATTGATTGTAACCCGAATTCATTGCATTTGTAACTAAATTTAATAGTTTTGAATCTGTATCAAAATCAGGAAAACCCTGTGAAAGATTTATAGCATTATGTTCTTTTGCCAAGGTATTCATTATCGTAAATATGGTCGTTTTTAGACTTGGCAGCTTAGAGTTAATTTGCATATTACATTTTAAGGCATAATATAGTAAATTCATTAATTAATGAACTGACTTTTTTTTATCTTTGATTGAATTTAAAACAATGGCAATGAAATTTTTTAAAATACTAGTATTTTTAATATCAGTACAACTTTCTGCTCAACAAGGTGGTATGTGGATTCCTTCTTTACTTGAAGGTATGAATGAGCAGGAAATGCAAGCACTTGGCAGTAAACTATCAGCAAAGGATATTTATGATGTTAATAATTCAAGTTTAAAAGACGCCATTGGTCATTTTAATGGTGGCTGTACAAGTGAAGTTATTTCACCACAAGGATTATTATTAACCAATCACCATTGTGGATTTAGTCAAATACAGTCACATTCTTCCTTAGAAAATGATTATTTAAAAGATGGATTTTGGGCTATGAACTTATCAGAAGAATTACCAAATGAAGGTCTTTATGTTGAGTTTATTGTTCGTATCGAAGATGTAACCAATGCCATACTAAATGGCGTAACGGATGTTATGTCTGAAAAAGAAAAGCAATCCTTAACAGATAAAAACAGTAACGCTATCCAAAAAAAGGCAAAAAAGGAGGCTTGGCAAGACACAAAAGTAAAATCGTTTTTTCAAGGAAATCAGTATTTTCTTTTTGTAACGGAACGTTTTGAAGATATAAGATTAGTTGGTGCACCACCAACAAGTATTGGTAAATTTGGTTCAGACACTGACAATTGGGTTTGGCCAAGACATACCGGAGATTTCTCTATGTTTAGAATTTATGCAGATAAAAATAATCGTCCAGCCCCATATTCTAAAGATAATGTTCCTTATAAATCAAAACACTTTTTACCTATTTCACTAGATGGTGTTGCCGAAGGTGATTTTACAATGGTTTTTGGTTTCCCTGGAAGTACTGATGAATACTTACCAGCAGTTGCGATTGCACAAACCGTTGAAAAAATAAATCCGAGTAATATTGCCATACGCGAGGCCGCCTTAAAAGTTATTGATGCAGCAATGAAAAGTGACGATAAAATCAGAATTCAATATGCTTCTAAACAAGCAAGAATTGCCAATTCATGGAAAAAATGGATAGGCGAAAATCTAGGTCTTAAAAAAAGTAATGCCGTTGTAAAACGACAAAATTTTGAATATGAATTTACCAAAGCGGTAAAAGCAAAACAACTAGAGAGTAAATACGGAAATTTATTGTCAAAATTTGAAAAATTATATACCGAAATTGAACCGTATGCCGTGAAACGTTCAAATTTTTCAGAAGCATTTATTCGCAACAATGAATTAATGCAAATGATGTTTAGATTAACACAGCTTGAAGCCGTGGCAAATCAGAACAAAAAAGGTTTTGAAAAGGCTAGAACTTCTATGATTTCCAGCGTAAAAAGTGTTCACAAAAATTATAATGTTGATGTTGATAAAGGTGTTTTTGAAGCCATTATGCCTTTATATACTGATAACGTTGATGCTTCCATTTATGATACAACCAATTTTACCAATGTAGATAAAGCATTAGAGGTTTTAAAAGGAAGTGCTGATGACGTGATAAAAAAACTGAATGCAGATGCCGCTTACCGGTATGCAAAACCATTTATTGTTGAATTTTACTCGAAAATCGAACCGGAGTTTCAACGTATTAATACTGAAATAAACGCCTATCAGAAAGAATATATGCAAGCTCAAATGGAAGTTTTACCAAATCAAAGGTATTTTCCAGATGCAAATAGTACATTGCGAGTTACTTATGGACAAGTAAAAGGGTATGAACCTAGAGATGCTGTATATTACGAACCTGTTACTTATCTAGATGGTGTTATTGAAAAGTATGTTCCAGGTGATTATGAGTTTGATGTACCTCAAAAATTACAAGAATTATATAAAAATAAAGATTATGGTCAGTATGCCGATAGTAATGGTAAAGTTCCCATTTGCTTTTTAGGTACAAACCATACTACAGGTGGTAATTCCGGTAGCCCAGCAATTGATGCTGAAGGAAACTTAGTAGGCTTAAATTTTGATCGTGTTTGGGAAGGCACCATGAGTGATTATTATTATGACCCTGAAATTTGTAGAAACATTATGGTAGACCTTCGTTACGTCCTTTTTATAGTTGATAAATATGCTGGAGCAAAACATTTAATTAATGAAATGAAGTTAGTACACCCGAAACAAAAATAAATAACCCCGTTACAATTTTAATGTTTATTAAACCCCAAAAGAAAACGCTAACAAAAGCAACAAAGGCACTTGTACTCGTATTGTTTTTAGTTATAAGCAATTCTTTTGCTCAAAACACAACGATACCAGATCGCAATTTTGAACAAGCTTTAATAGACTTAGGTTATGATACTGGAGTCATAGACGGTACAGTACCAACGGACAATATAAAAGCTATTACCTCTTTAAATGTTTCAAATAAAAACATTTCTGATCTTACAGGTATTCAGGATTTTGTAGCCCTTATTAACCTTTCATGTGCCTCTAACAATTTAACAAATTTAGATCTCAGTGAAAACACCCAATTGACGAAGTTAATTTGTTCTAGTAATCAATTGGTAGACATAAACATTAATAAAAACGTACTTCTAAATTGGTTGGATTGTTCTAAGAATAATATATCTCATTTAGATCTAAGACAAAACACAGCTTTAGTAACGTTTTATTGCTACCAAAACCAGCTTTTGAATTTAAACATAAGTCAAAACGTGCTTTTGACCAATTTACAATGTTACAGAAATCAACTTCAAGGTTTAGACGTGACTCAAAATACAGCATTAACTTTTCTTTTCTGTGCTTTTAATAACCTCACCAGCCTAGATGTAAGTAAGAATGTTGTTTTAAAAAACCTATACTGTTACAGTAATCAACTTACTGAATTAGATGTTAGTCAAAACAAGGAACTTATACTTTTAGATTGTTTTAGAAATCAACTTACCAATTTAGATGTAAGTCAAAATACTAATTTGGTACAATTATACTGTTATAACAATGAAATTAATAGTTTAGATTTAAGCCAAAATAAGGTGTTGCGAATGTTTAACTGTTCAAATAATCAGTTATCAAGTTTGAATATTAAAAGTGGTGCCAATGCAAACATAAACCGCTTCTTTGCTCAGAATAATTCTAATTTAGATTGTGTAACCGTAGATGACCCAAGCTATTCTACTGTAAATTGGCTAAATGTTGATACTCAAGTTACGTTTAGTTTAAATTGTAATCCGCTGAGCACAACTGATTTTGACCTCGATAAGTTGAGAATATATCCAAACCCTGTTCATAGTGAACTTAATATCTCTATTTCTGATAACGCAAAGTACACACTAGTGAATACCAATGGACAAATTATTTTAAAAGGTATTATGGACCTAGGAGAAAATAAGATAAACGTAACTAATATTGCGAATGGGGTATATTACATTATTATCAAAACAGAAACCGGATTTATTACTTCCAAGAAGGTGATAAAGTATTGATTTACTCTAACCTTTTATCCAAATCTTCAAAAACAGAAATTATTACTTGAACAGCTTTTGAATAAAATTCAGGATGAATATTTGCAAATTCATCTGTTTCTTTGTGATAATCTTTATGGTCTTCTACCCCAAAATATAAAAACGGAATTTCTTTTTTATGAAACGATCCATGGTCAGATGAATTTGTCCAATTTTGAGCCGTGTCAGCACCATCATGACCAATTAATAATTTAAAACCTTCTGGAAGTTCAGCTTCTGTTATCGCTGGTTTTAAATTTTCATAAAACCGTGTTCCAACTACATAAAGTTCATCTTTATTACTTCTACTGATCATATCCATGTTAAGATTTACCAAAATATTTTCTTTTGCAATTATCGGATGATCAACATAGTATTTTGATCCTTGAAGTCCCATTTCTTCGGCATCAAAAGCCGCTAAAATAACAGAATGTTCGGGTGGATTATTCTTAAAGTATTCCGCAAAACTAAACAATGCACTTGTACCCGAAGCATCATCATCAGCTCCATTAAAAATAACACCATCTCTAATTCCTAAATGATCGTAATGAGCAGAAATAACAATGTATTTATCAGGGTTTTTAACACCCTCAATAAAACCTAAAACATTTACACCATTATAGCCTATACTATCTCTTCTACCCGTAAAAGAAAATGATTGATTGTAGCTATTTGATAATGGTAATACACCGAGTTGCTTAAATTTGGAAGTAATATAATTTCTTGCCTTTAAGGAGCCATCTGAACCTGTTCTACGACCTTCATAAGCATCTGAGGACAAAATTTCTATATGATGCAACAACGAATCTTTAGAAAATCCAATCGATAATACTGAATCATCAATAGCACTATCAGATGCGTTAGATTGTGATTTACAACCTGATAACACGAATAAAAACGCTACTACATAAAAAAAGCTTCGTAAGTCCATAAGTTTGAGTTTTTTAAGTTCTTCGCTCAAAAATAAGGAATATTTATCTCTATACTACCATATAGATGAGTTGGCTCACCATTTTAAACTTATAGATATAAACTCAATTGATGTTAGCACTATTTTCTTAAGATAATCCTTTACAACATCAACTTTGAACAGACCAATTTTAAATCACTCTACTTCAATAGATTATAATTAGTTACTTCAGTACCATAGTTTCTTTAGAAAATTGTTTCAAACTAAAGAATACTGCCATGATAGCCAATAAAATAAGTGAACCAACTACAACCAAATACTGAGATGATTGAATAGTGCCAGCTATAATTTCCTTTGTGGCTAAAGCAATGTTTAAGATAGGTATCCATGCGGTTTGCCAAGTTAGTTCTACTCCAGGCATTAAAGCAATCATAGCGGGTATAATAATGACAAATGACAAAGGTGTAACATAACTTTGTGCTTCTTTAAAACTGCTTGCTCTAACTACAATAGCAGACAGTAATCCTGCAAAAAAGATACTTAAAGGAATGAGCATCGCAAATAGCATGAGAATAAATTTAAGTCCTAAAAGATCATTGATTACATTTAAAAAATCTTGTGGTATATCATCAATAAATTTTAAACTTAAAAACATACCAGCAATAGCCATAATAGCGGCAGCAATACCGACTAAGGCAATTGTAATGGTTTTACCAATAAGTATTTTAAATCTTGAAGCTGGTACTGTTAATAAGGTTTCCAACGTACCACGTTCTTTTTCTCCAGTAATTAAATCTAAGGCAGGATACATACATCCCGTAAAGCAAAGAATAATAAAAATATAGGGTATAAAACCTCCAATCAATTTTCCAATTTGCTCTTTTGGTGAAGCAATATCAATTTTTGAAATAGAGAGCGGCTCTAGTGTTTCTGACGAAATATTCAATTTCTTAATTCTATCATTCATTATGATAGCCGTATAATTATCAAGTTTTTCTCTAATCCTTTTTTCAACCAACAAATTGGTCGACTTATAATATAGTTTTAATCCACCTGAGCTTAATGTAGAAATTTTCTCGTTAAAATTAGTGTCAAATTCTAACA
Organism: Aureibaculum flavum; assembly: GCF_016406085.1. Lineage (GTDB taxonomy): Bacteria > Bacteroidota > Bacteroidia > Flavobacteriales > Flavobacteriaceae > Aureibaculum > Aureibaculum flavum. Next base: position 133,564 of record NZ_JAEHFJ010000003.1, read on the forward strand.
AGGCATCAATACTTCCATTTTCAATTGAATCGTTTACCCCAGCCAAAACAACATCATCTACCACTAAAAATGTACTATCATTAAATTGAGATACTATATTCTCTGGTGCACCTATCAAAGCAACTTTAAGTTGTTTATTTTGCTCTTTATCCATTAGGTTTTTTTGGAGTTTTGTAACACCTAAAATGATTAATGGCATTGCTAACGCAGGTAATAGAATAGCAGAGATTAATGTTTTTCTATCCCTTAATGTATCTGTAAGCTCTTTTTTTATAACCGTAAATATTGTTTTCATAGGTTTAGTTATTTTGGTTTACAATGTTAATAAAAGCTTCTGTTAATGATTTACCTTCAGATTGTTTTCTGTAGGCATCCATGGTGTCATTATAAATAAGATTTCCTTTGGCAATAATGGCAAGGTCATCACATAAAAGATCAACCTCACTCATTATATGCGAAGAGAAAATAACTGTTTTCCCTTCTTTTTTACATTGCTTAATCAATTCAATAATACTATTGGCAGTAATTACGTCTAAACCGGAAGTAGGTTCATCAAAAATAACCACACTGGGGTCATGAATCATACTTCGTGCTATAGATACTTTTTGTTTCATACCTGTAGAAAGTTGACCAATACGTTTTTTGGAGAATTCATTTATGTTTAATTGTTCAAATAAATTTTCTTTGCGTTCATTAAAAACGGATCGCTCCATACCATGTAAATCTGCAAAATATTTTACAATTTCTCCAGGTGTTAATCTATCGTACAGGTTTGTAGAACCCGTTAAAAAACCTATTCTTCTTCTTACTTCTTGCGGATTGTCAATTACACTCACTCCATCTACTTTAATATCACCAGACGATGGTGTTAAAATTGTAGAAATCATTCTTAACAAACTTGTTTTACCTGCACCATTTGGTCCCAATAATGAAAACACACGGCCCGGTTCGCACATAAAACTCACATTATTAACAGCAGCAACTGAAGTGCTATTGGTTTGTAATTCTTTTCGTTGCTTTTTAGTTAAAGCATATTCTTTTGTAATATTCTCGACGTTAATCATGAGGTGGTTTGTTAATTCAATTACTTTGTTAGTAGCAGAATTTAGTATTTGTTACAAAAAAGTAAAATATTTAATTACTTTATTTTAATTACAAAAAAATCCCAAAAACCTTAATTGGAATTTGGGATTTATATTTTTTTAATATAAAATATTATCCTTTCATACTAGCAGATAAATATTCTCTATTCATTCTTGCTATATTTTCTAAAGTTATTCCTTTAGGACATTCAACTTCACATGCTCCTGTATTGGTACAGTTTCCGAAGCCTTCTTCATCCATTTGTTTTACCATGTTTAGTACACGCTCTGTGGCTTCTACTTTACCTTGAGGTAATAATGCAAATTGAGATACTTTTGCACCAACAAATAACATAGCACTAGAATTTTTACAACTAGCTACGCATGCTCCACAACCAATACAAGCTGCAGCATCCATTGCTTTATCAGCGTTGTGCTTAGAAATAGGAATTCCGTTTGCATCTTGAGTGTTACCAGAAGTATTCACGGAAATATAACCTCCCGCTTGCTGAATACGTTCAAAAGCTGTTCTATCAACAACTAAATCTTTTATAACAGGAAAAGCTTTGGCTCTCCATGGTTCAATGGTTATTGTTTCGCCATCATGAAACATACGCATATGTAACTGGCACGTAGTAATTCCTCTATCTGGTCCATGAGCCTCTCCATTAATATGTAAAGAACACATACCGCAAATACCTTCTCTACAATCGTGGTCAAAAGCTACTGGCTCCTCGTTTTTAGCAACAAGTTGCTCATTTAACACATCCATCATTTCTAAAAACGACATATGTTCTGAGATGTCAGTTACTTTATATTCTACCATTTGACCCTTGGTTTTTGAGTCTTTTTGTCTCCAGATTTTTAACGTTAAATTCATAATGTATCTTATTTGTATGACCTCGTCTTCAGTTCAATATCTTTAAACTCTAATTCTTCTTTATGTAAAATTGCTTCACTTGGCTTACCTGTATATTCCCAAGCAGCTACATAAGCATAGTTTTTATCATCACGCAAAGCTTCACCATCTTCAGTAACATATTCTTCACGGAAATGTCCTCCACAGGATTCATTTCTATTTAAAGCATCCTTAGCAAATAATTCTCCTAATTCTAAGAAATCAGCTACTCTTCCTGCTTTTTCTAATTCTTGATTAAATTCTTCATTCTTACCTGTAACTTTTACATTTTTCCAGAAATCTTCTCTAATATCTTGAATTTCTTTAATCGCTTCTTTTAAATGTTTTTCATTACGAGCCATTCCCACTTTGTTCCACATTACCAATCCTAATTTTTTATGGTAATAATCAACGGAATGCGTTCCTTCATTATTAATAAAGAAATCTATTTTATCTTTTACTTCTTTTTCAGCAGCTTCAAATTCTGGAGATTCTGTTGAAATTTCTCCAGTACGGATATCATCCGATAAATAATCACCAATTGTATATGGCAATACAAAGTATCCATCAGCCAAACCTTGCATTAAAGCAGAAGCTCCCAATCTATTTGCACCATGGTCAGAGAAATTTGCTTCACCGATACAGTACAATCCTGGTACTGTCGTCATTAAATTATAATCAACCCAAACACCACCCATAGTATAGTGCGTTGCTGGATAAATCATCATTGGTGTTTCATAAGGATTTTCAGCGATGATTTTTTCATACATCTGAAATAAATTTCCGTACTTTTCTTCAATAATACCTTGTCCTAATTTTATAATTTCTTCTTTCGAAGGATTTTTAATTCCATGAATTTTAGCTTGTTCTTTTCCATAACGTTGAAAAGCAGCAGCAAAATCTAAATACACAGCTTCACCGGTTGCATTTACACCATAACCAGCATCACAACGCTCTTTAGCAGCTCTAGAAGCCACATCACGTGGAACTAAATTACCAAACGCTGGATATCTTCTTTCTAAATAATAATCTCTATTTTCTTCTGCAATTTCAGTAGGTTTTAATTTACCTTGTTGAATTGCTTTCGCATCTTCTAATCTTGCAGGAACCCAAATTCTACCATCATTACGTAATGATTCTGACATCAACGTTAATTTTGATTGATAATCTCCAGAACGCGGAATACACGTTGGGTGAATTTGTGTAAAACAAGGATTTGCAAAATAGGCTCCTTTTTTATGTATTTTCCAAGCTGCAGTAGCATTAGAACCCATTGCATTGGTAGATAAGAAATAAACATTTCCGTAACCACCCGTTGCAATTACAACAGCATGGGCAGAATGACGTTCTATTGCACCTGTAATTAAATCACGAGCAATAATACCTCTTGCTTTACCATCTACTTTTACAACGTCTAACATTTCATGACGATTGAACATTTCAATCTTACCACGAGCAATTTGACGGTTCATTGCAGAATAACAACCTAATAAAAGTTGTTGTCCTGTTTGTCCTTTCGCATAAAAAGTTCTTGAAACCAATACACCACCAAACGAACGGTTGTCTAACAACCCTCCATAATCACGAGCAAAAGGAACTCCTTGTGCCACACATTGGTCTATAATATTTCCAGAAACCTCAGCCAAACGATAAACGTTAGCTTCACGTGAACGGTAATCTCCACCTTTTACAGTATCATAAAAAAGACGATAATCAGAATCACCATCGCCCATATAATTTTTTGATGCATTGATACCACCTTGAGCTGCGATTGAGTGAGCTCTACGAGGTGAATCTTGATAACAAAATGCTTTTACATTATAACCTAATTCAGCTAACGATGCTGCGGCAGAACCTCCAGCCAATCCGGTACCAACTACAATAACATCAATATTACGTTTGTTAGCAGGGTTTACTAAATCAATATGGTTTTTATACTCTGTCCATTTATCTTTTATTGGACCTTTTGGTACTCTTGAATTGAAAGTCGTCATAATATAGTATAAGATTAATGGTTAAAGTGATGATATAAGGTTACAAAAATAAATCCAGCAGGTATAATAATAGAATACCATTTACCTAAAGCTTTTACAAAACTTGAGTATTTATTATTAAAACCCATTGATTGAAAGGCCGATTGAAATCCGTGTAACAAATGCAATGCAAGAAACACAAACGCCACAGAGTAGGCAGCAGCACGCCATAGGGGCACAAACTTATGTTGTAATTCCTCGTAATACCTTGTTGAGTCTGCTGGTAAACCCTCAATGTATTTATAATTCATTTCTGGTAACCAAAAATCAATAAAGTGTATGACTAAAAATGCTAAAATTGCAAGTCCACTATAGACCATATTTCTACTCATCCAAGTAGAGTTTGCAGCACCTTTAAAATTGACATACTTTACGTCTCTTGCACCTTTATTTCTAATTTCTAAAACAAAGCCCATTACAAAATGAAAAATCACGCCGATAATTAAAACGGGTTGTAATCCAAATTGTATTAACGGGTTTGTTCCCATAAAATGGGACAACTGGTTAAATACATCCTCACTAAAAACGGAGGTTAAATTTACAGTTAAATGAATAATTAGGAAAATAATTAGAAAGAGTGCAGATAATGCCATTGCAAACTTTCGTGCTATTGAAGAAGATAAAAATCCACTCATATTGGTTTGGTTTTTTAATAAGTAACAAAGATAATATTTACATTTTTGTCTGTAACATTAGTTACTGTATTTTTTTCTTATTTAGAATGATTATAAAAACATTACATTTATAAGATTAAAATGAATACTTTAAAAACACTTTAAATATATGTATACCAAAAACGTACAATTCACAAACAAACAAGGCTTAATACTCGATGGAAACATAGATTTTCCTATTGATAAGAAACCTTTGAGCTATGCTCTATTCGCTCACTTTTTCACAGGGAGTAAGAATTTTACAGCGGTACGGAATATATCTAGAGCCTTGACACATAATAGAATAGCCGTTATGCGATTTGACTTTTCGGGATTGGGTAAAAGCGAAGGCAAATTTGAAGATTCTAATTTTTCGACCAACATTGATGATCTTATTTCAGCCGCCAATTATTTAAAAGAAAGTTTTGACTCCCCGAAGATAATTGTGGGCCATTCATTAGGCGGAGCCGCAGCAGTTTTTGCTGCCAATAAAATCGAATCAATTCAAGCTATTGTTACTATTGGAGCCCCTTCAAACCCATCGCATGTAGAACATTTATTTGAAGATCATCTAGAAAACATTCATTTGGATGGTGAAGCTACTTTTGAAATCTCAGGAAGACCTTTTACCATAAAAAAGCACTTTTTAGAAGACTTGAATTCTAAAAATATGACCAAGTTGTTAAACGATTCTAGAAAACCCATTTTGGTGTTACATTCGCCACAAGATAAAATTGTTGAAATTTCCAATGCTAAAGAAATATACAAAGCCGCACACCATCCGAAAAGCTTTATTTCTCTTGACGGAGCCAATCATCTATTAACCAATAAGGCAGATTCCTTTTATGTAGGTGAAGTATTATCAAGCTGGGCCAAACGTTATGTATTGACAACTAAAGAACCTGAACTAAGTACAGACAAACAAACGGTGGTTAGAATAGGTAAAACCAAATATAGTACGGAAATTGTAGCAAGAAATCATTCTATCCTAGCAGATGAACCTAAAAAATTTGGAGGTAAAGACTCAGGCTTAACACCTTATGAATTATTACTAGCAAGTTTAGGTTCTTGCACCGCAATCACTTTAAGAATGTATGCCGATAGAAAGAAAATGGAATTAGATGAAGTTTTAGTTCATTTAGAACATTTTAAACAGCACGCAGAAGATTGTATTTCTTGTGACGAAGAACCAGCAAAAATTGATAAATTTGTACGAACCATAGAATTAATCGGTGATCTTACTTTTAATGAACGCAAGCGATTAATACATATTGCTAATAGATGCCCGGTGCATCGTACCTTAGAAAATAAAATTGAAATTGAAACCATTTTACGCTAAACCAAATTCATGAAAATTTTTATCCTTTCTGTTGGTGAAAATATCTATTCCACACAAAGATTAGTGCAGGAAGCAAAAAAATTGAATCATAACGTTAGGGTAATTAATCATGCTCAGTGCTCCGTAAAATTAGGTATAGGAAAGCCCCAAATAATTTTTGAAGGTGAAAATATTCTGGATATACCTGATATCATTATCCCCAGAATTGGGGCATCAGTAAGCAGACACGGAGCGGCAATTGTTAAAGAATTTGAAATGAATGGCGTATTTAGTACGGCTCGCTCATTAGGGATTTTAAGAGCACAAAATAAGGTCCGCACATTACAAATTATGAATCGAAAAAACATCCCCATTCCACAAACGGTTTTTTCTATAAATCATAAAAACATCAATGAACAAATTGAATTATTAGGCGGCCCTCCCGTAATTATTAAGTTGCAAGAAGGTACTCAGGGTATGGGCGTTATTATTGCCGAATCTAAAAAATCAGCTAAATCAATAATGGACACCTTCTATACTATGAATGCCAGTTTTTTACTACAAGAATATATAGAGGAATCTAACGGAGAAGATATTAGAGTAATTGTTGTAGGCAACAAAATAGTAGCCGCTATGAAAAGAAAAGGTGCTATTGGCGAGTTCAGGTCCAATATACACAGAGGAGGCACTGGTGAAATTGCTAATTTAACAGAGATAGAAAAAAACATTGCCTTAAGAGCAACGAAATATTTAAGTTTACCAGTAGCTGGTGTAGACATAATTAGATCAAAAAAAGGCTCCTTATTATTAGAAGTAAATGCATCACCAGGCCTACAAGGTGTAGAAGCATACACCCAAATAAACGTAGCATACCACATAATAAAATATTCAGAAGATTATGTTCGAGAAAAAATTCAAAAACGAAACCATAGAAATTAGAGGTAAAAAAGTGGGATTAGGAGAAAGTGTATTAATCAAATTCTCTATTGACAGATTGCCTACCGGTACACTAATTGAAATTCCTGTTTATGTATTTAACGGAAAAAAAGAAGGCCCAACTATTTTATTGCAAGGTGGCTTACACGGAGATGAGACCAATAGTATTGAGATCATCAGAAGAATGCTTGAAAATAAGTACTTTAATTTAGAAAGAGGTTGTGTTATTGTAGTCCCTTTACTTAGTGTTTTTGGATTTTTACATTTCTCTAGAGATGTACACGGTAAAGATGTCAATAGAAGTTTTCCGGGAACAAAAACAGGTTCATTAGCTAGTAGAATTGCCTATTTCCATTTGAGAGAAATTGCCAATAATGTAGATTATGCCATAGATTTTCATACGGGAGGAGCTCAAAGAAGCAATTACCCTCAAATTCGATATACAGAATCATCAGAAGAAAGCAAAAAATTAGCAGAAATTTTTAGTCCCCCGTTTCTTTTCCCATCAGACTTAATTAATAAATCATTTAGAAAAGAAGCTCTAAAACTAGGTATACCTATCATTGTTTATGAAGGTGGCGAGTCGTTGAGGTTTGACGAAAATTCCATAAAAGAAGGGATGGCAGGCACATTAAGGATTTTAAAACATTTAAAGATGATTAAAACAAATCCAATGGCAAGTCGCAAAGCTAAAAAGAGTATCCCTATAACCAAACGACGATGGGTTAGAGCAAGAATAGCGGGTTTATTCAATGCTTTTGTACATAATGGTGATAAAGTTGAGAAGGGTCAAATAATTGGAGACATTACAGATACTTATGGAGAAACTTCTGTAAAAATAAAAGCTCCATTAACTGGATATATAATAGCTATAAATTATTTTCCTATTATTAACCGAGGAGATGCCATTTTTCATATTGGACGCGAATAATCCGTATATTTACCTTTTTTAAATTAATGTCAGACGAAAACAAACATAGCTTAGAGCCAAACAACTGGGTAAAGGAATATTCGGATTATTTATATAATTACACCATAACCCGAATAGACAATCACGAGCAAGCCAAAGATATTGTTCAAGAAACCTTTTTTTCAGCACTAAAAGCAGCCAAAAACTATAGAGGTCAAGCTTCTGAACGCACATGGTTAATTGCAATTTTAAAACGCAAAATAATAGACCATTACCGTAAAATAAACTCACGAAAAGGCAAAGCCGAAATAAAAGTTAATTTTCATGAAGATGGAGATAAAAAAGGAAGTTGGTTAGAAGAACGGGTACCGCAATTATGGGATAATGAAGCTGAAAAACAAATTGAAAACACGGAACTTAAAAGCGTATTAGACAATTGTATTAATAACCTACCTGACAAATACAGACTGGTCTTTAATTTAAAAAATGTTGAGCATTATGAAACTGAAGAAATTTGTAATGAGTTAGATATTACCGCGTCTAATCTTTGGGTTATCATACATAGAGCCAGACATCAACTAAGAAAGTGTATGGAAGATAACTGGTTTGCAAAATAGTATTTTATGAGTAAGAAAATTTTTATTAGCTGTGATGAGGCTACCACAATTTGTAATAAAAGCCAATATAAGGAAGCTTCTTTTTTGGAGATAGTAAAATTAAAAATACATCTCTTTAGTTGTAAAATATGTGGAGCATATTCTAAACAAAATGCCACATTAACCAAAGTTTGTAGTAAGCATTTACACAAAACTCAGGGGGAACGTAAACTTTGTAAAGAAGAAAAAGAAGCTCTTCAAAAGGAAGTGGTAAAAAAAATAAATTCGAATACATAATATTCCAACACTAGCTTTTGGTAGTTTTATTTAATATTTTAGTAAAAGATGGATATTATACCGCAAAAAATAGACGATTACGTAGTAGAACATTCAGAAAATGAGCCTCAATTATTAAAACAGCTTAATAGAGAAACTTGGCAAACCGTTTTGAACCCAAGAATGTTAAGTGGTGCATTTCAAGGTCGCGTATTGTCAATGTTATCAAAACTAACACAACCCAAGTCAATTTTAGAAATCGGTACATATACAGGTTATTCAGCGTTATGCCTGGCAGAAGGCCTATCACACGATGGTATTTTACATACCATAGATCATAATGAAGAACTAGCTTCTCTACAAGAGAAATATTTTAAAAAGTCTTTATATAAACATCAAATAAAACAATACATTGGAAATGCAATAGATATAATACCAGCAATTGATGAGAAATTTGATTTGGTATTTATTGATGCTGATAAAAGCAACTATACCAATTACTATAATTTAGTAATTGATAAAATGAATAAAGGTGGCATAATCTTATCAGATAACGTCTTATGGAGTGGTAAGGTGGTTGAGAAACTAAACCCTAAGGACGAAGATACGAAAGCATTACTTGCCTATAATAAACTACTCAAAGAAGACCCTAGAATTGAGACCGTTTTATTACCTATTAGAGATGGCTTAACTATAAGTAGAATAAAATAACAATTCTTTAACTAAAGATTTACACTTTATTAACTTGTAATCTGGTCAAGTTTGCATAGCTTTAGGGTACTTCTAAATACGCTAACTATGAACACACAAGCACTACCTTCAAAAAAAGCTAGTTTTCAGCAATGGCACAAAGAAACCATTAGATGGGCTAAAGAATTTGACGTATACATTTATGAGTTAAATGAATTAAAAAAACGCGTCGATTCTAAAAAAGTTAAAGACCACATCGATGTTCAAGTACAAAAAAATATAGTTTTAATCACTAAAACGACTCAAGACAGGTTATTGAAAGATGTATTAGATGGGCTGCAAAAACACAAAGCACACTTTACTAACTTATTGCAGTCTGAAAATCAAATGGAGATTCAAAATTATAAAGACGCACATCTTTCTTTGACAAAAAAAATTAGACAACTTCGGGGAAAATTAGGATCTTTAAAAACGCGTATTTCTGATTTCTTAAATTCAGAATCTAGAATTCAACGACATGGATATAGCTACTAAAGCACCCATATCAATTAGAATTAACTTTTTTTAAAAAGTATATACTTATTTTGTAAAATAAGAGTCCAATAGTAATACCTAATAACATTCCCATAAAAATATCAATGGGAAAATGAACACCAATGTATATTCTACTGTACGCAAATAATAGTGGCCAACCTAGTAGTAAAAATGGATATTTATAGTACTTTCTTAACGTTAATATCATAAAAGTAGTTACTGCAAAAGATGTTGTTGAGTGACCTGATACGAAACTATAACCTCTCGGCTTCTTTAAAATTCTAATAAGCTCATTAACTGTAGGGTCGTTGTTAGGTCGTAACCTAGCTACATTATTTTTAATGAGATTTACAAACTGATCAGAAAATGCCACCAATCCTGCGGCAACTAAGACAAGTATAAGTCCCTTTTTCCATCCGTAGGATTTAAAAATAAAATAGAACAGTAGTAAAAATAAAGGAATCCAACTAAATTGGTTGGTAATAAACATCCAAAATGAATCCCAGGGCTCAGAACCCCAATTATTCAGATAAACAATTAATTCTTTATCGTATTCAAGAATTTGGTCTAATAAATCCAATTTATAAGTTCCGTTTTATAGGACCAGTTACATCGTCTATATTGCCCTTTATATTATCCTGAATAGATTTCATATCCTTCTTAAGATCCTTAGCTAAATTGGTGTCTATACCTTGTTTTTCCGCCGTTTCAGTAATCTCTCTTTTAATATCATTGGTAGCGTCCTTTAATTGACGCATGCCTTTCCCTAATCCTTGGGCAATACCTGGAATTTTATCAGCACCAAAAAGCATCAATACAATAACGACCACTACAAAAATTTCGCCACCACTTATAAATAAAAAATACATAATTTTAATTTATTGATACAAAGATAATAGAAATTAGCAGAATAGTTAATCTAATTCTCTTTTAGCTGTACGTATTTTTATTACGTCTATTAATCGTTTCAATTTTTCCAGTTCTTCAACACTATTTAATCCTGAAATTTCAAGTATACCATTCGGTATGGCTCCATGAACTATCGGAGCCATATACAAAACATTATTAATTATTAGAGCCAATGGTTTACCAATATTATTTTCTGTTAAAATAAAAAATTGGTCTTTACCATTTCCATCAAGCTCAATAGTTAAAGATGGCCTTCCGCTAATATCAAAAGAGTTCTTTACTTTTTTAAACTTATGGATTCCTACAAAACCACTGGTATCAACTTTATACGTTTTTGTACTATCACTTTTTAAAATAAACTCTTTTCCTAGAGTTGAAGTTTGGTAAATACCATTAAACCTTACAACTTTAGAACCATTGTTATTTTCTTGAGCATAAGAGTTACAATACAAAAGGCAGAAAATGACATTCAATATGATTATTTTAGGTCTCATAAAATTGCTATTAGCAAGTTCAAAGATAGCAGAATTTACAAAGTCCAAAATAATAATATTTATATTAGCATACATACCCAAAATCAAGAGAACATGAATTTTAGAAAAGCTAATAAAAATGACGTTGCATTTATTGTAAATATGATTGCTAGTGATGCACTTGGAAAGTTAAGAGAGGATTATAAAGAACCTCTTCCTGAAAAATATTTTAACGCTTTTTCAGCTATTAATGCAGATCCGAATCAAGAGTTAATTGTTGTTGAAACTGATGCTTCTGAAATTATAGGAACTTTACAATTGAGTTTTATTCAGTACTTAACCTATCAAGGTGGTGTTAGAGCACAAATTGAAGCTGTACGCATTAGAGAAGATTTTAGAGGTAAAGGTATTGGAAAATTGGTATTTGAATGGGCAATTGAAAGAGCCAAGCAACGGAAAGCTCATTTACTGCAACTTACAACAGATAAAAAACGTCCAGATGCTATAAAATTCTATAAAAAATTAGGATTTGTAAATAGCCACGAAGGCATGAAATTGCATTTGTAGATTTTATTTTTTCACCAACATTCGCTTAATCTCATTCAATTTCATTAAGGCTTCAATAGGTGTTAACGTATCAATATTTGTAGCTAATATTTCTTCTTTTATGTCCTCCAACAAAGGATCGTCTAGCTGAAAAAAGCTCAATTGAACATCTTCTTCAGTCGCTTGTTTGAGCTTGTCTTTAATTTCATCTGAAGAGTGACTAGCTTCCAATTTTTTTAGCATTTTATTGGCTCTGTGAATTACAGAAGCTGGCATACCTGCTAATTTAGCCACATGTATTCCGAAACTATGTTCACTACCACCTGGCACTAATTTTCTAAGAAAAATAACATTGTCTTTCAATTCTTTAATAGAAACATTGAAGTTTTTGACCCGATCAAAAGTTTCGGTCATGTCATTTAATTCATGATAATGTGTGGCAAATAATGTTTTAGCCTTTGAAGGATGTTCATGTAAATATTCAGCAATTGCCCAGGCAATTGAAATTCCATCATACGTACTTGTTCCGCGACCAATTTCATCTAATAATACCAAACTGCGTTCAGATATATTATTTAAAATATTAGCAGTTTCGTTCATTTCTACCATAAAAGTAGATTCTCCCATGGAGATATTATCACTTGCTCCTACTCTAGTAAATATTTTATCAACTACACCAATTCTGGCTTGTTGTGCAGGGACATAACTACCCATCTGTGCCAATAATACAATTAAAGCAGTTTGACGTAAAATAGCTGACTTACCACTCATATTAGGCCCCGTAATCATAATAATTTGCTGCTGACCTCTATTCAGCACTACATCATTAGCAATATATTCTTCACCAATAGGTAATTGTTTTTCTATTACCGGATGGCGACCATTTTTAATTTCTAAATCAGTGCTTTCATCCAATTGCGGACGCACATAATTATGGTCTTTTGCCGTTTGCGTAAATGAGCATAAGCAATCTAATTTAGCTACCCGTTGAGCATTTTCTTGAACTTGCAAAATATGCACCGTCATAAACTGTAATAAATCAGCAAAAATTTGCTGCTCTAATACTGCAATTTTTTCTTCTGCACCTAAAATTTTGGTTTCGTATTCTTTCAGCTCTTCAGTGATATAACGTTCAGCATTTACTAACGTTTGCTTTCTAACCCACTCTTCAGGAACCTTGTCTTTATGAGAATTTCTGACCTCGATATAATATCCAAATACATTATTAAAAGAAATTTTTAAACTAGGTATTTTGGTGCGTTCAGATTCTCGTGCTAACATAGCATCCAAATAATCTTTAGCGTTTGTAGAAATACCTCTTAAATCATCTAATTCTTTGGAGACATTATTCGCAATTGTGTTTCCTTTATTGATATTTACTGGAGCATTCTCATTTATTGTTATTGCTATTTTTTCAATTAAATCAGTACAATTATGTAATTGTTTCCCTAATTGTTGTAAAGACTTATTCTCACTTTTTTCAGCATTTACTTTTATTGGTAAAATAGCCTTTAGAGAATCTTTTAATAGTACTACTTCACGCGGGTTTATCTTTCCTGTTGCTACTTTAGAAATCAGTCTTTCAATATCACTAATTTGCTTTATTTGATAGGTAATTCCATCATAAAACGCATCATTATCAATCAAATATTTCACAATTTCGTGTCGTTGCTGAATTTGTTTCAAATTCTTTAGAGGCAATGCCAACCAGCGTTTTAACAGTCTTCCACCCATTGGCGAAATGGTTCTATCAATAACATCCAACAATGTAACTGCTTCTGGTTGATTGGAATAATACAATTCTAAATTGCGAACAGTAAAGCGATCCATCCAAACATAATGATCTTCTTCTACACGATGAATGGTAGAAATATGTTCTAATTTTTTATGCTGCGTTTCTGATAGGTAATATAAAATTGCACCCGCAGAAACAATTCCGTGTTGTAAATCATCAATACCAAAACCTTTAAGTGATTTTATCTTAAAATGTTCCGTGAGTTGTTCATTAGCATAATCGTCTTGAAAAATCCAATCATCTAAATAGAATGTATAATAACGCTCACCAAAAGCTTCTTTAAACTTGTTTTTAAACTGCTTTTGGACTAAAACCTCACTTGGACCAAAATTTTGAAGTAGCTTGTCGATATATTCTTCATTTCCCTCTGCCACTAGAAATTCGCCTGTAGAAATATCTAAAAATGATATCCCCAACTTTCTTTTACCAAAATGAATGGCTGCTAAAAAGTTATTGGTTTTAGATTGTAATACCTCATCATTTAATGCAACTCCAGGTGTAACCAATTCCGTTACTCCACGTTTTACAATAGTTTTGGTCATTTTAGGATCTTCCAACTGATCGCAAATAGCAACTCGCATTCCCGCCTTTACCAATTTAGGCAAATACGTATTTAAGGAATGATGTGGAAACCCTGCCAAGGCCGTTTCGCTTTCGCTACCTGCACCACGTTTGGTTAAAACGATGCCCAAAACACCCGCCGCTTTAACAGCATCTTCACCGAAAGTTTCGTAAAAATCGCCCACTCTAAATAATAACATCGCATCAGGATATTTTACCTTGATGGCATTATACTGCTTCATTAATGGGGTGACTTTTTTTGTTTTAGCCAAGATTCTGGAGATTAAATGATAAGACGCGAAGTTACATTTTTTTAGAGTGCCTGTAAAATGAAGCTGGATCAATTATTCACAATCGTCATATTTATTATTTACTTTTGGACAATTAATATGGGCAACTTAAAACAATAAACTGAAAATTGAACCATGAGGAAATTAAAAAACAGCGAGCTAGATCGATTAAATACCAATGAATTTAAAGAGGCCTCTAAAACACCATTGATTGTTATACTTGATAATATCAGGAGTTTAAATAATATCGGCTCGGTGTTTAGAACGTCTGATGCCTTTCTTGTTGAAAAAATTTACCTCTGCGGTATTACCGCACAACCACCACATAAAGACATTCATAAAACAGCTTTGGGAGCGACAGATACTGTTGATTGGGAGCATGCAGAAGATACGTTGACACTTATTGAAAAATTAAAGAGCGAAAATGTTGAAATTGCATCTATCGAACAAGCCGAAAACAGTATTGAACTTCAAAATTTTACACCTGTAAAAGGGAAAAAATTAGCTATTGTATTAGGCAACGAAGTTAAAGGCGTACAACAAGCAGTAGTCTCAGCATCTGATTACTGTCTTGAAATTCCGCAATATGGCACTAAACATTCCTTAAATATTTCGGTTACCTGTGGAGTCGTTTTATGGGATTTATTCAATAAAATAGAAAAGAGATCATAGTGATTAAATATTATCTTAAACCTCTTTTCTAAAATCTGTTGCTATTTTACTTCCATTCAAAATCCCCGTTTTCTATAGACCAATCGTTACCGAAAAAACCTGCACATTTTACAGCATCAATACCTTCATTTAACACTTGATTATCAAAAAGAAGCACATCAGGAAAAGTTGTTCCATTCACCATATAATGATTAGCGTAAGTCGCTTTCATGCCTTCATCTCCCGAAGCGGTCACCACACCAACACTTGCAAAATCACTATCTTTTCTGGCTGTAGTAAAGTACATTCCCCATTGGTTTCCAACTAATTTTTTACCACCAAAATCGACTTCATTATTTTTTACTTGAATAGGACTGTCTTTTAGCAATAATTTCCAAGCTACATTAGTATCCTTATTTCCATAAATGATAACATTTCTATCAGCATATTTTTTTAAAGAAAAGTCCGTATCTTTTATCATTTCTACATTTCCGTTTGCTCGATAATAAAAAGTTTCAGCATCAAAAAGAGCTTTGTGGTAATTCCATTCATTTTCAGAAGCATTACCTTTTGTACCATAAACAAAAACTACATTATTTCTAAAAGCATCTTTAAATCCCCCATTTCTATGTGGTCCTTTTTCGCTTAAAGAAGGTACCGTAGTTGTTTTCCAATTACCATTCTCTTTTTTAAAGTAATTCTTATTTTTAGTAATAATTTCTAATACTTCACCATCAAGCGTAAGTGTATTTATTGTGTCAGATAATGTTGACAAATCAACTTCCAAAAGGGCAACATTATCCGTAGTTATAGTAAAACCTTTTTCTTTTGACATATCAAAAGAGCTTACTTCAAATTGTTTTTCTTGTTGATGGATGGTAATAAAATGGGCTGTTGCAGAAACGCCTGGTGATCCTGTATAAAATTCTAACTTTTTCACATCGTCATCCTTTTTAATAGTGCGTTGTTTGAAAAAATCAAAAATTGGAGCCCAATCTACACTGTGATTCCCATACCAATGGGTACCATCAGGATATTCATAATACGTAAAATCATTATGAAATTTACCCAAACGCTCTCTCATTTGTCTTGCAATAATAGTTGGCACTACATTATCCTTTTCACCATGTAATATGTAAACTCCGCTTTGTAAATAATTACGTTCCAATTTTAATGTTCTACTTGGAGTGCCCGCTCTTTCAATAATATTTTCTAAAGGCGTATTTATAGATTGTAATTTCATACGCTCTACAGTTTTTGGCGATAGCCCAACACGCTCCAATTGTTCTGGTGTCATTTCTAACATTCGTTTCGTAAAACCATCACGATATGCCAATAAATCAGGATAACCTGCACATGGAGCAATAGCAGCAAATTTATCAGGATAGGTGGCTCCTAAATACCAAGTTCCGTGCCCACCCATTGAATGACCCGTTAAATAAATTTTGCTTGCATCTGGCTTATAAATAGTTGTTGCATCTGCTAAAACTTCCAAAGCATCTAATCTGCCCCAATCTTCCCAGGCAAAGCCAAATGGACGACGATTAGTAGGGGCTACTAAATTTCCCCAATCTTTTTGCTGATATGCATTTGCCTGATTTACCGCTTCAACAGACGCCCCATGCACTGATAAAAACAACGCCTGCGAAGCGTCTCTAGTTGTGGATGGAGCCACACTATAATATTGCACACTACCATCAAGTTTACTAATAAAGGTCTTTTTATGATGTTTGTATTTTGATTTTATTTGTAGTTTAACTTCTTGTTGATCAAGGGCAACACCTTTACTATTTTTCAACTGCAATTGCATTTCAATGCCTTCTTTAGAAACCTCAATTGGTGACGAAGCAAAAGTAAAGGGCACTTTCTGCACTGATAACGGCGGAATAGTAGTAATACTAGTTTCTAAGTTCTTTTGACCCAATTTGGCATCAATGGTTGCCCTTTTCACCCAATTTTCAGTAGCATTTATAACTCTAATAGCTCCTTTATACTCCATATCTTCTTCAGACTGAACATTAGGTAACGTCATATCTCTTGTCGTAAATTGCACCCCGGTACTAGGTGTTATTAACCTTGCCCTTATTCTTGGAAAACGCCCCACTTTCAATACAAAAACATTCTCTCCTTTTTTTAATTTTACAGGGATAAGGCTATAACCGAAATCATAATGATCACCTTCATGCGGAAAACCATTAACTAAAGCTAATGAATGACCTGAAGCTTCAAAAAGCACTATTTTTTCAGCATTCGATTTATAAGACAGATACACATAAGACGATCGTAAACTACGATCAGAAAAACTACTAGAACTATCCACTTTAAT
Organism: Aureibaculum flavum; assembly: GCF_016406085.1. Lineage (GTDB taxonomy): Bacteria > Bacteroidota > Bacteroidia > Flavobacteriales > Flavobacteriaceae > Aureibaculum > Aureibaculum flavum. The sequence continues at coordinate 151,041 of NZ_JAEHFJ010000003.1, forward strand.
AGCTTTCCATTGCAATTGCTCTCCAAGATAATCAATATCAAAAACCGTTTTGTTTTTAGCTCGATACTCTTTATTACTCAAGAATTGTTCAAAAACAGGGTCCTTTGGAAAAGAGGAAGACTCAAACCCAAAACGAGGCATTTGCAGTGCCAATCCTGTTTTAAAAACATGTAATACGTTGCCTTCACTAACCTCATTGACTTTTTCTTTACCAAAATACTCCACTATATTACCCGTTTTTTGAGCATTAGAAATACTTAGTGCGAATGCTAAAACTAATGTTATAACCAGTTTTTTTTGCGTAAATGTTTTCATTTATTCTAGAATTAATTTTAAACCTCTAAAGTATTACTAATTCTAATTTTGCCGTAATTTTTTAGACCAAGAGCTTTTATTAACACCTCAAAGTAATTTGAATGGGATAAATTATTAAACTAATGAAATACTTGGTTTAATTTTTGATATGATTTACATGTCTTTTTGAACCTAACTAAATGTACCGATTCTCACTTTTCTGTATTGTATTTCTCTTTCTTCTTCAAGGATGTATAAAGCAAAATTCAATAAATGAAACAATTATCAGAAAAGAATATGGGCGTAAAATATTAAATAATGATAGTACATATATAGAAATTGATTTAAAAAAATACCCTACTTACTTAAGACTTCACAACAGAATGCAAGAACTAGCTTGCAGTGATAGTACACCCAAAATTTCTTTTAGATCTGATAATATATTAAAGACTGTATATTTTCCTGGATCTTGTCAAAATATGCCAATCTACCTAAGAGAGAAGAACGTTATAGAAATTACTCAAGATTCTGTTTTTAAATCCATTAATGTACTCTCAATAGATAGCTTGTACTATATAATGAAAATGGATTATTTTAATAACGGCGAAGACCCAAGTCTCAGTGATAGTCATGATAGAGTTCGTATTAGAATTCAATATGATAAAGATGAAAGAACAAATGAGTTGACTCAGTTACTTGATAAAATCACAAAATATTTTGATTCAGTTAAAGTTAAAACTTCACTAAACATTTCCCTTTTTGAAAAATTAATTAATGCCCCACCACCTCCCCCTCCCATTGACTTGAATGAAATAGAATAACTTAAAGAATATACTTCAACATTGAAGTGAAAATTGACAACAAACCCATCAAAATTCGTTAATTTTGCACTTCAATTTTTTTACAATGTATAGAAGTCATAATTGTGGTGAATTAACATCATCAAATATTAATAATGAAGTTACCCTTTCTGGATGGGTTCAAAAAGTACGTGATAAAGGATTTATGATTTGGGTAGATTTACGTGATAGATACGGAATTACTCAACTTATTTTTGATGAAGAACGTACTTCAAAAGCAATTCTAGATCAAGCTCAAAAATTAGGGCGAGAATTTGTAATACAAGTAAAAGGGAACGTAATTGAACGAGCTTCTAAAAATCCAAATATTCCAACAGGTGAAATTGAAATACTAGTTTCTGAATTGACCGTGCTCAATGAAGCCTTATTACCTCCATTTACTATAGAAGACAAAACGGATGGTGGTGAAGAATTAAGAATGAAATATCGCTACTTAGATATTCGAAGAAATCCTGTAAAAGAAAAATTAATTTTTCGTGCTAAAGTGGCCCATGAAGTTAGAAATTACTTATCAAAACAAGATTTTATAGAGGTAGAAACTCCATATTTAATAAAATCGACACCAGAAGGTGCACGTGATTTTGTTGTGCCTTCTAGAATGAATGAAGGTCAATTTTATGCTTTACCTCAAAGTCCACAAACCTTTAAGCAATTATTAATGGTAGGTGGATTAGATAAGTATTTCCAAATTGTAAAATGCTTTCGCGATGAAGATTTACGTGCCGATAGACAACCTGAATTTACACAGATAGACTGTGAAATGGCTTTTGTTGAACAAGAAGATATCTTAGATGCTTTTGAAGGATTAACCCGTCATTTACTAAAAGAAATTAATGATGTTGATGTAGAAAAATTTCCTAGAATGACGTTTGATGATGCCATGAAAAAATATGGTAACGACAAACCTGACATCCGTTTTGGTATGGAGTTTGGCGAACTTAATGAAGTGGCTCAACATAAAGAATTTAACGTTTTTAATCAAGCAGAATTAGTAGTTGCCATTGCAGTTCCTGGAGGAAATAATTACACGAGAAAAGAAATTGACAAACTAACAGACTGGGTTAAACGACCACAAGTTGGTGCATTAGGTATGGTATATGTACGTTGCAATGAAGATGGAACTTATAAATCATCTGTTGACAAATTTTACGATCAAGAAGATTTAGCTAGATGGGCGGAAGTTACTGGAGCAAAAGCTGGCGATTTAATTTGCGTCCTTTCCGGACAATCAAATAAAGTAAGAGCACAACTGAGTGCTTTACGAATGGAATTGGCAGAACGTTTAGGTTTGCGTAATCCAAAACAATTTGCACCATTATGGGTAGTTGATTTTCCTTTATTAGAATGGGATGAAGAAACAGAACGTTTCCATGCGATGCACCACCCGTTTACATCACCAAAACCTGAAGATATTAAATTATTAGATTCTGATCCTGCAAAAGTTAGAGCCAATGCATACGATTTGGTTTTAAATGGTAATGAAATAGGAGGTGGATCTATAAGAATACACGATAAAACAACACAATCTTTAATGTTTGACCATTTAGGGTTTACCAAAGAGGAAGCAAAAGAACAATTTGGTTTCTTAATGAATGCTTTTGAATATGGTGCCCCGCCACATGGTGGTATTGCCTTTGGCTTAGACAGACTGGTTGCTATTTTAGGCGGACAAGAAACCATTCGTGATTTTATTGCGTTCCCTAAAAATAACTCAGGTAGAGATGTAATGATTGATGCTCCGGCACCCATTGATGAATCTCAATTAAAAGAGCTTAATTTGAAATTAAGATAGCTCTATCATAAATTAAAAAATGTCAAGCCCATTAAAAATAGTATTACGTAAATTCTTAATTTGGAGATACAAGCACATCCCTGAAAAGCAGTTTATATACATACTAAGTGCAGTCATTGGTTTATTGGCAGGTCTCGTTGCCGTAACTATTAAGAATTTAGTACATTTAATTCAGAATTTACTAGAAGGACAGTTTATAAAAGATTTACATCAAGCCTTTTATTTTATATTCCCATTAATTGGTTTGTTACTCGTTCTAATTATAAAAAGGAAGCTAATTAAAAAAAAGATAGGGCATGGAATTCCTTCCACCCTATTCGCAATTTCAAAACAAAAAGGGTTGATGCCAAGACATCAAATGTGGGCCTCTTTAATTTTGGCTCCATTAACGGTTGGTTTTGGTGGTTCTGTGGGTTTAGAAGGCCCAACAGTAGCAACTTCTGCCGCTATAGGCTCTAATACAGCAAGATTATTTCATTTAAATCAAACAACAAGAACATTGTTAATTGGAGCAGCTGCGGCTGGAGCAATGGCATCAATATTTAAAGCTCCAATTACCGCCATTGTATTTGCTGTAGAAATATTTAGTTTAGAATTAACTATGGCATCTATGATACCGCTTTTGATAGCTTCAATTTGTGCGGTATTAACCTCTTATTTCTTTTTTGGAAATGATGTATTGTTACATTTTACTTTACAAGAATCTTTTAGTTTTAAGGACGTATTATTCTATATATTACTCGGTGTAATCTCTGCATCGGTTTCTGTTTATTTCAGTAAAATTTATTTCAGACTGAACACTTTTTTTAGATCCATAACCAATTTGTATAAGAGATTAATAGTTGGTGGAGTTTTATTAGGAGTTATCATTTATTTTGTACCTCCACTTTTTGGTGAAGGCTATGAAACCATCAACAACATTCTAAGAGGAGACATAGATCCTGTTTTAGTTAATAATATATTTCATACAGCCACAGATAGTACGTGGATTATCATAACGCTTCTAATAGGTTTGGTTATTTTTAAAGTGGTGGCCACTTCTTTTACGTTTGGAGCCGGTGGAGTTGGTGGTATTTTTGGTCCTACACTTTTTACAGGAAGTGTTACAGGTTACGTATTTGCACTTATAATCAATCACACCAATTTATTTGTACATCAGTTATCATTAACTAATTTTGCGATGGTAGGTATGGCTGGATTAATGGCTGGAATTTTGCACGCCCCATTGACAGCAATCTTCTTAATTGCAGAAATTACAGGCGGTTACGAATTATTTGTACCATTAATGATAGTTTCGTCCATATCTTATATTATTGCTAAAAAATATGTTCCACATAATATTTACCATAAACAATTGGCAGAAAGAGGTCAATTAATTACGCATGATAAAGATAAAAATGTGTTAATGATGTTAGACTTGGATAAAATTATTGAAACAAATTTTATTCTTCTTTATCCACAAATGACATTAAGAGAAGTAGTAACTAAAGCCGTTGCGAAGTCGTCAAGAAATCACTTTCCGGTGGTAGATGAAGACAATCAGTTCTTAGGGATTTTAACCCTAAACGACATTAGAAGTATCATGTTTGACAGCAAATTATATGATACCGTCACTGTTGAGAGTTTAATGCGTAGTGCTCCAGATATTATCTACTATGAAAAGCATACTACAGAAGATATTTTAAATAAGTTTAAATCTTCAGGTGCTTGGAATTTAGTAGTTATCAAAGAAGGTAAATACTTTGGTTTTATTTCAAAATCACGATTATTAACGGCTTATCGACAGACTTTAATAAATGTAACATCAATATAAAAAAATCCCTTTCAGTAAATGATCTACTGAAAGGGATTTAATTTTTACAATAAGGAATTAAATTAATTCTTTACCAAAGGTTTTTCCGTCCTAATTTTAAGATCGGCAGCAATATTTAAAGCTTCTTCTATATAAATATCTTTACTTAAGTTTTTGTGCCATATCTCACGTTTCTTAGCCAAAAGAGAATCTTGTTTAAACAACTCTAATTCATAAGGCAGTGAAGTAAAACTCAGGTTATTTTTATATTCATAAAGGCTTTTAAATCGATTGCCTTCCTCTTCTCTATTTTTTAAATCTTCATTATATTTTTTATAACTTAAATAAACTTTAGTATCGTCTTGACCTTCTTTTAACCATTTTGCATTGCTATCAATCAGTTTGAACTGTTCATTTTCAGCGATACGTTTTTTACTATTATTTATTACATCATCAAAATTTGAATAACCATTCCATACTTTATAATCGGCACTTGCAATTTTATCCCACTTCAACGAAGTTGCTTCATCTCGTTCTCCAATTTTTAAATATGCATATCTATCTGGCATAGCGACATCAGAAACCACACCTTTAAGCTGAGTAGAGCCTCCATTTATTCTATAAAATTTTTGAATTGTCAGTTTTAACGCACCTAAATCTTTTGGATAATCAAAGTATCTGTTAAGTGCCATATAATTTTGTACAGTACCTTTTCCATAACTTTGCTTACTACCAATTATTACGGCTCTATTATAATCTTGCATTGCGGCGGCAAAAATTTCTGAAGCAGATGCTGACAATTCATTTACAATAATTACCAATGGTTTATTCCATTGAATTTTATAATCTTCATCTGAACGTATTTTTGGCTCACCGTCTTTGTATTTTACTTGTACAATAGGACCTTCTTCAATAAATAACCCTGCAATATCAATTGCCGTATCTAAAGAACCACCACCATTATTTCGTAAATCAATTACTAAGGCTTCAACATTCTCTTTATTTAATCTTTCCACTTCAAGTGCCATATCAGTGGCAGAGTTTCTAAAATTTCTTTCGCTAAAATCGATATAGAATTTTGGTAAATCAATAACTCCAAGTTTTTTATTACCCATTTCCACAACACTTGTTTTTGCAAAAGTTTCTTCAAGTTCGATAACATCCCTTATTATAGGAATAATCTTAACCGAACCGTCCAACTTTTTAACGGTAAGCCTTACTTCGGTACCTTTTTTACCTTTAATAAATTCTATAGCGTCATCTAAACGCATTCCTACAATATCTAACGGCTCTCCATCTGCTTGTGCTACTTTAGTAATAATGTCTCCTACTTCTAAATTTCCATCTCTCCAAGCGGGTCCTCCAGAAACAAGTTCATCTACACGGGTATACTCACCTTTTCGTTGTAATCTAGCACCAATCCCTTCAATTTTACCTGACATTTCAGTATCAAATTTCTTTTTGGTTCTAGGAGCAAAATAGGTTGTATGCGGATCAAATTCTGTAGAAATACTATTTATAAAAATAGAATACCAGTCTTCATCATCCTCTTCATCTTTATATTCAAAAAACTCTTCCATGCTTTTCAATGTAGCTTCTCTAGCCTCAACTTCTAGCTCCGCAAAAGTTTTCACTTCAGCTTTAGGGTCTTCCTTTTGTTTATCTTCTTGTGCTTCAATTTTACTATGTAAACGAGATAAAGTTGTTAACTTAAATTGTTTTTGCCAATTGATGATTAATTCTACCTCATTTTTTGGAAATGCCTTATTTTCATAATCAACATCAAAAACCTCATCCTTATCAAAGTCAAACGGATGTTTTAAAATTTCCTTATAAAAACCTTTAGCCTCTTGAACGCGTTGCAAGTATTTTGAAGTTACAATACGATAAAAAGAAAGGTCTTCTTTTTTTATTTGATCATCTAACTGAAGTTTATATTTTTCAAATATCTTAAGGTCTTCTTGCGTAAAGAATCGCTTTGCAGGATCTAAACCTTCAATAAAATTATTATAAACAGCAGTAGAAAACTCATCATTTATTTCATGTGGCTGATAATGACCTTGCGTTAGTGCCGACCTTATCAGTCCCAACAATATTTTTTCTTTTTCAGGATCTGGGTTTTGCTTCATATTAAAGCTTAACAATACACCAGCCAATAAAATTATTGGGAGTATAATTTTATAATTCGATTTCATAAAGTTTATTATTTTTTTCATTCAGTATATTCAACTAATCTACTAAAATAGTGCCAATAATTTAATTTTTAAAGGATTTAACAGATTTTTTGCATTTGACCTACTTTTACTCTAATATAAGACGAAACTAATTTTAGATATTACAAAACGAAAAAATTTAAAATCTGTTATAAAATATATGTTAAACAATTCGTAAAGCTTTTATCAGCAGATTAAATACTATTTATTGATTAAAAACGGCTCATTTCTCATCGCTTTTTAACATTTTTAATAACCTAATTACACTTTGAAACTCATAATAGTTATCAATTGCGTAAAAAATGAATAACTTTTACTTTAATGCAAAATATTTAACCCCGTCCATAATAAAAAAATGGTAGTTTTGTAAAAAGAGAATAAGATATAAATATGAGTGAAAGACCTTTAATTTTAATTTGTAATGATGATGGTATTACAGCACCAGGTATAAGAACCTTAATTTCTGTAATGAACGAAATTGGCGATGTAGTTGTTGTTGCACCAAATAACCCACAAAGTGGTATGGGACACGCCATTACGGTAAACACAACCTTAAGATGTAACCCTATTACTATTGATGATGGACCACAATTAGAGTACAGTTGTTCTGGTACACCAGCCGACTGTGTTAAAATGGCAGTCAATGAAATATTGAATAAAAAACCTGACATCTGTGTTTCTGGAATTAACCACGGTTCTAACGCTTCTCTAAATGTAATTTATTCTGGCACCATGAGTGCTGCAGTAGAAGCGGGTATTGAAGGCATTCCGGCTGTTGGATTCTCTTTAATGGATTATAATTGGGATGCTGATTTTGACGCATGTAGAACCTATGTCAAGACCATTGTAAAAAATATTTTAAAAAATGGGTTACCAGAAGGTGTTGTGCTTAATGTAAACATACCTGACTTAAAAAAAGATGAAATTAAAGGAATCAAAGTATGCAGACAAGCACACGGAAACTGGGAAGAAGTTTTCGATAAGCGTGTTAGCCCTCAAGGGGAAGATTACTATTGGTTAGCCGGAAAGTTTGTAAACCTAGATAAAGGAGAAGATACTGATATGTGGGCATTAGAAAATGGATATGTTTCTATGGTACCTGTTCAGTTTGACATGACAGCACATCATTACATCAAAAATTTGAACACATGGGATCTGTAAAAAAAGAAATATTTATTGGAATTTTAATTGGTTTGGCAGCTACGGCTGGAGGCTTTTATTTATATGTAGAATATGCCTTAGAAGGCACATTTGAAGAATCACTGGCTGTATTAAAAGAAAATAGTCTTTATGGGCAAGTACTGAGTATTGCAGCTATACCAAATCTTATTGCCTTTTTTATATTTATAAAAAAACGTCAAGATTATAGAGCTAGAGGTGTATTAATTGCAACGTTAATGGTAGCATTGCTAATATTGGCAGCTCAGTTTGTTTAGTTTACTTGCTAAACTTTCTACTCCAAATCTGGTTTCTGTCGATTCAATTTCTTTTCTGACCGCTTCTTTTTAGATTTTAAACGTTTTCGAATAGCAGATTTAGAAGGTTTTGTAGCTTTTCTAGGTTTTATTTTTTTAAGTCCGTTTTTAATAACTTCTAAAAATCGCTTAATAGCAATTTCCTTATTTTTATGTTGACTGCGGCTTTCATCACAAAAAAGAATTAGGACATTCTCTTTGGTAAGCCTATTGGCTATTTTATTTAACAGTAGTTGTTTTTGGTCATCAGTAAGCTCGCTAGAATTTTCTACGTCAAAAGTCAATTCAATTTTTGAAGACACTTTATTGACATGTTGACCACCAGCACCACCACTTCTAATCGCTTTAAAGGAAAGTTCTTTTATTAGGTTTTCTATGTTCATAATCTCTCAAAGAAATAACTAAGGTTTGTATTATTTTCATTTTTTACATTGATGAAAAAACGAAACAAAAAAATCTAGTCTGTACAAGGAAATTGCTCTGCACCATTCGCTCTCAAAACTTCATGCTTAAAGTTATCGCTTTGCAATTTCGTTTCTTTACTCATTATTTCTAGCGTACCGACACCACTAAACTATAATACTTTTTCTATCTAAATAACCTTTCTAAATATTGATAATTAAACAATGTAACAAGGACCAAAACAACTAGGCTAACCTTTAAATTTAGTTAGAACTGACAATGGTTTAAAAATTATAATCAGTACCCATATCAGTGTTCTGATGTAAAAAGTGCATGTCTATATCTTCTAGATTTTTTGAAAAACTATCTAAATTAGTTCGTTCCGCTAATATTTTGTCAATAGCCTGAGTAGCCAATTTCAAACGGGTTCTTTTATCTCCTTTTAGCAAAATATAGGGTCTGTCATACTTTTTTAACGCATTTTCAAATGCATCAAACATTTCTTTTCGCATTTCTGGCTTGTCACGTAAATCGTCAGCTTCCCAAGGCGTATCAATATACGTTAACAAATATAAATCATAGGTGTTTTCAAGGGCTGCTTCATCTAATAACGGATTTACAAAGCCTCCATAATATTCTTCTGAATATACTTTTGTTTCGAGCAAATCGGTATCACATATCAAAACACTATCGGCTTTTTTAGCCAATTTATTTTCAAGTTTCATTTGCCCCTCTGCAATGGGTATCAAATCAGAATTTTCGCAGGTTTTACGGTAATTATTCCACTTATATTGAAGGTATTCACGTGCATATTCAGCAACCCATACAGTGTTATAATAACGTGCTAACTGCTCAGATAGTGTCGTTTTTCCAGTAGATTCTGGACCAAACAAGACTACTTTTACAACGTTTGCATCTTTTGATTGTCTAAGCTTTTCTTCCATTGTTTATATCCTAAATAAGCAATTACTAACAATATTATAAATTGAATTCCGGTAAACCCAAGTCCTTTTACAAAGTATAAAGGTATGGCTACAATATTTCCTAAAATCCACAATATCCAATGTTCTATTTTTTTAAGAGCCATTAACCACATTGCTGCGAAAAATATTCCAGTTGTAAAAGTATCCAAAAAAGGTGTTATTTTTCTAAAATCATCTAAACTTCCAGAAGTCATGTTGGTAATTGCATAGTTAATGCTCTCTGTGAAACCCAAATTATTTGGCATTACATTATAATAGCGATAGACTATGATTACAAATATTGAGGTAAAAACAAATATACCGAAAGCCTTTATTTTGTCCGATTTATTAGTACGTGATATAGGAATATGACTTTCCTTATCATCAATCACTTTACTCCACATATACCAACCAAAAATACTCATTATAGTATAGTAGATGTTAATGATAAAATCGCCGTAAAGCACAAATTTATAACAGATATAAACATAAATACAGGTACTTATAATCCCTAATGGATAGACTAAAATATTTTCCTTTTTTCCATACCAAACCCCAACAACTCCAAATAGCATTGCGGTAAACTCAAGAACAATATCTAATGTTGTTGCTGTACGATAAGGCTCTAAGAAAAAATCAATAATTTGATTCATAAGTGCTTCTATCTGTTTTAACAATTTTCATATACATTAATCCAATTTCAATTGAATGGAATGCTTTTTTTATCTCGCCTTGAAGTATATTAAAAACCTGATCATAGTCACCATATACTTGAGTGCTTAAGGGGTTTTCCAAGACTGTAAGTCCACTATTTCTTAAAGCTTTTATAAATTCTATGATAGCGGCCTCATAGTTGTCTTGTAATGGACTAAAAGTTAATTCAACTGATATTTTCATTGTTTATTTTGTTAAGAAAATGAATGTCTTGTTCAAAAGCAGTTCCAATAACAACAAGGTCAGCTCCAGCATCATATGCCTTTTCTAATTGCTCTTCGGTTCTAATGCCACCGCCAACAATTAGCGGAATATCTAATGCTGTCTTTACTTTTTTAATGATTTCTAGATTTACAACTTTTTTTGCCCCAGAACCTGCTTCTAAATAGATCAATCTTTTACCAGCATATTGCCCAGCTAAAGCCGTATTTATAACTAATTCTACCTCATTTTGAGAAATTGGCTTTGTTTTACTCACCTTTTGAACGGAAGTTTCAACACCACCATCAATTAAAATATACCCTGTGGACATAACTTCCAAGGATGAATTTTTAAGTTTTGGAATTGATTTAATTTGTTGGTGAATTAAATATTCAGGATTATCACCCGAAAGCAAAGAAAGAAACAAAATAGCATCTGCTAGGTTACTAATTTGAGTATAATCTCCAGGAAAAAGTATAATAGGTAATTGCGAAGTTTTCTTTAAAATTTTTACAAATTTTTCAGTTGCACCTTGATTAACGGTACTTCCTCCTACAAAAATAAAATCTGCTTTTTTGTTAATTTTCTCTGTTATTGAAGTAATGTATTGTGTCTCTAACAGTATTTTATCAGGGTCTAATAAAATAGCCAACAATTTTTTACCTTGTTGTACGGAATCAGTTATATGTTGGTATATGTTCAAGAGATTTTATAAAAATTCAAATATACGGATAGAAATTTAGCTATAACCCTCGTTTAATTGATTACTTCGTCAAGTGCATAGGTGCACATAAAACCTTCAAACTCTAAAAAGTGTATTTGGTAAGTACTTTTCTTGTTTTTATAGGTAATTGTTGCCGTTGTTTCTGTGTCTTCAAAAGAAAAATCGTCTACATAAATATGTTGTAAAAAGCTGAGTCCTTCTTGCTCATAAATTTTATAAAGAGCTTCTTTTGCTCCCCAAACAATGGTTAGTTTTCTCACTAATTCATATTCATTGGGTATGTGGTAATAATCCTCTGGCGTTGTAAATTTATGAGAGATACGCAAAATTTTATCACGTTGTTTTTCAATATCGATACCAACATGTTTTGTAGTACTCAGAATAATTCCTGTAAAAATAAAGGAATGTGTAATTGAAATAAAGTTACCATCTTTTAAATGTGGTTTTCCAAATTCATCGTAATACAAATCGGCATCAACATAACCAACTTCTGCTAATAAATGACGAATACTCATAAAACCTCTTTTATGCAATTCAGATTTCATTCCGTCAACACGATTTTGACATTTATCTGTGAGGGTAATACCCTTATTTAAAGTCTCAATTGACTCTTCAATTTTCCAAATTAATACTTTGGTGTTTTGATTAACTTTTAGAGTTTTATAAAGGGGCATAGATTTATCAAGTTATTTTGTAACTTTGCAGTCCGAAATTTTAATAATAAAAAAACACATTAATATGAGTTCTGAGACAGCAACATACATACCCTACAAAGTTAAGGATATTTCTTTAGCAGAATGGGGAAGAAAAGAAATTGAATTGGCAGAAGCAGAAATGCCTGGATTAATGAGTCTTCGTGAAGAATACAAAGATGAACAGCCCTTAAAAGGTGCACGAATTGCAGGTTGTTTACATATGACTATTCAAACTGCCGTTCTTATTGAAACTTTAACTGCTTTAGGAGCAGAAGTTACTTGGAGTTCTTGTAATATATTTTCTACTCAAGATCAAGCTGCCGCTGCAATTGCTGCAACTGGTGTACAAGTTTATGCTTGGAAAGGCTTAAGTGAAGAAGAATTTAACTGGTGTATTGAGCAAACCTTGTTTTTTGGTGAAGATAAAAAACCATTAAATATGATTTTAGATGATGGTGGCGATTTAACCAATATGGTATTAGATGACCATCCAGAACTAGTTGCTGGAATTAAAGGATTATCTGAAGAAACTACAACAGGAGTACACAGATTATATGACAGAATGAAGGAAGGTACGCTTACAATGCCTGCTATAAATGTAAATGATTCTGTTACTAAATCTAAATTTGATAATAAATACGGTTGTAGAGAAAGTGCGGTTGATGCGGTTAGAAGAGCTACGGACATTATGCTTGCAGGTAAGCGAGTTGTGGTTTGTGGTTATGGTGATGTTGGTAAAGGTTCAGCTGCTTCTTTTAAAGGTGCAGGGTCGATAGTGACCGTAACTGAAATTGATCCAATTTGTGCTTTACAAGCTGCAATGGACGGTTTTGAAGTTAAAAAATTAGAAAATGTTATCGGTAAAGCTGATATTATCATTACCACTACTGGTAATAAAGATATTGTAACTGGAAAGCATTTCGAACAAATGAAAGATAAAACGATAGTTTGTAATATCGGACATTTTGATAATGAAATAGCTGTTGAATGGTTAAATACGAATCATGGTGATACAAAAGTAGAAATCAAGCCACAAGTTGATAAGTATACTATTGATGGTAAAGATATTATTTTGTTAGCTGAAGGTCGTTTAGTAAATTTAGGTTGTGCAACTGGTCACCCAAGTTTTGTAATGAGTAATTCATTTACAAACCAAACGTTAGCTCAAATGGAATTATGGAAAAACCATGAAAACTATGAGAACAAAGTGTACATGCTACCTAAATATTTAGATGAAAAAGTTGCTCGTTTACATTTAGAAAAAATTGGTGTTGAACTAGAAACGTTGAGAGAAGATCAAGCAAAATACATTGGTGTAAAAGTAGAAGGCCCTTATAAACCAGACTATTACAGATATTAATGTAATTATAATAATTTCTATTCCTTTTACGTTTCAGGATATTCTTTTAATTATCTTTACAAAAACACAGAGAGTATGAATACTTTATTAGTTCCCGTTGGCTCGCCTAAAAAGGCATTAAATACATTGCAGTATGCTATAGACCTTGTTGAAGGTACGCAGGCAAAAATTTATTTAGTAAAAGCCTATGGTGTTACTAAAGTAGCGGGTAGTTTAAAAAACATGGATGCTTTTATGGAAGCTGAAGCTGATCATGACTTGGAGAACGTTATTGCCCATGTAGATAAAAAAGGAATAGAAATTATATCAAAATCTATTGGAGGAAGTGCAAAAGATATTATTAAACGAGTAGCCAAACAATTAAAAATTGATTTAATAGTAGCAGGATCTAGCAGTGATAGCAAAATTTTTATTGCTAAAACGCCAGGTTATTTAATAAAAAACACTGATTTACCCGTGTTATTTGTGCCTAGAAATTATCAATTTAAAAAAATTGATACGATTTTAATGGCCATTAAATCAGGTGTTATATCTCGTGAAAATTTATTATTACCATTACAAAAAATCATAAAATTACAGAAAAGTAAGTTAGAATTGCTAAGGGTAATAACACCTAATAGTTCTGATGAAGATGGTAATTTAGATGAAGGATTAAATGAATTACAAACAAATTATTCAACCTCTAAAAAGGAAACTATTTACGAGGGTCTTAAAGAAAGTATAAATAAAGTTTCTCCTGATTTAATTTGTGTAATTAGACGTAAACGAGGTTTTTTCAAAAGACTTTGGGCAAATGACAAAGTGTATAAAAAAGACTTTGAAAGTGATTTACCTTTATTAGTTTTAAAAGGATCAGAATAATTGATTATGGGGCATTAGCTCAGTTGGCTAGAGCACTACGCTGGCAGCGTAGGGGTCATCGGTTCGAATCCGATATGCTCCACATCAAGCAGAAAAACCACACGAAAGTGTGGTTTTTTATTTTATGAAAAAATCAACACCCGCAAGGGTGATGTGTTTTCTATTTGCAGAAACGGAACTTATTCGGATCAACGAAGTTAATCTTTGGTCTATATTAAAAGAAAACAATGTTTTCATAATGAAAAGATTCCCTTTTTGTAGATTATTTAGTGTAATATTAATAAATCCCATATAAATAGCAAATATTAAATAGCAATCGATGTAACAATTTTTTAAGATCATTTATTATGTCCATTTATCTTGCTCTATTATCTTTGTTTACTTTAATACTAAAAAAACAAACAATGAACAATCTAAAAAACAAAGTCGTTTATATAACAGGAGGCACGAAGGGTATCGGATTTGGTGTTGCCAAATGCTTAATTGCGGCTGGAATGCGAGTAGCAATAAGTGGTAGAAATCTTGAATCAGTAGAAGAAACAGCTACTGAACTGGGTAATGAAGACCAAGTGTTAGCAGTAGTATCTGATGTTTCAAATTTAAGCAATGAAAATGATGCTATTACAAAAATAATTGCAAAATGGGGACAACTGGATGTTGTGTTAGCAAATGCAGGTGTTGGTAAATTTGCACCCGTAGATCAACTTTCAGAATCAGACTGGAAGGCTATGATAGATACCAATCTTACTGGAGCATTTTTCTCTTTAAAAGCCTCTGTAGAAGCGTTAAAAAAATCAGAAGGGTATTACATTACACTCGCTAGTTTAGCAGGTACAAATTTCTTTGCTCAAGGTGCAGGATATAATGCTTCTAAATTCGGATTAGTTGGGTTTACACAAGCGGCAATGCTAGATTTACGTCAATACGGAATTAAAGTTTCTACAATAATGCCTGGTTCTGTTGCTACTTATTTTAATGACCATATTCCTAATGAAAAAGACGCATGGAAAATACAACCAGAAGATATTGGTAAATTAGTATTGGACTTGTTAACCATGAACCCGCGTACGTTACCAAGTAAAATTGAAGTAAGACCTACGAGACCAGATTTAAAATAAATTGCAAAGAAAAAGAGGGCTTATAATAAGCCCTCTTCTTTTACTAAAATAACAGAAAATTCTAAACGTGATCACCTAATTTATGGTGCTCATCGATTAACGGTCCACCTTCCATAATTTGTTCAGAAGCTTGATTTGCAAACTTTTCGAAATTTAAATGGAATGAATGTGCTAAGTTTATAGCTTTTCCAATATATGCACCTTTTTGTAACCAAGTATTCATTGGATCTAAAATTTCAATTGGCACATTTGGACAATATTTAGGCATAAACAATCCGAAGATTGGGTGTTGATGAAATTCTACATTGTCTAATTCACCTTTAATACTTTTTTTATAAATAAAATTATGGAAATGGTACAAGTAGAATGTATATATAACATAACGAATAAACACTGTTTCTTCTAAATTTACTTTGTAATTATTATTCATTTTTCTCAATAAAACTTCACAGAAAAAAGAATAATACATTCTTGATAGGTACAAAATAATGTTTTGAAGAAAATGATAATTTAGGATTATTAAAAAAAAGACAGTAACTTACTCAGCAACAGTATTATAATTTTAACATATTTCGAACTATGAGGACAAATATCTAAAGATATCCTCATTTATTAAGCTACAATATAACTGTATTTACTAAAAAAAAGTAAAAAGATGCAAGAAGAGCTTTCAATGGATCAAGATTTTATCAAAAAACTTTACGGCATCCTTGAAGTCAATCTTGAAAATGAGGAATTTGGCGTAAATGAGTTGTCAGAAGCAATAGGTATTAGCCGTTCTCAATTACATCGTAAATTGAAATCAATTGAAAGGAAGTCTGCCAGTCGATTTATTCGTGAGTATAGACTTCAAAAGGCTATGGAAATGTTACGAAATAATGCGGCAACTGCCTCAGAGATTTCATATAGCGTTGGTTTTGGAAGTCCTACTTACTTTAACACATGTTTTCGCGAATTTTATGGATATCCGCCAGGAGAAGTAAAATTCAGAAAAGAATCTAAACTAAAAGAAAATGATTTTATAGAAGGCTCTATTGTAGAAAATAATGCAGCTCCAAATCTTAAAAAACCAATAAGGCGAAATTTTATAGCTATTACCTCTTTAATAATTGTGTTATTAGCAGCAACAGCATATTACTTTTATCAAAATTCTAAAAACAAAATTGCTTCTGACTTTTCTGTAACTAAAACAAATGATAAATCTATAGCTATACTCCCATTCAAAAATTTGAGTAGTAATAAAGAAAACCAATATTTTGCAGATGGTATTATGGAAGTGATCTTAAATCACCTAACAAGTATTGAAGAACTAAAAGTAATTTCTAGAACCTCAATGGAGCAATATCGTGAGACGAATAAAACAATTCCTGAGATTGCAAAAGAATTGGGCGTATCGCATATATTACAAGCAAGTGTTCAAAAGGATAATGATGAAATTAGAATTATTTCACAATTAATAGATGCTAAAAATGATACACAAATTTGGTCAACTGATATAAAAAAAGAATATAAAGACATTTTTGAGCTACAGAGTACTATTGCTGAGCAGATTTCGAAGGAATTAAATACTGAACTTTCTGATGTTGAACGTATTCAAATTAAGAAAAAACCAACAAACAATCTAGAAGCCTATAATTTATATTTAAAAGGAGTCCATTTTAATCGCAGTGGTTCACCAAATAAAAGTGTATCGTATTTAGAACAGGCAATAGAAAAAGACCCTGAGTTTGCATTTGCGTATTCAGAATTAGCAGTATCACATATGATTTTAATGTCCAAAGGCAAAATATCTCCTAATAAAAATGTGAAAAAGACTAAAGAACTTGCTCAAAAAGCTATTGCATTGGATCATAGTATTGGAGAACCACACCATGTTCTTGCAACAATGCTGTTTCGGTATGAGTGGAATTGGAAAGCCGCAGAAAAAGAACTTTTAATTGCACTTAAATTGAATCCTAATAATCCTTTCACCCACTTAGCATATTCTAAGTTTCTAAAAAGTACAAATCGCATGGAGGAATCAAGAAAACATATTGATAAAGCCTTGACACTTGACCCTGTTTACCACGGTAATTATTTTGCTAGTGCTGAATATTATTATTGTTATGGTGATTATGAAAAAGCATTTTCAGAAAATAAGAAAGGGTTAGACCTAAAGATTAAATTTACTGAGACCAATTGGTTAAATTTTGAAATTTATGTGGCTCAAAAAAAATATGATAAAGCGATTGTAGAACTGCAAAAATTATATAAAGAGAAAGAGTCTCATGAAATAGATAAGATATACAAAAAATTTGGTATAAATGGTGTTTATAATTGGCTTATTAAGTTTGTTAAAAATAATTATAATACACCTTACTATTTAGCTCAAAATTACGCATTTATTGGAGAGCATGAGAAAGCATTATCACTGTTAGAAAAATCTGTAGAATTGAGGGTTTCAATATTAATAGATATCAATATAGATCCTAATTTTAAAAACCTTAGATCCGAGCCTCGGTTTAAAATTATTATAAAAAAAATGGGTTTAGATGTTTATTATAATGAATAACAAGTGAATTTTTCAGTATATCGTTTTTTTCTTACTTATACTTATTTTATTAGACTCTTAACACTTCCCTACAAAACTTCAAGTAATTCAACATAGTTTATAGACTTCAAATTATGTTTAAAAGACTTTAAAAATAGTATTAAATCAATTACAACATAGCTGTTAAGTAGCAACAGGTTATATGTACAATCTTTGCTAAAAATTAATTATTAATCTTAAAAATTAGCAGTATGAAAAATTTATTAATTGGTTTACTTATTATTGGATTAACCAACCTCAGTTATTCACAAAACTCTTTTAGAGAATTAGAAACAACTAAAGATTTAAGAATAAAACAGAGCATATCAACTGAATTAAAATCCGTATCTCTATTGAACGCTCCATATTTAGAAAAAGTTCAAAATGATGTGAAACCTAGCAATATTATGCAATTAGAACTTATGGCATTTAAATACAATATTAAAAAATTAATAAATCCAATTAATAGACCACAACTTTTAGTAGTTAAATTTTCGTGGTCTACTAATTGGCTTATTGCTAAATATGATCATAACGGCAAGATCTTATCAACTCATGAAGAATTTAAGGATTTTAAGCTTCCAAATCACATATTGAAATCCATTTCATTAAACCACCCTAATTGGTCAATTACAACTAATACTTATAAGGTTTCATATAATAGTATATCTGGTGTTAAAATGGGCTATATAGTCGTAATTAGAAAAGGTAATCAAAAAAAGAAAATACATTTTGATTCAAATACTAAGTATCCAACCAAAGCATCCGTAATAACAAATAATAATTTGAAATAAAGCACCGAATAGAATTATAATTCCGGAATTAGACTAAAATTAATTAGAAAAAAGAAATATATCAGTAAAGCGTAATATATACTTTAATCACTTAGTCTGATGCAACTCTTAGTTCAGACAACTGAAGAAAAAAAACCTATAAATCAGAAGAGCTATTTACTATTTTTTTTAGAAAACTATAGAACTATTTAATACAAACCATTTAAATAATTTATTATGAAAAATTTAATTAAAAAATGCTTGTTAGCAACAATTATATTATTTACAATTTCCTGTAATAGAAATTCAGGTGACATAGATGAAATCAATAACAATTTGAGTATCGAATCTATTAGGGAAGCTCCAGATGGTCCAAATGGAGAATTTATTTTAATTGACGGAGCGACATCATCACTTATTCGAACTGAAAACGGTATTACCGCAAACTTTAAAACGAAACAATTAATACCCGGAAATGCATATACTTTATGGTGGATTGTCTTTGGGGAAACTCCAGGGCCTCCTGCTTCGCTTTTTGCAGTAGGTCATGTGGTGGGTCAAGGCGGAAATAGAGACTTTTCTGCACATTTAAACACAAGTCCAAATTTTAAAAATCCATTAACAGCAGAAGTTCATATGGTTTTGCGTACTCATGGTGCAGCGGTTCGTGAAATAGTAGATGAACAGATTGGGGGATATTATGGCGGTTGTGATGAGAGTATGACATCGCCTGGAGGACCTGGTCTAATTTGGCCAGATTCTAATCAAATTGGTTATTGTGCAGACATGCAAGTTGCCAAGCACCCCGCTGTAAAATAAATATTTTATCAAGGAAAGTTACCTTAAGATTTGAAACTTCTCCCATGAATTATAGGTTAAAGTAAATAACATAAATACACAAAATCATCAAAAAGCTACATCCATATATAAGTTTTTTAAGAACAGACCCATTCACTTCAATTTTCACATTTAATTCAGAGAAGATATTGAAGCAATGAATGACCAAAATACTCATTTAAAAGTAAATGGATGGAAAATACAACCAGAAGATATTGGTAAATTAGTAGTGGACTTGTTAACCATGAACCCGCGTACGTTACCAAGTAAAATTGAAGTAAGACCTACGAGACCAGATTTAAAATAAATTGCAAAGAAAAAGAGGGCTTATAATAAGCCCTCTTCTTTTACTAAAATAACAGAAAATTCTAAACGTGATCACCTAATTTATGGTGCTCATCGATTAACGGTCCACCTTCCATAATTTGTTCAGAAGCTTGATTTGCAAACTTTTCGAAATTTAAATGGAATGAATGTGCTAAGTTTATAGCTTTTCCAATATATGCACCTTTTTGTAACCAAGTATTCATTGGATCTAAAATTTCAATTGGCACATTTGGACAATATTTAGGCATAAACAATCCGAAGATTGGGTGTTGATGAAATTCTACATTGTCTAATTCACCTTTTAAAATAGCAGAAATCATTGCTCTAGTGTATTTTAATTTAATACGAGAACCAACTCCGTAAGGTCCACCAGACCATCCTGTGTTGATTAACCAAACATTAACACCAGCATCTTCCATTTTTTTACTTAACATTTCAGCGTAAACAGTAGGATGCAAAGGCATAAATGGTGCTCCAAAACAAGCAGAGAATGAAGGTACTGGCTCAGTTACACCTGCTTCTGTACCTGCTACTTTAGCAGTATACCCAGAAATAAAGTGATAAGCAGCTTGACCTGGCGTTAACTTAGAAACTGGAGGCAATACACCAAAAGCATCTGCAGTTAAAAAGAAAATATTTTTGGGGTTATGAGCAACTGAAGGTACTTGAATGTTGTCAATGTTATAAATAGGGTAACTAACACGAGTATTTTGTGTAATTGAACCGTCTAAAAAATCAACTTCTTTAGTGCCTTTTTTAAATACTACATTTTCTAATAAAGCACCTGGCTTGATAGCTCTAAAAATGTCTGGCTCTTTTTCTTCTGATAAGTCAATTACTTTTGCATAACAACCACCTTCAAAGTTAAAGATACTGTTGTCTTCAGCCCAACCATGCTCATCATCACCAATTAATTTACGATCTGGGTCTGCAGACAAAGTAGTTTTACCTGTACCTGATAAACCAAAGTAAATTGCGGTATCACCTTCTTCACCAACATTGGCAGAACAGTGCATTGGCAACACGTTTTTATCTGTAGGCAAAATCATGTTTAATGCAGAAAAAATACCTTTTTTAATTTCACCTGTATAAGCTGAACCACCAACTAAAGCAACTTTTTTAGTAAAGTTTAAGATAGAAAAGTTCCCCTGACGGATACCATATGCTTTAGGATCTGGACATTCATAACCAGGAGCACAAAGTACTAACCATTCTTCATCAAAATTTTCTAATTCTTCAGCGTTAAGACGCAAAAACATGTTAAACACAAACATATTAGACCATGCATATTCTGTAACAGTTCTAACATTCATTTTGTATTTAGGATCAGCACAAACTGCCGCATCTCTCACATAAATTTCTTTACCAGAAAGATATTTTACAATTTCAGTTTCTAGTTTGTCAAAATTTTCAGGAGAAACTGGTTTGTTTACCTTACCCCACCAAACTCTATCTTTAGTATAATCGTCTTCTACTAAAAATCTATCTTGAGGAGATCTCCCAGTAAATTTACCTGTATTTATCGCTAACGTTCCATTTTCAGTTTCTACACCACCTTCTTTTGTAACAGCAATTTTTTGCAGTTCTTCGGTTGATAAATTCCAATGGGCAGTTACATCGTTTAACCCGTACTTTTCTAAGTTTAAATCTTTTTTCATTGTTCTTGAATTTTCTATATTATTTTAATCTAAAGTATTCTATTTTTTTATTGTCTGATTTAATTATGATATCCTTTTAAATCTTCAACAAATTTAAGGTAACAAATGTTTCATAAGCATGACATTTGTCATATGATTTTAGCTATTTTCGTCTTAAATTCTTACGAAAACGTTTGATTTTTATGTAATTATATAATATATCGTTAATTTATAAATAATATTGATTTTTGAACTATTTCCAAGAGATCTGGCGGTAATGACTTTTTCTCCCAAGGGTGTTTTCCTCCAAAAGAATGATTGGCATTTTCAATTATAAAAAGCTCACTATTTTTGTTCCAAGTGTTTAAATCTTTTGCTTCATTTAGAGGAACTGTTTCATCATCAGTTCCGTGAATAATCAACGTTGGAATTTTTAAATTTTGAGCTGCTGATTTTATATGTAATCGTTGCTTATTCTCTATAAAATTTTCATAAAACTTATAATAATGTGGCAGTTTCTGCTTGGTTCTAGAGTTTTCAATATAAGAGATACCATGCTTTTTCCAAAGGTCTAAAATTTCACCTGTAGGAAATCGAGATCCATAGTCAGAGACAGCCGCCCAAGTAATAACTTTACTGATACGGTTATCTTCACTTGCTTTTAGGGTAACAATGCCTCCTCCTCTTGAATGTCCTATTAAAATTATATTTGACAAATCAATTTCATCTTGATATTCACCTTTATTATTAATCCAGTCTATCACCGACTCTAAATCATCCAATTCTTTTATAAAATTGTTTTGTCCGAACGCCTCTAAATCTGGAAAGTCAATGGGTTGTTTTACAGTTCCTCCATTATGGGAAAAATTAAATTTAATAAAAAATATTCCATTTTGAGCAAATTTTTCTGCAACTAAATCCCAACATCCCCAATCTTTAAAACCTTTATAACCATGAGCAAAAATAACCACTGGCTTTGGCTTGTTATCTTCTAAATAAAATACGTCAGTTAAAATGGATTTTTGGTGTTTACCTTCTAACTGTATGTTCTTAATACTTTTCATCTATAATTTTCAATTTGTAAATGGTGATTCTTTTTCTAATATAGGAATATTTACATTAAATATTTCCAAAAGTAAAACCTTTAATTCATTTTCGAAAAGCTCAAGGTCATTTTTCTTTACTAAGGATTTATTTACTTTTAAAAAGCCCGCCTTTAAATTTTTAAAAGATATTATACCACTTTCAAGTGGATGTTTATCAATGTCTAAATTTTCAGATTTTGAATACAACAAGGCATAAAAAAGTACCTGAAAACTCTTACTATGCTTTTTATAATCTTTTGTAATTTGCGACCAATCGTTAATATTTAAATCATTCTGTAACACCTTACCTGTTTTATAATCAACTATTCTTAATGTTCCGTTAAGTTCATCAATTCTATCTGCTTCACCCACCAGTTTTATAGGAAAATTAATTCCGTCAATTTCTATTTCCAACGCTAATTTTTTCTCTAAAGCTAAAACCTTAAGATTACCCCCTTGTTTAACAAGTTTTAATTCCTGCTTCAAAAAGTTATTTACAAATTGTTTTGCCACATTATATACCAACAAATTCTTACCTGTAGAAATATTTCCATTATTATACACCTGATTAAACCATTTTTGAACCTCTGAAGGCACTTTTAATTTCATTTGAAGTAAATGCTCCTCTTTCAACATTTCGTTAATATAAGGCTCGTAAAACGCTTCCAATGTTTTATGGATAATTGTTCCTAAGGTATTTGCAGCTATTGTTTCTTCTACCTCTTCAATTTCTCTAATTCTTAATATTTTTTGATTGTAAAACTCTAGTGGGTTTAGTATATAATTTGTAAGTGTTGATGCTGAAAACCCCTTATTTGCTAAGGTTTTTAATTCATCATTTACAAAGTCATCCTTTTTAATTTCTTTAAATTCAAAATTAGTTTTTACCACATCAGGTGCTACAACTATTTTTTCAACTTCATCTTTTTTAAATATTTCTAATTGTGTTAAAAAACGGCTTTGCTCACCAGAACCATAACTATCCGCTTCCGTATTATAAATAGCATATATGCTTTCTGCTCTTTGAATCAATCTAAAAAAGTGATACGCAAAAATTGCATCTTTTTCTTTATACGTTGGCAACCCGACCTCTTGTTTTATATCAAATGGAATAAATGAATTATCTGACTTACCTCCTGGCAATACGCCTTCATTTACTGAGGTTATAATTATATTTTTAAAATCAAGTACACGTGTTTCTAATACCCCCATAACTTGTAAACCTGACAAAGGTTCACCTTGAAAAGATAACTTTTCAGATTTAAGCATTTGATTGTAAAATACATTAAGCGTTTTGATGTCAGTTATATGCCCAAATTTCTCATTGAGGTTCAATAATTGCTGAAAAATAGTATAAAATCTAAATAAATATTCTTTTTCAAGTGTATTCAAACTTTCATTTTCCCTAGCCAGATCGATAAACCTAATACAGTAATCGACCGCTACATTGGCATCATTTTTCCAATTCTCAAATAGAAATGACAGTTCTTTATACTCAGGATTGTTGTCTGCCAATTTTAATAGACTAGATTTAGAAAGGTAAGTAAAATTATTTGCTGCAATATTATAGAGCAAACGATCAATAATATCAGGTGTTTTAAATAAAGATTTTACCTGTGGATGATTTAAAACGGATATCACTTCTTTATAATAGAATGCTCCGTTTTTATGATGAATTTGAAGTTTAAATAAATAATCAAATAGATTACCAAGAGGAATGTTTTTAAGTTCATAACCCATGGTAATATTAACACTCTTTACTTCATTTGGTAATGAGTTTAATGAAGCACCAAGCATAGCTTCTTCTGCTAATACTAAAGCTGTATCTGAAAAACTATTACTTGTATTTGAAATATCCTTTAAAATTTCACCTGCATACTTTATTTGTGAAATATCCTTTGGGGTTCCTATTATTTTAATATTTTTTTTATTTGAAAACTCATTACATATCCATTGAAAATCATTTTTCTCAAAATAGTTCCAATTACTCTTATACCTATTAATAAATGTAGCAACTTGTGGATTATTTTTTATAAAAAAAGCATCTATATCCCAATAAATAGTCGCAATATCACTATCAAGTAAACCCTTAAATATTTTTTCTTCCGCCTTATTCAAAGCATTAAAACCAACAAGCACTAGTTTATCAGATGTATTATTGATATACCATTCAACATTGTCTGCAGCTTCTCTGTACTGTAAACCCTGATATCCAATTTTACTTTCAACTAAGTATGAATAAAGATTATCATAATAATTTTCAAATTTTTCATAGAACTTCACCTGATTTAAAATTAAATCCGTTTTCTGTTCACCTTTTAATAAGGTTTCTATTCTTTTTATATCGGTGAGATATGAAAATAAATGATTTGCGTCAACAAGGTGTCTGTCTATTTCATTAAAATCTTGTAAGAGTAACGGAGCCCATTTGGTGAAATTTTCAAAACTTTCTACTTTTGCTTCTTCTGTTGATGCTATATATACGGAGTAAAACTCAAATAATAATGTAGTACTATCTATTGCGTTAATTCCTGATAACTCTTCTATAAATTCTTCAATACTTATTATTTTAGGAAGTATTGTCGCCTTCTTTAATTTTGACTTCAGTATATTTTTTAAAAAAATGCCCGCCCTCTTACTCGGTAATACAAAAGTAAGATCTGTACTATTTTCATTTTTTGAAAGGATATCAATTACAACTCTATCTAGAAAACTTTGCATTAGCGGAATATTTTCAACAAATTTACGAAATGAGTTCCATAAAAAAAGCCATCCCTAATTGGGATGGCTTTTAATTTAATGTTTTTTTTAGCTTAGTTAGCTAAGTTGATTTCAACTCTTCTGTTTTGAGCTCTACCTTTTCTAGTTTTATTACTAGCGATTGGATTTGCTTTACCAAAACCTTTAGAAGCTAATCTATCAGATGGAATACTTTTTCCTACTAAATAGTCTAATACAGCTTTTGATCTTTCTTCAGATAATCTTTGGTTTGTTTTATCAGAACCTGAACTATCAGTATAACCATCTATGCTGAAATTAGAATCTTTAAATTCTTTCATGATATCAGCTATTAAATCTAATTTTTCAGCAACACCTGGTCTGAAAGTAGACTTACCTGAGTTAAAGTAGATTGCTTTTGCAAACTCATCTAATTTAGCTTTAGCTTCAACAGTAATTACTTTTTCAGGACAACCTTGGTTAGAAGCAGGACCTGCTTCATTCACACAGTTATCATCTTTATCAAATACACCGTCATTATCAGCATCTGGCCAAGGACAACCTTTGTTTTCTTTAGGACCAGCTACATCAGCACACTCATCATCTTTGTCATATACACCGTCACCATCAGCATCAGGACAACCGTTATTTGCAGCAGTACCAGCATCATTTGGACATTGATCATCTTTATCAGCTACACCATCACCATCAGCATCAGGACAACCGTTTAGAGCAGCTAAACCAGCAACTTCAGGACAAGCATCATCTGAATCTTTTATACCATCACCGTCAGTATCAGGACAACCATTGAAAGCTTCTAAACCGAATACTTCAGGACACTCATCATCTTTATCATAAACACCATCACTATCAGTATCTTTTCCACCAAATCTGATTGTTATACCAGCAGCATGTTGGAAATGAGGTAGTACATTATCTTCATCAAATGAATGTTTGTAAGCAGTTTGTACATTAATACCGATAAAATCGTTAAACCAAAAGTTAACACCAAGACCACCATTTGCAGTACCTGCACTGTTATCATCAATAAATTGGTAACCTCCACCTATGTGTACATAAGGATCGAACCATTTTTTACCTCCCCAAAGGGTATTTAATGCATATCTAATATCTAAATCAGCACCAATGTAAGATAAATCACTTGCAGAAACATCTCCAATGTTTTCTATTTTATTTAAAGAACCAGCTAAACCTAAAGAGAAACCACTACCTAAATATCTACCAACTCTAAGTCTTGAGATAGAAGGAATAATATTATAATGGTCGTCTATGTTTACAAATTCATCAAACCATCCTGCAGTCCCCGCTGCTCCAGAATTTGTAGGATAAAAATCTACTGCGTTAGCTCCAAAGTCAATAGACCAAGGATTGTTTTCGTCCTGTGCATTCATGCTGAAACCAGCAATAAGAGCAACAACGAATAAAACTTTTCTTAAGTGTTTCATTTTAATTAATTTAAATTATAGTTTCTGTTTTTCAAATTTGGTGCAAATATACGAATTATAGTATATCTGCAATTTTTTATTAATATTTTTTTAACATTTAGAATACGTAACGTTAAATGTAGTGATATTATTATCTCTAATAGAAAGTTGCTCTATTATCCTCTATATCAGCAAACTTTTTTAACACACTATAAACTTTAGCACCTTTAGTTTTATTTACATTTTTTACAGTACTAACAGCACCTGCATAATTTTCCAAGGCAGCTGGACTATCTTTCTTAAGAATTTTAGCAGCAAAAACTCCATTTTTAGTATCTATACCTGAATATAATTTATTTTCTTTTAAATAGACAAGAACTGAAACCACTTCCTCTGCTCTTCCAATACCTGGTAAAATTGGACTCCCCAAAGATACTGCCTTTGATGACTGAACATTAGTGTTAAATGATTTTGCAATCTCTTGTAAATTATCAGCTTTCATCTGTTCTTTAATTAAATTACTCTTTTTTTCATTTAGTAATTTAGTTCTCAGTGATGCTTTTGCCGCACCTACACTCAGACCTTTATTATGCTTACCTGTTAATTTAGCCACAACATAACCACCTTCAGTATCGAAACGTTTAATATCATTAACATTACTTTCTGAATTAAAAGCCCAAGTAATCATTTGTCTTTGATTACTTAAGTTTGAAACTCTTTCGTCCATAGCTTTTAAACCAACAGCTGGCTGAACTGTTAAACCTTCTTCTTTAGCTAGTTCTTCAATATCCTTCCCATCAGTTAATGCCGAAGCAAATGTTTCAGCTTTTTGATATGCAATACTTTCCGTTTCATCAGAAGCGACAATCTCTCTTGCAAAAGTTGCTAACTTCACATTTTTTTGCATATTTTTTTGGTCTTGAATATCTATGATATGAAATCCAAATTGCGATTTTACGATACCTATTTCACCTACTTTATTTTCAAAAGTAAAATCTCTAAATTCAGGTACCATTGTTTGATATACGAACCAATCTAAATCTCCTCCTTTTGCTCCACTTCCTGTATCAGAAGACAATGTTTTTGCTAAATCAGCAAATCGCGATTTATCATTTTTAACAATAGTTAATAAACTATCAGCAGTTGTTTTAGCTTGAGCTTCTGTTTGTGTTATAGAAGGATCATTAGTAGTTCCTAAAAAAGGAATTAGAATATGACGAGCCTTAACTGAATCTGGCATTTGTTTTACTGCAACCAATTTTGTTACTTTAAAATAATTACCTTCTTTATAAGGGCCATAAACGTCACCAACATTAAGTTTAAAAACAGTATCCTTTAAAATAGGACTTACTCTAACCTTGGTATAAAAGTTATTATCTAAAGGTATATCAGAAGCATTATTTCTGAAAAAGTCTTCAACATTATCTGTATCAGACAAACCTTTAACATTTACATTCCCTTTTGCTGCTGAACTATATTCTTCTCTATCATTAATAATTTTTTCAACCTCTCCTTTAATAGCTGCTTGATCTTCTGCAGAAGCTTTGATATCAAATCGAACAAAACTTATATCGCGAGAAGCTTCAGCTTTGTAATCATTTGGATGACTTCTTACATATTGCTCTATTTCGCTATCTGTTACTGCAACAGCACTGTCAGCAATATATGTATAAGGTACATAAACATACTCCAAATCAAGTTTTGTATTATTTGCCATGTAATAACGCTCCCCTTCTTTAAAGGTGGCACCTAAACCAGCTGAAACAAGATTATTGTAAGTTCTTAACTCTAAATTATTTTTAATATTTCTTTCGTAATCTAACCAACTTAACCAAGCCTGTCTACTATTAGCATCATCATCTTTAGCATCATTTAAAGTAGCAATATGCTCCTTAAACATATCTTCATCAAAAAGTCCAGCAGCGTTTTTAAATTGAGCACCATCTTTAACCCATGATTGTTTCAAAATTTCATCCCATACATCTTTTTCACCAACGGTAACTCCAGATTTTTCTAATTGAGCTTTGTAAATTTTCTGACGTACTAAATTTTCCCAAGCTCCATTTACATTTTGCATTTGGGTTCCTCTGCCTCCAGACATAGACTTTTGCTGCTCTACCATTTGAGCAAATTCTTCCCTACCAACATTTTCTCCGTTTATTTCTCCAATAGAGTTAGCTTCACTTCCAAAGCCTCCTCTAGTAAAAACATCACCTATTACAAATGAAAATAATGCCAACGCAATCACGATTATTAAAAATAATGAACGCTCTCTAATTTTACCTAAAATTGCCATTTTATATGTGTATAAATTTAATTATGATTTTTATAAGCTAAAGTTGCGAATTCAATAGAACAAACCTTAGTTTAAATTCAGTCCGCGAAAATACAAAAAAATTAAAAGATTGAAGAAGTAATAAGTCAAATAATTTAATATCCATAAGTGGTTTATTCTTCTTTATACAATACTTTCAGATAAACTTGCTCTATTTTAGATGAAGAAACTTCAAGAATTGTAAATTGAAAACTATCAATTTCTATTATTTCGTCTTTCTGAGGAATGTTTTCTGTTGCATCAACAATTAAGCCTCCAAGAGTCTCATAAGCATCACTTTCAGGTAGGGTCAAATTATAGGTTTCATTAATATAATCAACCTCTAAACGGGCTGAGAACTCAAACTCTCGATCATTTATCTTATTTTCTAAAAATTCAATGGTATCATGCTCATCTTCTATATCACCAAACAATTCTTCAATAATATCTTCAATAGTAATTAAACCTGAAGTACCTCCATATTCATCAATAACAACGGCTACACTTTTTTGCTTCTTCGTTAGGTCATTTAATATATCATTAATCATCATTGTTTCCGGAATAGTCTCTATAGGAAGCAACAGCGAACGGATTGTTTTAGGATTTTTAAACAATTCAAAAGCATGTATATAACCAATTACATCATCTAATGATTCTTTATAAACAATAATTTTCGACAATCCAGTTTCAACAAAAAGATTTTTTAAGTTTTTAATTGTATCGGTAACATCAATAGCAACAATATCCGTTCTTGGTATCATAGCATCTCTTGCCCTAACATTATGAAAATCTAATGCATTCTGAAAAATTTGTATTTCAGAATCTACTTCTTCATCAGAAATTTCTAACTGCTCATTAATATAATCCCCTAATTCTGCCTTAGTAAATGCCAATTGCACATCGTCTTCTTTTGTATTAAAAACTACGCGAAGTACAAAATCAGAAATAACCATTATAAAACTTGAAATAAAATAAAACAGCAAAAAGAAAATATAAGCGGGTATGGCAAATATTTTTAGCGTTTCATTGGAATAAATTCTAAAAATTGCTTTAGGTAAAAACTCCGCCGACACTAATATAATTAACGTAGAGATAATAGTTTGAACCAATAAAACAACAAAATCGTTATATAAATAAGGTTCGAGGTAAGGCATTAGTAGTTCGCCCATATAATAACCGTAAACTACCAAAGCTATGTTGTTACCTACCAACATGGTTGTAATAAATTTCGAAGGATTTCCTGTTAACTTGGTCAAAACACTAGACAAAAAAGTGTCTTTTTTCTTTTCAAGCTCAATATGCATTTTATTAGCGGAAATAAAAGCAATTTCCATCCCTGAAAAGAAAGCAGATAATAAAATTGAAATGATAATTATGATAATTTGTACTTCCAATTTTTTAATTATTTAGTTTGGTCATTTCCTTTTTGATATTGACCAGCCTCAATCTTTTTTCTAAAATGTTTTTTAAAAAAGTACATAAAGGTGGCGAGCACAGCAAATATCAATAAAAAATAGGAGTTATTTCGTTCTCCTG
This sequence comes from Aureibaculum flavum, assembly GCF_016406085.1. GTDB lineage: Bacteria > Bacteroidota > Bacteroidia > Flavobacteriales > Flavobacteriaceae > Aureibaculum > Aureibaculum flavum. The sequence goes on from NZ_JAEHFJ010000003.1 coordinate 181,745, forward strand.
GTTTATTAAACCTATAAATGCCATCTACAAATAAAATAATACCAATAACTAAATATCCGTATTCAAAAAAGCGTCTTAAATTTTTCATTATTCTCTATATAATAAACATAAAATCAGTTAACTCATTCTTTAATAATGTCTACTTCCAATTGAAACACCTCTAGCTCCTTTTATAACAGGAACCAATTACTATTATTTAATACTATTGTCTACTACTTCGTTACTTTCATTTACATATACAATTCCGCTTGGGTTGCTCGTAATTACCTTAGATAAATCCTCATTTGATTCAAAACCAGAACCTTTTATCGAGTCTAATTTTCTGTAAAGCCTAAAAGCCTTTTCCGTATAAATATAGTGTGTTTTTTGATCCCAAAAAAGTTGATCTGTATACAATTTACTGTTGTCTTTATGATTTATGACCACAACATTTCCTTTTACTTCAGAAATTAAGGTCTTACCATAGGTTTTCGCATAATCGCCAATTAAGGTAATAGAATCACCCAACTCATCGTAAGTAGTCACTTCTATACCTTCTGGAAACTCCTGATAGGGATGCTCTTTTCTATTGGCAAAATCCTTCATTAATGGAGTAAGGAGTTTTGTTTGAACCATCCCAGAGTCTGTATGAATTAAATACACATCATGAGCTACACCAATTGGTAAATTCTTTTCTGCTAAAAAATCTTGGACTTCTTTAATATTATTACCACACGAAAAAAGTTGTACTACTATAAGAATAACAGCAAAAACTTTAACACAGAAATTTACAACCTTAAACATTCGGTAAAATTACGGAATAATAACGTTCTGAAATCATTGAAATTTAAAAGACTTAAAACATTTAATTCTTATAAGGATTGAAAGTAACCGTTTCATCTATCCAGCATTTAATTTCAAAGGAAGTTTTATCCTTACTCTCTTTAGAAGGAAAGCAGATAGTGCTTCTACCAGGAGCGTTCTTCGTGTACGCATCAATATACCTTTCTGCTTTTGCGGTAACGCTAGGGTCAACCTCTTTGGCTTTTTTTGCTTTGTCAGCGGCTGCAACATAAACTAACCTTTTACTGAACTCATCATCTCCACAGCTATTTGCACTACTGGCATAAAGATTAGCTCTTAGTAAATAAGCATCACCATAACTTGGCCTAACTTCCAATGCTTTTATAGCATAACTTCGAGAAATAGATTTACTTTTTCTTTTATATAAATAAGCAATTTTCAATAAGTAGCCCGCCTTTTTATAAGGATCTTTTTCTGCATCAATACGTTTCCTTAGTTCTAACCAACCCGAAGAATTACTTTCGTTAGGAAATAAATTGTTATAAACCAATTTTGCGAAAATAGATTCATCTGCAACTTTCCATGCTTTCACCATTTTAGGATAGAGCTTATTATTTTCACAATCATTTCTATATAATCTTGTTATACCACGCTTTAACCATGTGGCATTTGTTTTATTAGTTTTATAACCAATTTTATATAATTGTATTAGTCTGTTACAATCCGCTAATGGACCATGAGTTTGGTCTAAAATGGGTTCAACTTGACTTAAACCTCTTAAGTGAATTGTATTATTTTTTTGTTTTAACTTCTCTTTAGCTGTTAATGCTTCTCCGTTGGCTGCTTTTTCATTTAATCTATCTAATTCTACGGACAACATATCCATTTTATGATGTACCGCATCCATTACATAATCATACGTATCAAATACTATTTGAGGATCAAAATCTTTATTTCTATCAGTTATTTCTTTAAAATAAAGCACCAAATTTTTAATACTCATTTCTATTGGATCCGCTTTGAAAGCAAGTTCTAATTTTTCAAAAACGGCATCATTTGATGTTCCTCTTTCCCTTAAAGAAATGGCCCAGTCACTGTATGCCTTAGCAGAGTTTTTTGGAAAATATTGAATTCTTTGTCTAAAAATACTATCTATTAATAGACCTGCGTTTTCCTTGTCTTCATTATAAGAATTTTCATACTTATGTTCAACTATTTTTAAACCATACGTATAAATTTGAATTGAATATTCTGGACAGTTTTTGAATGTCAATAACCAAGGTTTATATGCTTTTCCATATTTCTTTGCTTTAGTATACTCTACAAATTCAAGTAAATTCTTCTTACAATCAAAGTTTGAATTTATTTTGGTGGTATCCTTTTGCGAAAAAACACCTTCAATTATTAATAGACTTAAGAGTATTAATAACTGAAGGTGCTTCGTCAAAATTTTGTTTTTAGATTTCTATAAATCTACGGAATTCTTACCGTTGTACCAATCCAACAACCTATTTTATATGAATCTCCGGATTTTTTACCTTGATTAAAAATTAACTTTTTAGAAGGAGCATTTTTTAAATAACCTCTTATAGATCTATTTGCTTTTGTTGCAATTCCTGGATCTACCGCTTTTGCTTTAGCTGCCATATTTGCTGCCGCAACATAAACCATACGTTTGCTAAATTCATCAGTACCACAACTATTTGCACTACTACTATACAAACTCGCTATAAATAAATATGCATCACCATAACTTGGTCTTTCTTTTAAGGCCTTATAAGCATAACTTCTAGCTGTAGATTTGCCTTTATGTCTGTATTGATATGCAATACCTAACAATAATTTTGCTTTTTTAAACGGATCAGTTTCTAAATCAATCGCCTTATTTTTATACTCCAATGCCTTTGCAGACTCACCTCGTTCTTCTAAAATACCTGCATAGAAAATATATGCATTAGCAGATGGCTCTGCATGTACCCATGCTTCTACCATTTTAGGATAAAGCTCATCTCCCGTACATTCTTTATAATACATTCTAGATACTGCTCTCTTCAACCATTTCGCATCTGCTTTATTAGCTTCAAAACTCTTTTTGTATAAGGGAATTAACCTTTCACAAGTTGCTACTTCACCTAGTGTTTGATCTAAAATTGGTTCCACTTGACCTAAACCTCTAAGATTAATGGCGTTGTTTTTTAACTTTAATTTTTCTTTAGAAGTTAATATTTTCCCCAAAGAGTCTTTTAACTTTAATTTATCCAACTCTTCTGATAGCATATCCATTTTTCCATTTACACCATCTAAAACATCATCGTAAGTATCAAAAACCTTTTGCGGATCAGTATCTTTATTTCTTTCTGTTACCTCTTTAAAATAAAGAGCTAAGTTTTTTATACTCATATCCGTCGGGTCCTCTTTAAAAGCAGCTTCTAATTTTGCAAAAACATCATCATTTGAAGCTCCTCTTTCTTGTAAAGAAATAGCCCAATCACTATATACCTTAGCGGAATTTTTTGGAAAATGAACTAAACGTTTTGTATAAATTTCATCGATTAACTTGCTCGCAGCTGCTTTATCTGTACCTTTTTCATACATGTTTTCTGCTATCTTTAGACCATCAACATATATATACAAAGAAGCTTTTGGACAGTTATCGTAGCACCATTTCCACATATCATAAGCACCATCAAAATTACCAGCTTTTACACTTTCGTGAAACAGCGATAAATTTTGTGTGCACTTTGTCGGTTCAGCTCCCAACTTATCATCTTGTGCATAAACATTGCTCAATCCTGTTACCAGTAATAAGCCTAAAACCAAATTTGTAATTTTTCTTTCCATTTTAAAAGGTATTAATTAATCTTTCTACTTATAGGTCGTCTTTCTATTGAATCTTACGTTTAACAAACCATCTATCATTAAGCGTTAAACCGAGGCGAAAGTTAAAATAATTTTCTTTAATAAGCGAATTATTTATCTCTCCTCTTTTACCAAATTCAAAACCAAGGTTTAAATTTGATAATTGTTTGCCTATAGGTAACCCTACTCCAAAAGACATGCCAAGATCGTCAACTTTATCATTATTAATTGTAATTCCAGTTTGTCTCATATTAAAACCTGCTCTATAAGTTATTCTTTCCCAGTAACTTGATATCGAATTTATTTTTGGAATATAAAAACCTCCTACAGAAATTTTACTCATTTTATCATGACCCAATCTTGTATTATCTGCAGAACCACCATTTGTAAAATCAATTGCATTATGAAAGCTATATTCTATACCTGCATACCATTTATTTTCTTGCCCCAAACCAACACTTAAAATAGTATTCAAAGGTTTTTTTATATCATCATCAAAAGAGTTATTTACTAAGGTATCTCTCGGACTAATAGTTCCGTCATTAGTATTTATCAATGAAAACAATAATTCATCACCTTCATTTGATAAGTTGTTCTTAAAGTGAAAAACGGCTCCAGTTTTTAATGTCAGCTTATCGGAAACTTTAGCACTGTATTGCAGTCCTGCTTTAGCTGTAAACCCCCTTAACTCAGAGTTAGTTGTATGCAAAGTAGCTAATTGCACACCATCTCTTCTATTTAATAGTGAATTCTCAATAGTACCAAATACATAAGAAGCTTCTAAACCGATACTAACATTTTTAAGTAATTTGTAACCAAAACCTAAAAACACTCGATTGGTACCACCACTACCTTCAAATGAATTTATTTCTGTTAAATCACCATCAGCATCTTCAAATTCTTCAGTTAAAGAATAACCAACAGTTGTATTGGGCTGTAAACCAAAAGATACTCCTCCTTTATTCCCAATTGGAATACCTAATGCAAAATAAGACAAAGATGCAGTAGAGGCTGACCCTTTATTTGTGCCGTCGTTTATAGATATTGATCTATTTTCACCAGCAATTGTATAGGTTGTATATTGTAAATAAGCTAACGCCGCTGGGTTTGTAAATGTCAATTGGTATGAACTATTAAAAGCACCACCTATCTCCCCCATACTCATTTCCTCCACCGTTTTTTGAGGAGTTTCTTCGCCAATACCAAAAAAAGAATAAGGTGAATTATTATTTTTTTGAGCAAAGCCTTTAAAAGATAATAGGATAAGTGATAATACTATAAGTTTCTTAATCATTCGTTTAGATTGTATATCAATATGCTGTTAAGTCCCTCCAATAAAAAATTTGGATTGGCAAATATGCTACTTTTTAACTTTTTAGCCAAGAAATTTGTGTCTCCTCCTGTTAAAACTACTGTTAAATTTGAAAATTCACTATTATATTGCTTTATAATTCCGTTTATTTCTTGAATAAACCCATTTAAAACTCCGGAATGGATTGAGCTATTGGTGTCCGTACCTATCAATTTATAACTAGCTTGTTCTAATAATGGTAAATTAGCAGTAAACTGATTTAGTGATTTGTACCTTAAATTAATACCTGGTGAAATTGCTCCCCCTAAATATTCAATTTTTGAATTTATAAAATCATACGTAATACAAGTACCAGAATCAATTACCAATACATTCTGCTTAGGATATTTATGGACTGCTGCACTAGCCAATGCAATTCTGTCTACGCCTAAAGTCATTGGTGTATTATATATATTTTTAAAAGGAACGCTTGTTTTATGGTCAAGTTGTACGAATTTTTCGAACTTTTTAAGCTCCATATCTGTCAAAATATTGGTTACAGAAGACAGAATACAATTTTTAAGGCTATATTCTTCTTGTAATTTATCAATATTTTTATTGATATCTTCATGGTCAGAAATCAGACTAAAAACTAGCTTATCCTGCTTAAATACAGCTAGTTTAGCTCTAGTATTTCCAATATCAATAACTAAATTCATGGCGTGTTTTAAAGAATTGTAAAGATACGAATAGATTTTTTACGAATTTGTTTTGATTAGTATTAAATTAAAATTTATATTTGCAACCGCTTTTAAAGCATGGTGCCTTAGCTCAGTTGGTAGAGCAATGGACTGAAAATCCATGTGTCCCTGGTTCGAACCCTGGAGGCACCACAAAAACCCCGAACTTAGTTTGGGGTTTTTTGTTTTTATTCAAGTTATGACACACTACCTATACATAATTTATAGCAACTCTATTGACAAATATTATGTTGGAGAAACTAATAATTTAAAGGAAAGATTAATAAAACATAATGAACATCTATATAAAAAGTCTTTTACTAAAATTGCTTCCGATTGGAATTATGCTTTAACCATGGAGTGCCAAAATAGACAAGATGCTGTATCTCTTGAGAAGTTTATTAAAAGAATGAAAAGCAAAAAGTTTATTCAAAAAATTATTTTAAAACCAGATATCCTTAAAGTTATTCTCGATAAAAAATAATCAAAATAACCCTGGTTCTCCCGAAGTTTCGGGACTGGAGGCACCACAAAAACCCCGAACTTAGTTCGGGATTTTTTGTTTTTATTCAAGTTATGACACACTACCTATACATAATTTATAGCAACTCTATTGACAAATATTATGTTGGAGAAACTAATAATTTAAAGGAAAGATTAATAAAACATAATGAACATCTATATAAAAAGTCTTTTACTAAAATTGCTTCCGATTGGAATTATGCTTTAACCATGGAGTGCCAAAATAGACAAGATGCTGTATCTCTTGAGAAGTTTATTAAAAGAATGAAAAGCAAAAAGTTTATTCAAAAAATTATTTTAAAACCAGATATCCTTAAAGTTATTCTCGATAAAAAATAATCAAAATANACCCTGGTTCTCCCGAAGTTTCGGGACTGGAGGCACCACAAAAACCCCGAACTTAGTTCGGGATTTTTTGTTTTTATTAAATATTCCCATTTTTCTTCATATTTAATGAAGCCTTTTATTTTTACTTTACCGAAAAAGATTATCTGTTGTAAAAAAATATTCAGACTGATTAATTGTAAAAAAATGTAACTTGCACAACAATAAATTTTGTCAAAAACATGAATTGGGAACAACTACTTTCTTTAAAAAAATATGGTGACACTAAGCCAAGAGAACGCAATAAGCAGAATGAGACGAGAATAGGTTTTGAGGTAGATTACGATCGTATCATATTCTCTGATTCCTTTAGAAGTTTACAAGATAAAACACAGGTAATTCCTCTTTCTAATACAGATTTCGTTCATACAAGGTTAACCCATAGTTTAGAAGTTTCTGTTGTTGGTCGTTCATTAGGAAGAATAGTTGGTAAAGCCCTACTAGAAAAGTATCCAAATTTAAAAGATCTTGGCTATCAAATTAACGATTTTGGAGCCATAGTAGCTAGTGCTTGTTTGGCCCATGATATTGGCAATCCGCCTTTTGGGCATAGTGGTGAGAAAGCAATTGGAGAATATTTTAAATCCGGCAACGGAATAAAATACAAGAATGAATTATCTGACAAACAATGGCAAGATTTAATTGATTTTGAAGGAAATGCAAATGGATTCAAAATTTTAACCGAATCTAGAGTAGGCGTTGAAGGTGGTTTACGTTTGTCTTATGCGACTTTAGGTGCTTTTATGAAATACCCAAAAGCGTCTTTGCCTAAAAAACCAACCACTAATATTGTAGATAAAAAATATGGTTTTTTCCAATCAGATACGGAAACTTTTTTAGATGTTGCAAAGAGCTTACACTTAGAACAAAACAGAAAAGAAGACGTTTCATATTTAAGACATCCTCTAGCGTTTTTAGTTGAAGCTGCAGATGATATTTGTTATACCATTATAGATTTTGAAGACGGTATTAATTTAGGTTGGATTGAAGAAGAGTTTGCCTTAGAATATTTAATAAAACTGGTAAAAGACACTATAAATACAGAAAAATACTACCAATTAACTACAAAACAAGACCGAATAAGCTATTTACGTGCACTCGCTATTGGCAACTTAATTAATGAAGCTGCAGCCGTTTTTTTAGAAAATGAAACGAAAATATTGGCAGGACAATATCAAATTTCTTTATTAGAAAAATGTAAATATGAAGCTCAAATTAATGACATTATTAAAATCAGTATCAATAAAATTTACAGAAGTAAAGAGGTAATTGAAAAGGAAATTTCGGGTTATAAAGTTTTAGCGGACTTATTAGATGTTTTTATTAACGCCGTAAACAACACATTTGAACAAAAACCCAGTAGTTATGATAGCTTAATAATGAGCCTGTTACCTCTAAAATATCAAAACCTAGATACAAATATGTATGATAGAATACTATCAGTCTGTAGCTTTATAGCAAGTATGTCAGATGGTGCAGCTATTTTATTACATAAAAAGATTAAAGGTGTAGTAATTTAATTTTAAAATCGTTCAATATGTTCTAGTAATCAGTATAAAAACTGACATGGATTTTAAAACCTATACATAACGCCAATACCAAGCATTTGTTTAAATTGTACTCTTGCCCCAAGTGTCTCTAAAGTTCCATCATTATTGGTATCCTCTTTATACTTTACGTCATCATCATAAATTACATGAGCACCAATATTGGCATTCATAAATTTATTAATTTTAAATGCAAAATTCAACTCCCAATCAGCATCAACATTTCCAAATTTATTTAAATAATCGGAATACAAACTAAGCTTATTACTCATCATTACGTTTTTAGCAATCTGTTTATTCCATGTACTTTCTACTAAAAAACCAAATTCATTTCGCGACTTTTGTCCAGGGGTTACACCAAATGCTCCACTATCTGATAAGCTTTTATCAAATACAAGTGTTGACTTTAATGTTATTGGAGAAAGGTATAAAGAGAATTTTTGTTGCTTAATTTCATAGTGCCCACCCGCACCTAAAAATATATATGCTGGAGCAAACATTCTAGAAATTGGATCACTAGTATTTGGGTATTTATATCCGTTTGTAAACTGTGTTTTAAAGTTAAATTGCATTGAGTAAAACCAATTAGAAACAGTATCTCGTCGATAACCAAAAACCGATTTATACTCGAACCTATCCTCAGATTTTCTCAACTCTCTATCTTCTTGAGAATTCAAACCATATCGAACATACAACTCATTATTCCATAATAAATGTAACTTTTTATAGAGCCTAACCAAATCGACCTTAAACAAACCTGAAATGGAATTATTTCCACCGGCACTCCAATTGACAAATGCGGCTTCATTTACATCCAAACCAATGCTATTCTTTTTTTGCCACCACACAGGATCATCTGCAAATTTTCTAGTTCTAATTTTGGCAACTTTTATAGGGTTAGTAACCTTGAGCGTATCAATAGTTAAGTTTTTTATTGGTGCTATATAACTTTTCTCTTTTGGTAATGGAATATAGATTGTATCGTTATTTAATTTATTTACCGTTAACCGATAACGTTCTGTAAAAACATAGTCATTTCTTAAGGAGTCATATGCTATGTTATAATAAGGTTTTAATAAAGTATTCATCTTTATTTTTAAAGAATCTAACTCCGTCAACCTCCTAACAGAATCAATTTTCATATAATTACCAACAGAATCTAATTGAATAACTACATCTATAGAGTCATTTAATTGAAATCTTTTTATGGTATCTCTGGGTTTAACAGGACTTATTGTATCAGATAAAAACATATCTAATACTTTTTTTACAGAACCAGAACTCCGTATTGAATCAGAATTACTAATGGTATTTAGTATATTGACCTTAGTACTATCAACTTGGGCGAAAACACTTAATGAAAAAAGAAGTGTAATTACAATGTAGGTGTGCTTATTTTTCAAACTTATTAATTTCAAAATATTAAAATTACTGGGTTTAGTAGTTGTATGAAAATTAAGTCCACAAAGATAGTATTTTTTTCATATTATGAACAGATAAGCCAATACTGTTAAATAATTCTTCGCTTTTACCATGTTCTATAAATGTATCGGGAATACCTAAAATTTCAATATTCTTGTCCTTATAGCCATGCTGTTGAGCAAACTCTAACACGGCAGAACCAAAACCGCCTACAATTGTTCCATCTTCAATAGTTATAATATTTTTAAATTTTTTAAAAACGTGATGAAGTAACTCTTCATCTAAAGGTTTTACAAAACGCATATTGTAATGGGCAATTTCGCCTTTATTCGTAATATCGATATACACGTCTTTAATCATGTTGCCAATTGTACCAATACTTAAAATTGCAACTTTTGACCCCTCTTTAATTGTTTCTCCTTTTCCAATTTCTAACGTTGAAAAAGGTTGTTGCCAATTCTGCATGGTGCCCATTCCTCTTGGGTATCTAATAGCAATTGGTCCTTTTAAACCTAATTGTGCTGTGTACATTATATTCCTCAGCTCTAATTCATTAAGTGGGGCGAAAATAATTAAATTTGGAATACATCGTAAGTAAGCCAAATCAAAAACACCATGATGTGTAGCACCGTCTTCACCTACCAAACCTGCTCTGTCCAAACAGAAAACAACAGGAAGGTTTTGTATTGCTACGTCATGAATTACCTGATCATAAGCACGTTGTAAAAAAGTAGAATAAATATTACAAAATGGTATTAAACCTTGAGTAGCCATTCCTGCTGCCAAGGTAACGGCATGTTGCTCTGCAATACCTACATCAAATGCCCTCTCAGGAATTTGATCAAGCATAAATTTAAGAGAACTTCCTGTAGGCATGGCTGGAGTAATCCCAACTATTTTATCATTCGTTTTAGCCAATTCTACCAAGGTCAACCCAAATACATCTTGATATTTTGGAGGTTGCTGGTTCAATTCAGATTTAGCAATTAGTTCACCAGTTTTTGCGTTAAATTTTCCTGGAGCATGGTATTTTACCTGATCTTCTTCTGCTTTTTGTAATCCTTTACCTTTTGTAGTTATAATATGTAAAAATTTAGGACCACTTACTGTTTTTAATCGTTCAAGTTCTGATAATAAAGCAGGTAAATCATGCCCATCAATTGGCCCAGAATAATCAATATTAAAAGCTTCAATAATATTATGCTTTCGAACTCTTTTATTATTTTTAATATTAGTTAAATAATTCTTTAATGCCCCAACGCTCGGGTCAATACCCATAGCATTATCATTTAGTATGATTAAAATATTTGCCTTACTTACTCCTACATGGTTCAATGCTTCAAATGCCATACCGCTAGCAATACTAGCATCACCAATAACGGCAATATGTAATTTATCAAGTTCTCCTTTTAACTGAGAGGCTATTGCCATGCCCAGCGTTGCAGAAATAGATGTAGACGAATGCCCGACGCCAAAGGCATCATATTCGCTTTCGCTACGTTTCGGAAAACCTGAAATACCACCTAATTGTCGATTGGTTTCAAAAACGTCCTTTCTTCCTGTTAAAATTTTATGTCCATAAGCTTGATGACCAACATCCCAAACTAAAAAATCGTTTGGGGTATCAAAAATATAATGCAAAGCAATTGTAAGTTCTACCACACCCAAACTTGCCCCTAAGTGCCCCTCTTTGGCAGCAACAATGCCGATGATAAAATCTCGTAACTCATTAGCCAATTGAGGGAGTTCCTCTTTTGGAAGCTGACGTAAATCTTTGGGACTAGCGATATGTTCTAACAATTCTTTTATTATTAATTTATACAACAAAAATAATGTTTTTATAATGGAACTAATTTATTTTAAAATTGATACTTAACCTTTCAACTTTCATAAAATCTTTAAAAACTAGTGGTTTCTGGGTAGTACAAAAAAAATCTTTATATTTGAATAACATATACCAACCTGAATTAATGCCATTTAGCAAAAAAGACATTGAGGATATTATTATAGAATCGTCAAAAAAATTAACAAAAATTAAATTGAATTCTAAAGATTATTCGGTTTTAGAAAACTTTCCGTTAGCTCAAAATCAATGCCTCTATTTAGTTAATTGGAAGGATTCAACTGTACCCATTCAAAGGCGTGTAGACAAAATTTTAGGATATGACCTTTCTGAATTTGGATTACTTACCATATTAAACCTTGCTCACCCAGACGATAAAGAGATTGTTTTAAGAGTGACTAAAGGGGTTATTGAACACGCTTTAAGTTTTTCAACAATTTTGAACGAAAATTCTTCGCATTATATTTGCTTTAGATTTACAAAAAAGGATGGAACTTATGTGAAAATTTTAAGACAGTCGACTATTTTTGAGTTTGCAAAAAATGGTACTATGGTAAGTAATTTCTCCCTACTTACAGACATTTCAAAAATTGACAAAACTGATAAAGTAGGCTGGGAAATTAATACCCCAGAACTAGATTCTAATAGTTTTAAGCAAAAAATATATAAAGAATTTATTGGGTTTTTTACTAAAAGGGAGCTAGAGGTAATAAAGTTAATTGAAAAAAATATTAAAACACCAACTATTGCTTCCAAACTTTTTATTAGTGAAGAAACCGTGTATTCACATAGAAAAAATATACTTAAAAAGAGCAATTGCCATAATGCAAAAGAACTTATAGAATTCTGCAAAAAGAACGGAATACTCTCTTAAACCCACCTCAACACACCTGTATATTACTAAAAATGAGACTATTATTCTCAATTTTAAAAAATCCCCTGTACAGGGGATTTACTCGTATATTTTTTAACAATACTTTTACACAATCTTTTATATTCACTAACCCTATAGAATAGGTTATTGAATCAAAAGTATTGAATTTTGTTAAAACAAAAAATATGAACCAAACCCAAATTGCTATGAAAAAGAATTTCAACCCAAAAATGATACTTATTGTGGTATCTTTATTTACTTCAAGTATCCTATTTTCACAAGAAAAACCATTTAGAATTGGTGTAAAAATTGGTTTCCCTAATGGTGTTGGCGGAAACATTGAATATGTACTACCCTTATTGGGTAATAAATTATCAGTTTCTCTAGATTATACGGGCTTAAAGGCAGATAAGTATCTAGAAGATGATGAAAGTGCAAAACTAAATTATATGGAAGGTGGCTTTAATTATTACTTTACAAAAGAAGGTAAAGGATTTTACGGTGGAGTTAGTTATGGCAGTTTTAAACTGAAAGGAGAGAGCACTGGTTATTATTCTGATGATGAAACAAAAGGTACTGGAACTGGGTCTTTTGACTTTACTAACAACTCTGTTAATATAAAACTAGGAGCAAAATTAGGTGGACTCTTTTATTTCAGACCAGAGGTCGGTTTTGCTTTTTCAGGTTTTCCCAAAGCTATTGATATGATAATTACATATCCAGATGGAAGTACTGAGATAGATAGTTTTATTGAAGAAGGTGATTTACCCAATGTAATAACAAGTGGGCTAATATTTAATATTGGTTTTGGCTTTGCATTTTAATTCAATTAACATCCAAATCCTTAAAATTTAATAGCTTTGTAGTTATAACTATTTAACTATGATAGATCCTTTTGACGATACTTATTTTATGAAACGAGCTTTTCAAGAAGCGGAAGCAGCATTTGAAAAAAATGAAGTTCCAATTGGAGCAGTCATTGTCATAAAAAATCAAATTATTGCTAGAGCACATAACTTAACAGAAACCTTAAACGACGTTACAGCACATGCCGAAATGCAAGCTTTTACCGCTGCTGCCGATTATTTAGGTGGAAAATATTTAAAAGACTGCACGCTTTATGTTACCCTAGAACCTTGCCAAATGTGTGCGGGTGCAAGTTATTGGACTCAAATTGGTAAAATTGTATATGGTGCTAAAGATGAGCAACGGGGTTTTGAACATTATAAAACGCAATTACACCCTAAAACTAAAGTTATTGGGGGTATACTAGAAGCTGAGTGTAGTGAACTGGTTAAACGTTTTTTCATTGAAAAAAGAAATCTGAATTGACGTTTACAACACTGAAAGGTTTTTTAAATCTAATTAATCTTTTAAATTTTCTTCATCTATTTTAAAAGGATTCTTACTATTTGGATCAAGAACATACTTTTTATACTTGCCATTTCTAAAACGATAAAATATGAATAACGGCATTAAAATAAAAGATAAAAATAAAATAGACAAACCAATTATAACGTCACCTTTAGGATGTTTTTGGTTTAATAGATAAGTACCAATAATAATGGCTATTATAAAAATAACAAATAATATTTTCAACAGAAGTTTCATTAAACAGTGTTTATCAGATTTACTTTTAAAGACAAGAACAAAGGTAAATTAAAAATATGGTTTATTGTAAAGATGATTACTTAGTTAATTCTATTCAAATTATCATCAACATCTTTATTTTTGAAAACAGATTTTTTTAGTTTTCCGAAAGCGTATTTTAGGGAAATAGATACTTCATTTCTATCTGAATAAAAAATAGTGTTTGCTATTATACTGTTTACATTGTACGATTCTTTAAAGCGTAATGAATTGAAAATATCATTAAAACTTAGTGTAGCATCTAGTTTTTTAAAGAATTTCTTGGTCAATGATGCATTTACAGCAAAAACACCATTTCTTTTATATATCCCTTCATTGTGTTTGGTATAACCCCATCCGTTAAGTGACGCTGAAAAAGTATTGTCTATTTTAAATTGATGATTGGAATAAATATACAAATAAGGACTAGCTTTGAATTCAATAGCATTCTTATCATTTACTTTTTTCGATGTTAAGTCTATTACTGTTGTTGAGTTCCAAAACTTATACTTTAATGGAACAACTAATTCTAAAACAAAACCCTCTTCATTCTCAAAATTACTTGAAGACATGGTGCTTGTTTCAGAAACATTATTATAAGTTATATTATAAAATGCAGGGTTCTCTTTTAGATAATAACTGGCACTGATAGAATATGTTTTAAAATCATAATTTAAAGAGATTTCATTTGTTATTGTTGGTTTTAATTCCACATTTCCTTTCCAATCTAAAAACGGACTTAAATAAGTAGAACTTGAACTAATAGTTGTAAAGATGGGTCTTGAAATACTTTTGGCATAATTTAAAGTTACTTTTTGTGTGCTATCTATTGCAAAAGTCAACATCGCTTTAGGAAATAATTTGAGATTGTTTCTATCTACCAATAAAGTACTATTATTTAGAAAACCACCTTTACCATCCATAATTTCGGCTCGTACACCTGATGTGTAAAAAAATTTACCTAATTTACCAGATAACTGTGAATAACCTGCGTAATTTTTTTCTTTATAATCATAATTGGTAGTGAAGTCTGAGGAAGGACTTACCATGGAAATTTGAGCATTTGTTTTAGCATTTGTTACTGACATTGATGCTCCTATTTCCAATTTCAACTTATTGGTAAATTCATTTTCAAAATCAGCCTTTAATGAAATTACATTTACCTTAAAATCTTGAAGCCTTTTTTGATCTGAAATAATTTCTGAGCCGTTCAAACTATTACCTATGTCACTCCCCAGTTCTTTGTTGTAATAAGAATATTGACCACCCATAAACAGATTTCTAGTTTTATTAAAAGATTTATTATAATTTAAATTGGTACTAGAATAAAATCTAAAATCGTCATTATCAGTAAGTGTAAAAACATGGTCTTCTATGTTGTTTTTCTTATTATTTGAATTTGTTTTGATTAGAAACTCATCATTTTGACTTCTTAATGTTGAGCTTAACGAGAAATAGTCATCTTTATTAATTTGATAGTAAATTCCTCCTCCAAAAATAAATTGAGGTCTTTTAGTGTCATCTGCTTCAACGACATAACTTGATTCAATATTTTCGTTTATAATAGTATAATCTGACCCATTACTCTCCCAAGGATGCAAATCATTAAATGCAGCGTTAAACTTAAGTTCAAATTTGTTTTGTTTATAGCTAATATTACCACCCAAAAAGTTGTTATAATTTTTTCGGAATGAGGCTGTCTCAGAAACTGTTCCTTTAATTCCATTCTTATTTGAAAATTTAGAATGAACCAAAATTACACTTCTACCTTCTGCCTCATATTTAGAAGAAGGATTATTGATAATTTCTATAAACTGAATATCATCAATTGTTATATTTTCGAGTTCTTGAAATGAAATTTTTTGATTTCCCAAATAGATAAGTGCAGTGCCTTTTCCAATTATATTGATTGATTCTCTATCACTAGAGATTTGTATTTTAGGAAGTTTAGACAATAAATCAATTGGGTTTGATTCGGATGAAAAAATGGTGTTGGCAACATTAACAATAATGTTTCCATTACTATTTTCAATTGGTTTTTTAGATGCGGTAATTTCGACCTCATCTAAGGCAGTGGTGCGTTCTGTTAGTTCTATGTTAAGGTTTAAATCCATATCAAGTGTAATAACTTTTTTAAACTCTTTAAAGCCTAAACAAGAAACTTTTAAGACATAAGTACCTTTTATCAGATCTGTAAAATTAAAACTACCCTTTTCAATTTCTATATATTCAATCAATTTTTCTTCATTGAAAGATAATAATAGTACATCTCCAATATCGACTAGTTCATTCTGAGAAGACACAAGACCCTTTACACTATAACGATCTTGAGCTAATAGCGTATTGCACATAATTATTAATAAAATTGTGATTTCTTTTCTGAGCATTACATTCTTTTAGAGCCACAAATAAAAAAAAGAATATTAAAAATGCTGTAAAATAAGGGTATGAATTAGGTACTAGTACTCGTACCGTTTTTAAATCTCAGGCTTAATTCATCCCGATTTGAAACATTAAGTTTATGATATATATGCGAAATATGTGATTTCACTGTACTTAAACTAATGAACAACTCTTGGGCAATTTCCTTATTAGATTTCCCTTTTAGAATTAAGTCTTTAACGGTAGTTTCTTGTTTACTTAATGACAACACCGTTGTTTCTTTACGGTTAGTTTTGTAGGCAAAAATTAACATCCCAATTAATGAAATTCCCAATAGGATATTTAACCATTTACTATAAGCGTATTTCGTTTCTACTTCAGATACAGCTATTTCCGTGAGCATATTTTCTAAAAAAAGATACTCATTTGGATTGATTTCACTTTCTTTCAAATCTGCCAAAATAGTAACATAAAATGCTCTGTTCTGATGAATATCTTTAATAAGTAATTTTTTATTACTTAGTTCTTTAATACTAATTAATTTAACTGCTAAAATTTGTAAAGAATCTTTTGTAAACGAATGTATTTCAGATAAATACTTTTTCTTATCTACTATTTTTGAAGTTCTAATTTTAAAAGCATTGAACTTCTGTAATTCATATTGTGTTGAATTATAAACATTATTGTTAGCATGAAGTGTTGTGTTTCTGAATGCAACAGTGTCAATTTTACTTTGAGATAATACAAAGGCCGTAAAAAATATAAATAGAACACCAATTATTTTTTTCATTCGTATTTGTGTTAAAGGTGGCGGGAAACTATGCCTTAATTTTATTCTAAATCTACAGTTTTTTCAACAACTAACTTTTTCAACTAATGTAACAAAAAAAATTAAATTAGTGTTTATGTACTCGTCAAACAGTATTTGATATAAATTCAAATTAATTATTTATTAAAAAGTACCCACGACACCTATGGTACCAAATCCGGCCTTTAAGCTCCAACTAATTTTTTTCGGTTTGGAATAATTATAAAAACCTTTCTTCTTCATAAAATTATCTATACTATCTACGGTTACAATACTTATGACTAGACCTAAGCCAACATCACTAAACCAATGTGCGTTTGCCCATAACCTTGATATCGGAACAATAGAACCTACACTATAAATACCAGCTTTAACCCAGATATTATCAAACTGTTTTGCTATTGAATGAGCCATAGAAAACGATAAGACAGCATGTCCAGAAGGAAATGAATGAAACCCAGCATCTTTACTAAAAGGTTTAAATTCATTATGGTTACCAATACTTGGTCTAGCTCTACCAAAGACATTTTTTGAAATAGATTGAATAAGACCTGATGTTGCAGCGGAGGTGATTATTAAAACGCCCGTCCGTCTTATTTTAACATTATCAGTGATAAGGCCTAACCCATAAACACTTGCAGATACTAAAAAGAAAGTTTGAGGTTTCCCTCCATAGAAACCAATTTTTTTTACAAAACGAGGAACATCTTTACCTTGGTTTACAAAAAAACTATTTGCTTCATTATCGCCTAAATACATGATTCCTGCTCCAGCGATAATTCCACCTACAGTTAAAAAGTCATCCCCTTTCCAACGCATAGGTTGTGTAAAAGAATTTACCATACTCTTAAGAGCTACGTTACCATCGTACTTAAGAGCTTTCCAAACCCTATTCTTTTTATAAGCAGTAGTATCTGTTTGAGAATACGTATATATTGATGATAAAATTATCAATAAAAGAAATATTTTTTTCATGCCTAAACACCTTCCAACTATACTTTAATTAAGATTATTTAATTAAAATAATCCATGTAATTGTGCATCAATTTTATCAATAACAACTCCTAAATCTTCTGGTTTATCAACGATATTTAAATTATCAATATCTACAATTAGTAATTTCCCTTTGGTATATGTCGATATCCATGCCTCGTAACGTTCATTAAGGCGACTTAAATAATCAATACTTATAGAGTTTTCATATTCTCTACCTCGTTTATGAATCTGACCAACTAAAGTCTGAATACTTCCTCGTAAATAAATTAACAAATCTGGTGGTGAAACCAATTTTTCCATCAATTCAAATAACGAAGAGTAGTTATTAAAATCTCTGTTTGTCATTAACCCCATTGCATGTAAGTTGGGTGCAAAAATATGAGCATCTTCATAGATAGTTCTGTCTTGAATAATATTTTTTCCACTTTCGTGAATTTCTAATATTTGACGAAATCTACTATTCAAAAAATAAATTTGAAGGTTAAATGACCATCTTTCCATTTCCGAATAAAAATCATCTAAATACGGATTTTCTTCAACGGATTCAAAATGAGGTGTCCATTTATAGTGTTTTGCTAATAGTTTTGTTAGGGTAGTTTTTCCTGCTCCAATATTTCCGGCAATGGCAACGTGCATGCTGTTGGTTTTAGTTTAATAAAAGTGCTTAAAGATACTTAAATTTTACCTGTTTTAAATACAAATATCATTTCGCCATCAAATATATAGATTTCATTGTTTAAAACATAAAATGATTCAATTGTAATTGATTTTTTTAATAGAATTTTAAACACTCCATCTTTTAAATTACTGTAATATAAGACACCATCTTTTATCCAATAATAACAATTATTAAACCTGTTTAATAGTTGCATTTCATTTAAGACAAGCCGTTGTTTAAAATTTGAATATTCGTCATATTCTAAAACTGTATTTTCATTTATCAACCAACAATATTTATAACTGGCAACCATTCTATTGGGTACAAAATTATCTTCACGAAAATTTACGGGTGCTGAACTTGAAATGACCTTATTGGTTTTATAATTATATACATACAATTTACTATCATCTTGACTATAAATCCAAAAATTATTATTGGAAGAACAGGATACTAAAGAAACATTTTTTGAGAACAAAACTTCATTAAAGTCAATCTTACTGGATAACTCATTGAGTTTATTATCTAGAAGAATTACACTGTTAAAATCTTTATAAAAAAGTAAAATCTTTAAAGGATTCTTAATATCAATAGCCGTTATTTTTCCCAATTGCGTGTTGGTATAAGACAACTCTTCTTTTTTATTTTTTTTATAAAACGTATTGTTTTTTAAATAATACAAATTCTCAAATTCATCAACCCCAATAAATTTATCGGCTTCAAGGTGTGTGCTTTTTATCAATTTAGACTCCACAATTGAATCCATGTCTTTTTGTTGACCTTGAACCACAAAACACGTTAAAAATAGAAAAAATGTGAGTATTACTTTCATCAATTACAAAAATACAATAAAATTATCTCGAAACGGGCTATCAAAGGCAGACAGGATTATTGACTTATTTTATCTTCTACATCCTCATGGTTGAAGTCAAAAAAATAAATTAGCTCCAAAAATTATTTTTAATAGTTACTTACAGATAGTTTAAACAACTATTTTCGGTATTTTTTTCAGATCCATATGTCTCAATAAATTGTGTGAAAATTCAAGCATATTTTGTACTTCATCAGTACGGGCAATATGTAAGTATTTAAAGATCATCAAAGCTTCACCGTTACTTTCTATATGATGGATTTCGTTTTGCTCTAAAAAACGAATAACATTATCATTAAAAAATGCCTTGATTGCATCTTCATCTTCACCACTTAACTGGAATTTACCGGAAAAACCTGGATATTTAACAAAATCAATATCTCCTCTTGCTCCAGAGAATACTTTTACCCGATTAAATATTTTATCAAAAAGACCCTCCTTATCAATAATAAATCTCGGAATCGAAACAGGTAATCTTACTATCTGTACCGTAGTTTGATATACTTCTAGTGCATCTAATGCTCCTTCGTCGAATACAATATCAGCAATTTCCCATTTAAAATTATTTTCCACGTCTAACCCTTTTAAAGAATTACTTTTCATTTCAATAGGACGAGAATCAAAGAAATGAAAATTTCTTAGATAAGAAGTATTCCAATCTACCTCACGCTCAAAAGACCAACCATTTCTAATAGCCACTTTTTGCAAACGAATCTGACGTTTGGTAATCCGTTTTTTGACACGACCTGTAACAATTTTTAAAGCTCGGTTATGACTCGTCGAAGCAACATGATTATCCAATCCAATCAATTTAACATCTCCTCCATTATCATCATGTACACGTTTAAATTCTATTAAATTTTCCATTATTGTAAGATCCACAAGCCGTGTTTGTGACATGTCAATACTTACATTTGATCCTTCAGGGATATCTTCCAACAGTTTATCTAACTTTAAAGCATATAAAAAATTTGCTATGCCTTTTAATTTAACATCATAAGAACCATTTTCAGATTTATATACTTTTGAGCCTGATTTATAAATCTTTTTAAAGAAGTTAACAATTCCAACTTTAGCTAATAGCATATGCAAAACTAGTGTCATTAAAATACCCCCTACAATTCCATAAAGCAAATCTGTAAACAATGTAATTATAAGTGTTAAGGATAGGAATAACAACTGTTCTACACCTTGATCATAAGCGTGCTTAAATACCTGAGGAGATGCTAATTTAAAACCTGTATGAACTAAAATTGCAGCCAAAGCAGCCAGGGGCACACTTCTTAAAACAGGAGCCAAAATAAGCACAAAAAGAATTAGAAAAATTCCATGATAAAGGTTAGACCATTTTGTTTTCGCGTTACTGTTTACGTTTACTGTACTTCGTACAATTACTGTAGTAATAGGAAGTCCACCTAAAGCTCCAGAAACCATAGTGCTTAATCCCACACCTACCATATCTTTATTAAGGTTTGTTGTTCTTTTATAAGGATCTAATTTATCAACCGCACGAGCACTGGCCAGAGTAATTACAGTAGCAATAGTTGTAATTGATAAAACAGTAAGCCAAAAGGCAGATGTTCCTATCATGGAAAAGTCAGGATGCATAATACTATCAAGTGGATTATCAGGAATATTAATCAATAAATCAGGACCAACAACGTAATTTTTTCCGAAAAGTGAAATACTATGCTCATTAAAAAAATCAAATCCAAACACTATTGGTAGGGCCAATAGTAAAACCCACATAGGAGCCGGGATTATCCGTATGAATTTGGTATTAATTTTTTTATAAAAAAAGAGTACTAAAATACCAACCAATGCTATCAAAAACACAAAAGGATTTATTTCTGAGAGATTGTAAAAAACATCAGACAAGGTTCCAATAATTGTATTGGCATTAGAAGTCGTTCCAAGGGCATAATGAATTTGCTTTGCAAAAATAATGATTCCAATTGCCGCCAGAATACCATGTAAGACTGAAGAAGGTAATAACTTGGCAAACCGGCCCATTTTAAGAAAACCCAATATAGTTTGAATACCACCTGACACTACAATTGCTGCCAAAACGTAATTAATATTACCATCTAATGCAACTAGGCCTCCTAAAATAGCAGCAATTAAGCCCGCCGCTGGACCATTGATTGATAAATTACCTCCTCGAAAAAAGGTGGTAACAACACCACCAATAATTGCAGAAAGCACACCAGCCATAGGAGATACTCCAGAGGCTACTGCAATCCCCAAAGCTAAAGGCAACGCAACTAGCGAAACACTTAAAGCAGCCGAAACATCATTACGCCAATTTTCTTTCAGTCCTTTAAGTCCCTTTGAGGGGATTGGGTTGTTTAAATTCATAGATGTAATAAGATCAATTATCGATTTTCGTAAGATAGTATTTTTTAAAAGGGAAACAATTTATAATGTAGACTAAAAAATAATTGTCAAAATCATTTTATTTAGTATTTTCACAACAAAATTAACCAATGATTGAATTAGCGGGAATTATTATCTTAGGAATTTTGGCTCAATGGGTTGCATGGAAGTTAAAAATTCCAGCAATATTACCCTTAATTTTAATAGGGCTGCTGGTTGGACCAATTGCTGCAGAATTTCTATCAGAAGATGGTACAAAATGGATAGAACCCATTTGGAATGGTAAAGAAGGTTTATTTCCTGGAGAAAGTTTGTTTTATTTTGTTTCCTTAGCTATTAGTATCATCTTATTTGAAGGAGGGTTAACATTAAAATTAAATGAAATTAAAAATGTTGGGCCAGTAATTACAAAATTAATTACCATTGGTTCTGTAGTTACCTTTTTTGGTGCAGCAATTGCCGCTTATTATATTTTTAATTTAAGCTGGCAAATTTCATTCTTATTTTCAGCTTTAATTATAGTCACTGGACCTACAGTTATTACTCCAATTTTAAGAAATATTCCATTAAAAAAAGATGTGTCTGCAGTGCTTAAATGGGAAGGCATCTTAATTGACCCCATTGGAGCGTTAGTAGCGGTTCTGGTTTTTGAATTTATTAGTGTTGAAGGTGGTGGAGAATTTACAAAAACTGCATTAATTGAATTTGCTAAGATTGTATTATTTGGTTTTACTTTTGGTTTTACTTTTGCACATGCATTAAACTTTATAATTAATAAAAAATGGGTGCCTCATTATTTATTAAATGTATTAGCATTGGCTTCAGTACTTGGTGTTTTTGTACTTTCAGATGCTTTTGCACATGAATCTGGCTTGTTAGCAGTGGTTGTAATGGGTATGGTATTAGGAAATTCTAATTCACCATATTTAAAAGAATTACTATACTTTAAAGAATCTTTAAGTGTACTCTTAATTTCAATATTATTTATTTTACTGGCTGCTAATATAAACTTTGATGATCTTTTATTGATTTACAATTGGAAAACTGCCCTATTATTTGCCATAGTTGTTTTTGTAATTCGCCCTATAGGCGTGTTTTTAAGCACTCATAATTCAAGTTTAAAATTAAATGAAAAAATATTTATAAGTTGGGTTGGCCCTCGTGGTATTGTAGCAGCAGGAATTGCTTCTTTATTTGGTTTAAAATTAGCCAAAAATGGTGTGCCTGGTGCTGAATACATTACACCTCTTGTCTTTATGATTGTATTAGGTACTGTATTATTAAATGCAACGACTGCAAGAATGTTTGCCAAGGTAATTGGTGTTTTTCTAACTAAGTCTGAAGGAATACTAATAGTTGGTGCCTCAAAAATCTCCCGCTTAATTGGTCATTATTTGGAAAGTAATGGAAGGCATGTCGTGTTAATTGACAGTAACCAAAACAACATAAATAAAGCAAGAGATCTTGGTCTGGAAGCTATAAATAGCGATGTTTATTCTGATAAATTAGCAGATAATATTGAATTAAACGATGTTGGTTATTTAATGGCTTTAACAGGAAATTCAGAAATTAACAATTATGTTATTGATAAATTTAAGAGTCAATTTGGTGAAAATGGTACATTTAGATTGGTCAGTTCAACCGAAATGAATGATGAGCAAAATAATCCTAAAGAGGGTTTGTTTTCACACACTAATGATTATAACTCTTTAAATGAAGTTGCTAATAATTATCCAAGTATTAATGAAATTAAATTAGACTCTAAAGAACATTTTGAACGTTTAATTGAACGTACTGAAAAAGACAAAGAAATTGTCCCCCTATTTATTAAAAATAAAACGGGAATACTAGACATTATTCCTTCAAATAATAAAAACGTTAAAATTGGAGAAGATGCTTCACTCGTCTATTTAGGTAAACTAATTAAAGTTGTTTAGTCCTAATTTATTCGCTTATTTCAGATTCAGGTGCTAATTCTATAATTAACCCATCTAGTTCATCTTTTAAATAAATTTGACAGCCTAAACGGCTATTATCTTTTACATGAAAAGCTTGGTCTAACATGTCTTCTTCTTCTAAACTCATTTCTGGTAATTCTAATTCAGGTGATTCTATATAACATTGACAAGAAGCACACATGGCCATACCACCACAAATTCCAATAGTACCTTCAGGAGCTAATTCGTACACTCTTACCAGTTCCATTACATTCATATTCATATCTGTTGGAGCATCTACGTTGTGAGTCTCTCCTGCTCGGTCTATGATGGTAACTTTTATTGTATTTTCTTCCATGCTTTTTTGAAAAAATAATATGATTATGTTCGTCTAATTCTAGGTATACTATGTAAAAGTATGGTAGTTGAACTGACGATGCGTTATATTTTTGTAGTAACTGCTTTTTTCTGCTCTTTTTTAACTCCATCAAAACCAGTAACACCAGAAACCGTAGTATATTTCATCACTAATTTTTTAGCATCCGGATTTACTAATTTGTATGCTGATTGCACCATGATAGTAGCCTCATGAAATCCGCAAAGAATTAATTTTAGCTTACCTGTATATGTATTTACGTCTCCAATGGCATAAATACCTGGAATGTTGGTGCTATAATCTGTAGCATTATTCACTACAATAGCATTTTTTTCTATATTCAAACCCCAATTAGCTATTGGCCCCAATTTAGGAGATAATCCGAAAAGTGGAATAAAATGATCAACCTCAACAATTTTATTTCCTTCTGTTGAATTTTTTACTGTTACAGATTCTACTTTATCTTTTCCATGAATTTCAATTACTTCAGACTCGGTCAATAATTTTATTTTACCTTTTTTAACCAACTCCTTAACCTTTTCAACAGAATCTAAAGCCCCTCTAAATTCAGTTCTTCGATGTACTAAGGTAACTTCCTTAGCAATATCAGTCAAAAAGATAGACCAATCTAATGCAGAATCACCTCCACCTGCAATAATTATCTTCTTATCCTTATAAAAATTAGGCTCTCTGATAATATATTCAACACCTTTATCCTCATAGTCAACAATTTCCTTGATTGGTGGTTTTCTGGGCTCAAATGAACCTAAACCTCCGGCAATTGCAACAACGGGTGCATTATGCTTTGTGCCTTTACTGGTAGTAACAACAAAACTACCATCTTCTAATTTCTCGATAGTTTCGGCACGTTCTCCTAAAGTATAAGTAGGCTCAAAAGGAGCAATTTGTTCTTCCAAATTTTTAACTAAATCTCCAGCTAATACAGATGGATACCCGGGAATATCATAAATAGGCTTTTTAGGATAAATTTCAGCCAATTGACCTCCTGGTATAGGTAATGCATCAATTAAGTGACAACGTAATTTTAAAAGTCCTGCTTCAAATACTGTAAATAAACCTACAGGACCAGCTCCAATAATAAGGATATCTGTTTTAATCATTATATATCAAATTTTCGACAAAAATAAGAACAATATTATTTGTGATATGTGATTTTTATCACATTACCCCTTTTATGTGTAATTCGTTAAAATCTTTATGAATGGTTAAGGTGTTATCTCCGTTTACCTGCATCTTTTTAAAATCAATTTCCTCGTTATCGATTTGTATTTTATCAATTTCGAATGGCACACCATGAAAATTTATTTTAAATGTTTTATAATCTGCATCATATCTACCTGATTTATGCTGCTGAATAATCAGTTGCTTTTCTTTACCAAGAAGTTTAAAAGTTCTATAACTATATTTTCCTTTGGTATAGTCGTACCCATCATGAGCATCATCAAATAAGAATGATTTTTCAGTTCCTATTTTAAAGTATACATCTAAAGTTACCTCTTCGATGTTTTTTTCACCTACATATTGTTGTACTGGATATTTAGGTATAACTGAACCTGATTTTATAAAAATAGGCATGGTTTCAATATCACTACTCACCCACATTTCTTTACCTCCTTCTACAACTTCATCATTCCACATATTAAACCAATCACCTTTAGGAATATACATTCTTCTTCCTTTTGAATTGGGTTCAAGAATAGGACACACTAATATTTTATCTCCAAATACAAACTCATCAGTTCTGTAATGTGTTTGAATATCTTCTTGATCATACATTACCATTGACTTCAAAATGGGAACACCATCATTAAAATAATGCCAAAAAGCAGTATATAAGTAAGGTAATAACTGGTAGCGTAGTTCTATAAACTTTCTTACTATATCAGTTATTTCATCGCCAAATGCCCATGGTTCTTGTGCTCCATGATCACCTGAAGAATGTACTCTACAAAAAGGGTGAAAAATACCCAATTGAATCCATCGTGCAAATAATTCACCTTCTGGTTGCTCTGCAAATCCACCAATATCACTTCCTGCAAAAGAATACCCAGACATTGACATACGTTGAGCTTGTACATTAGCAATCCATAAATGCTCCCAAGAGGCAACATTATCACCAGTCCAAGAACTCGTATAACGTTGTGTACCTGAATATGCCGCTCTCGTAATTACAAATGGTCTTTTTGGAAAAGCAAATTTCTTTAAACCTTGATAGGTTGCTCTCGCCATTTGCATTCCATAAATATTATGGGCTTTTCTATGACTACATGGGTTTCCATCATAATCATGACGAACATCATTAGGGAAGGTCTTATTTGGCACTTCCATAACAGCAGGCTCATTCATATCATTCCACACACCTTTTACCCCTATATCTTCTATTAATTCCTTAAACAATCCAGACCACCATTCTCTAACTTCAGGATTGGTAAAATCGGGAAAGTAACACTGACCAGGCCATACTTTACCTTTCATATAAGGACCGTCAGCTCGTTTACAGAAATAATCTTTTTCTAGACCTTCTCTAAAAATGTTATAATCTGCATCAATTTTGATTCCCGGATCAATAATAGCAACTGTTTTAAAACCATCGTCCAATAGTTCTTTTACCATTCTTTTTGGATCAGGAAAATATTCTTTATTCCAAGTAAAACACCTGAAACCTTCCATATAATCAATATCCAAATAAATGGCATCACATGGTATTTGTAATTCTCTGAACTTTGAAGTAACCTCTTTTACGTTACTTTCAGGATAATAACTCCATTTACATTGGTGAAAACCCAAAGACCATAAAGGAGGCATTTGATGTGGCTTTCCAGTTAAATCTGTATAATTAGCAACTACCTTATCCATTTCTGGACCATACATAAAGTAGTAATTCATTTCACCACCTTGAGCCCAAAAGCTCATCACATCTTTACGTTCATGAGCAAAATCAAAGTATGATCTAAAGGTATTGTCAAAGAAAATACCATATGATTTTCCTCCATGTAGCCCTGTAAAAAAGGGAATAGCTTTATATAGTGGATCCGTATCTTTACCATAAGCATAAGAATCTGTTACCCAATTCTGAAAACGTTTACCTTTTAAGTTTAAATGTGTAGGCTTGTCTCCAAGTCCGTAATAGCTTTCTCCTTTACGAGATTTCTTACTCATTTTAACAACATTACCTCCATGTTCATAACTTTCTTCCCAATGAAAACCAATTTCATCATCAATAATTAAGGTCTTGTCTTTTGCATCAAACATAGAAATTCTAGCATTCTCTTTTTTAATACGACATATTAATTTTTCAGTGGTAATTTCATACTGGTCATCATTTTCTTCAATTTCAAGAATATCATAACCGCTGTTAGCATATTTGGTAATAGCATAAGAAAAGTCATTTTCAAAAATACCTGTGGTACTATATCTAAAACGAATAACACTGTCTCTTAAAATTGTTACTTTTAATGTAACACCATTCTCAGTAAAAAAATTGAAGGTATCAATATGTTTTTCATATGATACTATTTTTGAAGGAAATTGATTTCCTGTTATTTCTAGTTCTGTATTTGTAATCATAAATTGTTATTGTAAATCGGTTGGCAAAACTACTAAATTTTAGAACGAAACTTAGTCCGTTTTATTTAAAAAAGGGGGTAAAACATTGCAAATAACATAAATAACAACATCTTAAATTAATAAAACATTGTTATTTAGTGCTGTAAATATTGATTTTTTATGAAATGTATTTAAAAATAACCACTCCTAAAGGTGGTATCCCTATTGTAGCAGAATAAGGTTTATTATGTTCTTTTTTCTTTTTTAAAGTGATTTGTCTAGTATTAGAAAATCCACTTCCACCATATTTCTCTGAATCACTATTAAATATTTCTTTTATTTTTCCTTTTCTAGGCAATCCAATATTGTACTTTTCAATAGTTTTAGGTGTAAAGTTACATACTACAACGGTATCATTTTCTTTATCATGCCCTTTACGAATATATGAAAGCACACAATTTTTACTATCGTCTAAACTGATCCATTCGAAACCATCAGCACTAAATGCTTTTTCATATAATGCGGGTGTATTTTTATAAAATTGATTTAAATCTTTAAAAAATGCTTGTGTATTTTTATGTGGTTCGAACTCTAATAAATTCCAATCTAAACTTTTTTGAAAATCCCACTCGTTATATTGACCAAATTCACCTCCCATAAATACTAAATTAGTACCAGGATGCGTAAACATATAGCCATAAAGCAATCTTAAATTAGCAAAACGTTGCCATTCATCACCAGGCATTCGACCTAAAATAGAATTTTTACCATAAACAACTTCATCATGTGATAACGGTAACATAAAGTTCTCAGAAAATGCATACGCTAAACTAAATGTAATATCATTTTGATGATATTGTCTATAGATTGGATCTTTGGCAAAATAATCTAATGTATCATGCATCCAGCCCATCATCCATTTCATTCCAAAACCTAGACCATCGTGTTTTACAGCTCTTGTTACTCCCGGAAAAGCAGTTGATTCTTCCGCGATGGTTATTACACCATCAAAATTATCTTCTACGGCTTGGTTAAATTCTTTTAGCAAAGAAACTGCTGCTAAGTTTTCTCTTTCGCCATAAATATTTGGTTCCCATTCACCGTCTTCACGTGAATAATCTAAATATAACATGGACGCTACAGCATCTACACGTAAGCAATCAATATTGTATTTTTCTAACCAAAATAAGGCATTGCTAATCAAAAACGAACGCACTTCATTACGTTCATAATTAAATATAAGACTTTTCCAATCTTGATGATATCCTTTTCTTTTATCAGGATGTTCATATAAATGTGATCCGTCAAAAAAGCCTAAACCATGATCATCAGATGGAAAATGCGATGGTACCCAGTCTAAAATTACACCAATATCATTTTGATGAAATTGATCTACCAAATACATAAAATCTTGTGGTGTACCAAAACGAGAAGTAGGTGCAAAATATCCTGTTAATTGATAGCCCCATGAAGGGTCATAAGGATACTCCATAATTGGCATTAGCTCAATATGCGTAAAATTCATTTCCTTTACATATGGAACTAATTTTTTAGCTAATTCCCTATAGGTCAACCGCTCATTATCTTTAGATTTCATCCAAGAATCTAAATGCACTTCATAAACAGAATAAGGTTTATCTAAACCATTCTTATCTTTACGATAAGACATCCATTTTTTATCTTTCCATTTGTAATTATCAATACCCCAAACAATAGAAGCTGTTTTAGGTGGGTGTTCACAACGCTTCGCATAAGGATCAGCTTTTTCTGTTATAACACCATTATGATTACTGTGTATTTTATATTTATACAAGCTCCCTTCACCGACATTAGGTATAAAGCCCTCCCAAATACCAGATGCATCCCAACGTACATTTAATGGATGTTCTTCTCCTGACCAAAAATTAAAATCTCCAATAACAGAAACTTGTTTAGCTGATGGAGCCCATACTGCAAAATAGGTTCCTTTAACACCATCTACTGTTACAATATGAGAGCCTAATTTTTCGTATAATTTAAAATGTTTACCCGATTTAAACAGGGCGATGTCAAAATCAGTAAATTGGCTATACGTTGATACTTTGGTCATAGTTTTGTTTGATCTATTATTTTTAGAGTGAAAACACTCTTAACCTCAATAAGAGGTGAATTATTACATTTACTTTAATATGTTAGATTAAAATAGGCACTATTAAATTGTATATCCTTTTGGTAATACCGCATGTTTTTTAATAACAACGATACCATCTTTAATAACATATTGATCTGTTTCTTTATCTTTTAAATGAGGACCACCATTAATTCGAACATCATCACCAATTCTACAATTTTTATCGATAATGGTATTTTTAATAAAGCATCTTTCACCAATACCCATAAGAATTGGAGTTTTCTTTCTGTTTATTTCTTCTAAAGATTCGTAATAATCACAACCCATCATATACGTATTAATAACAGTTGACTCCTTACCTATTCTAGATCTGATACCAATTACTGAAGTTTCAATTTTAGCAGCTTGAATAATACAACCTTCTGCAATTACAGCTTTATCTAATACAGTTCCTGATATTTTTGAAGTAGGTAATATTCTTGCATTTGTATAAACCCTTTGATCGGTATCATATAAATTGAATTTTGGAATATTATCTGTCAATCCTAAATTGGCTTCAAAAAATGAATCAATATTACCAATATCGGTCCAATATCCTTCAAATTGATAACTTAAGGTTTTATGATCGTGTATGGCACCTGGAATAATCTCTTTACCAAAATCGTTGGTATCTGGATTACTCATTAAATCTACCAATAACTGTCTATTAAATATATAGATACCCATAGAAGCTAAGTAATTCCTATTTTCACCTTTCATTTCGTCACTTACTTCTGAAGTCCAATCTGGAAGTAATTCAGCATCTGGTTTTTCAATAAAAGAAGTAATTACGTTATCACCATCGGCTTTAAGAATACCAAATGAAGTAGCATCTTTTGCGTTTACTGGAATAGTGGCAATTGAAATTTCGGCACCTTTTTTAATATGTTCATCAAGCATCAATCTATAATCCATTTGATACAGTTGATCTCCAGATAGAATTAAAGCATATTCAAAATCATGACGTAAAAAATGATGCATACTTTGTCTTACAGCATCTGCAGTTCCTTGAAACCAAGATTGACTATGAATTGTTTGTTCAGCTGCCAATACATCTACAAATGCAGAACTAAAAAAACTAAAATGGTAGGTATTTTTAATGTGTCTATTCAACGATGCTGAATTAAATTGCGTTAACACATAAATTCTCTTTATTTCACTATTGATACAGTTACTAATAGGGATATCAACCAACCTATATTTACCTGCAATTGGCACTGCTGGTTTAGATCTTGATTCTGTCAAGGGATAAAGCCGTGACCCTTGTCCGCCTCCTAAAATTATTGATAATACCTTTTTGCTGTCCATAAATTACTTTTTTAATGATTTGTATAAATTGATATATGCTTTTGCAGAAGAATCCCAAGAATGATCTATTTGCATAATTAAATTCCGAATTTTGTTGAACTCATTTTGATTGTCGTACAACACCGTTGCTCGTTGCATTGTTTCAACTACTGTTTCAGTATTAAGCTGATGGTGTACAAAGCCAAAACCGCCTCCTTCAACATCGATAACGGTATCTTTTAAACCTCCAACACTATTTACAATAGGTATAGTTCCATATCGTAAGGCATACATTTGATTTAATCCACAAGGCTCAACACGCGATGGCATTAAAAGAAAGTCAGCACCAGCGTAAATAATATGGGCTAATCGTTCGTCGTAACCGATATAAGTGCTGTAATCGCCTTTATATTTATAGGTAAGCATCTCTAAAGCACCTTCAATATCTTTTTGACCAGAACCTAATAATAAAATCGAAATATCTAAATGATGTAAAGCTGCATCGAATATTTGTGGAAATAAATCTGCTCCTTTTTCACCAACTAACCGACCTATAAAGGAGAACAATGGTTTTTGAGGATCGAGACCAAACTCTTTACACAACCATTCTTTATTGGCTTTTCTACCAGCATCTAAGGTTTTTTGAGTGTAATTTTTTATAATATAGTGATCTGTCTCTGTATTCCAGACCTGAGTATCAATTCCATTTAAAATACCCACGCATTTAGCACTCTCATGACTCAATAAACTCTCCAATCCATTGGCGTTACTTTTCAACTCTTCCATGTAACTTGGTGATACCGTTGTTACTTTCCAGGCACATTTAATAGCCGCCGCTAGCGGATTTATTTGATGATTCCAGTCGATTAAACCTACTTGAGTAAAATCAAATTCAGGTATCATATAAACTTTATCATGTGAGAACCATCCTTGATACTGAGCATTATGTATGGTAGTAATGGTTGCAACCGTTTTAAGTTCGCTATATTTATAACACTGATCCATCATAAAAGGAATTAACCCCGTATGATGATCATGACAATGTACCACATTTGGTCTTTTCTCTTTCTGTAAAACCCAATCTAACACGGCAATTTGAAAAGCTAAAAAGCGTTCCGTATCATTAGGTGAATACACATAATCCTTAAATAATAACGTTGGTATATCAACTAAAAATAAGTCAAACCCCAAGTCATTATTTTCTAACATAAAGATCTTAACATCCAAATCAAATACGCCTAGTCTAACTTTAGAGCTCGAAATGGTTTTAAATTTATTTGATTTTGTAAAAGCATTATCATAAAAGGGCATAACAACCTCACTGGTTACCCCTAATTTATTTTGATATTTAGGTAAAGAGCCCACAACATCAGCCAAACCTCCGACTTTTGCAATAGGATAACATTCAGCACTAACATGTAATATATTCATAGGTAAGGTTTGATAATCCTTAAAATTACAAAACATTTTTTAAAATACTCTTTAAAATATGTATGTTTTTTTTGATTTTTTATAATTATTCATTTTAACCCTGAATATGAAATCTTTAAAACATTTTCCTAACTTTACACATATAAAATAATTGCTGAATTCAATGAATTTTAATAAAAGTATCCCTATTTGTTTACTATTGACTTTACTCTTTAAGGTAAGCTGGAGTCAAACTAATATTCCGCCATCAATACAAGCAATTGGCAATACAGCCTACTGTCCGTTATCTGAAGTTAATGTGGTAAGCAGCTTTGATATAATAGACCCAGACGACACTTCTATTCAGGCATTTTACATTCAAATCTCTGAAGGTTATGTTAACGGAGAAGATGTATTAAAACTAAATAATAGTGCTACACATTCTAAAATAACAACACAATGGAGTGCACTTGAAGGTAAATTAACATTACAAAGTTCAATTACTTCTGAAATGAATTATACAGATTTAATTGCCGCCGTTAAAGATATCGTATTTAGCAATAGTTCTGTTACGGTATCAGGTAATAGGTCATTTTCTTTTACCATCGGTTCAGCAAACTATTTACCATCTACTGACCATTACTACGAATACATATCAAATATTGGTATTTCATGGTCCGATGCCAAAGTCGCTGCTGAAAACAGAACCTATTTTGGTTTAGAGGGTTATTTAGCAACCATAACCTCACCTGACGAGGCTAAATTGGCTGGTGAGCAAGCCAGTGGTGCTGGATGGATTGGCGGTAGCGATGCAGAATCAGAAGGCAATTGGAAATGGGTAACTGGACCAGAAAAAGGCACTTTCTTTTGGTATGGTTTAGCGGTAGGAAACTCACCCACTTTTGCTTTTTGGAACACAAACGAGCCCAACAATTTGGGTGATGAAGATTATGCTCATATCACGGCTCCTGGAGTTGGTATTTTAGGTTCTTGGAACGATTTAAGCAATACAGGTGCCAATTCAGGCGACTTTCAACCAAAAGGATATATTGTAGAATATGGTGGAATGCCAGATGATCCAGAAGTTAATATTTCTACAAGTACTAACATTTATATTCCCGCAGTAACTTCTACAATTCCATCAACAAGATGTGGTCCAGGAGAAGTTACGTTAATTGCCAAATCAGATGTTGGCAGTGTGGTATGGCACGATACTCCCACAGGCGGAACCACTTTATTTACCGGCGAAAATTTTAAGCCAACCATTATAAATACAACTACATATTATGCTTCTGTTGTTGGGGCTGGGTGTGGAGAAAGCCCTAGAATTCCTATAATAGCGACAGCTAATGAATTACCAGATATTAATTCTGTTCTAAATTTTAAAAATTGCGATATAGACAATATCAACGATGGTTTCACTAATTTTAATTTAAATGAGGCTACCGAAATTATAACCAAAGGTGATAATGAATTAAGAGTGTCATATCACCTTACCATAGCAGATGCAGAAGCAGAAATTAATGCGGTTAATGCATATCCTTTTAATAATCAAACAGCGACTACCGTTTACGCACGTGTTGAAAAATCAAATGCATGTTTTTTAATCTCCACTATAAACTTAGAGGTTTCCACTACCGCTTTTCCAGATGGCTATGTTTATACTTTAGTAGGTTGCGATAATTTAGATACTAATGATGGTATTACAACATTCAACCTCACAACTGCTTCTAATCAACTAATTGGTCAATTTCCTTCAGGTCAGAATTTAAGAGTATCTTATTTTAAATCACTTATTGATGCTCAATCTGAAGAGAACGAAATTACCGATCAGTCTAATTATGTTAATTCAAGCCCTTATTCAGAAACACTTTATGTACGCGTAGAAAGTGCTGACAATGGAGCTTGTTTTGGAATTGGTCCAAATTTGTCATTAAAGGTAAACCCTAGTCCTGAATTTGAAGTAAATACGGAAGAAGCCATATGCTTAAATTTGGGTTCACTTGTTATTGAAACGTTTAATGCAAATGGAGACTATTCCTATGAATGGCTTAATGATAAAAATGAAGTTATAAGTACAGCACCAACGGCCACAGTAAATGCTAAAGGTGTTTATACCGTAACAGCAACCTCAGATGCAAACTGCACCTCAACTCCAAAAATAATTACAGTAAAAGAATCTAATTTAGCTAATATTACCTTAAATGATATTCAAATCAAAGATGATTCTGATAATAATACGATTACGATAAACACAGATAATTTAGGCATTGGCGATTATGAATTTGCCTTAGATGATGAAGATGACTTCTACCAAACAGAAGCGTTATTTGAAAATGTTGCCGCCGGAATTCATACCTTATATATAAGAGAACAAAATAATTGTGGAACTGTAAGCATTGACGTTTCGGTTATTGGTTTTCCTAAATTTTTTACGCCCAATAATGACGGATTCAATGATACATGGAGTATAAAAGGTATACGTGAAGATACTTTTGAAATGTCTAGTATCTATATCTATGATCGATTTGGAAAAATGCTCGCTAAAACTGATGTAAATGATTTAGGATGGGATGGCACTTACAAAGGCAAACAAATGCCTGCTAGTGATTATTGGTTTAAAGTACAACTGACAGATAAAAACGGAGCTGTTAGAAATAGAAAAGGGCATTTCAGTTTAGTGAGAAGGTAGCTTACAACATCTTTTTTAAGAAAATCTTTAAAAACCCTATCATTTAATCAACTGGAACGAAGTATATCTTTTACTTTTTGTTTTAAAACTGGCAATACATCCTTATCAAACCAAGGGTTTTTAGTCAACCAAAAACGATTTCTAGGCGATGGATGTGGTAGTACAAAATAGCTGGGCAAATAGTCCTGATAGTTTTTTACCGTTTCTGTCAGTGTTTTTTTAGCTTCTTTTTTCAAATAATATTTTTGAGCATACATTCCTATTAATATGATCAGCTCTACATTTGGCATTTTATCTAAAAGTTGTTGATGCCATAAAGGTGCACATTCAGGTCTTGGTGGTAAATCGCCGGACTTTCCTTTTCCAGGATAACAAAACCCCATCGGTACAATTGCTATTTCCTTTTCATTATAAAAAGTTTCGTCAGTAATACCCAACCATTTTCGCAATTGTTTTCCACTAGGGTCATCCCATGGAATTCCCGTTTTATGAACTTTAGTTCCCGGAGCTTGTCCAATAATAATAATTTTAGATTCTTTACTCGCTGTTAAAACAGGTCTTGGTCCTAAAGGTAAATGCGATGTACATACCTCGCATTTTCTGATGTTCGTTAATAAATTTTTCATGAAATATTTCCAATCGATAATTTACTTCAATTTGTAAATCTTTTATCATTCGCTGTAAGGTAAATTATTTTTTTCAAAAAGTCTTTAAAAACAAGATTCAATCACAAGAAAATGACTATCTTGGTTAACCATATTTTTCTGACCTAAAACCAACCTATATGCAAGAATTTTTTGACGGAATGTCAACTTTTGAACAAACCTATTGGATAATTGCTCTGATCGGTTCTGCAATCTTTGTTATTATTTTGATCATGACCTTTTTAGGTGGTGACATGGATAGTGATATGGTAGCAGATGGTACCGATTTTGAAGCAGATGATGGTGGTGTTGGATTTCAATTTTTTACATTCAAAAACTTAATCGCCTTTTTTACTATTTTTGGTTGGACAGGTGTGGTTTGCACAGGCTACGATCTATCAGACGGCATAATCTTAATCATTTCGGTAATCGCTGGTCTCTTAATGATGGTGGCCACTTCTTCCCTTTTCTATTTTATGAATCGTCTTACGGAAGATGGAACTTTAAAAATTAAAAATGCAATTGGGGCCGTTGGCGAAGTATATTTACCTATTGGTGCCAATCGTTCTAAAACTGGAAAAATTCAAATTAGTGTACAAGGTTCATTACGTGAGCTAGAAGCACTTACTGATGAAAATAATAACTTAGCAACGGGTACGGTTGTAAAAGTAATTGAAATAGTGAGTGCCGAATTATTATTAGTAGAAACCCTATCAAAAAACAAATAACACATGAAATGAGCATGTTAACTGCATTATCATTTAGGGGAATGATTATTTGCGAACAGTATGTGACTTTTAAAAAACAAAAAAATTAAACCTATGAATCTATTATTTGCCCAAGCTGAAGCTTTCAGCGGAATTTATTTAATTGCTGCCGTCATATTAATATTATTTATTTTCTTATTTTCTATGATGCGAAGGTACAAACGTTGTCCTTCCGATAGAATTTTAGTTGTTTACGGTAAAACAGGAGGCGGACAATCTGCCAAATGTATCCATGGTGGTGCGGCATTCATATGGCCAATTATACAAGATTATGAATTTTTAGACTTAACCCCAATGTCAATTGAGGTTAATTTGACTAACGCCTTAAGTAAGCAAAACATCCGTGTAAACGTACCTTCACGTTTTACCATTGGTATCTCTACCGAGCCTAGTGTAATGCAAAATGCTGCAGAAAGATTATTGGGACTAACGTTAGATGCTGTTAAAGAATTAGCTCAAGAAATTATTTTTGGTCAACTACGTATGGTAGTGGCTTCCATGGATATTGAAGAAATTAATTCTGACCGTGATTCATTTTTATCACATATTACACATGGTGTAGAAGCGGAGTTAAAAAAAGTAGGTTTAAAATTAATCAACGTAAATATTACAGATATTCACGATGAATCTGGATATATTGAAGCTTTAGGTAAAGAAGCTGCCGCAAAAGCAATTAACGATGCTAAAATATCGGTATCTCAAAAAGTTAGAGATGGTTCTATTGGTGAGGCTCAGGCAGTTCAAGATCAACGTATTCAAGTAGCGGCAGCCAATGCCCATGCGGTAGAAGGTGAAAATACTGCCAAAATTCAGATAGCAAATTCAGATGCTGCCAGAAGATCAAGAGAAGCTGAAGCAGAAAGAATTGCCAATGCCTCTGAAAAAGTACAAGCTGCAAAAGCCTTAGAAGAAGCATATGCTGCTGAAAAAATAGCTGAAGAAGCAAGAGCAACACGTAAAGAAGCTGAACAAGGTGCTGATATTATTGTTCCTGCAAGAATCGACAAGCAAAAAATTGAAATTGATGCTGAAGCACAAGCGGAACAAATTAGAAGAATTGCAAAAGGAGAAGCGGATGCTATTTTCTTGAAAAAAGAAGCGGAAGCAAAAGGACTTTATGAAATATTGACTAAACAAGCACAAGGTTTAGATCAAATAGTGAAAGCTGCCGGCAACAATTCAAAAGATGCTGTATTACTATTAGTAGCAGATAAATTACCTGAATTGGTTAAAACTCAAGCGGAAGCAATTAAAAACATTAAGATTGATAAAGTTACCGTTTGGGAAAATGGTGGAGGAAAAGATGGTAAAACATCAACTTCTAACTTTATTTCAGGAATGTATAAAGCCGTTCCACCTTTACAAGAAATGTTTAACATGGCAGGTATGCAATTGCCAAACTATTTAAAAGGTGAAGATATTGAAGATGCAGTAGTAGCTAAATCATCAAAAAAAACGAGTGCTAAAACAAAAGATGTAAAACCAAAAGACGATACTGCAGAATAATAAACTGTCTAAATGTATAGTTAAAAACCACGTCAATTGACGTGGTTTTTTTGTTTTTATAATGGTTTATAAGCGATAAACACACCTAGAGATAGAAGGTAGCCCACATTTTCTTGTCTTGACTTTTCGATCTTACCGTTTAAAGCTTTTTTTGTACCTTATTTTTTTCCTTCCACAACCAATACAAATTCCCCTTTCGGAGGCTTGTTTTGAAAATGTGCAAGTACTTCCTTTACCGTTCCTCTTACTGTTTCTTCATACAATTTAGTCAACTCACGGGAAACTGAAATTTTTCTATCGGCACCAAAATGTTCCGCAAACTGTGTTAAGGTTTTTAGCAATTTATGAGGAGACTCATAAAAAATGATAGTCCTTTTTTCTTCTGCCAGCAGTTCCATTCTTGTTTGTCTTCCTTTTTTAATAGGTAAAAAACCTTCAAAAACGAATTTATCATTAGGCAAACCACTATTTACCAAAGCTGGTACAAAGGCTGTAGCTCCTGGTAAACACTCTACTTCAATATCGTTTTCAATGCAAGCTCGGGTTAATAAAAATCCCGGATCTGAAATTGCCGGCGTTCCTGCATCAGAAATTAAAGCAATAGATTCGCCAGATTTTAATCGCTCCACAAGACGTGTTACCATTTTATGCTCATTGTGCATATGATGGCTTTGCATTTGCGTACCAATTTCAAAATGCTTTAATAATTTACCCGAAGTACGGGTATCTTCTGCCAATATAGTATCTACTTCTTTCAACACTCTAACAGCTCTGAAAGTCATATCTTCTAAGTTTCCTATTGGAGTAGGAACAATGTATAGTTTTGAAATCACCTTAAATATTTAAGTTGCAATTTAACAAAGTTTATGCAAATTACTGACTTATTATATTTATTGGAATTTGTATTTTTACCACATGGAAGATTTTACTCTTTATTTAAAATTAGGTTTATACCATGTTTTAGATTGGCAAGCCTATGACCATATCTTATTTCTAATTGCTTTAGCTGTAATTTACAATTTCACCAATTGGAAAAAAGTGCTTTGGTTAATTACACTTTTTACCATTGGCCACACCATAACCTTAACACTTGCCGCTTATAAAATTATAAACATTAATATTAAAATAGTTGAATTTTTAATACCTGTTACTATATTTATTACTGCTTTGGTCAATATAGTAACTTTAAAAAAGAGCAAGCAAAAAAGTTCAAATATCAATTTAATATTCGCCTTTTTCTTTGGTTTAATTCATGGATTAGGGTTTTCAAATTATTTTAGAATGTTAATGGACGATACCGAATCTAAATTATTACCCTTATTAGAATTTGCAATTGGTATTGAAATTGCTCAAGTAATTATAGTGTTTGGTATTTTAATTTTAGGGTATATTGCTCAGAACTTTTTTAGAGTTTCAAAGAGAGATTGGGTGTTAGTGCTCTCTTCAATAGTAATTGGTGTTGTTATCCCGATGCTAGCAGAACGCATATTTTGGTAAAAATTTAACAAAAAACCCATAATTTTATCGGTACTTTGCCGACTAAAATTTCGTTGAACCTAGTATGACAGTAGAAAAACAACTCAAATATGATGTTGCCTATTTAAAAATGGCAAAAGAATGGGCAAAGTTATCCTATTGTAAGCGTCGTCAAGTAGGAGCCTTAATTGTAAAAGGTAAAATGATTATTTCTGACGGCTATAATGGCACTCCAACTGGTTTTGAAAACATTTGTGAAGATGATGAAAATTATACCAAATGGTATGTACTTCATGCGGAAGCTAATGCAATTTTAAAAGTTGCTTCCTCAACACAAAGCTGTAAGGGAGCTACACTTTACATTACCATGTCACCATGCAAAGAATGTAGTAAACTCATTCACCAATCAGGTATAAAAAGAGTGGTTTACGCTCAAGCCTATAAAGACAATTCTGGATTAAAATTTTTAGAAAAAGCAGGAATTGAACTAGTATATTTAAACGAATAAAAGACAAAAACATATACTCATTGCATTCTTAAATG
Organism: Aureibaculum flavum; assembly: GCF_016406085.1. GTDB lineage: Bacteria > Bacteroidota > Bacteroidia > Flavobacteriales > Flavobacteriaceae > Aureibaculum > Aureibaculum flavum. The sequence goes on from NZ_JAEHFJ010000003.1 coordinate 222,084, forward strand.
TAAATGACCAAACTTAAAAGACTTGAAACTATTTTAAAAGTATGAAAAATAGCAAAATATATTATCCATTATTTTTAGCCTTGGCCGTAGCCTTAGGTATTTTTATTGGCAGTATGTTAAATTTCCCTCAAAATAACTCAGGTTTTCTATTCAATTCAAGTTCTCAAGAAGCAAAAATTAAAAGGTTAATAAACTACATTCAATATGACTATGTTGATAAAGTAGATACCGATAGTCTTTTAGATGGAACCATTAGAAACATCTTAGATAAATTAGATCCGCATTCTGTATATATCCCTGCAAGTGAACACGACGCAATTGCCGAAACTATGAATGGAGAATTTGTTGGCGTTGGCATTCGTTTTTTTATGAATGGCGATTCTTTAACCGTTAGCAATGTAGTAAAAGACGGCCCAAGCGATAGAGCTGGTATTGAAGCTGGTGATAGAATTTTAATAGCAGACAATGACACTTTATATGGTAAGCAGTTAGAAAATGATTATATTATCAAAACATTGAAAGGTGAAGAAAACACAAAGGTAAAAGTGAAAGTGTACAGAAAGTACAAAGACACACTTTTAAACTTTACGTTAAAGAGAGCTACTATTCCATTAGAAAGTGTGCCTAGTTATTATATGTTAACTGACACCCTAGGTTATATTAAAATTGACAAATTTGCAAACACAACTTATGATGAGTTTAAAACTGCATTAAACGCTTTGCAGAAAAAAAACATGAAACGTTTGGTGTTAGATTTAAGAGGAAATCCTGGAGGATATTTAGGGATAGCCAATCAAATAATTGATGAGTTTTTAGAAAAGGACAAACTGATCGTTTTCACCAAAAACAAAGGTGGTAAAATTGATAAAAGTTTTGCTACTGCGAAAGGTGATTTTGAAAAGGGGCAAGTATATGTGCTAATTGATGAAAGCTCAGCATCAGCAAGTGAAATAGTTGCTGGAGCCTTACAGGATAATGACAAAGGCGTAATTGTTGGTCGTCGTTCTTTTGGTAAAGGATTAGTACAACAAGAAATGGAATTAGGCGATGGTTCTGCGGTTAGATTAACGGTTTCACGTTATTACACACCAACGGGCAGGTCTATTCAAAAACCTTATAACAGTGAAAGTGGAGCTAGTTATTATAACGACCGATTAGAAAGGTACAATAATGGCGAATTAACTAATGGCGATAGCATTAAGGTTATCGATTCTTTAAAATTTGTTACTCCCAAAGGTAAAAGTGTTTATGGCGGTGGCGGTATTGTACCTGATGTTTTTGTGAGTATAGATACTACAGCCTATTTTGGAAGATTTCATTTTAGAGCCATACAAGATTTTGTTTTTGAATATGTAGATAATCATCGTGAAGTAACAAAAAACTGGCAGGTAAACGACTTTAGACAAAACTTTGATAATGATGGGGAGATACTAAGAGAATACCTTTCATTATTTGATGATCAAAGTAAATTAGCTGCAGAAAGTATTCCTTATATCAAATTATACTTAAAAGCACTTTTTGCCCGTAATCTTTACGATGAAAATGTATTTTATCAGGTAATGAATGAAAATGATGAAATGCTAAAGAAAGTAAAGGAATTGGAAATGAAAATCGATTATATAAAGCCATAGTAAGACCATCTCTATCCCTTGCCAAGGGAAGGGAACTCATTTAGAATCAAGATAATATCCTTTTTAAATTTTAAAACCTATCTCAACGCGATTTAGGAATTACATGTTACATAATTATTTTACGTCACTAAACTCTTCCACTCCGGGGAGGCTGAGAGTGCTCATATTTTATCATGCACTTTGGTGTGTTCGCCACCATTCCATTGCGTTAAAATATCAGTTGCAACTGAAGCTCCACTGCCACATGCAATAGCAAATTGGCTTCGCCATCCCGCCAAAGTACCAGCAACATAAATACCATCAACAACTAGGTGGTCATCATTTTTAAGCTGAATACGATTTTTTTCAGGTTTGGCTTTTTTATGAGGCTCTACAAATTGTTCTAATCCTTTTATAAAAAAGGTATTGGTATAACCTACAGCAATAACAATTTCTTTAGCCTGAAATACAGACTTATTGGTAATCACTTCAAAACCATGTGGTAACTGCTTTACCTCTATTACCTTTTCATCATCAATTTGTCTAATATTTGGATATAATTCAGAAAGTTGATTTTTACCATTTTCTAGAATGCTTTCACCTGTTGTACCAGGATTTAATCCCAATACATTATTAAACAAGGCATCTTGCAAATGTGATGCCTTTTGATGCATTACAATTCCTATTTTTTTATCCTTTGCAAAGGCCTTGTCTTTTGCGGAACCTAAAATTAGTGCACAAGACATCCCTGCAGCACCACCTCCAACAATAAGCACGTCAAATGTTTTCATTCTGTTATTCGTTACGTTATTTTTTCAAACCACAAAATTACATCAAAAACCCTTACTTACAGTATTGGGTTGAAGTTAGCATTTTATTGGATAAATAGTCCCTGAATATTGGCTGCAAATAACTTTACGGCAATTGCCAATAAAATTACGCCAAAAACTTTTCTAATTACATCTATTCCCCCTTTACCTAATAAACCTTCAATTTTTTTAGACAGTTTTAAGACTATATAAACAAATATAGTATTGATTACAATTGCTATTACAATACTAATGGTTTGATACTCAGAACTCAAAGAAAGTATTGTTGTCATGGTACCTGCACCTGCAATTAAAGGAAATGCCAATGGTACAACACTTGCCGTTTCAGGAGCGTCATGTTTATACAATTCAATACCTAATACCATCTCCAGAGCTAAAAAGAAGATAACAAATGCACCTGCTACCGCAAATGAATTTACATCAACACCTATTAACTTTAAAATTTCTTCTCCAACAAATAGAAAAGCTATCATTATAACTACTGCCACAAGCGATGCTTTTTCAGACTGTATATGACCTACTTTTTGACGCAAATCTATAATAATTGGGATACTCCCAATAATATCTATAACAGCAAATAACACCATAGTTGCTGTTAATATTTCTTTATAATCTAACTGCATATTCTTAATTCTTAAATTTTCGGCAAAAGTATATATATAAAAGGATTAAACTAACAAAATAGAAATAATATTTTTAAGCATAATTATATGTACTTTTGCTCCAATAATTTTAAAAAAAACCGATGTTTCAATTAGGTAAAACTATAGTTTCAGAAGAAATTATTGAAAATGATTTTGTCTGTAACCTTTCCGCATGTAAAGGTGCCTGTTGTGTTGATGGAGAAGCAGGAGCACCATTAGAAGAAGAAGAGTTAAAAATATTAATGGATATTTACCCAAAAGTAAAACCATACTTAACTAAAGAAGGTATTGAGGCTATTGAAGACCAAGGGTTATTTATTACTTCTGAGGGCGAATATGAAACACCACTAATTCCTCGTGATGATAGCTGCGTTTACATCAATTATGATGAAAAAGGCACTGCACAATGTGGTATTGAAGAAGCGTATAACCAAGGAGATATTGCTTGGAAAAAACCAATTTCTTGCCATCTGTACCCGGTTAGAGTAAAAGATTATTCAGAATTTGCTGCGGTAAATTATCATAAATGGGAAATTTGTGATGACGCTTGTACCCTAGGTAAAGAATTACAAGTACCTGTTTATAAATTTGTTAAACAAGCATTAATCCGAAAGTTTGGTGAAGATTGGTATGCTGAGTTAGAGAAAGTAGCAGAGAATTATAAAAAATAATAAAATAAATTACTTGATTAAATTTTCTTCGAGAGCTTTATTATACTAATTTCATTTTACTACATAGGTCTAAAACAAAAATTTTATATTTCATCTTAGTAGCACTGTAAAAAATGACAGTTCTAACCTTTCCAAAGAGCGTTAAGCAGGCATTGTTATCACAGAGCACTTAGGTATTCTTCAGTTTAAACATCCTTTTTAATAATTTTTATTAGAAACCTTCGTTCTACTAAGAAGTAATTTAAAATATTACATTAAAAACTTACCTATACCAAATCATCTAAATGAAAAATTCGTTAAAAGACCGCTTAAATTATCGTGCAGAACGTTTTTTAAGCAAAGGAGGTATTTCAATTTTCAAACTTCTAGTTATCTTTTTTATTGTTGCATTTATACTTGTAATAGGTATTAGGCTATTCATAGTAACGTTTTTTCATGACAGTATAGATCCAGTTACACAAGCCAATAGAGGTTTTTTTGATGATATATACGCCGTTTGGTTACAAATGACCGATCCTGGTAATATGAATCAGGATATATATTCTGGTCCATTTACTAAAATAGCAACTGTAATTGCTGGTTTAGTTGGTGTTATTATACTTTCTGCACTTATTGCTTTTATTACAACAGCCTTAGATACTATGCTCTATGATTTTAGAAAAGGTAGAGGTAAGGTTATAGAGGAAAATCATACTATCATTTTAGGTTGGAACGAGCGTGTAGTAGATGTTATTAGAGAACTCATTTTAGCAAACGAAAGTGAGTCTAGTGCTTCAGTTGTCGTATTATCTACAGAAGACAAAGAGTCAATGGATAATTTAATTACAAAACGTCTCTCTGATACCATGACTACAGAAGTAATTACCACACAAGGTGATTATGCAAATATTAACGAATTAAAGCGTATAAATCTAGAATCTGCCAGATCTATAATTATTTTGGCGAGTTGCTCAGAGAGTGCTACATTAGATAAAAAAATAGAAAGTGATGTGCAATCTGTAAAGGCTATTTTAGCCATTACAGCTTGTCAAAACGGAAAGAACGAATTGCCTATTATAACGGAAATTTTCACGAAAGAGAAAAGAGATATTATCAGCTTTTTTGAAGATGATAATATTATTGCTATTGATAGTTGGGATATCATGGGTAAATTACTAATTCAAACATCACTTACAAGTGGATTAGATACTGTTTATAAAGAAATATTGTCTTTTGATGGTTGTGAAATTTATTTTTATGAAGATAACTGGAATAATATTCTTTTTAATGATTTAAGTTATTATTTAAAAGATGGGATTCCTTTAGGCATTTATTCTGAAGAAGAGGGATTAGTGTTACGTCCACCAAGTGACACCGTGCTCAAAAATAGTGATTCAGTTGTAATTTTAGCAGAAGACGACTCTACTATTGCATTTGAGAATAAGCAATATTACTTCCCAAATAAAGAACATAAAATTATAAATAAACGTCTAGAGCAAAAGAAAAAACGTATCCTAATCTTAGGATGGCATAAAGTGGCTGAAGTTTTTATTGAAGAGGCGACAGACTATTTATTAGGGGATTCAGATTTTGATATTATGTTTAATTCGCCAACACCAGAATTAAAAGAAGTTATAGATAGTATTGACGATGAATATTCAGATTTTAATATCAAACTACATGATTCTGATCCGTTAGATTTAGAAAAATTAGAAGCTATGAATCCCAGTAGCTATGATACCATTGTAATTCTATCTCAAAGCATGAAAGAACAATCAGCGGACAAAATTGATTCAGATACTTTAATTATTCTTCTCTTGTTAAGAAAAGTTGTAAAAGAAGAAGATGGTATCCAAATTATTACTCAGGTTTTGAATTCTGAAAATCAAGAAATTATAACACAAACAAACGTAGATGATTTTATCATTAGTAATAAGTTAATTACAATGATTTTAGCACAATTAAGTGAAGAGGCCTTAATGAAAAAATTCTATGATGATATTTTCTCTGAAGATGGTAGTGAAATTTATGTTAAACCTGCAACATTGTATTTTGATAAATTTCCTCAAGAAATTTCATTTGCCGATGCTATTTTCTGTGCACAACAGCGTGATGAAATTTGTTTAGGTATTAGAAAAGGAAATCTAAGTAAGTCTTTGAAAGATAATTTTGGTATTAAATTAAATCTAGAAAAAAATACTCAACTTGATTTAACTGAAAATGATTTTTTAATTGTTCTTAGTGAAGATGAATTGTAGTTTTGAACTCCTAATTAATTAAACTCGAAAACCATCCAGATATTTGCGATAACACGCTCGATACTTCATTAATAATAGGCATGTCATTACCAACACCTTTACCAATAATATAGGCTACAAAAAGAAAGTATAAAAATAGTAATAGTCTTGCATGCACACGATTAATACCTTTTTTAGACAGTACAAATATCAAAAATACAATTACGGTTAAAATTAAGAGTAACACACGTAATTGCCCAACATTTTCAATAGTTGATGCACTCATTTCTATAGGGCCATAAATAAGGGTAAATAGAAATAAGGGTAAACCAAGTGCAAAACAAACATCAAAAATATTACTTCCCAATGCATTGGCGACGGCATCGTCATAATTACCTTTCATTGCGTCTTTATAAGAAATAATGGTATCGGGCACACTCGTTGCTGCTGATGCCAATATAACAGAAACAAAATAAATAGGCATGCCTATTTCAGTTCCAAAATCTTCACAGGCTTCTACAAGCCAGAAACAAGCGAGACCTATAAATAAAACTGAAAAGACTAATAAAATAATCGCTTTCGAAGTATTAATTTTAGAGTTTCCTAAAACGGTAGTTGCTAAATCGCCTTTAAATAATGCTAAAGCTCTATTACCACCTTCGGCTTCATCTTCATAATCATTTTCTACCTTACCTGTACCTTGACTCATTAACATATATGCAACGTATACAAAATAAAGTAGCATTAACACAAGCCCATGCCACCAGTTTAATGAAGGTCCGGCAATTAAAAATATCAAGGCAATTTCAACCAAAATTAAAGCAATACCATCTCTTAAAATAACTTTTTGTGACACAACAACTTTAGTAGAAATACCTTTACCAATAACTGCCAAAATTACAACAGCAGGTATAATCATTGCATTAAAAACAGCACTTCCTGCCGTGGTACCAATACCTCCTGAAAAACCATCTTTTTCTTTTAAAACAAACAAGAAAAATAGTGTTGTAAAAAGTTCTGGTAAACTACTACCAATAGCATTTATTGTAGCACCTTTAATACCATCCCTCATGTTTCTACCTAGATAGTTTGAGGCCAACTCAAAACCATCGCAAGCTCTCCAAATAATAATACAAGTAATTAAAATAAGGCCTAAAGAAGTGAAAATAATCATAGTTGGTTATTGCATTTGGACAAATCTAAAAATTTAAAAGAAGAAATGAATGAAATGTTAAGAGATAAATATATAAAACAAGCTCTAATCCGAAAGTTTGATGAAGATTGGTATGACGCGTTTAAAAAAATTGCAGAAAAAATGAAGCGGTAATTAATGCAATGGAAGTTTAATTTCAACCATTGTCCCTTTTGGTTTCTTTTTTCCATCCATTAAATCGGTAAAAGTAATTGAATAATCATTTTGATATTCTTTTGCAAAATTACTGAGTCGTTCTTCTGTAAGTTTTATACCAACCGAGGTTGTTTTGTGTATTTTTCGGCTATTTATTTCTGCAGACTTTTTACGTCCTATTCCATTGTCAATTATTGTTATACTTAGATGAAATTCATCATCTTTATTAACTTTTATTTTCAATATTTTCTTTTCTTTAATAGACGCTAAGCCATGCCAAATTGCATTTTCTAAAAAAGGCTGTAAAATAAGTGACGGTATTTTTATAGTGTCAAGGTTTAATGATTGATCAATGACAACCTCAAATTCAATTTCATTATTAAACCTGATATTTTCAATATTTACATATAATTGCATGGTTTCAATTTCATCGGCGAGTGAAATTTCTTTTTCTTGCGAGGCATTTAATATTTTTCTAATGAGTTTAGAAAATTTATTAAGATAATAAACAGCATTCTCCTTTTCATTATTTATAATGTAGAGTTTAATAGAATTTAAAGAGTTAAAAATAAAATGGGGATTCATTTGACTTCGTAAAGAAGTTATTTTCAATTCAGCCAATTCTTTATCAGAAGTTTCTTTGAGCGTAATTAATTTTTGGTTTTTCGATTTTTCTTTTAACAATACTAAATCTTGCTGTAGTTGATCTTGCACAGTTTCTCTCAAGCTTTCATTCTCTTTAAGCTGAATGATTAACTCGTGTTGCGATTCATTTTTATCCTCTAAAATAATTTTTTGTTTTTGACCTAAGGCTAGTGAGAATAATATATTCTCAACGATTACTCCTATTGAAAATATAATTGTTACTTTTTTAAAATCAGTTGACGAAAAAAAGGCATATTCGGCTGCAATGAGATATATGGTTGACCCAATTAATATATAATATTTTAGTGGTGTATCCATTGTATATAAGACATAAAAACTACCCAATGCCAATATTGCTATTGTAGGCGAAAAGAAATATGAAAATACAATACCAATAACAAAATAATTCCCAGTTAAACCAGCATAAAGCATCAAGGTGAAAAGTAGTACCAGAAAAACTACTATACTAATATTTAATATTTTGTTCCATTTTGGTTTAAATATATGCAGTTCCACTAATGTCTTGGCAAACATTAAATACATCGTGTTATATAACCACTCTCTGGGAATAATTAATAACTGAAAATAGGGATCGTTACTTTTAGAGGCATCTGCAAAAATCGAATTTGTTGTTTCAGGGTAATTGGCGGTAAAAATTAAAAAAATAAAAAGACTGTAGTATAAATAAACTTTATCCTTATGCTGAAAATACAACAAAAAATGGTACACCGATAGTGTGATTAAAAAACCAGCAAATAAAAGTGTAAATTCTTTGAATGGAATCATCTTAATAGCTGATTTTTAATGTGACTTTAGTACCAGAAGGAAGGCCAATTTTATTATATAAATCCTTAAGAGTAATTGAGTATTTATAGTTGTTATCGTTTACGAAGTTTTGCAAACGCTCTTCAGTCAGTTTTAAACCCACTGAGCCTCTTTTATGAACCTTATTTTCTTTTATTTCAGCCGACCTTTTTCGACCTATACCGTTATCTTCTATGGTAATTATTAAACCGCCATTTATATCTTTATTAATAATTAGTTTGATTTTTTTCTTTCCCTTTTTAGCAGAAAGCCCATGCCATAGAGCATTTTCAATAAAAGGTTGTAAAATTAATGAAGGTATTTTTATCGTTTCCAAGTTTAATGATTCATCTATCATTAGAATAAAATCAATCTCGTTATTGAATCGAATATTTTCGATGTTTACATATAAACTAGTGGTCTCTATTTCATCTGCCAAAGATGTTTCTTTATCTTGCGAAGCATTTAATATTCTTCTTATTAATTTTGAAAATTTATTAAGATAATAAACCGCATTTTCCTTTTCATTATTGATGATGTACAGTTTTATAGCGTTTAGCGAATTAAAAACAAAATGTGGATTCATTTGGCTTCTTAATGATGTAACTTTAAGTTCTGCCAATTCCTTATTATATTTTTCTTTTAATTTCTCGTGTTTTTCGGCCTGAGCTTGTTGACTTAAGGAAGCTACATTCTCTTCTAACTGTTTATGTACTTCATTTTTTAATTTCTCGTTTTCGGTGAGTTGTTCAATTAGTTTTTGTTGAGAGTTGTTTTTATCTTGTAAAATTCTTTTTTGCTTTTGACCTAAACCTAATGAGAATATTATATTTTCAATAAGAACACCCGTATAGAAAATGGTATAATTAAGATCACTATCCAAAGGAACAACACCAAATAAATGACCATAATGAGCAAGTAGTGACGAAATATATAACACAAAAGAACCTATTATTATATAACTTTTTAATGGCATTTTAAGTTTAAAAAGTGGATAATAAACAATGACACCAAAGAGTAAAAGAAAAGAAACAAAATAATTGTCAACAGCTGCTAAAAAGCTTTCATTATCAATTATAGCTGCGAAAAAAGTAGTACTAAAAATTACAACTAATAGTATAATTATTATTCTAAAAACAAAGGAGTACCATTTTTTAGAATATTGTTTTAGGTTCAAAAATGTAAAGCCAAAAACAAAATATATAGTGTTATACAACCACATTAATGGGTAATCTAAAAAACTTAAAATGGAAGTATACGGCTCAACCAGTGTTTGAATAAACCCGAAGGAAACATCGTTCAATTCATCTACAAAAATTATAAATGTGTATAAACTATAATATAAATAAACTTTATCCTTATGTTGAAAAAACAGTAAAAAGTGATATACTGATAGTACAAAGAGTATCCCTAAAATAAAAATGGTAATTCCATTTTCATTTGGATTAAAAAGTATGTTTCTTAACACATTTGTATCCACAGATTGAGGTATTAATATCTAATTATTTTAATAATACAATTTTAGAATTACTTTGGTGCCTGAAGCAACTCCATCTTCATTATATAAATCTTCAAAAGTTAACTTATAGTCACGGCTATTATCTTTCACAAAATTTCGTAATCGCTCTTCGGTTAATTTTAATCCTATTGATTCTCTTTTATGTACTTTATTCCCTTTTATTTCGGCAGATTTTCCCCTCCCAATACCATTATCTTCAATGGTAAATATCAAATTGCCCTTGCCATTCTTTTTTATGTCTAAGGTAAGTTTTTTATTACCTTTTTTTGCCGAAAGCCCATGCCATAAAGCATTTTCCATAAAAGGTTGTAAAATTAAGGAAGGAATTTTGGTTGCATTTAAATTCAACGATTTATCAATAGTCAATTCATAATCTATCTCATTGTTAAACCGCATATTTTCAATATTTACATATAAGCTTGTGGTCTCTATTTCATCTTCTAATGAGGTTTCTTTATCTTGCGAAGCATTTAATATTCGTCTAATAAGTTTTGAAAATTTATTCAAATAATAAACCGCATTTTCTTTTTCATTATTAATAATGTAGAGCTTAATGGCATTTAACGAATTAAAAATAAAGTGCGGATTCATTTGGCTACGTAATGAAGTAATTTTTAATTCTGCCAACTCCTTATCTGCCGTTTCTTTCAAGGTTACCAACTTTTCATTTTTCGATTTTTCTTTCAATAACGCCAAATCTTGTTTCAATTGATTTTGCACTGTTTCTCTCAAAAATTCATTTTCTTGAAGTTGATTAATTAATTTTTCTTGCGAATCATTTTTATCCTCCAATATCAGTTTCTGTTTATGCCCCAAACCTAACGAGAAGATTATATTTTCAATAATAACGCCAATATAAAAAACACTATTAGCAGCATTATTATTAGAAAAAGCATCAAAATCAAAATAATTTCTGCCAATAAATGAAGTAACATATAAGACCAATGAACCTATAATTATATAACCATTTAAGGGCATTTTAACAGTAAATAGAACGTAATACCCTACAATACCTAAAAGAAATAAACTAGGGATGAGGTAATAACTAACCTCAAAGATATAAGCACTATTTTTTGTGATTAAAAAAAGAGTAACCGTTATAAGAATAATAGCAAATAGAATATAAATAGTATTAAAAATAAAGGTATGCCATTTTACAGAATACTTTTTTAAGTTTAAAAAGGAAAAACCAAACACAAAATAAATTGTATTGTAAGCCCAAATAATTGGTGTGTGAAAATCGTTTAAAGCACTTTTATAGTTGCTAATTAGCATTGAATCCGAATCAGCAAGCACAAACTTGGTTTGATTCAAAAAAATTAAAAATGTATACAAGCTATAATAGAGGTACACTTTATCCTTATTCTGAAAATATAATAGAAAATGATAAACGAAGAGTACAAACAGAACGCCTAAAACAAATGTTGTAAAACCGTTTTGATGTGGATATTCAAATAGTTGTTTTATAGAATCAAGCATTTTTTAGTGTGATAAAAAACCTAGTAATTCATCTTTCTTAGAACGTGATACGGGTACAGTTATTCCGTTTTCTAAAACCAAATATTGTCCGTCACTTTTTACAAATTCTTTAATATAATTAGTATTGACCAAATATGAATTATGCACTCTAAAAAAAGTATTGTTATTAATAATGGTTTCTACTTCCTTTATTTTTTTTGAAAGCATTTCTTTAGCACCATTAGTAAAGTAGATTTCGCAATAATTGCCATCTGCTTTGCAATAAAAAATATCTTCTGGGCTAACAAATAAGGTTTTACCTGCAAGTGGCAAAGCTATTCTAGATTGGTTAGCATTCGCCATAAAGTTTTTTAATACCATCTTTAACTCATTACCTAAAACGTTTTTATCCTTGTTCACTTTTATCTTAGAAACTGACTTAATTAAATCATCTGAATCAATGGGTTTGAGTAAATAATCTATCGCACTTTCTTTAAAAGCTTTTATAGCATAATTATCAAAAGCAGTGGTAATTATAAGGTCAAAATTTCTAAAAGTTAAGTTTTGTAACAATTGAAAACCATCCATTTCTGGCATTTCAATATCTAAAAAAACACAATCAGGTTTTATATAGTTTATGGCAGAAATAGCTTCTATAGGGTCTGTAAAACTTTCGCATATTTCTATGCCCTTACAAAAAGTTTCTATTTCCCATTGAAGGCTTTTTATAGCACTTAGTTCATCATCTACAATTATCGCTTTTATCATTTGTTTTGGGTTTGATTGATAAATATAATTGTATCACCTCCGTTATTAATCGCAAATTTCATAATCAGTTCTATAAAAAGTATCGTTGGTATAAAAAACTGTATTAAGTGTAATTACCGTAAAAATTTATCTTAAAGTGTCAAGGTACAAAATAATATTCCGTTTATACAAAATTATACGCCTGCCATACAATTCTCTAATTATTTTATTGACTGTGGACATACTTTTGGTGAGAATTAATTAAAAAGAATATGAAATTTATCTTTTTATGTTTTATTCTAAAAAAAGTTTAATTATAGCTATGCATTTTTAAAGTTGACAATAGAACTAATGCCTCTAGAAACAATAAAAACAACTTTCATTCTTCCATATAAAACAATGAAATTGGTTTTGATTTCAATATCACAGCATCGCTTTCAACTTAAAAATAACTAATCCATTGTATAAATGGTAAAAAAAACTGTATGCGTGGTAAAAGGATGCTTTTTACACCACATAATTACATTTATACAATATTCACTACAAACTATAAAGTTCTAAACTTAACTGCTCTTTTCTCTTTTAGATTTGTAATAGAAATAAAAAACATTTTGTTATGAAATCGATTAAAACATTAACACTATTACTAACCTTTTTTATAATTAGCACCAATAGTGAAGCTCAATTTTGGAAAAAATTAGGTAAAAAAGTAGAAGAAGCAGCAAAAGAAACTGTCAATAGAAAAGCTGAAGAAAAAGCATCAGAAAAAACAGAACAGGCAATAGATAGCCTATTTAATGTTGATAAAAAAATAAAGAGAAAAAAGAAAAAAAAGAACCAAAACCCTAATTCTACGAATGAGTCTGAAGAAGCGAGCGTAAATGAAAACATACTCGAAGATTATTTACAGCAAGATGAGGACATTGACTTACCTGAATCATATTCCTTTGATTGGAAATATGTAATGAAAATAGAATCTGAAGCTACTAAAAAGAAGCAAAAAGAAATAGGTGATATGAACTTTACATATTTACTTAGTACCCAGTCCACCGCTTTTGCTACTCAGTTTGATATGGGTAATAAAGGCAAGGGCATGTCTAATACATTAATGGTAATGGACCTTACTGCTGGTATAAACTTTACCCTTATGGAAATTAATGGCGAAAAAGTAATTCAAAAAATGCCTTCTATGGCCAATATGTCCAGTGAGAATAATGAAACTGAAAACAATCTAGACAATACCACTATCAAAAAAATAGGAACTAAAGTAATATTAGGATATACCTGTCAAGGTTTTGAAATACAACTAGAAGAAGGTATTAGCAGAGTTTACATAAACCCAAATGCCCCTGTAAGTTTTAACCATAGCGGAGATTCAAAATTTGCACCTAAAGGGTTTAAGCAAGAATGGCTAAACGAGTTTAAGAATGGACTAATGATGGAAATGACTTTTACCAGTTCTAATAAACCAAAGAACAATATGAAAATGACTTGTATAGAATTAGTAAAAGAACCCACTACTATTTATTTAAATGAATACAAATCTCTTATGGAAATGGGCAGGGAATAATTAGGCTAAACAAAAATCTATTACTTAAAAATAAAATTATGAAAAAGCAAATAAAATTAACAATACTACTAAGCTTAGTTGTAGTATTTATGTCATTTACTAGTGATACAAAAGAGGATAAAATAAAGACTACAACAGTGACAGCAAATTTTGGACAATTAAAAGCTGCATTAAAAACCTCAACAGGCAAAGCCTATTTCTTTACAGATAAAAACTACTATAGGCATAACCTGTCTACAAATAAATTAGAAAAAAGTGCTGTTATTAATGGCAATTTTAAAGGCTTGGCTAATAGCATTGATGCTGCCTTATTACACACCAATGGTAAAGGTTACTTTTTTAAAGGCAGTACCTATTACCGATATAATTTTAGCACTAGCAAAGTTGATAAAACGGGCAAGATAGGTATAGATGGTTGGAAAGGTATGCCTAGTAACATAGACGCTGCAGTTGTGCATACAAATGGCAAAGCATACTTTTTTAAAGGCAGTACCTATTACCGTTACAATAGCTCAACGAATAAAATGGACAAAAAAGCCGCTATCAGTGCAAGCTGGAAAGGTGTACCCAATAATGTAGATGCTGCTTTACGGCATACCAATGGTAAAATCTACTTTTTTAAAGGGAATACCTATTACCGTTATAATATTGGTGCAAAAAAAGTGGACAAAACAGGTACTATTGGTAAAGATGGTTGGAGAGGGCTTTCGTTTGCTGAATCAACAAGTAATACCACTGCTTCTACAAAAAACAACATCCGTTTAAAAGTAACCCTAACCCGTATTAAATCAATACAGGCAAGAGATAGCGATGATATTGCGGATTTCGAATTTGATCAAAAAGTAGATTATAACACCAAGGGAAATCAAACACTTGTAATTGAAAAGAAAATTAAAGTAGGTAAAAACATAATAAACACAGATGAGGAATACAGTACTATTATTAATATGATGGGGCTTTCTCATCACCTTCATGTTAGAGAAGGAGATGAAAACCATTTTATTAACAACTCTTTGGTTTATGAAATTACACCTCAAGAAATAATTGATAAACGTGCTGAATTTAAGATAAAGACTGTTCTTTCAGAAATTAGCATTGGTTTTGGAATTTATGGCGAATATGATGAAAAAAAGATAGCTAAGTTTAACAAAAACGATATTGAAGTAAGTATTTACGAAGTATTGGACTATCTACAAAACCCAAATAGCAGTAAATATGGCGGTAACTATTTTAAAGATAGTAGGGGTGGTAAAATGCACGAATATGGTGCTTTTGGTGATGTAATGTGGATGAAAAAAGGATCTAACAATTCTTTAATAGGGCATTTAGAATTTGGTGACAATAAAAAAGAAACCTATGTACGTCTGTATTACCGTTTTGAGTTGGTTGATTAAATATAAGACCCTTTACTGTAAACTTAAATAAATACAAATCTCTTATGGAAATGGGCAGGGAATAATTAGCCAAATCAAAAATCTATTTCTTAAAAACAAAATTATGAAAAAGCAAATAAAATTAGCAATACTACTAAGCTTAGTTGTAGTATTTATGTCATTTACTAGTGATACAAAAGAGGATAAATTAAAGACTACAAAATTGACAGCAAATTTTGGACAATTAAAAGCTGCATTAAAAACCTCAACAGGCAAGGCCTATTTCTTTACAGATAAAAACTATTATAGGCATAACCTGTCTACAAATAAATTAGAAAAAAGTGCTGTTATTAATGGCAATTTTAAAGGCTTGGCTAATGGCATTGATGCTGCCTTATTACACACCAATGGTAAAGGTTACTTTTTTAAAGGCAGTACCTATTACCGATATAATTTTAGCACTAGCAAAGTCGATAAAACGGGCAAGATAGGTATAGATGGTTGGAAAGGTATGCCTAGTAACATAGACGCTGCAGTTGTGCATACAAATGGCAAAGCATACTTTTTTAAAGGCAGTACCTATTACCGTTACAATAGCTCAACGAATAAAATGGACAAAAAAGCCGCTATCAGTGCAAGCTGGAAAGGTGTACCCAATAATGTAGATGCTGCTTTATGGCATACCAATGGTAAAATCTACTTTTTTAAAGGAAATACCTATTACCGTTATAATATTGGTGCAAAAAAAGTGGACAAAACAGGTACTATTGGTAAAGATGGTTGGAAAGGGCTTTCGTTTGCTGAAAAAGCAAATAATGTTCCTTCTTCTACAAAAGATAACATACGCCTAAAAATAACCTTAACACGTATTAAATCTATACAAGCTAGAGATAGTGATAATATAGCCGACTTTGTTCTTGAGCAAAAAATTCATTACACAACTAAAGGAAAACAAAAACTTGCAATTAAAAAGAAAATTAATGTAGGTAAAAACATTATAAATACAGGAGAATCATACCACGTCAAAGACGAATCCAGTTCTATTTTTAATGCTTGGCAGACACATGTTAGAGAAGGGGATGAAAACCATTTTATTAACAACTCTCTGGTTTATGAAATTACGCCTGAAGAAATAAAAGATAAATATGCAGAATTTCAGTTCTACACTAATCTAGGGGAGAATGATGGCTCAAACGATAATTGGTTTACAAAAAATATTTTCAAACTTTTTCAAGATCATACTTATAAAATAAAAACTATTGCTTCACAACACCTTATAGACGTAAAAATTCATGAAGTCATAGACTACCTTCAAAACCCAACAAGCAGCAAATATGATAAAAGCTATTTTAAAGGCGGCAGAAATGGTGATATGCATGAATATGGTGCTTTTGGTGATGTCATGTGGTTTAAAAAAGGGTCTAACAACTCTTTAATTGGTCATTTAGAATATGGTGCTAATAATAAGGAAACTTATGTACGTCTGTATTACCGTTTTGAATTGGTTTACTAAAACATCTTCAATTTTTACCTTTATAAACAACTGTCTTTATTAAAACAACACTAAAGCAGAATCTTAACCTTTCAAAAATAAATCTCAATTTAAATACAATACCATTATGAAAAATTTAAAAAAAATTAACAAATTACTATTAATAACAGGCATCCTTACCTTAGGTTTTTTAATAAGTAGTTGTGACCCAACTGATGTTTTGAAACTCGATAATAATTGTGAGAACAATTGGACTACAGAAGTTCAAGATGAACTGACTGCGTATGGTAATGCCATATCAGCGTACAGTACTGATCCTACACCAGAAAATTGTAATGATTTAAAAAAAGCAGGTAATAACTATATCGATGCTCTAAAAGATGTTGAAAAATGTGTACCTACACTTAATCAAGCTGATTGGAAAAAGGCTTTAGAAGAAAGTAAAGCCCAAATTAACGAAACCAGTTGCGAGTAATAATTAAATATAAAAATCATGAAAACAAAAAACACGATAGTTCTGTCATTATTCCTAATGGGAATTATAAATACATATGCCCAAATACCTACAGGCTTTAAAACAAATAAAAATCAGCCAAAAATTTTAAAACTGATCAATGGAGGTAATCAAGGTTTTGTTTATGAAGAAACAACGACACAAGGTATAGGTAAAAAGATATCAAAAGCAGAGATTATTTTTAAAAGTGAAGATGGCACAATTACACAAAAGGTTACTACAGATAGTTATGGTAATTATAAAATAACATTAAAACCCGCAAGGTATATTGTAGCAATAAAGCACAATGGGTATAGCTCATACACAACAGCTCCAGGTTTTACAGTAATTAATAAAAAATTTAGAACATTTAACATTCCATTAAAAAAACTACTGAAACATCCCTTAAAGAAAGAAACCAATACAATTATAGCCGTTTTTAATCAAAAAAGTGGTGAATTAATCGAAGTACTAAATGATAATAAAAAAAATAAAATAGGTTTATCAAAACGTAATAAAAACACCATTATGTTCTATGGAAAAAGTAACCACAAACTAGACCCTAAAAAAATCTCTAGTGGCACTACAATTAGTTTTGCTATAGAGCAACCAATCGTTCTTGGAGACCAGTCTCTTCCAGGCGATATGTTTCTACCTGGTGATATGTTTAGCCCTGGGGATGACTTTATTCCTGGAGATCAATTTAATCTTGGAGATCAGTTTAATCTATACAACACTAAATTTAAGGTTGTCAGTAAAACAAAAAAAGAAATAAGAATTATTGCTCTTCCTAGTTTCAAGTAATAAGTACAAGAGAATATTTAAAAAATTTGACCATAAAACAAAGGTATCAAATTCAATGTCTTTCGCAAAAACATAAAATGTAATGAACAAAAAAGCCAAAACCGACCAAATACCCAGTAGACGTGATTTTTTTGTTAAAATTGCTCTAGCCAGCGTTGCAGTTTCATTACCTCCGTTTATGCTTAGCAGTTGTGAAAATAAGATAGAATACCAAGGTTCTGGATTATCCCCCTTTAAAGTTTGGGAAGAAATGCTAGAAGCTTTGAAAACGAGTCCAGATTTTCTACCCCAACGTGTAGAAGATTTAATCGTTTCTAAGGATCTAGAAGCGATGTATAATTTTGTAAAGAATGAGATTACTCTCATTCCCACAACTACAAATGCTATTAGTAATTATGATTTGGGTAACGGGCATAAATGGGGATTGGAAGCAGTGTTGCGTTGTGGTATGGCAACGCCACGAGAAAAAGCAGATTTATTGGCTCAGATGTATACCAAAGCCGGTATTTCATCTAAAGTGGTTTATGAAAATACCGCCATTACAGAAAATGATGTGCCTTCATTTTTTAATAGACCAATAGACAGAGCTTTTAAACCAGATATTTCCAACAGTCAATTTAAACGTTGGGAAAAAGAAATGGGCGGTTCATCAAAAGAACCAAATCAAAAAGAATTGATAAAAGATTACACTGCAGATGCTAATATTTTAGGAGATAAAATCATTGAATCCATACCCAATATTGACGATTTTGGTACTGAATTTAATTTTAAATGGGACAATAGTGCCACCCCAACCGTTGAATTCACACACAACAACAAAACACAGTATGCACATCTTTTTGACCCAAAAACGCCTTTTGGAGAAAAACATAACTCTTCAAATGGTCTAATAAGCAAAGCAAAAGCCGTTAAAGAAAATAAAGAAAAGGTAAGCTTAAAAATTACGTATCGGGATACTATTGATCATCAAATAGTAAGAGATTTAATTCAAGGAGAATGGAATGCTACTGAACTTGTAGGCAAGCAAATACAGCTTAGTTTTTTACACGGACTAAGCTTAGAAGAGCAAGTTGTAACTTCAATAGGAAGTATGCGGGTTTTTACGCCCGCCTTAGCATTACAAGCTATTGACAAAGATTTGGAATATGTTCAAGAACGCTCTTTTATAGCCGACCCTATTACTATAGACGGCAAAAGAATACCGATTGTAGAGGGTAAAACTTTTGGAGCCAATGGTGATGAAATTCTAGCAAAACCACAGCCACAGTTGCAAAAAGAAGTTCATAGACTGACTGTTATTCCTTCAGCATCTGGTTATCCTATTGTAAAGTTAAGTATTGATGCTAGAGATGCCGCCGATAAAATGATTGAAGGCCTTTCTGCTAGAGATTTTAAAATTACAGACAATGGTAAGCCTATAAGTGCTTTGCTTGAAAATAATCAACGTACACCAAAAATTTTAGTACTGAGTGATGGCTCGGGAAGTATGCCAGCAGCTTATGCAAAGGAAGGAATGAAAAAATTCAATGCCTCTTTAGAACAAAAAATAAAAGAGAGCTACCCTGCTGCCATAATAGATTTCTGGAAAACGCCATCTTCACTATTCACTTGGTTATTAAAAGCGTCCCAGACCAATTATGATTTAATTCTTTTTGCGACAGACGGTGATAATGATGATGAACTCCTAGAGAAAAACCTTAAGACTTACAATTCAGGCCCACCTGCAATTATTCTGAATGTATATGATGACAGCTCTACTCGTTTGGAATCTTTTAACAAAATGGCCGAAATAACAAACGGAATAGTCCTGAATGCAAAAAATCAAGATAAAGTATTAGATGAGATAAAGAATTATATTATAAAAATGGAATTACCGCCTTATGTCTTTACCTATGCATCAGCAGATAAAACAAACCCGCATAACGTAGAAGTAACAATAGACAATGAACGACTAAAAGCTACAGGCAGCTATACGGTTCCCAAACTTGAAATGGAACAAAAAAATGGCATTGCTGGTGTATATCTAGAGTTAAAGGTTGGAAACAAATCACCTATTAAAAGAGTATTGGCAGGTTGGGATCCAATTGCAGGTTATTATAGTAAGCCAGACAATACAGATGTTGCATCTATAAAAGAGTTGTTTTTAGGAGGCATTATGCTAGCAGTAGAGGGAGAAGGACCAACAATGGCCGTAGCGTTATCAGATGTATTAAAATCAAAATTATCCAACAGAGAATGGGGTGAAGCTTATTTAGAGAACAATATTAAAAAAGCCAGCGAAGAATTAAGTAAGGGTAGCGTCCACATTCCTAGTATATTATTACCTATGCTTGCTCCTTTACAAGACCAAGTCACTGCAACATCTATAACCTATCCTACAGGATATAGAATGTGTATCCTTAAAAATATGGTAGGTCTAAACCAACCTTCTGTTTTTACGTTTGATTATTTGCCAACTTCTTTCTACGAAACAATAGCGGTGAATAAAAGTGAACGTTTTAGTATAACACTTAAGAAAACAGCACAATTAGCGGTTAGAGAAGGTTCGTTGTTTCAGGAAAGTACGTATGCCTTACTAGAAGATACGAACACTATAGATTCAAAATCTGCAAATATTGAGGGTTGGATAAAAGAAGTAATCAATAACGACAATATTGATTACCAATATTGGAATGAATATGTATTGAGGGGCAAATATGGATATACCACAATTTTTGATAAAGGAGCAAGCTCAAAATCATTTTGGCTATTAAAAAATGGATCTGGAGAGTTATATGGAATATTACCAGACGGGTCTGGCGGCGGCGGTGACACTTTCGAAGAGCAATTGGAAGATTTTGGTAAGGTCATCGATATACTTTTACTCGGTGCTGGTTTAGCAGGATTAGTAAATCCATCAACCGCTGTGGTTGGACTTTTGGGTAAAACATTAGTTAAATTATACGCAATTGCAAGCGAAAGTATTATTGTTATGGATACAAGAGGAATGGATGAAGAAATTATCAAAACAATGCAAAAATTAGCTTGTAATATCCGACTAGAAATTTTAAAATTTTCTTTTGGTAAAATAGGAGACGCAGCAGGAACTCTTGAAACTATTATTGGCTTAATGGGGGGTAAAAGCCCTTTCTCGTGTTAAATTACATTACCGCTTTAAACCAAGGTACTGATTGCATTACTAAAATACAACGAGCCGGATCACCATGCAAGGTCGGTAAGTTACAGATTTCAAAATTTCAAGAAAAAACATAGAATAAACATAATAAGTTACTATCAACTAATTTCCATGTTTTAATTTAAAAGAGCTATAGGCATAGTATAAATGGTAAGAAACACCGTATACACGGTAAAAACAAGCTTTGTACAGTTTAAAGTTGCATACATACACTATTCATTACAGTTCGTATAATTCTAAAAAATAATTACAACTATCAGTCATACTTTTGATTAAGAAATTAAAAATATGAAAACAATACTTACTAAAACAACAACATTTATCCTGTTATTAGCAGTATTAGTTATTAGTTGCTCTAAAAAAGATAAACTTAAAAGCGATGACAATTACTATTTAACCGCTATGGTAGATGGCTTAAATTATTCAGCAGATTTAGTTACTGCTAATACCGTACTTGGCCAAACTGATCATTATACTATTTCTGGAATAGGTAATAATAAAAATATAGGATTAGTAATAGAAAACCCACCTTCTACAGGCACATTTATAACAGGGTCAGGTGAGACACCAACGCTTTTTTATCAAGAAATCACAACTACAGCCGTAGTATGGTGGCCAGCAAATGAGGAATTGGGTTCAGGCACAATAACAATAACCGAAAATAATGACACCTTTATAGCAGGTACGTTTTCATTTACAGGTATTCTTGTTATCGACGATTCAACAAAAACGATTACCGAAGGAAAATTTAAAGCAAAAAAGCTTTAAATATGAAAACAACGTGCTTATTCATTTTAATAGTATTACTAACCATAAATGGGGTAGCTCAACAAGACAGTATTAATAAAACACCTCATAGCGAAATAAAAGTAAACGCTTTTAATTTAATAATATATAAAGCCGCTGACGTGTCTTATGAATACCTATTAAACGAAAATCAAAGTATAGGCATGGGTTTGTTAATTAAATTAAAACCATTAAAAGCCAAGGAACGAAAACTTTTTGAACCTGAAATAAGTTATACCAGATACTTTTCATTGACACCTTACTATCGCTATTTTTTATCAAAAAAATATGCCAAAGGTATATTTATAGAAGGTTTTGCAATGTATGCCACCGGTAAAGAATTTGAAAGTACTCCAGATTCTAAAGACACAATGTCGATAATCATTTTTAAAAAATATAAAACTTTTAGACTAGGCATCGGTATTGGTTTAAAAATAGTAAGCCGAAAAAACCTATCCATCGATATCAATTTTGGTTATGCTATGGACCCATCTAGAATAAATTATGTTTCTACGAACCCTGCTACTCGTGGCGGAATCTCTGTAGGTTATCGGTTTTAAAACCTTAATAAAATAAAAATATGAAAACATTTAAAATAAAAACTATCCTAATAGTTTTACTAGTAACTATACTTACGGTAAGCTGTGATGAAGAAGATCCTAATATCAACCCACAAACTGAAAGTGACGTTTATGTCTGCGGTTATGAAAATAATGGACAAAATGAAATAGCCACCTATTGGAAAAATGGAGTGGCTACGCATTTAACAGATGGCACAAACGGAGCTTATTTAAACGCAATAATTGTAGTTGATAATGATGTGTATAATGTAGGCTTTGAATCTAATGGAACAAAAAATGTGGCAAAGTATTGGAAAAATGACATTGCTACTGCTTTAACGAATGGCAATAATAATGCTTACGCTACAGATATAAGTGTAATAGGCAATGATGCATATGTTGTAGGTTATGAATATGAAACCAATGCCGTTGCTAAATATTGGAAAAATGGAGTGGCTACTTCTTTAAGCAATGGCACAAGACCTGCTTTTGGCAATGCCATAATAGTAGTAGGTAGTGATGTCTATGTAGCAGGTTATGAGTTTAACGGAACAAATGGAATTGCAACCCTCTGGAAAAATGGAGTGGCAACATATTTAACCAACGGTTCAAACAATGCTTATGCAAACGGTATCACTATGGTAGGTAATAATGTTTACGTGGTAGGTTCTGAAGATTCGAATAAAAAGGGCGTGGCTACCTATTGGAAAAATGGAGTAGCTACATCCATTAGCGATGGAACAAAAAATGTTAGAGCCATTGCTATGAGCGTGGTTGGGAGTGACAAATATGTCGCAGGTTACGAAAATAACGGAACAAAAAATATAGCTACCTACTGGAAAAATGGAGTAGTCACCTCTTTAACCGATGGCACGAACCATGCTGATGCTACAGCAATAACCGTAATAGGAAATGACGTACACATAGTCGGTTTCGAGAATAACGGAATAAATAATGTTGCTAGATACTGGAAAAACGATACCGTTGTGCCATTGGTTAAAAATACGGTTATTGCATCGGGAGCTTTTGGTATGTTTATTACCCAATAATTAAAACTTAAATCATGAAAACTAAAACTTATTTAATAACTCTACTCATTATAATTTATTTCCAGTCTTGCAATGCACAACAAGCACAAACCGCTTTACCACAGGTTGAAAACAACCTCAACGGACCATTAGATTATACGCATGAAACCCTAATTTTAGTCCAAAAGCAGCCAAATGGAAAGGAAATCAGTTTAGGTAAAATCACAACCGACGGTACCATTCATTTCAATATGCCAAATTTTGATATTAAAGCACTTTATGATAGTATTAATTTACAACATCATAATTTTCATCAGTTGTTTAAAATATCCAGTGATTGTAAAGACAGAGATGTATTTGAAGAAACCCCTTTTGATAATGTTTACTCGCAAAAAACAAACGCTATTTTCATAAAGAAGTATGGAATAAATGTAGCCGTATTAGAACCTAAGAGCGACAAGAAAATGTCAAGTAATAATGACAGTACTAAGGATAGCGTTGCTGATAGTAACAACTATTTTTGGTTTTATATTGATAGAGCTATTCCGTACAAAGAGAAATGTGATAAAACAAATTCTAGAACAGGTGCTGTTTACGCCAATATTAGCACCGACATCCAATTTGAAAAAGGATGGAATTTTATTGAAGAAAATCTTATCTCCGTTCAATACAATAATCAGGATGATTCCCAAGCCATCCAACCCAGTAAGATTCATTTTACCAAAATTTCTCCTGAAAATAAAAAAGTAAAATGGACTTTGAGGCAAATAGCGAAAGATGAGAAAATACAAACGGCCAAAAAACTACACAGTTTAACGCCTTTAACAAAAGAACAATTTGAAAAATGGGCACCTAATAAACTAGATGATTTGTCAATAACTACCAAAGAATATGGTAATCCACCAAAAAGATTTAAAAACAAGAACAATTTGCATTTAATCTATACTAACAAATCGCAACAAAAAGAAATAGAACTTTATGTGGTTGATTGTGCTAAGAGCCCTGATGATATGAACATGATAAATTTTGCTTATGCAATGGAAAATAAGGATAAAAGTGACAAGGATATTAAACCTTATGTAACACAATATAACGAAAAAGAAAAGGCCACAAACCTATTGTACAAAGTTGAAGACAGAATATTTGTTACCGCTTCGGCAGGGAATATAAATGGAGAAGAGTTATGGAAATATATTCAAAAACTAAATGTAGAAAAATTATTGAAAGATCAATGAACTACTGTAATCACAAAAAATGTCGATTCGAAAACGGTAAAATTTGAAGGAATAATTACCAATGCTAAAAACGATTGCTGGGTTGATGGTAAATGTAGCATTGAGGTAGATAAGAAATGGTGGATTGCCATTACATACGGAAAAAGAGACCCCAGCTATCGAAAAAAAGAACGCGGAAAGGTTACAGGTATTCGATTTACTGAAGACAATGAAAGTATTGGTAAAAAAGTAAAAGTTTATGCAGAAATAACGAAAAATAACAGGCTGACATTAGAAGGAAGCAAAGCGTATTACGTAAAAACTATAGAATAACATGAAAAAACCAATCATAATCATATTATTATTACTTACAGCAATAGGATGCAAAGAAGACAAAAAAAACAGTACCACTAAAGTAGATGAATCAACAAACACTAATAATTGGGGTACGTTTTTAACTGCCACAATAAATGGGGAAGAATTTTCTAGTTCTGTTAAAGTAGTCACATTTACAGCGAACAATCAAACGTATTTAACTACTGCAGATAACTCAGACCCTTCAGAGTTTGCATTCAATTTAATTATTGAAAACAATAATGATCAAACTGATCAGAAAATAAAGCGATATGGATTTGTTGAAAAAGAAGATGAAAACGAAAAAGTTACTTGGAAATTACCAGATAATTTTGATTTTACCGGTAAGCTCACAGAATCTGGAAAATACCTTGAAGGCACTTTTTCTTTTACAGCCAACGCTTTTGATAAAGGAATGGAAGATAGTACGAATCAATTAGTAGTCACAGACGTGAAATTTAAAGCATTTAAGACGCAATAACAGCCTATTACTCGCGGTGAATTTAAAGTAAGTAGTAAACAAAAGTGACAAAAGAAATTACTAAGTAAACATTAACATCATGAAAACAAAACTACTCATTATTGCTTTACTAAATTCAATACTAGCAGAAGCACAAATCACAAAAACCGAAGCATTTACCACAGGCACCAAACTTTCATTTTACATGAACCAATGCGGTAATACTATTCCGGAAGCCGCTGGAAAACTCACTTTTTGTGATAGAGCCAATAATTTAGGCGTAGTAGAGCGTAGTTATGGATTGAATGATAGAGGTGTAACTAAAATGCTTCCAAATTATTTTAATGAAGATGAGTTTTATGTAACCCGCTATGGCTTGTCTATAAGAAACACGGATGACTCTTGGGAAAACATACCAAATATTGCTTTCCCATTATGGGGAAACACCTATTTACCAGCGTTAAGAACGGGTTTTGTATTACCAAATGGTAAAGTAGTGTTACAAGCATCCAATGGAGGTATTCTTTTTTATGTATATGACAGAAACTTAAAAACCTTTACATCTGTCGATTTCCCTAATAATAAATATCCACAACAATTTGTATATGATACGGATAGAAATTTAACTTGGGCTTTTGCAACTAGCGGAAACACAACATATCTTTTTAAATATAGTGAAGTAGACAATGTAATCACAGAGGTTGCAGATTTAGGAAATATAAGCATTGGTAGTAATTCAATAGAGTTGATCTATAATAACAACCATATTTATTTAGGAAATGGCAATGGGCTTTATAAAATTAACATTACGGATTACCAAAATTCAGTACCAGTAACACATTATAGTGCTACAACAACTCCAAGTTTACCTTTTGACCGTGTTGACGATTTACAATTCGATGCCAACAACGATTTATGGATGGCAACTAGCTCTAATAATGATGGAGGTATCGTAAAATTTGATATAACCAATGAAACCTATACTTCATACCAAATACCAACACCAAATAACGCCTTAATAAACATTAAGTTTAATAAGCTCGCTATAGATCCATCAGGGTTAATTTGGGCTGTTGGACAAAATTATTCAGGTTTGGCTAAATTAAGAATTGAAAATGCTACACCAAACTGGACACTACTACCAAAAACCGATTTAACAACTTTAGGTTTTCCAATAACGTATAACCCAAACCATGTTTACTATAGAAACAGCAAATTTTATTTCACAACATCAGATGGTTCTAGCGGTACCAATAATAATTTTGAAGTCATTATCAATGATAACGACGTTTGGTCCGGACGAAATGATAATGAAGAAGGAAATTTGTCTAATAGAATGAATAGACGTTTTACTAATAGTTTTCCAGATAATAACGGTGGCGTTTGGTGGTTTAATCGTTATGATGATATTGTTGTACACAGAGATAGAGATGATAACCATCAATCCATTCTTATTGAAAATTTAGGAAACGCTTCAGCAATTGATGATGATGACAAAGCAATTATAAAAGGTGGAAACCCACGTGAGTTACGAAAAATTGATTTCCCAAATGCCAGTTCAATCGAAGTAGGCACTAATCAAGCTAATGATATAAAACGCGTAGCAGATGAAATATGGGTTTTTGATCGTGGTGATAAAAAAATTGATGTATATAAAGATGATGCACTTTTAACAACCTATAATTTAGATGAAGATTGGTACGAACAAGCATTTTATTTTGCCGTAGATGATAATCAAGATGCATGGTTTATAAGAAGTGTAGGAGGTATTCTAGAAATTAAAAAATTTAACACTACAGCATTAACAAGTACTACTTACGATTTAAGTGCTTTAGGTACTTTTACTTCTCCAACTAAAGTGACTGCAGCACCGGACGGTGGGGTTTGGTTTATAGGTAACTCGTATGCAATTTACCAAGAAGCAGGTTTGTTTTACGATTTTAAAGCTACAGATTATACAGAACTAACAACGTTTAGTGATATTGTTGTTGATACTAATAGAAAAGCATATATAATCAATAGTAATGCAATTATAACTACAATTGAAAACCCCACTAGTAGTAACCCCATATTTTCCAATATTAATTTAGGAAATTACAATTCGATTCTACCCTCATTAGAAACTAATGGACTCTCTGCTTTAACCATAGATAGTGAAGGCAGTATTTGGGCACATGGCTCAATCATTGCTTACAAACTTATTGATGATGATTTAGCATCGGAGTACACTCCTAATTCAAATGTCTTAGATATCGCAAGTTCTCAATTAGATACTAATATTCAGGTTTATCCAAATCCAACAGAAAACATTCTAAATATCAATTCAAAATACCCCATTGACAATGTAAAAATATATTCTGTTTTAGGTAAAAAAGTTATAGAAAAAACAAGTACCTCATCAATAGATTTGGGCAATTTAATTTCCGGGGTCTATTTTGTAAAAATTAGCAGTAATAATGGAATTATCGGTAAAAAAATAGTAGTTAAATAACTAAATATAAAAATAGATTATGGAAAATTCAGAATCAAAAACAAAACATGCAAGGAGCACAACTATTGAAGGAGAAGGTAAAACAATAGCCATTATAGCTTACATTACCCTTATAGGATTAATTGTTGCTTTTGTAATGAACAACGAAAAGAAAGACCCTTTTGCGACCTATCATATTAAGCAGTCACTCGGTTTGGGTTTAACAGGTTTGGCACTTAGTACGATTAATATTATACCCATTCTGGGATGGATCGTTAGTTTTTTAGGCTTTTTTGTAATCGTATATATGTGGATTATAAGTTTGCTAAACGCTCTTAATGGTAAACAAAAACCAGCCCCAATTTTGGGTAAAAAATATGAAGAATGGTTTAAAAACATGTAACTGTAATAGCATCAACCCTTAAGTTCTACAGTTATCACAAAATAGTGTCAATTTTTTATCTATTTTTTAAGATTGTTATTTTGGTAAATTTATATATTTGCAGTACAAAACAAAAAATTCTAAACTATGAAAATTATTAAAAAGTTAGTTCTTACAATCGCCTTAATTGGTAGTATTAGTTCAGTGAGTGCACAATTCTCCGTGGGTGGAGGTTTAGGTTATAATGATAAAATTAATGCTCCTGGGTTAGTTGTAAAAGCTGAAGTAGAGATTATGGAAAACATTGCCATTTCTCCGAGTATATCCTATTTTTCGGGCTCAGCGGCAAGGTTATCAGGAAGTGATTATAAAAATAATTTATTTGCAGTTGACGTTAACGGTCATTATAAAATTGAAATAATGATGGATGAATTAGATGTATATCCATTAGCAGGTTTAAATTATTCAAGTTATAAAAATGGAGCAAATGTCTATTTTGATGAAAGTGGATTTAGTCAATCAACTGGTAATGCTTTGGGGCTTAATATTGGTGGTGGAGGCAGATGGTCTTTTTCTGATCAGTTAAGTGTTTTTGCAGAATTGAAATATACTATTAGTGATTTTAGTCAAGTTGTTTTAGGTGCTGGAATCTTGTATGAACTATAAAAATATTTCCATTATAAAATCTACAAAAAAGAGCCCATTTAAATGGGCTCTTTTTTTATTTTAGAAAATACAGTTTAAGCAGAATTCAAAAAACCTAGTAAACTTCAAGGCTCACAGAATTAATACCATTTTAAATTCCTGTTTATCAGCATTTTATATATTAAATAAATACTGAGCAATAAACATTTACACCCTTATTTGTTAAAAACTTCTCGAGTTTTGTTTATAATTATGACTTTGTTTCTTCACTAAAAAAATCAATCTTTGTAAGATACCGTACTAAGTAAATAATTTTACTGTAGTGTTCCATCAGCACTATAACTTCAAAACCAATTCAAAAATGCAACAAGAAGAGCCTATTTTACAGCCCAACGATAACAGATTTGTAATTTTTCCAATTCAACATCCAGATTTATGGGAATGGTATAAATTACAACAAGCAAGTATATGGACAGCTGAAGAAATTGATCTAGAAAAAGATGTGCATGACTGGAATAATAAGCTTACTGAAGACGAAAGATATTTTATAAAACACGTTTTGGCATTCTTTGCGGCTTCGGATGGAATTGTGAACGAAAACTTAGCAGAAAACTTTGTGTCTGAAGTACAATACACGGAAGCTAAATTCTTTTATGGCTTTCAAATTATGATGGAAAACATCCATTCTGAAGTGTATTCATTACTTATTGATACCTATGTGAAAGATGAAAAAGAAAAAGATCAATTATTTAGAGCCATTGAGGTTTTTCCAGCCATTAGAGACAAAGCTCAGTGGGCGTTAAAATGGATTGATAGTCCAAGTTTTGCAGAACGTTT
Organism: Aureibaculum flavum; assembly: GCF_016406085.1. Taxonomy (GTDB): domain Bacteria; phylum Bacteroidota; class Bacteroidia; order Flavobacteriales; family Flavobacteriaceae; genus Aureibaculum; species Aureibaculum flavum. The sequence continues at coordinate 252,219 of NZ_JAEHFJ010000003.1, forward strand.
AATCGCTTTTGCTGCTGTTGAAGGTATATTCTTTTCTGGAAGTTTTTGCTCAATATTTTGGATGAAAAAAAGAGGTCTTTTACCTGGCCTTACCTTCTCAAATGAACTTATTTCTAGAGATGAAGGTATGCATTGTGATTTTGCCGTGCACTTGCATAATAATCATATGGTAAATAAAGTGCCAAAAGAAAGAATTACAGAAATACTCTGTGATGCACTTACTATTGAAAGAAGTTTTATTACAGAATCTCTTCCTGTAAGTCTTATCGGAATGAATTCAAAATTAATGACCGAATACTTAGAGTTTGTAACCGACAGACTTTTAGTAGAATTTGGATGTGAAAAAGTATACAATTCAGCAAACCCATTTGATTTTATGGAAATGATTTCTCTAGAAGGAAAAACCAATTTCTTTGAGAAAAAAGTATCTGAATACCAAAAAGCTGGTGTAAAATCTGGAGGTACCGGAAGCATCAGTTTTGATGCCGATTTTTAACCAAACCAACCACATTAACTAAATAATAACTTAATTCCCAAAAAGAGCTATGTATGTACTAAAAAGAGACGGAAAGAGAGAGCCAGTAATGTTTGACAAGATTACCGCAAGGATAAAAAAAATGTGTTACGGATTAAACAAATTGGTTGATCCTGTAAAAGTTGCCATGCGAGTTATTGAAGGTCTTTACGACGGAGTTTCAACTTCTGAGTTAGACAATTTAGCCGCTGAAATTGCAGCTACAATGACCATTCAACATCCTGACTATGCTAAATTAGCTGCTAGGATAGCCGTTTCTAACTTACATAAAAACACTAAAAAGTCATTTTCTGAAACAGTGACGGATTTATACCTATATGTAAATCCACGTACGGGAAAAAAAGGACCAATGATTGCTGATGATGTTTATAAAGTTATACAAGACAATGCCGAAAAGTTAGATTCTACTATCATCTATAATCGCGATTTTAACTACGACTTTTTTGGGTTTAAGACGTTAGAAAGATCCTACTTATTAAAAGTTAATGGAAAAATAATTGAGCGTCCTCAACATATGTTGATGCGTGTGTCTATTGGAATTCACTTGGATGATATTGATGCAGCAATTGAGACGTATGAGCTTATGAGTAAAAAATATTTTACGCATGCAACTCCAACGTTATTTAATGCAGGTACACCAAAACCGCAAATGTCATCTTGTTTTTTACTTCAAATTAAAGAAGATAGTATTGACGGTATATATGATACTCTAAAACAAACGGCTAGTATCTCGCAATCAGCAGGTGGTATTGGTTTGTCTTTACATAATGTGAGAGCAACAGGTTCATATATTAGAGGAACCAACGGCACTTCTAATGGTATTGTACCCATGCTTCGTGTATTTAATGACACAGCGAGATATGTAGATCAAGGTGGAGGGAAAAGAAAAGGTTCTTTTGCCATGTATTTAGAACCTTGGCACGCCGATATTTTCGACTTTTTAGATTTAAAAAAGAACCATGGTAAAGAAGAAATGCGTGCTCGCGATTTATTCTATGCGATGTGGATTCCTGATTTATTCATGAAACGTGTAGAAGAAGACGGTGAATGGACTTTAATGTGCCCTAATGAATGTCCACATTTATTTGATACCTATGGTGATGAATTTGAGAAATTATATGAAGGTTATGAAAAAGTGGGTAAAGGAAGAAAAACAATACAGGCTCGCGATTTATGGGAGAAAATATTAGAATCTCAAATTGAGACTGGTACGCCCTATATGTTATATAAAGATGCGGTTAATAGAAAATCAAATCAAAAGAATTTAGGGGTTATCCGATCTTCAAACTTATGTACTGAGATTATGGAATATACAGCAAAAGATGAAGTTGCTGTATGTAATTTGGCTTCTATAGCCATGCCAATGTTTATTAGTGAAAATGGAGAAGGGCAGAAATATTTTAACCATAAAAAGTTATTTGACGTTACCAAAAAAGCAGCTAGAAATCTGGACACTGTTATTGATAGAAATTATTATCCTGTTAAAGAAGCGGAGAATTCAAATTTTCGTCATAGACCTATCGGCTTAGGTATTCAAGGATTGGCAGATGCTTTTATTATGTTACGGATGCCGTTTACATCTGATGAAGCTAAACAACTCAATCAAGACATTTTTGAAACACTTTATTTTGCCGCAGTAACCTCATCTATGGAAATTGCTAAAGCGAAAGGACCCTATTCCACATTTAAAGGGTCTCCAATGTCAGAAGGTGAATTCCAATTTAACATGTGGAATATTTCTGAAGATGATCTCAGTGGTAATTGGGATTGGAAAAAATTACGTAAAAATGTTATAAAACACGGTGTACGTAACTCATTATTGGTTGCTCCAATGCCAACAGCATCTACTTCTCAAATATTAGGAAACAACGAAGCTTTTGAACCTTATACTTCTAATATTTATACACGTAGAGTACTTTCTGGTGAATTTATTGTCGTGAACAAACACTTACTGGAAGATTTGGTTGAACTTAATCTTTGGGACAACGAAATGAAAGAAAGTATTATGAGAGCGAATGGTTCCGTACAACATATTGAAGCAATTCCTCAGGAGCTGAAAGACTTATACAAAACCGTTTGGGAGTTAAGTATGAAAGATATTATAGATATGGCTCGTCAAAGAGGTTATTTCATAGACCAATCACAATCGTTAAATCTTTTCTTAAAAGATCCAGATTATGGTAAATTGACTTCAATGCATTATTACGCATGGAAATCTGGTTTAAAAACAGGTATGTATTACCTTAGAACAAAATCTGCCGTAAATGCTACTCAGTTTACATTGAGTAATAGTAAAAAAGAGGAAATTAAAAAAACGCAAATTGCAGCTGTTGAAGCACCTGTAAATGTTGAAAAGGAGCCATCTCCTTTAATAACAGATGACACTTCAATGACAGCTGAAGAATATAAAGCAATGATTGCTTTGGCTAAAGAAAATGAAGGTGATGATTGTTTAATGTGCGGATCTTAATAACATATGACCACATATGAACTAGTTAATAAAAGTAACAAGAACTTTTATAAAATCTCGAAACGTTGCCTGTTTCGAGATTTTTAGTTTTTACGAAATAAGAAACTTATTGATGCGTTAAAACAATAACTAATTTTTAGTTCAGCAGAAATGGAAGTTTTAAACTACAAAAAATTTAAAGTAACTGACGAGATGTTTGCCAGCAAAGGCAAAAGATTTCTTAATTATTTAATTGACCTAGGCTTCTTTTATGCGTTGTTTATACTGTTAGGTGTTCTATTATATATAATAGCTGAAATAACGGGCAGTGAAGGTCTATATGACTTCCTTATTGAATTAGAAAACGTTAACCCAATTATTGACCGCTTACTAACTGCAGTTCTATTAGTTATATACTATACTGTTTTAGAAAGCCTATCTCAGAAAACTATCGGTAAATTAATTACCAGAACAAAGGTTGTACTAGAAAATGGAGAACGACCACCGTTCGAAGTATTTGTTAAACGTTCTTTATGTAGGATTATACCTTTTGATCCCATTTCTTTTTTAGGTTCAAAGGGCTGGCATGATTCAATTTCTAAGACCTACGTTGTGGATGATAACGTATTTAATGAGCAAAAAAGGCAACATAAAAATTACCAAGAACTAGGTACCACAAATGAGTAAACATACTTTTTAAAATATCGCATACATTATTTATTGTTTTTTTTCTTTAAATTTAACTACTATAATAGACGATTTAATTAAATGTATAAAAAATCACTTTTTTTCCTTTTATTATTAGCTTTAGCAATTACCTTATATTTTAGTCCCAATTTTGAAACCATAGCCGCTGGTGTTGCTATATTATTATTTGGTATGATAATGTTAGAAGAGGGCTTTAAAGTTTTCACTAAAGGACCGCTTCAACAAATTCTAAAAAAAACTACTGACAAACTTTATAAAAGTATAACTACTGGTGCAGTACTAACCACGCTTATTCAATCGAGTTCTTTAGTTTCAGTCATAACCATTTCCTTTATTAGTGCTGGTTTAATAAGTTTATCATCTGGTATTGGTCTTATTTTTGGTGCAAATATAGGAAGCACAACAACCGCTTGGTTGGTAGCAGGTTTCGGTCTTAAAATTAAAATTTCGGCATTGGCAATGCCCATGCTTATTTTTGGTTTAATTTTTTCTTTACAGAAAGTAAATACCCTTAAAGGGATAGGTAACGTACTTATTGGCTTAGGATTTTTCTTTTTGGGGATTTTTTTTATGAAAGAAGGCTTCGATGTTTTTAGTAACGATATCGATTTAACAAAATATGCGGTTTCTGGTTTTTTAGGTCTTATTTTATACACCGGTATCGGAATAATTATAACTGTTCTTCTGCAGTCGAGTGCCGCATCTTTGGTCTTAGTTCTAACTGCATTGGCCGCAGGACAAATAGAATATGAAAACGCACTTGCGTTAGCTATTGGTGCCAATGTAGGTACTACTATTACAGCCATCCTTGGATCTATCAGCTCAAATATTGCTGGTAAAAGATTAGCCATAGCACATTTAATATTTAATGTTATAACGGCAACTCTAGCTTTAGCATTCATATATCCTTTAGGGAATTTAGTAAATTATTTGGCAAATGCATTTGGTATTTCAGCTACCGACTACACGCTAAAACTTGCCTTATTTCACACTATTTTCAATGTAGTTGGTGTGCTTATAATGATACCTTTTATAAAGAAACTAGAACAATTCTTAGTAAAATACATTGAAGATAAACCTAATAGTGATGCAGCAAGACCTCATTATTTGAATGAAGCCGTTTTAGCATTTCCGGCATCAGTTATCACAGCATTAACAGACGAATCTAAGGACTTATATAAGAATGCCATTTTTGAAATTGTAGCCCATGGAATCAATATTCATAGAGAAGATATAAAGTCTAATGAGAAACCTAAAAATATAATTAAAAATTCAACCAAAGACTTAGATATCGCCATTGACGAAGTATACCATGCAAAAGTTAAATATATATACGGTGAGATAATCCGCTATGCGGCAACTGCTCAAAGTAAACTGAAGCTAACAGAATCTCAAAACACCACTATTTCAGAAATAAAAATTGCCAACAGAAAAATGGTAGAAATAATAAAAGATGTTAGAGAACTGAACAGAAATGTAAACATGTCTTCAACATTAAATAATAAATATTTGATTAAAGAATATAATCTTTATCGAAAAAAGGTTTTAAAAGTGCTTAGGGTTATTTATAGATTTAGAAAAGGAGATGACACTAAAAACTATAGTAAAAAAATGAATAAACTAAAAACTGCTGCAAAACAAAATAAAGCAAAAGGTAACCATTCAATAGACAATTTAATAAGAAAAGAATTGATTACTCCTGAAATGGCATCATCACTATTTAATGATTACTCATACGTTAATGATATTATTAAAAAGCTAATTGAAGTAGCTGAACTTTTATATAGTAATAAAGATTCTTTATTAGAAAACAATCCAGAATAAAAAATGGTCTGAGATTTTTAATTTCTCAGACCATTTTTATTTACTGCTAATACAACTTTTAACTTTCTGCATTCATCAAGTTAACATTGCGATCGTGCTCACTATAATAGAGCTCTAATATGGTAATACCCGCTTTAATTAAATCTTTCGTTTCTAATAAAATACTAAAATACAGCGTAGTGTTTTTCGGACTCGACTCTATCGTTCTTGTACGTTCCACTTGTTGATGAATAGCACTTTCAACATGGTCTAATAAAGCTTGTTTGTCATTTATTAAGTCTGGTACAATTTTTTCAAAAGAACGAGAATCAAATACTTCTCTTGTCTTATCAAATAAAGAAACGAGTTGGTCATTAATCTCAATCAATTCATCCGCTTGTTTTTTCTTTAACGGTCTATGATTATTATTAATATGTTTATGACTGACTTTAGAAATAAAACTAGCCGATTGTGCCATGTCTTGTAAATTACCAATAACATCAATATAAAATTTACTTGCCCCTAAATAAGAGTCATCTAAATTTTTAATAAAGTAAAACATGTTATTCTGTAAGCCCTCTATTTCATTCTCCAACTTAATTACTGTATTTTTTGCTTTTTTAAGACTAGACAAATCTTCATTTATCAATCCGTCAATAGTACTTTTATTTATTTTACTTATTCTTTTTAATGCTTTCGAAATATTGTCTGCACTCTCTTCAATAACACCATGAATAGAATTACTCTCAGCTTTACTCAAACTATCTTCCGCTTTAATTTCTCTTCCTTTTTTAATATGCTTAATATAGTTTCTTGCCAACAATAACACGGCAACTAATAAAAGTATTGCAATCATAGTTATGCCTCCTAAATGGATTAAATAAGCTATAGTACCAGCAGCAATAAAAGCACTTATTGCAGTACCAAACCACCCTCCAATTACATTTAGAACACCAGCAACTCTGTAAACTGCACTTTCGCTGCCCCAAGCTCTATCTGCCAAAGAAGTACCCATTGCAACCATAAAAGTAACATAGGTTGTTGATAATGGTAATTTCATTGAAGTAGCTAATGATATTAATATACTTGCTACCATTAAATTAACTGCAGCACGTACCATATCAAATGCAGGTAACTCATGTTCTTTACCTTTAACCAATTTAATAACGGGCTTTTCAAATTGTTTTTCTACGTGATTTTGAATCGGTGTTGGTATAACTGAATTCGTATATTTTGAAGCCAGTATAGAGACCCTTACTAAGCTTCTAGATATAAAATTAGGATTAAAACGTTCTTGTGTTTCTCCTTGACTAGATAAATCTAATGATGTTTTAACAACTCCTTTTGCTTTACTAGAAAACCACAATGTTAAAACCATAACAAGACCCGCACCTAATAACATAAATGTTGGAGTTTGCACTTTTTCAGCCAAAGATGACATCGGGAAATCTACCGCAGCAATACCTGACGCCGCCCATGTTTCATAAGATTGCCAAGCCGCAATTGGCACACCAATAAAATTAACTAAATCATTACCCGCAAACGCTAATGCTAAAGCAAAAGTACCCACTAAAATAATCAGTTTATAAATATTTTGCTTAAAGACTTTAACAAAAACAAAAGATAGCAAGGTCCATAAAACGAAGCTCCCTATCAATATAAATATAGTTTTACCTTCAATAAGGTGTTCAATTTCTTTATAATAGTCTGTTCCTTTAAGACCTTTAATAAATATAAAATAAGTAATTGCTGCCAATGCAAAACCTCCAAAAACTGCACCTACCCATTTAGCTTTACGCTCAAAATTAAAGGACAATAAGACTCTGGAAATATATTGGACTATGGCACCAATAGAAAATGCAATAACCACCGAGAGCAGAATTCCTATAATAATCTCCGTAGCTTTATCAGTATTTATATAGTTACCCAATTCTGAAATAGAATCGCCTTTAGCCGCTATTTTAATAAGTGCCATTGCTACAGCAGCACCTAATAATTCAAATACAATTGATACGGTAGTTGATGTAGGCATCCCTAACGTATTAAAAAAATCGAGCAGTAATATATCGGTAATCATTACTGCCATAAATATGATCATGATTTCATTGAAATAAAACTCGCTTGGAACAAATATTCCTTTTCGAGCAACCTCCATCATACCACTAGAAAAAACAGCTCCAAATGCGACACCTAAGCTAGCAACGATCATTATCGTTCTGAACGATATGGCCTTAGAACCAATAGCTGAATTTAAAAAGTTAACGGCATCATTACTGACACCCACTACTAAGTCTGCAATTGCTAGAATAGCAAGTGCAACAATCATCATAATGTAAGGATTTTCCATATCTAATATTTAGTGTGCAAATGTGTATTTTTTAATTTACGTGTATATTAACAAATAGTTATATTTTCTTTTAAAAATCAATCTGAAATCGTGCCTGAAAAACATTAACATTCCCTGCGTTTTTTATATCCGCATTTATATAATTAAACATAATTCTAGTTGCTGGATTTAAATACCAGTTGAGACCCAATGTAATACTTGCTTGTTCACCTCCATAAATATCTTTACTATTCAAATCAGAATTGGAATAACGTAAGGCAACTTCCCATGCCCCTAAACCACCTTCTTTGCCTGTAAAATTATTCTTTGGACTCACTCTATCAAAACCTTTATACGAGCTTTTATAAACTTTCTGTTCACCAGTTAAAAAGTAACTTAATACTCCATAATAACTAGAAAAGTTATAATTGGTATCACCTTCCAATGCTGTTCTTAAATATTCTGTTTGAAATGAAAATGGGCCTGTTGCAAAAACTCCCTCAAAATTAACCATATTTAGGCTTTTTACATTTTCAATTAATTCCGTGTCAATATACTTTTTATTACTTAAATGTGCTTCTGGTCTTGCAGATATTCTATATTGATTTAAACCAGGCTTCCTAAAACTATACCCTAATCCTAAATGTAATAATTGATTTTCTGTTTTTATGGGAAGACCTGTTAATCTCCCTGTAAAAACGTATCCATTATTTGCCATTAGGTCATTTCCATTTCCTCCTGCATTCCGAAAAAGACCAGCTTGTGCACTAAGCCTATCTTTCAAAAAATCATTCAACAAAAGGATTCCATTGTTCCGTGTAGGAGAAAAGTCATTGAGTACAGCACGTTCCATAAACGTAATATACTTACTGCCTGTAAGCGATTCAAATCGTAATGGTTCTTTTAAATTCCCAACTCTTATCGTACCTACTACAGGTATATCTCTTATTCCTAAATAAACATCTTTAAATGCTACTTCACCACCTTCAAATCCTAAATCTAAAATAAATTCAATATTTTTATACAATAGACCTGAAAAAAATACTCTTGTACGTCTAAATTCTGTGCCACTTGTGGCTAATAATTGTCCGTATACATCATCTAAAGCCTCATTTTGAGAAAAAAAAGCATGATCGACCATAATTCTACCTCCAAACTTTAATTGAAAATTTTCATCAGCACTTTTTAACTTAAATCCATTGTCCCATTTAAAACTAAAAGGATTAGATTCTTTTTCTTGAGCAAAAATAGTTAAGGAAAGTAGACAAATAAGAAATGAAAATAGATTCTTTGATTCCATCTATTGGATAGGTTCGTAGTGGTTAATTGCTTGCAAGTTATTTCATTTAATGTAAAAAATAAAGCTTTACTACTTTTATTTACATCACTAACAATCAAAATGTTACATTTTCAATGTTAATTTAAAGTTAACAAAATGTTGTGTAATTGTAAAATAATTCATACCTTAATACCGTTAATGTTAAGTAAATACTAAAATTATGAAAAAAATAGCTGTTCTATTAATTGTTTTTTGTGTGAGTTTTTCTTTTGCACAAGAAAATGATAATAAAGTAAAATTAGAAAAAAAGGGAGATATAACGGAAGCTACTTTTTACTATGACAATGGAGAAATTGATCAACAAGGATCTTTTAAAGATGGGAAGTTACATGGAACATGGACTAGCTTTAATTTAACTGGTGAAAAAATTGCTATAGGTAATTATGAGGCGGGTAAAAAAGTAGGAAAATGGATCTTTAAAACGAATGATGTTTTAAAAGAGGTTGATTATTCTAACGATCAAATAGAAAAAGTAAATTCTTGGTCTCGTGATGCTGCAATAGCCTCAAAAAATGAGTAAAATAATTTATAAAATAAACAAAAAAAGGAGCTTGTAAGCTCCTTTTTTTTGTTTTAAATTTAAAACTTTATACTATATCCTAATGAAATAGAAGTGCTAGGATTTCTGCTAGAAAAGATTTGATCTGCTGCATTATGAGACTCATAAACACTCTCTTTTTTAGAGCCTAATAAATTTGTAATCTTAAAGCTTAGGTTCGACTTTCTCTCTTTACCTATTGATTTGTTTAATGTAAAGTTTAAACTATTAAAAGGCTTTGTAAACACATCAGGGTTTGCACCACCTACAACTTCCAACGTCTTTCCTTGTACATTATAAAAGACTCCAGTTTGTAAACCAATTTTATCATTGTCATAATCTAAACCTGCATTAATTAAATATGGTGATTGCCCTTGAAGCTCTCTAGTATCGTCAACCTCTTCTCCTGGTCTTGCGGTATTTGTTCGTAATGCAAACTCGTCAGCACCCATTTTTAATTTTGATTGTATTACAGAGGCGTTTAAGTTGAACCTAAAGTTTTCTAAACGAGAAGATAGAAAACTTAAGTTTTTTCTAAATTCTAGTTCAGCTCCAATTACATCAGCTTCACCTAAATTTTGCGGTGTAAAATTATCTAACGCTGATTGAAAGTAAGTTAACTCAATTGGGTCTTTAAATGATTTGTAAAATCCACTCACGGCAAACAATTCAGAATTCTCTCCATACACTTCATAACGCAAATCAATATTGTTAATATAAGTTGGTTTTAAATCTATGTTTCCTATATAAGTAATGTCAGAAAGAGCGTCAAATATTTCAGCATTTGATGCTTCCTTAAAAGAAGGACGAGCTGTAGTTCTTGCATAAGATAATCGTATATTTTTATTATCTTTTAAAGCATAGATAAAGTTAACCGATGGAAATAAATCGAATTTATTAATAATAGATTCATTATTTAATACAGCACCGCTACTGTTTTCACCGGTATAGTTAATCATAAAATTTTCAACTCTTACACCAACAATAGTTTTCAGTTTATCTCCTAAATTAAATTCATTAGAAATATAACCAGCCATATTCATTTGATTAGATTCAAAAATATTAACAGGATCTACAACTGAAGTATTTCTTATAAACGAACCTTCTTGATCGCTCGTTGTCCATAAATTTTCATCTGCTAAGATGGCATCAGCATTACCATTAAATCCACTTGGACCAGCAATACCAATTCTAAAAGTATAAATATTATATGTTCTTTGTTTATATGAACCGTATGCACCCACTTTTAATTTAGCGTCTTTTTGGAATAAACTATATTTTCTAGTTACATCTAATTTACCTACATGATTTTCTTCTTCTAAGTTTCTCCAAATTCTTCTTGGTTCACTATTTTGAGGAATACTAAAACTACCATCTTCTTCTATTCTAAATGAAGTTGCACGCACATCCTTATCGTATATTGTAGATAGTGTTGAAGCCAACTTCCATTCCGTTTTCCATGAAGCATCATTATTAGTATGTGTACCTGATAGTAAACCATTGGTAATTGATCTTTCTGTATAGACCAAGCTATTCTTTATTGCCAAAGCGAAATCTCCTTCATTCAGTTCTTGATCAAATAAACCTGCACTTGACTCACCATTCTGAATACGCATTACGTTTATTTTATATTTAGATCGATCTGTTTTATAAGACAAGCCAACCAAGCCACTAAGTACTACATTTTGTTCACCCAAATTACCTTTTTGACTTTTACTTAAAGGCATTTCTATATTAGATGTGTTTGGGTCTTTTCTATAAAAATTATTCTGAGCATTCTCATAAAAATTTGTTTCATTTTTATAAGATACAGAAGCAATATAACCCAATCTATGGTCCTTCTTTCCTATGGTATATTGATTACCAGCTGTTAACCCAATACTATAGTCCATTGTACTATTTGATTCTAGAGCCGCTAAATTTGGATTAAACCTTTTTGTGATTTCTGTTAATACTGCACTATTATCAAACGTATTTGGAATGGGCTGATAAGGACTTATTGGTAATGCCCTTGTACCATCATCATAACCTAGAAAATCTGTATTACCACCATCATAACTTAAGTAATTACTTTTAAAGTGCATATCAGGATTATAAGAACCACTTAACGATAGGCTAAACTCTTTTTTGGAAGGAAATTCTTTAGTAACAATATCAACAATACCACCTGTAAAATCTGCAGGCAGATCAGCAGTTGCTGATTTTACAACAATAATATTATCAATAATATTTGTTGGAAAAATATCCATTTGTATTGTATTCCTATCAGGATCTAATCCTGGTATATCTACTCCATTTAAAATAGTTTTGGTGTATCTATCTCCTAAACCACGGACATAAACATATTTACCTCCCTGAATAGAAACTCCTGGAACACTTTTAACGGCATTTGCCAAGTCACTTGCTCCTAACTTTTTAAAATTTTGAGAAGAAATACCATCTAATAAATTAACAGATCTTCTTTGAATATTTAATACTGAAGATTCTGTATTGCGAGCCGTTTCTGCAGTAATAATTACCTCATCAAGAGTACCTGAAGCTTCGTTCAAAGTAATATCTAAAACAGTAACATCATCTGGTTTTATAACCACTTCAGTAACTTCAGTAGTTTCAAATCCTAAAAATTTAAAAACAACGATATATGTTCCTGCTTCTAATTCCATGGAATACGTTCCTTCAAAATCTGATGTTGTTCCTTTATCAGAACCCTTAATTAACACTGTTGCAAACGGTAAAACATCGTTTATTTCGCCATCTTTAATTGTACCAGATAAAGTTCCCTTCTGAGCATTTAACAAATTAATAATTAAGGTAAAAGTTAGGAATAGTATAAATTTAATTTTCATGTTATTTTATATTACAAAGCATTTAAAGTTGTGCTCTTTCTTGTATATTCTTTAAATGTCAATTGCCCATACCGTAGTATGAGCAATTGAATAATTCAAATTATTAATTTTAGTTTATTCTAAAGCATTTTTAATGTCTGCCATTGTCCATGTAAATCCAGACATATCAGCACCAGTAGTTTTTGAACTTGAAGTAACATCTGAAGAGAAAGTAGCTGCATCTGCTCCAAAAGTTGATCCCACGTCTGACTTATCAGCAAAAATTGATGCTGATGTACTTACACCTTCAGGTAAAACAATTTGCCAGTTAGTAAACGATAATTTACCAGCAGTATAATTTGCAGCAACACCATCATTATCTAATTCAACATCTGAATCAGCTTTAAAGCCATAAGCAAGAACATTTTTTGTAGTTCCCATTGCACTACTTCTGTAATCTGCATACTCACCTCTTTCTGTAGTCTCATTACCTATTAAAGTAAGACCATCAATCGTAAATTGACCTTCTAAACTTCCTTCAGGACCATCAATTTCTAATGCATGATCAGAAGCTGTTCCTAAAATTACAACTGAGTTAGTAATTGTACCAGAATAAGCTTGGTCAATATCTAAACCATCATCACCAGCAGACCAAACTACCAAGTTAGAAGCATTAACTGAACCTCCAAAAAACTCAATACCATCATCTACATTTGCTACAACTTCAATATTATCAATAACGGTTCCACTACCAACTGCACCTAATGTTAAACCATTGATTTCGTTATCTGGGCTCAATTCTGCACCTCCATGACGGATAGAAATATATTTTAAAATACCTGAATTATCAGCAGCATCATCACCTCCAAAAAGGCCATTTGTATCTGTTGCAGGAACACCTTCTATTTGTACTTCAGTAACGTCTCCTTTAAAAGAACCTGGAGCATATCCTAATATGATAAGCCCACCCCAAAGACCTCTATCATTTTCAGATAAATTTGTCCCAGTAGTTTGTCCAATTGTTACATTATCTGCTGATGAAGTAAAAATAATTGGTGCAGAAGCAGTTCCTTGAGCATCAATTTTAGCTCCTCTAGCAATAATTAATGCAGAAGCTTGCGTACCCGTACCTGCATATGCTTTAATAATTGTACCCGGCTCAATAGTTAATTTTGCTCCATTAGCTACGATAACTCGACCACTAATTTCCCAAATTTTGTCTTGAGTTAACGTTCTGTCAGTTGATATAGTACCCTCTAGTACTGTATCTACAGGTGGCTCAATAATAACCTCTGGATCATCATTACCTGTACATGATGCTAATAAAACCACGATACTTAACGAGTAAAATAATTTCTTCATTTTTTTCTTAATTTTTAGTTTACTTTTTTTGTTTAAATTTTACGTTGCAAATAAATAACACCAATGTAAAGTTTAGGTTAACTGAAAATTAAAGATTTGTTACGTTTAGTTTATCTTAATGTTATGACGAACTTGTTTTGTAAAATAAATGAAGAGAAAAAAAAGTAACTCAATAAGATTGAGTAGAAAAAAAAGATTGAAAAAAAAATGAGATTGATTACAAACAACATAGAAATAGCAACGTTTTTAAGATTAGATATTCTTAAAACCGTTGCTATTAATAATTTTAACAATCACAATTATTTATATAAAACCTTTACAAAGGTTTACTAAATAACTAGTTGAAATTTTATGCTAAAAATTTTTTTGCTAGTTCTTTTCCTAGTTCAACACCAAATTGATCAAAACTAAAAATGTTCCAAATATAGCCTTGTACAAAAGTTTTGTGCTCGTAGGTTGCTATAAGCTTACCTAAATTTTTTGGAGTGAGTTTATCCATTAAAAAGGAATTTGACGGTTTATTACCCTCAAACACTTTAAAGGGTAATAATTTTGAAATTTTATCTTGTTGTCCAGCAGTTTTTAGCTCTAAATGCACCTCTTCCTTAGCTTTTCCTAAATACAAAGCCTCCGATTGAGCATAAAAATTTGACATCAATTTATTATGATGATCTTCATTTCCGTATAACGATTCCTTAAATCCGATAAAATCGACTGGAATTAACTTTGTACCTTGATGTACCAATTGCATAAAAGCATGTTGTACGTTGGTGCCCGTATTTCCCCAAATGATATTTCCTGTTTGATAATCAACTGGATTTCCATCACGGTCAACCGATTTACCATTACTCTCCATTGACCCTTGTTGTAAATAAGGTACAAATTGTGTTAAATATTGAGAGTAAGGTATAACAACTTCAGATTCGGTTTCAAAAAAGTTATTATACCAAATACTAATTAATGCTAACGTAACTGGAATATTCTCATCAAACGATGTTGTTTTAAAATGTTCATCCATTTCATAAGCACCCGTCAATAATTGATCAAAATTATCAAACCCTAATGCTAAACTAATTGATAAACCAACGGCACTCCACAATGAATAACGACCACCAACCCAGTCCCACATGGTAAAAATATTATCCTCAGCTATACCAAAAGCAACAACTTTAGATAAGTTGGTTGATACCGCTACAAAATTATGTTGAATATCGTTTTGTGTTGCTCCTTTTGATAAAAACCATTTTTTAATTGTTTCGGCATTGGTCAAGGTTTCTTGTGTAGTAAATGTTTTAGAAACGATAACAAATAACGTAGTTTCAGGGTCTAACTCTTTAATAATCTCTGCAACATGGTCGCCATCAATATTAGAAACAAAGTGGGTTTTTAAATGGTTTTTATAATATTGCAAAGCATCTACAACCATTCTAGGGCCTAAATCAGAACCTCCAATACCTATATTTACAACATCAGTAATCGCTTTACCTGAATATCCTTTATGCTTACCTGAAATTACTTTTTCAGAAAAAACTTTCATTTTTTGAAGCGTTTCATTTACCTCAACCATTACATTTTCTCCTTCAAACATTACTGCATTACCCGATTTATTACGTAGAGCAGTATGTAAAACAGCTCTGTTTTCAGTTTCATTTATAATGTCACCTGCAAACATTTTATCAATACCATCTTGTAAATCAACCTCTTTCGCTAATGCAACTAAAGATTTTAAAACGTCATCACTAATTCTATTTTTAGAAAAATTCAAACTTAAATCATCGTGTTTTAAGCTATATTTTTCTAGTCTCTCTGAATCTTGCATAAAGAGTTTTTTCATATCAGTATTTTTAATTCCTTGATATAATTCTTGTAAACTCTTCCAAGCGTTAGTTTTCGTTGGGTTTTGATTTTTTAATGCCATTTTAATCTAGATTTTAGTACTACAAATTTAATGAAATATCAAATGTGTTTAGGCACAATTCCTATTAATTATAGGTTAGGCATTTATCTAGTGGCTATAATGAAGTAAATTTAACCTTAATCAACACTTAAATTATCAAGCTGTTGTCTGTATGGTTTAATAAAGTTTAAATACCCTGTTTTAAGACTGTCTTTAATAGGTTCTGCTGATGGTAATTTTTCTTTTAATGGATCTACCTGCACTCCGTTTTTCCAAAAACGATAACAAACATGAGGTCCAGAAGTATTACCAGTCATACCAACATAGCCTATGACATCGCCCTGTTTAACAAAATCGCCTTTTTTTACAGCACGTTTACTCATATGTAAATATTGAGTAGTATACACTGAATTATGCTTAACCTTAACATAATTTCCGTTACCTCCTCTTCTAGCAGATTCTATTACCGTACCATTTGCGGTACTCATAATTGGTGTACCTACTCCAGCGGCAAAATCAGTACCTCTATGTGGCTTTATTTTACCATAATATCTAATAAAACGCTTTAGGTTATATCGAGATGATATTCTACTAAAACTTAAAGGAGCCTTAAGAAACTGTCTTCTTAATGAGTTGGCTGTATCATCATAATAATCAGATATATTTTTAGTAGAATCTGTTACAAAATTAAACGCATAAAAAGGTTGATTTTTATGTTCAAAGTATGCTGCTTTTATTTCTCCTAAACCAGCATAGATAGTATCGTCAATAAATTTTTCTTCGTATATAACTTTAAAATTATCGCCTTTTTGAAGGTGGAAAAAATCGACCGTCCAAGCATAAACATCAGACAATTCATTTACCAAAGCATAATCTAGACCTTTGTCTTGCATCACCAAAGAAAGGGCATATAAAGTATCAGAAATAGCTCCAGAAGCTTCTTTTACTACTGTTTTAATTTTCTTTTCATGAAATTCGTAAAAGATAGTGTCTGTAAAATCAATAATCACATATTCAGTTATTCTGGGTTGGTATACAAATACCTGAGCTTTTTCTGTAGTATCCTTATTGGCTAATATAACATAAGGTTTACCAACTATTAATTTGGCTACGTTAAATGTATCTTTAACCGATTCCACTATGTTGTAAACTTCACTATAATCTACATGATGACTGTTTAGTATTTCACCAAAACTATCACCATTTCTAATGGTGTCTTCAATTACTTTATAATCATCCAAAGTATAACCAAATTTTTGAATCAGTTCGGGAATTTCAATTTTAGTTGAGATAACTTCTTCTTCAATTTTATCACTTTTACATGAAAAAAAGAATACAATTATGAGGAGAAAAATAACGTTTTTCACTGTGTTTTATTGGCTTTTTTTAATAGAATGCCACAAATCTACTATTTTACCAACTATGAATAAAGTTAAAGTAACAAAAATTTGTATCTAGGATTTTGAAAGCACAGATATTAATCAAAAATTATAGGAAAAGAATTTGCCAAACCCTTATAAATATCTAAGTCTGCTCTTAACGATCCGACAGCTAAATCTGCCTTAATACGAAGTGGTATTTTATTTTTATCATTACTAACCCAAACGGTTATACTTTCCTTAGCTTTAAAAACACGACCCGCCTGCACCAATGGTCTAAACTTTGCACTGGCTACTTTACCAAATTTTGTTTTAATTGTTTCTGTACCTAAATAACGTAACTTAAAAGGATAATTTTTTTCATCAAAAAACATGGTTAATTTGACTTCATCACCAGGTTTCATTTTTGAAATATCTTGATTTCTTAAATAATATAAAGTAGAAAGCATATCATGCACACCCTGAGCTGTGCTAAACATTTCTTCTGTCTTTTTTTCATGATCTTTAACAGTAGCTTTATTACTATTTTGATGGAAATGTATTTCTTTATCTTTTGTATAACCACCTTCATCTATCTTTCTAATGAATTTATATGGAAGTAAATTATTCTTATAAAAATAGGTTTGATAATCATCATTAACTTTAAAAAACCATCCTGTAACTCCAGTAGTTTTTCCTTTCCCCTTGATATGAAAAGAAGACTTCCCATTATTAGTACTTTCCTTAATCTCTAAGGTTGCACTACCCGCATTAAACCAATTACTATAACTGATTCTATATTTTAATAATTCTCCCTTTTTAAACGCAGGTCTAACATTTTGTGCTTGCAGAACAAAAGAAAAGATAAGTAAAAGAAATAGTGTCTTTTTATACATGTTTAATCTATTTGTATGATAAAATACAATTATTGTTCCAAAAAAGAAAACCCTTAAAAATAATACATTTTAAGAGTTTAACTAATTTCATTGTCAATTTTATTATAGTAGCTTGTTCAATACTTTCAAAACCTCATCATCCCTATAGTTTCTAACGGTCAATTTATTCTTTTTATTAGAGGTAATTTATTGTCGCTCAAAAACACCACTACTTTCAGTTTCTTCTCCGCTATTTGAAACCATAATTAGTAGATCACCATCAAATTTAGGAGTTACCACATCACCATCAATATTATATAGGCTATTGCCAACGTTTACCCAAGAACCTTCATCAATTTTACCCATTGAAATACATGCATTAGTATCATTAGAACCAAAATGTTCCACCTCAAAGAGTCCATCTGTCTTAAAATCAAGTAAAACGGCATCTTTACAATCTATTGTATTCACAATTCCATGAGACCTAATTTCAATCAACTTCCATTTTCCAAGTAATTCATCTTGATTGGAAGCGTCTTCATTATTGTCACAAGCCATAAAAGTTATGGCAACAGTAAGTAATAATATAAAGGTTTTCATTAGTAGTTAATCATTAGGTTGACTACCTTAACGAGAAAACTAAGTCAATATTTTATAAGCTTCTAAATTTGTTACTCCCCAATTCTCAAATTCTTCTCTACTCCATAAATCAGGAAAAAATATTCTTTTTTGATATTTTGGGTGCATGTATTTTCGCCAATCACTACCTCCTGTAGCCTCATCTTGAGTGCCTATGTACTTACCTGCAGCCTCGTAATGCGACATTACCCATTTAATATTAATACAATAATCTAAATGACGCATGGCATTAATTAAATCAATATTTTCTTTATCTTTTTTAGGTAACGATTTAAATTTTGCCCATAAATTGATACTATTATATTCCTTCATAGTATCTAAAAATTTCGTTTTATACTTTTTTTCAAATTGTTCTAATAAATATGACTTTTCACCTGTTTTATAATCTTTACCAGCAGCTTGCCAATACAAATGTTCAAAGGCATTTTCAAATGGAGTATTCCGATCAATTTTTGACCTAAATCTATAATCTATTAAGTTAATTAATTCTGTACTACAGAACTCAATCAATCGATATTGAGCACTTTGAAACCCACTCGCAGGTGTTAATGTATCTCTAAATTTCGCATATTGCTCACGTTCCATGCCATCTCCCATAATAGTAAAAGAGGCAGTAAGCATATCAAAATAACGACTTATCCGCATTAACCTTTCTGTAAAAAATTTAGTAGTCAAATTTTCATGATGGGCCACCTGTTCAATTTCCCAACGTATCATTTTAAAGATAAGTTCATTAATTTGATGGTACATGATAAAGACCATTTCATCTTTAAAACCGGTTCGCTGTACTTGTAAATTTAGCAAGGCATCGGTTTGAATATAATCCCAATAAGTGATGGGTTTACTGTACAACAATCCATCCAATTGCGTTTCTAAATCTTGATCGATGGCGTCGTATTTTTCTTTTAATAGTTTTATTCTCTGTTCAATGTTCTTATCCATTCCGTATAATTTGATACACAAATATAGTTTAAATCAATTCTAACTTCAGAATAGTTTTTGTACTGTCAGTTACTTTAAATCTTTCATCTAACCTGGAATCAATAACCCAAACAATTTTATCATCTGAAATTAATACCCAAGTATTTTCTTTGTCAAATAAAGAGTATTTCTGGTCTTTAAAAAATTTACTCAATTTCTTTTTACCCTGCATGCCAAAAGGGTAAAAATAATCACCATGTTGCCATTTTCTTATTGCTATTGGCCATTTAAGTTGATCAGCATCTACAAATATTATATGTGATTCCTTAACAGGATAAAAGTTATCAGATTTAGTGATTTTAAGTTGAAACGATGCCGTTTGAAGACTACTTGGAAAGCTATTTAAAGTATAAACTTCATTTCCAGGTTCAACTAATATTGGCGATATAATTAAAAAATCTCTATCCTTGAGAATACGATGTGAATTACTCACAACAAATTTACCTGCTTGTGCCTCCAACAAATTAAAAATATCATCCCAAGCCGTAAAATTATAACCCCTTAAAAGCTCATATAATAGGGCTCTACTATGTACCAATTTTTTAAGCTCAACAATATCTAGTTTTAGAATACCATTAGCATCAGAATGCACAACTTTGAGCTTTATATTATCTACAGATGCTGCAACTATTTGTTGTGTACCTTTTAGGTGATGAATAGTGGTTGAAAAAGTATCTAAAAACCTTGGATTGATTGATTTTAATGCAGGAATCACATCATGTCTTAATTTATTTCTTAGATATTTAGTTTCTGCATTTGAAGCGTCTTCTCTCCAATTTAAATTTTGTTTTCGAGCATATTGCTCAATTTGATTTCTACTAAAAGGTAACAAAGGCCTTACAATAACTCCATTTTTTTCTGGAATACCTGTCAATCCATCTAACCCTGTACCTCTACTTAAATTGATTAAAAAAGTTTCCAAATTATCATCGGCATGATGTCCTGTTACTATATAATCTAAATCGTTATCAACTAATAAATTTTCAAACCAATTATATCGTAATTCTCTAGCTGCTAATTGAATGGAAAGCTTTTCCGCTTTTGCAATTGCTTTGGTTTCAAACTTCTTTGTAAACAGGGGACTTTGAATTCTACTCGCCATTTCGGTTACAAAAACCTCATCTTGATGAGCGTCAGCTCCTCTTAATTGAAAATTACAATGGGCTAATGAAATGTCAAAGTCCAACTCATTTAACAGTTCAGCAAGCACAACACTATCTACACCTCCTGAAATGGCAATAAGTAGTTTCTTATCTTTTAGATAAGGAAAACTAGTGGTGATATGTTCAGAAAACTGGTCTAACAAAACTTGGTAAAGGTAATCGTTATAAAGCAAAAAACCGTCTCTTCCGAAGTATTGGGATGAGACGGCTTTTTTATAATTATTTAATTTATTATTTACTCTTCGTAATGATTGGCAACTAATAAATCAACATCGTCACCTTCTACAGTTTCAACAGTAACGTCTTTTACACCATCCACTTCCGTAGTAGTAATAACAGTAGCATTTTTTTCACCGTTTTCCTTTTTAACCAAAACTTTCATTTCTTTATTAACGTCGTCAGCAACTGAAATTACCGTCTCTTGTTGAGCTGATGTACTTTCGTTAGTATAGGCTGTTACTGTTTCAGCAGAAATTGCAATACTAGGAGCAATAACTAAAGCTACCACTGACATTAATTTTAAAAGAATGTTTAAAGAAGGACCAGAAGTATCTTTAAAAGGATCACCAACTGTATCACCTACAACCGCTGCTTTGTGAGCGTCTGTACCTTTACGACCTTCCTCTTCAATTGTTTTCTTTGCATTATCCCAAGCACCACCTGCATTTGATTGGAAAATTGCCATCAACACACCACAGGTAGTTACACCTGCCAATACGCCTCCTAACATTTCAGCACCACCAATAAAACCAACAGCTACAGGTACAGCAATTGCTAATAAACCTGGTAATACCATTTCTCTTATTGAAGCTTTTGTAGAAATATCAATACATTTTCCATAATCTGCTACACCATCAGCAGCATCAAAAATAGCTCTATCTTCTTTAGAAGCTTTGGTCATATCAGAATCATACTTACGCATAATACCTAATGCAGCCTTTAATTCTGGTATATCTCTAAACTGACGTCTAACTTCTTCAATCATCGCCATAGCAGCACGGCCTACAGCATTCATTGACAAGGCAGAGAATACAAATGGCAACATACCACCTACTAAAAGACCTGCCATAATTTTAGGCTGAGAGACATCAATTGCAATAACACCTGCTGTCTTCATAAAAGCTGCGAATAAAGCTAAAGCAGTCAATGCTGCAGAAGCAATTGCAAAACCTTTACCAACCGCCGCAGTTGTATTACCCACTGCATCTAATTTATCTGTACGTTGACGAACTTCACTTGGTAATTCTGCCATTTCAGCAATACCACCTGCATTATCACAAATTGGACCATAAGCATCTACTGCCAATTGAATCCCTGTATTTGCTAACATACCCACCGCAGCGATAGCAATACCATATAAACCAGCAAAATGATGTGATACCATAATTGCAGCTGCAATTAAAAGAATAGGAATCATTGTAGACATCATTCCCACACCTAGACCAGCAATAATATTTGTAGCTGCCCCTGTTTCAGATTGTTTAACAATTGACATTACAGGTTTTTTACCTGTAGCTGTATAATACTCGGTTATTTTACCAACACCCAAACCAGCAATTAAACCAGCAACTGTTGCCCAAAATACACCCATAGCACCAGAAGGTAACCCTTCTACAGATTCTGGAATTAGAGCATTAATTATAAAATAAGAAGCCACCACCATTAAACCTGCAGAACCAAATTCTCCAATATTTAATGCTGTTTGTGGGTTTCCACCATCTTTTACTCTTACAAAAAATGTACCTAAGATTGACATTATTATACCTACTGCTCCAAGAACTAAAGGTAAATATACAGCACCTAAGCCATCAAAATCAGGAGTTAAGATAAAAGCACCTAATACCATAGTTCCAATAATAGAACCTACATAAGATTCAAATAAATCTGCTCCCATACCTGCAACATCACCAACATTATCACCAACATTATCTGCAATTGTAGCAGGGTTTAACGGATGATCTTCGGGAATACCCGCTTCCACTTTACCAACTAAATCTGCACCTACATCGGCAGCTTTAGTATAAATACCACCACCTACACGGGCAAATAATGCAATGGAAGATGCTCCTAATGAAAATCCTGAAAGCACATTTAATACCATTGCTAAATTTTCACTGCCAGGCCACATATTTTGATAGAACATGAATAAACTACTTAATCCTAGAATACCTAGACCTACAACGCCTAATCCCATTACAGCACCTCCGGCAAAGGCTACTTCTAATGCACGCCCTAAAGATGTTCTAGCGGCTTGTGTCGTTCTAACATTTGCTTTGGTTGCAACTTTCATTCCTATAAATCCAGCCAAGGCAGAACAAATAGCTCCTACAATAAATGATATCGCTACCATCCAATGTGAAATGTGAACATCGGTTTCCTCCCCATATTCAGAAGTACCTTTAAAGAAAAGTAAGATAGCAACTGCTATCACGAAAATTGCTAGAACTTTGTATTCTGCTTTTAAAAATGCCATAGCTCCGTCTGCAATGTTCTTTGCAATTCTTGACATTTTTTCATCACCAACTTCTTGCTTTGAAACCCATCCGCTTTTTAGTAAAACGAAAATTAAAGCTACAACACCAAATAGTGGTAAAAATTTTATTATTAATTCCATAGAGTATAAATTAGGTTAGTTTAAGTTTTAGACGTTTTTGAGTTTCAAACGTCTATACAAACAAAAGTAGTAAAACTGTATATATAAAAAAAACTACGCTATAAAATAACGTAGTTTAAACAATTTATAAATAACTATTTAGAAATTAAATAGTAAAAGTTCTATTCTTTTTATGCTCACTGTCATTATATCTTTGAACACATTCATTATATATTTTCAACGCCTCTTCAGCATTTCCCCAGCCACCTGTATCAACTTTCTTTTTTTCTAAATCTTTATACACTTGAAAGAAATGTTCAATTTCTTTTAATCTATGTGGATTTAAATCGCTAACGTCACTATTATTACTCCAAATAGGATCTGAAACTGGTACGCAAATGATTTTTTCATCAGGTCCTTTTTCATCTGTCATGTGAAAAACTCCGATTGGTCTTACTTCCATAACAACCATTGGATAAGTAGGCTCATGTCCTAAAACTAGGACATCTAAAGGATCACTATCTAAAGCTAACGTTTCTGGTATAAACCCATAATCCCCTGGATACATCATTGATGAGAAGAGCATACGATCAAATCTTATCTTATTTAAGGCAAAATCATATTCATATTTATTTCTACTACCTTTTGGTATTTCAATCAATACATCAAATGTAACATCTTTCTTTTTTGAACTCATTTCTCTTTATTTAATTTTTAGCAAAAGTAATAAAAAGAATAGAATTTTTTGCATCATGTCCATATAGATATGACGTAAAATAAAGAGCTACTATAACGAGTTATATTAAGTACTTTAAACTTTAAAAATAAATATAACAATTAAATGTCAAGGGAATCAAAATATTTTTTACTTTTGCACCCTCATATCCAACATGATATGTTAATGTTTGTTTACAATGCCTTGGTGGTGGAACTGGTAGACACGCTGGATTCAAAATCCAGTTCTTTCGGGAGTGTGGGTTCGATTCCCACCCAAGGTACTAAAAGAGTTATAAATTGTGAGTTCTGAATACGAGTGTCTAAATCTCATATATAAAGTCTAACATAGCATTCCCTATGAAACAAAAAATACCTAAACCTAAACTTTTTGCTTGTTCTCAGTCTGTTGAATTAGCTACAGAAATTGCTGCAGCTTACGGTTGTAAATTAGGCAAATCTAAAAAGAATGTTTTTAGTGATGGTGAGTTTCAGGTTTCTTTTGAGGAGTCTATAAGAGGGCGTCGTATTTTTATCATTGGTTCAACATTTCCTAATTCTGATAATTTAATGGAAATGTTATTAATGATTGATGCCGCTAAACGAGCATCAGCTAGACATATAACTGCAGTTATACCTTATTTTGGATGGGCTAGACAAGATCGTAAAGACAAGCCAAGAGTGCCTATTGCAGCTAAATTAGTTGCTAAACTATTAGAATCTGCCGGTGCAACAAGAATTATCACCATGGATTTACACGCAGATCAAATTCAAGGTTTCTTTGAAAAGCCCGTTGATCATCTTTTTGCTTCAACCATCTTTTTACCGGCAATTAAAGCTCTTAATTTAGATAATATTACGGTTGCATCTCCAGACATGGGAGGTTCAAAAAGAGCGTATGCTTATTCTAAATTTTTGAAAAGCGAAGTTGTAATTTGTTACAAGGAACGTAAAAAAGCGAATGTAATTTCTCATATGGAGCTCATTGGAAATGTAGAAGGTAGAAATGTAATTCTAGTTGATGATATGATCGATACTGCCGGAACGTTAACTAAAGCTGCGGATTTAATGATGGAAAAAGGAGCTAAAAGTGTACGTGCAATTTGTACACACCCCGTTTTATCTGGTCAAGCATATGAACGAATTCAAAACTCTAAACTAGAGGAACTTATAATTACAAACACAATACCATTAAAAAAACAAATTGATAAGATTAAAGTAGTATCTTGTGCCCCTTTATTTGCTGATATTATGCATAAAGTACAAAATAACAATTCTATCAGTGGACAATTTTTAATGTAATATAAATCAGAAACAATTAAATAAATAAATAAATGAAATCGATTACAATCAAAGGATCCAAAAGAGAAATCGTAGGCAAGGTAGCAACCAAAGCTTTACGTAATGCTGGAAAGGTACCTTGCGTATTATACGGAGGAGAAAAACCTGTTCACTTTTCAGCAGATGAATTAGAGTTCAGACATTTAGTTTATACTCCAAATGTATATACTGCATCGATTGAACTAGAAGGCGGAGACAAGTTTAGTGCCATTGTTCAAGATATTCAATTTCACCCAGTTACGGATAAAATTATTCATATTGACTTTTATCAATTATTTGATGACAAAGCAGTATCGTTAAATATTCCTGTAAAATTAGAAGGTAGTGCCCCTGGTGTTATCAATGGTGGTGTATTGCGTTTTCCAAATCGTAGATTAAGAGTAAAAGCAATTCCTGGTAATTTACCTGATTTTATCAATATTGACATTTCTAAACTTAAAATTGGAGATAAAGTATTTGTTGAATCTCTTATGAGTGATGAATTTGAAATTTTACATCCAGAAGACATGGTTGTTGTGCAAGTAAGAACTGCACGTGCGGCTATTGTAGTTGATGAAGAAGAAGGTGAAGAAGGTGAAGAAGGAGCAACTGCTGAAGGTGAAGATGCCCCAGCTGCAGAAGGAGAAGCTTAAAAAGCAACTTTTCATAAATAGTTAAAAAAGCCTCGCGATAGTGAGGCTTTTTCTATTTTTGTCATCTAAACACAACCAAAATGGGATTGTTATCCTTTATAAAATCATTATTAAGCACAAAAAATAATACCTCACCCGATATGAAAAAATTCTTAATTGTAGGACTAGGTAATATTGGTTCAGAATACGACAATACGCGTCACAATATTGGCTTTAAAGTTTTAGATAGCTTAGCTTCTAAAGAAAATATTACGTTTGAAAATAAAAAACTAGGAGCCATTAGTCAATTCAGATTTAAAGGAAGAACCTTTATCCTATTAAAACCTTCTACGTATATGAATTTGAGTGGTAAAGCTGTAAAATACTGGATGACGAAAGAAAACATTGCTCTGGAAAATGTACTAATCATATGTGATGATTTAAACATTTCCTTTGGAACAATTAGAGTAAAGGGCAAAGGTAGTGCTGGCGGACATAATGGTCTAAAAGATATTAATGTACAATTAAACACGCAAAACTACCCTCGCTTTCGATTTGGTGTTGGTGATGAATTTAGCAAAGGCCGACAAATTGATTATGTATTAGGTAAATGGACTCCAGAAGAAGAGACTAAACTGGTAGAAAGATTAGATAAATCTTGTGAACTTATCAAATCTTATGGTACTGCCGGATTGAATAATACGATGAGTGATTTTAATGGTAAATAAAAAAACTCCAAAAAGACAAATGTTCTTTTGGAGTTTTTTTTCTAATTATCTTTGCTATTTACTCAACCGTAACCGATTTCGCTAGATTTCTAGGTTGATCAACATTACAGTTACGCATTACCGCAATATGATACGATAAAAGTTGTAATGGAATAGTAGTCAACAATGGCGAAAATGCTTCTTCAGTATCAGGAATTTCAATAATATGATCTGCAATTCCTTTAACCGTGGTGTCTCCTTCAGTTACTACCGCAATAATTTTACCACTACGAGATTTTATTTCTTGAATATTACTTACCGTCTTTTCGTAATGCCCTCTATTTATTGCGATTACAATTACAGGCATTCTATCATCTATTAAGGCAATAGGTCCGTGTTTCATTTCAGCAGCTGGATAACCTTCAGCGTGTATATAAGAGATTTCTTTTAATTTTAACGCACCTTCTAAGGCAACGGGAAAATTATAACCTCTTCCAAGGTATAAACAGTTAGTAGATAGTAAGTATTCTTTAGCAATTTCTTTTACATGATCATTTACCTTTAATGCTTGTTCTACTTTTCCAGGAATTAATTCTAACTCTTGTAAATGTAACCTATAGTCAGAACTAGACATTGTTCCTTTTGCTCTCGCTAAACGTAAGGCAATTAAAGATAGCACCGTTATTTGAGTAGTAAATGCTTTCGTTGAAGCTACACCAATTTCTGGTCCTGCATGCGTGTACGCACCAGCATGAGATTCTCTTGCAATAGATGATCCTACGACATTACAAACTCCAAAAACAAACGCTCCTTTTTCTTTTGCTAGCTTGATTGCAGCCAAGGTATCCGCTGTCTCTCCAGATTGTGAAATTGCAATTACAACATCTTTTTCTGTTATAATTGGATTTCTATATCTGAATTCAGAGGCATATTCAACCTCAACGGGTATTCTAGAAAATTCTTCAAAAATATATTCAGCAACTAAACCTGCGTGCCAAGAAGTACCACATGCCACAATGATAATACGATCTGCGTTTAAGAACTTTTTCATATTATCTTCAACACCAGCCATTTTAATAATACCTTCGTCTCGTAATAATCGTCCTCTATAGGTATCTTTTATAGCTCTAGGTTGTTCATAAATTTCCTTCAGCATAAAATGCTCATAGCCACCTTTCTCTATTTGTTCAAGATTCATTTGCAACTCTTGAATATCAGCATCGACTAATGAATCATCTTTTATTTTTCTAATTTTGACATCTTTACCAACTCTTATGATTGCCATTTCCTCATCATCCAAATAAATAGCATCTTTGGTATATTCTATAAAAGGAGACGCATCTGAAGCTATAAAGAACTCCTTTTTATCTTTACCAACACCAATAGCAATTGGACTTCCTAAACGTGCAACAACAATTTCATCTGGATTTCTTCTGTCAAACACTGCAATAGCATATGCACCAACCACTTCATTTAAAGCAATTTGAACCGCTTTACCAAGTTTTACATTATTGTTTTTCTGAACTTCTTCTATCAGATTTATCAAAACTTCAGTATCTGTATCACTATGAAAAATATAGCCTCTGTTTATTAATTCTTTTTTAATAGTATCATAATTTTCAATAATACCATTATGCACAATTACTAAATTGCCTGATTGTGAAGTATGCGGATGTGAATTTATATCATTAGGCACACCGTGGGTAGCCCATCGTGTATGACCGATTCCTAAATGACCTTCTTTATTAGTAACCCTTTCAATAAGGTCACTTACCTTACCCTTTGTTTTTGCTAAATTTATCTGATTACCGTCATATAGTACTAGACCTGCACTATCATAACCTCTATACTCTAATCGTTGTAAACCGTTTATAATTATAGGATAAGCATCTCTATACCCTATATAACCCGTAATTCCACACATTGCAATTATTGTTTTTAATTATTATTCGTTAATAACTGTGTAAAATATTTCAAGTTTTAATCTTTGTTCATCAGTATTAATAAGATTATTGCCTTTTACTACTACCCCTTTGGGATTCCAACTATAATCTTTAACAATAGTGTCAAGAGTACTTGTTGGTGCATCTGAAAAACTAGCCGATGAATGAGCTACTTTAATTGCCAGCTTATTTAGACTTAAAGACTCATCTGATTTTAAAACTTCTGAAATATAATCCGTTATAGTAAACTCATATTTTAAAGGTTTATTGTCGTCATCTCTTCTCAACACCCCTTCAAACTCTCGTAATGAAGCTTCTGTCATGGCATCAAGAATTTGGGTATGAGCATCATAATTGTATAAAAACAATTGTTGCGGTATTATTGTATCTTCTTGAGTTTCTATATATAATGAAAGTTTTGCTCCATTAATTAACCAATTTTTATTTTTAATTTCTTCAAATTGAGTTTCATCAAGCCCTTTAAATAACTCAACAACTGCAATGGAACCAGCAGCTCCTTGAATATACAAACTTTCTTCGCCATTACTAGTATCAGGGCTCATCAATTTAGTATAGATGTCAGATGTAGCTTCTGAGTAATCTCTATTATAAGTATCAGTTATAACACCACTTAGTGGAAAAATTGCTGTTTGCTTCGTTTTTACTGGAACATCTTCATCATCTGTATCTCCATCACCATTTAGATCGCCCGTAGTTGTAGTTTCATCTGTTAAGACAATATTACTATAATAAAAAGTCATTGTAGCATTTGACATTGCAAGGTTCATTATCGATCCATCTGTACCGTCTGCTTCAATAATTAAGCCTCTAAAATAATTTTTAAAATTATCATTAGAATCAAAAGCACCAGAATTTTGCTGATCAATAAAATTCGTTCTAAAAAAGGTAGTATCTAAAGGTATTTTTATTGAAGGTGAAATTGTTGCCGATTTTATGGTATCCGTATCATCAACTGTATTTGCATCTCCATCTAAGAAATTTCTTTTAACATATAAAACCGTATCATTTGCATTCGGCTTAAAAAGACCTGAATAAAGTAGGTCTTTTTTTGTGTAAGAGTCATTAGAATAATACTTTTTACCTTGAGTTGGATCTAATGGGTCCAAATTGTTCAGATAAGTTCCATTTTCATAAACCGAAAGCATGAATTCCTCATCTTCTTTTCCAAAAATTGAGTCCAACTCAAAATTAGGTGTACCTCCAGAATTATTTTCTAATTGAGTTGTATAATAAGGTATATCTAAGACAACAGCATCAATAGACATATTATCAGTGAATGATATAGAGCCTAAACTTAGTTGAGCGATAACTGAAGATTTTAAAAGTCCAAATTTATCATCATTAATTACACCTAAGAGGTGAGGGTTACTAGTACTAATTTGAGATCTAGTAACATTTTCGTTATAAGCCACCACCTCAAAAGATTGACTTTCAGTTGTAAATAACTCATTATCTACCAAACCTACACCAACATTTTCAAAATCTTTTTCACAAGAAATTATACCCAATAATACAGTAGAAAATATAGCAATATATTTAATGCTGCTCACAATTTTTTTAGTCATAAACAATAAATTATCTTTAATTTTTTATAAAACTTCGGTAAGGTAAAAGTTGGAATATATATCTGAAGGTTCTTCTCCATCTTGGTGCCCTAGTAGAGGAATTTCTTTTTGATTAATAAACGCTACTATTTCTTCAGGAATAGTTTCGCTTCCCTTAATAACAGCATCTGAATTTTCTATTGCTATTTTCATCAGATTATTATAACTAGTGGTAGAAATGGACTGTAGTTTTTCGTCATTTATACCATCAAATCTAATTTTATCTTTAAGTTTATCACCTATGGTTCCTTTAAAACCAGTATCGTAAACAGAAGTAACTATTTTACTATTGATATATAAAGGATCATTTTTATAGTATTCTCTCAAATACAAAGGTAATAATGAAGCCATCCATCCATGTACATGAATAATATCAGGAGTCCAATTTAACTTTTTGACGGTCTCTATGACTCCTTTTGCAAAAAATATGGCACGTTCATCGTTATCTTCAAATAATTTTCCATCCTCATCTGAATAAACAGCCTTACGCTTAAAATATTCATCATTATCAATAAAATAAACTTGCATTCTTTCTTTTGGTATAGAAGCAACTTTAATGATCAACGGCATATCCATATCATTGATAATCAAATTCATACCCGACAATCGAATAACTTCATGCAATTGGTGTCTTCGCTCATTGATAACACCAAATCTTGGCATAAAAATTCTAATTTGAGCACCTTTACTGTGCATTAGTCTAGCCAACTCAAAGGAAGTGCTTGCTGTATCTGTTTCTGGTAAATAAGGAATTACCTCCGATGATACATACAATATTCTCTTATCTTTCATAAAATCCGTCTGTATTTAAGAATAAGCAAAATTACGAATTTTTGCTTAGATTTAGGCTTAAAATGTTAAGTTTACGCCCTTTTAACACTAATTAACATTAAAATTGATGGATGTTTTTTATAAAAATAAAACTATCGGAGCGTATTTAAACTCGCTTGATAGTACTGTTTCTGTAGGATTTGTACCTACAATGGGAGCTTTGCATAAAGGTCATATTTCACTTATTGAACAAGCAAAATCTGAGAATAACATAGTGGTAGTGAGCATTTTCGTTAACCCAACACAGTTTGACAAAGAAGAGGATTTGATAAAATATCCTAAAGATTTAAAAAAAGATCTCGAGCTTCTAAATAGTGTCAATTGCGATGTAGTTTATACCCCAAATGCCTTAGAAATTTATAACAATCAAATTACATCTAAGTCATTCAATTTTGATGGATTAGAACATCAAATGGAAGGTAAACACAGAAAAGGACACTTTGATGGTGTTGGAACTATAGTAAAAAAGTTGTTCGAAATAGTAAAACCAAATAGGGCTTATTTTGGAGAAAAAGATTTTCAACAATTACAAATAATAAAAAAACTGGTTGAAAAGCATCATTTACCCGTTCAAATTATTCCGTGTGCCATTTACAGAGAAGATGATGGATTAGCCATGAGCTCTAGAAATACGAGACTAACAAACATTCAAAGAGAAGAAGCTCCATTTATATTTCAAACATTAAAAACGGCCAAAGAAAAATTTAAATCAGAATCTATTTCTACAGTTATAAAGTGGGTAGAACAACAGTTCAATGCCAATAGTATTCTAAAGTTAGAATATTTTGAAATTGCCAATGAAACAACTTTAATATCCGCAAACCGCAAACGAAAGGGCAATAATTACAGAGCATATATTGCTGTATTTGCAGGTGAGATTAGATTAATTGACAATTTAGCGTTATAAAAGACCTTAAAATTAATTATCTTTGCACAAAATTAAAAAAACGCTTGTGGATATTGTCGCATTAAAATCAAAAATACATAGGGTTACCGTTACTGGTGCCGATTTAAATTATATTGGAAGCATAACCATTGATGAAAATTTAATGGATGCCGCAAATATGATTCAAGGAGAAAAAGTACAAATTGTTAACGTTAATAATGGTGAAAGAATTGAAACTTACATTATTAAAGGTGAAAGAGGGAAAGGTGAAATTGTGTTGAACGGACCTGCAGCCAGAAGAGTTGCTAAAGGAGATATTGTTATTATTATTGGATATGGTATAATGGATTTTGAAGAAGCAAAAACCTTTGAACCGACTGTAATATTTCCTGATGAAAAAACAAATACGTTGTTAAGTTAAACTGACCTTATTGAACAAAAAACTTAGAAAATCATTATTTTTAATACTCCCAATTGCCTTGGGAGTTTTTTTAGTTTGGTATTTTTTATCAAAACTAACACCCGAAGATAAAACCGCTATAATTAACTCATTTAAGGAAGCTAATTATTGGTGGGTATTACTGTCTTTAGTTTTAGGGGCTTTAAGCCATTTATCAAGAGCGTATCGTTGGCAATTCATGTTAAAACCGTTGGGTTATAAACCAAAATTTGCCAATAGTGTTATGACCGTCTTTGTTGCATATCTAGTGAATCTTGGTATACCACGGGCTGGTGAAATTGCTCGTGCAACAGGAATTTCAAAGTACGAAAACATTCCATTTGAAAAAGCTTTTGGTACTATCGTTGCTGAACGTATTGCAGATGCTATTATGCTACTTGGAATTATAGGATTGGCCTTTTTTCTCCAAGCTGAATTGCTTTCAGAATATTTATTTAAAGGTGAAGATAGTGGCATTCAAAAATATATTGTATTTGCCGTAATAGCAGTATTTGCAATTAGCTTTTACTTTATCATCAAAAAATCAAAAAACCCATTTTTTATTAAGATAAAGCAATTTATTAATGGACTTATAGAAGGTGCTATCAGTATTTTTAAAATGGACAACAAATGGTCATTCATTTTCCATACGCTGTTTATTTGGTTAATGTATGTTTTAATGTTTTATGCTGTGAGTTTTGCTTTACCAGAAACCTCAAATTTACCTTTTGAAGCCATCATCGTTGGTTTTGTAGTTGGCGGAATAAGCATGGCAGTAACTAATGGAGGTTTAGGAACCTACCCTATTGCCGTTGCTAGTGTGTTAATTTTGTATGATATACCTGACAATCCAGCAAGAGCTTTTGCATGGATAATGTGGACAGCCCAAACGTTAATGGTATTGTTATTTGGTGCTTTATCTTTCTTAATTTTACCTATCTACAATAGAAATAGAACGTAATGAAAACTTATTACAGTAACGGAAAACTACTGCTTACTGGCGAATATCTTGTCCTTGACGGAGCAAAAGCCTTGGCTTTACCTACAAAATTTGGGCAGAACATAACCATCAAAAAAATTAAAGAAGATAAACTAGTTTGGGAAAGTTATACTGACCAAAATGAGTTGTGGTTACAAGTAGAATTTGACTTGCCTAGATTGCGAATTATCTCGGCTACTTTTGAATCTAGTAAAGAGGGCGGCGGCGATTTATTAGCTGAAAAACTTCGAGAAATATTGCTAAGTGCTAAATCGCAATCCCAAATACTCGGGACAAACTTTCTCGCAGAAAAACAGGGATATTATTTAAAATCAACACTTGATTTTCCGAGAAATTGGGGATTAGGCTCTTCCTCTACTTTAATCAATAACATTGCTCAATGGGCAGCTATTAATGCTTTTCAGTTGCAATTTTCTAATTTTGGTGGTAGCGGATATGATATTGCTTGTGCACAAAATGACACTCCAATTGTGTACCAGATATTAAATAAAAACCCCATCGTTGAACCAATAGCTTTTAATCCAAAGTTTAAAAAACAACTTTATTTTGTACACCTAAACAAAAAACAGAATAGTAGAGAGGGAATTGCTTCGTATAGAAATTTTAAGGGTAACGTACAAGAATTGGCCCTCGAAATATCTAATTTAACCAATGAAATTAGTAATGTTGAATCTTTATCAAATTTTGAAAAGTTAATAGCTGAGCACGAAAAGATTATTTCAAAAATAATTAAACAAAAACCTGTTCAAGAGCAATTTTTTTCTGATTATTTTGGTCACACAAAAAGTCTAGGTGCTTGGGGAGGCGATTTTATTTTAGCTACAGGAAATGAGGATACGCCTGAATACTTTAAGCAAAAAGGTTATGGAACCATAATTTCATATACTGACATGATATTATGCAACAAAAAATAGTAATTATTGGAGGTGGAGCTGCAGGATTTTTTGCTGCAATAACCTGTGCAGAAAACAATCCAAATACTGAAATTATAATTTTAGAACGTGGTAAAGAAGTACTTCAAAAAGTAAAAATATCTGGCGGAGGAAGATGTAATGTAACACATGCTTGTTTCGACCCAAAAGAACTTTGTGAATTTTACCCAAGAGGAAATAAAGAATTACTTGGGCCTTTTCATCAGTTTATGACTGGCGACACCATGCAATGGTTTGAAGATCGTGGTGTCGAATTAAAAATTGAAGCTGACAATCGCGTTTTTCCTGTATCCAATTCTTCACAAAGCATTATGGATGTATTGCTTAATTCAACTACAAAATTGGGAATAGATACTAAATTAAATCACAAAGTTGAATCTTTTAAAAAGGTCGGAAATCAATGGAGTATAATTACCAATAAAGGTGATTTTATCGCTGATAAATTATTGATAGCTTCAGGTAGTAACACCAAAATATGGGAAATGTTGGAAAAACTTGGACATACCATTGTTCAGCCCGTACCGTCATTATTTACCTTTAAAATAAACGACAAGAGAATCAAAGAAATTCCAGGGGTTTCTGTAGCCAATGCAACAGTATCAATAATAAATTCAGAGTTCCAAACGAACGGTCCTTTATTAATTACCCATTGGGGAATGAGTGGACCAGCCATTTTAAAACTTTCTGCATTTGGAGCTCGCTTTTTAGCCGAAAAAGACTACCAATATAATGTAGAAGTAAATTGGTTATCAAAACCAACTCAACATGTTCTGGAGACCTTAAAGGGCATAAGAAAAGACAATCAAAAAAAACAGATAATTATTAAATCTGTTTTTCCAGCAATACCAAAACGGCTATGGGAAAACTTAATCTTAGCTTCTGAGATTAAAAGAGAATCTAAATGGGCAGATGTATCTAACAAACAGCTCGAAAACCTCAGCAATCAACTTACTAAAGGAATTTTTAATGCTAATGGAAAAAGTACGTTTAAAGAGGAATTTGTAACCGCGGGCGGTATAGATTTAAAAGAAGTTAATTTTAAACGCTTTGAAAGTAAACTCCATAGTAATTTATTTTTTGCGGGTGAAGTGCTAAATATAGATGCAGTTACAGGCGGATTTAATTTCCAAAATGCTTGGACGGGTGGTTTTATTGTTGGGAATTCAATGGCCGAAAATTAAATATAAGAACGCAACCTCAAACATAGAACTGTATCTTTTAAAAAAACAGTTATTAATTATGAATAAAAGTTTAATGGTAGTTGTCATAGTCTTAAATTTCGTAGGGTTACTAACTATGAGTTGTGAATCAGATGATATAAAAGAGCCTGAAATTGTAAAACTTAATTTTGACGAAATATATCAAATGAAAAATATTGAAATAAAATTTGACTCCGTTTCAGAAGGAAGATGTCCATCTCAATTTAACTGTATATGGGCCGGAAACGCATCAATTCTATTTAATTTTAAGAACTCTATTGGGATTGAAACAGGTTTTACTTTACATACGTATTCCAATAATGAATACAGAGGTGACACTTTAATAAATGGCTACAGGATCAAACTGATCAAATTACTTCCATATCCAGAAAATAATGAAGTAATAAATCAACATGATTATAAGGTTGAGTTAGAAATAAGTAAAGAATTGAAGAGAATAGATTAATAATTACGTTTCACTCAATAATTCTTAAAAACCAGAAATTGTAATACCATCTTTTAATTTTCAAAATGCTTGGACAGGTGGTTATATTGTTGGTAATACAATGGTGGAAAATTAATACTTTTGATAAAATAATTTTCCGAATGTATCTTTTTGATGACCTTATAAACCCCAAAAATAATCTTTTACCAAAAGAAGGCACTGTAAATTATTACGGCAGGCTATTTACGCAACAAAAAGCAACTGAATACTACGAAAGCTTATTAAAAAATATTAAGTGGAAAAATGATGTCGCCATTATATTTGGAAAACGAATTGAAACCAAAAGAAAGGTGGCATGGTACGGTGAAAAACCTTTCGAATATACCTATTCTAACAATACTAAATTAGCATTACCTTGGACCAAAGAGTTACTAAAACTTAAAACTTTAATTGAGCAAGAAACAGGAGAAACTTTTAATTCTTGCCTGTTAAATTTATACCATAACGGATCAGAAGGTATGGCTTGGCATAGCGATGGCGAAAAAGATTTAAAGAAAAATGGTGCCATTGCCTCCCTCAGTTTTGGTGCTGAACGCAAATTTGCTTTTAAGCACAAACTAACTAAAGAAGTTGTCTCTTTAGTTTTGGAACATGGTAGTTTGTTGGTAATGAAAGACGAAACACAAACACATTGGCTACATAGATTACCGCCAACTAAGAAATTCTTTAAACCAAGAGTAAATTTGACGTTTAGAACCATCGAAAAATAAAAACTCAAAATCCCAAAATTTTGTTCTAAGATTTTTGAAATTCGTTATTTCCTTTTTTGAGATTTATTTTTTAAGGTGCTACTTCTCCTCTATGTGGCTTTAACGCATCACGATAGGTAAGCATATCTTTTTCATCCACAACGATAAAGGCAATGGCAAAGTATTCTGAATGTTGAGTAACATCAACTTGATGATATGACAGCTTTTCCTTGACTGCAAACTCCTTTAAATGAATGGCATGGTGCTTTGCTGTCGGTAAAGCTTCGGGGCCTCTAAAGTCCCATATTAATTTTATTTTTCTGCTCAACGTATAGTTTTTAAAACACAAAAATAACCATTATTCCTTCTGCAGGTCATGTATCTTTCCTCCAAAATTAAGAATCATAGAATTATTGGCTAGATTAAACGTAAACTTGATCCCCATAGAGTCATAGCTAAAACTATCTTTATCGATTGCAATCAATTTAAAAATAGGTTGTCCTGTGGCCTGAGCAAATAATGTATTTCCTTCTTTAGTAAAAGTTACTTTTGCTGGAAATGTTGAACCACTGTAAACGCCTAAATACACCTCTAAATCTTCAGACTTTAATACTATTTTAGATGTATTTTCAAGGCTTGGGTCATCACTGAAATAGGTTTCTAATATAGCTATCAAAATTGGTGTCGTTGAAGTGCTTGCCGCATTAAAAGAAAAGGCAATTGAAACATTTTTACTCGGTATATAGGCAGCCATAGATCTAAAACCATCAATTCCTCCATCATGGCCATATACTTCCAAACCTTTAAAAACTAATTTTGACAATCCCATCCCCATATTCTCTTTTACAGATTTCATTTGTTCTAGAGCCACCCTTGAAACTAATTTTCCTGAAAATAAGTTATCATAAAAAACATTTAGCTCTCTTGGTGTTGACACAATTGCCCCAGCCCCCATTGGCCCGGCTAAATCTGTTTCTAATGTGATAGGCTTCCATGCAGAATTTTCTTGATAATAGGAAACCGCTTCATTTTCACTCGGAATAATATCTTTACCATAAATTGTTTTGTTTAATTTAATTGGTTTAGATATTCTAGTATCTAAAATTTCTGAGAAGGACTTATTATCAATATCTTCAGCTATATAAGAAAGTAAAATATAGTTTGTATTTGAATATGCCGTTTTTTCATTAGGTTCAAAATCCACACCGTTTTTAATGAACTTTTCAAGCATTTCATTTCGTGTTCTTGGTTTGCTTATCCAAAGTTGAAAATCTTTTTCATTTGTTACATTATGTAAACCACTTCTATGATACAAAAGGTTTTCTATTGTTATTATCTCGGCATTTTCAATTTCAGGAAAATAAGTACTTAAATTCGAATTAAGGTTGAGTTTTTCTTCATCAATCAATTGCATAATGATTGTAGCTGTAAATGTTTTGGTAATAGAACCTATTCTATATTTAGTTAAAGCATTAGCTTTTGACTTTGAATTGATATTAGAAAAACCTATAGATTTTTGATAGACCTCTTTCCCATCCTTAAAAATGGAAACCGTTCCCATTCCTATTTTATTTTCTTCAATGTTGCTAAATAAACTATCAAGTTTCGTTTTATCACCAGTTTGAGACTGTAAGTATGAGCAAAATAAAAGTGCTATTATTAAAACAAATCGTATCATATTTTATTTTTTTATCCATGTTAAAGCAATAATTCCCAGCCTACCTATTAAAAATACTACAGTACCGAAAACGGGTGGTAACAAACTAATTTTTAAACCTCCTGCCAGAACCGCTGGCGAAATAGTGTCAATGGAGTCAATAGCATCAAACCCGCCAATCATACCAATTAGTTGCCCTAAAAAACCCCAAACCAACGCAAATAATGTTATAGAACTTATTAGTTTTATTGTTTTTTCGGAATATTCTTTTTTAAGTAATCCTTTAACAATTAGTACGATGACTAGAATTAATATCAATAATAAAGGATACATAAAAAATGCACCACCTTCGTTGAGACGATCAAATAATACAGACATAATAATTATATTTTAAGATTAATAATAATCAAATATAAAGTGAAAGAAGCATTGATTTATACTTTAGCGATAGAATCAGTATTAACCACGATAATTAACATCCTAAGCCTACTTTTAACCTTTTATTTGTAAAAAGCATAACTAAAATGGTAATTCACCTATGATATTATACATTTTAAAATAAATTAAGCAACTTGCAACACTAAACTTAGCTTAAAAATAATTAACCATTTACAGATTGTAATGATGAATATAAACCTATTGCATAAAAGCAAATTTGTACTCGTACATTTTTTACTGTGGGTTGTTGTGTATTTTTTCTTTGTTTATTTTTTCAGTTACAATTCCAACAACACCAGTTATATCATTTGGTTTTCAAGTTTTTTATTGCCTATAACTATGGTCACCACGTACTTTATGGTGTACTACTTAATTCCAAGATATTTATTAACTAAAAAATATGTTCTTTTCAGTATTTATAGTTTATACACCGCTATTTTTTCTACTTACCTGATTGTGTTGGCAATTTTTGGGGGCTTTATTTTCTTATCAAATATGGAAATAAAAAAAATGCCTCCCATGAGTAGAAACTTTGTATTTGTTTTAATTCTAGTGTATTTAGTGGTTGCCATTTTTAGCTTTATCAGTTTATTAAATCAGAACTTCAAAACCATTTCTAAAAACAAAGCATTAGAAAACAAAATTTTGGAAACTCAATTGCAGATTAAAAATCAAGAATTGCAATATTTAAAAAAGCAAATTCACCCACATTTTCTATTTAATACATTAAATACTATTTACGGATTTGCCTTAAAACAATCTGAAGATACACCTGAAATAATATTAAAATTATCAAATTTGTTAGATTATATTTTATACCAAGTAAACAAACCTAAAGTTAGTTTAAAAGAAGAAATTGCTCATATTAAAGAATATATAGAACTTGAAAAAATACGATTTCAAGATACATTAAAAGTGTCCTTTATTGCTGATGAAATTCCTGAATCCATTCAAATTTCTCCAATGCTTTTAATACCATTCGTAGAAAATGCATTTAAACATGGTAATTTAATAGATGGGTTTTTAAACACGGAGATTGTAATACGTTTTTCAAATGACAACCTTAAATTTACTATAAAAAATACCACTATTCAAAATGAAGCCACAAAAGAAAATTATGGTATTGGACTTAAAAACATAAAGAAAAGATTGGATATTTTGTATATTGATAATTATACATTAAATATCTCTGAATTTGAGGGTTGGTATAATGTTAACCTCAACGTTTTAAACTTAAAAGCAAACTAAATTGGCGAAACAGATTAACTGCATAATTGTAGATGACGAACCTATAGCTCGTGAAATTTTAGATACGCATTTGCAAAAAATCGATATTATAAAGGTTTCTAAATTATGCAAAAATGCTGTGGAAGCTTTTAATGCCATCAGTTCAAATAAAATTGATTTGATCTTTTTAGATATCAATATGCCCGAAATATCGGGATTAGCCTTTGCGAAATCAATCAATAAAAATATAAAGGTAATTTTCACAACCGCCTATCGCGAATATGCCATTGATGGGTTTGATTTACAAGCCGTTGATTATTTATTAAAACCCATATCTTTTGAACGTTTATTGAAAGCCATCAACAAATTCAGCAATGAAAATATTGAAATAATTGGGAAGCCAATTGTTGAAGCTTATGAAAAAAATGATTTTATCTTTGTACGTGCAGATAGAAAAATGGTTAAAATTAATTTTTCTGAAATACTATATATTGAAAGTTTAAGCGATTATATTCAAATTCATTTAATTGATAAAACCATTACTACACGAGAAACTATAAGCAATATAGAAGCGAAACTTCCACAACATCAATTTTTAAGAATACATCGTTCATTTATAATCTCAATTCATAAAATAGAATTATTTACCAATGAATTTGTAGAACTTGGCAACAAAGCCATCCCAATAAGCAGAACCTACAAAAATGATGTGCTTAAAAAATTAGAAAGTCTATAATACAGTATTGAGCATCGTAATTATAAGTAATTCATGATATTCAGAAAATTGCATTACAATACATTTGCTTATGCTATTTTCAAAAATCAAAAACTCGGCTGTACTTATTGCCATTGTTGGTATCGTTTTGTTTTCCGCAAAAGCCATTATGGTTAAATTAGCCTACCAATACAATGTAAGTTCGTTACATTTACTATTATTTAGGATGCTTTTTTCACTTCCTTTCTATTTGATAATTCTATACTTTCAGAAATCAAAATCAACAACAAATATTAAGAAACAAGATTATCTGTGGTTGCTCTTTTTTGGATTTATCGGCTATTATTTAGCTAGCTATTTCGATTTTTTAGGCCTACAATACATCAAGGCTGGTTTAGAAAGAATTATCCTGTTTGTGTACCCAACTTTGGTGCTTTTAATCTCAAGAGTTTTTCTAAAAGAAAGAATTTCACCAAAGCAGATTATCGCCATTTTAATCACCTATTTTGGAGTAATTATAACATTTAGTGGAGAATTGCAATATAACGGTGACCATATTTTCCTTGGCGGATTTCTTATCTTTTTAAGTGCCCTCACCTATGCCTCCTATCTCGTTGGTAGCGGATGGTTAATACCAAAATTTGGAGTCTTGCGTTTTACGTCTTACGCTATGATAATATCGTCAGTTTGTGTCATAATTCATTACTTAATATTCGACAGAACAAGTGTTTTTCAATATTCCTATCAAGTATATCTACTTGGTTTTATGATGGCTATTTTATCAACATTAATTCCTTCGTTTTTAGTCTCATTAGCTATTAAAAAAATAGGAGCTTCTAATTTTTCAATCATCGGTAGTATTGGTCCAATATCTACCATAATTTTAGCTTATATTTTTCTTGATGAAAGATTAACCATAATGCAATTATTAGGTGCAGTAATTGTAATCATTGGTATTACTTTTGTTTCTCTGAATAAATCTAAAAAAAATAGAAAACTTGTTCCCTAACATTTATCTTTGTGAAAAATCTCAACTTTGGAACGCGACAATTTTATTTACAAACCAACACAGAAAAGAATATTAGATGATGGCTCTTTTACATGGAAAGCTCCAAGTAATATTGCATTAGTAAAATATTGGGGAAAAAAAGAACCGCAACTTCCTAAAAATACTTCTATCAGTTTTACTTTAGATGCTTGCTCAACAATCACTACTATTGATTTTAGAAAAGGTCAACCTAACGAAAATGTCAATTTCGATATCTATTTTGAAGACGAAAAGAAGGATGACTTTAAACCGAAAATAGAAAAGTTCTTTGAGCGTATAAAACAATATGTTCCATTTATTTCAGATTATAATTTTGTAATTAAAACACAGAATACATTTCCGCACAGTAGCGGAATTGCATCTTCAGCTAGCGGAATGGCGGCTTTAACATTGTGTATTATGAGCATGGAAAAAGCCTTAAATCCCGATATTTCAGACGAATTATTTAGCAAAAAAGCCTCTTTTTTGGCTCGTTTAGGTTCAGGTAGTGCAGCTAGGAGCATCGAGGGTCCGCTTGTCGTTTGGGGTAAACACGATAAAATTGATAAGAGTTCTGACCTGTTTGGAGTAAAATTATCTGGAACTGTTCATGAAAATTTTAAAAATTACCACGATACAATTTTACTAGTTGACAAGGGAGAAAAACAAGTATCGAGTACCGTAGGCCATAACTTAATGAACAATCATCCTTTTGCTCAACAACGATTTGTACAAGCAAATGAAAACATGATTAAAATCTCAGAAGCTTTAAAATCGGGCGACTTAAAATCGTTTATAAGTATTGTTGAAAGCGAAGCACTTACGCTCCATTCTATGATGATGACCAGCCATCCATATTTTATTTTAATGAAGCCGAATACGTTAGAAATAATAAA
The DNA here is from genome assembly GCF_016406085.1 of Aureibaculum flavum. Lineage (GTDB taxonomy): Bacteria > Bacteroidota > Bacteroidia > Flavobacteriales > Flavobacteriaceae > Aureibaculum > Aureibaculum flavum. The sequence goes on from NZ_JAEHFJ010000003.1 coordinate 294,992, forward strand.
TAAAATTTGGGCATTCAGAGAAAAGACAAACTCAAACATCTGCTTTACGTTAGATGCTGGTGCCAATGTTCATATCTTATTTCCTGAAAAAGAAAAGGAAAAAGTTAACGATTTTATTATCAGTGAATTAATTCAATTTTGTCAAAATAATCATTATATTTGTGACAGGGTCGGATTTGGAGCGAGGCAAATTCAATAGATTTCCAATCCTTTTATAATTTGTTCTTTTGATTTTTTGGCCGATACAACGTTATAATAAATTCAGACTGAATTAGCAAAACGATATATATACATAGAGCTTAATCATGCAAAAGCTAGGTATATCGTTTTGAATTTTATTAACTTAAAATTTCGGTCATGAAAAACTTAACTACATTATTTTGCCTACTTACATTCCTTTTTTCTACACTTTTATTTGCTCAAAAAGACACCCTTTGGTACGATTCTAATTGGGGAGAAACAGCACGAGCCCAAGCCTCATATTACAGACCCGCACCTGATAAAAAAGATAATGGTTATTGGTGGAAAGACTATTATATTGATGGTACTAAACAAATGGAAGCCTTGTCATTAAAAGAAAATGAAGAAGTTCTCCACGGAAAAGTAATTTGGTACCATCCTAATGGAAAAGTAATGCAAACCGTTCATTATAAAAATAATGTACCTCATGGTTTACGTAAAAATTATTATATGAGTGGTCCGTTAAAAAGTGAATATTCTTATGTTAACGGTAAAATTGATGGTGCGTATGTAGCATATCATGAAAACGCCCAACTTTCAGAATCTGGTAACTATAAAATTGGAGAAAGAATTGGTGATTGGAAAGAACATTATAAAAGTGGAAAATTAAAAGCCGAAGGTAAATATGCCAATGGAAAAAAGTCAGAAACATGGCAAGTATATTATTATGATGGTACCATAGAAGATTAAACAATGACGTTTGTTTTGATAATAAACGTTATATAACAGCGTTTAAGAACCATAGAAGCAATATTATTAGTGAGATTATATTATATTTGCAACATATTATTATGTTAATATTCATAAATTGATGAAAGGACCTTTATTTTATGCTAAAATTTTACTCTTTGGTGAGTACGGAATTATAAAAGATTCTAAGGGTTTGGCGATACCATATAATTTTTTTAAAGGTGCCTTAAAAACATCAAATAATTTATCGGATACTGCTAAAAAATCCAATGAAAATTTATTGAAATATTACAACTATTTATCAGAGACTGATAACAATATTGTACATTTTAGATTGGATGAATTAAAGCGAGATATACAAAATGGTATGTATTTCGATTCTAGTATACCTCAAGGTTATGGTGTTGGAAGTTCAGGTGCCTTAGTAGCTGCGATTTACGACAAATATGCCGATGACAAAATTACTGTATTAGAAAATTTAACCAGAGATAAATTATTAAAGTTAAAAGGAATTTTTGGAATGATGGAATCTTTCTTTCATGGTAAAAGTTCCGGATTAGATCCGTTAAACAGTTATTTAAGTTTACCCATTCTGATCAACTCTAAAGATAATTTAGAGCCAACAGGAATACCATCTCAAAAAGAAGGTAAAGGTGCTGTGTTTTTATTAGATTCTGAACAAATTGGTGAAACTGAACCTATGGTTAGCCTTTTCATGAATAAAATGAAAAATGAAGGTTTTAGAAAAATGATCAATGAAGATTTTGCAAAATATACTGATGCTTGTATTGATGATTTTTTACATGGAAATGCGAAATCGCTCTTTGGAAATGTAAAACAACTCTCTAAAGTTGTGTTGGCTAATTTTAAACCAATGATTCCTAAAGCATTTCATAAACTTTGGCAACATGGTATTGATAGCAATGCCTATTATTTAAAATTATGTGGCTCTGGTGGAGGTGGCTATATTTTAGGTTTTACACCTGACTATGCAAAAGCTCAAGAGATTCTAAAAAATTATAAGCTAGAATTAGTTTACAGATTTTAATTATGGGTTATGGACTTACTTAAAGCCGCGGAAGAGAACACACCCAAAAAACCAAAAAAATACCCTTTTTACTATAAATTTTTCAGTTTACTATCTGTAGTAAGAGGTTATAATATTGTAATTATCGTAATTGCACAATATTTAGCGTCTATATTTATTTTTGCTCCTGAAAAATCGTTACGTGGCGTCTTACTTAATTTAGATTTGTATCTAATCGTTTTGGCGACTATATGTGTAATTGCCTCAGGTTATATTATCAATAACTTTTATGATGTAGATAAAGATAAAATAAATAAACCTCAAAAAACAAAGCTAGATAGTATTGTTACTCAGCAAACTAAATTATATATTTACTTTACACTTAACTTTTTAGGTTTCGCATTTGCATTTTTTGTGTCATGGAAAGCAGCAGTGTTTTTTGCAGTTTATATTTTTTCAATCTGGTTTTATTCTCACAAACTACGCCATTATCCATTAGTAAAATTATTCTCCGCCGCCATTTTAGCACTATTACCTTTTTTTGTAATTTTTGTATACTATAGGAACTTTTCTACTATCATTTTTACCCATGCTTGTTTCCTGTTTTTTATATTATTAATAAGAGAACTTATCAAAGATTTAGAAACCATACAGGGTGATATTGTTTCAAATTACATGACTTTACCCATAAAATATGGCGAACGGTTTACTAAAACCCTTATTACACTCATTGTATTTTTAACCATACCTCCTATTTTATTCTTATTAAAATATCCTGAAATAGGTTTAATGAAGTATTATTTTTATTTCACGGCAATAGTTTTATTAGTCTTTCTAATCTTATTATGGCGATCAAATACTAAAAAAAATTACATGCTCTTGCATACCATTCTTAAATTATTAATTATTGCGGGCGTGTTTAGTTTAGCCTTTATTGACACTTCTGTAATAATTAAAAGAATACTATGAAATGACTAAATAAAATTTGGAGAACACCAATATCATAATCTTGGCATTCCATCTGACCATTAAAAAATAATAACAGATGAATTCACATTTACTAAAAGTTGCTTTAGCTCAAATTTCACCTGTTTGGTTAGATAAAGACAAAACTCTTGAAAAAATTGCTTCAAATATTAAGACTGCTGCAGATCAAAATTGTGAATTAGTTGTTTTTGGAGAGGCTCTATTGCCAGGTTATCCTTTTTGGCTGGCACTAACAGGCGGTGCCGAGTGGAATACTAAAACAAATAAAGAACTCCATGCTCATTATGCAAATAATTCAATTCAAATTGAAGCTGGAGAGCTAGATAGTATTTGTAAATTGGCACAAGAAAATACTATTTCCATATATTTAGGCATAATTGAAAGAGCAAAAAATAGAGGAGGTCATAGCCTATATTGTTCACTTGTATATATCAATCAGAAAGGAGAAATACAGTCGATACATAGAAAACTTCAACCAACCTATGACGAACGATTAACTTGGGCCCCTGGCGATGGAAACGGATTACGAGTACATCCACTTAAAAATTTTACGGTAGGTGGTTTAAATTGTTGGGAGAATTGGATGCCATTACCAAGAACTGCTTTGTATGGTATGGGAGAAGATTTACATATTGCAGTTTGGCCTGGCAGTGACCATAACACCAAAGACATAACTCGATTTATAGCAAGAGAATCACGTTCGTTTGTAATCTCTGTATCTAGCTTAATGGCTAAAAGTGATTTTCCTAAAAACACACCACATTTAGAAAAAATACTTAAAAATGCTCCAGAAGTTTTAGCCAATGGAGGTTCGTGTATTGCTGGTCCGGATGGTGAATGGTTGTTAGAACCTGTTTTACATAAAGAAGGGCTACTTATTGAAACATTAGATTTTAATCGTGTATTAGAAGAACGTCAGAATTTCGATCCTGTTGGGCATTATTCACGGCCAGATGTTACTAAACTTATGGTAAACAGAGAGCGACAACAAATAATTGAGATTAAAGAGTAGTTTAAATTCCCTAAATGTATTAATTTTGCCGTTCAAACTTCTAACAATAAGAAGTTCATAAAATATATAAAATGGCAAAACAAAACTCGTCGAGAGGACGACAAGCCAAAACGTCTTCTCCAAATTCAGATTCAAAAAAGAAATCAACTACGGTAAGAAAATCTTTTAATAAAGGTAAAACTTTTACAAAAGGTAAAGCAAACCCATATAGAAAGGATATCAGAAAAGACACTCCAAAACAACGTCTTGAAGAGCCTACCGAAATCAGATTGAATAAATACATTTCTAATTCTGGAATTTGTTCTCGTAGAGAAGCTGATACCTACATTAAAGCTGGAAGTGCTACTGTTAACGGTAAAGTAATTACCGAAATGGGCTATAAAGTAAAACCGACAGATGATGTTCGTTTTGATGACGTATCAATTAATCCGGAACCAAAACGCTACGTTTTACTTAATAAACCAAAGAATTACATTACCACTATGGATGATGAACGTGGTAGACATACTGTAATGGAATTGGTTGGAAAAGCTACAAAAGAACGCATTTATCCAGTAGGAAGGTTGGATAGAAATACTACGGGTTTATTACTTTTCACTAACGATGGTGAAATGGCTAAAAAGCTAACACACCCAAAGCATAATATTAAAAAATTATACCATGCCTCTCTTGATAAAAAGTTAGCATTAACCGATTTACAAAAAATTTCTGAAAACTTTGTGCTAGAAGGTAAAATGGTCTTTGTAGATGCAATTTCTTATATAGAAAATGAATCAAAAACTGAAATCGGTATTGAAATACACTCTGGAAGAAACCGAATTGTTAGAAAAATATTTGAACATTTTGGATATAAAGTAACTAAATTAGACCGTGTTATTTTTGCTGGTATGACCAAGAAAAACTTACCAAGAGGACATTGGAAGCACTTAACACAGCAAGAAGTTAATAATTTGAAGATGATATGATGTCATTAAAATTATAATGAATAGAAAAACGAATGGTCCTCCTCTTTTTTCAAGGGGAGGTGTTCAGTGGCCGTTTTAAGCTTTAGAGAATTTTTATGGGCGGAGGGGTCCTACGGTTCAATAAAACTTTAAATCTAAACCTAAGATTAAATTAAGTGAAATATTACATCATTGTAGGAGAAGCCTCAGGTGATTTACATGCTTCAAATCTAATGAAAGCATTGCAAAAAAAAGATGCAAATGCTGAGTTTAGGTTCTGGGGTGGAGACTTGATGGAATCCGTTGGCGGCACCTTAGTTAAGCATTATAAAGACCGAGCTTTTATGGGTTTTGCGGAAGTTATTTTCAATCTTCGTAAAATTTTAGGACTAATTTCTTTCTGTAAAAAAGACATTGCACAATATCAACCAGATCATATTATTTTTGTTGATAATTCTGGTTTCAATTTGCGTATCGCAAAATGGGCAAAAAAAGAAGGTTTTAAAACCAATTATTATATATCACCTCAAGTTTGGGCGTCAAGAGCAAGCCGTGTAAAAGACATAAAACGGGATATAGATAACTTGTTTGTCATCTTACCTTTTGAAGAGGCTTTTTACGAAAAATATAACTATAAAGTTAATTTTGTAGGCCATCCTTTGATTGATGCCATTTCAGATAGAACTCAAGTAAGTGAAAAAATTTTTCAGAAAAAACACAACCTATCCGAAAAACCTATTATAGCACTATTACCTGGAAGTCGCAAGCAAGAAATAACTAAAATGCTTTCAGTAATGCTTAAAATGGTTGATAAATTTAAGGACTATCAATTTGTAATTGCAGGTGCTCCAAGTCAAGATTTTGAATTTTACAAACCTTTCATAAAAGATTCAAATGTTAAGTTTATATCGAATAAAACATATGATTTATTATCCGTTTCATATGCTGCTTTAGTAACATCTGGTACTGCCACATTAGAAACCGCTTTGTTTAAAGTACCTCAAGTGGTATGTTATAAAGCGAGTAATATATCCTATCAAATAGCTAAACGAATTATCACGTTAAAATTCATATCATTAGTGAATTTAATTATGGATCGTGAAGTCGTCACTGAACTTATTCAGCATGACTTTAATCCGAAAAGGTTAGAGAAAGAGCTCACTAATATATTGGACAATAAATACAGGGAAAAACTCTTTTTAGACTATTTTGAATTAGAAAAAAAATTAGGAGGTAAAGGTGCAAGTGATAAAGCAGCTGGGCTAATCTATAACTCTAAATAGTAGTATTGACCAAATACTTCTTCCTAAAAACAATCACCAATATAATTGTTCTTAAAAACATCCAAACGGTAAAAGCTATCCATATCGCATATAGTTTTAATCCGTAATAATCTCCGATTAATAACACAGGTATAAATCCTAAGAATGTCGCAATTAGTAGTGTATTTCTTAATGTTACGGCTTCTGCTAAGCCTTTAAACAATCCGTCAAAAACAAAAGCAATGGCATTTAAGGGTTGCATCAATAATACAATCCAAAAAATTCCATAAAAGGAATCTAAAACGTCTGTTTCTTTTGTAAAAGCCTTACCGATAGGTATATAAAATATAAAACAAATAATCGCCAAAATAAACGCTATGACAATAGCATATTTACTGAGGTCAACACTTAATTTCCATAAGCTTTTATAATCTTTCTCTCCTAATAACCTACCCGAAACAATGTTACCAACACTTGCATATCCATCAATAAAAAAAGCAAAAAACAACCATATTTGAAATGCGATTGTCTGAGCGGCTATATAATTGTTTCCATAAGCTGTAGCATAGGAATTGGCGAAATAAATAGCAATATTTAAAGACAATGCTCTTATAAATAAGTTTAAACTTAACAATAGCAATCGTTTTATTTCAGTATTAAATGGCCATAGAAACTTCAATTCGAACGGTGTTTTTTTTATGAATAAATACAAAGCCATTACCGCCATAACAACTTGAGAAATAAGACTGGCATATGCCGCACCTTCAATATGCATTGCTGGAATAAAACCCTCAATACCAAATACCAAAACAAAGTCTAAACCAACATTCAAAAGCAAGCCTGTAATACTAATTATCATAGGCCAAAACGTATTTTGCAAACCTCTGAAAACACCAAAAATTGAAAATACCAATAACGTTAATGGCAGACCAACAGCTCTAATCTTATAATAAGAAACTGTATAATTTAAAATAAGTCCCTCTGCATTATAGAGTTTAAAAATAAATTCAACAAAAGCTATGGATACAAAATACAGAATAGCACTTAATGCTAAATTAATTACAATAATTTGGGTTGGCAAAGATTGTATTTCATCTAATCTATTAGCTCCAAAATAACGTGAAATTATGGCAGATATAGCCGAACGTGTTTGAGCTAAAATCCAGATTAAAGCAGACAAAAATGAACCTGCAATACCTACCGCAGCCAATGCCTCTGTAGCATTTACATCAATATTACCGACTATCGCAGTATCTGTTAGAGAAAGCAATGGTTCTGCAATACCTGCTATTAGTGCTGGTAGTGCTAATTTATTAATATATGTAAAGGTAATTTTTGGTTTGGATTGCATGCTACTAAATCAGCCGGTTTTAAAATGCAAAGTTCGGCAATTAATTATCAAAAAAGAAGGAATAAAAAAGAGAAAAATAGTTGGCTATAAAAATGGGAAAAGCCCCAAATGACATGAGATGCAGATGAGGCTTTTAATTAAATAACTCTAAATTTAATTTCTTTAAATAGTACTTTGACTATTCACAATATTTTTAAGTATTTGGGTTGATACTTACTTCAAAGATAGGTCAGAAAAGGATTAATTTAAAGTAAATTAAACGTAAGTATTGTTTTTCTTAACAAATGGTATAGATTTAACAATAAATGGTAAATTGAGACTTATTTAATACTGTACATATTTGAAAATACTAAAATACATACCTGCACAACTTGTCTTTTTTTTAATTATTGGTATTGTGTTAGGGTTCTATATTGAATTACGTTTTCTTCTGGTTAGTGCACTCTTAGTTTTTTCATTACTATTACTATTAATAACATACTTACTTTCAAAAAAAAAGGAAAATCAGTATCATTATTTTACGGTCTGTACGTACGCTATTTTTATCCTCATAGGTTTTGCTTCGGTTACCTTTAAAAATCCTAATGTAAATGAAAAAAATTATCTCAACCATTTGTCAGATAATTCAAATGAAACGGAGTTAATAATTATAGACATTTTAAAACCCAACGCTTATTACGATAGCTACATTGCTACAGTTGTAAGCATTAACAGTGCTCATTCAGTAGGGAAAATAAAACTTAATATTTTAAAAGATTCCACAAAGAATGATTTTTCCATAGATGATAAAATCATGGTTTTTGAAGATTTTAAAGAAATTGATAAACCTTTAAATCCCTATCAATTTAATTATAAGAATTATCTAGCCAGACAGCAGATTCATCATCAAATGACAATTTATGACGGTACCATAATACCCTTAAATAATAATAAAACATCTCTAAAAGGATTAGCACATACCTTTAGACAAAAAATAAATACTTCATTACTTGAAAATGGGTTTGAGGGAGATGAGTTAGCCATAATTAATGCATTACTGTTAGGGCAGCGAAAAGAAATATCAAAAGAAATCATAGAAAATTACCAAAATGCTGGAGCCATACACATTTTAGCTGTTTCAGGATTGCATGTGGGAATAATCTTATTACTGCTCAACTTTTTGTTTAAACCTTTAGAAAGACTAAAACAGGGTAAGGTTATAAAATTATGTATTGTTGTATTCTTTTTATGGGCATTTGCTTTTATTGCGGGATTATCAGCTTCCGTTATTAGAGCAGTCACAATGTTTACTGCCGTTGCCGTAGCATTAGCAACCAAAAAAGAGATTAACACGTATAAAACCTTATTAATTTCTGTTTTCTTTCTGTTATTATTTAATCCTCTTTATCTTTTTGAAGTTGGTTTTCAACTCAGTTATTTAGCTGTGTTTTTTATAGTTTGGGTACAACCAAAATTATATAATCTATGGAAACCTAAGTATAAAGTAATTGATTACCCTTGGCAACTGTTTACGGTTTCTATAGCCGCTCAGTTAGGTGTTTTACCTCTGAGTTTGTATTATTTTCACCAATTTCCAGGGCTGTTTTTAGTGGCAAATCTTATAATTATTCCCTTTTTAGGGCTAATTTTAGGATTGGGGATATTAGTAATTCTCCTCGCTCTGTTGGACATATTACCGAATTTCATAGCCAATATATATGAAGAAATAATCTCTATACTTAATACAACAGTGGGTTGGATAGGAAAACAAGAGTCTTTCTTATTTCAGAACATTTCTTTTACCGTAGTTTCTACTATTTTAAGCTATTTGCTTATAATCACATTTTTTAAATGGTTTGAAACTAGAAACAAAACTGCCATAAAATATATTTTAATAGCTGTTATTTTTTTTCAATCGAATTTAATTCTAGAAAAATACAATACCCATCATGGATCTGAATTTGTAATTTTTAATAAATCGAGATATTCAATTCTTTTAAAAAGAAATGGTAATGCAACCAGTATTGAACATAATTTAGACAGTTTAACAAATAAAGGTTTTATTAAAGATTATTTAATCGGCACAAATTCAAAGCTTGCATCTGATGAAAATTTAATTAAAAACACCTATCAATTTGGGTCAAAAAGCATAGTTGTAATAGATAGTTTTGGTGTTTACAAAAATCTAAACATTAATCCGGAAATAATTTGGTTGCGAAACTCACCAAAGTTAAATTTAGACCGATTAATAGATCAAATGAAACCAAAAACAATAATTGCAGATGCTTCAAACTACAAAAACCTAGTAGAACAATGGCAAAAAACGAGTAAAACCAACAATATTCACTTCCATTACACCGTTAAAGATGGAGCATTTATGGAAAAATACTAAACCAGTTCAAATAACTATATTTGCTTTCTTTAAAAACAAAGTTACTTATGAAAATAATTGTCCCTATGGCAGGTATAGGTTCTCGCCTAAGACCTCACACTTTAACAATTCCTAAACCTTTAACATTAATAGCCGGAAAACCTATCGTACAACGATTGGTTGAAGACATTGCTGCTGTTTTAAAACAAAATGTTGAAGAAATTGCTTTTATAATAGGTCCTACTTTTCCTAAGGATACTGAAAGTAAATTATTGGCTATAGCAAAAGACTTAGGAGCAAAAGGTGTGGTAACAGTTCAAGAAACAGCCTTAGGTACAGCTCATGCTATACAATGTGCAAAGGAATCTTTAAATGGTCCTTGTGTCGTTGCTTTTGCCGACACGCTTTTTAAAGCTGATTTTACACTTGATGAAAATGCAGATGGTGCTATTTGGGTAAAACAAGTTGAAAACCCTAGTGCCTATGGTGTTATAAAAATGCAAAATGGTGTTATTACCGATTTCGTTGAGAAACCAGAAACATTTATTTCAGATTTAGCCATTATAGGTATCTATTACTTTAAAAAGGGTGAAATTTTACGAGACGAAATACAATATTTGTTAGATAATGATATCAAAGACAAAGGCGAATATCAGTTAACTGATGCATTAGAAAACATGAAGAAAAAAGGTATGAAGTTTGTACCTGGTCAAGTTGACGAATGGATGGACTGTGGTAATAAAGCAATCACCGTTGAAACAAATGGTAGAGTCTTGCAATTTGCAAAGCAAGCTGGACAAAACTTGGTATCAAAATCTGTAATTTTAGAAAATTCAGAAATTATAGAACCATGCTATATCGGTGATAATGTAAAGTTAATTAATGCTAAAATTGGACCAAATGTATCACTTGGCACAAATAGTGTTGTAGAAAATTCAACAATTAGTAATTCATTAATTCAAACGAATACTACGATTAAGAATGCAACTTTAGATAATGCAATGATTGGTAATAATGTTGAATACAATGGTGATTTCACCTCAATAAGTATAGGCGATTATTCTAATTTGGTTTAAGTTTAATGACAAAGTGGATTAGGCATATCATTGTTTTAATTATGATGAGTTTTTCTTTTATGGGATTTACTCAGAATGATTCATTGGCTCAAGTATTTTTAGAAACAAAAAATGTAGAAGAGCTTAAAAAAGAACAAAGCGATCTAGATTTTGAAAAGTATTTCTTTGAAGCCTTGCAACAAAAAGCTATCGGAAATTTTGATCAAGCTATCGTAGCTCTAGAAAAATGTCAAGATATAAGAAGTGATGACAAGGCATTAAATTTTGAGTTTGGTAAAAATTACTTTGAACTTGCAAAATACACAGAAGCTGAAGCCTTTGTAAAAAGTGCCTTAAAAAAAGATGTAAATAATTTGTTTATGCAAATTTTGCTGAGAGATATTTATAACCGTCAAAACAACTTTAAAGCAGCTTTAGAAGTTCAGAAAAAAATTGCTGAAAAAAATGCCAATTCCGAATTAGATTTAGTTATTCTGTATATTAAAAATAATCAAATTGAAGACGCTAAAAAGATTCTGTTAGATCTAGAAAAAAAGGGAACATTAGACGAAAATTTCCTACCCTTTAAAGAATCCATTTTAAGCGGTAGCGTTTCAACACCAGTCGATGCATCTAATGACAAAAATATAGAAGATCAAACTCTAACTGAATTAAAAGCTACCTATCAATCTGAAAAATCATTTAGAGTGTTGAAGCAGTTATTGATTAAGTTGAATGATAAAGAGAAATATTTAGAGCTGGAAAAAGAAAGTGCAACTGGAACAGAACTTTTTCCTGCCCAACCTTTCGTTTATTTAATGAATGCTAAAGCTCTTAATTATACCAAAAAATATGATCAAGCACTTCTTAAATTAGAAGTAGGATTAGATTATATAGTTGATGATGCTGTCCTTGAAGCTGATTTTTATGATCAAATGGGATTGAGCTATAAAGGATTAAAAAATAATGTTGAAGCTTCTAAGAATTATAATAAAGCAACAGCAATAAGACAAAAAAAATCATAAAATGTTAAAAAAAATTGCTTTTATAGCTATTGTACTATTGTCATTTTCGGCCTGTAAATCAAAAAAAATAACAAACACATCAGAGAATACGGCTTTGTCATCTAAAAGAGTAATCAAGAATCATTACATCAATTCCTTTGATAAAAAGACCATCAACGCCAAGTTAAAAATTAAATATAAAGGAAAAAGTAATTTACCAAGTGTAACAGGTTCATTAAGACTTCAAAAAGATGAAACCATCTGGATTAGCTTATCAAAATTAGGTTTTTCTGTAGGTAAAGTATTAATAACTCCAAATAGAGTTAGCTTTTATGAAAAAATAAACAGAACCTATTTTGATGGTGATTTTAAGTTATTAAGTAATTTCTTAGGTACAGAATTAGATTTTCAAAAAGTACAAGATCTTTTATTGGGGCAGAGTTTACTAGACCTTAAAAAAGAGTCTTTTGATATCTCTTTTTCTGAAAAAAATTATCAGTTAAAACCAAAAGTTAGCAATCCTTTATTTGATATTCTTTTTTTAATAAACCCTATTAACTTTAAAATTAATAGTCAACAACTGAATCAAAAAGAAGAAAACAATACGTTGGTTATTAATTATGGTAATTATGAAACTATAGAAAATGAATTTTTTCCTAGAGAAATTTACATTATTGCGTCAGACAAAAAAAATACTTCTACCATAGATGTTGATTATAAAACCGTTGAATTCAATAAATCACTTAGTTTCCCTTTTGAAATACCAAAAAATTACGAAAAGATAGAACTGAAATAATAAAATATTTTAGTCCAAATAAATTGGTATAACTTTGTTGAAATATTTTTAGAATCTAAAATGCTATTTATCTAAAAAAGGATAGTTTTGTAATATGAACTTAAGAGTTGTCTTATTTATTATTATCTCCATATTCTTCACGATTTCTTCGTTGGGGCAATCGAAATCTCAATTAGAAAAAAAGAGAAAACAACTTCAAGAAGAAATAAAAGAAACGCAAAATCTTTTATTTAAATCGAAAAAAGAAGCCGAGACCTTATTGTCTGAACTTGATGATTTAACTAAAATAATAAGTGTTCGTTCTCGATTAATTAGAACCATTGACGAGGAGGCAGAAGTGCTCTCAGAAGCCATTGCAAAAAATGAAAAGGAAATCAATTCATTAGAAAAAAATCTATCTGTTTTAAAAAAGGATTACGCCAACATGGTGGTAAGTTCTTATAAAAGTAAAAATAAACAAAGTCGTTTACTATTTTTACTATCCTCAGAAAGTTTTACTCAAGCCTATAAACGTTTACAGTATATAAAACAGTACGCTACTTATAGAAAAAAACAAGGAGAACAAATAAAGATTTCTGCAAATACCTTAAGTGTCTTAACTGATTCTTTACGAAATAAAGAAGACGAAAAACGACTGCTTATCGCTCTTCACACACAACAAAAAGACAGCATTGGACGTGAAAAAAATTCACAAGTAAGGTTGGTTGGTAAGGTAAAAGCAAAAGAAAGAAAATATATTGCTCAAATAAAAAGCAAACAAGCTGAAGAGCGTAAAATTGACCGACAAGTAGACAAAATAATTGCCGCTGCTATTGCCAAATCAAATAAAAGTGCCGGAAAAAAAGCATCTTCAGGGTTTCATTTAACTCCTGAAAATAAAAAATTGGCTAGTAATCTAGTTGCTAATAAAGGTAAGTTACCATGGCCGGTAAAAAAAGGTCTTATTATCAGAAAATTCGGAAAGCAAAAACATCCCACCATGCCAGGCATTACCATTAACTCAAGTGGTATACATATTGCAACGGAAAAAGGAGCCAAAGCCAGAGCTATTTTTAAGGGAAAAGTCTTATCTATCCAACTACAATCTGGCAGAAAAAAAATGGTACTGATACAACATGGTAATTACATTACTGCATATAAAAACCTTGATGATGTATTGGTTAAATTAGGCGATAATGTTGATACTGGAGTTGAAATAGGCACAATTCATACGGATGCAATTAATGGTAAAACCGTTCTCATATTCAGTTTTATGAAAGAGATACATCCTCAAAACCCTGAATCTTGGATTGGTAAAATCCTTTAAAGACTTAAGCAAAAAGAGCCTTTAACTCATCGGCTTCTTCAGGTTTCATTTTACCAGACAAAATTAAACTTAATTGCTTTCTGCGTAGAGCTCCTTCAAAACGTTCTTTTTCTAACTCTGTTTCAGGTTTAATAACAGGTACTTTTACAGGAGAGCCCGTTAAATCGACCGCGACAAAAGTGTAAATACCTTCGTTCACCTTTGATTTCTCACCACTTTCACGATCTTCTGTCCATACATCAGCATAAACTTCCATAGACGAGTTAAAAGCTCTAGAAACCTTCGATTCTATAATTAACACACTACCTACAGGTACGGCTTTATTAAAAGCTACGTGATTTACAGATGCCGTTACTACTATTCTATTCGAGTGCCTTTGTGCGGCAATACTACAAGCTCTATCCATTCTTGCTAAAAGCTCACCACCAAAAAGGTTATGTAAAGAATTCGTTTCTCCAGGCAGTACCATATCAGTTAATACCGTTAAAGATTCTTTTGGAGTTTTTATTTTCATTTTAAAAATGTTAATCGTTATTTAAGTAGGCAAAGATAGAACGGTAACTCTAAATAAATAGTATAATGAAAAAAATATTAATGTAGTCAGTAATTCGTTAAATGGAAGGATATAGAAAGGTCTTTACAAATCTTGAGTTAATAACCAAGCAGCAGCATTGGCCTCGGTTTCTCTAATTCTGTATAAGCTATTAATAGCGTCATTTATTTCGCTATAACTTTCGTAAGAAACTTGCGTCAACCCCCATTTGTTAGCTCCTAAAACTCGAGCCTTGTAACCATTTGAGATCAATTGATTTACCAAACGCTGAGCATTCTCTGGATAACGAAAGGCACCCGCTATAATATGATAAGGTTTTTTATCTAACGACACTTCTACACTCAATGATGGCAAAGCTTCAGATACAATAAAAGTAGCTTTTTCAATTTTGGTTTGCGTTTCACGCAACTGTTCTTGATTCGCAATATTTTGCTGCTCTGAAAGGTTTTTTTGATAAATAGAATTAGCTCCCAAACCTAATAAAGAAAGCCCTATTACGAATATGGCTGCATATTTTAAAAATGCATTAGATTCTTTTTTCCTTTTTGCGTCTAACTGAACTGGTCTTGCAACAATTGGTGGCGTTTCCTTAAGTAACGTTTCTCTTTTCACTTCTGGTAGAACAAAAGAAGACATTCCAAATGATTCCGTTAAATAATTAATCTCTGTTTGAGTTTCAAAGATTATAGTATCATTATTATCTAAAGAAAACTTACCTATAGATTCTAACGTTAAATCTGATTGTTTAATAATATCATACCATTGACCAACTTCAAATTTTATAAAATTTAAAGCATGCTCGTAAGGTACTTGGTCTAACGCTGCAATATAATTTGCCAATAAACCATCATTATTTTTTAAATGACTATTAAAAGTAATGAGCTTATGAGGAGGATAAAATGTTTTGGAATACGGACTGATAATTGCCGATTTTGTATTCGTTACAAAACCACCAAACCCAGGTACAATTACACATTCGTAACGATATAATAAATCACTTATGTAATTACAAAGTCTCAGTTGAGTAAAGTTTTAGGGGTTAAAAGTCTAGTGCAACAAATGTAAAAAAAACTTTAGTTTAATTTAGTAATGCTTCACTTTTTTATTAACAAAGTTTGTATCTTGAAATTTTTAAAACCTAAAACTTGAAAAACGAAGAACTACTTCATTTATTAGCATTAATTAATGCCAATGGCGTTGGTGATGTTATGGCTAAAAAATTAATAGCTCAATGTGGTAGTGCAACAGCTATATTTTCAGAAAACAAACAAAGTTTAGCGAAAATTCAAGGCGTAGGAACTTCAATTACATATGCCTTAAAAGACAAAACTATATTTGAAAGAGCTGCAGAAGAAATTGAATTTATTGAAAATAACAATATTCAATATTCCTATTTTCAAGATGATGATTATCCTAATTACCTAAAACATTGTTTTGATGCCCCAATGTTCTTTTTCAAAAGAGGAAACATTGACATTAACAATTATAAAACCATTAGCATAGTAGGTACGAGACAGATGACTAGTTATGGTAAAGCTGTACTAGAAGAACTCATTATAAATTTAAAAGAATACAATCCTGTTATTATTAGCGGCTTGGCCTATGGTGTAGATATTCATGCACATAAACTAGCCTTAGAACACAAATTGCAAACGGTTGCGGTATTGGCTCATGGTTTGGATAGAATTTACCCTACCCTACATAAAAAACAAGCTGATCAAATGCTCAAAAATGGAGGTTTAATAACAGATTTTTGGTCAAAAACGAATCCTGATAGAGAGAATTTTGTTAAAAGAAACAGAATTGTGGCCGGGCTATCGCAAGCGACAATTGTCATTGAATCTGCTGAAAAAGGAGGTTCACTAATTACGGCTGATATCGCCAATTCTTACAACAGAGATGTATTTGCCATTCCTGGTAGAATTACTGATGCCTATAGCAGAGGTTGCAACCAGTTGATAAAAACCAACAAAGCAGCTTCCTTAACTTCTGCAAAAGATATAGCTTACATCTTAGGATGGGAAAAAGATGATGAAAAGAAAAAAGCTATTCAGCAACAATTGTTTATTGAACTGAATGACACTGAAAAAAAAGTTTATAATTATCTACTAAAAGAAGGAAAACAACAACTAGATATTATTGCATTGCACTGTAACTTGCCTATTTTTAAAATTGCTACTTTACTACTAACATTAGAATTGAAAGGAGTAATTAAACCGTTGCCAGGTAAAATTTTTGAAGCTATTTAAATTTTTAAACGCAATTATATCACTCCTTTTTCAACAAAATACTGTACCACGGCCTCTTTCATTAAAACAGATTGTTCGCCTGCTTTTAAAAAAGGTAATTCTTCTTTACTTTTGAAATGTGGCCAGCCATCATCATCGAAAAAATCAAATTCGTAATAACCAAGCGGTTCTAATAATCTACAAATAGCAATATGCATTAAGTCGACTTTATCGTCTTTCTTAAATTTACGATACCCTTGCCCTAATTCTTGAACACCAATTAAATAGATAATAGCATCCAGGTCAACGGCTTCTCCATCGGCAAATTGCATTGAAATTTTAGACTTCAACACTTCCCATTTTTCTTTTAATTCTATATCTCTAGACATTCTTCTTTCTTATAAAAACCTTGCAAATTTAATCTAAATGATAGATCTCCATGATATGTTCTAAGATATTTTCAAAATCAATTTTCAAATCAATCAGTTTACCCGTATGTATATCGAAAACCCAACCATGAACTTTCAAATCTCTTTCTCTATATGCTTTTTGTACGGCTGCAGTTTTAATTAAATTAATACATTGTTCTTGTACATTTAGTTCAACTAATTTATCATACTTTTTTTCTTCATCTTTTATGCCATCTAACTCAGCCTTATGAATACGATATACATCCCTAATATTTCTCAACCACGGGTTTAAAATACCTAAATCTGCTGATTGCATAGCCGCTTTTACACCACCACAAGCATAATGCCCACAAACAACAACATGATTTACTTTTAAATGATCAACTGCATAATTAACAACTGACATTACATTTAAATCAATGCTAATAACCATATTGGCGATGTTTCTGTGTACAAAAACATCGCCAGGTTCTAAGCCCATTAAATCTTCAGCTGCCACCCTACTATCTGAGCATCCTATATACAATAACTCTGGGTTTTGACCACTTCCTAATTTAGTAAAGTAGTCATTATCAACAGCTAACTTATTATGAATCCACTGTTTATTATTATCAAAAATACTATCTAGATTCATTTATTATTTTTAGTGCCATTATCTTTAACATTCGCTTTTATCCAAACTAAACATTCTTTAAAAGTAGCAAAAATATTCTCTTTTGGAATTAGATCAGGAATAATATCAATACGTTCCATTAAATAATAAGGCTGCTCTAAAACATCAACCAGTAAAACATCTTTTCCTTGTTGTTTTAAATCTACAAAAACATCCTCTAAAGCATACAATCCTGATTGATCTAAGTATTGCATCCTATCCATTCTGAAAACAACGGCAGTTGCTGTTTCTGGTATTTGTTTTGATAAACTCTGAAATTCGCTTGTAGAACCAAAAAACAATGGACCTTTAACATGTTTTATAAACACCTCTTCTTTTAATTTCTCTGGCATTTCCATTTCATCATCCCAATATTTCTCTTTTGACAATGACTTCACATCTGAACGTTTCGCTGTTAGATCACCAATTTTTTTCATAAACATTAACGAAGCAATTACAAGTCCAATACCTACGGCATAAACCAAATTCCAAAACGTAGAAAGCAACAAAACAACAATCATAATTATTACTTCAGAACTCACTTTTATTCCGGCAATTTTTGCATCTCTTGGTAAACTAGGAATTGCTCTTAGGCCTTTATAATCCATTACTCCAATACCTACGGTTATTAAAATACCTGCCAATACTGCTGCTGGTATCTGTGATGCTACAGGACTCAAAACCAATAGAATTACAAGTAACATAACACCAGCAATCATTCCTGAAAGCTTTGTTTTACCACCAGCATTAATATTTACAACCGTTCTAATCGTTGCTCCTGCTCCTGGTAAACCTCCAAAAAGTGCTCCAATAGAATTTCCAATTCCTTGACCCACTAATTCTTTATTTGGTTTGTGCTTTGTTTTTGTCATATTATCTGCTACAACACTCGTTAACAAGGAATCAATAGCTCCTAATAAAGCTAGGGTAAGAGCCGTAAAAATATAAGGCGTTAGGCTGCTTAAACTAAACTCCGTAAAAATTTCTAATTTAGGAATGGGTAACCCTGTTGGTATTTGTTCAATAGGTCTATAAGGCAAATCAAAACCAACAGCAACTCCTGACACAACAACAAGTGCCACTAATGCACTTGGAATTTTCGTTGTAATTCTCTTAAAACCGTAAATAATGATAATAGTAGCTAACGCCAATATTAGTTCTAAAAAATTAATATTTTGCAAGGCTCTACCTATAACTTTAAAAGTACCCAAAACACCAGAAGCCTCTTTACCTGCTAAGGTTTTAGATTCTTTATTGATATCTTCCTCGGTTATTAATTCGGCTCTTCTAGTTGTTTCTGTAAAATTTTCTAAAACTAAAAGACCTTCACCTGCTTCCTCTTTTAGTATATTCTCTAAAATAATCTCTTCAGCCTGCGGTTTAAATTGATTTACATATGCTACATCTTCCTTTGGGTAATAACCAACGGCTGGTAGTATTTGGGTAACTAAAATAATGACCCCAATGGCCGTCATAAAACCAGATACAACCGGATAAGGAATATATTTAATATACTTACCCATTCCGAGTACACCAAGACCTATTTGCATTAATCCGGCTAATAAGAAAACTGCTAAAATTACTGGTAAGGCTTTATTGACATCCCCATCATAAGCAGCTACTAAACCTGCTATTATCACCATACTTACCGCCGTCATTGGTGCCGTTGGTCCAGATATTTGTGTGCTGGTACCTCCAAAAAGTGCTGCAAAAAAACTGATAAAGATAGCTCCATATAATCCTGCACTTGGTCCTAATCCAGAAGATACCCCAAAAGCTAAAGCTAATGGTAAAGCTACAATCCCTGCAGTAATTCCTCCAAATGCATCTCCTCTAAAATTTGAAAATAATTTTTTCATATAATACTATTTTATCGTTTTGATTAATTGTTATGCCATTTTTAGAGCATAATTTATATTTTATTACAGTAGTCTTGTATAATCAGAAAGATTATTCATCAAACTTTACTTCACCCGAATTTACATCATACATGGCTCCAATAATTCTAATTTCACCATTTTTTTCCATTTCAGTAAGTATTGGGCTTTCAGCATGGATTCTATCAATCATTAATTGCACATTCACATGTGATACTTCGTCTACAAATTCTAAATTTTTCGAGTTTCTTAACTTTTCATCTTTAGGCTCTGAAACAGCATGAACTGCCGGTGTTATTTTTTGAACTAACTTAGTTAAATTGCCCATTTCTGCATGATCACATGCACCTTTTACCGCACCACAACTTGTATGTCCTAAAACTACAATTAGCTCCGTTCCAGCTAACTTACAGGCAAATTCCATACTACCCAAAATATCCTCATTAACAATATTACCTGCTATACGTACACTAAAAATATCGCCAAGTCCTTGATCAAATACCAATTCAGCTGACACTCTTGAATCTATGCAACTTAAAATAGTAGCGAATGGAAATTGTCCGTCACTTGTATCGTTTACTTGCTCTAGAAGATTTCGGTTAGCTTTTAGATTGTTTTGAAACCTTTGGTTTCCTTCTTTTAAATATTCCAATGATTTTTGAGGAGTCATTGTAGCCTGAGTTTCTTTTGTATGTGCTTTCATTCTTAATTTTTTTATGTTTAATATATTATTATAATAGCTTTAACCTAAACCAATAATAGTATGGTTTATATGTTAAAAAGTAAAAGATAAATCTTCAATAAAGATTTATACCTATAAAATTAAGAAAATTCAGGCGGTGGTAAGAGAAGTTTTGGAAAATAATTTGAAGATAACTCCCCATAACGTTGGTTACTTAATAGGGCAAATTCTGAAATAAAATCTTCATTATTTTCATTTTGGAATATTTTAATTTTAATGTCCTTCTCCAATTCGTTTTCCTTTTTTTCTTCTTCATTTAAACTAAACACCGAAGAAATATCATTAGAACTATCTAATAAAGAAATAATAGTAGGTGTTAAAATAAAATTAACAAATACTACTAATAAAATAATAGAAAGACTTTTTTTCAACATTAATATTCCAGATTTATGGAAGGCAAATATAATATTTTTAAATTAACGAGTCACCTGTTTTTAGACCTTTTTCCAAAAGGATACTTAGAAATCTATTACATTTGTATTTTTACAAAAACACTCAATTATGTACAGCAATATCAAACAATACTTACAAAACGAATTACAAGATATTAAAGAAGCAGGTTTATATAAATCTGAACGGATTATTACTTCCGCTCAAGATGCCGTTATAAAAATATCTACTGGTCAAGAAGTGATTAATTTTTGTGCAAATAATTACTTAGGACTTTCTAACCATCCTGAAGTTATTCAAGCAGCAAAAGACACTATGGACACACATGGTTACGGTATGTCTTCCGTTCGTTTTATCTGTGGCACACAAGACATTCATAAAGAATTAGAAAAACGCATAGCTAGTTTTTATGGTTTTGAAGACACTATTTTATATGCCGCTGCTTTTGATGCCAATGGCGGAATTTTTGAACCCCTTTTAGGAAAAGAAGATGCTATTATTTCTGATTCTTTAAATCATGCTTCAATTATTGATGGTGTTCGTCTGTGTAAAGCAGCACGTTATCGGTATGAAAATAACAATATGGAGGAATTGGAAGCTCGATTAAAAGAAGCCAATGAAGCGGGAGCTCGATTTAAACTAATTGTTACAGACGGCGTATTTTCAATGGATGGAATTGTTGCTAGCTTAGATAAAATATGTGATTTAGCTGAAAAGTATGATGCCTTAGTTATGGTAGATGAATGTCACGCCACAGGATTTATTGGCAAAACAGGAAAAGGCACATTAGAATTAAAAAATGTACTAAATCGTGTTGATATTGTTACAGGAACATTAGGAAAAGCATTGGGCGGAGCCATGGGTGGATATACGACCGCTAAAAAGGAAATTATTGAACTATTAAGACAACGTTCTAGACCTTATTTATTTTCAAATTCGTTAGCTCCAGCTATTGTTGGAGCCTCTTTAAAAGTATTTGACTTGCTAGAAAATGACACTTCCTTACGAGATAAATTAGAATGGAATACCAATTATTTCCGTAACGGGATGGAAAAAGCAGGGTTTGACCTTGTAGGTGCAGATGCTGCAATTGTGCCTGTAATGTTATACGATGCAAAATTATCTCAAGATATGGCAAATGCTCTGTTAGATGAAGGTATATATGTTATTGGATTCTTCTTTCCTGTAGTACCAAAAGAAAAGGCGAGAATCAGAGTACAGTTATCGGCAGCACATAGTCAAGAACATTTAGATAAGGCAATCGCTGCTTTTACTAAAGTAGGAAAACAACTTAATGTCATTCAATAAATTTAACCTATGAGCATCATACGAATTACTAAACATTTCGATTTTGAAACAGCACATGCACTATATGGTTACGATGGTAAGTGTAAAAATATTCACGGGCATAGTTATCAATTGTATGTTACCATAATAGGTATCCCAATTAACGATGCCAATCATGTAAAAAACGGAATGGTACTCGATTTTGGAGATTTAAAAAATATTGTAAAATCTGAGGTTATAGATATTTTTGACCATGCCACAGTATTAAATGCGAATTCACCACACAAAGAATTAGCGGCTAAAATTGAAAGCCATTCGTCAAGAGTTATTTTGGTAGATTATCAGCCAACGAGTGAGAATATGCTTGTAGATTTTGCCAATAAAATCAGTAAAAATTTACCAAATTCAGTTACATTACATTCTTTAAAATTATGCGAAACCAATAATTCATATGCAGAATGGTTTGCTTCAGATCAGTCTTAGAAAAATCGCAATGACCACTGTGGTAAAAATTTCCTTAATTTTGAATTTAAATAGCCTTAATGAACATCACCATTCCTAGCAACAAAAAAATATATTTCGCATCTGATCAACACTTGGGGTTACCCAATCATAAAGATAGCTTAGTACGCGAAAAAATTTTTATAAAATGGTTAGATACTGTCAAACAAGATGCAGAAGCCATTTTTTTATTAGGCGATCTCTTCGATTTTTGGTTTGAGTATAAAAAGGTTGTGCCTAAAGGGTTTGTACGTGTTTTAGGCAAACTGGCCGAAATTAGAGACAGTGGCATCCCCATTTACTTTTTTGTCGGTAATCACGATTTATGGATGGATGATTATTTTGAAAAAGAATTGGACATTCCAATTTATCATAAACCTAAAGAATATATCATCAACAATAAAACATTCTTAATTGGTCATGGCGACGGTTTAGGCCCAGGAGACAAAGGTTATAAAAGGATGAAAAAAGTATTTACCAATCCCGTTTCAAAATGGTTATACCGTTGGTTGCATCCTGATATTGGCATACGATTAGGCGTGTATTTATCTACCAAAAACAAAATGATTTCTGGAGATGAAGACGCTAAATTTTTGGGCGAAGAAAATGAATGGTTGGCACAATATTGTAAACGAAAATTAGAAACAAAACATTACGATTATTTTATCTTCGGACACCGTCATTTACCAATGGAAATTCAAGTCGGAGATAACAGCAGATACATCAATTTAGGCGATTGGATTAGCCATTTTACCTATGGTGTTTTTGATGGAAAAGAAGTTGAATTGAAAACCTATAGTCTTGAATAAATTAATATCTCCAGTAATCCTTCTACTGATACCTTTGGTGTCATGTGACTTTATATCGCATACCCATTATTTTAATGAGGCGACTGTTTTAGAAGAGAATGGTGATTTTAAGGAAGCAATTCTCTTTTTAGATAAAGCCATAAAAAGAAAACCTGATTTCAGACCAGCACTGTTAAACAGAGGAGTAGATAAATCAATGCTTGAAGATTACACGGGGGCAATTGAGGATTACAAAAAAATCCTGGTGTTTGATTCGGATAATTCTATAGCATTATTGAATATTGGAAATAGTTATAAGCGTTTAGGAAATATAAAAAAAGCTATTGAGTATTATGATAAGGCTTTAATTACTGAAGGAGCAATAAAAAGTGGATCTAGTGTAATCGAATTGAGATTTCATAATGAAGAAGATAATGATGCCGATTATTATGTAAATGATTATAAAGTTTATTATGAAAGAGCTCATGCTTACCTCTTAGATAATCAGTATGATATGGCAATTTTAGATTTTACTAAATGTATTGAATCCAATTATCTAATCGGTGAAAGCCAATTTTTTTTAGGCAATATCTTTTTTAAAAAAAAAGACACAATAAACGCCTATATGCACTTTAAAAAATCAGGAGAACTTGGTGTTAAGGACGCAACAGATAAATTGATAGAATTAAACGATTACAAAATTAAACAACCCAACGATTAAACATTTTTTCAATGGCTAAAACAAAAACAACTTTTTTCTGTCAAAACTGTGGTGCACAACATGCTCAATGGGCGGGTAAATGTAATGTATGTAATGAATGGAATACCATTGTTGAAGAAGTAATTCAAAAAGAAGAAAAACGTGCTTGGAAACAATCTTCACCTTCTAAAAAAGTAGCTAAACCATTAAAAATTAATGATATTGCCATTAATGAAGAAGATAGAATTGACACCCAAAATAATGAGCTAAATAGAGTATTGGGTGGGGGCTTGGTAAAAGGTTCTATGACGCTATTAGGCGGTGAACCTGGTATTGGTAAATCGACCTTGATTTTGCAAGTAGCCTTAACCATAGATAAAAAAGTACTATATGTATCGGGTGAGGAAAGTCAATCGCAAATTAAAATGCGAGCAGAAAGGCTAAAAAACACCAATACAGAATGTTTGATTCTTACTGAAACTAAAACCCAAAACATATTTAAAAGTATAGAAGAAACTCAGCCAGATGTGGTTGTAATTGACTCAATTCAAACTTTACAAACTGATACTATTGAAGCGTCACCTGGTAGTATTTCTCAAATACGAGAAACCACTGCAGAACTTATAAAATTTGCTAAAGAAACGGCAACACCTGTTATTTTAATTGGTCATATTACTAAAGAAGGAACTATTGCAGGACCAAAAATTTTAGAACACATGGTAGATGTGGTTTTACAGTTTGAAGGCGATAGAAACCATACCTATCGTATTTTACGAGCACAAAAAAACCGTTTCGGTTCCACTGCAGAGCTTGGTATTTACGAAATGCAAGGTTCAGGATTAAGAGAAGTTGAAAACCCATCTGAAATACTGATTTCAGAAAAGGACGAATCATTAAGCGGTACAGCTATTGGAGCAACATTAGAAGGCATGCGACCCTTAATGATAGAAGTTCAAGCATTAGTGAGCACAGCAGTTTACGGTACACCTCAACGATCTACAACAGGTTATAATACCAAAAGGCTCAATATGATTTTAGCCGTATTAGAAAAACGAGCGGGATTCCGTTTGGGTGCAAAAGATGTTTTTTTAAATATTGCAGGGGGAATTTCAGTAGACGACCCCGCCATTGATTTAGCAGTTGTAGCTTCTATACTTTCTTCAAATGAAGATGAAGCCATTCCTCAAGATTATTGCTTTGCAGCTGAAGTTGGTTTGGCAGGTGAAATTAGACCCGTTAATCGTGTTGAACAACGCATTTTAGAAGCTGAAAAATTAGGATTCCAAAAGATTATGGTTTCAAAGTACAACAAAATTCCATCTAAAAAGTATAACATTAAAATAGTACTCGTTTCTAAAATTGAAGATGTATATCAGCAGTTATTTTAGACTTAATTTTAACGAATTATCAATAATTTTTAGAAATTTTACGTTAAGAAAAAATACTACTTAGTATTTAACACAACTCTAAAAAGTATTAAATTACTGATTGTCAAGCACTCTATAGTTTTACCTACCTTTATAAGTAATTCTAAAAACAAACCAATTGGTGTATATTGGTTTTATGTCAAATAAATGCATAACTACTTAACTTTCTTTAGCTGCACAACAAGATTTGGTGAATCTGTAGCTACAAATTTATCCTTTTTTAAATTTCCATAGAAGTTACTAGTGAATCCGATTTCAGTTGCCGTTTTTTCAAAATCAATTTTTGAATGAGGGTATAACGTTGTTATTATCTGGCTAACTTGGTTCTTTTTTTTGTCATTTTTTTCTATGATAAAGTCAATATTATCTGTATTGATGTTGTACTTTCTAAGAATAGAAACCGCATCATTTTCATATACATTCAGTATATGGATTCCACTTTTGGGCAGCTTCGCATAATTTACAATTTGGAAAAGTACCTCACCTCCAAAATTTAAAATACCATATAGTTTTGACACTAGACCACTAACCTCTTGCATATTGATATTGGCTATGGTGTTACCTAGAGAAACAATAAAATCATATCTCTTGTCTTTTAACGAAAAATCAGTTAATCCTGATTCTATAAAATTAATTTTAGCATCAAATTTTTCAGCATTTTTTCTGGCTTGCTGCAACATTCCTTTAGAGTGATCAATGGCATCAACTTGCAGTCCTAATTTAGACAATGCAATTGAATCTGCACCCGTACCGCAACCTAAGTCAAGAGCCATCTTATAATTTGTCAGCAGAAAGTTTTTAAAAAAAGAGGTTTTATTCTTAAGTGCATTTTCAAAATTGATCATTACATCATAATCATCTGAAAGCTCATCAAAAAATTGGCTATTTGAGGTCATTTATTTTTGTTTTTAAGCACCCATTACCATAAACTATTGTAAGTTTAATCAATTCCCCAACCATCATAATACCCCATGTTAGATAATGCAAATGATTTTAATGCTTTGGTCAATTCCGCTAAAAAAGTGGGAGATAAAGAATCTTCTCGATGAATTTGCAACTCATAAGGAAAGTCTTTATCCTCAGTAAACTTTAAAGAATCAACTTTAAAATCAATGGTTTTAATTTTCTCTAAAAACCGCTTCCTATTCGTCTCTCTTTTGAAATAAAAATAATGATTTACTTTACGTTTTTTAGTAAGGTCTGCTCCTTCTAAAAACATTTGACTTAAAAGATCTTGGCTCATAAAAAAGCTATCAGATACATCTTTTGGGTAAAGCACTTCTTTATAATATTCCCATTTTTTATCTCGATTTATAACTAAGTAATTCTTAGAATCAGAGAATTTAGCTTTGTATAACGAATCAATTTTAGTTCTCAAGTTAATCGTATCTTTTACATAATAGACATCAAAACCTGTACATTGGTAAGTGAGTATACCTACCAGTCTATTCTTTTTAGATGATTCAATAATTTCATTAGCAACAGCATCTGAGTAGTCATAAATTTCTTCTAGACCTTCAGTAGTTGGCATTCCGTTATTAAAACATTTACTTGTTCTTTTACCAACCAATACAAGATTTTTATAATTGGGTTTACCCAACATATATTTGTAATTGACGGTTACTGACATTATACCTTTTTCCTTTTCAATAACATAATTACCCCAATCATCTTGAGCATAACTTGATAAAAAAACGCATAGCAATAAAAAAATACTTGTGGATATCTTTTTTCTCATATAAATGGTTTGATTTTCTCCCTTAATCAATTATCAAAAATGATGCCTTTTTAAAATAAAAATCCCGCAAAATATTTAAAATACTTTGCAGGATAAATATAAACATTGTTTTTTATTTAAACGAACCTATTGTAATAGTTAATAAGACTTTTAAAATCACGACCAATACTTTCAGCTTCACGATCAGTAATTTTACCATCTCTCTTACTCTTTCTTACCTCTCCCAAATACTCTTCAATTTCATCATAAAAATTCTTGTAATAAGTCGCTTTATTTTGCTCTTCTAATAATTCAGGTGTTAAACCTTTATTTTTTGCATGATTAGCTTCTAACTCGTCATATTTAGCATTTAATGCATCAATATCAACTTCTTCAGCATAAACTATATCTACAATTTCTTCAGCAATAGCTAAATCTGTTTTTGAAGCGATAATACTTTCTTTTAATGGATGATCTTTTAAAAGCTCTATTTCTGCTTGATCAGAAATTGGTCTTAGTATTTTATACGCTTCAGAACGTTTTTCATAAAAAGCAGTAATATTCGTTTTTATAATTTCTAGATACTCACCTCCTTTTGCCCAATCATCATCCTTAAAATCTTCATTATCATAATAATCTTTAAACTTCTTATACGCTTCATGTGTGTTTGCAAATGCCTCACCAGTCGCTTTTACACTATTTGTCAATTCTTCTTTAATTTCAGATGGTAAGTTATTACCTGGGTTTAATAAGAAAATATCGTCTCTCTCTTTGTTAATATCAGGAACCCTACCAATAAAAGCATGACCTAAAAACAACGTTGGTTTTCTCTTTTGAGTTACCATTTTACTCATTTTCTCATAATCATCACTAGCCTTAGTTATTTTATCACCTGCATCGTTCATATAGTCTACCATAGCATTATTGTAGGCAATAACACTGTTGGCTCCTCCAGAACCCATATCACTTACAGCATCTAATGCACTACTGGCTTTATCTCCTAATTTTCCACAGCTAACTACTATTAGTGCAGCCAATACAAATACAATTTTAAATTTCATGAATTACTATTTTAAAGATTAAATAAAAATGACCTATTTACATTTTTTTGAATAGTTCATTTACGCAAAAATATGTAAAAAATTAACGAATTTACTAACGATTAATTGCCTTTTTATGAGCACTTGTTAAAAATTTCGTAACTTATAAATCTCTTATAATAGGATATGAGTAGATTTTCGCTAACACTTACTCTTTATATACTTACCTCTATTTGTGTTTTTTCTCAAGAAACAGGCACAATCAAAGGAGTTATAATTGATTATGAAAATCAAAACCCACTTATAAATGTTTCTGTTACTATAAAAGAATTAAACAACCTTACTCTTACTGATATTAATGGCCAATTTACATTATTAAAAGTTCCTGTTGGAGATTATATTATTGAACTTTTTAATGAAAATTATGAGTTACAAAATTATCCTATTTCAATAAAAGAAGGTGAAATTCTTGATTTAGGTACCATATACCTCTATCCTAACGACATTGTTTTTGACAATTCAGACCAACTAATTTGGCTTGATGAAAATAGTTATGAAAATAATCAAACCTATTACGCAACGGCAAAGGATATTTTTCTGCAACGTGTGAGTTTTGATTTTAGTCCCACATTTTTCAGTTTTAGAGGATACGGTGCTAGTCAATCTAAAATACTACTGAATGGCTTAGATATAACCAATTTATACAATAATAGACCCTTTTGGAATACATTTAGCGGTTTAAATGATATTACTAGAAATAGGGAATCAACTGTAGGGCTTTCGTATTCCTCTCAAAATTTTGGTGGGCTATCTGGAATAACATCAATAACAACTGATGCCTCTAAAATGCGAAAAGGCTTGCGTATTTCAAGTTCTGTCTCTAATAAAAACTATGTGGGTAGCACCATGGCAACCTATAATTCAGGCCTTCAAAATAACGGATTGGCCTATAGTATTTCAGCATCAAGACGTTGGGGAAATGAAGGCTATGTTAATGCTACCTTGTATGATGCTTATAGTCTTTTTGGTGCTGTATCATATAACATAAACGAAGCTCACAGTATTAATGCCACTGCAATTTACGCTCCCAGTAGAAAAGGACAAACTACAGCCATAACCGAACGTACTTTTAATGAATTTGGTAGTAATTACAATCCCTATTGGGGATGGCAAGAAGACGAAAAACGAAATTCTAGTATTTCTACATTTAAGGCTCCTATGTTTATACTAGGTTATGATTTTAAAAATGACAAATCAACATTTACTACTTCTGTTTCCTATCAAACTATTGATCAAAAAAATAGTAGATTAGATTATACAGATGCTCCAAACCCATATCCCAATTATTGGAAGTATTTACCTGAAATTAGTGAAAATCCACAAATAGATTGGATTAACTTATATGAAACCAATTTAAATACAACTAACATTTCCGATGGCGGTTCTGCTCGATATTTAATATACAACAATGTAAAAAAAGATGCTGTTTTTATGGTAAACTCCGTATTAAATAGGAAACTAAATGACAAGCTAAATTTTGACATTGGACTATCTTTTAAAAACAGTAATTCTAATAATTACGCCCAGCCAAAAGATCTTTTAGGAGGGCAATTTTATTTAGATGTAAATCCGTTTACCCTTATTGAGGGCAATCCATCCAATAATGATGTATTAGACCCAGAAAACAAAGGTTTAAATGATAAAATCAAGTACAATTTTAATTTACAAGCATATCAAGCTTCGGCATTTACGCAATTACAATACAAAACGGAGAAAACTGAATTTTTTATTGCTGCCAACTACTCGAGAAAAGAATTTCAAAGAGAGGGTTTATTCTTGAACCAAGCTTATGTAAATAATTCTTTAGGTAATAGTGAACAACTAATCTTTGATGATTACGCTTTTAAAGCAGGCACTAAATATCAATTTATATCAAAACATTATTTTGAAATAAACACTGCTTACTTAACCCAAGGGCCAACAATTCAAAATTCATTTATAAATAGTAGAGAAAACAATGCCATTGTTCCCAATTTGGTATCAGAGAAGATTACCTCAGCAGATGTTACATACCTTATCAATAGTCCCAAATTACAGTCTCGATTAACGGGTTATTTTACTGATTTTAAAGATGGGACTACAGTCAATTCCTTTTTTGCAGAAATAGGAACAGGAGCCGATTTTTTTCAAGAAGTAATTACTGGAATTGACAAACGACATCTAGGTTTAGAATTAGGATTAGAGTATGAAATCAACTCCAATTTTAGCAGTTCTTTTGTAGCAGCATTGGGGCAACATACCTATACAAACAATGCCAATGTAGGTGTTAATTTTGATACTGCTGGACTCAGTGAAGACATTATTAACAATACAGGTTTTATTGATCTTGGTGAAACCTATCTCAAAAATTATAAGGTAGCAAATGGTCCACAACAAGCCTTTTCTATAGGCCTATTTTATAAAAATTCTAAAAACTGGTGGCTTAATGCATCTGCAAATTATTTTTCAAATGGATATTTAGATATTTCTGCTATAACACGAACAGATGCCTTTTTTAGTAACCCAAATGATTATGGTCAGCCATATCAGGATATTGATTTTGATCTAGCAAGAACCTTACTTAAACAAGAAAAATTTAGTAGTTATTCAATCGTTAATTTATCAGGAGGAAAGTTATGGCATTATAAAAATATCAATCTAAAACTAGTCGCTAGTATTCATAATTTATTTGATGTAAACTACATCTCTGGAGGTTATGAACAATCACGAACTGCAAATTATGCTTCTTTGGTAGCAGATACTGCCAATGGTTCTGCACAACGCAATTTCGGACCAAAATACTGGTATGGATTTGGGCGGACTTATTTTATAAATCTTGCTTTAAGTTTTAAAAATCACAAACGTTATGAAGACAATAACTAGAACCATTTTTCATTTTGATAAAAATTCGTCTGTTCGAGTGAATTTTGCGATTGAAAAGCGTAAAATTAGTATCGAGAATAAGAATTTTGAGTCAAATGTAGTTCTCGATACTATTTTTAGTTCCTCAAAATCAATCATCCCGAACCCTCGGGAGGCGTTCTATCATACTCTATTATTCAAAATGCAGAATGGATTAAAAAAATACTTTTTTTTCGTCTTTCTTGCCCTAGTTTCATGTGTACAAGATGATGATTATAAAATTCCAAATATTAATGATTGTGATGCATCTATTTTGACACCAACAAAAACAGTTGAAGAAATATATAATTTAACAACAAGTATTACCTCACAATACACAGAGGCAGATGTTATTGAAGCCTATGTAACTTCCAACGACCAATCAGGAAATTTTTATAATGAATTGCATTTTCAGACGCTAGACGGAAGTCATGGTTTTAGTATTCCTGTTGATGTGCCCGATTTATACACCATTTTTAATCCCGGTAGAAAAGTATCCATAAACCTTAAAAACACCTTTACACAATTAAATTTTGAGAGCTTAGAAATTGGTAATTTATATGTTGATGAACGTACCAAGGAAGAATCTATCGGTAAAATTACGGCTGCAAACTTTAAGAATGTGTTGGTAAAAACTTGCGATATTGTGGATGAAGAACAACTCGTTAATAAAATAACATTGAGCCAAATTACAGATGCACATCTAAACACGTTAATAGAGCTTAAAGATGTTCAATTTGAAGATGCTGCATTGGGCAAAACATTATACGAAACCAATACAGATTCTGGTGGAGGCACAAATTATTTAATTGAAGACATTTCAACATCATCCATTTCATTTAGAACAAGTGCCTTTGCAAACTTTGGAACTACAGAAGTTCCAAGCGGAAATGGTACCATTAGAGGTGTATTATCTAAATTTAGCAATACCTATCAAATATTGATAAGAAGTATTGAAGATGTTCAATTAAACAATGATAGAAAAAGAATTGGTTTTGCCGAAAATATTAGTGGCACCAAAGCATCAATTGCAGAGATAAGAACATTATTTACAGGTACAGATTCTAAAATTACCGATGATATTTATATTGAGGGTGTTATTACCATGTCAGGAATTGATGAAAACAATATGTCAGACCGTAATGCATTTATTCAAGATGAATCAGGAGCCATCGCATTACGATTCTCTTCTGCAGGTTCATTACGCAGTGGCTATCAAGTAAAAATCAATTTGAAAGATGTTGTATTAGGGAGCTTAAGAGGATTATTACAAGCAAATATTACGCAATACAAGCATGTACTTTTTGTAGCTGATAATGTTACTTTACCAACTCCAACCTCCATTACCATTGAAGACCTTAATACTGGTAATTACGAAGCTCAATTGGTACGTATAGACAATGTACAGTTTGAAGAGGAAGAAGGTACGTATAAAGGTAGTATTCCTTTAACCGATTGCAAAAAATTAGTAGATGTTTTAACCGTTTCAACCGCTACATTTGCCAATGAAGAGTATCCGACTGGCAACGGAACAATTATAGGAATTGCTTCAACCTATACAGACCCTGTATTATTACTTAAAAACATAGAGGCCACGGTTAACATGACCGCAACCCGATGTGTACCCACAGGAGATATTACCAATAAAGTTTTTATTTCAGAAATAGCCGACCCAGATAACAATGCCAATGCTCGTTTTATAGAAATTTATAATGCCGATTCTAAACCCATCGACCTTACGGCATGGACACTCAACAGATATACCAACGATAGCGAAACCATATCTTCATCTATGGATTTGACCGGAATCACCCTTGCCGTAGACCAAGCATTTGTAATTGCGGTAAATGATGTTGAGTTTGAAGCCGTTTATGGTTTTGCTCCAAATATGGATGGTACCAGCACAGGCCCAGCAGGTTCAAATGGTGATGACAATATCACATTGGTTGACCCTAATGGAACCATCATAGATATTTTTGGAGTAATTGGAGAAGATGGAACTAACACCAACCATGAGTTTGAAGATGGTAGAGCCTTACGAAACGCTTCGGTTACCCAAGGAAATTCGGTGTACACATTTTCTGAATGGCAAATCTGGAATGATACGGGAGCAGTAGGTACAACGAAATTACCACAAAATGCACCTGATGATTTTACGCCAGGAGTTAGGTAATATAAAATCTAAAAAAGATATTTAATAGATAATAGACTATTCTTCTTTTTTCACCAGATTTCTTTTTGGAAAATAGTTTTTATTTTGCTTTAGTATTTTCTCTAAGAGTTTCCTTCATGGCCGACAAATTTAAAATTTCGAGCATTATAATACCAGTATTAGACTGTAAAGTAAGAGTACTTATAAATGATCTTACATAAGGGAACATAATTGCAATAGAATTAGCATAAAAATATTCAGGTATATCCTTAATATCAATATTTTCGGAAAATTTAAAAGTAGCTACCGATTCAATTTGAATTATTTCTGCTTTGTCAGTTTTTTCAGTCCCACTTAAATTCAAAATAAGATTAAACAAACCCTTTTCTTTATTATATTCACCTCTCGGGTTAAAAAGTAAATCCAATTCTGGTTTTTCATTTAGCGATTGATTGTATGAAAACCTTGGTACTGTAAATTTTTTAAAACTAAATGCTGCTTTTTTCGGTTTTTCCATAAAACAAAATTATAAAAAAAAAGACTCTGAATATTGTTCAGAGTCTTTTTTATTTTTAAATGGTCTATTCCACCAATGATTATGCTTTGCAATTGGTATTTCAAATTCATAAGGCATTGTAGAATCAACTCCATACAAAATTGAATTATTCATGCTATATTCAGCTATGACCGGAGGTGTAATTAAATCATATTCACAATCATCTTGTAAAATGCCTAATTCTAAAATTGGGTTTTCAACTGATATTAACTCATTATCAGTAATAAATAAGATTTCTTCATCAGGAAATGATTCTTCAAAATCATCCTCTAATAAAATTTGACCATTTACATATTCTATATCTTTCTCAAAACAATGAATAGGTTTAACTTCAATAATGTGAGTATTTATATAGCTCCTATACTCATATTTAATTTCTAAATATGGGCAAATATCATGGAGCAATTCTAATTTTTCTTTTAAAAAATCTATTGATTCCATCTAAATCTTATTTTTAATTAATTTTATTATTTCTTTACTAAGTTCTAAAGCTGCTATACTTTTTTCCCTATTAATATTTTCATTCTGATAATCTGAAATTTCCCTAAAAGTTTTCAACGTTTTAATTTTGTCTTTTACAGACTTTTTATAAATCAAATCTGATTTTTCTTCAATTTTACGACAAATTAAATCAATTGGATAAGCATGTGAGTTAAGTGTTCTAACACCAACTTGCCTAGATGCTGATATTTCCGAATTCATTTGTTGATATGAGATACCTATTTGATTTAATTTAGACTTTATATATTGTAAACATCCATAGTAAGAACAATGCACACTAGGAGCAAAAAAATCATCTCTCTCTATTAATACTTCCGCAGCGGCCAAATTAATTTCCGATTTATTTTTTAAATGACTCAATAATTGCAGTTTTGTCTATTAAATAAGACTACAAATGTAAACAAAAGAACATCATCCTTTTAACATTAGACGTAAAAGAACATATTTGGTTACAACGTTTAATTTTATTTCTTAGTATTTACAATCATTAAAAATAAGAAATTTCACTATCAAAAACAAGAAACGGCAATGATATTCTTCAATTAGTTGACCCTAATGGAACCATCATAGATATTTTTGGAGTAATTGGAGAAGATGGAACTAACACCAATCATGAATTTGAAAATGATCGTGCCTTAAGAAACACCTCTGTAACACAAGGAAATCCAGTGTATACATTTTCTGAATGGCAAATCTGGAATGATACCGGTGCAGCAGGAACAACGAAGTTACCACAAACTGCACTAGGAAATTTTACGCCACGAGTTAGATAGTTTTTATAAATTAGCAGTTATGCAGCAAGCAAAAATTATAAACATACAAGACAAAAAACTAATAGGCTTGTCTATCCAAACTTCTTTAGCAGAAAATAAAGCCTTTGAATTATGGAAAGCCTTTAAACCCCGTGTAAAAGAAATAAATAAGAGAATAAATACAGGTTATTATTCAATACAGGTTTACAATGATGATTTTGATATACGGCAATTTACACCCCATACCATTTTTAAAAAATGGGCAGCCACTGAGGTTTCTGATGTTGATACTACACCAGAAGGTTTAAAATCTTTTACTTTACCAGGAGGAGACTATGCTGTTTTTATTCATAAAGGTACACCCCAACAATTTCCGAAAACAGCCGCATTTATTTATGGTGAATGGCTACCAAATTCTAATTATGATTTAGATAACCGTCCCCATTTTGAATATATACCAGAACATAATAAACCAAATGACCCTAATGCCGAAGAAGAGGTCTGGATACCTATTAAATTGAAAGCCTAAAAACAACTTTAACATTTATTTAGCCAAAAAAAATACATATGTATTATTAATCTACTAAATTTGTAGGATACTAAAATAAAAACAAAAATTATGGCAACTTTACGATTAGGAGACACAGCTCCAAATTTTACAGCTCAAAGCTCAATAGGTGAATTAAATTTACATGACTATTTAGGAGATAGTTGGGGAATTTTATTTTCTCACCCAGCAGATTTTACTCCTGTTTGTACCACTGAATTAGGTACAACCGCAAAATATAAACCTGAATTTGATAAACGCAATGTAAAAATGATTGCATTAAGTGTAGATGGTGTTGAGTCTCACAAAGAATGGATAAAAGATATTAATGAAACACAGCAAACGGAAGTTAACTTTCCAATAATTGCTGATGAAGATAGAAATGTATCTACGTTGTATGATATGATTCACCCAAAAGCGGATAATAGTTTAACAGTACGTTCTGTATTTATTATTGCACCAGATAAAACCATTAAATTGATTTTAACCTATCCTGCATCAACAGGTAGAAACTTTAAAGAATTGTTACGTGTTATAGATTCGTTACAATTAACTGCTTATCACAAAGTAGCCACTCCTGCCAATTGGGAACAAGGTGATGATGTTGTGGTGAGTCCTGCAATTGCAACTGAAGATGCGAAAAAAATATTCACAAAAGGTGTAAAAGAAATAAAACCTTATTTGAGAATGACACCGCAACCAAATTTATAATTCCAACATTTTATCTCACAAAAACCTCTTAATTTATAAGAGGTTTTTTTTTATAATAGCCTCAGATTATCTTTATGGAAATTTAACTTTAAAACGACGTAAAGTCTGTCAATATTTAAAGTAATCACAATCTTTTCGTAATTTTAATTAAATCTAGTTTTTTATATGATATGGTATTTTTGACTCGTGTTAAACAAAAAACTATGTATCATGAAAAAACTAAAAGTAGCAATTGTAATGATTTTTATGGGATGCCTAACTGCCTTTCCTACAAACATTAACAACGAACCAGATATTAATCTTACGGTTCAAATAAAAAAAATGCTTGAATCTCCAGAATTTAAGTCAACCAAGGAAGAATTAAATGCAACTGTTCTTTTAATGTTAAATGCCAATGATGAAATAGTCATTATTGAAGTTAAATGTGCTGAAACCCAAGTTGAAAGTTTTGTAAAAAGCAGATTAAATTATAAAAGGGTAAAGCCTAATTCATTGCTAAAAGGTAAGATTTTCAAAATGCCATTAAAAATTGTTATGCAAAATAGAAGTTAATTATTTGAGTTGATTAATAGGTAAACCCTTTTCCAAAGCTGGTTGCTGGATTAGGGTTTATTGTTTTTTACAATAATATAGACTGGAAAATGATCGCTATACCCACCTTGAAACCAAGGGCCAATATAGGTTCTAAATGGTCTCCCTTTATGTTTACCTTTCCATTCTTTTAAAAATTCTTCATCAAAAATATGAGCTTCTTTAAAAGTGAATTCAGTTGCATCAAGTAAGTTTTTACTTACAATTATCTGATCAAAAAGATGCCATTGCCTTCTATAAGTAGATGTTCCAAATCCCTTATCAAAGATTGATTCGTATGGATTGTAAAAATCTTCAGTTACCAAATGTTGTTTAATACTTGTGTTTGTTGGATCATCATTAAAATCGCCCATTATAACGATAGTTGGATTGGGTGTTTCAAGTTTAATTTTTTCTATAGTTTCATGAACTAGAGCTGCTGCCTGTACTCTTTTATATTGTGTATCTCCATCTTCTCGTCTAGATGGCCAGTGGTTTACAAAAAAGTGAATCAGTTTACCTTGTAATTTCCCTTTTACCAATAAAATATCACGAGTTTGATCTCTAACCCCATCAAAATTATCTACCAAAAGTGTAATTGATTCAGAACTAATTAATTCAAAAACAGCTTTCCTGTATAAAAAAGCAACATCTACACCACGCTCATCAGGAGAATCAAAATGAACAATTTCATATCCCTTATCTTTTAACTCGTTCTTATCTAATAAATCATTTATTACGTTTCTGTTTTCAACCTCGGCAACACCAATTATTGCAGGTAAAAAACCTGTTTCATTAACTCCAATTTGAGAAATGGCTTTACTTAATAGATTTAATTTTCTTTCGTATCTTTTTTTATTCCATTTATTTCTACCTGTTGGTGTATAATCTCTATCCAACACCTTATCTGTATCTGTAATATCAAATAGGTTTTCGAGATTGTAAAATGCAATAGAATATAAATTGTGCTTCTCTTTGTCTTCCGTCAAAATATAAAATTAGTATGCATCGAAAGTACAAAAAATATTGAACTGGTTTTTACTTTTCACATTTAAGCGAGTATTATTGATTTTTTGTCCAATTGAAGGCTTTTTAAAGTTGCATAGCACAGCTATGAAAGGATAAAAAGGAAAAAAATAGGTGAAAAAGGATAATTTTATACCGAATGGAAAAAGTTAAAATCAGTTCATCATTAAGTTCGGTATTCTTCATACCTTTGTAACATGATAGAAGAAAAGAGTTTAGAGCTTGAAAAAGTTGTACTTATTGGTATAATGAATCAAGAACAAGATGCTGAAAAATCTCAAGAATACTTAGATGAACTAGAATTTTTGACGTTTACAGCAGGAGGTGAAGTCGTAAAACGATTTACACAAAAAGTTGACACGCCTAATCCGAAAACCTTTATTGGTTCTGGAAAAATGGAAGAAGTAAAGCAATTCGTTGAGGCAAATGACATTGGTGCCGTTATTTTTGATGATGAATTATCACCAGGACAACAAAGAAATATAGAGAAGATGCTGAAATGTAAAATATTAGACAGAACAGGTCTAATATTAGATATTTTTGCTCAGCGTGCCCAAACAAGTTATGCTCGTACGCAAGTTGAATTAGCTCAATATGAATACTTATTACCACGTTTAACAGGATTGTGGACGCACCTTGAAAGACAACAAGGTGGTATTGGTATGCGTGGACCAGGTGAAACAGAAATTGAAACAGATAGACGTATTGTACGAGATAGAATTACTTTATTAAAAAAGAAATTAATTACCATTGATAAACAAATGGCCGTGCAACGTGGCAATCGTGGTAAAATGGTACGTGTGGCCTTAGTGGGTTACACAAACGTGGGTAAATCTACGTTAATGAATGTTATCAGTAAAAGTGATGTTTTTGCAGAAAACAAGTTGTTTGCTACGTTAGATACCACTGTTAGAAAGGTGGTTATTAAAAATATTCCTTTTTTACTTACCGATACTGTTGGGTTTATTAGAAAATTACCTACACAACTGGTAGAGTCTTTCAAATCTACGTTGGATGAAGTACGTGAAGCAGATTTGTTATTACATGTAGTTGATATTTCTCATCCTAATTTTGAAGAACATATAGATTCTGTAAATAAAATTTTAGATGAGATAAAAAGTGCAGATAAACCAAGTTTAATGATCTTTAATAAGATTGACAATTATACCTATGATACTATTGATGATGATGATTTAGTTACTGAAAAAACTTCAGCACATTATACCTTAGACGATTGGAAAAAAACATGGATGTCTAAATTAGATGAGAATTGCATCTTTATTTCTGCCTTAAACAAAGAAAATATAGACGACTTTAAGGATAAGGTTTTTGAAGCTGTTAAGAAAATTCATATTGAACGGTTTCCCTATAATGATTTCTTATATCATGAATATAAGGAAGAAGAAGAGTAAAAGAAAAAAGCATCCTACTGTATAGGATGCTTTTTTTTTGAAAAATGAATAGGTTTATTTTCCCTGTCTCATTTTTACCATTTTCTGAATCATATCATACATTTCCCGCAATTCTTTTTCGCTCATATTTTGCATTTCGTCGTCTTCTTTGTCTGCCAATGCCATTTTTTTCCATTCCGTAAAAGAGAGTTTACTTAGTTTATCCATGTCTTCATCTATGCTCTCCATGTCCATATCCATGTCTTCATCAAAATTTTCGTTACTAAAAAAGTTCTCTGTTTTCTTAATTGGAAAATCAGGTAATTCAAAATTTGAATCAGGTACATTAATATCAAATTGAATATTAGTTGCTTTTTTAGAAGTTGTAATTCCCATTACTGTGCTTTCAATTTTAAGTGTAAAATGTTTATACACCCATTGTTTAACACCCATAGCTTCCCAGATTTCACATTTATAACCCATATAATCTTCTTCACCAATCATTTTTCCATTTAGGTTTTTTATCATACCTCTACCAACATCTCCAGCATCAGCATCTGGATGAAATGCAGTAATCATATCCATAGGTATTGAACGTTGAGCAATAATTTCTTTAGTATCAAAATCTACCGTAAACCATTCACCATTATCTAATTTATTGATGATATGAGATTCCTCTTTCTCTTCCGTTTTCTTTCCAAATATTTTGGTTTGCGTGTTTTGGGTTGACTTTTCGTCTTTTAGCTCAATGGCTCCCCAATCTTTAAAATAAATAGTTTCTGTACCTGATCCAGACATGGTACTTCCTAAAACTTTACCATTAATTGTAGATTCATAGCTTACAATACCTGATTTTATTTGATAACGTTTCAATTCTTTTTGGCTGTTTCCTGTGCAACTTACCAACGTTGCACATAAGAAAATTAATAAACTCGACTTTTTCATTTGTTTATATTTAAAGATTATAACGGGTTTGCTGTAACTTCTAATTCTGCTGTGACTTCAATAGTAAAATTTACGTCACTTTCATCTGAAGTTGTTTGCCCTGAAATACCAACGATTATACTTTTATTGTTTTTTAATAAATCGGCCATACTGTTTAGCTTACTAACCTCTGTAACTTCGAAAATAGTGGCTGCATCATAAGCTGATTTTACATTAAAACCTTCTGTTTTTAAAATAATAGTGTTAGCATAAAAATCTACATCAACATAAGCTTCTGTATTTCCAGAAAAACTTATGATTTTGTAGGTTAATTTTTTAATTTTCACATCTTTTATCTTGTTTAAATAATCGTGTGTATCATTGTTGTCGATACTTAAATCAACACTTTCGTTAATGGTTTCTTGACCTTGTTTAACCTGAGCAACAATGGTAGATTTTATTGTAGTATCAAAATCTACGTCTAAAATATCGTCGTCACAAGATATAAATACGAAACACATAAGTAATGCCGATAAAATTTTTACAGTTGTTTTCATAATGTTGTTTTTATAGATTTATTTTTATTCAAAAATAAGTGTCACAATTAGGCAATAGCTCCTTAATTTGTTCTCTTTCTGGTTCATTTAATTGATTATCAGAAATATTAAGATTGTATAAATTTGTTAATTTGCTAAAAGATTTAGGTAAACTACTTAATTGATTACCTTCTAAAGAAAGACTGTTTAAATTGGTGAGATTACCAAATGAATCAGGCAGTTCTACCAATTGATTATCTTCCATTGTAAGGCTGTTTAAATTGGTGAGATTACCAATTGCATCAGGGAGGTTTTCAAATAGGTTATTATTTAAATTTAAGAAGGTTAAGTTATTCAGTTTTCCTATTGATTCTGGAAGACTAGATAATTGGTTCTTTTGTGCATAAAGCATTGATAAGCTTATTAAGTTTCCAAAGGTTTCAGGTAACTTTTTGAGCTGGTTACTTGTAAGGTATAATTCTTCAAGATTAGATAAATTTCCAAAAGATTCTGGAAGTAATTCTAACTGATTTCCATAAAGATTAAGAGTATAAAGATTGTTAAGGTTCCCTATAGATTCTGGAAGTGTCTTTAATTGGTTAGCACTTAGATTAAGTTCATTTAATGCAGTTAAAGATAAAATAACTTTGGGTAAACTATCCAGTTTATTACCACTTACATCAAACCCTACCAAATTTGTTAACTCATTAAGAGATTCTGGTAAGGTTGTAAGTTGATTACTACTAAATGAAAGTTTGGTCAAATTAGATAGTTTACCAATTGATTTAGGTATTATAGAGATTTGATTATCAATCAGAAATAATGTTTTAAGATTTATGAGGTTACCTACAGCTTCAGGTAACTCGGTAAGTTTGTTTCCACCCAATGATAACTCCGTCAAATTAGTAAGGTTTCCAATAGTTTCTGGAATAATTGTCAGTTTACTGGAAGAGATATTAATAGATTTTAAATTCTTTAATTTTCCTATGGATTCTGGAAGGCTTGATAGGTCACTTTGAGAAATAGAAAGGCTTTCTAAATTGGTTAATTCTCCTATAGACTTCGGTAATTCGGTAATTTTGCTGATGGAGATATTTAAGTATTTTAAATTTTTAAGATTTCCTATAGATTCTGGCAGATTTGTAAACTGATTCATCCTAAATTCAATAGTTGAAAGGTTTTGGAGTTCGCCAATTTCTTTAGGAAGGATTGTAATTTGTGTATTTGCTATGGTTAGATATTTTAAACTTTTAAGTTTCTTAATTGAACTAGATATAGTGGTAGTTTCTTGCCCACTTAATTCTAAACTAAAAACTTGATCTGGAGTTTTTAATGCTTCTTCAACGGATGTATAGGTTTTATTCTCCTGAGCAAATACATTTGTACTTAGAATAAAAAAGAGTATAAATAAGACTGATTTTAATGGTTGTAATTTTTTCATTTTAATAGATTTTAGATTGTTATAATTGTCTATTAGGGACTAAAATTTTACAAATTCTACCCGTCTATTATTTGCTTTACCTTCTGGTGAACTATTATTGTCTATAGGTTTAGATTCTCCAAAACCATCTGATTTTAATCTGTTTGAAGAAATTCCCATTGTAATTAACTGATTCATTACGGTTTCACCTCTTGCTTTAGATAAAGTCATATTTGCATCATCTCCACCATCACTATCTGTATGGCCTTCTACACTAAAATTAAGTTCAGGTTGTTTTTGCATTAACTCATAAATTTTGTTAATTGGCCCCATACTTTCGGCTTTCAACGTGGCTTTGTTTACATCGAATTTAATTCCGTTTACCACAATTTTCCCTTCAGTAAGTACACGGTCATAATATTTAACACCACCTTTGGCGATACGGATATTTTTAATATACATATTGTCATTACCTGCTTCAATGGTAATTCCTGAAGGATTAACTTCTAAATGAGGTACATTTATTAAACGTGTATCATTAAAATAGGCTTTGTATTTCCCGTTGGTATAAGCCATAGAAATGTGTTTCCATGATCCTTCAATCTCTTTTGACCATCCTATCTTTTCAGTTCCTGGATAAGACTTATCTGAATCCATAAACGATAAAGCGTGAGGCATTACAACCAATCGTTCTGTCTTTTGCCTATTGTTTTTTTGGTCACACAAATAAATCCATAATCTGTTTGATGTTGTGTATCCTTTTGCAAACCATACATCTAATTCTACAGTAAAAACATCGGGCAAATAATCTTCATTAGAATTCTTAAGGTAGGGTATAATGTAAGATTGGTGACTAAGAAACATAATCACATTTTCGCCATCAACATTCCCAATTTCAGCATTACCTTTATATAAATCCCATCGGCTTGGAAATTCTCCATTTTCTTCATCGGCACTTGGCCCATCTTCAAAAATTACGGTATCTCCAGGAATAAAATCAAACTTATTCCAAACTACATTTGGTTTTTTAGGCCGTTGAATTTCATTTGGGTCTGTATTACCATTAATTTTTTTTGCCACCTCGTCATTGGACTTTTCTTTGTCTGTTTCCTCGCCCTTTTTCTTTTTACCATCGATGGTATCTTCAGCATCATCAAAGGTTTTGTCAATCTTTTTATTTATTCTTTTTTCAGTTCTTTTTTCCGCTTCACTTTCAACTTTTTTTTCGGTCTTTTTTAGTATTCTTTTTAAAATTTGTGCCTCCGTTTGTTGCGGTGCAAAAACATATAACATAGCTACAAGTACTAATTTAATAGCCATACTAAATCGGTAATGATGGATTGAATTTTTCATGCGTTTGAATTTAATGTTAGCAATTTTCTCGTTGCTAAATTAATTTCTAATAACAGAAATTACTTCATTAAAAAGTATGATATTTCTCCCCCAAAAGGGTGATTTCAAGCTCTAAAACCTAAATTTTAGTGGGATGTGGAGAAGAATAAGTATTTAATTTTTTAATTGCTTGAATTCTATTGTTTACATCTAGTTTTGAATAAATATTCTTGATGTGTGTTTTTATAGTATTTTTTGAAACAAACATTTTTTTTGCAATTTCGTCATTATTTAGGCCTTGAGCTATATTCGTAAAAACTTCAATTTCTCGTTTCGTTAAATCATAATCATTCAAATTTTCTATAAAGT
The DNA here is from genome assembly GCF_016406085.1 of Aureibaculum flavum. Taxonomy (GTDB): domain Bacteria; phylum Bacteroidota; class Bacteroidia; order Flavobacteriales; family Flavobacteriaceae; genus Aureibaculum; species Aureibaculum flavum. Next base: position 339,055 of record NZ_JAEHFJ010000003.1, read on the forward strand.
TTTGATGCCTCAATTCATCCTTATAATCTACCTTGTTTTTCAACTCCTTAATCTGATAAATATAATTCTGTAATTGATTGTTTTTATGTTCAATTTCTAAATCAGAATTTTTACGATATAAATAAAACAGCACAAATAAAACAACTAGTGCACCAGTACCTAAAAATATTGAAATCAGCAACCTATTATAATTGGTTTTTGCGTCTTCTTGTATTACATTATTTTCAATAGCCAATTGTTTTATTTCGTTATCCTTCTTCAAAGTTTCATAAGCAATCTGAGTACTTATAATGCTTTTTTGTGTGGTTTCGTTTACAATACTGTCTTTAAAGGTAGTTGCCATTTTATAAGCATCAAGTGCTTTTTCATAGTCTTTTGTAAGTGAATAATAATCTACCAAGGCATTGTAACCCAAAGCAATGTTTTCTTTAGATTTTACAATTTTTGCATTTTTTAAGCCACTTGTAATATTAATCATTGCTTCATCATAGTAACCCAAATTAAGTTCATTACGACCAATATTAATAAGTGTATTGCTTAAATACCTAATATTGTTAGATTTTACAAACATAGGAATAGCCTGCTTGTAATATTCCGTTGAATTACTATACTCTCCTTTCTTTTGAAAAAGCAATCCTAAAAGATTGTATCTAATAGCTTCACTTTCCTTGTTATTGAATTTTTTAGTAGACGTTAACGCCTTATTAATATAAAAATAAGCAGTATCATATGATTTTTTATACAAATATGATTCACCAATATTTGATAAACTATATTGCTGACCTTCGATATTTTTATTCTTTATGTCAAACGCGTAAACTTTTCTAAAATAATGAATAGCCTTGTCGTAATCTTTTATGTCAAGAAAAACATTACCAATTCCGTTTAACGCAATGCTGATACTTTTTTCATGATTTAACTTTTCAGATAATTCTAAGGCCTGAAAATAGTATTCAAAGGCTTCTTTCTCCAAATTTAATTTTCTAAAACTAACACCTAAATTATTTAAGCATTTAATTTTTAATAAAGTATCTGTTGTTTTGTCAAGATAACTCAGAGCTCTTTTATGATCGTTAACCGAACTTTCATAATCATAATTATATCTAGCCACCAACCCTCTTCTATTATAACTTTCACCAAGACCTTTGAGGTAAAATAATTCTTCTGAAACGGCAATGGCTTCATCTATAATAACTTCACCTTTTATGTTAGACCTATTTGCCTGTTTATACAATGATATTAGGTTATCAACTTTGACGGTTGTATTTGGCTTAATTCGCAATTCATTAAACAAGCTATCTACTTGATATTCAGTTAACTTTTGACCGTAAAAAGAAGTAGGCAATACTATTAAAAAGAGAAGGGCAATTATGTATTTCTTAGCCTTAACCATTGTAAAGGGTTCTAAGTAAAATGGGTGTTTTACAAAGATACAAAACGGCTAAAAATAAGGATCACTTTAAGAATATAATTATTGAAATTAGAATGAAAATAAATAAGGTCTATTCTCTATGGTTATGAGATTTGTTTGTAAGCTACAATTGACAACTTATAGTTCACTATTCTCATCAATAATCCCCAAACGTTTAGCTCGTTTTTCCCAATTCTTTCTGGCCAGATGTTGCATGTCAGAATCAACATCACTTTCGTCCATTATTTCCAAACCAAGCAAGGTTTCAATAACATCTTCCATAGAAACAAGTCCACTAACTGAACCATATTCATCTACCACTAAAGCGATATGGTTTTTACTTTCAATTAATTGATTAAATAAAGAAGGAATAGGCATATTTCGGTCTATTACAATAATATTTCTTTTCAATTCAGATAATTTTTTAGAACCATGTTCTAAAGCCATTTCTTTATACACCTCATCTTTTAGAACCAATCCTGTAATATTATCAGTTTTACCACTATAAACAGGAATTCTAGAAAAGCGAAGGTTTGGGTGCTCGGAAAATAACTGTTCAACAGTTTTCTCTTCATTATAAGAAATCATAACTGTTCTGGGCGTCATAATATCTTTTGCTAAGACATCTTTAAACGTTAACATATTCTTTATTACGGTACTTTCTGCCTCTTCAAAAACACCTTCTTCATGGGCGATGTCTGCCATCGCATGAAAATCTTCACGGCTTAATATACTACCATGATGCCCTTTACCACCAACCATTTTTGTAAACAACTGCAGTATCCATAAAATACCTGTGTATTTTAGAATAACCACCATTATTTTTAAGGTTTTGGCAGTAAAATTGGCCAATTGTTTCCAATATGTAGCTCCGATAGTTTTTGGAATAATTTCTGACAATACCAAAATTAAAAAAGTCATAATTGCCGATACAATACCCACCAAATTAGTTCCAGATCCAAATGCTTTTTCCGCTTGTACACCTACTAAAATTGCTCCTACTGTATGGGCAATGGTATTTAATGTAAGTATGGCGATTAAAGGTTTATCTACATCCTTCTTTAAAACTTCTAAAGTATCAGCAAAAGGCTTCCCTTCCTTCTTTTTAAGATTTATAAAAGTAGGAGAAATACTCAATAAAACAGCTTCTAAAATTGAACATAAAAAAGAAAAAAAGATAGAAACTACGGCGTATATTATCAGTAAGGTCATTTAAGATATAATTTAATACAAAAATAAGGTAAAATAAATTGGAAATAAAAAAGCACTCGTCTAGAATTAACTAGAGAGTGCTTTTTGAAAATTTTATATTGTCTAATTAGAACGCGTAGTTTAAACCTACTAACCAATAGCTCTGTAAAACGCTATCTGCACCAGCTAAAGTAAGACTAGTGTTATCAGCAGAATTAAAAGCTTCTTGTTTATTTTTTCTTAATCCTAATTCAGCTCCTACACCAATTCCTTTCCAAAATGTATAACCGATTGAGTTCGTCCATGTCCAGTTAGAATAATCAGTTTCACTATAACTTAAAAATGCTGATAAATTCGATTTGAAGTTTACTCCTGCAATTTTCTTAGTATAATCAGCAACAACTTTAGCACCTAAAGAAGACTCATAAGAAGTAGCACCTTTACTAAAAACAAAATTGTAGTTTAAAGGATGTATAACTACTACTAACTCTGTAATTGGTGTCCAAGTTGCACCAACACCAAGGTCTAAATAACCAGGATCGTTAAAGTTACCTTCAAGAAGTGCAGTTCTATATTCTGCTAAACCAGATATAGCCCATTTACTATTTAATTTACGACCATATAATGATGTTAATGTAAATACATCATTAGCCGCGTCAAAATTATCACTATCAGTAGGATCATCTGTATTATCATTTTTAATCCAAGCTAAATTAACACCTAAAGAATTTCTCCAAAAGAATTTCTCTTGCATTAAATTTGCATAACCATTGAAAGTAATTCCAACACTTCCTGTTGAAGAATTTGGTGCAGATTTAGAATACCAGTCATTAAAACCAGAAATATTTCCACCAATAGTTCCAAATGCTCCTTTTTTCCAACCTGGCAGAGCATCAATTTGACCTTGAATAGCGTCAACTCTTCCTTGAATAGCAGTAACTGAATCTTTTTTTGCTGATTGTTCAGCCTTTAACTCTTCACGTGTTTGTGCGTAAGTGCTTGTTATTGCTAACATTACAACTAACGTTAATACAATTTTTCTCATGTTTTTCATTTTTAGTTTTTGTTTTGAGCGTGCAAAAATAAACAATTTAAAATATATAGCATAAAAAGCTCCACTAATTGTAAAGTTTACCTTGTCTTTTTATACAATGGAACCGTAGAGCAGGCCTCGCCAAACATGATGTTTTTAGCTACTGACACTAATTTTTCCACAAGCATTACCGAAGCGGTTTCTGGTATTGGTTTACTAGAACAACCTTTAATAATAACGGGACTATCTTTATAAACTGTAAAATCTAAATTATTTATAATATCTTGAAAAATAGACGTTTCTAGCAATTCCAAATTACCAACTACAACTTTTTTAGCATAAGGACTTAAATAGGTAGAAATAAGCAAATATGCCCATGAAGGGATAATAGCATCTGTTTTACAAGCTAATGCTATATATGCATTTTTGTATTGCGTCCAATCATGATTTTGAAGACTTTCTCTAAAGTCTTTTTCTTTTAAAATAATGCCTTCAAATAACCAATCAGAAATATCTAAAAGTATTCTTTCTCCGTCTGGATAAAAATCTTCTAAGTCAATAGTAAGTAGTTTACTATTAGCTACTCTATTTACAATTTCATTATCCATTTATAAAAAACCTAACTCCAACCTAGCTTCTTCGCTCATCATATCTTGTGTCCATGTAGGATCAAAGGTAATTTCTACCTCTGCGTCTTTAACTTCTTCAAGTGTTTTTACTTTTTCTTCAACCTCTACAGGCAACGTTTCTGCAACCGGACAATTAGGTGAAGTTAATGTCATCAATATTTTAACTTCGCAATTATCATTTACAAAAACATCATAAATTAAGCCTAACTCATAAATATCTACTGGTATTTCTGGGTCATAAATTGTCTTTAAAACGGTAACTACTTTATCTCCTATATCTTGAACTTCTATATCTGTCATAATTCATAATTTTATTGGCACAAAGATACTACTTATTGACTCATTTTAGATTGATATGCAATTGCATACAATTTCAATTGCTTAATCATTGAAACCAAACCGTTAGCCCTTGTTGGTGATAAATGTTCTTTTAATCCAATTTCATCAATAAAATCAGTATCTGAATCTAAAATCTCTTTAGGCGTATGGTTTGTAAAAACACGCAATAACAACGCAATTATCCCTTTAGTTAATATGGCATCGCTGTCTGCAGTAAATAAAATTTTATCATCTTTTACATCAGCATTTAACCAAACTTTAGATTGGCAACCTTTTATAGTGTTATCATCTGTTTTATATTGATCTTCAATTAAAGGAATTGATTTACCTAATTCTATAATATATTCATAACGTTCCATCCAGTCATCAAACATAGAAAATTCATCAATAATTTCTTCTTGTATTTCTTTTATAGTCATTTTTTAAAGTTATTTTTGCAAAGATAGGGAAAAGGCGGAAGACCCGTGTTGGGAGTCTGTAGAAGATAGAAACTTACCCTTTAAAATTATAATATATTATGAGTAAACTTTTGATTGTAGGTACAGTAGCTTTTGACAAAATTGAAACGCCGTTTGGAAAAACAGATAAAATTTTAGGTGGTGCTGCCACATTTATTGGTCTTTCAGCATCACAATTTGATGTAGAATCAGGTATCGTTTCTGTTGTTGGTGATGACTTTCCTCAAGGATATTTAGACATGCTAAAAGGCAAAAATATTGATACTACTGGTGTTGAAATTGTAAAAGGTGGTAAAACATTTTTTTGGAGTGGTAAGTATCATAATGATATGAATACTCGTGATACGTTAGTAACAGAATTAAATACGTTAGCAGATTTTAATCCTATTGTTCCTGAAAATTTCAAAGACACAGAATTTTTAATGTTAGGTAATTTACATCCAGCAGTACAAATGTCTGTAATTAAACAGATTCCAAACCGACCAAAGCTAGTAGTATTAGATACTATGAATTTTTGGATGGATAATGCTTGGGATGATTTGATAGAGGTAATTAAAAAAGTAGATGTAATTACCATTAATGATGAAGAAGCAAGACAATTGAGTGGTGAATATTCCTTAGTAAAAGCAGCACAAAAAATTTCTAAAATGGGGCCAAAATATGTGGTAATAAAAAAAGGAGAACATGGTGCTTTGTTATTTCATGAAGAAAATATCTTTTTTGCCCCAGCTTTACCATTGGAAGAGGTTTTTGATCCAACGGGAGCAGGTGATACTTTTGCAGGTGGTTTCATTGGCTATTTAGCTCAAACAAAAGATATTTCTTTTGAAAATATGAAAAATGCCATTATTTATGGATCTAACATGGCTTCGTTTTCTGTTGAAAAATTTGGAACACGAAGAATGGAAGAGTTAACTAAGGATGAAATTAAAAAACGCCTTGGTCAATTTAAGGAACTGACACAGTTTGAAATAGAGTTAAATTAATTATAGTCCGCATTTTTATGCGGATTTTTTATTAAATACTAAATAAGAATGAGTGACGCCATTAAGCACGAATGTGGAATAGCACTAGTAAGATTATTAAAGCCATTATCTTACTATAAGGAAAAATATGGCACTTCATTTTACGCCATTAATAAAATGTATTTATTAATGGAAAAGCAGCACAACCGTGGTCAAGACGGTGCTGGTTTTGCAAGTGTAAAATTTGATGTTAAACCTGGCACTCGTTTTATGAGCCGTGTTCGTTCAAATCAGTCGGCACCCATTCAAGATATTTTTGCTCAAATTAACGATCGTTTAAATAAGGAGTTAGAAAAACATCCTACAAAAAAAGACGATGTACAATGGCAACTTAACAACCTGCCATATGTAGGTAATGTATTTTTAGGTCATGTTCGATATGGTACTTTTGGTAGGAATAGTATTGAGAGTGTACATCCTTTTTTACGTCAAAATAACTGGAAACACCAAAATTTAATTGTTGCGGGTAACTTTAATATGACCAATTCTAGCGAATTATTAGAAGAACTAATTGAGCTTGGTCAACACCCAAAAGAGAATACCGATACCGTTACCGTAATGGAAAAAATTGGTCATTTTTTAGATGATGAGGTTGAGAAAATATATAATGAGTGTAAAGAAAAAAATATAAGTAAAAGGGATGCCTCTAAGGTAATTGAAAAGGAATTAGATATTCAACGCATTCTGCAAAGAGCAGCAAAAAGCTGGGATGGTGGTTATGCAATGGCTGGTTTAATTGGTCATGGTGACGCTTTTGTTTTAAGAGACCCTTCAGGAATTAGACCTGCATATTATTATAAAGATGATGAAGTTGTTGTAGTGGCTTCTGAAAGACCCGTTATTCAAACTGCTTTTAACGTTTCTTTTGATGATGTAAAAGAATTAGACCGAGGACATGCTCTTATTATTAAAAAAAGTGGAGCCATTTCTGTAGACCCAATTTTAGAGCAACGTGAACAAAAATCATGTTCTTTTGAACGTATCTATTTTTCTAGAGGAAGTGATGCCGAAATTTATAATGAACGTAAAAACTTAGGAAAACTTATCTTCCCTACAATTCTTGAACATATTGATAGTGATATAAACAATACGGTATTCTCATACATTCCTAATACAGCAGAAACATCATTTTTTGGTATTTCAGAAGCGGCAGAAGACTATTTAAACAAATATAAATTAAAGCGAATATTAGAAGGACAGCGAAATTTATCGTTAAGAAAAGTAACTGAAATTTTATCTGAAAGACCACGAATCGAAAAAATTGCAATTAAAGATGCAAAATTAAGAACATTTATTGCTGATGATAATAGTAGAGACGATTTAGTTGCTCACGTTTATGATGTTACCTACGGTGTTGTAAAACCTACTGATAACCTGGTGATTATTGATGATAGTATTGTAAGAGGAACAACTCTAAAAAAGAGTATCATCAAAATTTTAGACAGACTAAACCCAAAGAAAATTGTTATCGTTTCATCAGCACCTCAAATAAGATATCCTGATTGTTACGGTATCGATATGGCAAAATTAGAAGAGTTTATCGCTTTTAAAGCCACTATTGAATTACTTAAAGAAACCAATCAATACGATGAAATAATTGAGAGGGTTTATAAAAAATGTCTTAAGCAAGACGAGCTACCAGTGGGTGAAGTTGAAAATTATGTAAAAGAGATATACAATCCTTTTACAGTGGAACAAATTTCAGACAAGGTTGCTCAAATGTTAAAAACTAAAACCATTAATGCTGAAATAAGAGTTATTTTTCAACCTATAAAAAATCTGCATAAAGCGTGTCCTAAAAATGCTGGTGATTGGTATTTTAGTGGAGATTATCCTACTACTGGAGGTACAAAAGTGGTGAATAGAGCATTTATTAACTTTTATGAAGGAAATAATAAAAGAGCGTATTAATTTAGGAGTTGTTTGATATTGGTTGGATATTAGCGAAAAAGCATAGCGTAGTTATCCGTTTTCTAGTATCTAATTATTTCTGGCATCTAAATTGCATTTATTGCTTAAAAAGTACCTTATGAAAACGCCAATAACATTTCTAATTTGTAGTTTAATACTCATTTTATTTTCCAATTGTGCTACTAGTCAATTTGATAAAAATCCTTCTTTTATTATTACAGAAGCAAAATATCAGGACTGGATTGGTGGAAAACCAGGAGCTAAAGGAACGTTGGTTACCATAGCATTTGCAGAGCCCGTTGAAGATCATATTCAGTTTGATTCAATCTTCTTTAATGATACATCTGCAAAATTAAGTATTGATTCTTTTAACGAAAAAAAGATGATCACAGGTAATTTTAGCACATCAAATTCTTTTGATAAAATTATTATAATGGATAAAGATCCAAAAAAAGAATTTGGTAATGAAGTACCAAAAATTAAAAAGAAATCAACTTTCCAATTATCTAAAAATGAATGTGTTATTAGCTATAACATTAAAAATAAAAAACATTATTTTAAGTTGAATACACTTAAAAAAGGAAAGACTATAATTTATCCTTAGACTAAAAAAACAAACTTTTAATACGCTATTAAGCTGATAATTCTATCGGCTTTTTTTATTTAACATTTCTTTAACTTCGTTTGGTTCGGTTTGTTCAGAACCAATTATATATTTGCACTCGATTTACTATAAAAAACACTTTGTTTCCCTTATAGTATAAAAAATTAAGACAAATGAGTAATTCACTATGTAACGAAAAAATGTCCTTAGTAGAAAAACTAGGAGTGCATTTAGAGAAAAGAGAACAGCTAGCACCTGTTGCCGCACGTATACTATCATATATTATACTTACCGGAAAAACAGGAACCACATTTGAAGACATGGTAAAAGTATTATGTGCCAGTAAAAGTACCATCTCTAATCATCTCAATCATTTACAAGATTTAAATAAAATTCACTATTTCACCAAAACTGGTGACCGTAAAAAATATTTTGTCATTAATACCGACATCATAATGCAACATATAGATAAAATGATGCATGATTGGAATGAAATACGTGAACTACATTCAGAAATTAAAGACTATAAAGAAACCATAAATAATGAAAAATTGGAAAATGATGAAGAAAAATTCGATTTAAACTTTCATAGCGACTATATCAAATTTATTGATGGGGCAACCTCATCTATTGAAGAATTAAGAATAAAATTAATAAATAACCCAATTACACATTAGACTAAAATGAATAAGTTATACTCCATATTATCAATAAGTGTTCTCATACTAACATTAAGTTGTGGCAATAAGAATCAAACCAATACAACTGGACAACAGGCTCCTCCACCCTCGTTTCCAGTAACTCAATTACAACAAAAAACAGTTACAGGATATACCGAATATCCTACAACTATTGAAGGAATTGTAAATAGTGATGTAAGAGCGAAAGCATCAGGATATATTGAGAAAGTATTTGTAGATGAAGGACAAAAGGTAAGAAAGGGACAAGTGTTATTTAAATTAGAAACACAGTCTTTAAGTCAAGATGCAGGAGCAGCTCAAGCACGTATTAATGTAGCCCAAGTAGAGGTAGATAAACTGATACCACTTGTAGCAAAAAACATTATTAGTGAAGTACAGCTAGAAACTGCTAAAGCTAATTTAGCACAAGCAAAAGCAAATTATAGTAGTGTTACTGCTAATATTGGCTATGCAACCATTAAAAGTCCAATAGATGGTTATGTTGGTTCTATAAATTTTAGAGAAGGAGCTTTAATTAGCCCAAGTGACGCAACACCTTTAACTACTGTAAGTGAAATTGATCAAGTATATGCCTTTTTTAGTTTTAACGAAGCACAATACATAGATCTCTTACAAAGATCTGAGGGAAAAACAAAAGCAGAACGCATTAAAAATTCTCCAGATTTAAGTTTGATTTTGGCTAATGGTAAAGTGTATTCTCAAAAAGGACGCATTCAAACCAGTACAGGTCAAATAAATCAAAATACAGGAACCATAAAAATAAGAGCTGCTTTTAAAAATCCAGACGAAATTTTAACGAATGGAAATAGTGGAAAAATAAGATTTCCTATAGAATATAAAGACGCTTTAATTGTACCTCAAACAGCAACTTTTGAGCAACAAGGAAATATTATGATTTTCAAACTTGGTGAAGACAATAAAGTAGAAACTTCCATTATAAAAGTAAAAGGAACAGTAGATAATTTATATGTTGTAGAATCAGGTTTAGATGCAAAAGATAAAATTATAGTTTCTGGCGTTGGCAAATTAAGAAACGGAATGGCAATCTCACCGCAAGAGACTTCTTTTGAAGATGCCATTAAACAAGTACCAACATTATTTAAAAACTAGTTAACTAACAAACAACATATTAGTCATGTTAAAAACATTTATTGAAAGACCTGTGCTTTCAACAGTTATCTCTATTATTATAGTTATGCTTGGTGTTATTAGTATATCAAGCCTACCAATAGAGGAGTATCCAGATATTGCACCACCAACAATTAAGGTAACCGCATCTTATCCCGGAGCAAACGCAGAAACAGTCTTAGAAAGTGTAATCATACCTATCGAAGAACAAATTAATGGTGTAGAGGGAATGAATTATATCACTTCTACAGCATCTAACACTGGTACAGCAGAGATTACAGTTTATTTTAATCAGGAAATAGATGCAGATATTGCTGCCGTTAATGTTCAAAACCGTGTAGCACGAGCAAATCCTTTATTACCACAAGAAGTTATTCAAACTGGGGTAACAACGCAAAAGCAAGAAACGAGTGCATTGATGTTTATCTCAATGTATTCTGACAGTGAAGATTATGATGCTACATTTATTCAGAATTACTTAAAAATAAACGTTATTCCTGCTATGCAACGTATTAGTGGTGTAGGAGATGTTAGTGTATTTTCTCAACAAGACTATGCAATGCGAATCTGGTTAAAACCGGAAAAATTAGCAGCATACAGTTTAATACCTTCTGATGTTACAGCTGCCTTAGCGGAACAAAATTTAGAAGCAGCAGCAGGTTCTTTAGGCCAAAATAATGGTGAGGCATTTTCTTATACACTAACCTATAGTGGACGTTTTAAAGACCAAAAGCAATATGGAGATATTATTATAAAAGCTTTGGGTAATGGAGAGTTTCTTCGTTTAAATGATATAGCAACTATAGAGTTAGACGCACAATCATATTCTTCTAATGCAATGAGTTTAGGCCATCCAGCAGTTTTTATGGGGATTTTTCAAACTAAAGGTTCTAATGCACAAGAGATTATTGAAAATATAAAAACAACGTTAGAATCAGTAGAAAAAGACCTTCCAGATGGATTAAGTATTTTTGTGCCATATGACACAAGTTTATTTTTAAATGCATCGATAGAAAAAGTAGTGAGTACCTTATTAGAGGCCTTTTTATTGGTGTTCTTAGTAGTATTTATCTTCTTGCAAGATTTCCGTTCTACATTAATTCCTGCAATTGCAGTTCCGGTTTCGATAATAGGAACGTTTTTCTTCTTAAGTGTTTTTGGCTACTCTATTAACTTATTGACACTATTCGCGTTAGTACTCGCCATTGGCATTGTGGTAGATGATGCCATTGTTGTTGTTGAAGCTGTTCATGCCAAAATGGATTATGGTGAAAAGAACCCGAAAAAGGCAACATTAACGGCCATGAATGAAATCTCTGGAGCTATTATCTCGATTACTTTGGTAATGGCAGCCGTATTTATTCCTGTAACCTTTGTAACCGGACCAACAGGTGTATTTTATGAACAGTTTGGCGTTACATTAATTATTGCAATTCTTATTTCTGCTGTAAATGCATTAACCTTAAGTCCTGCTTTATGTGCATTACTACTAAAAACGCATAAAGATGATGAAGAGTTAAAAGGTAAAGGTCCATTAAAACGTTTCTATACACTTTTTAATCGTGGATTTAACGCTACTACAGAAAGATACGGAAAATCACTTCAGTTTTTATACAAAAGAAAATGGATACCGGTATTACTATTACTTTTAGCAATAGCTGGTATTTTCTGGGCAGCTAAAACAACACCTACGGGCTTTGTGCCTAATGAAGATAGAGGAATTATTTTTGCAAATATAGAATTGCCTGCAGGAGCATCTTTAGATAGAACAAATGCTGTTGCCAAAGATCTGTATAGTAAAATAAATGGTATCGATGGTATTGTTGGAGTCAACTTTATTAAAGGTAGAAGTTTAATTAGTGGAGCTGGTAGTAATTATGGTTTCGGTATTATTAAATTAGCTGATTGGGGAGAACGTAAAGATCCGTCAACGTCTGTACAGGCTATTACTGGTAAGTTATTTGGCGTTGTAGCAGGAATTCCAGAAGCAAATATTATTTTCTTCTCGCCACCAAGTATTCGTGGTTTCGGTAACTCGTCAGGTTTTGAGGTAAATTTATTAGATAAATTTGGTGGAGAGTTTACTGATTTAGATAAAACAAATAAAGAATTTGCGATGGCTTTAATGAGTCATCCCGAAATTAAATATGCTCAATCTTCTTTCAGTACAAATTATCCACAATACGAAATGGAAATTAATGTGCCTTTAGCAAAAGAAAAAGGCGTACCCATTAATAGTATTTTCTCAACGTTGCAAGGGTATATTGGAGGTGTTTATGCCTCTGACTTTTCAAAATTTGGAAAACAATTTAGAGTTTACGTTCAATCTTTACCCGAAGATAGAGCTGATGTAAATGCTTTAAATAGTATGTATGTAAGAACAGATTCTGGCGAAATGACTCCTATTACTCAGTTTATTACCTTAAAACGAGTATATGGCCCTCAATCTGTAACACGATTCAACTTATTTAATTCTACAACGATAACAGGTGCAACAAACGCAGGGTTTAGTACAGGAGATGCCATTAGAGTTATTGAAGAAGAGGTTGCAAAATTACCAAGTAATTATACGGTTGCTTATTCTGGTTTAACACGAGAAGAAGTAAATGCGGGTAACCAAACCACTTTCATTTTTGTATTGAGTATACTCTTTGTATACTTCTTGTTAAGTGCACAATACGAAAGTTATTTATTACCATTTGCGGTGGTCCTTTCTATTCCGTTTGGTGTATTTGGAGCCTATATTAGTACAAATCTATTTGGACTCGAAAATAACATTTACTTCCAAATTGCATTAATCATGCTTATTGGGTTACTTGCCAAAAATGCCATATTAATTGTAGAGTTTGCAGTTCAAAGGCGTAAAAACGGAGAAAGTATTGTAGATGCGGCCATCCATGGAGCAAAAGCCCGATTAAGACCAATTTTAATGACCTCATTTGCCTTTATTTTAGGATTGATGCCATTAGTGTTAGCACAAGGTGTAGGAGCAGAAGGAAATAAATCTATTGGTACAGGTGCCGCCGGCGGAATGCTTATAGGAACCCTTTTAGGTGTCTTTGTAATTCCTATCCTATTTATACTATTTCAGTGGTTACAAGAAAAAGTGTCGAGTAAACCAGCAGTACAAACTATTGAAGAATAAAAACTATGAAATCTATTTTAAAATATAAAAATTTAGGTAAAACAATTCTATTTGGACTCGTTTTACTAACACTACAAAGTTGTTTTGTAGCAAAAGATTATACCAGATCAGAATTGCCAGAAACCGAGGCACTTTATCGAACAGAAAATTTACCAACTGATAGTTTGTCTATAGCAGATGTATCATGGGAGACCTTATTTACAGACAGTTATTTGAAAGAATATATAAAAGAAGGTCTACAAAATAATATGGATGTTAGAATAGCCATTCAACAAATGGCTATGGCTCAAGCCTATGCAAAACAAGGTAAGGCAGGGTATTTACCTTCAGTTGATATTGGTGCAAATGTAACGCATCAAGAACTTTCTAAAAACAGTCAGTTTGGTGCATTTTTAACGAATACTTCTACTGATCAATATGATCTTACAGCGAACCTTTCTTGGGAAGCAGATATTTGGGGAAAAATAAGAAGTAATAAAAGAGCAACTCAAGCAGCTTATTTACAAAGCGTGTCGGGTCATCAAGCAGTTAAAACACAGTTGATTTCTAGTATTGCAAATACCTATTATAACTTATTAGCTCTTGATGCTCAATTGGAAGTTACTAAAGAAACCATTGCAACTAGAGATAGTAGTGTTACCACAATCAAAGCTCTAAAAGAAGCGGGACAAGTAACGCAAGTTGCTGTTGACCAAAATATTGCACAATTCAATAGTGCAAAAGCATTGCAAGTCGATATTGAAACAGCTATTTTTAAAACAGAAAATACGCTTAGTATTTTATTGGGTAAAGCACCTCAACATTTTGAAAGAAATACTTTAACCGTTCAGAAAATAGACCAAGAAATTCAATTGGGTGTGCCAGCAACATTACTTAGTAATAGACCTGATGTTATGGCAGCAGAGTATGGTTTAATTCAGTCTTTTGAGTTAACTAATGTTGCTAGAAGTAACTTTTATCCTTCTTTAACATTAACAGCTTCTGGTGGGTTTCAAAGTTTAGAATTGGACCAATTACTTAATGCAAATTCATTATTTGCCAATATAATAGGTGGTTTAACTCAACCTCTTTTTAATCAGCGAAAGCTTAAAACACAAAAAGAAGTTGCCATTGCTCAACAAGAACAAGCATTACTTCAATTCAAAAAATCATTATTAATTGCAGGTAGCGAAGTTTCTAATGCATTATTTTCATATGAATCTGAAACTAAAAAATATGAGTTTAGAAAGAATGAAGTGGAGGCCTTACGTGCTGCAGAATCAAACTCAGAAGAATTACTTAAAAATGGTTACGCAAACTATTTAGATTTATTAACAGCAAGACAAAGTGCCCTAAGTGCAGAGCTTAATATTATAGATAGTCAGTTACAACAATTAGTGTCTGTTGTAGACTTGTACGAAGCTCTAGGTGGTGGATGGAAATAATATATTTGATTATATCATAAAATTAATATCATGGACTCAATTTTAGTTGCAACACATTTTTCTAAAACATCGAATAATGCTGTATTATATTCGGCGTCATTAGCTCAACTATTTAATTCAAAACTTATACTTTTTAATGCTTTCAAGTTACCTGTTCATGCTGCAAACACATGGATATCAGCGTCTTCTATGGACGAATTGATCGATAAAAATAAAGAAAAGTTAAAGAAGAAAGCTATAATGTTATCCGAAAAATTTAACATTGAGGTTGAATATCACTGTAGTTATGTGAATTTAGAAGATGAAATTGATTCTTTAATGAAATTAAATAAATCAAAATTTTTAGTTATCGGAATGTCGGATAAATCTATGGAACAGAATTTACTTGGAAATCCGACTACAACCTTAATTAGTATGAAAAAATTTCCTGTATTGGCAATTCCAGTATGTGCTAAATTTTCAGGAATACATAAAATTATTTTTGCCTGTGATGTAATGCAAGACCTCCCCTTAAGAGTATTAGCAAAATTAAGACAAATAGCCTTTGAGCTTCAGTCTGAGGTTACTGTATTTTATGTGGAGAATAAAATAAACGAACTTATATTAGAAAACAAAGCTCATGAAAATATTGAAAAAGGACTAGAAAATGTAACCTATTTCTATAAGAAAGTAAATTCCGATGCTGTAATAAAAGAAATAGAAAAAGAGATTGTAAAATCAAATTTTGATTTGTTAGTAATGGTTCCAAAAAAGTATGGTTTTTGGGAATCTATAGTTCATAAAAGTAAAACAAGAGTTATGGCTTCGGGGTTAAACATTCCACTACTATCAATTCCGCTAGATTAATCTTTTTCTAACTAGAAATAAATTTTTCGGAATTAAAAAGTAAGTAAAATGATTACAAAAGAAGAGTTGTTAACATGTTCTATAACCAAGTTTACACAATTTGGAAGTAAACATGTTTCTTTAGATGAAATTGCAGGTACACTTGGTATTTCTAAAAAAACAATTTACACCTTCTTTAAGAACAAAGAAGACTTAGTTACTAGTAGTTTAGAACAATTATTAAATAAGCTCTCTGAAGAAATTGATAAGATAATTTCTGATAATAGAGAAGACCCAATAATAAGTGTTATTTTAATTTATAAAAGAGGGTTTGAGTATTTAAAATACTTTAAACCCTCTTATATTTTTGGTTTAAAAAAATACTACCCCAAAGCAAGCAATTTTTTTGAAAAATTTAATGAAGATTTAGCCAACAACAGAATTTATAATTTACTAAAACAAGCACAAGAAGCTGGTAATATTAAACAAGAGGTGAACTTAAAATTAGTTGTAAAGATTTATTTTTTAAGAATTGATACTGTTTTGTTTAATAACAACAACTTGTTTAAGTTACACCAAAAAGAAGAGCTTTTTAAGCACATGGTAGTTTATAATTTAAAAGGAATAATTACAAGAAACTATTCTAATCCTATTTTTGAATAGATTCGTATTTTTACCACATGAAAAAAGATATTAATATCCCAAAAGTTGAAGGTGTATATATTGCCGTAGTAAACGAATACAATCACATTTATAAAACACAAGATTGGAACGCTTATATAATTAATGATCAAAATGTTGATTTAGAAATGGTTATTGCAGTAATAACAGGATATTCTGAAAATAAAATAACTTCCACAATTAGAAAAAAAATAGACACGCTTCCTAAAAAAAGTTATGCGAAACTAGAGTTAATGCAAGAAGATTTGTTTGCATTAAACAACAGCTTTAAAGTGTCTTTTCTTGAAGGTAATAAAATGTTTGATAAAACCTATATCTTTAAGAAAAACACAATTAACTTAAATGCATTACAACCTCTTCCATTAATGGATGTAAAAGGGGTTTTAGTAAAATAAAACATCTACAATGAGCTTTTAAAAAGTATGTTTTAATCCCAATTTAAAAGAATTAGAATATGCTTGAGATTGCGTGGAAAGCTCTGCAGCCGCAGAAATTTTAGTGAAGTTTCCAATTTTAAGGGATGCTTGACCTGTAAATCGGTTAAAGTCGCCCAAATCATTATCAATAAATGTAGATCCTTCCACCCGAATATTTAACTTGCTTTTTTCAGTGCCAAACTTTAGTCCAACTCCTCCTCCAGCAAAAAAACGTTTGTCAACTAAGTAATATGGATAGTCTTTAGTTTCTTCTTTATTACTCTTAGAAAATGATGCCTCAACTTGCGGTAAAACCTTAAACATCTTATCTTTACCATTATCAAGTACCACTCTAGTGGTAATTGAACCTTCTAAATCACTGTTTGAATAATGATTTCCTTCAGCATAAACAATAGTTTTAAATACATTTTTAACATTGTTTTCTTGATAAATTGCCAATCTAGATTGATATATTTTCTTTTGATATCCTGGACCTGTTTTTACAGGGTAAATATTTGCACTTAAAGAAGTAAAACTTTTTTCTTTGGGTAGTGAAGCTCCAACGCCAGCTTGATAATATATATTCTCTTGTTTATCTTTTTCAACTCTACCTCTAACCCAATAATTAATTTTTTCTGTTGGCTTGTTACTAAATTTATATTCTAATCCCGTTACATTTTTATTTACATTATCAATATCAGAAAAACTAGTATTTTCAACATCATATAGATCATTGTTAGTAACAGATATACTATGAGAATTTAACTTATCGGTTTTAATAGTGTATGTTATTTTCTTTTCAAATGAAGTACTACTATTATTATCTCCTATAATTTCTGTTTCTGCTTCTATTGAATTATTTTCAGATAAACGAATATCTTTCTCGATTTGCTTTTTAACATCTACCTCAAAAAGGTTTGCATATCTATTTATTAAGTCTTTTTGTGTAATCTTATTAAGGTAAATTACCTGTTCATTGAGAGCTCGTTTTAAAGTATCTTTTTGTACGGTTTCAGGCAATGCCGATACGATACCCCAAGACTCTATTTGTTGGTTGTTCTTCAATAAAATTTTACTTATTTCTCCTTTAGTCTTTAAATCGTTTGGATTATTGGCTATAAAATGTATGTATTCTTTTCTAAGTGTTTTAAAATCTTTGATTTCAGAAAGCCAATACAATTTATTAACTATAGAAATCTTTTGAGTGTATTTAGACCAATCATAAGCTTTTTTATATCTTTTGTTATTTGCATATAACCAACTTATTTCTTCCGACATATTCCATAAGCTAGAACTTTCACTTGGTATATATTTATTAAGTTCCGTAATTGCTTGTTTTGGATCATATGCAATTAAATGTTTTAAGTAAAATTTTTCATTTTCCAAACTAGGGTCAACTTCTTTCAACTTTTTTAATACTTCCGTAACTTCTTTCTTATTTTCTGGAGTATTAAATGTTCTATAATATTCCCTTAAAATTTCTTTATCATTGAAACTTTTAATTTGCTTTTCCAAAAACTGTTTTCTAATAATTTCATTTGGATAACCATTTTTTAAACCTAAACTTCTAGAGTATTTAATATTTTCTGTCAATGGATATTCTTCAATATGGTTTTGTAAAGTTAACCAAGCCTCTTTTGATTTATTTTGCCATGCCATATATTTATAATACTCATTAAAAACACTTGTATCTATAAGTTTTTCAGTATCAATTTTATCTTTTAGTAATAAGCTCGCTTTATCTAAATTTTCTGTTGCCACATAATGCTTAGTCCATTCTTGTACAGATGCATTTTCACTTGGCTCAGACTTAACATAAGTACTTAATAGATTTGTTATTTTATAATTATGGTCTTTATAGAGTCTATAATCATCTATTACTTTTCTAGCAACCGTATTTGTAAGCATCGTATTTAAGCTTCCACTGTTAATACGTAAAGAGGGATGTGTTGTTTTTATTGAATATAGAAATCCATCTAAAAATGGGGTTTTTTCAAATTTTTCTGTTTTTTGAAGTAACTCTGCCTCTATTTTTTTAACGTTTTTATGACTTGAATATAAGAACCAATAATACGCTCCTTTTTTATCATTGTCTATACGCTCTACAAAATACTCACTTTCATTTTTTGAAAAAGAATATTGAGATTTTCTCCAATCTTTAGTAATAATTGCTCCTTGTTCAGCTGATACATATCTCGACAAAGGAAATATCTCTTCCATTTCATGTAAATAATTTGCAAATACACTTAACAATCCTGGTTTACCATCCTTTGATTTACGCCACCCTAAACTTTGTTTATTTCTCAATGAAAAATGTCCAGCTGAACTTTCATCACCACCAGGTATTTGATATACATCATCAGGATGAACAAAATGCGTCCATATTCCTGAATAAATATAAAGAGATTGTTGTACAAATTTATGTTCTTCATTTAAATCATAGCCACTACTAATTCTAGGATAATCAAAAAAGTTGGGATTCCATTTTTCTTCATCAAATTCTCTACTTCCACCGTCATTATAATCACCTAAATAAAGGCTACTCATATATTTTATTGATGGAAATACTTTACCCAATTCTGACATACCAATACTGTCTATATAATTTGAAGGCGGAACATATGAAACTGGAAAATTACCCAAGCCACTAATAGTCCACTTTTTCTTAGCTGAGGCTAGGGCTATTCTCATATAATCTGGTTCTTTCCATTCCTCTATTTGAAGAGAAGTATGATTGTAACCATGTAAACCTAAATCATGCCCATGTTTAATTATATCTTTAGCCATCCAATCAGTAACTGATATTTTTCGCTCATTTTCAATCAATGTATGCCTATCCCATTGATCAAATAAGAAAGGTGGTTTAATACTATTACGATAGTCAAAAGCCGTTAACGCCGTATATTTTATATTAAAAGTATCTGATAATTTTTTCATATCTGGCCACCAAACATTTTTAACAAAATCTAGTACTGTTAAATCCATTTCTGATTTGATAGGTTCTTCCTTTGTATTATACAATGGTGAAGGAAAATCATCTAAAAATATTGTACTAACATTAGCAATAGGATAGGGTATATTCTCTAAACCTTTTAACAATGCAGCATGAAAAAGCCCCCTATCTTGTTTTCGAAGAACTTCATAGGTGTTAAACAAAATTACTTTTCCTATACCTATATTATTCTCTATTATGGCAGGATAGTTCTTATCATTTTTTGCTGATGCTAAAATAGTAACGTCATCTTTGAAACTGAATTTATCTAAACCTCCATGATAAATGTGTTCACCATAACTCGTTCCTTTGACATTGGGTAAAAAGTTAGTGTCAAAATAATATCCTACGGGCACATCTACTTTTTGTCTAGTACCGTTTTTAACTAATCCATAAAAGTATGCCATTCGTTCATCTTCAATAAAATTAGGCACAAAAAGTACACCACCTTGCGAAACAAATGTTAATAGCTTTTCTAAAGTGTTCCCTTTAAGTTTTAAAGTATTTTGAACTACAATAACGCGAGTCGTTTCTCCTATTGTATAGGATGGTGAATTCCATTCATTTATATCTATTTCCTTAATAGGAAACTTACTATAATCACCAATTTTTTTCAAATGCCGTGCAAAATCTATACTAATAGAATCATTAGAATCAGTTATTAATTCAATCAGGGTAATATTTTTAAGATCTATATTTCTTATAATTGAGGATGTACTATCAGGGTTCTGATTGTATTTATTAATAAACTTGTTTCCAACAACTATCATTATTATAAATAATAACAGTAAAGTCAAATAAAGTCTAATATTTATATTTAATTTATTTCTCAAAATAAAAGATCATTTATTTTACTAGAATTGGGTTTGTTAACTATTTCCATTACTGATAGTGATTCGTTTTCATAAATAATATTAACTTTTCTCCCTCTAGATTTTAGAATATTTATTGTTTCGGCAACGTATTCCATTTCATTATCATGATAAAATGGCAAATTTGGTGTTTTATTATTATTTGCTTTGTGCACAAAAACTAAAATACTTTTAGATAATATGCTTTCTGGGTTCTGTTTAAAAAACAGTTTATCATTGATATTAGTATGATAAATAGAATCTCTGCGTAAATAAAAATCTTTAAAAGTTGAATAGGGCATATAAAAATGCTTGTTTATACTTAGCACATAACTTCTATAATCATTTACTATTGTATAAGAAAAAGGTAAATAATCTTGTGATATTTTTTCATAAGCTTCTAATACTAACATTGCATGATGATCAGTATTATCTTTACGCTCTGTATCATAAATTGCAGGCTTGTAGAGATAAAAAACTACTGCTGCTATACTAAATATTGCAAGTACACCATAATTATATTTAATTCTAAGATTGGTAATTACTTTTTCTGAAAAACTGAAAATTACTTTAAAAAGCAACGCAATAGAAATACCTATGACTACAGGAATAAATATGGTAAGAGATAATCTAAGTAAATCTTCATCAATCCAAGAAATATTTAATGTGTTTATAAAAATAAGTGCATTAAAATAAAGTATAAATAAAAAGGAGTTTAACCAATGCTTTTTATGCTTAATTAGAAATAGTATTAACACCACGTTAAATAGAGAAATATATTGATAAATATTAATTAACTCATCATAAGGTAAAATTAAATCGGGTAAATGAGTAAATACATTTAACGATAATAGATTACTTGTAATAATTGAATTAAAACCTAAATTGTAATGTAAACCTGTAAAACCATAAATAGACATTACAAACACTAATGAAACAAAATACGCTAGTACTACTAAGTAATAAAACTGTCTATATTTTTTTTGATAGAAAAAGAAGGCCAACACTAAAAAAGGACTCAATAGAATAACAAAAGTAAATAAGTCTATTAATGCAATAGCCGTAAATATTATAATAGAATAGATTAAATACTTCCTATAATATTTACTTAAATTTTTAGGTAAAACAGTAAAAATCATCATTGGAAGAGCCAATGATAATGCTAAAAAAATTGGTTTATGTTGTGTTATAATATCAATACTCCTAGGAAGTAATAATGGTGAAATAACAAAAAATATTGCAGTTAATATAGGTGCAATTGTTTTAGACTTGGTAATTTTAGAAGTAAACCAAAACAAAATGATTGTAATTAGTACCGTTTCTAATATACCAAAGGATTGCAAAGCAATTTCTGGGCTAACACCTACAAGTTTACTATAAAAGTTAATTAAAGCATATTCACCTGTCATGGTTAAATTTTCAGCAAACCATGTATTGGTAGTCAGTATTTTTACTTTTTCTAGGTCTCTCTCCCAAAGATCTGAAAATAAATATATGTCATTGTCAAAAAAACTTAGTCTACTAATAATTACACCAACGATAATTAATCCTAAGATGATTATATTGTATTTTCCTTTTTTATCTCCCTTATGCTTTATGTTCGTGTTTAGTTTAAATATTTTACCCTTTGTCTCTCTATTTTTTAAAATGAATATTAGAAAAAAGGTTAGTTTATTTTTTATGTCACTAAAAAAACCTCTTACACTTTTTATATCAAAAAAATATATTGAGAGAAATAATACCAGAAATAAAATAATGGTAAATAAATCATATGCGTTTATGAGAGTTAAAATAAATATTAGAATAAGTAAAACGCTAGCGTACCTTACCCATCTATTTACAACGTAGTTTAATATATCATCTGGATAATGATAGTTAAATATTTTCTTATTTAAGAAAAACAAAAATAGCCCTAGTAGGGTCAATCTTATGAAACCGGTAATTATCGCAGTAATTAATAGCATAACTTTTGTCTTTCACAGCAATCTTTAAGATTAATAAATAATCTAAATTCTATTGATTGTGGAGCATTTCTATCTTATACCTGACTTTATTTTAAGAGGTATTGGTTAATAATCTAAACAACGTAAAAATCATTTTACAAATTTCCACAAGAAAGTAAAATGATTATTTCAACAGTAGTATTATGTAATTTTCCTAAAAAACACAATTTACATACTAATTAAAAAACACAATAACAATATTGAAAATATAGTTCAATTGAAATTGATTATAAGCACTCTACATCTTATTAACAATTAAGTGTTAATAACTCCTATGCTTGAACGTCTTTTTATTTTTGATATTTTAACTTTTAGTTATTTTATTTTCACCTAAATATCTGAATACACTTAAATATCTAAATAGCAACTTTTAAAATTTAGGAATTGTTTGAAGGTTTATATTTCCAATAAAGTAATCATGACCCGTTTTTAAAAGTAATTTTTTCGTTTTATTATACAATACTGATTTGTTTGCATATTCAATTAATAAGATTTTTAAAGTATATTTATCAATAAGAACCTCTAGGTCTGATAAGCGATTAGCAGTCTCTGACTTCTTTCTTAATCCATAAGTCTTGGTTTCAAAATTGTAATTAGTTATAACAGATTCAAGAGCTACCATATTTACATACATATATGTTTTCTCAATTATTTCTAAGCCAGAATTTTGTATTAAAAAGATGTCCTCATTTCTATTTCTAATTTCTTCTAATAGTTCAATTAAATACTCCTTAAAATTAGGGTTTGGCCCAAAATTACAAACGTTGTCAATATTATCTAAAAATAAACCATCAAACCCCTTTTCTAAAATTTCACCTATTATTACATGTAACCTATTCCTTAGGTCTAATGATGTTAGGTCTAAATGGAAACTATTCCAAATAGAATTTTTACCTAATGTATAATCTTTTAGGTAATTATAGTATTTAGAATGAGCATTAATCTCTGCTAAGCTTAAATAAGCTATTACTTTTAAGTTATTACTTTTAAGTGTGTCAACCTCCTCTTTAGTATAATGAGATTCTTCTAAAACCAATAAATTATAACCCTTTATTTTATTGTGATCTATTTTACCATAACAAACCAGAGATTTTGGTTTGTTTTGAGCTATGGATTTAGTATTGATAAACGATAGCATAAGCGTTACTATTAATATAATTTTAATGTGATGCATTGTAGTAATAATCTAAATTTTTAAAAAAATTAAGACATGCTTTTAATGTAATAAGCATAAATATGACAGAACCAATTAACATTCCCCAAGTACTATTTTCATAAGAAAATATCCTACTTGCAAGAATGCCAACAACGATATTAACACAAATAGCTATTGTGATTGCTTTTACGGCAGAGTTAGGTTGATTTAGCGTAAATAAATATAGAGCATTTAACATTCCCCAAGTAAAAAAAGTATATCCAACCGCTCCTAGTATTGTAACCTTCACACTAAGTTTACTTAAAGGTTCTTTAAAATAAGCTTCATATCCCCATGGTTCAACTATTGCTAGGTAAATTATAAAGAATATAATAAAACTACAAAGAAACAATAGACCTACTTGTCTCCAATAAGCATTATAAAATCTTTTGTTGAATTTACGATATTCATTAAATGGTGTTGATTTTATTAAAAGATTTAAAAATTTTGTAAAAGCTGCAATATTATATTCTAAAATACCTGCCAATAGTAAAAATACAAGTATAGCTATATCCATACCTATTTCATAATTCTTTTCATAGTAAACAATATAGGGCACTTCTCTCGCCGAGGTTGACCAAGCTATTATTCTGTCAGTAAAAACAAATACATACACTAAAGTACCATAAATAAAGTAGCTATAGTTCTTATAGATAATTGCCAGTCCCGAATCAATAGTATTATCTTTATTTACTTCTATTTTTCTAAAAAAGAATTTTAAATAAAAAAACATAATAGATACCGCCACTGCAATCCCTATCCAATGTGTAAGGTAAATGTTTAGTATCGTATACGTTTTCAGAGTAATTGCTAAAATGGTACCGAGTAAAATTGCAACAGATACAACCCATCGTTTTTTAATGGTATGCATCGGAGCCAAAAAAAGTAATAATACACCTATTAAAAAAGCATAAGAAAAAACGATTAATAAGAACTGAAAAGGATATAAATAAACCATAAAGTTTATTATCGCAATGAAAATAAAAACAGCAAGCATTGCTTTTATACCATCAATTATTATTTTATAAATGGTTTTTTTAACCATTGTAAGATCATCATGATACCAATAAAAAGAGGCTTGACGCCCAATTACTTGAACAAAACCACCTGTTAAAACTAGCCCTAGAATTACACCAAAAACTACTGCTGTAGATTGCAGTTCATTAAACCCAAGGTAGGTCCACAAAGAGTAACCAAAAATAACAATTGCTGCTATTTGTAAAAAAACAGGAAATAAATGGAACAATCCAGAAGGAAAGTATTTTAAAAAGAGTTTCGTTTTTATAACTGTATAATTTGAGATACTAATGGTAGCTTCTTCTTCTAAAAGATTTTTCTCATTTTCATTTTTGAGTGTATCAGGACTTTCCGTTATTAATTGGTTATATATATAATTTCCAAGCTCTTTTATAGAATTTTTACCATAATCGGTTTTTACATCAATATTTCTGATACCGAATGATTCAATTATTGCTTGCACCACAAATTGATTTACGGGAAAACCTATTTTTTCTTTAATTGATGCTATTAATAATTCCGTTTTATCGTCGTTTTCTTTTTCTTGCATCAATTAGTAATTTCTGTTATTAATTGAGTTTTCTTTATTTCTTCAATTTTTTTAGATTTATCACTTTCATATAGCTCTTTATAAGCTTCTTCATAACCATTAATAAACTTTCCTATAGTAAAATAATCAATAACTCGTTGTCTTCCATAAACACTCATTTCTTTTCTCAATTTATCATCTGACAAAAGCTCTACTACTCTGCTAGCAATTTCATCATAATCTCTTGGCTTACAAATAAACCCAGAATTTTCGTCTAATGCTTCGTAAACACCTCCAACATCTGTTGATACAACTGGTACGCCACTACTCATTGACTCTATTACCGTAAATGGAAAACCTTCAGAAATTGATGTAAGTATTGAGATATCTCCTTCATTGTATATTAAATGTGGATCAGAATGAAAACCTGCCAATTCAAAATTAGCTCTTAAATCTAACTCATCTATTAAGTTTTCGCATTTCTTAGTATAATCAGGCACTGCATTTTTACTTCCATAGACCAAGAATTTTACATTTGGTATTGTTTTTCTGACCACATTGCAAGTTCTTATCATTGTAAGAATGTCTTTTAACTCAAAAATTCTAGCTGCAGCTACAACTGTTGGAACATTTTTTAAATGGTCAGGTTTAGGTCTCGGTTTAAACAAATTATGATCAACACCGTTGTAAATAATTTTAATTTTATCTTTTGCGGCACCATAAACTTCTTCCCATGTTGTATTAAAAGTATTAACCGAAAGAATGGAATCGGCATTATAATAGGCTATTTTGGTAATACACTCAGAAAATTTAATTAAAAAATTTTTAAGGAAAAATGAATATTCTGAAGAATTAATTGCAATAAGACGCTCTCTAATAAAAACACCATGTTCCGTAATCATGATAGGTGTTTTATATTTATATTTTAAGGTAAGTGCGGGTACTACGGGAAATCCTGATAGCGTAATATGAGAAATATCTGCTTTCGGAATATCTATTGAAAATGGAATTAAAAACCGATAAATCCACCGTAAACCAATAGTTAAATCTAAAAGAGAGATCTTATATGAAAATTTTTCATTTGCCACATGAGTTGTTATAGCTTCCTTATAGGTCTCCCATACAGATACGCTAGTCATTGTCTTTTTAAAGTCATGCTTATTAAAAAATTTCCACATGTTAAAAAATACTTTATCTAATTCAGCGGCTTCCACCGAATCACTATTAAAAATAGAACTCATTAGGTCTTTAAAAACTGGAATAAATTTTTTCTGAATTTTCTTTTCCGTCGTTAATTCTTTCTGAAGAGCTAACTTGTAGTATTTTTTTCCATAATTAATATAATCATG
This sequence comes from Aureibaculum flavum, assembly GCF_016406085.1. Taxonomy (GTDB): domain Bacteria; phylum Bacteroidota; class Bacteroidia; order Flavobacteriales; family Flavobacteriaceae; genus Aureibaculum; species Aureibaculum flavum. The sequence continues at coordinate 365,912 of NZ_JAEHFJ010000003.1, forward strand.
AGGTTCATTTGGAGCCCAAATTGGTACTTGAATAACTTCATCTACATTCTCACTAAGCTCATATTTAGATTTCGTTTCCAAATGGGCATTAATAGAATAAATTACAAATGAGGCATTAGATACTTCATGTGTTAGTTGATGTGTCCATGTAGAAATACCTCCTCCGGCAAACGGATAAGATCCTTCTAACACCAACAATACTTTAATTTTTGGGGTTAAAGACATTAATTAGGGTTCTTTTTATAGCAATTACAAAGAAAAAGATTGGGTTATAAATTTAGATAATGAGTTCTTTTTAGAGTTTAGTATCATAGCTATGTTTTTTCAAATTTAAAATAGTATTATTTTCATAACTATAACAACTTAAACCATAAAGTTACTACTTTATAGTTTAATTAATTTCACCAATAAATAATTGTATTACATCTAATTATACTCGTCTGCACCAATATCTATTATGGCATCAATAATTCTTAATTGACCATCAATATCTTTTTCTTCTTTTAAAATAACATGCTCAGAATTACCCCTATTTATGGCAGGGGAGGTATCTTTTAAATGAAAATCAAATTCATCTCCATTTAAAAAGTTAGGGTTTTGATAGTTTGAAAATTTATCTAAACCTGTTTCTTCTTGAAAACTTAACAGATCTACACACCATTTAGTATTCCAATCAAAAAAAATGTTTTTAGATGCTGAATAATATAAATTATAATCAATTACAACATTGGTAGAACTAAGGTTACCAAAAATAGTTTTACCGCTTTTATCAGAATAAATAATGTTGTTTTCAAAATCTAAACCTTCATTATAGGAGATATATACTTCGGCAATGCTTTTTGAACTCATTGTATTATGAAATAAAGTATTGTTATAAAAACTACTCTTTGTTACTTTACCTGATTCGGGATAATTAAAACCTCCAACTGAAATTCCAGCAATTTCGTTTTTATAAATTACATTATTTCTAACGGTAATGCTATCTGCAGATTTATCTTTATTCTCACAACCTATCTCTATACCATAACCGTTACCAAAAGTCGTATTATTAGATATTTCCAAATTTTGACCTCCGTCAACATAAATTCCAGCTGAATTAGCATACGGTGATACACAGTTATAGACTACATTGTTTGATATAACACCATTTCTAGCTTGATCTTTTAAGGGCTCATTACAAACTTTTTCATGACCAACAATATCAATACCAATATTAGTAAGGTCATGAACCTTATTGTTTTTAACGACAAAGCCATCAACATTTCCGCTAACAGCAATACCTTCACTGTAACCTAACCTACAATCATAAAGCTCATTAGATTCTATCAATAAATTCGTAATAGATATTTCACTATTAGAGCCATGAACTATTATACCTTGAGCATTTCTTTCCGGATTTGCCTTTTTCTTTGGATTATTAGAAAAGTGGATGTCGTGTATATTGCAATGGCTTATCGTAATGTCTGTAGAGGCACCATTGATAAAAATTCCTTGAGCATAATTGTGAATATTATTAGCCAGTTCTAAATTCGTAACTGTTATAAAAGACTGATTTTCTATTTTAAGAATAGCATTTTGAGAATTATCAATACCTGTGGCATCGATAACAGCGTTCTTTTCTCCTCTAATAACGATTCGGTTGTCCTTCGATCCACTTCTATTAACGGTTAACTTTTCATTATAAACACCTACGTATATATTCAATGTATCTCCAGGAAATAGTTGATCTATACCAAACTGAACTGTTTTCCACGGTCTTTTTTTACTACCTTCATTACTATTATCTCCATCAATACCTACATAATAATTAGATTGGGAAAATAGCATGCTAACACTAAATAATAATAATAAAGTTATAGTTTTATTCATACTTAATTTATAATTTTATAGCGAGCAAATATCGTAAATATTTGCTAATCAAATCTTCTTGAGCATAAATGATGCCATCTTTGGCACAACTTTTGGAATAGCCCTACTATATTTAAAACATTGAATTATGAAAATCTTAAAATTACTCAGTATATTTTTTCTAAGTACCGTATTATTTACCTCATGTGTAATTAATGATGATCCTTATGATGATTCAATTACATTGGAGCAATTGGTAACTTCTTATGATTTATGGTATGTAGATTATAACAGGACTACAGGTAATGTAGATATACCCTTTTTATCAAAAGCATTTACCGTTTCATTTCAAAATGGCATTTTATTAGCAAATAATAATATGGTAGGTTTAGGAAGTGTTGGTAACGGATATGGCGATCAAATTGGTTATTACGAAACTATTAATGGTGTGTTAGAAATAGATCATGATGAAGATGGTTTTATTGATTTGGAAGTAATACAATTAGCAGGTAATGAAATTAAAGTAAGAGATAGTTATACGAATGCCACTTATTATTTAGAAGGATACCAAAAGAATAATTTTGATTATGATTTTGTTTTTTATGACAATATAGAATATTTTTTACAAGAGTATGTTGCTTGGGAAAAAACGAATACAAGCGTTCAAGGTGCTATAAATGAGTTTGATAACGAGAATTTTCTAAAATTTACACCAGAACAAAACACTACTTTTAGGTCTTCTCAAGACCCGTTTGGCACGGATGTTGATTATATATATTGGGATTATGTTGGTGGTTATGAAGTGTATGATGTTGAAGGATATGATGATCTAAAGATTTTAACATTAGATTATGATTCGTCAGGCAATGAAGAGTTTGAATTGAGCGTTATAAATGATGGTGAAGTAGATTTGTATCATGTAGCATCAGGAACTACATATACTTTTAATGGAAGAAGCAATATTGTTTATAAAAACGCAAAAGCAAAAGGACAAATTCCTGAAACAAGAAAACGATTTAAAACAAATCGTAAAACTAAAAAGAGAAATACAAAAGTATAAAGATAAGGTTTGGTTAGTTGATTTTGGTTGATTAAGTTCAACCATACCCGCCCCGATTATTCGGGGCGGTTTTTTTTTGAATAAATTTTAGGTTTTTAAACTTAGTATTATTTTTTTATCTTTCATGTTTCATATAGTTAACACCTCTCAATGTGTAATACTAGAAGTCTAAAATCTTATAGCTCACATCTAAAAAAATGCTTAACAAACGTCTCTTAATTAAAAACTTACTCGCTTATAATGATGAGAATAGTTTTTATGACAAAAAGATACAGTTAAACTTAGATTCAAAAGAAGGCAAAGCTAAGTTTTTAAAGCATGTTTGTGCTTTGGCAAATTCAAACCCACAAAATAATTCATATATCGTTGTCGGTGTTGAAGATGAAAGCAATAAAATTGTTGGTGTCGATTTTTATGATGACAGTAAAATACAAAACTTAATTAATGCCTATTTCAATAATCCTCCAAAAATACAATATGAAAATATTGCTTTTCCGAGATTACCACGCTATAAAGTAATTGGATTGGTTACTATCAATCCCATAGAAAAGATAACATCCCTTAAAAAAGGACTCTGGAAATATCCTAAAGACAGTATTTTTTTTCGTTTGGGCAGTAATTCAATTCCTGTAGATGATGTAATTTTAAAAAATACTAATAAGCCAATAGTTGAATCAATAGAAAAAAATGCAGCTAATAATATCAAACTCACTTTAGATGGTGTTTTTGACTTTATGAAGGAGCATCAACAAGAATTAAACCCTAGTTATATTGTATTTAAAGATCATTTTGTTTTATGCTGGGCGGGTATTAAAAAAGAAACCAAAGGTAAAATATTGTATTCTAGAGTTGATATTGAGTTGGTAAATGAACAAATTAGATTATTCTATTCTACTTTCGATGAAGTGGAAATTGACTATAATCAACAATCATTTATCATTACTGAATATATTCACTTATCAAACACTGAAAAGCCTACATCAAAAGATATTGATGGTCTTTATCCGTTAGAAAAAACAATAATTAATTTTAAAGAAAATGGTTCCTATGATATTGCGACTGAACTTCTTTTCAATCCCCCAACATTTGATCCAATAGTATTAAGGCATATTTACAATAACAACAATGCTATTCTAGACAAATTACAGAAAGGAATAACCCTTTCTAAAAATAACAGATTAGATTTAGAACGTTTACCCACTACCTATTTAATTTGTTCATTAAACGGATTTAAAGATGCTAAAAAGAAATTAGAGCAAGCCAAACCCTTTTTACGCGAGCTTGCAGACAAGTCAGCATATATTAAAATAAAAGAGGCATTACGTGTATTACGGAAAATAAGATACTACAAATAGCTCAATAACTATTTTAAGGTTCTTACATAATTAACCACATCCCAACGTTGATCTTCAGTAAGAATTGGTCCCCATTTTATCATATCATTTCTTCCATTGGTAACTTTCCAAAAAAGTTCACCATCAACTTGTGCTTGAACCATGCTAGACGTCAAGTTTTGAGGTTTAGGACTTAAGGCTTTTCCACCAATTCCGTCTCCTTTTCCAGTGGTACCATGGCAAATCATACACCTTGTTTTAAAAATCTTGGCTCCACGAGCAGCAGATTCCGCTTTATCAGCTGAACTAATAGGGTTTTTAAGGGCTTTCGAACCTTCAGGGGCTTTCCATCTGTCTTCTTGTAGTGTAAAGCTCATAAAGCCCACTAAAACAGATAAGCCTAATATATATAGTAGTGTTTTTTGCATAATTTATGTATTAACTAATTGATTTTTATAATTTTATCATACTACATAAGGCAAATTCTATACCAAAATGAATGTTAAATGTATAAAACCCCTTCCAAACAAGAACGAATTTTGACAATAATTATTCTAAAATTGTAGTTAAATGGTTAATTTTAAGGCATGAAGAAAACAGCATTTATTACGGGAGCTACTAGTGGAATAGGCCTTGCAACCGCACAAGAACTTGCCAAACACAACATAAAATTGATTCTTTGTGGTAGACGGAAAGAACGTTTAGAAACTATAAAAAGAGAATTAGAACAAAAAACAGAGGTTTATACCTTGAATTTTGATGTTGCTGACAAAAGAGCAGTTTCAGAAGCTATTAATTCACTTCCAGATGAATTTAATCAAATTGATATCCTCATAAATAATGCAGGAAACGCTCATGGTTTAGACCCAATTCAAACTGGTAGTTTAGATGATTGGGATGCTATGATGGATATTAATGTAAAAGGATTACTCTATGTTAGTAAAGCTATTATTCCTCAAATGACTGTGCGAAAAAGTGGACATATCATTAATATTGGTTCCTCTGCTGGTAAAGAAGTCTACCCCAAAGGAAATGTATATTGCGGAAGTAAACATGCCGTATTAGCAATAACTGAAGGTATGCGAATTGACCTTAACCCCTTCGGGATAAAAGTTGGAGCAGTAAATCCAGGTTTGGTAGAAACTGAATTTTCTAAAGTTCGCTTTAAAGGTGATTCAATTGCAGATAACGTCTATAAAGGATTTAAAGCCTTACAACCCGAAGACCTAGCTGAAATTATTTATTTTGCAATTTCTAGACCTCCACATGTTAATATAGCCGACATATTGGTTTTTTGTACAGCACAAGCAAGTAGTACTATTGTTAATAAGGACTTATAATAGGAAAAATCCCCTTTAAATTCTAGGGTTTTTCCCCTTGACTAGTCATTTGAAATGAACGATGTTTGTATTCTACTTTAAATCAATTTGAGAAAAACCTTGTTTCTACCCATAAAATTTATGGTGCTGAAACAAGGTTTTATTTTTGTTACAAATCAAACTTAATACCCTGAGCCAATGGCAAACTTTCGGTATAATTAATAGTATTGGTTTGTCGTCGCATATATACTTTCCAAGCATCAGAACCAGATTCGCGTCCACCACCAGTTTCTTTTTCACCTCCAAAAGCACCACCTATTTCTGCACCCGAAGTACCGATATTAACGTTGGCAATACCACAATCAGAACCTGCTTGAGATAAAAACTTTTCCGCTTCACGTAAATTATTAGTCATAATAGCAGAAGATAAGCCTTGAGCTACTTCATTTTGAATAGCAATACCGTTTTCAACTCCCCCTGAATATTTTAATAAATACAATACAGGTGCAAAAGTTTCATGTTGTATAATTTCAAATTGAGGTTCTCCTTCAGCAATAGCAGGTTTTACATAGCACCCGCTTTCATAACCATCTCCTGAAAGTACACCACCTTCAACAACAATTTTACCACCTTCTTCAACTACTTTTTTAAGAGCGTGTTGATACATTTTTACAGCATCTTTATCGATTAATGGACCAACATGATTATTTTCATCTAATGGATTTCCTATTCTTAACTGGCCATAAGCATCTGTAACAGCATTTACAACTTTATCATAAACAGATTCGTGAATAATCAGCCTTCTGGTAGAAGTACAACGTTGTCCACAGGTACCAACTGCACCAAACACCGCTCCAATAACGGTCATTTTAATATCAGCATCTGGTGTAATAATAATAGCGTTATTACCCCCCAATTCTAATAAAGACCTTCCTAAACGTCCTGCTACTTCTTGAGCAACAATTTTACCCATTCTGGTAGAACCTGTTGCAGAAATTAGAGGAATGCGTTTGTCTTTAGTCATCATTTCACCCACTGTATAATCACCATTAATAAGATTGCAAATTCCTTCTGGTAAATCATTAGCTTTAAAAACCTCAGCTGCAATATTCTGACATGCAATTCCGCATAAAGGTGCTTTTTCAGAAGGTTTCCAAACACAAACATCACCACAAATCCAAGCTAACGCAGTATTCCAAGCCCAAACTGCTACAGGGAAATTAAATGCAGAAATTATACCTACAACACCTAAAGGATGGTATTGTTCGTACATTCTATGTCCGGGACGCTCACTATGCATGGTAAAACCATGCAATTGACGCGATAATCCAACTGCAAAATCACAGATATCAATCATTTCTTGAACTTCGCCTAAGCCTTCTTGATAGCTTTTACCCATTTCATACGAAACCAGTTTACCCAAAGCTTCTTTTTTCTCTCTTAATTTATCTCCAAATTGTCTAACAACCTCTCCACGCAATGGGGCAGGTTTTGTACGCCAAGTTTTAAACGCAGCAGTTGCAGTTTCCATTACTTTTTCAAAATCTGCAGCTGTGGTAGTTTTAACTTTTCCAATCAACTGGCCATCAACTGGTGAATAGGATTCAATAAAATCTCCATTTGAAAAACTATTGTTTCCCGTTGAGGTACCATTATTTATGTCTTTAACTCCTAATTGTTCTAAGGCTTCTTTTATACCAAAATCTGTTGCTAATGCCATTATTATAGTTTTATTATTTGACAGCTAATTTACGAAATAAAAATTATGAAAAATTGATTTATACCCCTTTAATAATAGTAATAAACATTACAAATCAAAGTTTATAAAACAAAAAAGCCACGCATAAAGCATGGCTTTCTAGCTATATTTGGCAACCAACCAAATATAATTAACCAACTAAAACCTAAAGTTTAACCCTCCGTAAACACCAAAGAAATAGGGTTTAAATCCTCCTGAATCTTCAGAAAAAGTATTCAATTGATATTTTAACATCGGGGATGCGTTTAAAAATAAATTAGGACTAAGATTGTAATTCAAATCGAGCCCTACATTACCACTAAAATTCATGTTGTTAAGGTTAGAAGCTTCACCCAAGGATGTCTTTTTACCAAAAGATGTAATTGACACGTCGTTATCGTACAAAAAATAAGTACTTACTCCACCCACAAGATTTACACCTACCTTTTTCTGTACAAGAGCATATTTAGCCTCTAAAGGTACTTCCACATAACTATAAGATTGATCTAAACTTCCATTACTATCAAATGGAGATCTTTGACTATACGTTTCTGAACGTTGAGATGCTGTTGATGACACCTCTACAATTGCACCAATGTCTGAATTAATGTTCGTTTTAGAATTATTTAACAATGCTGAAGATGTTATAACAGATACATTTTCAGTAGAATATCCTAAATCAACATTCTGAATACCTGATTGTAAACTAAACTTATCTGTTATCTTATAATTAACTTTTAATCCATAAGAAATAGAGTTAGTACTATTTTTAGTATTATTAGATAATGAAGGATCAATTGGAGAACCTTTGCTTGAAGAATTCAAATAAACGGGACCAATAGTAGAACCAATAGACCACTTTTTATCAGTATCAACAACTATATTTTCTAATGTATTCTGTTTTATTACTTCTTCTAATAAATCATCATTATTATTCTTTACTTCTTCATCTAATTTTTCTAATAGGGCAACCTTGGTCTTTAAACTATCTTGCGACAGTTCACTATTTTTAAATTGGTTTACAACGTTATCTTCTTGCAGAGCAACAGCTTTTTCTTGAGATACTTCAGTTTGAACATTTTTAACATTGTTTTCTGTGGATTGGTTTTTCTGATTAGTAACAATGTTTTTAGTAGCTCTATTTTTTTGGCTTGACGCTTCGGTCGTTGTTATTAAACTTTCTTTAACCTCAGTATTTATAAGATTCTTATCTCCGCTATTTTTTTCAGAACTGATGCCATCTTCAGAAGATTGATTTTCTTTAGATACATTATCATCTGTATTAGTATTAGTGATAACATTTGTACCTGGAACATCTGGTTTTATGTTCTGACTATTATAAATTCTATAACCCACGGGAATTAAAAATAACAGAATTGCCGCTGCACCTGCTAAACGCAACCACAGCGGTATAATTCTTCTCTTCTTCTTTTTCACAAGTTCTTTTTCAATGCCTTTCCAAACATTGGGTTCAGGAAAAACTTCATAGTCTTTGAATTTTTCCTGAAACAATCTATCTATATTTTTATGATCACTCATTTATTAAAGTGCTTCGTTCTTCATTAGTTGGTTGGCTTCTATTTTATCTCTCAATATTACTCTTGCCCTTGATAGGTTTGATTTAGAGGTTCCTTCAGAAATATTTAACATTTTGGCAATTTCTTTGTGCGGATAGCCGTCTAAAACATACAAATTAAAGACCATTTGATACCTTTCTGGTAACTCTTGAATTAAATTAAGTAAAAAATCTAATTGAATATCTTCTTCATCTAATTCTACCTCAACCTCAACATCTGGTATTTCTTCATTGACAAGGCTTAAAACATTTTTTTTTCGATACGTCTGTAAAGAAGTGTTAATAATGATTCTTTTTAACCACCCCTCAAATGAACCTTTATGTTCATATTGTTCAATTTTTTCAAAGATGGTAATAAAACCGTTATGTAAATTGTCTTGTGCTTCTTCGTAATTTTTTGAATATTTCAGACATAGCCCAAACAATTTACCAGCATATAGCTGGTAAATTTGAGATTGGGCTTTTATATCTTTTTGCTTACAGCTATTTATGAGCTTTTTTAAACTCATACTTTATATTATGTGTTAATTGTTAAACTCATTAACTTATTTCACTGCCTTATTTCTTTATACCACTTTCAAAATATTGACCGTAACACAGACTGTGCTCATGTATTTTACCATGTCTAAAAAATAGCAAAATAGTAGTCAACAAATATATTAATTAACAAACTAATTAATTACAGGTACAACCACATCTTCAAAAGTATCGTTACCATCACTATCTTCTCCTTTCCAAAATTTAAAGGTATAATCTTCTGATTGTTCAACATTTACCACAAATTCATATTCCATTGTTACCGGAACATCTGAGCATTGATCATTTTCATCAACAATTGATACAATTGCAATTTCTCTAGTTGTATCCACTTGTTTATAATACAAATCATAAAAAGAATGACATGCATCAGGCAAATCATATTCAACTTTAATTGTATATGACATTCCTAATTCAAATTCATCTGGAACAACATACGATTTAATCGGCAATGTTTTAAGGACCAAATTTGTGTCATTATCATCATTTAAACTACATGAAACTAATGTAACAGCAACCAAAAAGGTTAATAAAACTTTTTTAATCATAATTCTAATTTTTTTTTAAATTGTATATTAAAGATGTATCGATTGCAATAAGGTTGCGTAGATTTTAATTTATTCAACTACAGGCATACCAATTTTTCCTATAAAGCAGATGGCATTGGTTTTCTTTTCCGTAATTAAGAACAGAAAAGGCTTATTTAAAGTCATTCTAGTACTTGAGCCTGTTGAGGTTGTTCCAATTCCGATAGTTGTTACAGCAGCTGCTTCTGTTCCTTTTTCATTTACTTCTATAAATGTTTTTTGCTTTACAAAAGCTATTTGCGTAGCTATCTCGCTAATTCCGCTAAAATCAGCAGCGTCGGTAAAAGCAATATCCAACCCTAAATTATCAAGTGCTTCATTAAACATTTTTTCGTAGGCGAAAGTAAATTTTGGCATACTTAAAGACATCCTGGTTTCATTGTATTGACTAAGCCAATTGTACCAACTTTCATCATTCATTTCTGCAATAATATCTGTAACGTTTTTATCTTCATTTGGTAAAAGCACGATCATACTATATTTATCATTTTTGTACGGCAATATAACCGATGAAAATAGGCTGTTCGATAGAAATGATAAATCTTGTTCCATATTCATCATGGCAACACTTTTAGTATTTCCTTCTTCGGGATAAAAAGACTGATCATTTGTGTTTTCTTCTTTAAATTGATATTTCCAGTCGCTTTTAAAATACAAAGCATTGATTGCAAACAAAACCATATTTGGCGAAATATTATCAATAACAGTTGGTATTTTCTGTTGCGTCTTATCAGCAACCCAATTATTGATAATATCTACAGATTTCGGGTCTTGAAAATCTAAGTTTTGCACCTTAGCATCATAAAATTGTTTATTCAAATCGATAAATGCATCCTTCACAGGAAAAGAGTTTTTAATCCATAATGAATTGGCGATATTAAATATAGCTCCAGAATTATTATCTGATAACTGAGCTATGAGGTTTTGGTTGACTAAATTAACTTCTTCTAAAGTGGCATTTCCATAATTAAAAACACTATTAAAGGCCTCTTTAGTTTGGTTTTCGGCTCCATTGTAAACCATACCTAACGCCAATGAGGCACTAACCGGTGAAATCATATAATTTTGTGAAGATTCTTCTTTTGCTATTTCTTTAAAAAGCGAAAACGCAAACTTATTATTTGCCTTTACAATTTCGCCACTTTTAGCTATTGACTCAAAATCAGGTATAGGAGTTTTTATATCTGATTCACATGATAGTAAAAGGTTAGACAAGATCAGAGACAAGCATAAATAGAAGTTCTTCATTTGAAATTGGTTTGAATTTTGTCTAAAGATGCTTAATATAAGTAAAGGTTGCTTAATTTTGTCCTTTTATTATGAACCTAGATACTATTTTCGAAATACAATCTGAAGAGGATTTTACCAAACTGGCTTTGACTATTTTTAAATATCAATTTAAGAATAATAAAGTGTATCGTTCTTTTTGTACGCTATTAAATGTTTATCCCAGTGACATAAAAAGTATTGAAGAAATTCCTTTTTTACCTATTCAGTTTTTTAAATCGCATCATGTAGTATCGTCTAGAGATGCTGTTCAACAAATTTTTACCAGTTCCGGAACGACAGGAACGGCAACCAGTAAACATTATGTAACTGATCTTTCTACCTATGAACAAAGTTACCTCAACGCCTTTAAGTATTTTTATGGAAATATAGAAGAATATACCGTTTTAGCACTGCTACCCTCCTATTTAGAAAGAGAAGGATCTTCATTAATTTATATGGTTGATGATTTGATTAAAAAATCTAAAAAACCAGAGAGTGGATTTTATTTAGACAATTTATCTACACTAAAAGACACCCTTGTTAAATTAGATGAGAAAGGGGAAAAAGTGTTACTTATTGGAGTTTCTTTTGCTTTATTAGATCTAGTTGAAAACTATACTTTCAATCTCAAAAACACCATTATTATGGAAACAGGAGGTATGAAAGGAAGACGTAAAGAGTTAATTAGAAATGAACTGCACAACTTATTAATTGACGGTTTCGGTGTTGATAAAATTCACTCAGAATACGGAATGACAGAATTATTAAGCCAGGGCTATTCTAAGGGTCATGGTATTTTTAATACACCGCCTTGGATGAAAATTTTGATACGTGACACAGAAGATCCCCTACAACTTTTATCTCATGAAAAAACAGGTGGACTTAATGTTATTGACTTGGCAAATATTAATTCGTGTTCGTTTATTGCTACGCAAGATTTAGGTAAAAACTATACAAATGGTAGTTTCGAAATCTTAGGTCGTTTTGACCATTCAGATGTAAGAGGATGTAATTTACTAGTTTGAGAAAAAGTTTAAATTAGAACCTAAAAAATTGAGCTAATTTAACCTGATATAAGGTGCACTAATTAGCTCAAATTGATTATTATTTTTTAAATTGCCTGTTTAACTTACCAACTGATAACGCCTTACACTACTATCTTGCTCAGAAATCTTTAAAGAATCTAAATAATTTTTAAATTGTTCTATATAGTTATAAAAGATGCTTTTATCATTTGTAATTCGCTTCATTGTTCTCACTCCTTCTAAAGAATTTATAATAAATTCTGCGGCTGGTTCCGTATTAATGTGCCTATCCAAATAGCCATCATCAATTCCTCGATATAAAAAATTAATCAAAGCAACTTTCCATTCATTCATTATATCCTTCAATTGCAATTGTAATTCATAATCGTTTTCTTCATGACTCAGATCTACAATAAAATTCACTAACGGACTTCCTAAATTTTGATTTAATGATTTGTCATTTATTAATTTGTCTTGCAACAAGTCTGAAAGTATAAATATCGGATTACCGCGTTCTGATAAAGGTTCAATAAAATCGCTATGAATTTCCTTACTTACTCGTTCTTGAATTACAGACTGAACAAAATGATGTTTATTATCAAAATGATAGTAAAATGCACCTTTGGTTAAGCTAACATCTTTTATAATAGTATCTATACTTACAGCATGATACCCATACATTTTAATTAATTCATAGCCTTTATCAATTAATTTCTGCCTGGTCAATCTTCGTTTTATTTCTTGAGTCATTTTTCCACTTATTTTAAATACTGATGCTCCCGAAACCTCGGTACAGTAATATGTTATTACATTGATAAAACAATTTTGAAGAGTGAATTCCTACTTTTTAATTTTATAATTTTCTGAAAGGTTAAATACTAACTAGTTTGTTATAAATATTATTATTAATATAAAACTTAATAAAAACAGGGGCTAACAATCATTTTAATACTGTTTAGTTTGCATTTTTATTAAATATATATTCGCTAGTTGTACTATTAAGTTTGGTAATGAATGGTCCTTTTGTAATTTTCATCATCTAAAAATATCCAAACATTTTATACATCTACAAACAACATTTATTCACGCATCTTAAAATTAGATAAATGCTATTTTCAGTAATTCTTAGTGGTAATTCTTTTAAATAAAGGTAAATATTTATGCAACAAGGTAAAATCTAGATACAACATTTATTCACGCATCTTAAAATTAGATAAATGCTATTTTCAGTAATTCTTAATGGTAATTCTTTTAAATAAAGGTAAATATTTATGCAACAAGGTAAAATCTAGATAATGGTATTCAATCTTGAGATTTCATCATTTGAGATTCTTTAAAAGCTCTTCTTTTTAACGAAATGGAAGCCAACACAAAATAAATTAGACTTAATATCCATAAATGATTCCATTCGTTTAGAACTTCGAAGAAGCTGGCCTTCATTTGTGTTAATCGTACAAAACCATTGATACCAGGAGTTGAAGGAATTAATTTTGCCAAGCCTTTATAAAATTCAGAAAACCCTTCTACAGGAAAAGATAATCCGCTCAACATTAGTGATGGAACCGAAATAAGTACCAAAAAGACAATAGCTTCTTCACGTCTTTTGAAAAAGGAACTGATGGAGATACCCAAAAATACGGTAGAAAAGACATAGGGTACCAAAAATAGATATATGGTCAGTAACGAAGACCTAACGGGAATTGAAAATAGTGTATAAACAATACCAACTTGAATGGGGATAACCACCATAAAAATAGCTGTATATAAACATGCTTTTGCCAACAAAATAGGAATGGTTCCACCTGGGTGTAATAATCTGGGAAAATTTGTATGCGTAGATATGTATTCTTGTCTTGAACCACTTAAAATACCAATACCCATAAGCAACACTAATTGTACAAGTAAAGCCGTTAGCATTGGAATTAAATAATTTGCATAACCTGCAGAAGAATTAAATAAACTCGTAGAAATTGCTTTTATAGGTGTGTAATTTTGTTGTGCTTCATCAATCGTTTTACCTAAGGCCATTTGTTTTTTAATAACAATTCCTGCAGAAAAGTAACCGTTAATTGTAGTGACATCTCCCAAAACTTTTTTGTAAAAAATCATATTAGCAGCATCAGAAAAAGTAGTAATGGTCGTTTGTTTTCCGCTACGAATGTTTTTTTCAAAGTTTTTAGGAATAATAACAATTCCCATGATATCTTTTGAATAGTAAGCCACTTTGGCTGCTTGCACATCAGTGTAATTTGAGACGGTTTTTAAGCCCTCTGTAGCATCTAACATATTGATGTAATCTCTACTCATTTTTGAGCCGTCTTGATTAATAACAGCCACAGGAACTTCTTCGACTACTTGATTGGAATATATATAGGTGTAAGCAATCAAAATAACAACAGTCATTAATATAAAAGTGCTTATAACTGCTTTATCAGATTTAATAGCATTCCATTCCGTAGAAATGGTATTCCAAAAGGAGGTTTTCGCTTTATAATATGTTTTAAAAGATACCTTCATTTTAAATATGATGCTTAAATTTTCCTTTAATAAATAGCCTTTTTAATTTAAACCAACCCAGTGTAAGCGGTACAATACATAATACAATTAATATGGCTAAAGATTTTAAAGAATAATACATTGGAAAACCACGTTGAGACTGGTCTAATAACAATTCGAAAAAATGAGTAAATGGAAAAATTTGGCTTACCCATTGCATAAATTTTGGCATTCCAAAAATTGGAAATGTAATTCCTGAAAAGGATAAACTAACCGCTGCAAAACCAGATGCTATTGTTAATGCTTCTCTAAAACTATTGGTTAATGCAATAATTAATAATGCAAAAGATTGATTGGCAATTATTAACAAAAGAAGGCCTACCAATACTCCAATTTTACTTCCATGAAAAGGGAAATCTTGCCATACGTACATACTGATTAGCATAATTACACCTACCAACATAAACCAAAGCGTATAGGGTAACACTTTTCCTACAATAATTGACCATAGATTTCCATTTGCAATGCTTAACAATTTATTCCCTTTATTATACTTTAAATCAGTCCCGAAACAGTACGTAGTGGTAAGAATGACAAACAATTGGAAAAACATAGCCAAAAACCCTGTATTAAGATAATAGGAGTAATTGGTGAACGGATTCGATAGCACATGATTGTTAGTTGTTAACGGTTGAAAATTAACAATGGCCTGTTGGGTAGAAATTCCTTGTTTACGTTGTTTTTCAATGTTAATTCCAGCCGAAATAGTTCCTATTACTTTTCTAAAAGCTTTGTATTCTAACCCTCCAGCTAAAATTAAATCACTGTTGTATTGGTTTATGATATTTACTTGCTTGCCTTTTTTTAAGTTTACTTCAAAATCTTGAGGAATAGTTATAAGTCCATATACTTTCCCTAGCCTTATGAGTTCTTCACCTTTTTGCTCATTTAATGGGAAATAGCTTACTTCCAATTCTGGAGATGATTCTAATTGGGAAATTACATTTCTTGAAATTGATGAATGATCTAAATCTATAATTGCAATAGGTAAATTTCGTGCAACACCATCACTTAAAAGTGTATTAAAGAATAAAATTGAGACAAAAGGAAGTAGTATAGCAAAAATGAATGTCGTTTTTGAACTAAATAATTGTGCTATTTCTCGCTTCGCTATTTGTACTGATGGTTTCATTTTATTCCTTAAATTGAGAATAATCAATTAAAATACTCATTCCAGGACGTAATTCTGTCTCTTCAGAAACCGGAGATGCTTTTATTTCAAATGTTCTAACATCAAAATCACCAGTAGCCTTTGTTGCATTCCATGTTGCATAGTCACCTAATGGAGCCACATAGTATATTTTAAATTTTACTTTTTTGTTGTTTAACGCAGGAATAGTAGCTTCAAACTCTGATTCTTTTTTAAAATTCATTAAGCTCGTTTCTTTTACATTTACAATAGCATAACTATTCGATAAATCAATTAAGTGAGCTACAGGATAACCAGCTCCAACCAGCTCCCCTTCTTCCGGTAAAAAGTTAAGGACCTCAGCATCAATAGGAGCAATGATATTGCGTTCGTTTTTATAGCTTTCTAATTCTATTAAAGCACCGTCAGCCTGTTTCACCAATGCAGAAGCAGCTTCAATATCTTCATTTCTAGCACCTTTTAAGGCCATTTGATAACCACTTAAAGCCGTTTCTTGATCTTTTAATGCGGCTTCTTTTTTCGCAAAAATTTCATCGCGTTGTTGTTCAGAAATAACACCATCTTTAAACAGGTTCTCCATTCTTTCAAATGTTTTTTTCATCACATTAGCTGCAGCCGTTGCTTTTCCGTAGATACTTTTTGCGGCTTGTATTTCTTCTTTACGAGCACCGTTTAGAGCTTTATTTTTTTGAGCATTTGCTGCGTCTTTTAAAGCCAATGCTTGTTGCTCTTTTGCCATAATTTCAGGACTTTTAAGAGTAGCCAGTAATTGTCCTTTTTTAACACTTGCACCTTCTTTTACCTCAAAAGTGTTAATCCTTGTGGGTATTTTAGCAGATAGATAAATTTCTTTCGCTTCAATTCTACCTTGTAATACAATCGACTTAGGTTTATTTAAAAACCAAATACCAATTAACACTAAAATGGCAATAAGTACAATGCTAAAAAGTGATTTTATAAATTTTGCATTTTTCATTTTATTTTTCATTTAAGAATGATTCTGTTTCGCCAATACGTACCATAAGCTCACCATAAGCTACATTGTACAGGTATAAAGCTTTTATTTTATGTAATTTTATTTCAGTTAATTTTAATGTTGCGTCTACAACTTCTAATGAAGTTCCCGTACCTTCTTCAAAAGCACGTGTTCGCATAAATTTTAATTTTTCAGCAAAAGTTTCATCGGTTTTAAGACTTTCAAATTGTTCCAATTGCTTTTCAATTTCATTGTATAATTTTTCCGTGTAGGTCGTTAAATTCAGTCGAGCTTGTTTGTCTAAAGCTTCTATTTGAGATACTTTGTATTTAGAAGCTTTTATTTTATGTTCGCGTTGAAAGCCATTGAACAATTCCCATTCTACACTAAGACCCGCAAGCCATTTTGTATCAGCTAAAGGTAAATTGTCTTTCCAAAATAAATATTTTCCGAAAACACCAACCTTTGGAAAATAATCACTGTTCTCTACTTTGACCCCAACTTTTGCCAATTCACGATTCTTCTCAATTGTTTTAAGTTGCTTATTTTCTTTTAACATATCGTTTTGAAATTCGTTTAACGGTTTCAAAATAGATGGATCTGTAAACGTGGTAGAAATAGTTTCAAGGTTATCAGTACCAATTAAATTCTTTAATGCCGTTGTTGCTAGAGCAACATCTTTTTTTGCTGCTAATAATTCTCTGTTGGCATTAGATAAAGCAACTTTTGCATTTAAGGTTTCTACTTCTGGAATCATTCCGTTTTCAAAAAACTTGTCAGCTTGGTTACTATGTAATAATACTGTTTCATAAACTTCCTTTCGTAAAACTTCAGCTTCCTTAGCCAGCTTTAATCTAAAGAAATAGGTAATTAGATTAACCGTTAATTCATCTTCTTTTAACCGATGATTATTTTCTGAAAGTTGTAATTTAATATCTGAAGCTTTATTAGCGGCATTAATTTTTCCACCAGCATAAAGTGGCATTGAAATATCAGCAGAAGCAAAACCTATGTTTTTATCTAATAATGAAAAATTCCAATCGCCTAGAACAGCGGTTGGGTCAGAAATACTTAATAAACCGCCAACCATGTCTCGTTCTGTGTTTAAATCTGCCGTAATATCTTTATCTAAATTTAAATAAGTACCAGAAAGACTGACTGTAGGAAGCCGTAATCCTTTGGTTGCTTTATTCTCTTCTTCCATTGATTTAACCTCAAAATTAGAAGCCTTAATTTCTCCATTTTCAGTTAACATTAAATCATGTGCTTTTTTCAGCGTAAGTTCTTGTGCGTTCACACCAGTGCCAAATAAAACCAGAATACAAGTCGTTATTTTTAATATTGACACTATTTTTATTTTATTAAACTCCATTTCCTTTCATTTACATTTTTAAAAACTTTAAAATATTGGCTGTCAAATAGTTTAAGTCATCACTATCTTTTGATTGTTCTAAACCAAAGGCTTTATTTCTTTTAAAATTGATATAATCAACCGGATAAATTAAGATGTGGTAATGCAATTGAAACAAACTAATAGTATCAGAAACTTCACCTGAAGTTATCCCTATACGTTTTATGTTTTCCATTAAACCAAAATGTTTTACTTTAAGTTCTTCCGATAAATTAAAATTTTCATTGTGTAATAATTGATAGTAGAATTTAGAAGCAATCGTTTCATTTTTGGAATACACTATTCTATTTCTAATAAAAGTGTTGATAATAGGTTCAATTGTTGTGGGATTTAGTGTTAATAAAAACTCTAATTCATTAACCAATGACATCACTTTCTTCGAGTATAAATCATTAATTAAATCTTGTTTTCCACTATATATACGGTATAAATAACCTCCACTAACATTTGCGTTTTTGGCTATCATGGCTATTGTAGTTGCTTCAATACCATGTGTAACAATGGTTTCCATTGTAGCCTCTTTAATACGATTTATTTTATCTTCGTCAATTTTACGTGCCATATTAAATAGAATAATTATTTACACTACAAAATTATGAATAAATGTTCATTCATTTATTATAAATCGTAATATTTTATAATTTATTGTGCAAACCCATTAATTTTACTAGTGATAACCATTGGAAGGACAGTTTATTAATGATAATCAATATTTTATCAGGATAATAAAACTTGATTTTTGGGGAGGAAAATTATCCTTAATTACAGATTAAATAGTTACCTTATTATCGATAATTCTTGTGGCTTTTGAAAAACATAAATTAAGTTAAATGGAAGATAGAAATTACATACCAGATGTACTCGGAGATAATTTTAAAAAATTAACCTTGCCCCTTCCCGATGATTATGAAGGAAAAGCAGTTGCAACTCTAATATGCCATAAAACGGACAAACCTTCACTTAAAGCCATTTTATACATCCATGGTTTTAACGACTATTTCTTTCAAACGGCTTTGGCTAAAAAGTTTAATGAACAAGGGTATAATTTTTATGCATTAGATTTGAGAAAGTATGGACGTTCTTATTTGCCTCACCAAAAACTAAACAATGTTCGTTCGCTTACTGAATATGATGAGGAAATAGACATTTCTTTAAAGATTATCCAATCAGAAAATAACAATCGGGTACTTTTAATGGGACATTCAAATGGTGGACTTATTGTAACCAATTATGCAAAGAGGCATCTAAAAAGCAATTTGTTTCATGGAATACTATGTAATAGTCCCTTTTACGATTTTAATTTAAGCACTATTGAGCGAAAAATAGGAGTTCCGATATTGTCTATGCTCGCCAACTATTATCCTGACAAACGTATAAAAAGTGGTTTGTCAAAGTTATATGGTTTAAGTCTCCATATAGATTACCATGGTGAATGGAACTATTCGCTGACTTGGAAACCTCTTATTATACCAACGGTAAATCTGAGTTTTATAAGAGCCATACATAAAGCACAAAAAAATATAAAAAACAATTTTGTTATTGATGTTCCCATACTCGTAATGCATAGTGATAAATCTGTTTTTGAACATAATTGGTCTGATAATTTCAAACACGGAGATGCCGTTTTAAATGTAAATCATATCTCAAAAATTGCCAATACTTTCAAAGGAAATGTTACTGTATGTGAAATTAAAAATGCCATGCATGATCTGTTTCTTTCTGAAAAAACTGTAAGAGAAAGTGCTTATGAGAAGATGTTTGCATGGGTTGGTGATAACTTTTAAAATAGAGCTTTGTACTAATACTATTTATCTTAAATGAAAACATATAAACCAAAAGCATAAATAGGAAAGGCATTTCACCCGCTATTGATTTTAGATTTGATTTTTAAGATTTGGATTTATATAGGGTTCATATGTATTGTTTTAGTACATAGTTTAACTTGATTCTAAATGCTATTTTAGCTAGATTCGCTTTTCATTAGATAAATAAAAATTGAAACGTTTTTTATCAGTACGTTGTAAACAATTAAAAACGAAATATTTATTTAACGTAAACTGTCATATAAAAAATTCCTATGAGAAATATACTATTAATTCTGACTGTAATTACTTTAATTAGCTGTGATAACAAAACAGATAAAAACAACAATTCTATAATCGGAATGCAATTTCAAAATTTCAGACAATTAAATCAACTTGAAAAATATACTAAAGTAAGTGACACAACAATTTATGAAAGTAATTTAGAACCAAAATATGGAATTCTACAATTACGCGACAACTCAAATAATTTAGTGATATTTAAGAGTATTTCACTTGATTCAATTAGAAACACAACTTTTAAAATTTTAGATACTTTAATTATTCCTAACCCAAATAAAACAGAATTGATAACAATTGGTTATTGTCAAATAAATAATGACAACAATGAGAATCTCATAGCATTAGTTGATAAGACTGACAGTTTAAAGATACAGAATATTAAGAAAATTTGGAAAGCAAATACAGATTCAGAAAAAATTGAAAAAGTTAATAATCTGAACGAAATTAATTGTATTAATGAATGGTTTGTTAAAAAATAACTGTTTACAACACCGTACAAAATTAATTGCTTGGTTAGGGCGTATTTACGAAAGTCCTCACGGACTTTCTTGGTTAAGTAATTATATACTAAATTCATAGCTTAACCACGCAATTAATAATACACAAACACGATAAGCGAACTCCTAAAAATTAACCTCTAACCCTAAACCACGCTCAACAAAAAGTAATTTTTCTTACCACGTTGTAACAACACAAACTTATCTGCAATTAAATCGTTTACAGAAAGTGTATAATCATCTTTAACTTTTTCCTTATTAATAGCTATAGAATTTTCCTTTAAAGCTCTTCTTGCCTCTCCATTTGATTTTAAAAATCCTGATTTTTCATTTAATGCCGCAATGATATCTATTCCTTCTTCAAGATCAGTTCTAGAAATTTCTGCTTGTGGCACACCTTCAAATACATCTAAAAAGGTTTTTTCGTCTACACCTTTTAAATCTGCTGAGGTAGATTTACCAAACAAAATATTAGACGCCTTTATAGCATTTTCTAATGCTTCTTTAGAATGAACCATGGTAGTAACTTCATTACCAATGGTTTTTTGTAGCAAACGTAAATGTGGCTGTTCTTTATGCTCTTCTATTAATTTTTCTATAGTTTCTTTATCTAAAAAAGTAAAAATTTTAATATACTTTTCAGCATCTTCATCAGAAGAATTTAACCAATATTGGTAAAATTTATAAGGTGAAGTTCTTTCTGGGTCTAACCAAACATTTCCACCTTCTGATTTACCAAACTTGGTACCATCAGCTTTCGTTATTAATGTACAGGTAATAGCATACGCCTTTCCTTGTACTTTACGACGGATTAACTCTGTACCTGTAGTAATATTACCCCATTGATCAGAACCACCCATTTGGAGTAGACAGTTCTTTTCATTGTATAAATGTAAAAAATCATAACCTTGAATCAATTGGTAGGTAAACTCAGTAAAGCTCATTCCTTCATTAGATTCAGCATTTAATCTGTTTTTTACAGAATCTTTAGCCATCATGTAATTTACAGTAATATGCTTACCGATATCTCTGGCAAAATCTAAAAAGGACAATTCTTTCATCCAATCGTAATTGTTTACCAATTCCGCTGCATTATCTGCACCAGAAGTAAAATCTAAAAATTTTGATAATTGACCTTTAATTCCATTAACATTTTTAGTTAATGCTTCTTCATCTAACAAATTTCTTTCATTAGATTTTCCTGAAGGATCACCTATCATACCTGTTGCTCCACCTACTAACGCAATAGGTTTGTGACCAAATTGTTGAAAATGTTTTAGTATAATAATAGGCACTAATCCGCCAATATGTAAAGAGTCTGCTGTAGGATCAAAACCTATATAAGCTGAAGTTACTTCTTTATTCAATTGTTCTTCAGTGCCCGGCATTGCATCGTGCAATAGGCCTCTCCATCGTAATTCTTCAACAAAATTATTAGTCATAATAGTAAATTTTTGACAAAGATATGCTTAATCATAAAAAGGGTAAAGTAAATAATGGAATTTAAGTTTTATTTGAATCAAAACACCACTATAATCCCCTCTAGGGAACAATTTTCTCCTTAAAACTTTCCACAAATTGAAATACATACAATTTCGCATATATATTTAGTATACTAAGGATTATTAGTTATTTTAGAGGCATGATTTTAGTTACAGGTGGCACAGGTTTAGTGGGTTCTCATTTGTTGTACCAATTGGCACAGCAAGAAGAAAAAATTGTGGCCATTCATAGAAAAAACAGCAATTTAGAAGCTGTTAAAAATGTATTTTCTTATTTCTCGTCTAATTATGAGCTACTTTTTAATTTAATAATTTGGGTAGAAGCAGATCTTAGTGACGTACCTGCTCTAGATTTTGCTTTTAAAGGAGTTACTAAAGTTTATCATAGTGCTGCTATGATTTCTTTTAGTGCGTCTGATTATCGAATAATGCGAAAAATTAACATTGATGGTACCGCTAATATTGTTAACCTATGTGTTGCCAATCAAGTTGAAAAATTGTGTTTTGTAAGTTCAGTGGCTGCTGTAGGAAAACCCTTAACCGGTAAAAATATTGATGAAGACAACGAATGGAATGTGGCCGATAATAATTATGGCTATGCAATTTCAAAATACGGTTCTGAAATAGAAGTTTGGCGAGCAGGACAGGAAGGAGTAGATGTTGTTATAGTAAACCCTGGCGTAATTTTAGGGGCTGGATTTTGGAAAACAGGTTCTGGAAAATTATTTGATAAAAGTTATAATGGATTCCCTTTTTATACGGAAGGAATTACTGGTTTTGTTGATGTACAGGATGTTGCAAATATCATGATTAAGCTAATGAATAGTAATATTAAAAATCAACGCTTTATTTTAGTTAGTGAAAGTGCTTCTTTTAAAAAGGTTTTCTATGCTATTCCAGATGCGTTTAATAAAAAAAGACCAACAATTAAAGTCACCAAACTTCTAAGTGGTATAGGTTGGCGTGTAAATTGGTTGTTAAGTAAATTCTCAGGTAAAACACCCATGATAACCAAACAATCTGCAAATTCGGCTCATAATAGTTATTATTATTCCAATAAAAAGATAAAAGAAGCTATTGATTATCAGTTTATTCCACTAGAAGAAACCATAAAAAATGTATGTGAAAATTATATAAAGGATCAGAATTAATAATACTAATGACTTATTCTTACTTTACAAGTTCTCTAGTTTCATTAATAATTGAATCCATTTCAGTTTCTGGCTGATAAATTTTCTTTTTTTCTTTAAGCCTTCTATTAACCTCCTCAAACATTTTTTGATAGTCATCTATCTTAGAAGTATAAAACAAATTACTTTCGCTAAATTGAGTACTGTCTATTTTATACTTTTCAAAAACTAACGGTAAGTAATTAATATTATTTCTCTTATCTATTGTTTGTACTGATCTCGCTCCTCTTGCAATATAAATATCTGTCCAAATCTTAATCATTTGATCTTTTTCTATCAAATTATCAGGTTTCTTATAGATCGTCTTACTAGTACAAGAAACTATAAAAAGGAAAGCCAAAAATGGATATAATAATTTTTTCACTTGATATATTAATTTACAATTATTTATATAAACAGTATTCCTAATGGGTTGAGAAAAAAGTATAGAATTTTACTATTATTATTTTTCACAAAATCTTCTAAGAGGGTCTTGTAAAAGTTAATTGCATTCCTCGATTATCATCATCAAATTTACCGTGATTATAAACTAATTTTCCATTGACAAACGTATGAGTAATTTCCGAATTAAATGTTGTTCCTTCAAATGGAGACCAACCACATTTATATAAAAGACCTTCTTTTGATATGGTTTGAGGCGACTCTAAATCTACCAAAACTAAATCGGCATAATAACCTTTTCTTATATACCCCCTCTTTTCTATTTGAAATAATATGGCTGGATTATGACACATTTTTTCAACTAACTTTTCTAGTGATAAAATACCATGATGTGTAGCTTCTAACATTGCTAGTAATCCATGTTGCACTAATGGTCCGCCACTTGGAGCTTTCGTATAAATTTGTGATTTTTCTTCTAACGTATGTGGTGCATGGTCAGTTGCAATCACATCTATTTTATCAGTTAAAAGAGCTTTCCATAGTCCTTTTTTATCCTCTTTGGTTTTAATAGCAGGGTTCCATTTTATAAAAGTCCCTTTTTCTTTATAAAAAGAATCGTCAAACCAAAGATGATGTACACAAACTTCAGCCGTAATTTTCTTTTCTTCTAATGGAATATCATTTCTAAACAAAACCGTTTCTCTCGCTGTTGATAAATGAAAAACATGTAATCTAGCTCCTGTTTTTTGAGCTAATGCAACTGCTTTTGATGAAGAAATATAACATGCTTCTTCACTTCTTATTTTTGGATGGAAATCCATAGGAATATTATCTCCATACATTGTTTTGGCACTTGCCAAGTTATCTTTTATAGTTGTTTCGTCCTCACAATGCACAGCTATAAGCATTTTAGTAGATGAAAATATCTTTTCAAGTACTTTTTCATCGTCTACTAACATATTACCTGTAGAAGAGCCTAAAAACAATTTTATAGCTGCCACTTTATGCGGATCTGTTTTTAAAAGTTCCTCTAAATTATCATTTGTACCGCCAAACATAAAAGAATAATTGGCATAAGAAGTATTTGCTGCAATATCAAATTTATCTTGTAATAAAGCTTGAGTTGTAGCTTGAGGTACCGTATTTGGCATTTCAATAAACGACGTAATACCTCCTGCAACAGCAGCCTTACTTTCTGTACCAATATTAGCTTTATGCGTTAAACCAGGCTCACGAAAATGAACTTGATCATCAATAACACCAGGCATAACATATTTACCCAGCCCATCAATAATTTGCGTGTTGGTTGGTACATTATCAATGGTTCCTACTTCAGCAATCAACTGATCTTCAATCAAAATATCTCCAGTGATTATTTCACCTTCATTTATTATTTTAACGTTTTTTATAAGTGTTCTGTTCATAGTCTTGTTAAAATTCTAGTCCTTGATATTTACATATCAAAGTAAATTATATTGATTTATTTTGGAAGTCCTTTTAATTTCATTTTAATTACTCCTAAAATGGCTTCACCAATTATGGAACTATCCATTTTAGATTTACCTAATGCTCTATCCGTAAAGATAACGGAAACTTCTTTAATGTTAAATCCATGTTTCCATGCTTTAAATTTCATTTCGATCTGAAAAGCATATCCTACAAATTTAATCTTATCAAGTTTAATAGTTTCCAACACATTTCGTTTATAACAAACAAAACCCGCGGTTGTGTCATGAATAGGTATCCTAGTAATAAACTGCACATATTTGCTCGCAAAATAGGACATTAAAACTCTATTCATAGGCCAATTAACCACATTTACACCTTTAGAATAACGAGAACCTATAGAAACATCGGCTCCGTAATCGTGACAAGCTTGGTACAATCTTATTAAATCTTTTGGGTCATGAGAAAAATCGGCATCCATTTCTATGATATAATCATATTTTTTTGCCAAAGCCCATTTAAAACCATGAATATACGCTGTGCCGAGTCCTGTTTTTCCTTTTCTTTTTTCTAAAAATAAACGAGAAGGAAACTGAGCTTGTAAACGTTCTACAATTGCTCCTGTTCCGTCTGGAGAATTATCATCTACAACCAATACATCAAATGCCTTTTGTAATGAAAATACGGTCTTAACCATGTTTTCAATATTTTCTTTTTCGTTATATGTGGGTATAATGACTAAAGTGTCTGACATTGTAATAATTTAATCTACAAATTTAGAGCAAAGGTAAAATAAAATATTACTAATTTTGTGTTAATAATTTCAAACCATGTTAGAAGCTACTGAACGTATTGTTGTATCAAAAGATTGGATTACAATAGTACTTCTAATTGCTGTTACTTTACTGATTTTAAACCGATTAAAATCGAATGATAGATATTATAAACTAAAAAATTTATTATTTAATAATACTTATATAAATAGTTTTTCAAAGGCCAACCCATTACTATTCAATTCATTTAGTATAATTTTTCTAGCCGTTTATGTAATTATTATATCTTTCTTGTTATTTATTATTGTACATTTAGTAGAACCTGAAATGGCTTCCTATGACTTTTTATTTTACCTCAAAATTGCTTTTGTTGTATGTGTTTTTTTTGCCATTAGAATTATTGCAGGTTTACTTCTGGGAATTTTAATTGAAAAAGAAAGGATTCAGACACACTTTACATTCTTGAAAGCAAGCTATTTAAGTAATTATAGTCTCATTATGCTCCCATTAATTGCTATTCATTTTTATGTAAATTCTACAATATATTCCTATTTTTTGTTGTTTACAGCAGCTGCATTATTTCTTTATTATTACGTTTTATTGGTCAAAACAAATCAATCTTTAGTTTTTGGAAAATCGTTTTATTTTATTTTGTATCTTTGCACGCTCGAAATAGCTCCTTTTATAATAATGATCAAATATTTTATTTTATAAGGGCAATTAAGAGAAAAGTGTTTATTTAACGCCTTAACCTTATTTTCAGTTACGCTGACAATTAAAAATTAAGGCATGCCTCCCGACTATTCGGGATGATCAATAAAAACTATATAATACAGATGAAAGTAAAAACTATTTTAGTTTCTCAACCCGCTCCAAGTACGAAGCAATCTCCATACTTCGATTTATCCGATAAGCAAAAGGTAAAAATTGATTTTAGATCTTTTATTCATGTTGAATCGGTTGACGCAAGAGAAGTAAGAAATCAAAAAATTGACTTATCTAATTTTACAGCTGTTATTTTTACCAGTAGAAATGCAATTAATAACTATTTTAGAATAGCAGAAGAAATGCGTTTTACAGTACCTGATGATATGAAGTACTTCTGTCAATCTGAGGCTGTAGCTTATTATTTACAAAAATATGTAGTCTATAGAAAACGTAAAATTTATGTAGGTGAGCGTACTTTTCAAGATTTATTAAAACAAATTAAAAAACACAAAACAGAATCCTTTTTATTACCTTCTTCAGATAAATTAAAACCCTTAGTTCCAGAGTTATTAAATGAACTTGATATAAAATGGGAAAAAGCGGTACTTTATAAAACCGTAACTAGTGATTTATCTGATTTAAAGAATGTTTTATATGATGTTTTAGTATTTTTTAGTCCTTCAGGTATTGAGTCATTATTTCTTAATTTTCCAGATTTTAAGCAAAATGATACTAGGATTGCAGTCTTTGGAAACACTACTATTAAAGCCGCAGAAGAAGCTGGATTACGTATAGATATTACTGCACCAAGTAAAGAAACACCATCTATGACAATGGCATTAGAACATTATATTAAAAATGTAAATAAATAGACATTTACTTAAAACCATAAAAAAAGCGGACATTAAATGTCCGCTTTTTTTATGGTCAAAATATTTTATTTTTCTTTATTGATTTCAACAAGAATTTTACCTTCTAATTCTTCAGCTAAATCAGGATTATCTTTAATTAAAGATTTTACAGCATCTCTACCTTGTCCTAATTTAGTCTCACCATAACTAAACCAAGAACCACTTTTCTTAATAATTCCTAATTCTACACCAATATCTAGTATTTCACCAACTTTAGAAATACCTTCACCATACATAATATCAAACTCAGCCATTCGGAAAGGTGGTGCTACTTTGTTCTTAACCACTTTTACTTTAGTACTATTACCTATGACTCTATCACCATCTTTAATTTGTGTTCTACGTCTAATATCTAAACGAACAGATGCATAAAATTTTAAGGCATTACCACCAGTAGTAGTCTCTGGGTTACCAAACATTACACCAATTTTTTCACGCAATTGGTTAATAAATATTACTGTACATTTTGTTTTACTTATAGTTCCAGTAAGTTTACGTAAAGCCTGAGACATTAAACGAGCATGTAAACCCATTTTAGAATCACCCATTTCACCTTCAATTTCACTTTTTGGTGTAAGTGCTGCAACTGAATCAATTACCACAATATCAATAGCTCCTGATCTAATTAAATTATCAGCTATTTCCAAAGCTTGTTCTCCATGATCTGGTTGCGAGATGATTAAATTATCAATATCAATACCTAAATTCTGTGCATAATATCTATCAAAAGCGTGTTCTGCATCAATAAATGCCGCAATTCCACCAGCTTTCTGAGCTTCTGCAATTGCGTGTAACGTTAATGTTGTTTTACCTGAAGATTCTGGTCCATAAATTTCTATTACTCTACCTCTTGGATAACCACCAACACCTAAAGCTATATCTAATCCTAAAGAACCAGATGGAATTGCTTCAATATCTTCTGCAACATCGTCTCCTAAACGCATTACTGAACCTTTTCCGTATGTTTTATCTAATTTATCTAAAGTTAATTGTAAAGCCTTTAGTTTTGCCGTTTTTTCTTTGTCTTCTGCCATAATTCTACTTAAAAGTATATTTAAAATAATAGTCGCTAAAATACGAAAAAGAACTTTAAATTTTATACCATAAAAAAGTAATGTTTATAATTACTATGAATAGTATACTTTTTATTATAATGATATATTAAAAAAAAAATTCTTTTCGTTTTGTTGCTCTTTAGGTATTATTCCTTTGAGTAATAACTTACAAAGTAATAATATTTGAATTACTAATCCTTAAAATATTCACAATCCAAACGAAAACTTTCAACTTGGTAATCTTCAAATAGATTTTGCAACCTACTTAGCCCTTTTAAATAAATCTATGAATTAAAAATAGTTTATTTTTAATCTAGTAATTTTTCAATTGCAGCATGTTGCAATAAAATAACCGTTTTTGCATCATTTATTTCACCAGTTTTAATCATTTCTAAAGCATTTTTAAAAGGCATTTCTAATACTTCAATTTCTTCAGTTTCTGAAGCTAATCCTCCGCCTTCATTTACTTTCATATCCTCATTATATTCTCCAATAAAGTAGTATATCTTTTCAGTAACTGCACCAGGTGTTGAATAAATTACAAATACTTTTTTAACTTTTTCTAAGAGATAACCTGTTTCTTCTTCGGCCTCTTTTTTTATACAAGTAATGGGATCATCTTCATCTAATAAACCTGCACAAACCTCTATTGACATACCATCATCATTACCATTTAAATAACTAGGCATTCTAAATTGTTTGGTTAATATAACGGTACCTTTTATATTATTAAATAATAAAATACACGCCCCATCACCTCTATCGTAACTCTCTCTATTCTGGTTTTGCCAAGAACCATTTTTTAACTGATAATCAAAATTTACCTTATCTAAGGTGTACCAATCATTTGATAAATTAGTAATCTTTTTTATTTTTACTTTAGGATTGTTCATTGTCTAATATCATATATATATGTGGGATTCCATCTTCTAGATATCCTTCTCCTTTTTGTTGAAAACCAAAAGATTCATAGAAATTCTTAAGGTAAACTTGTGCTCCTATTTTTATAGGAGTTTTTCCATATAGTTTATAGGTTTCATTTATTGTTCGCTCTATAAGCTTCTTACCTAGTTCTTGTTTTCTAAAATTTTCATGCACTACTACTCTACCAAATGCAACTTGTACATAATAATCTCCAGGTTTAAAAATTCTGGTATATGCTATGACTTCATTATTATTTATACAAAAAAAGTGATGAGCAAGTTGATCTTTATTATCTAATTCTGGATAGGGACAATTTTGTTCAACAACAAAAATATCTATTCGAAGTTTTAAAATAGAATAAAATTCATTTAAAGATAATTGATCAAATGTTTTTAAAAACCATTGCATTTTATGAACAAGCTATTTTATCAACTCTAGTCTGATGACGCCCACCTTCAAAATCCATATTTAAAAAAATATCAACAAAATTAATTGCTTGATGTACTGAAACAAATCGTGCAGGAATACTTAATATATTTGCATCATTATGTTGTCTTGCTAACGCAACCAATTCATTATTCCAACATAGAGCTGCTCTAATTCCTTGATGTTTATTGGCCGCAATTTGTGCACCATTGCCACTTCCACAAATGGTTATACCAAAATCAACCTCTTTATTTTCTACAGCATTAGCTACTGGATGAACAAAATCTGGATAATCAACACTATCATCGGTATCAGTTCCAAAATTTATAACGGTATGTCCGTTTTCCTCTAAATGCTTTACTATAGCTTTCTTGTAATCGGTACCTGCGTGGTCATTACCTATTGCAATCTTCATTTTTTATATATTTTAATTTAAAATTCAAATTTACCACTATTTAACTTTATGAACATTAAAATTTTAAATTGTTAATAGCTTTTGGCAATAATTTAAGAATTAGACCTTTAAACAATCCTACAATTGTTAATCAAATATCAATTAAATTTTATAATAATAATTTGTATTCTTAATTAAAAGGTTAAGAGAAATATTACTAATACAAACCTAATTTAGTTATCATAATTTGAGATGAATTTATTAACATATAAAAACAAGGTTTTCAACTAAAATTTTAATTATTCTTTACAATAAACTAGTTAATAACAGTTGTTAACAACCTGTGTTTAGAATTGATTATTTATTTGATTTATAGTTGGTTTAACTAATAAATAATAGCTCATAAAATGTTAAACAAAATTTAACAACTTAATATCAAAATAAATATTGCATTATTTATTGTAACTATTAACAACATATAATAACAATCATTTCTTTTCTAAAATTTTAAAATAAAAAAAATATTATATTATATATGTTGATAAGTAAAAATTAAGCAAACACAAGTAGGTAAATTTATGTTGTGAGTGAATACCTTATTATTAATACTAATAAGTAGTTTTTTTACTTTTTTTCACTTTTTATCTAAAATATTGTAAATTAGCGACCTTAACTATGAACTAAGAAAACTTAAACCCCCTATGTTATGAAAAAAAATTACATTATTTTATTATTTTTATGCCTTGTGTATACTGCACAAAGTCAAACAATTACTACGGTAGCAGGTACTGGATCTTCGGGATTTTCTGGAGATGGTGGTTTAGCTACTACAGCAAAGTTAAATTTACCATTTAATTTAACTTTTGACAAGTCTGATAATATTTATATTGCAGATACTTATAATAATAGTATTAGAAGAATTGATAAGGAATCAGGTATCATTACAACAGTAGTTGGTACAGCTGATAAAAAACAAGTTAGCGAATTAAAAACCCCAACGGGATTAACATTTGATAATTACAATAACCTATATGTTGCTGATTTAGCTAATTTACGTATTAGAAAGATAAATTTAGATACAGGTAGTTCTATTACGTTAGTTGGAAAAAAATCAGAAACAGAATTTCCTAATATTAATGAATATTTAGGAGGTCCTTTTAATGTTGTTTTTGACAAGCATGGAAATCTTTTTGTTTCTGTAAACGGTGATAGTAATGTTAAAAAAGTTGATTTTACAACGGGTAAGGTAACTATTATTGCAGGTACTGGTGAAGTAGGTTTTTCTGGAGATGGAGGACAAGCTTCTGCTGCTAAATTAGCCAACCCAACAGGTTTAGCTTTAGACGGTAAAGGAAATCTTTTTGTTTCTGATAGTGGTAACGAACGTATTAGAAAAATAAATTTATCAACGGGTGTTATTACAACTGTAGCCGGAACCGGAGAAACAGGATTTGTAGGAGAAAATATTGATGCAACTAAAGCTCAATTAGCAAATCCATTAGGTTTAGCTATTAATAATAATGGTGATTTATTTGTTGTGGATAGAGGTAATAATATGGTAAGAAAAATTGCACTTTCTACAGGTAAAATTACAACGGTAGCTGGTAATGGTGAGTCTGGATTTTCAGGAGATGGTGAATTAGCAAAAGATGCAAAATTATCTAATCCTACCGGTTTAGCTTTTAATAAAACTGGTGAATTATTTGTTGTAGATAGAGGTAATAATAGAATTAGAAAAATATCAGGTTTAGCCTCTGCAGATACTGATGAAGTTTCATTAGAAGCAAGTATAAAAGTATATCCTAATCCAAGTACAGATAAAATAACTATCGATATAAAAGATAACGTTGAATTGAAATATGTTTTAATGTTTGATTCTAATGGTAGTCAGGTAAAAGTGCAATTAAAAGACAAGTCTTTAAATGTAGCTAAATTACCAAGAGGTATTTATGTACTTAGAATTGCAACATCTGAAGGTTCAACAGAACAAAAGGTTGTATTAGAATAAAAAATAACAATTATTTAATTAAAAGCCTCGATGACTATCGGGGCTTTTTTGTTATATTTCGGCTAGAATAAATAAAGTATGTCAAAAAAGAGATTTCAATATAAAAAGAAAGGTAATGTAGTTAAAGATTTATCTACAAAAATTTTAAAAACATTAAATCAAAATTCAAAACAGTCGTTTAATTATAAACAAATAGCCGCGAGTTTAGATATTACAGATGCTAATGGTAGACAACAAATTATACAAAATTTGGAAGCCTTAAAGCTAAAGGAACGAATCGAAGAAACTGAAAAGGGTAAGTATAAAATTATACAAAACGAACATTATCATGTTGGTATTTTAGATGTTACATCTAATAAAAATGCCTATTTTATTTCGGATACTTTAGAGCACGATGCCTTTATACCAACGATAAATTTAAATCGTGGACTAGATGGTGATACGGTAAAAGTTTATGTGTATAGAAGGCGAAATAATGATAAGTACGAAGGTGAAGTAACTGAAATTATAGAACGTGCTAAAACCGAATTTGTTGGTGTTTTACAAATGAGTAAAAATTTCGGATTTGTAATACCAGACAATAATAAGATGTATGCAGATATTTTTATATCTAAAAATAATATAGACGGAGCAGAACATGGAGATAAAGTATTGGCTGAATTAACAGATTGGCCAAATAATTCTAAGAATCCTTTTGGTAAAATTATTACGGTTTTAGGTAAACCTGGAGAACACGATACTGAAATTCACTCTATTTTATTAGAATATGGTCTTCCGTATCAGTTTCCTGAAAAAGTTGAAGATGATGCCACCAAATTAGTAACAGAAGTGAGTGCAAAAGATATTTCGGAACGGAGGGATATGCGTAAAACGTTAACTTTTACAATAGATCCTAAAGATGCCAAAGATTTTGATGATGCTTTATCTTTTAAAGAACTAGAAAATGGAAATTTTGAAATAGGAATTCATATTGCAGATGTATCGCATTATGTGCAACCAGATACAATTTTAGATCAAGAAGCTTATGAAAGGGCAACTTCAGTATATTTAGTAGATAGAGTTGTACCTATGTTGCCAGAAGTATTGTCTAATGGAGTATGTTCTTTAAGACCTAATGAAGAAAAATTAACTTTTTCAGCGGTTTTTGAAATGGATCAGAAAGGACATGTTATAAACGAATGGTTTGGTAGAACGGTTACATATTCAGACCAACGTTTTGCATATGAAGAAGCTCAGCATATAATAGAAACTTTTGAAAATACAATTCCTGAGGATATATCGATAACGGGAAAAAGTTATAAAGTAACTGATGATATTGTAAAAGCAACTTTAAAGTTAGACGAACTGGCAAAAAAACTTAGAAAAAGACGCTTACAACAAGGAGCAATTACTTTTGATAGGGTAGAAGTGAAGTTTAATTTAAATGAAGATGCTGAACCAACTGGGGTTTATTTTAAAGAATCTAAAGATGCGAATAAGCTAATTGAAGAATTTATGCTTTTAGCTAATAAAAAAGTAGCTGAATTTGTAGGAAAAAAGAAAAATGGTACACCTACAAAAAATACGTTTATTTATAGAATACATGATGAACCTAATTCTGATAAACTAGCTGGTTTACAAGAAATTATAAGTAAGTTCGGATACAAAATTAATACCCAAACAAAAGAAACAACTTCTAATTCATTAAACAAGTTGTTAAGTGATGTAAATGGCAAGCCGGAAGAGAATATGATAGAAACTTTAACTATCCGTTCAATGAGCAAAGCAATTTATACTACGGATAATATTGGACATTACGGATTAGCATTTGACTATTACAGTCATTTTACGTCACCTATTAGACGTTATCCTGATGTGATGACACATAGATTACTTCAACATTATTTGGATGGAGGAAAATCGCCCGATGCAGCACCTTACGAGAAAAGATGTGAACACTCTTCAGAAAGAGAAATGTTAGCATCTAAAGCAGAACGTGATTCTATTAAATACATGCAGGTTAAATACATGCAAAATCATCAAGATGAAGAATTTGTAGGTGTGATATCAGGAGTTACGGAATGGGGTATTTATATAGAAATTATAGAAAATAAGTGTGAAGGAATGGTACGTACTCGAGATATTAAGGACGATTATTATATCTATGATGAAAAGCAATACGCTTTGGTTGGACAGTCTACAAATAATCTATATCAGTTGGGAGATGAAGTTACTGTAAAAGTGAAAAAGACAGATTTAGAACGTAAACACTTAGATTTTTACTTAATAAATGGAAATGGTGATTAAAAATATGTTTTAAGAAACATAATTATTATGAAAATCGGTTAGTATTTAAATACTAACCGATTTTCATATATAACCGATATAACCGATTTTTTTATTGAAGTTAAAATCAAAGGTTAGAAACGGAATTTAGTCTTCCGTAGTATTTTCCATATATACCTCAATGGCCTTAACTTCTAAAAGAGATAATTTTGATACAAAAGTATCAATATTCATCTGCATAATAGCTATTTGGTCTTCGTCTGTGTCCACAATAGGTTTAACTTTTCCTTGTAAAAAGTCTGCAATACTTTTTTCTTGCTCATTATATGTTTCTACAATATTTTTTATTGTAGGACCAACCTCTGAAGGCTGTTTGAAATGACAAGCATCACAAATGTTTTCGTTAAAAAGTTTTTCACCTAGCTCTATTTGTATAGAGAGATTATTACTTTGAGCTGCATTAAGTTCGTTTTTTTCTGATTTCGATTTTTGGTCTTGGCAACTTACCAAAGTAACTATAATCATAACGGCAATTGGAAGGAGATTTTTCATAAATCATAATTTAGATTTACTCAAATCTAAAGAATGGTAGTTGGTCTTGAAATGATAAATATCAATTTTTAAAAATGCATGCTGATTTTATAACTAAAAGCAACATATTTTAACGACTTAGATTGCTAGCAGTTTATAGTATCTAGTTAATAAACCTATGGCCATATTAAAAAACGCTAATTTAGAATTGAAACATCAATATTTTTAGTTACTCAATAGTAATGGCAATTAAATTTGCCTTTTAACAAATAATTATGCACAATTCACGTTTAATTACTACCTTTGTTTTATAAATTTTTAAGAAATGATATCAGCAACAATATTTTTAGGATGGCTAGGCGGTCAAGAAGTTATTATTATCGGGATAATAATTTTACTACTTTTTGGAGGAAGAAAAATACCTGAATTAATGAAAGGCCTTGGTGGTGGAATAAAAGAATTTAAAAAAGCCACAAAGGATGAAGAGGAAGATAAGAAGAAAGAAAAAATTACAGATTAATAATAATCTAAAATAAAAAAAAGTCGCAATTTGCGACTTTTTTTATGTATTATATTTAAAGGATAACTTAATATTAGCTATCAATAATAAATGATTTCCTTTTTTAATCTTCTAAGAGATTTTGATTTCCTTTTTGTTTTTCTAGTTCTGCCTTTTTCATAGCCTCACCAATTTGATTACTTGCCGAAAAAGAAGCGACCATATTATTTAACATATCGCTACCTGCTTGTGGCGAATTAGGTAACAAAATTAAGTTAGAGTTCGTATGTTCACCAATAGATTGTAATGTATCATAATGTTGAGTTACTACAATAAGTGCAGAAGCTTCTTGCGAGTTAATACCCACTTTATTCAGTACTTCAACAGATTCCTCTAAACCACGTGCAATTTCTCTACGTTGGTCTGCAATACCTTGTCCTTGTAATCGTTTACTTTCTGCTTCCGCTTTTGCTTTTTCAACAATTAAAATCCTTGCAGCATCACCTTCATATTGTGCAGCAGTTTTTTCACGATCAGCTGCGTTAATACGATTCATAGCTACTTTTACTTGTGCATCTGGATCAATATCTGTTACTAAGGTTTTAATAATATCAAAACCATAGTCTAACATGGCATCTTTTAATTCGTTTTTTACAGCAATAGCAATATCATCTTTTTTAACAAAGACATCATCTAATTTCATTTTTGGCACTTCTGCACGCACTACATCAAATACATAACTGGTAATTTGGTCATGAGGATATTCTAATTTATAAAAAGCTTCGTAAACCTTTTCTCTAATAATAACATATTGCACAGATACCTTTATTTTTACAAATACATCATCTAAGGTTTTTGTTTCCACAATTACATCTAATTGCTGAATTTTTAAGCTTACTTTACCAGCTATTTTATCAATAAAAGGTATTTTTAATTGAAATCCTGAATGTCTAATACTTAAAAATCTACCAAACCTTTCTACAATAGCAACAGTCTGTTGTTTTACGATAAAAATTGAGGCGAAAAAAATTATTAATCCGATAAAAATAAAGGGAATGTACCCAATATATGCTTCCATAGTGTTTTTTGTTTAAGGTTAAAAAGTTTAAGTTGATAAAGTTAATGATAATTCTGTATTTTTGATGTATAAAGTATAAATAATGAAAAAAGTTGTAGGGATTATTGTTGCTATAGCAGCTGTTTTATTAATTGGTTATTTTCTATTTGTTTATTACGCCACTTACAGTGAAGGTTTTAGATCAGGAGAATTGATAAAAATTACGCATAAAGGACTATTATTTAAAACATGGGAAGGTGAAATAAGCCAAGGTGTATCTGAATCACAACATTTTAGTTTTTCTGTAGAAGGCTCTGAAGATAAGGTAATTCAACAACTAAAAGATATGCAAGGGCAACAGGTAAAATTGACTTATAAAGAACGTTTTGCCACTTTTCCATGGTTGGGTGATACCAAATATTTTGTTACAGAAGTAGAGAAAACGATTAGAGAGTAGCTTATTATATAAAGATAATATGACGTCAAAATTTAAAACATCAACTGATTCTGAGATTATTTTAACAGAATTAATGCAACCCAATTATTCTAATTTTAGTGGTAAAATTCATGGAGGGTTTATTTTGTCATTAATGGACAAAGCAGCTTTTGCCTGTGCATCTAAATACTCTGGTCAATATTGTGTAACGGCATCAGTGAATAGAGTCGATTTTTTGAATCCTATTGAAGTAGGTGAGTTGGTTACGATGAAAGCTCAAATAAATTATGTGGGTAATACATCCATGGTAGTTGGCATACGTGTGGAATCTCAAAATATACAAACGGGTGAGATAAAACATTGTAATTCTTCTTACTTTTCTATGGTTGCTAAGGACGAAAAAGGAAAAAATGTAAAGGTTCCAGGGTTAATTATTAGAAATAATAATGAAATGAGAAGGTTTTTGAGATCTATTAAAAGATTAAAATCGAGCAATGAAAGAGACCAAGAATTTAAACTAGAAAATTTTAATCCTGATCTTTATAAAAACCACCTTGATTCTTACAATATTAAATTTCAATATTAATTTTTAATCAAAATCAAAGAGCCTAACAAGGTTTTAAAAGATTCAGAATTATATTCCCTGATATTAATTAATTTGATGTTAGAGACGCTCTATTGCTTTTTCAATACGTTCAATAGTGTCTTTCTTACCAATTAGGTCCATTATATCAAAAATATGAGGACCTTGCATAGCTCCAACCAAACTCAATCGTAACGGTTGCATAACTTTACCAAATCCAATTTCTTTGTTTGTAATCCATTCTTTTACAATGTTCTCAATATTTTTTGAATTAAAATCTTGTATTGGATTAAGCACTGAAATTAATTCATTCATTAATTCAGTAGTACCTTCTTTCCATTGTTTTTTGGCTTTATCATCATAAGATGTTGGGGCAATAAAAAAGAAACTACCTAAGCTTAATAGGTCAGAAACAAAAGTGGCTCTCTCTTTTATCAATGAAACTACTTGTTTGATATAGTTTTTATCCTCTAAATGTTTCGCTGTTTTTTTAAATGATTCCATTAAAGTTGGATTGGAATTCATTGCTAAAATATGAAGAGAGAACAAATCAGCTAATTCATCATCACTTTTTAGTTGCAGGTATTGTTGGTTAAACCATTTCGTTTTGTCCGGATTAAATTTTGCACCAGCTTTACTTACATGTTTTAGGCTAAAAGAGTGGACAAGTTCTTCTAATGAATAAATTTCTTTTTCAGAACCGCTACCTTCGTTCCATCCTAATAAAGCTAACATATTAACCACAGCTTCTGGAAAATAGCCATCTTCTTTATATCCACGTGAAACATCACCGTTATTTCGCCATTCCAATGGAAAAACAGGAAAGCCTAATTTGTCACCATCACGTTTACTTAATTTACCTTTACCTTCTGGTTTTAGAATAAGAGGTAAGTGAGCAAATTGTGGGGCATCCCAACCAAAAGCTCTATATAATAATATGTGTAATGCCATTGATGGTAACCATTCTTCACCACGTATAACATGACTAATTTCCATTAAATGATCATCTACAATATTTGCTAAATGATAGGTTGGCATTCCGTCCGATTTGAACAAAATTTTATCATCCAACACATTGGTATCAATTGTTATTTCTCCTCTAATAATATCATTGAGTAGCAACGTCTCATTTTCTGGCGATTTAAAACGAATTACATACTTTTCACCAGAATCAATTCTTTTTTGAACTGTATCTGCATCAAGCGATAATGAATTGTCTAATTTTAACCGGTTATGCCAGTTGTATATAAATGTTTTACCCTTAGCTTCATGGTCTTTTCTATGAAAATCTAATTTTTCAGAAGTGTCAAAAGCATAGTAGGCATTACCATTTGCAATTAATATATCAATATGTTTTTTATAAATTTCCTTACGTTCAGATTGTCGGTACGGTCCGTGGTTTCCACCAATTTCAGGTCCTTCATCAAAAGGAAAATTAAGCCAATTAAGAGCATCTACTATGTATTTTTCAGCACCTTCTACATAACGGTTTTGGTCAGTATCTTCAATTCGTAGAATAAAAGTACCACCATTTTTTTTAGCAAATAAATAATTGAATAATGCGGTTCTAACACCACCAATATGTAATGGTCCTGTTGGACTAGGAGCAAAT
Source organism: Aureibaculum flavum (assembly GCF_016406085.1). Lineage (GTDB taxonomy): Bacteria > Bacteroidota > Bacteroidia > Flavobacteriales > Flavobacteriaceae > Aureibaculum > Aureibaculum flavum. Next base: position 405,601 of record NZ_JAEHFJ010000003.1, read on the forward strand.
CTTACCCTTACGTTGTTAATCATTTCGTTAAAATTAGAGTGCAAAGATAGTATTTGACAATGAAAATGCTATTTTTGAGTTTAAATATCTTTTACTTAAAATTCCAATCTACTAATGTAGTGGCACTAAGGTTTACTATTAAATTGATAAATGATTAAAAAAATACTAATAACTTCTATGTTGCTCTTGGTTGCATTTCATGGTTTTTCGCAAAATGAAAAACCAAATGATGAGAAGTTGAGCATGAAGAAAGGGCGACCCAATTATATTGGAGTTACCTTGGGTTTTGGTGCTGGAAACTTTAGAGATTTTGCTACGTCACCACTTATATATAAAGGAAACCCTTTTTATTTATCATTGTCAACATTGAAAATGGACAATAGAAGGGAGACGGAATCTTTGTTTTCCTTTGCTTTTGGCAACTATAATAGTATTTATAACAATCATTCAGCAAGTAGTAATGTTTATATTTTTTCACTTTACCATTCGGAGTTGTTTCAACTTAATAAGCTGAGTTCGGAAAAATGGAATGTAAAAATTGGGGGGCTATTAAATACTACAGCTAACCTTAGATTTAATCCGTCACTTTTAAATAATGATTTTGGTTATGAAATAATCCCAACTTTATTTGGTTCTTTGAAAGTTACTAGAGATATAAGTCGCGAAAGAGCTAAGAACAAAAAGTTTTTATTTATAAAATATAAATTAAAACCAACATCAAGAAATTTAGCATTTAAACTGAATGTTGGATTGATAAATAGTGCTTATCGCAATGGTTATGTATATACAGGTCAGTCTTCCGTTTTAAATGATCCTAAAGCTTTTGATGATTATCAGTTTGATTTTTTTTCTGGGTTTAGAATGAATACTGTTTTAGATTATACGGTTGCTTTGAAAAATAAGAATAAAATTCAATTCTCTTATTTATGGGATGCTTATAAAACGGGAGGTGATATTAATATATTTGAAATGGCTCAACACACGGTAAAGTTTACACTGTTATTTAATACTAATAATAAATAAGGAGGTTGGATTAATTTTAATTACATGAAAAAATTAATAATATGTATAGCATTATGTGCACTCTTTTCTTGTGAAAAGGCATTGTTTGACGAGGATATGGCATCTACTGATCCTAAAGTTAATTTTGAATACTTGTGGAAGGAATGCAATGAAAAATATTCATATTTTGAATTGAAAAATATCGATTGGGATGCGATAAAATCAAAATATGAGGTTAAAATATTTGATGGAATGTCTCAAGATTCTTTATTTAATGTTTTGGGAGCCATGTTAACGGAATTAAAAGATGATCATACGAATCTAATTTCGAACTTTAATGTTTCTAAGTTTGGTGTAAAATATTTGGGTCAGGATAATTTTGATTGGAGAATAATTGAAGATCATTATTTAAATCAAGAGTATTATACTTCTGGACCATTTAAACATAATTTTATAGACAATGGTGATATTGGGTATGTACGTTTTGCATCTTTTCCAGGTAACATTGATGGAGCTAATTTGGGGTTTGTTTTAAATAGATATAAAAATACGAAAGGGCTTATTTTAGATCTAAGAGAAAATGGAGGAGGAGCAGTGAGTGATGTATTTAATTTGTTAAATAGATTTGTTGAAAGTAAGACCTTAATTAATTATTCAAGAATTAAGTCGGGTCCGGAGCATAACGATTTTTCAGAAGACAAACCTGTCTATATTTCGCCTTACAATGGAATAAGATATAAAAATAAAGTAGCGGTGTTAACAGATAGAGGTACCTATAGTGCAGGCTCATTTACCGCTCTTGCAACCAAGGCACTTCCCAATTTGATACTCATTGGAGATACTACTGGAGGAGGTTTAGGTTTACCTAATGGAGGACAATTACCTAATGGTTGGTTTTATCGATTTTCTGTAACACAGGCTTTAACATTAGATAAAAATCCGGATTATGAAAATGGAGTTCCACCTGACATAAAAGTTCTTTTTAATTGGGGTGATTTGACAAAAGATGAAATTATTGAACGCAGCATCTTAGAATTACAATAAATTTGCGTTTCTTTAGGTAAAACAGCAACAAGAAGAAAGAAATTTGAATAACTTCAATAACATACAACAAAAGTTACAACAGTTCATTAAAAAGTACTATACCAATGAATTGATTAAAGGACTCATATTATTTGTATCCTTTGGTTTACTGTATTTTTTAATTACTGTATTTATTGAGTACTTTTTGTGGTTGCCACCACTAGCAAGAAGTGTGTTATTCTTTGTTTTTATTGCAGTAGAACTTGCTTTATTCATTAAATTTATTGCCATTCCTTTAGCAAGGTTATTTGGTTTACAAAAAGGAATAACATTATCAGAGGCATCTTTTATAATAGGTAAACATTTTTCTGAGGTTGATGATAAATTGTTAAATGTATTGCAACTAAATAAGGATAAAAATCAATCAGAATTATTATTGGCTAGTATTGAACAGAAATCCAAAAGTTTGGAGCCGATACCGTTTATAAATGCTATTAGTTTTAAAGGAAATATTAAATATCTTAAATATTTATTCATTCCAATTTTAATATGGGTTTTTATGTTACTTACAGGTAACAATTCTATATTTAATGAAAGTTTTGATAGGGTAGTTCATTATAAAACGGCTTATGAACCGCCAGCTCTTTTTACTTTTGTAGTATTAAATGATAAGTTGCAAGATGTAGAAGGACAACCATTTGATTTGATTGTTGCAACCGAAGGAAGTGTGGTTCCTGAAAATATAACGATTCATTTTAACAATGAGAGTTATATGTTGAAGGATTTGAATGGTAATTTTACGCATCAATTCAATAACCTAAAGGAACCAATAGAATTTTATTTAGAGGCTAATGATGTTCGATCTAGGCCATATCAGTTGGATGTTTTAAGAACGCCAAATGTTACGGGGTTCGAAATGTATATGAACTATCCTGCATATACAGGAAAAAAAGATGAACTTATTAAAAATACGGGTAATGCTGTTATTCCTGAAGGATCTACAGTAACCTGGAATATTACTACAAAAGCGACGGATTCAATGAATTTTGTATCCGATAAAAGAAAGGCATTTACACTGAAGTCTGATAATAATTTTTCTATTTCTAAACGCGTTAGAAATACTTTGAATTATCAAATAACAACTTCCAATCGTGGTTTAAAAGATTATGAAAAACTTGAGTATACACTACAAGTAATTGGTGATGAACACCCGAAAATTGAAGTGAAATCAGATATTGATTCTATAAGTAGAGGTCCTGTACAATTTGTAGGACAATTGAGTGATGATTACGGACTTAAAAAGCTTCAATTGGTGTATTATGATGTGAAAAACAAAAAAGCATTGCAAATAGCACCGATTAGTGTTAATAAGTCAACCTTTGAGGAGTTTTACTATATTTTCTCACCAGAAATATTAAAGATTGATTTGGGTAAAGCTTATGAAATGTATTTTGAGGTTTATGATAATGACGGTACAAATGGAAGTAAGGTAACAATAAGTCAAACGTTTACTTATTATAATAAAACACAGCAAGAAATTACGGATGATTTATTGAAGGAGCAAAAACAGAATTTAGAAGAGCTTAATAAGATAAATAATAATAGTGAAAAACTAAATAAGGAGTTAGATGCGTTCTCTAAGAAGTTAAGAAAGAAGTCTGACTTAAATTGGAATGATAAAAAGGAGTTTGATCAATTTTTAAAGCGACAAGAGCAGTATAAACAAATGCAAGAAAAACATACTGAAAACTTGAAAGAGAATTTAGATGAGCAAGAACGTAATGATGAAAATACTGAAATTAAAGACAAAAAGGAAGAGTTAAAAAAACGAATTGAGGAGGCACAAGAACTTCAAGAGAAAAATAATTTGTTAGATCAATTAAAAAAAATGTCTGAGAAACTTGAGAAAGAAGAGATGTTGAATAAATTGGATAAACTAACGGAACAGAACAAACAAGAAAAAAAGACGTTGGAAAGATTGCTGGAACTATCTAAACGGTTTTTTGTTGAGAAAAAGGCAGCTCAAATCACACAGAAATTAGATTCACTGTCTAGTAAGCAAGAAGAAGAATCGAAAAAAGAGGAGAGTAAAATTCAAGATCAAGAAAAACTAAATAAAGATTTTGAATCGATTAAGAAGGATTTTGATGAAATGAGGAAACAGAATCAAAATTTAGCTCAACCTATGAAATTTCCAGATACGAAACAGGAAGAAAAGACGATTGAAGAATTGATGGAAAGAGCTAAAGAAAATTTAGATGAAAAAAATGCTGAAGAAAATAATAATAATAATAAACCAGAACAAAAGGATCAAAATAAAAAGGATGCTAAGACCAATCAAAAGGCAGCTGCAAAAAAACAAAAAGAATTAAGTAAAAAGATGGGTGGTGCAATGATGGAAATGCAAGGGGAAATGCTTCAAGAGAACATAGATGATCTTAAGGCAATTTTGGAGAATTTATTAACATTTTCATTTGATCAAGAAAAATTATTGGACGCCTTTGATGGTATAGATGCAAGCCATGCAGAGTTTCCTAAATTGCTTAGAAAACAACAAATAATTAAAGAAAACTTTGAACATATTGATGATAGTTTATATACCCTTTCATTACGTGTACCACAATTAACCACAAAAATTCAAGAGGATTTGGCTGATGCTCATTATAATTTGAATAAGTCTTTAGATAATATTGCTGAAAATTTTATTGTTCCGGGAAGATCAAACCAACAATACACAATGACTGCTGCAAATAATTTAGCGGACATGTTAAGTGATATGTTAAACAGCCTACAAAACCCGAGTATGGGTCAAGGTAAGGGTAAGGGGGGAAAACCAGAGTTTAGTCTCCCAGATATCATTAAAAAGCAAGGAGAATTACAGAAAAAGATGAAGGAAGGTATGAAGAAAGGAGAAGGTGAAAAGAAAAAAGGTAAGGATGGTGAAAAAGGAAAAGAAGGTGAACCTAAAGGTGGTGAAGGTGGGAGTGAACAAATGAGTGGTGAACAATATCAAATTTATCAAGAGCAGAATGCTTTGAAGGAGGCTTTAAAAGAAATGATGGGTAAAGATGGAAAAAACGGGGTAAACGGACAGAAGGCAATAAAACAAATGGAACAATTGGAAAAACAATTATTAGACAAAGGGTTTAGTAATGATGTTTTAGAACAGATGCAGCAGTTAGAACACGAACTTCTTAAGTTGGAGGATGCTCAGTTAGAGCAAGGAAAGGATACGAAAAGAAAGTCGGAAATTAATACAAAAAACTTTGAACAAAGAACAATTCCTGAAATAAAAGGTGATAAACTCTTTTTTAGTAAGGATGAAATTTTAAATAGAGAACCGTTGCCTTTACGTAATAATTATAAAAAGAAAGTGCAACAGTATTTTAAAGAAACAGTAAAAGAATGATTGAATTTAATTATCAAAAGGAGTTTGAATTTAACAATTCAAATGATATAAGTGGTTGGTTATCAGGGGCTATTAAAGATGAAAATTATAAGGAAGATGCTATTAATTATATCTTTTGCGATGATATATATTTATTAGAATTGAATGTTAAACATTTAGAACACAACACGTTAACGGATATTATAACCTTTGATTATAACCTCGGGAAATTGATAAGTTCAGATATTTTTATAAGTGTTGATCGAGTGTTAGAAAACTCGGTTAAGTATGCTGTTAATTTTGATGATGAATTAAATCGTGTTATGATTCATGGTATACTTCATTTATGTGGTTATAAAGACAAGACAAAAGAGGAGAAACTACTAATGCGAGAGAAAGAGGATTATTACTTATCTTTGCGGACTTTTAAATAATATAACTCGGAATGTATAAAATAAAATGAACACTATTCTATTCATGAATTTTAAGCATATTAGAGAATATATAAGTAATATTAATTAACCCATGTGGAAATATAGGAACAGATTGTTCCACGTGAAACATCCATCATCTGCTTTGTTTATAGTTATGATTGATTTAGGGATGATCTGGACATTAAAAATAATAACTAGTATCACATAAAACAATGAGTATTTTTCAAGACATATATGATGTAATTGTAGTTGGTGGTGGTCATGCAGGTAGTGAAGCTGCAGCAGCTAGTGCTAATATGGGCTCTAAGACGTTGTTGATTACCATGAGTTTACAAAACATCGCTCAAATGAGTTGTAACCCTGCTATGGGTGGTATTGCAAAAGGACAAATTGTTAGAGAGATTGATGCCTTGGGTGGTTATAGTGGAATTGTTTCTGACAAATCGGCTATTCAATTTAAAATGCTGAATAAATCAAAAGGACCAGCAATGTGGAGCCCAAGGGTTCAGAGTGATAGAATGCGATTTGCTGAAGAGTGGAGAAAAATGTTGGAGCAAACTGAGAATTTAGATTTCTTCCAAGATATGGTCAATGGTTTGATTGTTGAAAACGGAAAAATTACTGGTGTAAAAACAGGTTTGGGATTAACGATAAAGTGCAAGTCAGTTATCTTAACAGCTGGTACTTTTTTAAATGGATTAATACATATTGGTGAAAAAAACTTTGGTGGAGGTAGAGCAGGTGAAAAAGCTTCAACAGGTATAACTGAAGACTTAGTTAAGTTGGGCTTCGAATCTGGTAGAATGAAAACTGGAACACCACCTAGAGTGGATGGTAGGTCTTTAGATTATTCTAAAATGACTGAGCAGCCTGGAGATATTAAACCAGAAAAATTCTCTTATACAAATTTAACAAAACCATTGGTACACCAAAAGTCTTGTCATATGACGTATACGAGTCTCGAAGTGCATGACTTGTTACGAACTGGTTTTGATAGGTCTCCAATGTTTAATGGTAGAATACAAAGTATTGGTCCAAGATATTGTCCTTCTATAGAGGATAAAATAGATAGGTTTGCTACCAAAGATAGGCATCAAATGTTTATTGAACCAGAAGGATGGAATACAGTTGAGGTCTATGTAAATGGTTTTTCAACTTCTTTACCTGAAGATGTTCAAGCTAAAGCATTACGTAAAGTTGCAGGATTCGAACATGTAAAATTTTTTAGATTTGGTTATGCAATTGAGTATGATTATTTTCCTCCAACACAATTAAAACATACACTTGAAACTAAGCTGGTGGAGAATTTATATTTTGCTGGTCAGATTAATGGAACCACGGGTTATGAAGAAGCAGGTTCGCAAGGATTAATGGCAGGTATAAATGCGGCTTTAAAAATACAGGAGCGTGAGCCATTTATTTTAAAACGTAGTGAAGCGTATATAGGCGTTTTAATAGATGATTTAATCACAAAAGGCACAGAAGAACCTTATAGAATGTTTACCTCAAGGGCAGAGTATAGAACTTTGTTAAGACAAGATAATGCTGATTTACGATTAACGCCAATGTCTTATGAAATAGGATTAGCGTCTAAAGAACAATTAGATCGTGTTCATGAAAAGCAAGTAAAAACAGATTTGTTTGTTGCTTTTCTTAAAGATACAAGTATTAAACCTAAAGATGTAAATCCGATATTGATAAACAAAAAAACGGCTGAGGTTGATCAATCTATGAAGATGATTAAATTAGCTTCTAGACCGCAATTAGATTTTGATGATGTGAGACAGTTTCCTGGTGTTAATGATTTTATTATTGATAATATTATTGACGATGAAATTGTTGAGCAAACAGAAATTCATGTAAAATATGCTGGTTATATAGAAAAGGAAAAGAACAATGCTGATAAACTTAATAGACTAGAAAACATTTCTATTCCTTCTGATTTTGATTATCATAAATTGAAATCATTGTCTTTTGAGGCTCGCGAAAAATTAACAAAAATTCAACCAACGAGTATCTCTCAGGCAAGTAGAATTTCTGGTGTTAAACCAAGTGATGTTTCTGTATTGTTGGTTTATATGGGTAGATAGTTAAATGGACATGCTTGTTTGTTCTTATTCATTTAAAATTAAGGATTAGATGTATCATTTTTAATCCATATAATTATAAAGGGTTCCACGTGAAACAAAATACTAAAACAAATTCAAACTCTAAGATTTTAAAAAATGAAGTTTTTTTAAAACAGCACTTATCTAAGTTAAGTTTGGTTTTTATTCTCTTACCATTTCTGTTTTTTGTTATGACGTTGAGTGTTTTCAATAGTTATTTTTTATTGTTTAGTTTACTATCCATTCCAGTTTTAAGTTTAAACTACAAGTACGTAATTAAAAATAATTTTGAAAATAAATTAGTAATTAGAATGTTTAGTTTTTCTTTTTTTTCTCAAAAGAAAACGTTGTTGTATCCAATTTATATTTCTATAGTTCATCAGGGTTATAAGGAAGCTGGAGGTATGATGTGGTATCCTACAGTTTTGGGTGAAGTACGCTACAAATTATATGTTATAAAGTTTTTTCATGGTAAAAAACAAGATACAGTCTTTAAAACTTCTAACAAGGAAAAAGCTATTTATAAGGCGAACGAGCTTTCAAAATTATTAAATGTTAGAATATATAATACTTTAAAATCATAGTTCCACGTGAAACAAATATTAAAATCCCCAATAAAAAATAACAATTTAGAACCTTATATTTCGTGTGAAGACTATACAGTTTCACGTGAAACGTTTTCAATTTTTATTGATAAAGAGTCTGAATTATTAGTTACAACGCCACAACCCAAAGAAGAAGAATTGGGTAAATATTACGAAAGTGAATCCTACATTTCGCATTCAGATACAAAAAAATCTGTTGTAGATAAATTATATCATTCAGTTAGAAATTATACCATAAAGAAAAAAGTAAAACTGATTAACGCTTTCAATGCTGACGAAAAAACTATTTTAGATATTGGTGCTGGAACGGGTGATTTTTTGGCTGCTTGTCAAATTGACGGATGGAAAGTTACGGGAGTGGAACCAAACGAAAAAGCGGTAGAAATATTGAATTCCAAATTAGGAAGTTTTAAAGTTCAAATTTTTTCTGATATCTATGAATTAAATTCGGAATCTTATGATGTCATAACCATGTGGCATGTGTTAGAACATGTTCCAAATCTTAGAGAATATATTGCCAAATTAAAATTGCTTTTAAAACCAAATGGAACCCTAATTGTAGCAGTTCCAAATTTTAAAAGTTTTGATGCAAATCATTATAAAGAATTTTGGGCGGCTTATGATGTGCCAAGACATCTTTGGCATTTTTCTAGAAAATCAATTTCAGATTTATTTGGACAAGAAAACATGAAAGTAGAAAAAGTACTACCAATGAAGTTTGACTCCTTTTATGTTAGTTTACTTTCAGAAAAATACAAAACAGGTAAGTCTAACTTATTAAAGGCATTCTGGGTAGGATTAAAGTCAAATAGAAAAGCAAGATCCTCTAAAGAGTATTCATCGCTAATTTATATTATTAAAAACGCTTAATATTAAATTTAAGGGGTTTTAAGCTATTTTGTAGCTAGTGTTGGTGTTACACTATAAACTTCCATAGAAACTCTTTAAAATGACAGTGTTTTAAGGTCACTTTCTATAAATAGTACTTATAAGTATCTAAAGTGTTATAAATTATACTTATAACATTAATTTTAGATATAGAGCGAGGTTATTTTTATATATTTGCCAAAATTTAAAATATACGTAAAGAATGAAGAATTTAGTAATTGTAGTTATTGTTGCACTTGGATTATTTTCTTGTCAACAATCTGTAAAAATCGCCTATGTAGATGTTGAGGAGATAATGAAAGAGTATAAGGGCACCAAGGAAACGGAAGCAACGATGAAAGTATCGTCTGATAAGTTAAAGGCTGAACTAGATGGTTTAATTGCTAATTGGCAAAACAAAGCTAAAGTTTATCAAGAAGGTATGCAGAAAATGTCTGCAAATGCAAGAGCTGAAAAAGAGCAAGCTTTAATGCAAGAGCAACAGCAAATAAATCAACGTCAACAAGTTATACAACAACAAGTACAAACTGAAGGTCAAGAAAGTTTAGAATCACTGTCAAAAGAAATTAATGATTTTGTAAAGACTTATGCTGAGGGTAAAGGTTACAACTTTGTATTAGGTACTACTGGAAGTAACGGAACAGTAATGTATGGTGAGGAAAAAGCGGACATTACAGATGATGTTTTAGTACAATTAAACAAATCTTACAAAAGTAAGGAGTAATTTAAAACTACTTATAATCAATACGTTAGGCCTGATAATTCATTTTATCAGGCTTTTTTTTGTTAATAAGTTGTTGATAACAAATACTTAATTATAAAATCTTTCGTTATGAATAAGCTAACAGAACTTAGATTTAATAATGAAGAAATTTATATTATTTACAACGCTATTGTGTTTTTCTTTTTCAGTTTTTTCACAAACTGCTGAGAGTAAATATTTAATAAAATATTTAGAAACCAATACTACACAACCAGATTATGGTGTAACTTTTTTAAGTGATAATCAGTTTATATACAAATCTCCAAACACTGAAAAAATAAATACGAATAGCTTGAAGCTGTCGGAATCGAATTTATTTTTGGCAACTTTAGGTGAAGAAGGAGACATTGTTGAGAAAAAACAAATCCAGGGACTGCCAACAAATAAGGTAACAAAAACTGGAGCTTCTTATAGTTCTGATTTAAGAACTGTTTACTATTCAGCTAAGAAATATAGAAAGACGCCTAAAAGAAAAGATAAAGAGCAATTATTTAAAGCTCAAGTTGATGCTGAAGGAAACTGGATTAACGTTGAAAAATTACCATTTTCAAATGATCGTTATTCTTTTGGAGAACCTTCTTTAAGTAAAAGTGGTGAAGAGTTATATTTTACATCTGATATGCCTTCTTCATTGGGTGGGTTAGATATTTTTATGGTTGCCATAAATGATGATGGTAGTTTTGGAGACCCTATTAACATGGGTAATAAAATTAATACTTCTGGAAACGAAGTAACACCATATATTACTGAAGATTTAACATTATACTTTTCATCTGACAATCATAAAGACGGATTAGGTAATTTAGATATATATACCATTGACTTAAAAAACCCAACAGCTATCGCTGAGCATTTAGATGCTCCTATTAATAGTTTAAATGACGACTTTGCATTTATTATTAATGGTAGTGACAATAAAGGTTATTTTTCTTCAAACAGATTACAAGGTCAAAACAATTATGATATTTATTCTTTTTTAGTTGAAAAAACAAAAGAAGATGGTCCTTGTGTTCAAGAAATTACAGGTATCGTAAAAGATAATGGTACACAAGAAATTATTGAGGATGCAATTATTACTTTATATGACGGAGAAAATGCAGAAATTGAAGAGTTTAGAACAGATGCTGATGGTATGTATTCTATTACCCTAGACTGTAACAAAACATATACAATTAAAGCAGGAGCTAAAAATTACAATACGGAAGATCATATTGTGAATACAGCTAATTATTTAGAAGCACCAACGTTGGAAGCCAACAAGTTCCTAATTAAGAAATCAGCTGAAGAAATTGAAAATGATAATACGCTAATAGGTGCAATTGAAGATGAAGAAACAGTTATCGCCGTAGCTGAGGAAATCAACGAAGTTAAAAATGGTATTGAAGAAGCAGTAGAAGAGGAGGCTTATGAAGAGAAGGAAGAAACGATTGCTAAGGTAGTTGAGACTGCTACTTCAGCAGAAGAAGATGAAGCAACTATTGAAGCTGTTTATTTCGGATTTGACAAATCAATTATTACATCTAAGGCTGCTAGAGAATTAGATAAATTAGGTGATATTTTAAGGAATAATAAGAGTATTCATGTGGAGTTATCATCTTATACAGATTCAAGAGGTAATAGTGATTACAACTTAAAGCTATCAGAACGCAGAGCAAGAGCATCAGCTGATTATTTAGTATCTCTAGGTGTTGATAGAGGCAGAATAAAAGCGAAAGGATATGGAGAAAGTAAAATGGTTAATAAATGTATAGATGGAATTGAGTGTAGTGAAGCTGCACATGAAAAGAATAGAAGAACTGAAATTGCATTTATAAATCCACAAGCTTCAATAGAAAATTTTGATAACAATTCAGTAAGTGATCAAACCGAAATTTTCGTAGAGAAAGCTAAAGAGCCAATTCAAAAAGTTGTAGAAACATCCGGTTATAATGAGACACAAAAAATAGAACCGATAATAAAGGAAAGTGATGAAATAGAAGAAGTAATTGAACCAGAAAATGAAATTGTAAATGTAACTTCTACTCCAGTTAATAGTTTAGCCGAAAATGATAAACCAATTATAACTGAAAAATTAAGAGAAGATGCAGTCATTAATGAATCTACGATCGAGAACAAAAAAAAAGAGGAAGTATTAGTTTCTGAATCATTAACTAATAATGTAACTACAACTAATGAAATAGAAAAAAAAACAAGTCCTTTAAATGAACCTACCGAGGAAGAGGAGACTTTAAGTGAAGAAGCAAAATGGTTAAATAAGGAAATTGAAAAAAGTAACGAAGACTATAGTTCAATTGAAACTGAAAAAACGGAGAAAAAAAAACCGCAGTTAATAGAAACGATAACGGAAGAAAATCAGAAAACCTCAGTTAAAAATGAACCTATAGATGAAGATATTAATAAATTAATTGCCACTGCTAAGGCTGAAGAAAAAGTAGCGGAAAAGTTTAACTTTGAGCGTGAAGATGCCCAAACGAAAAGTGCAATTAGTACAACTGATCCAAACGAATTGTTGGCCGATTTAAAAGCTAAACGAGAATCTGAGGAAAATGACATCAATCAATCAGAAGTAAAGCAAATAGAAAAAAAAGTAACAGCAGCAATTGAGCCAACAACTAAAAAAGAGGTAGTTCTAAATACTAGCGAGGTCAGTGTAAAAGCTATGCAAAGTAAAAAAGGCAAATATGTAGAAACCTATAATGCCAAAAAGATAAATGCTTTACGAGTAATATTTAGAATTCAACCGAACATAAAAGCCATCAAAGGATACAAAGATGCTTATGTAGTAATTAAGTCTCCTCAAGGAAAAGTAGTAAACGAAAAAGGTGTATTTACATTAGAAAACGGTGATGATCAATCTTATACGGATTTAACTACGCTTTTCTACAATAAACAAAGTATTAAAGCCGTAATGTTCATTGATAAAATAGTGCATAAATTCACTAAAGGAACATATACTGTTAATATTTTTATTGACGGGGTAGATGTAGGGGAAAATGTTTTAACGCTATCTTAAAATATAAACACCAAATACAGTTACCATAAAGTAAACTACAATGGTCATAGCTCCTGCGTAATCCTTTGCAACCCGTTGACCGAACAACAACATTAATAATATTTTTGAGGCTATTACAGCGGCTAAAAAACCTATTGTAGTACTTTCAGAAATATATACTTGTATAATACCTACGATACTTAAAAAGCCTACAATTACTTCACTTACCAAAATGATAATTAGTAATAGCGGCACACTATTTCTTAGAAATGTTTTTGCAAAATGATCTTTTAAAAAAGATACATTTCCTTGCCAATCTGTTATTTTTTCGATACCAGATTGTAAAAAGGTAATCGTAATAAATACTAAGATTAAAAGCTGTGGGGCAAATTTTATACCTGTATTATATAGGTTTTCCATGGTTATTGGTTTTAATCAAAGATAAGGAAAAAAACCCCCATTTTTCAGGGATGCAATAAACCCCACTATTCATGTATCAAATTGTACAATAATCATTTAATTTTGTGGTTATATAGTCATATTGTAGCGTATCCGCAGTATTCTAACTTAACCCTTTTATAATGAAGTTCTTAAATCGTATTTTTAGCCTATTCTTATTATTGATAATTGTAATATCATGTAAAAAAGAAAATCCCCAAGAAGATACTGATAACCTTTTTAAATTTAAAGATTATATTTATTACACTACTTCAGGTGTTGTCTCTGTTACTGAATCTTTGCAAATAGGTTTGGCGAAGGAAGTGGAAGGTTGGGAGCCCGATACAGAAATTTCAGAAGATCTTATTACGATTTCACCAGCTGTAAAAGGAAAATTAAAGGCATTAAATTCAAGAACATTTGTTTTTAACCCAGATGAAAATTTAAAACCAGATACTGAATACACCGTCACGGTAAATCTTTCAGAAATGTATTTAAACGTTCCATCAGAGTTTAAGGAATATACGTTTAAGTTTAAAACAATTAAACCAAATTTTGCTTTAAATACAAATAACTTACAATCATATAGTAAAGAATGGCAATACATTGAAGGTGTTTTACGCTCTGCTGATGTAATTCCATTAGAAATGGTAGAAAAATTAGTTCGTGTTACTCAAAATGGCAAACCATTATCTGTAAAATGGTTGCCTGTATCACAGAATTCTTCGGTATATCAATTTAAAATTGATAGTATACAACGATTAAAAGACGATTCAGAAATAGATATAAAATGGTCAGGTAAAGAAGTTGGAATTGATAATGTAGGTGAAGCAAAAAGAGTTATCCCTGGCATTAGCAATTTTTCGATCGTGAATGCAGATGTAATTCAATCACCTGAACAACATTTAGCATTAAATTTTTCAGATCCAATTAAAAAGCAACAGAATTTTAAAGGTTTGGTTGCAATAGCAGGAGCTCAAAATTTAAAATATGTAGTAGATGGAAATGTATTGAAAGTTTATCCTGGAACACGATTAAAGGGTAATGTACAAGTAGATGTTTTTTCTGGTATAACCAATGTATACGGTTTTAAATTCAAGAAAAAATTCTCGGAACAAATCGCTTTTGAAGAGCTAAAACCTGCGGTTAAATTAATGAGTAATGGCGTTATTCTGCCAGATTCAAAAAATTTGCAACTCAATTTTGAAGCCGTTAATTTAAAAGCAGTAGATATTAGAGTAATCAAAATTTTTGAGAACAATATTTTGCAATTCTTACAAGAAGAAAATCTCAATGGTATTAATAGTTACAGTATAAGACGTGTGGGTCGTCGTGTAGCAAAACAAACCATGACGTTGATAAAATCTGATATAGAAAATGACGGTAAATGGAAAACCTATGCTGTAGACCTTTCTAAGATGATTAAAGCAGATCCTGGGGCTATTTATAGAATTGAATTAAGTTTTACCCAAGAGTATGCTTTAAATACTTGTGATGGAAGTCAATTGGTTACTAACGTTGAAACTGAAGATTACGATGAGTATTTTGAAGAGGATGATTATAATGATACGAACCTAGCGGAAGATGAACTAGAAGAACGCGAAGAACAATATTGGGATAACTTGATTTACAATTATAAAAACCACAGATATTATAATTGGGAGGATAGAGAAAACCCTTGTAAGGAGGCTTATTATTTTAACGAGAATAATATTGCTACGGCTAATGTAATGGCAACTAACTTAGGTGTTATTGCTAAAAAAGGAGTTGATAAATCATATCATTTTGCAGTAACCGATATTTTGACAACCAATCCAATTTCTGGAGCTAAAATAGTATTGTACAATTTTCAACAACAAGAAATCGGGACTGTAAATACAGACAGTCAAGGCTTTGCTTTGTTCAAAGCAGATAAAAATGCACATTTTGCTGTGGTTTCTAATTCCGGACAAAAAACCTATCTCAAACTAAATGACGGTTATTCACTGTCGTTAAGTAAGTTTGACGTTTCAGGTAAACAATTACAAAAAGGTTTAAAAGGTTATATTTATGGTGAGCGTGGTGTTTGGAGACCTGGAGACAGTATTCATTTAACTTTTGTGTTAAACGATGTTGCAAATCCGCTCCCAAAAAACCATCCTGTTAAGTTAGAAATTACAGATCCTCATGGTAAATTAACGCATAAATTAATAGATACTGATGGAAAAAATGGCTTCCATAAGTTTACCGTTGTCACGGATGAAACAGCTGCTACAGGTAATTGGAATGCTAAAATAAGTGTAGGGGGAGCAAATTTCTATCAAGCATTAAAAGTAGAAACGGTAAAGCCAAATCGTTTAAAAATTGCTATTGATTTTGAAGATGAAATTTTAACTGCTAATAAACCTATTGACGGAAAGCTTTCCGTTAAATGGCTTCATGGTGCAGATGCAAAAAATTTGAAAGCTGATGTAAAAGTCAAATTTACAAGTACTTCAACAGCGTTTGATAAGTATCCAAATTATGTTTTTTCTGACCCTACTAGGAAATTTACTCCAGAAGAAGTAACCGTATTTGACGGTAACTTGGATGCTGAAGGGAATGCAAATTTGACTAAAAAACTGAGTTTTAATAGTAAAGCTCCAGGAATGTTAAGGGCGTCATTTTTAACGAGAGCATTTGAAAACGGTGGCGACTTCTCTATTGATGTTATTTCAAAGAATTTTGCACCTTATAATGCTTTTGTGGGCTTACAATCTCCAGAAGCTAAGGCTTATGGTTCTTATTTCACGGATGAAGATGTTGAGTTTGATGTGGTAACCGTGAATAATCAAGGAAACCCTATTGCTAAAAAAGGAGTTCAAGTAAAAGTATATAAAGTAGAATGGCGTTGGTGGTGGAACTCGTCTTATGACGATTTAGCTTCATATGTAGGTAGTCAATATCACAAACCAATTTTAACTAAAGTAATTAATACTTCCGCTAATGGTAAGGGTACTTTTAAAATTAATGTACCTGATGAAGAGGGTGGAAGATACTTAATCAGAATTTATGATCCAGAAAGTGGTCATGCAACAGGAAGAACAGCTTATTTTTATAAAGATTGGTGGAAAAGGCCTGCTGGTAGCGATGCTTCTGGTGCTACAATGTTGGTGTTTTCATCTGATAAGACCGATTATAATGTAGGTGAAAAGGCAAAGATTACCTTCCCATCAGGAACCGTAGGTAGGGCATTAATTAGTATAGAAAATGGAACGGAAGTAATTGATCAAAGATGGATTAAAACCCAGAAAGGAGAAACAACTACTGAAATTGATATCACGAAAGAAATGGCTCCAAATGTGTTTGTAAACATATCATTGTTGCAGCCACATGCTTCAACGGCAAATGACTTGCCAATTCGTATGTATGGTGTAATTCCGTTGATGGTTAAAGATCCGAATACAATTTTAGAACCTCAAATTTCAATGCCAAAAGTATTGAAACCTGAAGAAAAATTTACAGTTAAAGTGAGTGAAAAACAAGGTAAATCAATGACGTATACCTTAGCCGTAGTTGATGATGGTTTATTAGATTTAACACGATTTAAAACCCCAAATGCTTGGGATGAATTTTATAGTAAAGAAGCTTTAGGTGTAAAAACTTGGGATATTTTTGATTATGTAATTGGAGCTTATGGAGGCACAATTGCTCAGATATTTGCTATTGGAGGTGATGAAGATGCAGGACCTAAAAAACCTAAAAAAGCGAATAGATTTAAGCCTGTGGTTACGTATTTAGGACCTTTTACATTAGATAAAGGAAAAACAGCATCGCACGAAATACAGATGCCTAAATACATTGGTTCAGTTAGAACTATGGTTATTGCTGGTGACAATTCTAAAGAAGCTTATGGAAGTGCTAGTGAAACAACGCCCGTTCGTAAACCATTAATGGTATTATCTTCCTTACCAAGGAAGTTAAGTCCTGGTGAAAAAGTAACATTACCTGTTACTATTTTTGCAATGGAAGACAAAGTAAAAAGAGCGAACATCAGTTTAAAATTAAGTGATGGAATCACTATTGTTGGTGAACAAACGCAATCAGTATCTTTTGATAAACCAGATGAGAAAATGGTTTATTTTGAGTTAGATGTTAGCAAAGCACAAGGAATTGGTAGTATTGAAGTATTGGCCTCTGGTAATGGAGAGAAATCATCTTATAAAGTCGAAATTGATGTTGTTAATCCCAACCCGGTGAGTTCACGTTCAACACAAGTAGTTTTAGAACCAAATGCATCTCAAAATATTGATTTTACTAGTTTTGGAGTGCCAGGAACAAGCTTTGCTCACGTAGAGTTTTCTACCTTGCCTCCGATGGATTTTACAAGAAGGTTACAGTATTTAATTCGTTACCCGCATGGTTGTGTAGAACAAACTACATCAAGCGGTTTCCCTCAATTGTATTTGACAGATATATTGGACTTGACTTTTGATAAAAAACAAGAAATTGATAATAACATTAAAAAGACAGTAGAACGTTTGGGCAGATATCAAACTCCAAGTGGTGGATTAAGTTATTGGATGGGACAAAACAATGCCAATGATTGGGGAACAAGTTATGCAGGTCATTTCATGCTAGAAGCACAGAAAAAAGGATATGTAATGCCTTTAACCTTTATGAATAATTGGTTAAAGTATCAGCAAGATGCGGCTAGAAATTGGAGAGCAAATTCTAGACGATACAATACGGATTTAGCACAAGCATATAGACTATATACCTTAGCATTAGCGGGTCATGCAGATTTAGGTTCAATGAACAGGTTACGAGAATATAACGAACTTTCTAACGACGCAAAATGGCGATTGGCTGCGGCCTATGCCTTGGCAGGACAAAAAGAAGTGGCTAAAAAAATAGTTCAAACTGCAAATATCCATTTTGAATCGAATACTTATGATTATTATACCTACGGTTCAACAAATAGAAATAGAGCTATGGCAATGGAAACTATGTTATTGACTGACAATCCAAAATCGAGAGAAATGTCGGAATATTTAGCAAAAGAATTATCAGCTGATCGATGGATGAGTACGCAAACAACAGCGTACAGTTTATTGGCAATGTCAAAAATGGTAGAAATTGGTGGAGGTAAAGATTTGAACGTAGCGTTTAGTAATAATGGAAATAAAAGTGATGCTGTGAGTACAAAAAAATCTATTGCCCAACGAAAATTGAAAATTGTAGATGGTGCTAATAGTTTAAAAGTAACCAATAAAAAAGCGAATACGGTTTATGTTACCGTATTGAATTCTGGAATTTTGCCGTTGGGCGAAGAGATGGTAGAAAAACGGAATTTAAGTGTGCAAGTAGTATATAAAGATACTGACGGAAGACGTATAGATGTTACAAAATTAGCTCAAGGAACTGATTTTACAGCTACAGTAACCGTGAGCAATTTAAAATACGAATATGTTGCTAATATCGCGTTAACGGAAATTTTCCCTTCTGGATGGGAAATTATAAATACTCGCTTTACTGATTATGGTAATTCTACCACAAGTCAGGCTAATTTCACAGATATTAGAGATGATAGAGTTAATTTCTATTTTGATTTAGAAAGACAAAAAACGAAAACGTTTACCGTACAATTGAACGCTTCTTATCTAGGTAAATATTACTTGCCAGGTATTCAAGCGGAAGCAATGTATGACAATGACTATTTTGTGCGAGACAAAGGACAGTGGATTCAGGTAATTAAATAATTGCCTTACTTTTACCCAATAGTATAACCTACAAGGTCTTTTGGCTTTGTAGGTTTTGTTTCTGCAATTGAAAATGCACAATGAACAAAATAATTTCCTTAATTAGAACCCATAAAATCAAGAGTGTTATTATTGTAATACTTTTAATTTGGTATTATTTTTCATTACCCAAACAGCTTTTTTCTGAGCCCACTTCAACAGTTATTGAAAGTATAGATGGCCAACTATTAGGAGCTCAAATTGCAACGGATGGGCAATGGCGTTTTCCAAACTCAGATAGTATTCCTACAAAATTTTCGGCTTCAATTGTTGCTTTTGAAGATGCTTATTTTTATAAACATCCTGGATTTAATCCAGTTTCTATTGCAAAAGCTTTTTGGCAGAATATAAAATCAGGAAGTGTAAAACGTGGCGGTAGTACCTTAACGCAACAAGTAATTCGTTTATCGCGAAAAGGTCAAAGAAGAACGTATTTTGAAAAGTTAATTGAGATCATTCTAGCGACGCGTTTGGAGTTTCGCCATAGTAAAGATGATATTCTAGAGTTGTATGCCGCAAATGCTCCTTTTGGAGGAAATGTAGTGGGTTTAGATGTTGCTGCTTGGCGTTATTTTGGTAGAAACCCAAATGATTTATCTTGGGCGGAAAGTGCAACACTAGCTGTTTTACCA
Source organism: Aureibaculum flavum (assembly GCF_016406085.1). Taxonomy (GTDB): domain Bacteria; phylum Bacteroidota; class Bacteroidia; order Flavobacteriales; family Flavobacteriaceae; genus Aureibaculum; species Aureibaculum flavum. The sequence goes on from NZ_JAEHFJ010000003.1 coordinate 425,633, forward strand.
AATGCTCCGAGCCTAATCTATCCAGGTAAAAATCAACAACGGTTATTAGAAAAACGAAATCGGTTACTAAAAAAATTATTTGAAGATCAAACCATTGATGAACTGACGTATGAGTTGGCTATTCAAGAAGCGTTGCCTCAAAAACCGTTTCCCTTACCACAAATTGCTCCACATTTATTGCAAGTAGTAAATAGAGAAAATAAAGGTAAACGAATTAAAACATCTGTAGATAAAGCCCTACAGCAACGGGTAAATACTATTGTTAAGAACAATTACAATACCTTACAACAAAATCAAATCTATAATATTGGAGTATTGGTTTTAAATGTTAAAACGAGAAAAGTTATGGCATATGTGGGTAATGCTCCTACAGATAATGAACATCAAAAGGATGTAGATGTTGTGGATAAACCAAGAAGTACAGGTAGTATTTTAAAGCCATTTTTATACGCTGCAATGCTTGATGCTGGAGAAATTTTACCAAATACATTAGTAGCAGATGTTCCCACTCAAATAGCGAGCTATAACCCAAAAAACTTTAATTTAGAATATGATGGTGCTGTCCCTGCGAGTAGAGCTCTATCGCGTTCTTTAAATGTCCCTGCTGTTAGAATGTTACAGCAGTTCGGCTTGGACAGGTTTCATCATTACGTAAAAAAATTAGGCTTAACAGATATTAAATACAATGCCAATCATTATGGATTGTCACTTATTTTAGGTGGTGCAGAAAGCAATTTATGGGATTTATGTAAAAGTTATGCTGGCATGTCATCAACCATTAATCATTACGAAGCAACCAGTGGTAAGTATTACACAAATGAGTTTGTAAATCCGACTTTTCTATCAGATACAGAAGTTGATTTTGGAAAATTATCTACTGAAAAAACGATATTTGATGCAGGGTCTATTTATATGACTTACGAATCATTAAAGGAAGTAAACAGGCCTCAAGGTGAAGAAAACTGGGAATTTTTTGATTCCTCCAAAGAAATTGCTTGGAAAACAGGCACTAGTTTCGGATTTAGAGATGCATGGGCTATTGGCTCAACCAAAGATTATGTTGTTGGTGTTTGGGTGGGCAATGCTGATGGTGAAGGGCGACCGGGATTAGTAGGTGTGTCAACTGCTGCTCCAATTTTATTTGATGTTTTTGATGTCTTACCTAGAAGTAAATGGTTTACCAAGCCATTCGATGAGTTAGAAAAAATTCCTGTGTGTGCTCAAAGTGGATATAGGGCTTCTGAAATTTGTGTGCAAAAAGATTCTGTTTTTGTACAACGAGCTGGATTAAAAACCAAGGCTTGTCCCTATCATGTATGGGTACATTTAGATGAAAGCGAACAACATCAGGTAAACTCCTCTTGTTACCCTATTAATAAAATGAAACATACCTCCTGGTTTGTTTTGCCCCCTTTAGAGGCATTTTATTATCAAAGTAAAAACCCTTCTTATAAGAACCTACCTTCATTTTTACCAGGTTGTTTATCAAGTAATAAGGCGGTAATGGATTTTATTTACCCCAAGGAATCCGTTAAAGTATTTTTACCAAAAGATTTTGACGAAAATACCAATCAGTTGGTTTTTAGGCTTGCTCATAATATACCAGATATAAAAGTATTCTGGTATTTAGACGAGAACTATATGGGTACAACCCAAACTTTTCATGAATTGGCATTGCGTCCAAAATCAGGGAAACATATTGTTACTGTTGTTGATGAATTGGGCAACGAAATTAAGCGAGTAATTGAAATTACAGATTAACTTTTATGTAAAATACTGAAAATGTAGTATCTTGCCATTAAATAACTCTAATTGCAACCCCTAACCCATGTTAAAGACAGTAATTGTTGATGACGAAATCAATGCACTCGAAGCTTTAGAATGGAAATTAAATCGTTATATTGATGACATAGAAATTATCAAATGTAACGATCCTAAAGAAGCCATAAATACAATTGATAGAGAAAAACCAGATTTGGTTTTTTTAGATATTGAAATGCCAGAAATGGATGGATTTACTCTATTACAACAATTATCCTACACCAATTTTGATCTCATATTTACTACCGCACATGACGAGTTTGCTTTAAAAGCAATAAAAGTCTCTGCTATTGATTATTTGCTAAAGCCTGTAGATAAAGATGAATTAATTACCTCAGTTCAAAAAGTAAGAGTGTCTAGAAAAGAAAATGTAATTGAAGATAAATTACAATCTTTATTTTCAAATTTGAAAAGGAAAAATGATAAGATTAGTATTGCAGCTGATGGTAAAATTTCTTTGTTTGACAGAGATGACATTGTAATGTTAAAAGCAGATAAAAGCTACACTACTGTTCATTTAAGTGATAAAAGGACATTATTAGTCACAAAAACGCTGAAAGAAGTTGAAAAGAAATTTAATTATCCTGAGTTTTTTCGAGTGCACGCCTCTTATTTGGTAAATATGAATCATGTTAAAGAATTTTCTAAAAAAGATGGAGATGTCTTAACGTTGATTAATAATTTAGAAGCTTCCGTTAGTAGAAACAAAAAAAATGAATTGTTAGAAAGGTTTTTCTAATCATTTAATTTTCCCATTAGATTTATAAAAACCCCATTATGCTATTTGAATTAAGTTCTGAATTATATGCATGGATAAGAGGAGGTTTGTTGTTTGCTGCATTATATAGCTTTTTATTCTTCATTCTAAATAAAAGAAAGCAATACCTTTATTACAGTTTATTTTTACTTTGTTTTTTTCTATACTATCTTAAAAATATCAGTTATGGTAAATTCGATTTAATTTATGATTATATAAATTACCCTTTATTACTTTTAGGATTGGCTTCTTATATTGCCTTTGGTAGAGATGTTTTAGAAACAAAAAAGAAAATCCCAGAATGGGATCGGATGATTGTTTTGGCCATGCGTTCTACATTTATTATAGCATTCGTTTTTATTGGAATTCAATTCTTTTTTGGACATAATTATCAAGATAGGGCATTTATATTTTTAATGCCTATAATTGCTGTGTTTTCTGTTCTTACCTATTTTGTTTTAACTAAAATAGAGGGTAAGCATGTTACTTATTTTATTATTGGGTCTGTATCTTATTTGACATTGGCAATTGCAGCATATTTATTAAAAATGGCATTTGACAATGAACATTTTATGGGGTTGCAACCCAAATTATTAATGTATTTAGGTGCATTAATAGAAATGTTAATGACAGCTTTGTTAATCGGTAATAAGTTAAAAACATATGAAAAAAATAAGGTAAAAATTGAGAATGAGCTGGTCATAAAAACAAAAGAAATGAATGATCTAAAAATGACAATATTACAAACTCAAATGGATCCTCATTTTCTGTACAATTCATTAAATTCTATTAATAATTTTGTATTACAACACGATAAAGAAAAAGCATCAGATTATATTACAAAATTTTCTAGATTAATACGGGAAGTACTCAAAAATTCTACCAGTTTAACGATACCATTAGAAGATGATTTAGGCATTTTAGGTTTATATATAAAATTAGAACAAATGCGGATGATTGGTGGCTTTGACTATATTGTAACTATAGATGAGGGTATCAATTTAAGAGATATTCAAGTACCACCGTTATTTATGCAACCTTATATTGAAAACGCTATTTGGCATGGGTTTAATACAAAAAAAAATTATAAAAGAATTAGCCTTTCCATTTACGATGAAGAAGACAATATACGTTGTGAAATAATAGACAATGGTGTAGGCATAAAGGAATCACAAGCTAAACGTGCAAAATATAAATCGGATAGAAAACCTTTTGGATTAAAAGCTTCAGAAGATAGAATAAAGCTCTTACATGAAAATCAAAAAGTATATGTAATTATAGAAGATATTTCTGACCATAATAATACGGGTACAAAAGTTACCATCAAATTTCCCAAAAAGATACTTTAACAGGCTTTAATCAATTCAAACTAACGTTTTCAGGTATATTATTGTTCTTATTTTGCATTCTTTATTTACCATTTACTGCTAAAATCTTACCGTTTATTAATCTTTTCAGTTCATTCATTGAATTTAATTCAGGCAAACAAAAACATAGCGTAAATTTGAGATATAAATATTATTACTTGAAAACCCAATGTCTATAACATCATTCTCTAAGCCATCAGATGTTGACGTATTAAGCAATGTAGACACTAAAGGAAAAATGTTAGGTTTTGTAGATGAAGGTATGGTATTGCAAAATGCAGATGAGACGCGATACGTGAGAACAGTTAAAATAAAATTGGAAGAAGAAGAAGTAATACAAAACATTGTGTATATAAAAACAGGGATTGATTGGGTTTTTAAAAAAACGGAAACCATTGCCGTGATTTCACATCCATAAAAAAATAAAGAGACTGATTCGTATAAGGGAAAATTACTATGAAAAGGAATGATTTAAAGTTATTCCAAAAAAACCTCAAAATGCTATTAATTTGAGGTTTTTTTTATGCCTTTTTTAGAAAGTTGTAAGAATTCAAAATTGTTTTTGTTCTAGTTATTATTGAATATCTTTGGCGGAAATCTATTCGTAATGATAAAGAGATTAATTTTCTTATTTGTGTTGATGTCTAACTTGTCTAGTTGGTCACAAACTGATTTTAGTTCAAATTGGGAAGATTTTTACTCGTACAACAATGTAAAAGATTTTATTAAGGTTGAATCAAAAATATATGCGGTAACTGATAATGCCGTATTTATTTATGATACCGTAACTGAGGAAGTTGAAAAATTATCATCTGTTCAAGGGTTGTCTGGAGAAACTACGTCCAGTATTTATTATAGTAAAATTCATAAAAAACTGGTTATAGGCTATCAAAATGGCTTATTGGAAATAGTTGATGACAAAGGTAAAATTACCCTAGCTACAGATATTCAACGTCTAAGTATTACAGGTGAAAAGGGGATAAATCACATAACAGAATACGATGATAAGCTCTATTTTTCTACGCCATTTGCAATTGTAGTTTATGATATTGAAAGACTAGAATATCAAGATACCTATTTCATTGGTAATAATTCTTCAACAGAAAATATAAACCAAATTGCTATATATAACGATTTGATTTATGCAGCTACAGAAAACGGTATATATACCGCTGATGTAAATAGTAATAGTTTAATTGATTTTAATAATTGGCAACAACCACAAGGTGACTTTATGGGCAATTTTAAAACCATAGAGGTCTTTAATAACGAGCTTTTTACGGCTAGGTTTAGTGGATTCTATAAAATTGTTGGAATGGGCTTACAGCTAATCAATTTTTTACCTGATACTATTTTACAAATAAAAGCATCTGAGAATTATATTACGGTGGCAACTCAAAAATCTGCTTATGTTTATAATTCTTCATTATCACAAGAAGTTGTTGCCAATGCTACTGCAGATTATGATTATTCTTTACAAGCTGCTTTTGCAGAAGGTAATTCCATTTATCTAGGCACAACAGAATTTGGAATTTTAAACCGTAGTTTTTCAAATGGTATCGAACACAATGAAATCCATCCGCAAGGTCCAATTTCAAACGATATATTTTCGATTACCTCAGAAAATGATCACATCTGGGTTGTTTATGGTGGCTATAACGATGCTTTTACGCCTCAACAGAGTGAGCGTCCGATAAGTCATTTTAATGGCTCAGACTGGGTTAATATACCTTACAGCAGTATAGCTCCTGTTAGAGATTTAGTGCATGTAACAGTAGATCCAGATAATATAGAAAAAGCGTATGTCAGTTCGTTCGGACAAACATCTGAAGGTCAACTCGGTGCCACGGGTGGAATTTTAGTAGTTGAAAATGATGAAATAGCAACTTTTTGGAACCAAACCAACAGTGGGTTAGAAGATTTAGCTCCAGATAATCTTAATTACAGTAGTGTTAGAATTAATGGTACTGCATTTGATAATCGTGGAAATTTTTGGGTAAGCAATTCTTGGGTAAATAATAGATTAAAAAAAAGAAGTCCTAGTGGGGCTTGGAGTGAGTTTGATCTAAGTTCAATTATTACCAGCGGTTCTTTCGGGTTAACCGAGCTAATTGTTGATAGAACTGGTAGTATTTGGATCGGCTCTAGACGTAATGGTGTGCTAGTTTATAATGAAACAGGTGATAGAAAAAGAGCTTTAGTTACAGAAACTAATAAAGGCTCTTTGCCCGATTCTAATGTTAGAACGTTGGCTGTTGATCGTAATAATAGAATTTGGATTGGTACAAAAAAAGGCTTGGTTGTTTATTTTAATGCAGGTAGTGTTTTTGACGATGCTATTTACGATGCTTCTTCAATAGTTATTGATGATGATGGTATTGCTAAAAAATTATTAGGAGATCAGTCTGTAAGTTCTATTGCTATAGATGGGGCTGACAATAAATGGTTTGGTACGGATACGGGTGGAGTGCTTGGTACAAATTCATCGGGGCAAGAGACTTTATTCAATTTTAATAAGAATAATTCACCTTTACCATCTAATAAAATTATTAAAATTAAAGTGGATAATAGCAACGGTAAGGTGTTTTTTGCAACGGATAAAGGTATGGTGGCTTTCAATAATAATGTAGCTCCATTTGGTGATGAATTGGGTGAGGTGTATGCCTATCCAAATCCTGTAAAAAAAGAGCATTCTTTTGTTACTATTGATGGTAGAAATGGTACACATTTACCAAGAGGAACTAATGTGAAAATTTTAGATGCCTCGGGGCGATTGGTTCATGAAACCAACGTAGTTGAAGGACAGGAATTAAAAGGAGGAAAGGTAATTTGGAACAAAACTAATTTAGCGGGCAGAAAAGTTGCCTCAGGCATTTATATAGTGCTTTTAACAATTCCAGATAGGTCAGAAACTTCAATAACTAAAATAGCAATAATCAATTAAATTGGTACAATATGCTAATTACAAGTAAAGCAATTGTGCTTAACGCCATTAAATATGGCGACTACGATCTTATTGTAAAATGCTATACAGAACAAGGATTACGGTCTTATTTAGTTAAGAGAATCTTTAAAGCAACAAAAGGCAAGTTATCTCCTGCATTTTTTCAACCCCTAACGCAATTGGAAATAACAGCTAATTACAATAATAACAGGTCGTTACATTTTATAAAGGAGGCTAAAATTAGTACGCCATATATTACCATTCATAATAACGTTATTAAACAAACCATGATGGTTTTTTTATCTGAAGTACTCTCTCATGCTTTAAAGGAAGAAGAAGAAAATCAGTCGTTGTTTAGTTATTTAGAAACTGCCTTTCAATGGTTAGATAGCCATTCAGACACCCCTAATTTTCATTTGGTGTTTTTGATGAATCTCACTAAATATTTAGGGTTCTATCCTGAAAAAGGTAACCAATTTTTGTATTTCGATTTAAATGAAGGAAAATTCACAAATCACATAATATCAAAGTTATACATTTCTGGTAAAAATTTAGATTATTTTAAAGCACTACTCGGCACAAATTTTGATGTAGAGAATGAGCTAAAACTGAATAAAACAAATAGACACGAGTTACTGGAAATTCTAATCCAATATTTTGAATTACATTTACCAGGATTTAGAAAACCGAGATCTTTAGAAGTTTTAAAAGCTGTGTTTAACTAGGTGTTTTAAAGGCCTATAATAAAATTATAATCAATCTATATTAACGAATTAAAACAAATAGATTGGTAAAATTAATAGAGATGAAGCGTTTTTTATTACTTATTTTAATCTTTTCTTATGTTACTTCAAATGCACAAACAATTACTGTTTTAGATGAAGAAAGCAGATTCCCAATTTCTAATGTGGCCATTTTTAATGAAAATAAAACAAAACATGTAGTTTCAGATAAGGATGGACAGGCCGATCTTTCTGTTTTTGAATTTAATGATATTTTATCTTTCACTCATTTTTCGTACATAGAATATGAAGTTTTAAAGCGGCAAATTACTACTGATATAATTATTTTGAAAAGTACTGAACATACTTTAGATGAGGTTTTTTTATCCTCATCAAAAAGTAAGGAATCACGTAATCGAATTGCGGAACAAATAGATGTTTTTTCAATAAAAGATATTCAACGTATTTCTCCACAGACTTCGGCAGATTTGTTAGCGGAAATGCCTGGTATAAAAGTTCAAAAATCACAGTTCGGTGGTGGAAGTCCTGTATTACGAGGTATGGAATCAAATAGAGTGTTATTGGTGGTTGATGGTGTTCGTATGAACAATGCCATTTATAGAAAAGGACATTTACAAAATTCTATTACGGTATCACCAACAATGTTAGACAGAACTGAAGTCATATTTGGTCCTTCGTCCGTTATTTATGGGTCTGATGCTTTAGGAGGTGTAATTCATTATTATACTAGAAAACCAACGTTAAGCAATAAGCCTAATATAAATGGAGCTGGTTTGATGAGGTATAGTACGGTAAACAATGAATTTTCTGTACAGGCGGGAGTAGAACTCTCTTTTAAAAAATTAGCGAGTTACACGAGTATTTCTCACAGTAAGTTTGGTGATTTAATGATGGGTAAAAGTAGAAATCACGGTTTTGATGATTGGGGCAAAGTAACTGAATACTCCAACAATACTAATGATTATTATAGTGAAACACCAATAGCTAACTCTAATCCCAATTTGCAAAAGAATACAGGATTTGATCAAACTGATTTTTTACAAAAATTACTTATTCCACTTACTGATAAATCAAGTTTGAGTTTAAATTTACAATACAGTACTACTTCTGATATTCCGCGTTTTGATCGATTAACAGAAAGAAGAGATGGCGAGTTGCGATATGCAGAGTGGTATTATGGGCCGCAAAGTAGATTTATGGTATCAACTCAATTGGAGCTCAACCCAGAAAAAAAATGGATGAACCATGGTTTGATAACATTGGCTTATCAAGATATAGAAGAATCTCGTATCGACAGAAAGTTTAACAGTCTAGATAGGTCTTATAAAACAGAAAATGTAGACATTTTTAGCTTAAATGCAGACTTTTCTGTACCCTTAACAAAAACAAAAGATCGTATTTTATCTTATGGTGGTGAACTTACGCATAACGATGTAGGCTCTAAGCCTGAAGGAAAAACGTTGGCTGTTAGTGGGAATACAATTACAGGTTATTCAGGTGCTTTTGCAGTACAATCTAGGTATGCGGATGGCGGAAGTACGTATTCTACAGCTGCTACCTATGTAAATTATCGTCAAGATATTAGTAAGACCTCAACGTTAAATTCAGGAATTCGTTTTACCTATACAAATTTAGCGGCTACTTGGATAGATGAAACTTTCTTCACATTACCAGATAATGATATCACTATCGATAATTCAGCGGTTACAGCTACATTTGGGTACGTCTTTAAACCAGTTACTGATTGGCAATTCAATGGTGTATTATCTTCAGGATTTCGTTCACCAAATTTAGACGATACTGGTAAAGTACGCGAAAAGTCGGGTGATGTAACCGTACCAAATATTAATTTAAAACCAGAATTTGCCTATAATGCGGAACTGGGTATTTTAAAATATTTTAATAATAAAAAATTCTATGTTGGTGGTACAGTATATTACACGTTGTTAGATAATTATATTACACGTGAAGGCTTTGTTTTAAACGGAAACACAACGATGATTTATGAAGGAGAAGAAGCGAATATTGTAGCCAATGTAAATAAAGACCAAGCCTATATTTATGGGGGAACTTTTGATATAAAAGGCACATTTTCTGAGTATTTTAGCACACGAGCTTCAATAACGTATACCAAAGGAAAAGCGTATGATACTGAAGAACCCTTATCTTCAATTCCTCCACTTTTTGGTATGATAGAATTAAGCCATGAAAAAGGCAGGTTTAGCAGTAGTATTGATTTCAAGTTTAATGGTAGAAAAAGACCAGAAGACTATAATATTACGGAAGATATTGACCGTTATGATGAAACACCTTATTTAGCGGAAACAGATTCTTATTATGGTACACCAGCTTGGACAACCTTAAATATGAATTCAAAATACAAGCTCACAAAAAATCTTGATTTTATGGTTGCCGTTGACAATATTTTTGACATCCATTACAAAGAATTCGCCTCGGGTATTAGTGCACCAGGCCGTAATTTTTCTTTTACGTTGTTAGGTAATTTTTAGGTTATTATATATGTGAAGTCTCGTTTTTACTAAAAAATAATTAACTATATTTGTAACAGTCGCTTAACATATTTTACAATACCAATCGCTTATATTCTTTCTTATTTGTTAAGTTGCCTTTTAGATGACTATGAAAAATGATTTAACAGATAATCCTCCTGAAAATTGCAATACTATATTAATAGTTGAAGACAATCAATTGTTATCAGATGCAATTGAAATGATGATAAAATTATTGCCTGTAAAAGATTCATTACCAACGATTCATATTCAAAAAGCTATGGACTATGAGAATGCGGTGGTAAAAATTTTAGAAATTCCAAATCACGGAGACTTAAATACTGTGATTTTAGACATTAATCTCGGAAAGCAAAAAAAAAGAGAACGGAAATCGGGTCGAGAGTTGGGTGTTTTAATAAGAAAGCATGCTCCAAAAACCAAAATCATTGTTTTTACATCTCATAGCGATGAACTTGAAATAAATTCAATTTTAAAAAATATTAATCCTGAAGGATTTTTAATAAAAGATGGTCGTACTGATCATAATTTGTTCCAAGAAGTAATATTAAAAGTGATTAATGGAGAAACTTATTATTGTGATACAGTTTTAAATGTAATGAGCAATATAAAAATCCGAAATAAGTAATTTATTTCAACTTGTTGGAGAATTAAAAAAGAGTAATAATGTATAGATTTTTAACCCTTTTAGGATGTTTTTGTGTGTTATTTTCATGTAAAATGAGTAAAACTAACGTAAATGATATTTCAATTGAATTAACTAAAACTGATAATGACTCTATAGCTTTTGATAATTTTTATTCAATAAAAATGGTATCTTCATTATATAATTTTAATCCAAAATTTTACCAATCTCAATTTGAATATAAAAATATACCTAATGTAGATTCACTATTGATTTCAACGTTAGTTCAAGACTATAATAAATTTAAGTATGACTTATATAAGTTAGGTTTCCTTGATAGCTTGTCTCCCAGAATAGATAGCTTAATTGAAAAGAAGAAACCAGCTTTGAACGTTCAAGCTATTGTAACCTATTTTTCTAACGGTAAACAGACTGTTATTTTTGATGAAAATAATAATAAAGATTTTTCAGATGACCAGGTTTTAACTTTTAATGAAAATTATTATTTAGAGTATAAAGATCAGAGAATCGATACTAATTTACCTGTTCAAAATCTTAATCTAAGATTAGAAATAAACGACAGTATTATTTTTCAAAAACGAAAAGTTATTATTTACCCTAGTGCATATTCTTACTATACGGGTTCTTTAAGCAATGATGAGGTAATAAATAAATCTAGAATTCATTTTAAATTTAAAGATTATTGGAAAGGTAAGTTTAGTTACCAAGACAAAAAATATGATTTAGCCATACAAGGTTTTCATCCTCGTTATTTAACGTTTCTTATAAAACCAGATTCATTTTCTTTTAGCAAAACGTCTTCAGAGTATAATGCGAATTTCACTTACAAATTAAAAGATACTATACAGCTGAATAATGATTACTTTGTTTTAGATACTATAAAACAAGATATGTTCGCTTTAAAATTAAAAAAACTTGATTCTTTAAAGGAATTTTTCAGTGATAAAATGGGTTATAAACTCAAAGACTATCAGTTGTTAGATTTGAATACTATTCCATTTTCAGTTGATAGTGCTTTAAAAGAAAAAGATTATGTTCTATTAGATTTCTGGGGAACATGGTGTTTGCCTTGTAAAGCGTTAACTCCGCAATTGAAAAGCCTTTTTGATACGTTTGAAAATTTAAATATAGTAGGCATTGCTACGGATAGAGATATAGCCTCTGTTAAGGATTATGTAAAGAAAAACGATATTAGCTGGAAGAATACATTCAACGATGCCTCACCTAAGGGAATTAAAAGAGATTTAAGAATCTCAGCATATCCAACGTTTATATTAATTGATAATAACCGCAATATAGTATATCGGGGTGTTGGTAAGTTAGCCTTAAATGAAATAGAAGAGATAATTAACAAAAAAACCCGAAATAAGTAACATTTAGCAAAAGGGAGTAAGCTAAACGGTACTCATTAAGGGTTCATTAGTATCTTCTGTTAAGTTCTTTTAAAAATCGAATTTATAGGTCAATCCACCAAAAACTTGTAAACCTTGCACATAGTAATTCGTATATTTTTGATAATCGCTACTTAATAAATTATTTACCTTAGCAAACGCAGTAAGTTTTTCATTAAATTTATAACCTCCATTAAGGTTTAAATCTACATAATCACCTACGGTAACTCTAGTTGCTGGGTTAATTGGTGTTGAGATTTCATCTTTGCGACTACCCACATAAAATATGTTAGCACCAGCAAACCAATTATCATTATTATAATCAGCAAAGGCACTTATTTTTAACGCAGGTAAGTTCCATGCTTTATCTTCGGTTTTAGTGTCGTATTGATTGAATTCTGCATTACCACCTAATTTTAACTGTTTTGATACATCTATAGTGACTTCTGCAAAACCACTAATAGTTTTAATAGTATCATAAACCACTCCAAAAGAATTTCCGGCTTTATAGCCATAATCAACTAAATCAGTTCCTTGGGTTTTAGAAGCATTTAACTTGTATAAAGGCTTATCACGCTCGTTGCTATATGATGCTTTAAAGTTATATCCAATATTCGAGGCTAATTTTCCTTTTAAACCAAAGAACCCATTATATTGTTCATCGGTACGTCTCATGGTTAAGGTAGGCGAAATAAAAGGATTCTCATCTGCAAAGCCTTTAAAGGAGTTTTGATGTAAATCTCCAGTTACACCTCCATAAAGTGTCAAAACCTCGTCTATAAGCTTGTAAGAGGCTGTAACGTTCGGATAATAATAGCCTTTACTTTCATTACCACTGCCTGTACCTGAACTATATAATAATTTTACACCAAGGTTCACGGTAAGGTCATTACGTAAAATTTCTAAACTAGGGTTAAAACCAATATTAAAAAAGGTATATTTTAAATCGTCTGTATCTTCGTAATTTCTTTCAAATTTACCTCTTAAAAATTCTAAGCGTACATCAGCATTGATATACTCTGATGCAATAGGAAATTCTATTTTTGGTTTTGCTAAAAAGTGAATTTCTGCACTCCCTTGGTCGTCTGTAAAACGATTAGATTCAACAGTGCCACCTTGAAAAAAGGAATCTTTATAATCCACTTTACCGCCTACATAAATTTCGGTATATTTTTGTTGTTCATCAATACTTTCAATAGTATTTTCACTAAAAGAAATTAGTTCAGGTAAACCATACCAGTTGTATTTTTGCATTCTTGCACCCGCATTTACTTGCCAGTCAAAGTCGCGTTCTTCTTGTTTATAAAAAAGATCTAACCGTGTATCAAAATAATTATCATCTAGTTCAATATTATTAATACCTCCTTTGGATGAAATAAAGTTAAAAAAGGCTCCAAAGTCATTATAACGATTGCTATTTCCATGAATAAATAACTCTACACCTGGGGTAGAGAAATTACCAAATCCTGCAGAAACATAATTGTCATACACTTGTGGACTCGGATTTACCTTTAGCACTTTAGCTTTTCCTTTATTGGGCGTAAATGTAGAAGCTACAGGAATGGAAAAAATGCTATAACTAATAGGCTTTTTTATATCAATGTCGTTGGTGTCTATTTGAGGTGATGATTTAATTTTGAAAGCATCAGAAACTGTTGGGGTATATGATTTTACCACATTAATAACTTCCGTACCAATAGTATCTTTACTTCTTACTTGAGCAAAAGTTAAGGTGGTTACCAACAGTATAATCAATGTTGAAATGTATTTTTTCATGTTGTAATTAAATTTGAAATTTATATTCAAGATTTAAAATTGTTTTTGTACTTAATTTATTGATCCTATTCTAATTATCAGGATTGACAGATTCGTTAGTTTCAGCTTCTTTCTTCTTAATTTTTGAAAGTTCTGATTTGGCTTCATCGGTTACATCTTTATAATCTGAAAAGTTTTTAATCACACTTTCTAAAATATAAGTAGCTTGATAAGCATCTTGTAATTCGTAAAAGTTTTTTGCCATTACAATAAGTCCTTTGGCTCCATAATATTTATAAGCAGAATAATCAGCCACTAATGTTTGCACTGTGGTATTTGACACTTTGTAATTACCCTCTTGATGTTTAAAATAAGCATCGTAATAAATAGACTCGGCTTTTAATTCGCCTGTAGCAATTTTACCAACTTCGATATATGCTTCTTCAGCCTTACGTTCATCACCAGTTTTAATAGCAGAACGAGCAATAATTACTTTAGCATCAGATTTTACTCTATTTTCTAATTTTGGTCTTAATAAAACTTTTTCAGCATAGGCTACAGCAGCATCGTAATTTTCTTGTTCGTAATATCCTTTCATCAAATTACTTTGAGCAAAAGTGATGTTTTGAGGAAAATCAGCTTGTTCTTCCAAACGTTTTAAAATGGGCATTGCCTTCGTCCAATTATTAGCTTCTAAATAAGCTTGAGATAACCTTGATAAAGCTTGTTCAGTAAACTCATTACGTTCTTGATCTGTTACATAATTATAATAGGGTATAGAGGCTGTTTGTTGTTTTTCATTAAATAGAGCCTCTGCTAGATAGAAATTCGCGTTTAAAGCGTGCCCGCCACTTGGAAATTCTTTCAGATAACTTTTAAATGCTGAAATTGCTTTTTTACGATTGTTTAAGAGGTATTGTTTTTCAGCCGATTCGTACATGTCATTATCCAAATCAGAATCTGTTACAGTTACAAAGTCAAGGTCTTTTACCCACGCAGCATATTCGTCAACACGACCTAAATCTACATAGATTTGTCGTGCATTTGCAACAGCCTGTTTGGCTTCACCGGTATCAGGAAATTCTTTGACTACACGTCTATATTTATCTAAAGCTTCATTATCTCTTTCAATATTATAATAGATTAACCCTTGTTTTAATAAGGCTTTTGGCACATAAGAACTTCTTTTATATTCACTTAAAAGACTGTTATAAGAAGCTAAGGCAGATTCATTATCATCAGCAACAACATAAGAATTACCCAATTCATAATACACATCATCACGAAGGGTAGATTTAGGATACGCTTTTAAAAAGGCATTAAAATCAGCAATTTTAGCATTGTTTTTACGGATAAATCCATAACTCATCGCTCTTTGAAAATGAGCATAATCCCTATCTATACCTTTTTTGTTGATAACATTGTTATATGCTGTTATGGCTTTATTATAATTACTAGAAACATAAAATGCATCACCTAAGCGTAAGTAGGCATCGTTAAGTTTGTTTTCGTCGTCCGGATTGGTGTCAATAAACGACTGAAACTCATCACCAGCACGATTATAATCTTTTAATTTAAAGTAAGAATAGGCAATGTTGTAATCAATAAATTCATTCTCTGGAAGGCCAGAAGCGTTCATTTTTTGAAATTTTTGAAAACCAGCTAATGCGTCTTTAAAGTTATTTGATAAATAATTAGTCTCTGCTTTCCAGAAAATGGCTTTTGCTGTAGTTGAGGTGTTTCTAGGACTATCAATAGCAAGGTCAAAATAAGTCAATGCATCATCATAATCTCCATCATTAAATAATTGAATTCCTCTGTATAAAGCTACTTTTTGATATAAATCTTTATGATGTGCCTCGTTTTTACCCTTTAATGCAACTAAAGCACCAGCATAATCTTTAGAAGAAATATAAGCACTAATTAGTAATTCACCAATTTCATCTTTGGCGGTAGATTTTGGATACAGGTCTAAATATTCTTGCAACACATCAGGTACACTCTTATAAGGATTACCTATTTCATAACTCAGTTTAGCATAGTTTAACCAAGCATCTTTTTTAATATCCTCATTGAATTCCATTTGCGAGGCATTTCTAAAAGCATTTAGAGCTTCAGTTTTAAGATCCGTTTTCAAATAACACTCTGCTAAATGGTAATACGCATTTTGTGATACAGAATTTTCTCCACCAATAATTTTATTAAAATTAGCGATTGCATTTTCATAATCGTTTTGTTTGTAATAGGCATAACCTAATAAATAATAATCTGTATTATTCCATTTACGACGTTTCCCTTTGTAATTTTTTAGATGCGGTATGGCTTCAGCATATTTATTAAGGTTAAAATAACTTTCACCAATAATTTTTGAAATTTCTGATCGCTCGTTTACATCCGCTTTTTTAAGAAATGGTTCTGCAACATCAATAGCTTCTTGAAACTGTCCTGTTTTAAATTTGATATTTGCCATGTAGTATGGTACATCATCACCTAATTCTTTGTCATTAGCAACTTCGCCTAAATAACGATCAGCGTTGTCATAATCATCATCTTGATAAGCGATAAATCCGTAGTAATATTTCGCTTGAGAGCCATATTCTTGAGAAGTCAATAATTTTTGAAAAATACCTTTGGCTTGTTCATAGCTTTTCACTGCAAATAGACCATAAGCATATTTAAAATTAAAATCTTCTTCTTGCTTTATAGATAGGTTACGCGTTTCTACACGTTTGTACCATTTTAGGGCATAAGGATAGTTGGCATTTTTAAAATAATAATCGCCAACCTCTAAAAATGCCGTATTTTGTTTGGTACTTGTAGGAAAACGTTCAACAAATTTTAGCATCATTTTGTCGCCATCGCGTTCGCCAATTTGAATGGCACTGAATGCTTCATAATAAGCACAATTGGCTTTATACTCAGAAATATCGTCAAAATCAGATTTTAAAGAATTAAATTGGTGCTTGGCAGCAACAAAATCTCTGTTGTTATATAAGTCAACAGCATGATTGTAGGCCGTTAAATTGTGCGTATAAATTTCTGTTTTTTGAGCAAAGCTAGAAGCTGAGCAAATAAAAACTATGGTGGCGAGAAGCCAATTTTGGCAATGCTTCATTGTGGTGAATTGTTTAAAAAATAATTCGTAATAAATATCAAAAATAACACACTCTAAGTTAAACAACGTGCAAATTATTCTAAATTGTATAATTGTTAATTAATATAACATTTTGTTAACTAAATGTGTTAAAATTCATTATCAAATGGCAAAAATTGAGCCAAAATGATCTAAGTTAAATCATAAATATATTTTCTAATCGTTATTTTAGGGACTTTGGTAAAATCACTTCACACCTTAAACATTCAATTTTATTCCCTAAATTTGTCAAGCAAAATAATTACAAATCCATGTCCGAGCAAAAACCGGTATTACATTTAAAGAATGCCTTTATTTTTCAACAAGAAAATTTAATATTATCTGATATTAGTTTAGATATTTATAGAGGTGATTTTATGTATTTAATTGGAAAAACGGGGAGTGGTAAAAGTAGTTTGATGAAAACCTTATATGGCGACTTACCCTTAACACAAGGTGAGGGAGATATTGTAGATTTTGATTTGATAAAATTAAAAGAAAAGGAGATACCTTTCCTTAGAAGAAAATTGGGTGTTGTATTTCAAGATTTTAGGCTACTTAATGATAGAAATGTACATGATAATTTACTTTTTGTATTGAAAGCTACGGGTTGGAAAGATTCTTCTAAATGCAAATCTAAAATTGATGAGGTTTTAGAAAAAGTAGGGATGAGAACCAAAGGGTTTAAAATGCCTTTTCAACTTTCTGGTGGTGAGCAACAACGTGTGGCAATTGCTAGAGCGTTATTAAATGATCCTGAATTGATTTTAGCTGATGAGCCGACGGGTAATTTAGATCCGAAAACCTCTTTGGAGGTAATGAGCGTTCTGGAGGAAATTAATAAAGAAGGTAAAACCATATTGATGGCTACACATGATTATGCTTTAATTTTAAAATATCCTCATAAAACCATTAAATGTGATGGTGAAAAGGTTTTTGAAGTGGTTTAGGAAATTAAATCAATTATTTTTTGAGCATTTTCCTTGTTGTTAAATCCTTTTAAATGATTTGATTTCTTCCGTTTTTCGAACTCTTTTATTGAAAAACGCTCACCCATCAATTGATTCGTTTTTTCTATAAATTGTTGCTTTGTATTGGCAATTTCACATAAGTCTTTAAGTCCTGTACCTTCTACCATATCACTATTTACTAAACAAAATCTACCATTATAAAGTGCGTTGATTAATTTTAGTTTAATACCTGTTTTTTGAAAGGTTGGTAGTACATTAATATGAGCCTTTTCTAATAAGAGATCGAGGTGGCCTCCATCTTTAATAACAACAAATTTCATGTTGCTATGTAAGTCAATTTTTTTAGAAATATCCTTGTTGATAAAACTGCTTGCAAAGATTATAGGATAATTAATTTCTTTAAAAGCCGCTATTAAAAAAAGTGCAGATTTTATGTTATCGGCTATTCTTAAGTCACCATAATACAATATATAATCACCTTTCTCTGATAAGTGTTTTATAGTATTATTCTTATGAAATGCAGGAATGTAGACAGCTTTGTTAACGTATTTTTTTTGAAAATATTCATGTTCTAAAGGAGAAATCGTTAAAACTGAATTTGTTTTATTTACTATTTTTTCAAAGTATAAAAATTTTATAGCTTCAAGTTTAAAGATAATCTTTTTAAAAATGTTTTTCTCACTTTTTGCTAATCCATTTAAATACTCATGCTCTATATTATGAGCTCTTACAAGTATTATTCTATTTGCAAAAGTATTTTTTAGTAATGGAACAGTAGTATGTAAACCTTCAAATAATATGGGAGTATTACTATTTTTCAAATTTTTAAGCAGTACATTATTGTATCTAGATTTCGCTCTGAATGGGACTGTTGAAAAAACGCTACTTAAAATAGTATTACGTTTATAATAATAGATATGTTTACAATACTTTTTTAAATTTTCAGGCCTACCTCTACCAAACTCAAATACGTGTAAATAAATATCAACGTTTAATTCGCTTAATGCCTTTATTTTGTAGAAAACATCTATTACGCCACCGTAATTTGGGGGGAAAGGAACATCAAAGGAAACTATATGTAAGGATTGCTTCATTAGCACGTATTCATAAAAGTAAATAACCTTACGAAGGTATTGTTTTTAATATATTTTCAATACCTTTAAATTATAATTAATTTATCTTTTTGTGGAATATAGAAGAGAGACAATCGCAACACTATTATTAAATAGACTTACAGAACAAAAAGTAGATTTAAAAAGGCAGTTTATTGATTCTAAGCCATTAATTGGTCACTTTATTCTCGATAACCTTTTACCTAATGCCCTCACAAATGAGATTTATGAAAAATTTCCATCTACGAAAGAGGTAAAACAAAAAAAGAATATAAGAGAATCTAAATATATAGCGTATCAAATGAACGCCTACGATGCATTGCTGGAAGAAACTATTTATGCTTTTCAAGACAAAAGAGTAGTAAATATAATTAAAGAAATATGTGATTTAGATTCTGTATTACCAGACGAGAATCTATATGCAGGTGGGCTTTCGATGATGGGTAAAGAGAATTTTTTAAACCCTCACTTGGACAATTCTCATGATGCAGATTTAAAAAATTGGAGAGTATTAAATTTATTATTTTATGTTACTCCAGATTGGAAAAAATCATCAGGAGGTAGTTTAGAGTTATGGCCAAAAGGATTAAAGGCACCTTCAATTGAGATAACGAGTAAATTTAATAGGCTTGTGGTTATGTCTACGCATAATAACTCATGGCATTCTGTAAATAAGGTTACGACAGAGGGGGTTCGGTGTTGTGTTTCAAATTATTATTTTTCTGAGAATCCAATTCATAATTCTGATAAGTTTCATATAACTACGTTTAGAGGGAGGTCAAATCAGAAATTGATAGATGTTTTATTAAGATTAGATAATCAATTAAGAAAAGGGGTTCGTAAAATTTTTAAAAAAGGAATTAGAGAGAACCCTCATAAATATAAAAAGTAATCTCTATTTCAAGTTTTTAAAAACTTCAACTAACGTTGATTGTTCACTTTCCCAGGTATATTTTTCTGATGCTTTTTTTAGGTTTTGTTTATAGGTTGCATACTCTTTAGTATTCGCAACTATTTGTTTTATTTTTTCTGCTAATTTTTTGGGCTCTACATCATCAATTACCCAACCAATATTGTTTTCTCTAACTAGATTGGCCACTTCTTTTCTATTAGAAACCAATAGAGGTGTTTCTGCTTGTATATAATCAAATACTTTATTAGGAAGGCTGAATTCGTAGTTGAGGTTGGTAGCTTTGTCTAATGATAAACCTAAATCAGCTATTTTTGTATATTCCATCAAATCGAGATAAGACATTTTATCTTTTATGACTACCTTTTCTTGCAATTGTAAGGATAGTACTAATCTTTTTAAATCTTCAAAAACATCACCGCTACCAATAATGTAAAGAATAGTATTTTCTAAAAACGCCATCATTTTTACAGCTTCTTCAGCTCCTCTATCGATATTGATACCTGACCCCTGTAAAATTAGCATTTTTTTATCTCCCTTTATTTTGTTTGCCAATGAAAAGTCAACAGATTTATGTTGCAATTTAGGGGCAATATTTCTGATAATATTGACATCAACAGCGTATGTATTTGAATAAATATCAGCAATACTTTGATTTACAGTATATACATTTTTGAGTTTAGGAAAGATGAATTTCTCAATGGTTAGCCATGCTTTTCGTACACGTGGCCTATCAATTAATTCTCCTATTTCTGTAAAAAGTTCGTGGCTATCATATACCAGTTTTTTACCAAGTAGTTTACTAATTAAAAAGTTGGGGAGTAAAGTATCTAAATCATTAGAAAGAAGAATATCTTTTTTTAGAAACAAGAGTTTAAAAAATAAACGCAAATTATATTCTGCATAAAACCATACCTTTTTTTTAAAAATCAGGTTCATTCTAATGGTTCGATAATTTCTGGTGAGCGGTAAGCTATTGGGTAATTTTCTTCCGATAAGAATAACATCATACTTCATCTGAACCAAGGTTGTACAAACTTTATGTACACGTTGGTCTGTAACCAAATCATTGGTAACTGAAACAATAATTCTTTGCAACTGGACTGTTTTAAAGCGAAGGTAAATAAAAATCCCGTTCTTAACTTCTTAAAAACGGGAAATTGCTATGAAAAGTAGTGACAAGTCACTGTTAACTATGTCGTTGTATTTTAATAAACCTTACAAAAATTATTGAGCAGGTTTAAATTTGTAGCTGTCTTGGTTAATACCAGTACCACTAACATATTCGTTATTAATATATTTTCCACCAATATTTACACTTTCTTTATTGTAAAAATTAGCGATACCATGTTTTAAGTTGTTTTGCCAAGTACCTTCATATAAAGTACCATTTGTATAGTAGTATAATCCATAACCACTTCTAATACCGTAACTGTAGTTTCCTTTATATTTAGAGCCATCATGCCAAACATATACACCTAATCCGTGTCTTTTGTCTTGCATCCATTCGCCTTCATAAACATCTCCATTGGTCCAAGTATATTTACCTTCACCTTCACGGAGTCCCGATTTCCAATATCCTTCATAAACACCTGTTTGATATTGCATGGTGCCCTTTCCGTTTTTGCAATTTCCAGAAATACATTCTTCAATGATTACTTTACTTTCTTGCTTTTCTTCAGTGCCCGTAGCATCATCCTCTTGAGCTAATATGTATAAAGGAGCTAATAAGAATAAGAATATTAATTTTTTCATAAAATAATAGATTAAAAATATGTACTATAACGTTAAGTATTAAAATATAGTATACTTAGTAAAGTGAGTCTGTTTAAAAAATGAAAAATTATTACGTTATTAATCAACAATAGTAACAATAATACCTCTTTCTTGTAACTTTTTAACCAGTGATGATGATATGCCACTATCGGTAATAATTTGATCAACTTGTTCAATACCGCAGATTTTTGCAAAGCTTTTTTTACCAAATTTAGAAGAGTCTGCTAGTACAATTGTCTTTTGTGCAGAGATCAACATTTTTTTATTAAGCTGTGCTTCTTCTAAACTTGTGGTAGACAGGCCATAATCTAAATCAATACCATCAACGCCTAAAAATAACTTACTACAAGACACATTCTCTAATATTTGAGCAGCATAACTTCCAATTACTGATGCTGAGCTGTGTCTGACATAGCCCCCTAATTGTAATATTTCTATATTTTTATGTTTGATTAAATGAAGTACAACATGCAAAGAAGAGGTTATTGCCGTTAATTTATTTTTTGGTGTAATGAATTTTGCCAAAGCCTGAACTGTGGTTCCTGAAGCAATCATTATAGAGTCATTTTCATCAATTAATTTTGCTGCAGCTTGTGCAATTCCATTTTTTTCTTCAACTGAAATTTTTTCTTTTTCATTCACTTCTTTTTCGTTGATATAAGGGTTTTCTAAAGAAGCACCACCGTGTGTTCTAAATAAAAGCCCTTTTGCCTCTAAAAGTGTTAAATCTTTTCGAATGGTTACCGCTGATACATTTAATTGTTTACACAGATCTAACACCTCTATATATTTTACCTTGTTTAGAATGTCTAAAATAATTTGATGTCTATTCATCTTTAAATTTATTATTGATATACTGACCATAGTATATCTGCAAATGTAATTAAAATGAAAGAAAACGAAAAATATAGAAGAGAATATTTGATGAATATGAAGAATAATATAAAAATATTTATTTCGTTTAGTTTCGTTTTGTTACAAAAATTGTATATTTGAAATTCAATACGAAAAAATTAAAATAATATAGCAGTGAGTTTATATCAAAGAGAAACATTAATTGAGCAATTACAGACAACCAAAAATTGGGATGTAATTATTATTGGAGGAGGAGCTTCGGGTTTAGGAATAGCATTAGACAGTGTAACTCGCGGTTATAAAACGCTTTTATTAGAGCAAATTGATTTTGCAAAAGGCACATCGAGCCGGAGTACTAAACTAGTTCATGGAGGTGTGCGTTATTTAGCTCAAGGAAATATAGATTTGGTTAGAGAGGCATTATATGAGAGAGGTCTTATGCTAAAAAATGCTTCACATTTGGTGAGTAATCAGTCTTTTATTATTCCAAATTATAATTTATGGGATAGATTAAAGTATACAGTGGGTTTAAAACTATATGATTTTTTAGCAGGTAAATTAAGTTTTGGAAAATCTGTTGGTATTAGCAAAACAACAACAACATCAAGGTTAACCACTATAAAACCTGATAAATTAAAAGGAGGGGTTGTGTATCACGATGGGCAATTTGATGATTCTAGATTAGCTATAAATATTGCTCAAACAAGCATTGAAAAAGGAGCTACAATACTAAATTATTGTAAGGTAACTGGACTTTTGAAAGATGATGAAGGCATTGTAAGTGGAGTTATTGCTCATGATATTGAAACGGATAAATCGTACAAATTAAATGCAAGAGTTGTTATAAATGCAACTGGAGTTTTTACAGATGAAGTTTTACAAATGGATGACAATAAGGCAAAAAATATTGTCCGTCCTAGTCAGGGAATCCACTTGGTTTTAGACAAATCATTTTTACCAGGAAATGATGCCATTATGATTCCGAAAACGGATGATGGTAGGGTATTGTTTTTGGTGCCTTGGCATGATAAAGTTGTGGTGGGTACAACAGACACCTTGTTAGATAGTCATAGTCTAGAACCAAAGCCACTGGAGAAAGAAGTAGATTTTATTATAGATACTGCGAATAGGTATTTGAATAAAAAAGTAAGTAGAAAAGATGTATTGAGCATTTTTGCTGGGTTAAGACCTTTGGCTGCTCCAAAAGATAATTCTGAAAAGACCAAAGAAATATCTAGAAGCCATAAGATTATAGTTTCAAGTTCAGAATTAATAACCATTACTGGAGGCAAGTGGACTACCTACAGAAGAATGGCACAAGACACAGTAAATAAAGCCATAAGTCTTGGTAAATTATCCAATGAAATGTGCAAAACAAAAGATCAACTTATACATGGAGCTACAGAAAATGTAGACAGATCTAATCACTTATACATTTATGGTACAGATCAGGTCCATATTGAGAAACTCATTAAAAACGAACCTGGATTAGGTGAAAAATTGCACCCAAAACTTGGCTTTACAAAGGCTGAAGTGGTTTGGGCTGTAAGAAATGAAATGTCAAGAACCATTGAAGATGTACTAGCTAGACGGGTACGTATGTTGTTTTTAGATGCTAGGGCTGCAATTAGTTCGGCACCATTGGTTGCGGAAATATTAGCAAAAGAATTAGGAAAAGATAAGGTTTGGGAGCGTCAACAAATTGATGATTTTACAACAATAGCCAAACAATACGTATTATAACTCAAAATAATTTTAAACATTTACACTACACTACACTAACTAATTAAATTCACTAATTATGGGAAAATACATACTGGCTTTAGATCAAGGAACAACAAGCTCCAGAGCAATCGTTTTTGATAAGAAAGGAAATATAATCTCAATTGCTCAAAAAGAATTTACACAATATTTTCCAAAACCAGGGTGGGTAGAACATGATCCAACTGAAATATGGTCAACTCAGGCAGGTGTAGCTACTGAAGCCATTGCCAAAAAAGGATTAGATATAGAAAATATTGCTGCTATAGGGATTACAAACCAGCGTGAAACGGTTGTGGTTTGGGATAAGAATACGGGTCAACCCGTCTACAATGCTATTGTTTGGCAAGATAAACGTACTTCAGATTATTGTGATGAATTAAAGCTTCAGGGTAAATCTGAAATGATACGAGAAAAAACAGGATTAGTTATTGATTCTTATTTTTCGGGTACTAAGGTAAAATGGATATTAGATAATGTAGAGGGTGCAAGAAAAAAGGCTGAAGATGGTGATTTGATTATGGGTACCATAGACACTTGGTTAATTTGGAATTTCACTAAAGGTAATAAGCATGTTACGGATGTGACCAATGCGTCAAGAACATTGTTATTTAATATAAACACAATGGAATGGGATGATGAGTTGTTAGAATTGTTAACCATACCTAAAAGCATGTTACCTGAGGTAAAACAGTCGAGCGAAGTTTATGGACACACACAGTCTACTTTTTATGATTCAAAAATTCCAATTGCAGGAATTGCCGGTGACCAGCAAGCGGCTTTATTTGGTCAAATGTGTACGAAGCCAGGCATGGTTAAAAATACGTATGGCACAGGATGTTTTATGTTGATGAATATTGGTGAAAAACCGATTGTTTCAAAAAATAATTTATTGACAACTGTTGCATGGAAAATCAATGGCAAAACAACGTATGCATTTGAAGGAAGTGTTTTTATTGCGGGTGCCGTTGTACAATGGTTACGAGATGGTTTAAAGATAATTCGCATGTCTGCTGATGTAGAAAATTTGGCAAGTTCCGTTGATAGTTCAGAAGGGGTTTACTTTGTTCCTGCATTTGCAGGGCTAGGTGCTCCACATTGGAATCAGCATGCCCAGGGTACAATTTTCGGATTAACAAGAGGAAGTACAGATGCTCATGTTGCACGAGCCTCACTAGAATCTATAGCCTATCAAACTATGGACATTTTGAAAGCGATGGAAGCCGATTCAGGTATTACTATACAGGAATTACGTGTAGATGGTGGAGCAACAGTGAACAATATGTTAATGCAATTTCAAGCTGACGTTCTAAATACTGTAACTGTTCGTCCGAAAGTGGTGGAAACAACAGCGATGGGTGCTGCTTTCTTGGCAGGCTTGGCAGTTGGGTATTGGGAAAGTCCTGATGAAATTCAAGAAATTTGGCAAACAGATAAACATTTTAAACCTACTGAAGATAGAAAACAAATTAAGGAAGAAATAAAAGGGTGGTATAGGGCAATTGATGCATTAGAGTATTGGACTAGAAATAATTCAGAAACAAAAAATAATTAACATGACGCCATTTGTAGCAGAAATTATCGGAACTTTTTTTCTTATTCTTTTAGGAGGAGGTGTAGTAGCTAATGTTGTTTTAGAAAAAACCAAATCAAATGACCAAGGTTGGATGGTGATTACAACCGCCTGGGGTTTAGCTGTTTTTGTAGGTGTTGTAGTAGCAGGGCCATACAGTGGGGCTCATTTGAATCCGGCTGTAAGTATTGGATTGGCTGTTGCAGGAAAATTTGAATGGAATTTGATTCCACTTTACGCTTTAGGCCAGTTTATCGGTGCTATGTTAGGTGCTTTAGGTGTTTGGTTAATTTATAAAGATCATTTTGAGGTTACTGAAGATGGAGAGGCTAAGCGAGCTATTTTTTGTACGGCTCCAGCGATTAGAAACCCTAAATCAAATATTATTTCGGAAATCATAGGCACTTTTGTATTGGTATTCGTAGTACTTTATTTTACCAATGCATCATTAACAGAAACAGAAACTCCAATCGGTCTGGGTTCTCTTGGAGCTTTACCTGTTGCCTTTTTAGTTTGGGTTATTGGTTTGTCACTTGGTGGTACTACAGGTTATGCAATAAACCCAGCACGTGATTTGGGACCTAGAATTATACACGCCATTTTACCGATTAAAAATAAGGCTTCTAATGATTGGGGTTATGCATGGATTCCTGTTGTCGGACCAATAATTGGAGCCTCATTAGCAGGTTTGCTGATGTTGGTACTATCAGCAAGCTTATAGTTGTTATTGGGTTTCTCTACTGTTTAGAATAAATGCTAATCTTCAGTCTCAGGATATCGGACTTTCTTTTTTATCTTTACACAAAATGTCTTAATTACAAGGACAGTTTAACCACTAAACATGAAAGTCACACAATTACTTTTATTGTTATTCATATCATTGACATGTTTTGGTCAAGAAATACCTCCTATATTAAAATTTTCATCAAACACTTATCAAGCGGAAAATCAAAATTGGGCAGTAACTCAAAATATAGATAACTTCATTTATATTGCAAATAATGAAGGTTTGTTAGAGTATAATGGTGCTCAATGGATGCTTTATCCGTCTCCTAATAACACCATAATGCGATCGGTACTAGCTGTAAAAGATAAAGTATTTACAGGTTCATATATGGAATTTGGGTTTTGGAAAAGAAATGACAAAGGGTCGTTAGATTACACTTCGCTTTCGGATAAAATAAGGGATGAATTATTAGAAGATGAAAATATTTGGAATATTAAATCTTTTGATAATTGGATAATTTTTCAATCTTATGATCGATTATATTTTTATAATGTAGAAAATAACGAACTCAATTATTTTACAGATAAAGGCAATTATTATCGCATTTTTGAGATAAATAATACCATTTATATTTTTAAAAATAATGGAAATTTATATAAACTTGAGATAGGCAAGGAAGTATTAATAGCAAATATACCAGATAAGTATGAGGTGAAATTTGTTTTGAATATTTTTGAAAGTGATAGTGAAGGTCTTATTTTATTAACACGAAATAAGGGTTTTTTTAAGGTTGATAAAGGTGTTGTTACTGGTTGGTCTATCGCTGCAGATAAGATTTTAGATGAATATCAGATTTATAGTGGTGTTCAGCTCTTAGATAAAACCTATATGTTAGGAACAATATCTGCTGGGATTATTCATTTATCACAAGAAGGTAAATTAATTAATACTATTAATCAGTCTAATGGTTTGAGTAACAATACTATTTTAAACTTGTTTGAAGATGCTTCAGGTAACGTGTGGTCGGCTTTAGATAATGGAATAGATTGTTTAAATATGCAGTCATTTATTCGTGAGTATAATGATAATGGAGGTACTGTTGGTACAACCTATAGTTCAATTATACATAATGATAAGTTGTATGTAGGTACCAATCAAGGCTTGTTTTATAAGTCAACATTAGTGAATGAACCTCTGAAACTAGTAGAAGGAACAAAAGGACAGGTTTGGTCGCTTTTTGTGTATGAAAACCAGTTGCTCTGCGGGCATACTTCAGGCACTTTTCTCATTAACAACAATACGTCTGAACAAATTTGTGATATTCCTGGTACATGGAATTTTAGAGAAGTTCCAAATCGTCCTGATTTATTATTGCAAGGCCATTATTCGGGTATGAGCATACTTGAAAAAAAGAATAATAAATGGATATTAAAAAATAAGATTAAGGGATTTGAAAATTCAGCCCGTTTTTTCGAAATTCTAAATAATTCAGAAATATGGATTAATCATGAATACAAAGGGGTTTATAAATTACGGTTAAATAATAATTACACTGTTTTTGAAAAAGTAATTCTATTTTCTGATGTGCCGAAGGGTAAAGGTTCAAGTATTTTAAAATATGATGACGACTTGTTGTATAGCTATCAAGAAGGAGTCTATAAATTATCTGGTTCAGGAGAAAGCTTTGTTAAAGATACGGCACTGAGTAAATTAATAGTTAGAGACGAGTATATTTCTGGTAAACTGGTAAAAGATAGTAAACAAAGGTTATGGTCATTTAATAAATCGAATATTAATTACGCCGAAAAAGGGCCCATTCCTGGTAAAATAGAAATAAAATCAATCCCCATTCAAAACTATTGGAGAAATACTACGGTTAGTTTTGAAAACATTACACACTTAAAAGACAACTTATATATTATTGGAAAAACAAACGGTTATATTTTGGTGGATTTGGATAAATATGATAAAACACCTCATAAAATATTTCTAAATGATATAATAGTTAAGACAAAGGATAGTGTTTTTAACGTTTTAATTAATGAAAATGGTAGTTTTAGTCATAAAGAAAATGTATTGCAGTTTAAGTATAGTACCTCTAGGTATAATAAATATGAATTTGTCAATTATCAATATAAATTAGATAATTACCAACCTGATTGGAGTGATTGGACAGCATCACCAAACGTAATCTTTGATAAATTGCCATTTGGTAGTTATACCTTTTCGGTTAGGTCTAAAGTAGGTGATCAAGTTTCAGATAATACTGTTAATTATACTTTTGAAATAGCAAGACCCACATATTTATCAAATTTTGCAATTGGAGGATATCTGTTATTGATATTAATTTCTGGATTTATAACGCATCGCTTGTACAAAAGGCATTATAAAAAACAGCACTTAGAGCTTATTGAACAAAATCAACGTCAGATAGAAGTTAATCGAATAAGTAACGAGCAAGAGGTAATTAAGCTGAGAAATGAAAAATTAAACCAAGAAATAGAAAGTAAAAATAGAGAATTAGCTATTTCAACCATGAGTATTGTTAAGAGAAATGAAGTGTTACGAAAGGTAAAGAAAGAGTTGAAAAGTAATATTGGCTTATCTAAAGATGATGATGTATTTAAATTGATTGATAAAAACTTAGAAAATACGAAAGATTGGAATTTATTTAAGGATGCTTTTAACAGTGCTGATAAAGATTTTCTTAAAAGAGCAAAAAGCTTATACCCTGATTTAACGCACAATGATTTAAAGTTTTGTGCTTATTTAAGATTAAATCTATCTTCAAAAGAGATTGCTCCATTATTGAATATTTCAGTAAAAAGTGTTGAGGTTAGACGTTATCGATTGCGAAAGAAAATGAAACTAAAACATGAAATTAACCTCACTGATCATATTTTGGATATTTAAGTTGATTTAAAAGACCTATTTTAACCATACTTTACCACTACATTT
This sequence comes from Aureibaculum flavum, assembly GCF_016406085.1. Classification (GTDB taxonomy): domain Bacteria; phylum Bacteroidota; class Bacteroidia; order Flavobacteriales; family Flavobacteriaceae; genus Aureibaculum; species Aureibaculum flavum. Next base: position 455,361 of record NZ_JAEHFJ010000003.1, read on the forward strand.
TTATTTTTTATTGTTTTTTATACACTTTATGTCAAAATTCATTATTTGTTATTTAATAGTGGTAATAATGCTTATTTGATATATTTAAGCCTCATTTTTTGAGTATTTCTATTGTATGTTTTTTGTATGGGCAATTTTTGGGTAAACTTTGACAGTTAACTTATATTTAACAAACACTTAATATTAGGTTCATTTCAGTTCATTGGCTTGTTCATAATATTGGAAACTTAAATAAAACAAACTCAAATTACTTATGATGTTAAAATTAATTACAAAAAGGACAAACCTAGCCTTGCTCATGTTAGCTTTTGTAGTAAGCAGTTTTGCTGCTTTACAGGCTCAGAAAACAGTAACAGGTACGGTGCTAGACGAAACAGGAACTCCGTTGCCAGGTGCTTCGGTTATTGTAAAAGGAACAAGTAACGGTACATCTACCGATTTCGATGGTAAATTTACCTTAAACGTAAACAACAATGCAACAACACTTCAAGTATCCTTTATTGGATATGTTACTAAAGAGGTAGCGGTTTCAGAAAACATTTCTGTCTCTTTAGAGCCAGACGCTAGTGTGTTAGATGAAGTTGTCGTAGTTGGTTACGGTACTCAAAAGAAAAGTGACTTGGTAAGTGCCGTTGCAAAAACAGATTTAGCAAAAGCAGTGGTTACTCCGACATCTGATGTAACTGAAATGTTGAGAGGTAGAATCTCAGGTTTGAAAGTAGATGTAGGAAGTGGTAGTTTAAGACCAGGAGGTACTTCTGAAATTATTTTTAGGGGTCAAGGGTCTATTGAAGGTAATGTAAGTGGTATATATGTCGTAGATGGTGTTGTTAGAGATGGAGGCATAGAAGACATTAGTCCTGATGATATAGAGTCAATTGAATTTCTTAAAGATGCATCTGCACAAGCTATATATGGATCAAGAGCAGCGAATGGTGTGGTTTTAGTAACTACTAAGAGAGGTAAAAAAGATAAAGTGAGTGTTACCTATCATGGCTATGTTGCCACTAAATCCATTGAGAGAAATTTTGACGTTTATAACGGGCAAGAATTTGCACAATATAAAAGGGAAGCAGCAAGGTCTGCAGATGTTAACGATGAATATTCTGATGATGCTAATATATTTTCTGATGTTGAATTAGAAAATATTGCAAACAATAATTTTGTTAACTGGGAAGATGAATTGATGAGAAATGGGGTTGTTAATAGTCATTCTATTGGAATTTCTGGAGGTACAGATTTCACAAGTGTTTATGGTAGTTTAAGTTACTTTAATGAAGACGGTATCATTCCAACATCGAGTTATACTAGAAAAAACCTGCGTTTAAATGTTGATCAAAAAATTAGTGATAAGTTTTCGGTAACATTTGACATTGGAATTCTTAATGATGACATAGAAAGAGCCGCAAATGTAAATGTGATTACTACTTCACCATTAGGAAGTGCTTATAATGCTGATGGTAGTATTGCAGAATTTCCAAGTGGTGATGAAGGGTCTGCTACAAATCCATTATGGAATTTACGCGAACAAGATCACGATGAAAAAGGAAATGATTTTGTGGTAACGATTATGCCTAAATATCAAATTTCTAAAAATTTACAATATCAATTAAAAGCTTCTATGACTCGTAAAAATTCTGAAAGAGGGCAATACCTGTCTTCTTTGAGTTCCAGTGGTGAAGCAGATAGAGGGATTGCACGAATTGATAATCAATTAAGAGAAGCTTTTTTAGTTGAAAACATTTTAACTTATGATAAGATTATAAACGATAACAATAATTTCAACATAACATTGGTTCAGGCAATAGATGAGAATAAATATTCTAGAACTTTTACTCAAGGAACTGGATTTCCAAACGAAAGTTTAGGTTATGACGGTATTACCAATGCAATCGGTCTTATAACAGCTGAACGTGATAAAACAAAAGTAAGAACAGCTTCTTTTATGGGTAGAGCCAGATATAATTTGATGGATAAATATTTATTTACCGCAACCTATAGAGCAGATGGAGCTTCTGTAAATGCAAAAGACTTTAAATGGACATATAACCCAGCGGCTGCTTTTGCATGGAAAATGCATAAAGAAAGTTTTTTAGAAGATGTTGATGCCATACAAGAACTAAAATTAAGAGTGAGTTATGGTTCTTTAGCAAATGCATTGAAGAGTCCTTATACATCTTTGTTTACAGCAGAAGGTCAAAATTATGTTTTTAATGATCAAACTGCTTCTGGGTATTCTCCTTCTGTTGTGCTACCTAACTTAAGTTTAAAGCATGAAACGATTACTACACTGAATTTTGGTTTAGATTTTTCAATCTTTAAAAGATTGTTAACAGGTAGTATTGAATATTACGATTCAAGAACGAAAGATTTATTATTAAAAAGAGGAGTCCCACCAATTACTGGATATAACTACACCTATTTTAACGCAGGTGAACTTCAAAATACGGGTATGGAATTAAGTTTAACAGCAAATCTCTTTAATAAGGAAGATTTTAAATGGTCTATTTCAACAAATTGGTCAAATAATAAGAATAAAATAATAGACTTGTATAATGATGGTATAGGTGAGCCAATTCTTGAAGACGATATTTACAATTACTATGTAGGGCAACCCGTAGGTGTTATAAGAACATATGAATTTGATGGTATATGGCAAGAAGGTGAAGATATTGCAAATGCTCCTCAAGCCAATGCAGAATCAACGAATCCTCAAACAAGTCTGAGAGCTGGTGATATTAGAGTTAGTGATGTTAACAAAGATGGAAAAATAACAGAAGATGATCGTGTATTTATTGATACGAATCCAGACTGGTTTGGATCGTTATCTACAAATATATCGTATAAAGGTTTTGATTTAATGGTTGATTTCTATGCAGTAGAAGGAGCTACAAAAGTTAATCCATTTATAAGTGAATATAATAATGGTGGTAGTTTACGTGGAATATTAAACGGTTTAAAAGTACCCTATTACACACCTGAAAGCCCATCTACAACATACCCAAGAGCAAACGCTGAAGCGGCTCCTACCTATATTGGTGCTTTGGCTGTAAAAGATGCATCTTATATTAGATTGAGAACAGTAAGTTTAGGATATACGATGCCTGAATCTTGGACATCTAAAGTAAATATGGATCAAATTCGTTTCTATGTAACAGGAACCAATTTATTTACACAGACCGACTACCTTGGATATAGCCCAGAGGTAAATATTAGAAGTACATTTTCTAATGCAGATACAGGTTATCCAGATGCAACAAGTTTTACATTTGGAGTAAAAGTTAATTTATAACACATAAAAAATACATTATGAATACGAAATGTTTATATAAAAAAATGAAGAATACTTTACTTTTATTAGTGACTATCTTTTTAGTCACCTCTTGTGAGGACTACTTAGAGGAACAACCTAGTACGCTCATTGATTTAGGTTATGTTTACAATACAGAAGAAGGTTTAAAATCTGGTATTGTGAGTTTATATACGTTTAATAGAGATCGATATGAAACCAATATTCAAGACTATATGGGTACAGTTTTAATGTCTACTAGAGCAGATTTGACATTCTCAAGATCTGGATATACTGGTAATATGGGCAGATATGAAAGAGGTGTTTCACCTATAGACTTTGGATCCCGATTTACATCACCTTTATTTTGGAAAAACTTCTATAAAATAGCTAATAAAGCTACAGATTTAATTAATGCTGCAGAAGTAATTGAAGGTGTAGATGAAGAAACTAAAAATCAGATTATTGCTGAGGCTAAATTTTTTAGAGCACATGCTTATTTTTACCTATACAGAATGTATAATAACATTTATGTTTCAACTACATCGGTAACAGTTGATAATGCTTTTGATTTAATTCAAAACAAATCCTCTAAAGAAGAAATTTTTGCTTTATTAAACAGCGATTTAAATTTTGCCATAGACCATTTAGATTGGAATGTAGATTTCGGTCGTGTTTCAAAAGGAACAGCAAAACATGTAAAAGCGAAAGTTGCCATGTGGGAAGGCGACTATGAAGAAGCAAAAACTCAGGCATTATCGGTAATTGAAGACGCGGAAAGCCCGTTTAGTTTAGTAGCAACAACGGCAGATGTTTTTAAAGATCAACGAAATAATTCAGAGCAATTATATACCGTACAGTCTCAAGACAATGTGTTGGGAGGAGGAAAAGGTCATATGATGAATGCTAATTATGTTGCTCAATATTTTCAAATAGGAGGTATTGTACCTGATAGTGAGCAGGGAGGAAAAGGTTTTTCTCGTGTCGTGCCTAATCGATATTTGTTAGATTTATTAGCAGAGGATGAAAATGATACTAGAGATGACAATACCTATTTTAGATTAAACTTTTTTTATAATGATGCTGCAAAGTTACCAGATGGTAAAAGTGTAGGTGACACTATTGATATTTATAAGCCGATTAGTGAAGAGAACCCAGATGGTGTCGATTATAAAAGATACTATCAACGTTTGCATCCGTCTTGTGTAAAGTTTGCACAAGCAGATGTTGAACAAGACACTTATTTTCAACAAACTAATATTATTGTATACAGGTTAGCTGAAACGTATCTTATTGCTGCAGAAGCATTAATGAGAACAGGTGGAGATGGTTTACCTTATTTAAATGCAATAAGAGAAAGAGCTAATGCGACACCAATAGAAGAGCTAACTTTGCAAGCAATAATGGATGAAAATGCACGCGAATTATCATTTGAAGGAGAGCGATTCTTTTTCTTAAAACGATTAGGTTCAGATGTGCTTAATTATCAAATGAGAACCTATGCAGGAGATGGAGAGTATTATCCTCAATATTATGATGGTGAAAAAGATCCTAGAGTTAATTGGCAAGATCATTATATTAATTATCCTATATATCAAGAAGATTTAGATTTATTAGGTCCAAATTATCCTCAAAATGAAGGTTATAATTAATCTACATTTATTATTTTTTAATGATTGTAGTTCTGAACATATTTGAGTTAAGTTAGTATTTTAAAAATCTAAGGACCAATTCGTGTCCTTAGATTTTTTTCAATTGTAAGTATCATTAAAGTAAAGTATAAATCAAAATAAAAAGTATAAAATAATGCGTTTTTTATTTATTATCTTAGTAGCTGCAAGTTTATTTGCTTGTAGCAATAACATGAAAGAAAACATTCATTTTGCAGACAATATAGTTGTTGCACATCGTGGAGCTTGGAAAGCAGAACAGCTTCCAGAAAACTCTATTGCTTCGCTAAAGCATGCTATCGAATTAAAATGTACAGGCTCAGAGTTTGATGTGCATATGACCGCTGATAGTATTTTGGTGATCTATCATGATGCTCATTATAATGACTTGCTCATTAAAGAGTCTACTTACGAAGAATTAGCAAAATTTAAACTTTCTAACGGAGAAGCTTTACCGACATTAAGAAACTACATTCTTGCTGGAATGGAAAACAATACCACTACCGGATTAGTATGTGAAATAAAACCAAATAAAGACAAAGAATATAATCTTAAAATGACGGACAAAGTTCTGGCTTTAGTCAAAGAATTAAAAGCAGAATCCTATATTCATTCTTATATTAGTTTTGGATATGATATCCTTCTTAGAATTATTGAACTTGATCCGAAAGCCCAAACGCAATATTTAAACGGGACCAAAACACCGCAACAATTGAAAGATGATGGTATTTCTGGATTAGATTATCATTTAAAAGTATTTAAAAAAAATCCGGAGTGGATAAAAAGTGCCAAAGAACTAGGGCTAACATTGAATGCTTGGACGGTAAATTCTCAAGAAGATTTAGATTGGTTGATAGCAAATGAATTCGATTACATTACTACCAACGAACCTGAGTTGTTATTTGATAGAGTTAAGGTAAGTCCTGTCAGTAACGGTTATTCATTGGTTTGGAGTGATGAGTTCAATTATAAAGGGAAACCTGATAGCTCAAAATGGACTTATGATTACGGTTTTATTGCCAATCAAGAAAAACAGTACTATACGGACAGTCTTAAAAATGCAAGAGTTGAAGGTGGCCATTTAATCATAGAAGCCCATAAAGAAGATGTGGCTAATAAAGATTTTCAAAATAAGGATTTAGAAAATACATGGGCAGCATATAAAACAAAAGATAAAGTGGCGACATACAGTTCTGCCAGAATTAAAACTGAAGGTTTAGCAGAATGGAAATACGGTCGCATAGAAGCGAGGGCAAAATTGCCTAAAGGACTTGGCATGTGGCCTGCAATTTGGATGTTGAGCGAATCAAGAAAAGAACTTGGTTGGCCAGAAAGTGGAGAAATTGACATTATGGAACATGTGGGGTATGACAATGATACTATTCACGGAACAATACATACCAAGGCCTATAATCATACAATAGGTACTGAAAAAGGTAAAACTATTTTTATAGAAAACCCGAATGATGAATTTCATGTTTTCGCTATTGAGTGGACACCTGAAAAAATAGATTTTATGTTAGATGACGTCGTTTATAATCACATAGAAAATGAGCATAAAACTACTGCAGAATGGCCTTTTGATCAAAAATTTTACTTAATTTTGAATGTTGCTGTTGGTGGCGGTTGGGGTGGTCAAAAAGGAATAGATGATAGTATTTTCCCACAACAAATGGTGGTGGATTATGTAAGGGTTTATCAAGAGAAAAAGTAATGAAGACCTCAGAATACAATCTACTAAGTATGGTAAATTAGCCGTTTAATTATAGTACATAAAAGAAATTGTTTAAATATTACATTTAGACTTATGAAGAAAGCATCAAAATATTTTATTATACTTTCCATATTTACAATTTATGCTTGTAATTCATCTGATAGTAAAGATGATAAAGAAATTGAAAAAGAATATCAATTGGTTTGGGAAGATGAATTTAATGAAGAAGGAAAACCTGATGCTACGAAATGGAACTATGAAAAGGGGTATGTAAGAAATGATGAAAAACAATACTATACAGAAAATTTAAAAAATACGAGAGTTGAAAATGGGAATTTAATATTAGAAGCCCATAAGGAAGAAATTGAAGGCTATAATTATTCAAGTGGGAGTATTACTACTAGTAATTTGGAGGCATGGCAATATGGAAAAATTGAAGTAAAAGCAAAATTACCCAAAGGTGTGGGCATCTGGCCTGCAATTTGGATGTTGGGCGAAAATTGGAAACAAGTTAGCTGGCCCAAATGTGGAGAAATTGACATAATGGAGCACGTTGGTTTTACCAAAGATTCTATCTACGGAACCGTACATACCGAAGCCTATAATCATAAAATTGGAACTGCAGTTGGTAAAGCTGTTTTTATTAATGATCCTTATGATCAGTATCATATTTATGCTGTTGAGTGGACTCCAGAAAAAATAGATTTTCTACTAGATAATGTTGTTTATCATTCCTTTAAAAATGAATATAAAACGGATGCTGAATGGCCTTTTGACCAAAAATTTCACTTAAAATTAAATATTGCTGTTGGCGGTGGCTGGGGTGGTGCACAAGGTATTGATGACAGTATTTTTCCACAACAAATGCTAGTAGATTATGTTCGTGTTTATCAAAAAACAAATTAAAAAAATGAAAAAATTTCTGTTTATTATTATTCTAGCATTGTCATATTCAATGACAAATGGTCAAAGTTTAAAAATAATGACTTACAACATTCGATTAGACGTGGCTTCTGATGGCGAAAATGCTTGGGAGCATCGCAAGGAGTTTTTAACGAATCAGATAAAATTTTATAGTCCTGATGTTATGGGTACACAAGAAGGTCGCCCTAATCAGATAAAGTATATGAAAGAAATCTTAACTGATTATAAAATGATTGGTCACGGTAGAGATGGCGGTGATAATGGTGAGTATTCGGCAATATTTTACAATACTAATAAAGTTAAAGTAGAACAAGATAGTACCTTTTGGTTATCTACTACGCCAGAAAAAAGATCAAAGGGTTGGGATGCCGCCTATGAAAGAGTTTGCACTTATGGTTTGTTTACGGATTTAAAATCACTAGAAAAAGTATGGATAGTGAATACACATTTAGATCATATTGGGCAACAAGCAAGACTGAATGGTATGGAATTAATTAGGCAAAGAATTGCTTCACTCAATACTGAAAATTACCCCGTAATTCTAATGGGTGATTTTAACGTGGAACCTGATAATGAATTAATAACCAGTTTAAAACAAAATTTTCTAGATTCTAAAGAGCAGAGCAAACTTAAATTCGGTCCTACAGGGACGTTCAACGCCTTTAAATTCAATGAACCAGTAACAAGACGAATCGATTATGTTTTTGTATCTAAAACATCAAATATTAAAGTTTATAAGTACGCAGTTTTAAGTAATTCAAAAGATTTAAAGTATCCTTCTGATCATTTACCAGTTTATGTAAAGTTAGAACTAGAGTAAAACCACAAAACCAAACACCCAAGTAATTTTAAAACCATGAAAAAAATTTATTTATTATTTTTTATCCTACCCTCTATAATAATATTTCAGAGTTGTAATAACACGAATAGTGACGCCAAAACAACTAAAAAAGATTCAAATCAAGATGCTAATATTGAGCGGAAAGTTGATTCTGTTTTAGCCTTAATGCATTTGAATGAAAAAATCGGTCAGATGGTTCAATATGCAGCCAGTTGGGATGTAACTGGACCAGCTTCGTCAGAAGGAAACAAGTTCAAAGAAGAGAAATTAAAAAAAGGTGAAGTAGGCTCGATGCTTAACGTTACGTCTGTAAAAGCAGTTCGTGAAGCACAAAAATTAGTAATGGAAAATTCGCGATTAAAAATTCCTCTTATTTTTGGTTATGATGTAATTCATGGCTACGAAACTATATTTCCTATTCCTTTAGGAGAAAGTGCTAGTTGGGATTTAGAGATAATTCGTAAATCAGCTGAAGTTGCGGCAATTGAAACTTCTGCAGCAGGTGTTCAATGGACCTTTGCTCCGATGGTAGATGTTTCTAGAGATGCTCGTTGGGGTCGTATCATGGAAGGTGCTGGTGAAGATCCGTATTTAAGTTCAAAAATTGGTGTGGCTAGAATCAATGGTTTTCAAGGAGATGATTTGTCAAAAAATAATACCATAGCAGCCTGTGCAAAGCATTTTGCAGGTTATGGATTTGGAGAAGCAGGAAGAGATTATAATACTGTAAATATTGGAGAACACGAATTACATAACGCTGTTTTACCTCCATTTAAAGCTGCTGCAGAGGCAGGAGTTGCTACTTTTATGAATTCTTTTAATGAAATAGATGGTATTCCAGCAACAGCTAGTAAAAAATTACAAAGAGACTTATTAAAAGGCGAGTGGGCTTGGAATGGGTTTGTGGTTTCTGACTGGGCTTCTATTGCAGAAATGATTGCACATGGTTATGCAAAAGACAAGAAACATGCTGCAGAACTGGCTTTAAATGCAGGTAGTGATATGGATATGGAGTCGTATGCGTATGAAGCTGAGCTAGAGAAACTTTTAGAAGAAAATAAAGTAAAGCTGAGTGATATAGATGACGCCGTAAGACGTATACTGCGTGTGAAATTTCAATTAGGTTTATTTGATGATCCTTATAAATATTGTGATGAAGAACGAGAAAAAAATGAAATATATACTAAAGAGCATTTAGAAATTGCTCGTGATGTAGCTAAAAAATCGATTGTTTTATTAAAGAACGATACTGTTACAACTAAAAAATCGGCACTGCTACCTTTATCTAAATCTATAAAAAGCATTGCGGTTATTGGTCCTTTGGCTGATGATAAAGACACGCCATTAGGAAATTGGCGTGGAAAAGGTAAATATAATTCTGCTATTTCATTATTAGAAGGCGTAAAAGCTGCTGCTAATGAAAATACTAAAGTTTATTACGAAAAAGGTGTAGAATTGACATCAAAAACGGTAGCACCTGGTGAAAATCAATTTTTACACAATTTGGAATTTAATACTACAGATAGATCAGGTATATCAGCAGCAGTTAATGCTGCAAGAAAGGCAGATGTTGTTTTATTGGCCATTGGTGAAAATGCTTTTCAAACAGGAGAAGGAAGAAGCCAGACAAAAATTGGTTTTGTAGGATTGCAACAAGAATTACTTGAAGCGGTTTATGCTGTTAATAAAAATGTAATTATTGTGCTTATGAATGGTCGTCCAATGGATATTTCATGGGCAGCAGAAAATGTACCCACTATTTTAGAATGTTGGCATTTAGGTTCTCAATCAGGTTTTGCTATTGCCGATGTTTTATTTGGTGATTATAATCCGTCAGGAAAATTGCCTGTTTCTTTTCCATACAATGTTGGGCAAGAGCCTTTATATTACAATCAAAAAAATACAGGGAGACCTACAAGTACCCAAGTAACTTATTCTGGCTATAATGATGCTCCTAAAGCGGCTTTATATCCATTTGGACACGGATTGAGCTACACTAACTTTAAATACGGTAAAGTAAGCTTAGATAATGCAGAAATGGCAAAAGACGGTGAGATAAAAGTATCAATAAATGTAACTAATGATGGATCAGTAGATGGAGAAGAGGTTGTTCAGCTTTATATTAGAGATTTAGTAGGAAGTCTTACGCGTCCTATAAAAGAACTTAAAGGGTTTGAAAAAATAATGCTCAAAGCAGGTGAAAGCAAAACAATACATTTCACAATTAACTCTGAAACACTCCAATTTTATACTGCAAATAACAAATGGGAGGTTGAGCCTGGTGATTTTAATGTTTGGATTGGTGGTAGTTCTACAACAAAAAATATGGCTGAGTTTGTTGTTAATTAAGCTTTTAACTTTATAACAGAAAATGCCCGTTATTTATATAGCGGGCATTTTTTATTTGAAATAATTTTATTGGGCACTCCAACCGCCATCTAAGGCAAAAGTAGTACCTGTTATTGTAGCGGATGTTTCTCCTGCTAATAAAAGAGCTGTATCTGCAATTACTGATATGGGTACAAACTCTTTAACGGCTTGTTTTTTTAACATGACTTTTTGTACCACTTCATCTTCTGTCATTTGGTGAGCTTTTGCTTGGTCTTTTATCTGACCTTCAACCAATGGAGTTTTTACATAGCCAGGGCAGATAGCATTGGCATTTATATTAAAAGGAGCACCTTCTAAAGCTAATACTTTGGTCATTCCTATTACGCCGTGTTTGGCTGTAACATAAGCCACCTTAAATTCAGAGGCTCTTAACCCGTGAACCGAGGCTATATTAATAATTCTACCAAATTTTTGAGCTTTCATTTGTTTCCAAGCTGCTTTAGACGCATAAAAAGCAGAATTCATATTAATAGCAATAATATTTTCATACTTTTCTGATGAAAATTCTTCAATTGGAGAAACATATTGAATACCAGCATTATTTATCAATACTTCTAAAGAACCAAAAGTTTCAATGGTTTCCTTAACCAAGTCCTCAATTTGCTTTTTATCTAATAAGTTGGCATTAGAAAAGGAAGTTTTAACACGATACTTTGAGGCAATATTTTTAGCAATTTCAGTACCATTGGACTCTAATCCATTAAACATTATATTATACCCTTTTTCTGCAAATTGTGTAGCAATACCCAAACCGATACCACTTGTACTTCCGGTAATTAAAACTGTTTTATTCATGACTTAAAAATGTAAATAATGCCTTATTAAATGCTTCAGGCTGATCTAACACAACTCCATGTCTCGAGTTCTTGATTACTACAAGAGAAGCATTTTGTAATTTTTTTACATATTCCTCTTTAAATGCTATTGGAGTATAATCAATATCAGAAGCAATTACAAGTGTTTTCGCTTTAATATCTTTTATTTTGTCACCCATACCCCAATCCATCAAAGTTACAAAAGATTGATAATAACTATTAAAATCATTCTTTTTGCAACGGGCTTCAAACTCGTTCCTTAAATTCAGTTGATGAGATTCTGGAAACATATTAAAAGCAATTTCTTTTGCTAATGGATCCAAACCGTTTGTCTTTAAGAATTCAGTTCTATTTTTGAGCAAATCTTCTCCAATTTTACCCATATTGTTAAAATCAGGTCCGCTATTAACGATAACCATTTTGTCAATTTTTTCAGGATAAGAATAGGTAAATTGAAAAGCTATGGCTCCACCCATGGAAAAACCTATAAAAGTGACTTTATCAATTTTTAGGGCATCTAAAAATTCTTTTATATCATTGACCATGTGGTCAACACCAAAATTAGAATCTTTCATTGTTGAATCACCGTGGCCTCTTAGATCGACTGTGATCACACGAAAATTCTTAGAAAAGAAGGGGACTTGAAAGTCCCAATCTTTTATAGATGATCCGAGCCCGTGAAGGAAAAGTAAGACCTTGCCCTTTCCTTTATCCTCGTAGTTCAGTGTTATATTGCTGAGGTTTATTTTTGGCATTGAATATTATTTTTTCTTAAAGAAATCTACTGTATATTTTAACTCAACAGAATATAAAGTACCAATTATTGGAGAAGCTACAAACTCTCGGTTTTTAGCATTAAACAAGTTCGTTATACTAGCACCTACTGTAAATTTATCCGTAATATAATAACCAGCATTCGCATCAACAGTAAGACCACCTAATTGACCGTAGTTCCATGTTCTTCCATTCTTTGCATTTGCAAAAACATCGTTGGTACCATCTCCATCTAAATCTTGCGTTTTTGCTGCAATGTTTATCCCAGAAAAGAAATCATATTTTTCTACCCAACGACCATAAAGAGTTCCGTAAAATTTATTTTTATTATAATGTAAACCTATGCTTAATTTATTATTTGGAGTGTTTATAGGCAATTCAGTGTCTAAAACTATACCATCTAAATTACCATCATTAGCCATATCGTTTTTATCTAAATCTCTTCCAAAATAAGAGTAATTAAGAGAGGTTCTAAAAGCATCTGTGAAGTAATAATTTAATCCAAGATCAAAACCATAAGTATCAACTTTACCAAAGTTCATATAAGTCAATAAGAATGCTGATGGCCCTGTAGCACCAGGCACAGCGTCTTCATATTTTTCGTCTCCAACGTGGGTTACAAATTTATTGTTTGCTGCGTCTGCAATATTACGTAATGGACTAATAAAATTCTTTGATTGATTGTAGTATGCATTAACATCAATAAATAATTTGTCTGAAAGTTGCCCTTTATAACCAACTTCATAAGAATCAATAGTTTCCACATCTAATTTTTCAATTTTTGAACCGTCAGATAATGTGAAACCTTCTCCATTTCCAATGACCAATCCACCAAATAAATTTCCTTTTAGGTTTAATATTGAAGGCACAGCGATCCCTTTACCATACGTCACTCTAAAAGTTCCTTTATCCATGACTTTAGTAATTGCTAGTTTAGGAATAAAGTTTGAGCCATATAGTTCATGGTTATCAACTCTGGCTCCGAATAAAAAGTTCCAACCAGACTCGGCAATTTTATATTCTAATTGTGTATAAACACCTTTTTGATCAATGTCTATTCCTCCATCATCTAAAAGATAAGTACCATTAGAATTTGCCATATCTAATTGATATTGGGCACCTAAAGTTAAATAAAACCCGCCCCAATTGTTATTGTATTGTCCCTCTGCATTAAATCTCTTAGATGCATCTTCAAAAACGGAGCCTCTTGGTAACGGTATTCCAAAAGCAGAATTCCATTGTTCCGTATAAGACCTTCTTAAAGCCTCTTCTTCAGAAAATCCATTATCAATAAAAGAAACATAGTTTTGTGTTCTTTGGTTCATTGCATAGGTGTCTTCGGTCTTACTCCAAGTGTAATATGTATTTAAGAAAAAGTTGTTTGACACAAATTTTAATTGTGCAATGTCTATACTCCAATCTTTTATTTTATTACGCCCAGCATTTGTAACACCAATATTACTGCTGTTACTATGTCCGTAATACCCAATGATTTCAGATGCTTTACCAGGTTTATAATGCAGTGAAGCTCCGTATTTTTCACTGTCAAATTTATTGTCTTTTCCTAATTCTTTATAGGCTTTGTCTCCAACATAAACACTATCTGTATAATCAAACTCTTCACCAGTTGATTTTTCAAAATGCAGTTTGTAGGCAAATTTATCACTAAGTGCTTGTGCATGTCTTAGTCTCGCAGTAAATACTTTTTGATTACCAACACCAACAGCAAAAGTTGTTCCTTCAGAAGTAAAAGGGTTTTTTGTAATAGTACTTACCAAACCGTTATGAGCATTTGGTCCGTATAGTGTACCGTTTGGTCCTAAAAGAATTTCAACACGTTCTACGTCGTCTTTAGTTACTGTAGAAAAAGTACCAAAAGGTAAACCAGTGGCTACCAATGTAGAAACTCTATCATCTGTAATTTGAAGATTTTTAGAATTAAATGCAGAGTTAAAACCTCTAATGTTGATTCCCGTGCCTAAAACACCGCTTCGAACAAAATCCACACCTTTTTGTCTTGCAGCCAATTCGCCAATGTTAAAACTAGCAAATTCTTGAATGTCTTGTGCTCTAATTACGTTGACAGTAGCCGGAACATCTGTAATTTTTTGAGGTTTTTTACCTGCAGTTACCACCACTTCATTTAAAATGTTGTCCGATGAATTTAAAGAAATATCTACTGTAGTTATTTTACCAGCTTCAACTGAAACACGTTGTGTAATTGATTGTAATCCCAAAAATGAGAACGTTATATCATAAGTGCCTGCGGGAATATCTTCTAAAAGATAATTTCCATCAAAATCAGTAACAACGCCTTTGCTAATACTGTTAATGCTAACAGAAGCAGATGGTAAGGGTTGTCCAGCATCATCGGTAATAATACCTTGAATACTTCCGGTTTCTTGAGCATGCAAAATTGCAAAAGAAAATATAGTTAAAAGAAGAAACAGTTTTTTCATAATATAGTGTAGTTTGAGTTAAATTAGATGTGCAATCTATTATGAAAAAACAATTATCATCAAGTTGAATCTAGTCAAACTAAGTGCGACTATTTTAAGTTAGTGTTAAATTAAATTACATATACTGTTGATAATTAGCTTATTAATACAATAAGTTATAGATAGGACTTTAGTTGTAAAAAGGCTTCAGGAAGATTTTTTGAAAGTTTATCAATAACTTTAATCATGTGTTGTTTTTGATTTAAGGTGTGTTGTTTGTCGTTTATGGGCTCTTTAATTTCTTCTAATAATTTAGTGGCATTAATTTTACCTTCCATATATCTAGATAGTGAGATGCTCCAAGAAATATTGGGTACATAATTCCCTTTTTTCTTTCGTTCTTTTTCTTTGGCTATTAAATTAAATTTACTTGTAATTTTTAAAACTTCATCATATTTTTCTTCTATTACCAGCACGTTTATATAGGATGTAAAAAAATGATGCCAACGGTGTTCAATGATTTTAGATTTGTATTTTTTAATTATTTTTTTGGCATAATTATCTGCTTCAGCAAACTTATTAAGTTCGGTCAGAATTCGAATTTGATTGGAAGCATAACCTAGTTTTTGATGATAGTTATGAGTTTCATTAAAAAGATTAATGTATTCTGCCATAAGTGCATTCGCTTTTTTTGGTTTACTGTTCTTTAGCAGGATAGATACTAGATTATTCAGATACATTAAAGTATCATTATTTTCTTGGCGAATAGAGAGAAACGCATAATATTCAGCTTTTTTTAATTCATCTTTTCTAGAGTGCATTAAAACGCGACTTGCGTAATAATTAGATAATATTCTTCTCGAATACATTTGCCCCTTCCCAAAAAATACATCTATATGATCGAATATTTTTTTTAGTTTTTCGCTCTCATTGTAATTGGTATACATAAAAGCCAATAAAACAAAGGCTTGATATCTGTTTTTACCATCAATCGCTGTGGTTTGAAAAATTTTTAACAACCATTTTTCCCAAAATTTTGGTTCATTGTTATTGAGGCTATATTGGTTGGTAATATCGGTAGTGGCATTGTATAATTTTGAATCAATTCGAGTTGAAGTTGTATAATGGTCCTCATAATTTTTAAGAAAATCGGCGACAATTTGATGATCATTATACCGCATTCTAACCAGTAAATAGGGTTTATAATCTTTTACCAACTCATATAAATTCTGAAAATTATAATCCACTTTTTTATATTGAATTATATATTGTAAAAAATGTTTTTCTTCCGTTGCCGTAATAGCATCGGTCAATACTTTATTTTTCAACAACATTATCCAATTAATAATAATATCAACATCTATGGAGGTGAGTTTGTTGTTAATCCATTTTTTGATATAAGAATATTTTCGTTTATCGATACTTTGATTAAAAGCTAATGGATTATTTTCCGACAAGGCATTGGCAATTACCAATTCTATTATTTGCGTTTTTTCAGGGTCTTTAAATTGATGAAAAGCGGATAAATAAGTCGCTTCATGAGGTAGGATGTGCTGACTAAAATCGGTAAATTTTTTTAGTTTAGTTTTCAAACGTGTTATTCTTTTGATTCAACAAACTGTTCTATCAATACATTTACTTGATTTGGTTTTTCAAACTGAACGAAATGACCACTTTCAGGGATAGACTCCACTTGAACATTTTTAATTTGTTCTTTGGCAATATTACCCACCTTTTCAGTGCTTAACGTCGGATTAAAATAGCGGTTGGGTATCAATTTATCTTCCTTACCAAAAATAACTAAGGTTTTTTGTGTTATATCCTTTAATTGATCAAAAACAGGTTCGTCTAACATACCCGCAATGCTCTTTATGATGGCTTCACAATGAGCATCAAAATTAGAAGCATTTTTAATCTGTTTACGGTCATCAATCATTTTTTGAGCATCTTCGGGTAATTTGTAAAAGTTTAGAGCATAATTATGTACAATTTGTTCGTCAGAAGTATTTTTAACGGTAGCTGTCGTGTAAGCCGTTTTCATAAAGTTAGCTTGTTCTTTTTGAAAAGTTTCTAATCCGGCAGGGGCAATAAGTATTAATTTTTGAATGTCTTTGGGATAGGTGGTTGCTAACTTAATAGATGCTTGTCCGCCCATAGAGTGTCCAATAAGCACAACATTTTTTAAATCTAATTTTTTAATAAGTTGATGCGTAATTGAAGCAAAAAAGGAGGGTGTATAATCAACGTTAAGCATCGATGATTTTCCGTAGCCAGGCAAATCTAAGGCAATGCAAGTATAGTTATTTTTTAGCGTTTCAATATTTTTAGACCACGCATCAGCATTGCTACTCAAACCATGTAAAAATAAAAGTGTGGTTGCACCTTTACCTTCCATTATATAACTAATTTCTAAACTATCAATGCTTATTGATTTTGCGGGATATGTATATTCAGAAACGATATTTTTCATAAGTTTTTGAGTGTTTTGTGCAAATAATATCGTGTTCATACAGAGCAAAAAAATAAGAGCTATTTTTTTTATCATTTTTTTGATTTTAACGAATTAAAGTAAATCATTAATCTTTTTCTAGAAACTTTTCCTAAACCTGTAATGGGAATTTTATCCATTAAAAATATATATTTAGGATGTTTAAAACCAACTAAGTTTTTGTCCAAAAAAGTACGAATGTCTTCAATTACAATGCTTTTATTACTTGTAGTAACAAAGGCAATGCCACAACGGCCCCACTTTTCATCTTTTGTACTTAAGACAATCGCCTTATCAATACCATTAAACTGTTCAATAACTGTTTGAATTTCTTGAGGATATATATTTTCGCCACCAGAGATATACATATCATCTTTACGGCCTTTTAAAAATAAGTAACCTTCTTGGTCTTTAAATGCCATGTCGCCAGTATGTAACCAGCCATTTTTAATTTTATTTTTGGTTTTAACCGAGTTGTTCCAATAACCAGGACTCACAACTTCACCTTTTATACATAGTTCGCCGATTTCATTAGTTTTTACAACTTTTCCGAGGGGATTAACTATCTTTATATTGAGGTAAAAATTTGATTTTCCAATGGAATTTGGTTTTAATTTTGCCATTTCATGGTGTAATGAAGTGATGCTCGGACCCGCTTCAGTCAATCCATAACCTGGTCTTATGTACACCTTTTTTTCTTCATACCAATAGTTAATTATCTCTTGTGAAACTTCTTCACCACCAGAAATAATATATCGTAAATGGCTCAAGTCAACTTCTTTAAAAACGTTGGTTTGTTGCATCATTAAAAGCATTGTGGGTAAGGCCATAAATAAACTGGTTTCATTTAAGGCTAATAAACAAAGTGCTTTTTCGGCATCAAACTTATCGAGCATACCAATATGTGCTCCTTTATGTAATAAGGGTGTTATAAAAATATTCCACCCTGAAGTATGGTAAGGTGGTAGAATGTTTAATGTTGAGTCTTTAAAAGTAATTCCCAATTGCATTGAGGTGTTCAGGCTATTCCAGAACATCATTTTATTGGTGTAAATTACGCCTTGTGGACTACCCGTAGTACCTGAAGTGTAAAATATAAAAAGAGGATTGTCTTCCTTTATAATATATTCTTTATTGACAACAGGAATGGGATTTTTATAGTGATATTTTACTAATTCAGGTGTTAAAGTCTTAATATTATGAAATACTTCGGGATCTATTTTTTCTTTATAATCTTGATGATAGATTAATAATTTAGGAATACAATCGACAATTAATTTAGTTATTTCTTTTTGTGAAAGACGATAGTTAAGAGGTACTAAGATTACTCCCATTCGTTGACAAGTAGCAAATAGAACAATATATTCTAAAGAGTGTTGGGCTAAAACTGCAATTCGATCTCCTTCTTCGAGTCCTAGTGCTATGAACTTATCCATTAGCCTATTGGCATAGGTATTTAATGAGGCATAGCTATAATTCTCGTTACTATCATAAGAAGTTAACGCTGTTTTATCGGGCGTATAATCTGCCCATTTTGCTATCCAATCAAAAGTATCCAAATTATTATGAAGTTTTTAGTTTTGAATTGTTTGTGAATTTGTACAATACCAATCCTACAAGTAAAGATGATACAATAGCTATAGCCGCCGAAACTCCTGGATTGTTTACAGGCTCTTGCATATATGGTGTTATTCTACCGTAATAAATTCCGAAATGCACCACTAAAGCGGTAATACTTGCAATAAAAACTACTTTTATAGAAACATCTTTTAAAAAGATACCAAATAATACTGGTACAAATGCAGCTGCAAAATAGGCATAAACTCCGTTTTGAGCAAAAATTGCAACACTTACATTGGGATATTTAATTTGGTGCCAGCTTAATAAAAAACTTACTATTGCTAATATAACGATCACTATTTTGTTTATGACAAAGGTGTTTTTACTTACTTTATCTTTAAAAATAGGTTGTAATATATCTGAAGTTATAGTTATTGATAAGGATTGTATTAGGCTTTCTAATGTTGATAATCCTGCAGAAATTAATCCAACTACTATAATCAACCCTGTTACCACTGAAAACTTTGTAACTACGTAAGCAGGAATAATTTCATCCATTTTTAGTTTTTCGCCATTTACAGTAAAATCAGGAAAACTGATACGAGCATATAAACCAACGACTACAACCAAAAAGAAAACAATCATAAATGAGATGCCACTAAATAAGTAGGTGTTTACTTTTTTAGGATCTTTTAATAATAACGATTTTGTAATGATATGGGGTTGGCAAACAACAGCGACTCCAATTACAACTTGAGCGGCAATAATTTCAAAATAATCGCGAAATAGAAAGCTGGTTTCGTTGGTTGGTTTTGTTAAATTGGGGTCTATATCGTTTAGTTTATCAAAAAAACCAGAAATGCCACCGTCCATAAATTCGTAACCAGATCCAATTAAGATTAAAGCTACAATAAACATGATAATAGCCTGTATCGTATTGGTATAAACCATGGAGTTGGCACCACCAAACATCATATATCCAAATACAAATACCGTAATGCCCATCAACACGTAAAACGGTTGTAGATTTAAAGATTTTGCAATAACCTGAGTTAATCCTACATTAATTAAAACAATAAACGTGATTAATAATAGTGCAATTACGCCAAAGAAAAAAGCATAACTTTTGTTTTTATAGCGTTGCCCCATCCATTGAGCCATGGTCGTAGCTTTAACGGTGTTGCCATATTTAGCAAAGCCTTTGGTAAGGACAATTAGCGAAATAAAAGCAGCTATGGGTAAAATAATACCAAAGGAAAGTACACCTGAAAGTCCGTAGAGAGCAATAAACCCCGGGTTAATAATAAAAGTTGCTGCACTGGTCATTGAGGCGGCTAATGATAAACCAACTACCCAAGACGGGAATCCAATAGTACCCACGGCATAGTCGGCAATAGTTGTTGTTTTTCTAGCTCCTCTAATAACAAAATATAGAATTACACAGGCGTAAACGGCTAATAAAAGCCACATATAAGTTACCCAATTATCTGATGCAAACATTAAAATTGATTTTGAAACAAATAAAATGCTTATTGTTTAATAATAGGGAGTTTTATCGACATATTTTAGTGTGACTATTAAATATGTTTGTTTTATATATTTGTAAAAAACTAATAAACAGTCATATAAACAAGTGGGACTTAAATATATTTTGAAATAAGAATGGATATAATAGGTACAGTCTGTTATATGTCAAGGGTAGTAATTGCAACGAGCTCATTTCTCAAATAAAAAAACTGCTTTGAGTTACATTTCAAAGCAGTTTTTACAAATAATCCCTATTATTAAAATAATTGACCCCCAATTAATTTAGTTTTAGCTCAATTTTTATTCAAGCTTATAGTTTAGCGTAATAGTATTCTTCTGTAAATTTAATAGGTATAGAAACTCTTGTTTTGTCCCATGCAAGTACCATGTTGGCATTTTCGTTAATTCTTTTAAATCCGATAGAAAAAACGGATAAGCGTTCTGCTTTTTTTACAGGCACTTTGATCTGAGCAACATTTGTGGAAGGATTATACTGAAAAGCACCCCAAGTATCTACTTCACTATTTAGTATTATTTCCCATTCTGTCTCACCAGGAATGGTTAATAATACATAGGTTCCTGCTTGAACTAAGGTTTCCCCGAAATAAATATCTTTATAAAACTTTACTTCTGTAGCTTCATTGGCTCCAGTTCTCCAAATATTACCATATGAAATTTGATCTGTAAGTTGTTCTTTATCATCTTTTAAAGATGGTCTTCCATATATTACTTTGGCCATTGGAGTTGATACTTTTGAAGCTCTTAAATATGCAATATCTTGTGGAGCTTCATCTAATTTTTGAAAATCTTGAGCAGCGATTGTTGTAGTAAACAGTATTATGATCATTGTGATACTGGCGATTGTTAACTTGGTAATTTTCTTCATAGTATAAATTTTAATGAGGTCACCATCTTTTAGGTTTAAGTATTTAATTGCGACCTGTGAACTAAAAACAACTAGAACTTGAATAGTCCTGAAAAAAAATGATTTATTTTAATTTTCTTTATAAATACAGCATTGGTGATAAGGTTATTATTACTTTTTTTATAAAAATAAAGCACCCTTTTGAAAAGGATGCCTTATGAACTCTGATATGAAAAAAAATAAAATGCGTCTGCGTTAAATTGTTTTGCAGACTCCCCTACAGTAAAAACAATCGTGTCTTTAAATATCCTGAAAAAAAGTTATTTATAAAAAAAAACATCCCCTTTCAAGGGGATGTTTTGAAGTTTTATGTGGTTTTAATTACTAATTACATGCACTTTCAAATCGCAGCCGATCATCATCATCTTTAAAGTCAATTCTATTTTGTCCGGTAACTAAATCAATCTCCGTTAAGGTCCAAATATTAGAAATTTCTACCAAGCCTGGAATAGCTATATTTAATTCTATATCTTGTCCCGTACCCACAGCGGTCCAGGTTCCCGTGAATAATGGTAATGGTATGGCTAGCAAAGTAACAGTAACAGTGCCATTGGTTGCAAAGTTAAATTGGTATAGTGGATATAGCAAGTCTAAATTTAATGAATTGAGGGTTAATCGATTTATCTTCCAATCATCACAGCCCGTTAACAAGTCTTTAAATTCTTGTAATTCACATGCTATACAATCATCATCATTATAGTCATAATCATCATCTTCATCGCATATATCTATTGATGAGGTAATTTCAGTTTCTAGTTCTTGCATTGAATTTGTAGTAATTTCGGTATCATCGCTGCGAATTACAACAACGGGAAATTCAATATTGGATATATCATCAGATTTAAAATCTTCTATAAAATCAAATAATTCTCGATCATTTTGTAGTTCATCTTTGTCAAATTGTTCGGTAACGGTATTGTAAGTTGAAACTGTAATTGGAAAAACAAAATCTACACATTCAATATCTTGATCTATTTCATTTTCACCTTGACAAGTACTTGCAAGAGCATCAAATTGACTCTGATCGTTAAGGGTTACTTCTTTAAAATCTTCTTGAGTTACTGTTATCGGAAATTGAATTTGCATTGTATCAGCGTCATCATCATGATCATCAAATATATTTTCAACGGTTTCAAAATCATCTGCTGAATTTACGATAACCTGAATGCCATTGGCAAACACTGTAATAGGAAATTGTATAGATAAACAATTTGCTTTGTCTATAATGTTATCGAACGAACCATCTTTAAGGGTGGTACGTTTCATTAAACCCGCTAGATTTGAATCAGCGGTAAAAGAAGATTCATTTGGACCAGGAATCAAAACTGATTCTTCGTTTCTACAGGAAATCAAAATTAATAATCCTAAGAGTAATAATTTGGTAGTTTTTATCGTTTGCTTCATTGTGCAATATAAATTGTTAATACTATTGTATACATAGTAAAACAATTAAACGTAAAAAACTCCTGAAAATTTTTACTTATAATTTATAAATAGATAATTTATGACCCAAAACAAGTCTGTATGTGATGAAAGTGTTTTTGCTTCTATTTATAATTCATATGCTAAAGACCTTCATAATTACCTTTATTATAAATATGGTGATCGTTATGACCCAAACGATACTGTGCAAGAAGCTTTTGTTAAATTATGGAACAATTGTAAAGAAGTAACGATTGAAAAAGCGAAAGGTTTCGTTTTTATGGTATCGAAAAACATGATGTTAAACGAAATAAAACATCAAAAGGTAGTTTTAAAACATCAACAAGTAAAGCCAAAGGATTACACCAATGAAAATCCGGAGTTTATCTTAGAAAAAGAACAATTCTATAAAAAATATCAACGTGCGTTAGCGAAGTTGACAGAAGACCAACGGGTTGCTTTTTTACTATGCAAAACGGAAGGCAAAAAGCATCAAGAAATAGCCGATATGCTTAATATTACCAAGAAGGTTGCTGAATACAGAATTTATACGGCCTTTAATATTATTAAAGCTGAAATAAAAGAATTAAATTAATTGATATTTTTTCAGGACTTTTATAAACTTTATTGTTTTTAAGTAAATAAATGAATTTAATGAACCAAGAAGAATTATTAAAAAAATGGTTATCAAATGATCTGACCGACGCCGAACTGAAAGAGTTTGAGCGGTCAGAAGATTATGTGCTACATACTGAAATTATTGAAGGAGCTCAGCAATTTAAAGCTTCTAATTTTACGAAAACAAGATCTTTTAATGAGTTTAAGGCAATACGTGATGGGCAAAAAAAATCTAAAGTAGTACGTCTTAGTACTCGTAAAATTTTAATGAGGGTTGCTGCGATACTTATTATTAGTTTGGGATTGTTTTTTGCATTTTTTAATAATAAATCGACTACAATTAAAACACTTGCCAGTCAAAAACAAACCTTTGAATTACCGGATGCTTCTACCGTAATATTAAATAATCTTTCTACAATTAGCTACAATAAAAAGAGTTGGAACGAGAAAAGAGAATTAAGGCTAAAGGGTGAAGCTTTTTTTAAGGTGGCTAAAGGTTCTAAGTTTGATGTAATTACAAGTGCCGGTGTTGTTTCTGTACACGGTACACAATTTACTGTGAACCAGCGTGATGGATTTTTTGAGGTTCAATGTTTTGAAGGAGTTGTACAGGTAGAAAGTGATGCCTTTAATCAAGTGTTAACGATTGGTAAATCATTGAGAATTCGTAACGGTGAACTATCTTTAGATGAGGTTTCGCAAAGCGAACCTTCTTGGATTACGAATAAAAGCACGTTTAAAAGCATTCCTTTAATTGAAGTACTGAATGAATTAGAACGACAATTTGCCGTCAAAATTACCGTTAAGAATATTGATACGGATCAATTATTTACGGGTGGCTTTACCCATTTAAACCTTGAACAGGCACTTCAATCTGTCACGAGTTCTTTTAACTTGAAGTATACGAAAGAAGGACCGGCTAAAATTTTGTTATATAAGAGTGAATAAATTAAAATGCTTTGTACTTGTAATTTACCTTTTCAACGGCTCCTTATTGTTTTCACAAGACAATAATGAAAAAAAACCGCTCGTTGAAATATTAGTAGACTTACAAGGGCGTTTTAATTACGAATTCACTTATGCAGATCAGATTGTAAAAAACATTTTTATTATAACTCCTGACCCTAAATTAAATCTAAAAGAGGCCGTTGAATATCTTCACGAAAAAACGGGACTAGAATTTAGGTTTCTTGATGGCAATTATATAGTCATTAATAAAATGAATACGGCTTTTAATATTTGTGGATTTTTAATCGATCAAGTTGATCAAACGCCAATAGCTTCTGCTTCTATAATTGGTGATGCAGACGCTACAATCTCAGATGCAAAAGGGTTCTTTAGTTTAGCTGTTGAAGACAAAAATGAAATCATAGACATTCGTCATTTAAGTTATGCACCCTTAATCTTCACATCGGGTGATTTTAATACGAAAGCCTGCGACACCATAAAGCTTAGTCTTCAAAATGAATCTTTAGACGAAATAGTGTTGGCACATTTTATTGCCAAGGGTATTAATAAACTTGCCGACGGAAGCATGCAAATTAATTTTAAAAATTTCGATCTTGTTCCGGGCTTAATAGAAACGGATGTGTTACAGACGGTACAAGCTTTACCAGGTGTTCAAAGTGCTGATGAAACGGTTTCTAATATTAATATTCGCGGAGGAACAAATGCGGAAAATCTACTCTTGTGGGATGGTATAAAGATGTATCAATCTGGACACTTTTTCGGATTAATTTCGGTGTTTAATCCTTTAATTACATCAAAGGTGTCCTTGATAAAAAATGGAACAGGCGTTGATTATACGGATGGGGTTTCAGGAACCATTCTAATGAATACGGACGATAAAATAACTGATAAATTTACTGGGAGCGTGGGATCTAATTTCACAAATGCTAATGTTTTTATTGATGTACCGGTTGGTGCAAAGTCTTCCGTTCAAATTGCAGCCAGAAAAGCGATAAATGACTTTGTTGAAACGCCCACATATACTTCTTATTTTGATAGGGTATTACAAGATAGTGAAGTTGAGAATAATAATAAGCAGGTAGCACATTCCGGAATTTCATTTGATTTTTATGATACCTCCATAAGGTGGCTGTACCGTCCTAGTTCAAAAGATGTAATTCGGTTTAACTTTATAAAAGTAAATAATGAATTGATTTTTAATGAAAGTGCGGAACAAAATCAACAAACGACTTCTCGTGAGAGCCGATTGATTCAAAACACAACATCAGAAGGATTGTACTATCAGAGAGATTGGTCTCATAAATTTAAAACTAGTCTTCAAATTTATGAGACTGATTACCGTCTCAATGCGATTAATGTAGATGTTTTAGAAAATCAGCGTTTAGAACAAGAAAACAAGGTTTCAGAGTCTTCATTAAAATTAAAAACAACATATATTTCAAGTCCACAATGGTCTTTTATTAATGGTTATCAATTTATAGAATCAGGCATCTCCAATCTTACCGATGTTGATGATCCTAGGTTTTTAACTTTAGAAACAGAGGTAATTCGTGAGCATGCGGTTTTTTCTGCTGTAAATTTTAGTTCTGAATCAAGGAACACTCAAATAAAAGGAGGGTTGAGATATACCTATGTAGAAAAATTTAAAAAGCATTTAATAGAACCTAGAATTTCTATTAATCAGCGATTTGCAGACTATTTTTCCTTGGAAATTGCAGGAGAATTAAAACATCAAAACACCTCTCAAATTATTAATTTTCAAAATGACTTTTTAGGGGTTGAAAAAAGAAGATGGCGTCTGTCAAACCAAGAAGAAGTTCCAATTATTCAAAGTAAACAAGCTTCTCTAGGGCTCAGTTTTTCAAATAGAGGCTGGTTGATTAGTGCAACTGGATATCATAAAAATGTAGATCAAATTACGTCGCAGAGTCAAGGTTTTTTAGGACCTCATATTTATGATCAATCGATAGGCTCCTATAGTGTCAATGGTTTAGACGTTCTGATAAATAAACGAATAAAAAGAATCAGTAGTTGGTTGAGCTATTCGTATGGCAAAAACACGTATACTTTTGACGAATTTATTCCTTCAAAATTTCCAAATAACGTTGATGTAACGCATGCAGTAACGCTAGGATCTACTTTTTCTGCAGCAAACTTTAAATTTTCAGCTGGTCTTAACTACTATACTGGTAAACCCACTACACGTCCAATCGGAAACCAACAGGTGGAAGAAAATACTATTCAATATGAAACTACCAATAGTAGTCGCCTTGAAGACTATTTGCGATTAGATGCATCTGCAGTTTATGAATTTAAAATTATTTCAGGAATCCAAGCTAAAGCTGGGGTTTCGGTCTTAAATGTTTTGAATCAAGAAAATGAAATCTCCAATTTTTATCGTGTACGAGATAACGAAATTGAAAAAGGAACTAAAAAGGCTTTGGCCTTTACTCCAAATGCTGTGTTCAGTATATTGTTTTAGAAAGTAACGCCTTTGATTGAAGTGTAACGAGTACTTCAATTGCAAATCAGATATCTTAAAACAACATAGCCTGCTTAAGTACATTATGAATGTCGGAATTCATTGCACGTTGTGCAATGGTCCCTCTTAACCAGTACAGCAATTACAACTACCTGTCTTTGCAAGCCAGGTGTCTTAAAAGAACAAAATCTGCTCAAGTAAACTTGGCAGATTTTTTATGTTTTAATCCACAAGGTAGTTGTGAATGATCGTGGAGACGGAGGGAGTACAACTAATGCAACAGTGCTATTCTTGCCAGCCCTTATTTTTTCGTAAATATAACAACAAACTCAATGATACAAATATATATTTGAAATTAATTAGTTTTTTATAAATTGATTTAGGTTGCATTTGTTTGCTATTCACCGTACAAATACCGTACAATTGTATTATATTTGTATTGCAAATTAAAAATAATATGGCATCAATTAATTTTTTATACCGTTCTACAAAGAATAAAGCCGATTTAGTGTTACGCTTATTATATCGTAGTAATGAAAAAGATTATGTCTTTGGAGTAAAAACGAAACTAGAAGTAACAAAGGAATATTGGAAAAAGCATCATCGTTCAAGTCGTCTTAAAGATATTGATATTATTAATAAGCAAACGTTGGTAAAGAGCGAACTCAATAGAATAGAGAATCATATATTAAGTTCTTTTAAAGGTATAGATTCTGAGTTTGTTAATAAGAGTTGGCTTGAAGCTCAAGTTAATCAATTTTATAACCCTATCGATAGAACCGAATTTCCGACTGATTTGATTAATTATATAGATAAGTACATTGAGGTAAAGCAAACTGAGGTAACAAAAAGCTCCTTGAAAAAATTTAGAGTTATCAAGCGTAAATTAGAGAGATTTCAAAATTATAGATATAATATCATCTTAATAAAAGAGGTTGACCTCAATTTTAAAGCTGAATTTGAAAAATATTGTATATCTGAGCAGTATGCACCTAATACTATAGCGAGAGATTTACGCTTTATTAAAACCATTTGTAATCACGCCAAATATAATGGTCTCGAAACGAGTTATCAGTTAGAAAAAATAAAAGCTAAATACCAAAAGGTTGATAGTATTTATTTAACGGAAGTTGAAATTCAAAAGATAGAAAGCGTTTCTGCACTACCTGATCACTTAGAGAATGCAAAAGATTGGCTAATTATTAGTTGTTATACTGGTCAAAGAGTATCTGATTTTATGCGTTTTAATAAAAGTATGGTACGTATGGAAAAGAACAAGGAGGGCGTACTAAAACCTTTGATTGAGTTTTCTCAAAAGAAAACAGGCAAACTGATGACCGTTCCTTTGTCTCAAAAGGTCGTTGAAATTCTTAATAAAAGAAATGGAGAGTTTCCCCGTTCAATATCGGAGCAAAAGTATAACGTATATATTAAAGAGGTATGTAAACTAGCACAACTAAATAAAAAAGTTAAGGGTAGTAAAAAAGTAAAAATTTCACCTACTAGTAAAAAATACCGAAAAGAAATTGGTATCTATCAAAAATGGGAGCTTGTTACTAGCCATATTGGAAGACGCTCTTTTGCTACAAATCATTATGGTAAAATACCAACTTCATTTTTGATTTATATAACAGGACACAGTACGGAAGCAATGTTTTTAAGTTACATCGGTAAAAGCAATAAGGACATTGCTATGGAATTAACTAATTATTTAAACTAATAAAATGAGTGTATTTTTTGGAGAAGTAGAATTAAGACAATTTTTAAATAATAATTTAAACGTTGAGTTTATGTCTTATACTGTAGGGGTAAAATCACCTTATGGTGTTATTTTAGAGCCAATAGTACTTGATTTCA
This sequence comes from Aureibaculum flavum, assembly GCF_016406085.1. Lineage (GTDB taxonomy): Bacteria > Bacteroidota > Bacteroidia > Flavobacteriales > Flavobacteriaceae > Aureibaculum > Aureibaculum flavum. Next base: position 484,065 of record NZ_JAEHFJ010000003.1, read on the forward strand.
ACAAGTCTGCATTAAAGTTTGCTGATCAGCTCTATAATGAGCTTAAGGGGCTGACTAAAGAGCAACGTCTTTCAATAGAGACAACTCTAAAAGAGGGTTATTTGGTTTTGATAAATAAATATATTGATTGGTATAAGGTCAATAAGGAATTAACTGTAAACTACTTTCCTTCTAAAAACCCTTATGAGGTTATTTACGGGGACTTGACGTCTATTAAAAAGGAAATACTGAAACATATTCCAGAATTAAAGGAGCAAGCTGAACAACAAAATTCAAACATCAAATCACAAGCTAATTACTTTGATGAAAAAGGAGAAAAACTATTTGAATATCTTAATGAAAATTATGATAAAAATGGTAAGATTAAATATATAAATATGTTTTACTACTTAAGAGAATTGTTTATAAAAGGCAAGGTACAATTCAGTTTTACAATTGATAAATATAAAGCTTTCATTTTAGAAAAATTTAATGTTTCAATAAAGAAATTTGAAAAAGCCGAGTTTTTATATCCAGAAAAAGAAAGACCAATTTTGATGTTGTTGAGTAAAAAATTCTTCGATTCTTTGAATTAGATTAAAAATACCTCTTTTTTACCTAATTTTTACCTTTTATCCCCCTTTTACCATACCCTAATCACTTTCCATTTTTGCTGTATATAAATTTAAATTATACAACATGCAAAAATTACAATTTATTCAAACAACCCCACAACAGCTATCTGAGCTAATTAATGAAGGGGTTAAAAATCAATTAGCACAATTAAAAAAGGAGCTTCAACATCAAGAGAATATAGATGAGCTTTTAACAAGGCAAGAAGCTTGCAAATTTCTTCAGATAAACTCAAGTACTCTTTGGCACTGGACGAATAAAGGAAAGATAAAAGCCTATGGTATCGCCAATCGACGATACTATAAACGAAGTGAATTACTAGAAGCATTAAAACCTTTAAAAAAACAAATGAAATGATTTTAGAAAAAAAATTTCAAACCCTATTGGGTACAGAGGAACAAATTGCTGAGGTAAAATCTATCATAGAACAATTTGATACAATTAAAGCTGTAGTTGTGGAACATAATATTGTGAGAGTTCCAAATAACGAGCTTAAATTCATAGTGTTGAATCACTATGAATTAGAATTAACAGCACCAAAAGAGGACTTGAATAAGTATTTTGAAATGCTTAAAAGCAACCCAACTGTACTTTTTGTTGAATCAAAAAAAAATACTCATGTCGGATAAAAGCGTTTTTAAAATACCAGAAAAAAGAGAAGTGAAACTTAAAACTCCTGAAGAGCTAAATAAAATTTTAAAAAGCCTTTTAATCAATCCTAATGACAAATTACCACCTCCACTAAAGGCTTGGGCTACTATAGATGAAAATGGGGATGAAAGTGTTATGGGAACTTTAGAAAATTTCTCTTTAATTATTGGAAAAGCTAAAAGTCGGAAATCCTTTTTCATTGGTATTGCTGTTTCGGCTTCTATTTCAAACAAACTTTTATTAGGCAAGTTCAAAGGCTGTCTTCCTGATGATAAAAATGAAGTTTTGTATTTTGATACCGAACAAGGAAAATATCATGTACAATTATCCCTTAAGCGTATTTGCGAATTAACAGGAATTGACGTTCCTACAAATTTGAAAGTTTATGGGCTGAGAAGTAAAAGTACTGAGGAGCGTCTTGAATTAATAGAGCACTGTTTAAAAGAAAACCCAAAAGTTGGATTAGTAATTATTGATGGGGTCAGAGATATTGTTACTTCAATAAACGATGAAGCAGAGGCAACAAAAATTGGAAACCTATTTTTAAATTGGACGGAGGTTCATAAAATGCACCTAATTGCTGTGCTTCACCAAAATAAAAATGATTCTAATGCTAGAGGACATTTAGGTTCTGAGCTGGTAAATAAAGCCGAAACTGTCCTCTCTGTTAACAAGGATTCTAAAGATAAAAATATTTCAATTGTTAATGCCGAGCAATGTAGAAATAAAGAACCAGAACCTTTTGCGTTCGAAATTATAGGTGGGTTGCCTCAATTGGTTGCTAATTATGAAATGAGAGTAAAGCCAGCTAATAAATTAGAACCTTATGATATTAATGATTACGATAAGTATAGAATTCTTGAAGGCTTATTTAGAAAGCAAAATACTTATTCTTATGGTGACCTTGTTGCTATCTTTAAAGATGAATTTAATAAAAAATATAAAGGTGCAGGAAAAGGTATAGGTATGAATAAAATAAAAGAGATTATTAGTGTATGTAAAAATAAGGGGTGGTTGCTTCAAGAAAAACCAAAAGCTCCTTATACATTAGGTAAATTTAATGGATTAGAGGAAAATGAAGATGATTGTCCATTTTAGAAGATTGTTATTATCAACTTTCAATAGTTTAACAATAGGTTTAAGGTACGTGCCTACTATATAGGCACTAAACCTTTAAACCTTAACCAAATTTTTAAGGTTTTCTATAAAGGTTTAAACCTTTAAACCTAACGCTAGAGACCTTGTATACACGGAGAAAATAAGGTTTAGAAAGTGTTATTAAATAAACGTTGTTAAACTAGTTTAATTTAAGGTTTAGATAAACTTACTACTAAACTTAAAAAAGGAACGAATCGGTAATGCTTTTATTCTTGGACTAATCTAGTAAGAAAGAACTCAATATTTGGGAGTTTCCTGGCTGTTCATTATTAATAATTATAAGTGTTAAAAGTTTTTTTGCACGTTTAGTAAATTGATTAGTAGTTTGTATGGTTCTTTTGGCGTCAGTATTCACGCTTTATTAAGAATCCTTACAACAATTACATCGAAGATTATAAAAGCCGTTATATGGCTTTAATTCAGTTTTTGGAAGAAACCAAATAGGATATATCTAAAGGCGAGCTCAATCTTATCAATTGGGAGTTAATTATATAAATATATATACCTTAAACAGGAATAAATGTATCATAAAATTACAATAGCATCAGTTCAAATTGAATTAAATTTTCTATTTAATGCTCAAAAAAACAGCCCCCCCCTGTTAATCTCGTACGATAGCACTCGTTCCGATTTCCGATGTATTTTTGGTCTTGTAAATAGTTCCTTAACCTACTTTTTGTTGGTATAACCTTTTTATTGGATAGTTCGGTAAAACGCTAAATTAGTACTCATCTTAGAAAAATTTTAATAGAAAAATAACAAAACACATGAAAAATAATGATTTAAGAGGGTTAGACCTCAATGGGTTTTCTAATCCAACAACAGAATTTAATCCTTCTATTTTTAATGACAGAGAAAAAATTGATTTAATAAGAATAATGATAAGGATGAATTTTACTAAAACTAAAGGGTTTTATAGATTTGCAACGTCTTATGGCTTAAAACATCACATCGAAAGGCGTTTTGGAGATTACGTATCTAATGGAGAATTAATTTATGCGATGCATCTAGAAGGGTTTAAAATAAAAAGGCTTAATATTAATGGTTTATTTAACCTGAGTGCAACTAGCTTGAAACAATTCCTGAAGATAGGTATAAAATAGCAAGATCACTCAATTATATATCCGAAAGATTTAAAGAATTATTAATTGTAACAAAGCATTGTGGCAAAATTATTTCATCACTATACTATTTTGAAGGTTTTAAAAAAAACAATTACCTCAAGCCCAATAAATAAGCTATAATTAAGGGTATATAGCCCGCATTGTGGATACATCCTTTTTTCTATTCATTCAGTTCAGTTATAAATAAAAATGGATCGAATTCAATTCTATTATTTTCCGAAAAGTATTTTACTTTATCTTCTCTTATTTTTTTTCCGTTTTTTGTCCATCTTAAATTCCAATTGCAGTTACAAGGTTGAATTATTGGCAATAATAACTTTCCTAAAGTTGAATTAACTTCCCAAGTCCATTTTGGTTCGTGATTTTTTGCTTGATAAGATTCAACGTTCCATAATTCAATTTTGTTATCTGAATTGTTTTTTGTCGTTTGTTGAATTTCAATTAATGGTTTATAATACATCAATTCAGATTCAGAATATCCTCTGTCAGGAAATTTTATAAAATCCATTTTTTTCCAAAATTTTTCTGATTCACTTGGCGAGCAAAATAATTTAATAGCTAAAAATCCTTTTTCTTTAAAAAATCCCGCTATTTGGTTGAAGAAATATTTTCCAATTCCGCTATTTCGATTTTCAGGTTTAATTACCATTATATCAATTTCAGCATAAATTTCCCCTTTGTTCCAAACTAAAAATCCGATTGGAAAATTATTATGTTCTAAAGTTATAAATTTTTTATTTCTAAATGCTTTTTCAATAATTGCCCAATTGCAATAGAAACCATCTCCAAAAGTTTTATATTCTTCAATTAACCATTTTTCAATTTCATTCAAGTCAGGTTGAGTAGGTGATAAGTTTAGTTGAAAGACTATTTCCATTGGTTTTTTTTTTGATTAGTTGCTTATTTTAAGTAATATAGTTCGTAAGTAAGCTAAAATCAGCAATTAATTTTATACGGTAATGGGCATAGTTTTTTAGAAGGGTAAATCATCTTCTGATATTTGCTCTACAAAATTTTCTAGTTCTTTTTTAAAATCAGAATCTTTCTTCTTTCCGTAATAATTTGAAACCCAATCGTAAATTATTCTATTTCCATCATCCAATTCTTTTTTCAGAATATCTTTAAATGAATCCAAAAACAAAACATCTTCTAATCCATCAATATGATTACCGAAAAAGTCAATTACAAATCTCTGTTTTTCTTTGTCCCGTGAAACTAAGGAATTGTAAATTTTGTCAGCAACTAAGTTTCTTAATAATGACACTTTAATAATAGAGGTAAACCACGAAGCGTATATTCCAGCTTCATTTGTTGTTCCTTGAAAATCTTTTTCAGCAACAGGAATTAGTTGTATTAATTTATTTTCAGCTCTTAACCTTGAATCTTCATCTATTTTTGTCCATTGCGATTCGAATAATGCAATACATCTAATTACTGTTTTTAATGAATCCGTAAATCTTAATTCTTCCGAGACCAATTTCAAAATCTCAATATTTTCTTCTTCGCTTAATAAATCTTTTAACGCTTCCCAAATGAGTATAATAATAGCTACTTTTCCGTTTTCTTTTTGTCTAAATATTTCTATTGCTATTTCGAATATTTTGTTTTTTGGGATGTCTTTTATTAATAAGTTTGCATATTGATTTGTTTGAACAAAATCATTGTCAAAAACTCTCTTCAAGAAGAGTTCAGTTGTGAATTTTCCTTTTGATTTATCGATTAATTTTATAAGGTGATTAATGAAAATTATTATTTCAAATGCATCTTGTTCACTATCGTTTATTTTTGAATGACTTCTCGGGTTTCTATAAGCTGAATAAATTCCACGTAAGATACTTTCAATTCCCTTTTGGATATTCTTTTCAGATTCAGTTTTTAATTTATTTAGCCTAATTTTTGGATTAGTTCCGCCAAGTGCTCCACCAATTAATTGATTTCCATCGTTGTCTAATCCAGACTTTTCTCGAATTATATCTCCAATGAATTGAATAGAATCAAGTATAGCTGTTTTATAATCCTCCGAATTATAACTTCTTTTTATAAACTCCCAAAGACGTTCTTCAATATGTTGTTTAATGTGTTCCATTCAGATGTTTAAAATTATGTCCAACGGTCGTGTATAAGAATAGTAGGGCTGAAAACAGACGCTATCGTTTCGGATTATACACGAGACGAATTTTTAAATTTTTCTTTATTTTACCAAAAGCCAAATTTTTAAATTTGGCGATCTTCGCAAATACACTCAAACCTTTCGGAAAGCCTATATTAGCTATGTATTATATACATTTTTGGGCAACGTTATTTTTCCGTTCCTTTAATTTTATCAATAATATCAGACATTTTATCCAATAGTTTTGGGTCGAAATCATCACTTTTTTGTCCCATAAAAGAAGATTGATTATTTATATTCCAGTCTCTAAATATATCTTTTAATTCTTCTGTCTCAATTCTTTTGTTAAATACTTGAAGGTAAAATTTTCCAAAAGAGATAGCGTGTATTCTATCTGCTATTTTCATTGTTTCGTTCATATATGCTTTTCCAAGAGTAAATGAATATTTCGATGAGGCAATAAGTAGAATTATTATTAGTGCACTTTTAATTGCAAAGAATATTGTCTTACTCCAATTTTCCTTTTCTCCAAAATCAGCTAAACCAGAATTTGAAAGCCATATTGTTGCAGCAACTCCTGCAATTAATGCTATAAAGCCTAAACCATACCATATTAAAGCATACGTTTTCATATTAGACTCCTTAGATTGTAAATCAGTCAAAGTCTGGGAAATATATTCTGGTGCTGAAGATTCAATTTTTTGTTTTACCTCTTTCTCTTCTTCTTCAATAGCAATCTGTTTACCGTAAAATGAGTTGATTGCATTATCTATATCTTTTCCAACATTTTGCACATCATTTTCGGTAGTGCCATTCAGCATTATTCCGCGAATATTTCTAATTGTACTCGGTAATTCACTAAAGTCAATATTGGGATAAAATATTGGTATAAATAATTTTCGTGAATTAGAATGGACGGAATAATTTCGGATTTGAATTACCTCATCCATAAAATAATTAGAATTTAAAGAGTCATTCGAAATCAATGCAATATGAATATCTGCACTCTTCATTGCATTTTTAATTGAAGTTTTAATGTCGTGTCCGACCTCGAAATCACTTAAAATTAATTCGTGTCCTAATTCCATTAAATTATTCATCAATGACCTAATAAAATTGTGATTTTCTTCTGAGTGTAAAATGTAAATTTTTGCCATAAATTATTTAATTCGGATGATGTTTTTTTAATGTTGCCCAACGTTGTTGTATATGGTTTGTTGCGTGTTTTAAGCAACTAATTTAGTAAATAATTATCGACCAAGAAAGTCCGCGAGGACTTTCGTAAGTAGGCGAGAAGCTAGCAATAAATTATATACGGTGCTGGCGGTAGTTTTTATTATTCAATTTCCATCCTTCCAATGAAGTCTTCTGTTTTTTCATCTCTATTATTTTGAAATGCACTTTCAGCTCTCTCTAAATGATAAGTTGGTGATTCCCTTACTCCAATTCGTCTACGTCCCTCGTCAAATTTCCAAAACTCAACTATTTGAATACCTCTTTTTCTAGGTTCCATAAAAAGCGAAAAGTCAAGAGTATATGCTTCAAATCTTCCTTTACGACCTGAGGCAGCTGAAGTATCTGGTTCTATTACATGGATAAGTTTAAAGTCCATAAGTTGAAGAACCAACTCGTGCATAGCACCATACTGTTGAGTTTCGTCTTGAGATATTAAAAAACAAGTCCTCTTTTTTTCTTCAATGCAGAATTTTAGAATATCTCTAAAAACTGATTCAAGCCTAGATGCTTCAACATTTGCGTCCTTTCGAAGAGCTTTTAACTTCGATTGGTATGAGAAACTGCTAGCTGCTTTCCAGATGTTAGTTGCAGTAAGATGTTGTATTCTATCAACCGAAATTGCTTGGTCTATAGCGTTAACAAAAATCGTGAGAAAATCTCTCGGTACACCACCGGAAGCTATAACAAGTTCGTCAAATGAATTATGATTGAATAAACTTTCTTTTGCATTTTCCATTCCAACTTCATTAGCCATATAATTCAAAATTCTACCTAAATATTCACTTGGAGAGGATAAGTCTTCTAAAGTTCGGTCAAGATTTATTTCTTCGACATCTTGATTTAACTCAATTCCAATTGTTTGTTTTTCATGTCTAATTAATTCAGTCCTATGTCTTATTGTCGCTACCTTTAAATAATATTCAGTTCCACGTACCAATCTGTGAATATAATCTATGACATCAGGTTGTTTATCTCTTTTTATTAAGTAGAAATCGTCTAGTAAAATGAAGCAGGCCTCATATTTACTTTTTTTAAGTTCTCTTTCGATAGCTAATTTATAGTCTGGAAGATGTCTTTCTAATTCATCAAGTTTATTCTCTTGAAATTCACTCAGTTTTCCTAAAGTATTTGTTCGGTCAGCACTTGCTTTAACACCTTTATAATTTCCTCCTCCACTAAATTTAGATTCACTTTTTTCTTCTTCTTGTACTTTTCTTGTTTCAGCTCTATTAAGAAGTTTTCTTAAATCCTCAATATGTTTTTGAACTTCTGTTTTTCGTAAAACAAATTTTCGCCATTTCTGCTTAGATGAAGGAATAGATTCCATGATTTGAAGTAATAATCTAATTAAAACATCAGGATATCCGAGTCTTTTTATATCGTCAGTAGACACATAAATCGATAATATTTCATGTTTTTTTCCAACGTCATTTTTATAGTGAACCAATAAACAAGATTTTCCGGAACCTCTTCTCCCAAAAATTACTTGTTGTTGTTTTGACCCAAGACGGTCTAAATGCCCTTCAACATCAATATACTTTGGGTTGTGATTAGGTCTGATTCGAAATGAATCTCTGATTAGAGTCTGTAATGCTTTTACTTTTTTATCATTAAGCATATTTGTTATTTTTAATTACTGCAAACGTTTGGGCTATGTGCCGTTAATTTTCTTTGATAAAGCTATAAAGTTAATAGATAAAACACAGACCTTTTCGCTTTTAAAATATTTTTTTATGTAGCCCTTGCGTTTCCCTAAACAATACCTACTAAGAGCATGAGTTGTTTGAAGAAAAAATGTTTTAAAAGCATTTGCCTAAAACCCGATAATTAAGCCAAAATTAATGGCATATAGGTGTTGTTACCATTTGTTTTTTCTACACATAGTCTTTCAAATTCTCTCGTATTCTATTTGTATGTCCTTTTTGAAGGTCAAATAATTCAGCATAACAATCTTCCAGAATTTTAAACAGTTCACTTGCCTTTTCGGTGTTGACTGAGTCTGGACTTAATTCTGAAATTTCTCGATTTGTTGCGTTGATTTTGTTATTAATTTCCATCGCTTTGTTCTCGTCAAATTCATAGAATATATTGATATGATGATGTTCGAAATGAGGAAATGTCTTTAGTTTTTCGGCGTAAAAAGCAACCTCTTTTTGGAAGTTTTCAATTAAGGATTCGTGTTCAATTTTCCCCAATCGAAAATTCTCAAATTGTATTCGGGCTAAATTCAAAAAATTGGCATATTCCAGATAAAATTCTGATGCTTTTTTAGATGCGTTAATTTTTTCCTTCCACAAATAGGTTTTTAATTCTCTTTTGTAACGTTTCTTCTCCAATACAACGTCAAAGATACTTCTTCCAATCCAGCCTGTTGCTCCGAAAATCGCTCCGATAGCAAGTCCGCCAATTGCTGGGTAATCTCTTAAAAAGCAAAAAATGTCCATTTTAATTTCTTTTATTTGGCTGATTGTTTTTAAATAAATGGTAACAATTGTATAAACGTATTGCGTTTATATCCGCTATCGTTACTATAAGAAACTAAATGAGCATTATTTGTAAATAGATTGCTTTAACAGATTCAATTTAGCGACCACCTATCAAATATATAAAAATTCATTTAAAATACTGTTAAATAGGAGTTTGAAATGACAATAATTTAAACAAACAATTATATTTGATAGTATTAAGAATTGGTTCAAATTGAAACAATCACTAATTCGTTTGTTTTATAGTTTTGTAAAATGAACTTTACAAAATACTTTAGTCTTATTGTAAAACAAAATGGTGTACCACATTTAAATAATGACCAATTCCGTCGATTTATGAATATTGTTAGTGTTGAAGCAAAAATTGAGGAACTTCAAAGTCTAAATTTTAATAGCCCCGTTATTTTTAAAAATATTGAAATGAAAAAAAATAAATTATCAAGACTCACAAAAGACCAAACTCCTAAAGAATTACTCAAGCAAATGGTTGCGTTATCAACAAAATAAATTTAACTGTTTAATAAGATGTTTTTTTTATATAATTAGTATATTAAGTAATTCTTATATTAGAGGTTCAATTCTTAATTATGAAAGGAACTCCAGCACCAAAAGGAAGTTGTAAAGAGCCTAGAAACACTAACAGTTTTGATGATTTTGGCAAATACACTTTAATTTATGGATTAATCTTCGCTGTAATAGGGTTAATACTAAAATACTTTAATATTATATGACCTTATACGAATACTTATTATTAGAAGAACAACAGCAATATAATTCTATATGGGATATTGGTATTTATCTAGATACAGTTAATGAAGATAACTATAAAATAAACATTTATGCTATTGATATGTTTTTTGTTGAAGTTGTTTATAACGCTCAATCAAACAAGATAATTGAGAACAGAGCCTTTAAAGAAGGGCATAGATTAGATAAATACTCTCTTAATTTTAAAACGAAATATTGATAATTTATTGACGTTATTTAACTTACAATACAATAATCGTACAAATTTTAAAAGTAAAAAACCTCAACTAATTGTAAAACAATGTGTTGAGGTTTTAATTTGTGGAGACGGAGGGACTCGAACCCTCGTCCAAACAAGCAACTAAAGTGCTTTCTACATGCATAGTCATCGTTTAATTTTCGTCCAAAAGCTGACCGACAACCGCCCACTTTTAGCTTATCTTCTTTAGTTTCAAAACACTAGCGAAGTATAGCATTTCTATGTCAATTTTTACGATGTCTCAAACTTGAACGCCATTAACAAAGGCTGTCAGGAGACATAAAGCTTCTCTACCTAGTAGAGACGAGGCTAAATCCTACTGTAATTCGGATTATGCAGCTAAAGCGTAGTTATTCTCGCCGTTTAAAGTGTTGAAATTGAGTTTTACGAGTACTATTTCATTGCTCGACATGCTTACAGTTCAATTGGTCTTGCTGTCAAAACCAGTCGCCCCCAAATTATTATTTAATTTACAAAGATAGTTATAATTTTGAAATCAAAACTTGTTAAATACCTTATTTCATAATACCTTGCAACAAAATCTGTACCAAAACCTAACATATGAAGTTTGCTATAATAAAAGAAGTTAAAAGTCCGCCAGATCGTCGTGTGGTTTTATCGCCTAAGGCTTGTTGTCAGTTATTAGAAACATACCCAAATGCAGAAGTGGTTGTTCAATCTTCTGATATTAGAGTCTTTAAAGATGAAGAATATAGAGCATTAGGTATTAAGGTTTCTGAAGATGTTTCAGATTGTGATGTGATGTTGGGTGTAAAAGAAGCTACCATTGATAGTTTAATTGCCAATAAATCTTATTTTTTCTTCTCTCATACTATAAAAAAACAACCTTATAACAGAACGTTGTTAAATGCCATTCTCGATAAAAATATTACTTTTTATGATCATGAAACGGTTACTGATAGCCGTGGGAATCGATTAATAGGTTTTGGATATTACGCTGGAATTGTAGGAGCCTATAATGCTATCAGAGCATATGGTCTTAAATTTGGAGGTATAAATTTGCCAAATGCAGACAGTTTAAAAGATGGTAAAGAATTAGAGGAAGAATTACAGAAAATTAAAGTCCCTGCAATTAAAATTGTGGTAACGGGTACAGGTAAAGTAGGTACAGGTGTAAAAGAAATTTTAGAGATATTAAAAATTAAAGAAGTTTCAGTTAATGACTATTTAGAAAAGGAATTTAATGAACCTGTATATGTGCAATTAGATGCATTAGATTATAATGCACGCAAAGACGGACAGGAATTAGATAAATATGATTTTTTCGAAAATCCGAGTGATTACGAATCAACATTTATGCGTTTTGCAGCAGTAAGTGACTTATATATTGCTGCCCATTTTTATGGTGAAGGAGCTCCTTATATAATTACACATGACAACACAAAAACGGATACTTTTAACATAAAAGTAATTGCAGATATTAGTTGCGATATTGATGGTCCGGTTGCACCAACTATCCGACCTTCTACAATTGCTGATCCAGTTTATGGGTATAATCCTGAAACGAGTCAAGAAATTGATTATAAAGATGCTAAGGCTATAGTTGTAATGGCAGTAGATAATTTGCCTTGCGAATTACCTGATAATGCGAGTCGCGGATTTGGAAACATGTTTTTAAAAGATGTAATTCCGGCATTTTTTAATGATGATAAAGAGGGTGTTTTACAGCGAGCAAAAATGACCGAGAACGGTAAGCTCACTGAAAATTTTAAATACCTTCAAGATTACGTTGACGGTAAAGAATAAAATACAAATTAATTGTCCCCTCGAGGGGACTTTAGGGGTGTCTAGGCACTAAATATAATGCAAGACAAACAATTTCTTATTGATTTAGCCAATACTAAAATGCCATATGGTAAATTTAAAGGGAGAGACCTTATAGATTTGCCAGAGCATTATATCGTTTGGTATCATGCCAAAGGTTTTCCTAAAGGTAAATTAGGGATGATGCTCGGCTTGGTATATGAATTAAAACTAAATGGTTTAGAACATTTGGTAAAGGAGATTAAAAGGAGGGATAGTTAATAGGGGCTAAAAAGGCAAGTTTTACATTGTTTTTTACTAATAATCAGAATAGTTTTAAGATTCCTTCTCCTAAAAAAATATAACAAGCAACGAGAATTGATTCCCCTATAAAAATTGCTGAAATGTATTTTAAAAAGTTCATTCGAATTGAGCCTGCAATATAGCAAATCAAGTCTGTTGGGACTAAAGGGAAAAAAGACCAACCGAGAACTACCCAAAAACCGTGTTTGTCTAATTTTTCTATTATTTTGGTTTTTTTTGCATTATGTTTTTGACCAAAAAGCTTACCAAATTCTAAGAACTTGGAGGCAAAATAGAGGTAAATGGCAGTAGTCATTATTCCAAACATGGAGATCCAAAATACAGTCCAAGGTGATTCTGGAAAAAGCAAAACGCCAGCAAAAATAAATGGAGTAGATGGAAGTAGAAATAAACCGCGGATTAGACAAATTCCAATATAGGTTGAAAATATTTTTGTTGAATTTTCTTTTACAAAGGCAGAAAGCGAGTTGTGCGTAAACCTCTCCGGATATAAAAAGAATAAGGTTAACCCAATAAGTACAAGGGCTACCCAAAAAATTCTAAGATAAATTTTTGTCTTTTTCAATTACTATCAATTAATTTTATTCTTGTCCAAATTAAAAAACCATATCCAGGCAAACATTGCTGTTATATAGGCAATGCCAAGAATAACATTTGCCGCCATAAAACCTGACATAACCGTAAATATTAAACAGAATGAAAAAGATAAAATTGCATACAATGGAAAAAATTTCTTACCTATTTTAGGTATTGGATTTTTTTTTCCAAGATAGTAAAAGGGAACAATGGTAAAACCTACGCCTAGTATAATAAGAATAAAACTTACGAATAGACAAATAGGTAGAAAAGGGAGAGCGTCTGAAATTCGCCCTTCATTTAAACAAAGTATAGCGAAGTAGAGTAAAGATACAGCTAAGAGTGCTGACTTAAAGGCCGTTTTTATTGTTCGTAAACTGACATTCATGGCTTAAGTATTAAATTATCAAAAACGAGTTCTTGCCAATTATTGTCTTGTAAATTTTTACAATACTGATTGTATTTATGTGTTATTTGATTTTGAGCTGATATAGGTGGTTCGTTTGTAATAACATCTACATATTCTTTTAGTATAAGAGTATTGTTATCTGATAGGCCTATCAAATAATCAAAATCTATATTTTCTGCATATTGGGTGTTATATTTTGTAATCAGTTTATCCCAATTTATTGTAGTTGAGATTAATAATACAGCAAATCCGATGCTGATATTTTTACGACAAAGAAACCAGAAATTATAGGTAGCATATACTTTTATAAAAGTGGTTATTAAACCAATAATTGATAATAATAAATATATAAAAACACCTATTCTTTTATAGGTTAAACCATGGAAGCTTACATAGAGATAGTTTTTGTAAGTCGTAACCAAAATAAGTACGATGTTTAAACCAATCCATAGCGTGGTTAACACTTTTAAGTTTTTGTTTTTCTTATAAAAGTTGAGGTTTCCTCTAAAAAAGTACAGTATAATCCCAATGGCGAAGACAATGGAGGTAATCAATGCGTAGATGCCTTCATGGACGGTTCTAGATAGGTCAGAAGCATTTAAATCTGTTAAATGTGATAAATAGATTGTGTCTGTAACTAAGAAGAATAGAATAAGCATATTTAAAAGCACGAGTAGAATGATTCCCAATTGGTTCTCTTGACCCAAGTTTTCGCTAGATTGTGGTTTTATGTCATCTTTGTTGAGATTATTAGCTGTTATTAAGTCGAAAGCTGTAGCGGATTCAATTGTAATTGGATTGGTAATGTTTAACAGTAAAAAATAGCCTAATGTGGTAAATAAAATCCACTGAAAGTTGATAAAGCTAAAGTCTATTTTATTTAAAAGTTCATCAAAATAGGGATTAGCACTTCGGTATAGGATTACAAAAACGAGCAATACTATTGTCGGTATTCCAATCATTTTTAACCAATAAACATAATCGATGCTTTTCTTTTTTACGGCTTCTGTCTCCTCTAAGAAACGATTGTAATACATGGAGAAACCCGAAGCAATAGAAGAGAAAAAGCCATTTAGCAGTTGAATGTAAACGGAGGAGTGTACTTCACTTAAGGTTCCTAAAAGATAAAAGAAGGCAATAATGCTCGATATTATACTTAATGTAGTGTTATAAATAAAGACAAAGGTTGCGGTTGCTAAAAAAACGAGTGCAGCTGTAAGCACCTTTATTGTTTTAAATTGCTTGGTATTAAATATAAAGAGTAGTGCTATTGTAAGCGTTGAGAATAGTAGGAAATTTAAACCAATATTCTGCTTAAAGAATAATAAGCTAAAGATTAGTGAGCTGGCGATTAATGGAATATTTTTGTTCATGTTTTTTATATTTTAAAAGCACTTTGAAATACAAAGTAATTAGGTAAAAAATTTTAAGGTTTATTATTAATGATACGTTCTAAGGCAGCTAAATGTTTTTTGAATTCTAATGTACCTAAATGTGTTGCGTTATATTTAGTATTGGTTTTTTTACCAATAAATGATTTTCTTATTTTAATGTATTCTGCTCTTTCTAATGCTTTAATATGACTCGCTAAATTACCATCGGTAACATCAAGTAAATCTTTTAGTGTATTAAAGTCGAGGGTGTCATTAACCATTAAAGCAGACATAATTCCTAGTCTGATTCTATGATCAAAGAGTTTGTTTATATTTTTAATTAGGTCTTTCACTTTTTAGTTTCTCTCTATTTTAAAATACATCAATGCACCATAGATAATATGTAGAATGCCAAATCCGAGTATCCAAAATAACAATCCATTTCCAAAAAACACCAAGGCTAATAAGCCTAATAATATTTCTAATACTCCTAAAAATCGGACTTGACTTAATGTGTATTTGCTCGCATTTATTAAGGCTAATCCATAGAATATAAGAGCAGCTGGTGCAGCAATACCATAAATGCCTCTTTCAATTAAAAGAAAGATAAATACTCCACCAGTTATCATTGGTATTGCAAAGCTACTAATAAGTTGACGAGAAGCCGGTGTCCAAATGTTTTCATTATTCTTTTTCGCTTTTTTCTTTGTTAAAACATAGCCAGTTATCGCTGATAAAAATGCAACAATTAAAGCAAGTCCTATCAGTGAGTTTTTTAGTGAACCAAGTATTGTATAGTTTGTTTTTAGAATTTCAGTAGAGTAATCAAAATTATAATTAACATCTTCTAATAACTTGTAGGCAATAAATGCACCAAGTAATGCATAGGTTCCTGCCAATATACCTGAGAGTCCACTTAATGAAATAAACCGAGTTGAACGGTTCATAATATCCTTAATCTCCGAGATGTCTTTTAAATAATCTTTTTCATTCATAATAAAAGTACTTTGAAATGCAAAGGTAATGGAATATTTGAAATGTGCAAGAATTTATTTACTTTGTAATCATTAAATTGGATTAATTGATTTGTTGAATTATGAACCCAGCAGAAAACTACATTTTAAATCAACCAGAACCTTATCGTTCTATGGTATTACACTTGCAGGTAATTATTGAGAATACTATTTCAGAGGTCGATTTAAAATACAAATACAGAATTCCCTTTTATTACATATACAATAGACCGTTTTGTTATATGAATGTAAGTAAAAAGGAGCAATTTGTAGATTTAGGCTTTTGGAATGGCAGTAATTTAACGGTTCATTTAGAGAATTTGACAACGGCCAATCGTAAAGTAATAAAGTCATTACGATATTTATCATTGGATGAAATTGATGAAACTATTTTAATAAATGTACTAAAAGATGCTTATTCAGTTAAGGATAAAATGTTTAACCATTAACATTTAAAGCATAGCAATAATTGCTGAATAATTTACCTAAAAAAAATCACTTTTTAGATATTAATTCTCTAAAAAGTTTTCAACCTCTCATTGTTATTAAAATTCAAAACCTATTCAGGAACATGTAAATTTCTAGTTTAATTTTGGCAACTCTAATTATCAATAAAAACCGATTATGTCTGTAGAAATTACCAAAACCAAAGCTGAAATTTATGATTATCAAGAAGTTTTAGAAGCTTCATTAGCCTATTTTAAAGGGGATGAACTAGCCGCTACTACTTGGATAAACAAGTATTGTCTCAAAGACAAAACTGGAAACTATAAGGAGAGATCTCCTGATGAGATGCATTTACGTATGGCAGAAGAATTTGGTAGAATTGAAAAAAATTATATTCCTACAGACAACGTTTCAGATAATTTATCTACATATGGAAAAGCGAGAAAACCATTAACTACTGAAAAAATATATGATCTTTTTAAAGATTTTAAATATGTAATTCCACAAGGAAGTGTAATGTTTGGTTTAGGTAATAAAGAAGTAATTGCTTCACTTTCTAACTGTATTGTGGTACCATCAGTAGTAGATTCATATGGAGGTGTTTGTTATACCGATCAACAGTTAGCACAATTATTTAAAAGACGATGTGGAGTAGGAGTAGATTTATCTGAGTTACGGCCAAAAGATGCTTTGGTATCAAATGCGGCAGGAACAACTACAGGAGCCGTATCTTTTATGGATAGGTTTTCAAATACAACACGCGAAGTTGCTCAGAATGGTCGTCGTGGTGCGTTAATGTTAACCATGGATGTTGCACATCCAGATATTGAAGATTTTATTACCATTAAACAAGACCTAACTAAGATAACAGGTGCAAATATTTCTATCAGATTATCTGATGCTTTTATGAATGCTGTAGTAAACAATACAAAATTCACATTGCAATGGCCTATCGAAAGTTCAGAACCAAAATATACCAAAGAAATTGATGCAAATGAATTATGGGAAAAAATTATAACATGTGCTCATAATTCAGCTGAACCAGGATTGATATTTTGGGATAGGCAGCATCACTATTCTACATCATCAGTCTATCCTGAATTCAAAAATAGTTCTACAAATCCATGTTCTGAAATTGCAATGCAAGGTGGTGATAGTTGTCGTTTAATTGCAGTTAATTTGTTCAGTTTTGTAGAAGATCCTTATACAAAAAAAGCAAAATTCAATTTTAAAAAATTCTACGAGGTTGTATATGAATCACAACGCTTAATGGATGATTTAGTTGATTTAGAATTGGAGGCTGCAGATAAAATTTTAGCAAAAATTGAAGCAGATCCTGAACCTGATCATATCAAACGAACAGAAAGAGAAATTTGGGAATTATTGTCAGAAACTGGTAAAAAAGGAAGAAGAACTGGTCTAGGTTTTACTGCTTTAGCAGATGCTATTGCCGCTTTGGGAATTAAATTTGACACAGATGAAGCTTTATCTGTGGTTGATGCCATAATGAAGAAAAAATTCGTAGCTGAATTTGATAGTAGTATTGATATGGCCATAAACAGAGGTCAATTTGAAGTGTTTAACAGAAACATTGAAGATACATCTGAATTTGTTCAAATGATGAGTAATGAGTTTCCTGATTTGTATGATAGAATGATGCAAAATGGTAGAAGAAATATTTCAATTAGTACGGTGGCTCCAACGGGTTCATTAAGTATGTTGGCACAAGTATCATCAGGTATAGAACCTGTGTACATGCTATCTTATGTACGTCGTAGAAAAGTGAATACCAATGACGAAAATTCTAAAGTAGATTTTGTAGATGAATTAGGAGACGCTTTTGAAGAATTTACAGTTTATCATAAAAAGTTTGAAACTTGGATGAACACCACAGGTAAAACTGATGTTAAAGACAGTCCATATGCCGGTGCAACTGCCCCTGAAATTGACTGGAACAAACGTGTTGAAATGCAGGCTTTGGTTCAAAAATATACCACGCATTCGATTAGTTCAACTATTAATTTGGCATCAGATGTTACTGTTGATAAAGTTGGAGATATTTATGTTGAATCTTGGAAGCAAGGCTTAAAAGGTATTACCGTATATAGAGATGGTTCAAGAAGTGGTATTTTGGTATCAACAGATGAAAAAAGCGAAGAAAAAAAGGAAGGATATAAAGAAGATACTATAGTTGCTAAAAGACCAGATAGAATTGAAGCTGAAATTATTAGATTCCACAATGAATCAGAAAAATGGTTGGCCGTTATTGGTTTAATTGATGGAAAACCTTACGAAATTTTTACAGGAAAAATGAAAGATGCCTTTAACCTACCACAATGGGTTGAGAAAGGTTGGGTAATAAAAAATAGAGATGAACAAGACGAAGCTAGATACGATTTTCAATATATAGATAGTGATGGCTATAAAACAACTATTGAAGGATTGTCTAGATCTTTCAACAAAGAATTTTGGAACTATGCCAAATTACTTTCTGGTGTGTTACGTCATGGTATGCCAATGCCATATGTAGTTGATTTAATTCAGAATCTAAATTTATATGACGATCACATCAATACATGGAAAAATGGTGTTGCACGAGCTTTAAAACGCTTTATACCTAAAGATGCCATAGTAAAGGATAAAAAATGTAGCGAATGTGGAGATCCAGAAGGGTTGGTTTTTGAAGAAGGTTGTTTAAAATGCAAAAGTTGCGGAATGTCTAAGTGTGGATAGGTAAATAACTAATAATATTCAAATCCCAAATTACACATGATTCAGTTGTAATTTGGGATTTTTTTTATAAGATTTATTTCAGTTTTACAAAGTATTCTAAAATAGGTCTTTGATTGACGAAAATGTACAATTCAGAATCGCTAGTTTTTGTAAATGAAATGTTAAAAGTACATTGATCACTATTGCAATCAGGTTCAATTTTTTTACTATATCTATCGCCCTTAAACGCATAAAACAAATTAATATTTTCAGGTAAGTGTCCCATTAAAAACACAATATCTGTCTTAGTTGCTTCTTCAAGAACACCAAATTTTGGTGAAATTAATTTCAATTTATTAAGAAAAAAAGAATTTTTATAAATGGGTTTGCTATAAAATTGCTTTAATGTCAGTTTTGATTCAGTTAGTAACCATTCGGTTTCAGAAGGGTAATGGGTTAAAGCAAATTGATCAGGGTCAGAAAAAAAATAGAAATCGTCAAATTGCGAAAACCATTTGTTACCATAGGTATAGCCTGCACCCCAAGTAGCATCAATCAAATACCATTTTTCATCAATTCTGACGGCATTCCATGCATGATTTTCTGCTTCTGGAATTGTATTAATATCACTAACATCACCTTTGGCATATCCCCCAATTAATTTACATTCAATACCTAAGTATTCTGAAACTTCTTTAAATGTTTGGGCATAACCTTCACAAATTGCTTTTTTGGTCTCAAGTGTTTTATGGACAATTGAATTGTTTATAGCCTTCATTTTACGGTTAAAATCCGTTTTAGAGGTGTAACTGAAACCAATTTCAGTCTGTCCTTTAGCATAGGAAGTCATGTCATATTTAATTGTAATACATAGCCAAGTATAGAGGGCTCTAATTCTATCTTTTTTCGTCGTAAAATCTTTCAGAATTTGTTCCGCTAAAGCCGCCGAGCTTTTGTAATCTGAGCTATAGCTTCTTACTCTTGCGTCAACAGCATCATATTCATGCGTCATGGTTTTTGTGGAAGTAATTGGAGAATGGATATTATTCATTTGTCCAGCAATATCAAATTGCTGAGCATAGTTTTTGTTTATAAACAAAAACAGCAACAGGTATAGTGTTATGTTTCTCACAATAAACTATATAACAACATTTTAGCTAAAAAATTGTAATCTATAACTTAAAAATCCCTCCTAGAGATATTACTCTTTGAAGGTAAAAAAATGATTGAGAAGCACTATCAGCATTGCTTTTAGTAGTTCTAATATTATTCATATCAATAAATCCTCCTTTTACATCACCTCTAATATAGAAATATTTAAAGAAATTAAGATGTAATCCTGCACTTAATGCAACACCATATCCAGAAATATGAAAATCGTCATGGCGTTCTTTTGATAAAAGCGTAGCATTGGTTTTAGGGTATAACACACCAGCACCAATTCCTTCCGTAATATTTACTTGAAAAACATCCGTATTTTTAATATTGAAAAGAGAGGAAATATCATCAAATCTCGAAAATTCAGAATAGATAAAGTTTAAACCGTCTGTATGTTCAAATTTTAGAAAATCTTCTGTTAATTGAATAGGAACGTTGTTATATAAGCCATTAAAAACAGCTCCAGGTTCCGTAATTGGCATATTTATGTCACCATCAATTTGTGCAGTTTGATTTTGGGTCATCACATACTTCATATGATCTAGACCAATAGCAACCGTATAATGTTCATTAATAAAATATCCAATTTTCGCATTAGTCTGAGGAATGGTCATCCGTCCAGGGTTAATATAGTCAATATGCCAACCTTTAGGCTTATCGTGCGATTTTACATCCGTTAGTGTAAAGTCATAATCAGCCCCTTTAAAAGTGATGTCTGAGTTCGTAAATGAAGTTCTATTACCACCCCAACTTACAAAAAACTTCCCTTTATTACTAGCGGTATATCTTGTAGGTTTTATTTCTTGTGCTAAAAGACTTAATGTTATTAAAGATAAAATAATACTTAGAAAAAATCTAGTTTTAAACATTACGGTATTTCTAATTATAGTGAATTTATTGTTTTTCTTATAGCCACTAGGTTGGTAAGTAGTTTTTCTAAATGATCTAGATGTAACATATTAGCACCGTCAGATTTGGCATTAGCTGGATCAAAATGAGTTTCTAAAAATAATCCGTCAACCCCTGTTGCAATACCAGCTCGTGCAATAGTTTCGATCATGTCCGGTCTACCACCAGTTACACCTGAAGTTTGATTTGGTTGTTGTAATGAATGCGTTACATCTAAAATAGTGGTTCCGAATTCTTTCATTGTAGGAATTCCTCTAAAATCAACAATCATATCTTGATACCCAAACATGGTACCTCTATCGGTTATCATAACTTTTTCATTACCGCTATCAATCACTTTATTTACAGCATGTTTCATGCTTTCTGCACTCATAAATTGTCCTTTTTTCAAATTGACAACCTTACCTGTTTTTGCAGCAGCAACGACTAAATCCGTTTGACGAACTAAAAATGCGGGAATTTGTAAGACATCAACAAATTGAGCAGCGAGATAAGCATCACCACTTTCATGTATGTCAGTTACTGTTGGTACGCCAAAAGTTTTACTTACTTTTTGAAGTATTTTTAAGGCTTTTTCATCTCCAATGCCACTAAAACTATCTACTCTAGAACGGTTAGCCTTTTTAAAACTACCTTTAAAAATAAAGGGAATTTCTAGCTTATCAGTTACTGAAATAATTTTTTCAGCTATTCGTAAAGCCATCTCTTCGCCCTCAATGGCACATGGCCCAGCCAATAAAAAAAAGTTGTTACTATTTGTGTGTTTAATATTGGGAATAACAGAAATATCCATGCGTTAAAATTTATTGCAAAAGTACAATATTTTACGCTTTTCTTAACATGAGAAATAGTAAATGAAAATTACTTTTGTCAATTGAGTTAATGATAAAATGTTATGAGATAAAATGCGTTATTAAAGTGTTATATTTTACCATTTGAAGAAAGTTTATTAAAATTAAGTCAATTAAGGATAAAAATACATGAAAAAAATATTTAAAATATTAGGGATACTTTTAGTTGTTTTAATAGCGGCAGTAATTATTATTCCCATAGTTTTTGAAGGAAAAATAATAGAATTGGTAAAGAAAACAGCCAACAATAATTTGAATGCTACATTAGAATTTGAAGATGCTGATTTAAGTATTTGGAGTAGTTTTCCGAGTGCTGAAGTTTCATTATACAAAACTTCATTGGTAAATAAGGCTCCTTTCGAAGGTGATACTTTATTTAAGGCAAAATCAATTAATTTAAAATTACCAATAGGTCAATTGTTTAAAAGTAATTCTGATATTAGCATTACTACATTTGCAATAGATGGTGCAAAATTAGCGGTTAAAATTGATGAAAATGGAAATGCTAATTATGATATTGCAAAAGAAACTGAAACGGAAACAACTTCAACTACTGAGTCAGATCCTTTACAGTTGCAATTAGAGGGGTATAGTATTACCAACAGTGAAATTTCCTATACAGATGCTTCAAGTAAAATGTCGTTTTCATTAAAAGAGTTTAATCATAAAGGAGAAGGCAATTTGTCGGCAGCAACCTCTAAATTAGATACAAAAACGGATGGATTAATTTCATTTGAAATGGATAGTGTCGCTTATTTTAACAACAATAAAATTGATTTACAAGCTTTAATTGGTATTGATTTAAATGAAAATAAATTCAGCTTTTTAGAAAACAAGGCATTGATTAATCAATTGCCGCTAGTTTTTGATGGTTTTGTTAAAATTAATGATAACAATCAAGAAGTGGCTATCAATTTTAAAACGCCATCATCAGATTTTAAGAACTTTTTAGCGTTAATACCTGAGGTATATTCTAAAAATATTGAAGGGGTAACAACTACAGGTAATTTTGACGTTACAGGTAATTTTGAGGGGGTGGTTGACGACACACACATTCCGAAGTTTAATATCATAATTAATTCGGATAATGCTTCTTTTAAGTATCCTGACTTGCCAAAATCATTGGAAAACATCAACATAAATACAAAGATTGCAAATGAAACAGGTTTGGTCAAAGATACCTATGTAAATGTTGACACCTTATCTTTCCGAATCGACAAAGAGATATTTAATGCGTCTGCTCAATTATCAGAAGTAACCGAAAACATGAAGGTTAAAGCTCATTTGGATGGGAAAATAAACTTGGCGAATTTAGAAAAGGTATATCCTGCGGAAGCTGTAAAAGATTTGAAAGGAAATTTATCCATAAATGCCAATACTGCTTTTGACATGAATTCTATAGAAAAAGGAAATTATGAAAACACGAGAACATCAGGTACTTTTTCATTGCAGAATTTTGAATATGTATCTGCAGAGCTGAGTGATAAATTAATAATTGATAAAACCTCATTAACGTTAAATCCCAAATCTGTAAAACTTAATAGTTTTGATGCTAAATTGGGGAAAACAGACATTCAAGCCACGGGTAGTATAGATAATTTAATTGGTTTTTTCTTCAATAAAGAAGACATGGAAGGCCGTTTTTCTTTGAACTCTAATACGTTTTCGGTGAATGATTTTATGGTGGCTGAGGCAAGTGAAAAAGAAGGAGAAAAGAAAAAAGAAACCCCAATTGCAGCAACTGAGAGTATTAAAATACCCTCTTTTTTAAACTGTACTATTGATGCAAAAGCAAATACGGTTTTGTATGATAACTTAACATTGAAAAATGTATCAGGTACGTTGTTAATTAAAGATCAAACAGCTACGTTAAAAAACATGAAATCCAATCTTTTTAATGGTATCATTGGTTTTGATGGAAATGTATCTACGAAGTCCGCAACACCAACTTTTGCAATGAATTTGGACATGAAAAGCTTAAATATTGATGAATCTTTTAAGCAATTGAGTTTGTTAGAAGCATTGGCACCAATTGCCAACATAATTCAAGGAAAATTAAATACAACTATTAGCCTTTCAGGATTTTTAAATAATGATTTTACACCCAATTTGAGCACTTTGTCTGGTAAGGCTGCTGCAGAGTTATTGAGTTCAAAGCTTTCATCAGAAAACTCTCCATTGATACAGAAGTTAGAAGACCAACTCACCTTTTTAGATGCTAAAAAATTGAATTTAGACGATTTAAAAACAGCGTTGTCATTTAAAGATGGTAAAGTAGAGGTACATCCTTTTTCTATTAATTATGAAGATATTAAAATTGACATTAGTGGTGGTCATGGTTTTGATAATACATTAGGTTATAAAGCGGTTGTAAATGTGCCAGCTAAGTATTTAGGGACGGATGTAACAAAGTTGTTAGCACAATTAAAAGAAGAAGACAGTGAAAACATTAAAATACCAGTTAATGCTTTGATTTCGGGTAGTTTTAAGAATCCTACGGTTAAAACGGATATGAAATCAGCTGTGACTGATTTAACGAAGCAGTTGGTGGCACAACAAAAAGATAAATTGATTGAGAAAGGAAAAGATAAGGTCGGCGATGCATTAAAAGATTTGCTTGGTGGTAAAGAAAAAACTAAGGATTCAACAGTTGTTTCTACTGATTCAGTAGCGAAACCTACACCGAAACCTACAGTTGAAGATGTAGCAAAAGATGCTCTGAAAGGTCTTTTTGGTAAGAAAAAGAAGAAGGATACTGTAAACTAATTGCTAATAATTTCTACCCTTGGGGGAGGTTAGGAGGAGTTTCTATTTCGTAAGACTTCTAAATAGACTTTCTAAATCTTGATTTTTTATAGAAGATTGCAGTAGCTTTAATCCATTATCATGAGCAAAGTCAAAAATAGCAGGACGCATGTCTTTACTAGTGTTAAAAGTAAGTTTCCAGATGTTATCATGGACATTTTCAATGTTTTTCAATTTCGGAATCTGATTGATTAATTGAGGCTCAACACGTAAATCAAATTCAACTTCAATAACTTGTTCTTTATCAGACTTAAGTTCATTCAGTTTTTTATCAGTTACAATTTGTCCTTTATTAATAATAATTACCCGGTCGCACACGGCTTCAACTTCTTGCATAATATGCGTTGAAAACAATACCGTTTTTGTTTTGCCAATTTCTTTAATCAATCCTCTTATTTCAACCAATTGATTTGGGTCTAATCCTGTAGTTGGCTCATCTAAAATGAGTACTTCAGGGTCATGCAATAACGCAGCTGCTAAACCAACTCGTTGACGATAACCTTTAGACAATTGGCTAATTTTTTTGTGAGCTTCAGGTGTTAAACCAACTTGCTCAATTACCTCTTGAATTCTTGATTTAGTAATAGTATGTATAGAAGCATTAAACTGTATGTATTCTTTTACATACATGTCTAAATACAATGGGTTGTGTTCAGGTAAATACCCAACAGACTGTTTCACCGACATGGGTTCAGTGGCTACATTATGTCCGTTTACGATAACTACCCCATCAGAAGCATTGATGTAAGTTGTAATAATCTTCATCATCGTAGATTTACCAGCACCATTAGGTCCTAAAAAGCCTACAATTTCACCAGAGTTTATTTTAAAACTAATACCGTCTAAGGCTTTTTGTGCTCCGTAAGTTTTGCTAATGTTTTGTACTTCTATTGACATGATGATAGTTTAGTTTACAAAGAAACAAATCTTTTCTAAAATTTCGATACTTTTGAACCAATTGCTTTAAGAATGAATGAAATAGTTAAATATATTTACAAAAAACAGTCTCTAATCTTGTCAATATTGTTATTGATGATGTTAAGTTCTTGCTTTACTTTTAAGGTTAGTGATAGAAAAATTGAAAATAAGTTTAGAAAAGAAAATCTAAAGGCTAAGATTTATTATGAAGATTATAGCGGAAAAAGAATCCGATTCATTGCGAGTAAAACAATTGATAAATCGTTACCAACGATTCTATTTATTCATGGAGCACCTGGAGCTGGTAAAGATTATTTTAAATATTTAGCAGATATTGATCTTAATAAAAAAGCCAATTTAATAACCGTTGACCGCTTGGGTTATGGGTATTCCGATTATGGAAATGCGGAAACGTCAATCACATCACAAGCCGAAAGTATTTATACAATTATTGAAAACGAGCAACTTCATGATGTAATACTAGTAAGCTGGTCTTATGGAGTTGCAATTGCTGGAAAAATGAATTATTTACATCCAACTATTTCTGATAATTTAATGGTCGCTGGAGCAGTTTCTCCAAAAGATGAAAAATTTTTTGCAATAGGTAAACTGGCACATTGGAAAGGCACACGATGGCTTTTTTCAAAGGCTTTGAGAGTCTCAGACCGAGAAAAATGGACACATATAGATGAATTAAATAAAATGTCAGAAGATTGGCAACATATTAAAACACCAATTACTTACTATCATGGTACCAAAGATAAAATTGTACCCTATATAAATATGGAGTTTATAGTGTCTAAAGTCCCTGATAAATATCTCGACACGGTCAC
Source organism: Aureibaculum flavum (assembly GCF_016406085.1). Taxonomy (GTDB): domain Bacteria; phylum Bacteroidota; class Bacteroidia; order Flavobacteriales; family Flavobacteriaceae; genus Aureibaculum; species Aureibaculum flavum. Next base: position 510,540 of record NZ_JAEHFJ010000003.1, read on the forward strand.
CGTAAAAAATGCCAACCATTTTATTTTGTTTAAAAATTACGATTTGATAAAAAGAAAGTTGTTAAATCTGATTGACGAAAAACAGAGTTCTAACTAATTGTTATATTTAATTATTAATTTTATGCCTAATTGTCAGCCAAATTAAATTGGCTCGGTTTTAGTCAATAAGGTAGCATGAGTAAAAAAGAGAAAGTATCGTTTGCATGGGCATTTAAAGAATTTATTTGGCCGAGAAGAAAAATTGTATCTATTGGATTAATATTAATAATTTTGAAGAGTTTGGCGGGTTTAGTGATACCACTTCAGACCAAAACATTAATTGATGATGTGGTACCAAACAAAGATATGAGTGGGTTATACACACTAATTATAATTGTGGTGTGTGCATTATTAATTCAAGCAGTTACCTCTTTTTCTTTAACACGTTTACTAAGTGTAGAGGCTCAACATTTAATATCATTATTACGAGCAAAAGTGCAACGTAAATTATTAAAATTACCTATAAATTTTTTCGATAATAATAAATCTGGAGCCTTGGTTTCTCGCGTAATGACGGATGTTGAAGGTGTTCGAAACCTGGTAGGAACAGGGTTGGTGCAGCTTATAGGTGGTTCAATAACAGCCATATTATCTTTTGTATGGTTACTTAAAATAAATGCCACAATGACATTAGTCGTGTTGGTACCTGTGCTGATTTTTGCAGTTGTTATGCTTAAAGCCTTTGGTGTAATTCGTCCCATTTTTAAGGCCCGTGGAAAAATTAATGCAGAGGTAACAGGTCGTCTTACAGAAACGCTTAACGGAGTTCGAGTCATCAAAGGGTTTAATGCTGAAGAACAAGAAAATAAGACCTTTGAAGAAGGGGTTGATAAATTATTTCAAAATGTAAAAAAGAGCTTGACTGCTACCGCTATAATTACAAGTTCCTCTACATTTCTAATTGGATTAGCATCTGCTGGAATCATGGGGTTAGGTGGTTATTATATCATGGGGGGCTCAATGACATTGGGTGATTTTGTTCAGTTTACCTTATTGTTAGGGTTTATGGTTGCACCAATAGTTCAGATGAGTAATATTGGGAGTCAGCTTACTGAAGCCATGGCGGGTTTAGATCGTACACAAGAGTTGATGAATATGACGGAAGAAGATGATCCGGAAAAGAGAACGATTGTTTTAGAGGATATAAAAGGAGATATTGTTTTTGATAATGTGTCTTTTAGTTATGAAGAAAATAAGGAAGTGCTTCACAATATTTCATTAAACGCTTCTTCTGGAAGTGTTACGGCATTAGTTGGTTCTTCAGGTTCAGGTAAAAGTACCATTGCAGGATTAGCAGCCACCTTTTTAAATCCTGTTGAAGGGAAAATCACACTTGACGGTGAAGATTTAGCTAAGGTAAACCTAAACAGCTTTAGAAAGCATTTAGCTGTGGTTTTACAAGATGATTTTTTATATGAAGGTACTATTAGAGAAAATATTTTATTTCCAAGGCCAGATGCTACAGAAGAAGAATTATTAGCCGCTGTAAAAGGAGCTTATGTAAATGAGTTTACCGATCGATTTGATGAAGGTTTAGAAACAGTAATTGGCGAGCGAGGTGTAAAATTATCAGGAGGCCAACGCCAACGAATTTCTATTGCTAGAGCTTTATTGGCAGATCCGAAAGTTATAATTTTAGATGAAGCTACTTCTAATTTAGATACCGAAAGTGAATCGTACATTCAAAAAAGTTTAGGTGTTTTAATGCAAGACCGAACAACTTTTGTAATTGCTCATAGGCTAAGCACCATCCAAAAAGCAGATCAAATTTTAGTTATAGAAGATGGAAATATAGTAGAACAAGGCAAGCATGACGAGCTTATCGCTAAAAAAGGCAGATATTTTGATTTATATACTTATCAAAGTAGAATATAAGCGATAAAAATTAAGATGTTTTATTATTAGGAAACAGCAAGAATAAGATACTACTTGTTTTTTTGCCAATTTTTTTTCTAATGATACAATAGGCTTTTGAAATATGAGCTTCTACAGTTTTAATGGAGATCTCTAAATATTCAGATATCTCCATATTTGTAAGACCATCTTCCTTACTTAATAGAAAAACTTTTTTACATTTTTTTGGTAAGTTTTGGATTTCTTGGGTTACAATTGACATTAAGGTTTCAATTGTTTTTTCATCCGTTTCATTTATTACCTCATTTAAGGCTTGAGCATATTTATTTTCTAAATCTTTGGTGGACTGATTCTTCCAATATTGCCTAATAAACTCATTGTATGTAGCCGTATATAAAAAATTATTAATGGAAAGATTTGAATCGAGTTTATCTCGAAAAATCCAAACATTTAAAAAAACATTTTGTAATACGTCTTTTGCAAGCGGTTTATTATTTGTGAGCGAAAAAGCATAGATGAACAACTTTTTATGAAATTTTTCAATTAAATGAGAATAGGCTTTCTCATCTCCTTGCTTAAGAGATTCAATTAAATAGGTATTATCTTCAAAATTAGTATTCAAATTCATAAATAAGATTAGTCACTCAAATGTAAAGTTTTTAAATATTTTATTTTTCCAAAACATCTAAAAATAAGAATTGAAATCAGTTAAAATCAATAGTTTCAAATTCTAAATTTAGTTCCTTAAAAACGAATCTATCCCTTGCTATTACTAATAGTTTTAAAAAATATAATAATCAAAATTCAAAATAAAAAATAATGAAATATTTTGGCATTATTATAATCGATTTCGTAAAAATATTTATTCAAAAATAGTGATTTCATTTTTTTTAATCCTCTAATCGTTAAAAAAAAGTTAAAAAAACATAGGGTATTTAAAATGGGGTGGTTAATTATAATAACTAAACTATCCGAATGATTTCTAATAAAGCAGAAAATCTCATTGTAAAATATATTAACAAAGCTGCCAATGCAGAAGAGTTAGATCAATTGAGAGATTGGATAAAAAAACCAAACAATTACAAAGTTTTTAAAGAGTTTGTTCGAACACATTATTCCATTTTATATACGCTGGAAAATCAAGATAAGCTTGATGCAAAGGAAGTATTGTTGCAAAGAATTAGTAAGGACAAATCTGTTATTAAACAAAAAAGAATTAGATCTTTTATTAAGTATGCGGCAGCAGCCATCTTCGTTTTAGGGCTAAGCTATTACTATCAACAAGGCTATCTAACTAATACACCTACTCCAAATATATCTGAGGATACTGCTCCTATAATTATTGAACCTGGTTCTAATAAGGCAGTACTTACGTTGGAAGATGGGTCTAATATTACATTGGGCAAAGGCAAAAATTACCAATCTGAAAATGTCAACAGTAATGGAGAAAAATTGGCTTATTCTTCTGAGGCAAAAACAAAACACAAAATAGTTTACAATTACCTTACTATTCCTCGTGGTGGTCAGTTTTATTTAAAGCTATCTGATGATACTGAAGTATGGCTTAATTCTGCAAGCCAATTAAAATATCCTGTACATTTTACTAAAGGAAAGACAAGAGAAGTAGAACTAGTTTATGGTGAAGCTTACTTTGCCGTTTCTCCAAGTTCTAATCACAATGGATCTAGATTTAATTTAATTTGTAATGAACAAGAAGTTGAAGTTATTGGTACACAATTTAACGTAAAGGCTTATAAGGAAGAAAGAAATATATATACAACCCTTGTAGAAGGTAAAATTGATTTAAACGTAGATGATACGAAAAAAAGATTAAGACCCGATGAGCAATTAAATCTTAATCTTGATACAAATACATTCACCGTCAAAAAAATAGATGTTTATAATGAAATTTCGTGGAAGGAAGGTGTTTTTAGTTTTGAAGGTAAACCGTTGAAAGATATTGTTACCATACTTTCTCGTTGGTATGATGTTGAATTTATTTTTGAAAATAAAGCTGCTCAAGAAAAACGATTTAATGGATCGCTTAGAAAGGATGTAAGCATAAATGAGGTACTCAATATTGTTAAAAATTTTGGAATAATTAAAGAATATGAAATAAAGAATAAGATAGTATTATTAAAATAAAAAAAGGGGATGAAGTACTGAAATTTGGCCGTTTCACTTCATCCCAGACATTATGTATTAATTAATAAGTTTAACTAACACAATTCAAATTTATGGAAATTAATTTTATCAATGCCCGATCTTTCACTCGAAGTCGGCTACTAAAGTTTATTATGAGAGCATTTATTTTTCTATTATGCACTACGGTTTTTAGTTTTAATACTGTTGATAGCTATTCGCAGCAGAAAATTAAAATCAAAAAAGACATGGAAATGTCTATAGATGAAGTATTCAAGGTTGTAAGTAAACAATCTAAATTTAGTTTCTTATATCCACAAGAACTATTTAAGGATGTTCCTAAAGTTAATTTAAAAAAAGGTGAAATTTTATTGAATCAACTTCTTACCAATATTTTTTCTAAGGGCGAAACTTCGTTTAGATTAACTGATAATAATGTTATTATTGTCGAAAAAAGTGATCCGAAACAGCTTAAAGAACTTAAAGATCAAAAGATTCAAATTTCGGGTACAGTACTTGATCAAAGCGGTGAACCATTGCCAGGAGCAAGTATCGTTGAAAAAGGTACACTGAACGGTGTACAAACGGATTTTGATGGTAAGTTTTCTTTAGATGTTGCAGATGCTAATGCCATTTTAGAGATTTCTTTTGTTGGATTCGAAACCAAAGAAGTAGCTGTTACAAACCAAACAGAACTCACCATTACGCTTGTAGAATCTACAGCAAATCTTGATGAAGTAGTGATAGTTGGTTATGGTACTCGAAAAAAATCGACTGTAACCTCTGCTGTTGCACAGGTAAGTGCTGAAACTTTTCAAGACAGATCTATTGCAAGTGTATCTCAAGGTTTACAAGGGGCTGTAACAGGGCTAGTAATTACTAATTCTCAAAGTGGAGGTGAACCAGGAGCTGAACAAAACATCAACATCAGAGGCTTATTAACGAGTACGGGTAATGATGGTGGAGCTAATGGTAATATAGTAAATTCGGAACCTTTAGTACTTATAGATGGTGCGGTAATGAATATAAATGACATTAACCCTGAAGACATTGAAACGGTTTCAGTGCTAAAAGATGCAGCTTCAGCTGCTATTTATGGTTCTAGAGCTGCTGGTGGTGCAATTCTAATAACTACTAAAAGTGGTAAAAACATGAATGGCGGTATGAAAATTAACTATTCTAACAGCTTCTCCTTTTCATCTCCTACACAATGGCCACAACAATCTGACGCAGTAACGTATGCTCATGTAATGAATGATTCAAGGTTTAATATGACTGGCCAAGAAAATTGGTTTTTTTCAGAAGAAGCCATAGGGTGGATACAACAAAATTTAGATAACCCAGGTAGTGCACCCACAACACTTAGCAAAAACAATGATACCGATTGGGTTGTAAATAGTGGAGGTCTTGGTGGTAGTGCAGCAACCGACTGGAAAGATTTTCTTTTTAAAGATTATGCAAAAAAATCTAAACACAACTTAAGCATTAGAGGTGGTGACCAAAAGCTAAACTACTACATATCAGCAGGAGCATACTCAGAAGATGGTTTATTTAAAGTAGCTGAAAACACTTTTAATAGATATAATTTAGATGCAAAAATAGCTGCAAAACCTAATAAATGGTTAAAGTTCGAACTTTTAACGAAGTTACAAAGAAGTGATGCCGAGTTCCCATGGGATCCTGGTTTTGGTAGAGGTCGAGTATTTGATCAATTATCAAAACTAAAACCTACTATGCCTACTGTAGACCCTATTTGGGGAGAGCCGATGCCAGCTGCTTATTATCCGCGTTGGCAACACTCTAGTGAAGTGAATACAAGCAACCAATTGGTCTTACTCCCTAGAGTTGTTATAGAACCGCTTAAAGATTGGTTTATTAACTTAGAATACAACTATAGAACAAATAATAATAAAACGGTTTTTTCTTCTACACAATATGAATCAAAACGTCCAAATGGTGAAACTAAAGTAGAAATTTCGAGAGATCAAACAATAATTAGACCTCGATTGTCTACAAACGACTATTGGTCTCCTAATTTATATACTAGTTATCATAAATCCATTGGTGACCATAATTTTGACGCTACCGTAGGATATCAAAGTGAACGTTATAATGTATACAATTTAAACGCAGACGCAGCTGGCGTATTATCAGATGAGGTTCCATCGATATCTACTGCTGTAGGTGAGCAAACCGTTACAGATGTAATAACGCATTGGTCAACGGAGAGTGTATTTGGTAGAATAGGATATAATTATAAAGAAAAATACATTGCAAGAGTAACTTACCGTAGAGACGGTACATCAAGGTTTGAACCTGATAACAGGTGGGCTGGATTTCCTTCTTTTGAATTAGGGTATAACATCGCAAAGGAAGATTTCTGGAAATTCGATGATATAAGTATGTTTAAGCTAAGAGCTAGTAAAGGGTCGCTTGGAAATCAGAATGTTGGGCTCTATGGATATATTACAGGAATCCCTGTAGGCCTTGGTTCTTTTCTATTTAATGGAGAAAGAGAATATACAGCTAACGTACAATCAACACTTCCAAATGACAACCTAACATGGGAAACCGTAAAAACAACAGATGTTGGAATCGATATTTTAGCATTAAATAACAAACTAGGTTTCTCTTTTGATTGGTTTCGTTCAGATATTACAGATTTGGCTACTGGAGGACCCTCGTTACCAGCTGTGCTAGGAACAGCAGATGGAGCACTTCCTTTAGTAAACGGTGGTGTTGCACGAACTCAAGGATGGGAGACCGAAATATCTTGGAAACAATCATTAGGAGACTTTAATTATAACATTAGAGTTTCACTTACTGACTATAAACAAACCATTGTAGAATTCGATAATGCAACAGCATTACTTTCTGATCGTTTTGCAGGAAAAGATCTTGGAGATATATGGGGCTTTACATGGGATGGCTGGTTTGAAAGTGATGAACAAGCAGCTGAACAAACAGCACTTGTAAGCCAAAAATGGCATAGTCCATGGTCTTATAAAGAAGGTGATACTAGATATGCCAATTTAAATGGTGATGATGCTATTGACATTGGTGATAATACAGTAGATGATCATGGCGATTTATCTGTAATAGGAAACACGACGCCGAGATACCAATATGGAATTGCACTTGGTGCTAGCTTCAAAGGTCTAGACTTTAATATGTTTGTACAAGGGGTAGGAAAAAGAGATATTAATCCTATACAAGGTAATTATAAGAAGCAATTTTTAGGACCAGCACAAGGGCCATTCCATTCTAATGTGTATGAAGAGCATTTAGATTATTATAGACCAGAAAATACCACAAGTCCTCTAGGTCCAAATACAGATTCGTATTTTGCTAGACCTTATGCACAGAATGGTGGTAGAAATAATAAAAACACCAAATCTGCAGTTGACCATTATTTACAGAATGGTGCCTATGCGAGATTAAAAACGATACAACTTGGATTTACAATTCCTAAAAATATATCAGAAAAATATAAGATTGATAGATTTAGAATATTTGTTACAGGAGAAAACCTCTTAACAGTATCAGATCTTTTATTTTATGATCCTGAATCCGTTAGAGGTACTTTTAGTGGAGGTTCTTCTTATCCTTTATCAAAAACCATTTCGGCAGGAATTAATGTTTCATTTTAAAATTTAATTTATACTAATTATGAAAAAAATAATTTATATTCTAACAATATGCTCGGCAATCTTAATGGTGTCGTGTGACGATGATATATTGGAAAGAACCCCTCTAGATGAAATATCAGAGCCAGCTTTCTGGAAATCAGGAAGTGATTTAGAGTTGTATACAAACTCTTTTTATAATAAACTACCCGGATGGTCTGGTGTAGGTTTTGGTAGTGCTCAAATGCCTGATACAGGTACAGATTTCGGGTTGGGTACAGGTGCAGGATCTAGATTGAATGGTACTCAAGGTATCCCTGACGAGGCTAACAGATCGCTTTGGAGTTGGGATGAAATAAGGCAAGCAAATTATTTTGCATCAAATGTTGATAAAGCCGTGGGTGAAGAGGCCAATATTAATCAATTTAAAGGTGAAGGATTATTCTTTAGAGCCTACTTCTATTTTGATTTATTAAAAAAATATGGAGCCGTTCCTATTTATAAGGAGTATTTTAATAATTTAGATACAGAGGCTTTATATAGAGCTAGATCGCCACGTAATGAAGTGGCTGATTTTATACTTGCGGACCTTGATATGGCAATTTCATTATTGAAAACAAAAGCTAATCTAAGTCAGCCTCGTGTAAGTAAAGAAGCAGCTCAATTACTAAAAGCCACAATTGCACTTTACGAAGGTACATGGGAAAAATATCACAATGGAACTGCCTTTGGTGTCACTGGCTCTGACGGTACTGCTTATTTGGAACAAGCTGCCGATGCCGCTAAAGACCTTATAGATGGAGGCACAAGAAGCTTACACTCTAGCTATAGCGGTTTGTTTAACCAAACGAACCTGAGTGCTAATAACGAAATTATTCTTTGGAAACAATATGATTTTGTTGGTTTAGGAAATTCTTTTGGTAACGATGCTCAAGTTTTTTGGCCAAATAAATACTCTTATGCATTAGATGCTATACGCAGTTATTTATGTATAGATGGTTTGCCTACAGCTATAAGTACACTACCTACAACCGATACTGAGCTAGCAAACATTGAGACTAATAGAGATCCAAGACTGGCTGAAACACTTATGGTTCCAGGAGATGTAGTTCGTGTTAATATTGATAACTCTATAGTCTCTTGGACTGCACCAAATATAAGTGAGAGTGTTGGTGCCTATGAGGGTCAAAAATATAGAATTCCAGAATTAGATGCTACTACGGGTAATTTCACAAGAAATACGGCTAAAATTCTTATGAGATATGGTGAAGCCTTACTTATATATGCTGAAGCTAAAGCAGAATTAGGAACCATAACGCAAGAGGACTTAGATATCTCTATCAATGCATTACGTGAAAGAGCCGGTTTTGATTTTATTGCTAATCCAACTGCCAAACTTACTTTAGCACCCGTTACAGATCCAAATTGGCCAGATTATGGTCACAGTATATCGCCTATTATTCAAGAAATAAGAAGAGAAAGAGTTGTAGAGTTAATGAATGAAGGCTTTAGACTTGATGATTTAATGCGTTGGGGGGCTCATAAGCTTTTTGTTGGAAAAAGACCAAAAGGTGCCTATTTTGAGACTCTGATATCGGATGTTTCAGGATCTCAAGATGTTGATGAAAATGGTTACCTTGATCCATTTGCTGGGTCTATGCCAGATGGTTTTGGCTTTATTCCGGAGCGAGATTATTTACTTGCTATACCAGCTGAAGAGTTAGTGCTTAATACAAACCTAACTCAAAATCCAGGTTGGTAATAGCGTTTTAAATAAAAATAATATTTGAGTTTGATATAAGAGGGAGGATGTAAAAGTTTTCCCTTTTATTTTATCCTGTCATTAATAAATGTATGTTTTGAATTCTGTTTTTGGGTTCTTTATATAGCTCTTTCTTATTAAAAATTTTTAGATAAAATAGAATCATATTTTTATCTTCTTTAATTAGTTGTTGGTCGAAAAGAAGTTTTCTTAGAAAAAGGAATGTATACTTTTAGATATTCTTTAAAGGTTTTAACTTTTCAAGTTAGTTTTAAGTAAAAAACCATTTTAATTTTTAATCAAAATAGATTATTTCTAATAAGTTTTTTTATGTTTTAGTATGATAATTATATGTAATAGGTACTTTAAACGAATGGCTTATTTTAAGAACCAAAATTTATATTTATAAATTAACCTTTCCAATGAAAAAGATAACTTTTTTTATGTTTTTTGCATTTATAACTTCTCTTTATGCTCAAAAAACAGTTAATTATTTAGAAGAATCAAAAATAGATTTTAGTAAAAGAATGCAATGGTTTAATGATGCTAAATATGGCATGTTTATTCATTTTGGGTTGTACAGTCAACTTGGAGGTATTTATAAAGGCAATGATGAGGGAAGATATGCTGAGTGGATTCAAGGAAATCAAAATATTCCTCAAGAAGAATATGTAAAGCTTTTGGAAACATGGAATCCAAAAGACTTTAATGCTGATAAGATTGTGAAATTGGCAAAAAAAGCCGGAATGAAGTATTTGGTAGTAACCACCAAACATCATGAAGGGTTTTGTCTTTGGGATTCTAAATATACCGAATTTGATATCGCAAATACGCCTATGAAAGGGCGTGATTTCGTACAAGAATTGGCCGATGCTTGTAAAAAACATGGAATCGTTTTTGGCACTTATTACAGTATTACTGATTGGCATCAAGGTTCACAATATGTAAAAGAAGGTAAAGATTGGGGTTGGGGAATGACGAAAATGCATGAAGGGAAAAAAGAGGAATATGTTCAATATTTAAAAAATCAAATAAAAGAATTAATTGAGAATTACGATACTAATATTATTTGGTTTGATGGAGATTGGGTGGATTGGTGGACTTTAGAAGATGGAGATGATTTGTATCAATACATCAGAGAATTGAAACCTAGCATCATTATAAATAATCGGGTCTCTAAAAGAAAAATTTTCAAAAAAGATTTTGGAACTCCAGAGCAATTTCATTTAGAAGATAAAGTCGATTACTATTGGGAAGCATGTTATACCATGAATGACTCTTGGGGTTTTAAAATAAAAGATACTGATTGGAAAAGTCCGCAAGAAGTGTATGAAAAATTAAAAGATATTAATGGTAAAGGCGGTAATTTTTTATTAAATGTTGGTCCTGACGGTGATGGAAAAGTACCGAAAGAGTCAGCTAAAATTCTATTAGAAGTAGGTAAGATGTTGGCAAAAGAAGAAAAGAAATAGAAACATGGTGATGAACAAAAATATAGGGTACTGTTTACTTCTTTTAGGATTACTTACTATAGGATGTAAAGAAAAGAAGCCTGAACAAAAAGAAGCAACAAAACCAAATATACTTTTCCTTTTTACCGATGATCAACGAGCAGGTACAATAGGAGCAATGGACAGGTATAATGTTCAAACTCCAAACCTGGACAAATTGGTTGAAAAAGGCACCTCATTTACCAATTCATATATTTTTGGAGCAACAACAGCTGCTGTATGTTCACCAAGTAGAGCCATGTTAATGACCGGTCGCTATTTTTTTAATATAGAACCTAATGTGTATGCACAATTTGCATTTCCAAAAGAAGAAAGAGGTAAAAGTGATTTATTAACATTCCCTGAGTATTTTAAGCAAAATGGATATGAAACGTTTGCAACAGGAAAGCAACATAATGGTGAAATTTGGTTAGAAAGAGGTTTTAATCAAATCAAGTCCGCCTTTTTAGGAGGAATGACCACTCATTTTGGTACCAAGGTAAAAGATTATACACCTGATGATGGTTGGTCTAAACCGTATCAAAATAAAGAAAAGTTTAGTAGTGAGGTTTTTGCGGATGCTGCTGTTGGGTTTTTAGATTCTTATAAAAAAGAAGCTCCTTTTCTTATGTATGTTGCATTCACAGCACCACATGATCCTCGCACTCCACCGCAAGAGTTTAAAGAGATGTATCCATCTGAAGAGATTAAGCTTCCCAAAAATTTTATGCCGCAACATCCATTTGAAATTGCCGATGATCATATTAGAGATGAAAGGTTAGCTCCTTTTCCACGAACAGAAGCTAGAGTTCAAAAAGAAATTTCAGATTATTATGCGATGATTACTGCTACCGATGCACAGATAGGTAGAGTCCTAAAGGCGTTAGAAGCTTCAGGGAAGGCAGATAATACCATTATTGTATTTGCAGGTGATAATGGATTGGCATTGGGGCAACACGGTTTATTAGGTAAACAAAATGTTTATGAACATAGTGTAGGTGTTCCATTAATTTTTATTGGGCCAAATATTCCTAAAAATGTAAAAAATGACGCATTAGCCTATTTACATGATGTATTTCCCACTTTATGTGGATTAACTGGACTAGCAATTCCTGAATCTATCGAAACGGAAGACCTAACCCCACTATTAAAAGGAGAAAAAAAAGAAGTTAGAAATAGTATGCTTTACGCTTATAACTCTTGGCCTGGTGAAGCTTTTAACCCTAAAGTAAATAATTATGGTGGACAAAGAGCTGTTCGTAAAGGCAATTTTAAACTGATAGTAAATGCAAAGCATGATGTGTTTACCTACCTATTGTTTGATTTATCAAAAGACGCATGGGAACTAAATAACTTGGCAGAAGTTGTAGCTTTTAAAAAGGTAAAAAAAGACATGTTAGAGGAAATGCAAACACTAATTACAAAGACTGGAGATCCAGCACAACTGGATAAAAAGGAGTTTGGACTTTTTGATAATCCAGAAGCCCATAATTTTAAAAAGAAATAGAAAATGAGATTTTCATTATCAGATAAAAATAGGTTTCAAGTAAAATATCAAAAGCCGATTGTAATTCAATTATTTTTTGTGGCTCTGTTGTTTCTGATAAGCACGAATGTAGCAATAGCACAAGAGGAAGAATTATCTTGGGATGAACTAGCAAGTCAATATGAGTGTCCTGATTGGTTTAGAGATGCCAAGTTTGGAATTTGGTTTCATTGGGGGCCGCAAAGTGTTCCAGAACAAGGTGGTGGCTGGTATGCAAGACATATGTACATGAAAGATGTTGGACGTCAGAAGTTTGGAAAAATGGCAAATCCATATCACTTACAAACATATGGACATCCATCAAAATTTGGTTTTAAAGACATTATAAATGAGTGGAAAGCGGAAAAATTTGACGCTGAAGCACTTATTAAATTCTCTAAAAATAATGGTGCCAAATATATCGTGGCATTGGCAAATCATCACGATCATTTTGATTTGTTCAATTCAACATATCACGATTGGAATGCCGTAAATATGGGGCCAAAAAAAGATATTATAAAAGCTTTTGCGGATGCCACTAGAGCAGAAGGAATGAAGTTTGGTGTAACCAGTCACGATAATCGATTTCTAAGTTGGTGGTTGCCTGCTTTTGGGGCAGACGAAAGTGGAGAATATAAAGGCGTGCCTTATGATGGAAGATTAACTAAAGAAGACGGAAAAGGAAAATGGTGGGAAGGTTATGATCCGGCAGATTTATATGGCCCAATTCCAGAAAATAGAACACCAGAAGTTATAGAGAAAATTAAAGAAAATTGGGAACTACGTCATTTAGAATTGGTCAATAAATACAAGCCTGATATTTTATATTATGATGGTTTTAATTTTGCTTACGGAGAACATGGTAAAGCGGTAAGTGCGAAAATGTATAACAACAGTTTAAAGGAAAACGGAAAGATAGATGCCGTTATGTTATTGAAAGCTCCTATCGCTGGTACGGTTACGGAGGTTGAAAGTGGAGGAAGTAACACCTTAAGAGCAGAACCTTGGCAATCTGAAATAACCTTTACCGATTGGTTTTATAAAAAAGACAGACACTTAACGCATAATGCTAGAACCATTTTAGAAATGCTAATTGAGGCAGTAAGTAAAAATGGTAATTTATTACTTAATATAGAGTTGAATCCTGATGGAACTATTCCTCCAGAACAAGAAGTAATTATAAATACTGTAGGTGATTGGCTTAAGGTAAATGGAGAAGCTATTTATGCAACAAGACCTTGGAAAGTTTATGGTGATGGTAAAAGTGTGCGAGGAGAATCTGAAACAGTTAGCAATGGAGAAATAAGAAATGCTGGTGATGATATTGTTACAAAGAAAAAAACAGCTGAACATTACAATCAGAGAACTACAGCTTCACCAGAATATGCTTCTGATGAGGTGCGATTTACTAAAAAGGGTGATAATTTATATATTTTGATTATGAACCCAACAAAAGGCAAACTAATAATTCCGACCTTTGGGTTAAAGAATGAAATGGGGCCAGGGAAGCTTAAAAAACTTTACCGATTAAATACAAAAACGAAAGTAAAGTTTGTGCAAACAAATGAGCATACAAGCATAACAATACCGCTCATAAATGGTAGAAGTTATCCAATAGTTTTAAAGGTTTTTTTATAATTTTTTAATGAATTAAGTATGAAAAAGTTACATTTTTGTTGGTTCATAGTATTGCAATTTTATGTTAATGTAAGTTTTGGGCAACAGGTTAAATTCCCATTTGAAGATGCATCATTAAGTATCGATTTTAGAGTAAATGATCTGGTTTCTAGAATGACATTGGAGGAAAAAGTTTCTCAAATGATGAATGAGTCTCCGGAAATTAAAAGGCTTCATATTCCTGAATATGAATGGTGGAACGAGTGTTTACACGGTGTGGCTCGTGCAGGTAAAGCCACTGTTTTTCCTCAGGCTATTGGTTTAGCGGCAACATGGGATACGAATTTGATTTATCGTTCGGCTATGTCTATTTCTGATGAAGCACGAGCTAAATATAATGAAGCACAACGAAATAACGAGTTCAAACGTTATCAGGGCTTAACCTTTTGGACACCTAATGTAAATATCTTTCGTGATCCACGTTGGGGAAGAGGCCAGGAAACTTATGGTGAAGATCCTTATTTAACAGGTCGTATGGGCGTCAATTTTGTCAAAGGACTTCAGGGAGACAATCCAGATTATCTTAAATTGGTTGCTACTCCTAAACACTTTGCTGTACATAATGGTCCAGAACCAGAAAGACATTTTTTTGATGCATTAACCAATGAAAGAGATTTTTATGATACTTACCTTCCTGCTTTTGAGGTATGTATAAAAGAAGGAAAAGCATACTCCATAATGGGTGCCTATAATCGTTATATGGGTGAACCCTGTTGTGCAAGTCATCGTTTGTTAAACGATATTTTACGAAAAGATTGGGGATTTGAAGGCTACGTTGTTTCAGATTGCGGTGCAATTCGAGATATTCATGATTATCATAATTTTGTAGACTCCAAAGAAGAAGCGGCTGCTGTTGCGGTTAAAGCAGGTTGCGATTTAAATTGTGGTGATCGTTATACATATTTGACAAATGCAGTGGCAAAAGGTGATATTACTGAAGATGAAATAGATATTTCTTTAAAAAGATTGTTTAAGGCTCGTTTTAAACTAGGAATGTTTGATGCTCCAGAAAAAGTGCCTTATTCGAAGATTTCAATGGATGTAGTTAGTTCTCCAAAACACCGAGCATTGGCCTTAGAGACAGCTCAAAAATCGATGGTATTATTGAAGAATGAAGATAACACATTGCCGCTTAAAAAAAATATTAAATCTATTGCAGTTGTTGGTCCTAATGCCAATCATCTTGAAGTCTTATTGGGGAACTACAATGGATTTCCTGAGAATTATATAACTCCTCTTGAAGGAATAAAAAATAAGGTATCAAAAGACACTAAAGTTTATTTTGAAACAGGATGTAATCTAATTGATTCTGAAAAAGCATTTTCATTAATTCCAACAGAATTTTTAAGTTATCAAGGAAAATCAGGTTTACAGGCTACTTATTATAATAGCGGCGACTTATCAGGAGCATCTTTACCTACCAGAATTGAAAAGGTAATTAATTCTAATTGGAATTCAAATCCTCTAGAATTATTAGAAAAAGATGGTGAATTCTCTGTAAATCTAACAGGAACACTAAAGGTTGAAGTATCTGGTGAATATACATTGTCACTTTTAGCTAAGAAAGGGTATAAGTTATCTATTAATAATGAAGTGTTAATTGATAATTGGAAAGAACCGAAAAGCAAAAGATTAACGACTAAAGTGTTTTTGAAGAAAGGTAAAAAATACGCTATCGATATTGATTGTGCTCAAATTGGCTATCCATCAAAAATGAAGTTAGAATGGATAACACCAGAAAAAACTTCTTATGATAAAGCCATTGAAATCGCTAAAAAATCTGAGGTAGTTATTTTTGTTGGAGGTATTTCTGCCAATGTGGAAGGTGAGCAAATGCGTGTTACTTATGATGGGTTTGACGGCGGTGATAAAACCAATATTAAGTTACCTGCAATACAAAAACAATTAATTAAAGATTTACATGCCACAGGTAAACCTGTTATATTAGTACTACTAAATGGTAGTGCATTGGCTGTTAATTGGGAAGAAGAAAACTTACCAGCTATATTAGAAGCTTGGTATCCTGGTGAGCTTGGTGGCACCGCTATATCAGATGTATTATTTGGCGATTACAATCCATCAGGACGTTTACCTGTAACTTTTTATAAGTCGATAAAAGATTTACCTCCATTTGTAAATTATGCTATGAAAGGCCGTACTTATCGTTACTTTGAAGGTGAAACTCTTTACCCTTTTGGTTACGGATTAAGTTATACGTCATTTGATTATAATAATATAAAATTAACAAATCAAAAAATAAAGGCTAACGAATCAACATCAGTAAGTATTGATGTTACTAACATTGGAAAATTTCAAGGAGATGAAGTAGTTCAGCTATATATAAAAGATTTGGAAAGTAAAGAAGTAAGACCCTTAAAAAGTCTTAGAGGTATCAAAAGAATTTCATTAGATCCTCAAGAAACAATTCAAGTAAATTTCACCATAAAACCAGAAGATTTATCCTTTCATGACTTTGAACAAAACAAGCAAGTTGTAGAACCGGGATTATTCCAAATTGGAATAGGAAAGTCTTCTGATGATTTTATAAATATTAATTTAGAAGTAACAAACTAAACTTAAAACCAAATGCAAAAAAGAAGATTATTTTATTTAGGAATTCTTACACTATCTCTATTTATTTTCACTGTTGGTTGTAAAAATAAAACAGAAGCTAAACAAGAGGTAAAAGATACACGCCCAAATATTTTATATATAATGGCTGACGATCATACATCACAAGCATGGGGTGTATATGATGGTATTTTAAAAGATTATGTGCATACACCAAATATTCAGCGGTTAGCAGAAGAAGGAACGGTTTTAGATAATTGCTTGGTCTCAAATTCTATCTGTTCTCCAAGTAGAGCAACAATTCTTACAGGTCAGTACAGCCACGTTAACGGTGTAACAATTTTAGCGGGAGGTTTACCTTCCAAACATCCAACTATTGCGGGTGTTATGCAACGCGGAGGTTATCAAACTTCAATTATAGGCAAATGGCATTTAAAACAAGAACCTACAGATGAGTTTGATTATTATAGCGTTTTACCAGGGCAAGGAAGGTATTGGAACCCGATTTTAAAAACCAAAGAAAATTGGAAAGATTATATGCAAGGTGGTAAGCCCTATGAAGGTTTTAGTACCGATGTAATTGCAGATAAAACCATTGATTGGATGGAAAAACGCGATACTACCAAGCCTTTTATGATGATGTGTCATTTTAAAGCAACTCATGAACCTTTTGATTACCCTGAACGTTTTAGTCATTTATATAGAGATGAAGATATTCCTGTTCCAAGTACATTTTATGATCAAGGTGCTGAAACTACAGGTAGATCTTTTAAAGGACAGTCTGTAGACAATTTGAAGAAAAGGTATTTAAAGGCTTCAGAAGATCCAGATAATGTGCCTGGTTACATGCAATATCCAGAATTACCATTTGATGTAGATGGTTTAACAAATGATCAAGCACGTTACAAAACCTATCAAAAATATGTAAAAGATTTTATGCGTTGTGGTGCTGCGATAGATGATAATATTGGGAAATTATTAAAATATCTTGAAGAATCTGGACTAGCAGAAAACACCATTGTCATTTACACTGCAGATCAAGGATACTTTTTAGGAGAACACGGATGGTTCGACAAACGATTAATTTATGAAGAATCAATTCATATGCCTTTTGTAATTCGATATCCAAAAGAAATTCCTGCAAATACGCGTAACACAGATCTAATAGAAAATGTAGATTTTTCCGCATTATTTGCAGACTATGCAGGTCTTGAATATCCAGAAACAATGCAAGGTCATAGTTTCCGAGAAAACTTAAAAGGGAATACGTCTAAAGATTGGCGTAAATATGCGTACTACCGTTATTGGGATCATTCTATAGACCGTCCTGGGCATTTCGGTGTTAGAGGTCAACGTTATAAATTGGCTTTTTATTACGGTAATGGACTCAAGGAAAACGGATACACCAAAGAGAATCAACCTAAAAAATATTGGGACTTCTTTGATTTAGAGAAAGATCCTAAAGAAACTCATAATGCATATAATGATGCAGAGTATCAAGATATCATAAAAGAGATGAAAGTAGAAATTATAAAGCAACGAGAAGCTTTAGGAGATACCGATCCTGATAATCAAGAAATTCATGATATAATTAAAGCACACTGGAATGACTAGTATACCAAACAATATAAAATTATTTATCGTAAGTATTTGTAGCTATTTGTTTTTAAATACGGCACAAGCACAAGAGCAGTTGAAGTTGTATTATGACAAACCTGCCGAAAAATGGACAGAAGCCTTACCGATAGGTAACGGTAGTTTAGGGGCTATGATTTATGGTGATGTATCTCAAGAACACATTCAGTTTAATGAAGAAACATTGTGGGCTGGAAAACCACATGATTATGCTCATAAAGGTGCCTATAAATATTTAGGAGAAATAAGACAATTATTGACTGATGGTAAACAAAGAGAAGCTCAAGATTTAGGGAATAAAGAATTTATGAGTGTGCCATTGAAGCAAATACATTATCAACCTTTTGGTGATGTATATATTGATTTTCCTGGCCATGAAAAATATTCAGAATATGCTAGAGAATTAGATCTTAATAATGCGGTTAGTAAAGTTTCGTATAAGGTTAATAAAGTAATATATAAACGCGAAGTACTTTCAAGTTATCCAGATCAAATTATTGCAATCAATTTAACCGCAAGTGAATCAAAAGCATTGAATTTTAGTATTTGGTTAGATGCAATTCATGAAGAAAAGCAAGTTACAACAAGTGCAAATTCGCAAACGTTGGAAGTTCACGTAAAGGATGGCGTTTTAAAAGGGTTATCAACCATAAAAGTAACTACTGATGGTACAATAGAGTCTAAAAATGGAAAGCTCTCAGTCGCCAATGCATCAAGAGCCTCTATCTATTTATCAGCAGCGACCAATTATAAAAACTTTAAAGATGTTTCGGGTAATCCTCAACAGATAGTAAAAGAGACGTTAGAAAAAATTAAGGCTAAAAAGTATAAAAAAGTAAAAGATACGCACATCAAAGATTATCAATCATTATTTAATCGTTTTCAAATTGATTTTGGTGATAACGGAAAATCTAAAGAGGTAACTAATAAGCGGATTTTTGATTTTTGGAAGAATCCTAGCGATCCTCAATTGCTTTCTTTATATGTTCAATATGGTCGTTATTTAATGATTGCAAGTAGCCGTCCAGGCACTAAGCCTCCAACCTTACAAGGGCTTTGGAATGATAAAATAAAACCGCCATGGTTTAGTAGTTACACTACCAACATAAATTTAGAAATGAATTATTGGCCAGTGGAAGTTGCGAACTTAAGTGAATGCCATGAGCCATTATTTGATTTTATCAAAGATGTTTCTGAAACAGGAAAAAATGTTGCGAAAGAGCATTATGATGCAAACGGATGGATTGTACATCATAACGTAGATATTTGGCGTGGTGCAGCACCAGTAAATAATGCCAATCATGGCCTTTGGCTGTCTGGTAGTGCATGGCTTTGTTCACATATTTGGGAACATTATTTGTTTACACAGGATAAGAAATTTTTAAAAGAAAATTATGCATTAATGCGTGATGCGGCCCTTTTCTATACAGATTTTCTTATTGAAGATCCAAAAACAGGCTACTTAATAAGTACACCTTCTACTTCTCCTGAAATAGGCGGTATGGTAGCTGGCCCTACAATGGATCATCAAATTATAAGAGCTTTGTTTAAAAGTGTTGTTAAGGCAACTGAAATATTAGATACGGATCAAGAGTTTTCAAAAAAACTTCAAGTGATGATTCCTAAAATAGCTCCAAATAAAATTGGAAAATATGGACAATTACAAGAATGGTTAGAAGATAAAGACGACCCAAAATCGCATCACAGACATGTTTCTCATTTATGGGCAGTTTATCCTGGTAACGAAATTAATTATGAGGAAACACCTGAGTTGATGAAGGCAGCAAAACAATCATTAGAGTTTCGCGGTGATAACGGAACAGGGTGGAGTTTGGCTTGGAAAGTTAATTTCTGGTCTAGATTTAAAGATGGCAATAGGGCCTATAAATTACTAGGTGTCTTATTAAGTCCTGCAGAAATACCAGAACGAGAAATTAGTGGAGGTTCATACCCGAATTTATTTGATGCACACCCACCATTTCAAATAGATGGTAATTTTGGTGCCGCAGCTGGTATTATAGAAATGTTGGTACAAAGTCATTTGGGTAAAATAGAATTATTACCTGCATTACCCGATGCATTACCAAAAGGTAACATTTCTGGCGTTGTTGCTAGAGGTGGGTTTGAGTTAGATTTCAAATGGGAGAACTCCCTTTTACAAGAGGTAATAATTACCTCGAAAAAAGGTTCAAAATGTAAATTAAAATACAAGGATAAAGTTATTGAATTTGATACAAAAGTTGGAAAAAAGTATACATTTGACGGTATGCTTAATGCAAAATAAATTAAACACTATGCAATATAATAAGTTTTTAATAGGGGCATTAATTATCCTTTTAAGTAGCAATTTACGAGTTATCGCACAGAATGATTCGTCTAAACCGAATGTCATCATATTTTTTACAGATGATCAAGGGTATCAAGATGTTGGTGTTTTTGGTTCTCCATTAATAAAAACTCCAAACCTTGATAAAATGGCTGATGAGGGTATAAAATTTACCGATTTTTATTCTGCCTCTTCCGTTTGTTCGCCATCGCGTGCAGCATTGCTTACGGGGTCTTATCCGCCACGAGTTGGTGTACCTAAAGTGTTATGGCCAAATTTAGAAGGAGGTTTAAATAACCAAGAGCTTACCATTGCTGATATGCTTAAAACAAAAGGATATAATACAGCTTGTATCGGAAAATGGCATCTTGGAGATGAAGCACAATATTTACCAACAACACAAGGGTTTGATTCTTATTATGGTATTCCTTTTAGTAACGATATGTCTGTGAATCCAAAGTCAAAAGTTTCAGAAGATATCCTCTTTAGAGAAGGTATGACAATTGATAGCCTTCGTGAGCAAAAATGGAGAGGAAGAAAAGTGCCATTAATGAAGCAAGATGAGGTTGTGGAGTATCCTGTAGATCAAACGACATTAACAAAACGATACACAGAAAATGCAGTTGACTTTATTACAGAAAATAAAGACAACCCCTTTTTCTTGTATGTAGCCCATTCCATGCCACATATTCCATTGTATGCTTCAACAGAATTTAAAGGTAAAAGTGCAAGAGGTTTATATGGGGATGTTATTGAGGAGATAGATTGGAGCATGGGTAAGATATTAGAAACGCTTGAAAAATTAAATCTTGACGAAAATACCTTGGTCATTTTCACTTCAGACAATGGACCTTGGAATTTAAAAGATGGGCAAGGTGGAAGTGCATTACCATTAAGAGGTTTTAAGTTTGAAACCTACGAAGGAGGGATGCGTGTACCTATGATTGCCAAGTGGAAAGGTAAAATAAAAGCAGGTATTGTAACGGAAGAAGTAGCTTCAACAATTGATATACTACCTACATTGGCTTATTTGACGGGAGCTGAGCTTTCTGAAAAACCAATTGATGGCAAAAATATGTGGAAATTATTATCCGGTAAAAAAATGAAGTCGCCACATAAAAAAGAAGGGTTTTATTACTATTCAAATACAACGCTTCAAGCTGTAAGAAAAGGAGATTGGAAATTACGTATTGTTAAAGATAAAGTAGAATTGTACAACCTAAAAACGGACATTTCAGAAAGTAAAAATGTGGCATTATCAAACCCTAAAATTGTAAAAAAATTGCAAAAAATGATGGTCGAGTTTGATTCAGATTTAAAAGAAAACCATCATCAGTATAATTAAAAAATTGCAAAACTTGAAAACTATAAATCATTTTATTAAAGTTGTAACTGTTGTAGTTCTTATTATAAGTTCGTTGTCTTTTTCTGATAAGAAAAAACCACCTTATAAAAATTCTAAATTATCAGTTGAGGAACGTGTAAACGATTTACTTAGCAGAATGACGTTAGAAGAAAAGTTCTGGCAAATGTTTATGATTCCTGGCGATTTAAGCGATGGTAAAGAAAAGTACAAACATGGTGTTTTTGGATTTCAAGTATCTTCAAAAGGGAAAAAAGATAATGTTGCAGAGCAAATGATGGATTATGGTTCTTCGGGTAGTGCAGAACAAATGGCCGAAAAAATAAATGAAATTCAACATTATTTTTTGGAAGAAACGCGTTTAGGGATACCAATTATTCCTTTTAATGAGGCCTTACATGGTTTAGCAAGAGATGGAGCGACCACTTTTCCTCAAGCAATAGCGTTGGCAGCAACTTGGGATACTACTTTAGTAAGTAATGTAGCTCGTGCCATAACAAAAGAAACAAAAACTCGTGGTATACGTCAGATATTGTCACCAGTTTTAAATATAGCTCGTGATGTTCGTTGGGGCCGTACGGAAGAAACGTATGGAGAAGATCCATACTTAACCTCTCAAATAGGGTTGTCTTTTATCAGTCAATTTGAAAAAGAAGGGGTTATTACTACACCAAAACATTTTGTAGCTAACGTTGGTGCTGGTGGAAGAGATAGTTATCCAATCAGTTTTAATGAACGCTTGTTAGAAGAAATCTATTTCCCTGCTTTTAAAACTGTTTTTCAAAAAGGAGGAGCAAGATCAGTTATGACCTCGTATAATTCTTTAGATGGCACGCCATGCACCTCTAATGAATGGTTGTTACGTAAAAAATTAAAAGAAGAATGGGGCTTTAAGGGTTTTGTTATTTCAGATGCAGGAGCTACAGGAGGAGCCAATGTGTTGCATTTTACTGCAAAAAATTATGCCGAAGCAACAGAAGATGCTGTTGAAGCAGGTTTGGATGTGATGTTTCAAACCAGTTACAATCATTATCCATTATTTTGGGAGGCTTACAAAACGGGA
The DNA here is from genome assembly GCF_016406085.1 of Aureibaculum flavum. Taxonomy (GTDB): domain Bacteria; phylum Bacteroidota; class Bacteroidia; order Flavobacteriales; family Flavobacteriaceae; genus Aureibaculum; species Aureibaculum flavum. The sequence goes on from NZ_JAEHFJ010000003.1 coordinate 533,613, forward strand.
ATGGTAGATATTAAAGCAATTGATGAAGCTGTAAGCAGAATTTTAACGGCTAAGTTTGAATTGGGTTTATTTGAAAATCCATACGTAGATGTTAAAGAAGCCGCCAAATGGAATGGACATAAAGAGCATAGAGCATTAGCCAAAACGGCAGCTTACAAATCAATGGTTTTATTGAAAAATGAAAATGAAATTTTACCTATACATAAATCAACTAAAAAAGTAGCACTAATTGGTTACGATGCAAAAGCAGGACGTTTAGGAGGGTATAGTGGACCTGGAAATAATATAGTTACTCTGTATGATGGTGTTGTAAATAAAATAGGAAAAGATCATGTTTTATATGCTCCCGGAGTGTCATTAAAAGCTGAAAAACATAAGGCTATTACTTCAGAATATTTGTCAACAACAGATGAAAACGGTAAAAGAATTAATGGCTTAAAAGGTGCTTATTTTGATAATATTAAATTGAGTGGCAACCCAAAAGTTGAACGAATAGACAAGCAAATTAAGTTTGGTTGGACTTTATTTTCGCCGCATGAAGATTTACCGTATGATTGGTTTTCGGTACGATGGACAGGTAAATTAAAGGCTCCAAAAACAGGAGATTTTAATATAGGAATTGAAGGTAATGATGGCTATCGTCTGTATTTAGATGGGAAATTAATTATTGATAACTGGCAAAAACAATCTTATAATTCTATCACAAAGACATTCACTTTTGAAGAAGGAAAAGAATATGATATAAAAATTGAGTTTTTTGAATCTGCAGGTAATGCAAAATTCAATTTGGTTTGGGATACTTTTATTGAAAATAAATGGAAACAACAAATAGTTGATGCCGTTGAAATAGCTAAAAAAAGTGATGTTGCTATTGTGTTCGCGGGTATTCATGAAGGAGAATTTCAAGACCGTGCATTATTGGCACTTCCTGGTCATCAAGAAGAATTAATCAAAGCTGTAGTAGCAACGGGTAAACCAACAGTTGTTGTATTGGTAGGTGGTAGTGCTATTACCATGGCAAATTGGAAACAAGATGTAGACGGTATTCTAATGGCATGGTATTCTGGTGAAAATGGAGGAAATGGATTTGCAGATATCTTATTTGGTGATGAAAATCCAGCAGGACGCCTACCTATTACTTTTCCCGTAGATGAAGCACAATGCCCATTATATTACAACAATAAGCCAACAGGTAGAGGAGATAATTATCATAACCTAACAGGGCAACCTTTGTTTCCTTTTGGTTTTGGATTAAGTTATACGTCTTTCGAATATTCTGATTTAAAGTTTAGTAAAAATAATATTCAACCCGAAGACACCGTAAAAATTACATGTACAGTAAAGAATGTTGGTAAAACAAATGGAGATGAAGTAGTTCAATTATATATTCGTGATGAACTGGCTTCTGTAGCACGGCCAATAAAAGAATTGAAAGGCTTTCAACGTATTTCTATAAAAGCAGGAGAACAACAAATGGTAACTTTTCAATTAGGACCTGAAAAATTATCAATGTTAGATAAAGATTTAAAGAGGCTTGTTGAGTCTGGCGATTTTAGAATTATGATTGGAGCTTCATCGAAAGACGTTCGTCTTAGAGGTATACTCACAGTAAAATAAATAATTTATGAGACTTTTAAAAGTAGTAGTAATTGGATTTTTAGTAGTGTTTGCGTCATGTAAAAAACAACATAAAGTAAACTGGGTAAGTAGCACAGATGATAACCTTTGGGTAGAAAAGGTATACGCACCATCTATAAATGAGGCACTTTCAGATATTGCTATAACAATAGATACAAATAAACAACAACAAACAATTACTGGTTTTGGAGGATGTTTTAATGAGTTAGGATGGGATGCATTAGAAATGGTTAAGCCAGAAGAAAAACAACAAATTTTAAATGATTTATTTGATTCTATTGCTGGGTGTAAGTTCAATATTTGTAGAATGCCCATCGGTGCAAATGACTATGCTGTAAATTGGTATAGTCATAACGAAACTCCAGAGGATTTTTCAATGGAAAATTTTTCCATTGATAGAGATAAAAAAAGATTGATTCCATATATAAAAGAAGCACAAAAAATAAATCCTGAAATTGAAGTTTGGGCGTCACCTTGGTGTCCGCCATCATGGATGAAACACAGCAAACATTATGCTTGTAAAGCGAATCCCGAAGTTAATGATTTACCATTAGAATTAAGTTCAACAGAAGAGTTGGTTTCACGTTTTATTATGGAACCAGAATATTTAGAGGCGTATGCATTATACTTTTCAAAATTTGTAAAAGCCTATGAAAAAGAAGGAATAGATATCAGTGCGGTTCATGTCCAAAACGAACCAAATTCAGCTCAAAATTTCCCATCATGCGTATGGAAACCTCAAGATTTAGGAATTTTTATTGCTGATTATTTAGGTCCAAAATTTGAAGCAGAAAATTTAGATACTGACATTTGGTTAGGTACTATTGAACGTCCACAAATAGACCGTGTAAATGATGTTTTAGAATATAAGAACACTAAAGATTATGTAACAGGTGTTGGTTTTCAATGGGCAGGTAAAGGTGCTATAAAAGAGGTACATGCTCAGTATCCAGAAATGCAATTGATGCAGACGGAAACGGAGTGTGGTGATGGTTCTAATGATTGGAAAGCGGCAGAACATACCTTCGAATTAATGAAGCATTATTTTGAAAATGGAGCCAATTCTTATATGTATTGGAATATGGTTTTAGATGAAACTGGAAAAAGTCAATGGGGTTGGAAACAAAATTCTATGATTTCTATTGATAGTAAAACACGAGCAATTGTTTACAATCCAGAATTTTATTTAATGAAACATTTAAGTGCTTTTATTGCACCAGGTTCTATTAAATTGTTAGCAAGCGGTGATACCGATAATTCTATTGTGTTTCTAAATAATCAGAGTAATGAAATAAATGTAATTACTTATAATAATGATGATAATAAACGAACATTAAATCTGAACGTTAATGAGCAAATTATTAAAGCAGAACTAGATCCTAAATCATTCAATACATTAACGATTAGCTTAAATTAGAAGTGTAAATATTATAATCTAAAGAAGAAATTATGAAGATTAATTTACTATTTGTTTTTTTAATAGCACTTGTATTTTCAAGTGGACTAAAAGCACAGAATAATTTTATTCCACAACCAGAATCTGTTGTTATAAAACAGGGTAATTTCATCTTGAGTAATACAACTAAAATATTTCTTCCAAAGAAATTTCAAAAAGACTTAAAACCGTATTTGTTAGCAAAACTTAAAGAAGATACTGGGTTAACATTAAAAACAGAATCAAAACGCCCAAGAATTAATTCAAACTATATTCAATTTCAAACTACAAAAGAAGCTAAGGTTGAGAGTGAAGGCTATACTTTAGAAGTTTCTGATTTAAAAATAATAATTAAAGCGAAAGATTATGCTGGCTTTTTTAATGGTTTTCAAACGTTAAGGCAAGCAATACCTTTAGGATTAGCAGAGTCGATAGTTATTCCTAATTTAATTATAAAAGACAATCCAAGATTTAATTGGCGAGGAGTTATGTTAGATGTGTCTCGTCACTTTCAACCGAAAGCATTTATTTTGAAGCAAATTGATGTCCTCTCCTCTTATAAAATAAATAAATTTCATTGGCATTTAGTAGATGACCAAGGTTGGAGAATTGAAATAAAAAAATATCCTAACCTAACTAAAAAGGGAGCTTGGAGAGGCGATAGAACAGGTATAACTTGGTGGTCTCGTAAACCAGCTACAGCTGAAGAACCCAAATCAGTAGGTGGTTTTTATACACAAGATGAAATTAAAGAAGTTATTGAATATGCAAGAGTTAGAAATGTAGAAGTTATTCCTGAAATAGATGTGCCAGGGCATAGTAAAGCATTAGTAGCATCTTATCCTGAATTGTTTTGTTATGATGATGCCAAAGCTAATTTTGAAGTTGCCGTTGGTGGAAAAGCCCCTGACAATGCTTTGTGTGCAGGTAAAGAAACAACGTATGAGTTTTTAGAAAATGTTATAAAAGAAGTAGCGGAGTTGTTTCCATCACAATACTTGCATATTGGTGGAGATGAGTGTAATAAAACGAACTGGAAAAAATGTCCATATTGTCAAAAAGTAAAGACAGAGAATAACCTGAAGGATGAAGAAGAGCTACAGAGTCACTTTATTCAAAAAGTTAATAAAATAGTTACTGCTCAAAAGAAAATAATGATTGGTTGGGATGAAATATTAAGTGGAAAAGGAGCAAAAGGAGCAACAATTATGGCATGGCGTAGAGGCAAGCATTCTCCTCAAATAGATGCTCCTAAAGAGGGTTATCCAACTATTATGACTTCTTATATCTATTCTTATATAAGTCAAGTTCAAGGGCCATCCTTTATGGAGCCAGAAGGTCCAAATGTAGTTTTACCGTTATCAAAAGTTTATAATCACGAACCTATTCCTTTAGAGTTAACAGCAGAAGAAGCGAGTAACGTTTTAGGAAATGAAACGTGCTTATGGGGAGAGTTTACGCCAACAGAAGCACATTGTGAGTATATGCTTTATCCACGTGCTTTAGCAAGTGCAGAAGTTTCGTGGAGCCAACCAAAAGTTAAAGATTGGTCGCGTTTTCAATCTGCATTAGAAAAGTGGCATTTTAAAAGATTAGAAACAGCAAAGGTAAATGTTGCAAAAAGTATGTATAGTGTTTATCTGTCATTTGCTATTGACGAATTACATAATGAGGCAATTGTATATTTACAAACAGAAACTGTAGGTTATGATATTTATTATACAACAGATGGAACAGACCCTACTATTAATGCTACAAAGTATGATGAAAATTTTAAAACATCTCCTAAAACACTTTTAAAAGCGGGTTTGTTTGATAAATCAGGAGAATTATTAGGTGAAATCACCGAACTAAGATTAAAATAAAAAAAATGAAAAAACTTAAATTGACTGTTTTATTCATGTTGGTATTCTGCTCTATTTGGGCACAAGAAAATCCAAATATTGTGTATATTATCTGTGATGATTTAGGGTATGGAGATGTACAGTTTTTAAATCCTGAAAAAGGAAAAATTCTCACTCCAAAAATAGATGCATTTGCAAAAGAGTCGATGTCTTTTACAGATGCACATTCTGCATCTGCAGTATGTACGCCTTCAAGATATGCCATTTTAACGGGACGTTATGCTTGGCGTTCAAGATTGCAAGAAGGTGTTTTAAGGGGTGGTGATGAATTTGAACCTTTAATTGACAAAAATCGTGAGACCGTGGCTTCCATGTTAAAAAAAGAAGGTTACAAAACCGCTGCTATAGGAAAATGGCATTTAGGCTTTAGCTTTTTAGATGAAAAAGGAGAACCTTATAATCTTTACAATGGAAAAAAATTAGTAGATGCTCCTTTAGGAGCACACGTACCTAACGGCCCTGTTTCTCGTGGTTTTGATTCATACGTGGGTTTCCATCATTCCGCATCTATGAGTACCGTAATTAAGGATGATAAGGTCATAGATCATATGCGACCAGTGAAAATGTTGAAGTATTTAACGGATAATGCGACAAAATATATTGCAGATAATTCAAAAAAACCGGAACCATTTTTTATGTATTTGGCATTGAACTCTCCCCACAGTCCAGTGGTGCCATCTGAAGCATGGAAAGGAAAAAGCGGAATGGGCGATTATGTTGATTTTGTAATGGAAACGGATGATGCCGTAGGCCGTGTTTTAAAAGCGTTAGAAGAAAATGGTATTGCAGATAATACTATTGTGTTTTTTACAAGTGACAATGGTTGTTCCTATCCTGTTGCAAAAGGTAAAAAATTAGAAAATGAATTTGGACATTATCCAAGTGCCGAATTTCGTGGTTCTAAATCTGATATCTGGGAAGGCGGTCATAGAATACCATTTGTAGTAAGATGGCTAGGAAAAATTGAGTCAAATTCTATAAATAATAAATTAATTTGTCAAACCAATTTAATGGCTACTTGTGCTGAAATATTAGGTTCGACGTTAGACAAAAAGGAAGGTGTAGATTCATACAGTATCTTAGCAATGTTAAAAAACAAGAAAGCTAAAACTGATTATAATTTAGTTGTACATCATTCTATAAATGGAAAATTTTCTATCCGAAATAAAAAATGGAAATTAGAATTGACTCCAGGCTCTGGTGGATGGACAGACCCAAGGGATCCGAAAGCACGTGAGCAAAACCTTCCGGAAATACAATTGTACAACATGAAAAAGGATAAAGAAGAGACTACTAATGTCTATAAAAAGCACCCTAAGTTGGTAAAGAAAATGACAGAGAAGTTAGAGCACATTGTAAATAATGGAAGAACTACATCGGGTGAATTACAGCAAAATGACGTGGTGGTTGATATTTTTAAAACAAATAAATAGTTTTTATTAAAGCAATAAATAATAAATAAATATGAGTGTAAGAACATCAAATATAATAGTACTAATAATTGGTATTGCACTAAGTTCTTTAGTAACTATTTCTTGCACTTCCTCAACAGCCGGTGAAAAGTCAGCGGCAACAGAAAAGCAACCTGTAGATTATATAAATCCCATAATTGGAGCAATTACTTATGGTAAAAAATCAAAAGATGCACATGGTTTTGGTAAGACATTTCCAGGAGCAGCAACACCTTTTGGGTTGGTGCAATTGAGTCCTGACACGTTTACAGGTGGAGATAATGGTTCAGGCTATTCGTATGAACATCCTACATTAGAAGGTTTTAGTTTTACACACATGAGTGGCGTTGGCTGGTTTGGGGATTTAGGTAACTTTTTAGTAACACCAACAACAGGCAAGTTAAAAACAAATAGAGGGGTGCCTAAAAATCCTGAGAGTGGATATCGTTCTCGATTTACCCATGATACAGAAGTGACACAGGCAGGATATTATGCTGTTACATTAGATGATTACAAGGTAAAAGTCGAGCTTACTGCAGCTCCTAGAGCAGGAATTATTCGTTTTACATATCCAAAACAAGACAGTTCAAGAATTCAAATAGATCTGTCACGTAGAGTGGGCGGAACGTCTACAGAGCAATATATAAAAGTGGTAGATGAAAATACTATTTCTGGTTGGATGAAGTGCCCGCCTGAAGGTGGTGGTTGGGGTGCTGGTGATGGAAACGCAGATTATGTAGTGTATTTCTATTGTCAGTTTAGCAAGCCCTTAAAAGACTATGGTTTTTGGAATGCTAATATACCTGATGTGCCAAGAAAAATGCGTTTTATCCGACAGGATGATTATCAATTAGCGGTAGAAAATGCTGAAATTATTAAAGGTAAAAGTGAGTTACAAGGTAAACATATTGGTTTTTTCACCAATTTTAGTACTACTGAAGGTGAAGAAGTTTTGGTAAAAAGTGGAATTTCTTTTGTGAGTGTGGATGGTGCAAAAGAAAATTTAGAACATGATATTAAGCATTGGGATTTTGATAAAACAAAAGAGGAAGCACGTAACCTTTGGAATAATGCAATAAAAGATATTACTGTTTCTGGAGGTACAGTTGAAGAAAAAACGATTTTTTATACCGCGTTGTATCACACAATGATTGATCCTCGAACATTTTCAGATGTTAATGGAAATTATATTGGTGCCGACAAAAAAGTGCATCAAACAAATGATTTTACTTATCGTACCATTTTTAGTGGTTGGGATGTGTTTCGTTCGCAGTTTCCTTTACAAACGATAATAAATCCTTCACTGGTTAATGATGAGATAAATTCTCTACTGCAAATGGCAGAATTAAGTGGTAATAACTACTTACCACGTTGGGAAATGCTGAATTCGTATTCGGGCTGTATGCTAGGTAACCCGGCAGTTTCAGTAATTGTAGACGCTTTTGAAAAGGGAATCAGAAATTATGATATAGAAAAAGCATTCAAATTTTCTAAAAACACAGTAGATCATACAGGAAATGGTGAGCTAGGATATACACCTAATAATATTTCTAAGACCTTGGAATATGCTTATTCTGATTGGGCGTTAGGGACCATGGCAATGTCTTTAGGGAAAAATAAAATGGGCGAAGAATATTTAAAGAAAAGTGAAAGTTATAAAAATATTTGGAACGATGAAGTCAATTGGTTTAGAGCCAAAGACAGTTTAGGAAATTGGTTAGAATGGAAAGGGAAAACAGTCCATGGTCAGGGTTGTATTGAAAGTAATCCGTTTCAACAAGGTTGGTTTGTACCGCATGATATTGACGGTTTAAAAAAGCTTATGGGAGGTGAAGAAGCCTTTAGAGATGAGCTTATTTCTTTCTTTGAAAAAACACCAGAAGATTTTTTATGGAACAATTATTACAACCACCCAAATGAACCCGTACACCATGTTCCTTTTATGTTAAATGAAGCAGGTGTGCCGTATTTAACTCAAAAAATTACACGACAAATTTGTAGAGATGCTTATGGAACTGATGCTTATGGATTATGTGGTAATGAAGATGTAGGGCAAATGTCAGCTTGGTATGTATTGGCATCCATCGGTATACATCCTATTGCTCCAGGCGATAATAAATATCAGATTACAAGTCCTGTTTTTAGTAAAATTGAAATCAATTTAGATACAAATTATTATAAAGGTAAAACGTTTAAAATTATTGCGAATAATAATTCAGCAGATAATATTTACATACAATCCATAAAATTAAACGACAAACCATTACAGCGTTATTGGATTACGCATCAAGAGATTACCCAAGGTGGTGTTTTAGAACTAGAAATGGGACCAAAACCCTTAATGAATACTAATAAATAACAGAACTCAAAAATTAAAATATATATTATGAAGCAAAAGTTTTTAACCTTATTTAGTCTCGTTGTATTTACGGTAAGTGCACAGCAATATTCCTATCCAATGCCTGAGTATGTTCCAACTGCAGGAAATTTAGAAGCCCGTAAAGAGTTTCAAAATATGAAGTTTGGTATGTTTATCCATTGGGGTGTTTATAGTGTGTTAGGTGACGGCGAATGGGTTATGCATCAGCAAAAAATTAAATTAGATACTTATAAAAAACTAACTAAGTTTTTTAATCCACAAGACTTTAATGCAAAAGAATGGGTTCAGATTGCAAAGTCTGCAGGTATGAAATACATTACAATTACCTCAAGACACCACGATAGTTTTAGCATGTTTGATACCAAAGCAACAGATTATGACATTATTGATGCTACACGATTTAATAGAGATCCTTTGAAAGAGTTAGCTGAGGAATGTAAAAAAGAAGGTATTAAATTGAACTTTTATTATTCTTTATTAGATTGGGCAAGGGAAGATTATAAGCTTGGAAAAAAGGGTGACGCTGTTAACTGGGATAATTATATCAAGTTTATGAAAACTCAACTAACGGAGCTACTTACTAATTATGGTGAGATAGGTTGTATTTGGTTTGATGGACATTGGGATAGAAAGCAAGCGAATTGGCATTATGATGAAATTTATTCTTTAATTCATGAATTAAGTCCAAATACATTAATAGCCAATAATCACCATATTCAACCTATTCCAGGAGAAGATATTCAAACTTTTGAAAGAGATTTACCAGGGGAAAATAAGGGAGGTTTTAGTCATGGTGTTCAAATAAGCCAACTTCCACTTGAGAGTTGTGCCACAATGGCAAAATCTTGGGGTTTTAACATAAATGACAATAAATATAAATCTACAAAACAACTTATTAACTTTTTGGTAAATGCGGCCGGTAAAAATGGTAATTTATTGTTGAACGTGGGGCCAATGCCTAATGGTGAAATTCAACCTGAATTTGTTAAAACGTTGAAAGAAGTTGGTGAGTGGACTTCAAAATATGGCGAAAGTATTTATGGTACTAAAGGAGGTGTTATTAAATCACAAGATTGGGGTACTATAACTAAAAAGGATAAAACTTTATATGTACATATTTTAAACCCGTCTTCAGAACCTTATATTTTCATTCCAGAATTAAACGAAAAAATTCGCTCAGCGACTTCTTTTGATGGGAAAACAAAAATTAAATTTAAACAAGTAAAAGAAGGTACTTTTATTTATCCTCAAAAGAATTTAAATAATTCTATTGATGTTATCATCAAACTTATAATTAAATAGTTTTAAACTTAAATGAAAAAATATTTCGTTTTATTAATAATAGTAGGTTTTTTAGGAGCATGTTCAAATACAAAACCATCATTTGTACTGGAAGATATTTCAATAGTTCCAAAACCATTGCGTTTTCAATTAAATAAAGGTTCTTTTGAAATTGAAGCGGACACAAAAATCAGTCTTCAAAACGAAAGTCAACAAAAAGCTGCAAATTATTTGTCAGGTTTGTTTAACAAAGCTGCTGGTTACGACTTAGAAATAATAAACACAAAAACGGAAGAGGCAATTGTTTTTGAAACCATAGAAGGTTTAAAAGAAGGAGCTTATCATTTAGAAGTGAATCCAACTTCAATAAACATAAAAGCCTCAGAAGAGACAGGGTTTTTTAATGGTGTTCAAACCATTCGTCAGTTATTACCTACAGCTATAGAAAGTAAAGAAAAAGTAACAGCAGATTGGTTTGTACCTTCAGTTAGTATTGAAGATGAACCTCGTTTTGAGTGGCGAGGAATGCACATGGATTTTAGTCGACATTTCTTTAAATTGGAAGAAGTAAAGGAGTTTTTAGATTATATGGCATTGTATAAATTAAACACCTATCATATGCATCTTACAGATGATCAAGGCTGGAGAATTGAGATAAAAAAATATCCATTATTGACAGAAAAGGGTGCGTGGCGAACTCCAAATAATCAAGATACAATTTGTAATACAAGAGCGATAGAAAACGAGCTCTATACTATCGATGAATCTAATTTTAAAACTATTGATGGTGAACGTAAATACGGTGGTTTTTTTACACAAGAGCAGATACAGGAAATTGTTGCTTATGCTGATGAAAGATGTATAACTGTAATACCAGAAATAGATATGCCTGGGCACTTTAAATCGGCCATAGATAATTACCCGTTTTTATCATGTAATGAAGAGTCTGGTTGGGATACTGTTTTTACATACCCTGCTTGTTTAGGTAAGGAGACCACAAATGAGTTTATGAAAAACATTTTGGCAGAAGTAATACCACTTTTTCCTGCTAAATACATTCATATAGGTGGTGATGAAGTCAATATAAAATCTTGGGAAAAATGTCCGCATTGTCAAAAAGTTATTAAAGAAAATTATTTAAAAGATGAGCACGAGTTACAATCACATTTTAACAGAGATATAGAACAGTTTTTACAATCTAAAGGTAAACAACTTATGGGTTGGGATGAAATTGTTAGTGGTGGCTTAACAAAAGATGCTTCAGTAATGTGGTGGAGAAATTGGAAGCCAGATGCTCCTAAGATAGCCGCTAAAAATGGAAATAAAATTGTAGTATCAACCACAGCAGCTTATTATTTTGACTATCTAAATGATCACAATCCTATAGAGAATATTTACGGATATGAACCGATTCCAGATAGTTTTACATCAGAAGAAACAAAGAATGTTTTAGGCATACAAGCAAATCTTTGGTCAGAGTGGATTCCTAATTTTAAAAGATTACAATACCAAGCATTCCCTAGAATACTTGCAGTATCAGAAGTAGGGTGGGCCACTAAAGAAAAAAACTTTGAGACGTTTAATAAAAGATTAGACAAGCAATATGAAAGATTAGACGTGTTAGGGGTTTACTACTATATACCCGCAGTTAAAGGATTAGAAAAAGAGATTGTCTTTGTTGATAGTACGTTGGTCAATTTAGATTTAAGCTATCCGCTTGAAGGTGTAGATATATACTATACGCTGGATGGGAGTATACCAAGTAAAGCATCTTTAAAATATGATGTACCATTTGTTGTGAAAGACATATCTGAAATAAAAGCTCGTGCGTATCGTGATGATAAATTTAACGATTTAAAAACTACAAAAGTCATTCATAAGAACTATGTGGCAGCATCAAAAAATAGCCCAAAAGAAAGTGGATTAAAAAGATGGGTAACAAACGATAAATTAAAAAAAGTAAAAGATGTTAAGGTTCCTACAACTTCTAACTGGACAAGCGTAAATACTATTAATCTTGGGAAATTTAAAGATCAATTAAATTTCTCCCTAGTTTACGAAGGTTTTTTTAAAGCAGAAAAAGATGCTGTTTACGAATTTGAGACCCAATCAGATGGAGGAGATTTATTATATGTAGGCAATACGTTAATTGTTGATAATGGTGGTTATCATGGCCCTAGAAAACGTTATGGTAAAGTAGCACTTAAGAAAGGATGGCATCCTATTTCTATACGATATAAACCAAGCCATAACCCACGAATGATTAATGTTTGGTATGCTTTACAAGGAGAAACTCTAAAACCATTAGACAATACTGTTACTGGTTATTAATTGTGAAATTAGAGTTAAGTGTAATCAAAAGGAAATTGAATTTTTGATAATAGAATTACAATCTTTTATTCTCCTCCTTTTTTCAAGGAGGAGATTTTAAAAGGTGTGTTTGTTATTTATTCTTTACATATTTTTCCAACCATTGGTCTTGTTCCCAAAGCAGATGTAAGATACTTTCTTTTGCTCTGTAACCATGACTTTCTTTTGGTAGCATTACTAGCCTTACAGTTGCTCCTAATCCTTTTAAAGCATTAAAATAACGCTCGCTTTGCAGAGGATAGGTCCCTGAATTGTTATCAGCAATACCATGCGTCATCAACAAAGGAGTTTTCATTTTATCAGCATGCATAAATGGAGACATTGCGTAATACACTTCTGGAGCTTCCCAGTAATTACGTTCTTCACTTTGAAACCCGAAAGGAGTTAAAGTTCTATTGTAAGCACCACTTCTTGCAATACCCGCAGCAAATAAATTACAATGAGATAGTAAATTGGCTACCATAAATGCTCCGTAACTATGTCCGCCTACGGCAACGCGGTTTCTGTCAATATACCCCAAACTATCTACGGCATCAATAGCGGCTTTTGCATTGGTTACCAATTGTGTTCTAAAAGTATCATTAGGTTGCTCATCTCCTTCACCTACAATTGGGAATGCGGCATCATCTAAAACCACGTAACCTTTATTTACCCAATAAATTGGAGATCCCCAATACGGAGAAATAAACTCGTTTGGGTTACTTGTATTTTGTGAGGCACTACTTTTGTCTTTAAACTCTCTTGGGTATGCCCATAAAATCATTGGCATTTTTTCTTTTTTCTCTATGTCATAACCAACCGGAAGATATAATGTGCCAGAAAGTTCTAAACCATCATCACGTTTATAATTGATAACTTCTTTATGAACATCTTGAATAGCCTTAAACGGATTCTCAAAAGCAGTCAACTGCGTTAATTTTTTATTTCGCAATTTTCTAAAATAATAATTTGGGTATTCACTTGGCGATTCAATTCTTACAAGTAGTTCATTTTTATCCACATCATAATCATAAATATCTTCAAGTTTATCGGTATATGCAGATTGGTATACACGTTCTTTTTTGTTTGTTTCTAAATTCAATTTATCCACAAATGGAAATTGTCCTTTATCAGAATAACCATCACCTAATAAATAGGTATTATTAGCCTTGTCTAGAGCTATTACAGAACGTCCCATTTCGTTTCTTTTAGTCACGAAATAACCGGGATTGGCATAAGCATCTTGATAATTTCTATCAACTAGAATTACAGGTTTTTGAGTTGCATCAGATGGGTTAAAAGTATAGGTTTTGGTATTTCTAGTGTTCCACCAATAATCAGAGGCAATAGCAATATTGTCATTTGCCCATTGAATGCCAGAATAACGATTTATAGTTTTTAAAATACTTTTACCATCTCCTTTAAACGGAGTTTCTAATTGAAAAACTTCATCTCTAAAATCGACTTTATTTTCAGGGTCACCGCCATCTAATGCTTTGGCATAAATCAGGGTTGCAGGTTTGTCAGAACGCCAAGTCATGTTTCTTCTACCTTTTTTAACTGCCATAAAACCTTGCGGTAAGTCTTCTAATAACGGAGACTCTAACACATTCGCTATTTCCATACCATTTTTAGCATAAATTTTAGTTTTAGAAGGAAAACGGCCATAAGTAACAAGATATGAAAATGGTTTTTGAATAGAATTTACCATTACGTATTTTCCATCAGGTGAAAACGTAATAGATCCATACATATCAGTTTCTAGCCATTTAAGCGTATCTCCATTTAAAGAAATTTTGTATAATTCTGATAATGCCAATTGTTCAAAATTATGTTCGTCATTAGGATTTTTTAATAAATCTTGATAAGTTCTATTTTGAGCTTTTTTACCATCATTAACAGAAACTGTTGGTCCTGTAGGGATGGCTTCACTCGTATTAATCAATTCTTTTCTATTTTCAGAAAGCATTTTTACCAAGACAGATTCGCTGTCATTAAACCAATTGATAACATCTCGCATGTTTGCATTGATTTTTGGTTCTGTTAATTTTCTAGCACTTACAGAAGCAATGTCTATTACCCATAATTCAACACCTTCAGGTGTAGTTTGTGTAAAGGCAATCTTTTTTTGATTAGGACTCCAACTAAAATTGGCAATTCTTGGGTTTTTGGGTAAACCTGAAATTTGCAATAGTTCAGCTTTTTTATTGGCTAAACTTTGCATTTTAATATTGTTATAGTAGTTAGTTCTACTACCAATATTAGTTTTTGGATTTATTCGTAGTCCTCCCAAGCGTAGCTCATCTTCAGAAAGTTCAGCAATGGTTTTAAAGGAATCTCTGTATAAAAAAACCATAACAGATTTATTGTCATCCATAATAACTGATGGAGCCAATGGCACATCAACTAAATCTAAAATTTCTTTTGAGGGTTTCTGATAGGTTACATTTACTTGAGCATTTACTTTTATTATAAAAAGTAGGAGGAAAGCATAAATAATTGGTTTCATAGTTGTCTAGAATTATGGGTTGGGTTACTATAATTATAAAATCTTCAGCAATTTAGGAAGAAATACTCGGTATTTAAAATTATAAGTATAGCTTTACGATATGCGTTTAAAGCTAAACCAAAACTAAATAATGAATAAATTAATTTTAATAGCCGTTTTATCTTTCTCATTGTACACAAATGGGCAAAAATTGGAGACTAAAATGAATTTGGAAAAAATTGTATTTACAGATTTATTTAATTCCTCTATGGTGGATAGCGTTAGTTGTTACCGCATACCTTCATTAGTTACTGCTCCAAACGGAGATCTTATTGCAGCCATTGATGAGCGTATACCTTCTTGTGGTGATTTAAAATGGAGTAAAGAAATTAATATAGTTATTAGAAGGAGTTCAGATAATGGCAAAAATTGGTCTGATATAGAACGAGTAGTCGATTTTCCATATGGACAATCAGCATCAGACCCTTCTATGATTGTCGATACTAAAACAAATGAAATTTTTATGTTCTATAATTATATGAATTTAGAGAAGGAATTAAATGTTTATTATTTACATGTTACTAAAAGTTCAGACAATGGGTTAACGTGGTCCAAACCCGAAGATATTACCTCTCAAATTGCAAAACCTGAATGGCACAACGATTTCAAATTCATTACTTCTGGCAGGGGGATTCAGACCAGAGATGGTCGGCTATTACATTGCATGGTGAATTTAGAAAGCGGCATGCATGTTTTTGGAAGCGACGATCATGGTAAGTCATGGTTTTTTATAGATAGTCCCTTAAAACCAGCAGACGAATCTAAAATAATTGAATTGGTTGACGGAACATTAATGATTAATGCTCGCGTCAATAAAGCGGGAATGCGTTATACCCATACTTCTAAAGACAATGGAAAAACGTGGAAAACCGAACCGCAAACCGAGTTGATTGACCCTGCTTGTAATGCCAGTATCATAAGATATACTTCAATTGAAGATGGTTATAAAAAGAATAGATTGCTTTTCTCGAATGCCAACAGTAAAGATAAGCGAGAAAATATGTCTGTAAAGATAAGTTATGACGAAGGGAAAACATGGTCAAAAGGAAAGACTATCTATGCGGGAAGTTCTGCCTATTCCTCTTTAACCATTCTTAAAAATGGAGATATTGGTTTGTTTTTTGAAAAGGATAATTATACTGAAAATCCTTTTGTGAGCTTTTCGCTAGAATGGTTAACGGATGGGGAGGATCGATTGATCAAGAGGTAAGTCTAAAAAAACCACCAGTTACAAACTGTCGAGAACAGGGGGAATAATAAGGACTAATAAAAAAGAGACTAACATATACTTAAAGTAATTTTCCAGTTCATTTTATGCTCTTCATCTGAGAAATCTTCATATTTTTTCATAATGTCTTTATACCAACTCTTATAATAAATGATTGCTAAATTTAAAATTAATAAAAGAATTAATAAAAAACGAACAATAGTTTTCCTAACTTTTCGTAAACATTATAATCCAATATCTTTTTAATAAAACTAAAAATGACCAAAATATTGAAACCTTCTACAGTCGCAAAAACCATCGCTGCAGTTCCAACTGCAGTTGATTTATCTTTTTTTCTTATTGATCTATAAATATAGTAATATATAAAAAAGTAAACTTTTTTAATCATTATTAACTTTATTCCTAGCTCCTGTAAGTTTTACTAGTGAAAACTAATGTTTTTTCTTATCCTTATACAATTCAATATAATGATTATCCAATGTTTCTGAATCTTTATATTTTGCTCTAACCTCTTTTAATTTTTGCTTCATTTCTGTAATAGTATCTGCATAGTTTTTGTCATTGATAAGGTTATTCATTTCTTGCGGATCTTTTTTACGGTCATAAAATTCCCATTCATCAATGTCGTAGTAAAAATGAATAATTTTAAATTCTTTAGTAGCAATACCATAATGACGTTTTACAGCATGTTCTGCAGGATATTCATAATAATGGTAATACACAGCATCTCTGTCCCATTTTTCTTTTTCTCCTTTTAAAAGAGGCACTAAACTTTCACCTTGCATTTCTTCAGGAGCTTCAACACCTGCTATATCTAGAAAAGTTTGAGCAAAATCAAGATTTTGAACCATTTCATCTTCTGTTGTTCCTGCGGTAATTTTATTTGGCCATTTTATCAATAAAGGAGTTTTAAAAGATTCGTCATACATAAAGCGTTTATCAAACCAGCCATGTTCACCAAGATAAAAACCTTGGTCAGAAGTGTAAACTATTATTGTATTTTCTGATAGTTTTTCTTCATCAAGATAATCTAACACTCGTCCAACATTATCATCAACAGAAGCAATAGTACCTAAATAATCTTGTAGATAGCGTTGGTATTTCCATTCCATTAATTGTTTGTCGTCCATCGTAGGGTATCGCTTTTCAAAATCTGTAATAATAGGATTGTAAACACTATCCCAACTGCTACGTTGCTCAGCAGTCATTCTTTTTATTTCAGACCTTCCCATTCCATCAAAAATGTTTAGTTTTTTTAAGACCTCTTTGTCTATTTTATTATCATAAGCTAAATGCATATGTTCTAGAATATTCATTTCGGCAGTTTTAGCCGCAGTTCTACCTTCGTAATTATCAAATAGAGTTTCAGGTAATGGGAATGTTTTTTTAGTATATTCAGTATAATATTTTTTAGTAGGATACCATGCTCGGTGTGGTGCTTTGTGCAAGTACATCAGAAGAAATGGCTTATCAGCTACTCTTCTATTTTTTAACCAATCTAACGCCAAGTCAGTAGTAATATCAGTTACATAACCATTTATTGTGGTATCACCTTTTTGAGTAATAAACTGAGGGTTATAGTAACTGCCTTGCCCAGGTAAGATTTTAAACTCATCAAATCCCTTGGGGTTGTTACCAAAGTGAAGTTTACCAAACATTGCTGTTTGATAACCTGCATTTTGCAACAATTGCGGGAAAGTAACATTGGTGGTGTCAAATGAACTCAAATTATCAATTTTTCCATTTAAATGACTATGTTTTCCTGTAAGGATAACCGCTCTTGATGGCGAACAAATAGAATTAGTAACACTTGCATTACTAAACAACATGCCTTCGTTGGCAATTCTATCTATGTTTGGGGTTTTTATTAATTTATCAGAATAGGCACTTATCGCTTGATACGCATGATCGTCTGACATTATAAAAACAATATTAGGTTTTTTATTTTCTGTAGTTGGTGTTTTGTCGTTTTTTTGTTCAGTTTTACATGATGTCATAAATAACAAAATGCTGGTTAATACTGCAAACTTGAATGTGCTGATTGGGTTGATGGTCATTTTAAAAAAGATTATTGCTTATTGTGTAAAGTTAAACTTATTAATTCTTTTTTTGCTAAAGTTGCTTTTTTATCAGAAACCAAAAAATAACTTTTACTATAATTTAGGCTGAGGGCATCTTTTAGTCTTTTATTAAAAATGAAAGTTAGGTATTATTGAAAATTCAATAAAAAAGAGTATATATCACTAAAAATAATTTGTTTATTAAATTTTTAATAATAGATTTGTCTTTTCAAACAGAGAAAATGAATTTATTTAACACTTGGCAAGCTTATTTCTACTTCTTTTATTTTTATAAGATGGAGCGAGGCTTTGTTGGTGTTTTAGAACAATAATTTGTAAACACAATCATATATAAGCCTCGTTAATTCGAGGCTTTTTTTATGAATTGATTTAAACTTTTTAAGATAGATTAAGTTTTAACCAATTCAATTGTAAATTTTTAAACATGAATATTGCTATTCAAGGTATTTTAGGCTCATTTCACCACATCGTGGCTCATCAATATTTTGGTGAAGATGTTAATTTAACAGAGTGCTTGTCTTTTGATGTAATGCCTCAACTAATTAATTCTAATAAAGTCGATGGTGCGGTTATGGCCATTGAAAATACATTAGCAGGTTCTATTTTATCAAATTATGCTCTGATTGATGAATTTGATTTAAGAATTCATGGCGAAGTACATTTGCCTATTCATCATAATTTAATGGCATTGGAAGGGCAGTCATTATCTGACATAAAAGAAGTCTGGTCGCATCCTATGGCAATATTACAATGTAGAAAATACTTTAGAGATTATCCAAATATAAAATTAGTTGAAGAAAGTGATACGGCAGAGGTTGCAAAGCAAATTCAAGATAAAAAGTTGATGGGTATTGCTGCTATCGCGAGTAACATGGCTGCGGAAATTTATAATTTGAATATCATTGAAAGTGAAATACAAACAAGGAAGCTAAACTATACCCGCTTTTTTATCTTAAAGAAAAGTAATGGTAATATCAAAAGCTCTACAGATGTTAATAAGGCGTCATTGCGTTTTGTAACACACCATCATACAGGAAGTTTGTCTGAGGTATTACGTATTTTTGCAAGCTTTAATATGAATCTGTCTAAAATACAATCGTTACCAATAATAGATAACCCTTGGAATTATTCTTTTTTTGCAGATGTTGTTTTTGATGATTATCAACAATTTCAGAAGGCGATTATAGAAGTTAAAAATAAAGTGAGTGATTTAAAAGTAATTGGAGAATACAAACAAAGTAAACGTAAGCATGACAGCTAAAGCCAACAGATTAAATAGCGTAAAAGAATACTACTTTTCTCGTAAATTAAGGGAAGTTCGTCAGCTTAAGGCAGCTGGCAAACCGATAATTAATATTGGTATTGGAAGTCCTGATCTGGATCCACCAATTACTGTAAGTAGAGCAATGCAGAATGCGTTAGAACAAAATAATATTCACGGTTACCAAAGTTATCAAGGTTTACCGGAGTTTAGAGCTGCCATTTCTAATTTCTATAATAAATATTACGATGTTGATATAAACCCAGAGAATGAGATTTTGCCTTTAATGGGTTCCAAAGAAGGTATAATGCACATTTCAATGGCATTTTTAAATGTAGGTGATGAAGTTTTAATTCCAAATCCTGGTTATCCTACCTATACTTCAGTTACTAATTTATTAGAAGCTCAACCTGTGTATTACGATTTGGTTGATGAAAACAATTGGTTACCTGATTTAGAAACTTTAGAAAAATCTGATTTATCTAAAGTTAAGTTAATGTGGGTAAATTATCCTCATATGCCAACAGGTAAAAAGCCAACAAAAGAGTTGTTTAAAAACCTGATTGCCTTTGCGAAAAAGCATGATATTATTTTAATAAATGACAATCCATATAGTTTTATCTTAAATGATAATCCACTTAGTATTTTAAATATAGATGGAGCAAAAGAGGTGGCGTTAGAGCTAAATTCACTCAGTAAAACTTTTAATATGGCAGGTTGGCGTGTAGGGATGCTATTGGGTTCCGCTGAGCATATGAATACGGTTTTACAAGTAAAAAGTAATATGGATTCTGGAATGTTTTATGGAATTCAACAGGGAGCAATTGCAGCCCTACAATCGGATTATAGTTGGTTTAACAACTTAAATATTATTTATGAAAAACGTAGAAATATCGCTTGGAAGATTGCGGATGCGTTAGGTTGTACATATGACAAGGATGCCTCTGGACTGTTTGTTTGGGCAAAATTACCAATTGGATTAACGGCAGAGCAAACAGCAGATGATTTATTATATACCTATGATGTGTTTCTAGCTCCAGGTACTATTTTTGGAACCAATGGAGAAGGCTATATAAGACTTTCATTATGTGTTACAGAAGAAGTGTTGAGCGAAGTATTAAGTCGAATATTGAGAGCTAATTAAATGGAAAAAGTAGTTGTTATCGGTTTAGGGTTAATAGGAGGTTCAATGGCAATTGACCTTAAGAAAAATGGTAATTATCATATTATTGGAATTGATAGAAATGTAAATCATACTAATAAAGCATTGGAATTAGGCATTATAGATGAAATTGGAGCTGATTCAATTTTAACTGAAGCAGACGTGGTAATTGTTGCCGTTCCTGCCGATGCAATACCTCCAGTTACAAAATCGGTTTTAGATCAAATTAATGAAAACACATTGGTTTTTGATGTAGGGTCAGTAAAAGGGCAAGTATGTAATCAGGTAAAAGAACATCCAAATAGAAGGAATTATGTAGCAGCCCACCCTATTGCTGGTACTGAGTTTTCAGGACCGGAAGCAGCATTTAGTGGTTTGTTTACCAATAAGATTAATATAATTTGTGAAAAAAAGTTATCAGATAAAAACATATTAGAAAAAGCATTGCAAATTTTTGATAAATTAGAAATGCGAACCACTTTTATGAAAGCTGATGAGCATGATAAACACATTGCTTATGTTTCACATTTATCGCATATAAGTTCATTTATGTTAGGTAAAACGGTGCTAGAAATTGAGCCAAATGAGCACAATATTTTTAATATGGCAGGGAGTGGATTTAGATCAACGGTGCGTTTAGCAAAAAGTTCTCCCGCAATGTGGACACCTATTTTTTTGCAAAACAAGGAGAACGTTTTAAAATCGTTAACCGAGTATATAAAAAACCTAGAAACCTTTAAAAATAAGATTGAAGAGGGGTCAAATGAAGAAGTTTTTAATATTATGGAGAACACAAACAGAATTAAAAACATACTAGATGGTATTGTTAAGTAATTAATCATCTAGAAATCAATAAGTAAAAAATAATTAATAATAAATATAATACGCAGTAGTATTTAATCGCAAACAGAAGAAATTATGGAATCAGTAGACTTTTCAACATGGTTAAAGAAGATGGAGTTAAACCATCCTTTAGTAATTGCCGGACCATGTAGTGCAGAAACGGAAGAGCAAGTTTTAAAAATAGCTCATCAATTAAAAGAAACGGATGCTACTGTTTTTAGAGCAGGTATTTGGAAACCAAGAACACGTCCAGGAAATTTCGAAGGCAATGGTGTAAAAGCATTACCATGGATGGCTAAAGTAAAGGAAGAAACAGGAATGTTAACTACTGTTGAAGTGGCAAATGCAGAGCATGCTAAGTTAGCTTTAGAATTTGATATTGATATCATTTGGATTGGTGCAAGAACAACTGTAAATCCTTTTGCTGTACAAGAAATTGCAGATGCATTGGCAGGTACTGATAAAATAGTGTTAGTAAAAAATCCTATAAATCCTGATTTAGAATTGTGGATTGGTGCTATTGAGCGTTTACATACTATGGGAATAAAGAATTTAGGAGCTATTCATAGAGGCTTCTCATCTTTTAAAAAGACGAAATATAGAAACACACCACAATGGCAAATTCCTATTGCTTTAAAACAAAGGTTTCCAACATTGCCTATTATTAATGATCCTTCGCACATTTGTGGTGAGCGTGAAGGTCTTTTTGATGTATGTCAGACTTCTTTAGATTTAAAATTTGAAGGCTTAATGATAGAAACTCATTTTGATCCAGATAACGCATGGAGTGATGCTAAACAACAAATTACACCAGCTAGATTAAAAGAAATTACAGAAGAGCTTAAAGTTCGTAAAGGTAGAGTTGAAGAAAAAGATTCTTTAGCTAAATTGAATAATTTAAGAGCTGAAATCAATGTATTAGACAAACAATTAATTGATTTATTAGCTGATAGAATGGATGTTGTTGAAAACATTGGTAAGGTGAAAAAAGAAAGTAACGTTGCTATTTTACAACGTAGCCGATGGTCAGAAGTAATGCAAGGAATGGTTAATGAAGGTAAACTAAATGGGCTTAGCGAAGATTTTATAGAAAAAATATTCAAATCTATCCACCAAGAGTCTATTGAACATCAAGAGAAAATTGTAAATAACTAGTATTCAATTTTTGAAATAGATTTAAAGATTAAGTCCTACATGGTTTTCAAAACTATGTGGGATTTTTTTATAATAGAGGTGTTATTTTTAGTATTTTTATTCGAAATTTATGGACTCTAAATCAACACATATATTAGTTATTCGTCTCTCTGCAATGGGCGATGTGGCGATGGTCGTTCCCATTATTAGAGCTTTGGTAGAACAATACCCAACAGTTAAAATAACAATGGTTTCCAGGACTTTTCTCAAACCTTTGTTTGATGATATTCCTAATGTGCACTTTTACGCCGCAGATGTAAAAGGAACACATAAGGGTCTTATGGGTTTGTATAAGTTGAGTAAAGAATTGAAACAATTGAAGTTCAATGCATTTGCCGATTTACATAATGTGTTGCGATCAAAAGTGTTGCGATTTTTTCTTTTTGGGATAAAAATGGCGGTAATTGATAAGGGTAGGGCGGAAAAAAAAGCATTAACACGTATTGAGAATAAGATTTTTAAACCGCTTAAAACTTCACACGAACGTTATGCGGATGTATTTGGAAAATTAGGTTATCCAATAAATTTATTGAATCCTATTTTTCCAGAAAAAGAAAAATTATCAGAAAGGATAACTAATCTAATAGGTTTAGATCATAAAAAGTGGATTGGTATTGCTCCTTTTGCACAGCATCAAGGTAAAATGTATCCATTAGATTTAATAGAAAAGGTAATTGATAAGCTGACGGTATCTAACAATTATAAAGTATTACTGTTTGGAGGTGGTGAAAAGGAAATAAAGGCCTTAAACGATCTAGAAAACCGTTATTCAGATACTATTACGGTAGCCGGAAAGTTAAATTTTAAGGAAGAGTTAGCTTTGATTTCAAATTTAGATGGTATGCTTAGTATGGATTCTGCGAACGGACATTTATCGGCCATGCAAGGCGTAAAAACCATCACCATTTGGGGTGTTACCCATCCCTATGCAGGATTCACTCCATTTAACCAACCGCAAGAGTATCAAATTTTACCAGATTTAGAGAAATATCCGAAGTTACCATGTTCAATTTATGGTAATAAAATTTGTGAAGGCTATGAAGATGTAATGCGGAGTATTGATCCACAAACTGTGGTCGATAAAATTGCTGAGATCATTTAATAGGTTTTGTAAACTTTTATGGAATAATAGTTGATAATCTAATCACATGACAAAAAAAATTACAAGTATTATTCTGTTAATTGTACTTTTTTCCTGTAAAAAGGAAAGTATATCACAGAATTCGTTAATTACAGCCATTGCTCCAACAGTAAAACATAATCTACTCAATCCTGACGGAAATACGTTAAAAACTAGATTTCATCCACCAATCGGCTATAAAAGAGATTCACTTCAAAAAGAATCATTTGGCTATTTTTTACAAAACTATCCTTTAAAAGAGCATGGCAAGCAAGTTCAGATTTATAATGGTAATTTAAAGAACCGACAAGACGTGCATGCTGCTATTTTTGATGTCAGTGTTGGCAAACGCGATTTGCAACAATGTGCAGATGCCACCATGCGTTTACGAGCCGATTATCTCTACCAACAAAAGAAATATGATAGCATTCATTTTAATTTCACTAACGGGTTTAATGCTAATTATAGCAAATGGAGAACGGGTCAACGAATTTCGGTAAAAGGAAATAAAGTAAGTTGGTATGGTGGAAGTTCTAAAAGTGACTCAAGATCTAGCTTCGATAAATATTTAACCATGGTCTTTAGTTATGCCGGAACCCTATCTTTAGAGAAAGAGTTGAAGAAAATTTCAATTAGTCAAATGCAAATAGGCGATATTTTTATTCAAGGAGGTAGTCCCGGTCATGCCGTAATTGTGGTAGATATTGCTAAAAATATAGCGGGTAAAAAGCTATTTCTACTAGCACAGAGTTATATGCCTGCACAAGAAATACATGTTTTAAAGAATTTTAACAATACGGAAATTTCCCCTTGGTATAATGCTGAAAACTTGGAACAGTTATATACTCCAGAGTGGAATTTTACTAAAAATGATTTAAGAAGATTCAATTAAACAGTGCCGTTTTCGAATCTTTTTAAAAATTTATTTTACTTCAGGCAACTATTTTTAACATCGCTGCGTCTATATAAATAGAAAACAAAAACAATTGAAAATCATTTCATTTTATACCAACGAAAAACAATTGATAAATAAGGCTGCTGCTGAAAACAGGCAAGCACAGCAGGCGTTGTATGAAAAGCATGCACCAAAAATGTTAAGTGTATGTAGGCAGTATATTAATGATTTGCATTTTGCAGAAGATGTAATGATTAATGGGTTTGTAAAAGTTTTTAAGCATTTAAGTTCGTTTAAACACGAAGGCAGTTTTGAAGGTTGGATACGGAAAATTATGGTAAGGGAATCTATTTCACACCTTAGGAAACAGCAATTTGTGGTTTATGACGATGATATTATTGATCGGAATAATGATGTTGAAACTTTTACTTCTGAACTAGACGTTGCTCACATTCAGTTGTTAATTGATGCGTTACCTACAGGTTATAAAACGGTGTTTGTTTTAAATACTGTAGAGGGTTATAAACATCAAGAGATTGCTAAGATGTTAGATATTTCAGAAAGTACATCTAAATCACAATTGTTTAAAGCACGAAAAATGCTTCAAGAAAAATTAAAGCAGCAGAAAATTATAGGTTATGGCACAAAATAAATTTGAACAACATATAAAAGAGGAGCTAAATAGGCGAGAAATTCAACCATCTGATAATGCATGGAACAAAATTTCTAATAAATTAGAACCACCTCAAAAAGAAAAGAAACCTCGTTATATGTGGTTAGGTGTTGCCGCAAGTTTTGCTGGATTACTTATTATTTCAACAATATATTTCAATTATGATAAAACTGATAGTAATGATAGTAATACTGTGGTTGAAACTAATAAAGAAAATATTGAAATTATAGAAAGGGATTCAAATTCATTAGCAAAAGAAGTTGAAGAAAATCAAATTGCAAATACAGAGGTGGTAACACCAAGTAATAGTAAAGAAGGTTATAAAAAAGAAAAAGTTGAGAGGTTAGAAAAAGAAATTAAAAAACCAATAATAAATGAAGATAATGCGATGGCTATAGTTCAAACTCAACAGAAAGTTAAAAATGACAAAGTCGTGTTTAGTCAAGAAGAAATAATACAACAAAAAATTGCTGAAGTAGTTGCTAAAGTTGATAAACTTGAGAAAGATAGCAGCACTTTAACAGATTTAGAAGTTGATGCTTTAATTCTTCAAGCTCAAAAAGAAATATTGCAGAACAAAATATTTCGCCAAGATCGTTCTGTTGATGCTATGGCTTTATTGAACGAAGTTGAAGGAGAATTAGAAAGACCTTTAAAAGACAAACTTTTCGACTTACTTAAAAAAGGAATATTAGAAACAAAAAATGCCCTTGCCGATTCAAATTAATAATTAAAAAAAATTTAACAAAATGAACAAAAGTATCTATGTAATAGGTTTGCTAATGGTATTTAGCACCCTAAATTTAAACGCACAAGAGGATAGTATACCAATGATTAAGAGCTTGAAGTTCCAAAAGGAATATGTAGCTACTCAGGAAAAAGAAGCTCTGAAAAACGAAATTGAAAGCATTAACAACCGTTTAAAAAATAAACAAATAACTGAAAGTGAAGCTCAAAGTTTAAAGGAAGCAGCAGCAAAAAAAAGAGCATTGAATATCGAAAATAGAAATGCTATAATTGATAATAAAATTGCTTTGCTAGAAAGGAATGATGGTGAAATGTTAATGATTAGTGAGAAAGATTCATTAGGAGCTTCAAGAATTGTACTAGGAATGGGACACAAAGATTTAGATAATGACTATATTTTTGGTGTAAAAGTTCAAGATAATCGACCTAAAAAAGTGAAATATGATGATAGAACTACATCGGCTTTAATTATAGCTGTGGGTTTGAACAATGCATTAATAGAAAATCAGTCCTTAGATGACTCTCCATATAAAGTAGGGGGAAGCCGCTTTTTTGAATTAGGATGGGAGTGGCAAACACGTGTATTTAAAAACTCCAATTTCTTAAGATTAAATTATGGACTTTCGTTTCAATTTAATGGTTTAAAACCAGAGGGTAACCAATATTTTGTAAACAATAATGGTCAAACAGAACTGCAAGAGTTTGATTATGAATTAAAAAAATCGAAACTACGTATGGATAATTTGGTCTTCCCTGTTCATTTTGAGTTTGGTCCTTCAAAGGTTAAAAAAACAGAACAAAGTATCAGATATTCCACTCATAAAAAGTTCAGATTTGGAATCGGTGGCTATGGTGGATTTAACTTAGGTACACGTCAAAAATTAAAATATAAAATAGATGGTGAAAATGTAAAAGATAAAATTAAACGTGACTACAACTCCCCAAATTTTATATATGGATTAAGTACATATGCTGGATTTGGAGATACTACAATCTATTTAAAGTATGATTTAAATCCAATTTTTAAAGATGCACTAGTAGAACAACATAATATTTCATTAGGACTTCGTTTTCATTTATAGATACATACCAAATAGTCATTAAAATACTCGATTAAATTTGTTTCTATTACCTTTATATTTCAAAATAAAATAGAACCGTAGTCAAAACTATGCTTATATTTTCTATTTCATTTAAATGAAATATAACTCAAATTTATTATCAATTATTTTAGAGTCTATCCGGTATTAATTTGAAACAAAAAAACCTCCAATTTGGAGGTTTTTTGATATTATAACATGTGTTATTTTAGTCCAAAGCAGGAATACGTAACATTTGTCCTGGATAAATTTTATCAGGATCTGATAACATTGGTTTGTTAGCTTCAAATATTACAGGGTACTTCATAGCATTACCATAATATGTTTTTGCAATTTTACCAAGCGTATCTCCACTAACAACCGTATGAAATTGAGCTTCGGGCTCTTGAACAGCAGTTGTCATTCTGTCGTCAACACTTGCAATACCTTCTGTGTTGCCTACAACTAATACTATTTTTTCACGAGTAGCTTGATTTTCAGCTTCTCCGTAAACAAGTGCTAAATCACCGTCAACAGATATGTCTAAGTCCGTTACACCAAAGCCTAAAGCTTCAACAGCATTAACCAATTTACTTGCTTTTACACGAGCTAGTTCAGTTGCTTTCGCTGCATCTTCTAATGCTTCTTCTTCTGTAGTTTTTCCAATGCCAAATACTTTTGCACCAGCGTTTTTAATAAATGAAAATAATCCCATAATTTAATTTTTAGTTTTTATGTTTAAGGCTGTGAAGATACGATAAATTTAAAAAATAGTAGAACCTTTAATTAGGAACAGAAATTTACTTTGGATATAAACTTGGGTTGTACTTAAAAAAGCCATACAAATAAGCAAGAATTCCCGTAAATATAATTAATCCATATACTATACGAACCGTTTTTCGTCCAAACATTACTATATGGTGCAAATATTATTATAGTCTCCACGAGGTTCTACAACCCAATCTCAATCGAGTATCAAGCCTATTATTATAAGTAGAAAGCTTACAACTCCAAATAAATAACTATACTCGGGGTTTGCTAACATAAAATCTGTAAATACTTCCGTGTGTTAATCTTTTATGGGTAAAGTACGTTTTTAAGTTTGTAAATATTTTACTTCCATTATTTATGTTTTAAAAGGTATTTAATATTTGGTTAATTGAAATGATATAACCAAAAAAGTGAAATATAAAATTGTATTTTTGTATAAAGTCAAATTTTTATGATACTCCACAATTTTGAAGAACACAATTCAATTTTAAATCAATTTATTGCAGAACTGAGAGCTACTGATATTCAAAAAGATAGTATGCGGTTCAGAAGAAACATTGAACGTGTTGGTGAAATTCTCTCTTATGAAATAAGTAAAACATTAGATTTTAAATCTAAAAATGTAAAAACGCCATTAGGTGATAAGAAAGTTTCGGTATTACAAGATGAGTTAGTACTTTGCTCTATTTTACGTGCAGGATTTCCTTTACATCAGGGGTTGTTAAATTATTTTGACAATGCAGAAAACGCTTTTGTTTCTGCGTATAGACATCATCCAAATGATAATGATGATTTTGAAGTCATTGTTAATTATTTGGCCTCACCAACTTTAAATAATAAAGTTTTGCTTTTAGCAGATCCTATGTTGGCAACAGGTAAAACTTTAGAAAATGTACTTAAAAGTTTTAAAGATCATGGAACACCGAAGCAAATTCATATTATTTCAGTCATTGGATCTACAGAAGGTATAAATTATATAGAAAAAGTATTTCCTGAAGACACACATTTATGGATAGCTACTATCGATGATCAATTAAACTCTAGAGGATACATTGTACCAGGCTTAGGCGATGCTGGCGATTTATGTTATGGAGAAAAACTATAGAAACTTATATAAATGTAGAAACTATAGCCGTTGCAACAAATAAATACAAAAACACATCTTTAAACCATTTTTCTTTAACCATTTGCAAATAATTTGTAAAAAGTACGGCAGTTGGAAAAAATAGAAATAAAAACTCAGAACCATTTTTTACTGGTGCAGGAATTATTATAAAAATACTGACAATTAAATGAACTGTTAATACAAACCAAGCATTTTTAAGATCACTATTAATTGATATTATTTTTAAAGTAGTTGGAAAAATCACCCAAATGATAAATCCTAGCAATAAGGTTAATGGAATTAGTAAATTTAATGAATTGTAATTTGTAAATACGAAGTTTGTTGTAAAATCCATCTCATAAGTATCGAACTTGTCAATCAACATTAAGTAGGATGCATAAATAATAAACGGTGTTATAAGACCAATAAAAGGGATTAATACATTTCTAATGGTACGTTTATTAAAATTAATAATGGCTGCATAAGGCAATACCATATATAAAATGCACCAAGGATAGATTATGGTTGCTACACCAATATAAAAGGAACTGTCGAACAACTTTTCTTTGGGGTTTTTAACTGTTCTTAAGCTATAAATTCTCCTAAAAGCTAACAACAGTACAAAGTGTGCTCCTAATAATTTAAATTCACTAATTACCTTAGGAAACATAGCAATAAATAGTACTATTAAAAGTAAATCAAAGGCGTTATCTTTTATCAATCCATTTTTTTTAGTAATAAATTGAACTAATAAAAGGGTAAGCATTAAGAAAGACAGTACTGCTAATTTTTTTAAAAAGAAAGTAAAGCTAAAATCAATGGCAGGTGTAGAGAATATTGAAACTAAAATTACCAATGTTATTAAAATAAAAATGGTAAAAGTGGTTACAGGTGTTGATTTATTAAAAAAATTGGCAATCATTGGTAATATTTCATATTTTTGCCCTGTAAATATACTTAAGATATGATTGCAAACAATATTTTTAGAGCTTTAGGCGATTTTTTCACAAATGTTTTATTTGTACCGTATGATTATTTTAGATCAATACATGGTTGGTGGTCATCAAATATTTTAAACACTATTATTGTTATCATTGGTTTTATGGCAGCATTTTATTGGTTGAGTAAAATGGTTAAACATGAAAGAGAAAATAGTCTTTAATAAAGTAAATTTTGGGAAGTAAAAATAAATTAAAACGCTTTCGCGAGAATGAAACGTTTGTAAATGTTGTACAACCCTCTCGAAAAGAAATATTAGACGGATTTCATTTAAAATCTAAATGGAATACTTTTTTTAAAAATAATAATCCAATTATTTTAGAACTTGGTTGTGGCAAAGGTGAATATACTGTTGCTTTAGCGAAGCGAAATCCAAATATAAATTATATTGGCATTGATATTAAGGGGTCACGGTTTTGGCGTGGAGCCAAAACAGCATTGGATGATAAATTGGATAATGTTGCTTTTTTACGTACTCAAATTGAGTTAATTGATATGTGCTTTGG
The DNA here is from genome assembly GCF_016406085.1 of Aureibaculum flavum. Lineage (GTDB taxonomy): Bacteria > Bacteroidota > Bacteroidia > Flavobacteriales > Flavobacteriaceae > Aureibaculum > Aureibaculum flavum. Next base: position 564,263 of record NZ_JAEHFJ010000003.1, read on the forward strand.
TGTTGATGAGGTTAGTGAAATTTGGATTACCTTTCCTGATCCTCAGATTAAATATAAGAGGATGAAGCATAGGTTGACAAATCCTGAGTTTCTCAAAAAATATCAACAAATCCTTACGGATGAAGGTGTTATGCACCTAAAAACAGATAGTGAGTTTTTACATGGCTATACTTTAGGTTTGTTGCAAGAAGGAAATCATGAAATTATATATGCACATCATAACATTTATATTAACAGTTATAGCCCTCTAGAAGCTACAGAGATTAAAACTTTTTATGAAAATCAGTTTTTAGAACAAAATAAAGCCATAACTTATATAAAATTTAGGACGCTTTATAAGTAACAATAGTTTCTTTACCTTATGCCAGAAGATGGTTTTTTTGAAAAAGTATATAAAATAGCTAGAAAGATTCCTTATGGTAGAGTCACGTCATACGGAGCAATAGCTAAATGTTTAGGAGCTGCGAAATCGGCCAGAATGGTTGGTTGGGCTATGAATGCGAGTCATCTAGATGATACCATACCGGCTCATAGAGTTGTAAATCGAAATGGAATTTTAACAGGGAAGCATCATTTTGATGGAATTAACCTAATGCAGCAACTATTAGAAAATGAAGGAGTTGAAGTTATAGACGAGAAAATTTCGAATTTTGAGGCTATTTTTTGGAACCCAAATGACTAAATGTTAAAAAAGAAACAATATTTTTAATAAAATTAAGTTTTAATACTGTTTTTAAATAATGCCATTGCATATTTTTTACTAAATTGCGACCCAAAAGGGAGAGTACATGAGACTACATTATAAATTACTTACATTGATCATATTATTTTCGATGACTAAAACTTTTGCTCAGCTTGAGTTAAGTCACGAATTTGGTATTACAGCAGGACCCGTTACCATGCAAACAGACTATGGTGAAAGGCATCATTTACCTAGTAGTACGGCTACTAGTTTTGGTATAGCTGCGGTACATTATTTAAGTTTTTACGGAAGTAATTATAACTGGAGAAATGGAGCGAGTTATTTTTCAGACCATTTTAAACTAAAAACGGAGGTGTCTTACTATTTTAATAATAGTTTAGAGCACAAAGGTCAATATGTAGACGATGGGGCGTCAAATCCTATAGTTAACGAGTTGAGAGCTATGCATGGTAAAACTAAATCTCTTAATTTTGGTACAGCTCTAGAGTATTATTTTAAAAATTTAGAAGATTATGGTCTTCTATTTAATGATGATGATAGATTTGCACCTTATATAAGTGCTGGTCTTCAGTATAATATTTTTACACCAGAACTAACTTCTGATTTAGGAGATTGGACTACTAACCCTTCTGTTTTACCTGAAAAATGGCAAGACCAAGTATATGTAGGTAAGCAAAATGCATTTTCTATGACCATGAGTGCTGGTACTCGTTATAAATTTGATAATTTTGATTTAGTGTTAGATGCAAGATGGCAATATTTCTTTACAGATAAATATGATGGTTTAGATTCTAAAAAAGATGAATCTAGTAAATTTAATGATACTTTAATTTATTTTAGTGTGGGTGTTGTTATTGATATGGATACGTTTGCTAGAAATTATTAATCTAGGGCATTTTTTAAATCAATTAATAAATCATCAATATCTTCAATACCAACGCTTAATCGAATGAGGTTGGTAGTGATACCCATTTTTTCTCTTTCTTGTATTGGAATAGAAGCATGTGTCATTGTTTCAGGATGATTTACAAGACTTTCCACACCTCCCAAAGATTCTGCTAATGTAAATAGTTTAAAATTCTCAAGGACTTTGAAAGTAGCTTCTTGGCTTTCATCTTTTAATTTAAACGAAACCATTCCACCATAGTTTTTCATTTGTTTTTTAGCAATTTTATAATTTTTACTATTCTCTAATCCAGGATAGAAAACTTCACTAACTTTTGGATGTGTTGTTAAATATTTTGCTAAAGCTATTCCATTTTCACTATGACGTTGTACTCTTAAATGTAAGGTTTTTATACCACGTAATGCTAAAAAACTGTCTTGTGGCCCAGCAATAGCTCCTCCTGCAAACTGAATGAAATGAATTTTCTTAGCTAATTTCTCTTCCTTAACCATTAATGCCCCCATAACAATGTCAGAATGCCCTCCAAGGTACTTAGTGGCAGAATGCATTACAATATCAGCTCCTAAGTCTAAAGGTTGTTGTAAATAAGGTGTGGCAAATGTATTATCAACTGCAATTAGTATAGTATCATCAACGGCTTTTACATTTTTTGAAATTTGTTCTATATCAGCTATCTTCATTAATGGGTTTGTAGGTGTTTCAATCCAAATCAGCTTAGTGTTTTTATTAATATATTTTTCGATATTAGAGGCATCTTCCATATTTACAAAATGGAATTTTAAACCATATTTTTGAAATAACTTTGTAAACATTCTATAAGAACCGCCATATAAATCGTCACCAGCTATGATTTCATCACCTGGGTTTAATAGTTTTAATACACAATCTATAGCTGCTAAACCTGACGAAAAAGCAAATCCATGTGTGCCATTTTCTATGGCAGCAAAATTATTCTCTAAAGCGGTACGGGTAGGGTTTGCTGTTCTAGAATATGCATATCCTTTATGTTTTCCTGGACTGCTTTGTGCATAGGTAGAAGTTTGATAGATTGGAGGCATTACAGCACCTGTGGCAGGGTCATGTTGTTGACCGCCATGTATAGTTTTTGTATTAAATTTCATCTTTATCAGTTATTTTTTTTATCAACGGCCCTACAGTCAAACCTTGAACTATTATTGAAAATACCACAATTACATAAGTTATTACTAAGAACAAATCACGTTCCATAGCTTGTGTTAAACTTAGGGCTAAAGCTATTGAGATTCCCCCTCGTAAACCACCCCATGTCATTATTAGGTTTGTTTTTCGTACAAAATTTAGCTTTTTAGCATAAATTTTAATAGGTAGTAATAGTGATATGTATCTGGCTAATAGTAATATAGGAATAGTTAAAAATCCTGCTAAAACATATTCTACTTTAAATGTTAACACCAACATTTCCATACCTATCATTACGAATAAAATGGTGTTTAATAAAATATCAATCAATTCCCAAAATTTATCAACATATTGCTCTGTAAGCTCACTCATAGAGGATTGTCTAATGGTATCATTACCTACTAATAAACCGGCGGTAACCATCGCTAATGGAGCTGACAAATGAAAATGTTGAGCGATTAATGTACCACCCATTACTGCCGCCAAAGTCAAAATTACTTCAATAGCATAATCATCAATACTTTTTAAAAGTCTATAAGTTAACCAGCCAATAGCTAAACCAAGTGCAATACCACCACCTACTTCTACTAAAAATAATTTAGAAACGTTAATTATTGAAATATCTTGACCACCTTTAGCAATTTGATAGATAGTTAAAAATATAACAACACCTACACCGTCATTAAAAAGAGATTCTCCAACAATTTTGGTTTCTAATTGTTTCGGTGCTCCAACTTTTTTCATAATTCCCAATACGGCTATAGGGTCAGTTGGTGAAATGAGAGATCCAAAGAGCAAACAATAAATAAAATCAACATTAAAATTTAACAATTTCAATAAGTAATAAACTATTATTCCCGTTAAAAACGTAGATATAAAAGTACCTAATGTGGCAAAGATTAAAATAGGTTTTCGTTGTACTTTTAATTGCTGAAAATTGGTATGCAAAGCACCTGCAAACAACAAAAAACTCAGCATAATATCTAATAAAATGGTTTCAAAATTTATTTGAGAAATAAATTCTTTTTCCTTTAAAAGTAAGGTGTCATCAAATAAACTTAATCCTAAAATTGCCAAGGTGAAAAGAATAGTAATTAGCATTAACCCAATAGCATCAGGTAGTTTAATAAATTTTATGTTTAAATATCCGAAAAAAGCAGATAAAACTATAAGAATGGTTGCTATACTAAAATAATCCATGTTTAAAGATTGTTTTTTAAAGCTAAAATATAACCATAATGAATACCTTCATGAAAGTTATTAAATTCAATGGCATCTGATATTGAATTTAGAGTTACGTTAGCACTTGTGGTATATGAAGTAAAAGATTTAAACATACCGCTTTTATAATCAGTATCAAATTGATCTACTAGCTGAAGTAATTGCGATTTTATATATTCTAATTCTTGTGCTGTCATATCATTTTCAGGTACAGTACCCTTGCGATATTTCTCAATAATTGCATCAGAAATATACATTGGCAATCCAGAAAATTTATAACAGAGTATTTGTTGTGTAACTAATAAATGACCAATATTCCAAGCTATATTATTATTAAACCCTGCGTGCATTTTATTGAGTTGTTCCAGTGAGTAATTATCAATTAATTTTAAAATTAATAATCTATTTGCCTTTAAAATATCAAATTGTTTCTCCATATTTTTTAATTTAGCGTGAAATTAAAGTTTTAATTTTTAAATCTGATAGAATGAAAAAAATATATTTTTTAAAAACTTGTGATACCTGCAGAAGAATTTTGAAAGAAATTAATACTGATGATTTTATACTTCAAGAAATTAAGACAACACCAGTAACTGTTAATCAGTTAGAAGAAATGTATGTTATGACGAATAGTTATGAAGCACTATTTAATAAGCGGGCAAAAAAATATACAGCAATGGATTTAAAAAACCAAAGCTTGACTGAGAAAGACTATAAACAACTTATTTTAGAGGAGTATACCTTTTTAAAACGTCCTGTTATTATTGTAGGCGATAAAATTTTTGTTGGAAATGCAAAAAAAACAATTGAAGCATTAAAAGCATTGTTAGGTTAGCTTTTTTACATTCTTTTAGAAACGTTGAAAGGAAAGGGAATACGTTTATTAGAGAAATTTTTAATACCTTAGAAGTGGAATTTGGATTATATAACTTCTTAGGAGATGAAAAATTACATTTTAATTCTATTTTCGCTAATTCTTACTATTTCTTATGCTCAAAAAGAGAAGAATTCAGATTTAAAAGTGAGCGATGGCATTTTTAATGCTAATTTCACTTCAACTACAAAGATTACGGACCAATTATTTATAGAAAAGGGTATTAGTGTTGGGTATAATTTTGATGCCATGAGTTTAGAGTTACCTGTCCATTTTAAGTATAAAATCAATCAACAGCTAAGTTTTTTGCAGGGCCAAGCGTTTATACTACACGCAATATTAACCGTTATGGTAACTTATTAAATTCGACAGGATTTGGATCTTCTGCAGAAATAGGTTTACAATATGATTTTAACGAAAATGCGTATGCTAAATTTTTTTATAGACGTAATTTTAACGCTGCGGAAAATAGCAATTTAGGCATTAACGATATGGTTGACAGTGTCAATTTTAAATTGGGCTATCGATTTTGATGGGATATTAATCTAAATTCAAACTCTTTACTAATAATTCTATTTTTTTGCGTACAGCATTGGATTTAACTCATCGTCATTATACATTTTCATCTGTTTGTAGACTTTCATGTATTTTTTTCCTAGTGATATATCATTCAGCAACTCGTCAATTGCAGTGGTTAAATCAACTCGTTGTTCCAAAAGAATATCTAACTTTAATTGACAATTGGCTCTATGTTTTTCAGAAGCAGATGCTCTATTCGCTTCTTCTTGCATGTGATAAATTTTTAATGCTAATATCGATAACCTATCGATTGCCCAAGCCGGACTTTCTGAGTTAATGGTTGCTTGCGGTTCAATTGTAATATTTTTGAATTTATCAAAGTAATAGCTATCAATATATTCAACCATATTGGTTCTATCTTGATTTGAAGCATCAATTTTTCGTTTCAAAGTCAATGCTTCTTCAGGATTAATATCTGGTAAACGTATGATGTCTTCATAATGCCATTGTACGGTATCAATCCAGCATTTCCTATATAATAAATGTTCTAATGTGTTTTTATTAAAGGGGTTTTCAAAAGATTGATCAACCGAATCTTTTAAGTGATATTTCTTAATCACACTGTCAAATAAATTGTTAAATTCTGATGCTTGCATTTTTACGAAAATTTTCTTTCAATAATATTAATTAACCTCGCTTCATATTCTTCTTTACCAGCCCAATTATAATCTGGTTTGATTTGATTATAAATAAAATCTTTGGCCTCTTTTTCAGATTTTAAGGTATTCAGTTGAGACAAAACTCTATTAAAATCGGCTTGACTAAAATTAAATAAATTCTTTACAAAAGCAATTCTATCATTTAAACCAATTTGAATCGTTTGATTAAACATCTTATCATTCAATGTTTTTTTCTCAGCAGGTCTATCATCATCGTCAAAGAGTGTAGATGTCTTATCTGCAGAAATAGAATCTCTAAACTCTTCTTTTATACTTATTTGATTGGCTTTTAATTTTCTAATGTCAATTTTAACTTTATCAAATGTAGGTTCAAACATGCTTTTTTCCTCAACCTCTCTTTTGGGAGTTACCGGTTTCTCTATTGTTTTTATAGGAGTTTCAATTTTATGAACTACTGGTTTTATACTACTCTTGTTTTCAATTTTTATTTTAACTTCTTCAACCAGTTCTTCTTTTGTTTTTTTAAGATTTGGAGTAGTAACAATGTAATCATCTACAAATGATAATACGGAAAGTTTTTCATAAACTAATCTTGCCTTCTCTTTTAAAGCCAAAACTTCATCTTTATTTTTCATTTGTAAAATACTATGAGCTAGGCTCACTAGCTCCGCTTCCAGTTTTTTGTGCATAAAATGATAATTTTATTTATGTTGTAGGACTAATTTTTAATAGATTTGTTATGATTCTATAATCACAAAACATATTACGAATATTACAACGCTTAAAATTACAAAATGTTTCTCGAAAATACAGTAAATCAGGCAGAACAATTTGGTTGGATAGAGGTGATCTGCGGTTCTATGTTTTCTGGTAAAACGGAAGAATTAATTCGTCGACTAAAAAGAGCTCAATTTGCCAAACAAAAGGTGGAGATCTTTAAGCCAGAAATTGATACACGTTATGATGATGAAAATGTAGTTTCTCATGATGCTAATGAATTCCGTTCTACACCAGTACCGGCAGCGGCAAATATTAGAATTTTAGCGAATGATGTAGATGTAGTAGGTATAGACGAAGCCCAGTTTTTTGATGATGAAATTGTAGCTGTCTGTAATGATTTGGCAAATAGAGGTGTTAGAGTTATAGTTGCAGGGTTAGATATGGATTTTAAAGGGAACCCTTTTGGACCCATGCCCGCATTGATGGCTACAGCTGAATATGTTACAAAAGTACATGCTGTGTGTACTAAAACAGGAAACCTAGCCCATTATAGTCATAGAAAAATAATGAATGATAATTTGGTATTTCTAGGTGAAACAGAAGAGTATGAACCCTTGAGTAGAGCCGCCTATTATAAAGAAATATTGCAAGAAAAATTAAAGCATGTTGAGGTAAAAGATGCTGAGAAAATTACACCTAAATCAAAATTGTAAATGACTAAAACGGCCGAAACGGTTTTAGAAATTGATTTAAATGCACTTCAGCATAATTTTGAATACATAAAGTCAAAACTAAAGCCTAATACAAAAACTTTAGCAGTTGTAAAAGCTTTTGGATATGGTACAGATGCCTGTGTCATTGCCAAACATTTAGAAAAACTAAATGTTGATTACTTTGCTGTAGCTTATGTTGATGAGGGTGTTGCATTACGAAAAGCTGGTGTTAAAACTCCAATTTTAGTTTTGCATCCGCAAATTGTTCATTTTAAACTTTTAATCGAGCACTGCTTAGAACCTAATATATTTAGTGAAAGAGTCTTAATGGCTTTTATTGATTTGATGGAATCTGAAAATCAAAAGCAGTACCCCATACACCTTAAATTTAATACTGGTTTAAATAGATTAGGTTTTAAAATAGAAGATGTTGATACAATTAGTGGTTATTTACATAATACAACAACTGTCAAAGTAGCTTCTATATTCTCTCATTTAGTAGCGAGTGAAGATTTAAATGAACGAGAATTCTCAGAGAACCAAATTAATCTATTTAACAAAATTATTGATACGTTTAAATCAAAACTAAACGATCAACCCATATTTCATATGGCAAATACTTCAGGTATTTTAAACTATCCCAATGCCCATTTTGATATGGTTCGGATAGGAATCAGTCTTTATGGTTTTGCTAATGAGCAAAAATATACGGAACAACTAAGGAATGTAGCTTCATTAAAATCCATTATATCTCAGATTCATACTATTGATAAAGGGGAATCTGTCGGATATAATAGAGGTTTTACTGCTGGTAAAGAGATAAAAACAGCAACAATACCCATAGGCCATGCTGATGGTATTCATAGATCTTTCGGTAAGGGTAAAGGGTATGTTACCATAAATGGATCTAAGGCTCCTATAGTTGGCAATGTTTGTATGGATATGATAATGGTTGATGTTACAAATATTAATTGTGAAGAAGGAGATGAAGTGGTTATTTTTAATAGTCAGCAAACAATAATTGAATTAGCGTCCGCTATTGATACAATTCCTTATGAAATATTAACAGCAATTTCACAACGTGTAAAAAGAATTGTTAAGTAAATGTTAAATTTACGTATATTTGCAATCTATTAACCTATTAAATAAACTAAAATGTTAAAAGAATTTAAGAATTTTATTATGTCAGGCAACGTCATAGACTTTGCTGTTGCTGTTATTTTGGCTGGTGCCGTTGGTCTTATGGTAAACGGATTTGTCAATGACATTGTTATGCCTGTTGTTGGCCATTTTGCTGGAGGAATGGACTTTGCTAGTTTGAAATATGTACTATCTCCTGCAGAATTAGCTGCTGATGGTGCTGTTGTAAAAGCTGAAAATGCTGTACGATGGGGAGCATGGATCAATACTATTATCAATTTAATTATTGTTGGTTTTGTATTGTTCATGATAGTAAAAGCTTACAATAAAACCAAGAAACCAGTTGAAGCTGCTGCTCCAGCCGGACCTTCTCAAGAAGATTTATTAGCTGAAATTAGAGATTTATTGAAAAAATAATTTTCGAAAACCAAAATCAATTGACCTAAAAAACCCGAGTTGAAAAACTCGGGTTTTTTGTTTTTTAGAAATAAAAGTATTTATTGTTTATGTTTCTTTGAATGATAAACTTCTGCAATTGTAGGATTCTCATATGCGGTTTCAAGCAATATCAATTCATCATTAACAGTTACACTACCTTTTTTTAGTACCTTAAAATAGACACCACATTTAGTAGAATTCCAGAATTGTTTAACAATTGATTGGTCATTAAATCGAATACCTAGCTTGTAACAGGGCTCTCTAGGTTCAGTAACTTGAATTTTAACCTCACCTAATTGATAAATTTCACCCACATGTATTTGAGTTTCTTCTAACTGATCGAATGTTATGTTTTCGCCAAAAATACCGTATTGCCAATCTAAATTAGGATGTAGTTCCTTAAAATGAGAATAATGATTTTCGCCATATGCATAAACTGCCTTATCAATACCTCCGTGGTGTTTTCTGTCTGCAATAGCATCGTCTTTTACAAATTCTGTATCTAAAAAGATAGCGTCTTTAACAGGAAATTTAAAGATGCCAGTTTCAACAGTTTTATTTCGCCATTGAATGATTCTTTTTTCACCGATATTGAGAGATATTATTTTCATTGATTTCATGCATTAGTTTATTAATGAAAAATAGGTAAAAGAAGAAAGTGTTCTTGTTTTAGTACCTCTAAGATTGTACTTTTTTTGATGTTAACTTATCTGCTATTTTTCGGTCATTTGATAATCTTGGTATTTTATTTTGCCCTCCTAATTTACCTATAGATTTCATATAATCTTGAAAACCATCTTTTTTTATTTTGGTTACCTTGAGAGTCTGAAGGATATTTCCGACAATTAAATCGTAATAATAGGAGTTTTGTTCCTGCATACTATTGTCGATTTTAGAGATAAAATCGGTCATATCAACAGGTTCTTTTTCAAATTCAATAAACCATTCGTGATAAGGCAGTCCACTCTCAGGATTGGTTTGAGGTGCAACAGTAAATTCGTTTACGGATATCCCTGTGCCTTCTGTAGCCGCTTTTAAAGCATGTTCAACTTCTTTTGCAATAACATGCTCACCAAATGCAGAAATAAAGTGTTTTATTCTTCCAGAAACTATAATTCGATATGGCTTTAATGAAGTAAATTGAACAGTGTCTCCAATATTATATCCCCAAAGACCGGCGTTGGTTGAAATTATCATTACATAATTTACTTCTAATTCTACATCAGAAATAGTAATTCTCTCCGGGTTTTCATCAAAGAATTCATCTGCTTTTATAAACTCATAGAAAATACCACCGTTTAATAGGAGTAGCATTCCCTTTTCATTTTGTTTATCTTGAAAAGCAAAAAAACCTTCCGAAGCAGGAAAAAGTTCAATAGAATCAACTTTTTTACCAATCATTTTCTCAAACTTATTACGATATGGCTCAAAATTTACACCACCATAAACGAATAAATTAAAATTTGGGAAAATTTCGCTAATACTTTTACCTGATTTCGCTGTTAATTTTTCAAAATACATCTGCACCCAAGAAGGAATTCCACTAATTAAAGTCATATCTTCTTGTATGGTTTCTTCAACGATGGCATCTACCTTAGTCTCCCAATCGTCAATACAGTTGGTTTCCCAACTTGGCATTCTGTTCTTTTGTAAGTAATTAGGTACAAAATGTGCAACAATGCCTGACAGTCTACCTGTTTTTATACCTTTTTTTTCATCAATAATGGGGCTACCTTGAAGAAATATCATTTTACCATTTACAAAATCAGTATTACCAGTTTCAGCGATATACATTAATAATGCATTCCGGGCTGCTTTGATATGGAAAGGCATTGATTCTTTAGTTAGCGGAATGTATTTGGCACCAGAAGTGGTTCCAGAAGTTTTGGCAAAATAGAGTGGTTTTCCACGCCATAATACATCAGATTTACCTTGTAGAATTTGCTCAACATAAGGTTTTAAATCTTCGTAGTCTCTAATGGGAACATTGACTTTAAATTCTTGATAAGAATTGATATTCTTAAAGTTATGATCTTTGCCAAATGTGGTATTTTTGGCTTGAGCAATTAATTTTTTAAAGACTTTTTCTTGCGTCTTTTTTGGTTCTGCAGCCCATTTATAAACCCGGTTTTGGATCCGTTTAGCAATGGGTTTCGCTAAAATAGATTTGACATTCATTATTTAAAATCTATAAAGTTTAAAGGATTTACAGGAAAACCATCATTCCATAGCTCAAAATGCAGGTGGGGTCCAGTAGATAGCTCGCCAGTTGAACCGGCATTGGCTATTGCTTCACCCGTCTTTACAATATCACCTTGCTCTTTATGTATAGATGAATTGTGTTTGTATACAGATAAAAATCCCTTTGCGTGTTCTAAAATAATAACAAACCCAGTTTCTGCTGTAAAACCAGTGAAGATTACAGTACCATCAGCCACAGCTTTTACTGGAGAATCTTTTTCTACAGCAATATCTATAGCATAATGTTTTTCTTCGGGATTAAAAACATCGGTTATTTTACCTGAAATAGGAGCAAAGAATACCAAATCAGTTTTTTTGGTAGCTTTTTCAAAAACACTAAACCGATCTTCGCGTTCAACTTCTTCTCTAAAGACAGAGTCTAAAGGTGAAATTTTGGTATCTAAATTAACATCTTCAATGCGAAGTTGCTCTTCAATAGAATCTCTATTTACAGCGATATCTTTAACCTTACCAGTGAGTACTTGTTGAATATTATGTAAATACACATCATTAACGGCCAGTTTCTGCTGTAAAGAATCTACCTTATATACCAAATCAGTTGCTTGTCTCTTTAAAGCTGTAGATGAATAACCAGGAATGTATTCTTTTAATGGAGTAAATGCTATTAAAAAAATGGTAGAACCAATTAGAATTACTGAAAATAAAGAGCTTAATATTAATACATTAAGCCTGTTTAATTTAAAAGAAAAACGTTCTTCAAAAGTATCTTCATTTAATACCACAAAGCGGTATTTAAACGTAAGTTTCTCTTTAATTTTTGCTTTATTTTCCTTTTTTTTTGCCATTAGTTAGTAACAAATATACAACGGTTTTTTGAGTTAGAAATGGTTTATAAAACCGCAAAATTAGATATTTTCTTAATTCATCTAGAATTACTTGTAAAAATTCATTTCATCAATATATTGCCAAACCTTGCAAGGTAATAGCGGTTTTATATTTTTATGATTGGCGATAGCTTTACGAATAAACGTGGAGGAAATTTCCATAATCGGGGCATCAACAGGATGAATTTTTGGGTGATTGTCAAATCTAGTTATAGGTTTTTCGCCAGCATAAATTCTAGGGTATACGTAAATATTGTATACTTCTAGAATTACCTCATAATTTTTCCATTTATGGAAAGAAGCCAAATTATCTTCACCCACAATCAAGTTAAATTGATGTTGCGGGTGTTTTTCTGCCAAATGTACTAGTGTATTGATGGTGTAGTTGGGCTGAGGTAAGTCAAACTCAATCTTTGAAGGTTTCAATTTAGGATAGTCTTCTGTAGCAAGGCTAACCAATTGATAACGATGATTATCTGCTAATAAGGTCGATTTTTTTTTAAATGGCGAATGTGGCGTTATTACCATCCAAATTTCGTCTAAATCAGAAAATTCAACCATATGATTGGCAATGGCCAAATGTCCTACATGAATGGGGTTAAAAGTCCCAAAGTACAAGCCAATTTTCATTTGGTATAATTATTATTATCTACAAAATTTGCAACCAACTCTTCTGCCTCTTTTAAGGCAACTGCTAAATCGTAATTTTTTATAATTTGATCAAATTGTGGAGCAGTAGCCAGTTCAACAGAAGCTTTTGCGATACGCATATTAATGCGATCTTCACTTTCTGTTTTTCGTTTTTTTAATCTAATTTTTAATTCGTCAACACTCGGTGGTTTTACAAATACAGCCAAAGTTTCTTCAGGGAATTTCTTTTTAATCCTTAATCCACCAGCAACATCAATATCAAAAATTACATGTTTCCCCAATGCCCATATACGTTCTACTTCACTTTTTAATGTACCGTAAAAATTATCTCTATAGACTTCTTCCCATTCTAAAAAGTCATCATTTTTAATATGATTTTTAAAATCTTTTGTACTAATAAAATAATAATCAGAACCATTAATTTCTTCACCACGAGGCTCACGAGAAGTAGCCGAAATAGAAAATTCTAAATTCAGGTCTTTTAGGCCCAACAAATGTCTTACAATTGTAGTTTTACCTGATCCTGATGGTGCAGAAAAGACAATGAGTTTACCTTTTTTTAGATTAGAGATTTTACTTGAAGACATATATTTCTTTACCTTTTTAAAAACACTAATAAATACTTAGCAGTGTTTAATTATTTGATTTAGTTAATAATTAGGGTTAACTACCAGTCTGTTATGTTAAAATAATACTGATTGGTATGTGTTTTATAAAGTTTGCTTATAAAACATTTAGTAACTGTTCCTTTATTTTTTCTAATTCATCCTTCATTTGTACCACAACTTTTTGCATTGGAGCAAAATTAGATTTTGAACCTGTTGTGTTTATTTCTCTACCAATTTCTTGGCAAATAAAACCCAGCTTTTTACCATTAGATTCTTCACTAAGTAATGCTTGTAAAAAATAATCTAAGTGATTTTTTAAACGAACTTTTTCTTCTGTGATATCTAATTTTTCTAGATAATAAATTAGTTCTTGTTCAAACCTGTTTTCATCTACATTTTGCACTAAATCAGACACTGCTTTTTCAATACGTTCGCGAACTTGAGCCAAGCGTTGAATATCTAAATCAACAACTTCGGTAGATAATTTTTGAATGTTTTTTATTCGTGTAGTAAAATCATGAGCTAAAACAGCTCCTTCATCAGCTCTATAAATCAATACTTCATCAATGGCTTCATCAATCGTTTTTTCAATCTCTGTCCACTCTGTTTCATCAAACTCTTCACGGTTCGTTTTTAAGACATCGGGTAATCTCATAGCTATTTCTAATAAACTTTCAGAAGCCACTTCTGTAACACTTCTTAATTGGTCTATATAGCTGTTGACAACTTCTTGATTAATTGTTGAGGTGGTTTCGCTACCCGTACTTTCAATATAAATTGAAAAATCTACTTTACCTCTAAATAATTGTTGTGAAAGTTTACTTCTAATTTCGAGTTCTTTTTCTCGGTACATCGACGGAACTCTAACGTTTAAATCTAAGTTTTTGCTATTTAACGTTTTAATTTCAACGGTTACTTTTTTTTGAGATAGTTCAGTTACGGCTTTACCGTATCCTGTCATAGATTGTATCATATAATATGGGTAAGTTTCACGCAAATTTACGCAAAATATGTTAACAGGCTTCTATTGTTTAGCTCTGTTAACTGAGGTTACCATATAAACTCCCACAAAAATTAAAAGGGTTGCTAAAATTTTAACGCTGCTTAGTGTATCACTTTTAGTAAGAAGAGCGTAAGCAGTTGCTATTACAGGTTGTAAATAAACAAATGCACTTAATGTTGTGGGTTTAAGTTTTGTTAATGCAAATAGGTTTATCAAATAAGCAAAGAAAGTGGTAAAAACAATTACAAAACCAATATTGTAATAGATTGATGTTGGAATACTATTCCATTGTATGTCTATCACTTCGCTAATTCCGAAAGGAATAACTAAGAGAAGACCAAAGAGATATAGCCATTTTATAAAAGTTAAAGGATTATATTTGACGGTGAGTTTTTTAACAATTATTAGATATAAACCGTATGAAGATGCGTTTATAAAAATGAAAAGATTACCTAAAATTGGATGATCACCAGGTACAGCACTTTTACCATAAACTATTAAAATAATTGCACCCGTTAAACCTATTAGAATACCAACAACTTTTGGAATAGTTATTTTTTCTTTCAAAATAATTGCTGAAAGTAGTAATACTATAATGGGGGTAGAAACCATGATAGCTGAGGCATTTATTGGACTAGTCATACTTAAACCTTTAAAAAAGGCAAGCATATTGATACAGACTCCAAATAGTGCTGCCAAAAATATTCTCAAAAAATCAGCCTTATCTATTCTTTCACTGGTGGTGAAAAGACTTAAAATCCAAAATAGTATTGTAGCACCTAATACGCGTATTACAATAAAACCAAATGGTTTTATGTACATTGGCATAACATCTTTTGCTACTGTATAATTTATACCATAAATTAGAGCAACAATAAAAGCGGCAATATAAGCTCTTGTTTTATTATGCATAACTTCATTCAAAAAAGAAAAAGTAACGATTTGAATTTCTCAAATCATTACTTTTTAATACAATTTATTTATTTTTATTTACTAATTATTTAGACGCATCGTAACGTTTTTCAACTTCATTCCAGTTGATTACATTAAAAAATGCGTTAATATAGTCAGGTCTTCTGTTTTGATAATTTAAATAATAAGCATGTTCCCAAACATCAATACCTAAAATAGGGGTACCACCACAACTTACATCTGGCATCAATGGGTTATCTTGATTTGGTGTTGAACAGATTTCAACCTTACCACCTTTGTGAACACACAACCAAGCCCATCCTGAACCAAAACGCGTTGCAGCAGCTTTTGCAAAAGCATCTTTAAATGCATCAACAGTTCCGTACGCAGATTCAATAGCTTCTTTTAAAGGACCTGATAAACGACCTTTACCTTCAGGATTCATAACCTCCCAGTATAAACTATGGTTATAGAAACCGCCACCATTATTTCTAACAGCTGCATTGCTCATGTCTAAATTTGTTAAAATATCTTCAATAGATTTTCCGTCTAAGTCAGTGCCTTTTATTGCATTGTTTAGATTATTTGTATACCCTGCATGATGCTTCGTGTAATGTATTTCCATTGTACGTGCATCAATATTAGGTTCTAACGCGTCATAAGCGTAAGGTAATTTAGGTAATTCAAAAGCCATGATTTTATATTTTTTTATGATTAAACTTTTTTTGTGAATTGAATTTTCAATTCTGAATTCCAAATATAAAAATTTTGAGACTAATAATCGGGTGAACAAGATAGAATGTTCTTATCGGGCAATAAATTAAGATTATGTTCACATTTACTTAATTCTTAATTGCTGAAGTGCATTGTTAACTATGTTATGTGTAATTTGCTTATTATTTAAAGTTTTAATTAGTGTCTTTTTCTCTTCTTTGGTTGCTTCTAATTGATTTAGAATATTGTTTAAATGCATTTTCATATGCCCTTGTTGTATGCCAGTAGTGGTTAAGGCTTTTAGTGCTGCAAAATTTTGAGCGAGTCCGGCTACAGCAACAATCATCATTAATTCTTTGGCAGAAGGGTTTTGTAATAAATTTAAAGATAATTTTGATATTGGATGTAAGGTGGTTAAACCACCAACCGTACCCAATGCTAATGGTATTTCTATCCAAAATTTAAAAATACCATTATCAATTGAGCAATTACTTAAGCTTTTATACTTCCCACTTTTCGCGGCATAAGCATGCACACCTGCCTCAACGGCTCTAAAGTCATTTCCGGTAGCAATAACAACAGCATCAATACCGTTCATTATTCCTTTATTATGTGTAACAGCTCTATGAGGTTCAACATGAGCAATTTGCACGGCTTGATAGAATTTATTGGCGAACTCCACCCCGTTTTCACCTAAATCGTCTATGTTACAGCTGACTTCCGCTTTTACTAAACAGTCTGGAATATAATTTGACAAAATGCTCATAACGATTTCTACGTCATCTTTTCTGAACGTATTGGCAATGGTTTCTAAGCAAGAATTAATAAAATTGGCTCCCATACTATCTTTTGTTTCAAAAGTAACATGGAGTTGGTAATAATTATCTAAATCAGATGTTTTATCTCTAAGTTCAATATCTAAAATTCCACCGCCACGTTTTCGCATGTTTTTTGTGATGGATTCCGTAGCTTTTAACAATGTTGGTTTTATTGAATTGAAATATGTTTCTAAATTTAAATACGCACCAGCATACATAAAATGAACTTGACCAATTTTCGTAGTTGATAATACTTCAGCTTTAAAACCTCCTCTTTTACTCCAAAATTTTGCTACTAAAGATGCAGCTGCTACTACCGAACTTTCTTCAATTGCCATGGGAAGAACATAGGCATTATCATTTATTATAAAGTTTGGTGCTATTGCGAAGGGTAAATAGAAATTAGATATTGAGTTTTCAATAAACTCATCATGAAGTTGTTGAAGTTTAGTGTTACTATTTAAATATTGATTTAAAATAGGTTTTGACTCTGGATAGTCAGATAAAAAATTTTTTATAAGCCAGGTTGTTTTTTCTTCTTTAGTAAGTTTAGAAAATCCCGTAATGGTCTTAGACATCTATAAATTGCATTTAGTTCTGTGGTAAAGATACTATTCAAACTTAAATTATCAGTTTTTTACACCAATTTTCGCCGAAATTTGCGTAAACTTGAAACACTTTTGAAAAATCACTTTTTTATAAATTTTATAATAAACCCATAGCTTATGTCAGATATTTCCAATGAACCCTTTGAAAAACAAACTTTAGGACACCCAACAGGGCTATTTTATTTATTTTTTGCCGAATTATGGGAACGTTTTAGTTTCTACGGAATGAGAGCATTGTTAATGCTCTACATGACAAAGGAAATTTTTAAAGCACTTTCAGAGAAAGATATTGCAGCGGCGGCTGTTTATGCATCTTATGGTTCATTAGTTTATGCTTCTACCGTTATTGGCGGTAGGGTTTCTGACAAAATATTAGGCATGCGAAGTTCTATTTTTTTAGGTGGAATTTTAATGTCAATTGGGCATTTTGTATTGGCCATTGAAAACGATGTTGCGTTCTTTTTAGCTTTAGCGTTTATTGTTGTTGGTAATGGATTTTTTAAGCCAAATATTTCAACTTTTGTTGGGTCTTTATATAAGGATGGAGATAGAAGAAAAGATTCAGGATTCACTATTTTTTATATGGGAATAAATATTGGTGGTTTTGCAGCACCTTTAATTTGTGGATGGTTAGCCGTTGAATATGGTTGGCATTATGGATTTGGACTTGCCGGTATAGGGATGCTAACAGGTTTAGTTTTCTTTTGGAGTGGTATAAAAAAGAATGTTTTTGGAGATAAAGGTATGCCGCCGAGTAAAGAGGCTTATGAAAAAACTATACTAAGTATTCCTCAGAAAATATTTGTACCAATTGTTGCTGTGTTATTTGTTCCTGTAATAGCTTCATTATTGGCGTCTTATCAGTCTCTTGGGGTTAAGGGGTCATTTTTAGGAGATAAGAATTATGTAAATATTCTTTTCTATTTAATTGGAATTGGTGTTGTTGTTTTCTTAGCAAAAATAATTTTTGAGTCAAAACCTGAAGAACGAAAAAAGTTGTTTATGGCTGTCTTAATTACGTTTTTTATGACTTTATTTTGGGGCTTTCATGAGTTGTCAGGTAGTGTAATTACTTTGTTTGCTGATAGAAATGTTAATTTAGATGGTATTATGAATGCCAGTCAAACAAATTCACTGAACTCCTTGGTTATTATCTTGTTGTCAATACCTATATCATTACTTTGGGCTTATTTATCTAAACGAAATTTAAACCCAAGAACACCCTACAAATTTGGATTAGGTCTTGTTTTGGCAGGGGTAAGCTTTTATATTTTATCATTAAGTGAAGGAAGTGCAGATGAAAATGGAATGGTTCCTTTTGCTTATCTTTTTATTATGTATTTTATTCTGTCAATAGGAGAGTTGTTTATGTCTCCAGTAGGATTGTCTAAAATAACTGACTTATCACCAAAAAGAATTGTAGCATTTATGATGGGGATTTGGTTTTTGTCATCAGCTTATGCGTTTCAAATAGTAGGTTTTATATCTAAGCAACTTGCTATTGAAAGTACTGACGTTAACGTAGGTGGTTTAGAAACATTAAGCGTTTATACAGATGGATTTGCATTAATTTCTCAATATGCTCTTGGTGCAGGCGTAGTTGTATTACTTTTTTCTCCATTAATGAAGAAATTAATGGGTAATGTGCATTAACAATAAAAAGAATTTCCTTTATTTTTGTATTAAAATAATACTACCATGAACACCGATATTGAAAACCTATTTAAAGACAAAGTTATTGGCCAACCGGCTGGACTATTTGTAATATTTTTTACAGAAATGTGGGAACGTTTTTCTTTCTATGGTATGAAAATATTATTGATATTATTTTTAACGGCTCCTTTATTAAGTGACCATCCTGGATGGGAATGGTCAAGAGAAAATTCACTATCACTAATAGGAACTTACGCATCATTATTATACTTAACTCCAATTCTTGGAGGATGGATAGCAGATAAAATAACTGGTTACAAATGGGCAGTAATTATTGGCTGTTTTATTATGATGCTTGGTCATGCTTTTATGGTTTTTGAGACCACTTGGTCATTATATTTGGGTTTAGCCTTGTTAGTCATTGGTACTGGTTTTTTTAAGCCAAATATGACTTCAATGATATCTGAAATGTATAAAGGAAAGGAATCCAAAAAAGATGGAGCTTATACAATATATTACATGGGTGTAAACGCTGGTGCATTCTTTGGAATGATGTTATGTGGGTATTTAGCTGAGAACCTTGGCTGGAGTTATGGATTTGGATTGGCGGGAATTTTTATGCTGGGTGGGCTAATACAATTTTGGTTAGCCAAAGATTTGTTTGGGATGATAGGTGAACGACCTTCAAAAATTCATGAAGTTGAATTGCCTCAAAATATTAATGAAGAAAGTCCAAAGGAACATGATTTAACTGAGGTTGTAGAAAAGTTGAATCCTTTTACTTTAATAGATAAAATATTGATTATTTTGTCTACAATTGGGGGAGTTCTTTATCTGTTCAATGACCCCATGTCAAAAATCGGAAATATCAATTTACTAAACTTTAATGTAGGTAGTTTAGATGGCTCTAATTTCACTATTATATTTGCTCTAGTATTATTTTTATATTTAATCATTACTCGAATTTTAAGATACAATCCAATTGTAAGAGACAAAATTATTGCAGTTTCAATTTTTGGAATTTTTACGGTATTTTTCTTTGCCGCTTTTGAGCAGTCTTTAGGATCTATGACATTATTTGCTAGAGATTACACCGATAGAGTCTTAGTAGGTTCAGCTGCAACCATATTTAAAGTCATTGATACAATTCTTACTATTGTACCTTTAGCTATTATCACTTGGGTATTGTATTTATTATTTAAAAAAACATTTTCGAAAATTCCATATTCCAATATAATTTTAGGTCTCACTTTTGCATTTCTTTGGTATGTTGTTTATTATAAAGTTAGTAATGAATTTAGTAAAGATGTAACTGAAGTTGGAGCTTCTTGGTTTGGAATTTTGAATTCATTTTTTATAATAACTTTAGCTCCTCTTTTTTCAAAATGGTGGGAAAGTAAATACAACCCGAGTGTCGCAATGAAATATGGAATTGGACTGGTTTTACTTGGTTTAGGATTTGGTATTTTAGTGTTTGGTACCATGGGAATCCCACAAGGTGCCAAAACAGCATCAGTAAGCATGGTGTTTTTAATCTTAGCGTTCTTATTCCATACTATGGGTGAACTTTGTATCTCACCAGTAGGTCTTTCTTATTTGAGTAAATTGGTTCCAGGACGTATGATTGGATTTATGTTTGGTATCTGGTACTTAGCGATTGCAATTGGTAATAAAGCAGCTGGTTCAATGGGAGGAATGATTGATAAAATAACAGCAGAATATTCATTAAGTACATTCTTTTTAATATTTACACTCATCCCTGTCGGAATAGGTCTCATTTCAATGCTATTAAACCCGGTGCTTAAAAAATTAATGCACGGAGTCAAATAAAATAAACACTTGAATACATCGTTTTGTAATTTAGGCATATTATTTGCGTCTTATTTATCAAAATATAAAATATTAGCATGAAAAAATTTGTATTACTATTAGCAGTTTTAGCTTACTCTTTTAATGGAATAGCACAAGAGAAAGGTGAAATTAATTGGATGACTATTGAAGAAGCTGTTGCCGCTCAAGAAAAAGAACCACGTAAAATTATGATGGATATGTACACTACTTGGTGCGGTCCTTGTAAAATGTTAGATAAGAATACGTTTCAAAATAAAGATGTTGCCACTTATGTTAATGAAAACTATTATGCTGTAAAATTTAATGCTGAAGGAGGTGAAACAATTAATTTTAAAGATAAAGAATACGGAAATCCCGCATACAATGCCTCTAAAAAAGGAAGAAATAGTCAACATCAATTTGCACAGCATTTAAGAGTGCAAGCCTATCCAACAATAGTTTTTTTAGATGAAAAAGCAGAGTTATTAGCTCCAGTTACGGGTTATCACGCACCAAATCAGTTAGAAATTTTCTTAAAATTGTTTGCCACTGATAAACATAAAGATGTAACTACAAAAGAGCAGTGGGAAGCTTATCAAAAAGACTTTAACGCTGAGTTTAAGGTAGAATAAACGTTATACTTAATGCTTCAATAAGGGAAGGGAACTTACTACACATTTATCCCAAAAAATTGACTTACTTTGCAACACCTTAAAAATCTGTTGTGAATTACCTATCTGTTGAAAATATTTCTAAATCTTACGGCGAGCGAGTGCTCTTTGAAGATGTTTCTTTTGGTATTAATAAAGACCAAAAAATTGCCTTTGTCGCCAAGAATGGTACAGGTAAAACTTCTATTTTAAATATTATAACAGGTAATGATACTCCAGACACTGGTCAAGTAGTCTCTAGAAAAGATTTACGAATTGCCTATTTATCTCAAACTGATGAACTCAATGCAGAGCAAACTATAGAAGAAGCTATTTTTAGTTCTGATAATCCTATTTTAAATGTTATTCATCAATATGAAATTGCATTGAAAAATCCCGATGATTCGGAAGCCTATCAAAAAGCATTTGACTTGATGGATCAACATCAAGCATGGGACTTTGAAACCCAATACAATCAAATCCTATTCAAATTAAAGCTAGAAGATTTAAGTATTAAAGTCAGTAATTTATCGGGTGGACAAAGAAAAAGACTTTCATTGGCCATAATATTGATTAGCAAGCCTGATTTATTGATCTTAGATGAGCCTACAAACCATTTAGACCTTGAAATGATAGAGTGGTTAGAAAACTACTTTAAAAAGGAAAAAATCACCTTATTTATGGTAACGCATGATAGGTATTTTCTAGAACGCGTTTGTAATGAAATTATAGAGTTAGACGAAGGTCAACTTTATACATATAAAGGTAATTATTCTTATTATTTAGAGAAAAAAGAAGAACGTATTGCTATTGAGCAAACTACTGTTGGTAAAGCCAAAAACCTATTTAAAAAGGAATTAGACTGGATGCGTCGTCAACCTAAGGCAAGAACAACCAAGTCTAAATCAAGAATTGACGACTTTTATCAAATAAAAGAAAAAGCCAGTCAACGACGAAATGATCACAAAGTCCAGTTGGAAATTAGCATGGAACGCTTAGGGAGTAAGATTTTAGAATTACATAATATTTCTAAATCTTTTGATGACAAAGTTGTTTTAGATAAATTTGAATATGTTTTTAAGCGTGGAGAACGCATTGGTATTATTGGAAAGAACGGTACTGGTAAATCTACTTTTTTAAATATGATAACTGGTAAAATGCCAGTAGATTCGGGTAAAGTTATATTAGGTGAAACTGTAAAATTTGGCTACTACACACAATCGGGAATTCATGTGAAAGAAGGCCAAAAAGTAATTGAGGTTATTAAAGAATTTGGTGAATACATACCGCTTGCAAAAGGGCAAAAAATATCAGCTGGTGGTCTATTGGAACGTTTTTTATTCGATAGAAAGAAACAATACGATTTTGTTGAAAAACTATCTGGAGGAGAGTTAAAAAGGCTCTACTTGTGTACGGTTTTAATTCAAAATCCTAATTTTTTAATTTTAGATGAACCTACCAATGATTTAGATGTTTTAACTCTAAATGTCTTAGAAAGCTTTTTATTAGATTATCCTGGAAATTTATTAGTGGTTTCGCACGATAGGTATTTTATGGATAAAATTGTAGATCATTTATTTGTTTTCGAAGAAGAAGGATTAATTACTGATTTTCCTGGAAATTATTCTGACTATAGAACATATGAAGATTCACAACCAAATACATCTTCGACTGTTACAGTTGTAGATAAAAGTATTTCGGCTAATGATGATAAAAAGGCTACGTCAACAAGTAAGGAAACGTTATCGTATAACGAAAAACAAGAATTTCGAAAATTAGAGAAGGATATTGCAAAATTAGAGAAACAAAAAGAGGCGATTGAATTACAATTTTTGAACAATGAAGTAGAAAATGATAAAATTGATGAAGTTTCACAACAATTACAGCAAATTATCGAAAGTATAACTTCTAAAGAAGAACGTTGGTTAGAAATTTCTATGAAGATGGAATCGTAACAATCTCATTCTCTTGAAGCAGTTCTAAATTGTTAAAACGCAATAATAATTGGGCTACGGCAAGTGTATCTCGCTCGCAATATTTAACAATCCGATCTAAATCATTTTCCTCATAAAAAACGTTAGCTACTTGGCTGCCGTCAATATCTTGCTTTGGTGATGGTATACCCAAAATATTAGTCAATAGATTTAACGATGTATAGTGTTTGTAATCGCCAAACTTCCATAATTCTAAGGTGTCTAAATGGGCAACTTCCCATGGTTTTTTACCAAATAAATTAAGTTTTGAAGGTAGGGTTACACTATTAATAATCATACGGCGAGCTATGTACGGAAAGTCAAATTCTTTTCCATTATGTGCACATAGTAAATGATGGTCTTTATTGAAATGGTTATTTAGTAGCTGTTTAAAATCAATTAAGAGTTGTTTTTCATCTCCTGAAAAAGAAGTGAGTCTAAAGTTTCTAATTCCGTCTAAATCGACAAAATACCCCACTGAGATACAGATTATTTTACCAAATTCGGCCCATATTCCCGCCCGGTCGTAAAAGTCTTCAACAGAAATTTCATTTTTACGCTGATATTCTGTTTTTTTAGCAAATAATTCTTTTTTTAGATCAGAAAGCTCGGTAAAAGTTGCTACTTCAGGAACCGTTTCGATATCCAAGAATAAGATATTTTCTAATTTTATTTTATTGAGCATTTTTTAGAATTGACAACTAACATTCATAAATATAGTCAATTTAAAGCAAAAAAAGTGAACTAATTAAAGTTCACTTCTAAAAATCAGGTTGTTGGGTTGCGTTATTTGACAACCAATTTGCGAATTGAAGTACTTCCTTTTTCAAATACTTTGAGAATATAAACACCAGAATCAAATTTAGAAACATTCAATTCTTTGCCTCTTAAGGTAATATTTAGTACCTCTTTCCCTAAAATGTTGAAAAGTTGGACTTTTTTGTCGGCATTATTAAACGTGTGTATATATAATTTTCCATTAACAACAGGGTTAGGGAAAATTTTGAAATCCTTAATTTCTTTTGTTTTTTGAACAGCACTATTTTGTGATGATTCGTTGTCATCAGCAATTTGCCCATAGAAACAAGTAGTTACCAATAATAATATTAAAAAAAAGTAATTTTTTTTCATACGTATTTAATTATTTTCGGCAAATTTGGTTGATTGCACTTAAATTGAATTAAGTGTTTCAAAATTAGATAAATATTGTGTACATTTCAGTTAAATAATACAATTGTGAATAACTTTTGTGGTTTAAGTATAATCCATCTGTTATTACCCCTAATATTTATATACATAACACTCATAAAAACAGGGTTTTAACATTTACTTCAAAGCTTAATGTTAACTTAATATTACCAAGTTAAAAGAGTGTTAAGTTTATAAAATTATTTTTAATCCTTAATTTTGAGGGAATTTAATATGAAAAATGAAGAAAAAAAATATAAAAGTACTATTGGTTGATGACGAACCTGATGTATTAGAGATAGTTGGTTATAATTTGAAAAACGAAGGTTATCAGATATTTACGGCTACCAACGGACTAGAAGCCATTGAAAAAGCAAGAGAAATTATTCCACATTTAATTCTATTAGATGTAATGATGCCAAAAATGGATGGTGTTGAGGCCTGTCAAAAAATTAGAAAAATAGATAAGCTACAAGACGTTATTGTAGCTTTTTTTACAGCGAGAGGTGAAGATTACTCGCAACTTGCAGGTTTTGATGCAGGTGCCGATGACTATATTACTAAGCCCGTAAAACCAAAAGTTTTGGTGAGCAAGGTAAATTCTCTTTTAAGACGTGTAAGGCATAATGAAGAAGGCATAAATACTATAATGACAATTGGAGACATTATCATTAATCGTGAAGAGTATTTTGTTCAAAAAGATAATACTAAAATAATATTGCCGCGTAAAGAGTTTGAATTGATGGCATTATTGGCTTCTAAACCAAATAAGGTTTTTGAACGCGACGTTATTTTAAAAAATGTTTGGGGTAATGATGTCATTGTAGGAGGTAGAACTATAGATGTTCATATTAGAAGACTCAGAGAAAAAGTAGGTGAAAAGTATTTTAAAACCGTAAAAGGAGTTGGATATAAATTTTCTACAAATTGAAGTTGAAAAAAACATATAAATTCGCTTTTAAATCGTCATTATACATCACCATATTTGCGTTTTCAGTAGCATTAATTCTTACATATACTTTAACACATCATGTTAATTATAATCTCGCGTTATTAACAGCACTATCTATTTTTATTTTTTCGTTTGTTGTAATTCAATATAGGGTAGAGTATTTTATTTATAATAGAATCAAAAATATTTATGATGATGTTTCTGTGTCTAAAATTGAAAATTTAGATAGAGGAAGTGTTACTACCAATATGGAAACACTTTCTAAACAGGTAAAAAAGTTTGCTGAAGATAAACTCTTAGAAATTGAAATGCTTCAGATAAGAGAAGAATATAGACGAGAGTTTTTAGGTAATGTATCACATGAATTAAAAACACCCTTATTTACCGTGCAAGGCTATCTGTTAACCTTGTCAGGTGGTGCAATAAATGATAAATTAATTAGAGATAAATATTTAAATAGAGCCAATATTGGATTAGAAAGATTGGTGAGTATTGTTGAGGATTTAGATATGATAAATCAACTAGAATCGGGTAATTTAAATTTATCATTAAAGCAGTTTGATATCGTCAAATTAATTCGAAATGTGTTTGAATTACTGGATTTTCAGGCTAAAAAACGCAATATTACATTGCAATTTGACAAAGTTTATGATACCCCTATTTTAATTCAAGGAGATAGAAAAAGAATAGAACAAGTAGTCATCAATTTAATTGAAAATTCCATTAAATATGGTAAGATGAAGAGTCAGAATACGGTAAGTATTAAAAATTATTCCGATTCTCAATTTATTGTCCATATGAGAGATGAAGGAGAAGGCATTCCTGAACGTAATCTATCAAGAATATTTGAGCGTTTTTATAGAATCGAACAAAGTAGATCTAGAGAACAAGGTGGTTCAGGATTAGGTTTGTCTATTGTAAAACATATTATTGAAGCACATCATCAAAAGGTATTTGCAAAAAGTGAAGTAGGTAAAGGCTCCACCTTTTCATTTACGCTAGAAAAGTTTAAATAATGCGGAGGGTATTGTTTCAGCTTTTGAAATATTTTTTAGTCCACTAAAATCAGTAACCCTATTAAGCATTTCAATTTTAAAATCATCTTGTCTTGCATAAGGAGCTAAACTTAATTCAGCCATTCTTTCCGCTAAGTATTCTTGTTCGTGTTGTCCTGGCGTAGGAATAAAAAAGGCCTTCTTATCTAATTTTGTTAAATCTAAGATAGTGGTATATCCAGATCTTGCTAAAACTACTTCACTTTCGTTTATAACCTGTTGTAATTCGATGCTGAGCATAAAGTTAACCATAGTTATGTTTTCTGCAATTTGAGGCAATTCAACAGCGTTAAAAACTCCTCTAACAAACAATACTTTTTTAGGATAGTTTTTTAGTTCAAAAATGAGGCGTTTTTCTAAAATGCCTCGTTGGGGTTCAGCACCAGATAAAAGAATCAATAAGTCATATTTTTTAGGAGATGATTTTTTTTCAAACCGACTTATTGGGCCAATAAATTTGATATTTAATTTACTGTTTTTAGTTGAAGATAATTTACCTGAAAGATTTGATTTAATCTGGTCAGGAATCCAACATTCATCAAATTTGGCTATAATATTTTGATGTATTTTGGAAGTTATTAATGTTGTACTACCTGAAAGTACATTAATTTGATGTGTAATATAAATAGATGGAATTTCTGATAAACGAACTCCAAATCTATTGTCAGAAATAATACCAGATAATCCTTCTTCTTTATGAATTTTTCGAGTTGCTTTTTGCTCAGTTAAACTCGCTCTTATAATATTGGGGCTTCCTAACAGTAGTTGTAGTTTTTGAGTATTACTTTTACTGTATGTAATATTATAACTTGGTAATTCGTAAAATTTTAATTTGGGATATTCCTTTTGAAGCAATGTTAAGGCTGCACCATCACTAGCTATGATAGGTGTGAAATTATTTTCAATTAAGGCATTTATAATAGGGATACAACGACTTGCGTGACCTAAACCCCAATTTAGGGGTGCAACCAAAATTTTTTTTGAATGTTTTAGTGGCATAGGGCATGAGCTGATTATAGATAATTCAATAAAATAGATATGTCACTATGAACATATTCTTAGAGTCTTATCCAATAAAAGACAGATGTTAAACAATAATAAAATTTCTAATGAAGAATGAAAATTTATCGTGACGTTGGTTTTAAATACTTAAACCAAGTCGAACCCAATATCTTTTCTATAATTCATGTCTTCAAAATGAATCTTATTTATACTATCGTATGATATTTTTAGAGTTTCTTCAATTGTATCTCCCAAAGATGTTACAGCCATAACTCTTCCACCATTGGTAATGGTTTTACCATTTTTAGTTGTTGTACCAGCATGAAAAACAATAGATTCAGTTACGTTTTCTAACCCAGTAATTTCTTTGCCTTTTTCATATGCTTCAGGATAACCACCTGCAACTAACATTACTGTTGTTGCTGTTTGTGATTTTAAAGAAAATGATTTTTCGTGCAAATTTTGGTTTGCTACACCTTCAAATAATTCTAAAAGATCAGATTCTAACCGAGGTAAGACGACTTCAGTTTCTGGGTCACCCATTCTAACATTATATTCAACCACAAAAGGATCTCCTTTAATATTCATTAAACCAATAAATATGAAACCACGATAATCAATTCCGTCTTTTTGTAGACCATTTATTGTAGGTTTCACAACACGTTCTTCAACTTTATTTAAAAAGTCATCACTTGCAAAAGGTACGGGTGAAATAGCTCCCATACCGCCAGTGTTTAAACCTGTGTCTCCTTCTCCAATTCGTTTATAATCTTTAGCTGAGGGTAGCACTTTATAACTTTTTCCGTCAGTCAATACAAAAACAGATAATTCTATTCCGTCTAAAAACTCCTCAATAACAACTGTATTAGAAGCTGTACCAAACTTTTGATTGGTTAGCATATCATCAAGTTCAGATTTTGCTTCGTTTAAGGAATTTAAAATAAGCACACCTTTACCACCAGCCAATCCGTCCGCTTTTAAAACGTATGGAGGACTTAAAGTTTCTAAGAAACGTTTACCATCTTCTAAATTATCTTTGGTGAAAGATTGATATTTAGCAGTAGGAATACCGTGTTTTTCCATGAATATTTTAGAAAAGTCTTTACTTCCTTCAAGCATAGCCCCGTCTTTTTTAGGACCAATTACGGGTATGTGATGTAAATCGCTATCTGCCAAGAAAAAATCATGTACACCTTTCACTAATGGAGCCTCAGGACCTACAATTACCATTTGAATAGCTTCAGCTAAAACCAAGGTTTTTACAGCATTAAAATCGTTCGGATCTATAGCAACATTTTTTGCGATGGAGTCAGTACCCGCATTGCCTGGTGCAACAAAAAGCTGATTTATTTTTTTACTCTCTGAAAGTTTTAAGGCAAAAGCATGTTCTCTTCCGCCAGAACCTAAAATTAAAATGTTCATTTTTTTATTATTTTTTAATATGCCATTTGTAAAAGTACTGAAATACTGAAATAGTATGATAGGTAAACAGCTTAAAGTTTTTTAAAGATTTCTTTTTTAATACATGAATAATCTCAACATCAGGATCATATAATTTTTTCATGCCCTGTTGGTCCATTTTTTTGCAAATATCAACATCTTCCATGTATAAAAAGTATCTTTCATCAAAACCTTTCAGGTCAATAAATGCATCTGTCTTAAATAAGAGAAAACAGCCATGGATAAAATCGGGATTAAAAGCTTTAGATAAATCTCTGTCTCTGTATTCTCCTTTTTTGATGATTTTAGGAAAAATAGCATTTAAAAATGGTAATCTTCTTACGATTAATTCAGAAATTGTCGGATATCTTCTACTTGTATACTGATGTTTACCATTTGGAAAAATAGCTTTTGGTGCGATTAGGGCTAATTTATGTATTTTTTTAAACTTGTTGATGAGCTCCGGAATTAATGTTGGTTCAAAAACAACATCAGGATTTAATATTAAATGATATGTTGAGTAATTTTTAATTTTGTCAAGAATTCTATTATGTCCTTTCCCAAATCCAATATTTTCTCCTACAAATAGATATTCTATATCAGGATGTTTAAATTTATCTTTTAATACGTCTGTTTTTGAGTTATCTACTAAAAATAGTTTTTTTGTAAACGGCGTAGCTAAAAAACTAGCAATAGTTTTAGAAAGTTCATCAAAATTTTCTTCGTACAAAACAATAGTAGCAGTAATTACTTTGTTATTTAATATGCTTTTTTCTGCCATTACGTTTTATTAATATGCTTTTTCTTCTCCTTTAAAAACATTTAATATTGTTTGCATTATTATTTTAATATCTAGTAAAAATGACCAATTTTCAATATAGAAAATATCTAATCTAATTCTATTTTTTATATCTGATTTTTTTCGGACCTCACCTCTATATCCGCTAACTTGAGCTAAGCCAGTAATACCTGGTTTAACAGAAAATCGTTGAACATAACTGTCTATTTCCTTTTGATATGCTATTGATAAACTGCTCATATGAGGTCTTGGTCCAACGACACTCATCTCACCTTTTAACACATTGAAAAATTGAGGAAGCTCGTCGATACTAGTTTTTCTTAAAAAAAAACCGCTACGTGTTACCCGAGAGTCATTTTTAGTAGCATGAATTTTATCAGAAAAATTATTTATTTTCATTGACCTAAATTTATAACAAACAAATTGCTCTCCTTCCTTACCTTCTCTTTCTTGTTTGAAAAATAATGGACCTTTAGATTCTAATTTTACTATTATCCATAACAGTGGTGTTAACCATGACATAACTAAAATAATGATTAAAAAAGAAAAAATAATATCAAAAGTTCTTTTTATATACCGATTGTCAAGAATTTCGAAAGGCAATTTCTTAACATTTAAAACAAGTAGATTGTCATAATATTCAGCTCCTAAACTTTTGCTATATAATTCATTGGAGTCTGGTATTAATTTTATGATAATATTATTTCTAGTAGCAAATTTGGTAAACTCTTTGACTTCATGCCTATTTAAGTTAGAAAGTGTGCAGTAAATCTGATCAATATTATTTGTGAGTATATAATTGAAGCTATCATTTAACTTGCCTAAATAAGCTTCCTTTTTATAATTTTTATCCGAAAAGAAACCCATATATCGATATCCTAAACTTGATTTTTTGTTGAATAATTCAATTACCCTTTTCGAGGTGTCGTCAAAACCAATAATGACAATCCTTCTATAATTTTTTCCTCTTAATCGATATTTTTTTAGGGTATAAAATGAAATAAGTTTAAATAAGCTTATGCTTCCAATAATTGTTGAAAGGACTAAAAGTTGATTATGAACAACTACCCCTTCTTTAAAAACGCCGAAATAGGTAAAATAACCCAAAAAGAATAAGGCAAACTGAATAAATAATAACTTAAACACTCGAAATGTCTTGGTAAAACGAAAGACTTGGTAAAAGTTAGTGTTAAAGGCAATAATTAACCAAAAAAGTATGATGTATGTAAGAAAATAAGGATTGAAAAATTCAGGGTCAGATATATAGAAAACTACGCCAATGATAATGAGTATATCAATCAAGACGAATAGAGGTCGTATTAAATATGAATATCTATATTTTCTTAATGGCATTATTTCTTTTCGAATTTTTTTATTTGTTTTTTGATATTAGATATAAATATTTCTTCGCTAAATTTTTTTGCATGATTTCTAATCCAAATCGAATTAAAGTTTTCAAGCTCTTTTTCAAAAAAATCTATAGTTTTTTCTATTGCTTCTATATTTTGATTGTCAAAAAATAGACCTGATGATTCTTTTATGTTACTTCTATTTTCAATTATTGTTTCTAAAGCACCCCCTTTTTTAAAGGCAATTACCGGAATTCCGTAAGCCATTACCTCCAACGGAATCATTCCAAAATCTTCTTCTCCAGGAAATAATAATGCTTTTGATCGTGCGAAGAAGTATTCAATTTCTTCCCAAGCGAGATTTCCCTTAAATATTATATTTTTATTAGCTTTTTTTTCCAACTTTAACTTTTCAGAACCGTCGCCAATAATTACTAATTGTTTTCCATTTTTGTTAAAAAGATCAATCAGTAAATCTATTCTCTTATAAGGTGTTATAGCACCAAAACTTAAAAATATATCTTTTTCAGTATCTGTAGGTAATGGTTTTGTAAATAAATCATCTGCAATTGGAGGATAAACGACTTCAGAATCCTTTTGATAGTATTTTTTTACACGATTAGCTACGTTTTTTGAATTTGACAAATACAAATTTACGTTATCTATTGTTGATTTATCATAGTTTTTAAGCCTATTAAGAAAAAAACTCAATAATGGTCTAAGTATTGGACTAACTGCATTAACATAGGTTTCTTTATGGCTCCAACAATAACGCATTGGAGAGTGAATGTAACATATATGAGGAGTGTTGTTGCCGATATGAATACCTTTAGCAGGTCCTGATTCAGAAGAAATTATTAAATCATATTTTTTTTTGAGTTTTAGAGATTTAATACCCAAAGGGTACAAGGGAAATACTTTTTGATATCGTTTTTTTAAAATAGGAGTGTTTAAGATAGAGGTATATATGGTTTGATTATCTAAAGAATTACCATATTTACTTTTATCGTAAAATAAAGTATATATATCAGCATTTGGATAAATTTTTAAAAGTGATTCTACCACTTTTTCACCACCTCGGCGTGTAACAAACCAATAATGTATAATGGCTACTTTCATTAGCTGATTTTATCAATTTTTCTGAAGGTGCTTTGGGTATAAAAGAGCAATGAAAAGAAAACAAAAAAGACTAAACCAACTTGTCTTTGTAAGTACGATTCTGTTAAACTTGAAATCATAAAAACAATTAAAAACCACATAAAATAATAATTATTTGACGTAAATGCAGTTTTAATAAGGCTTCCTAATATTATTAAATAGATACTAATACCAATAATACCATATCTGAGTACTATCTCTAAGTAATCATTATGTGCGTTATGTTTATTAATATATGACTCACTCATTATTGGTCTTTCTTTTTGTAATAAATCGATACCGCCATCAGCTCCAACACCCCAAATGAAATTCGATGAAATTACTTTAACAACACTTTTCCAATTTACTTCTCTAACTGGATCTTTTTTTGTAATAATTTTTTGTGCTCTATAAACAATATTTTCAGAACCTCTAATTCGCTTCTGATCATCAAGATGTTTCAATAAAATAAAAGAAGAAGTTATCCCTATAATAACTAGAATAGAACCAACTAATTTTGTCTTTTTTGAATTTTCACTGTATAAAAATTGAACTATAAAAAATAAAATTAAAATTAAAATAGCCATAATGCCAGATAACAAAAACAAAGATAAAATTAAAATAGCCATTAGTGAATACCTTATAAAAATGTTACTTTTTTTTCTAAAGGGAATTTTTATTTTATAGCTGCATATTATTAGAAAAACAACTAATAAAGCCAAATATGGTACATGAATTTCATAAATACTGTTTCTTATAAAATTTTCTCTAATAACATTACTCCAATCCATACTTTCAAATATAGATTTTCTAATAATATTAAAATAAGAACTAATTAAGTTTAAGAGTACGGCAATAAGAAGACCTAAATAGGCGATTTTTATTTCATTTTCGTCGATTTTATTTTTTAGATTAACAAAAGTAATGGGTATTATAAGAAATAAGATATTACTAGTAACTACCTTTATTGCTAAATCCTTATTATCGGAATAGTAAATTGAAATAGTCTGTACTATAAAAAAAAGCAAGTAAAAAAGATAAACTTTTTTATTACTTATGCATATTAAAAAATAATCCTTTTTAAAATAAATAAAAGAGTATAAAAATAAAGCGGCCAATGAAATGCTATTAAAAGCAAAAGAAAATGGCAAACTAAATGCAACTAAAAAAAGTAACAACCTTAATCCTTTGTCACTTTTATTTCGATCTAAAATATCCTTCATAGCGTCCTTTAAAACCTTCTTTAAAGTATAAAAACATGAACCTGTTAAAAAAAACTAAGCCTTTTAGCATTCCAATAATATAGATAAATAAATAATATAAAATTGCCCTTTTGCCAAAATTGTGCTTTTTCAAGAAATACCCTCTTCCTTTTCCATACTGATAACTTCTAATAGTCGTTTTCAGATTATATTTTTTTACGGGGTTAGGGTGAAATATATAAAATTGTGGACAATAATTAAACCTTAAACCTTCTTTAATTAATCTTAAAATAAAATCAGGCCCTTCATCTGACCAATACGGTGAATTTGGAGAGCCAACTCCCATTTCAGGATCAAATAAAACATTTTTTATTTTATTTTTTCTAACGATAATACCAAATTCCACAACTGTTTTTAGAATGTTTTTTCTATGAATAGGTTGAGATTTTGAAGACATTAATATTGAAATAGCCTTGCCATCAAATCGATCTTTTGAAGTAGTAACAATTCCATCAAAACTATTATTTTTAAAATAGTTATAAATATCTTCCAAAAACGTAATATTAAATTCACAATCATCATCTGGAAATGATAATAATTCTCCTTTGGCTTTTTTAATACCTATATTTCTGGCGTTAGAAGCACCTTTAATATCAGATTTAATATGTTTTAAAGATAATAACTCAAAATACTTCCTAAGCTTTTCATCTAAAATAGCTTCTTCATTTTGATCTATTAATAAAACCTCAAAATCTTTAAATGATTGATTTGTTAGAGAATCTAACATTAATAAAGGTTCTTTTATTCTATTTAAAGTAGAGATTATGATTGAAAATTTCATTTATAAAGATTCTTTATTTAACTCTAATGACCCTATAGAAACAGCAAGTCCTATATATAACCAAAAGTATTGTGAATGGTAAATAAATCCAGAAAGTTGAGAAACAATTAAAATCAATATAAAACTTTCAATTGCTGCTTTAAAAAGTGGCCTAATATTTTTATCTGCTTTTTTAATTTTAACATGTAGTTTTATATAGATATTGTACAATAGAATTAGAAAAGGAATTGCTCCTAATAATCCAAAGTTAACAAGTAAATTAATTATAAAATCATAGGTTGGAAAAACACCCCAACCCAATCCTAAAATTGGATAATCTAAAAAATAGAAGACACCATAGTGAACTGTTTTAAATCGTTCTATACCCGAATATGTTCCAGAAATATTAATTAAATATTTAATTGAAAATATAAAAAAGGTCAATACCAATATCGAATAGAGACTAACCAAAAAATATTTACTTTTAAGTGTAAATAACCGCATACTATTTTTTAATAATAAACCAATTATAATAAAAAAACCTAATACTCCTGTTGTAGTAATGGCTAACGGTAACGTGATAACTGATAGGAGGTACATTCTTTTATGAAAAGTTTTGTCAAAAATAAAGGTTTTATTTTGTTGTGAAAACCAATAAAAGTAGGGGGTTATTGGAATTAAGATTTGGGCAAAATAAGATGCTTCCATAGTAACACTTGACATTCTAGGGTATCCATTAAAATCCTGAATACCAAACTCATTCATCCCAATCTGATTAAAAAATTGAGGGTAAGGAATTCCTAAAAAGTAAGTTAAGTCTCCAAGCCATCCCCAAAAAATCATAAATGTTATACCGGCTAATAATAATTTTAAAACCTTTTTTAAGTCTGAAATTGTTTTATAAGTATCACTTACAATAATAACAACTAGCAGTCCAATTAAAAAATAGATGGTTTGTGTTACCCACTGCATACTCGGATATAGAGCTTCTTCTTTGGCCCAATAGATACTTTCTTTATATCTATCTAGAACCATATATTTCCCATCAATTATATATGGCATTATTTGTGAAAATATTGCAATAATACCTAACACGATTAACCAATTTATTATGTTTTTTTTACTTTTTGAAATTGTAAATTTTGATTGCAAAGATTTATTTACAAAATAAGATATGGCTGCAAAAGCAAATAAAATGAAAGGTAAATTGATTGCCGTAGAATCATGTGTAGAAAATACCACTGTAGCATTAAAAGGAATAAAAAAGACAAAAGCATCTATATATTTAAATTCCTTTTTAAATATTACGATAAAAGTAATTACAACTAAAATAATAAATACAAACCAATTAATACTCATATATCAAATGCTCCATCGCTTTTTTTTTCCTAAAAATATTTTTCTATAATAATCTGCCATCTTTTTAGCAAAATTATCGCCAAAAATTGAACTTATCATGATAAGTCCTCTCACTCTAATTTCCCACAAAAACAATTCTCTAGAAAATGTTAAAATACCATTTAATTTTCTTGCCTTATGATTCTCTTTAACTATCGTTAATCTATTATTTAGACTTCCGCTGACTCCTCCTTCTCTCATCACTATAAGTGATGTATCAACAAAGAACGCGTTATTGTTTGGGTCTTTTAGTTCCCTCAATAGAAATTCGTAGTCTCCAGCAATTTTAAAAGACTCATTAAAGGTGCCATGTTGTTTAAATAATTCTTTATGATGAAAGCATCCGCTATGGCCAATATTCATAGTATAAGTAAATCTACTTTTCTGCAAAGGCCATGGTTTTCCAGCAATTTCTACTAATTGATTTTTAAATGTTACATGTTCAATTTTACCATAAACATATTTATAATTTTGCTCTATTGATTGATTTAAATATGGAATCATTTCTTCAAAAACCATATTATTTTTGAAATAATCATCTGCTCCAATAAAAACGACCCATTCACCATGAATCATTTTTAATGCTTTATTCCAGGCACAGTAAATACCATTGTCAGGTTCGCTTAGGTATTTGTATCTTATTTTTCTGTCACTAAATTTCTGTTCATAAGCTTCAATTAAATCTAATGTTTTATCTTTTGAATTTCCGTCAACTATGATAAATTCAAAATTAGTATAAGTTTGATTTAAAATAGATTGTATAGTATCTTTTATAGTACTCTCATTATTATATGATGCCGTAATTATTGAAATTAGAGGTTTATTATTCATTATGACTTGATTAAAAATTTAAGTATAGTTTTTTTATACTATATATTTTCTAAGGTTTAATGTATTGTCTTTAGTCTTCCATCAATTAAAGCATATTCAATATTAGGATAACTTTGATTTAAAACAGATTCAATAGTATCTCTGATTGTTTTTTTACTATTATAAGACCCAGTAATAATTGAAACTAATGGTTTAATATTTATATCTGTTTCCTCCATGATTTAATCCGTAGTGTGTTTGTTTAAGTATTAATTCATTCTTTTATAAACAATATCATAATAACTTCCGCCATTTATACTTTCTACAAATTTTGATCGGTGATTTTCTTGAAAATTTTGTTTTTTCATAAACTCAGTAACCTGAATAAGTGTACAACAATCTTTATAAGATTCAAAATCGGCCACTTCAACAACGATATACTTAAAATGCTTTAATATAGAAGTACTTCCACTTAAAACTAGTAATTCTGACCCTTGAGTGTCTAAAACTAATGCCTGATAATTGTTAATATTTATTTTTTCATTTTCAATTAACTTCTCTAATGTTGTGCTTTTTAATAAAATGGTTTCTTTGTAAAAAACATCTGGCCAAATATCTTTATGCTCTTTTAATTTTAAAATAGAAGATGAGGCTCCTTCGTTATTTGCAATATTAAATTTATATTCCTTATTATTTTTATTTGTAATAAGAGCTTTTATAGCTTTTTGATTTTCATAACTTTTAATATTTTCTTTTAATTTTTCGTAGACTTTAGGTATTGGTTCAACCCACACTACTTTCAAATTATGTGTTCGGTATAAATCTCTTTCTTGACCTGTATTGGCTCCAATATGAATTACACCAGTAACATGTTTTAAGAATTTATTAGTACCTCTGCCCAATACATTATTTATTTTTCTTATAACTTTAGTCGAAATACTTGATATTTTTATCATTTAAACAGAAATTTATATTAGAGTAACACGTTTCTTGACTGTTCATTCTAATTACAATCATACAATATTTTTTTTCCTTAAAATTGAAAATGCCTGAATAGGCATTGCAATTGCATAAATAGAAATACTGATAACTGTCGCAAGTATGATCCCACTATTACCCAAATCAAAATATTTTACAAAAATTATTGATAATGGAATATTAATAATAGCGGCGGAAATAGATACAATTAATTGAATTTTAATCTTTCCAATACCATTTAGAAAGGTAATATAAATTTCGCCGAAAATTCTGACAATAACGAACAAACCCATAAAAAGTAATAATTTTGGATCATAAAAAATGTCTTCCTTAATCCAAAGTGCTAAAATTTCAGGTCCGAGATATATTGTTAATGCAACGAATAAAATTAAAATTATGAACAAAACATTTAACCTAAGCATCGTTTTTTTAATCCATTTAAAGTCTTTTTTATGATAAGCGTCTGTGTACAAAGCCCATAAAGGAGCATGAATGATAGTGCTAACAATTAAAAATAGCTGAAACAGTTTAAAAGCATTGTTATAAGAAGTTACTTCTGTTGGTCCTAATAGTATAATTACCAATAAATTATCAGTGGAAAGAATAATTAAAACACAAATTTGGATAATAAAAAAACCTACACTAATCCTGCTAAGTTCTTTAATTTTTTGAAATTTAAAATTTTTAAATGAAAAAGTATATTCATTTTTATTTTTAAAGAATATATAAGTGAAAATAATGCAAATTAAAATATTAGATGCACCGTAAATAATTGTGGTTGTAATTAATGAAGATTTAGAATAGTGGAAAAATAAATAAAGTAATAATAAAACCAATCCGTTATAAATCATCATTGAAAGTTCTACAATTGAAGATTTTTGCAATGCATAGAAAAACTGCTTATAAATGCTTAGAATAAATATAATTACAAATGATATTAAAGTAATAAAAAATAGTGTTTTTATATACCATTCTTCAAGTGGAATGTTTAAAAGATTACCCAGATTTATAAAATAAATTAATAAACTTGAAATTAAAAAAAACACAATTGCAAGACAGGCTAAACATATATATGAGGTAGTAATATATTCATTAACTTCATTTTCTTTTTTTAGGAAAGCAATTGTTAATTTGTTTTTTAAACCATTATTTAATCCCAAGTCTAACAAGTAAATCCATCCAAATATTGAATATACTGTAATCCATATTCCATAGTTATCAACGCCTAAAGCATCTATTAATAATGGAACAGATAGGTAAACAAATAGAACCGAAATTAATTTAAAGAAAAAAATATAAGTAATATTTTTTTTTAAGATGCTGTTTTTTTCATCCAAAATGAATCTAAATTTTTAGAAATTTAAAATTATTTGTACCAAATATTAGGTAATACGATGCTCTTATTATTTGTATTATCAAAATCCAGTTTGTTTGGGATTTCAATAGCATCACTGAGAATGGTTATACGATCTTTTCTTAGAAAAGTAAATTCGGCAATTCTAGGTATTCCTATACCTTTAAGAGTATCTATACCATATTGATTGTTCGGATGTATATGTACACACACATGTGTATCTAAGAGCTTTGTAAAAACGGCTTGGGCTATCCTAAAAAACTCTTTGTTCCATAGTTTATTTAATTCATGAAATTCTATAACAATAATTCTAAACCTATTCATTAATTCGTCAGACATACCCAGTATAGAAGAATATTCGTGACCCTCAATATCCATTTGTAATAGTAAATCAGAGTTAGCCTTTGTATTTACAGAATTAACCCAGCTGTCCATTGTTATATAGTCATCATTATTGATTGGACCAATAAATTTTTTCAGAAAATGATAATTATCTTGAGGAATTTCTAAATTAGGTCTATCTACTGACTTATCAGCTAAATAAATTTGCATCCCTATATTATAACACTCTTGTTCAAAGTCACTTATTAAATCAACTCCTGGAGAAAAGCAAGCATCTATATTTTCTAAATCATTGGGTACTAAATATCCACCATCACCTTCAGGTCCCAGTCTAATGAGTTCAAAATTTGTTTTTTGTGGTTTTAAATTTTTAATGAAAGAATTTAACTCATTTTTACTAACTGAAAAACCTGCATTCATTCCTGCAACACTAAATAGAAATTTAAAAATAGTATTTAATATTATCATTTTAATAGATAGCCGATTTTGACCAATGTTGATTGTTTACTTTGTCTTGTCTGAGTATGGTCTTATTTGAATTAAAGTTCAAAGACCAAATACTTAGTTTTTATAATTCTTCAAATACCTATTCAACTGCCTAAATAATATAAATAATAGCATCAATAGACCAAACCCAATACCCAATAGAAATGTATTTTTTTTAAATAGACTACTTTCCTTTACCCCGACTTTACTGAATGAGGAAACCACATTTAAAATGTCTGTAGTTTCAGCTTTTGCTTTATTATTACTAATTAAATCTTTATTTAACTTTAAGCTTTCACTAAATAGCTCAAGTTCATTTGTTTTTTTTGAACCTTGGGCTAGTGTAATATTGGTTCCTGTTTCTGCTTTTTTAGCTTCTGTAATTAAAACTTCGTTGTATATATTTCTTAATGTGTCTACTTCACTTAAAGATTTGACTAAGACCTTTTCATTTTGAAGTAAGTTTTGATCGTTTATCTTTTTTTGGTTATTAAAATACGGGTTACTTTCAACTGAATTCACAATTGGAGTACTCAATTTATCAAAAATACCATTGCTCAAGGATTTAACCTTAATCTGATGGTACTTATAATCGTAATCCGTAAATCCTTGTTTAAAT
This sequence comes from Aureibaculum flavum, assembly GCF_016406085.1. Taxonomy (GTDB): domain Bacteria; phylum Bacteroidota; class Bacteroidia; order Flavobacteriales; family Flavobacteriaceae; genus Aureibaculum; species Aureibaculum flavum. Next base: position 604,773 of record NZ_JAEHFJ010000003.1, read on the forward strand.
TCCTTAAAGTCAATTCTACTCACTGTGGCAGTATCTACTTCATTAACAAATTTATCAAAAAGTTCATATTTTTCATTTTCATTTCTGATTGGGCTAATGTAAAACCCTTTTAATTTAACAGCTTCACTTACCGTAATGTCTAACGCTTCTGCTAATAAAACGGAATCCTTTTGTTTTACCAATTCATTATAAAACTCTATGTTTTTATATAATTGTTGAGCACTATTAAAATTGTGTTCTACAATCATTGTAGAGGAAAATTGTTTCGGTGTGTTAAAGTCTAAAACTAAGCCAACAATTGCCCCAATAAAAACAGCCAAACCTAATTTTATGGCATTATTTCTAATAAAGACTAATGCCATTATAAGCAAATTTAATAAGCTCATAAAAAATTGACCAATAGCATTAAAAAGGTTTTGAAATCCTTTACCAATAGCTTTAAAAAGATTGCCTAAATCTACCTCTTCGTCTTTTTGAATATTTTGTTGACTCATGTTGTACTTAATTTAAGCTGAAAAAATTTGTTCTAATATTTTTTGCGTTATCACATAGGTTGGTCTAACGCCAGTTGTGCCCAAACCACCAGAGGCAAGTGTACCACCAGTTTCCAAGGGGTTATCAGAGGCGTAATATGCATATCTAACTTTTACATTTTCTGATATGTTTCCTCTTATTTTTGAAGCCGATTGTATTGCTTTTTGATAATGTGCACCTTCCATTTCTAATCCAATGGCTCTCCAAGTAGAATTATGGAAAAATTCTAATAAATCTCTATTTTGTAAAGAAGTTCCTAAGACAGTAACCATTGACCCTTCATAAACATTAAGACCAAAACCTTCTAAATCTTCTTTTTTAAGCTCGTTTGTAAAAGGATAGTTATCTGCTGTGCCTTCAAAAATATGAGCAGAAGGAATCATAATATCTCCTTTTCCACCTTGTAAAATACCTGCTTTACCCATTATTGAAACCGATTCCACATTTAAATGGTGTATTTTTTCCTTTTTGCAAACGAAAGGTTTTAACAATTCGTCTAAGGTTTCAAATGCTTGCTCTCCAAAGGCATAATCCATTACGATGATAATTGGTTTGTTTTCTTCGGATAATTCTTTTGAAAATGAATATTTAGAACCTTTGAAATTAATTTTTTCGGTATCAATAATTTGAACATTTATGTTAGTTCCAGAAGTATCCTTTACATAGATTAAACCGTTTTGTGACGCATGTTCTTTTACCTTTTTTTGTAAAGAAGCATTTGCTTTTTTACTAAGCAATTCAAATAAAGCGATTCCTTCATTTAATTTTGCCTCCTTAGACAAAATTATTGGAGCATAAATAGAATTCATAACACTATGCATATTTGCACTGATAATATGAATCGGTCTTTTGATTAAATTATTTTTATCTAAGACTTCTTTTATGCTGTTTGCCCACTTATCTCCATAAATATGATGACCAATGCGTTCGCGAAGTGAAGTGCTAAAAACAATTGTCCTTTTTTTGTTTAATAAGGTTTCGTTAAGAGCCAATTTACCCATCCAAAAAATACAATTGAAGAATTTATTTGGGTTTTCTTTTGTTGCAAAACTTTGAGCTATTTGTTTAACTTCTATAAAAGTTCTTCCCAAAATGTTGGCCAAATGGGTAATCAGAACTTCTCTCTCATTATCTGATAATTCTTTATTATTAAGTACGACCTCTTCCAAATGCATCCATTCTCGAATGGTTATACCTTCTTCGTCAATTAGTATATTATTTTTTATTTTATGAGATTCTATGAATAGGAAAGTCAGGTGCGTTAAAACATCATAAATATCAGAACGCCCTCGCGTAATTTCAATATTCATTTGATCTTTATCGATTCTGTAGCAATTTCTACGTCTTTTTTCAGGAATAATTGGTGTGTAGTGAGAATCTTTATAACCTTCGTCTGAAGTTAGATTGATAAATTGACATTCTTCTATCCCTTCAGGTAATCTTTCGATTACATATAATAGTCCATCAAGTTCGGTATTTTCATCTGCAATAGAACCATATATTTCTGGTCTTAGGAGCAATAAAGATTCTCGTAAGGTTTGCCCAGAAACACCCATGGGTTTATAAAATCCACGATTGAACAAATGCCGCATAGCGGTATACATACGTTCAATAGCGTTAGAAGATTCTTGAGATTTGGTTGGCTTTAAAGTATTCATTCAAAAATATATTTGAACAAAGATACCAAAATACTTACTAAAAAATTATTTTAAAAGATTTTGATATTTATTTTCATCATTCAAGATTTGTAGGGCTTCAATAATTCCCTTATCATGAGATGCTTTATGGATATATTCGCCTTTTTTGTAATAGTATCGTCTGACAATTTCATTCGTTAATGCATCTTTAATTTCAAATTCATTTTGCGATAATTCTTTAATTTTTTCACTATTAATCTTTGAAATTAAATTTTGATATTCTTTATCTATACTCTCACTATAACCATCTTTTTCAGCAGTTTTTAAAGCGTCTGATAATTTATTATCTGTTTCCGTTTGAAAGGCATCTTTATTTTCGATTAGATAAGTAATAAAATCTTGATAATCTGAATCTTTAAGATTAAAGGTTTCTGTATCATCAATAGTTTTATTTTTATTTGTAAAAGTGTTAGCGAACATAAAAATAGCATCAGATTCTAATAAAGCATGGGTAGCATTGGTTCTTTCTGTTTTAGATAATTTAATGTCAGGTTCTATTCCACCTCCATCATAAACGGTTCTGCCATTTGAAGTTTTAAATGCATTTCTTTTAATTTCAGAAAATTTTGGAATTACACCATCTTTATTTTTATGAGTATAATCTAATTCTTGAATGCATCTTCCACTAGGCGTATAATATTTTGATATCGTTAATTTTAGCTGTGTACCATAGGTTAGTTTTCTATAACGCTGCACTAAACCTTTTCCAAAAGAACGTTCGCCAATAATTACCGCTCGATCTAAATCTTGTAAAGAGCCAGCAACAATTTCAGAGGCTGATGCAGAATATCGGTCTATTAAAACTGCAATTGGAATATCTAAATCTATAGGCTCTCTTTTCGTTTTATAAGTGTCACTCCACTTTTTTACTTTAGCTTTTGTGGTAACTACTACTTCATTTTTTGGGACAAAAAAGTTCGTTATCTCCACGGCTTCATTTAGCAATCCTCCACCATTTCCTCTAATATCTAGAACCAACTTAGTCATTCCTTGAGATTTTAAATCCTCAAAGGCAGCTTTTACACTAGAAGATGCTTTTGTGTTAAATTTAATAAATGAAATATAACCAACTTGGTCATCTAACATTCTGTAGTAGGGAACAGGGTCAAATTCATTAGCCTCTCTGTTTATTGTAGCGGTAAAAGTTTTGTCTTGCCTTTTTAATTCTAAACTAACTTTAGAATTAGGGTTGCCGTTAAGCATAGACATAGCATCTATTGCAGGGATTTTGCTAAGAGCAAGTTCATTTATTTTTACAATTTGGTCACCAGTTTTTAATCCAGCTTTATCTGCTGCGGCATCTTCATAGGCTTCGGCTATATACAATTTATTGTCAATTATTTTAGTACTGGCACCAATTCCTCCATTATCAGATGCGGCATTTATTCTTGCTTTTTCTACACCTTGCTCGTCATAAAACCGAGTATAGGGGTCTAATTCATTTAACATGTGGTCTATTGCAGCTTCTGTTAATTCGGCAGGATTAGTTTCATCTATATAATACATATTTAATTCTTTGAACAATGTAGTATAGATTTCTATTTGTTTGGCGACTTCAAAAAAGTCAGATTTATAACCAACTGATACTGTTAAAACAGTAATCAGTACAGTAATAATTCCTAATTGTTTAACTCTCTTCATGCTGGCAAGACTTGATTTTATCAGATAACCTTTTTAATAAAAGTATTAATTTTTCTTCTATTTCAACGTATTTTAACTCGTTTTCGTCTAAATAGGTAAACATAATAATATACTTTTCTTCAATGTTACTATATAAAATATGCTTGTTTTTGCGATAAGCCTCTCTCATCAGGCGTTTAATTCTGTTTCTATCCACAGCTTTTTTAAACCTACGCTTTGGGGCTGAGAAGGCTACTTTTATTGGGTAATTAGAAGAATGCTCTGATTTTAAATATACTAAACGCAGTGGAAATTTTGATAAGGATTTCCCCTTTTCAAATAGTTCTCCAATCAGGATTTTACTTTTCAGCTTTTCTTCTTTTTTTAATGAAAATTTCAGGTGATTTAGTTTTTGAAATTAATAAATAACTAGTAATTATAATTCAAGAGCAAATGTATCTAGCTATTGCTCTTGTCATAATATTAAGATTTTAGCCATTACCGATAAAGTAGTAATGTTTATAATACATAAACAAATGTAGTCAATAAACTATTTAGAAAAAAACACAATAAAATGACATAAATCGTTATTTTTGAATACTAAATATTAATAATATGTCACAAGATTTATTTCAAGCTCCAGATTATTACCAATTGGATGATTTATTAACCGAAGAACATAAATTAGTTAGGGATGCTGCTAGAGAGTGGGTAAAGCGAGAAGTTTCACCAATCATAGAGGATTATGCTCAAAAAGCGGAATTTCCAACGCAAATTATTAAAGGATTGGCTGAAATAGGTGCTTTTGGACCTTATATTCCTGAAGAGTATGGAGGAGCAGGTTTGGACCAAATTTCTTACGGACTAATTATGCAGGAAATAGAGCGTGGTGATTCTGGTGTTCGCTCAACGGCCTCAGTGCAATCTTCTTTAGTTATGTATCCTATTTGGAAATATGGTAACGAAGCTCAATGTCAAAAATATTTACCCAAATTGGCGTCAGGAGAATTTATGGGTTGTTTTGGACTTACAGAACCAGACCATGGATCGAATCCTTCAGGAATGGTGACTAATTTTAAAGATAAGGGAGATCATTATTTACTAAATGGAGCAAAAATGTGGATTTCAAATGCACCATTTGCAGATATTGCAGTGGTTTGGGCTAAGGATGAATCGGGTAGAATTCACGGGCTTGTTGTAGAACGTGGTATGGAAGGATTTACAACACCAACAACACATAATAAATGGTCTTTAAGAGCTTCTGCTACAGGAGAATTGATTTTTGATAATGTAAAAGTTCCTAAAGAGAATTTATTACCAAATAAATCTGGACTTGGGGCACCATTAGGTTGCTTGGATTCGGCTAGATTTGGAATTGCTTGGGGAGCGATTGGTGCGGCAATGGATTGTTATGATACAGCCTTAAGATATTCGAAAGAACGTATGCAATTTGGTAAACCTATTGGAGCATTTCAATTGCAACAAAAGAAGTTGGCTGAAATGATTACGGAAATTACAAAAGCACAACTATTGGCTTGGCGGTTAGGTGTGTTGCGTAATGAAGGAAAAGCAACCTCAGCACAAATATCAATGGCCAAAAGGAATAACGTTGATATGGCGTTAAAAATAACTAGAGAAGCGAGACAAATGCTTGGAGGAATGGGTATAACTGGTGAATACTCTATTATGAGACATATGATGAATTTAGAATCGGTAATTACTTATGAAGGTACGCACGATATTCATTTGCTAATTACAGGGTTAGATGTTACAGGATTGAATGCCTTTAAATAAAAAAGAGTATATTTAGTTGTGAGGTATATAATAATCTTAATAGTACTATTTGCTTATTATCCATTATATGGACAAACCATTATTTCTGAAAAAGGACATCCAGAACATGTTATTGTAGGAGCAATAATTGGTGGAGGTACATCTTATTTAGTTTATAGAAAAACAAATAGCAAATTAAAAGCTTGGCTAATAGGAGCAGCAACAGCTTCAGCTTTTGGGTATTTAAAGGAGGTTGTTGATCCAAAATGGTTCAATGGTACAAGAAGTAAAAAAGACTTTCAATATAGTGTGCTAGGTGGAGTAATTGGTGCTAGTATCGTTATTCCTTTAAAACGAAGGAAGCCAAAAAAAACTCCAAATATTGATGCGGCTTTTAATCAACAATATTCAGCTTACGATCAATTGAATAATTAAATATTTAAAGATGTATTATTCGTACATTTTCTTATAATAATCTTTATAGGCACCAGAAGTAACATTGTTCAACCATTGTTCGTTTTCTAAATACCAATCAATAGTTTTAGACAGGCCTTCTTCGAAGGTTACCGAAGGTTTCCAACCTAATTCTTTATTAAGTTTCGTAGCATCGATAGCATAGCGTTTATCGTGACCCGGTCTGTCTTTTACAAAAGTGATTAATTTTGCTGAAGTTCCCTCAGGTTGATTTAATTTTAAATCCATTTGCTTACACAATACCTTAATTAAGTTCAGGTTCGTCCACTCGTTAAATCCGCCAATATTATAAGTATCGGCAAGTTTACCCTTATGAAATATTAAATCGATTGCCTTGGCATGGTCTTCAACAAATAGCCAATCTCTTGTGTAATTTCCATCACCGTAAACTGGTAAATTTTTACCCGTTCTAATATTGTGAATAAACAAGGGAATAAGCTTTTCTGGAAATTGATTTGCACCATAATTATTAGAACAATTACTTATTACAAAAGGTAATTTATAGGTGTTTCCAAACGATCGAACCACATGATCAGATGCAGCTTTAGAAGCGGCATAAGGTGATTGTGGGTCGTAAGATGTAGTTTCAGTAAACAATCCTGTTTTACCTAAGGAACCATAAACTTCATCAGTAGAAACATGATAGAATAATTTATCTTCAAAATTGCCTTTCCATAAATCGCGAAAGGCATTTAATAAATTAGCAGTTCCCAATACATTCGTTTCAATAAAATCATTAGGATTGGTAATAGATCTATCCACATGACTTTCAGCAGCCAAGTGAATAACCCCATCAAATTTATGCTCTTGAAATAGATTATTAATAAAGTCGATATCTTTAATATTTCCTTTAACAAAAGTATAATTTGGAGCATCAGAAATATCAGCGATATTTTCTAAATTTCCAGCATAGGTTAAGGCATCTAAATTATAAATATGATACTTAGGATAATTAGTAACGAATAGTCTAACAACGTGAGCTCCAATAAATCCAGCTCCACCAGTAATTAATATGTTTTTCATGTCTATTATTCCTACGAAAATAGGAGTTATTTTTATTTCAAGGTCTCCTGCCACTTCCAAGCAGATGCCAATGCATCTTCTAAACTAAGTTCAGCTTTCCATTTTAACTCATTTTGAGCATAAGTAGTATCTGCAAATGCTTCTGTAATGTCACCTTCACGACGCTCGACAATTTTATAGTTTAATTTTTTATTTGTAGCCTTTTCAAAGGCTTTTATCACTTCTAAAACGGAACTTCCTTTGCCAGTACCAATGTTAAAGACTTCAAAATTTGATTTATTATCACCTTCCAATAATCTTTTCATAGCAACTGTATGAGCTTTTGCCAAATCAACAACATGAATATAGTCACGCACTGCGGTACCATCTGGTGTTGGGTAATCGCCACCAAAAACGGAAAGTTCTTTTCTCATTCCCGCTGCTGTTTGCGTTACATAAGGAATTAAGTTTTGTGGTACTCCAATAGGTAATTCTCCTATTTTAGTCGTTTTATGAGCTCCAATAGGATTAAAATAGCGTAACGCAATGGCATTTAAATCAGAAACCTTAGAAGCATCAGAAATAATCTCTTCTCCAATCTGTTTGGTGTTCCCATAAGGAGATTCCGCAGTTTTGAACGGAGCACTTTCAGTAATGGGCATAATATCAGCTTGACCATAAACGGTACATGAAGAACTAAAAATAAAATTATTCACCTTATTTGCAGTCATTTCTTCCAATAGATATATTAATGTTGAAATGTTATTGTGGTAATATTTCAAAGGTTTTTCAACACTTTCACCAACTGCTTTAGAGGCAGCAAAATGAATAACACCTTGTATGTCTTTATGCTTCTTAAAAAATTGCTGAATGGAAGTCTTGTCCTTTAAATCTAATTTTTCAAATAAAGGCTTTTTATCTGTAATTGAAATTATTTTATCTAAAACATCAATTGTAGTATTAGAAAGGTCATCAATGATAACAACTTCATAACCTTCATTTTGTAGTTCAACAACAGTGTGAGAACCTATAAAACCTAAACCACCAGTAACTAAAATTTTACTCATTTTATAAAATATTAAATCGTAACTATTTTTCTTCCAACAGATTCGTAATGAAATCCATTATGCTTCATGGCTTCTAAATCAAACATATTTCTACCGTCAAAAACGATAGGGTTTTTCAACAATTTTTTAATTTTATCAAAACTTGGCTGCGTAAATTCGCTCCATTCAGTGCAAATTAATAAGCAATCCGCATCTTCTAAAATGTCATAAGCATTTTTCCCAAATTGGATTTTATCACCATAAATACGCTCGATGTTTGGCATAGCTTCAGGGTCGTAGGCTGTAATTTCAACATCTTGTAATAACAATTCGTTAATAACATCAATAGCTGGTGCTTCCCGTACATCATCTGTATTGGGTTTAAAAGCTAATCCCCAAATGGCGACTTTTTTACCTTTTAAATTGTCATTGAAATAACGAGATACTTTAGGAACTAATGACTTTTTTTGTTGTACGTTAACATCCAAAACTGATTTTAAAATTTTAAAATCGTAATTGGCTTCATCACTAGATTTTACTAAAGCATTTACATCTTTCGGAAAACAAGAACCTCCGTAACCTATACCTGGGTATAAAAACCGGTTCCCTATTCTCGAATCTGAACCCATACCAATTCTAACCATATCAACATCTGAGCCTATGATTTCGCAGAGATTCGCAACCTCATTCATAAAGGTAATTTTAGTTGCTAAAAAACAGTTAGAAGCATATTTTGTAAGCTCTGAAGAGCGTTCATCCATAAAGATGATAGGTCGTTTTGTGCTAATAAAAGGCTTATACAATTTTGATAAAATAGATTTAGCCTTTTTACTTTTAGAACCAATAATTATACGTTCAGGTTCCATAAAATCTTTTACAGCATAACCTTCACGCAAAAATTCAGGATTTGAAACTACGTCAAACGCTACATTAGTATGACTAGAAATGATGTCTTTAACAATATCAGATGTACCTACGGGTACCGTACTTTTATTAATGATTACTTTATAACCTTTTATCATTTTGCCCAAATCATGGGCAACACCTTTAACATAAGATAAATCAGCAGATCCATCTTCGTCTTGCGGCGTAGGTAATGCTAAAAATATAACTGATGAATTTTGAATTGCTTCTTTTAAATTTGTGGTAAAGTGTAATCTATCCCCTACAATATTTTTATTGAAAAGTTCTTCTAAATTAGGTTCATAAATAGGTATTTTACCATTTTTCATGGCCTTTACTTTGTCTTCATCAATATCAACACAAGTAACATTGTTACCCATATCTGCTAGACAAGTTCCTGTTACTAAACCTACATAGCCAGTCCCAATAACCGTTAAATTCATGCTTATTTATTTATAAAATTCAATATCGTTTTGGCAATAAAATCTTGTTGGTCTTCTTCTAACTCTGTATGCATAGGTAGAGAAATAACCGATTTTATCAATTCATTGGTAACAGGAAAATCAGCTTCGTTATAACGTTCATCACTATATGCTTTTTGACTGTGTAAAGGCACTGGATAATAAATAGCACATGGTATATTATTATCTAATAAATGCTGGTGTAGTGCATTTCTATCAACGTCAACTATCCTTAAGGTATACTGATGGAAAACATGACAATTACAAGTGTCACAAATTTCATTTCCGTTTTTATTACAGTTGTAAGTAACTGAAGGGGTAATAATGTTTTTAGAAGCTTTAAAGGCATTATTGTAATATTTAGCAGCATTTCTTCTGGCATTACAATATGCATCTAAATGAGGTAATTTGGCACTTAACACAACTGCTTGTATACTATCTAAACGTGAATTTACACCTACTTCATCGTGATAATAACGCTGATACATCCCATGATTTACAATACCACGTAATTTATGAGCTAAATCGTCATCATTTGTGAAAATAGCACCACCATCACCATAACAGCCTAAGTTTTTAGATGGAAAAAACGAAGTTGTTCCAACGTTTCCAATGGTTCCTGCTTTTTGTTTTGTGCCATCAGCAAAAGTATAATCTGCACCTATCGCTTGAGCGTTGTCTTCGATTACATATAAGTTATGTTCTTTAGCAACTTCTAAAATAGCCTCCATATTTGCACATTGTCCAAATAAATGTACAGGTACAATAGCTTTTGTTTTTGGAGTGATGGCTTTTTTAAGAGCTTCAATATCTATATTAAATGTATCTGCTTCAACATCAACTAATACAGGTGTTAATTTTAATAATGCAATAACTTCAACAGTTGCAGCAAAAGTAAAATCAGCTGTAATTACTTCGTCTCCTTGCTCAAGGCCTAAACCCATCATGGCAATTTGTAAAGCGTCCGTGCCATTGGCACATGGTATTACATGCTTAACGTCGAGGTACTCTTCTAATTCTTGTTGAAATTGTTTTACTTCGGGTCCATTGATAAACGAGGTATTATCAATTACTTTTTGAATAGATGTATCTATTTGCCCTTTTATTCTTTTATATTGACTTTTTAAGTCAACCATTTCAATTGGTTTCATTCGTTATGGTTTTTAACAATAAACGCACAAAATTACAAATTATTTAACGCCTAATCTTACAAATTCATATTTTAGCCAAATCTTATGTATTTTTTATATAACATAGCGGTTTATATTGCAGGTTTTTTGATTAAAATTATTGCAATTTTTAATAAGAAGATTGCTCTTTTTGTTGAAGGTAGAAAGGATGTTTTTGTTCAATTACAAAATAGTTTTGGACCTGATAGCAAAGTTGTGTGGTTTCACTGTGCGTCTTTGGGAGAATTTGAACAAGGAAGACCAATCATAGAAAAAATAAAAATACAAACTACAAATTCAGAATCACAATTTTTTGGATCTAAAATATTAGTTACTTTTTTTTCGCCTTCAGGTTATGAGGTTAGAAAAAGTTATGCAATAGCTGACGTGGTTACTTATTTACCTTTAGATACTAAAACGAATGTAAGAAGGTTTGTAGAAATTGTAGATCCTTCGATAGCAGTATTTGTAAAATATGAGTTCTGGCCAAATTTATTGAAAGAACTTAGAAAAAAACAGATAAAGACTATTTTGGTTTCGGGCATTTTTAGAGAAAATCAATCTTTTTTTAAAGGTTATGGAGGATGGATGCGAAAATCGCTACAAACTTTTGATCATTTTTTCGTACAAAACAATGAATCTGTAAAATTATTGAATAAAATAGGGTTCAACAATACGACGCTTTCTGGAGACACAAGGTTTGACAGAGTTTATGAAATTACGATGCAAGAAATTGACCTTAGTTTTGCTGAAAAATTTAAAAATAATAAAACAACTTTGGTGGCCGGTAGTACTTGGCCTAAAGATGAAGCCTTGTTGGTTAGTTTTATTAATAAAAAATCAAATGAGAATCAAAAATTTATCATAGCTCCTCACAATATCAATATTCAAGGAATTGATAAATTAAAGCAAAGCATAAATAAAAAAGTACTATTGTATTCAGAAATGGAGAATAAGGATTTAAGTGAATATCAAGTGTTAATTATAGACACTATTGGAATTCTAACCAAGATTTATAAGTATAGTGATATTGCATATGTTGGAGGTGGTTTTGGAACTGGAATTCATAATGTATTAGAACCAGCAACTTTTGGAGTACCAATAATTATTGGTCCAAATTATCATAAATTTAATGAAGCAAAAGATTTGCTTCAGATTGAAGCCTGCCTGTCTATTCAAAATTTGGAAGAGCTTGATACTGGATTAACTTTATTATTTAGCGATGACGATTTTCGTAAAAATAAAGGTAATATTGCCAAGGAGTATATTTTAAATAATATTGGGTCTACCCAAAAAATTATGAAATACATCAATAACTAATTTTCTGAACATCATGATTAAAGAAAAATTAACATCTTATTTTAATGTAGTTTTTGAGGAGGCACTTGTTGATGAAATTGTCAAAGTAGGTGTCTATAGTAAGGTAAAGGAAAATGAATTGTTACTAGATTTAGGTGATAAATTTGATAAGATTCCCTTAATCCTATCAGGTGCAATAAAAATTAGTCACGAAGATACTAAGGGAGATGAAATAGTATTGTATTACTTAGAACATGGCGATACATGTACCATTACTTTTGGCAGTGGATTGCACGGTGCAAAAAGTGAGATTAGAGGTGTGGCAGAAATGGATTCTGAAATTATATTCATACCTGTTGAAAAAATGGATGAATGGTTAGCCAAATATAAATCTTGGAGAACTTTTGTAATTGATAGTTACAATACACGTCTATCAGAAATGATTGAAGCTATAGATACGTTGGCTTTTAAGAAAATGGACGAGCGTTTGTTCAAATACTTAACTGATAAGGTAAAAATAATGAGAAGCACAACCTTGACAACAACGCATCAAGAGATTGCTCAAGATTTAAACACATCACGGGTTGTTATTTCTAGATTGTTAAAACAACTTGAAAACGAACAAAAAATTAAACTATTTAGGAATAAAATAGAAGTTCTTGAATATTAAAATATAATTATGATTGAATTCTTTTTACAACCTTGGCCTTGGTATGTCGCAGGTCCATTGATTACTTTGGTTATGTTCTTACTCTTTTATTTTGGTAAAACATTTGGAGTGTCTTCAAATTTAGAAACGATATGTGCTATTGGTGGAGCTGGTAAATTCAATAGTTATTTTAAACTTGATTGGAGAAAAAATACGTGGAACTTAATTTTTGTTTTTGGAGCAATTATAGGCGGTTTTATATCATATCAATGGCTTACTCCAAACGAGGTTATTGCTTTAAATCCTCAAACGATTCAGGATTTGTCAGAAATAGGTATTAAAAATGCCGGACAATCTTATTTACCAGCTGAAATTTTTTCATTAGATGCATTATTTTCTTTAAAAGGAATTTTAGTTTTATTGCTGGGTGGATTTTTAGTTGGATTCGGTACACGTTATGCAGGTGGTTGTACATCGGGTCATGCTATTGTTGGGCTAAGTAATTTAGAAATTCCATCATTAATTGCAGTTATTGGATTTTTCGTAGGTGGATTAATAATGACATGGGTATTTATTCCGATAATATTTTAGAAGATGAAATTTATAAAATTTTTTATAGTAGGTATTTTATTTGGTATTATACTAAGCAAAGCAGAAGTTATCTCTTGGTTTAGAATTTATGAAATGTTTAAGTTTCAATCCTTTCATATGTACGGCGTTATTGGTTCTGCTGTAGTCTTAGGTATTCTTATTATTCAGTTATTCAAAAAAGGTATTTTAAAAAATAAGGATGGTGAACAAATTATTATACCGCCAAAAAAGAATGCTTTTAAAGCTAATTTGTTTGGTGGTATTATTTTCGGTTTAGGCTGGGCTTTAGTTGGTGCTTGTCCTGGACCTATGTTTATTTTATTGGGTCGGGGAGTATTGGCAATTCTCATTATTGTATTTGGAGCTTTGTTAGGTGCTTTTGTATATCACGGAGTTAAAAGGTGGATGCCAAACTAGGCAATGTTTTCTTTCTTATCTTTACCAATAATTCTATTTTAAAATTATAATTATGTTAACCGATAATTTTGGTAGGCAAATTTCCTATTTACGATTGGCAGTAACTGATCGTTGTAACTTGCGTTGCCAATATTGTATGCCAGCACATGGCATTGATATCGTTGACAGGAAGGAACTACTTACTTTTAAAGAAATGTACCGAATAACCAGAGTTTTAAGTGAACTAGGTGTTAATAAAGTTCGCTTAACAGGAGGAGAGCCATTTGTACGTAAAGATTTTATCAAGTTTTTAGAAATGCTTTCGTTTAATGATAAATTGGAAGAAATTAATATCACTACCAACGGCGTTTTAATTGTAAATCATATTAAAGAGCTTGAAGCTTTAAAAGTAAAAACTATAAACCTGAGTATTGATAGTTTAGACAAAGCGAATTTTGCAAAAATAACAAGACGTGATGTTTTTGATGATGTTTTTAAAACGTTGGAAGCTTTAGAAAGTAGCTCTTTAAATTTAAAACTGAATTGTGTGGTGCAATCGGATGTTAACACACATGAAATCATAGATTTTATTGAATTGACTAAACATAAAAATTTAGCAGTACGTTTTATAGAAGAAATGCCTTTTAATGGTAAGGGGCAACGCAACATGAAGGAGGAGTGGAATTACAATAAAATTTTAAATAAAATTAAATCCAATTATAGCAACATTACGCCTTTAATATCAGATAAATCATCAACTTCTCATAACTTCAAAGTATCAGATTATAAAGGGGCATTTGGAATCATTCCTGCTTTCACCAGAACTATTTGTGATGATTGTAATCGCATACGGATAACGTCTACAGGCATGTTTAAAAATTGCCTTTTTGATAATGGTGTTTTTAATATACGAGATTTTATCCGCCAAGGAGCAAATAATGATGATTTAAAGCAGCTTTTTATGAGTATTATCAAGCAAAAACCTGAAAATGGTTTTATAGCAGAGGCCAATAGAAATAATGATGTTTCGGAAAGTATGTCTACAATAGGAGGTTAGGTAAATAGAAACAGATGTCTCCAGTATTGGGGTTTAAGTTTAAAATAGTCATATTATTATGATAACGGTTGAAAAAGCATTAGAAATAATTTTAGCAGAATCTCAAGATTTCGGTGTTGAAAAAATTCCTTTTATGGAGTCGTTAGGACGTGTTTTAAAGGAAGACATTGGTGCAGATAGAGATTTTCCTCCATTTGATAGAGTCAGCATGGATGGTATTGCCATTTATTATGATACTTATAAAAAAGGGGATATCACATTTCCAATTGAAAGCATCCAAGCCGCTGGGGCAGAACAATTATCGTTAAAAAGTCAACAGAATTGTATAGAAGTGATGACAGGTGCCGTGGTACCCAAAAATGTAGATACAGTTATTCCATACGAGCTTGTAGAGATTAAAGACGGTAAAGCTGAACTATCCACTGATACTATAAAGCAAGGTCAAAACATTCATAGAAAAGGGTTAGATCGAAAGCAAGATGATTTATTGATAAAACAAAACACTATAATTTCGTCAGCTGAAATTGGAGTGCTAGCTACTGTTGGTAAGGCAACAGTAAAAGTAGCCAAACAACCAAAAGTTATGATTGTTTCTACAGGTGATGAGTTGATTGAGGTTGATAAAATTCCTTTAAATCATCAAATTAGAAGGAGTAATGTTTATACGTTAGTGGCACTTTTACAGGAGTTGAAAATTCAGGCAGATACAGCCCATATTAACGATGATAAAGCCATTTTGAAACAAAAAATAGAAGGATATTTATTAGATTATGATGTGTTGCTTTTTAGTGGTGCCGTCAGTAAAGGGAAATTTGATTTTTTACCCGAAATATTAGAAGAGTTAGGGGTTAAAAAACAATTTCATAAAGTAAAACAACGCCCAGGAAAACCCTTCTGGTTCGGGGCCATTGGACCTTTTAGTATAAATGACATGAAAATAGGTAATGGAAATCATAAAACTACAATTTTTGCTTTTCCAGGGAATCCTGTTTCTACTTTTGTAGGTTGTTTAAAATATTTTTATCCTTGGTTTAGAAAATCAATTGGCATTGAATATAAAAATTTGGATTACGCTATTCTTTCTGAAGATTTTACCTTTCAACCAGCATTAACTTATTTTTTACAAGTACGTCTGCAAAATGAAAACGGAAGGATAATTGGAACGCCAGTAAAAGGTAAAGGTTCAGGAGATTTGGCTAATTTAGCAGATGCAGATGGTTTTTTAGAATTGCCAGCCGATAAAACGGAGTTTAGAAAAGGAGAAACTTTTCCTTTGATTAGATATCGACAGTATTAATAAACAATATACCTTTCAGTCTGACACATCAGCGTCAACACTTGTGAGGTCAAAAAATAACATCGAAGTGAACAAATTCTCACATATCAACAAGAAAAATCAGCCTAAAATGGTAAATGTTGGCGATAAAGCCATTACCAAACGTAAGGCCACTGCTATAGCTACGTTGTTCTTAGGTAAGAAAGTCGTTTCTAATTTTAAAGTTAACGATATTACCACCAAAAAAGGGCCTGTTTTTCAAACGGCTATTGTGGCTGGGATTCAAGCGGTAAAAAAGACTTCAGATCTAATACCGATGTGCCATCCATTGGCTATTAATGGTGTTGATATAGACATTGATGTTATTGATGATGAACATGCGGAAATTTTATGTACTGTAGAAATTGAAGGTAAAACTGGAGTTGAAATGGAAGCATTAACCGGAGCTACAATTACTGCTCTTACCATATATGACATGTGTAAAAGTATTTCACAGCATATGATATTAAAAGAGGTTAAGTTGTTAGAAAAAACGGGAGGTAAATCAGATTTTAAAGGTTAAGTAATGGAGGAAAAGAAACACCAAAAACATACAAAATTAAAAAGGCGTGAAAATGAAAATTTCGCACCAAATGAAATTGCTGTTTTGGGCACAAAATGCTCCGTAATTGCCACTTTTGTTCAAAAAATGAGTAAAAAACTTCAAAAAGAGGCTAAAATTGGCTATTTAGATGCTTCGCATAGAGATTCGGAGACGCAACAAGATTTTGATAGTTTTGTGTTTCATCATTCAGGAAGTTTAGAGACCACAATAAAAACTGAGTTAAACGAGTATAACGAGCGTATTCGTTTATCTCAACACGATTTAGTTTTTATTAATGGCAACCATTATCAAGGAGAAAAGCAGATCTTAATTTTAGACAATGAAAAGGAGGCTTCTGTAAAAAAACGTTTAGATCAATTAACACGAATTCAATTCATTATTAAATTGAATGACGAGGTTGATTATTTTGATTGTTTACTTGAAAAATTTCCACATATAAGAAATATTAAAGCCTATTCAATAACTGAAGAAGATGCCATTGCTAGACATATCAATAATTTAATTCAAGAAAAAATAGCACCAATTAATGGATTGGTTTTGGCCGGTGGTAAAAGTACTCGAATGGGTCAAGATAAAACGGAGTTAGATTACCATGGTAAACCACAGAGGCATCATGCCGTACAATTACTAGAAAGAAACTTATTAGACACCTATATTTCTGTTGCAAGTGGTATGTCTTCAGAAGTTGACAAAATAATAGAAGATAAATTCTTCGATTTAGGAGCATTTGGAGCTATATGTTCTGCATTTCAACATGATCCGAATAAAGCTTGGCTGGTATTTGCTAGCGATTTACCTTTTGTAGATTCTGAAGTAATTCAGTTACTTTTAAAGCATCGGAACCCTTCAAAAATGGCGACTGCAATAAAAGGGAAATCCAAAACTTTTGTAGAACCGTTAATTACCATTTATGAGCCAAAAGCATATCCAATATTGTTGGGTTATTTAGCACAAGGGTATGCATGTCCGCGTAAAGTATTGATAAATTCGGAGGTTGAAATTGTTGAGGTTGATGATGAATTGATACGCAATATAAATACCCCAGAAGAGTATCAACAAGCCATAAAGGAAATCAATGGCTAAGACATTACATATTTTAAATGGTGATAGCACTGCTTCTATTTTTAGTCAATCTCAAATTGAAGGAGATGTAATTATTTGGCGAGAAATGCTTTGTGAAGGTCCGATCTGTAAGGAAGTAGGTAGTGATGAATTTTGGAAAAAACGATATAACTATTTTGAGAATGATTTGGGTATTGGCAAATTAGAATACTTTGACAAAACCATTAAAGAGATTGTTAAATTAGAGAATGTTGCTAAATATGACGAAATTATTTTATGGTTTGAATATGATCTGTTTTGTCAAATAAATCTAATGGCATTATGTACTTATTTATTGGAGAGTTACGATAAATCTGTAATGTATCATTTGGTTTGTACAGGTAAAGAAAATGGCAAAGATCAATTGCAAACGTTAGGCGATTATGATGCTAAATCTTATCCTCAATTATTAGGTAAGAAAAAGAAATTAAGTCGCAAAAAACTTTTATTTGCGAAAAAATGTTGGGAAATCTATGTTAATAATAATCCTGAAGAATTAAAGGCTTTTGATTTTAATCAAAAACCTGATTTTGCCTATTTTCAAATGGCTATCATCCAACATTTAGAACGTTTTCCCAAGTCAAACGGCCTGAATCAAATCCAACAAAAAATGTTAGAACTTATTGATGGAGAAAACTTAAACAAAAATCAAATCATCAGAGAAATGTTGTTGTGGCAACGTACT
This sequence comes from Aureibaculum flavum, assembly GCF_016406085.1. Lineage (GTDB taxonomy): Bacteria > Bacteroidota > Bacteroidia > Flavobacteriales > Flavobacteriaceae > Aureibaculum > Aureibaculum flavum. Next base: position 623,110 of record NZ_JAEHFJ010000003.1, read on the forward strand.
GAAACAGTTTATGGTTTTGGAGATTTACAATATGCTAATTATTTAGATAAATTGAATGCCTATTATTCTATGAATGACGAAATTTATCGATTAAATGAATCTGGAAAAAGAATTATAAATGCATAAAACTGCTAAACAATTGTTCAAACGTCAAACTACGTTGTCTGAAATAGGTGAGAGCGGACAGCAAAAACTACAACAAACAAGTGTTTTGATTGTGGGTTGTGGTGGTTTAGGAAATTCAGTTGCTACTTCTTTAGCGGGAAGTGGAATTGGCACTATTCATTTGGTAGATTTTGACATGGTAGACATTACTAATTTACACCGTCAACTATTTTTTACTACTGGAGATGTAGGGAAGTCAAAAGTAGCGGTTTTAGGGAGCTATTTAAGAAAAATTGCTCCGTTTACCGAGGTGTTTGAGCATCACTTTGTTATTAACAAAAAGAACATATTTGAATTATTGATAAGTGTTGATTATGTTATTGATTGTACAGATAGTTTGCCCACCAAATACTTATTGAATGATGTTTGTGTGTTAAAAAACAAACCATTTATTTATGGTTCACTCTATAAGTTTGACGGTTATGTAGCTAGTTTTAATATTCAGCAAAAGACCAGTGAATTTAGTGCCAATCTTCGTGATGCTTTTCCAGAAATTTCTAAGGATGCCATTCCCAATTGCTCAGAAATAGGCACTTTAAATACTATTGTTGGTATTATTGGATTGTTACAAGCTAATGAGGTTTTAAAATTGGTTTGTGGAATTGGAAATCCTTTGACTGATGTGTTGCTCATTTATAATAGTTTGGAGAACTCACAATACAAAATGAAGCTAAAACGAACATTTGATAAAGAAAGAATTTCACAACTATTTGAAAAAGATAGTTATTTTGATGCCAATTGTGAAACTCAAGATTTGTCATTGTTAATAGCCAGTAATGAATTAAAACAAATTATAAATTCGAAAATCAAAAACGAGGTTCAAATAATTTCTGTAATAGAAGATATTTCAACATCTTTGCCTTTTACAGTCGATGCAAAAATACCGTTGTCAGCATTTGATGATATCGTTGGTCACGTGGAGCAAAGTCTAGATTTACTGGACCAACCAACGTTTATATTTATATGTCAAAAAGGAATTAGCAGTTATACGGCAACTCAAAAAATTAAAGAAAAATATCCTAATTTGAAGATGTTAAGTCTCAAAGGAGGTATAAGCAATTATTGAATGAAATGATTTAAACTTATTCTATTTGCTAAAAAATTGCTTTTTTTCACTCACTTTTTGTCTTTTTTTCCTTCCTTAGCCCTGCTAAGCAAGTCAAAAAAAGACTTCAATTGAGAAAAAAATAATTAATTTTCGCTTAAACATAAAAAATTCAAACCACTTCAATGCAAAAACCATTAGAATTTTATAAGTCTGAAAAGACAAAATACGAACTAGAATTAAGTACGTTAAAAAAGAAATTGGCTCTGTCAAGTACCATTAGGTTATTGCTTTTTGTAGCGATAGCATTGGGGATTTACCTCTTTTTTGCAAACCTTAAAATAGTAGCAGCAATTGCAATTATAGGCATTGCTCTTTTTTTGTATTTGGTGCTAAGACATTCAGATTTGCAATACAAAAGAGATTTTATCAAACAGCTATTAGCAATAAATAATACGGAAATTGAGATTATTTATGGTAATTATCTCGATTTAGATGCGGGTACTGAACATGAAAACCCAAATCATTATTATAGTTATGATATTGATCTTTTTGGAAAAGGATCATTTTATCAATTTGCTAACAGAACAGTAACAAAAGAAGGAGCAAGAGAGTTTGCTAATCAATTAACATTGAATAATATTGATGATATTGATAAAAAGCAAAATGGAATAAAAGAATTGTCTAAAATACCTAAATGGCGACAAGAATTTTCAGCTATTGGCAGTTTGGTTAATGTAAAACATCCGGCGAAGCATATTATAAAATGGATCCATAATTACAAAGCAGGTTTACCTAAATTCATGGCGTTTTTACCAAGAGTTTTTGCTTTAATTTCTTTGGTTTTGATTGTTTTGATCAGTGTTGACGTTGTTTCCTATCATTTTTTATTGGTTTGGTTTTTTATTGGCTTAGGTATTGCGGGTGCGTATTTAAAAAAGGTGAATGCTATTTATGATGATGCCGGAAAAGCAAAGGATACGTTTAAGCAATATCATAAATTGTTAGATAAGATAGAAGGTTCTACTTTTTCTTCTGAAATTTTGATTGCTCAACAAGAAGCCATTAAAACAGAAAAGGAAAAAGCCTCAGTTATTTTTAAAAAATTCTCAAAAATTTTAGATGCGTTAGACCAGCGTAATAATATGATAATGGCTTTTGTTGGTAATGGCTTATTATTATGGGATGCCAATCAGGCATTTAAAATTGAAAATTGGATAAATACGTATAGAGATAAAGTTGAAAATTGGTTTAAGGTCATTGCCTTTTTTGATGCCCAAAATAGTCTGGCAAATTTTGCTTTTAACAACCCCAATTATGTGTATCCAGAATTAAATGGAGATAAAAACGTAATTCAAGCCCAGCAATTGGGACATCCGTTGTTAAAAACCACCAATCGTATTGATAATGATTATACCATTGAAAACCAGCAATTTTTTATCATTACTGGGGCAAATATGGCGGGCAAAAGTACTTTTTTAAGAACCGTTTCTTTATCCATAGTCATGGCAAATATGGGCTTACCTGTTTGTGCAAAATCATTTGAGTATTCTCCTATAAAATTAATTACGAGCATGCGTACTACAGATTCTTTAGCAGATGATGAGTCGTATTTCTTTTCGGAATTAAAACGCTTAAAGTTTATTGTAGAGCAAATAAAATCTGATCGTTATTTTATAATACTTGATGAGATTCTAAAAGGAACCAATAGTACCGATAAAGCTATTGGTTCTAAAAAGTTTGTACAGAAACTGGTAGCTTCAAATTCTACAGGAATTATTGCTACACACGACCTTAGCCTTTGCGAAATTGAAAAGGAACTCACGGCTATTAAAAACTATTATTTTGATGCTGAAATCATCAATGATGAACTGCATTTTGACTACCGACTAAAAACAGGGGTTTGTAAAAATATGAACGCTTCGTTTTTATTAAAGAAAATGGAGATAGTTTAGAAAATAGTTATATAAGTTATTCGCAGATAGCAATTGCATTAGGTATTGGAATAAACTTTTTTTTAATATTCACTCGTAACAGACAATGGAATAATTTTGGAACGGGTTTATTTTTAACAATACCTCTCTTTATAATTGGTTTAATTGGAGTTATTCTTTACAATGACTATAGAGTTCATGGCAGAACATTATTGTTTCTGAATATAATGTCACCTCTAATTCTTGTAATTCTGTATTATATTTTAAAAATTATAAGTATTAAATATCAAAAAGAGATTTTTATTTAATTGTTAGGGGCTCTAAGTATCTATATAATAGGGGTTATAAAATCACAAAAATCGATCATTTTTTTACAATAGTCTTGTTGCTTTATTTTGCTTTAATAAATGGCCTTACAATTTTTCTCATTAAGAATTGGCTTATCTAAACGAATACAATAACACTTTCTCATTTTCTTTTAATAGTTCATCCAACTCATCTAAAACGCTAACAGAAACTGTTGGGCAGCCCCAACTGGTTGCAATGGGGTTTGGGTAGGTTTCTTTTTCAGGCATTCCTTTCCAGCCATGTAACACCACAATTCTTTTACGCATATTACTGTTGGTTTTTTCAAGACCATCTATCCAATATTTATAATTTTTCCCCCAACTGCTATAGGCTCTTTCGCCCATAACCGCCATTCCCAACGAACTACAATGGGTTTCACTCTTATTGCTGAAAACTGTCGGAATTCCTGTAGTATTTTTTCCTTTACCATCACCATGGCAAACCAGCTCTTTTTTTAGGATACTGTCCTTTTTTAAATCAACTACAAAAAATCTGTTTTTACCGCTATGTATGCTATAATCAATCATAAAAGCAATGTCTTTGTTGTAATTGCCTTTTTTTGCAAATGCCTTAATGTGACTTATCTCATCAGAATAATCTAATACCTCAGTCTCAATAGTAATAGTTTCATTGCTAACAAAAAGGTTTTGTTTTTCTTTTTTACAAGAAAAAAAGGATAAGATTATTATTAATATTGTAAAGTTTTTATTCATATTTAAAATTCAAAAAAAACACCAACCCTTCCGCCCTTAAAAATTCAGTAAGCCTTAAAAAAACGTTTTGGCACCTCCCCTTGAAAAAAGGTTAGGAATTTTGTTTTCATATTTTTATTCATAGCAATTTTCCCTACCTTTTGGATTAACAAGAAACGAAATACATTTTGTTTCGAAGTTACCGAGTGAAGCTCAACTATGGATGTGCATTAACCCATACTTCACCATCCACAAAGTGTTCTTTTTTCCAGATTGGAACTGTTTCTTTTAAGGTATCTATAGCGTATTGGCACGCATCAAAAGCGGCCTTTCTATGAGCTGAAGAAACAGCAATAATTACTGGAATATGACCAACTTGTAACTCACCTTCAGCATGGTGAATCGCAATTTTTAAAATGTCAAAATCGACCAAGGCTTTATCAGCTATTTTCTGCATTTCTTTAATTGCCATGGGTTTATAGGTAGAAAAATCTAATAACGTAACTTCCTTACTTTTTGTTAAATTACGTACAGTACCTACAAATAGGGCAATTCCGCCACAAGAAGCATCTTGAACAAAGTCGTAACACGCTTGTAAATTCAGTTTTTCTGTAGTAACATGTATTGAGGTGTTTTCCATAAACCAAAATTAAGCAATTATAAAGCTTATTTATACCTGAATTCAGGGGTTTTAAAAACTCAAGCCAAACACAACACCATTAGTAGCCTTGCCGTTAAAATAAGATCGTACATAGTCAATACGTAAAAATCTGAATTTACCGAAGCCTATATTATCCAACCCAACTGAATATTCAGAATAAGGTGTATTATCAGGCGTAAATAAAGCCTTAGCACCAACAACCAATTGAAATTGCAATTTATTTAGTAAAGGAATTTTTCGTAACAAATAGCCATTAAAATGATGTTGAGCATGGAACTCTGCGTATTGATCGTCTGTACTTAAATTGTAATAAGGCAACAAATAAAAACTATTGGTATAGTTCAAATCTAGATTTACATGGGTTTGATTTCCATTAAAGTGTTTGTAATCTGTAAAGGAAAGTTCATCAGTATTTAAAAATTTACCTGCTTTTATGTTATAAGAAAAGGTTCCTTTATTGCCAAATTTTAAATCTTGATATAGTCGTGCTTGTACCAAATCATAATTATATTTATTTTCGCTCGCGGCAAAACCTTTAGTATATCCGATGTTTAAAGCAGGATATTTGGTTTCATATAAATTTATTTTTCGATCTGGGTAAGAAATATATTTTTGTCCAAATTTAATGGTAGCACCTAACGAAAACTTATAAATACTATGTTCGTCAAAAGGGGTTGATGTATAATTATCAGGCTCTAGCGGATTATTAGAAGAGTACTGTTCATCATCTTTGTTCAGAATTACCCAATCGGCATTGTTAAATAAAGGTTTTCTGTTTTCGTAGCTAATTGAAGAGTTCATTCGTAAGCCATTAAAAATTTCTTTTCCTCCACTAATAGAAGCGAAAGTTTTATCGTAATATTTTGCATAATTATCTTCAAAGAATAAGGAACTCACCGCATTAACTATAGGGGCAATGGGTTCTGATTCGTTAAATTGCATAATTTTTCTACCACCATTTATACTTACATAAGAATTGGTTTTTCCATTAAAATTATAGGTAAACCCACCACTCAATCTCAATTGGTCATCTGACAAACCATAATCTATTTTGGATCTAATATTAAAACTTCTGTTTTCGTCTTTATAATACTTATAATAAGAGATATCCATATTGGTATGCCATCCTTGCACGGTATTAAACATAGAATTGAAGACTGGTGAGCCAATGTTTAAACCCCATTTTTCATAAGTATTCGAATAATTATAGCCAGTTAGCACATTCATTATTTTGAATTTATTCCGCTTAAGATCTATGGAATCTAAGTATTTTTCTGACTGTCTAATTTCTTTAATGCTGTCTTTTAGTTGATAATCATTCATTTCTTCGGCGGTTAACGGAATGGGTCTCATATTCTTCCAAAAAAGACTATCCTTCTTATTGGCTTTGTCCTCAATTGAAAGAATTTCATTGGTAAATGTGGCTTTTGTAAAGTTGGGTTGAAAATTATAATCGCTATATACACCTGTAAAACGTCCATCTACGTTAATGCCAAACATGCCAAAAACAAAATCTATACTTTGAGAAAATAGTGGCCACATTTTGTCTTTTTCAGAATAAGAATAACTCTGTTTTAACGTCAACTTTTTAACCATAGGTTGTTGTATTTGTTTACCGGTAACTGAAAGGTCTACAGCAAAAAATTCCCAACTGTTTTCAACAATATAGATGAATCCCGTAAAGGCATTATCCGTAGTTTTTTTAGGGGCAACCTTTATTTTGTTAATGAGAAACTCACCTTCATAATAACTATTAACCAAGGTGTATTTATAATAGTTAAAAGCGTAATTCGCTATTGGTGAAACAATATTTTCGCCGAGGTTTATCAAGTTCGTATAAACGTTAAAATTTACTTCAGATGCTTGATTAAAACTAAAACCACTATCATCTCCACTAACCTTAGAAGCCAATATGTTTTCTTTAAATTCCTTTTCGCTCTTGGTAATTTTAGAAATCGTTTCAGAAAGATAAACAACGCCACTTCTTGTTGAATCCAAACCACCACCGAGGTCACCCAATTCAAAACCCATAATTTTTTCAGGAGCATCTTTAATCCGATAAATACCTCGCGAATAAAAATCGGCTGTAAAATTGGACGTTTTCTTTAAATTTTTATCTTTTTCAGCAATTGCAGCTCTGATAATTCGATGAGCAGGATTGTCTTTAGTACTTATTTGAACTTCATCTAACGCTAAAGCATCCTCTTTTAAAACGATATTCAATTCAAAAGGTAATGCGGTTATATTAACCTCTTTTTTTAATGTTTTGAACCCTAAATATTGAAAAATGATAGTGTAATTACCTGTTTTATTAATATCTAATTGGTATATACCATCATCATTTGAGGTTGTACCATTATATGATCCTTGTAAGTAAATATTTACAAATGGTAAAGCCGTATTGTTTTCGTCGGTAACTGTCCCTGTAATTTGAGCTTGTGCGATAGAGCAACTAATAAAAAGGAGTAGTGAGATTTTAATATTCATTGAGGTTGATTTAGTTATGAGCAAACCTAAATTTTTAAAATGGGCTTGGATAATAAGAATTTGTTAAAAATAGAGGCTGTTTTCTTTAATTATTGTTAAAATTTGCTGAAAGACACTGCGTTTTGGATATAAATAGAATTGAAATTCCCTATTTTTGCAGACCATAATTTAAGATAAAAAACCAATGAAGACCACATTTAAAATTGTAGCTATTTTAGAAGGATTGTCGTATTTAATACTGCTTTTTATAGCAACTCCCATAAAATATATTGGTCATGATGAATCATGGGTTAAAATGTTTGGAATGCCACATGGTTTGTTATTTGTGGCGTATGTAGTTTTGGCTTTTTTGGTAAAATCGGAATATAAATGGGATAACAAGACATTTTTAATTGTCTTGGCTGCTTCTATAATACCATTCGGTACGTTTTATGTCGATAAAAAATATTTGAGAGCATAAATTTAAGTAAGATTTCTGTTCCACTTTGTAAAGAATTAAAAATGTGTTTCATTATCCTCCACTTACTGGTGGAATGATGGCAATTACGTCATTGGCTTTGATTAAATATGTATCATCAACATAGTTTTCGTTAACGGCTACTGAAAAATTCTTATAAGGAACGAGTTTTGGGTATTGTTCAATCAATATGCTTTTGAAATCGGTTATCGTTGTATTGGGAATTATTTCTAATTCTGTTGTGTTTTTACCAACAATATCTTTAACAATGCCAAAAAGCAATAGTTTTATTTGCATCTCGTTTTATTTAAATCAGTTCAATTGCATTACTTTTGCTAAAGTAAAGATATTAAGTTAAAAATGACATGCCAACTGAATTTAACATAGCTGTTAAAAGTGGGTAATAATGTATTACATGAATAAAATTTTCCCAATATTAGATTGGTTACCAAACTATAAAACCTCGTTTTTAAGAGGAGATATATTTGCTGGTTTAACTATTGGTATTATTTTAATTCCTCAAGGAATTGCCTATTCCATTATTGCAGGTTTACCACCTATTTATGGTTTATACACGGCTTTAATTCCGCAATTGATATATACTATTTTTGGAACTTCTAAACAATTATCCACTGGTCCTACAGCATTAGATTCATTAATTATTGCTTCCGGAGTATCTACATTAGCAATTGTAGGTACAGATAATTATATTACTACCGTTTTGTTACTCACCATAATGGTGGGTGCACTACAATTCTTGGTGGGTATATTTCGACTGGGTTTTATCGTTAATTTTTTATCCAGACCTGTTTTAACCGGGTTTGTATCTGCCGCTGCTATTATAATAGCCTTTAGTCAGTTAAAAGATTTATTAGGTTTAGATGTAGCACGAAGTAATCAAATTCACACTATAATTGTAAATCTTTTTGAAAAAATAACTGAAATTAATCTGAATACTATATTGATTGGTTTGGGGTCGATTTTAATTATTTATGGATTAAAAAAAATACATAAAAAATTACCAGGTCAATTATTGGTCGTTATTATAGGTATTTTGGTTATGAAATGGTTCGGCAATTACCTATCTGATGTTGAAATTGTAAAAGATATCCCGAAAGGTTTACCTCCATTTTTAATGCACCATTTTGACGTGTCGCTTATGCAAAAGTTACTGCCAATAGCATTAACACTTGCTTTCACAGGATTTTTACAAGGAATATCAATTGCAAAAACCTTAGATGAAGATGTAATTGATTCCAATTTAAAGCCAAATAAAGAATTAATTGCATTAGGTTTAGGTAATATGGTAGGGTCATTTTTTGGAGCTTATACTTTTACAGGAAGCTTTTCTAGATCTGCAATAAATAAAGAAGCCGGTGCTAACACAGCAATGTCTAATGTGGTTGCTGCTTTGTTTATTTTAATAACCATTTTATTTTTGACTCCAGTTTTTTATTATTTACCCAAAACAGTACTTGCCGCCATAATTATTACTGCAATTTTAGGCATGATAAAAGTCAAAGACATGAGGTTTTTATGGAAAACCGATAAGAAAGACTTTATAATGATGTTGGTTACTTTGATTATTACGCTAACTGTCGGAATAAAAGAAGGGATTATGGTGGGTGTAATGGTTTCTATTTTTGCGGTTATTTTTGAGACTTCAAGACCACATATGGCAGTATTAGGTAAGGTGCCCAATACAGCTCACTTTTACAGAAATAAAGGGCGGTTTAATGATGTTGAAATTGATAAAGAATTTTTAATCGTTAGGTTCGATTCGCAATTATATTTTGCAAATACCAATTATTTTAAAGAGAAATTGGACGAATTAGTTTATGAAAAAGGTGAAGATTTAAGGCTTATTATTATCGATGCCGAAGTTATAAGTAATATTGATAGTAGCGGTGTTTTCGCTTTAAATGAACTTTTGAAAAAATACAATAGTAGAGGAATTAAAATATACTTTACAAATATAAAAGGCCCATTAAGGGATGCTTTCGCTAAAAGTGGACTGATAAATCAGATTGGAGTAGAAAATTGTTTTATGAGCATTCAAGAAGCCGTAAATAATTATCTGAATAAAGATAATCTCGATCAAGAGAGAAAATATACGCAGTATTTAGATCAAGTAAATTAACAACCGCATTTTTTATTTGACTATTTAGTCCATTCATTTTTACGATGAACAAACTTTTTTAACCCCTGACATCATTTGTCAAAACCACGGCTACATTTGCATTATGTTTAACCATAAAAATCTATAAATTATGAAAAGTGCAATCAGTTGGTTTGAAATTCCTGTAACGGATTATAACAGAGCTAAAAAGTTTTATACCACCGTGTTGGGAATTGGAATTACCGATCATCCCATGCCAGACGGTACCATGGAATATGGTGTATTTGACTATAAACCTGAAGAGGAAGGGGTAGGTGGAGCCATTTTTAAAGGTGATGATGCAAAACCATCTATGGAAGGTGTTACCGTTTATTTGAATGGTGGCAATGATCTAAGTCTTCCTTTAAGTCGCGTTGAACGTGCTGGAGGTAAGGTTTTATTACCAAAAACAGATATTGGTGAAAATGGATTTTTTGCCTTACTTAAAGATACGGAAGGTAACAAAGTAGCATTGCACTCCATGTCTTAATAAATAAGAGACGAGAAAAAAAGAGGTAAGAATCTGGACAAATAAATCTTGAATCTTGCCTCTTTTCTTTTACTATATTTGTGAATCATGCAACAACTCTCTAGACTCATTGCCATATTAACCTTGTTAAAATCAAAACGAATTTTAACGGCAACGGAGCTTTCTAAAAAATTTGAAGTTAGTATTAGAACCATTTATAGAGATATTAAAAAATTAGAAGTTGCTGGCGTTCCTATTATCACTTTGGAAGGCAGAGGCTATAGCTTGATGGATGGTTATGTTGTGGCACCGGTTCAGTTTACTGAAAAACAAGCCAATGCGTTAATTACTGCTCAACATTTGGTAAACAAATCAAATGATGCATCGTTTGTTAGTGATTTTGAGGAAGCGATGACTAAAATTAAGTCGGTTTTTAGAACGTCTATTCAACAGAAAAGTGAATTACTACATAGTAAAATTCGAGTTTTTGATTTTAAACAAGAAATAATTTCCAGTAATGCTCTTTCCGAATTGCAATTGGCCATTACTAATTTTAATTTAACTGAAATTAATTACCGTAAGGCAGATCAAGTTGATGCTACTTTTAGAGTTATTGAACCATGTGCCATATTTGCCACAGACAATAAATGGATTCTAATTGCGTGGTGTCATTTACGAAATGATTATAGAGCATTTAGAGTAGACCGAATTCAAAACTTTAAAATTTTGCCCAGTCAATTTGAAGATAGGAAATTTGAATTTGAATCTTTTTATAAGTCACGCCCTTATAACCCTTAACAATTCTTTGTAATTTTTGTTACTTTATTTTCTTATATTAGTCAGTATCTTTGCAAAATTGAGAATTTTACGCCTCTATTTAAAATAGGCAAGATTAATATTAAAAGTAAAATATGATTATAGAACAAATTTATACCGGCTGTTTAGCTCAAGGTGCATATTATATAGAAAGTAACGGTGAAGTTGCTATCATTGACCCTTTAAGAGAGGTGCAACCTTACATTGACAAAGCTGAAAAAGACGGAGCAAAAATCAAATATATTTTTGAAACACATTTCCATGCTGATTTTGTAAGTGGACATGTAACATTGGCGGAAAAAACGGGAGCAACTATAGTTTTCGGACCTACTGCTAAAACAAACTTTAAATCGCACATCGCTAAAGATGGAGAGGTGTTCAAATTAGGTGATATTACTATTACGGCATTGCATACACCTGGTCATACGATGGAGAGTACTTCCTATCTTTTAAAAGATAAAAATGGAAAAGACCATGCTGTTTTTAGTGGTGACACCTTGTTTTTAGGAGATGTTGGTCGTCCAGATTTAGCTCAAAAAGCGGGTGTGCTTACCGAAGAAGATTTAGCGGGTTACTTATACGATAGTTTAAGAACTAAAATAATGACGTTGGCGAATGATGTTATTGTTTATCCTGCACACGGAGCAGGTTCTGCCTGTGGAAAGAATTTAAGTAAAGAAACTGTAGGTACTATTGGTGGGCAAAAAAAGACCAATTATGCGTTAAGGGAAAATATGACCAAAGAAGAATTTGTAAAAGAAGTTACAGATGGTTTATTACCGCCACCACAATATTTTCCTTTAAATGTGAAGATGAATAAAGAAGGGTATGAAAGTATAGATGCGATTTTGAGTAAAGGGACTACACCGTTATCTCCAGATGAATTTGAAAAAATAGCCAATGATACTGATGCTTTAATTTTAGATGTAAGACATGAATCAGAATTTATTAAGGGATTTATTCCTAGATCTATTTTTATTGGTTTAGAAGGTGGTTTTGCACCTTGGGTTGGAGCCTTGATAAAAGATGTAAAACAACCCATACTATTAGTAACTCCAGAAGGAAAAGAGGAAGAAACAGTTACAAGGTTATCTAGAGTTGGTTTTGATAATACGTTGGGTTACCTTAATGGAAGTTTTGATGCTTGGAAAAAATCGGGTAAGGAAATAGATACGTTAACGTCTATCTCTGTAGAAGAATTGGAACATAAAATGGATGATAAAACAGCTATTTTTGATGTTAGAAAGCCTGGGGAATATGCCAGTGAACATATAGTTGAAGTACCTAATACACCTTTAGATTTTATCAATGATTATATTTCTGAGTTTCCTAAAGATAAAGAATTTTATGTGCATTGTGCAGGTGGATATCGTTCTGTAATTGCTGCTTCTATCTTAAAAGCAAGAGGATATCACAACGTTATTGATATTGCTGGTGGTTATGGAGCCATTAAAGAATCAAGTATTAATAAAACGGACTATGTTTGTCCATCAACGTTGTAAACTTACGGTCACTTCGATTGTTTTCTTAGAAGGGATAGCATAGAAGAAATTGTATTGAGAAATATGTATAGAGTTTTTAAAGAGTTGGTAGGTAAGATTCAAAAGTAATGGTAAAGTGAATTATAACATAAATAATAATTAAAATATATAAATGAAAAATTTAACATTAAGCCTTTTTGTAGTAATAACGTTGCTGTTTTCTTGTAAAAACAGCTCGCAAAGTAATGAGAAGAGTACTACAGTAGAGGTAGTTAAACCAGTAGATTTTAACGCTAAAGTTGAAAATAATACAGTACAACTTATAGATGTTAGAACTCCAAAAGAATATAATGCGGGACATTTGAAAAGCTCGAAAAATATTAATGTTTTTGATAAAAATTTTATGACGCAAATGGAATCGTTAGACAAGTCGAAACCTGTTTATGTATATTGTAAAAGTGGAAAGAGGAGTGCCAATGCATCTTCCAAATTAAAAGCAGCTGGGTTTACAAAAATATATGACCTTCAGGGCGGTTTTTTAGCTTGGTCAAAAGAAAATTTAGAAATAGAAAAATAAAGATAAAATGACAACAATAGAAATACTTAATCTTAAATGTGGAGGCTGTGCCAATACTATTAAAAAAGGAATACTTTCAGTTGATGGCGTTTCTGAAGTAAATATTGATTTAGAAACCTCAAAAGTAAGTGTAGATTCAGAAAATGAAACTGTATTAGATAGTGTGAAAGCTAAACTATCTAAAATGGGCTATCCAGAAGCTGGTGATACGAATACCATTATGCATAAAGCAAAATCTTTTGTGAGTTGTGCTACGGGTAGAATGGGAGAAAAAGTATAAAATGGCGTCTTTTAGTGAAATTATCAACCAAGATATTCCTGTTTTGGTTGATTTTAAAGCAGATTGGTGTGGTCCTTGTAAAATGATGACACCGATACTTAAAGAAGTAAAGCAACAACTTAAAGATGGTGTAAAAATCATTAAGATTGATGTTGATAAAAATCAAGCCGTTGCCTCAAAATTTCAGGTAAAAGGTGTGCCAACATTGATTCTATTTAAAAAGGGTAAGCAAGTTTGGAGACAGTCTGGAGTGTTACAGGCTAGTGAAATTGAACATATTATTCAGCAACATTAATGAAATTGTCGCTCTTTCAGTAATAACCTCTAAGTTTGTTCGAATGACTTAAAATGATTAAAATGAACGAACTAATCAAGCAAGAAAGTTGGTGGAATAGAAATTGGAAATGGTTTTTACCTTTGATTGGAGTTACGGTTGTTATTGTATTTTTAATCTTTTCGGAAGTAGGAGGAATGAGTGTTGATATAGCTAAAGCATATTCAGAACCTGACCTTTATGATAATGCATTTGAAAAAGTTAAATCTGACAAAAGAGTTATAGAATTGTTGGGTGAAATAGAACCAACTGATAAACTCGCAATTTTAGAGGGTGTTGTTAAATATTCAAATGAAAAGAAAACTGTATATACATCAATTCGTATAATCGGAACAAAAGGGAGTGGTAGAGTTGATATTTCTGCTGACCTTATTGATAACGTATGGAATTATAAAAAAATCAACGTTCGAATTAGAAGGCCAGTAAAAAACAAGCAGACTATTGAGGTCTTAACATCCTCGGAATGATGATGGGTGTTAGAATATTGTTAAAAAAAATGCCAGTATTCCTTTATTTAATCAAAATATTTCTACTCTTCCAATAGCTCATTAATGGCATCTAAATTGGGAGCCAAAATAATTTCTATACGTCTGTTTTTTGCTTTTCCTGATGAAGTTGAATTACTAGCTACTGGCATAAATTCACCACGGCCGGCTGCGGTAACTTGTTTTTGAGGTACATTATTGTCTACCAATATACGTACAATGGCTGTCGCTCTTTTTGTAGATAAGTCCCAGTTATCAATTAACACCCCTTTTCCTCCATATGGAACATTATCTGTGTGACCTTCAATCAATACATCAATATCAGGATTTTCAGTTAAAACGGCTGCTAAGTTGTTTACAGCTCTTTTACCTTCACTATTTACAGCCCAGCTACCAGAACTAAATAATAGTTTATTTTCCATAGAAACATACACTTTACCGTTCTTACGCTCTACAGTTAAGCCTTTCCCTTCAAAACCTTGTAAGGCGGCTGAAACAGCATCTTTTAGCTGTTGCATAGCCGCTTCTTTTGCAGCTATTAAGCCTTCCAGTTGATCTACTCTTGCTGAACGTTCACTCAATTGACTTTGCAATTCTGCTAAACGTTCACTTTCTTCCGTAAGTTTTGCTTCCTTATCTTGTAATTCTACTAATAGTTTTCTGTTTTCTTCTGCTTTTGCAGATAGTTGTTGTTCACTATCATTGGCAAGATTTTCAAATTCTGCCTGAAGTTTGTTTTTTTTATCTTCCAGTTGATTTACTGCATTGGTAATTCGTTCTTTTTCTTCCGCTAAATTATCTAGTTCGGATTGTAGTTTTAAACGAGCTTCTTCTAAGTCCTTTTTTTGATCTATCAAATCTTGATTTTCACTAAATAGAGCTTCGTTACTCCCTCTTAGTTTGTCGTATTTTTCTTCAAGTTCAGTATATACTTTTTTAGAAACACAAGAGCTCAATAAAGTTAAGGTTAGGATTAATAAGGCTGCTTTTTTCATTGTATATTGTTTTTCGATTATATAATTTCATTCATACATTTGTCATTCCGAGGTACGAGGAATCTTTTTAATTTGAGTTACCATTTATGAGATTCTTCACTACATTTCATTCCGTTCTGAATGACAAGTAATAAATTTGGTAGTAACTATTCAATTTCCACACCAATCGGACAATGGTCTGAATGTTTGGCTTCTGGTAAAATATACGCTCGTTTTAAACGCGATTTAAGAGGTTCTGACGCCATGCAATAATCTATTCGCCATCCTTTATTATTGTTTCTTGCATTGGCTCTATAACTCCACCAGCTATAATTATCAGGTTCTTTGTTAAAATGTCTAAAAGAATCTATAAAACCACTATCAATAAACTTGCCAATCCACTCTCTTTCTACAGGTAAAAATCCTGAAACACCTTTCATTTTAGGATTGTGGATATCTATCTCTTCATGACAAATATTATAATCGCCACAGATAACTAAATTCGGAATTTCTTTTTTAAGGTTGTCAATATATTCTAGAAATTCATCCATATAATTGAGCTTAAAACCTAATCTAGCATCATTTGTACCAGACGGTAAATATAAACTCATTACAGAAACGTCGTCAAAATCAAGACGTAAATTCCTACCTTCAAAATCCATTGTTTCAATACCGGTACCATATTCTACATGGTTAGGTTTTATTTTAGAAAGCACAGCAACACTACTATATCCTTTTTTTTCGGCAGAAAACCAATAATGATAATGATAACCTGCTTGTTCAAAAATTTCTAAGTCCAATTGTTCTTTATGAGCTTTAGTTTCTTGGATGCAAATGACATCAGGATTAGCCGCTTGCAACCATGTCATAAACCCTTTTTTTAAAGCAGCTCGTATACCGTTTACGTTGTAGGAAATAATATTCATCAATATGTAATGTTGTTAATTAATTACCATTTCTGGTATGTCACCTTCAATAATCAATTTGCCTTCAGTTGCATTTTTAATTTCTTCAACAGACACACCTGGAGCTCGCTCCAATAATTTAAATCCGTTTTCAGTTACTTCTAAAACAGCAAGGTTACTTACAATTTTTTTAACACACCCTACACCAGTTAATGGCAATGAACATTTTTTAAGTAATTTAGAATCTCCATGTTTGTTGGTATGCATCATAGCAACAATTATATTTTCGGCAGATGCTACTAAATCCATAGCACCACCCATTCCTTTAACCATTTTACCTGGTATTTTCCAATTGGCAATATCTCCATTTTCAGCTACCTCCATGGCACCCAATACTGTAAGTTGAACATGTTGACCTCTAATCATAGCAAAACTATTGGCAGAGTCAAATAAAGAACCTCCGTCTAAAACGGTTACGGTTTGTTTACCCGCATTTATTAAATCAGCATCTTCTTCGCCCTCAATAGGGAAGGGGCCCATGCCTAATAAACCATTTTCACTTTGAAATTCAACATCAATTCCACTGGGAATATAATTTGCCACTAACGTGGGAATACCAATACCTAAATTAACATACCAACCGTCTCTCAACTCTTGAGCAATTCTTTTTGCTATACCTATTTTATCTAATGCCATAGTTTAAGATTTGGGAGTTACAGTGCGTTGTTCAATTCTTTTTTCATAAGCTACACCTTGAAAAATTCGTTGTACAAAAATTCCAGAGGTATGTATTTGATTTGGATCTAATTCTCCTGCAGGGACAAGTTCTTCTACTTCTGCAACAGTTATTTTACCAGCCATTGCCATAAGTGGATTAAAATTCCGTGCCGTACCTTTAAATATTAAATTACCTGCAGTATCGCCTTTCCAAGCTTTTACAAAGGCATAATCGGGTTTAAAAGCATGTTCAAGTACATACATTTTACCGTTAAATTCTCGTGTTTCCTTTCCTTCAGCAACTTCAGTACCGTAACCGGCAGGTGTGTAAAAAGCAGGAATGCCTGCCCCTGTGGCTCTACATCTTTCCGCTAGTGTACCCTGTGGTATAAGTTCTACATCTAATTCACCACTTAACATCTGACGTTCAAACTCATCATTTTCGCCTACATAAGACGAAATCATTTTTTTAATTTGGCGTTTTTGAAGTAATAATCCCAAACCGAAATTATCAACACCTGCATTATTAGATATACAAGTTAAATCAGTAACTCCTAATTTTTCTAATTGCGAGATACTATTTTCGGGTATGCCACATAGCCCAAAACCACCTAACATTAAGGTCATTCCAGACTGAACCCCTTGTAAAGCATCTTCAACGTTTTTTACAACCTTATTTATCATTTCATTTTATTTAAAATTCAGGGTCTACTTCAATAGTATTTTGATCTTCTTCTTGCTGTTTTTTATATTTTTCACAATCTAATTCAACACTAAAGTTAGCTGGTTTTTTAAAAGCACCATCGCTAATTTCAAGATCTTTGTTGGCATAACATTTTTTCATATACAATGCCCAAATTGGTAGTGCCATTGATGCACCTTGGCCTCTTCCAATATCAGCAAAATGTATAGATCTCTCTTCACCACCAACCCAAACGCCAGTAGTCAAATTAGGTACAAAGCCCATAAACCAACCATCAGATTGATTTTGTGTAGTACCCGTTTTACCACCAATAGGGTTTTTAAATTTATAGGGATGACCCGAAACAATACTGTCTGGATAACTTCTAGCACCATTACGTAAACGAGCTCCAGAACCATATTGTGTAACACCTTCTAACAAATTAACCACGGTATAGGCAGATTCTTCACTCATCACCTCTTTGGTTTCTGGTGTGAAATTTTCTAATACCGTTCCATTTTTATCTTCAATACGTAATATCATTATTGGTTTTACATACATACCTTTACTAGGAAACGTATTGTATGCACCAGTCATTTCAAACAGAGATAAATCTACCGTACCCAATGCTATTGAAGGCACTGCGAGGATATCGCTTTCAATTCCTAAGTTTTTCGCCAATTTAACAACATTTTGAGGTGTTGTTTTGTCAATTAATTGAGCTGTTATAACATTGGTAGAAGTTGCTAATGCATTTTTTAAGGTTTTAAATCCACCATATTTATGATCCGCATTTGCAGGAGCCCAATCTTTATCCAATCCATATTTTCCTTTAGGGATGGTCCATATGGTATTAGACAATTCTTCACATGGAGAGAGCTGTAATTGATTGATTGCTGTAGCATATACAAAAGGCTTAAAAGTTGAACCTACTTGACGCTTACCTTGTTTTACCATATCGTATTGAAAATGCTTATAGTTTATACCACCAACCCATGCCTTTACATGACCTGTTTGTGGTTCCATAGACATTAAACCAGCACGCATAAAATATTTGTAATACCTAATAGAGTCCATTGGAGTCATAATAGTATCTATATCTCCTTTCCAAGAGAATACACGCATTTCTGTTTTTTCGTTAAATGATTTTTTAATGTCAGCTTCAGAAACACCAGCTTTTTTCATACGTCTGAATCTATTGGAGCGTTTCATTGCAGATTCCATATTCCGTTCAATTTCCTTTACTGTTAAATCATAATAAGGAGCATTCTTGTTCTTTTCTTGTTGCTTGTAAAATACCCGTTGTAGGTTTGACATATGTTCTTTCATAGCATCTTCAGCATACTGTTGCATGCGAGAATCTAGGGTAACATAAATTTTTAGTCCATCACGGTAAATATTATATTCAGTACCGTCTGGTTTTTTATTGTCTTTTACCCAAGTTTTTAAGAAACCACGTAAATATTCTCTAAAATAAGTGGCAACACCATAACCTGTATCTTCTGGAGAAAAATTAATTACCATTGGTAATTTTTGCAAAGAATCTTTCTCTTCTAGAGAAATAACTCCATTTTTTTCCATTTGTTTAAGCACCACATTTCTGCGTAATAGTGTTCTTTCTTTTTTACTTTCTCTGTGGGGATTGTAAAGACTAGGGTTTTTAAGCATAGCTACCAATACAGCAGCTTCTTCCGTTTTAAGTTCTTTAGGTTCTTTGCCAAAGTAAATACGAGCTGCAGAACGAAGACCAACGGCATTATATAAGAAATCTTGCTTGTTAAAATACATAGTAATGATTTCTTCCTTGGTATATTGACGCTCTAATCTAATTGCAATAATCCACTCTTTAATTTTTTGTGAAAGTCTTTCCACAAGGTTTTTAGATCCTTCGCCATGAAACAACAGCTTTGCCAATTGTTGTGTAACCGTACTGGCTCCACCATCTTTACCTAATTTAACAAATGCTCTAGTAGTACCATAAAAATCAATACCAGAATGTTCATAAAAACGAACATCTTCAGTGGCAACTAAGGCTTTTACTATATTTTGAGGAATGTCTTTGTATTTTATCGGGGTTCTGTTTTCATTAAAGTATTTACCCAATGTTTTATCATCAATAGAGATAACTTCAGTTGCTAAATTATTTTCAGGGTTTTCAAGTTCTTCAAAAGAAGGCAAAGGGCCAAAAACGCCAATAGAACCTAGAAAAAATAATAGAGCTATTAATCCGAAGCCACCTAAAAACAGTATCCAAAGCCATTTGGTAAATTTTTTAAATGTAGCCGTGTTATCTGGTTTTTTTTTACTCATTATTGTTCATTTTTTCAATTTGTATACCTACATCTGTTACACCTTTTAACGATGTTATTCCATCAACTTCTCCACTTTTACGCATAGCTTGCTGAATGGAGATGTTGTAAGTGCCAGTTGTAGGGAAAATTACATTGCTTTTAAATTCTAAAACGTTTTCTTTAAGATCGGTTAAACCTTCACCTAAAAATTTACCGTCTACATCTGCCATTTCATATTCTAACGTATCAACAACCTTATAATTGTTAGGAAAATCAATCCCTACAATTAAAAATAGATTACTGTAGGCATAGTCGTTATTATTTCTGAGATTTATATACACATTATTTCTAGAAATAGTATCAATTGGACTAAATTCAAATTTGACAAGAGAATCTTTATGCCATTCGGCATTTGGCATTGATTTGTATTGATTGAAAACTAAATTATCATTACATGAAATTAATGCTATTGAAACGAAAAGTAAGCCTAAAATATTACGCATTTTTGCGGGGAGATTTTCTTTTATTATTTCTGTTTTTTCTTCTTTTGTTACTCTTATTTCCTTTGTTTTTGTCAAATCTAGTTAAACTGTCTTGACCTACAACATTTGTAAAAGCAGCTTCAGGTTCAGCAGGGACATTTATTTTAGAGGCATACATTTCTAGACTAGCTACTTTTTTTCCTTCTTTATTTATTTTGATGATTTCGTTTACTTGTTCTGCTTCTAAATCTACCCATTGCATTGGGTTGTCTTTGTAGGCATACCAGAGTAACCCTTTAAAAATATCCATTTTCTGGAAAACAGCGGTTCCTTTTTCCGTTTGAAGCCAGGTATCTGTTTTTGGGAAATTTTTTAAAGCATCTAAATAAGAATCTAATTCATAATTTAAACAACATTTAAGCTTACCACATTGTCCGGCTAATTTTTGCGGGTTTAATGATAATTGCTGGTATCTAGCGGCTGAGGTGCTTACAGATCTAAAATCAGTTAACCAAGTAGAACAGCATAACTCGCGACCACATGAACCAATTCCACCGAGTCTAGCAGCTTCTTGACGTAGACCAACTTGTTTCATCTCAACTCTTATTTTAAAAGTTGTAGCCAATTCCTTGATTAATAATCTAAAATCGACACGATCATCAGCAGTATAGTAAAACGTTGCTTTGTTACCATCTCCTTGGAATTCAATGTCTGAGAGTTTCATTTTTAGACCTAATCTCGAAACTATTAATCTAGATTTTCGTTGAACCTCCTGTTCTTTATCTCTTGCAGTTTGCCAAACTTCTATATCACGTTGCGAGGCTTTTCTGTAGATTTGTTTTACTTCTTCACTATCAAAACTGACATCTTTTTTACGCATTTGAATTTTAACCAATTCTCCTGTTAAAGAAACAGTGCCAATATCATGTCCTGGTGAAGATTCTACAGCCACAACATCGCCAATAGCGATGGCTAAATTTTTTGTATTTTTAAAAAAATGCTTTCTACCGTTTTTAAAACGTACTTCAGAAATGTTAAAAGAGGATTGCCCATTTGGCAATGTCATGTTAGAAAGCCAGTCGAAAACTGTTAATTTATCACAACTTCCAGTACCACAATTCCCATTACTTTTGCATCCTTTCGGTACACCATTTGTATCCGTAGAGCAACTATTACAGCTCATATTTTATATGTTATATTTATAATTATACGCAGAAATGAGTATAATGTAAATTCGTTTTCAATTAAAACACAATAGATTTTCTACTGAATCGTTTTAATATTTAATTAATTTGTAAATATAAATATAATTCATAACATTAAAAGTTAATAAAATTATATTTAAAAATTAGTACTTTTGACACTTAAACACTTATTATAAAATGCAATCATAATGAAAAGATTATTGCTTGTTTTGTCGCTACTACCTCTAACTTGTTTTTCGCAAATAATAGGGGAAGCCAATGGAGGTGAAGTTCTGTTTAACCCAGATAATTTAGCGTGTATTTCGGAAGAAGCCAAAGCGAAAATTAACGCCGAAGTTGAAGTTAATGTTGCCAAGTTAATAAAACAAGGCAAATTGTCGATAAAAAAAGCAGGTTTAGCATCACCGACATTTATTTGGCCAGTTCAAAAGGCGGCCACGAGTGATTTTAACGATGTTTGGGCAATTTCTAATTATGTAGATCATGATGCTACATTTCCCGATAATGTACAAGATTATAATTGTGGAACAAGAACATATGACACTAGTTCTGGTTACAATCATTCAGGAACAGATATTTTTACATGGCCTTTTTCTTGGTATCAAATGGAAAATGATTTAGCTGAAGTTGTGGCTGCTGCTGCTGGAACTATTGTTTATAAAAATGATGGTGAGTTTGATGAGAGTTGTACAGCGAATTCAAATACATGGAACGCAATTTATATTCAGCATAGTGATGGCAGTAGAACTTGGTATGGTCATCTAAAAAATGGAAGTTTGACTACAAAAGAAGATGGAGACACGGTTGTAGCTGGAGAATTTTTAGGTATTATAGGCAGCTCAGGGAATTCTACAGGGCCACATTTACACTTTGAAGTTTATGATAGTGGTAGTAATTTGATTGATCCTTTTAATGGAACTTGTAACAATATTACAACCTGGTGGCAAGACCAACCGGATTATAATGACCCAAATATAAATGCTGTTTTAACACATAGTGCACCGCCGGAATTTAATACTTGTCCTGAAACAGAAACTACCAATTTACAGAATAAATTCTTGCCGAATTCAGATATTTATATGGCGGGGTATTTAAAAGATCAACTTGCTGGAACTACAATTTATGTTAGATTATTTAAACCCGACGGAAGTAATATTCAATGGTCTCTAGCATTGACAAACACTTATACTACTTCTTATTGGTATTGGGACCTTAACAATCTTTCTGAATTAGGTACATATAAACTGCGAATGACTTACGAAGGGCAATCGGTTGATCATGAATTTGAAGTAGCTTCTACTTTAGGTATTGAAGATGAAAAATTAGCACAAATTTCAGTAGCTCCTAATCCTTTTGAGGATGAATTAAAAATTTCAGGCTTTACGTTTGATCAAGCGGATTACAATATGGCTGTTTTTAATCAATTAGGTCAAAAAGTTGTTGAAAAAGAAGTTTTTTCTGATCGTTTAGATTTACAATTTTTATCTAAAGGTTTGTATTTTCTAAACATTGGTGATAAAACTACAGGAAGTTCAAAATCATTTAAAATCGTAAAAAAATAAATGCTTTTTTCAAATATTATAGATCAAGAAACAGTAAAAAAACAACTTATCTATAGTGTTGAAAGAAACCGAATACCCCATGCACAACTTTTTGTTGCACCAAAGGGTACAGGTGCTTTACCATTGGCTATTGCTTACGCTCAATATATTTTATGTAATAATACTGACGGCGAAAATAATGTTGGGAACCAGGCCTGTAATACAAAGATTAACAACTTAAGTCATCCAGATTTGCATTTTGCATTTCCTGTTGCCACAACGGATAAGGTGAAAAGACACCCTGTAAGTGATTTCTTTTTAGAAGAATGGCGTCAGTTTATAAATGATAACCCGTATGGCGATTTGTTAAGTTGGTATACACATTTAGGTATTGAAAATAAACAAGGTCAAATTGGTGTAGATGAAGCAGAAGCAATTGTAAAAAAGTTGATTCTAAAATCGTACGAAGGTGGTTATAAGGTCATGATTATTTGGATGGCCGAGAAGCTTAATACTGCGGCAGCCAATAAATTGCTAAAACTAATAGAAGAACCACCAAACAAGACTATTCTATTATTGGTTACTGAGAGTGAAGAGCAAATAATTAGTACCATATTATCCCGTTGTCAGATTGTAAAATTAAATCCTTTAAGTGAAAATCATATTAAGGAAGCTTTAATAGTACGAGAGCAAATTACAGAAAATGAAGCCGTAAAGATTGCTCATCAAGCAGATGGTAATTGGAATAAAGCAAGAAATATTCTACATAACTCAACAAGCGATGAACAATTTGAACAATGGTTTATTACTTGGGTACGAACCGCTTTTAAAGCAAAAGGTAATGCTGCCGTAATACAAGAACTAATTGCTTGGAGTGATGCTATTGCATCAAACGGTAGAGAGGTTCAGAAAAGTTTTTTAAACTACTGTCTCCAATTTTTTAGACAAGCTTTATTAAAAAATTACACAGCAGATTCGTTGGTGTTTTTAGAGCCCTATACCACAAGTTTCGATTTAGATAAATTTGCTCCGTTTGTTCATAGTGGTAATATTATGGAAATAACCAAAGAGCTTAATGATGCTATTTATCATATTGAGCGTAATGGTAATGCCAAAATCATCTTATTGGATTTATCAATAAAGTTAACGCGGTTACTACATCAAAAAGAAGTCGTTTAAAATTTACTGCAACACATAAAAATAGATCGCCATAAAGTGCGAAAAACTCCCCAATAATACAAATACATGAAAAATAGTATGGTTGTATTTTATTTTTGGAATGCTATATAAGATGGCACCTACGGTATAAAATACGCCACCAGCCAGTAGCCAATATAATCCGTTTATGGGCAAATTTTCTAGTAACGGTTTTACGGCAAAAATGATAATCCATCCCATACCAATATAAGCTGCGGTAGAAATTTTTTCAAACCTACCAGTGTAAAATAATTTAAGAAAAACTCCAACAAGAGCAATTCCCCAAGTAATGCCAAAGATTGTCCAACCTAACGTTCCTTTTAAAGTAATGAGTGTAAAAGGAGTATAGGTTCCTGCAATAAGGACATAAATGGCAGCATGATCTAAAATGTTTAATTTTTTACGTAATTCTGGCTGTTGGGAGTAATGGTAAAAAGTAGAAGCAGAGTACAACAAGATTAAACTCGCTCCAAAAATAGAAAAACTTACAATATGCCTTGCGGTTCCATGATTATTAGCATGAATAATTAAAACGACTAAGGCTATAATACTTAAAACTAATCCAATAGCATGTGTAAGTACATTTAGTCTTTCTTCGGTAGAATTATAATATGTTAGATGTTCATTTTTCATCATTGATATCATTAATTAATTCTGTATATATAGTGTCAAAAGCCTCTTTTTTAATGGATTCCATATCGTCAACAGTTAAACCTTCTGTTTGGATAAATTTATGAATTTTTACTCGTAATTTACCTGGCCACCCACTAAAAAATGTCCATGAAAAACGTTTTTTTACATCGTAGAAAGTCATGGGTACTATGGGTATTTGATGTTCAATTGCCAAGCGGAAGGCACCATTTTTGAACTCACTTAACACAATATCTTCGTGAGGTACTAATCCCTCAGGGAAAATGGCAATGCTTAAGCCTTGATCTAATTTCTTTTGAGCCAAAATATATACTCTTTTCCGACTTTCAGCATTACTTCTGTCCACCCAAATACTTGTTTTTCTAAAAACATATCCAAATAAGGGCAGTTTTACCAATTCTTTTTTACCAACAAACACAGCTGGGTTTTTCATTACAGACAGCATTAACATTACATCAATTAGAGAGGCGTGGTTTGCAATAAACAAATAGCTCTTACCAGGGATTATTTCTTCTTCTGTCTCAACTACAGGTTTAAAGCCCATCACAAATAGGATGGTTTTACCCCAAGCCTTGGCAATTTTAAAAAAAGTGGGATATAAACTATCGAAAGAGATTACCACAATTAAAATGGGTAACGCAACAAGGATTGAAAAAAATACCCATCCATAAAACCAAATACGCCAAAATACGCGAAAAATATTTTTTAAAAAATTCATTGGGGTAAATTTAGGGAATCTGTATAAACTCCAATGTGTAAATTTAAAATCTCAAAAAAGACGGGAATATAATTTTTTAAATTTGTTTTTTAGAATTTGAAATATTGTGATTTGTGATTTGTACTTTTGCTTTAGAAAAATAAGTTATGTCAAGAATTCTTACAGGAGTACAAAGTACCGGAACACCACATTTAGGCAATTTGTTAGGAGCAATTATACCAGCTATTGAAATGTCTAATGATTCATCAAATGATTCGTTTTTGTTTATTGCTAACATGCATACATTAACACAAATAAAAGATGGAGCTATAATAAAGCAAAATACGTATAGCACAGCGGCTGTATGGCTAGCATTTGGAGTTGACATAAATAAAACGGTTTTTTATCGACAGAGTGATGTGCCTCAAGTAACAGAATTGTCTTGGTATTTAAGTTGTTTTTATCCTTATCAGCGTTTAACATTGGCTCATGGTTTTAAAGATAAGGCAGATAGGCTTGATGATGTTAATGCAGGGCTTTTTACATATCCTATGTTAATGGCAGCAGATATTTTGATTTATGATGCTGAGGTAGTGCCTGTTGGTAAAGACCAATTGCAACATTTAGAAATGAGTAGGGATGTGGCCAATCGTTTTAATCATAAAATGGGTGATACGTTGGTGCCGCCTGACGCCAAAATAGAAGAGAATGTAATGATTGTGCCTGGTCTTGATGGTGAAAAGATGAGTAAATCACGCGGCAATGAGATTAATTTATTTTTGGATGATAAAAAGTTGCGTAAAGTGATTATGAAAATCCAAACGGATAGTACTCCGATGGAAGAGCCTAAAGATCCGGAGACTTGTAACTTATTCGCCTTATACAAATTGGTAGCTAATGAAGAGCAAATTGCTGAAATGAGGGCTAATTATTCAGGTGGAAATTATGGTTATGGGCATGCTAAACAAGCTTTTTATGATTTGCTAATTACCAAATATGCTAAAGAACGAGAGTTGTATCATCATTACATGAATAATCTGAATGAAATTGATGAGGCATTGGCAATTGGAGCCGAAAAAGCAAGGAAAGTGGCGAATGAAGTATTGGGTAGAGTTAGGGAGAAGTTGGGTTATTAACCTTTCCGTCCTTCGGACACCTTCCCTTCATAAGGGGAGGAATTAAACACAAGATAATTTAAAGCTAATTATCCTTAGAATTTTGCAAATAAAATGATCATAGCTACTATATAAAATAATATTCCCAAAAGTCTGGCAATACCAGCTTGTTTCATTTTTTTGTCAAATCCATATGTTGCAAATCGATTTTCTTGATCATCATTAAAATCTCTTTTGGATATATACCGTAGACTCATATTTATTGGAAGTAAGAAAAATCCGAACCATTCAGCAATAGTTAATGAAGCGTTTTTACGCTTTTCTTTATTTTCTTCTACTAGGTTCATGACTAAGCCGCAGGATTAGGCATCTTACCATGAACGGTATTAATTTCCGTAATAATTTCTTCAGATAATTCAACGTTTATACTATCAATATTTTCTTTAAGCTGTGTCATTTTTGTTGCTCCAATTATATTACTCGTTAAAAAAGGTAGTTGATTTACAAAAGCAAGTGACATTTGGGCTAAACTGAGTCCGTGTTTTTGAGCAATTTTCGAGTATTCTATTACCGCTTTTTCAGCTTCCGTACTACTATATCTATGATAGACTGGAAATAAATCTACACGTGAGTCTTTAGGCATATTTCCGCCCAAGTATTTGCCAGATAATACTCCAAACGCCATTGGAGAATAGGCTAATAAGCCAATATTTTCTCTTAAAGCGACTTCTGACAGGCCTGTTTCAAAAATACGATGTAATAAAGAATAGGCGTTCTGAATGGTAACCATTCTTGGTAATTTTTTTGTTTTGGCCTCTTCTAAATATCGCATAGTGCCCCAAGGCGTTTCGTTTGAAAGTCCAACATGTTTTATTTTACCTTGTTTAACAAAACCATCTAAGGTCTCTAAAACTTCAGCAAAATTATCTTCCCATTGATTTTCTTGATTGTATGGATAATCCCTAACGCCAAAACAATTTACAGGTCTTTCTGGCCAATGTAATTGATACAGGTCTAAATAATCTGTTTGTAATCTCTTTAAGCTACCATTTAGAGCCTCCGTAATTGCTTGTTTTGAAAAACCAGTGTCTCGAATATGAGCTATACCTGGTCCAGCAATTTTTGACGCCAATACGATTTTTTCTCTATTTCCTGTTTTTTTAATCCATGTCCCGATTATTCTTTCAGTTGAACCATACGTTTCTGCTTTTCCGGGTACGGAATACATTTCAGCAGTATCAAAAAAGTTAACACCTTGTTCAAGAGCGTAATCCATTTGCTCGTGACCTTCGGCTTCGGTATTTTGTTGACCCCATGTCATGGTACCCAAACAGATTTTACTAACTTCAATATTAGTTTCTGGTAATTTGTTGTACTTCATGAAATAAGAGTTTTAATGTTTGTTAATTTGGGAGGATGAAAAATAGATCTATCTAAATAATTCTCACTTTTTCGTGTTATTTTAAATACAAAAGACAGAGCTATAATAATGAAACTCTGTCTTTAGAATAGTTTATGTAAACTAATTAGTCTTCGTATATAGCAGCTATACCAGGTAAAGTTTTACCTTCTAGCATTTCTAACATAGCACCTCCACCGGTAGAAACATAGCTTACTTTGTGTTCAAAACCGAATTGTTTTACCGCCGCAACAGAATCACCACCACCTACAAGAGAAAAAGCTCCATCAGCAGTAGCATCAGCTATGGCATTACCTAACTCAATAGTTCCTTTTGCAAATTTTGGCATTTCAAAAACACCAACGGGGCCATTCCATAAAATGGTTTTTGATTGAGCTATAATCATTGAAAAAGCTACATTAGTTTTTGGACCAGCATCAACACCTTGCCATCCATCTGGTATGTGAAAAATATCTACTACTTGCGTATTGGCATCATTGCTGAAAGCATCAGCGGCGATAACATCTACAGGTAAATGTACTCTTACACCTTTTTCTTTGGCTTGTTTTAAAATATCTAATGCTAACTCTTGTTTATCATCTTCGCAAATAGAATCACCAATACTACCACCTTGAGCTTTTATAAAGGTAAAACTCATGCCACCACCAATAATTAAGTGATCTACCTTGTCTAAAATATTTTCAATTACGGTGATTTTTGAAGAAACCTTGGCACCACCCAAAATTGCAGTTACTGGCTTTTCGCTGTCTTTAAAAACTTTATTAATACTAACAATTTCTTTCGCTAATAAGGCACCGAAACATTTTTTACCTTTAAAAAACTGAGCCACTACAGTTGTTGAAGCATGAGCTCTATGAGCTGTACCAAAAGCATCATTAACATAAATATCTCCAAGCTTAGAAAGTTTTTTAGCAAAGTCAACATCTCCATTTTTTTCCTCATCGTGGAAACGTAAATTTTCTAATAACAATACTTCTCCAGGTTCTAATTCAGCAGCCGCTTTTTCGGCTTCTTCACCAACACAGTCATCAACAAATTTTACTTGAACACCAATAATTTCACTAACGGTATCAACAATATGAGAAAGTGAAAATTCAGGACTTACTCCTTTTGGACGACCTAAATGTGACATTAAAACACAACTACCTCCGTCTTCCAATATTTTTATTATAGTTGGTTTTGCAGCTTCGATTCTTGTAGTGTCAGTTACTTTAAAGTTTTCATCTAAAGGCACGTTAAAATCTACTCGGATTAATGCTTTTTTATTCTTGAAATTGAAATCGTTGATTGTAGTCATGTGTTATAAAATTTTGAATTACAAATATAATCTTTCTCTTACTTTTTTAGTCTAGATTTATCTGTTTTTTTACAATTATGGCATCATTTATAATAAAAGGCATAGGCAACATGGTTTCTGTTCTTGGTGTAATGTCGAAAGCCATACTTTCAAACAAATCATAAGAGGTTTCATAGATTATAAATGATGGGTTTTGCTCTTTGGGTATTGAAAATTGAATTGATAAGTAGGTGTCATTATTTGAAAAATAATAGCTTAAAACTTGGCTATTGGTTTTAAATACAAATTCAGAATCATTTCTATTGGGCAGCGATTCGCCATTTACAACAAAGGTTTTAAAGGAAAGGGTATTGGTAGAAAGTAGCTCTATTCTATTAATTTTTCTTTGAGGTGTTATTTTTAAATCTATATGTCTGAATGCATCAATAATTGTGTCTTTGCTAATTTCTATTTGGGGTTGAATTATAGTTTTGACTTCTGTTTTTTTATGCAATTTTATTCTCGTGCCATACTTGCTAGCTGTAGTTGAGTTGTCAAAACCTCCTTTAATTGGGTTATCACCCAGAAATTGGGTTGTAAATTCATCAGTTTCTTTGTTATTACTAGCCCAATACGCTTCGTTTTTGTCTGCATCTAAAACATAGATTATACTATTGGGTTGTTTTTGTTCAATGGAATAGCCTGATTTAAATGCTGCTGAAATAAATAAAAGTAATGAAAGTGCTAAAAACAATCGTCCTAATTTCTTTATGTTTTTATAAGATGAAAAAATAGGTACGAGTAAACCAAATAGTAGCACGATAAAAATACTGCTAACGGCAAGCATTTTTAATCCCAACCCGATTGGAAACATTTGTATTAAAGGAACGAAGGTAAATAAAACAGGAATTGATAAAACACTTAATAAAATGGATTGATGCTCCTTTTTTGAGAACAGTAGTATTGCTAAGGCTATTATACCATATACGACTGCTAAAATAAAATAGCCAGCTCCTTTTAAATAAATACTAATGACGATATTAATGATAATCCAAATAAATAGTGGGGCGATTATTAAATTTTTAGCTTTTATTTTTTTAAAATAACGATTATAAATAATTATGCAAATAGCTAAAGTTAAAGCTGAAAAAGAGGCAATATACCAATGGCCGTTGTAGGTAAATCCGTGTAAAATATCCTGATATTGAGGATGAATTTTGAGAATTAATTTCCAACCGAAAAAGGTAATGAAGCCAGAAATTAACATGGAGAATAGAAATGGAATAAACCCTTTAAGTAGTTGAGCGAGTAGTAATTTCTTTTTTGAAACTCCAAAAATTAGCAATCCTAAAAATACGAAGCTGAAAATTATAATCGTTGGTATTACCCATGAAAAAGGATAATAAATCATACCTATATAAGGCATATTAAAATATACGTTATCACTATCTGAATTGAGATTGGTTAAATCAGCATCAGCAAAATAATTTAGTAACGGTATCAAATAACTAGCCTGGTGTTCTAATGTATTTCTATCTAAGCGTTCATAACTATCTTGTTCTGTGTGATAATCAAAATGGTCATCAATAAAGGCAAAATTGTAGCCTTGAATTTCACCATCCTCTCTAAAAACTGTTAAATCAGTATCATTAGGTAGCATTTTGTAAATACTATACATTAACGAGCTTGCAACAGGGTATTTTGGCTTAGCCTTTGCAAATTGTTCAATTAGTTTTTTGTTGCCACCATTGGTTTCCATGAGCATATAGCTGGGCCCGCCACTACCTCTTGCTTCAAAATTCAAAACCAAGCCAACGTCTTTAGCCCAAGGATGATGATTTACAAATGCATTTGCACCTAATAATCCTAATTCTTCGGCATCAGAAATTAGAATAATAATATCATTTTGAGGAGCCTTATGAGTTGCCATAAAAGCTCTTAAGCCTTCTAAAATTGTTACCACACCACTACCGGCATCACTAGCACCTAATGAAGAATGCACTGCACTATCATAATGTGTTAGAAGCAATAATGCTTTTGAATTATCTGTACCATTTATTTTGGCTATGATATTTTGTGTATTTGTGCCTGCTCTCCACTTTTTATTTAGAGCTACTTGCTCTTGAATTTCAGTGGTTAATCCTAGTTTTTCTAATTCATTAACTATGTATTCTTGTACTTCTTTATGTGCTGTAGTACCTACAAAGTGAGGTTTTTGGGTTATTTCCTTTAAATGCACGAGAGCTCTATCGCTCGAAAATTCTGTAAGTGGAGTCGTTGTATCAGATTTCTCTTTTGGCATTAAGCTACTGAAAGACAGGTATATGGTTGTTATGATTATGATAAAGGAAATGGCTGAAGCGTATTTTTTCATTCTTATTATGGGTTAGATTGAAAACGGATTTTTGACTAAAGTAAGTAATTTTAAAGAATTTATATTATATTTATACGAACCTAAAAATATTAAGTTATGGCAATCAAAAGTTTTCAAGGTAAAAGATCTCAACCTCAAAAAGAGGAATTAAAACCAGCTTTAGTGTCTGATTACATGACTACAAAGTTGATTACATTTAAACCAGATCAATCCGTTTCTGAGGTGATAGAATCTTTAATTCAAAATAGAATTTCAGGTGGACCAGTTGTTAACGAAAATAATGAGTTACTCGGTATTATTTCTGAAGGAGATTGTATTAAGCACATTTCAGAAAGCAGATATTATAACATGCCAATGGATAATAATACAGTAGATAAGCACATGGTAAAAAATGTGGATACTATTGATGGAAATATGAATATTTTTGAGGCAGCTGATATGTTTTTAAAAGCAAAGCACAGACGTTTTCCTATTGTAGAGAATGGTAAGCTAATAGGACAGATAAGTCAAAAAGACATCCTTATTGCAGCTTTAAAACAAAAAGGACAGAACTGGAAGTAAAACATTCAAAATTTTTAATAAAAAAAAGCCCCACGTATAGTGGGGCTTTTTTCTCTAACTAAACTATCAACTTAAACTAATTCTTATTATTTTTTATATTAAAATTTTTCTAAATCCCTTTTGAGGATTTCCTTAATCTGGGGAGAAAGGAGATAAAGTTTTAATGGTAATTTTTTTGTTATTATCATAAAATTTCCACTTATTACGACTAAAGCATTGTTTGTTTCGCTGCTTCGATTATAAAACAATCAATAGCATGAAATTCCCCCTTTAAAATGAGCTTTTTTATTGTAAAATTTTTAAACACCTAATTTTCAGTTATATTATGGTGTTTTTTTCTTTCCTCGTGTAAAGAAAGTAAGAAGTATAGGGTCGTTTTTTATTGAATTAAATAAAATTAAGGCAGTATTATCATTGTATTGGTACATTAAAAAGCTAGGAGGAGAGAGTTCATTAATTTAGTCTATAAACAAAAAAAGCCTCACTCTTCAGCGGGGCCATTTTTCTCTAACTAAACTATCAACTTAAACTAATTCTTATTATTTTTTATATTAAAATTTTTCTAAATCCCTTTTGAGGATTTCCTTAATCTGGGGAGAAAGGAGATAAAGTTTTAATGGTAATTTTTTTTGTTATTATCATAAAATTTCCACTTATTACGACTAAAGCATTGTTTGTTTCGCTGCTTCAATTATAAAACAATCTACAGCATAGAATTCCCCCTTGAGAAAGTGATATTTTTAATTATTATTTTTAATTAACTGGCATAGAGGTGTTAGCGATTATTTTTATTTTAAAATTATAGAGATGTTAGTGGTTTTAATTTTGATGGAAGATTACTATTTAAGTAAGGTTATGTGTATTTATGGTAACAATCGTATTTAATTAATTTTTTGAAGAATGATTTATATTATCGTTTTGTCTAGTCCTAAATAACCGATACAGATTATTAAAGGATTAAATTTATAACTTAAAGCTTAACGATACTAATATCGT
>NZ_JAEHFJ010000029.1 GCF_016406085.1 Aureibaculum flavum
ATTACTGTTGACGATGTTACCTACAGCACAAACAATTGGACAAACATTGACCCACAAACCAGTTTTAGTGAAGATTGTATTCCGCCTCAATTAACCTATGTTCCTGACGATAATTTTGAACAAGCCTTAGTTGATTTAGGATATGATTCTGGGGCTTTAGATGATTATGTGCCAACTGCAAATATTAATACGGTAACATCACTATTTGTTTTTTCAAAAAATATTAGTGACATGACTGGTATTGAAGATTTTGTAGCGTTAAGTATTTTGCACTGTTTTGATAATATATTTACTACTATAAATCTCTCTCAAAACCTAAGTATTACTAATTTATATCTTCCAAAAACACTTATAAATCTAGATGTTTCTTCAAATACGGAATTGGCTATATTAAATATTAGTAATAATAAGGTAACGTCTTTAGATCTTTCAAATAATTTGAAGTTAACTCATTTATATGCTGTAAGTTCAAAGTTTACAAATTTAGATCTATCATCAAATACCTCATTAGAATTTTTGAATTTAAGTGGTAGTGAGAGTTTAAGTGAGTTGAATGTTAAAAATGGTAACAACACAAACGTAATTACTTTTAATTTAACTAATACTTTAAACCTAACGTGTATAGAAGTTGACGACGCTACCTATAGCACAACCAACTGGACCAATATTGATGCACAAAACAGTTTTAGTGAAGATTGCAGTGCAATACCATTAACCTACGTACCTGACGATAATTTTGAACAAGCCTTAATTGATTTAGGTTATGATTCTGGGGCTTTAGATGATTATGTGCCAACTGCAAATATTAATACCATTACAGCCCTAGATGTTTCTTCTAAAAACATTGCAGACCTCACCGGTATTCAAGATTTTGTTGCTCTTGAAGAATTACTATGTTTAAATAACCAACTAAGTAATTTAGACATTAGCAACAATTTAGCCTTAAAAAAATTATCATGCTATAGTAACAACTTAACCAATTTAAATATTAAAAATAATACAGCACTTACATTTTTACATTGTGCATTTAATAACCTAACAACTTTAGATGTTTCTAATAATGCTTTATTAGAAGCATTTAATTGTGCCTCAAACGAACTAACAATATTGAATGTATTTAACAATACGGCCCTGACATCATTAGATTGTGGGTTAAATGATTTAGTTAGTTTAGATGTTTCTAATAATAATTTGTTAGAAGCTTTATTATGTTATGGCAACAACCTAACAAGTTTGGATGTTTCTAATAATATATTAATTACAGCACTAGATTGTTCACAGAACGACCTAACAACGATTAATGTATCAAACAATACGCAATTACAATCATTATTTGCTTATAGAAATTTATTAACTAGTTTAGATGTATCGAATAATGTTTTACTAGAAAGCTTATATTGTAATGACAATCAACTTACAAGTCTTAATGTAAAAAATGGTAATAATACTATTATTGAATCATACTTTGATGCAACTAACAATGATAATCTAACTTGTATTACCGTTGACGATGTTACCTATAGCACAAGCAATTGGACTATTGACCCACAAACCAGTTTTAGTGAAGATTGTAATGCAATACCATTAACCTATGTGCCTGACGATAATTTTGAACAAGCCTTAATAGATTTAGGGTATGATTCTGGCCCTTTAGATGATTATGTGCCAACTGCAAATATTAATACCATAACAGACCTAGATATTCGTAATAAAAACATT
>NZ_JAEHFJ010000030.1 GCF_016406085.1 Aureibaculum flavum
CTTAAGTTTACATTTTATAAATTTAGTGAATTAACCATAAAGAACAAAAGAGAGGATTAAGGTTATTATATACGTAGAGACTGCGATCTCGTCAACATTGAAAATCCCCTCTCTTTTCTACAGAAATTTCGTACAGTTGTTTGAGGCTATAAGACCTCGTTTTTAAGTAGTAGAAAGTAACGTAGATTGTTCTTTAATAAATCGATTTATTATGAATAAAAGTACAAAATTTTACGGAATCGACATTAGTAAAGATGTCTTTGATGTTACAGATCAAAAAGAAGTTCATTATCAATTTAGAAATGATTACAAAGGCTTTAAAAAGTTTATGAAGTTGTTAGATGAAAATAGTCATTGTGTAATGGAAGCAACGGGTTATTATCATTATAAACTAGCTTATTTTTTACAAGAAAATGAAGTGTTGGTATCCGTAGAGAACCCATTGTCTGTAAAAAGATTTATCCAGATGAAACTATCTAAGATAAAGACAGACAAGAGTGATTCAAAAATGATATGTAAATATGCAGAAAGTGTAGAATTACGATTGTGGGAAGGTCAAAATATAGAGCAACAAGAATGTTTGCAAATGGTCCGTATCCTGAGTGTTTACACAAAACAGAGCACAGCATTAAAAAATAAAATACATGGAGAAGAGGTATTGGGAGTACCAAGTAAGATTGTATTAAGTTCTTTGAAGCGGAGTTTAAAAGCAGTAAAAAAAGAACTGAATATGATAGAAGAAAAGTTGATAGAATTGGTAAAAAAGGAGAATCAAGAATTGCTAACATTATTAGAAACGATACCTGGAATTGGAAGAAAAACGAGCGTGATGTTATTAGTTTTAACAGACGGGTTTGAACGTTTTACTAGTGCATCAGAATTATGTTCTTATGCTGGTTTAACACCAGTAATACGGAAGAGTGGAAGTAGTGTAAACGGAAGACCCAGAATCAGTAAAATAGGAAATCAAAAGCTTCGGAATTTACTTTTCTTATGTAGTTTTAATGCTTGTAAATATAACCAAGCTTGCAAGGCACTTTATGATAGAATTGTAGCAAAAGGAAAGAGTAAAAAATTAGCCTTAATTGCAGTCTGTAATAAGCTTTTAAAACAGGCTTTTGCAATCGCTAAATCAAGGGTAGCTTACGATCAGAATTACAGAAGTACTTTAGTGGTAAATTAAGCAAATTTTACTTGTTTTTTACCACAGTTCTTTGTT
>NZ_JAEHFJ010000031.1 GCF_016406085.1 Aureibaculum flavum
AACAAAGAACTGAGCTAAAAAACAAACAATTTCTTCATTAAATTTACACACTATTATTCTAGGCTCAAAATACGATTAATAGGTGTTTTGAGCTTTTATTTTTCATATTATTACCCCTTATTTTGACAAAACAGAAACATAGGTTTCATCATAGGGCAATCCAGATTTTGCTATTGCAAAACTTTGCTTTATCAACTTATTAGAAACAGCTATTAAAGCTAATTTTTTACTCTTGCCCTTGTTTACAATTCGTTCATAGATTTCTCTACACCCTTTGTTATGCTTACAAGCCGTAAAAGAACATAAAAACAAAAGGTTACGTAGTTTTCTGTTACCTACTTTACTAATTCTGCTCCTACCTCTTACACTGCTGCCAGACTCTCTTATTGTGGGGGTAATCCCAACATAACTACATAATTGTGATCCTGTTTCAAATTTATTAAAACCATCGGTTACTACAATTAAGAATAATGCCGTTTTCATACCAATACCTGGTATACTTTGTAATAAAGTGAGTTGTGCCTGTTGGTCTTGTTTTACTAATGAGAGAAGTTGTTTCTCAATTCCTAAAAGCTCTTTATCTAAATGTTTACGATCTCTTTTTAAAGAACGATACACCCAATTTGAAGGAATTCCTAACACTTCTTCTCCATGTAATTTATTCTTTGTAGCTGTGCGTTTTTTCAGAAAACTATCCATTAACCTAAAGAGTTGTAAGCATTCACTTTGAACCTCGGTAAGGGCGTTATAAAGTGGAACTTCATTAATAGTTCCGTATTCACAAATTGCTTTAGCATCACTTTTATCTGTTTTGACTTTAGCTAATTTCATTTGAATGAAACGCTTTACAGATAAAGGGTTTACAACAGATACAATTTGTTTCTTCTTATGTAAAAATTGTGCTAATCTGTAATGATAATAACCTGTGGCTTCCATGACGACTAAAGTGTTGACTTCTAAAGTTTGTAGAAACTTTAGAAAACCTTTTTCTGTGTTTTTAAATTGTAAATGACCTTGTTTGTTGCCATAACAATCAAAAACATCTTTACTAATGTCTATTCCAAAAGTTTCTGTATATTTATTCATACAATAATGAATTATGAAAGAATAATCTACTGGACTCACAACAACTTGAAAACGAGATCTAAGTCTCACAGAACTGAACGTGATTTAAAGTAGAAAAGAGAGAGGATTAT
>NZ_JAEHFJ010000032.1 GCF_016406085.1 Aureibaculum flavum
TATTTCTATTTCTATTAATTACGATAATCAGTTGTAAGGAAAAAAACGCAAAATCATCAACTAATGAATCAATTCCTAAAGAAACAACTAACGAAAAAATTTACAATGGAACAGGAAACGTAACCCAAGGATTAGCGGAAACACAAATTAAAAGTCTTATTTCTTGTAATCAAGGAGGTAGCAGAATTTCAGGAGTTGGAGAAATAAAAGATGATTTAGGAAATAGTTGGACAGTTCCCGGAATTAATCATTTCAACGAAACGACCAAAGCTTCTGATTTATATAATGAATGTAACTCTATAACACCAAATAATCTTTCAGAAATAGATATGAATTCCGTTCCTGTCTTTGAGATAGATTCGGACGGAGAAATCATTACAGGCTATCTTTTTGCGGATAATTATTTTGAACTTTACATTAACGGAAAATTAATAGCAGTTGACCCAGTACCTTTTACACCATTTAATTCAAACATTGTAAAATTCAAAGTAAAAAAACCTTATACAATTGCAGTAAAACTAATAGATTGGGAAGAACATTTAGGTTTAGGTTCAGAAAATAATAGAGGAAAAGATTTTCATCCTGGAGATGGAGGTTTTATAGCCAGCTTTAGTGATGGGACTATTACAAATAGCAAATGGAAAGCACAAACTTTTTATACTGCACCTATTAGTGATTTAAGTTGTTTAAGTGAAATTGGAGAAAAAAGAATCTCTTCAAATTGCAGTACAGATGGAGTTGATAATGGAACAGCATTTTACGGTATTCATTGGAAAATTCCAGAAAATAGTTTTGACGTTACTTTCAATGACAGCCAATGGCCAAATGCGACCACATATACTGAAGATGAAATAGGAGTAAATAATAAAAAAGCATATATGAACTTCATAGAAAAATTTAGTGGAAAAGGTGCTGAATTTATTTGGTCTACTAATGTCGTTTTGGATAATGAAGTCATTGTTCGTTACAAAGTGGAATAAAAACTACAGCTAACAAAGAACTG
>NZ_JAEHFJ010000033.1 GCF_016406085.1 Aureibaculum flavum
ATTGGATAACTACCTACCGCATCAACAAAGTCAGAAGCATCGATCGCAATTGGTGAACCATCATCGGTTGTTGCTCCAAGTTCTGTATAACCATCTCCTAGATTTATAATTTGTGGATTGTCTCCAAGTAAGGTAATTATTGGAGCAATTAGATCTGTGTCTACTACATTTACGATTCTGGTAACTTTTAACGCTATGTTTCCATTAGCATCTGTTGAATTGTAAAATATTGGATAACTACCTACCGCATCAACAAAGTCAGAAGCATCGATCGCAATTGGTGAACCATCATCGGTTGTTGCTCCAAGTTCTGTATAACCATCTCCTAGATTTATAATTTGTGGATTGTCACCAATTAAAGTGATTACAGGAGCTGTAGTGTCTGTATCTACCACATTTACCGTTCTTGTTACTTCTGTGGCTACATTTCCACTAGCGTCTGTGGCATTATAATAAATAGTATAACTTCCAACAGCATCAATAAACTCTGAAGCATCGATTACGACTGTTGAACCATCATCGGTATCGGCTCCTAGTTCGGTATATCCATCACCTAGATTTATGATTTGTGGATTGGCTCCAAGTAAGGTAATTACAGGAGCTGTAGTGTCTGTGTCGACAACATTTACAGTTCTTGTCACTTCTGTGGCTACATTTCCACTAGCATCGGTAGCATTATAATAAATAGTATAACTTCCAACAGCATCAACAAATGCAGTAGCATCAATTACGACTGTTGAGCCATCATCGGTATCGGCTCCAATTTCTGTGTAACCATCACCAAGATTTATGATTTGTGGATTGTCACCAATTAAAGTGATTACAGGAGCTGTAGTGTCTGTATCTACCACATTTACCGTTCTTGTTACTTCTGTGGCTACATTTCCACTAGCATCGGTAGCATTATAATAAATAGTATAACTTCCAACAGCATCAACAAATGC
>NZ_JAEHFJ010000034.1 GCF_016406085.1 Aureibaculum flavum
GCATTATAATAAATAGTATAACTTCCAACAGCATCAACAAATGCAGTAGCATCAATTACGACTGTTGAGCCATCATCAGTATCGGCTCCAATTTCTGTGTAACCATCATCAAGATTTATGATTTGTGGATTGTCACCAAGTAAGGTAATTATTGGAGCCGTTGTGTCACTACAATCTTCACTAAAACTGGTTTGTGGGTCAATGTTTGTCCAGGTATTATTACTATATGCTACATCATCAACTTCAATACAATTGAGGCTTGGATTGTTATCTGCATGAAAGACATTTATATTTGTATTATTACCATTTTTTACATTAAGACTTGTAAGAGGATTGTAATCACAATATAAGCTTTCAAGTAAAACATTATTTGATACATCTAAACTAGTTAAAAAATTAGTAGAAGTATTTAATGTTCGTAATTGAGTATTGTTTGATACATCTAAAGCAGTTAATTCATTTAATACAATATTTAATGATGTCAGTGCAGTATTATTTGAGACATCAATACTTGTAAAATTGTTCTTGACACATTCTAAAACTTCTAATAAAATATTATTTGAAACGTCTAAAGCAGATAAATTGTTGAAACTACAATTTAACGAAGTAATAGCCACAAAATCTTCAATACCAGTGAGGTCTGCAATGTTTTTAGAAGAAACATCTAGGGCCGTTATAGAATTAATATTAGCTGTTGGTACATAATCATCTAAAGCCCCAGAATCATACCCTAAATCTATTAATGCTTGTTCAAAATTATCGTCAGGTACGTAGGTTAATGGTATTGCACTGCAATCTTCACTAAAACTGGTTTGTGGGTCAATGTTTGTCCAATTGTTTGTGCTGTAGGTAACATCGTCAACAGTAAT
>NZ_JAEHFJ010000004.1 GCF_016406085.1 Aureibaculum flavum
GCTAATGGAAACATAGCGTTAAAAGTTACCAGAATCGTAAATGTAGTAGACACAGATCTAATTGCTCCAATAATTACTTTAATTGGAGATAATCCACAAACCATCCAACTTGGCGATGGTTACACTGAACTAGGAGCAACAACCGATGATGGTTCACCAATTGCGATCGATGCTTCTGACTTTGTTGATGCGGTAGGTAGTTATCCAATATTTTACAATTCAACAGATGCTAATGGAAACATAGCGTTAAAAGTTACCAGAATCGTAAATGTGGTAGCTACAGATGTAATT
This sequence comes from Aureibaculum flavum, assembly GCF_016406085.1. Classification (GTDB taxonomy): domain Bacteria; phylum Bacteroidota; class Bacteroidia; order Flavobacteriales; family Flavobacteriaceae; genus Aureibaculum; species Aureibaculum flavum. The sequence goes on from NZ_JAEHFJ010000004.1 coordinate 292, forward strand.
GCTCCAATAATCACCTTAATTGGAGACAATCCACAAATCATAAATCTTGGCGATGGATATACAGAACTAGGAGCAACAACTGATGATGGGTCAGCAGTAGTAATTGATGCTTCAGAGTTTGTTGATGCTGTTGGAAGTTACACGATTTATTATAATGCCACAGATGCTAGCGGAAATATAGCTGTTGAGGTTACCAGAACGGTAAATGTGGTAGATACAGATGTAATCGCTCCAGTAATCACCTTACTTGGAGACAATCCACAAATCATAAATCTAGGTGATGGATATACAGAACTAGGAGCAACAACCGATGATGGAACAACGGTCGATATAGATGCAACTGCTTTTGTTGATGCTGTAGGAAGTTATACTATTTATTACAACGCTACAGATGCTAGTGGAAATATAGCTGTTGAGGTTACCAGAACCGTAAATGTGGTAGACACAGATGTAATTGCTCCTGTAATTACTTTACTTGGAGACAATCCACAAATCATAAATTTTGGCGATGGATATACCGAACTCGGTGCAACAACCGATGATGGAACAACTGTTGTGATTGATGCTTCGGAGTTTGTGGATGCAGTAGGAAGTTATACTATTTATTATAACGCTACCGATGCTAGTGGAAACGTAGCTACAGAAGTGACTAGAACTGTAAATGTGGTAGCTACTGATGTAATTGCTCCAATAATCACTTTACTTGGAGACAATCCACAAACCATAAATCTTGGTGATGGTTACACAGAACTAGGAGCAACAACTGATGATGGTTCTACAGTTGTAATTGATGCATCGGAGTTTATAGATGCAGTAGGAACGTATACCATTTATTATAATGCCACAGACGCTAGTGGAAACGTAGCTACAGAAGTGACTAGAACTGTAAATGTGGTAGACATAGATGTAATTGCTCCAATAATCACTTTACTTGGAGACAATCCACAAACCATAAATCTTGGTGATGGATATACCGAATTAGGTGCAACAACCGATGATGGAACAACGGTTGTGATTGATGCATCGGAGTTTATAGATGCTGTAGGAAGTTATACCATTTATTACAACGCTACCGATGCTAGTGGAAATGTAGCTGTTGAGGTTACCAGAACGGTCAACGTATTAGGTATGCCTGTTAAAATTCCTAAAGCTTTTTCTCCAAATGAAGATAATATAAATGATACTTGGGTAATCGAGAATATAGAACATTATCCCAATTCAGAAATACTTATTTATAATAGGTGGGGAGCAAAAGTTTATCATGTTAAGAATTATAAAAACAACTGGGGAGGTGTCTCAAAATTCTCAGGAAATAAAAAATTAGCAATCGGATCATACTTATATATTTTAAAGTTTAATGATTCTAAAAATGAGCCTATTCAAGGTTGGATTTATATTAATTACTAAAAAACAAGCCATTAAACAGGGATGCTAAAAACTAAATCACTCAACAGAATGATTTATAGCGAACAGTCCCAATCTCGAAACGTTGGGACGGGACGGGATGACCATTAAAAAATAATAAAAAAACCACATGAAAAATATTAAATATATACTATTCGTAATAGGATTTAGTTTGCTCACAACTAAAGGAATTGCACAACAAGACTTTCATTTTAGTCTATATAAATACAATATGAATGCAATTAATCCTGCTTATGCCGGTTCCAATAAAACATTTGAAGCTACTTTGGGTGCCCGCAGCCAATGGACGGGAATTGAAGGATCTCCGGAAACGTTGAGTTTAAATGCAAATTCGTATTTAGGAAGGGGACTGGGTATTGGCTTTAATGCCATTGTCGATAAAGTATATGTGCAATCTGAAACTCATCTCTATGCTGATTTCTCTTATCGAATTCCACTTTCAAAGACGACGAATTTATATGCAGGCCTAAAAGTTGGAGGGACGTTTTTAAATGTAGATGCAGAAAAGCTTGAAATTGACGATGATCCGTTATTGTCTGAAAATGTAAATACTTTTAATCCAAATGTTGGAGTTGGGTTTTATGTTAAAGGAGAAAATTACCACATCACCCTATCAACACCTGCTTTTTTAAAAAATAGACGCTTAGAAGATGAAAAAGTTTCTTTTGCTGCTACTTCAGATAAAATACACGTTTTTCTCGGAGGTGGCTACGATTATTTTTTTAGAAATAGAGAATGGGTATTTACACCTTCTGTAATGATGAAAATGGTTACAGGTAGTCCAATCTCAGTAGATGTAACAACAGCATTTGAGTTTAGAGAGCGAATGGAATTTGGTGTAAATTATAGGATAGATGAAAGTTTTACAGGCTTTATAACCTCCAACGTTTTTGGGGATAAATTGAAAATTGGATACGCTTTTGAATATGCAACAACACCAATACAGAAATACGGTGGCACATCTCATGAAATTGTATTGAAATTTTCAATGTAAAATAGGGTAGTGGATTTTATTTTAAAAATAGAGTTGGTATTAGATTTTATGGATACAAATAACTTTTGCGTTAAATAATTAATCGATTGCGTTATTGAAATATTTTAAAAAAGTTAATTTTCCATTACTTTTTTAAAACTATAAATAATTGGAAAACACGACACCATCATCAAAATTCAAAATAACTGATTTACCCTCTTTATTGATTAAAACGTATAAAGCCTGGGATGCTGAAAACCCATTCAGATTAAGTGCTGTTGTTGCTTATTATGCCATTTTATCTATGCCAGGGTTATTGGTAATCATCGTAAATGTGATCGGTGCTATTTGGGGACCTGAAATTGTACAAGGCGAATTAACTTCTGAAATTTCAAGAGCATTAGGGAGAGATGTGGCTAATGCTGTTGAAACCATGATTACTGAAACCCAAGACAGTGAGAAGAATTTGATTTCAACTATTATTGGTATTGGTACCTTACTCTTTGGAGCTTCAGGTGTGTTTTATCATCTTCAAATTTCTTTGAATCAAATTTGGAAAATTGATTCAGCTCCGCAACAGAAGTTTTGGAGAATGCTTCTTAATAGAGCCAGAAGTTTTACTTTTATCTTAGTGATCGGATTTTTATTATTAATTAGTTTTATTATCACAGCAGGTCTTTCTGCACTCACTAATTTCTTAAATCAAACTTTTCCCGATTTTATCGTATATATAGCTTACGGTTTAGATATTTTGTTATCTCTAGGTATTGTTACACTATTATTTGCTTTGATGTTTAAATATTTACCAAATGCAAAAATAAGATGGAAATCAGTATGGGTTGGAGCTATAATTACCGCTGTATTGTTTGTATTAGGAAAGTTTTTATTAGGACTCTATTTTGGGCGTGCAGATTTTGATTCGACGTATGGCACGGCAGGGACCATTGTTTTAATCTTACTTTGGGTATCCTATTCTTGCTTAATTTTATTCTTTGGGGCTGAATTTACATGGGTATATTCAGAAAAATATGGTTTTGGAATTAAACCAACTAAACATTCATCCAAAATTAAAAAATAACCTATTTGTTCGTATCCTAACGATCACTCAGGTAGTTATTTCTTCACTTTTTTAGCATTACGGTTAACATATTAATTGAAAAGATTAAAACCTAAATGTGGCAAATCTTAATTTTACAATATTAAAGCATTACAAATTCAAGGTTTTCGAATTAGTACGATTACCACTTATCAATTTAGTAATTAGCAAGAGATCAATTATGATTGATGAGCAATTTAAAACGACGAAGAAATAGTTACAAATCTTTAAAATTAACAACAGTGAAATATATCAGTCCCAAAATAATAAATCAATTGTTTTTATTACTTGTATTACTTTTTATAGGAATTCTTATTTTCTTTGAGATGTTACCTTACTTATCAGGTGTTTTGGGTGCCATAACCATATACGTTTTATTACGTAAGCCCATGAAAAGATTGGTGAATAAAGGATGGAACTCACCGTTGGCAGCTATTGTTTTATTATCATTATCATTTATTGGAATAATGTTGCCTGTTGCAGGAATTGTATTTATGTTGGGCAATAAAATTAGTGACGCGGCTTCTAACTCGGAGAGGGTACTAAATGCTTTAAAAATTGAACTAGAAAATATTCAAAATTATGTAGGAATTGATTTAAGTTCTAAAATAGATACTTCAGAAGTTTCTTCAGTGGTATCAAGCAAATTGCAAAGTTTAGCGGGTAGTACTTTTGAAGTAATACTTGCTGTTTTTATAATGTATTTTTTGCTGTATTATATGTTAACCAACCGAAGAAAATTAAAAGAAAGTTTATTTGAATATATTCCTTTAGATAAAGATAATTTGAAAATTATTGGTGAGGATGTTAGTAAAATGGTAAGGTCAAATGCATTGGGAATTCCTTTGGTGGCTATTTCACAAGGGATTGTGGCACTTATAGGTTTTTTTATTTTTGGAATTGAAAATCCTATATTTTGGTTTGTTATGGTTACCGTTGGTTCCATGATTCCTTTTGTAGGTGGGTTGTTAGGTATTGTACCCGCCTTTATTTTAACCTATGCTAACGGTAATGCTTTTCAAGCTTGGGGTATACTGTTATACGGTATAGTAATAGTAGGTTCTACAGATAATTTGATTCGACTTTTTGTATTAAAAAAAATAGACAATGTACACCCTTTAATAACTTTAATAGGAGTAATAATAGGAGTTCCACTATTCGGATTTATAGGGTTAATCTTCGGTCCGCTATTGTTAAGTTTGTTTTTGGTAATGATAAAAATTTATAAAAAAGAATATAGCGATAAGAAAACTGAAAAATCATAAAAAATCAAAAGAAATATGGGTATGATATCAAAAGATAACCGACAAATAAAATTGTATTACAATTCAGAAACCTCAATTGGTAGGCAAATATTACCGTTTGTAGAGGCTTCTGAAAAAAAAGTGCTAACTATTGATATTTCCACTACGAAAGTAACAGGAACTCAGTGGTTAGAAATAGCAGATCATTTGAAAATGTCTATTTCTGAATTAGTAAATGTGAATCATCCAGATTTTGTAAAAAATTACGGTAATAAAGCGATGAACTTAAACGAACACGATTGGTTAAAATTGATCGAAACGCACCCAATAATTATTAATTATCCTATCGTTATCCATGGTAACAATTTTATGCAAATAAAATCGCCTTCTGATTTGGCGAAATATTTGGATAAAGAATAACTATCTAATATAAATGGTCTTTTCATTTACAAATGCTAACATACCTTCTTTTGAAAGTTCTCTTCCATAACCCGATATTTTGGTACCGCCAAAAGGAAGTCTAGCATCTGATTTGGTCATTTCATTGACAAAGAAGGAGCCATCATAAATATTTTCTATTTGCATTCTAGCGGCATCAATGTCTTCCGTAAAAAGCATGGTTCCTAAACCAAATTTTGTTTTTGTGGCTATTTCTATTGATGCTTCTCTGTCTTTTACTTTAATTATTGCAGCAACGGGACCAAAAACTTCTTCATCAAATAAAGGCATTCCCGGTTTAACATTTGTGATAATAGTTGGTTCGTATGTAGTCTTATTACACGAGTTTCCAGTGTGGATTTTTGCACCTTTTATTAGTGATTCGTTAACCTGCTCTTGAACTATTTTTGCTAAATCAGGTCTTGCCATGGTTGCAATATCTGTATCACTATCCATCGGATTACCAGTTTTTAAAGTGGTTACTTTTTTGGTAAATTGCTGTAAAAATTCTTCGTAAATAGCTTCCACTACAATAAACCTTTTAGCGGCTATACAGCTTTGCCCCGCATTTAACATTCGGGAATTGACTATCGTACTAATATATTTGTCCAAATCAGCATCTTCCCAAATAATACACGCATTATTTCCTCCTAATTCTAATACTGTTTTCTTTAAATTTTGACCTGCAATTGAAGCTATTTTTCTTCCTGCTTTTTCACTTCCCGTTAAGGTCACGGCTTTAACAATATCATTTTCTATAATTTTTTCAATGCCATTATGATCTGTTAGAACAGTTTGGAAACAACCTTCAGGATAACCTGCCTCTATAAATAAATCTTGAATAGCTAAAGCACATCCTGTGGTATTGGAAGCATGTTTTAAAATAGCTGTATTACCAGCAGTTAATGTTGGGGCCGCGAAACGAAAGACTTGCCAAAATGGAAAATTCCAAGGCATAATGGCTAAAATACATCCTAAAGGATCGTAACTAATAAAGCTTTCTTGAGCTTCGGTTTCAATAAGTTCATCTGATAAGAAATCATCTGCATTTATAGCATAAAACTCGCAAACTGTACGACACTTTTCTATTTCAGCTACACTTTGCTTGATGGGTTTACCCATTTCTTTCGTAATTAATTGAGCCAATTCCGCTTTTTTCCGAATTAATAAATCACCTAAATTATTAAGTAACGCAACCCTTTCAGAAATGTCTTCTTTTCTCCATTCTTCAAAAGTATCTTGAGCCTTTTTAAGTATTTGACTTATTTCTTTTTTGGAATGTTGTTCATGTTCAGCAATTAACTCTCCGTTATATGGGTTTCGTGTTTTTATTTTTTTCATTTGTATATATTTTATGCAACCTTGTAGGCTATTGATACTTACATCGGTTGGTCTGATTATTTTAATTAAAGTACGGTATCAAAAACGTTGGTTTCTAATAATACCATTAAATTTTCTTTATCAAATTTATTATTAATATTTTTATCGATATCATTTTTTAACGCTTCCAATTCCCTTTTGACAACTAATCTGTTTTCTTTTGAAATGTTTGGGTTCATTGAAATATACTGTAAAGATTTAATAAGAACATAAATTACGGAATTATCTTTTTTTGAATACAAACGAATAGGCTGAACTAAGATTCGCATTAATTCTTTTGCACAAATATTGTTTTCAGTAATTATTAATTTACTATTTGTCATTGGTGTTGAAACCATGTCAGGGTATTTTAAGAACTCACACAATAATGACCCAATTTTATTAATAGCGTCAATAGCGGTTCCTGGGTCATTAATGCCAGGCGACATTGCTTTTACAGTAATTTCCATCAATTTTATCATACCGGTAATACCTCTATCGCCTTCGTGTCTATCTGTAGAAATATTAAAACAAAAAAGTAGATTTTCCATTTCTTCTTCTGAAACAGGCTCTTTACTTTTTAATACAGGCATCCCTTTCCAAATATGTTCATTAATGTAAGGTATTATTTCAATATGATTCTCTTTGTTTTTTATAGAATCTTTCATCAAAGAGATATCAAAATCTCTGTAATATCCCGTCTTATCAATGGATACAGTATTCCAATTTTCCGTATTTATGGAATTTATTACAATTTTATTTTCTTTTTGTTTCTCCAGTCTGTTTTGAAGATAGTTACTACTGGTGTCAAAAATTCTGTCAATGATATTATGAATTTGAATGGCTCCGGAAATACTATTTATAAAATATACAAAAAGTGCTATACAAGCTAAACTTGATAAAGCCGCTATCATTGTAGAAAGACCGACTGAATTTGAATCGTTGCCATAGGCACCTAACGTTGTTAAAATAATAATACAGTAAAGTAAAGTCCCAATGTAAAATCCTAAAATGATTTGATGCTTTTTATTTGAGATAAGACTGGGTAATAATCGAGGCGAGAAATTAGATGAAGCCTGATTTAGAACTACCATAACCATAGAAAAACTAAATACAGTTAAAGATAAAATTCCACCTATGATAGTTGATAGTATAGATCGGGCTGTTTCAAAATCTTCAATAAAAAGATATGGAATTTTTTTCTTTACCGAATTTATTATTTCTAAATTTTCAATTTGTAAAGCACCAATAGCTAGAAGTAAAAACGCAATACTTAGAAGTACAGGGAAAAATGCAATACTATGTATTACATCCTGGTATTTTTTTTTGAAGAATTTTAAAATAGTTTTGAACATCTACATAGTGTTAATTTTAATCAATTTAATAATTAAAGTGGTAAAACCAAAATGTTGGAATTACCACTTAGCTAATAAAGTTTGACTATAGCGTTCTTACAAATCACAATTGACCATCCAATGGATTCCAAATTTATCTGTACACCTGCCATATAATGCACCCCAGCTTTCTTCATTAAAAGGGTTATTAATCTGTCCGCCTTTAGATAATTTTTTAAATATGTCTTTTGCCTTATCAGCATCATTTAAATCTATGCTCATATGGATTTTATTACCACCGTTTAGAGGCGTGTCTGGTGCAGCATCATAGGCTAAAATATGAACTCCTTTTCCTTTTACTTCTGCGTGTTGCAATTTTTTTCGATACGATCCTGGTATGTCTTTTTTAGCATCTTCGTAAGTGATTCTATTTGTTACATCTGCATCAAAACATTCAGCATAAAAATTTATTGCTTCTTGACAATCGCCTGAAAAGGCTAAATATGGTTTTACTTTCATAATTGTGTATTTTTAAAATTAATAATTATTTTTTTACTCCTTCAAGAATCCAATCTTCAACCTCTAAATTTATGTCATCAGTATGTATCACACTGATGTCTCCTGTGGCTTCAAAGACCACAGCTCTTACTTGAGATTTTTTCAAGATATTTGCTTCTCTCAATTTACTAACTAAGTCACCTTTGGTTACTCTAGCTTTTAGCAAATTATCATAAAGTATATGCTCTCCATCCATTAATAGTAGTGGCTTATTGTCTACTAATGCTTTAAACCAATGATATCTTCTTGCAAATGCAGCCGTCAATTGAATTAAATAAATGGCACCTAAACCCACAAATCCCTGCACCATTGTAACTGACGAGGAAACTACAGTAGTGGCTATAATTGAACCGATAGCCACCGTCATGGAAAAGTCAAAACTTGACATTTTCGAAAAACTTCTTTTACCAAAAATTCTAGTGTAAATCATTAAGGCTACAAATGTGCCTAACGCTGTTAAGAAGATAATAGTAAAGGAATCTATACTCAGATTAAAAAGTTTTTTTGAAATGTCAGCGGTCATTGGTCAGTTTTTTAGTTAGTAATTAATCATTTTCTCTTTGCGTTTTCTCAACTGTCTTTGTAAATCATTGATAGATTCAGCGATTGACGATTGAAAATTATCATGAGTGGCTTCAGCAAATAGCCTTGGTCCTGGAAGACTTAATCTGATGTTACATATAAATCCTGTTTCATCTGAACTTGTATTTTCCTTTTTGAAGAATACATCGGCTCTGATAACAAAATCATATTTTTCTTCTAAGTTGTTTAATTTCTCAGTGACAAAGCTTTCTAAGTTCGTACTGGAGTTTACATCATGGTATTCAAAAATTATTTGCATTGTTGTTTGTTTTTATGAATACAATTTTAGTAAATATAAAATGAGCTCATTAACGCAAATAGTTATTAAATTGCCGTAATAAATTAAAGTATGGAAAAATACTTTTTCGTGTTACCTTTGTAAGATGAATTTCAAGGAATCAAAATTTTCAATAGTTGATGTAGAGACTACAGGTGGTGTTCGTGTGGGTAGAATGACGGAAATATGTATTATTACCGTAATAAATATGGAGATTGTCGACGTTTATCAATCCCTTATAAATCCTGAGACACCTATTCCAACGTATATTACAGCATTAACAGGAATAAGCGATGAGATGGTTTATGATGCTCCAAAATTTCATGAAATTGCTGAAATTATAGAAATGAAAATGAGAGATTCTATATTTGTAGCTCATAATGTGAATTTTGATTTCGGGTTTTTAAAAAAGGAGTTCGAAATTGTTGGAGAAAAATTTTTGAAGGAAAAACTATGCACAGTAAGATTATCTCGTAAACTAATACCAGGTTTACCATCATATAGTTTATCGAAATTGTGTAGATCGGTTGGAATAGAATTAAATGGTGCTCATAGGGCAGAGGCAGACACAAGAGCCACAACGATTCTTTTTTTAAATTTATTAAAACTAGACAGCAAATCAGAGTATGAAGTTTTAAATAAACATCTCGGTAAGTCGTCAGTGCAGACTGCATTACCTGCAAATTTACCTATTAAAGATTTTGAAAAGCTACCCAGTACACCGGGTGTTTATATTTTTAAAGATCTGGGTGGAAAGATTATTTATGTTGGTAAGGATAAGAATATTAAAAAAAAGGTATTAGCTCACTTTTATTCTAAATCGCAAAAAATAATAAATATCTGCAATGAAACGCATGCATTAGATTTTGAGAAAACTGGAAATGAGCTAAGTGCATTACTTTTGGAGGCTGATTATATTAGCCAATACACTCCTAAATTCAATCAGACACAGAAAAAGCCAACTAGTGTTTATCAAATTATCTCTTATGAAAATCAATTGGGAGTATTGCAATTGGCATTGCATAAAGGAAAGGTCAGTAACACTTCAGTTGAAACCTTGTTTAGTACTTCCATAGCCACAGAAACCCTAACCAAGTTATGTGAAAAGTTTAATTTATGTCCAAAGTATTGTTCGTTGCAAGTAACCAATGGATCTTGTTCACATTCTAAAATTAAAAATTGTTTAGGCATTTGTTCCCAGCAAGAGGATGTTGATTCATATAACGAACGTGTTAAACAAGCTTTATATAAAGTACAAAACGAACAAAAATCTTATGCAATTGTAGAAAAAGGTAGAACTTCTTCCGAAACGTGTGTTATACTAATTGAAAATGGCGAATACAAAGGATTTGGTTTTATAGATAATGAGAATGTCATAGAGCATTTTGAGGGATTTAAAGACTATGTAAAGCACTACAACAATAACTTTTTCACTTCTAAAATAGTGAGTGCTTACTTACATAAAAATTCAAAAAGTTTAAAAATTATTAAAGCGGATACAACCCGTATAAATTAGATCATTGTCATTTTTTTTCCAATTTTGTAATAATTTATGGTACTATTTATTTGAATAGACATGAACAGAGTAGTTAAGAAACGATATACCCTTTAGATTTAGCATGTTTAATAATTTGTGCGGTATTTTCTGCCAGTAGTATTTCGACATGAGTAATATCCTTTATCAATTGAACCACTTTTTTTAACTTTTTCGTGTTTGTAATACTTCTAATATAAATACAATGAATTCTATTGGGAAATTGCTTTGCTATTTCTAAATAAATTTCAGAATCTAAATCGTGAGCATCACCCATAAGGATAAAAGGCATTGATGGATAAGTTTCAAGTATATGCTTAATTTTTAAAAATTTATTTCCCTCTAAAAAAGATTTTTTTCTTTTATTTTCTAAACCAATATCTCGTAATAATAAGGTGCCTTTTGGGAAATTATTTTTTTCTAAAAATGCCTGCAGATAATCATATAAATTCCATGGACTATTGGAAAGATAAAAAAATGGGTTCTCATTATACCCCGTGCTTCCCCCATAAAGTTGGGCACATAATTTCTGAGACCCTTCAATAGGCAAACGTTGATCACTCGATTTAACAATAGTATTTATAATTACTTTCCATTTTAAAAAGGAGTAAAGCCCTGTATCTAAAATGGTTTCATCAACATCACTAATAACTCCAAATTCAGCATTGGAAGCAGGTTTCATTATAGAGTCAGTAATTGTAAATAGGGTTTTACTATCTTCTTTTAGAGCATAAGTTATCGGAATCCATATTGTTTTTTTATGTTTTAGATCAAGACCATGATTGGTATTTAGATAGACATAACCCTCACGATCAGAAACCAATACGATCTCTTTATTTTGCCAAGTAACTTTTACAGAAACGTTGGCCTTTTCATCCGTTTCAAAACGCTTAAAAGACCGAACTATATTTTTTGAAAAAGAATTATCAATCGTTGTGGCGATACCTTCATCTTCTAGGACTCTAGCTTGGGCATATATTTTATTATCATTTGCAAATCCACCAAAAGGAATAATAATTACAGGATCAGGATCGCCTATTAATTGTGAAATGTAATTAAACATTATAAAATAATTTTATTGTTAATTCATTCAAATATACTTTTTTTGATAGGTTTTATTCCATCAAAGTACCTTGAGGTCTAAATTAAATAAAATGCTTTAAAAAATCTATTCTATGCTAAAAATAGTACTTCAACTGACATGAGATTTCATCTAAAACTATAGCTTGGACTCTTGTTTTAGTTACTTTAAAATGAATAGGATGCTATTTTATCATAAATAGTATTTGCATTAATTTTTTTTGCATTGAGGGTAAACCAATTAGTAATGCAAACCTAAGTTTACCTACTGATTTAATAAAGTAAATTCAATGGCGGTATCAAAAGGAAAGCTAATACAATTGTTAAAAACTCCGGAAAAAATCATTAATCAATATAATCTTGTTTATGTTAAGGATAAGGACTTTCCTATTCTGAGGAAAAAATGGGGTAGAGGCTTTACCTATTCCTTTAATGGAATACGTTTAAAAGATAAAAATGAGTTAAAAAGAATAAAGAGTTTAGTTATTCCTCCAATGTGGGATGATGTTAAAATTACAGATTTAAAAGAGGGGCATTTACAAGCGATGGGTCGTGATGCTAAACGTAGAAAACAATATCGTTACCATCCTAAATGGACAAAAATTAGAAATCAGACAAAGTTTTATAAAATGACGGCGTTTGGAAAACAACTTCCTAGTATTAGACAGCAAGTAGATGCCGATTTAGATCAAAAGGGATGGCCGAAAACTAAGGTTATAGCTTTGGTTATTCGTCTTATGGAAGAAACTCATATTAGAATTGGAAATGAACAATATGCTAAACGCAATCAAACTTATGGTTTGTCAACTTTAAGGAAAAGGCATGTTGAAGTCAATAAAAGCAAGTTAAAATTTGAATTTATTGGTAAAAAAGGTAAGGAACATTCCATTACTATTCGCAATAAACAATTAATCCGATTGGTTAGTCGCTGTGAGGAAATACCCGGTTGGGAATTGTTTAAGTATTATGATGACGATGGTGATAAACAATCTATTGACAGTAGCATGATTAATGAATACTTGCATGCCATTTGTGGAGCGTTTTTTTCTGCAAAGGATTTTAGAACTTGGGCTGCTTCTGTATTGTTTTTTGAAAAATTAATGGAATTGAAAGAACCCGAAACAAAAAAAGAAAGACATAAAAATACATTGTTAGGTTTTGATGCTGCTGCCAAAGGATTGGGGAATACAAGAAATGTTTGTAGAAAATATTATGTACATCCTATGTTAGTTTCTTTGTACGAGAAAGATTCATTAAATCAGTATTTTCAAGATGTTAATTTTGCTACCAAACAATCAACATACTTTACCAAATCAGAATCAGTAATTCTTCAATTAATAGCAAATTTTAACCCCCAATTTTAGGATTTCATTCGTTTTTATCGATACGATTAAAATTTATATGGATAGCGTTAAACTGCAAACTTGAATCTTTTTAATTTTACATCAGTAATGATGCTGAGTAGCTTAGCATCAAAAAGAATAAGCTATTAATTTAAAAACAATAACGATGAGTACGACATACACTGAAAAATTAGGTGAAAAATTAAATACTTTACTAGAAAAAAGTTATGATGCTGAAAAAGGGTATCATAAAGCCGCAGAAAATGCTAAAAATCAAGGATTGAAAGGTTATTTTGAAAGAAAATCAAAAGAGCGAAATCAATTTGGACATGCTATAAAATCTGAAATTAAAAACTTTGGACAAGAAGTTGAAAAAGGAGGGAGTGCGGCTGGCTCAATACATCGTACGTGGATGGATGTAAAATCTTTTTTTTCTGCGGATAGTGACGAATCTATGTTAGAAGCGGCCATTACAGGTGAAAAGGCTGCTATTGACGACTATCAAGATGTTCTGAATGAAATAAACTTACCTACAAGTACGGCAAAATTGCTTACAAATCAAGTAAGTCAAATAAAAAACGATTTGAATACTGTTAAAAATTTGGAAGACTTAGCGTAAGCTATAAAACCTATTGTATAACAACAAAATATGTTATCACCCTGTTCGGTCTTAGACTGGGCAGGGTTCTTTTATCTCATAAGTATTGTTGACTATATTTCTTAGATAGCCTGAGAATTGTAAAACAAAATTATCTAATGTTAAAATTGATAAGGATGTAGACAATTCTTGTTTACCATCTTCTACAGATCGAGCATAAAATAGGTAATGCGTTAATGTTTATTGCGTTAGCGTCAATTTGATTATGAATTTTTAAGGACTTTTGTATAAGAAGATTGAGAAATACCATAGCTCAATTATTATTTATTAATCATCCTTGTCAGTCAGACAAGCTTAAAACAGAAAAATTATGTTACGTTGGACAATCACATTTATAATCTTAGCCTTAATAGCTGGAATTCTTGGTTTCGGTGGAATAGCCGCTGGAGCTGCCGGAATTGCAAAAGTCTTATTTTTTATTTTTTTAATACTTTTTATTTTCTCGCTATTAACAGGTAGAAAAAAAGTTTAAACACAAAAAACAATTTAAAAACACTAAAAACTATTAATTATGAAACGAGTAATATATGTAATGCTTATACTTTTTGTAACATCAATGTCATTTGCGTCATTGACAAGTTGTAAAGAGAAGAAAAAGACACCAGAGGAAAAGGTTGAAGAAGCTATTGATGAAATTGGTGATGGATTAGAAGAAGGTGGTGAAGAAATTGAGGATGCTGCTAAAGACGTTAAAGAAAATGTTGAAGAAGCCTTAGACACCATAAATTAGAGAGCTTAAAGACAAAATTTACAATAGTAAATTACCGAAATCGATTAAACGAGTATTTCAAATTGAATACTCGTTTTTTTTATTAAATAATGTGTATTTTCAATGCCTCTTTATGTTGAAAATAGTGATAAAACAATAGTATTGACCATTTATTTTGTAAAAATTAAGTTAACTTGATTAATCAAGTTTATTTGAGCAGTGTTTATTACAATTTAAAATAATTATATTTGATATATACTTAATTAGTCAATTATAGTATATTCGTTGCAAGTGCAATTAGTTAATTTTAAATTAGAATTTTTGACGAACAAAAATGTATTTATGAAAATTTATGTAACATTCGATTTTGACGTGGCGTGTAATGCTATTCTTGAAGAACAGTTAAGTAAATTGAATGTAGAATATTTTATTAATGGTACCAGAGAAATTTTATTTAATAAACAATTAACAGAGCAACAACAATCAGTTTTAGCAACATCTTTGAAAAAATACGGAGTTGAAGTAATAGACAATCAAAAAACGGAACTTATACAACGAATAAAAGACGCTATTCAAGAAATGCTAAAAGATGATGAAGCTAATTTGTATAAAATATCATCTTATCTATCAGATAAATTAGATTATTCATATGCTTATTTGTCAAATCTATTTTCAGAAGCTACCTATACTTCAATTGAAAATTTTGTAATTCTTCAAAAAGTAGATTATGTAAAAGAGTTAATTGCCACAACAGATTTAACATTGACAGAAATTGCTTATCGGCTAAATTATAGTAGTGTTGCACATTTATCAGGTCAGTTTAAAAAAATAACAGGGTTAACACCAACAGTATTTTATAAAATTATTGAAAAACGAAAAGCAGTTAAATCTAAAACAGTATAAAAATGACTATTAAAAACTTAATTGTTTTTCTTGCAGAAGATGACGAAGATGACAGATGGCTTTTTGAACAAGCTTTGGAGAACATAAAAATTAAGACGGAACTATCCATGTTTAAAAATGGAAAGGAACTGATGGATTTTTTAAAGAAACCTGACTCCATTCAGCCACATATCGTTTTTTTAGATTTAAACATGCCCATTAAAAATGGTATGGAATGTTTAAAAGAAATGAAACAGCATGATAATTTAAAAAGTATTCCCGTTGCTATTTACTCAACGTCATCGTCTGAAAAAGATATTGAAAATACGTTTGTAAATGGAGCTAATATTTATATAAATAAACCAAACAAGTTTTCGGCACTTAAAAAGGTTATTGAAAAGGTGTTGCAACTTAATTGGCAGTACCAAACATCAAATTTAAATAAGGAAAATTTTTTATTTAGAATATAGAAAACATGGATTTTAGAGAAATATTGTCTTCGACGAAATCATATAAAATAGCCTTAGTTGTGGCTGTAGCATTACTATTATTATTGTCGAGTATTTCTTATCGACAAATCAATAATATGAGAAAGTCTTCTGACTTGGTTTCGGCATCGTTGATGGTTGATAGAGAAGTCAATAACCTATTTTCAAAATTTAGTTTAATTGAAGCTGCCGAGTATAGATCATTGCTCGTAAACGATTCTACATTTAGTGAAGTTTATAAAAAACATAAACGTGAAACGGAGATTTCGTTTTTAAATCTATTAGAGCTTACTAAAGATTTACCAGAGCAAGTTCAATATTTAGATACAATAGGTCAATGGAGAGATAGTTTGGACCTTTCTATCAATAAACTTAATAAATATCGTGGACTATTAGAGGATGATATAGAAGCAAAAGTAATGGTAGAAGTTAGTAAGATGGCTTCCATTTTTTTAAAATTAAATACGCTAAGGACAGGAATGTCTAAAAGAAAAGAGGCGTTATTTAAACAACGAATGGTCGACTATAAAACGGAGACCTTTTTTACACCATTTATATCCTTATTATTGATGCTGTTTTCAATATTGGTGTTTTGGCTTGCTTTTAGAAAGATTAATAATTCGAGAAAAGAATTGGCTGGTACTCAGTCGTTTGTTGAAAATATTATTACCAATAGTAATAACCTTATTAATTATTTTGAACCGGTTAGAGATGATAAAGGAAAAGTTATTGATTTTATATTTAAATATTCTAACAGTAAAATAGAAGACATTACAGGTGTGCCTGTAGAAAATATATTAGGAACCAGATTGACAGCTAGTTTTCCTGAGACTATAACAAATGGCCTCTTTGATATGTACGTGAAGTGTATAGAAACAGGAGAGTCAAATGATTTGACGCGTCGTTATATATTTAATGATACAGAAGTCTGGTTAAAAAGCTTAGTTTCGAAATTGGAAGAAGGTGTTAACGTTACCACTTCCGATGTTACTCAAGAAAAGGGCAAAACGGATGACTTGAAAAAACTTAACGATACTTTATTCTTAAAAAATACGGTTTTAAATAATGCCGAAGTAATAGCGAAAATTGGAAGTTTTACTAGGTATTCAGAAATGGGTACTACAGATATGTCAGATAATCTATATAGATTGATTGGATGTGAACCTGGTGAATTTAAGCCTGACTTTGAAAATTATATGACATTTGTGCATCCTGAAGACGTGCAAGAAATAGAAAAGTCACTAGTTAAAAATTTAGAATCAAAAGAAATTTTTGAGACTAGTTACAGAGTGTTTACAAAGAATGGAAAGCTAAGGCATTTTAAATCAGCAACCTTAATGATTGTTGAAAATGGTAATAAGAAAATGGTAGGGGTAGTTCAAGATATAACTCAAAGCGTTAAGAAAGATAAAAAATTAGAACGTAAAAATAAAGCCTTAATCCGAACCAACGATGAGCTAGCTTCTTTTAATCGTGTGGTTAGTCACGACTTACAGGAACCATTGCGGAAAATACAAATGTTTATTTCATTATTATCGGAAACGGAACGTACTAATTTATCGGATAAAGGTGTTACTTTTTTTGATAAGATTGACGATTCGGCGGGTAGAATGCAACTGCTTATTAAAAATTTATTGACCTATTCTAGAATTGATGATAGTCATGAGGATTTTCAAGAAATTGATTTAAATAAAAAATTAGAAAAAGTAGAGGATAATCTTTCGGAAAGAATTAAAGAGTCTAATATTTCAATAGTAAAAAAGAATTTACCTATTATTAATGGTATCCCATTTCAGATGGAGCAATTGTTTAACAACCTACTTTCCAATGCAATTAAATATAGAAGTAAAACTGAAAAGGCTAAAATATTAATTGATGTTACAACAGTTCATAAAGATCAAATTCCATTACCTTATAAAAAGCCTGCAAAAAATTACCATAAAATTATAATAAGTGATAATGGTATTGGTTTCGATCAGGAGAATGCAGAAAAAATCTTCGAAATTTTTGAGCGTCTACATCAGAAAAATGAATACTCAGGGACTGGTGTTGGATTGGCAATTTGTAAAAAAATTGTAGATAATCATCACGGGTTTATCCATGCTACAAGTGAACTTGGAAAAGGTACTACCTTTTATATTTATTT
Organism: Aureibaculum flavum; assembly: GCF_016406085.1. Taxonomy (GTDB): domain Bacteria; phylum Bacteroidota; class Bacteroidia; order Flavobacteriales; family Flavobacteriaceae; genus Aureibaculum; species Aureibaculum flavum. Next base: position 18,418 of record NZ_JAEHFJ010000004.1, read on the forward strand.
GCCTCTTTAGATTTAATAGATAAATACTTTTCAAAATTTGATGCGTATTTATATTAACATTAGTCATACCTATTCTTTTGTTTACCAACAATTTTTAAAGGAAGCGGTATCTTAATCATATGAATTTACTTTCTATTTCATCAATTTTTTCTGCTATCAATTAAAGCAAAATATCAATAATTATCAATCGATTAAAAAATAAATTTAAGTATAAAAAACTTCAATTTCTTCTATTTTTTACTCAAAACAGGCTCTTTTCACACCATTTTCAAGCAAAAACGAATAATTATATAACGAAATCCTAAAACTATGTAACGTGGAAGGGTAGTGTATGAGTGACCTTTGTAATGTAAAGTGAAAGAGGTGTATAAATCGCAAAAAAACTATCAAATGAAAAATAAGAATTCTAAGCTAAAACAATTTTCTCGAGTAGGAAAAGTCTTTTCAAAAAACCTAAAAAATACTTTAGAGCAGAACGTGAAATTCGGTTCGGTATTGGGAGTGTCAGAGAGTACTTTTAAAATTATTAATAAATAATAATAGAATCAATAACACACTATAGTATGTCTAAATTATTATATGGATTGGCAATTATCTTTTTAATTGTATGGGCAATTGGCTTTTTTGCTTATGGTCTGGGCTTAATAATTCATATTTTTTTACTCGGTGCTGTTGTTGCGATGATCATAAAGCTTACGAAAGAAAAATAATTAACAATTAAACTAAAATTAAACAAGATGAAAACTACATATATAAAAACACAAAAGATAGAAGAAATTTTTAATGACTTGCAAACCAATTTTGGTGGTAATCTTAATGTTTCTGCTGCAGAGTTTAAATTGGATTTGAATGGTCAGTTTGGTTCTGGAGACATCAGAGGGATTTCATTAAAAAATGGAATGTCTTATATTGAGTTTGATGTTGATTTACATGATGATGTAGTTTTAAATATTAGTGCCACAAAAAATTTACCAATTTATTTCGCCTATTGTGCAGCAGGTAGTTTAGGGCATAGTTTTGGAGAAAACGGTAAGCAAAATATATTGAAAAAATATCAAACCGGTATATTAACCTGTAAAAGGGCAGAGGAAAATAATTTGACCTTTTCAAAAGATCAACGTACTAAAATTTCTTTAATAGTTGTAAATACTACAAAATCTGAAAATAAAGAGGGCTTTAATTTGAATAAAAAATTGAGAAATACCTTTTTTGAAGACAATACCATTCATAGTTCAATATATATAGGTGCATGCAATTTAAAAATTGGAGAGAAAATAAAGGAATTAAATACGATAAGATATACGGGAATAGTTAGACGATTGATGATTGAAAGTATAGTTCATATGGTGTTAGCAATGGAAATTCAACAACGTGAGGATGACATGGTTAATGCCGAAAATCAAACAGGAACGTTAACGATAAGTGAAATGGATACCATTAAAGAAATTTCTGAGTTTGTGAGTAACTATCCAGAAAACGATTATACTCTTAAAATGTTAAGTAGAAAATCAGGACTTTCAAATAGTAAATTACAAGAAGGTTTTAAACTTTTGCATAATAGAACAGTAAGAGATTTTATAATTCATGAAAGAATAAAAAAATCAGAAAAACTAATCAGAACAACAGATTTAAATATTTCTCAGGTTGTTTATAGTATAGGATTCACAAGTAGAAGTTATTTCTCTAAAATTTTTAAACAAAAATATAACTGTAGTCCTAAATTTTATAAAGAAAATCAAAATTCGATAGCTGTAACAGCTTAATATATTCATCACTCTAATTCAAACGAAAAACCGATTCAAAATTGGATTGGTTTTTTGTTTCAAAAATCAAACTATTAACTTAAAACCTACTATTATGAGAAGTTTATTATGGCTTGTAGCCGTTATTTGTATTGTTATTTGGCTGTTGGGTATGCTAGGCATTGTGCCAGGTATTGCTACCAGTAATCTATTACACATTCTAATTGTTATAGCCGTTGTGGTTGTATTATATAACCTTATTTCAGGAAGACGACCTCTTGATTAATTAAAAAAAACAATAAAGTCGTATTTATCTTATTAGTTTATGATAAATACGACTTTATTTATAGCTCAAACGGAAGTAACCATTGATGCTTTAGAATTTTATAGTACCACAAATAGCATTCACAATCAATAGCGTTAAACATTGTTTTTTTTATGGCAATCCTTAGTATAAACAGATCTTATTTTTGTGTGTATAACCGTAAAGAATAGAAGAAAATGGAAAACAAAAGAATTTCAAGTAAAATGGAAAAAATGTTGAATGAACAAATGACGCGAGAAGCTTATCAGGCTCAAGTGTATCTTTCATATGGATGCTGGGCAGAAGAAAACAGTTTTGTAGGTGTTTCTCAGTTTTTATATAAGCACATGCAAGAGGAACGTGAACATATGTTTAAATTTGTAAAGTATATTTTAGATAGAGGCGGTAGTATAAATGTTGATTCAATTAAAGCTGCCCCGAAAAGTCCAAAAGATATTGGTGATTGTTTACAAAAAATTCTAAAACATGAAATTGACAATTCTAACGAAATTGACAAGATTGTAAATTTAGCACATGAAGAAAAGGATTGGGCAACATTTAATTTTGGTCAATGGTTTGTTAAAGAACAAATTGAAGAAGAAACATTAATCAATGAACTCATAGATAAATATACGTTAGCTTCTAAAGAAACTAAAGATAATGCTAATTTATATGAAATGGACAAGGATTTGGCAAAGGCTTCACAGGAAGCAACTATTCCTAGAGAAGAGCAGATATAATAAAATTAAATTTAGATATAATATTTCCTTTTTTATGGGTTGTCAATTTTGACAGCCCTTTTTTAATTTAACGCAGTAAAAAAACAATATCTAAGCTACTTTTGTTCTTTTCTAATTTTTGGAGTTATTATTTGATTGGATAACAATACTGTTTTACTACGCTTGGAACTGTTTTAGAGTAGTAATTAAATTAAAGAAAATCGGACTTTATAAATTATGACAAAAAAGAAGCAATACAACGAAAAGATTACCAAGAATGATGGAAAGAGATTGGAAATAAATATTGAAATTTACGCAATGATTCTGGTATAAATTTGAAGAGAATTTACGCTTTAAAAATAATTGATAATAGAATAAGATTGATTTGTGAATTCTCGTAAAATTAAATAGAGATTTCATAAAAGAATAAGTGATATTTAGATACATTAAAACCTCCAATTTTTTTAAAATTGGAGGTTTTTTTTATGTGTTTTAAATTTTAAATCATTTAAAAGTTATCAATTTCTTCTTTTAATTGCTCTTTAGTTTTTCCAGTTTTTTCTTGGATTTTACCTAGCATTTCGTCAAATTTCCCTTCCGCATAGGTTAGGTCATTATCCGTTAAATCACCATGTTTTTGTTTTAATTTTCCTTTGGCCTGATTCCACTTGCCTTTTAATTGATCTGTGTTCATATTTTTATTTTTTTAGGCCTGTATTAGTTACAGGCGAGATTAATATTTTATTCTTATCCCAAAGATAAGGATAGACTTAGCTGAACATTAGTCCAATAAAATTTAATATTGACTTTAAAAAAAGTTGAATACAATGGTTCAATAGAATTTGAAATTAACTTTTCTCAATAAGGTATTTCCAATATCTTTTGGGTACATGTTGAAGGTGCAATTTCATGTTTTTTCTTGAAGAAATATTGGTGCTTTTAAAATATGATTTCCACAGTTTTTGAAATTCAATTTCTGAAGGGTCTAGATTAATAGTGAGCTTTTGATTTTGTTCTTTCGCATTAACTTCTAAAATTACAAATTCAACCTTTTCTTGATTATAATAAATTCCTCTATTTCTTTTTAAATCATATATCAACCAATTTTGATCTGCATATCTCGATTTAAAATGGTTACTAATTAATGGTAAGACATCAAAATCGGGTTCGATGAAGGCATAGTAAGTTCCATCATTGGCCAACTTAAACCGAACAAATGCATTCATTCTATGACGCTCTCTATTAATTTTTTTTAAAACTTGCTTAATTTCTAATACTGCAGGGTGACCAAAATCACTTAAGATGTTTTTTTTACACTCTAAAGCATAACGAATAACTTTTAAAATATCATCTTCTATAGATTCCAGTTCACTTAATAATGTTTTTAGGAGAGACTGAAATCCGTTTTTATTTAAAATAGATGTGAGTTTTTCTGAAACCCTTTTAGCCTTATCAAAATTTGTCCTAACTTCTATAATTTCTGCAAATAACTGTGGCATTTCTAAATTGTTTTTTCTAATTGCCACTTTGTCTAATTTGAGCTCGTAAACTTCAAAAACGGCAGTTAAAAAACCTTCAATTGTAGTATCATAAATAAGGTAGGTCATCAAAAAAGAGAAAGTTGATTTGAAAAGTTCTTTTTATATTTACTAGTGCTGAAGTGTAAAATTTCACTTTTTAAACGGTTATGGTCAAAGTCTTTAGTAAAATAGTAGTTTTTACAGATGATAAAATATTTTGCTCTATTTAGAGCGATACCTATCTTTTTTAGCTGCTCATAACTTAAATAAGCATGTTTTCGAGCAGCAATAATTTTTTGTGCAGATCTAACACCTACTCCTGGAATTCTAAGTATCATATGATAATCTGCGGTGTTAATATCCACTGGAAAATAATCCATATTTCTTAAAGCCCAAGATAATTTAGGATCAATTTCTAAATCTAAATTCGGATAAAATTCGTTTACTATTTCTTGCGGTTTAAATTTATAAAATCGAAATAACCAATCTGTCTGATAGAGCCTATTTTCTCTCACCATAGGTACTGGTGTTCCTAGAGTGGGTAGTTTGTTGTCTGAAAGCACGGGTACATAACCAGAATAATAAACTCTTTTAAGGTTGTATTTTTTATAGAGAAACGTTGATGTTTTCACAATGTCAAGATCACTTTCGTTAGTGGCTCCTATAATCATTTGACTAGATTGGCCAGCAGGTGTGAATTTTGGAGATGATTTAATTAACTTCTTCTCTTCTTTATATATTTGAATACCTTGCTGGATGGTATTCATAGGAGCTAGCATTGTTTTATGGTCTTTATCTGGAGCTAGCAATTTTAATCCTGATTTAGTTGGAAGTTCAATATTCACACTAAGACGATCTGCATACAATCCAGCTTCATACATTAATTCGTCACTTGCTCCTGGTATTGTCTTTAAATGAATGTAGCCATTAAATTTATAATCTAATCGCAATTTTTTAGCAACGAGGACTAATCTTTCCATAGTATAATCAGGATTTTTAAAAATTCCTGAGCTTAAAAAGAGTCCTTCTATATAATTCCTTCTATAAAAGTTTAACGTTAAATCAACCACTTCTTCTACTTTAAAAGCAGCTCGTTTAATGTCGTTACTTTTTCTGGAAACACAATATAAACAATCGTAAATACAATAGTTCGTTAATAATATTTTTAGGAGTGAAACACAACGACCATCTTCAGTATAGCTATGGCATATCCCTACGCCAGAAGAATCACCTAAATTCTTACCTTTATTTGTTCGTTTACTCCCACTGGAAGAACAGGATACATCATACTTGGCAGCATCTGCTAAAATTGATAATTTCTCATTTATTCTGTCCCAATTCATTAAATAAGTTATTTATATAAAGTTGTGTTTCTTTATTGTAAAAATAAGAGTTTACTATTGAAAAATTAAAGTTATTATTGAAAATCCTTCTACAAAGTTAATGGCATAATCAACTGAATCATAAGTTTTATGTTAAGTATTGAAAACACGAATTCGCTTTGTGTTAAAAATAAAGAATGGTAAAAAAGAGTTACCCCTTTAAATACTTTCAATATTTGTTAATTTGCCGTCACCTAGAACGCGTCTAACGGTTGCCCAAAAGCTTAAAAGAGCACTAGAAGATTTTTCTGCAAAATCAGAAAATAAAATTAAATTTTCGACAAATTGTTTAACATCATCATTGTTTGGATTGTGGAAAGCCATATTCCATTCTCCGAAATACCGCTTTGCATTATTTTCCCATAACAAGGTCACATCCTGATGTCTTTCATCGGCTTTAATTTTTTCATATAATTGCAGCACTTCACTTTCTTCTCCTTCAAGAATTTGAACAAATCTACTGTTATGATAAACCAGACAACCTGTGATATCGAGTGTAGAATTCTTGGATTTTGCACGCTCAAGAATGTTGTTTAAATCTGTAAAATTCATTGCAGATTTTGATTTAGAGACATATGTTAGTTGAAACATTGAAAGGATTTATTTGCTTTATTATAAAACCCTTTTATTCTTAAATTGAAAAATAATATTAAAACTTATAGAATTATTCTTTCTAAATTAAGGGGATTCTTAAGGTTGTAAATATATAGAAAAAAATAGTTATGGCTATAGATATTTGTATGCTCATATGGTATGTTTTATTTATCTGAAGAATAATTTCTTAAAATTAAGAAACAGTTGTTTTATAATAAATTATGCTTAAAAAAGTGAGATCTAAATTTTTTTTAACTCTTTTGCTAAAATGATTAACTCGATATGTTTATAAGTTTTTTAAGGAAATTCTAATCATTATATTGTTGTTTAAAGTGTAAAAAATGAATAAATCAATACCCAAGTGTATAAAAGGAAATGTTGTAAAAGCATTATCCTATTATCCTGAATTAGTGAATACTTCCATAACATTTAAGATTAAAAAAAACATAAAAAAGTCAACTATGCAGGCCCAACCAATTTGGGACTTCCTATGGAAATCTAGAAAAAATAGATCTTATGTTATTTTAATAAGTAGTACGTTTAAAATTGAAGGAAAAGAGTTTAATACGTTAGACATTCCCTCGGAAGTTTTTATTGGATGGATTGGTCATGAATTAGGACATATTATGGATTATGAAGAGCGAAGTAAACTAAGTTTAATTTTATTTGGAATAAACTATTTAATTTCTTCTAAATCAATTCAGAAAGCGGAAAGAACAGCAGACACTTTTGCAGTTTCACATGGAATGGCAACATATATTTTAGCCACTAAAGACTTTATTCTCAATAATGCGTCCATAGCAAAGAAATATAAAGAAAGGATTATTAAATACTATCTCTCACCAGAAGAAATAATGGAATTGGTTGAAGAAAAAAAGTAGACCTTCAGTTAGATTTAAGAAATGAATAATCGTTCAGCTAAAATAAGTCAATACTATTTCAACTTGCACTATCTTATTCGTTTAAAAATTTTTCCCATTTTTCAAATTTTTCTTCCCCCATGACCCGCTCCATTTTAACTTGACCACCTTTCTTCTTATTATAATCATTCCAATCATGAAAAACGAAAGGTTTTATAAGCTTAACATGCACACCTTTCAATGCTTTTGACCTAGCAACTTTATAATTTTTATTTGCTTTTTTTAAGGCGTTGTCTAATGTTTCTGCAATTTTTTTTGCATCTATTTCTGTATTTTCAGTACCTAGGTACCAGCTGTGATAATAATCGCCATTAATTCGTTTAGCTGAAATGGTATATTCTGTAATCTTTATATTAAAGTGATTTTCAAGTTCTTTTACGGCATCATTCATTTTATTTACTGATAATTGCGAACCAACCACATTTAGAAAAAATTTGGTTCTACCTGTAATTTTGATTTCAGCTCGTTTAATATCTGTAAATTCAATTGTATCGCCAATTAGATAACGCCATGCTCCAGAAACTGTACTAATTACTAAAACGTAATCTTGACCTAATTCAACTTCCGCTAAGGTTTTAACTTCCGCGTTGGGTGCTAAAGAACCGTCTTCCTTTATGTACTCTGGTTTAAAGGGGACAAACTCATAGTAGATACCGTTATCAGTTATTAATTGCATTGCCGAAGTTTCAGGACGTGCTTGAAAAGCAATAAATCCCTCAGAAGCTAAATAGGTATCAATTATGGTTATGGGCTTTCCTAATAAGGCATTAAAACTTTTTTCATAAGAATCAAAAGCAACACCACCAGAAGTATATACTTGTAAGTTAGGCCAAATTTCATGAATATTATCCACATCATGATAATTGATAACTTCTTGCAACATCAGTTCCATCCATGAAGGAATACCACTTAACGCTCCGATATCCCAATTTTTAGCATTTTTAGCAATTTTTTGTACTCGGGTGTCCCAGTCATAAATTTGTGCAATTTCTTTCCCCGGTTTATAATAAGGTCTAAACCAAAAAGGAATGTTACTTGCACTAATACCACTAATTTCACCTTCTAAATGATCATTCTGCTCTTTTAATTCTGTAGAACTTCCTAACATCATAATTTCCTTTTCGAAAAAATCAGGTGGTAAATCAAAATTAGACAACTCCAATACTTGATTGATACCAGCCTGTTTTATGGCGTCTAGCATATCGTTGGTAACAGGAATTCTTTTGCTAGTTTTACCCGTGGTTCCAGAACTTAGTGCAAAATAATCAGGTGAACCTGGCCAAGTTATATTCTCTAATCCGTCATGCAATTTTGTCCACCATTCCGAATTCATTTTGTTATAATCAAAAAATGGAATTTTGTTGGAAAAAGTAGTTGCTACATTTTCTGATTTTAAAATAGTATTGAAATGATAATGGGTACCAAATTCTGTATTCTTTGCTTTTTCTAAGAGTTCTTTTAAGACCCTTTTTTGAGCAATGACTGGGTTATTATCTGAAGCTAATTTGTCCGTTATTTCAATTACTCCTTTAATTATATTTCCTAAAATGGCCATTTTTTTTATTTATAGATGGATAGTTTGAATAATTTACGATTATACAAATTTTTTTACTTTATTTGCTCCAAGGCTTTTCTATTGACCCTGTTTTCCGCAATTTCATTTAAGGTATGATCAGCATTATATTCTTCATTAAGAATTTCCTGTAAATTTTCAGCAACTTGTCTTAAACCTAATTCCTTAGCATATCTAACAGCAGTTCCATAACCCGAAATTTCATAATGCTCAATGCGTTGTGCTTCAGCTATCAATCCGGCATCCATTACTTCATTATCTTCTACTGCATTCATAAAGATTTTGGCCTCTTTTATTAAACCTTTCATTGCATGACATTTAGCACCGGATGGAGAAATATTTAATTCCCTACAAATGGTTTCAAGTTTACTCTTTTGCTCTTTCGTTTCTTTTAAATGATTTTCAAATGCTTTGATTAGTTTTTTATTGTTAGCATTTTTTGCCATTTTGGGAAGTGCAGAAAGTAATTGTGTTTCAGCACTGTATAAATCCTTTATTTGATGATTGAATAAATCGTTTAATGTTTTCATACCTTTTTATTTTTCAATTAGAAGACTAAAATAAGGCGTATACAAATGGACGATTAACTATAAAAAGGAAAGTATTAACTCAAATGAAGAAATGGATTTACATCAATGATTATAAAGGTTTAGAAATAAAAAAGATTACAACAGTTAATTGTGGTTATTTTCAATCCAGTTCATATGTCTTTTTACGGCTTCTTTAGACCATGATTTAGGTCTTTCACCGAAACATTCGAGAATTGCATCAACACCAATGATGGTACCTTTTGCAAGTCTTCCTAGTAATGCGATAGGAACGAATTTTTTATGATCATTTGGGATTATGTATCCATTTTTATCCGTTAAAATACCTAAATCATCATGAACGGGTTTTATTAAATCATTTAAAAGGAGCAGTTTGACAATGGACGAATTTACAGATTTTATTTTAGGGGAATCCAATACAGAATCAATCATGAAATGAACCATTTTATGCTTACCATCCGAAGTGAAATTCCATCCCTCACTAGTAGGTTTAATTTCTGGGTCATTAATAAAATCAAAAGTCATCACACCGGCAGAAACCAAAGCTAATAGTTGTTGAATACTCTCCACAGGTGGACCATATGCATATCTTTTCATTCTTTCATCTAAGTTTATTATTTCTGCGAAGACTTCATTATTACATTCATTATAGGAGAGTTGTTTGTAAATTGAAGGTTGGCAATGTCTCCAAACTTGACCAATGCAGAAGTCTAAACTAATGGTGTAGTTTCCCACTGCCATACCCACATAATTTTCCATTAGTTGAGTTGTGGATAATTTCTTAGAGGTAATGATAGCATGTTCAAAAGAATCATAATTCAACCAGTTCTTTACCAATCTTGTTATTTCTATTGGGTCTAAACGCTGTTGTGAATTTGAGGTTGGTAAATTTAAATAAATCTCTGCGGCAATGTTTGATATGGCATCGATTTAAAAATCAGAATTAGTTGCACTTCTTTGAAGAGATGGGTTCCCGATTTCATCTTCAAAATTAGAAATATGTTTTAGCGAAGGTTTAAATAATTCATCAATTTCTGCATTTAAGGGTTTTGGAGCAGGAGGGAGGCCGTCAAGAGAAAAAGGTATAAACCAATTTTTTATGTCAAACGTCGTAGTGTATTCACATGCCTGGGTTTGTTCATCTATTATGGTAAAATTACCATATTCGCTGGCTATACCTCGTACTACATCAATCATCGCTAAACCAAATCCGCGTACACCAATGGCGTTTTTTGTGTCTAAATCTGAACAATTCAATATGTTTTGAATGGGATAAGGTGCCTTCAAAAGTGTTACGTTTTCATTTTCCTGAGCGTATTTTTCCCATGCTATGAGTTGTTTTGATAATGCTGTAGGTTGATGTCCAATTGTAAGTAGAATTTCATCTAAGTAATCATAAGTATTTAAATTGGTCTCCACTTTTAATTTATTATTTTCTAAAAGGTCTACAACCTGAACTTTTTCTTTAAATAAAGTGACCATTTCTATTGCTAACAAAGGTTTGATAAAAGTTTCGAATCGTTGGTGTAAATAGGCTCCAACCTTGGCTCTAGGAGGATAATTGTCAGGTTCTTTATTACTGAGTAGAGAAAATTCTTTGCTTATCCATTCATGATATGAAGGGAACTTAGGAATTGTAATTGTATCCAAAATTATCTTTGGTCTACTTTCTAAGATTAATATGCGTTCTGAAATATTAATCCAATTTGTTTCTACTTGATTCAATCTATAAATAGCTCCATTACCAAAATATTCAGTTTCTTCAAAGAGTAGTAGATGTATATTCTTTAAAGAATTCTTTTCACTTAAACCAATGATTAGATTTTCTAGTGCATATAATCCTCGTGGTCCCATTCCTATAATCCCTAAAACACGTTTATTAGAAAGATTATTATTCTTATTAAGGTAATTCATATGAAAATATTAAAGGTGAAAGTGATATTTATTTTTATAATGAATAAGATAATGATAATGGAATTCTGCGATTAGTCATGTCTTTATAATTTAAAAATCATAGTGTATTGGTTCTAAGAATTCTTATTTATCAAAAATACATTATAAATGTAAAAGGTAAAAATAACAGATTTTTTGCATTTCTACGTCGCTATCCTTTTAGTGGTAAGATTTTTAATATAGGTACTTATAGAATACTACTCGCGTATTCTCGCAATGTTGATTGTATTGAAAAGAAGAATATCAATTGATGTTTAAGTAGTAATAAAGCTTTAATTTTACAGACCAAATGCAATTCAACAACAACAAACGCTACAACGATTACTCGTCCTATATCAAACGGACATTTTCTGAGCGTGTTCAAAAAATTTCGTTAGATACAGGTTTTACATGTCCAAACAGAGATGGTACTAAAGGAGTAGGAGGTTGCACCTATTGTAATAATAGTACCTTTAATCCTTATTATTGTAAACCTAACAAGAGCATTACCCAACAGTTAGAAGAAGGCATTGCATTCTTTTCCAAAAAATATAAAACACAGCAATATTTAGCCTATTTTCAAGCGTATACCAATACTTACGCAGACATTAATTTGGTGAAGCAATTGTATTACGAGGCCATCAATCATCCAAAAGTAATAGGCTTGGTTATTGGGACACGACCAGATTGTATCAATGTCGATTTAATTGATTTTTTATCGGATTTAGCAAAGGACAACTACATTTCTTTAGAGTTTGGAGTGGAAAGTACCTTAGAAAGAACCCTTAAAGATGTAAATCGTTGCCACACGTATAAAGAAACGGTTGAAGCCTATGAACTCGCTAAAAACAGGGGCTTGCATTTAGGTGCTCATATGATTATAGGCTTACCTGGAGAAAGTAAAGCTGATATTTTAAACCACGCCAAACAATTGTCCAAACTGCCTATAAATAGCTTGAAATTGCATCAATTACAAATAGTAAAACATACCATGATGGCAAAACAGTTTAAGGACAATCCAGAACAGTTTCGTTTATTTACGGTTGAAGATTATGTAGATTTTATAACTGATTTTGTGGCCTTGTTAAGACCAGATATTATTATAGAACGGTTTATTAGCGAATCGCCAAGTCATTTATTAATTGCACCAAAATGGAATTTGAAGAATTTTGAAATTGTTGCGAAAATTGATAAAAAATTAGTTGAAAAAGACCAATGGCAAGGGAAAAGTATTGAACCGTCATTGCAATCTTAAAACCGTTATACTTATTACGAGGATTACGCCTCGTTCCTCGTCGTAAATTTTTATAAAGAAAGATATTAAATTTTAGATTGTGAGAATTCACAGGATTACGCCTCGTTTCTCTTGGTGATTCTTATGGAGTGTTTTATTTAAATAAAAAAAAATAAAACTTTAGATAATGGAAATAAACAGGATTACTCCTCGTTCCTTGATGTGATCGTTGATTAATTTTATATAGTAAAATTCAGTTAATAAATAGGATTACGCCTCGTTCCTCGTCGTTATCATTATGGAGTGTTGTTATATAGAAAGATATAAAATTTTAGATATTGAGAATAAACAGGATTACTCCTCGTTCCTCGTCGTGATCGTTGATTAATTTTATATAGTAAAATTCAGTTAATAAATAAACAGGATTACTCCTCGTTCCTCGTCGTGATCGTTATGGAGTGTTTTTATAAAGAAAGTTATTAAATTTTAGATAGAGAGAGTATGGCAGGATTACTCCTCGTTCCTCGTCGTGATCCTGTGATGGGGTTTCATATAAAGAGATTATAAATTTTAGATAGTGAGAATAATCAGGATTACTCCTCGTTCCTCGTCGTGATCGTTGATTAATTTTATATAGTAAAATTTAGTTAATAAACAGGATTACGCCTCGTTCCTCGTCGTGATCCTTATGGAGTGTTTTTATAAAGAAAGTTATTAAATTTTAGATAGTGAGAATAAACAGGATTACTCCTCGTTCCTCGTCATGATCCTGTGATGGGGTTTCATATAAAGAGATTATAAATTTTAGAAAGTGAGAATAAACAGGATTACGCCTCGTTCCTCGTCGTGATCCTGTGATGGGGTTGTTGCTCATTAAAAGCCTAAAATGGCGATGCCATTTTTGCGTCTTTTTTTATTTGTTTACTTATGCTCAACTTCGTTGGCAATGTAAACAAATAAAAAAAGCCTAAAGAATCAAAGATTCTTTAGGCTTTTAATGGTCGGGGTGGCAGGATTCGAACCTGCGACCTCCGCGTCCCAAACGCGGCGCGATAACCGGGCTACGCTACACCCCGAAAAAAACAGTTATCACTGTAAAACAATATTTCAAACATCAATTGATGCTTTGTTGGTTATGGATGGGATTAACAATGTTGTTCCCTTTTACCACATACTGCAAATTTTATCCTCTCAAAGTTTTACAAGCAAGCTTGACAACTTTGTTCTGCTAAAATTTTACTCGCAGCTTTAATTGATTGCGGAGAGGAAGGGATTCGAACCCCCGGTACCCTTACGAGTACAACTCCTTAGCAGGGAGCCCCGATCGACCACTCCGGCACCTCTCCAAAATTTTAATGAACAGCATTAATTTTTTAATGCGAGTGCAAATGTAATAAAATTTGATAATTTAAAACCAAAAATAACGAGAGAAATTATAAAAAAAAAGAGAAAACGCAGTATTTCTCTTTTTAAAACAATTCAATGCTTTGTCTATCATTAATTTATGTCAGAAATTTAGAATAAAACATTTTTAATTATTCTTCTTCTGTGTAATCGTCAATATCTCTTCTGTCTTTTTTAGTAGGTCTACCAGTTCCTTTTTTTCTGTAATAATCTTTAGAGTACTTTAAGACTTCTGAATTTTCAAAGGCTTCTTTCGGTGTGGTGTCTTTACGATAAAGATCTACAAGTTTGGCACCAACGCGGTTAGGAGGTAAGTCTAACACCTCTAATTCATAATTAATCTGATTTTTGCGGACTACAATTTTTTCACCTATATAAACCTCTTTTGAAGGTTTACAGTTAGATGCGTTTATTTTTATATGCCCTTTTTTACAAGCATCTGTAGCTTTACTTCGGGTTTTGTAATACCGGGTTGTCCATAAATATTTATCTATTCGCATAGTCTAAAACTTAAAAAGCTCATTTTACAATTTGTAAAATGAGCTTTTTCTTAATATAATATATTAATTTAATTCTTGAGGGATGATATACATTTCCTTAGAGAATTGTCTTTTATCAGCAGAATTAAATACTTTTTCATTTTTTAATTCAGGGCCTTTTATTGTTTGACCTTTACTTACTGTACCTCTAATATTATCTAAGGCAATTTTTAATAATGGCTCGTTTAAATCTCCAAATGGTTTCATATCAGAAATGTATTCAACTTGCTCTATATCTGGATTGAACCCAGCGGTATAATCACTTTGATCTAATTTATTAAATATTTTAAAAGTGATGGGTTGCATAGCATTGGTATGATTTGTATTAATATTTGTAGAACTAAAATCAGGAGAATCATAAAGAGTAAAAGAACCTACATTTTTACCATAAGTTGTTGTTCCAATTAAAATAACATTAGCATCTCCCATATAGGCTCTTAAGCCATTGATTACCATTTCACTTGCCGAAGCGGTGTCATCAGAGACTATGACATATAGTTTATTCAAGTTGGTTAACCTATTTAAAGTGAAATCTCCAGTATTATCACCATCTATGTCATAAATATATCCTTTATCAAAAAAAGGATAATAGGAGTCATCATCACTATTTTTAGAGTTATTGATTAATTTAGCAAAAACTTCATTCTCTGATGCGTTTCCATATATCATACTCGATAAATAGGCACATGTTAATACGGAACCACCTCCATTATATCTTAAGTCTAAAACCAATTCTTGAATATTTTGAGATTTAAAATCACCAAAAACAGCATTCATTTCAGCATGGAAGGTATATTTGAAGCCATTATAAACTAAATAACCCACTTTTTTTCCGTCAATATCTAAAGTACTAGAATAATGAACAGGGTTTTCTACTACTTCTCGTAATGTTAAATTAGCTTCCTTGCCATTTGAAATAACAGACGCCTCCGAATTGTTAAATTCTAAAGTAGCAAACTTCATAGAGATACTATTATCGCTGTAGTATTTATTTACTACTGAATAATTATCCAGATTTAATGAAACACCATTAAAAATGTTAAAAACATCACCCCTTTTTAATCCCGCTTCAGATGCCGGAGTATTAGGAACAATGTAGGTTATGTAACCTATAACTTCATCACCATCACTATTTAATCTAGCTAATGAAAATTCAAATCCGAATGCATCATTAATGCCTCTACTTGAAGCATCTGAAGCTCTGTAATCGTCAATAAACCACGAAAACCTGTCAGAAGTACCTTTTTGGTATAATAAGGATTCAAATAATTCTTCAGGGTCATTATAACTATTTAAATAAGTATTGTAGTCACTTAATACATCATTTTTTGTGTCATCTAAATTTGCTACATCGCTTTGCCAATAATAATGAGTATTCAATCCTTTCCAAACAAAATCGTTAATTTCACTATTCAACTCAACGGTTGGTTCTTGAGGTTCATCTTTGTTTTTATCGCAATTGATAAATAATAAGGTAAGGAGAGTAACGGTGGTTAATACCAATTTCTTCATATGTTTTTTTTAAAGTTTGTCGCAAAATAAGGAAATTTATTACAAATGCTAACAGGTTTGTAACAAAAATACAACTGGTTCGTCTTAAATTATAGACAACAGATTTGAAACATTAGAGTTAAGATTAAAACAATTTCTAATCATTGAATTTAAGTCACGCAATAATCAAACCAAAAAAAACATTAGTAACAAAATAAGCACTTAATCGTCTTTAAAATAGAGATGAGACGATGGAATAAATAAATTCGTGTTAATTTGTGATATTAGTGCCAAACCAAACCAAAATGCAACAAACTGAATTTTTAAATACAGTTTTACCGTTAAAAGACAAAGTTTTTAGATTAGCTAAAAGGTTGTTGGTCTCTATTGATGAGGCAGAGGATGCAACCCAAGAGTTATTCTTAAAATTATGGAAGAATAAAAGTAAGCTGAAAAATTATAGCAGTGTGGAGGCTTTCGCAATGACCATGACAAAAAATTATTGTTTAGATCAGCTAAAAGCTAAACGTTCCAATAATTTAAAATTAGTACATAGTAATTATAAGGATAATAATATCTCATTAGAAAGAGATATTGAGGTAAAAGATAGTGTAAGTAAAGTACATGAGTTGATTGAAAATTTACCAGAAAAACAGAAATTAATAATACAATTAAGAGATGTTGAGAATTTTGAATTTGAAGAAATTGGCAAGATTCTTGACTTACAGCCAACAGCGGTGCGTGTAGCATTGTCGAGAGCAAGAAAAACAATAAGACAACAATTGATAAAACAACATAACTATGGAATTAGCTAACATAGAACAACTAATTGAAAAATATGAAAATGCTGAAACTTCTTTGCAAGAAGAACAGGTATTGGCAACTTATTTTCAACAAGATAATACACCGGCACATTTACTAGAATATAAAGCAATGTTCGGTTATTTTAATGAGAGTAAAGCAGAACGTTTTACGAAGACCATTCCTTTAAAAACTAAAAAGTCGTATTGGAAATGGGCTTCAGTAGCCGCTGCAGCAATCTTATTAGTTAGTATTTATACGGTTAATACCTCTGATAGTATTTCAGATCAAGAGCGTAAAGATGCCAAACTAGCTTATCAAGAAACTCAGAAAGCATTCCAATTGATTTCTCAAAATCTAAATAAAGGAGAAAGTGTTGCTATTGCTGGATTACAAGAGTTTCAAAAAACACAGAATAAAGTATTTAAAAACAATTAAAAAATAGAAATGATGAACACACTATATAATACTAAAGAAATGAAGTTTTCAACGAAAAATAACGATCTCAAAACAAATAATAGAAATATAATGAATAAAACTAAAAATTTAATAATTGCATTAGCCTTAGTAATAGCACCTTTAGCAACTTTTGCACAATCAACATTTGATAATTTTGCTGATATGGATGATGTATCTGTAGTCACGGTAAATAAAAAAATGTTTGAGCTAATGGGTAAAGTAGCTGGAGAAACAGATGATGCAAAAGAGTATATTAGCCTTGTAAGTGGTCTTAATAGTTTAAGAGTGTTGGCTACTGAAAATGTTTCTATTGCCGCAGAAATGAAAGCTAAAGTAGCTAGTTACTTAAAGTCTTCTAAGTTATCTGAGCTAATGAGTGTTAAGGACAAAGAAGGTAATGTTAAAATTTATATTAGAGAAGGTAAAGATGCAGATCATGTAAAAGAACTTTTTATGTTTATAGATGGTATTAGTACGGATATTGGCGGTGCAGATCGTGATGCAAAAGCTGTAATTGTTTCTATAACAGGTGATATTGATTTGAATAAAATTTCTAAGCTAACTGAGCAAATGAATATTCAAGGAGGTGAGCATTTAAA
This sequence comes from Aureibaculum flavum, assembly GCF_016406085.1. Taxonomy (GTDB): domain Bacteria; phylum Bacteroidota; class Bacteroidia; order Flavobacteriales; family Flavobacteriaceae; genus Aureibaculum; species Aureibaculum flavum. Next base: position 36,179 of record NZ_JAEHFJ010000004.1, read on the forward strand.
AGATGTAAAAAAGAAGAACTAAGACGCTGTAAAGTCATGGTAATAGGGCATTCCTTTTTAAAAGTAATTTGATAATCTCAAAACATATATTCCGATGAAAACTATAACTAAAATACTATCTATTTCAATTGTAATGCTATTATTTGCTTCTTGTGGAAGTAGTCCATCTTTACAAAAGTATTATATTGATAATCAAGACGATGATAACTTTAGATCTTTAGATTTACCCGCAAGTTTGGTGAGTTTAAAAGATGATGCATCGGCAGAAGCACAGAGTACCTTAGCATCTATAAAAAAATTAAATGTGCTTGCCTTTGTGAAAAACGAAGCAAATGAGGCTCAGTATGCTTTAGAAAAAGCAAAAGTAAAAGCCATTATTAAAGATAAAAAATATGTTGAACTGATCCGTTTTAAGGATAAGGGTAGAGATGTTGTTGTTAAATATGAAGGAAGTGAAGAAGATAATTCTATCGATGAATTGGTTGTTTATGGAAATGATAAATCTCAAGGTTTTGCTTTAGTCAGAGTGTTGGGCGATAAAATGGAACCTGGTAAAATTCTTAAAATGATGAATGAAATAGGAGATATTGATGGAGATGGTTTTAAAGGCTTAAAAGATTTAGCAAAGAATATGAAATAATTCTAATTAGGATAAATAATAGCAAGTGTTCTGCTTGTTGTTAAAAAAAAGTATAAACCTGAACACACATTGCGTTCAGGTTTTTTTTATGTTTTAATTTTCTTTTGTAAAAAGACATCTATCACTTTCAATAAATCATCAAAAACCAAGTCGTTATTGTTGTGGTTTATTTCCAAACCGTAAGTGAATTCGCCTTGTCGCCTAAAAAAACGATTGAATAATTTCTATAAAAGATTATCTTTGTGGCCTAAATATACTATAAACAATGAAAAAAATAATTCTAAGTTTTCTAATTGCAGTTGCAATTTTTAATTTCTCTTTTGCTCAAGAGGCAGATTCTACCTCGGTAAAACAAGTATACCAAGCTGAAAGAGAGAAGATTAATGATTTAGTGCATACTAAGTTAAAAGTTTCATTTGATTTTGCTAAAAGTCAAATGGCAGGTGAAGCGTGGATTACGCTAAAACCTCATTTTTATCCTGTTCAAAGCGTAACTTTAGATGCGAAGGGCATGTTGATTCATAAAGTCTCTAGAGATGGTAAGTCTTTAAAATATGACTATGATGGAAGTAAGTTGATTATAAAGTTAGAAAACATCTATGTAAAAGATGAAGAATACACTTTACATATAGCTTATACTGCAAGACCAGAAGAAGTAACGCAAGAAGGAAGTGCAGCTATTACAAGTGCTAAAGGTTTGTATTTTATTGACCCTTTAGAAACTGATCCTGACAAGCCAACTCAGATATGGACGCAAGGAGAAACTGAATCGAGCAGTTGTTGGTTTCCTACCATTGATAGTCCTAATCAAAAGACTTCAGAAGAAATCTATATGACTGTGCCTAATAAATATGTTACACTGTCTAACGGATTGTTAGAGAGTCAAACTGAGAATGGTGACGGAACGAGAACTGATTATTGGAATTTTGATAAAAAGCATGCACCTTATTTATTTTTTATGGGTGTAGGTGAATTTAGTATTGTTAAAGATACTTGGAATGATATAGCTGTAGATTATTATGTAGAAAAGGAATATGAGCCTTATGCAAAAGAGATTTTTGGAAACACTCCAGAAATGATTACTTTCTTTTCTGAATTGACGGGTGTAAAATATCCTTGGCAAAAATATGCTCAAATCGTTTGTAGAGATTATGTAAGTGGAGCTATGGAAAATACAACAGCAGTAATTCATGCTGAAAATGCAAATCAAACGACGGGTCAACTTATCGATGAGAATACGTGGGAAAATACAATTGCCCATGAGTTATTTCACCATTGGTTTGGTGATTTAGTTACTGCAGAGAGTTGGAGTAATTTATCAGTAAACGAATCATTTGCTAATTATAGTGAGTACTTATGGCAAGAGCATAAATACGGAAAAGATTATGCAGATGCTCATCGTTACGATGATTTACAAGGATATTATATGGGCGGTAATGAATCTAAAAATTTAGTTCGTTTTCATTATAGTAGTAGAGAAGATATGTTTGATGCAGTATCTTATAATAAAGGTGGCGGTATTTTACATATGTTAAGGAATTACTTAGGTGATAGAGCTTTCTTTGCAGGGTTAAAAGAGTATTTAACAACGAATAAATATAAAACGGGTGAAGCTCATCAATTGCGTTTAGCGTTGGAAGAAGTAAGTGGAAAAGATTTGAATCCGTTTTTTAACCAATGGTATTTCAATTCTGGACATCCTAAATTAGATGTGAGTTATATTTATAATGATGAAGGTAATTCAGTAACGGTATTGATAAAACAAACTACTGATAAACTTTTTGATTTTCCTTTAGCTATTGATGTTTATGAGAATGATGAAGTAGAGCGTTATAATGTCACTATAAAAAATAAGGAAGAGAAATTTACTTTTAAATATAAGACAAAACCACAATTGATAAATGTTGATGCTGATAAAATTTTATTGGCTCAAATAAAAGATGAAAAATCTATTGAAAATTATATTTATCAATACAATATGAAAAGTGCTAATTATTTAGATAGAAGAAAAGCTATTGAGATATTAGCGGCAGATCAAGATAATAAAGAATCCTATAAAACATTGACAAAAGCCTTAAATGACAACTATTACGGTTTGAGAATTTTAGCTCTAGACAAAATAGATGTTAGTAAAGATAAAGGTGTTTTAAAGATGGTTGAGAAATTAGCAACTTCTGATGATAAAACATTAGTAAGATCAAAAGCTATTAATGTCCTTGGTGGTTTAAGCGATACTAAATATGCTAGTATTTTTAAAGATGCAATGGAAAGTAAATCATACTCCGTGAAATCAAATGCCATTGCTGCACTTTATAAAATAGATAAAAGAACAGCTATTGACAAGGCGATTAGTATAACCAATCCCATAGATAAAAAAGGGATGGTAGATGGTTTGTTAGAAGTTTATGTAAGTGAACGCTTAACTCAAGAAATGCCATTTATTGCTGATAAAATTATTGCAGGATTGTTTTTTAATTCAGATCCTAAAGTACAAGCGTTGTATGGTCAAGCATTTCAATGGATTGCTACGAGTGACAATGTAAAAGCTACGCAAATTATGGTTGATGATTTTGTGTCAAAAGCAGAACAATTTAAAAAATATGGTGCAGATGCTATTATAAAACAAATGTTACAACAAGTACAGGTTGGTAAAGAGCAGTTAAATTCTTCTAATAAAGAGGAGCTAATCGCAATTGTTAAAAAGGGGATTGCAGCTATTAAGTAAATTCTTATTTAACAGATTGTAGCCCGTTAAAAAAGCCTCACATTAAAAAATGTGAGGCTTTTTTTATGCGTTGCATTTTTTGATATTTAAAAGTGAAATTGAAATTACGCAATTGCAATTAGTTGCTTTTTTCAGTATAATTTTCAAATGTTCCGTCTTTGTAAAAAATGATAATTCGGTCAATATTATTTTGAAGGCTCTTTTCCTTTAATTTAATAATGGGGGCATCGTTATTGGAAATAGTGGTGGAGGAGGACGCCTCTTTTTTAGATGGGAATGTTCCCTTGCCTTTTAACAACCAATACAATTCAACTTCTTTAAAGTGCTCCAAAACCTTCAAAACAAAATCTAAACTGGGTTTGTTTCTACCTGATAATAAATGTGAAATACTAGAGCGTTGCACCCCAATTCTCTCGGCAAAAACAGTAGCAGAGAGTTGGTAATATTCCATCACCATATTTAGTCGTTTCGAAAAGTCTATGTTGTTAATCACATTATTATATTAAGTTACAAATGTAAATAAATAGATTTTGATTACACGTTAAATAATTAAAATATTAATTATATTATTGAATTAAAACTTCATTTAAAGTTGTTTTAATTATTGATTTATAGTATTTTATCTGTTGTGTTTATTATTTATTTACAATTGTAATTATCTGATGAGAATTAGGGAGGAGAAGATCGATAATATATTTTACAATTGTAAACATTACTTTATTTACATTTGTAAAATGAATATAACAGATTTAAACACATTAGTTTCTTGGAGTAAAAACCATAAAGAAAATAATCTATTTGGAAGGTATCTTACCTATGCTGATATTGAACCTATATTGAAGAATTTATCACAGAAATTTTCTAAAGAAATTATTGGACATTCTTATAAAGGAATACCAATTCATAAAATTACCATTGGTAGTGGTAAGATAAAAATATTGCTCTGGTCACAAATGCATGGTAATGAAAGTACAGGTACAAAAGCCTTATTTGATTTGTTAAAATGGTTAGATGATGATACTCATTTAATGGTAAATGAGATTTTGAAAGCGTGTACTTTGGTGTTTGTACCAATGTTGAATCCAGATGGTGCTGCTGTATATACGCGAGTAAATGCTCAAAATATTGATTTAAACCGTGATGCCGTTGCGGTAAAAGCACCTGAAAGTAAAATATTACAAGCTGTTTTAAAAGATGTTAATCCTAAATATTGTTTTAATCTACATGATCAGCGTACTATATTTAATGTAGGAGACTATCCGGCAACCATTTCTTTTTTAGCACCGTCAGAAGAAGAATCGCGTGAGGTAACTGAAGGTAGAAAAATAACAATGTCAGTTATTAATGCGATGTTTAGTTCGTTAGCACAGGTAATTCCTGGGCAAATTGGCAGGTATACAGATGAGTTTTACCCTACTGCTACAGGTGATAATTTTCAGAAAGCAGGATACTATACCATATTAATAGAGGCGGGGCATTATCAAGATGATTATAATAGGGAAGAGGTTAGGCGATTTAATTTTATAAGCTTAGTAGCTGGAATTTCCTTTATAGCGTCAGAGAAAGATAATTCAAATTATGAAGCTTATTTTGAAATTCCGAATAATGAAAAGTCATTTTTAGATATTATTTACAAAAACATTGAGTTGGTAGAAGAAAATAGGTTGGTAGATGTAGGTGTTTTATTTAAAGAAACACTTGAAGATAAAAAAGTGATTTTCAGACCCACTATTGAGATAATTGGTAATTTATCAGAGTATAATGCCAATACTATAATCAATAAAAATGGTGAAAAATTCGAAACCAAATTATCACTTAGTAAACTTTTTGACAATTAAATCACATTTTATTAGTTTTTTAAGGGAAAAAGTAAGAATTTAGTATTTTTAATGAAAATAACATAATATGTCAAAATTCAAACTAGACGAAATAGATCATCAGATAATTGATGTTCTTATCGAAAATGCTAGAACCCCATTTACAGATATTGCAAAAAAATTGCTAGTTTCTGCAGGAACGATTCATGTTCGCGTAAAAAAGATGGAAGAGGAAGGTGTAATAAAAGGTTCAACTTTAACGGTTGACTATGATAAAATGAATTATTCCTTTATAGCTTATATAGGTGTATTTATTGAAAATTCATCTTTCACTCAACAGGTTGTTGATGAGTTGCTTAAAATACCGGAGGTAACAGTTGCACACTTAACAACGGGTAAATTCGCTGTTTTTTGTAAGATAAGAGCAATTGATACGAAACATGCTAAGGATGTTATTTTTAGAATTGACGAAATCAAAGGTGTTTTAAGAACAGAAACGTCAATTTCTCTAGAGGAGGTTATCAATGATAAAAAGAGGTTGATGCATGCTATTTTTGATGCGTATAAAATATAATTAATTATAAATTTTAATTTATTAAACGCTTTCAATACATTTGAGAGCGTTTTTTTTTGTTTATATAATTCACACATCAACTCAATCTATGTATTTTAAGAAAAATCTTTCCAATAAAAAGCTGTTAGAATTATATAAAGGATTGCTTTTGCCGCGATTAATTGAAGAAAAGATGTTGATTTTATTACGTCAAGGTAAAATTTCTAAATGGTTTAGTGGTATTGGTCAAGAAGCTATTTCTGTAGGTGTAGCATCTGCACTAGAAAGTGATGAGTATATTTTGCCAATGCATAGAAATTTAGGTGTTTTTACTTCAAGAGGTGTTCCGTTGCATCGGTTATTTTCACAATGGCAAGGTAAACTTAATGGATTTACCAATGGGCGAGATCGAAGTTTTCATTTCGGTACACAAGAGTTTCATATTGTTGGAATGATATCTCATTTAGGTCCACAATTTGGGGTTGCTGATGGTATTGCCTTGGGGAATTTACTTAAAAAAAACAATCAAGTTTGTGCAGTGTTTACTGGTGAAGGCGGAACTAGTGAAGGGGATATTCATGAAGCGTTAAATGTGGCTTCTGTATGGAGTTTACCCGTACTTTTTTGTGTTGAAAATAATGGGTATGGATTATCGACACCTTCAAAAGAACAATTTAATTGTGAGCAATTGGCTGATCGAGCAAAAGGATACGGTATGGAAAGTCATGTTGTTGACGGGAATAATGTACTCGATGTGTATCAAAAAGTGGCTGACATTGCTAAAAGTGTGCGTAAAAATCCACGACCAGTTTTTATAGAATTTATGACTTTTAGAATGCGTGGTCATGAAGAGGCTAGTGGGACGAAATATGTGCCACAAGAATTATTAGATACATGGGGTGCTAAAGATCCGTTAGAAAATTATCAAGAGTTCCTTAAAAATAAAGACATTTTGACTGAAGAAATGGAGGTTGAAATTAAGATTGAAATGGCTCATCAAATTAATGATAATTTAGAGCTTGCATTTAACGAAGAGCGATTGGTTCCTGATTTAGAAAAAGAATTAGGTGATGTTTTTAAATCATTTAAATATCAGGAGGTTAAGTCTAAAGGTAATTATGAGAATATTCGTTTTGTAGATGCTATTTCTCAAGGTTTAAAACAGTGCATGGAGCGTCATGATGACTTGGTGATTATGGGGCAAGATATTGCTGAATATGGTGGTGTTTTTAAAATCACAGAAGGTTTTGTGGAGGCTTTTGGTAAGGAAAGAGTGCGAAATACTCCGATATGTGAATCGGCTATTGTTTCCGCTGCTTATGGATTGTCGATTAGTGGTATTAAGTCGGTCGTTGAGATGCAATTTGCAGATTTTGTAAGTTCGGGCTTTAACCCAATAGTAAATTTACTAGCAAAATCAAATTACAGATGGGGGCAACATGCAGATGTTGTTATACGCATGCCTTGCGGAGCGGGTGTAGGAGCTGGTCCTTTTCACAGTCAAACGAATGAGGCTTGGTTTACGAAAACGCCAGGTTTAAAAGTGGTTTATCCTGCATTTCCTTATGATGCAAAAGGTTTATTGGCCACTGCAATTGAAGATCCAAATCCTGTATTGTTTTTTGAACATAAAGCCTTGTACCGAAGCATCCGCCAAGAAGTGCCTGAAGATTACTTTACATTACCTTTAGGGAAAGCGGCATTACTAAAGGAGGGAAGTGCTATCACTATTATCTCTTTTGGATATGCCTTACATTGGGTTTTAGATTATCTCAAAGAAACTTCTATTGCTGCAGATGTCATTGATTTACGAACTTTAAAGCCATTGGATACAGAGACGATATATGCTTCTGTTAAAAAGACGGGTAAGGCTCTTGTTGTTCAAGAAGATTCTTTATTTGGTGGTATCGCAAGCGATATTTCAGCGTTAATTCACGAAAATTGTTTTGAATATTTAGATGCGGCGGTGAAACGTGTGGCTAGTATTGATACGCCTATTCCTTTTGAGCCTCAATTAGAAGCTCAATATTTAGGCAAAGACAAACTGGGAGCGGCAATAAATGAGCTTCTAAACTATTAAAAAGTTATTCTTCTTCAGATCTGCCAAATACATATTGTATACCACCTAAAACATGAGCTAAGAAGTTAGTATCTGCATAAGCTTCGTTAGTGTGGCCCATGCCTGTATAGAACATTTTACCTCCGTCATATTCCTGAACCCAAGAAATAGGGTGGTGACTACCATTTTCACCACCCGAATAACTCGATTCATCTAAATTTGCAAGTACATATAAATCTTTACTAATATCTTTAAAATTGTACCATTCGTCAAAAAGGGACCATTTTTTTGGTAGCATTTTGGTTGCCATATGTTTGTGGTCAACAATATCTAAAGTGGCTTGTTGTTGCTTAGGATGTGAAATAAAATAGGCACCAATTAATTTACCATACCATGGCCAATCAAACTCTGTATCTGTCGCAGCGTGAATTCCTACAAATCCACCACCAGATTGTATAAACTTTTTAAAGCTATTTTGTTGTTCTTCATTAAAAATATCACCAGTAGTGCTTAAAAATAAAACAGCCGTATAGTTTTTTAAGGTATCAGTATTAAAATAGGTAGCATCTTCAGTGGCAGTTACATTAAAATCATTTTCTTTCGCTAATTTTTGTATCGCTACAATTCCTGCATCAATCGATTTATGACGATAGCCTTCCGTTTTAGAGAAAATCAATAAATTTTCTGATTGTGCTTGTAAACACGGGGTCATTAGCATTAAAACGCAAAAGACAGAAAGACTGATTGATTTACTTTTCATATTCATAAATATTCGATTATCAACAAATATAGTAAAATGATTCTCTATATTTGATTTTAAATGAACGTTAAAAATTTTAAAAATGACTCAAGGTAATTTTGCTCATAACGTATTTTTTTGGTTAAAGAATCCAGATAATGCAGTCGATCGAGCGGCTTTTGAAAAATCGTTAACTAACTTTATAAATCAGTCCGTTTTTATTAAAACCAAACATGTTGGAACTCCTGCTCAAACGGATAGAGAAGTTATTGATAGTACCTATACCTATAGTTTACTTCTCACTTTTGAAACTAAAAAGGACCATGATTCCTATCAAATAGAGCCGAATCATAAACAATTTATTGAAGAGTCTTCACCACGTTGGAAGAAAGTAGTTGTTTATGATTCTGTGAATATTTTACATTAAAATTCGATGTCTATTTTCCAATAATTTATAGCGGTTTCTTTTGGTATATGTATTCATATTGGAATTTTCAATAAGTGTATTTTATATTAACACTTGATAATCAATATTTTAATTGCTTTTTGTGTATTTCTTCTTTTTTAGTGAAAACTAATAAATATCATGTTTTTTACGACTTTCTCTTCTTAGCTTTAGGCTTCTAATTAATTCCTAAATCTATAACTATGAAAATATATGACGACAAACATATCAAAAATGTAGTCTTTGTAGGGGCTCACAACAGTGGTAAAACAACACTTTCAGAAACTATGCTTTTCGAAGCGGGACTAATCAATAGAAGAGGAGCGGTAGAAACGAAAAACACGATATCAGATTTTCATGAGGTTGAACAAGAACGGGGTAATTCTGTGTTTGCCACGCCTTTACATACGGAATGGAGAAACTACAAAATAAATATTATAGACACTCCTGGTTTAGATGATTTTATTGGTGAAATTATTTCTTCAATTAGGGTGGCTGATACTATTGTTACCGTGTTAAATGCACAATATGGAGTAGAAATAGGTACAGAAATCATATGGAATTATGTAGATAGATATAGTAAACCCACACTTTTTGTTATCAATCAAATAGATCATATCAATGCTAATTTTGATGAGAGTTTTAAGAGCATAACCTCGTTGGTTGGGAAAAATGCGATGAAAATTCAATACCCTATAAAAATAGATGGGGCACAGTGTATTGTTGATGTTCTAAAAATGAAAGTTTATAAATTTAAACCTACCGGTGGTAAGCCAGAGAAATTACCAATCCCAGATGATCAGATCGAATTGGCTAATAAACTGCATAATGAATTGATTGAGAAAGCAGCGGAAAATGACGATGAATTGTTGGAGTTATTCTTTGAAAAAGGGACTTTGAATGAAGATGAGATGCGAAAAGGGATTAAAGCCGGGATGTTGAAACAAGAGTTGTTTCCTGTATTTTGTGTTTCTGCTTTAAATGATATGGGTACGGGCCGTTTAATGGGCTTTATAGATAATGTAGCTCCGGCGGCAGCGGATTTAAATATTGAGCAAACTCTAGAAGGCAAAGATATTATCGGTAAGAAAGAAGCACCAACAAGTTTATTTGTATTTAAAACGCTTAACGAGCCTAATTTAGGTCAAATCACGTATTTCAAGGTGGTATCAGGAGAGATTAACGTAAATGATAAAATGGTAAATTCTAGAAATGGAGAAACGGAAGCGATCAATCAATTGTTTATTATGGATGGTAAAAAGCGTGAACCTGTTTCAAAATTAACTGCTGGAGATATTGGAGCTACCCTGAAATTAAAATATACGGAAACTAATGACACGCTTCACGAGGTTGGTAAATCCATAACTATCAAACCTATAAAATACCCAGAGCCTAGAATCCGCAGGTCTATTGTGGCGGAGAATAAAAAGGATGAAGAAAAATTAAATGAGGCTTTAAAGAAAATTCACAATCAAGACCCGACTGTAACTATTCATTATGCGAAAGAATCGAAACAGTTAATTTTAGGATGTCAAGGGGAATTACATCTGGCCATTGTAAACTGGCAGTTAGAGAATGAATATGGCATAAAAGTACGCTTTGAAAAACCGAAAATCACCTATAGAGAAACAATAAAACGATCATCAACATCTAGTTATAAACATAAAAAACAATCTGGTGGTGCAGGACAGTTTGCTCAAGTACATATGAAAATTGAACCTTGGGAAGAGGGGATGCCAGATCCTGAAGGATTTAATATTAGAGGTAAGGAAGAAGTAGATTTACCTTGGGGTGGAAAGCTTGTTTTTTATAATTGTATTGTAGGAGGGGTTATTGATTTGCGATACCTACCATCTGTAATGAAGGGGGTTTTAGAGGTGATGGAATCGGGTCCACTAACGGATTCGTATATCAGAGATGTGCGTGTAATGGTTTATGACGGAAAAATGCACTCTGTAGATTCTAACGATATTTCATTTAAAATTGCGGGAGCACATGCGTTTAAAGAAGCTTTTTTAAATGCGAACCCAAAATTATTAGAACCCGCACAAGAATTAACCGTAAAAGTACCTGAAGAGATGGTTGGGAATGTGATGACCGATTTACAATCGAGACGCTCCATTATTCAAAGTGTTGAAAGTAACGGACATTATCAAATTTTAAAATGTATAGCACCAGCTGCGGAGCTTTTTGGCTATTCCACTAGTTTACGCTCTTTAACACAAGGGAGAGCTTCTTTTAGCTCTAAATTTTCGGCTTATCAGCCTGTGCCAAGTAATGTGCAACAACAATTAGTAAATCATTAATGTGTAATTTAAAACAATAGTAATATGGAGACCAAAGTGTTGTATTTAAGCGATTTAAAATTTAATTTAGAGATTTGGAGACGAGAATTGAAGTTTCATGCCAAGGAAATGGATTTGTTTGAAAAAAAACTTGAAGAGATAGCTAGTAGAGAGTTCAGTAAGAAGGCTTTAGTTCCTTTGGAAAGTTTTCAAAATAAGATAATGATAGAGCAAGACGTCATTTCTAAATTACAACATCGGTGTAAGGCAAAAATTAAGAGTATTAAAGCTGCTGATTTAAACGAAGAAGTGGATGGTAGACTGCAAAATGACCAACATAATTTGCGTAATGATATGCGTACCTATACGAAATTGCATCGTCAACTTAAAGAAGAAATGATGGATTATTTTTTGGAATGGTTGTAAAAACAGTTATCGTTTTTGGGTAACTAAAACAGTATACGTTATACCTTATTGTCATACCTCTTTAATATGTGGTGCAAAAAGCCTGAGTTTTCCTCTTTTTAAAAGTAATAATACTATAAAAGCAAGCATACCACAGATAAAGAATCCAACAAATAGGGGAAGGGCAGTGTCGTTTATGAACCTACCAATATAGGTGCTAATGGATACTGCCATTAACGTGGAGATAAAACCAGTAATTGCAGCTCCTATCCCAGCTATATGGCCTACGGGTTGCATTGCTAACGCTCTTAAGTTTCCAAAAAGGAATCCTATAGATAGGAATTGTAAAGCAAAAAATCCAATTAAAATGGCTACAGGCGGATTGCCTGTATTGTAAAAGAATATACAATACAGAAAGGACGACGTCAAAAAGCCTAGCAACGCAAAAGTAACCAGTTTTTCCATGCCGAAACGCAATACCAAGGTGCCGTTTAAAAAAGTGGCTGTACCTACTGCAATAGCTAATCCTGCAAAAATAAATGGGAATTGATCGACCATTAAATATTGTTTTTCAAATATTTGTTGACTTCCACTTAAATACACAATAAAAGCCCCTGTTATAAATCCCGAAATTACGGTATACCCAATGGTTGTTTTATGTTTTACTATTTCTCTTAAGCCATTCATAAAGATATGCGAAGAAAATGGTAATCGATTTTCAACGGCTAAGGTTTCATCTTGTCGTTTCCAAAACCAAATGGATATTAATACGCTAAATATCAATTGACTATAGAAAATAGCTTGCCAATTGTAATGGTCAAGAATAAACTTTCCAGTTGCAGGTGCCACCGTAGGCACTAGTAAAAACACAACGGTAATAAACGACATAATTCTCGCCATATAATCTCCACTATATTTATCTCTAACCATAGCAATAGCAATGGTTCTAGGAGCTGAAAGTCCAATTCCTTGTAAAATTCGCCCGGCAATCATCATGTTTAAGCTGGTCGCATAAATACAAACAAAACTGGCAATTATAAATAAACCAAATCCCATATAAACCACAGGTTTTCTGCCTAAGCTATCAGAAATAGGACCGAACAATAAAGGGCCTATCCCTAAACCTAAGAAGATCATGATAATGATCAATTGATTGTCTGTTTCTTGTAAAGTGCCAATAGTGATGCCTATATACGATAATGCAGGTAATAATGCGTCTATAGCTAGTGCTACAGCAGACATTAATGACGCCATTAAGGCGATAAATTCAATCTGACTCGATTTTTTTATTTGCATCGGGCAAAATTAGAGTAATTATATAAGGTGATTTAATTAAATGCTTAATTTTTAACAAATAAATAACCTTAGTGTTCGTTAGAAATAGTAGCTCAAATAAAATATGATAATCCAATAATTGTAAATACTTAATAAAGTATATTTATCTCATGAAAAAATTACTCTCTTTGCCTACTAATCTGATCAGCTATTTTCATGAAATTGAAGATAAAAATAACGATGAATGGTTTTGTGCAGCAGACCCTGAAAATACACCTTTAGGTTCTGGAGGTGGTACAGCTTGGTTGTTGAAAGAATGTTGGGTAGATGATAAATCGGAAAGTTTTAGCCAATGGCTAGGTAAAGAAAAGAGAATTTTAATTCATGCTGGTGGACAAAGTAGACGCTTGCCCGGATATGCTCCTTCGGGAAAAATATTGACACCTATACCCGTTTTTCGATGGGAAAGAGGTCAGCAAATTGATCAGAATTTATTGGACTTACAGGTTCCATTATATGAGAAAATCTTAAAAAAGACACCTAAAAACCTAAATACACTTGTGGCTAGCGGTGATGTGTATATCCGGTCAGAAGGGCAGATTAATGAATTGCCAGATGTTGATGTTGCCTGTTATGGTTTATGGGTAAATGCGGAATTAGCGTGTAATCACGGGGTTTTTATATGTAATAAAAGCAATCCGGAAGAGTTGCTTTATATGCTTCAAAAGCCTCCCACACATGAGTTACAAGAATTATCGCAAGATAAATTGTATTTAATGGATGTTGGTATTTGGGTGTTGAGTGATAGAGCTATTGAGGTGTTGGTAAAACAGTCTGGATACAGTAAAGATGATCAAGGAAATTTAATAACTGAAAAGCCATTGAACTTCTATGATTTATATGGTGATTTCGGATTAAAAATGGGGATAAAAGAAGGTGGTGATGCTCCAGAAGTGAATGAGCTTACCGTTGCTATATTGCCTTTACCCAACGGAGAGTTTTATCATTTTGGGACCAGTAAAGAGTTGATTTCATCAACCTTAGCTATCCAAAACAGAGTGTTAGATCAACGTTCTATTTTGCATAAGGATGCAAAGCCACATCCTTCTATGTTTATTCAAAATGCAGATGTAAAAGTTAGTTTACATGCTGATCAGCGTAATTTATGGTTAGAAAATTCATTTATTGGAGCTAATTGGCAATTGACCTCTGATCATATTATTACTGGAGTTCCCTTTAATGATTGGAACCTCAATTTACAGAAAGGCATTTGTTTAGACATTGTACCTGTTGATGATGATTTATATTGCATACGACCGTACGGGTTTAATGATAAATTTAGAGGAGCGGTTGGTGATGAGCAAACCTTTTGGTTAGAACAAAGCTTCCAGACATGGTTGTCAGATAGAAATCTATCACTAGATGAGTTGTCTATTGACAAACAAACAGACATTCAAGATGCCGCTATTTTTCCGGTAGTACGTAAAGTGGATTTAACCGAGGAGCTTATTTCGTTTATGATTTCCGGTAATGACCCTAGTATTACCATGGAATATATGAATGTGGAGCGTATTTCTGCTTCACAGATAAGTAATAGAGCCAATTTAAACAGGTTGTATATAGGACGCGAAGCTTTTCGAAAAGATAATTATAGTTTGCTTCATAAAAACTATAAGAAAAGTATTTTTTACCAGATCGATTTAGATGATGTTGCAAAGCGAGTTGCTAAGGACAATTTGGTACTGTCTCTTGATCATGATCCTGCTGATCCGTTTTTACAAATGCATGAGTTTATGTTTCAAGCAAAAGTAAAACAATATCAAAATAAAGACTTTAGTACAGAAGAGCACAAAGCCTTTAAAGTACTTCAAGAAAACATTATTAATACGTTGTCTTTTAATAATTTACACCCTAAATTAAATGTGTATCAAGATCAGATTGTTTGGGGTAGGAGTCCCATACGAATAGACCTTGCTGGCGGTTGGTCAGACACGCCTCCGTACAGTTTAATACATGGTGGAGCTGTGGTGAATATGGCAATAGAATTGAATGGTCAACCACCATTACAGGTGTATATAAAGCCTTCAAAAGAGTATAAAATTATTTTGCGATCTATTGACATTGGCACTAGAGAAGATATTAGCACCTATGAAGAGTTATCTCAATTTAATGAAATAGGTTCTGCATTTTCAATTCCCAAAGTAGCCTTAAGTCTTGCGGGTTTTCATCCTAATTATTCAGAAAAGAGCTATAACAGTCTTTCTGATCAATTGAAAGAATTTGGTTGTGGTATTGAAATATCTACCTTGGCAGCTATTCCTAAGGGTTCAGGTTTGGGTACAAGTTCTATATTAGCAGCTACCGTTTTAGGTGCTTTATCTGACTTTTGTGGTTTTGGATGGAATCCCAATGAAATTAGTCATAGAACCTTGGTGTTAGAGCAGTTATTAACCACTGGTGGGGGTTGGCAAGATCAATATGGTGGGGTTTTACCAGGTATAAAATTAATACATACGCAAAAGGGGAGTAGTCAACTTCCTGAAATTAAATGGGCACCAGAGTTTATCTTTTCTGAGCCTGAGCACAAAGCACGGATGTTGCTGTACTATACAGGAATAACACGGGTTGCAAAAAACATTTTGTCTGAAATTGTAAGAAGTATGTTTCTCAATGAAAACAAAAATAACACCCTTTTAGGAGAGATAAAACAGCATGCTTTTGACACTTTTGATGCATTACAGCGTGGTAATTTTACCAATTTCAGTAATTGTGTTGCTCAAACTTGGGTGCAGAATCAGCAATTGGATGCGGGTACTAATCCACCAGAAGTGCAACAAATACTGACTTTAATTAAAGACTATACTTCTGCTTTTAAATTACCCGGTGCTGGTGGTGGTGGTTATATTTTTATCATTGCCAAAGACCAAGAGGCTGCCGGTAAAATAAGGCAAACATTAATTAGCAACCCACCCAATAGTTTAGCTCGTTTTGTAGATATCGATTTATCGCGTACAGGTATTCAGGTTACACGATCTTAATACTTTATAATATAAGAATTACTTACTGTTTGATTATCTTTTCGTAATGAACTGAATGGTCAGAATTACTTGTAATTTTAGTGAAATATACACCTTTATTTAGGTTCATTAAGCTTAATGTAATAGTATTGGTTTGTTGTTCTATGTTCTTGTTATATATCAGTTTACCTGTAGAAGTGAATATGTCAATTTGAAAAGTATCAGCGTTTTCTTGTTGTAGTGTAATTTCATTGTCAAATGGAATAGGGAAGAGGCTCCATTCATTGTTGCTGTCACCACTGTTAATGTCCTCTCCGTTAAAATACTTGACTGCTAAATTAAAAGTTTCAATGCCAATTTTCTCTCCTATTTTCCGCCCTCTTATATCGTCAATTGGTGGATGAATTCCTCCCCAGATTCGTGATAAACTTGTTTGATCTGAGGCATCTCTATAGGTTGCCCATTGTAAGGTTAAGTCCTGCGTGGGACCTTGTTCAAAAACGAGAAAGTCATTTTGCTTGATATCAAAAATTCCCATTCCTCCAGGAAAATATTCATTTCCGGTAAGTAGAGTCATTACTTCAGCAGCCGCTCTAGAAAAGGTAGAATGTCCAGAAACATAGCCTGCAAAAGGTGGCGTCACAAAGGTACCACGTTGATATGGCCACCAATGCGTTCCTAGAATCCAATCGACACCAGCAACATCAGTTTCAGGATTGTCAATAAAGTCGGGACCTTTCCAAGCATATATTTTTATTTTACCTACATTTTCATTGTTGGTTCCTGCCAAGGCATCACCAACTTCAATAACAGCGGTTAATCCGTCTACCAAAGGAATACCATGGGCATTGTAACTCGGTAATTCTTTATCGGTACTTTGTCCTTTACTGGCCATATATCGAATGGCAGAAATAGGGCGTACATAATCGTAATATCCTTTTATTCCCCACGTGTTCACCGCACAATCATGCATGGCACCGCCTAGCATTACATACGATTTCACATCCCATTCTAAATCGCTCATTAGAGCACCTTCGCCACCTAATCTTTTTTCAAGTGATGGATGGTCGTTTACATAATTTAAGATGGTAAACCAATGTCCCGGAGGTGTCTCTGAATCAGGACCATCTGCCCAAAACTCAGCCAACACACGTGCGTAATCAGATCTTTTTACCAATTGTGGAGCGTACGGTAGGTTAGTAACAGGGTTTAATGCATGACCGGTACCTGAATCTCCACCATCCGTAAAATCGTAAAAGGATTTATAGGCAACAAAGGTATCTTCAAAATTTTCAATATCTGCATTGCCTATGGCAGCAGGTGAAATGTCAATTAATGTGTTGTCAGTCGGGTCTAAATGTGCAGACCAAGCAGCAACCAATAAAAAGTTCCATTTATAGGCATCATCAATTCCGTCTTCATTTGAATTTTTAATGTAAGGTGGTGGCCCCGGGTTATTATATACATAACTATTAAAGTTATGGTTTAACACCTTAAGATCCTTTTGTTGTAATGAAAATGGCGTTACTTGACCCCATTCAGGACCTAGAAAATCAGGTGTTTTAGAATTGGAAACATTCCCACTTTGATCTATAAATACATCAAAGGCGAGGGGTTGCCAACGGTTGGGATCGATATCAATGTTTTCGGTATAGGTGTTTAGTTGTATGGGTGTATTTACAGGTTGATAAAACTGATTGTCAAAATTATTGGCTTCATTAGACCCGTCTTGCAAACCAAAAGCAATCATTTCTGCTCCTAAATAATTACCTAAAGCGGCATAAGAACCGGTACTATAATCAGTTGCTGTAAAATTAGCGTCATAGCCATAAGAAATGAAAAGGTCTAAAAAGGATTTTTTAGTGGTGCTGACCAAAGGTGAATTTTGAAATCTATGGTTTAATAGCCTAAATAAGGCGTAACTCATCACTTCGTGAACGGCAGTTTCCGTATTGTCAGCTTGTTGAATGCCGTTAAAAATAGAGGTGTAGTTGCCTAATTTTTTTCCTAGTAATACCGTTTCTGCTTCATCATTAAAAATAGCCCAAGCATCATACATAACCACGGAACTATGAAAAAGGTTACGGGCATGTGATGTTGGTCTAGCCACGTCATTACGGATGGCATCTAGTAATTGCTCATTCCAATCTCTAGCTACAGAATGTTGACCAAAACTTGAAAGTATAGTACATGAACTAATTATAAGAAAAATGATGTTTTTTCTTGAAATCATTGGTTAGTTAAAATAATAGTGATCATTATCTCTTTTATTAACGTAGAGATTGGAAATTTATTTGTTGTGATTTTCATTAAGCAGTTCTCGATACTCCTGAAGCGTCGGGATTCATTCTTCAAGATCACTCGAACGGACGGTATCATTTAACTTTTTATTGAACGTCACTTCGAGTGGTTATAGTAAAGTGATAACTTTACTATAAATGTATCGAGAAGCAATTGGTTTGTAAATCTTAACTCGAATTAGACAGTTCTCGATACTATCTTTCGTTCCTCAAGATCACTCGAATGGACGTTGAAGTTTGAATTCTAGTTACAATTATAAATTATACGTCTCTTCGAGTGTTTTTAATAATGCGGTAGCATATTGAAAAATGTATCGAGAAGCGTTTATCACGTTACTTAAAAGTTCTCGATACTATCTTTCATTCTTCAAGATCACTCGAACGGACGGATAGGTTTAACTTTTAAGTAACAAACATATATTGTACGTCACTTCGAGTGTTTTTAATTTGCGACAGTAAAGTAAAAATGTATCGAGAAGTAATTTCAATATCAATAGACCAAACGGTTAGGGACGGAAAGGTTTTATTTTTAAATAATTATACCTAGTTTTACTAAATGCAACTTTCTTTTGTTTACATATTAAAATGTAATGATGATTCTTACTATACTGGAGTAACTTCGGATTTGACCAAAAGAATATTTCAACATGAAAATGGTATTTTTAAAGGCAGTTATACTTACCAAAGACGTCCAGTAGTTTTAGTGTTTTATGCAGAATTTACCGATATTAACTTAGCTATAGTTACTGAAAAGCAAATTAAAAAATGGTCAAGAGCGAAAAAAGAAGCGTTGATAAATGATGAATATGATTTGCTTCCTAATCTGGCTAAGAAGAAATTTAAGTAAGAGTTCTCGATAATATCTTTCGGTCCTCAAGATCACTCGAACGGACGATATCATTTAACTTTTTAGTGAACGTCACTTCGAGTGGTTAAAGTAAAGTGATAACTTTACTATAAATGTATCGAGAAGCAAGTGGTTTGTATATCTTAACTCGAATTGGACAGTTCTCGATAATATCTTTCGTTCCTCAAGATCACTCGAACGGACGGATAAGTTTTAGTTAGAATCATTAATTTAACGTCACTTCGAGTGGTTATAGTAAAGTGATAACTTTACTATAAATGTATCGAGAAGCAAGTGGTTTATATCTTAACTCCTATTAGACAGTTCTCGATAATATCTTTCGTTCCTCAAGATCACTCGAACGGACGGATAAGTTTTAGTTAGAATCATTAATTTATCGTCACTTCGAGTGGTTATAGTAAAGTGATAACTTTACTATAAATGTATCGAGAAGCAAGTGGTTTGTATATCTTAACTCGAAATGGATAGTTCTCGATACTCCCGAAGCGTCGGGATTCGTCCCTCAAGATCACTCGAACGGACGATATCATTTAACTTTTTAGTGAACGTCACTTCGAGTGGTTATAGTAAAGTGATAACTTTACTATAAATGTATCGAGAAGCAAGTGATTTGTATATCTTAACTCGAATTGAATAGTTCTCGATACTCCCGAAGCGTCGGGATTCGTCCCTCAAGATCACTCGAACGGACGTTAATATTTAACTTTTTAGTGAACGTCTCTTCGAGTGTTTTTAATTTGCGATAGCAAAGTAAACCCCGAAGTGTCGGGAGTATCGAGAAGTAAGTGGCTTGGTATATCTTAACTCGAATTGGACAGTTCTCGATACTCCCAAAGCGTCGGGATTCGTCCCTCAAGATCACTCGAACGGACGGGAAGGACTTGTTTCTATAGATGTAATTATGAAAGGGACGTCACTTCGAGTGGTTATAGTAAAGTGATAACTTTACTATAAATGTATCGAGAAGCAATTATTTAAACAGTTCTCGATACAATCTTAGGAATTAAAAATCCCTCAATGTTAACAAAGAGGGATTTTTTCTATTTATAAAGTAAATGTGCTTATGCTTATGATGTCGTTTCCAACAATTCTATGGTTCCAAGATCTAAAGCAGTCCCCACTTTTACTAGTAACGCATCGGTGGAATCATAAGGGTCAAAACCATAGTGTTCAATACTGATTTTATATTCGCCAGCATCAAGACCTTGAATTATAAAATCGCCATTTACATTAGTTATTTCTATCACACATTAATAAATCCTGTATATGTGTTCATGTATGGGATTTTTTAATAATTGAATGTGGCATTTGATTTCTAAGAGTAGGGCAGAACTACAATTCTCCTTCATTATTTAAATTGTATTATATGCACAGTTATTTCATTGTTTCCGCGAGTTCTTGCATGGTTTTGTACAGGCCTTGAATTTTAGGAGAATTACATTTTCCTGAAATCTGACCTTCTAAAAATTGAATTGCTTTATATCTATACATTGCCGAATTTTTCATCTGATTCACTGTATTTCTTACATTACCAGTAAATATTTTGGATAACATATTTAAGGCATAATCTTTTTCAAAGGCTTTATATGTAGATAAGTATTTTTTCTCTATAAAGACATCTACTGGCGGACCAACATCATCTATATGAGATTTAAAACCATTACTATCATAATGTTGCCGATATGTGACTGTCGTTATTTTCCACGGTTCCTTCAAAAAACTTTTACAATTATCGCCATAGGCGACTAAATAATCGATGTAAAAGGTTTTAAATAACGGCGAATAATGTTCTAAGGGTTCAAAATCTTTCCGTTCTAAATGATCCATTACTTCGGTATAAGAATCGAGGATTGGGCCATCATATAATGCATAGCTAAAATCTGAGTTATCAATTTTCCAATTGGTAGCTTTTGACGCCTTTATCATACAGTCGGTTCCTTCCTTACATGTATAGTCGGCAGGCATATAGGCTAAGGTAAATTTAATTTCCTCTACGTCTGGGCATTGTTTACGATACTGTTTAATTGCATCATTAGCGGCAGCTTTAAAATTCAATAGATTTTCAGATCGTTGATAATTCTGATTTTGCTTGTAGTCTATAAAAGTGGGTATAATAGCTAATGTTGGATTAATTTCGCAAGGTCCACTATATTTTACAGTTAATAACTTTGTGTCAGGGTAGAAGTACTTTTCTGAATCAGATTTCGGTTCTTTTGCATCAATGTTGATGGTATAATAATCATTAGTAGTATCAACACCATTTTTCAATTTCCAATTGTTCGAATTATCTAATGTACCGGCATATTCAATTGTTTCTCCGTTTGAGTAAACATTAAATTTAATAATAATTGCTTCTAACGATTCACATTGGGCTTTAAATCCTTTGGTAATTGCTGCTAATAAATCGTGAATAGGGAGGTCTTCCACGTTTTTACTTTGTTTAAAGTCATCAATTATTGTACTTCGATCAAAGTTTAAACCACCAATTAAATTAATTTGCTGTGCACATGGACCGTAAAACTCAATATAGATATCATTATTTAGATTTCGTTTAGTACCCGTTTTCGGATCAATATTGTTAACTATCGCACGGAATATCGTTTTGTCTTTTTTATTATAGTTGTTCATTTTTTGGAACAGGGCTTGAATTCCGTTTACTTCGTAAGAAATTGACCCAGAACGCGTTGGATGTTCCCATATTTTACCTGTGTAAACTGCAACCTGCTCAGTCAATGGTTTTTTCTTCTTTTTCTTATTAAAAATAATACCTCGTCGTCTTTGGGATGTAGCTGAAAAAATGAAGCTAAATAAAAGTATGCAAAGCATAAATTTCTTAGATGTCATTGCTGTCACATACTTTTTCATAGGAATAGGAAGGATTTAGGTTATGGAATATGGTTAAAGATAGTAAATAATAGCGGAGGAGGTTTTGAAATATTCTATTTAACATAATATAAATTATAGGACAAATAAAGTAATTTGCGGATAGACGCTTTTGCGGCTATTTTACATAATTATAGATATGATGCCTTTAGGCTCATATCGTCAATAATTATGTTAAAGCAAATTACGGCTCGTTTAAAACAAAACAAAATTAATTTGCGGTCAGCTTGCTGATTGACATAATATCAGATATAATAACACGCCAGTGTTTTATATCGACAGATATTATGTTAAAGCAAATACGAAGTATTCATGAACTCCTTTAAAAAACAATATGAATAACGTGAATAAATTACGGTTCTCTAAACAGAATTACAATTGGTTCTATATTAAATCCTATTCCAGCCGCATCAACTGTCTCAAAAATACAATCATCCACTGGATGATTCCATTTTATGAAATATGTTAAAGCAAATACGAAGTATTCATGAACTCCATAAAAAAAATAAGAATAGCGTGAACTAAATTACGGCTCGTTAAAAACAGAACTTTTATATTTGCGAATAGCGTAGCTATTTGACATATTTTACATTGTTGCTTTAGCCTGTGGCTGAAGTAATATTCAAGAAAGTTGATGCGGTTGGAAAAACTGTAAAAAAAAACTATTACTTTAATTTTAGTCTTTATTGTCTACATATTTTTTCCTATAATCTTCTCTCGTCAAAAAGTATATTTCTTCCTTAATAACCGCTTCCATCAAGAGAATTAGATTTTCTATTTTTTGGAGACCTTGATTGTTATCATCTAATAACGCAACATGATCACCTATAATCCCGATTATATCACCATCTTTTAAAGTAATATCATCATACCCATAAAATGGATCTGTGTGTGCTACGCTTTTTTTATTATCAATATATATCGGAACAATTGCATCAATACGTTGGCCATATTTTTCAGCCCAACCCGAGATACCATTTGCAGGATCACCCTTAATTTTAGCAGTCAGAACTACATTCAATTTCTTAATTTTCGCAACAGATGTGGGATTATCAGGATCAACCGCTATCGCGATGTGCGTATGTGCATAACCTTCATAAGACCGCTCACCATTACCGCCTTTAACAATACCACTATTGAAGAAGTACTTCATATACTGAAAAAACTCTTTCGGTGTATTATCACTCATATCAGAAAGTGGTACCACAGGGATGCCAAGTGAACCATCTTCTTGCGGGAAAAGTGGAAATTTTCCAGCTTTTGCAGCCATACTAATAGTAAGTGGATCAACACTATATTTCATTTTGAGATCTTCTTTTCTCGGAATTTTAAATAATTCTTGTAAGAAATTCTCAAGATTGCTTGCATTGAAAACTTTAGTAGCCTCAATACTTTCAACCTGATTTTCGCTACTATATGCAGTCTCGAAATTCACAGACTCCTCTAATGGTGAATCAATATCCAGACTTGTTTGCCCCTCAGCCTGAGTAACTATAAGACTCAGCGTTGCTATAGCAATCATTGATTTTAATGAAGTTAGTAAATTAGAGAATCCAAAGCCTTTAATTTCGTTAACGATCCATTCTTCAGGTTTGTGTTCTTCTTCATTGCTTACCACATCTGTATTTTTTACGAGTTAAAAAAAATATTTTTTTTAGAATTAATTATAATGTGTTAATCAATCTCAAGCGGTTGAAACTCTATTTAAAACAATATAAAGCTATAAAGTAACCTTATCTATTAAAATCTCAATTAATTCTTTGGACTATATTTAAAATATTGCTCACTAAAGTAATCTTCAGTCGTTTTTGAACGGTCTTTATTTGCTAAACATATAAATTAAATGGTTTTCATTTAATATACTTCCTTAACTCGTTGTAATAATAAAACCTACCTCTTCCCTACTCCTAGCCCATCCGTAGCTTTGCAAGGAGCATTTTTTAAAATGTTCTTAATTCGTTCTATTACGAAATTGTGTAGCCGTAATACCCATATTTCGCTTAAAAAATTGATTGAAATTAGCGACTTCATTGAAATTTAAGGCATAAGCAACTTCTGCCACAGATTTATTCATTTGGTGTAGTAATGTTTTCGCATATAACATTTTATAATCAATAATAATTTTCTGAGCACTTTTACCCGTTGCTTTTTTAACACATTCTGTTAAGTATATGGGACTTATGTTCATTTGTGAAGCATATTCTTGAACGGATAAAAATTGATTATTACTATTCAGTATCACTTGTTCAAACTGAGACATTATCGCATCAAATCGATTCATCGTTACAATACCATTATTATGTTGCGTGGCTCTATCTATCTTGTATAGTAAGACCAAAAGCAAAGACCGTACTATTTCTCGATTATGTATTTTAGAACTTCTAGATTCAGTATGTAGTTCTTCTGCTAGATTTAAAACATTTTTAAAGTCAAGATCTGATAGTTGATAAATTGGCATGGTATGCATTTTGAAAAAAGGAAATTCATTTTGTAATCCATAAGACTGATTTAGATTCGTGAAAATGGATGCATTAAAATAAAGAATATAGCCTTTATCATCATTAGGAGGAATCTCACTATAATTAATGATTTGAAATGGAGAAACAATCGCTAAACTATTGGTCATATCCTGAAGGGTTTGATTTCCTATTTGAATATTTTTTGTACTGCGTTCTAAAACAGCAATTTCAAAAAAATCTCGTTTATGTGGACCAGAGAATTTTTTATCTGGTTCTACAAGTTTTTCAGGCTTAGCCATTCTTCTAATGTAAAAACTATTGGAGTAATCATTGGCAGGGTCTAAACCGTTTACAAAGTAGTTGTTTATATCATTAAAGACTTCCATTGCAGTAGTTATTCAGTTTAAAATGTTAAAGATACGCAAAACCTAAATAGTAATCTATTATACATAAATTACAATGTATAATACAGTCTTTTATCAATATACCTTTGTCCCTATATAACCACGAAAACATAATGAGTAATCTGAAGACTATATTTCATAATCTATTTCTTTTCTTTAAAGACAAGAAACAGGTGTTTGTGAGTCTCTTTCGTAAAAATAATAAAGCGTATTCTCTTAAAGAGGATTCTATTTTAAAACTATTGATCGTTTTTGTTGGTCCTGCTGTTTTAGGGATGCTCGTTAATATACTTTATAATGTAGTAGATCGCATATTTGTTGGTCAATTTGTTGGTGCAGAAGGTATATCTGCAGTAACCTTAGTATTTCCAATCAACTTTTTTCAGTTCGGATTTGTTTTACTATTTGGTAGTGGAGCGGGGATTTTAATCGCCAAATATTTAGGAGAAAATCGCTTAGATAAAGCCGAAGAAGTATTTGGTACCATGTTGGCAGGATTATTAATTGTAATGGTTCTTTTTACAACTGCAGGTCTATTTTTTTATGAAGATATATTAATTTTATTTGGTGCAGAAGACCTGCTTTTGCAATTATCTAAAGAATATTTATTTGTTATCATTTTAGGTTTTCCACTTAGTTTTTTCATTGCTTTGGAATTTACCTGTCGTGCAGAAGGAAATCCACATTTACCAGCAAAACTTGTTTTAATTTCTTCCCTAATCAATGTTAGTTTAGATTATGTTTTTATGAAAATATTTGGTTTGGGAGTACAAGGAGCGGCGTTAGCTACGGTAATAGCCCAAGGAACTAATGCAGTGCTTTTGCTTTATTATTACTTCAACGGAAAAAGTCTGGTAAAACTAGTTTGGAAACAGATTAAACTTAAAAAAGAAATTATACTACCAATTCTTGCTGTAGGTTTAGCACCATTTGTTATGGACATTTCAGTGAGCTTTCAAAATGCATTTGCCAATCATTTGTTATTAGAATCTGGAGGATCAGATGCTGTTGCTGTTATGGGAATTATTTTTGGAATTAATGTGTTTTTTATGATGACCGCTCTGGGAACAGGAGATGGTATGCAACCAATTATCAGTTATAATCATGGTGCAAAACAGTATGGTCGTGCTTTAACAACATTAAAATATGTATTGGTTTTTGTGCTTTTTGCAGCCTTTTTAGGGATTACAGTTATAGCATTTTTCCCAGAATCTATTATAGGTATGTTTATTAATGATAATGCAGAAATTGTAACGCTTACTAAATCTGCTTTAGAAATATTTGTGATTTCTATCCCTTTTTTTATGATACAAGTGGTGGTAACACGTTACTTTCAAGCCATTCAAAAGAATACAGTCGCAACTTTTTTAGCAATACTTCGTCCTGTATTATTATTTATTCCGATCTCATATGTATTAAATAGTAGCTATGGTTTGGTTGGTATATGGGTTGCCTTTGTGCTGAGCGATAGTTTAGCAGCTATTATATCCTTATTACTCGTTAAAAAATACGCCTTAAAAGAAAATAGAAGACGGCAATCTAATACTACCCAATTTGTTGCTGAATGAATTTTTACACAAAATCTAATTAATAACAATAAAGAAAAAATAACATTATACAAATGAAAATTAAATCATTATACACATTTACCTTATCCATAGGATTAATGGTAGCTCTAAAATTCAAGAGCCGCTATAAGCAGTGCAAAAGCTCAAATAAGCTCGGCACAATTAACTGAAGCGAAAGCCAAGCCTTTGGTAGAAACCTAAATCATTAGCTTTTTCAATCTGTCTTCTTATCGCTTTCTGTCCTATTTTACCATAATTATCTGAGGCCGTCAAAAAAAGGATTGGCTTTTATTTAACAAAATATTACAGATAATCAACCAAAGTCACTTTCTACCTAGTAAGATTTCTAGCTGAATTCTTCATTTCAACACCCCAAGGAAAAATTCTAGTTGCAAAATATGCGATAGGCATGGCTGCTCCCAATTGAGTTGTCCTTGATTCATCTTTTCTAATTACTCTAGAAAACCACCTATCTCCTCTATTTGATTCTTCACAAATTAATAAACCAGCAAAAGTAAATGCTAAAACTATAGCAGGTATTTCTCCTCTTGATGTATTCAAAGGTTGATATGATGAATTATTATTTATAGGAAAAAAATTATTTACTACTTTGATTAGCTCATCAAAAATAAAATCAATTGTAATTGGTGTTATTCCTTTGTGAGTAGTTTTACCAGCTAGAGAAGAAACATCAGGAACATTACCTAAAGTATTAAATGATAAACTTGAAAAGAAAGGTAACAACCCAAAATTTCGAGATGATGACCAATCCATTAGTGCGTCAATTATATCTTGATGTGAAGGAACACCAATTAAATTTCCATGATTTCTTAATTCTAAAAGTAAATCATGTTCATGTTCAATATGATCATCACATAAGCCAGAAGTTCTTCTTATGTTAATTTGATTTTCACAACCATTTACTTTACAAGTTTTATCATTTGACAAAAAATTTAATTTATTTGGATTAGGCTTATTTCTTCCTGTAGTTCCATTATCTAGTATTCTAATTTCCCAACCCGAAATTGATTTATTTACAGTATTTATCATTTACTTATTTGTTTTAAAATATATCTACTATTAAGCCAATAACACTTCTTTTTTTTAAACTTTCCTAACGGAGTTTCCATTAAATCTTTAGAATTAGCTCCTTTTGGTCTAACGTGACAAATTTTATGATCTTTTAATTTCCAAAAATTTTCATAGTCATCATTTTGAATGGAAGATTTAGTATGATTCCAAAATTTCTCTGCAATTTCTAAATCTTTAGAAGGCATAGTCCAAAACATTACTTTTTTGAGTCTTGCAATATTATTTTTATCTTTTTGAAAAATAACAAAGAAAAAACGTTTTGTAAGTATAGAATACCAATAAGATTCAGCCCACTCTTCATTAATTATTTCTTTAAACTTTATCTGAGCAAAAGACATACTTTCTTTTAAAGTTCCTGATGATTGAAGTTTAATTGTCTTTAATTCAATTTCTGCCTTTTCGAATTCTTCAATTTTACCTTTATTAATACCTAAAATGGACTTTGCAAAAACATAATTTTTATTCTTAGCTCTTAAATTAATTTTTAGTTTGAATTCATCTATTAATTCTTGCTCTGAATAACCATAATATTTTGAGAATTTTTCAATAATGAGATCTTCAAAAGTTTGCCCTTTTTTGTAGTCTGAAATATTCTTAATTATCGCTTCATGGTCATCAAATAGACCGCCATAAGAAGATATTGGTTCATTTATAACATCACTATCATCTTCTAAAAACTGTAGATATTCATCATCAAATTCCGTTAAACTGTAATCTCCTTTTAAACTTTTGGAAATAATAAAATTTAGATATTTGGATTTTAAAGAAAAAGCTCTTTGTTGTGCCTTTTTATTTGAAAACGGTTGAGTTCTTTTAGATTTTAATGCAGTAGACCCTTTAGTACAAGCACCTAGATATAATGTGTCGCCTTCAGAAATTTCATGAGCTTTTCCTGCTTTTATTTTAGCGACAATTGTATGCCAATCGTCTTTAATAATTTTTAAGTCTGTCAAAGGGAAACGCCAAAGTCTAGCAATTTTAAATATGTAGTCAATATCTATTTTATCATTTTCATATAAGTAAAAAAGTAAAAGTAAAAGACTATTTTTTTTCCAAAAACTACTTTCTTTAAAAGTATATTTATACTCCTCTTCAAAGTCTATTATATTGAAAACTAAGCGTTCTTTAGAAACAAGACCTTTTGAGTTTTTTTTTATTGGAGTTGTTTTTAATTCTACCCTAGCTTCGGGAAAATCAGGTTCAGGATTTGAGTTTGGTTGATATCCAAAATATAAGGATTCAACCAGTTGACCTAGTTTTCCCTTACCTGAATATAAATTTTTTAAACTATTTCCGTATAGATTTCTTAATGATTTATTTAATATCCCTTTGGCGTAATATTCAATTGAAATCGGATCAGTTTTATCGTATGGTAAATCTTTATGCAAATTGTTCCTGGTTTATATTTGCATTAATCCGTTCGCTTAATTCTACACCCAATTTTTCAACGATTCCGACAACCAAAGCATTTCCCATAAAGAAAGCTCTTTTGGTATCAGTAATTCCATCTAATTTAGTGTGATTATCTGGAAACATATTTAATCGTTCAAGCTCAATTGGAGTGAGTCTTCTTAATCTTCCATTTTGTTCTACTACGTGCTTAAACCTTGATGGAGACTTCCCTCCTTCTCCAGTTATTATTGTTCTAGAAGCATTATCTAGGGCGTCAGGAAAAATCATACTGCCTTCGCTATAATTATATTTAAATCCTTCTTTAGTTTGTCTTATTTCACTTTTTGAACCCTTAAGATATTTCCAGCCTCTTACTTTGTTAATATCTTCATTACTTACAAAATACTCTTCAGGTACTTCACTCAAATTGATTAAAATATCCTTATCTCCAAGATGTCTATAAACACCATTATAATCTGGTTTTACTTTTGCAGTTGTAAATTCACCATTTATCATCACTCCACAATTTTCAAAAGGGCTTAACTTTCCGTTTAAATTGAATTCTTTTGAAACTCTAATTAAATCAGCTTCAATATTTTGTATTCGTATATTATTATCAATTTCTTTAACAGGAAAAGCACCCGCAATTATTCCGTCTGAATCTAACCAATCCTCTTTATTCTCAGTTTCTAAAATTCTATTGTATATTTCAGTATCATTGCGATAAGCTAAAAAGAAAACTCTTCTTCTTCTTTGTGGCATTCCGTATTCAGCAGCATTTATAACTCTCCATTCTACAGCATAACCTAAATTGTTTAATGAAGTTAGCATAAGTGCAAAATCTCTACCTCTTTGTTTTGATGGTGACTTTAATAATCGGTCAACATTCTCAAGCATAAGATATTGTGGTCTGTTTTCTGCTTTTTTACGTAATATTGCTTCAATACTCCACCATAAAACTCCTTTTTTACCAATTAGACCTTTAGAATTTTTTAATGTAGTTGCCACAGAGTAATCTTGACACGGAAAACCACCAACTAATAAATCATGATCTGGTATATCATCGAAATTACCCTCAATTACCTCTTCAATATTTTTATCACTATGATTAGAATTAGGCCAACGATTTTTATAAACTTCATTTGCGTGTTGCCTTTTAGTACTCGGCTCCCATTGGTTACTCCATAATACATTATAATTAGCATCTACTTTTCTTGGGTACCCCTCAAGTCCTATTCTAAATCCTCCAACACCTGCAAAAAGTTCAACTACTGTAATTGGCATAAATTATTTTATTTTTAAGTGAAACTTCTAAAATATAATATTATTTTGAAAATATTTATTTCTCTTTTCTTTTCTAAATCAATTGATTGTAAATACAGTTCATGTAAAATTCCTTTACTTGTTCTTATAATAAAATCAATCTCTAGCTTTTTTTAATAGACCTTTTAGTAATGAAATTATTTCCTTACTCTTTGCATCACCACTCAAAAGCCCCTTCAAACTACTGTGTTTTCTAATTAATTCACCATTATCTAAACCAGAAAATTCAAATTGTCCAGTTAATGCTATTAACGATTTATTAAAATCTGAATTAGTTTTTCTTCCATCTATAATAGGTGGTTTTCCATTTGTTCGTTCAAAGGTAAATCCTTTTAAATATTTACTAGCATTTTCTATTTTTTCTTTTTGATTACTATTTCTATTCAAATTAGCAATCAAAATATCTTCTAGATTACCTTTCCCTTCATTATTTGCAATAATATAACTTCCAAAGCATTTAAATTTGTTTTCATCTATAATGATATTATGCTTTGCATTCTCAATGTTTTCAATCTTATCTTTATATTGTTCAATCATTTGTTCAATTCTTTTTTCGATACCCACATCATCTGCATCAAATATCATACATAAAGATAAATCAATTTTCTTCTTTTCATCAATCTCTCCAAATTCTATTGCTGTTCGATAATTAAAGATAACTTCTTTTGCTTTTTCTATATTCCTTATTCCATCAATTGCATACAATATTGCGAATTGATGATGTTTATTTGGTTGTTTGAAAATTACTGGTAAATTTGGACCTTTTCTAAGTCTGTTATTGTCATAATCAAATTTCCCTATTTGATTGATAAATAAATCCTTTAAAGGTTGATCAAAATCACTAATATTTTTTTTATACTCTGAAAAGTTTAATAATTCTAATAAGAGCGATAAATACGCCATATCATGTTTTCCTTCACAAATAATTAAAATACCATTCATTTCTCTATATATTTCTTAAATCAGCACCTAAAACAGAATGAAATTTTTCATAATCTTTACCTGGGAAATAATTAATTTTTTGATTCATAACATCTTCTGTATTTATTGAATAAAATGATAATGACTCGTTCTTATATTCATTTTCAATAAATGCATTAATACATTCACCACTATGAGAAGAAATGAATACTTGTACATTAAACTCTTCTGAAAGATTTTGAATGAATTCAGTAAATTTAATTAATAAACTATAATGAATAGCATTATCCAACTCATCAATTAGAAGTATACCATTTTTAGCTGCAGCAAAATTAAGTGCAATATAAAATATTCTTTGTACACCTTCTCCAAAAGTACTTAAATCAACAGATTCTTCGAAATTTTTATGATCAACTAAAAATCGAGGAATGTCCAAATCATCAACATAATTAATATCATTAATATTATTATCAATATTAATCTTAATAAAATCTATAATTTTATTTATTGATTTATCTTCAACACTTTTAGAGTATAATAATGACAGGTTTTCCTTGTTTTGTTGACTAAAAGGACTTGATAAATATGAATCACATATAATCTGTATTTTTTTAAAAAATGATTTGCTTTTCCCTTGATCTTGTAGCAAATATTTTGTTGTTAATTCTTGATCATTAAATTTAGATTCTATGAGTAATGTTTTCAAATAATTAGATTTGTCTATTTCATCATTTTCATCTTCGTCTTCAGTAAATATTTCAACACTAGTATTATTACTTTCAAAAATTCCAGACAATGAGATTTCTTCAGTTAATTGTTTCTCAAACCAAGTTGCTGATAACGAATTTAATTTACCTCTTCTCTTATATAAATCTAGAAGTGAATAAATATCATTTTGTCTTGTTAGCAAATAAATCGCTTCGAGTACAGATGATTTTCCAGAATTATTTTTTCCAGCAAAAATGTTTACTCTATTTAGATGTTCTAGTTTAATGTTTTGTAGTTTTTTATATTTAAATATTTCTATCAAACTATACTGGTTGTTTCTATGCGAATAATATTTATGTCGTTCGTACGGAGAATTAATGGAAATAGAAGCTCCTTTTTTATTTAATAGTATAGAATCTATTTTATCTTTTATTACAGTTAAGCTTTCAACATGACTTTCTTCCGAGTATTGAATAAATCTAGAAGTTATAGAGAGTTGTTGATCAATAACATCTATTGAACCATCCAACTTATTTTTACTAACCACATCACTTAAAATAAGTCCTTGGGATACTGACCGATATTCTTCCATTGCCTTAACCGCTTTATCATCTTGAATAAAATCAGCTAAATCTCGTATTTCCGAACTTTTCGAAATAATAGGGTCTACTATTTCGTAATCGTTACTATTGTCATCATCATCGTCATCATAATTATAATCCTCTTGAACTGCAGAAATCCATGTAAAGAATCGATCCAATCGATAATTTGAAATTGGTGAATCATTTATTGTATCCCATTCTAACCATTCTCTAATATTTGGCTTATTTACTGTTTCTTCAAAAATAGCATACATAGGTGTAGAAAATTGGTCACCGTAATCACTATTCTTATATAAATCTATTAATTTAAGTGCTCTAAGTGATTTTCTTAGTTTTAATTTGCCAATTCCTAAAGAATCAACAATATCATCTTCGGATAAATTTTCATTTTCTCTTAAATCCTTTAATAATTGTGCCTGATTTAATGGTGGCCATTTTTTATTGCCATTTATATGTTTTAAACCCATAATAATACTGTGACTTACAGTATCACCTGAATCATATACAATAACAGGTACGTTATCAAATAATTCTTGTTTTAAATTACCAATATCTTGAGAATCGATATATTGCTCTTTTAAGTATTTGAGAGTTGCAATTCTCCTATTACCTTCTAAAACACGATAGGACTCATCATTAATTTTTTCAACTTGAACTTGATCAACATGAAGGTATCCATTTTTTTTAAAACTTTTAACTAAATCTCTAATTCCGTCAATACCTTTTCCTTGAATAAAATTTCTTGTTCTCTTTTGTATTCTTTCTGAAAGAATTTCTACATTATTAATTCTTACATAATTTGAATTATCAATGAATCTATAATTATTAGGATCTAAAAACAATTTTTCTAATGGTACAGATATTGGTGTACCCTTATTTATTTGATTTACCATTTTATTTTACACTTAAATAACAAAATACAATAATTTAATTAATTCTTAAATATATAAAATTCAGAAAACATATTATTTCTTTTTATTTTTAAGAATTATTTTCAAATATTTTTTTAAAACTAGTTCTAATATGCATAAATCAACAATTTTTTAGTTTTAATTTTAAGAAAATAAAAATATTATTTTTAATTCTAAAAATAGAGTGATATAAATAATTAAATAAAGTATTTTTCAACAATTTTTATATTAATAAAATACTAATTTATTCAGTTCTTATTTGTTTTAAATATATCGATTAACAAAAGATTGTGTCATCGCTTATGATAAACTAAAGAACTTATTAATTTCGTACAAAAATATAAGAGTAAATTTTAATTAATAAAGTTATGTTATATGAGAGATTCATATCAAAAATTTTTTGAACATTTTAAAATTGACTTTTCAGATATAATTGAATTTGGTATTGAAATTGATACAATTTACCCTGATCCTAAAAAAGTTAAAAATGAGTGGATTGAATTAATTAATTCGATTGAAAACAATGAGGATGTTTATATAAGAGGATACGGTAGAGATGCACATGGTACTGCAATGTATCAAGAATTATATAAGATTTTATTAAATAATGAAAATATAAAAAAAGATGCAAGTAACAACGATAAACCTACTCGTTTATTACAAAATATTACGAATTACTCAAAGACAATTAAAAAAGATTCTTTAAACAAAGAAAGAATAAATAATTATCAAGTATCTCATATTTTTGGCAGAACAAAAAAACCTTTTTTGTTTACTGCTCCATGGAATATTGTATGGAAGTCTAAACTTTTAGATCCATTAACAGGACACGAATCTAGAGGCGAAAACACCAATAAATATAAAAAAGCATTTTTAGAAAAGTCAAGCAAAATGTATTCTGAATATATATATGAATACAATCAATTCGTCAAAAAATATTTTCTTAATGATAATTTAGAAAAAGCATTTATTCAAATGAGTATAAATAATTCGAATATGAATGAAAAAACATTTAATAAGTTTAAAATCGACGCAATCAATGAACTAAAACCAATTGAGTATTCTAAAATGAAATAACATTAAGTTAACAAATATTCCATTCCACACATTCCACTCCACTCCTATCATTATCTTGACTTCTCTCGATACAGGCTAGCAAAAAGAGTGTTTATTCATTACTTTCTTATTGTTTTTTAGAGGAAATCATGAACCTTTAATGAGTTTGGCTTTCGCCTAACTTCATTCTTCGGTTTCATTACCTTTCTAAAATCAACTTTTGAGAAGAAAACTTTTAAGAAAATATATAGCTATTTACCACTCAGTAAGCTAGCTTACTGAGTGCTTGAGATTTAAAGGTCTAGGACATCAATTTGAGTCAGATTTTATTTATCCATACCACTTTGTTGCATTTTTTTTACGTCTGCTAAGGTGTACGGATAATAATCAATTCCAAGCCGTTTTGCATTCTCCTCTACAGTACTTGTAAATCCGGCTTTTCTTCTCAAATGATTCACTTTATTTAGGTTTTTTATGGGCCAAATAATGTTTTTAAACTCCTTTTCTCCTGTTGTTTTATTGAAAACGTTAAAACCTTTTCCTTGGGTTCCGTAAATCTGTTCTTTTTGCTTGTAAACCAATGAACGGTCAAGCATCATGGCATAAAGTTTAAAATCAATTTCTTTTTTATTGGCGGCCTTTTTTATTAAGGGTAAATAGGTATCAATTTTTGTTGAATGCTGAATTACATAAAATGCGGCTTCATTTGTTTCTGGACCCACCATAGTTAAACCTGGATAACCAAATTGTTTTATAATTTGTTCAATTCGAATTAAATTTAATGAATCAGAAATAGGAATTTGTTTAATGATATAAGGAATCAATTTTTTCTTGTCAATATTAAAGGCTGTTGCAAGAGAATCAGATTTAGTTTGCAACAATTCAGATGAAATTAATGTTCTTAAGTTTTGGTCTTCAAATAAAATACTGTCCAATTCCTTTTTTAATTTCAAATTTATTTTAGACTGACCCAATGAAGGAAAACTAACTAATAAAATTCCAATTCCAATTATTAAATTTTTCATAGTAGCGTTCTTTTATGGCTAGCAACGTTGGCAGATAGTTGCCATTTCTACAAATATAAGAAATATAGGATAGTTGGCATTGTTGGTTTTGCCAGTGGCTGAAGCAATATTCAAGAAAGTTGATGCGGTTGGAAAATAATGAACTTTATACTTCAGTTAAATTTTTCACCAAAAACAAATTACGGTTCTCTAGTTAGAATTATAATTAGTACTTCATTAGATCCTATCATTCCCAGCCGCATCAACTGTCTCAAAAAGAAAATCATCCACAGGATGATTTACTTTTATGAAATCTATTTTCTTATAACTTCTATGCTACGTCTAAAATCAAATTCTCCATCTGTAATAGAAGCTTCAAAACGATACATTCCTTTTTTAGGTAATTCTAATGTTGGTGTTAATGTATTTGGATTATTATTTTCAAAAATGGCATCAGAATGTCCTTGTACCTGCTTCCAGCTAATTTCAGCATCAATTCCATCAGAATCATTATCCGTAATTACAGTTATTATACTTAGTGATTTTCCATCTTTAGATAATTTTTGAGAAATTTCTATAATTGGAGGCGTATTTATTTCTTTTGGTTTTTTTGAAGTTTTAACAGGAATACGTTTTGAATCTGTAATTCCAGCAGCAAACAACATTAATCTTTGTGTAAACTCTCTATTATCTGAATGACTTAATCTAGTTCCTGCACCTGCATTCCAAAATAAATTACGATCAAATAGACCAATAACTCTTCCCTTACCTATTTTTTAAATTGCTAGCGTAGCATCCGTTTTAGCATTAAACACTCCATCAACTTTATTTACTTCAAGTCTTCCTCCTAAACCACCATCCTGAGCTTTAGCTAACATTTTAGCAGGTTTAGAGATTCGAATAAAACTAACTCCTTCACCTCTAAAACGAATTCCTCCATTTTTATTGAAATTATTCAAAAAATGATCTTCAGTATAATTCTGAACCAAATAATTACCTGCACCATTATCCGTTAAAAAATGCATACCAAATTGTTCGGTTATACTATTATCTGAATTTCTACCAGTTGGGTTATCAAGTCCAACAAGTTTATATTCTCCGCCAAAACCGCTGTCAGACCAAGCAACTAAACCACCACCTTTCTTAACCCATACACTTACTGCCTTAGCTTCTTCTTTAGAAAATATACGTTGATTAGAGGCTAAAATTAAAACATCAACTGTTTTTAAAGTTTTTGAATTCAATATTAATTCCTGATCATAAATTTCCTTTACATCTAAATTAACTTCTTCTAATGCTTCTAAAAATTGACTCATACCTAGAATATCGGTATCATTCAATCTCATTTGATGAAAAGGTTCCTGTTCTCCTGAAGGAATTTTTCCATCTGCTGAAACATCTCCATAGACATACAATACAGATTGGGCATTTAAACAGAATGGAAAACAAACTATAATAAATAAATTAATAATTTTTTTATAAAAGGGACTCATTTTTTACGAATTTTAATCAAATTTACTAATAAAAATTATAGGAAGTTTCTTTTTAATGCTTCAATACTATTATAAGTTGAAGTTCAGAAAAGCATATATGCATATTAGTAATTGATACTTTTGAGAAAAAAATGTTGATAAAAACGGTAGGTCCTTTTTACAACCAAAATTACACTTAATAATACAATCTAAAATCGAGCATTTTACAGAGATTATAATGCTTTTGATGTAATTCTTCTACCACTTCAAACATATCATCTTCTTCATTAAATAGAGTAAAGAAGGCTTTGTCTAACAATAAACTTGGTATGGTGTTAAGGTCAACGCCATAACCAGAAATTGCCCGTGCTCCGGTAACCGCCAAGAAATATTGAGCCTCTTCATCGTCTAAATCCAACACTTTTGCATTTGAAAAATGTAAAATTTTACCGGCTAACTTTCCTTCAAAAATTTCTGCGATCTCTTGTAAACTATAGAAATAGTCATTTAAACAAATATTATTTTCTTCGCCTTTTAGCACAAAGTAAATAATTTCATAATTTTTGAAATTATGGTCATCGTATACCAAGGCATTTAAACTTTCTTCGAGACCTTCAATAGTATCACAGGTTTTATAAATACTATTTACGCCATGCTGCAATGCCAATTGTTCTAGATGCAATAGCACTTCGGTAGCCTTGGTGGTTTCTATATCTGCAACCCCTTCTAAACAGAAAATAAATTGATCTGAATCCTCAAAGTTTTGTTGTGGTAATTCTTGTTTTACTAACAAATTTCATTTTTTTTATTAGGTATCGTTTACAAATTTACGAACATATTTTACTTTAAAATAATGGAATCAATTTCTAGTGTAAATGCTTCTGCTTTTTTATTTCCAATTAAAAAGGCTATTTCTTCTATACTTTCTTTATCATAATTTGAAGCTTGGAGCTTACGACCTCTAAATGCGGGATATAGTTCCGACAAAGTGATTTCGATGGTTTCCCAATCTGTTGTGGTTGTAAACGTTGTGATATACGAGTAATATTCAGAAGCCTTACTTTTTACTCTGAATTGATAGGTTTTTCCATCCCCTTTTACTTTTAATATAATTTTGGAATGCGTTTTTGTACTTATGTTGTCAAATTGATACCGCAAAGAGGAAAATCCTCCATTATTTTCTAAGGAAACACGACCTTTAAAAACGCCATGTCCTGCTTCATTTACCTGAAATGATCCTGAGGACCGACCGCCCATCACTACATCATCTACAATTTTCCAATTGCTGGTGTCGCTTTTTTTACTAAAGTCAAAAATGGTTGTTGTTTGCATGGTCGTTAGAAATAAGGTAATTAATAGTATATTTTTCATAATTGTTTCTAATTAATATTATCCATCATAATAGTCCAAGTCCAAAAATTCAATTTTTGAATCCATCATCTTATTGATAAACTTTTTATTGGCCAGATAGTTCTTGTCTTTATTAAATTTTATAAAATGCCCATTGGCATGAATGGTGAATGTTTTTGTGCGATACACCACCAAACGGTAATAAGGAATAATCCAAGAATAGCGGTCTAGCCGATTTGTAAAATGTATGATAATGCCTTTAGGTCTTAATTCGATATTGGCAAAGTTATCATCTATGGTTTGTGCATTTATGGGCTGTAGTTTTGTGCTCAATTCTTTAATGATCAATCTGCTGGAACCAACGCCGCCTCGCTTTATCTTTTCCAATAGAGAAAAAGCGTTGCCCAGAACTTCTATGCTCTTTGTGGTGTAGGCTTTGTTTTTATGACTTGTGTTAAATAACATTTGTATACTTTTTGTTTCTTATTTTAATACTTTAATAAGCATTAGTTTTATTTTGTTTAACTTTTTTACAAATATAATAAACAAAATTTGTATTTTTGTAACAGAAACTTTATTTATGATTTTTTTAATACAAAGTTTTTATTAAACAAACACTTCAAATATAGTATATGAATTATTTAATTATTGCATTTCAGGTTATTGTAGGGATCAGTATTTTAAACGTTTGGCTTTTACAAGCCAAGAAACCAACGAAATGGCGTGGTGGAAATGCTACCACCATTATAGAAGAATTTGAGGCCTATGGATTGTCTGCTACTCTTTGTTATACTATAGGTTTTATAAAAGTAACCCTTGCCATTTTGCTAATCGCTGGTATATGGTATCCTATGTTCACGCAACCCGCAGCGTTAGGCTTGGCAGCTCTTCTATCTGGTTCTATACTTATGCACATTAAAATAAAGGACCCTTTGCTTAAATCTTTTCCGGCGGCATTATTTTTGGTAATGTGCTTGTTTATTGCGTTTGTTTGATGGTTACAGTAAAGTAAGTTTACTGTAATATGCTACACAGATGTATAAGTTAAGTGCTGCAAATATTAAGGATGGTGACGATTCTAAAATACTATCCTTTATTTTTATTCGTACAGCAAACCCCAAAAGCATTAGAAGTGTCAATCCTGCGGAAGCAATAAAAACCAAATCAGGCAAACAGAAGTAACCCACCACCAAACCAATAGCACCAATTAATTGCAGGTATCCTGTGAGGAGTCTTATGGTCTTGTTCATGCCAAATCGAATAAATTCAGCCGCTATTTTCGGAGAATATAAACAATTAATGCCGTAGAAAAAGAAAGCACTACTCGATAATATGATGGCTATAAGCAACATTTATGGTATCATTTTTTATTTTACGCTATGGTTAGCTATTATAGTTTTAGCGTTTGCAAATAGGTTTCTCCATTCGCTACATGCAGTTGTTGTTTCTCCTCTGGCATTTTATCAAACATACGCACCAACATTCCTAATCTTGGGTTTGATAAAAAGAAGTCGCGATGTGTATGCATAAATCGCCAAAAAAGACCGTCCCAGGTCGATTGCCACTCCCCTTTTTTATAGTTGCTCATTTTCATAATATAGTTACTGCCACTTATATACGGTTTGGTAGCCATTAAGCCGCCATCGGCAAATTGACTCATTCCGTAAATGTTAGGAACCATAACCCAATCATAAGCATCAATAAACAGTTCCATAAACCATTTGTACACTTCATCAGGATCAAATTCGCAGAGCATCATAAAATTACCCAACACCATTAAGCGTTCTATATGATGGCAATACCCTGTTTTCAATACTTTCTTGATAGTACGGTCAATAGGCACTATACCCGTAGTTCCGTTATAAAATGAAGCAGGAATTTTCTTTTTAAATTTCCAGAAATTAGTGGTGCGTTCTTCACTTCCTCTAGCTTCGTAAACCCCTCTTATAAATTCTCGCCATCCTATAATTTGACGCACAAAACCTTCGGTAGAATTAATGGGGATGTCGTTTTCTGCTGCATAAACCAAACAGGCCTCAATAATTTCTTGAGGGGTTATTAATCCCACATTTAGCATCGGTGTTAATACGCTATGGTTGAGTATGGAATTTTCAGCAACAATGGCATCTTCATAAGCTCCAAATTCCATAAAACGCTGCTCAAAAAATTGATGCAGCCACACTTTTGTCGTTTCAAAGCTTGTTGGATAGAGCGAATGCTCCGTAAGACTGCCTAAATGATTGGAAAAATGGGTTGAAACATACGTTGTTGCTTCTTTGTAATAGGCATCAACATCAGGGAATTGAATAGCTGGAGGAGTTTTTTTAGCGGGATATTTCTTTCTGTTTTCACTGTCAAAGGTCCATTTACCACCGACGGGACTCCCATCAGCATCTATCAAAATCTTTCTGTTTTTACGTTGTTCTGTGTAAAATGTGCTTTGATGGTATTTCTTCTTCCCCTTTTTAAAAAAAGCAGCTAGTTCTTCTTTGGAATTTAAAAATAAAAGCGATTTATATTGTGTCGCGGTGATGCCGCTTTCACGTAAGCCTTTATCTAATCTTTTTTGAAGCCAATTATCTGTCGGGTCTATATAGTTGATATGGGTTATACCCTTCCGTTTTAATTCGGGAATTAACACGCTAATATCTGAAATGGCTTCTGTAGCTTCTATATAAATTACTTCCCTGTTGTGGTCTTTCTGAAGAAAATCGGCATAGCGTTTCATTGAGGCTCTATGAAAGGCTATTTTCTGCTTATGGAAAGGATATTGCTTAAAGAACAAGTATTCTTCTACTAAATATATAGGAGCATCGGTCTCCAACAGTGGCGACTTTTCAACTAATTGATGTGGAAATATTATATGTATTTGTTTCATTTATTTGATCTACAACGTTTACTACAATACTTAACTTCTGTCCAATTCTTTTCCCATTTTTTACGCCATGTAAATGGCCGTTTACATACCAAACATATTTTTTCAGGCAAGTATTGTTTCTTCATGGGCTCGCATCGTATTTTTTATTTTTTATTTTCAAAAGGAAGCTGTTTTTTACATTTTTTCCAAAAGGCAAAGAAGGACGGATAATAGCCTTGTACGTCAAACATCCAATCTCTAGCTTCTTCAATACCGCTATAATGTGCGTTTAGTGGATGTTCTTTGTAATAGATTTCTCCTGATGGATGATTTGTTATGAGGTCATTAAACTCACCTATATAGATTTGAATGTTTGTTATGTTTTCTTTTGCGATAGTAATGATAAATTCAATGGTCTTTTGAGCTACCGGATAGTCCTTAAAATGTGAGGGCTCTAAGAGTAGAATTCTATTTACGGAATGCTCGGTTTTCCATAGTGGATCGATATTGTAAAAATTATAAATACACGTTGGCAATGCTTCGTTAATGGTAATGGCTTTTGGTTCTGGTAATGGTGTTTTTAGTTCTAAAGTTGGCGTATTTTCTAAAATTTCAGGAATTTGCATACTGGCAAACGCTTCATAGGGCACATCTAAAAAAGTACCTTTTTGTTCAGTAAAACAGTATTTGTTAATGTTGTCTTGATTGGCATAATACTTTTTATTGCTATTGGCACCTGCAACCCACTGCCAACTTAACGCATTGCTTGCCCAATCTGCATCTAATAAATGGTAATACATCCATTGGGCGGGTTCTTTCCAATGACTTTGTCCGATATTACAGGCTATAGCAGCAATATACATTCTTACATGGTTGTGGATATACCCCGTTTTATAAAAATTTCGAATACCTTGGTCAACAGCTTCAATTCCTGTTTGGGCATTTATAATGGCCGCAGCCATAGACGTATTCGCAACGGGATTTTGTTGGTGTTTTAAATCTTGATTGATTCCCTCTTTTTTGGCTATCCAAACGTGCTGCCAATACTCTCGCCACGCCAATTCTTGAATAAATTTTTCAATTTGATTCGGTTCATAACCACGATTTAGGGTTTCCGAAAGTATCTTTTTTGTAGAAATGATTCCTCTAGAAATATAAGGCGATAAATAGCTAACCGAACCATTGGTATAGTTACGCGTTGCACCATACGCAACAGGATCGATAGTACGAACACGCTGCAAAATGTCTGCATATGTTGTTGGGAATACAATATCTTGATGTGCTACTGGTTCCATTTAACGTTTACTTATTTTGTTGCCAGATATGGCTCTTTGGCGGGTACATTTAAAACGTGTAATTTCTGAACTCCGTTTTTTTAAATGTTTTTGGCTCACACCACTATTTACACGTTTACGCCAGCGTTTAAAACTAGAGGCTTTAAGTGTGCTACGCATTACTTTGATAACCTCTTTTTCTGGTAAGCCAAATTGAAACAAAATGGCTTCAAAAGGGGTGCGATCTTCCCATGCCATTTCAATGATACGGTCTAGCTTCCGTTCTGTAAATTGTGTTATATCTACCATATTAATACTCTAGTTTTTCCCAAATTTGGTCTGCATTCAGATAAAAACTACCCTGCCAATCAAAGTTACATTCTGTTGGAGCAATAATAGAGAGAAATGATTCTCCGTTTTCTCTTTTGTATAAATGGTATATTTCACCATTGATGGGCTCAAAATTGAATGTTGCCTGAAAAATAAGCCTGTTGTACTCAAACTCTTCCAGCATTTTATCATATTCCGCTTTCAACTCTAAAAATTTTGCAGCTACTTTGTGGTTTATTTTGTTAATGCTCCTGTTTTTCCAAGTAACAGTATCCGTGGTGGTAATCACGGGTGCACCCACATTAGT
This sequence comes from Aureibaculum flavum, assembly GCF_016406085.1. Lineage (GTDB taxonomy): Bacteria > Bacteroidota > Bacteroidia > Flavobacteriales > Flavobacteriaceae > Aureibaculum > Aureibaculum flavum. The sequence goes on from NZ_JAEHFJ010000004.1 coordinate 79,220, forward strand.
GGCATAGGGTTTTAAGGACGCATCATATTTTTGAGTGTCAGTATTAAAAACTACGTTATCGGGTTTTTTATCTTTTTTCATTGTATTTCAATGTGTATGATCATACATTTAACTACAAATATACAAAATGTTTAACAAATAGTAATATAAGTTAAACAATATATGAAATGCGTTTGTAATTAAGATCAATTTAGAATACCATCGAAAACGTGTATTAAAAGTACTGTAATAGATAAAACCAAAAGAAAATAATTTTTAAAATAGATCTAACGTAACATGGAATTTAATTTTGAAAGAATTCCGCACCATTTTCACCTACAAAAAATACTTCTCCATTAGTATCGACAACCTTAACCAGTTTAAAACGGTCTACAGTTTCCTGAATAAGATCAATTTTAGAATATTTGGTCTCTGTGATTTTTTTAATTTGATAACCGCTATTTAAGAAAACACCATAATTATTATTTGCCTTTACTATATAAAAAGGTTGCTCAGCATTTTTATATATGGCATCGTATTCAAAAGGAATGACTACATTATTTTTCAACTTTACATAATTGCCAGTACTTTTACTCATCACTAATCCCCACTTGTTATCTTTTTTTACGATATACAAATGTCGGTACGGTTGTACCTTTAGCGTTCGTAAGTAAATGGATGCTACATCAATGTCTGAATATTTATTTTCTAGTAGTGTTTCGCCTTTTAGGTTGATAGCACCCCATTTATTTTTGCGTTTAACGACAAAGCAATCTATCTCCCATTGTTTAGGATTTATAGAGTCGTATTTTGCCTCAATAGTATCGGTAACAATTCCTACATAACGCGATCCTCTCGTTCTTTTCGCTGTAATAATCAACCCTTTTAATTTTTTTTTATGAATGGTTTCGAACTTGGGGTAGTCATTTTTTCTAGCCACAGAAAAAGGAAAATCAATATCAAATTCGTTATTTTCATCATCCATTTTTCTTTTTTCTAAAAGTTCGCCGCTACGGTCATAGATATAAATATCACTATTTTTTTGACATATAAAACGACGTTGATAATCTTGATATTCAATTTTTTCGTAAGATATTTCAAGGAATGGATTTTGTATCGAATTAGCCACATTGTATACGCCATAGAGGTCCTTTTTTTTAACTAGAAAAAAACCAGTATTGATGTATTCTATTTGCTGAAAATCTGTATCGAGTAGATTATTTCCATTCTTATCTATTATTCCGTATTTGGTATCCTTTTCTACGATATACAGGGAATCTGCAATGAGCATCGCATTACTTAATGCTATGGGAACTATATTTTTCCCATTTTTATTTATGAATCCGAATACTTTGTTTTTGAACACTTTGGAAAGGTTGTTTCTATCGAAAAAGTGAACGGTATCGTACTGAGCTTCAATTATAATTTTTCTGTTCACATCTGAAAAACCCCAAGAACCCTTATTTTTGAAGGGAATTAAAGGTTCTTCAACCTGACTGTAGGTACATTGGAAGAAAATGAGTACTGCAAGTGATACTATTGATTTCATAGTTAATTTTTTACTTTATTTAACGGTTGAAGCTACCTAAATTTGACCTGATACACTTTTTAAAAAAAACATAGGAATCAAACCTATATCAAAGGTACTAATTACCTCAATAATTTGGGGTACATGTTAATTATTAAAGTCAAGAAAACTATGCTTCTCCTCTAGCGGGATAATCTGCTTTTAAGATATAGTCGATACCACCTAGCACATCGTTAAAACTAGGTCTACCAAATGGCATAGATTGTAAAGATTCCCAATATACGGTTTGTTCAGGTGTGATTAAGAACAACCCTGGTTCGGTAAAATGTTTAGGTTCTTCTTTGATACCTTCTGATATAAATAAGCCCCATTCTCTAGCTTCTTCAATAGGCAACCCATAACCTAACGGAATATCTGAAATATCCCAGTCTTTATAGGTGGCTTTGGCAACGTCTTCGGTATCTGAACTAATGGCTATCACAGAGACACCACGTTGGGTAAACTTATCTAATTTTTTCTGTAATTCTTCTAACTGCGATTTGCAAACAGGGCAATGTTTACCTCTATAAAACAATACCATAGTAAAGTTTTCAGGTGATTGCTCACTCAATTTCCACGTGGTATCATTTACTAATTTAATTGTTAATTCGGGTGCTTTATCTCTCGGTTTTATCATGTTTTTGTTTTTATTTGTTGTTCAAAGACAACTTAGACGTTAAAATGAACTATAGTTAACGCATATGCCTAAATTATTGCTTCAAATAAAGTAGCATCAATATTAAAATCTTAGAATTTAAGATTTTAATAAAATACAAGATAAATAATCTATAATTTAGAATTAAACTTAACTTTGTTATTAGCAATTAAAATGTAATAATTATGAAAACTAAAATCTTACTTGTATTCGCACTGTTTATGTTTATGCAATCCTGTAAAAATGAACCTAAAGAAAAAGAAGAAACCCGTATGGATCGTGTAATGGCGGTACATGATGAATTAATGCCCAGAATGGGAGAAATTGGAAAACTGACCACTGCTTTAGAGGCAAAGATTGATACTACTGCAACCGGAGAAAAATACAAATTAGCCAAAGATAGCCTTGTAAATGCGTATGATTATATGATGGATTGGATGAAAGGATTTGGCGATAAATTTGATTCAGAAGAGGTGTTAGAAGGTAAAGCACTTAATTCTAAAAAAGAAGCTTTATTGATTGAAGAAGAAAAAAAGGTACATATCATGAAAGATATGATGCTAGGTAGCATTGCCAATGCAGAAGCCTTGTTGGCAAAAGAAAACTAGAATTTCAATACGATTTGAAGGGGAAATGGTACCACTACTACTACTACTACTACTACTACTACTCCCCTTTTTTCAATACTTCTGGGCCTACCCTTTTTTTATCGGCATGTTTGATACCTTCTTTTATCCATAGTGGTGCTTCGCTATCTTTTAAATAATAGTCGAAATACTGCTTCATCCGGATTTGAAAATCCTTTTGATTCTCCTCTTTAGCCAAATGATGTGGTTCATTTGGATACGACAATAATATCACCTCTTTACCCAATCTTCTTGCTGCGGAATAAAACTCTAAACCTTGGTTCCAATCTACCGCACCATCACTTGTACCATGTAAGATTAAAAATGGTGTGTTGATGTTTTTTGCATGATGTACTGGCGATTGACTTTGATAGAGTTCTAAGTTTTCATAAGGACTTACGCCCATCCTACCCTGAGACCATTCTAAAATGGGACCATTTAAACTTCCTGATCGCTTGTAAGCGATATTGTACATGCTCACCAAATTAGTTAACGGAGCACCAGTTACTACGGTTGCAAACATATCGGTTTGCGTAACAATAAAGGAAGATTCATAACCGCCCCAGCTGTGTCCTTGCAAGCCAATATGGTCTGGATCTGCATAGCCCAATTTAATCACTTCTTTTGCGGCACTGGTAACATCATCTAAGGCTGATGAACCTGGTAAACCTTCATCAAAAACGATATCTGGCATTAAAACCAAATAGCCATTGCTCGCATAGGTAGACATGTGTGGTCTGTCGTCATAGGTTGGCATTGAATATTGATGATGTCGGTTAGACATTTTCTCGTAGAAATACACAATCATAGGATATTTTTTAGACGCATCATAGTCCGCCGGTAACGCCAACGTAGCTTGTAGTTCATTTCCGCGTTCGTCCGTATAGTCAACCAATACTCTTTTGCTCCATTTAAAATCGGCTTGTTGCGGATTGGCATTCGTAATTTTTTTAGGTCTTTTAAAGGCTAAGTTTGATGTCCAATAATCTGGAAAATCAACAAAGGTTTGCTGGGTAAAGATGATGTTGTCTGTATCTTTTGCCTTGATTATGCGTCCCGTCATTTTGTCTTCATAACGCAATACTTTTGGTTTTTTACCTACCGTAAGTTCATAATACCCTGATTTTTTAGTGCGGTCGCCAAATGCATAGAGCAATAAGGGTTTAGAAAGATCAAAGGTTTCTTCTTCAGGGTCTAATTGCAGTAATCGAAAGCGGATTTTGCCTTCAGTGCCTAACCCTTGTGTTAGGTTTGATGCAGCTTCTGAATTCAATGAGATGCTCCATATATCAAACTTGTGATTTAAGAGTAAGGTTTCTCCATTTTTTGACCATCCTGCGATGCCATAGGTAGGTTTTTCAACGGGTATGTCGTAATCTTCATTAGCAAAATTGATTCCTGTGCGTTCCGTTAAATTAGATAATGTCCCTTTAGCAAAATGATAGCCCATTACGGCACCGTCTTTAGAAAATAATGCCCATTCGCCATTGGGAGACATTCCCATATTTCGCAACACCCTTTTGGCGATTAACTTTTTAGCTCCTGTTTTGGTATTGATGCTGTATAAATCGGTGTAGCCTCTGACAATATTCACATCTTTACGGTATAAGGTATCGACGCTACCCACTGCCCAATCTGATTTTTTACTGACATTTACATTGGGCATTTCTTCATTTTCTAAGGGTATAAATTTCTTGTTTTCTAAATTTAGTACCGCAGTATATGTTGCCTTTTCATCTCGCTTGGCTTGTACCGCTTGTCGAGATTGGATGCGTTCATCTTTATAGTGCCAAACATCTACATCTGCCTTCAATAAATCGTCCTTCTTAATAACGTCTTTTTGGGCTTTTACACCGAATGTAATTTGTGTTCCAGCTTCATTCCAAGTAAGGTTGCCATAGTTGCTAATAGTCAGTTGTTTAGGGAAATTTGAATCTCCTTCTGGGGAATAGATATTTGGGGTAATAGTAGTGGTTATTCCTGAGGATAACTTAGAAGTATAAAACAGCTTGTTTTCACGTTCTACTAGCGTGTCTATTTTTGTCCCAAATAGGGCTGCCAATCGGTCTCCTTTTTTATTCCATGTCATTTGAGCATAGGTAAATTTACCGGTATGCAATGGATAGGTACGTAAGGTATTTAGGTCGATAAGGAAGAGTCCGTTTCCATCATCTTCATTAGCATCAACCACATAAGAAAAGAGGGTACCTTCTTTGCTAAAGGCGTAGCTGGCTACATTTCCAATATTCAGTGTAATGTCTTTGTTTAAATCTTTTAGCAACACATCACTTCCTTTATGATCTGCCTTTTTATCCATCGGATTTTTTTGAATTGCGATAAATTCAGATGTTTTTGAAAAATGATATCCTTTTACATTCTTTACCTCAGAAACTTCGTTGTTTTCTAGATTTAGGATTTGCAAGTCGCTAAGCACAGGCTTTTTAGCCTTTTTAAGCTTATCGGCTTCTTTTTTTGCAGGATCTACTAAGTAGGCTACCCATTTACTATTCGGAGCAAACGTAATATTTTTTCCATTAATAGCGGTTCGCAAGGTATCGCCTTCTGTTTTTTTAATGTGTAAGGTGGCATCACCTTCATTGGGTACATAACTAAAAGTTACCCAGTTCCCATTGGGTGATATAGCGGTATTGGTAATTTTATTCCATTGGGCATAGTCGTCTAAAGTTAATGGTTTTTGCGTTTGACCAAAACTGACGAGGCTACACATGAGTAGGCCAAGAAATAAGGAATAGGTGCGTTGATGGTTTAGGGTTCTCATAACGAAAGGGTTAGGTTGATTGTATTCAAATTTACTATTTTTTATTTTCTTGCCGCTTTAAACTCACTACCAGCATACCATTTTGGGAAATGAGTCTCATTTCCTAATTTTAAGCCTACGTTATAAAATAGCTGTAAGTCCAATTGAATACCACTCAATTCAAAGGTGTTGGCATCGTAATTATCTGATACTTGATGGTATTTAAATTTTCCATAATTATCATTGAACGCTTTCACTTCTGCAATGCTATGATTAAATCCTTCATAAGTACCGGCGGCATACAAGGCAGGAATACCGATTTTAGCAAAATTAAAATGGTCTGATCTGAAGAAACCGCCCATTTCTGGCGTTGGATCTGGGATGATGTACCTGTTTTGTTCTTTGGCTGCTGTTTTTGCGTATTCATCCATTTCGGACTGACCAAATCCAGTAATGGTTAAATCTTTCATTTTTCCTAGACTAGCAATTGCATCCATGTTTATATTGGCTACCGTTTTTTCTGGAACGAATATGGGGTGTGCGGAATAATAAGCAGAACCCAATAAGCCTTGTTCTTCTCCAGTTAATGCAATAAAAACCATAGAACGTTTTGTGGGTCCACTTTTCTTAAACGCTTCTGCAATGGCTAATAATCCTGCAGTTCCTGAAGCATTATCTACCGCTCCATTGTAAATAGAGTCTCCATCTACCGCTTTGCCTATGCCTAGATGGTCCCAATGTCCAGAATAGATAATAAATTCATCTTTTTGATCTGTACCCGGTATCATGGCAAGGACATTTTTAGAAACGTCTTTTTTGATGCTATTCTGAATCCCCACTGAAACGTTTACGTCTAGTGGAATCGGATGAAAACCTTTGTTGTGTGCAATGGTTTTATAATCTTGCCCTTTCATGGTAGATATATCAAACATTTTTTGAGCACTTTCGCCACTAATCCATGTTTCAACATCTACCAGTGGAGCATCACTTTCTATGACCAGTTTGGCACCACTCCAACTCGACTCAATTACGTTCCAACCATATGAAGCAGGTTCCGTTTCATGAATAATAATTACGCCAGCGGCACCTTGTCGTGCTGCTTCTTCATATTTATACGTCCAACGACCATAATACGTCATGGTATTTCCTTTAAATAAGGTGGAATCTCCTGATTTAAATCCCGGATCGTTAATTAACACCACAGCCGTTTTTCCTTTCCAGTCAATACCTTCATAATCATTCCAACCATATTCAGGAGCAACAATGCCGTATCCCGCAAATACCAATTCTGAGTTTTGAAGGCTCACTTCGGGAATGGTCTTATTGGTAGTGGCTACAAAATCTTTTAAATAGGTTAAATCAAAACTTTCATTACCATTCGTAAAAATCATACTTTCAGTAGGTTTACCTATTATCTCTACCATAGGAACCTCTTGAAAATAGCTATCGCCGTTTCCTGGTAAAAGGCCTAATTTTTCAAATTCATCTTTTAAATAGTTTACGGTTTTTACTTCGCCTTCGGTAAATGGTTTTCTTCCTAAAAAGTCATCTGATGCCAAGCGTTCAATATGTGTAGCAATGGTGGTTTGATCTACTTCAACACGATTTGTATTTGATTCTTTGTCGTTTTTACAGTTGCTAAAAAGCACTGCCAGTACTAGAATTTTTAAATAATTTTTCATTGTTGTTAGTTTGGTTAGATGTTGGTTTTAGAAAATAAAGATAAGATTTATTATTTACCCCTCTATTTTTGCAGATTATTCAATAGCTGCAAAGGGTTTCTTTATTTATTCTTCCGCTGATGGTGTGTCTTCTTTATTAGAAGCATCATTTTTATAGTTACGCCAGATATAGAAAAGCCGTATACCCAACCTCGCAAATACTATTTGTTATAAAATTTCCAAATTCTTTAAGTACTTCTGTTTTGTTTATCTTTAGAGAAAATAATAACATGAAAATGATTCTTTCTATCTTCTTTAGTATATCTATTTTTTTATGTGCTTGTACTTCTAAAGAGGAACCCATAAATAACGAAAATGATGAATTGGCAGCTATTGTTAGTGTGGTTTCGTCAGGTACCGAGAGTGCTTTTAGTTTTAGTGTGGGTATTTCTAGTCCGGATACTGGTTGTAACCAATATGCTGATTGGTGGGAAGTTATTGCAGAAGATGGTACGCTTTTATACCGCAGAATTTTAGACCATAGTCATGTAAATGAGCAGCCTTTTGTGAGATCTGGAGGAACCATAAACATAACCAGTACTCAAAATGTAATTATCAGGGCTCATATGAATACTTCCGGTTACGGAGTACTCGCATTTACAGGCTCTGTTGATGCGGGATTTAAAGCAATTACACTGGATGAGGATTTTTTGCAAAATTTGGCTAATGAAGCTCCTTTGCCAACAGGTTGTGCTTTTTAGGTAACACTATTTACAGTATCAATTCAAAAAATAAAAGCGATTAGATAAACGCTCTACCTCCTATTTCGAATTGTAAAATACCCGCTTTATTAATTTGAAAAATTATTAATTACAATTTGGTAGTCTCCCTATATGCACCTGTTTTTAAATCATATAAAATTAGGGTTCCAGATCCGTTTTTTAAGCTACCACTATTTATTCTTTTTCCTTTTTTATTGTAGCATTCAAGGACGTTATAGGGCATTTCATTTTTAAAACTTACTTTTCTGTGGAGTTGACCATTCGTAAAAAAAATGTGGGCTAGAAGCATTTTTCCATCTGAATATTCAACTTCCGTTTCTATTTTTCCATCCTCATTATAATTGCTTATAATTCCATGATACACATTGTTTTTATAGATGCCTTTTTCTTTTACATTCCCATTTTCGTAATAGGAAGTAAAAGGCCCTTCTAAACTACCATTTATTGAAATAGATTCATAGGTCAGTTTTTCCATGTATCTTTTATTGATGCACGTTACAAGTGTATCATTACTATAATCACATTTATATAGTTTTCTTCCTTTTTTATCATAGGTTGTCCATATACCACCAATTTCACCTTCTATATAAGTGCCTTCCTTTTTCAATGTACCATCATCAAAAAAATCTTTAAAAGCTCCATGTTTTCGATATTTCCTTAAGCCTGATCTATTTGTTCTATAGTTAATGATAGTCGTTCTATATTCATATGCACCATAATCATGCGTATCATCATTGGCATAACTTCTTTCTTCGCAATCTTTATAAGCTGCACTATAGGTGCATTTTTCAATTAAATCGCCCTTGATGTTAAAATCTCTAGTAATGCCAGTACTTATTTTACCATTTATATACTCCAGTTTTTCAATCCATTTACCATTTTCATTATACCTGATATATTCTTTTTCTAATTTAGCATTCTCATTATAATATCCATTTTCACGTAATTGCTTATTTTTATGATACCTTTTAAATGGACCAAACCATCGTCCATTTACACAATTTATTTCAGACAAAACAGCACCGTTTTTATAATACCAATATTGGAGACCTTCTTTTTTACCATCAATTCTATGATCTATAGATTGAATCATTTTGGTACCATAATAGTAGACTTTATCTTCTTGATATTCTCTTTTATTGTGTTTGTACGTTTTCATTTCCCGCCAAAGAGACCCGTCTAAATTGTAAATTTTTATGATTTTAATTTTTCCATATACAGGATCTTTAATAACGGTCTTCTTGCTTTTTTGGGCATAACTATTGGAAATAAAACATAGATTAACTAAAGTAAGAATAATCAATTTATACATTTATGGAGTTTTTTTGTTATTGTACTAAAATTTCAAATTCCGGTACCTGTTATTTAAGAATCAAATATACGTGCATACTTTAGGTATACCTACAACGCATTTTTATTCGCTTATTGTTAACCTATATTTGATATGGTTTTATAGAAATAAAAATTCGCAAAGTAGACTATTATCTTTAGGGGTGTTAACTTCATTCTTGTTATTTATAAGTTTAACTCCTTCATAATTTCTGCAAATAATTCGTACGATTTAATTCTATCATGAGCATCATAAATATTAGTAACCGCTATAAGTTCATCTGCTTCGGTTTGCTCCATAAACGCTTTAACCTGAGCTTTAACAGTGGCTTTACTCCCAATAAAAGAATACTTTAACATTTGATGCACTTGTGGATGTTTCATTATTTCCTTTAAATCATCCGTCATTGCTGATGGAGGTTTAACATAGTCACGATTACCAGTAAATATACCTACAATCAGTCGTATTAATGAGGTTGATAAGCGTTTGGCTTTTTCGTCAGTATCGGCAACGATAATATTAACACCCGCCATAACATATGGTTTTTGTAAGACTTCTGAAGGCTGAAACTCATTACGGTAAATTTTTAGAGCAGCGTCTAAATGTGTAGTCGCAAAATGACTAGCAAAAGCATAAGACAATCCTTTTTTTGCAGCCAAATGAGCACTGTCTGTACTAGACCCTAAAATATAGATAGGCACATCAACACCTTCCGCAACGGTGGCACGTACTTTAGAAGTGGCATTGGCAGTTGAAAAATATCTCTGAATTTTTTCCAATTCATTGGGGAAAGATTGTGCAGCTTGCATAAAATCTGTTCGAATGGCTTCTGCGGTTTCTCGGTCAGTCCCAGGAGCTCTACCCAAACCTAAATCAATTCGATTGGGATATAAAGACGCTAAGGTTCCAAATTGCTCGGCTATAATTAAAGGCGAGTGGTTGGGTAACATAATACCACCCGAACCGATGCGAAGTGTTTGGGTTCCTTGGGCAACATAACCAATTAAAATAGAGGTAGCACTACTGCCAATAGTTGATGCATTGTGATGTTCTGCTAACCAATAACGCGTGTAACCAGCGATTTCAGCATGTTGAGCCAATTTTAAGCTGTTATTGAATGTCTGTGTAAGCGTTTGACCTTCAGAAACTAAGGCGAGGTCTAAGATGGAGTATTTGGTGTTTTTTGTTTTCATAATTAAAGTGTTTCCCGTTGTAATGTTGTGGGCTGAAAGTAGTCGTATTGTAATGAGTAACCTTACGCATTAGACGTATACAAAGATAATCACTTTCATTTATTTTCGATGATCTTAGCGGGGCTATTTGTATAGAAATGCGTTCCTTATTGAGCACAAAAAAACCATCTCTTTTTTGAGATGGTTTCTTCGTATTAATTTATTAAATATTGTTTAGCTACTATAAATGAGCTAATGCTTCCTCATTATTTATGGTTAATGGTATTTTTATTCTAGTAGTATCCCATCCCAACACCATTTGTGTGTTTTCTTTCTTTGTTTTAAATGCTATTGAAAATGATTCTAGCATTTCCGCTTTCGCTACAGGCACTGAAATTCTTGCAACATCAAAGGTAGGATTGTATTGAAATGAACCTAATACATCTAAATCACTACTCAAAATTACTTCCCATTCATCTTCACCTGGTATGGTATACATAACATACGTTCCAGAAGGTACATTTACACCACCGAAAACTACATCTTTATAAAACTTAACTTCAGTAGCTTCATTGGCACCTGTTCTCCAAATTTTATTATAAGGCACTTGATTGCCAAATACTTCTTGTTTATTTTTTGAGGGTCGGCCATAAATCACTTTTATGATAGGCTTGGTTACTCTATTGGTTCTTAAATAAGAAATGTCATGCGGTGCTTTGTCAATAGGATCAAATGATTGAGCATTGATAAATTCATAGTTAAAAAGAACGATAACTAATAGTAAAGCGAGTTTTTTAAGATTTCTTGTATTCATATTATTTGAGATTATATGATGTTGATGCTTTGTTTATAGAGTAATTAATAAAACAAAGTAATAATTTACGGTTTGTTGTAATTATAACAGCTAATGAAATAAAACTCCTACCCTCCTATGCATTTATTTTGGAAAGTTATGTTCAGGTATAAAATTTAAATTGCATTTTTAACTTTATTTTTTTTAATTATCATAGGTGATAATAATTATGGAATATGCAGGTTTATCAGGTGTTTTGAACTTCATTTTAAAACAATGTGAAAAGTAGGATTTCGATAACGAATTAGTATGCTGTATATTAAACGGTATCTAGGAATTACTTTTAAATTTTAACGTTTTTTTTAACATAAAACAACGAAAAATAGAGCTCGTAAATCTGTTTTAAAAATCATAAAAAAAGTACCTTTGTAGTCTCTTTGAATTTGTGGTAAATAAGCCACTCATTTCAATCATTTAAAAAGAAATAATCATATAAATTAAATAATCATGAAACATATAAGTATAGTGTTTATGGCCCTTTTAATAAGTACAATGTCTTATGCTCAATTACAGGTTTCTGTTAGTTCTGGCTATGCTACTGGTAGTGCAACCATGAAGCTTGGTGAAACCATTAATGTATCTGAATCGGAAAGTTCTTATGGAAGTTATGGTGAAGGTGTAAATTTTCAAATCAGAGGAACTTATTTCTTTAATAAATCATTTGGTATTGATGTAGGTTTAGGATATTTGCAAGGTACTGATCAAACCGTATCTAAAGTGAGTCTACCGAGTAACGAGGTTGAGGCTGTTGGTAGAGCACGTGCTTTTGGTGGTTCTGCTTCTGTAGTGTATCGATTTACCAATAATATTTACGGTCGTTTTGGTGCTTTAATAAAAGTAGCTGGAAAAACAGAAGCTGTGGTGTCTAATAAATCTGTTTTTTCGGAAGAACAAGCTAATGCTTTTGGGGTGCCATTTGGATCTTATTCTCAGACCAATTATGTTGAAGATTTTCATGGGCAATTCCCTTTGGGTTTTGTGGGTGCTCTAGGTTATAAATATCAATTAACTAATAATTTGAGTGTTTTTGCGGAAGCAGAATATTACGGAATTAGTTTAAAACGTAAAGATTCTGAAATTCAAGAATTTAACACAGATGTTGTTTTGGCAGATGGAACCATAGCTGTAAGTGGTTTATATTCTTTAGACAACTTACCTGATGGATATAACAGAGAAACAACATATGTTGATAATCTTTCCAATACGAATACAGATACCTCTAAGAAACTAGCAGAAAAAGTACCGTATTCTTCCTTCGGTATTAATTTTGGAATAACCTATCATTTTAATAAATTGGCTAAATAGTAAAAAAGCTATTCAATCTCGAAGCCTGTATGTATTGGGATGGTATTAGAAATAGTCAACGCTAAAGAAGTACTTAAAACCTGTTAAAACATCTTTTTTGACAGGTTTTTTCTTTGGAGGTTGGGTCAAACGAAGCACTTCACTCCTACTAGCTTTTATTTAATATTTCTAAATTACTGTATGGTAATTCAAGCCTCTGGTTATTCGCCAAAAGAAAACCTTTATTGCTATTTATTTCATCATTATTTTGAGGAAATGAAAAATAGCAATTACTGTTCGTTATTAAGCTCTATTGTTTAATTTTGCAGTCCATTAGAATTTTTTACGCCTATATATTTTAAAATGAAGGATCTTACTTCTTATTTAAAAAAACAATCTTGGTTTACTTCATTTAGAACGTCTTTTTTAAGCAATCCAAATCGATTACCATCAGTTAAAGGAACTTTTGTTATAGGAGTTCTTGTGATTTTAATGGTGAGTCTTAATTTGCCTTTTTATGCGGTATCCTTAGGTTTAGGAGCACTTGCAGGTGCTCTTTCTGAAACGGATGATCATCCGAAAGGACGCTTAAAGTCAATGGCCCTAAAAGTGGTCAGTTTTGCAATCTCAAGTTTCTCAGTAGAATTGTTACAACCGTATCCTATTCTATTGGGTGTGGGACTCGCATTATCTACCATTGTTTTTATTTTAATTGGAGGTGTTAGTGAGCGTTTTAGAGGCGTTACTTTTGGTGCTTTGTTGATTGGAATTTATACGATGATTGGGACTCAAATTAGTCCAAATTGGTACATACAACCTATTTTACTAACATCTGGAGCTTTTATTTATGGAATGTTCTCTTACCTGCTACTTCGTTTAAAGCCCTATAGTTTATTAGAAGAACAATTGGCCAGAGGTTTTTCTGCTTTGTCCTTGTATTTAAATGAGAAATCAAAACTTTTTCCAAGTGATAAAGCTGCGGAAAAAGAAATTAGAGCAAAATTGGCACTTTTAAATGTGCAAACCGTTGAAGCGTTAGATAGATGTAAAGAGGTATTAAATAGTTACGGAGAATCACTTACCGATCAGAAACCTTTACAGCCTTATTTGTATTATTTTATGATGTTGCAAAGTTTGCATGAACGAGCAGCCTCAAGTCATGAACGTTATGACCTATTGAGTGCCAACCCCTCAAATACTGTTTTAATTGGTGGCATTCGTCAATTATTACATGAGCTCTCTATTGCTACCCAAAGTTTTGCAACTAGTTTACTTACAGGTGTGCCTTATGTGCATCCAGTCGCTTTAGATTGGTTGATCAATGCTGTTCAAAATTCACTTAAAAATAACGAGCAAAATATTAGCCTTCCTTTAAAGTTATTGATTCGAAATTTGACCCAGTCTCATGAAACTTTAAAAAATATTCATAAAAATTATGATACCTTGTTATTTCCTAAGTTGGAAAAGAATACACTTTCTTATTATGAAAGATTTAAACTACAACTTAATATAAATCACCCTAAAATGCACTATGCGTTAAGGTTAAGTCTTTCTTTTTTAATAGGATATTCCATTTATAAGTATTTTAATATTGAGAAAGGAGAATGGATTGTGTTGACTGTGTTATTTGTGCTACAGCCCAGTTACAGTGAGACAAGAAAACGACTCTTCCAACGAATTTTAGGGACGTTAGCAGGAGTAATAATTGGCATATTGGTCATAAAATTATTTTCTTTTTCAGGACAAATTGTTTTAATGCTGAGTTCCGCCTATTTGTTTTTCTTTTGGATGAAACGAAAGTATTCCATCAGTATCATTTTTATTACCATTTTTGTGTTGTGTGCCTTTAATATCATATCGAATAAAGGGGTTGACGTGATGGCTCCTCGATTAATAGACACGTTGATAGGTGCTTTTATTTCATTTTTAGTGGTACGTTTTTTATGGCCTGATTGGCAATACAAAAAATTACCCAAACTATTAAGTGAAGCCATTCTTAAAAACACTGCCTATTTAAAAGCTATTTTAAACGAATATAAAAAACCAGTTGCTGACGATCTAAACTATAGAATTGCAAGAAGAGAAGCACATAGGGCTGATAATGCTCTGGTTATGGCATGGCAAAACATGCAATTAGATCCTCAGAAACATCAAAAACTAAAAAAGACAGCATTTAGATTAACCTACTTAAATCACGCGTTACTTTCGTACTTGTCCGCACTTGGTGCCCATAGGAGTCAAGATAAACAACCGTTACCCATAGCTACGTTTGAAGGGGCAATTTTAAAAGCCCTAGATGAAGCTTTTGAATGGTTAACTGTTGAAGATAATAGCAAAATAAATACAATTGAACTTCGCTTGGAAGAAATTCGTGTGCAATTACTCTCCAAAAAGGAAGCCGCAATTCGCATCGAATATAGCTTGTTGTATAATATAACTGAAGTAACCATTCAAATTTTGGAACAAGCAAAGTTATTTAAGCAGACAAAACAAGATAGTTAGGGATTTCTAATGCTTCCAATGGGTTATCAAGGTTTCTTGTCATTGAAGCCTTCCCTCCCATTAATTCTTTGTATGATTACGAGTCATCCTATTTTAAACTGTCTTTAATTTAGAATTTATATAAATTGCTCAAAATCAATGTTAAAGTTGAAAATCCCATCAAAAATTTTTAACTTCATACCATATAAAATCACAAACTAATTACACCACAAAATGAGTACAGATTCAACTAATTATTCTAGAAGGGAATTTGCCAAACTTTCAGTACTGGGGCTAGCAAGTATTCCATTATTGTCGTTTCAAAATGGATTAGAAAAAATAGATTTGTCAATAGCAACACCACTTAATGTGCATTTGTTTTCAAAACACTTACAATTTCTAAATTATAACGATATGTCTGCCGCTGCTGTAGAAATGGGATTTGATGGAGTTGATTTAACAGTACGCCCTAAAGGACATGTGTTGCCAGAAAATGTAAAAGAAGATTTACCCAAAGCTGTGGAGGCCATGAAAAAACACGGACTACAACCTAAATTGATGTCCACTAATGTTTGGGATGCGAACAACACCATGCAAAAAACAGTGTTGGAAACGGCGAGTACCGTAGGTTTTACAAATTACCGAACCAATTGGCTAAAGTATCCAGAAGATATCTCTATCAAAGAAAGTCAAGCCTTATATGGACGACAAGCTAAAGAATTGGAAATACTCAATGAAAAATTAGGACTTATTGGAGGTTATCAAAATAATTCAGGAATGAATGTAGGTGCACCTATTTGGGATCTCCTACCTATTTTAGAAGCCACTAATGGTAAGTTTATGGGAAGCCAATACGATATTAGGCATGCTGTTGTTGAAGGAGGTGAATGTTGGGAGCTTGGATTGCGTCGGATAAAACCGTTCATTAATTCTATTGTAATTAAAGATGTAAAGTGGGGAGTTGTAGAAGGAAAATGGCAACCCATAAATGTGCCTCTAGGCGAAGGTATGGTTAATTTTAAACGCTACTTTTCTTTACTTAAAAAATATGAAATCAATGTGCCTGTTTCATTACATGTTGAGTATGATTTAGGTGGTGCAGAACAAGGACTTGATAAAATTACGATGCCCCAAAAAGAGGTTTTTAGAAGAATAAAAAAAGACTTGGTGTACTTACAAGAAGCTTGGGAAAAGGCGGAATAGTAAGTTGAAAAAATAAGATAAATAACTACAGAGAAAACTTATATTTGTAAGCTAAATAACTATCATTAAAAGTTTTGGAACAAATAAAAGCTCACTTAGATCAAATTGCTACCCTCTCTAAATTTGATTGGGAGTTTTTTATGTCTAAGTTACATCGGCGGGTTATTCCAAAAAAAACAGTGTTTTTAAAACTCAATGAAATAGAAAATCATATCTCTTTCATTGAATCTGGTGTGGTACGCTTATATATTCCAAAAGAAAATCCAGAAAAAGAAATTACTTTTGGCTTTAGTTTTGAAAATCAGTTTATAAGTGCTTATGATTCATTTTTGACTCAGAAACCTTCGGCTTATGAACTTCAGGCACTTACAGAAACTACACTTGTGAGTATTAGTTATAACGATTTACAAGACGTTTATAAAACCACACAAATAGGAAATCTGATTGGCAGATTGACGGCTGAACGTCTCTTTTTAATAAAATCTAAACGCGAACAGAACTTATTGAATTTATCGGCAGAAGAACGTTATATGAAATTGTTTAAGGATCGTCCAGAACTCTTAAAGGAAGTGCCTTTAAAATATGTCAGCTCTTATATTGGGGTTACAGCACAGGCCTTGAGTCGAATTAGAAAGCGTTTGTAAGATCAATTATTGTCTTTTTTGAGCTTTTCATGACATGTGATTTATTGATTTGGGTTCATTGTTTAGCTGAGATTATCAAATTATCTTTGAAAAAAAAGTTATGACGATAATTATCTTCATTTTAGTGCTCTGGTATGGAAGTCTGTTTTTTCAGTCTTTCTTTTTACATCGCTATGCCGCTCATCAAGTTTTTACCATGTCTAAAACCATGGAACGTATAACATTTATATTAACTTGGATTTTTCAAGGTTCTAGTTATTTAAGTGCTTATGGTTATGGAATCATGCATCGTATTCATCATGCGTATACAGACACTGAAAAGGATCCGCACTCGCCGTCTTATGATGCCAATTTATTTGCGATGATGTGGAAAACAAAAACCATTTATCAAGATATTAATAAAGAACTTATCCCTATCGAAGAGCGTTTTACCAAAAACGTTCCGCAATGGAAAGGGTTTGATAACTTTGCAAGCTCACGCTTTTCCAGAGTGTTGTGGTTGGTACTTTACACCTTATTTTTCGTTTTCTTTACGACGGCATTATGGCAGTGGTTATTATTACCGGTCGCCTTTTTAATGGCACCTATTCATGGCGTTATCATTAATTGGTTTGGTCATATTTATGGCTATGTGAATTTTAAAATGAAAAATACGAGTAAGAATCTCTTTCGTTTTGATTTTTTAATGATGGGTGAAGGCTACCATAATAACCATCATAAATATGCGAGTAGAGCCAATTTTGGTGTTAAATGGTATGAGGTAGATGTAACCTATTTGATTATAAAATTATTGAATTTTGTAGGTATAATTAAGTTGAAGTCAATAAAGATAAAGTCTTAATTGATAGTTTTTTAAATTTAATTACAATTTCTTTTTACGATGTGAATTATGTCCAGTGTAAGCTAAATGATTACTTTGTACTTTGTATTTAGTATCTTTGGTTTATGAAAAAAATAACCCACGTTTCTGTCTTATTCCTAACCTTATTACTAACGTTTCCAAATTCAATAATTAGCCAAAATAAAGATTCTCATTCAACTGCAGATATCATTATTTATGGAGGTACTTCTGCAGCCATTATTGCTGCGGTAGAAGCTAAAATTTCTGGAAAATCTGTTATTGTAGTTTCGCCTGATATCCATTTAGGTGGGTTAACTTCTGGTGGTCTAGGATGGACAGATACGGGCGATAAAAGTGTTATTGGTGGGTTGTCAAGAGATTTTTATCATAGAGTTTATATGCATTACAATACCAAAGAAGCATGGAATTGGCAACCAAAAGAGGCGTATGGTAATAAAGGCCAAGGTACAAGAGCAATGGATGGTCAAAGTCGCACCATGTGGATATTTGAACCACATGTGGCTGAACTTATTTTTGAAGATTTTGTTAAAGAATATGATATTCAAGTGGATAGAGATGAATGGCTTAATCGTGAAAATGGTGTTGAAGTTGAAGATGGAAAAATTATATCAATAACTACCTTGAGCGGTAAAACATATTCTGGAAAGGTATTTTTAGACGCTACATATGAGGGTGATTTAATGGCAACAGCCGGTGTAAGTTATCATGTAGGTAGAGAAGCTGGGAGTGTTTATGATGAAGAATGGAATGGTGTTCAAACAGGTGTTTTACATCATAAACATTGGTTTTTATCTGATATTTCACCTTATGTAGTTGCTGGTGATGTTACAAGTGGTGTATTGCCAAGAATTTCTAAAGTATCTCCTGGAAATAAACACGATGGTGATGATAAAATTCAGGCCTATTGTTTCAGAACATGCATGACAAATCATGAAGCCAACAGAACACCGTTTCCGAAGCCTGAAAATTATGACCCGCTACAATATGAATTATTAGCACGATCATTGGCAACTGGACGCGATGATTTTTTTGAAAAATTTGATGGCATTCCCAATTACAAAACAGATACCAATAACCACGGTCCTTTGAGTAGTGACAATATTGGAATGAATTATGATTATCCAGAAGCCTCGTATGACCGAAGAAAAGAGATCATAAAGGAACATGAAGACTATCAAAAAGGTTTTTATTGGTTTGTAGCCAATGACCCAAGAATACCTAAGGATATTCAAATGGAAATGCAAAAATGGGGTTTAGCAAAAGATGAATTTACAGATAATGGAAATTGGCCACATCAAATATATGTGAGAGAAGCACGGAGAATGATAGGACAATTTATAATGACAGAAAACGAATTGTTAAAAAAACGACCGACTCCAAATCCAGTAGGAATGGGGTCTTATACTATGGATTCTCATAATACGCAACGGTATATAAAAGCCGATGGTTTTGTTCAAAATGAAGGTGATATTGGCGTGAACACTAAAGGACCTTATGCCATTTCATACGGTGCCTTAGTACCAAAAAAGGAGGAATGTACAAATTTACTCGTCCCAGTTTGTGTATCGTCAAGTCATATTGCCTTTGGGTCTATGCGAATGGAACCTGTTTTTATGATTTTAGGTCAATCTTCAGCGGTAGCAGCAGTATTGGCTATTGACAACAATGTAGCCGTACAAGATGTGGACTATGAAATGCTTAAAAATGCCTTAGCGGAAAAAGGACAAGTTTTGAAAAAATAAGTCTTTTCTCGCAATCGTAAAATTTTAAGGTTATAACTAATTTAATGTCTAAAAAGGTTTTTTCTTAGCATTTTTTAGCTCTTGAAACAGTTCTTTAAATAAGCCACGAGCAATTAATATTTTCATAATCTCATTGGTGCCTGCATATATTCTTGCCACTCTATTATCGGCGTACATACGAGCAATTGGGTAATCCCATATATATCCATAACCGCCAAATAATTGTAGGCATTCATCTACTATTTTACCGTGCATTTCTGTTGCAGAATACTTAGCTATGGAGGCACTTTCAGAGGTTAGTTGATGGCTTGCTAATAATTGTGTACAGCGATCTAAAAATGCTTGATGTACTTGTAATTGTGAAGTACATTCTGCAAGTTTAAATTGTGTGTTTTGAAATCCAGCTATGGGTTGTTTAAAAGCGGTTCTTGTAGACGTATAGGCTATTGTTTTTTCTATAGCTCCTTCTGTCCCACCAATAGCATTAAGTGCTACGGTTAAACGTTCTCTAGCCAATTCTGTCATCATAATTTTAAAGCCCAATCCTTCTTCTCCTAATAAATTTTCTTTGGGAACTTTTACATTATCAAAAAATAATTCACAAGTATCTTGTGCTTTCATTCCTATTTTCTTGAAAGGAATTCCTTTTTCAAAACCTTCATAGGCACTTTCCATAATTAACAACGATACACCTTCTTTTTCTGTACCCGAATTCGTTTTTACAGCGACAATAGACATATCGCACATAAAACCATTGGTAATAAATGTTTTTTGTCCATTTACCACATAATGATCGCCTTTATTTACCGCAGTGGTTTTGATGGCTTTAAGATCACTACCACAGTTTGGCTCCGTCATCCCAATAGCAGTAATGAGTTTACCAGTAGCCATAATTGGTAGGTATTTTTGCTTTTGAGCTTCGGTACCATAGTTTAAGAGATAGGGAGCTACGATATCTGAATGTATAGAAAAACCGGGGCCCGTGATGCCTTCTTTCGCCATTTCTTCTATAAACAGGGCGTTAAAGCTAAAGTCCAATCCACTTCCACCATAGTTTTCTGGCATATCCATACAAAGTAAACCCAATGCACCAGCTCGTTCCCAAAGTTCTCTTGGAACCATTCCTTTTTTCTCCCAATCATCTAGGTAATCAATAATTTCATTTTTGATGAAATCTTGAATCATTACTTGCATCATTTTATGTTCTTCTGATGCATATATTTCGCGTTCTAATAAAACATGTTGTAACATAGTTCCTGATTTTAGATGAATTTATTCTTATAATATGGCGTAACACTTCACGTTCTTTTACTCTTGTATAAAACGAATGAAGTCATGATTCTATTTCATTTGATAAGAATAACTGTGACTAAAGTTACGCATTACTTTATGAACTTGTTGTTACTTTTTTTATTTGCTAAATATCCACGGAGTCATTTGTCCAGAAAATTACCCTCTATAAATGCTTAATAGAAAAAAAAACGAGCATTTAGTAGTATATTTGCCTCAATTATGTTCTCGATACCAGCAAAATTGCATGGCACTCGAACTTACACTAAAAAGTAATCTTATTAGTTTCTATGCCTTTTAAAAAATTACATTCCGACATTCAAGAGAAGTTAGAAATTCAAAAAATTAGTACTCCTACCCCATTTCAAAGCAAGAGTATTCCTGTTATAAAAAGTGGTGCAAATCTTTATGGATTGGCTCCAAAAGATAGTGGAAAAACAACTACACTGATTCTTACCACCTTACAAAAGTTGAATTTTGAACCCAAAGGAGATTCACCTAGAGCCATGGTGTTGGTAGAGAATAAGGAAATAGCCTTAGCCATGTATGATGCTTTTTTAAAATTCACAAAAAACAGTGGACTACGTGTATATGTGGGGTATGATCAGCTTCATATTGATGTGCAAAAGTCAGAAATTTATGAAGGTGTAGATATTCTTATTTCTACCCCAAGAACATTAAAAAAGTTGTTTTTATTAAATGGCGTAAACACTTCGCAATTACAACTCTTTAGCTTAGATAATGCTGAATTTTTAGCTAAAAGTTCGTCGTACGATGCCTTTTTAACAGTGACTCAGAGTATTACTAAATGTCAGTATGTATTTTATTCAGAAAAAACACATTCCGTTTTAAAACGTTTTAAGTCTAGTTTTATGGAACATTCAAAAACAATTTCTATTTAAGATTTAAAAAAACAACTCTTTTATAGCTCTGTTTTCCTAAAATACACAACTATGATTATACCTAAACTTCATTATATATCTCAAGGTAACTCTCTAAAAGAGCATCTAGAAAATATCCAAAAAGCATGTACGTCAGGTTCTGAATTGGTGCAATTACGATTAAAGAATATTTCAGAAAAAAAGTACCTGAAATTTGCTGAAGAGGCTAGGGAAATTACAGCTCATTTTCAAACGCGGTTAATTATTAATGATAATTATAAAATCGCAAAAGCGGTAAAAGCTGATGGTGTACATTTAGGAAAAACAGACGCCAGTGTTACGGAAGCTAGAAAGCACTTATATGCTTGGCAGCTTATTGGTGGTACAGCAAATACATTGCAAGATTGTAAATCATTACTGGCTAAAGAAGTGGATTATATTAGTTTAGGTCCTTTTCGATTTACCACAACTAAAGAAAATCTACCTTCTACTTTAGGATTGGACGGGGTTACTGCAATTATGGAAGCTTTAGAAACTAAAACCCCAATTATTGCTGTTGGTGGAATTACCACAGCAGATGTTACAGATATTTTAGCTACAGGAATTTCAGGAATTGCTGTATCTGAAGCAATAACCAAGGATTTTAATGCCATTAGAACTTTTAATCAATTGTTAAATGCCTCCGTTACTGCAGAACAGCCTTATAAATTTGAATAATTTATAGTTTTGAAAACTAATTAGGGTTGTAAATTAACATCTATCCCTTTAAAACAGGACACTTTTTGTGATCTTTAATAGGGTGAAAAAAACACTTTCTTTTACAAGTCTAAAATGGCTTAAAAAACTATATTCGCGGCATGTGGATGTATTTGGGCTTATTAGCCGCACTTTTTTTAGGATTACATAATTTATGCAAAAAACATGCGGTACAAGGAAACGAGGTTTTTCCTGTGTTGTTGGGGACCATTACTTCGGGTTTTCTATTTCTTCTCCCCTTTTTTATCGGTTCGGTTTATTTTCCTGAAGACACTAAAGAATTGGGTTTTTATATTACACGTATTCCATGGGAAACACATGGTTTTATTTTTATAAAATCGATGATAATGGCAGTATCATGGATTTTGGCATATCAAGCCTTAAAACATTTGCCATTAACTATTGTAACACCCATACGTTCGGCAGGACCTTTTTTTACTTTTATAGGTGCAATTCTAATTTATAATGAGACCCCTAAGTTTTTGCAATGGGTTGGTTTTTTTCTTATTATTTTTTCCGTAATGCTATACTCCAAAATAGGAAAAAAGGAAGGTATTCATTTTAAACGTAATAAATGGATTTATGCCATTGTAGCCGCTACTTTTTTAGGGGCTTCTAGTGGTTTGTATGACAAGTTTTTAATTCAGAGTTTAACATTGAATCCACAAACTTTACAATTTTGGTTTTGTTGGTACACCATTTTAATTTTATTAATCATTCTGTCGATAACCTGGTTTCCCTATAAAGAAAAACGTAAAGCGTTTCAATGGCGTTGGACTATTGTGGCCGTTGGGGTTTTGTTACAAGCAGCTGATTATTTTTATTTTAAAGCCTTGCAAGATCCTGATGCTTTAATTATGTTGCTGTCTGCTATAAAACGGAGTCAATTGATTATCGCCGTTGTTGTAGGTGGACTTGTTTTTAAAGAACAAAATAAACGAAAGAAGTTAGTTCCTTTATTCGGTATTTTGATTGGTATTTTTCTTATTTTATACTCTTAGAAATAGAAATTCCGTAATTAGTTATTGGCTTTTTTTCTTACTTAACTTAAACAATAAAAAAGTAGGTTCAATAGAACCTACTTTTTTTATTTATTACAAAATGACTTTTTATTAGCTAAAAAGTTTAACAATTTGATTGAACAATACAGTTACCATTGCTTTTGAGTTGTACACAAACCTTGTTGTAACCAAACAACACCTGATGAACTTCCGTTAAACGCACTAGAACCTAGTGTGTTTGAATCATGGCTTGAATAATAATATGAAGTCCCTGAAATTCGCTTAAAGATAGTTGTATTGGATGATGATTTATAAAATGCCATATGACCTACTGCAGTTGTAGCTGTAGTATTTCCTTTTAAAACAAAATAGAACGTTTCTGCGGCAGTACTTGTATGTGATGGTAAACTACCACCTAAATCAGCAAAACCACTATAATTTGAAGTGCTTGATTGTTTTACCTTAGCATCTGTTATTGCCCCACCATATGGATTTACTTCATATTTAAAAGCTATCAAATATCCTGCATTAGGTATGGTTGTTGCTGATGTTTTTGAATGAGATACGGATTTAGTTATCATTTGTGATGAATTATTTTTAGAAACGGTAAAAGAAGAAGATCCTCCTTCTTCAGAAGTAACGCTACTGTTAAATTCAGCCTCACTAGCACCTGCTCTACTAACCTCATTTAGTTTATCCTCTAAATTATTGTATTCAGCTGCTGTTATCGCTACCCAATTTCCATCTGAACCATTTTTATAATTAGTTTTAGATGTTGATAATAAAAATTCAATATCATCGATGTTGTTTAAATTTATGATTACACTTGAATTTTCGATTAAACTTTCAGTGGCCACTTGTACTTCCGCTGTAATTTGCGGGTTTGTTTCAAAATCGAAAATAGTTGCATCTGCAACTGTCAACTCACCTGTAGTTGCATTTATAGTCATTGCTCCAGCTGGTGTTTGGTTTAAAATACTAAAGGAAACCGCACCAGCATTTGATGTACCAGAGACTGTAGCTACAATAGTACCATCTGCGGCGTTCTCATCAATACTTTTTGTAATATTAGCGGTTGTAAGTGAATCTGGGTCATCACTACTACAACTCATTATTGTTAAACTAAATACGGTTAATAATACTCCTACTTTTAATTTTTTCATCTTTTTTAATTTATTAATTACTATTCTATTTTTCGTTTTAGTTTAACGGCCTAATTAGCCATTTAATATTTATACTTTTAAGCAATTTGTGAATGGCAATTTGGGTTTGTTAATGGGAGAATTTATTACAAAAGGAAGCTAATACCTTGATTTAAATTCGTTTACGGTTTACTTTATATGAGTGTCGTAGAAATAAAAAAAATGTACAAGACATTATTGTATAGCAATGCTATTTTTAAAATTGGTGATTATCTTTAAATCGGGTAAGCATCTCAAAAGATATAAAAGTTAACTTGGAGCGTTTAATGAAATTCTTGTAAAGTACTTAAAATTGTTTTTTAAATGGCATTGTTAAAACAACTGTTGTGCCTTTTATTGTTTTATTCGTATAATTATCATTAATAATAAAACCAATATTTTGGTGGTATTGTTTTTTGAAAATTTCTAAACGTTTTTCAATGGCTTGTAAAGCAAATGATTCGTGAAGATTCCCTTGACGATTGGCTATTTCTTCTGCTTTTTTTCTGCCAATCCCGTTATCGGTAATTGTACATTCTAAAACACTATTTGTAAAATTAAAAATTATACTTAGTTTCTTATCACCTTTCTTATGTAACAAACCATGTACCAATGCATTTTCGATAAAGGGCTGAATTAGTAATGAAGGAACTTCTAAATTTTCATTTCCATCAAAGATAATATTATAGCTAAAAGATTCTCCAAACCGGAGTTTTTCTAATTGTAAATAGATATTTAAAAAATCTAATTCCTTGTCTAAAGGAATAAAATCTTGACTAGAATAGGTTAGTGTATTGCGTATTAATTTTGAAAATAAAACGATGTAATCATAAGAGGCATTAGTATCTTCTTTTAATACCAAATCTTGTATCGAGTTTAATGAATTAAATATAAAATGTGGATTCATTTGTGAGCGTAGTGCTGTTAAATTCAAAGCGATCAATTCTTTTTCTAAAGATATTTTTTCTAATTGCGTAACCCGTTCGTGTTCTTTGAGTTTTATTTTCTTTTTATAATACAAAATAGTACTACCTAAAATCAGTATAGATAAACCAACAAAAAACCACCATGTTTTCCAAAAAGGTTTACTAATAGTAAATATTAAAGATTTTATCTTGTTTTCAGCTGTTACATTATCTAAAATGGGTTGTACTTGGAAGGTATATTTACCAGCAGGTAAACTATTATACTTGACTGAATTCACCCCAATATCTGTGGTTAGCCAATTATTATTAAAGCCTTTTAATCTGTATTTATATTTTCTTTTTTGATTGTATAAAAAACCATTAACATTAAAACCAATATTTATAGCATTTTGATGATATTTAAGGCTGTATTTTGAGGTTATTATTGTGTCTTTTTCGTTTATCTCTACTTTATTAAAATATACATCAGCATTTTGGGTTTTAAATGATTGGTCTTTGTGTATTGAAAATAACCCTTGTGATGATGAAAAATATACTTTTTCACGTACTATTTCAATACCAGAAACGTCATAAGATAAAATACCATCGCTTTTAGTTAATGTTTTTAACTGTTTTGAATCAACATCCAATACTTGAATACTATTTCCCAAGGCAATCCATAATTTATTCTGGTCTGCCTTAAGCATAAGAACATTATTGGATGTTAGTCCGTTTTTGGATGTGTAATGCTGTATAACTGTATCGTTTTTAATACCTAATACGCCATTTTTAAATGTTGCTATCCATAATGTGCCATTAGCTGTTTCTGTTATAGATTTACCGTAAATGGGCTGGTCATTAAAAAGAATTTTTTTAGAATTCCAATTACTGTCATAAGAGACTAGGTTATCAACAAAAGCGATATATGCGGTGTTATTTATTTTATTATAAACTGAAGCATAGGTTCTTTTTTCTCCAGAAATATATTTTTTCTCATTTTTAAAATTACTTTTTTCAAGTACAATCGCTGAGTTATAACTCGTGAAGAGTAAATTATCATTGTTCAATAAGGTTAAACTTTTTGCTGTTCTGGCCCCTTCAATTTTAAATAATTTTAATGAATTAATATGTAAAGAATAAGCACTTAGATCTTTGCTGATAAAAACAGTGTTACTATTTGAGAGGTATTTAAGTATAGATACTCTGTCTTTTGAGGGTAGCTTTATAATTTTTTCAACATACGTATTTGTATTATAAAACCCTATATTCCCATTTGTGTTTCCAAATACAAGCGTACTATCATTGACAATATCTAAGCTGCTAATATTTTTATTTGGTTCTGTAATAATACATGTTTCTATAGTAATATTTGGAATTACATAAATTCCATTATTTAATGTAGTAAACCAATAATTATCATCTTTATCTTTTAAAATATTAGTAACATTTCGATCTTTTAAAAATCGTTTGATTAGAAAAAAATGATTTCTTTTTAATTCAAAAACCCAGACACCAGTGCTTGTGGCAAACCAAATCTCCTTATTGTTTTCAAAAGTATTATATATTCTTTCTTTAGATAAAACTTGGAATTGATGTATTAAATTTAAAGTGTTTTTAGATTTATTTATTGAATAAAAACGATTTGAATTAAAATTATCTTTTCTAAAAACAAGGTTAGCACTTACTTTAAAAATTTTAGTGTTTTTGTTATAATTGTTTATAGTATCAGATTCTTTACGGGAAGACATTAGATTTGTTACTTTATTTTTTTTCTCAGTAACTATCGGTACTATTGAATTTAAGTTTTCATAATAAATACGATCATCAATTTTAAATATTGATCCATATCTTTGTTTTACTGGTTGGTTGTATACGATACTTTTGGTATTTAAATTTACTTTATAAATTTTCTTTAACGTAAGTATATATAAATATTCGTTTTTTATTATAAAATCTGCTAATTGACCATTTAACTGTTTACCTAAATCTATAAATAGGTTTAATTTATTGTTTTCAACATAGAAAAATTGTCCAGAGATATTATTACACCAAATAAGACCAGAAGGGGCTTGTTGAATATTAAAAACAGATAACCCGAGTTGTTTTTCACTGTTGTAGTTTTTAAAGGTTTTACCATCATATCTATACAACCCCTTATCAGCACCTAGCCAAATAAAACCATTTTTATCTTCGAGAATACTATAGAATTCTTTATCAGGTAAACCATCTTTTTCTGATAAATGTACAGATACTGGTTCTTGAGCCTGCATTAGAAATGAAGCGAAAACCAGAACTAGTAAAAATATATTTTTAATCAATGTGTTTTATGACGTATTACAAAATGGCTTCCTCAAAAGCTTCTATACGAGCTCTAGAAATTTTGGCTCTAATTGTACCATTTGCTAATATAATATTTCGTTCCGTTTTATTTATAAGTTCAATATGTTCTAAATTAATAATCCATGCCCTATGCGAACGAAATAATGAAGAATCTTTAGGTAACACTTCTTCAAAATATTTTAAATTTTTACTAACCGTAATTGTTTTATTTTCTTTTAAATAGATATTGCTATATGCACCATTTGCTTCAATTGCAATAATACTATCTAAATCAACAATTCTTCTGTTGCCTAATTCGGGAATTACTATTTTTTTGTAGTCTTTATCTTTTATTGTGTTTAATAATTCTTGGTAATCAACTAATGCAACTTGTTCATTAATTTTATTCTCAAGTTTCTTGAGCGTTTCTACTAATTTATTTCTATCAATTGGTTTTACTAAATAATCAATTGCATTCAATTCAAATGCTTTTATAGCATACTGGTCATATGCGGTAACAAAAATTATTTCAAAATCTATCTTGTCAAAAAAGTTTACAATTTCATAGCCTGCGTAGTTAGGCATTTGAACATCCAAAAAAATAACATTGGGCTGTAATGCTTTTATTTGATTTACACCGTCCTCTAAGTTGCTACAAGTTGCCACAATATCAATATGAGTAGCATTTTTTTCTAATAGATTCGTTAATACATTTCTTGCACCTTGCTCATCATCTATTAATATTGCTTTAATTTTAGTCATAACTACAAATATACTAATAGCTCCTTTATTAAAATTAAAGACTTTGTGGATGTAGGTATTGATTTGTAAAGTACTATTCTTCCACTATTTTTTCTCTTTTATGGTTGTAGATTCTTTTAGGTTTTCTAAGATTAAGGTTTACCCTTGAAAATAGTGTTGCACGAAGTTCGTTTATTAGTTTGATTCTTTATAAAATTCAAAAACACCATAATGTAGCACTACCGCAAATATACCTGAGTTGGAATAAAAACTTTCATCATCAATGCTAACGGTGGTTTTTGGTGTGGTTTTACATATAAAAAGATTTCCACCATCGATGCACTTCATTTTTCCTTTTTTATGTAATTCAGACCAATTGAATTGTTCATATTCATTATCCTCTTCATTAAATAGAAAGCGTCTTAGCTCTTCTTCATCTTTACTTATATCAACATCTTGAGTAATTGCCCATCGTTCTAGATCAGCTTCATAACGCCCCGCTACATCATCTTCATTTTTATCTTTAATTTTTTTAATAGTATAGTATTGTTTGGGATCTTTTTCTTTTAAAGGTTTACCTAAAGGTTCCATCCTGTATTTTCCGCTCCAAAGATCTTCCAATTCAGTATTCTGTGAAAACATCACATTACACGTAAAAGTTAATAATGTTAAAAGGATAAATTTCATATGTTTATTATTTCTCTATTAACTATTCAACAGTTGAAAAATACTGATCAACTTCCTCATTACTTATAGCCCAATCATTTTCATTAAAATTAGAATTAATTATCTTTAAATTAATTGTTTCATTTGGATTAATTACAAATTTATACGCTTGTATTTCTTCAAAATTAGTGGTCACATGATTTATTCTAATGTCTGAATCGGAAATAGTTACATTAACTGGTGCTTGATAATTTTTAGCTTCTAAAAACGCATTAGGAAATGTATTGTTCTCAATAGTACACCTTTTTAATAGCACTTCACTGTAAGCTCCCTCCTTTTTACTAATCCCAAACCCTAACAGCTCACTTGTATTATTGATAATAAAACTATTTTCAATTGTAACTATTTCTTGATCACTTGTAAAATGGTTGCTTTCAGGGTTATTTTCTTTTAATTGTATTAATGCTTGACTAATATTATCGTTAATTACAATATTTTTTAATGTAATTCCTTTAGAACTAGAAATTTGTATAGGATATTCATGAATATTAGAAAAAGAACAATTAAAAAAATTAATATCATTAGTATCAAAAATATCTACACCTATAATACCTATTCCATTAAAATCTGTGTTTAAAAACTTTCCGTTTTTAGAACTTCTAAGGGTAACTCCTTTATATCCATAGCCAGACCCAAATGTAACTGCATTACTATTTTCAGAATTAATATAGTTTTCATAATCATATTGAGATGAAGGATAATAAAAATTAAAATTGTTGAATAAGAAATTTTCACAACCTCTCATTTCTAAAAAATTACATTTATAATTATTAGTTGTAAAAAACACCTTTTTTACTCCTTTAAATTCAACATTATTCAGATTGCGAAGTACTAACTCACCTAATTCTATATAGTAATAATCTTCTTTGCCTATTATATTTTTTAGATAATAATCTGTATTCGAAAATCTATCAAAGTTTAAGGTATCAGTTTCAATAAGAAAAACTCTATCTGATTTTAGTTGTTCTAAGAAACTAATTTCATTTGTTACAATTACGGTATCTCTTTGTTTTAAACTTTTAACTTTGTCAACAATATAACTTACATCATAATCTAATATATAACCACTACTACTATTAATTCCTTCGAAGTTAATTTTTATCCATTGACCATAATACTTATCATTGTTTTCAGAAATTGCACCAAATTTTTTAGTATACTCCGTAATTTGTAAAGTATCATTTGTACTTATTTTTCCAATAATCGCTGATTCTTCAGTAGGACTAGCTCGTACAGTAGTTACTTTAGTACTGAAAATATTTCCAAAACCTATAACAGGTTCCTTAATAACTTCCTTTTTAGGTGTTTCTATTTTATTTTTTATAGTGTAATCAACCTTTACAGTATCCTTCTTTTCTAGAGAAGCATCTTTTTTAGTGCCTGTTGGATCAGTTTTACATGAATAAAATAGTAAAACAACAATGACACTTACAATTTTCAAGTAATTCATATTAAAATTTACAATTATTATACTTTTCTATAACTTATAAAAGAAACAATTATTTAAAAGGGTTCTATTTTCCTTGAACCAGATTAGAGCATTCATCAGATAACATGGTCATAAAAACCAATTGATAATAAAAATTAGAAATATTTCCGTTAGTATCTAGGATCTCAAATTGATCTTCATTAACATACTCCTTTAATGCATCTCCATTTTTTCCAATGCTTTCATTGATGCAATCGTTCATTTCTTGCCTGTCTTTATTTACTGACTTTTCAATACATTCACAGGCCATATTTGCTGTTTTAGTAAGTTCAGATTGTTGGCAACTGCTTATAGAAAATAGAATAATTAAAATAATTAAAAATCTCATATACAGTTATTAGTATTTTTTATGTGAATAATTAATTCAATTCTTTTAAATACTTTTCAGGGAATAGAATATGTGGGGTTTTTACAAATCTAGAATCACAGAAAAAAGAAGAATCTGAACTTATTATCTTTATCATTTCATAGGGTTTTTCATAATTAAAAAGATCAGAATATATTTCTATTTTCCAATTTAAATCTGAACTGTTTTTTAAATAATAGTATCTCTTTTCTTTCGTAATATAATAATTGGACTCTTCTGGTGTATCTCCTAAAAAAGTGGTTAAGTCCCATGAGTTATCCCAAGTACTTTCACAACTAAAACAAGCAGGTCCTGCACTTTTAACATTATAAATAATAGGGAGTTTTTCAACAATATCACTGGGTAATAAATCGTAATAATTTGTTGACTTAGTTAAAACTTTAATTGATTTTATAATTTTTAAAGCACTATTATAAAACACATAATGCTCTTTATCTTTAAAAGCAAAACCTATAATTTTATTATCTGCTTCAATCGTTTCAATCTCAGAGCTTTTAAATTTTCGATTATTAATTGGTGTTAGATTTTTATCATTATTCAGCAGTTTATACGTGTTGTTATCCAAATTTCCAACAACTAAGTCATTCACCTTTTTATTATCTAGATCATATAATGGCACTAAACTAATATAATTGAATTTTTCAGTAAGCACAACCGAATCTTTCTTTTCAAAATTCACTAATACTGTATTTTTTTTAGTGTTGAATATATGATACTTTTCACCTATTATATTCATAGTATTTAAATAGTGACCTGGAGCCTTTTGTTTTTCACCCGTTTTTAAATTGTAAAGGTCTTTTCCATCGAATTCTGCGTACATAAAATCGTCAAAAACATTTACCTTGTTGTAAATTGGTTTTACAATTTCATTGTTTAATGAGTCTACAATTCCCCATTTGTTTTGATATTTAAAAGGAACTATTTTTCTGTAGTCTTGGGCTTGTGTGCTTATGGTAAAAGTTAATACGAATAAGGCAATTACGATTTTCATTTATTGTTTATTTGTAGATTCTTAGTATTAATTATGAAACAAATGTAGGCACATCTAAGGCGACTTAGGCGGTTACATATATATTCGCATGGATTGAATCTATATTTGTAATGAATATTGATTTCTTATGAGTTTTGATTACTTTTTCACTAACATGATACTTACCTTCTGTGTTATTTTCTATGGGTTGTGAAATTTAAAGTGTCATCAAAAAAAACTAATTTAGCTTTAGATAAAAAATTATTGATGCAAATTGCAAACTATTTAAAAGAGCCTTATCCGTATTATTACAATAACCAGCATCGGTTAATTTTGGTATTGCTACTGATATCAAGTTTGAGCTTTTGCTTTTCTTATTTTTTTGAACCTTTTATTGTTAATGTGGCAGAACATAAAATTGGCACACTATGGATTTTGTTTATTCATGCCTTTATGCCTTTTCCTATCGCTTATGTATACTTTTATTTGATTCATAAAACGGTTAAAAACGAGATGAATTGGACCTTTGGAAAGGAAATTTTAAACCTATCAATTATCTTGTTAATTATAGGTATTGCAAATTTTTTAATTCGTGATTTTATTTATAACAATCCTGATAATTGGTCTTTACAGTATTTTTGGGAAGAAATCCGTAATACCTTCTTAGTCGGGTTTCTTTTATTGGCTATAGTGTTGCCCCTAAATTTGGAGCGTCTTATTACGAAACATACAACTAGTTTAAAAAAGCTGTCGCCCAAAAGAATATCAGAAACTAATAACACAATTGTTTCCATTAAAAACGCTGGATCTACTGAAAACATTGAACTCAAAATACAAGATTTTCTCTACGCAAAAGTGGAAAGTAATTATACAGAGGTCTACACTATGACAGAAAATGGTATTCATAAGGTGTTAATTCGAATTACATTGAAAGAACTTGAGGAACAATTAAAACCCTATGCACGGGTCTTCAAAACACATCGTTCTTATTTGGTAAATTTAAATGCAATTGCATCCATTTCAGGTAATGCACAAGGGTATCATCTGAAATTACAAAAAGGTACCTTTAAAGTTCCTGTATCTCGATCTACTATCGATGATTTTAATGCTGCATATTCGAAAAAATAATAAAAACACCGTGTATTCCGTCACTTTTCCATGCCAGCTATCACAAAATAAAAATAGCATTGTAATTTGTTTTTAGATTTGTTATCGCAACATAAAACAACGATTTTGAAAGAAATTAAACGACGTTACGATTTAGATTGGTTACGTGTAATTGCCATACTCGCAGTATATTTTCATCATATTGGAATGCCTTTTAATGGAGATAAATTTCATATTATGAATACAGATACTAGTAAAATATTGGATGACATAATGGTGTTTTTTGAGCAATTCAGATTGCCCTTATTGTTTTTAGTTTCTGGTGCAGGTACAATATTCGCGTTTTCAAAAAGAACTTGGATTCAATTTTTGAAAGAACGAAGTACACGTTTATTAATTCCGCTCGTTTTTGGAGTGCTGTTTATTGTGCCACCACAAACCTATTATGAACATATAGAAACCTATACTTCCTATTTTGATGTGTATAGAAATGGTTCTTTTGAAACCAATCACTTGTGGTTTATCGAAAACTTATTTGTTTTGTCAGTACTACTTATTCCTTTGATTTTACTTTTAAGATCATCAAAATTGGATGGGTTTATAGGGCTATTAGACCGAATTACCACTAAAAAATATGGAATGTTATTATTAGTGTTCCCTTTAGTTATAATAACCATTTTCTTAAAACAAATCTACCCTAGCGATTCAAAGGCTATCACAAATCTCTCCTCGACTTTCTTTTATGGCTACTTTTTTGTGTTTGGGATGATTTTTACGACGTCAAAGAATAGTTGGAATCATCTAAAATTGTATCGAAAATTTAATTTTGTTGCTTTTATAATCAGCACAATTCTATTTTATACCTATTATTTTTTACCGAACGAAATTGTTTCTCCATATTTAACTATAAATATGAGATGGAACATTTGGTATGCCGTTTGTGCGTTGGTAAGTTGGTCAGTGGTAATTACAGTCTTGGGGTATGGTCAAGTTTGGTTGAATACGAAAAGTGTGTTTCTTAAAAAATGTAATGAAGCCATATATCCTTTTTATGTCTTACATCAAACCATTATTATTGTAGTAGGATATTATATCATTCAATTAGATGCCTCAATTTTTGTAAAAATTATACTATTAATAGCGACTTCTCTGCCGATAATACTTCTAATATATAGATTCTTGATTTATCCATTTAAAATACCAAGAATTTTATTTGGCATGAAACGAAAAGAGGGGTTAAAGTAGTTTTTTAAGATAACAAGGTTTAACTTAAAACACTGTTTTGTAATTTTTTAAGAGCCGTCAATTAAATGTTAATAATGCTTATTGTTTGATGTTATATATGGTTTGTGTTGGGAAAGCAAATTCTAAACCTGCCTTTTCAAATCGATCTAAGATATCCAAATTGATCTTATTTTGAGCTTGTGGAATGTCAGCCTCTTTACGGATGTAGTAAATGAACAATAGCACCAATGAAAAATCTGCAAAGTTTTCAAAAAACACAACAGGCTCTTCCGTAACAATATCTTGATTGTCAGCAACAATGGCTTTTAAAATATCCATTGATTCCTTCATTTTATCAGCATTGGTATCATAGGTCAAACCTAATCGTAGCATGATTTTTCGAGTAGGTTCTAATGCTACATTTTCAACACTATTATTGATAAACATTGAATTAGGGATGGTTACTAAAGAGCCAGACAAAGTTCTTATTCTAGAACTACGAATTCCTATTTCTTCTACTTTACCATCAAAGCCATCAATTTTTATACGATCGTCAATTGAAAAGGGTTTGTCGGTAAATACAGAAATACCGCCAAAGATATTCTGAAGATAATCTTTCGCTGCTAAAGCAAAAGCAAGACCTCCAATACCTAAACCTGCTATTAGCCCTGCTAAATTGTAACCAATAGTATTAAAAGCTATGATAACTCCTAAAATCCATATGGTTATGGTAATAACTTTGGTTATAATGGGTAATAACTGCCGCTTTGATTTACTATTAGAGCTATCAATAGCTGGCTCCATGTATTCTTGTACAATAGCATTGACCAATCGTACTATAAACCAAGTAATACAAATTACAATGAGTACTTTAACGGTGTTTGATATTATTAGGGTGATTTCATCTGTCATATTTAGATGTTTCATACCAATATAAAATCCAAGAATTGTAATGGCTAGAACAACAGGTTTTTCCAAGGTTTCAACCAAAACATCATCTAACATCGATTTTGAATGGCTTACCAATCCTTTAGAAATACGTTTAAAGATGAAATAAGCTACTTTAGCAACAATGATACCTCCAGCAATATAAGCAAGAGCAATTAACCATTGTGATAAGGTGTTCATTAAGTATAGTTGAGATATGTAAATTGTCATATTAATATATTTTAATTCATCAATCGATTAAGATTTATATTTTGCTAGTGCCACTTTTCTTAAAATTTTGTTTTGCACTTGTTTAACACCGGAATGAATGACATAACGATGAGCAATAGCATTACGTCCAAGAAGCATTGCAAATTGCATAGCACTGCGGTTGGCTAATGAAAGTTCAATGTCAAAGGTGTCTTCACCTATGGTAATAGGAGTTTTTATAATAATTCGTTCTTCTGATGTGCCAAAAGAATTCTTAATCAATCGTTTGTCATAAAACTTCGCTACACAAGTTACACTAATACTTTTATTTTTCTGTATGGGATACACAACAAACTGTACCCAATCTTCATTATTCTTTGTAAATAATTTAATTTTCTTTGCTTGAATTGAGGAAGTTTTTGCACCAGAATCGATCCTTGCAAGAATAGCCGGAATTTTTAATTCGTCAAATGAACACCATTCTTCACTTCCTATTACTTTCAGTTTTTCTATTTCCAATCTTTTAATCTATTTATATTATAATTAATCTACCATTGAGATTTAAATTATAGCTTCACTTTTAAAACAAAATTACTTAAAATCACAAATTTAGTGATCTGCATTTCTTTCTATATATTTAATTATTTGAGTAGCAATATCTTTACCCGTCGCACTCTCAATTCCTTCAAGTCCAGGTGAAGAATTGACTTCTAAAATTAATGGACCTCTCTCAGATTGTAACATGTCTACACCAGCAATGCCCAATCCCATTACGCGGGCTGCTTTCAATGCTGCATTTTCTTCTTCATCTGTTAATTCAATAATATTTGCAGATCCGCCTCTGTGTAAATTTGATCTAAACTCACCTTCTTTGCCCTGTCTTTTCATAGCACCTACAACTACTCCGTCTACAATAAATGCACGTAGATCAGCCCCTTTTGCTTCTTTTACAAACTCTTGAACAATAACTCTAGCTTGTAGGCCATTAAAAGCTTCTAAAATAGATTCCGCTGAATTTCTATTATCAGCCAACACAACACCAAGACCCTGTGTGCCTTCCAATAGTTTTATGACAAGTGGTGCTCCACCTACTTTATCAATAATATTACTCACATTTTTTGAGTAATTACTAAAAACTGTTTTTGGTAAATCAAGACCAGCTCTAGCTAAAATTTGAAGACTTCTTAGTTTATCTCTAGATCTTACCAATGCCTGTGACTCTGTAGCAGTAAAAATTTTCATCATTTCAAACTGACGTACAACGGCAGTACCAAAAAAGGTTACCGAAGCTCCAATTCGTGGAATTACAGCATGTACATCTGTAATTTCTTTATCCTTATAAATTACAATAGGTTTCTTTTTTTCAATAACAAGGTCACATTTTGTATGATCGATAATGATCATTTCATGACCCTTTTTTTCACCTGCTTCCTTTATTCTTTTTGTTGAATATAAATTGGGATTGGCAGATAGTATGGCGAATTTCATAGCTTTTAATTTTTAATATATAATAGTTCTACTATTAGAATAATTTGAAAAGAAAGTCTCTTTACTATTTAAAATTTCACAGTCGAATTCCTATTCATAAGATCTCTTATTACTCTCAATAAATTTGTTGTAAATGGTTAATCGTTACTCTTAAACTTCGTATTTAAATACAATCTTTCTACTTTATCTCGTGCCCACTGTGTTTTACGTAAAAACTTTAAGCTTGATTTTACCGTGGGATTGGAATGAAAACAGTTGATTTTAATGCGTTGATCTAAGCCTGCCCAGCCATAGTGGTCTACAAGGTCATCTAATATTTTAGCGAGCTTTAAACCGTGTAACGGATTGTTAGGTTGTTCTGTACTCATATTACCAATCAATAGGTTTATAATCTTTTAGAAACTGACCACACCAATGCTTACCTGTATTTATGCCATCGAAAAGAGGATCCATAACTCGTGCAGCACCATCTACAATATCTAATGGTGGTTGAAAATCATGTAAATCTTGTTTTCTTTTGGCTAATTCTGCAGGATCTTCATCGGTTACCCATCCCGTATCAACGGCATTCATAAAAATACCATCTTTGGCTAAGGCTCGTGCGGAAGTATGTGTTAACATATTTAAAGCTGCTTTTGCCATGTTGGTATGCGGGTGTCGACTTTCCTTAAAAAAGCGGTGGAACTTTCCTTCCATTGCAGAAACATTAATAATATGTTTTTGACCCGTATTACTTTTTTTCATCAATTCTGAAAGGCGATTACATAACACAAATGGTGCTACGGAATTCACTAGCTGAACTTCTATCATCTCAGTGGTTTCTATCTCACCAAGTTTTAAACGCCAGCTGTTGGTTTTTCTTAAATCTACTTGTTGTAAATCAGCGTCCAATTCCCCTTCAGGGAAAACCTCCTGAGCAACCAGTGTGTTATCAAAACTATACGGTATTTGAGACAACTTTGCAGAAGCTCTTAGTCCAATTCCGGGTTCAGGCCCATGCCATGTTACGGGCATATTTTTATTAGGAGATGCTCCTGAAGTCAATACTTTTAATTCGTCTAAACAACCTACATGATCTTGCAATAAATCTCTAGCAAATTTTGGTAAAGATTCAATTGGTCGTTCTTCATTTTCCATTAAATGGGAATAAAAACCTGCAGGACGACGCACTGTTTGAGCAGCATTATTAATTAATATATCTAAGCTATCATAGTTGTGCTCAATATAATTACAGAAAATTTCAACACTTGGAATATGTCGTAAATCGAGTCCGTGAATTTTTAAACGATGTCCCCATTCCGTAAAATCGGCTTCTTTGGAGAACCGTAAGGCAGAATCTACTGGAAAACGAGTGGTAGCAATAACGGTAGCACCTCCTCTTAATAACATCAACGTAATATGATAACCAATTTTTAAACGAGAACCGGTAATAACAGCCACTTGACCTTTAACATCGGCATTCTGAAAACGTTTTGCATAGTTGAAATCGCCACATTCGGTGCACATGGTGTCATAAAAATGATGCAATTTTGTAAATACAGCTTTACATACGTAACAGTTTCTAGGCGATTCTAATTCTAATTGCTCTTTTTCTTCTAAGGCGGCAGCTCCTAATAATTTAGGTGCAGTAAATACCACTGCTTCACGGGCACTTCTTATTCCTGTTTCTTTACGGGCAGCTCTATCTCTTGCGGCTTGTTTACGTTTTGCAGCTTTCTTTCCATCCTTTTTTCTACGAGAAAATTCTTCTCTACTCGGTCTAGAGAGCATTCCTGAAGCTTTTAATAATGCGGTACGCTTTACTTTAGGTATGTCAAAAATCTGATCAGTATCTGTAACTAATCGTTCAAGTATAGCAATACACTTATCAATTTCTTCTGATGAAATTTCTGAGGAAGTATCTTTTTCTTTATGCTCTTTCTGCATTTACGAATTGTTGATATAAATAATAATTTTAGTATAGTCAATTAACATTTTAGCATAACATCATGTTTTTTGAAACATCGTTAGTTTCAATATCTCACTACGCTTTAATATATTGCTATTTGTGAGACGGTTTTAGGTATGAAAACTGATTATGTTTTGCTAATCGACAAAAATATGAGAATTAAATTCTAAAAACCCTTACTTTTTTCTTTTTTAATCGAGTGTTATTTAATTTATCACACAATTGAGTTGCAATAGAAGCAGGAACAGCTACAAAAGCACAATCAGGCTTTAATTCTATAATACCCAATTGGTCTTTATTAATTTCACCTTGTTTAAAAAAGAGTCCTGCAATATCACCTTTAGAGATTTTATCTTTTCTACCACCTGAAATAAATAAGGTCGTCCAAAATTGAGCTTTACGTTCGCCTGTATTTGTTAATTTCTCCACGGGTACTTTCCCTACAAAATCAGGAAAGACCTCACCATCACCTTTTATCAAATATGCGGTTCCCTTTGCATTTACTCTGGCCGTTCTACCATTTCTATGAGTATACGCCATTTCTGTTTTGGGAATTTCATAATGAATAATAAATTTCATCTCTGGTACATCAATTCCACGTGATGCTAAATCACTGGCAAGTAGAATAGAAACGCTTCCGTTTCTTAATTTTATTAAGGCACGTTCTCTTTCTTGCTGCTCCATGTCAGCATAAAAACGTGTATGTGCAATGTTCTTTTTGTCTAAAAAGACACTCAAATCTTCCAATCGCTCTTTTTTATTACAAAAAATAATACCAGGGTCATTACCCAATTCATGTAGTAAAGCCACAACTGTATTGTGTTTGTTTTTAGAAGACGAAACAATTGTTTTTACCACTAGTTTTGAACCTGAAGTATCATCGAGGTAATTTAGGGTTATTGGTTTCCCTATATTTAGATATTTAGGTAAAGCCGCTCCTTTGGTAGCGGATGTAAAAATACGCTTATCAATATTTGGTAAATAGCTTATGATATCTTTCATTTCACCATCAGCTCCTACTTCAAATGAGATGTCATATTCATCTACTACTAAGGTTTTTATTTCGTCTGTAGTAAAACGCTCTTGTTCAAAATGATCAAAAAGTCTGCCGGGCGTTCCTATTAAAATAGTAGGCGTATGTTTTAGTTCAATTTTATCTTTTGCAATAGATCTTCCTCCGTATATGGCATTGGCTTTATACCCAGACCCCATGTTCCTAATCACGTGTTCTATCTGAATAGCCAACTCTCTTGAAGGTACAATAATCAAGGCTTGTACTTCTTTTGATTCAGGGTTCAGTCGTGCAATTAAAGGTAATAAAAACGCTAAAGTTTTACCGGTTCCTGTAGGTGATAAAATGATGGTATTATGATTGTTTTCAATAACCTCCAACGCTTCTTCTTGCATTGGGTTGAGGGTATAAATTTTTAATTTCTCAAGAATGTCTTGTTGCTCTTTGATGATATTTGCCATATCTATTTTTTATTTTTTTTCTTTTTTGAAGTTCCAGCTGCCGGAATAGCTACTTTTTTGGAATCCAAATAATTTGCTAGTATTTTTTCTACCAATTCCTCTTTGGTTAAATGATGGAATATTGTTCTTATTTGTTTCTTTAAGTCTTCAGAAACGGCATGATTGGGCTTTGTTTTAAATATTTTTTTCGCCCACAGCAAGGTATTGTTTTCTTCAATACTCTCTGCATCTGCTTTTTTAAATCGGTTAAAGTTAATACCCAATGCATTCTCAAAAAGAGTAATATCTGCTACTTCTTCTTTTTGGAGTACGGTTAATGAAAGGCCCTTCGCTCCTGCTCTAGCTGTTCTACCACTACGGTGCACATATGCATCATAGGTGTCTGGTAAATGGTAATTGACAACATATTCAATCTCTTTTATATCAATTCCTCTGGCTGCTAAATCTGTAGCTACCAAAATGTCAATATAACCTTCTCTAAATTGACCCATGATGCGGTCACGGATTCCTTGGGTAAGACTTCCGTGTAAGGCACCTGAGGAAAATTTATTAATGGCTAAGTTTTTTGCCAATTTATTAACCGCAGCCTTGGTTTTACAAAAGATAATACCACGCTTGCCTTGTTTCGTATTTAAGAAATGCAACAACACTTCTAATTTTTCAATAGGTTCAACCACCACAAATTGATGGTCTATTCCTTGATGTCCAACGGTTGACATGTCCGCTTCAATATGCACCACATGTTTAGACATATAATTCTGAACCAATTGTTTTATAGTTCCAGGCATCGTTGCCGTAAACAATAATGTTCTTCTTTTTTTAGGAATTATTTTGATAATGCTGTCTAAACCCTCTTTTAAAGCACTTACCATTTCATCGGCTTCATCTAACACTAAATACGAAATATTTTTAATGTCAATGGCATTTCTTTCTACCAAATCAGCTAAACGGCCTGGTGTAGCTACCACAATATGTGTAGTGCTTTTTAGACGTTCTATTTGAGGTTTAATGGGAATACCACCACAAACCGTAGCTATAGAAACGGATGGCATGTGTGCCGAAAAAGATTCTAAATTACTCGTGATTTGTTGACCCAATTCTCTGGTAGGCACCAAGATTACAGCTTGTATAGCAGTATTTTCTAAATCTATTAATTGCAGTAATGGCAAGCCAAAAGCAGCCGTTTTACCGGTACCAGTCTTTGCTAAAGCCACAACATCTTCTTTCTGTTGCAATATTACAGGTATTGTTTTTTCTTGAATATCTGTAGGAACAGATATTTGTAAATCAGCTAACCCTTTTTGTAACTGTGCATTAATTCCGAGATTGGAAAAACCCTTTGACATAAAAAATAATTTTGGCAAAGATAATGAACCTCTTTACAGGGAAGCTATAAAATGGTGGATTAATATTAATATGAACTTTCTATTCTTATTAATAATATTAAAAAAGGTTAATGGTTCATTAAATTAGTATTAAATGTTTCGCTACTTCTTGATTTTTATTAGAATAATGTAGAACTTCGTAAAAAACTTAACAATGACAATTTTTGTAGACATGGATGATGTGATAGCCGATACTTATGGCAAACATATCGAGTTGTATAATAAAGAACATGAAAAAGAATTAAGTGTAAACCAAATTTCTTCCGGTGAAGTCTGGCAAAATGTA
Source organism: Aureibaculum flavum (assembly GCF_016406085.1). Taxonomy (GTDB): domain Bacteria; phylum Bacteroidota; class Bacteroidia; order Flavobacteriales; family Flavobacteriaceae; genus Aureibaculum; species Aureibaculum flavum. Next base: position 121,493 of record NZ_JAEHFJ010000004.1, read on the forward strand.
CCAGAAATACATGTAGAAAGTATTAGAGCACATGCAGTAATGCCTGGCTTTTTTAGAAATTTAGATGTAATTGAACACAGTCAAGAGATCATGAAGGCGTTATATGATAAACATGAGGTGTACATTGCCACTGCAGCCACTCAGTTTCCCACTTCATTAAAAGAAAAGAGTGATTGGTTAGATGAACATTTTCCATTCATTACATGGCAACACCGTATTTATTGTGGACATAAGTTTGTGTTAAAAGGCGATTTATTGATTGATGATAGAACTTATAATTTAGAAAAATTTGAAGGTGATACCTTACTTTTTAACTCACCACATAATAGTCATGACAACGGTTATACACGTGTGGCATCATGGTTAGAGATAGGCGAGCGTTTGTTGTAGTAAGACTTGCTTTCTATGCTCCTGCCATTTTAGGGTTCAGTTTGCTATTGCAAAGTGAAAACGTTCGAAGAGAAGTTTTACTGATATTTTTATTATAAATTATTTTATTTGTCCGTTCGAGTGATCAAGAAGAATGCGTCTCGACGTTTCAGAAATATTCAGAACTGTTTGATAAATTTATATCTAAATTCGTTTCTGTTTTAATGTCATTAAAAGAAAACATTTGAAGAGATATACAATGTGTAATTATCAATTAAAATACTAACCAATTGCTACCTTAAATTTGTTTTAATGGGTTAATTCATTAAATAAAAAATTATAGATAAAAGAAGATTCTTGCAGTATACTATTGTATTGATTAGCTCCATAATGTCCTAATTTATCTTGAGACCACAAGAGAATTGGATTCATTTGGTGAAGTCCATTTTGAAGTTTTGCTGCAAATTTATAAGATTGGTATGGTGGTACTCGAGTGTCATTCTTTCCTGTAACTATTAATGTGGAAGGGTAATTTACAGTTTCATCAATATTATGGAATGGTGAATAAGATAATATATTCAGAAATTCATCTTTCTTTTTTACAGTACCAAATTCATTAACATTCACATATTTTGCACCCACTTCTGTTCTTTCCATACGTAACATATCTAAGGCTCCGACATTTATCACAGCTGCACCAAAAAGATTTGGTTTTTCTAACATTGCCGCTGCGGTAATCAATCCACCATGAGAACTCCCCATAATACCTATTCCACTTGGTTTTGCATATCCTTCATCTATTAAATATTCTGCCGCCTTCGTAAAATCTAAAATTCCATTTTTCTTTTTAAACTTTCTACCATCTTGCCACCAATCAAAACCAAACTCACCACCTCCTCGAATATGGACATATACATAAGCACCTCCTCTTTCTATAAAATAAATAACGCCAGGATCAAAAGATGGTTTAGCAATGGTACCATAACCGCCATATGTTTCTAATAAGAAAGGTGTTTTTCCATTTTTAAGAAGAGTATCCTTAAAAACTATAAAAATGGGAACTTTTACACCATCGTGAGAAGTTATTTTTTTTCTTATGAATTTATATTTTGAAGCATCAAAAGAAACATTGGTCTTTCCTAAATATTTAAATTTGTATTTTGTCAAATCTAATTGACAAGTTACTGGGGGTACTGTATATGACGATAATCTAAAAGTAAAGTTTTTGTTATTCTCATTATAAAATAATTTAGTAACACTCATTCCATTTGGTGTTATAACTTCGCCTAATACTTTGCCTTTTAGATTAGTAACTGTGAGTATGGATGAATTTTCTGATTGAAATGCAGTAACTATTTTTTTATCAGCAAATTCATAATCTGTAAAAATAGCATCTTTGTATGAAGGAGTTAAAAGGGTCCACTGAGCTGGTTTATCAAAAGGAAACTTAATTAAATGTTTTTTATTTTTTATGCTCGTTAAAGCTACTATAGTATCAGATTCAAAATGTATAATATTTATATCATATTTTATATTTGAAAACAAAGGGTTGAATTCTTTTTTATCAACATTAGGCTTTAAATAATAATAACTGTGTTGTTTTTTAAAATCATCTGACTTTTTTATAATATATAAACTTTGATTGTTCGTTCCATATATGCTTAATGACTCCTGCTCATTATTAACATTGAAAATTGTTTTATCTTCACTTTGTTCAGTCCCCAGTGTATGATACTTAATTTCAGGAAAAATTCGCTTAACATTCTCGGTATTATATTTATACTTTATATAAAAAAATCCTTGTCCGTACCATCTAATTTGAGGGGAAATAATTTCTGTCAATGTTTCTTTAAAAAAGTGTCTATTCTTAATTCCAACAATTTTAATTTCTTTCCAATCGCTTCCATTTCTATTGTATTGATAAGCTAAAAACCGATCATCAGCGGAAGGTGTCAGATTTGTAAAAATAATCCTATCTTTTTTAGAGATTGAACTGGGATCTACCAACTTATTATAATTATATGTATTTCCTTTTGCATAATACACAGATAATGGTGCATTTTTACTAGGATACATTAACCTGTAATAGAAATTGTTATTCTTTTTAACTGTAGCTAAACTATCATAATTCATTTTAAAACGATAATATTCAGCTATTTTTAATTTAGAACGAACTGTATTTGGAAGGCGGTTTAAGTATTTTAAGGAAACTTTATTTTGTGCACCTACCCAATTTTCAACTTCTGGATTTCCAGTTTTTTCTAACCATTGATAATTATCAATAATTTCCACATTATGATAGCTGTCAATTACTGGTCTCTTTTCAGTTTCAGGATATTCAATCTGAGCATACAAAATTGAGGTTGTGACAATATGAAGTAAAAAAAAAACTTTTTTGAAAATTTTCATTATTCTAATTTAGCGATCGAATACAAAAATAACTTTTTAAAATTGAAAACAAAGCCTATCAAGAATTAGGATTCCTAATAATAATAACTTTATTATCTAATTTCTTATTCAACTTTCATCTCTAGGTAAACAATTGAAAAAGCAAATTATAGTATTTGTTTTAGTACTCATTTCAATTACAATCCATACACAAAATGTGGACAGAATAAGGGAATAATAAAAAATATAAATATAAGCAACATAATTGCCCAAAGGGCACCCATCAGTAATGGGTAAGCAACGAGCGAATCTTTTATACTTGGTTTTATGGTATGAGCTATCAAACCATGAACACCCAAAGACAATAAGAAGAACAATAATGTCGCAATTATTATTATAAATAATGTTGAATGTGTTTGTTTAAATATATTTAGGTAAATACCTAATAATATAGAAATTACAATACAGATACTATAGAGTCTTCTTGCCATGATATTGTTTTTAAAATTAGTAGTAGGTTTTGTTAAAACTTAATAGTGGAAGTCTACCGTATGACTCCATTTTAATGACTAAGTCGTGGTGGAATAATTGTTTAAACAGTCCTTTACTTTTCCGTTTTAGTACCGCAATAATATCCACATTTACTTCGCCTAAATAGAGTTTTAAATCTTCAAAAGTATGGTCTGAAGGAATGTTTTCATAGATAATGTTTGGGTAATCTACTTTGTTATTAATATGATCTTCAAATTCTTGAAGTCGAATTATGGGGTCAAACTCTTCTGAAGGAGAGATGTGTACTACCCTAATTTCCGCATTATATGGTTTAGCAATTTCTACCAAGGTAAGAATGGCATGTAAATCTTTATATTCAAAATCAGTTGCATATACAATGGTATTGATGTCTTTATGTGTGGCATCTTCAGGAATAGCCAACACAGGGCAAGGGGCTTTTTTAATTAGCTGTTTTGTGGTATTACCCATGATAAATTCTTTGAAAGCACTGGTGCCCTTCATTCCGGTAACTAAAAGAAAAGCATCTAATTCTATTACTTTCGCAATAATGGCTTTTGTAACAGACATATTTTCAATAGCCTCTGTTCTCACATTCATACGGTCTAAATCGTTTCCCAAATGTTTTGTGCAATATTCGACAAGTAGCTCATTGTTGTTTTGATAGGCTACTTTTTCAAAGTCTAGTACGGGCTCTTCAACTTCAGTATCAAAAATAGTAGGATAATCAAAGACATGAACCACCAATAAATTGGCGTTGAGTTTAGAACTTAGTGCATGGGCGTATTTTAATGCAGCAATTGCATTTTCTGAAAAGTCGGTAGCGTGAATTATGGTTTTCATCGTGTAGCTTTTATGATTATTGATCATATAAAAGTAGTATGGTTGTGTTAGCTCTCCAATGACCTGAGTCAGTATACGTTACTTTTTTTAGCTGATATAAATCATTTTTAATTAGTAGTATAATACCTATCTTAATTGTTTAAATTTGAAGCATATACATGTTTATAGTTGATTGATCAATAGACGGTTATATTTGAAATTTGTTAATAAATATATAAGTATCCAGATTATGAAAGACTTACACCGCATATTAAATGAAATAACAGAACTCACTAGTACCATAGAAACCAAATACCCAGAGTTGTATCAGTTTTTAGGAGAAGATCCATTAACTATTGGAGCCGATGACCATCCTGAAATTGATGTAAAAGTGATGAAGGATTATTTAGGGAGTTTAAAGCAAGTGCTAAAGCATTACCTAGATTCGCATGAAAGTGTGAAATAAGGGTTGAGTTAAAACATTTCTATCTTTGAATAGAACGTTGTTGTCCGTTCTAGTAATTTTGAAGTATGAGTATCGATACTTCGAGAGTATCGAGAACTATTGTTAGATATAGCGTTAAATGAATTCTCGATACATTTTTTATAACGCCAACGCATTATGAAAAGCACTCGAAGAGACGTTAAATTTATGATTGTAACTAAATTTAAACCTACCTAGTTCGTTCTAGTATACTTGAAACTGCTACTCGATACTCCCGACACATCAGGATCCTTTTCAGCTATCGCTTCAAAGAAAACACTTGAAGAAATATAAAATTGAATAATATCTATAAAATTTAAAAATTGAGCATAAAAAAAGTCCATCATAAATGATGGACTTTTAAATCTTAAAGTATATAAAATTAGATAACTTTTACGTTTACTGCATTTAATCCTTTTTTTCCTTCTTCTAAATCAAATTCTACTTCGTCACCTTCATTTACTTCATCGATTAATCCAGAGATGTGTACAAAGTGATCTTTATCTACACCTTCTTCTGTGATAAATCCAAATCCTTTAGAATCATTGAAAAATTTTACTGTTCCTTTACTCATTGTAATGTAATTAAAATTATAATATTATTTTGAATTGCAAATATGGAACTATTTTATGACATACAACACTTTAATTTGTTTATTTTCAATTTATTATAAGTGCGAAATATACCTTTATACAATTGCTAATTAAAATTGAGGTTTACTTCTAATGGTTAATTCATTTGATATAGAATTATAAACTGCAACTAATTTTGAACATCTACATAGGTTCAAATGGATTACCCTTCCCGCCGTAACACCTCTAATGGCGGACTTTTCAATACACTTCTAATATTACTTAATCCGATCAATAAAACCAATATTGTAATGCCTGGTAAAAACACTAAAAACGGAATTATAGAAGGTATAAATGGTTCTTTAAACAGCCAGGTTGCTAAGATTTGACTTCCAATTAAAGATAATAATATTCCGACCAAACTACCGAGGATACCTAAATACAAGTACTCCAACGCCGTAATTTGTAAGATTTGCTTACTCTTAGCTCCCAAAGTCCGTAACAAAACACTTTCTTTTATACGCTGACGTTTACTGGTGCGTACAGAACCAATCAATACGATAATACCTGTGAGGATGCTGAAAAAAGCCATAAAATTGATTACCCACGAAATTTTATCAAGTATGTTTTCAACTACAGAATACAATTGTCGTAAATCGATTACTGATATGGTTGGAAATTTTTTTACTAAATCGCGTTGTAGCGATGCGGCACTAGCGTCGTCAGTAACATGTGTGCTTAACACATGAAATTGCGGAGCACTTTCTAATACGCCTTTTGGGAAAACAACTGTAAAATTCATTTGCATTTTTGCCCAATCTACTTTTCTAAGACTTCCTACAGTAGTTTCCATCAATACGCCCTGTACGTTAAAAACAATTTGATCTCCTACATCTACTTGTGCTCTTTTGGCAAGTCCTTCATCCAGTGAAATAATTATGGGCTCACCTGATTTTATTTCAGGTACCCACTTCCCTTTAATCACTTCTTCTGAGGCTATTAATGAATCACGAAAAGTAGTTCTAAATTCATGATTCAAGACCCATTCATTTACTTTTGAGGTGCTGTCCTTACGAATGTCATTGGCTAATTCTCCCTTTATACTGTGCATTCGCATAGTAATTAGCGAAATGTTATCCAAAACAGTCAATCCTTTAGTTGTTACCTCATTTACTACGGCCTCTCTTTGGTCAGGTTGCACATCTAGCAATATGATATTTGCGTTTTCAGCACTTGATTCTAAGGCGGTTTTTGCTAACAATATATCTTTTGTAAAATAGAGTGTGCTGATTAAAAATGTACCTAGACCTATCGACAATATCAATACCATGGTCTGATTGTTAGGACGAAATAGATTTAATAAACTTTGTCGTGCTGTAAATCCCCAAGAGGTTGGAAAATACTTCTTTATGGCTTTCATAAAAAGAGTGGCAATACCTGCCAAGATTGCAAAAGTGATGGAAACACCTACTACAAATGCAAATGCAAAAAGAAAGTCTCTTAATAACCAATAGGAAAACAGATAGATAAATATAATGATGGCTATAAAGGTAAAAGCTCTTGCTCTTCTTGGTTTTTTACTATTGTCTTCACTCACCCGTAATACTTCCAACGGTGATACATACCACGTATTCAATAAGGGTAATAATGCAAACAATACAGACATTAATAGTCCTAATAAAACTCCCATGACAATGGGTTGCGGTGTAATTGAAATTTCAACCTCAAAGGGTAAAAACTCCTGTAACAATAATGGAAAGGCTTGTTGAAGCCCAATACCAACAACCGTACCTAGAATTCCGCCTAACAAACCAATTCCTGCAATTTGAATCAGATAGATTAAAAAAGTCTGTTTTCTAGACGCTCCTAAACATTTAAGTACCGCAACATCAGTTAATTTTTCTTTGATATAGATATGTACTGAACTGGCTATACCAATACAACCTAGTAATAAGGCAATAAATGCTGCTAGATTTAAAAATTTGCTTACATTTTCTGAACTTCTTCCTACACGCTGGCTTGTACCCGTATGCGTATCTAAATCAGCATCTTCAGCATCTAAAATGGGGTCATACTTTTTATCTAACGCCTCTAAATCCATAGTTGGTGGAGCAATAAAAAAGTATTGATATTCTTTGCGGCTTCCAAATTGTAACAATTCGGTTTTTTCTATAAAACGATAAGGTATCAATACTGTTGGTGCCACAGAAGTAGCAATAGCCGTACCACCGGGAATGGATTTTAGGGACCCTACAATTGGTAAATTCAGCTTTCCTAATTTAATAGAATCCCCTGGTTTTAAATCATATTGTAGCATTAACGTAGCATCAACCAATGCTCCACCTGTTTCTTGATATGTAGTTGCAGCAGAAACAGGTACCGTTTCTAACGTTCCATAAAAAGGAAAGTCACCTTCAATGCCTCTTACTTTTACTAATTTACTGTCATCATTTTTGGGAAAGGCTGCCATCGAAGAAAAATTAACTTCTGAAGCTGCTGGTCCAAGTGAGTCTATTATGGCTTGTACTTTTTCATTAGGGATTTGCCTACTGTCAATAATAAAATCAGCCCCCATCATTGCCTTAGACTGTGACTTAATATTTTGCTTTAGGTTTTCACTAAATAACTGAATGGAAACTACCGCAGCAATACCCAAAATAATAGCCGCCATAAACAGTAACAGTCTCGAACTACTTGCTTTGCCATCTCGCCATGCCATTTTAATCAGCCATGAGACGCCTGCATTTGAATTAGATTTCTTCATTAAACGTTAGTTGTTCTTTCGTTAGCAATAATCTTCCCTCCTTTTAATCTTAAAATTTGTTGGGTTCTATTGGCCAATTCTAAGTCGTGTGTAATTATTACCAATGTAGTTCCTGCTTCTTTATTCAATTCAAAAAGTAATTGTATAACTTTTTCTCCTGTTTCTTCGTCCAGATTACCAGTGGGCTCATCAGCAAATAAAATGGAAGGTGTTGTCGAAAATGCTCTAGCCAAGGCAACTCGTTGTTGCTCACCTCCAGATAATTGCGAAGGATAATGATCGTAACGGTCAGAAAGTCCTACTTTTTCAAGTAAATCCATACCTATTTTTTTTGCATGCTTAGCTCCTTGCAACTCTAGGGGAACAATTACATTTTCAATAGCAGTTAGTGTGGGGAGTAATTGAAAATTTTGAAAGATAAAGCCCACTTCTTTATTCCGCAACTGAGCACGTTCATCTTCATTTAAGTCATTTAAATTTTGCCCACACAGTTCCACACTACCCGAGCCTGGTGCGTCTAAACCAGCACAAAGGCCGAGAAGTGTTGTTTTTCCACTACCAGAAGGACCTACAATTGAGAAGGTATCTCCTTTTTCAATTTCAAATGAGATATTTTGTAAAACTGTTATTTTTTTTGAACCACTTGAATATGTTTTCTCAAGCTCGCTAATCTTTAATATCTTTGACATACTTTTAATAAAATTCTTTTATATGAACCTGTTCAGGGATAAGTCGCAAAATAAGCAAATGATTACAAAAATATATGACTCCTTCAATCCAATTTTCTTAAAGTTTTGTTATTTTATGATAGCTACAGTATTAATCTCTTGCCGTGGTGATGTTGCTAAAAAAGAAAACAATGAGGAAGTGAAAACAGCAGAAGGTGTAGTTGCGGAAAAAACAGATTCTAAAAAAATTCTATTTTTTGGCGATAGTCTTACAGCTGGTTATGGCCTTGATGATGTAAATGATGCTTTTCCTGCATTGATTCAATCTACCATAGATTCCTTAGGACTCGACTATACTATTATAAATTCTGGTGTCAGTGGAGAGACTAGTGCGGGAGGTAAAAGCCGTATTGGATGGGTATTGAAACAAAAAGTGGATGTGTTTGTACTAGAATTAGGAGCTAATGATGGCTTACGAGGTATTCCATTGATAGAAACTAAAGCTAATCTTCAATCGATAATCGATACCGTAAAAGAAAAATTACCAGAGGCTACTATTATTTTAGCAGGCATGGAACTTCCACCTAATATGGGCCCGGAATATACGTCTGAGTTCCGAACCGTTTTTTCTGATTTAGCATCCGAAAACGAGTTGCCCTTTATACCTTTTATATTAAAAGATGTAGGCGGTGTGGTTGAATTAAATCAAGAAGATGGTATTCATCCAACGGTTGAAGGCCATAAGATTGTGGCAAAGACTGTTTGGGACGTTCTGGTAAAAGTTGTGGAATAGATGCATTATTACATAACTTAATTTAGTTTATACCAAATGAAGTTATTATGCATGATGTAACCCCGCTTTATTTTTTATAAATTTGGCTATAGACTTTTTTACACTAATTAATTGATTGAAATTGTATTTATAAAGCATGCCAGACATTAAAAAATTCGGAACTTTTGCAGGTGTTTTCACACCTTCTCTACTTACAATTTTAGGTGTTATTTTATATATGCGTTTGGGTTGGGTTATTGGTAACGCCGGCCTTTTTGGTGCCATTATAATCATACTTATAGCACACGTAATCTCTATATCTACTGGATTGAGTATTTCATCTGTAGCCACCGACAAAAAAATTGGAGCTGGAGGAATTTATTATGTACTTTCACGTAGTATGGGAATTCCCATTGGAGGAGCCATTGGTATTGCGTTGTATGTGGGTACCGCCTTTTCAATTGCGTTATATTTGGTAGGTTTTGCGGAGAGTTTTAATGGGTATTTCAATTTTGGAATGGGTATTAACGACTTAAGAATTACCGGAACCATTGCATTGGTTTCATTGACTGCTCTAGCTCTTATTAGTACTTCTGTAGCATTAAAATCTCAGTTTTTTATATTGGCTGCTATCGCAGTTTCTTTAGTTTCTATATTTTTAGGAACACATGAATTTACCCCAAATTCGGTTAAATTGTTGCCTTCAGAAGGGGCTGCATCCTTAGAAATTGTATTTGCTATTTTTTTTCCTGCAGTTACTGGATTTACGGCAGGTATTGCCATGAGTGGCGACCTAGAAAACCCTAAAAGCTCCATACCAAATGGTACATTATGGGCCATTGGAGTGGGCTTAGTTGTATATATAAGTGTTGCCATTTTTATGGCATATACGGTGGACTCTGAAATTTTAAAGTCGGATTATAATATTTTAATGAAAATAGCAATTTTTGCACCTGCTGTAGTGGCGGGAATTTGGGGAGCCACACTATCCTCTGCTCTAGGTGGTATATTAGGTGGTCCTAGGATGTTGCAAGCCATGTCTGTTGATAGAGTTACTCCGAGAATATTCGCTAAAGGACGCGGCGAAAATAGAGAACCCGTGAATGCTCTATTATTGGTGTTTTTAATTGCTGAAGCAGGAATATTAATTGGAGAATTGGATGTAATTGCACGCGTGGTGTCCATGTTTTATTTATCGGCCTATGCGTTTATAAATATTACATTTTTTTTAGAAAGTTGGGCAAATCCTGATTTTCAACCCTCTTTTAAAGTAAAAAGATGGATTGGCCTACTCGGATTTATAGCGTGTTTTTTAGTGATGTTTAAGCTAGATATGGTAGCCATGATGGGAGCATTGGCCGTAATTGGAGGTTTATATTTTTGGCTTCAACGAAAGGAAGTGAAAATTAAATCTACCGATATATGGAAAAGTGTTTGGGAAAATGTAGTAAATAAAGGTTTGAAAAGAATTGATAATAAGCAAAATGTAAATTCGAGTTGGAACCCAAATGTAATTTTATTTAGTAGAGAGAGTGACCATCAATCGTATTTATTAGAATTGAGTAAAGCAGTTTCTGGTCGTACAGGAATTGTTACCAATTTTGACCTGATTATTGACAATAAGAATAAAATACCCTTAAAAAGGTCGGAACAAACGGTAAGGGATGGCATCTATAAAGATTTAGGAATTTTTGCTAGGCGGATTAAAATAGAGAACTTATATAGTGGTATTACAAATATTGCCATGACGTTTGGGTTTTCAGGAGTTGAGCCCAATACCATTATGATGGGATGGCCTAAAGGACTTGAAGATTCTGTCGAGTATGAAACAATGACCGAAAATCTATTACACCTTGATTATAATTTGTTGTACTTAGATTTTGATATTCAAAAAAAGTTTGGCAATTATAAAACGGTGGATTTATGGTGGAGAGAAACAGATAGTAAAAATGCTGAAATGATGCTAAACATTGCCCGTTTTATTTTATCATCTCCCAAATGGGATCATACCTCCATTCGTGTTTTATTTATAAATAATACGGATATAGATCCTATAATCATCCACAATAAAATAGCTAAGCTAGTAGATGACTTACGAGTGATTGTTGAAATAAAGATAATAGAAAATGTAAAAGAACAAATTCCATTTTTTGATATTATTAAAGACTATTCAGCAAATACAAACTTAACTATTATTGGTATTCCAAATTATAAAATAGAACAACAAGCGGCGTATATTGTAAGTGCCAATCAGTTATTTGAAACGATTGGTTCCGCCTTGTTGGTAAAAGCAGCAAATAATTTTAATGTATTAGATCTCGATTTTATTAATACTAAATCGTGATATTCATTATTGTAAAACTTTAGGCCATAAAAAAACCAGAGCTTATAAGTTCTCTGGTTTATTTATTTTTATAAAGGGTTTAAATCACTTGTTTTACCAAATTTTTATACGCTCCTCTTCTGTTTTGAAATTCGCTTCACCCGGCTGTACATTAAAAGCCTCATAAAAAGGAGTAAAGTTCATTAATGGGCCATTCACACGCCAAATTGGAGGTGAATGTGGATCTGTGGCAACATAATTACGTAAATAGGCATCACGTGTTTTTACACGCCATATGTTTGCCACAGATAAAAAGAAGCGTTGGTTAGGTGTATAGCCACCAATTTTAATAGTGTCTTTACCTTGATCTGTCATTTTAAATGCATCAAAGGCAATTGAGATTCCACCATTATCTGCAGTGTTTTCACCAACCGTTAATCCGCCTTTTAAATGCACACTATCTAATACCGTAAAGGCACTGTATTGATCAATAATTTGTTGCGTTTTAGCCTTGAACTTAGTATAATCATTTTCCGTCCACCAATCGGTTACATTTCCATCTTTATCATATTGAGCTCCTTGATCGTCAAAAGCATGTGTAAACTCATGACCGATAACCATACCAATACCACCATAATTTACAGCATCATCAGCATATAAATCAAAATATGGGGCTTGTAAAATACCTGCTGGAAATACAATTTCGTTTAAAGAGGGATTGTAATATGCAGTTACTGTAGAGGGTGTGGTATGCCATTCATCTCTATTTGGAGCTTTATTTAATTGTTTTAGTTGGTATTGATAATCATCTTTATTTAGGGCAACTACGTTTTCAAAGAATTGTGCCCTGTTAATAGTAGCATCATAGGTTCTCCATACATCTGGATAGCCAATTTTTTTACTGATGGCAAAGAGTTTCTCTTTTGCTTTTACCTTGGTGCTATCACTCATCCAGTCTAACTTGTCAATTCGCTTTTCTAATGTTGTTTGAAAATTATTTACCAAATCTAAAGCACGCTTTTTGGCATCTTCATTAAAATACCGCTTTACATATAATTGACCTAGAGCAAAACCTATTTGCTGATCTACACGACGTACCATTAGTTTTGTACGTGGTTGTTGTACGGATTGACCAGAAATAACTTTAGAATATTCAAATGAAGCATCTTGAAAAGGTTTGCTCAATATGTTATCATGACTTCCAATAGAATTTGCTTTTAGATACAGTTTCCAATGTTCTAAAGGAACAGAAGTTAGCATCGTATTTAATGCATCATAATAAGCCGTTTGTCTAATATCTACGGAATCTACTGCTGTGCCTAAGTTTTTCAATAAAGCAGACCAACCAATGTTTGGATGTTTTGTGTTCAAATCAGCGACAGCAAGCTTGTGGTAATTTTCTTTAACAACTCTGCGTTCGATACGTGTTTTATGAGATGTTGCCATTTGCTTTTCAATGCCATAAACAATGTCAGCTTTTTCTTTTGCATCTGATTCTTCTACCAATTCAAATAAGGTGGTTAAATAGGTTTTGTAGGCTTCTTGAATATTTTTTACTGAAGGATCGTCCTTAAAATAGTAGTCGCGATCTGGTAATCCTAATCCCGTTTGCGAGAAGTGTAAAATATTTAGCGTACTGTTTTTTTGATCTGGAGAAATATAAGGGCTAAAAATTGAATAATCTCCAGACTTTATTTGGGTAGCTGCGAATTCTGTTATGGAAGAAACATCGGTAATCGCATTAATTCTATCTAATATGGGTTGAATAGGTTTGCTACCACGTTCATTAATACTAACGGTATCCATTCCTGAGGCAAAAAAGTCACCTACCAATTGCTCAACACTTCCTTTTGAATGTTCTTTTTGAGAAACTTCTTCTAAAATGTTTTTAAGTAGTTCTTGCTGTGGAATATTTAAAAATCGATATGACCCTACGCCTATCTGGTCATCAGCAATTACTGCATTTTTAAACCAAGTTTTATTTACATGGTTAAAGAAATCGTCACCAGGTTTAATCGTACTATCAATCCCATTAAAAACAACAGGTTTAATTTCAGGATCATTTAGCGTATTACTTTCATTTTTACATGAAAACAAGATCAGTAAACACAATGATAAATAGTAAATGTTTTTCATAAATTATGAGGTTTAGTTTTCTCAAAGATATGAATATTTACATTTGTTATGTTTTTTGAATTTATTTTAGGAGTAAAATCAGAATGATAGACTACTAAAACACACTAAAAAGTACATAAATAGTGGATGAATGATTGGACTTTATTTACCACCAAGCATACTGGTATAACATATCAATTTTATTATTTTTAAATTACTTCTTATGTTTCTAAACAGGTGGAAATTAAGTTTTAAAATTCTCGCTTTCCAAATTCACTATCAATAAATTTAGCTTTATTCTTAGCTGCATTAAATGTATATGATAGGTTTAACGATACCATATCTACTTCATAAACATAATTGGTGGTTGTATAAAATTGACCTGGTCTTGACGTTGTAATACGTTGCTCATTGGTGTTTAATAAGCCCATATCTATATTTTGCCATTGCAACGTTGCTGTTAACTTATTATCTAAAAATGATTTTTTAAGGGTTAAGTTTGGAGCATAAAATCTAGAATCTTCACCCATGGCTGTATTTCTATCTGATAAATAATTAAAAGAGAGTTGAACAGATGCATTTTGCCAAAAAGAATAGGTAGAATTTAGATTGACTGAATAAATAGTAGCTTTAGAATCAATGGTATAGGTTCTTTCTATACCATCTCTATGGTTGAAATTTAAAGCACCAGCTATGGCATAATTGTAAATGTTAAAACCTACAAAATTAGTCCAATTTTTAGTGGGCTTTATCGTTGCTCCTATTTCCAATCCAACAGCATTACTCTTACCTACATTAGAATACACTCTATTAATAATACTATCAATTACAGCACCATTCGGCTCATAAGCCAAGGTGTTGACACGATTGATAACATTATCTACATGCCTATAATAGGCTGTGGCATATACGGAATTACCTTTCCCCATATTTTTTGTGATACCCAATTCTACCAAGTCGATAAATTCTGGTAATAATGTGTTATCACCTTGTTCAAAAACCTCTGAATGTTCACGTTCTGCAAAACTGTTCATTTTAAAAGTAGTAGTGCGTTCTAACCTTTTGCTATATGCCGCCTTAAGATTGGTTTTGTCATTCACTTTATATTGAACAGAGGCCGATGGAAATAGTTTAAAGAAATCATATTTGTAAATGTTTGCGGTAGCTACACTTTTTAAAGATTCTTCATAAGTTCTATCCATAGATTCTAAACGTATACCTGCAGCATAATCCCATTTATTTTTGGCTCCTGTTAATTGTAAATAACCGGAATGAATGGTTCTTTTCATTTCAATATCTGAAGAAAACTCAGAGACCAAATTTCCGTTTCGCTCGTATACAAACTCTCCAGAGTGATCTAAATTACGAAATTGATATCCTGTTTCTATGGTTCCGAAAACAAACGGTTTCCATTAATAATCTAAATTAATACGTGTACCGTAGAGTGGATTGTCATTGGTATTATACTCTTCTTGATAAATAATATTGTTATCGGGGTATCCTAAATTGTCATTAACCGTTGGGCCACCTAAAAAAGTGTATTCATATAATATAGACGCAGCTATTTTAGATTCGTTTTTAAATTTATGAGTATAGTCAAAGCTACCTAAGGCAAAGTCTCCTTTTCTAATTCTTAAATTGTGATTATAATATTGCAATGTATAAATTCTGTTGTCACTTCCAATAGGCGAAACCGCATGATTATCGTAATATACTATATCAGCTAATCTATCTTTCGTGTGTTTTCCTGCAAATAAACCTAGAGAATAGGTGTCAGCATCGTTGGGTGTAAAAACAACATTGAAGCGACCGTTATAAGTAATTTCATCAAAGCTTCGTTCTCCATCAGAAGGGAGAAAAGTAGTTTTATTTTCGGCATCGTTAACAATGAACATATCGCCTTCTCGCCTACCCGATTTATCGTTACGTTGATAGCTGGCTCCAAAAGAAAGATTCCACTTGTCATTTCTTTTATTGACAGTAGCATCTATGCCATAACGTTGGGCATCAACTTTCGTGTCATAAGGTTCTATAGAAGGGAATCCGCCACGCACATTAACTTGAGCATAAACCCCATCAGTAGCACCTTTTTTAGTAATAATATTTAAAATACCACCTTTTCCTTCCGGATCATACTTTGCAGAAGGAGCAGTAATCAATTCTACACTTTGTAAGGCATTTGCTGGTAATTGTGCTAATATTGCACTTGCATCGCCTTGTGTAGGCTTACCATTAATCAGAACAGCAAATCCTTGGCTTCCTCTAACACTAATAGCTCCCTGGCCATCTACACTAACAGATGGTAAGTTTTTTATAATATCTACAGCATTACCGCCTTCACTACTTTGATATTTTTTAGTATCAAATACTTGACGGTCAATTTTATGAACCACGGTCGCTTTTTCTCCTTTTACTATTACTTCATTCAATTCATTGCCCATCGTTAGTTTGACAGTAGCTAAATCTACCAATACCCCCTTTTTAGAAACCACAATGCTTTTAATTTTAAGTGTGGTATAACCTAAAAATGAAGCTTCAATATAATAGGTTCCTGTTTTTATATTAGCGAAATAAAAAGCACCATCTGCTTCTGTAATTACACCATTTATGGCAGTACCATCTTCAGAATTAAAAAGGGCTACGGTTGCAAATTCTAATGGAGAATTATCAGATGCATCTACAATTTTTCCTTTAATTTGTCCAAATGATAATTGCACAACAATTAGTAACAATAGCACTGTTAACTTTTCTTTAAATGACATTTAGTTTTGAATTTTTAATTGCCGACAAAACTAACAATCATTTTAGAATAGTAATGAACTATTCTTAAAAGAATTATTTATATAAAAAAGTAGTAATATAATTGTAAAAAATAACACTTATTGATCTACTTAATATACTTGTTGAAAAGCTTTTACATGAGCATATATGGCCACGGTGTCTATTTTCATTTCAATAGGTTCATTTAACATTTTCATTCCTTTTACATCATTCATTTGACCTGCTTGAGAAATGGCTTTAACGCCATAATATTCACCTTTTTTATTTATTACTTTTATATCAATTATATTCTCAAATTCACGAACTCCTTTTACTTCCAATTGATCTCCATTTTTATCAATGGCCACCAATTTGTAAATAGATCCTTTTTCACCTATGGCTGCTACTGTTTTATAATTATCTTTACTTGACACTATTTTAACTGGCAATATTTCTGTATCACTTTTAAAAGCTTTTATGTTTATTAAACTTCGTTGGTCTGAATCTAAAATAGCATTGACATCAAATGTATTTCCTTTATCATCTAATGCTTTGACTTCTAGGAAATATCCTTCAGGGTGCACTCCTACAATATGCCAAAGAAAATTGTCATCAGCGGCTGCAGCTTGCGGTATCGCTTTAACATGAGCATAAACATTTGCTCCAAAAAGGGTATATTCTAAATCTTCTTTCTTGGTTTTAACACCTTTTATATCGTGTAGTTGACCTTCTGGAGAAATTGCTTTTAGACCGTAGAATTCACCATTTTTACCTATTACTTTTATATGAATAATATTTCCAGAACGTAATACACCCCTAACACTTAAACGTTCACCATTGGGTGCCACTGCTTTAATTTGATATACACTACTATCTTTAGCGATGGCTACAAGTGGAGTCTGTTTGCCTTCATTTACCAATAATTTAACAGAAATAATTTTATCATTAACCAAAGCCTTAATACTCATAAGCGTTCTTTGATCTCCTCTTTGAAGGGCTTTTACTTTATATGATTCTCCGTAAGCATCTACAGCAATAATATTTAATAGCCTACCATCAGGATAAATACCTTTAACGTGCCATACGGCCTCAATTTTGCCTTTAGTTTCTTGAGCAGATTGCACTTTATCATTAATAGCAGCTAATTTTCCGTTATCTTTAAAACTTACAAGCACAAATAAAACAAAAAGGACTAAAAAACTAATGGTTACTTGAAAAAAACGGGATATATGATTTGAGGTTTTCATGTTGATAAATTTTACATTGTTATTGAAATTATAGTTTAAATTATTATTTACTATTAAAATTAATTTTACTTCAATTTATAATCTTATTATTTGTAACACAATGATTTATATCAGTCATAAGAAAATTGTTTTAGTGCTTGTTTTCTAATCAAAAACCTTAATTTTAATTATTCTTGCCGCTACTCTTTTTTATGATTATTTTGCAACACTTTAAACAACTATTTAAATGAAGGTTTGTATTGCCGAAAAACCAAGTGTAGCCCGAGAAATTGCGGAAGTATTAGGTGCAAAAACAAGACATGATGGCTATTATGAAGGTAATGGATATGCAGTAACCTATACCTTTGGCCATCTATGTACATTAATGGAGCCCAACGATTATAAACCCCATTGGAAGAGTTGGGATTTGAATAATCTCCCCATGCTTCCCGAAAAATTTATGACTAAAGTTGTTGATAATACGGGTATTCAAAAGCAATTTAATATTGTTAAAAGTCTATTTGATAAAGCGGAAGTAGTTATCAATTGTGGGGATGCGGGTCAAGAAGGAGAATTGATTCAGCGATGGGTTTTAGATCAAGCGGGTTATAAGGGGAAAGTGGAACGATTGTGGATTTCTTCCTTAACTACCGAAGCAATAAAAGAGGGGTTCCAAAAATTAAAACCTTCAGAAGATTATGATAATCTTTATTATGCAGGGTTTTCTAGAGCAATTGGCGATTGGCTCTTAGGAATGAATGCTACACGTTTATACACTGTAAAACATGGAGGTTATAAGCAAGTTCTTTCTGTAGGACGCGTACAAACACCAACTTTGGCTATGGTGGTCAATCGATTCTTAGAAATTGAAAACTTTAAACCTCAAGCTTATTGGGAATTACAAACATTGTATCGTGAAACATTGTTTAGTTACGAAGAAGGTCGTTTTCTCAACATGGAAGATGGACAAATATTGGCCGATAAGGTGAAAGAAGATGAGTTTGAAATTGTTTCGGCCACAAAAAAGAAAGGAAAAGATTATGCACCAAAACTGTTCGACTTAACAGGATTGCAGGTGTATTGTAATAAAAGATTCAGCTTTTCAGCAGATGAAACCTTAAAAATAGTCCAAAAATTATATGAACAAAAAGTAGTTACTTATCCTCGTGTGGATACTACTTTTTTACCAAATGATGTGTATCCTAAAGTCGCAGGTATTCTTAAGAATCTAACCAAATACGCAGAATTAACACAACCCTTATTAGGAAAAAAAATAAAGAAATCGAGTAGAGTTTTTAATGATAAAAAAGTAACCGATCACCATGCTATAATTCCAACTGGTGTACAAATTCCTTTGCAATACAATCAACAACAAGTCTATGACATTATTACGAGACGTTTTATTGCTGTTTTTTATGAAGATTGTTCTGTTTCAAACACGACTGTAATTGGTAAAGCTGCTGAAGTTAATTTTAAAACTACAGGAAAGGAAATTTTAAAAAAAGGATGGCGAGTTGTCTTTGAAAATAAAAATGCGGAAACAACAACTAATGAAAGTGGTATGCTTCCTAATTTTGTTAAGGGTGAAAAAGGGCCACATGAACCCTCTTTTTTGGAAAAACAAACCAAAGCACCGAATCAATTTACGGAGGCTTCCCTCCTACGTGCTATGGAAACAGCCGGAAAACAAGTAGATGATGATGAGTTGAGAGATCTAATGAAAGACAATGGTATTGGTAGACCTTCAACAAGAGCAAATATTATTGAAACACTGTTTAGAAGACAGTATATTAAACGAAATAAAAAACAGTTGATTCCAACAGTTACAGGAATTCGATTGATTGAAACCATTCAAAATGAATTGTTAAAATCAGCAGAGTTAACGGGTAAATGGGAAAAACAATTAAAAGATATTGAAAAAGGAGAATTTAGTGCGGGTACTTTTATAAAGAATATGAAACGTATGGTAGATCAATTGGTTTATGAAGTACGAAGTGAAACTAAACGTGCTAACATTTCTCAAAATACAGTATTGCAAAATCGCGAAAAAGAGAAAAAGATTAAAAAAGTATCGGGAATTACAGCAGAAACTTGTCCGAAATGTAAAAAAGGAACACTCTTAAAAGGTAAGAGTGCTTATGGTTGTAGCAATTACAAAAATGGATGTAATTTTGTACTTCCGTTTTCCTTTATGGATAAGAAAATTTCAGAAAAGCAATGGATTCGTTTACTTCTAAAAGAATCTACTGTAAACTTAAAAGGGTTTAGATCTGATCATGGAACTGTGGAAGGTCTTGTACGTTTTGATAACCAGTTTAATTTGGTTTTAGAAGAAAAGAAAACGACTAAAAAACCAACTTCAGATGCCTTAATTTGTCCTAAATGTAAAAAAGGAACGATTATAAAAGGCAAGGAAAGTTATGGTTGTAGTGCTTATAAGTCAGGCTGTGATTTTAGATTCTCATTTAAAGAAATTAGAGAAAAAGCGGGTGAACAGCCATTGACGAAGGAATTGGTATATGCTATTTTAAGTGGAAAAAAATAAAAGGCCTCCTATATAAAACACGAAGCCTTTTAAACTAACTCAAAATACTAATTTATCTTTTTTAATTATCTAATTCTATGACACCAACCACTTCATAAGCTCTTGTACCATATACCTGAACTTTTTCATAAAGAATGTTAGCGTATTCATAGTAAGTTTGTCCATCAATGACTACTTTTTCATAATCATCTGGCAATTCATATATTATGGTTCCCACTTTTGGATCTACCACCTCATATTCATTATTTAGTTGTGTGTAAAATATACCTGACACATAATAATAATTGATGGTATTAAAACGTACTCTTTTGTAATGAGCAGGCATTGTTCTAATTCTAAACCCAACTTTAGGTGCAATGGAAATATAACGCCCTCTTGAATAGGTATAATACCTGTTATTGTTATAATAATATCGTTGACCGTTATGATTAATCACTTTTCTATTAGGTACATTACGTACTGATACCACTTTTCGTGTGGGTCTTTTATAGGTTACCTTAGTACTAGAAATTCTCCTACTTGGTGTCGCTTTTTTTACCGTTGTTGTTCTGGTAACTTTTTTAGTGGTACTACTTCGTCTCGATTGTGACGAAACTTCGGTTGTAAATGCCATCAACAATAGTGATGTCAAAATAGATGCTTTTAATATTGTTTTACTCACCAAATAATTATTTGATTTTTGGTGTTCGTGATTTTTCTTTGAAAAGTTCATAATATATGTTTTTTGATTTAACTTCTTCTTAATACTTAGACTATAAAATGTATTAATCGTTTAATCCATTTCAATTTCTAAGCCAAAAAATCTGATTATCGATAGATGGTAACTTTTTATCGACGTTTATGATAATTCTCTATACTTCAACAATTTTTTCTCTTAAGTTGTTTTAAAAAAAAGAGAAATACCCTAAAGTAATTCTCTTTTTTATAACAAAATGCTTAATTATTTTAATAAGCCAAGTAAACCTTGTAATTCAGTAAGATTTAAACTTGAATTATTATCAGTATCTAGTACGTTAAAATTATCTGCAAATGATCCAATAGCCTCTGTTGAGCTTATGGCTTCGTTTTTGTCTACATCTAATAAACTGAAGAGACTTGATATTTGTTGTACAGTAGCTTTTGAACTCAATGAGCTTAATAGTGTTGCCGCATCAGCGATAGTTGATGTATTTGTACTCTTTTGACTATTACAACTTGCCATTGTAACCATCACTACTAATGATAATGTGATTTTCTTCATACTATTATATTTTTAAATTTCCTCGAAAGTACTGCTACCTCTTTGTATTGAAAATAAAAATATAACAATTCACTAAATTTATCGATGAAAAAAATATTTCCATAGATAAAGCGAATTATAGAGAACAACTTCTAGTTTTATAAGCAAGATTAGCCAAATCAGATGATAACAAAAGAGTACATCTTTCTAACACCTAAACTCCTCAATCCTTTAGTTTATTAGGATTATTATATATTGTATTGGAAAGTAGCCGTACGTTTTATCTCCAACCTAAATGTGTTATTTGATTGTAAATCTAATAGTTGTGAATAACCTTTTACCTTTTACTTTTCTTTTACAAAACCTTTTTCATAATCTTACCACACCTTTAGCATTAAAATTTTTACAATCGTTATCATCCATGTTTTCTTGAAGTCTTCCTAGCAAAATAACATGTTCGTGCCAAATTTTAGATTTTGTCTTTACCTCCAGTTATAAAATAGATTGTGGCAACACTTTTTTAACCGTTATACCCACTAAACACTGATATTTATAATGCTTTTAATATGGTGGCAGTATTTTATTTCATTAATTTTTTTTACGTTTTTTGGTTTTTTTTGTGTCTGATTTTGCCATGTATGCTTTTAATTCTTCCAAATCGATTTCGTTATCTCGATTGGTATCAATAGCATCAAAATTATTGGTTAGAAAAAGTTGTTCTTTTGCGGCTATTTCCAATTTATTTAATTTTCCATCTTTATTATCATCTGCTGCTTTCATTATATTTTCTGCAGATTCTTTTTTCCTGGCTCTACCATTTAAAGATGCTTCTAATTCTGCTAGATCAATAAACTTGTCATCATTGGTATCTATGTTGTCAAAATTTTGAGAAATATTACCTCTTTTTGCTTTTGAGGCTTCGTCAACGTCAATTTTAGCATCGTTATTAGTGTCTAGTTTTTTAAAGATTTGGGCAGCATCTTGTTGCCCACCATTTTGCCCTCCTCTATTCCCTCCACGTTGTCCACCACGTCTTTGTGCATAAATGGAGACATAGAAAAGTGTAAATAAAATGGTAAGTGTGATTTTTAAATTGTAATTCTTCATGATATTATTTTTTCTGTTATAAGTTTAGATGTATTATTTAAAAAAACTTGTGCTAGTTTAAAAGAAGCCTCGCAATTGCTTACGAAACTTTTAACAAAACGACTCAAATAATTCAACTTACTTTTACTTAATTTTAATTTTGTTTCCTTTTCCCTTTTCTTTCGGGCTTTGGTACATTTTCAAATTCTTTTTCAGAAATAAAACCATCTTTATCAGTGTCGATTTTATCAAAATTTTCTTCTAATAAACCTTTGACCTCGGCTTTAGCAAGTTTGCCGTCTTCATTAGCATCCATCTTTTTTAATAATTCACTGTAAGTCGGTTTTTTTCTGTCTTGTTTTCCTTCTTGTCCAAAAGAACTGTTCGAAACAAATGCCGTTAATCCTAAAACTAATAATCCTACTTTAATTGTGTTACTTTTCATATTTATAAATTTTAATGTTATTATTTACTAAAAACCCAACGCTTTAGTCCATATCAATAATACCTACAACCTCATAAGCTCTTGTACCATCTACCTGAACTTTTTCATAAAGAATATTGGCATATTCATAATAGGTTTGATTATCTATTTCTACTTTTTCATAACCATCTGGTAATTCAGAAACGATAGTACCAATTTCTGGATCTACAACTTCATATTGATTATTTATTCGGGTATAAAATATACCTCCAACATTATAATAATTAAAATTATTGTAACGAATTGTTTTATAATTAGATGGTAAAGTACTTATTCTAAAACCAATTTTTGGAGCTATAGCTATATAACGTCCACTAGAATATGTATAGAACTTATTGTTACCATAATAATATTTTTGTCCATTATGGCTTATCACTTTTTTATTTGGTACACTTCGTACAGATACAACCTTTTTAGTAGGTTTTTTGTATGTTACTTTAGTACGAGATACTTTTTTTGTAGGTATTGTTTTTTTAACTGGTGTCTTTTTTTTAACTGTTGTAGTTGTTGTACTACTTCTTTTTGATTGTCCGGACACCTCGGTTGCAAACGCCATTAAAAATAATAAAGCTAATACTGATGTTTTAATAATTGATTTACTCACCAAATAATTATTTGTTTTTTTGTGTTTGTGATTTTTCTTTGAAAAGTTCATAATTAATGTTTTTAATTTAACTTATTTAATACTTAGACTATTCATTGTATTAATCGTTTAATTGTATTTCAACTTTTAAGCCAAAAAATACGATAATCGATAGATTGATATTTTTTATCGACGCTTGTGCTAATATTATATACTTCGTATGTTTTTTTTAGTTTAAAGATTTTAAAAAAAAAAGAGAAATACCAATAAGTATTTCCCTTTTCTATTACAAAATGCTTTATTATTTTAAAAAACCAAGTATACCTTGTAATTCAGTTAGGTTTAAGCTTGAATTATTATCTGTATCTAAAACGTTAAAATTGTCAGCAACTGAGCCAATAGCTTCTGTCGAACTAATTGATTCACTTTTATCAGTATCTAATAAACTGAAAAGACTAGATATTTGTTGTAAAGTTGAGTTAGAACTCAATGAACCTAACAATGTTGCTGCATCAGCAATACTCGATGTATTTGTACTCTTTAGACTATTACAACTTGCCATTGTAACTAGAACTACTAATGATAATGTTAATTTCTTCATAATGTATTGTTTTTAAATTTCGGCGAAATTACGAGAATGAACTTCCACCGAAAAGTGAAATAGACCAAATATCATAATTCATCTATTAATATGAGATATTTATAGATTAAAAATTAAGTGAATTGTTATTTACAAAAGTTAAAAACTTGGGTTTGTATTGATCAGATATTGTAATACGTTGGTTATTGATAATAATCTGACTACGTTCAATGACTTCAATATTTTTTAAGGAAACAATAAATGAACGGTGTACACGCATAAAATGAGTTTCTGGTAATTCTTCCTGTAAAGATTTCAAACTCATCAATGTTAAAATTGGCTTCGGATTGTCTTTCAGCCATATTTTTATGTAATCTTTTAAACCTTCAAAATAAAGAACATCTGCTAATTTTATACGCAATTGTTTGTATTCTGATTTTACGAAAAGAAATTCTTTTTCTTCAGACACTTCAGTGTGTTGTTTTCCTTTAATCAATGAAAACCAATTACTGGCTTTATTTGCTGCTGCTAAAAATTCAGCATAATCAAAGGGTTTTAAGAGATAATCTAATGCTTCAACCTTAAATCCTTCCAACGCATATTGGTCAAAGGCCGTTGTAAAAATTACACGTGTAGTTTTGGGTAACATTTTAGAAAATTCAATACCTGTTAAATCTGGCATTTGAATATCTAAAAAAAGTAAATCTACCGGATCTGATTTGATATACTCCATAGCTTCAATAGCACTGCTACACTTTTTCTTTAAGCTTAAAAAAGGTGTTTTTTTAACATAACTCTCTACTAAGTTCAAAGCCATAGGCTCATCATCTACAATAATACAGGTGATTTTTAGGTTACTCATAACTTAAGCGGTTTCAATTTCTAAATGTACTAAAAAACGATTGTTTATGACACTTGATTTAAAGCTATGTTTATTTGGATACAATAATTGTAACCGTTTCTCTAAATTTTGAAGTCCAATGCCAGATCCACTTTTATCGTCTGTCTTTTTAGGAAAATTATCGTTTTCAATGGTAAATAATACGGTACTATCTTTTTTTGTCATTTTTATTTCAATTTCACTCGCTTTACTTGCAGACACACCATGTTTAAAAGCGTTTTCTATTAATGAAATAAATAGTAATGGAGCTACTTTAATACCTGTTTCTTCTGATGGAAAACTATAATTAACTACGGTTTTATCAGACACACGTAACTTCATTAAATCAATATATTTTTTCAAAAAGTCAATCTCTTTTGAAAGCGGTACCAATTCCATATTCGTTTCATAGAGCATATACCGCATTAATTTACTTAAGCTATGTATCGATTTTTTAGCTTGATCTGGTGAAATATCCACCAAGGAATAAATGTTATTCAATGAATTAAAAAAGAAATGAGGTTGTAGTTGGTAGTGTAAATGCTGTAATTCAGACTGTAACTTAAAATTAAGAGCTTCTTTATGTTCCGCTTCTGTTTTCACCCATCTTTTGGTTGTTTTTATAGCAATCGAAAAAAGTAAAGGAGCCATATAAGTGAGCATTTGAATGTAAACAAACATTTTAAACGGAGGACCATCTCCATTTTTATCATTAGGTCTTTTGATAAGTTCATCAAAAAATAAAACTTCAATTTGCTCTTTGAAAAATATCAAAAAAGTAATTATAATAATATTAATTAAAATGAACTGAATCGTTTTTTTTACAAATAAAAAATTATCAATAAATACAAAATAATTTAGATAAAAAATGAAAGCATATAAGACGGAAGGAATCCAAAAATGAATAATAACTCTATTAATATCTTGTTCTTGTCCATAAGATAAAAGATAAGGCATACTAAATAGAACAAGCCAAACTAGTAGATGTGAAAGGATGCTTATTTTTTTATTTTTGTGCATTTTGTATTATTTATTATTAATCCCAATTATTAGAACTGGTCACTGCATATCGTCCTGAACCCGTAAAAAAGAGTACCATTCCTCCAAATGCATATAACAAAAGTAATTCAATTTCTAGACCTCCTGTTTTTGATATAGCAAAAAGATGTTCTGAATGTGCCAA
The DNA here is from genome assembly GCF_016406085.1 of Aureibaculum flavum. GTDB lineage: Bacteria > Bacteroidota > Bacteroidia > Flavobacteriales > Flavobacteriaceae > Aureibaculum > Aureibaculum flavum. The sequence continues at coordinate 147,826 of NZ_JAEHFJ010000004.1, forward strand.
AGCTAGAGCTGTAATCATTCCAATGAAGAAGACTAATGATGCTAACCTGGTTTTAAACCCAATTATAATGAGCACAGGTGCTATTAATTCTGTAATATAAACACCATATGCTATCATTTCTGGTAAACCAGCTTCTATAAGCATATTTTTAATACCATCGAGGTTACTCAATTTTGCTACTCCGTGAAATAGCATTAGTCCTCCAATTACTACTCTCAATAGCAACAAACCGAAGTCTATATCTTTTTTCATGTTTTTTAATTTGAATAATTACTTAACATTTCTAACCATTCGAATATAGTTGTAATACCTTTCTCCACCTTCACTAGCTGGTCCATTTTCGTGTTTTGTATCGAACCGAACTGCTCCTGCTCCATGAAAATCTAATCCTTCGTTATTTACCGCACGTCCAAAGGCCACATACCAAGCATAATAGTATGGTTTTCCTTTTTGGAACCGTGCAGATGTACTTGACCAAAAGTAAGGATAATCTTTATCACCGTTTTCATTGGTAATTTCAGAACTATTAAAAATAGGATCTATAGCTGGACCTTCTTTTGAAGTATCTTGTGCTCCTGGAGCGTAATCATAATCTACAATTCCTTGTAACTCTTTAATGTTTGGCAAACGCCAATCTGAATGCCCAGCCAATTTAGAATCTTCTGCATAAACTAATGCATTCTTCCAATCTAAACCTATTCCACTATCATTTTTAGACCACATTAAGCCAGTTGCTTTATCTGTAATGGTTTCATTTCCATTATCTTTAAAATCATTACTACCATATACAGCACCACGAACTGCTCGAACGTGTTTCAACATCGGGTTTCCAGTTGGACGTTCTCCATTTCCTGGCGGTAGCAGTCGGTTACCTTCTGTATCTTTACCTTCTAGTCTTTCTTGTCCTTGTGAATTTTCACCACTTGGAGGTGGTCCTTTTCGGTCTTTCATGTCTTTTGGTTCTTCTCCTGCATACGCTTTAATATGGCCAGTAGCATGATTTACACCAAATACAGCAGTATACTGTCCTTCTTCGGTATGACCAACATATTTAATACTCGTCCAATATTGTTCACTTTTATCAACAAAATCATTATTTACTAACGAAAAATAGGTGGTGTCTAAATAGGGCCATCCTTCACTGAAATTACTAATAGAGTACAATTCTTTAGCTGTTGGTAGTCTCCAATCATCATAACCACCCAATTCTAAATTTTCTGCATAATCTTTAGCACCTTGCCAATCGAATCCTTCTGATGTTGGAATTTCTTGCCACATCAACCCCGTGTTTACATCGGTTGTTATACCATCTTCCCTTTTTTGATAAGACATCTTCTTGCCCTTTAAATAATTGGCATCTTGACCATAAAGTGAATCACCTTGTTGCAACGTTGCAATTACTTGTCCATCTTCTCCATATGAGGAAATTTGACCAGTTGCTATTTGTACATAGTTGTTTACTTCAGTTTTAACCGTTTTCAATTCCTTTTTCTTATCAGAGCAATATTGTAGGCTTGTGACAAAAAGCAAACTTATAATAATAGCTAAAAGAGAGTTCTTTTTAAAAATTTTCATTATAATACTATTAATTTATTATTCATAACGTAATGCTGTTATAGGATCTAAAGCTGATGCTTTTCTTGCGGGGTACCATCCGAAAAATATACCAGTTACCGCACATACAGCAAATGAAATGACAATAGAATACAAGGCTACACTTGTAGGCCAATTCAAGAATTCTTCAATAAATACCGTAGCTGCAAGTCCTAACAAAACACCTAGAAGTCCGCCAGTTATACTTATTAAAATAGCTTCAATTAAAAATTGCATTAAAATATCAGCACCTTTAGCACCAACAGCCATACGTAAACCAATTTCTTTGGTACGCTCTTTTACAGATACATACATAATATTCATAATTCCAATACCACCTATCAATAAAGAAATACTGGCAACAGCTACTAATAAAATAGTTAACATTTCACTAGTTGAACTAAACGTTGAAATTAATTCTTCCATAGAACGCACACTAAAATCATCTTCTTCACTATCTAATAATTTATGTTCGGTACGTAATATATTACTTATCTGTTCTACGGCAGCTGGTGCATCATCTTCACTAATTGCCGATGCTATAATCTGGTTTAAGTGATCTATTGCTAGAATACGTTTTTGTACTGTCGTATAAGGAGCTATTACAACATCATCTTGATCTTGACCAAAAGTATTTTCTCCTTTTTCTTCTAATACACCAATTACTTTAAACGGAATATTATTAAAACGAATCATTTGCCCTACCGGTTCTTGTCCATCAGGAAACACATTTTCTACAACTGTTTGTCCAATTACTGCCACTTTAGAAGCCGATTTAACCTCAGCATCTGTAAACATACTTCCACTTTTTAAACCAACCACTTTAATGTCTAAATATTCTGGGTTTACACCATAAATTGAAGAAGGCCAGTTGTTAGAACCGTTGATAATTTGTCCACTACCATTTACTACTGGTGTTATGTAGCTAATTAAGTCCGACTGTTCTTTTATAGTCTCGTAATTTTCTAATGTTAACGTTTGTACATCTCCTCCACTACCTCTTGCCGGACCTCTACTGTCTGCACCAGGCTGAATGGTAATCATATTAGAACCCATAGCAGAAATTGTAGTACGAATACTTTCCTTGGAACCTTCCCCAATGGCTAGCATTGCAATTACAGATGCTACACCAATGATGATGCCTAACATTGTCAACAATGTTCTTGTTTTATTAAGAATAATTGCCTTTGTCGCGATTTTAAATAAGTTTAATACTCTCATAATTAATGGTCTTGTTTAGGTAATTTTGCTAGTTCTGCCGCTGCAGATTGAACATTTTCATTATTATAGTCCTGTATAATATCTCCATCTTTTAGGACAATAGTTCTACTACTAAAAGTGGCAATATCGGGTTCATGTGTAACGAAAGTGATTGTTATTCCCTTTTTGTTTAACTCTTGAAATAGCGACATAATTTCATAAGAGGTTCTCGTATCTAAATTTCCCGTAGCTTCATCGGCCAATATCATTACTGGATTATTCACTAAAGATCGGGCTATTGCAACTCGTTGTTGTTGTCCTCCAGAAAGTTCAGAAGGGGTATGATCCATTCTATCAGACAAACCAACCATTTCTAAAGCTTTAATAGCACGAGTTCTTCGTTCTTCAGTAGATACTTTACTATTATATAATAATGGTAACTCAACATTTTCTAAGGCAGATGTTCTAGCTAATAAGTTATAAGATTGAAAAATAAATCCTATCTTTTCATTTCTTATCGTTGCCAATTGATTTCTACTTAAGTCCTTCATTTTTACACCATCAATCTCATAAGTTCCTGAAGTAGGTTGGTCTAAACATCCTAAAATATTTAGCATAGTACTTTTACCAGATCCACTAGATCCCATAATCGTTACAAACTCACCTTCCTTAATGTCAAAGGAAATACCTCTTAACGCATGAACCGTTTCGGAGCCCATGGTAAACTCACGTTTTAAATCTTGTATTTTTATGATTTCTTTACTCATCGTTCTCTATTATTTTCTGTTACCTCCTGGTCGTTGTGGCATAAAAGGACTTTCACTTTTTTCTGCAGTTCCAGCTTCCGATTTAGAAACTCCTTTTAAACTGTACACTAATTTATCACCTTCGGAAATGCCACTTAAAATTTGCACATTAACACCATCACTAGCACCAAGTGTTACCATATTCGGTGTAATTGATCCATCAGTACCTAACACCCAAAGTGCAGTAGCTTCTCTAGATCTTTCGCTATTTTTTGTTTCTAAGCCATTTTGTTGATTATATGAAGCAAACACCTCTCTTTCTGGTTTAAAGTTGATGGCTTTAGCCTCTGCAGTTAATACATCATTCAACTCTAAGGTGAAAATTGAAATGGTTGCTGTTAAGCCTGGCTTCAATTTTAAATCTTCATTATCTGCTTTAACGACAACTGTATAAGTTACTACATTTGAAGTCACTGTAGGGTCTAAACGCACTTGTGTTACTTCACCACTAAAGGTTTCACCGATATAAGCATCTACTGTAAATTCTACACGTTGCCCTTCTTTAACTTGCCCTATATCTGCCTCATCTACATCTGCTTCTACTTGCATTTCTTTTAAATCTTGTGCAATAGTAAATAAGGTTGGAGTACTATAACTTGCTGCAACGGTTTGGCCTTCTTCAATGGCTCTTGATAATACCACTCCGTCAATAGGTGAATAAATATCGGCATAGCTTAAATTTGTTTTTGCTTTTTGCAAATCTGATAAACGTTGTGTTACGGTTCCTTTTGCAGTTTCGTAATTATACGTTGCATCGTCATAGTCAGATTTACTAATCACTTGATTATCGTATAAGGTTTTCTGTCTGTCATAGATCGTTTTCGTATAATTTTTCTGACTTACGGCATTATCATACGCAGCTTGTGCTTGTGTAAGTGACGCTTGTAAGTTCGTTTTATCTAACTCTGCGATTAATTGCCCTTCCTTTACTACGGAATTGTAATCCACAAAGACTTTCTCTACAACACCTGAAACTTGTGTACCAACATCGACTTGATTAGTAGGTTCTATAGTTCCTGTAGCAGTCACCATAGTTGTAACATTGCCTTTCTTGGCCAAAACAGTTTGTGCTTCTATAATTACAGCATCGTCGCCTTTAAAAAAGCTATAAGCTACGATTGCAAGTACGACTAATACGATACTGGTAATTATGATTTTCTTTTTATTTTTCATGAGTTCTGAGATTAAAGTTTGATATCGTTTCCTTGGTAAAATTGTAATAATTGATGATATAGAATATTTAAATATTTTGATTGTAAATAATTTTGCTGAGCATTTGTATAAGTGTTTTGATTGATGACTAAATCTGTTGTACTTAAATCTCCTAATTCATATTTCTTTAGAGCCAATTTATAAGATTGCTCAGCGGCTAACATAGAAGCTTCTGCTGCAATGAGTTGTTCTTGAGCCGATATTGTATTTTGATATGCAGTTTCTATTTTTCTATAGAGTTCTTTTTCTGTAGTTTGCTTTTTAATTTCTGCTTTTTCAATATTTATTTTTGCCGTTTGTACAGCCGCCTTTGTTTGATTTCTATTGAAAATTGGAATCGTTAATGAGAGTCCTAATTTTTGATTGAAGTTGATATCAAACTGATCTGAAAATGTATTGTCATTAATACTAGTGTAACCAGAACCTAAGCTTCCTGATAATGACAATGAAGGTAAGTACGCACCTTTAGCTATATCTAATTCTTTTTCATTCGCCGCAACACTTAGATCACTAGCATTAATTTCAGGTAAAACTTTTAAGGCTTTACTATAGATTTCAACTTGGTTGAGTTCTAGATTTACTAGATCCATGTTTTCATCAATAGATTCTATTTCTAAAGTATCCGTAGGAGCCAATTCCAACAATTGCTTAAGCTCTATAATATATTGTTGATAATTATTCTTTGCAGTAATAATATTGTACTTGTTGGTGGCCGCTTGGCTTTGAGCATCGGTATAATCATTTAATGCGATAGTACCTGCATCCAATCTCGTTTTTGCTCGAATAACTTCCTGTTCAGAAGTTTTTAAATTATTCTCAGCAATAACTATGCTTTCTTTACTATATAAAGCTTGTAAATAAGTTTCTAAAATAGCCAACTCAATGTTGTTTTTTTCCACTTCTTCTAGATAAACACTTTGCTCTAAAAACAGTTTGTTTTGTTTGATCTGATTGGTTAATTGATTCCCTTGAAACAATGTCATAGAACTATTAATCCCCATATTTGTACTGTGAATTTGATCAGTTACATAATCACTTGTAATTGGATCAATAGTATTTCCACTAGAAAAACTTTGCGAAGCACTACCAAATAGATTAGGCAATCTAGATGATTTAGACCTGTTATAATCCACCTCTGCCAATGTGGTATTTAATGCTGCATCTTTTACAGTAATATTATGTTCTAAAGCATAAGCTATGGATTCTTCCAAAGACCAAACCTTAGTAGCGTTTGATGTCGTTTCTTGCCCAAAACTGAAGAGGGTAAATAACAAACTTGCAATTATTAAATAGATTTTCATTTTTTGTGTGTTTTGTTTAACACTACAAATGTGAACCTATATCTATATTAATAAAACAGTAATAGACGTTTTGGAATATTGACTAGACAGAAGGCCTTATTTTATCGATGGTAATTTATTGGAATATGGTAATATGTTAGAAAAAAGAGCGGATTTACAACAAGATATCAGTAGACTTACCGCAAGATTCTAGTTGTTTTTAGCATTTCTTTTTAAGCAAAAAAATATTTTTTTTAATTAGATTATAAGTCCAATTCATCGTCACCCTCGGGTAATTCCAAGGCTTTTACGGATTGTATGGCATTACCCGCAATACCTTTAATTGAACCATACATATCTATCGTATTGGTCACCACTTTTTCAATTTGTTTTTCTCTTTGTTTCCAAATTCTTTGCATGGAACGCTTTTCACTATCTAAATCAGATTTCATTTGAGTAAAGCCTTCTACAATAGCTTCTATCTGCATTCTAAAGGTGCTACTGGTAAGATAATCATATAGTAAATCCATTTTATCACCTTTATTTTCTTGCGAAATAATGGCATTATTTACTTGTAAGATACCTTCTCTTAAAACGGTACACAGACCTTTAAACTCATCATAATTACAAATCCAAATGCCATCTTTTAAGCCCATTCTATCCATATCAGAGGGCATAACTTCAGTTACTAGAACGCCTATGTTTGCACCACGATCTCGTATATCAGCTTTAAATTTTTCAATCCAGCTCGGTTGAAAATCTTTAGTTCGTTTACTTTCGTAATAAATGGTACCACAGTTTTGTTCTGTCCTAGAGTGAACAATTTGAATACAATCTCCTCCTCTTGCTCCTTTTTTTATTTCTTCAATGGTGTCTAAAGGAAATTTTGATGCCAACCACTCCTCTATTGCTAATTCTTGAACTTCTCCTTGTAATTGCATGGAACCTTGTTCCTGCTTACGTTTCATTTCTTCGGTAAGCTTTTTCTGGTCTTCTAATTGTTTTTGCATTTCTTTAAAACGCAATTCATTTTTATCCTCTTCAAATTTTTTAATCTTCTCCTTTTCACCAATAAGAATTTCATTAAGTTTTTTTTGAGCCTCAGCTTCAGCAGCCTCTTTTAATTCTCCTTTTTCACGCTTTAATTTTTCAATCTCAGCTTTAGATCGATTTAATTCTTTTACCTGCTCAGATTTCTCATTTAATTCTTTTTGCAACGCATCAAATTGCTCTGACTGTTCTTCTTTTAATTTTAGTTTTAATTTCGCTTCTATTTCTTTTTTATCCGCTTTCAATTGATTTTCTAAGCGTTCTTGAAATAGTTGATTTTCTTTCCTTTTCTTTTGTTCAAAATCAAGCTTTTCTTGTTTTAATTTATCTTGTTCACGCTCATATTTCTTCTTTTCTTCAGCAATTTGCGACTGGTATTTTTGTTTTATTTCTTCTTCTAATTGATGTGATAGAATATCTTGAACATCTATTGAAGTGCCACAATTGGGACATTTTATTTGCGTTTCGTTTTTCATTTAAACTTTAGTTTGTTTTATCTGACGTTCAAAGTTACTGTTTATAAAACTTATAATAACATGTAAACCATTTTCTATTGCCTCTGTTCAATTGGTAATTTATAGTCTAATTTGAATAGACTCAATAAAAATAGTTAATCTATTAATCGTTGTAAATTTAATTTTTTTTTATTAAAAACTCATATCACTATTCTCCTTTGAATGTTTTATTTATAAATGCTTTACCTGTTTCATGAAGTTACTAAATAAGTATTTCAAAAGAAATTTAAAAAAGAAAAAAAACTAAATTATAGTAGGAAAACCCTGTTGGTTTTTATACTGTTTTTTATATTCGAAGTCGAAGGTTCCGGAGAATCTAAAAATCAAATCGATAGTTCATTTTAAAGGCAATGCCCAAATTTTTACGGGTAATGTCTTGATTATAATTATCAGAAACTACCAAATAAATATAAGAAAGAGGTTTGTATTCCCATTGTAAACGGCTGTTAATATTAAAATTATCGCGTTGGGTATTGTATTGTAAATAGGTAGTCCAATTGAGTCTGTTGTTAAAAAATACTTCTCCTGTAAAACGGGTTAAATGAAACGTTTCTTTGCCTAAGTCATTCAAATCTATGTTGTTAATATCATAAGAAAATTCTAAATTGGCAAATGGCAATAACTGGTAGTTTAAATACGCCCCTGCAACGGTTCTTTTTCCGCTATAATAAGTTCCTCGTTGTATATTAATGCGATATCTTAATTTTTGGTTGTTAGCGGAGTTGTAACCTATTTTTAATATTCCGAAACGGTATTCACCCGGAGTTAAGGAATTTCCTTTTCCTAAAGGGTCAAAACCATAATTTAAATCGATATAATCGTAATTAAACACATAGTAAATGGCAGAAAGGTCTTTAAAAAATACCGCAGAGTTTAAAAAAAATGAAGATTGATCTAAATTGCCATTTTCATCAAAATAGGTATTGTTGCTAAAGTTAACGACACGTATAGAATTTATCTTGCTAGAACTTTTATAAAACTTTTCATATTCTATTCCTGTGCTTGCTTCAGTATAGCCCGTTCTGATTATTAAGTCATTGATAGCATCATAATGATACAATCTGGGGGTAAAACCAATATCTGTAATATAGTTTTTACCTACATTTTTTACGCTGGCATTGGCACTTAACCCTCGTTTATTAAACCAGATTCCGGCGTTGTAGAAACTATTATCATTAGCAAAATCATCATTAAAACTTTTACCCACATTGGCCAAACCCAACCATTTATTATTGTCTGATTTGTAGTTTAGATTGAGCCCCGTAACACGGATATAATCATTTATAAATTCAAAACCATCCGTTTCTTGTCGGTTAATGAGAAAGCCCGTAGTTGTGAAATTTCTAGATAATTGATATTCTGCCACCAATGCCCCAAAATTTTGTGTGGGATTGTCATTTTCTGAATCTGTTTGCACATCTAATATCCCAATTCTGGTTTTTGGAGATATGTTTCCTGATAGTTTTAATCCGAACTGAATGGGATTATTAGCTCCTACCCTTCTGGAATAAAACGGATTTACGCCATCAACCCCTAAATTTGAAAATAAATCAGAGTTTTCTAGAAAAAAGTTACGTTGTTCTGGAAAGTTGACTTCAAATCTGGTTAGGTTGGTCACTTGTTGATCTACATCAATCTGTGAAAAATCAGGATTTACAGTAGCATCTAACTTTAATGATGAAGTGAGATTGTATTGTACGTCTAAACTGGGTTTAAAATTGGTTTCTTCTGTATTGTCAGTAACTTTATTTTGATAATTTGCCGTTATTGAAGGTGTTACGGCAAAACGTGAAGCCGATTTTTTAGGAAGATTATCTACTCGGAATTTTTCCGTAAAACGCAAGTCTAAATTGGCATAATTCCTTTTTACATTTTTTAGAATGGTCCAAGAATTATTTTTAACATCTCTAACATAAAATTGAATCCCAAAAGTTGAATTGTCACTATTAAAATTTAAAGATTTTAAAGGAATGGCGATTTCATATTGCTTATGCTTTCCATTTAAAAGAGCTTTCGACTGCCAAATGGCATTCCAACTAAAGCTTAGATCATAACCACCATTTACACGCCCTACCAAACCGTCTGTTTGATTACCTAGCGAATTGACCGCAAAGAAATATCCGTTTTGTTCTTGATTTTGTGTATCTAATATCATGATAAAGGAATCACTATTAAAAATAGATACATCTCTTTTTAATGTGCTAACTTGTGTTACTTCTGTTGAATCTTTATAAATAGCACTCACATATAAAAACTCACCATTATGAAATAGCTTTACCACTGTTTGATTTTTTGCCAAACCAACATCTGTAGGTAAATAATTATAAAATCCCGTATGTTCTGGTAATTGTTGCCAAACACCTTCGTTAAACTGTCCGTCAACTTTAATATAAGTGTCTATGAATTTAATGGTTGATATTTGTGCAAATGCACTAAAACATAATAACGAAACAAAAGCTGTTAAAAAATACTTCATCCTATAACTCCTTTCTTAATGGATAAAACTTTTCCTCAACCTTTGATTGAAGTTTTCCATCTACCTTATCTAGAATAAATGAACCACCCCAAAGTGTATTTGGGTATTCTAAAATTTGATTTGTCATTAATCCCAATGAAGAAACTGTAGAATCAAGTTTTTTTATAGCTTCATCTTTTGGTAACCAGAAGAGTCCTTCATCTTTTATAGATTTAATGGTGCCAGATTTGTATTTAGCAACATAAAATTGACGTGTGTCCGCCTTATCTTTAAATGTGTATTTATAGGTAAACATGCCTGCAAGCTCTATATCCTTGATTGTGACACCATAATTAGTTGCCATACTGTCTAAAACTCGATTAATATTCTGTTTACTGTAAAAACGGTGTGCTGGTGTCATCCATCCATACTTGGTTTTTCTAATTAAAATTTCATTTTTATCATTTAAAATTGTTAATCTTATAACAGGACTATTAATTTCTGTTTTTTCTTCTTTCTGATCGTTATCATCTGTTCTTGTAGCCGTTTTACTAATTATTTTCCAACCGGCATCAAATTTCTTTAGTAAGAACAAGTCGATATAAAGCATGTTTTTTTCAGGAAAGGATATTTCAACTTTAGCGGTTGCAATATTCTTTGAAACTTCTATTCCCAAAACTTTGGCATAACGACCATTAAATGTTCCTTTTGCTGCATTCTTAAAAAAAACTACATATTCTTTAGGGCTATACAATTTAAATTCACCATCTCTACCTGTTAAATACAAGGTGGCATTTTCTGTAAATGCACTTTCTAATAATTCTGGTTTATTATAGGAACTACCTTCCATATAATTTTGAAGTGGTTTTTCAACAGCGGCTAATTCTGATTGTGCAGGGGCAAATTGAAATGTAATGAAGACGGTAAATAGTAAAATGTTATTTTTCATAATAGATTTTTGAAGATTTTGTCAAATCTCTATAATCAGTAGAAAAAAGTAGTGAGGGATTATAAACGAGGTGTCCAGAATTATAAATTCGGATAAAAAACTAAGAAAATTGCTTTTTAAATTCGGAAGGTGTTTGACCATTAATCTTCTTAAAGGTGGCGTAAAATGTGGATTTCGACGAGAAACCCGCCTCAAAACCAATGGCTTCTAACGTGTATTGTTTGTTTTCTAGGAGTAGTTGTTTGGCTTCTTCGATTCTATATTCATTTATAAATAAAGTGAAGCTTTTACCTAAATTATCATTTAATAATTGCGATAATTTATGTGAAGAAATGTCTAATGCGTCAGCAATGTCTTTTAATTTTACATTGGTGTTTTTATGAAATTGTTCTTTTAGCATAATCTGATGCAAAGCAACTGTTAAAGATTTGGCTTTATCATCTTCTATTTTTTTAGCAGCATATTTTTCTGGAATATCTTGAAATACATTTTCACGATTGTTTTTAAATAATAAAAAGATGAGTAATCCATAAAAGACTACAGAGAAGGTAATGGTTCCTATTAAATAGAGATAGAAATAACCTATAATATAGGCTGAAAAGATCAATACATTTCCAATAAAAACAGCTACTAACCACAATTCTGAAGTAGTACATTTTTCATTCTTTTGTAATAGCTTTTGAAAGATGTCCCTTAAAATAAAAGCAGATAATAAGATATAAATACCCCAAACCCCATAAATAAAGTGAATAAAATACTGATGCCAAAAATCTACATTGGTTCTATAAGGCAATATTATACCTATTAAAAGAACAACAATGGCAAGAATTAAATAGTGTATTTTCCAAGTTTGTGGTATGGTTTTTCTGTTTTCTACGGACGACTTTAAATAGTAAAACAAAGATATTCCAATTAAAAAACATGCGGATAAACCAATTTGAGAAATTAGTAAATCACGCTCAATGCGTTCTGTAAAAAGAATATAAACAGACTTTCCTATTCTAAGACTAAGCATTGAAAGCAAGAGTCCAAAAAAGAAATTCTGTACACGTTTCTGATTACTAAAGAAAAGGAAATAGAAACTGGCTAAAAATCCATTAAAGACCCCAATAGAACAGATAAAAAACAGTATCGGGTTGTCAAAAGCCATCGTAAATAATTAAAAAACCAAATATAGTAATATTAAAATAAGTTTGAATTGAAGTTGTACTGTTAAATTATGAGATATAGACAATAGCCTATTTGTATGATGACGCAATAAAGTTTTATAATGTTAAATATTTATTAATAAAAATGAATGTTCATTCTTTTTTCATAGCTTTGTCCCATAATTAGAAATATCATGGCTAAACTTCAGAAAAGTATAGATAAGCAAAATGCTCTTATTAAAGCAACTATTGAGTTGGTAAATAATAATGGTTTTCACGCAACACCTATGAGTAAAATTGCTAAAATGGCAAATGTATCACCTGCTACCATTTATATTTATTTTGAAAACAAGCAAGATCTTGTAAATCAGACCTACTTAAAAGTAAAATCTGAATATACAGACTATGCCTTTGCAACCTATAAAGAAGATATGACTGTGGAAGAAGGTTTTGAAATGATATGGAAACGGATTGCAGATTTTAAGCTTAAAGAATGTGAAAATGCTATGTTTTTAGCACAATGCGATAATACTCCAATGATTGATGAACCGAGTAGACAAGAAGGAATAAAACATTTGCAACCCCTACTCGACCTATGGAAGAAAGGAAAAAAGGAAGGAATTATTAAAAACATCTCTGATTATCTTTTGTATGCCTATTCCATAAACCCATTATCCTTTTTAATGATGATTCAAAAACGAGGAGCATTTCAATTGGATAAAACGCATATTGAAGAAGCCTATCAATCAGCATGGAGCAGCATAAAAGAATGTAAATAAAATTTTCATATGAAAAAAACAGCAATACTATTAGGAGCTACTGGTTTAACTGGTAATATTATACTTCATAAATTATTGAAGGATACTAGGTATGAAAAAATAAAGTTGTTTTCTCGTACTAAAATTGAAGGTTTACCGAATAAAGTGACTCAATTTGTAGGAGACCTTTTAAACTTAGAACAGTTTAAAGAAGATTTTAAAGGAGATGAAGTGTATTGTTGTATTGGTACAACGGCTAAAAAAACACCAGACAAAGAATTATATAAACAAATAGATTATGGAATTCCAGTTGCAGCTGCAAAGCTTTCAAAAGAGAATAATATTCCTACTTTTTTAGTAATCTCTGCTATGGGAGCAAATAAAGAAAGTAGTGTGTTTTATAATAGAACAAAAGGTGAAATGGAACATGATGTACTAGAGCAAAACATTATACACACCTATATTTTACGCCCTTCTTTAATTGGTGGAGAACGAAAAGAAAGAAGAATAGTAGAAAAAGTGAGTTTGGTTGTTTTTAAAATTATACAACCTCTATTTATTGGAAAATTTAAACAATATAAAATTATAAATCCAGAAAGCATTGCACAAGCAATGTTGAATTTAGCAAATAGAACAAGTAATGCGGAAGTAATAATTACTTCAGATGATATTAAAAAATTAGCAAAAAAATAGTAATTAAAAATTAATTAAATGGAATTATTAGACAAATTAAATTGGAGATATGCAGCTAAAGCAATGAATGGCGAAAAAGTAGCTGAAGATAAAATTGAACGAATATTAGAAGCGGCTCGTTTAGCACCGACCTCTAGTGGTTTACAACCTTTTGAAATTATTGTTATTAAAAATCAAGCTATTAAAGAAAAAATAAGACCTGTAGCATGGAATCAATCTGTGATAACAGACTGCTCTCACCTGCTTGTTTTTGCCGCTTGGGATACTTATACAGAAGGAAGAATAAACTATATGTTCGATCTTACAAATGATATTCGTGGATTTAAAAATGAAGGATGGGAAAATTACCGTAAAATGTTATTAAGTACCTATCCACAAAAAGATGCGGAAGAAAACTTTAACCACGCTGCCAAACAAGCATATATTGCATTTTCACAAGCCATAATTGCTGCGGCATTTGAAGGCGTAGATTCCACACCATTAGAAGGTTTTGATCCTGCTGCTGTAGATGAGATTTTAGGCTTAAGAGAAAAAGGATTGCGTAGTGCTGTAATGTTGCCATTGGGGTACAGAAAACAAGATGAAGATTGGTTGGTAAATCTCGAAAAGGTTAGAAAACCTATGGGAGATTTAGTGACTGTAATAGAATAAAAAAAATAAGATGATGATAAAAACAATTTTATTAAAAAACAGACCAGAAGGAAAACCTTCATTGTCAGATTTTGAATTTGTTAATGAGGAATCTGATTTAAATATAAAAGAAGGCGAACTACTTTTAGAAACAACATACGTTTCTGTAGATCCTTATTTACGAGGAAGAATGAGTGCTGCTAAGTCATACGTTCCGTCTTTTGAGTTGAACAAACCTATACAGTCAGGAGTTATTGCAAAAATAATTGCATCTAAGAATAAAAATTTTGATGTGGGCGATTTTGTATCTGGAATGTTAGCTTGGAAAACAAAACAAGTTTCTAATGGTGATGGCTTGTTAAAAGTTGATGGTTCAAAAGCTCCTTTAAGTACCTATCTAGGTGTTTTAGGAATGACTGGTTTAACGGCCTATTTAGGTTTAGAACAAATTGGTAAACCTAAAGCAGGAGAAACATTAGTCGTTTCAGGGGCTGCTGGTGCCGTAGGTAGTGTGGTAGGACAAATAGGGAAAATTCTAGGGCTTACAGTAATCGGTATCGCAGGTACAGATGAAAAAATAGAAATGCTGAAAAACAAATTTGGTTTTGATGCCGGTATCAATTACAACACCAGTAAAGATATGACCGCAGATATTGCAAAAGCAGCACCAAACGGTGTAGATATCTATTTCGATAATGTCGGTGGCCCTATTTCAGATGCCGTTCTTTTCAATATTAACCGCTTTGCACGGATGATTATTTGTGGAGCCATTTCTGTTTATAATAACAAAGAATTGCCTAAAAGTATTAGTGTACAACCTTTCTTAGTAAAAAACAGTGCGTTAATGCAAGGCTTTATTGTTTCTAACTATGCGGATAAATTTCCAGAAGCTATGAAACAATTATCAACATGGTTGGCTGATGGTAAGTTGACATATACAGAAACTATTGTAAATGGTTTTGATAATATACCCCAAGCTTTTATCGATTTATTTGAAGGTAAAAACAAAGGAAAAATGATTGTAAAAATTTAAAAAAATAAGAAGATGAACAATTTTGAATTTAGAAATCCTACCAAAATTATTTTTGGGAAAGGTTCAATAGAAAAATTAAAAAATGAAATTCCTCAAGATGCCAAAGTATTATTACTTTATGGTGGTGGAAGTATAAAGAAAAATGGTATTTACGAACAAGTAACATCGGCATTAGCAGATGTAGATATGATTGAGTTCGGTGGTATTCCCGCCAATCCAGAATATGCTGTATTATTGAAGGCTTTGAAAGTAATAAAAGAGGAGGAAATCACCTATTTATTAGCTGTTGGTGGTGGTTCTGTTATTGATGGTACCAAATTTTTATCTGCGGCTGCTTTATATGAAGGTGATACTCCTTGGGATATTTTAGCTAAAAGTATAAGAACAGAAAAAGGAATGCCTTTTGGTACAGTGTTAACATTACCTGCAACAGGTTCTGAAATGAATTCTGGTTCTGTGATTACCAGATCTGAAACCAAAGAGAAATTGGCAATGGGTGGTCCAGGCTTATTTCCTATATTTTCAATACTAGACCCTCAAGTTATTGCTTCGGTTCCAACACGTCAATTGGCAAATGGTTTAGCGGATTCGTTTACACATGTGTTAGAACAATACTTAACCTATTCTGTTGGAGCGTTATTACAAGACCGTTTTGCAGAAAGTATTCTACAAACAATTGTAGAAGTAGCTCCAAAAGTATTGAAAGATCCATCAGACTATGACGCCGCTTCTAATTTTATGTGGAGTTGTACGATGGCCTTAAACGGATTAATTCAACAAGGTGTACCTAGCGATTGGGCTGTACATGCCATGGGACATGAGCTAACAGCTTTATTTGGTATAGATCATGCACGTACTTTGGCGGTGATTGCACCTAGTCATTACAAGTATAATTTTGAGGCCAAAAAAGAAAAATTAGCACAATATGGTGAACGTGTTTGGAATATAACGGATGGTAGTATTGATGATAAAGCATATGCTGCAATTGAAAAAACAGTTGACTTTTTTCATCAATTAGGCATTGATACGAAATTATCTGACTACACTAAAGATTTTGAAGGTACTGCTGAAAAAATAGCACAACGTTTTACAGATCGCGGTTGGTTAGGTTTAGGTGAGTATAAAACGTTATCACCTGACAAGGTTGAAAAAATTGTAAAAATGGCTTACTAATTTTAAGTATAACACATAAAAAATTAAAAAAATGAAAGTATTATTTGTATTAACCTCTCATGATAAATTGGGAGACACAGGAAAAAAAACAGGATTTTGGGTTGAAGAATTTGCAAATCCATATTATACATTATTAGATAAAGGAGCTGAGATAACTCTTGCAACTCCAAAAGGTGGTGCCGCTCCAATAGATCCGAGTAGTGATTCACCAGATGCTGCAACAAAAGATACAGAACGTTTTAATAATGATGAGGTAGCCAAAAATAAAATTGCAAATACAAAAGTATTGGCAGATATGAATGCTGATGATTTTGATGCTGTTTTTTATCCTGGTGGTCATGGTCCTTTATGGGATTTAGCGAATGACGCTAATTCAGTAGCATTAATAGAAAATTTTAATAATCAAAACAAACCTATTGCTTTTGTATGTCACGCACCAGCTGCCTTACTAAAAGTTAAAAACAAAGAAGGCTATCCATTGGTTGAAGGTAAAAAAGTTACAGGATTTTCAAATTCAGAGGAAACTACAGTTGGCTTATCTGCAATAGTTCCAATTTTAGTGGAAGATATGCTTATAGAGCACGGTGGGTTTTATTCTAATTTAGAAGATTGGGCTCCATATGCCATACAAGATGGGAATTTAATAACAGGTCAAAACCCTGCTTCATCTGAGTTAGTGGCTGAAAAATTGTTGGCTAGTTTGAGCTAAATTGATTAATTATTGTTTAATAAAAAGGTTGTCTTAATTTAGGCAACCTTTTTTTTATGAGCTGTATTTAACTATAGATGGTAATTACTTTGATTTATAATCTCTATTGAAACCATTTAAAATCCCAAAAAATGGAATACGTTATACTATAACATCCTTCTAATCGTTTTAATATCATTGTAAACGTTGGAGATCAATACATCTAAATCATGATTAAAGACGCTTATTTTCAACTAAACTTGATTTTAAAGTCTACTCATGAAAAGCCTTTCGTATGCTGTTTTATTTTTAATTTGTATTTTCAATACCTCTTGTAGTGAAACTAATTTCCCTGGTGATGATGTTGATATTGAGGGACTCGGTGATTCTGGTACTGATAATACTACCGATACTAATGCTGTGTATGGGGCAGATGTTGAAAATTTAGATGCAGACGGTTTACCTGTGCGACTTTTTAGTTCACAATTGCCTATCATAACAGGAAATAAAGAATATGTTATTGAATTAGAACGATGGGATATTCCGAATACAAATACTGATTTTGCTAAAACTACAGCCAATTTACAAGCAGCTATAGATTGGGCTCATGACGAAGGTTATAGTCGCGTTATATTGCCAACTGGAGAATATTTGGTAGGTGAAGATGTAAACGATATCTATTATGGTGGTATTGAAGTTCATGGTAATACCGAATTTGTGTTTAGCGAAGGAGCTGTATTAACAATTAACACAAATGACAAATGGAATTACTGTGTTTTAAGTTTAAATGGTGATAATATTATTGTACGTGATGGTATAATAAAAGGTGAACGTGACACACATGTTTTTACCGCTCGAGAAGATGGTAAAACGGCTCATGATGAAGGACATGGTATTTGTTTGAAGGGGAATAATAATGTGCTCATACAAAATATGGAATTGCATAGTCTAACAGGCGATGGCTCTTTATTATTAGACTCGAATGATGTTACTTTTATTGATAATACTATTTATAATAATAGACGGCAAGGTATTTCAATTGTTGGAGGTGTACGTGTTGAAATTAGAAATAATGAATTCCATCATATGAATGGTACTTCGCCTCAATTTGGTATTGATATAGAAGGTCCAGGCCGTGTAGATGAAGATATATTAATACAAGATAATTATTTTCACCACAATGCTGGTGGAGATATTGTTAATGCAACTGGTGAAAATGTTTATATTCTAGATAATGTAATGGAGCAAGGTGAGGACAGTAAATATACAGATGGACCCATCGTTAGTTGGCATAAAACACATAACATTATTGCAAGAAACACAGTTACCATGATAAATGGTTCTGCCAATGGTCGTTTGGGATATATTCAATACTCACATGGAGGTGATAAAGGTCATAATAGAGCAACATTTGTACATGATAATGTAATGAATAATTGCGGAATGTATATGTATAAGAGTTCTGATGCCGATGTACGACGCAACCAATTTCTAGGTTACTTTTTAGCGTTTTCTGATTTTGATAATGTTATTTTAGTTGATAACTTAGTTACCTATTCTGAGGAACATACCAATTTGAGATACTGTTGGTCTTATCGCTTTAAAAATGCTAGAGGTTTTGCAAGCGGTAATTATTTAGGAGATGATTTGGAAGAACTTCCACTAAGTGATACGGAGCCATATACATTACAATGTGTACTCGATGGTTGGTAGCCTTGAAAAATAGAACGATATTCAGAATAATAAAATTCATTTATTCTGACTTCAAATACCATTTAGAAAATCTAAAGAAAAGTAAATAACAATCTCTCTTTTTATGACACTAAATTAAATGATATCTTTATTCCTTGTATTACCATTCCTGTTCCGATTATAGATATAATCAATCCCATTATCTTTCCAATAACTGAAATTACATTATTCCCTATTTTCCTTACTACGAGGTCGCTTACTCGAAAGGTTAGAAAGGTTAAGAAGCAAAGTAAACCAAACATTAAAATAACGATTAGCGTTTTAATATTACTCGCATTTGAACTAAAATTCATTGCGGTTACGATAGTACCTGGACCAGAAATAATGGGTATGGCCAAAGGTGAAACAGCAATGTTTTCATCAATGTGAACATTATTTATATGTTTTACATTAGATTTTTTGGACTGTAACATCTCAAATCCAACAAAAAACACTAAAATACCTCCAGCAATTTTAAATGCTGGTATACTGATTTGAAACATTTCAAAAATAAAAGTTCCTAATAGAACAAAGACAGTGACAATTATAAAGGCAATGAAAGTGGCTCTTTTATTTATACTACGCTTTGTTTGTTTATCGGCACCTTCAGTCAATGTTAAAAAAATCGTCATATTTGTAATCGGATTTGCAATAGCAAAAAAACCAGTAAATACGGTAATTGCAAAAGTAAGCAGGTTATCCATTGATAGATTTTATTAATTTTCAGTAATTATCTGATGTAAAGAAACGGCATTAAAAAAAGCAAATTTAGCTATTTTCTTTGATATGGATTGTAAAAGAAAATATAGGACTAAAATTAAAGTATACTATTAATTGGTAACTGAAGTTATAACCTATGAGTTTCTCTTACTGAACGTAATTAAAAGTTAGCTTGGCTAAAATATATTTCAATTAATTTAAAAATATGAAATCTAATTATAAACATATTATTAAAAATGCCTACAAATTGACTAAATCTCAAAAAGATAATGGTCAATTAGCAACCTATATACCAGAATTAGCGAATGTAGACCCCTCTATGTTAGGGGTTCATATGACAAAAGTTGATGGCACTAATTTCGGAATGGGTAACCATTTAGATAAATTCTCAATTCAGAGTATAGCTAAAGTACTTTCATTGACGTTGGCTTATAAAATATTAGGTGAAAAAATTTGGAAGCGTATCGATGTAGAGCCTTCTGGAACCAAATTTGACTCGCTCTTATTATTGGAAATAAATAATGGTATACCACGAAATCCGTTTGTAAATTCGGGAGCCATTGTCATTTGTGATATTTTAATTACCCATTTAAAAAATGCTAGTAAAGAATTTCTATCATTTGTTAGAGATATAAGTGATTTACCAGACCTTACTTATTCCGATAAAATAGCTGATTCAGAAAAAGCTACGGGGTATAGAAATGTAGCACTCTGTAATTTTATAAAATCTTTTGGTAATATAGACAATGAACCATCGGAGGTTTTAGACTTCTATTTTGATATGTGCTCCTTAGAAATGAATTGTGAGCAAGTCTCACGTACCTTTACATTCTTAGCAAATGGCGGAAACAAAATTTCCGATAATAAAAAAATTATTTCCAATGCGAAATCAAAAAGAATAAATGCATTAATGCTTACTTGCGGTTTTTATGATGAATCTGGTGAGTTTGCTTTTAAAGTGGGCTTGCCAGGTAAAAGTGGTGTTGGAGGTGGTATTGTTGCTTTATATCCAAATAATTATGCCATAGCTGTTTGGAGTCCAAAATTAAACCCAAATGGAAACTCATACAGAGGAATGAAATTACTCGAAGAGGTTACAACCCACTCAGAACTGAGTATTTTCTAGTACGTTTAACCAATATTATACTTTTATAATTATTATTTACCTTTTGGGTAATAATAATTGGTGAATGAATTTCAATTTTTCAATTACGGCGGGTGATATAACAAATGGATAAACATCAGGCAATCCCATGGCTCTATTAATACTGTTTACGGCAAAAGTTAATGGAACACAGGTGTCTATGATAACATTAAAATCTTTTATAGTATAAGGGTCAAATGAAACATTTGCTTTCATCTCTGATTCATAACCTTTTGGATTTACCTTTAAACCAAAGAAAAAAGAAGTCTCTACCATATCCATAATATGTAGATAATGAGCCCAAGTTTCAGCCCAATCTTCCCATGGATGAGAGGTTGCATATTTACTAATAAATGACTTTTGCCAATTTTCAGGAGCACCCTCTTTATAATAATGTTGTAATGCATCTCCATAATCAACTTCTTCATTTCCAAAAGTTTCTCTAAATGCTTTCAAAATTTTCGTATTACTCAATACCAATCGTTCCCAAAAATAATGACCTACTTCATGTCTAAGATGACCAATCAAAGTGCGATACGATTCTGAAAACTGTTTTCTCATCTGCTCTCTATGTACAGAATCAGCTTCTCTTAACAGAACCGTAATTACTCCATTGGCATGGCCTGTCATTAAATTAGGATTGTTTTGTTGTGCAACAAAATCAAAACAAAATCCGGCATCATTATCTTCTTTACTTATTAAAATTAACCCAATTTTCTGAAGTTGATAAATAAGTCTGTGTTTTGCTATTTCTAAATGTTGCCACCTTTCAAAATTTTCTATATCCGAAAGATTCGGTATGGTTCTATTTAATTGACAGGCTCTGCAATATTCATGTGGACTGTCTTTCTTAATTAACCAATTACAAACATCATATTCTTTATTTTTACAATATTTATATTGAATATGTTCTCGATCTGAAATGAGCGTATCATCGGAAGGATTAAAGGTGAGCATTTTACGGTCAATATCTCTAAAACCGGATAAATGTCCGCAGTTATCACACTTATAATTTTCGAAATATAAAGAATGATCGCAATAACCACATTGAAATATTTTCATAGTATTTAATATTTGCAAAAATAATCAAATGATTGTTATTTACGAATACGAATGCTATCGATAATTAAAATGAAAATTAAGAGGGATAACAATTGAAAAAAATAATTATAATAGTTAGTAAACTTAACCGTTATTGCTGTTGCTGCTGTTCTTGCTGTATCAATGCTAAATTATGACGATAGCTGTTTTTGTCAATAATAGGAGCATCACTATATGGAAATTCAATAGTATCAATGTTGCTTTTTACCGTACTTACTTTTACTTTTACAAACAAATCTTCTTCTACGTTCCCTTTAAAAACACCTTTTACAGGGGCACAATCTTTATAGCTACGCCCAACGGCTAATTTCACATGATATAGATTAGCAATTAAATTGTTAGTCGGGTCAACACCTAGCCATCCATAATTGGGAATATACGCTTCTATCCAGGCATGCGTGGCTCCTTCTCCTCTAGAGGCTTCATCGCTAGGGCAAATATAACCACTAACATATCTGGCTGGTATTCCTAACATCCTCACCATTTGTAGTAAGATATAAGTAAAATCTTGACAGACTCCTGCTTTCATTTGCCAGACTTCATCTAACTTAGAATTTACATGCGTAATACCTTGAATATATTTGAAATTGCTATAGATATACTCACAAAATTCCATCACTAATTGATAAGGAGAACTATGAGTAAGGTCTTTAGAATGTATCATTTCATAAATTTCAGGAGTACCATCAAAAGTGATGAACTTTAAGAAATCTATAAATTGTGGTTTATTTTTTAACTCTTTTAAGGCTTCCCACTGTAATTTTACATCTACGTTTTCATCTGGAAAAGGTTTAGGTGTTTTTCTTACCTCAATTTCAGAAACAATTGACAGAAAATTATGAGGTTCTGTAACCATAAATGTACCTACTAAATTGTTGTAAAAATCCAAATAAGTAGCGATATTAGGTTTATTACTGATAGTTATTTTTTGTGATATAATTTCTTGAAAATCATTAGCAACTGGATAAAGCTTGATCTGATTGGCACCATCTATAACAGCGTGACTGTAACTGTATTTGGTGAGGTGCTTAATAAAAAATGTTGGCATAACTTTACTTAGTTAACTTGTGAAAAATAAACAGTATTTACGGTTAAAGAGATGTTTTTTATGTCCTCCTTAATATCTTTGATAAAATTATCAAGACCTTGATTGTTAATACTCTCAATAGTAGTGTATTTTATTGTACTTTCAAGCTTTCCGAGTAAGAATTCTAAATTATTTTTTTCCAATTCATTACTTAATATCAAGCTGTTAATATGTTTATTCAATTTATTGATACAATAGTATACAGATTTTGGAAATAATTCATCTTGAAAAATCATAGTAATGATATTTTCTTGTTCAAAAGATGATTTATGTGTTTTTAAATAATGTCTGTAACCCCCTATGCTTAATAAAAGATTTTTCCAATAGAAACTTTGTTCTAATTTATCAGTGGTCTTGCTAATTTCCATTAGTTTAAGAGCCGTAAATTCAGAAATTAATATAACCCGTTCTAAATAACGACCCACATTTAAAAAATAGTAAGACGGACCTCTACCTTGAGTGATCTCCATATTAGCATAATAATTTAAATGAAAAAACTTAAGGTTGTCTAGAAATTCTAACGGATCTTCTTCTTTCAATTTTTTAGGCAAATTTTTGTCTATTAAAAACAAGTAATAATCATTAATACTTAACCACATTTCTCTCGAAATATGCTCTTGTACACTTCTTGCATTTTCTCTCGCCTTAGTAATTATATTTAAAATGGAATTGCTATTGTTTGTATTAAAGACCATATGCTGAATACATTCAATGGCATCTTCTGTACTGAAATTGGTACCATCTACATCATAATTATGAATGATGGGTGTCCATGAAAAAAGCTCTGGTGAGTCTTGATTGGCATAATAGTTTACTTTAAGTAAACTTAAAATACCATAACCTCTTTCCATATATCTATCTAACCAAATCAGGTTATTTGCTACTCTACTTAACATGTTTTTCTATTTAAATTTATTCAATTACCCAAGTGTCTTTACTACCACCACCTTGCGAACTATTTACAACCAAAGAACCTTTTTTCAATGCTACTCTAGTAAGGCCTCCTGGAGTAATGTCAACGCCATCTACTCCGTTTAGTGCAAATGGCCTTAAGTCTACACATCGAGGTGTCAATTGTCCATCAATACTGCAGGGTGCGGTTGAAAGTCTTAAAATAGGTTGTGCAATAAAACCTGCAGGATTTTTATCTACTGTATTAAGGTAATCTTTTATTTCTTCATCATCGGCTTCATGCCCCATCAGCATTCCATAACCACCACTTCCATCTGTTTTTTTGATGACCATGGTTTTAATATTGTCCTTTACATATTTATATTCTTCAGGATTTGCCAACTGATACGTTTCAATATTTTTAAGCAGTGGCTCTTCATTTAAATAGTATTTAATCATGGCTGGAACATAGACATAAATAGCTTTATCATCTGCCACACCAGTACCAGGAGCATTTACTATGGCTACATTACCTTTTCTGTACACAGCCATAATACCCGCGACACCTAATGTACTGCTTGCATTGAATTCTAATGGATCTAAAAATTCATCATCAACACGTCTATAAATAACATCTACACGTTTTAACCCGTTGGTGGTTTTCATATATACATGATGGTCTTTTACTAATAAATCTCTTCCTTCTACCAATTCAATTCCCATTAACCTTGCTAAAGTGGTATGTTCATAATATGCTGAATTGTAAATTCCAGGTGTTAACAATACTATATTAGGATCATTCTGATCTGAGAGTTCCTTCAACTTTTTGTATAATAAATCAGGGTAATTTGCAACTGATCTTACATTGTTTTTAGGTAAAATTCCAGGAAAAATTCGCTTAGAAATTTCTCTATTCTCTAACATATAACTCACGCCGCTAGGTGTTCTTAAATTATCTTCTAGCACATAAAACTCTCCATCATTATTGCGAATTAAATCAACGCCAGCTATATGTACATATATATCATGAGGTACATTTACACCCATCATTTCTCGTAAATAATTGGGACAATCAAAAATTAATTTAGCGGGAATAATTCCATCTTTTATTATAAATTGATCGTGATAAATGTCTTTTATAAATAAATTTAGTGCTTTTAAACGCTGTTTTATGCCTTTATCAATTTTATCCCATTCTGAAGCTAGAATTACTCTGGGTACAATATCAAAAGGAAATATTTTTTCAATACCCTCATTATCACTATATACAGTAAAGGTTACCCCTTGACTCATAAATAGTTGCTTAGAAAGTTCTTCTTTTTTATCTAATTTTTCTTTAGATACACTCTTTAAATAAGTATTTATTATATCATAGTGAGTTCTTATCTCGGTGCTATTTTTATACATTTCATCCCATGTATTGGCTACGAGATCATAAGAAGAAAATTGTTTTTGGTCTTTCATATTCTTTAGCTTATCTGGTAAATATAATATTATATATCTAAGATTATTGAATATTATTTGAAATATATACAACTATACGAGCAATTTGATTAATTATACTCAAAGACTGGAATAAATTATACAATCTTATAAATAGTGGACATAAATTTATAAATTCATTAAAATTTCAGTTTAACTCATTAGTATTATGAGTATTTTGGCTTTACGAAGTTACTTTATAAGAATTGTTATGTAATGCATACTAAAACAAAAGACATCCAAAAACAATATCAAGGTTATATAAATACATCACCACTTTGGATGAAAGATTCTGTTTTTGGAATAGAACAATTTGAATTTCGTATAAAAGAGGAAACCGTTTTTAACGAAGAACTTTCTTCAAATTTAAGATTAGGTAAACGTGTAGAACGCTTTGTAAGTAATGAATTGAAGCAAGATGATACTATTGAAATAGTATTGGAGAACAAGCAAATTCAAGTAGAAAAAAGAACTATTGGCGAATTGGATTGTATCTTAAAACAAGATGATACCCCTATACATTTGGAGGTAATTTACAAATTCTATTTATTTGATGAACGTGTAGGTACAACTGAAATTGAACATTGGATAGGTCCGAACAGAAATGATACCTTGGTTAAAAAACTAACCAAGTTAAAGGAAAAACAACTCCCACTACTCTATTCTGAACACACAAAACCTATTTTGGAAGAGTTAAAACTCAATGCCAAAGACATAAAACAATGTGTTTACTTTAAGGCTCAATTGTTTGTTCCCTACACTTCAGAAATTCCAGAATTTAAACTTCTGAATAGGCAGTGTTTGGCGGGATTTTATATTCACCTATCAGAAATAGATAAATTTACGGACTGTAAATTTTATATACCCTCAAAATTGAATTGGCTTATGGCTATTCAAACGCAGGTAACTTGGCTGAATTTCGATTCTTTTTGCGGACAAATAAATACACTTATCCATGAGAAAAAGGCACCACTTTGTTGGTTGAAACGACCAAATGGAACGTTGGAAAAATTTTTTGTGGTTTGGTGGAGTTAGACTAAAAACTTTCCAAAGCACTGACCAAATAATCAATATCTTTTTTGGTGATGTAAATAGCAAAAGAGAGACGTACCGCATTTAAACCAAAGGAGCTCATAGGACGGCAATCAATACCATATTGGTCAATTAATCTCGTTTTTACACGAGAAACAGGTTTACCAATAACTTCTACTACTTGAATGGCAGCGGAAAGGTTATCGTCAGCAGGGGTTTTTAGTTTTAAATTCGGATTCCCTTCTACTTTGTTTCTAAAGTATTCTTTTAACTCATAAGTCCTGTTATGAATTTTTTCTAAACCAATTGTATTCAGAAAATTAATACTCGCTCCCAAACCTAAGACTTCAGGTAAATTACGTGTATTATAATTCTCTAGCCTTCTAATCGTTTTATCTTGATAACCTTTACAGACCATTAAAGGTTTTAGATACTGTTGACTCTCTTTTTTTGAATAAAAAATACCAACGCCTTTTGGTGAGAATAACCATTTATGAGAACTTACAGTATAAAAATCACAACCTAAATCATGTAAATCAATACGAAACATACCTGCTGCTTGAGCCCCATCAACAGCTACTAGAATGCCCTTTTTATGAGCCATTTCAGAAACTTCTTTTACTGGTAAAATCATACCATTCGTGTTAACCATATGACACATTGAAATCATCTTAGTTTTTGACGTAATTGCTTTTTTATAAATAGCAATGAGTTCTTCTTTATTTTTTGGAAGAAGGGGCACTTTAGGTCTTACTAATTTCACACCTTTTGTTTCTTGCCATACTTCCCAAGGTATGGTACCACTCGTATGTTCATGATCAATAAGAATAACCTCATCTCCTTTTTTTAAGTCCATACTTCGGGCAATAAGATTCATGCCTTCTGTGGTATTATGTATCAGGGCAATTTCCTCATTAGATACTGAAAAAAAGTCAGCCACGGCTTTCCGCGTTTTTTCTTTTTCTTCGTCCCAACCGCCCCACATATATTTAGAGGGAAAGCTATCTAAGGTTTCTCTAAAATTTCTTGTGGCTCGTTGTACCAAAACGGGTGAAGACCCCAAGGACGCATTATTGAAATATTTAAGTCCATCAGCAAAAATAAATTCTTGTTTCACCTTTTCCCAAAAGTCTTCTGAACTATCATTTACAAGAGAAATGTCATTATTATTATTATTATTATTACCTTTTTTTAAGTTAGTGGCGGCAAAAGCAGGAACGACTGCAAAGCCAGCCATTGCAGTTGAAAATATTTTTATGAATTTTCTACGATGGTTATTATTATCATTCATTAGTGACCCGCTTCTGTTTTAAGTGTATTAAATTGTTTATTTAACTCCTCGTATCTATTTGTAGCTTCTTGCCCAGGTAATTGGTCAGCACCACTTATCATGTATAACACATATGAAATTTGAGAGACTAACATTTGTTGAGGGTAAGCACCCTCATCATTCTTTAGTTGTTTTAAAATGGACTTTAGTTTATCTAATTTTTCTCCTTTCGCAGCGATAACTTCTTTTTCTAAATTAGATTGTAATTGATTTGCTTCAGATAACAAGTCAATTATTTTATTTTGCATTTTAATTTGTGTTTGAATATCATTTTTAGATAAACCCGCTGCTTCAACTCTTGGATCCATTACAATGTCAAAGGGCTGTGTAAATGATTTCGTTCCCACCATTAGTTTCACCATATATGTCCCAGGAGCTACCATTGGACCATTTTTATATCTTCTCTTTTCGTTTTTTGTCCAAGGTCCCTTTGATGAAAGATCCCAATGAAAACGATTTAAACCTGGTTTATCTTCTAATTTGGTATCTACATATCTAAACGTTTTACTTAAGTTCATATTTTCTATAACTTCTACCTCTGATTTTAGTTGTTTTTTATCACTCACAATAGCAACTACTGATTCATTTTTATCATTAAATATCTCTAATTGGACACTTTCTTTATTTCCTTTCGGGATAAAATAATCAATAATTACGCTCGTTCTAGGATAATTAGGAAAAGCTCTGCTGCTTACTTTAGGATAACGATAACGTATGGTGTTATCAGGTTTAAATAGGTGTGGTTTATCCGTTAATGAAGTTATAGTTTGTTCTCTTAACGGGGTAATATTATCTAAAATCCAAAAGCCACGCCCCATGGTACTTAAAATTAAATCACCTCTAAATATCTTGATGTCCGTAATTGGGGTAACGGGTAAATTCTGCTGAAATTTATCCCATGTTTTACCATCATTAAAGGAAACGAAAATTCCAAATTCTGTTCCTGTATACAACAAATCTTCACGAACTGGGTCCTCTCTTAAAACACGAGTTGTATAATCAGTAGGTATACCGTTTGTTTCAGTAGATAGTAATTCCCAACTTATTCCATAATTATCCGTTTTATACAAATAGGGTTTTGCATCACCTAATAAATGTCTATCAACAGCTATATATGCTTTCGCAGGATTAAATTGAGAAGGCTCAATAGATTCTACGCGTCCACCTTTTGGCATTTTTTTAGGTGTAACATTTTTCCATGTTTTGCCGCCATCCTGAGTAACAGAAATTATACCATCATTAGAACCTGTCCAAATTAGGCCTTCTTTTACCTTCGATTCACGAATAGAATATAATGTGCTGTAATATTCTTCACCTGTAATGTCTCTAGTAATCGGACTTCCTGAAATCACTTGTTTATCCGCTTCAAAAGCGGTTAAATCAGGAGAAATTGTTTCCCAATTTAATCCGTCATTACTCGATTTATGCAGATATTGAGATCCGTGATAAACGACATCTGGGTTGTGTGGCGAAACATGAATTGGAGCTACGCGTTGAAACCTATATTTTAAATCTTTGGGATTATGACCATAAATATTGGAAGCTCCCACATAGTAACTTTTTTCAGTACCTGTGCGTTTATCAAATACACTAAAGCGTCCTTTACAATTGGCATATACGATATTATGATTTCCTGGTTTAGGCACACCAGGACCCGTTTCACAACCACCTGTATTTATTATCCAACCCGTACCCGGATTTTGAATACCACTTGGCGGAAAACTAGGTACCGCAATAGTAGATGAATTATCTTGCATACCCGCATATAACCAATATGGATATTGATCATCTACTTCTACTTGATACAATTCTGCTGTAGGTTGATTAAATTGTGTTGACCATGTTTTTCCTCCATTATGAGAAACATTTGCTCCACCATCATTACATTGTATTAGTAAATTTGGATCGTTAGGATTTATCCAAATATCATGATTATCACCATGAGGAACGCTCATTCGTTCCCATGATTTACCACCATCAATTGACTTTAATAATGGGTTTGCATTTGAATAAACGATATCTGGATTTGTAGGATCTAACTCAACATTTATATAATAAAACGGACGATTTACCAAACCTTTATTATCGGAAATATGTGTAAATGATTTTCCTTGATTTATTGATTTGTACAAACCTCCCTCCTTTCCAGGAGCTTCAATAATAGCGTATAATATACTTGAGTCTACGGGTGATACTGCCAAATCAATTTTACCAATTAAGTCTTTTGGCAATCCATCGTCCAACTTAACCCAGTCTTTACCTCCATTTATAGATTTGTATATTCCACCTTCATCGGCTTTACCTCCAGAAATAATAGTCCAAGGTTTCCGTTCTGCTTTCCATGCAGCAGCATAAATAATATTCGGATTTCCTGGAAGTAATTCTAAATCAGAAAAACCAACTTTATCTGATATAAACAATACCTTATCCCAATCTTTACCACCATTGGTTGTTTTATAAATACCACGTTCGGTATTTGCCCCAAAAGCATTTCCGATAGCTGCTACCCAAACGGTATTGTTATCTGTAGGATCTATTTCTACAGCACCTATCTGCCCTGTTTCTTTTAGACCGATGTGTTCCCAATTTTTTCCTGCATCGATTGATTTGTAGACTCCTTTACCAGGAATTACATTACTTCGCAACCCATCAGAACCGGTACCCACATATATTATATTGGGGTCATTTGAAGCAACTTCTATAGCTCCAATTGATGGCGTATTAAAAAAACCATCTGAAATATTATTCCATGATGTACCATAATCTTCCGTTTTCCATACACCACCACCAGATGCTCCTAAGTAAAAGGTACCTGGGAAATGTGTATTTCCTGTTACCGTTGTAACACGTCCTCCTCTTTCGGGACCCACAGTGCGATATTCTAAAGATTTAAAATCTTGTGCTGTAAGTGATAGCGGTAGAATTAATAAAAATAAAAATATGAAATGAAATCTATTTTGCATGGCTTAATAAAAAGTTGGTTAGATTTCAAAGTTAATAAAAATTAAATGTTACAAAATTATTGTTTGAAATTACTTTTTATCTGCCGAATAAAGTAATTTTCCTTTTTTATCGATATAGTTTTTTTGGGGATTGGCATTTTTATCAAACACAGACGCTACACCTTCAAAAAATGGAGTGGCGTTAAAAAAGCGTGGTTCTATAATATAATTACCTTTTGTATCTATATAGCCATATGTGTAATCATATTTACCAGTTTTTATAGCCACAACCGCAATACCGTCAATAAAGGGTTGAGCAACATCAAATTTTGATGCAATTACCTGTTCGCCTTTTTTATTAATATATCCCCAATGAACGTCTCCACCTTCTCCTTCTTTGCCCTCTCTAATACCAACAGCCGCTAACCCTTCATTGAAACCTAGAGCATAATCATATAAAGGAGAAATAATCCATTTTCCGTTTTTGTCTACAAATCCTTTTTTCTTATTATAATACGTTGCTAAAGCTAAATTTTCTTGAAAATTTTCTAATTCTTCAAAATCTAGTGGAACGATTATATTATTTAAAGTATCTATAATTCCGTTTTTAAAATAACTGGCATTAACGACTGCATAACCATTAAAAAATGGTCCAACTTCATAATATGTTAAAGGTATTATTTCCTCTCCTTTTGTGTTAATATATCCCCATTTACCATCTTTACTCACTGATGCATAGCCTTGGAAAAAATCACCCACTTTGTCATAGATAAGCTCTGTAATATATTCTCCTTTCTTGTTTATAAAACCATATTTATCATCCACCTTTACAGCAGCAAATCCTTCATAAAATGAGTTAGCTACAGTAAAAATAGGCTCTACAATTACATCTCCTTTTGTATTTAGATATCCATAAATTCTGGACTGGCCTATATTGCTAAAAGCAGCCATGCCATTACTGAAATGAAAAACGAAATCATATTTAATTGGAATTACGACCTTTCCTTCGAAATTAACAAATCCGTACTTTCGGTTTAGGCGTACACTTGCTAAGCCATCGTTATAATAACGAACACGATCATATATAAATCCAGTAATCTCTTCTCCTTTTTCATTAATAAAACCATCTTTACCTTTAAACCCGACACCAATAATACCGTTTGAATAGCCTTCAAAATCATCATAGATAGGTTCTATAACCATCTCACCAGAATAATTGATAAAACCAAAATTACCATTGACACTAATGGGGAGTAATTGGTTCTCCTTTTCTTTATTTTGACAATTCAATAACAAAGTACTTAAAATTACAATAATAAATGTTAATAACCTGTTCATATACAATTTTTTATGATAAAAATATTAGATTTTACAATATGAAAAGCCCCTATACGTTAGGGGCTTTTTTTCATAGCAATTTTCACAATTTTAGTCTGTCATTACAACATTACCTTCAGCGTCTGCTTCAAAGTTGGCTTCATAAAAATTGGTAACAATGTTACGACCTTCAATTGATGTACCTTCACCTTTTTGCGTTACATGCAATTCAAAATCACATGTTATCGCATTTGTTTTTGGGTCAACGTTTAATGTATATTTCCTCAATTGATGTGTGTCAACATCGTCTCCCATTATAGTAAGTGCTTTATCAATATTAGCAATTATTTTATCAGTATCAATATCACCAATTTTCATTTTACCTTGTGCCTTGTCTAAAAACATTTTCTTTTGAAAAGAATCAGAATCTGCTTTTTCATCTTGAAGTTTAGCTTCAGTGTGTTCTGTTTTTTCAGAATACATTCTAGAAAAGCGTTTTCCATCTTTTATATATTTTATGGTTACTAAACCTAAACTAGAATTTAAATCTTCTTGTGAATAAATGGTCATGGAATAAACTTCCATATCACTTCCAAATTTTTCATTGGCAATGGTCTTAATTTTTTCTAATCCGTCTTTTGTATTCATTTGAGGAGCATCTGATCCTCCACAAGAGAATAAAGTAAACACTAAGCAAATACTTGTAATTTTTAATAAATTCTTCATTTTGTTGGTTTTTTATAAATGTTTTTTTTATGTATTGAATACCGCAAATATATATTGACAATCAATAGTGATAAGCTGTGAAAATATATTCGAGAACATTTAGGACATATTTGTTTAAATTGTAGTAATTTTCGTTTTAAAGAAATTAAAATTTAAAGAAAATGAATCAAACCTATGATAAAAACCGGATTATTAGTTTTAGTGATGCGGTATATTCTATAGCAATGACCTTGCTAGTATTAGAAGTTGCAATTCCCTCAAGTAAAGCCATTGCTACTTATAATTCATGGGATATATTGACGAATAGAATCCCTAATTTTATTGGTTTAGTCGTAAGTTTTCTTGTAACAGCCTTGTATTGGGTAGCACATTTACGCTCTATGCGATTAGTATCAACCGTTGATAATAAATTATTATGGATTAATATTTTCCTATTACTTTTTATCGTTTTAATGCCCTTTTCTACAGGATTTTATGTGAGTGGTTTCGGTTATGTAATTCCGTTCGTCTTTTATTGTTTCAATCTTTCAGCAATTGGACTTTTAAATTATATGATGATCAGATATATCATTAAAAAGGAAAAAAACAACCCTGAATTGACGCCATTGGCGATTAGATGGCACACATTAACCGGTTTAAACGCCCTTAGTGTATGGATGTTAGCCGCTATTTTGGCTTTTGTATTACCAAATGTAGCACGCTATATATTTGTGCTCATTTTTGTATTTCAGTTTTTTATTAATAGAAGTTATAGACGAAATACAAATAAAGTAACGGTAGAAGATTCTTAAATTTTAAGATTATTCAATATGAGAATGTTATTCCTCCTTTAGTATAGTACTCACGTTACCAATATATGTTATACCCGTTCGCGATGCACTATTAAGTGTAACATAACTTTTAAGGTTAGGATATAAATTCATTCTAACATCAAACCACTCATTATTGCTTTTCGCTTTAAAGCTTATTGTGTAATATTGCTTTTTGGCGTTCCATTCTGAATCGTAACTTTTAATCAAGCCTTCAAATTCAATACCACCATTGTTTGAACCATAGCCAACATTTGACTGCCGTTCACCGTAATAAGGTAAATATGAAGAAATTGAGTCTCCTTTAATAGTTAAAAAATTACTGTTACCGATAAGGCTAATATTACTCGATGAATTTCCCACACCTAATATACCTGAATTTTGTAATTTAGATAAACCTATCGTAGCCATAGGCTGAGCTATATCTGATTCAATAGTAAACATTTGATGTGTTACTAATTCTTTTATTTTACTGGTATCTAAAACTTTAGTACTTGCACAACTACTAAAAAATGCCATTACTAAAATTAGATAAATAGGATGATTTTTCATTTTTCCGTAATTATAGTTTCCTTTTTTTACCACAAAAAATATGCCGAATAATATCTACAATATATAGATATAACAAGTTTTAGGTCAAACAAAATAAGTGAACATTATTTCAACCCTCTAGCTTTTAACATTGGTTCAATTTTAGGATCACTACCTCTCCAGTCTTTATACATCTTTTCAAGATTTAATGTATTCCCTCGAGAAAGTACCATGTCTCTGAAACGTTGACCGTTTTCACGTGTAAGTCCACCATTGTTTTTAAACCAATTATAAGCATCATGATCTAACATTTCGGTCCACAGATAAGAATAATATCCTGCTGCATAGCCACTTCCGAAGACATGTGAAAAATAAGTAGATCTATAACGAGGTGGCACAGCGTGTACAACATCTAATTTTGTATTGTGTAATGCTTCCTTTTCAAAAGTATTGGCATCTGTAATCTTTCTATCAGCAGCGATAGTATGCCATTGCATATCTAAATTAGACGCTGCTAAGTTTTCAGTTAAACTGTATCCTTGATTAAAGGTTCCTGATTTTTTAATTTTATCAATTAATACTTGAGGAATTTGTTCTTTTGTTTTATTGTGGATAGCATAATTCTTTAAAACATCAGGATATAACGCCCAGTTTTCATTGAATTGCGATGGGAATTCAACAAAATCTCTCGCTACAGCAGTACCAGATAATGATGGGTATTGTTGATCTGCGAAAAATCCATGTAACGCATGACCAAACTCATGAAACATGGTAGATACATCATCAAACGTTATTAATGCAGCCTCACCTGCTGCCGGTTTAGAGAAATTGCACACATTATAAATTACAGGTTTCTTATTGTATAGTTTAGATTGGGTTACGAAATTGCTCATCCATGCTCCTCCTCTTTTACTAGAGCGGGCGAAAAAATCTCCATAAAATAAGCCTAACTTATCACCGTTTTGTTCAAAAACTTCATACACCAGTACATCCTTATGATAAACAGGAATATCTGTTCTAGATTTAAAAGCAATACCATATAATTTTTCAGCGGCATAAAACACTCCTTTTTCTAAAACAGTTTTCAATTCAAAATAAGGTTTAATTTGATCTTCGTCTAAATCGTATTTTGCTTTTCGCACCATTTCTGCATAATAGTTCCAGTCCCATGGTTCTAATGTAAAATCACCACCTTTACTAGTAATCATTTTTTGTATTTCTTCAGATTCTAACTGTGCTTTTTTTGTAGCTGCAGGTATAAGTCCTTTAAACATATCAAATACATTTATCGCTTTTTTTGCCATTGTTTTTTGCAAACTCCATTCTGCATAATTATCAAAACCTAATACCCCTGCTTTTTTAGCTCTTAGATCTGCAATTTTTATTATTATTTCTTTAGTGTCATGCTTAGAACCGTCTGCTCTATTCCAAGAAGACTTAAAAAGTTTTTCTCTTGTTTCACGGTTGGTCAACGATTGCAATAAAGGTTGTTGTGTTGTGTTTTGTAAAGAGATTACCCAACCATTTTTCTCTTTATTTTCTAATGCTTTTAATTGTGATTCAGAAAGCCCAGCAAGAGCTTCTTTATCTGTAAATAATAAGGCTCCTGCATTATTAGCTTCTAATAGTGTTTGGTTAAACTTAGTAGTAAGTGTTGCCAGTTGTGTATTGTATTCTTTTAAAGTTTCTTTTTTTTCTGCTGATAAATTGGCCCCAGCAATTTCAAAATCTTCGAAGTAATTTTCTATGAGTTTTATAGCTTCTGAATCTAAATCTAAACTGTCTCGTTTATTGTAAATGATTTTAATTCGGTTAAATAATTTATCATTCAAATAAATAGCATCTCCTAATTCGGAAAGTTTAGGAGCAATTTCTTCTTGTATCGCTTTTATACTATCATTAGTGTGAGCTCCAGACAGTCCATAAAATACATTTGAGACTCTTTCTAATAAAATACCACTTTTTTCTAACGCCAAAACGGTATTGTCAAAAGTTGGATCATTATCTAAATTAGCTATTTTTTCTACAGCTTCTTTTTGCTCTGAAATCCCCTTTAAGAATGCGGGCTTAAAATCACTATTTTTAATTTTTTCAAAATCAGGAGCATGATAGGGTAAAGTACTCTCTACCATTAGTGGATTATCTGTTGCGTTCATCGTATTTATGGTGTTTTTTTTGTCATTTTCACAAGCGGTAATCAAAACTGTCAATAATAACAAATTGTAGAATGGTTTCATATAAAAAAGTTTGATAATTCATTGTAAAGATATGTAAAATGGTACAATTTGTATATTTTTTATTGGTTTTTAACAAGCAACTAAAATGGTTCAAAACCCGTTAAATATAAGTTAAATATGAGTCGTAAATATTTGAAAATGTGATAATTAATATTGTTAATATTGAAACGAGAGTTCTATAAATAGAAACATTTAATTAAAAAGTTTACTTTTGTTCCTATTAAAATTTTAAGAACTATTTAATTGTTATTATTTCTTGATATAAAATAAATGAGAAATTAAAATTGAGTTACACCTTTATGAAGATATTTTTCTCCTCCATTCTCTTTCTAATATCAATGTCTACTATATATGGTCAAGATAGAGCCATAGATCCTATGTATATTCATGGTTTAGAAGAAAAAATTAATACACATCTTGACTTTTTATCAAAAGAAGAATTCAATCTAATGGTTGATTATTCAAGTGTAAATCCATTAATAAATGAGTATTGGGATAATGACAAGTTAAAACCTTACCCTATTCCTATTAAAAATGTCCCGTTTGAAATTGATTTTAAGGACAGTACATTTGCATCTCCAGTATTAATAGATAAAGTGGTTACTTCACGTTATGGCTGGCGAAATAGACGACCTCATAAAGGTATTGATATTGATTTAGTAACTGGTGATAGCTTAAGAGCTATATTAAGCGGTAAAGTACGATATGTTGGTTATAATAGAGGGTATGGCAAATGTATAATCGTTAGACACTCGAATGGTTTAGAGTTGCTTTATGCACATTTATCCAATCAAATAGTGAAAGAAAATGATTTAGTTTTAAAAGGGCAAGTTATAGGTAATGGAGGTGTTACAGGAAATGCAAGAGGGAGCCATTTACATTTAGAAACTATTTTTAAGGGCAATTTTATTAACCCTGAGTATTTATTTGATTTTGGTAAAAGCAATAAAATTAGAAATGACAAAGTATGGGTGACTAATAAATGGACCAGTCCACACCTTCATAGTTCTAAACGACAAAGTGATATCCAAGTGGCCACTTCATTTAAAGAAGCAACAAATCAGAAAGTTGTTGAAGTTAAAACCCATAGAATTAGAAGGGGTGATTCACTTTCAAGAATAGCAAATAAATATGGCACTTCAATTTCAGCGTTGTGTAAAGCAAATAAAATTAGAAGAACAACTATTCTAAAACCTGGTAAAAGGTTAATTATAGGTTTTTAAAATAATCAGATTACTTTTTTAATATTTTCTCGACAGAAATCAAATGGGTGTCTAAATTTTCTATTACAAGAAAATACATTCCGTTAGCAAAAGAACTTAAGTCTATATTAAAACTTTCCCCTTTTTTCTTAGAAGAATATATAGTTGCACCAATTGTGTTTACTACATTAAAAGTATACATTGACTCTGGTGCGTCAATTTTAATATTACCGAAGGTGGGATTTGGATAGATTTGAATGTTTTCTGCAGTATTCATGGAAATATCAAGTAAAGCTCCTGTTTGATACACTACAATTATTGGCGGATTGGCATACCTTCCTTGTTCGTTATCCGCATTTTCAATAGATAGATATAAATTTCCTGTGTTGGGGTCAAAACTACCACCATTAATGCTGTTAGCAGAACTCTGAAATGGCGTATTAAACTTACCGTAATCATAAGGTTGAACATCATAGGGCAATCGTTCCCCATTTTTAACTTCTAACAAATCATTTAAATCCCACAACCAATAGTAATTATAATTATCGTTTGAATCAGGGGTGCAATAGCCGCCACAAAGATTACCATTCGATTGTGTACATTTATAGCAAACACCTGTTTGGTGACCGCCGCTTTTCCCTATAGTTACATAAGTCCTTGTTCCTGGGACAATAAACCCATAAATGGCTCTTGAAAGATGTGTCCATATATCATTAGCCAAGCTTGCATTTGAAAGATCTGAATGAAGTGGATTTGTCAGACTAAAATCTAATAATTTGGTTGTGTTGATGGTATTTGCGGTGTTAAGCAAGTTATCTATATTGAAAACAAATGCTGATGGTCCAACACTTGTTCTTGAAATTATAGGAATTCCACTCGACTGTCCTGTAATATGCGTTCCACCGAACACACTTTTTAAATTTTCTGGAATGGGTGAAATCCAACCAGAAGTATGGCCTGATCCTCCTTCAAATTTTAAATAGCCCTTTAGGGTACTATCCTCTAAATTATTCGCATTATCAATAAGTAGCGTTGAAACCGTATTGTCGCCCGGAGCATCGTAGTATTCGTAAGCATTAACTATTAATTTTTGTTTGCCATTATTTAGTATCGGAAACAGTCCTCCTATCCTATTCATACCTTCAGGGTTACCATCTGGAGTTTCATTGAGGAATTGGGTAAAGACTTGCATAGGTTCTTTCACGATATTTAAGTCAGCAATTACAGTAGTATTTACTAAATTGGGTATTTTAAACTCTGCAATCGCTTGATGATGACTATGACCCACAATAAAAATTGAATTATTTACAGAATTATAGGCAAAGGGACCTTGAGCAAAATTCATATTGGATGCTCCATAGGTTCCAGCATCTACTCTGAAGGCACCTTGATAGTCAAGGTTATCCATGCTAAACAACGGTAAACTTGAAAGCTCCTGTGCAGAAACAATAATTATTGAAAACGCAAA
Organism: Aureibaculum flavum; assembly: GCF_016406085.1. GTDB lineage: Bacteria > Bacteroidota > Bacteroidia > Flavobacteriales > Flavobacteriaceae > Aureibaculum > Aureibaculum flavum. The sequence continues at coordinate 186,759 of NZ_JAEHFJ010000004.1, forward strand.
AAATAGATATGTAATATAATTTTTAATCAAACCAAACCTGTTAACTTTGTTGAAATAACGAAAAAACGTTAAAAAAATTATAGTAACACTGGAGAAAAGTCATTTAACTAACTCCTAATCAAGCAGTAATAATGAATAAGAAAAATTTTAAATTAAGAGAAGGTCAGCCCTATATTACTTTAAACAAACTACTTCAGGTTGTTGGAATTGCACAAACTGGTGGACATGCAAAAATTATCATTCAAAATGAAGAAGTGTTGGTAAATGGACTTGTGGAAACTAGAGTAAGGAATAAGTTGGTTATTGGTGATGTTATAAATGCAAGCAACACTCAAATTGAAATTGAATAGTCTTTTTTAATAAAAAGGTTTAAAATGGATATCCAATTGCAAAATTGAATACAGGTTCATCCCATTTAAAATTATAACTATCTTCTTTTGGGTCATGAAAGGGTGCTGCCAAATCAAATCTAATTACAAAACCTTGAACATCAATACGAAGTCCTATTCCTGCACCAATACCTAATTCATTTATAAAATTATCAGTGAATTTGCCATTAGGAAAAGTCTCATTTTCTTTAGACGTCCAAATATTTCCTGCATCCGCAAAAACAGCTCCCTTAACAAACGAATAGATAGGAAACCTATATTCGATGTTTGCTTCAAGTTTAATGTTTCCTGAATTATAGAAAAGATAATCAGAATCACCGCCATCTACTTCTTCATCATATTGACCAGGCCCTAAGGTCCCAATTTGAAAAGCTCTTACACTATAGGGTCCACCAGCATTATATTGCTTTGTAAACGGTAATACCTCAGAATTTCCATAGGCATAACCGTAACCTGCAAAAACTCGTGTTGCAATTTTCTGTTCTTTTCCAAAATTAAAGTGATAATGTAAGTCAAGATCAGCTTTGGCATATTGTGCAAACTCAAGACCGAATATCGTTTTAGAATCTTCTCCATTATTTTTACCAAATAAACTTATAGAATTACCCACAATGTCTAATGTGGAATTGACATAGAATTGATGGGTTTTCTTACTGTCTACCATCTCATTATAGGTAAACGAATAATTGAGTCCAGAAATAAATTCTTGATCAAAACTACTACTCAAATACTCATTTTCAGAGCGTATTTCGTCAAATGCTTCTGTGGTATTAGACAATTGAGTGTACGTAGTTGAAATTGGAATAATTTCATGCGTAACGTATCTATTGGCATTCCATAAATATCCAAATTGTGCTGTACCTGATACTAAAGTATATAATTGCGTTCTTTGTAAATAATCCAACCCTAAACTCATTTTTGTCTTAGGGATAGCATATTTAAAGTAATTGCTACTTATTTTTATTGGAAAAATGATTCTTGGGTAGATTAATTCAGATGATAATCCTAATTGAAGAATGCTTGTTCCATTACTGTTTCCTCCTGCAATTTGCCATTCATATCCAATATTTGAACTAAGATTCAAGATTTCTCCACCTTCAAACAAGTTTCTATTTGTGTAGGTAAATGCCAACGTGGGGCCAGCAAAATTATTCGATTTAGACACGGCTTCTAATGAGGCTTTAAATGCCCTTTTATTTAACGGGGAAAGAAAAATATTAGTTTCTAAAAATCCGATGCTATCATTTTTAGCAATAGTATCCAATTGGTTGTACTGAATATTTACAAATTTATAAGAACCAATGGTGGACAATCGTCTTGCCGTATTTTTTGATGTTTGCGGATTGTATAACTCCCCTTCTTTTAAAGTAATATAAGGGTCGAGGAATTTCGTTTTAAAATAGGGTCTTTGCTCAATGAAGTTTTTATTATTATAACGAATAACAGTATTCGGTAATGAATCTTGTTGGAGATCATAATTTGAATAGATATTAATTTTAGAGATTCTATACGGTACTATTGCTTTTTTAGGGACATCTTTTTTTAATTTTAAAAATAAATCAAACCGTTTGTCTTTATATCTATTTGTATCCGCTTCAAAAATTAAAAAATTAGAGTTAAAATTGTAGTAACCTTTCATTTTCAAACCATTGTCTATACGGTCTCTTTCTAATTTTAAAAAAGATAAATTAAAACGCATATCCTTTTTAAAAGGCGTATCCGATAGGTACCCTTGCATTTCTTTATAAATTGGAGGTTGCAGTGTATCTAATTGATAGCTTTCCATTCTATAGGGTTGCTGAACAGTAATATTATAATCGATTGTCGCTGTTTTTTTCTTATCATTACTAGTCCAATTAGAGGTAAGGTTATTGTAATAAAATCCATTATTTTCTAGTCGGTTTATCAGCACTTCTTTAATAGCAGTAGCATTTACATCTGATTGATATACTGGTTCCTCTCCTATTTTTTTATTTAGCCATCGGTTAATAAATCCTGGGTTTTTATTTTGAGATTTGAAATGATAATACAAACCATAATACCATCCTAAAACCTTTTTATTTGTTTTTTTTTGAATGGCCGTTTTTAGATTTTCTTCTAAGGCCTTTTCATTTTTAACGATACTATCTGATTTTATATCAATGGAAGCACCTTTGTAGAGTCGTTCATTATTGGGAATATATTTTTGTATACTACATGATTGAAATAGAATCAATAGCATAGAAAGCATAAATCCTATATAGTGTTTTATTAAAATATTCGTTTTAATAAATTGTATTATAGCTATATTTTTATGTTTATATCTCAATTTTGTTTCTTTTCCTTTTTATTTTTATCTGATTTTTCAACTTTAGTCTGACCGTGCAATAGAGCATACCAGAGCTCATCAAACTTATTAAATTCTTGAGTAAAAATTAATGCAATACCACTAATAATAGTTTGACCATCAATTACATTTTCAAATTCATTTTTTCTAAATCCTTTAAGCCGATATCTTCCATTATCAGTTAATAAATATTCTACACTTACATTACCAATAATTGGAGTAGATTCGTCTGAACTGCTACTTCCTTCTATATCAATATCACTACCAACACTTACAATTAAACGATCATTAAATAGTTTTTTCTTAGCCGCAACTTCTAATTGTGTCCGGTCTTCTGGAGAATCACCTTGGTAATCGGTATAACTATCTAAACCAAAATTGAGTTCAACACCTGTATCACCTAATAATTTGTCTGAAAATACATTCAATTGATCAGAAAGTGCATCATTTAGATTATTTCTAGCAATTGAAGCAAAACCACCACTGCTTCCATCACTATCAGACTGTGGATAAAATCTACTTAATACTAATAATGAAAAGACTTGTTGATTCAGTTCGTTTTCTTGCTTATTGACTTGTTGAACGCGTGCATATACTTGTCCACTTATAGCACCTTGTTCTTCCTCTGGCATATCTAATTCAAAGGAAATCTCAGGTTGCATTAGCTCACCATCAACATTCAGATAGACATAAAATGGCAATACTTCCTGATATTGGCTTTTTATAGATGCGTCAGAACTAGTTGTCTGCGATGCCATTAATGGTGATGCTGATGCGTCTATTTTATACAATGCCTTAACATCTAATTTAGCATCAAATGGATCTCCATACCAACTAATACGACTGTCTGACGTTAATTCAAACTTTCTATTTACGATATTGTATAAGTTCATTTCATAATGACCATTAGCAATTTCATAAACTCCAGTTAAGTTTACGGAACCATTTGGACTCATTTTCAACTTAAGATCCCCGTTTCCAGAAACTTGAAAATTATCATTTGTTTCGGCATCAATGATTACCTTTACTTTTGCACTTTTATCTACTTTTAAATTCGCATTGACATCAAAACCGGTAATTTTTACGGATTCTTCTTCTGTTCGTGTTAATATGGCATCAGGATTTTCTCGGTTTACAAAAATAACCACACCGTCTTGTTCTTCAATATTTACCGCTGCCGATGGTAATATATAGGTAATGTCTGTTTCCGAACCTACGTTTAGGTTCAAATCTATTTTTGGGATTTCCAAATTGCCTTTAATAGTGCCGTCGGCATCAAAAACTGCTTTGCCATACACTAAATCATTGTCTTCTTTTGTAGCGTTAATGACTTGAAAATTTTTGGCATTTATTTTTAAATCGAACGTTGGATTGCTAAAACTTTCAGTACCAATAAAGCCCGAAAGCATAAAAGTATTTTTATTTTCATCTTGAATAGTAAAGTTATCCACGTACAAGCCTTTGTTTTCTATGTTTAACTCATCATTGTCTAAGGTGAAACTTTCGTTGAGTTGTGTGATTTTTAAATTGGCATTGTTAAATGCAATTTTCCCTAAATATTCGGGCTTATCTAAACTCCCTTTCAAATTAAAACTTCCAGAAAAATAGCCTGAAGTGTTGCTTACTTCACCTTCGGTAAACCCTTCTATGGCTTTTATATTGAATTTATTAATTTCTACATCTAGATTTATTTGAGGTGCAATATTATCTGCTAGAAAATCACCTTTCAATGTCAAATCTACTTCCCCACCATTTAGACCAACATTAAAGTCATACTTATTGTTCTCTCCCGATTTTGCATCTAAAGACAAAGTTCCCAAATCAACGTTTAAAAATTTCAATTGCTGAATTTTTAAATCCGTTACAATTCCCAAATCTTCAAAAGGATTTTCAACGCTAAAATCACCATTTAGAACCCCAGAAGCTATTTCATTTTCGGGATTTAAGTAATTAATGATTTTGTTAAGTTTAAAATTGTCGAAATTGATATCAATTCTATCCTTGTTGGAACTGCTTACAACATCTGTAATAGCCACAGCTTCGCCATTTCTGCTAAACTTAAAATCATTAAAAGATAATTTGTTGTTGTTAATTAGAATTTCGTTGGAATTAGGTGTTTCCCATTTATTTTTATTCAAAATAAGATTATCGTTCAACACGTGAAAACGTAAGGAATCTCGATGGCCGGTAATTGTAGATTCAATATTTATCAATTTTTTTTGGTCATAGAAAGAAGTGAAACTTAACGCCAGTTCATTATTTACTTGATTTCCCGTAATGCTCGTTTTTTTGATGGCAAGTGGACCACTATTGATTTCTTTAAAACCCAAATCAAATACAAACTTGTCCATTTCTGTATTGATATTAAAGGCTAAGCTATCAATCTCATTTCCAGCATAATTAATATGCGGTGCAGTAATTTTGGCTTTTAATTTTCTAGCTTTTTCATTAAAATTAACAGCAACATCTATGGTGTCCAACTCTTTTAAATTGAGCAACAATACTTCGTTTAAAATAGGAGCTTGACTGATCTTACCGTTCAGTACCAAATTCACAGGTTTTTTTATCGAATCTGCAACCATAGTATCTCTATAAAAATAGCTTGACAAATGTTGTTCTATGGAAGTTGTGAAATTTTGAGGATTGCTATTGGAATGTAATTCAAAATTCAAAACCTTATTTTTTACGGTCGCTGAAGTCGTATCTGTATCAACAAATGCGTTTATAGTAACGCCACCAAGTACATATGATTTGTCATCATAGAACACTACACCATCTTCAACACTTGCCTTCAACTTGAATTTATCTGAATTCCCCTTAAAATTAGCATTGAGTTTTAACCCTGTTCGCACATTACGTTGCATAATACCTAAAGCTTGCAAATCTGCTCCAATGATGTCTAAATCTAAGGAAACTTGTGGTGAAATAGAATCCAACCTCAGGTCTGCAAGTAAATTGAGATTTAAGTTATCATTTTTATAATTTGATATGATTTCCCCAAGTCCGTCTTTAAATTTCCCGTCGATTATTAAGTCTTTAATTTCATAATTATTAAGACCAAAATGTTCTATGGTAGCTAATATTTCCCCATCGAGATGATTGATATTCCTTCCATTTCCTTTTGCAGTAACACTTGCCGTTAGTCCACCTAATTTACTATCATTTAACAAATTGCCTAGCTCATAATTATCAATTTTAAGATCTGCATCAAATGCCAATTCATTCTCATTATTAAAATGACCTTTAAGGTTGGCTTTTCCTTGCGTAGTGTTTAATGCGATACTGGTATTGATGTCATTTATACTTCCTTTAGTATTCCCTTTTAGAACAACTAATTTAGGAAAACTGATTCCCAAACTATCTTCATTTACAAATAGCGATAGGCTTTTTTTATTGGTTTGAGCGTTAAACTGTAAAATATCAAATTGCAACTTATCAATGTCCGTAACATTTTCTAATTGCCCAGTTAGTGATAATTCAGTTTCCTTTCCCCAGTTTACTTTTATTGTTGGAATAGTTAACGACGATAATGTACCAGAAGCTTCAATATTTCCATTAAAATATTGTTTTGAAAGTAATTGAAAAATTTCATTCTTACGCAACTCTGGTTGAAATTGATAAACATCCTTTATATCAAACTGAAAAGTTGGGATATTAACGGTAAGCTGTGCATCATCTGGTTCTTTGATGAAAGAAGCCAAGCTATTAAAATTTAATTTCGTGTTGCCTTGAAGTCTATTATCGTTTAATGATAAATTAAAACTATTGACTGAAAGCGAATTATCTGATACATTAGCGTTTAGTTGAAGTGTTTTTAGTTGATTTCCAGAAGCTTCATTAAAATTGAAATTTTCAATATTAAAACCAACCTCTTTATCCTTTAGGAAAATTTCTTTTCCTTGAAAAGTAAGATTATTAAGAACAATTGCATCACCATTAAAAACTCCATTTTTAGGAATCGCATTGTTATTTACATAGCTAAATGTATTATTTTTCATAGTGAGATAACCTACATTTATTTTAAAATTTGGCCATTCAAATGTCGTTGCAACTATGGGACCATCATTTTTAACGGTAATTTTATTAGCAGTCGTTGTGTTTATTAAAATTTTAGAGTCATCTAGTTGGAATCTTACAATTTCCAATGTATTATTGGTTAAATCAATTTTTGGAATTTCTGTTCGAAGTTGTGCAATGTTGATATGATAACGACTATGATCAACTTCTGAATTATAATCTGCAACGACATTATTCAGATTTAATTTATCAACAGCTAAAAAAGGTAAATCATTGTTCTCGTTGGACATTGATGGCAGAACAGGATATTGGGTATATTTAATAGTTGCATCTTTTAGGTTGATGGATGCAGTCCGAAAATCCATTTTTTCTATATCGACGTTAGCCATAGCTAGGGATAAATTTCCGAGTACAAAATGACTTTCAATGCCTAAAACGCCATCATTAAAGATAATGTCAACCGTATTTAAATCGACCGATTCAATTATGATCTTCAAAGGTCCTGAAGTCGTATCGTTCTCAACTTCAGCATTCTCAGTAGCGAAAGCATCTATCAAAAACTGAAAATTATACCCTTCAAGAGAATCTTTTCGAATAATATTTGCCTTAAGCCCATTCCATTCCAAATTATCAATACCTATCCCCTTTCCATTAATAATTGACCAAAGAGGCATGTTGGCTTCGAGGGAATTGGAATACACCAACGTATCACCTTTAGTATCCTCTAAATAAAGTCCGTTGAGCATGATGTTTCCACCAAAAGTGATGTATAATTTGTCTATTTCAACTTTAGTGTGTGTTTTTTCTGAAACATATGTGACAACCTTATTTACGATGATGTCTTGTCCCCATTTACTACGAATAAATAAAATAAGCAAAATAAATAGTACCACAAGACCAAGACATAGTTTACCTACACCTCTTAGTATGCGACTTTTAATACTTTTATTTTTGTCTTTCAAATAGAATAGTGCTAATTGAGTATTCCCTACTTTAACAAGTAAAATTACGCTATAAAAAATTATTGAATTAACTTTAATGCTTAAATCTTTAGCTCAAAAAAAAGTAGTTAAAAGATACAAACGTATTGAGATCTTAAAAGACTCACTATAAAAAAAATTGATAATGCTATTTTCTAAATCTAGAATACCTAGTCAATTTCTTTGTAGTATTAATAAAGTATACACCTGTTAAAAGTACAATAGCTGCAATAATAGATTGCTTCGTTATTTGTTCCTCTAAAAAGTACCAACCTAAAAGTAACGCAATAATAGGATTGACATACGTAGACGTTGCTACCTTCTCAGGGGAAACATTTTTTAAAAGGTAGTTAAAAGATGTAAATGCCACTATACTGCCAAAAGTAATTAAAATGAGCATTGAGAATTGCACTTTACCACTCCATTCTATTGGATTGGTCCATTGTTCTCCAAATAGAAAACTGGCAATAAGTAACATAGTTCCACCAGCTAGCATTTGATATCCTGTATTTACAAAAAAATTACTTGGTAAATCGGCTTTGGCTACAAATATGCTACTGTATCCCCAACTTATCATACAAGCAAATATCATTAATAGGCCTATGATTGTATTTTCATTACTAATTATTTCTGTTTGACTGACTAATAAGTACATTCCTATCATACCTAGAACAATTCCTACAATAGACATCGGTTGAATCTTTTTCCTTTCAAAAAATCGCATTAATAAAAGTACAACGAGTGGTTGAGCAGAAATTTCTAGAGCAGCAAAGCCACTATCTACATATTTTAAAGCCCACACCACTACTCCATTTCCAAAAGTTAAGAATAAGAATCCGGCTATTACCGTATTTTTAAACTGTTTTCTCGTAATTGCAATACCTATACCCAAAATTTTAGCGATTATAAAAATAAGTATGCTTGCTACTAAAAACCGGATCGCTGCTAATTTAAATGGAGGAAGCTCTGTTACCGCAATTTTGTTTAGTAAATAGGTAGAGCCCCAAATTACATAAATTGAAAAAAAAGCTAATACTATAAGTACTTTGTTGTTGGGTTTGGTCATCGATTAAAATAATTCGCGATAAAATTATACATTAATCTACAACGAATCGACATTTATATGATAATTAAAAATAAATAGCTTAGTGTTCTGTTTAATCTTACACTTGTTGCAATGTGAAACATGGACAAATACATACGGTTGTTCTATTTTAAAAACAGATCCATTGTCAACCATTTTAAACATGCGATCACAATCAACAACACCTTGAGGTGTATATCTTACTATTCTATATGTATTGCTAAGAGTTTTTGTTTCTATACTAAACCAACATCCGGCTCCTTGCCCAGATAACCATTTTGAATTTTCAGGAATGGCATTTGGTAAAATCGGTGGTAAGAGTGTTCCCGTTAATTCCATTGTAATTCTTTAAAAATTATCATTCTCTACCTCTTTATTAAAATATTATATTCATATGTTTCTTAATTTAAAAACCATTTTTTGAAAAAATAAAACTTGCTTTTCTTCTTATAAATTTCATTATCAATCACTTCAAAAAAATGTGGTAAATCATTCAATACTTTAGCATTTGACCTTGGTGTCGCTGAAATGGTATACGGAACTCTTATTAATAATTTAGTTACCCAATTTTTTGAAGAAGCTAAAACGACTTGTACTACAAATCGGGAACAATTTGTTCCCTTCCATTCAAATGGGCCATAGCTTATGGCTTCACAATCCTGCATTGCTTTTATTTTTTTAAAAGCACGTTCAAAATTAATCCCCTTAACAATTGAGGCCAACAATCTTCCATCACCATGACAAGCTTTATTACGATATCTATCAAACAATAATTGGTCTAAATTGAGAATCTCTCCATTCTTAATTTCTGCTTTTATATTCATTTGAATATCTGGATCGGTCAGTTTACTCCTTACCCTTCCATATTTTATTGGTGTTTGGTATCTTCCAAAATCAAAATAATGGACCTCCTTATTGTTATGGTTAATAAGTAAAAATGCGGCATGACCAGCTGAATAATACCCATCTTTCAGCACTCCAACCCATTTCATAGGGATATCATACCATTTACCTTCTTGAATGACTTTGGTGTCTGGCCAAGCTAATGCTATTATTGTTGCGTCTTTAACCATAAAAAGGTATCATCTGCTAAACAAATTTAAAGTTTCGATTTCATAAGACATATTCGTACTCAAAACAGGACTAAGATACTGGATTCAATTTAAATAGATTTTATTTTTAATGTGAAAACTCCATATTATAATAGGTGTTTCAAATTATTGAACAGTCTTATAAATAAATTCCATCATAAGTCATCTTATAATTGATTGTAATAGCACCCTATGCAAAATTTTAAATACACCCGTAATAGGGCTGTTTTTGAACTCTTTCCTAAAATTAAGAGTACATGAGCAAAATGTTATTAACGACAAGATCTTGTAACTACTTATTTTTCAGTCTATTAAATTTAGAACTGTTTTTAATAAAACTTATTAATTATAATTGTTTAATTCATAGTTTATTATAAATTTGCACCTACAAAAAAACACTAGTTAAACTCTAAGTTAAATTAAAAACATTAAATTATGAGAAAAGTATCAGTATTATTATTGACAATGGTATTATTGTCTGCATGTGTATCAAAAAAGAAATATGTTGCACTTGAACAAGACAGAGACCAAATTAAAGGTGAATTGCACAAAACTGCAATTGAAAAAGATGAATTACAATCTAAATTTGCTGCAATTGAAGCAAAAGTTGATGCTTATAATTCAAAAATAAATGCCCTTAAAGAAGAAAGTGATGCTAAGTTAACTACTTCTGATGGAAGTGTTATCTCTACAGAAGCAAAAAAACAAATGAGAGCTACCATCTCAAAAATGGATTCAGATGCTGTTAAAGGTGCGAAAACATTAAAAGATTCTATGAATCTTGCGGTTTCTTATAATTTAAAGAAAACAATGGCAGGTAGCGAATTAGGTGAAGATACTAACGGAGAAGTTGATATTAACATTAACGAAACTGTAGTAATGATTACTATTGCTGACAATTTATTGTTTAGAACTGCTAGCTATAGAATGAATAGTAAAGCAGATGGTATTTTACAAAAAATTGCTGATTTATTAGCTTCTGAGCCTAGCTTAGATTTAATGGTTGAAGGTCATACAGATTCTAGAACTATCAATACAGGTGCTATTAAAGACAACTGGGACTTAAGTGTATTACGTGCAACTTCTTTAGTTAGAAGAATGCAAGATAAATTTAAAGTTGATCCTGCAAGATTAATTGCTTCAGGAAGAAGTAGCTACCAACCTTTAGTTGAAAATGATTCTAAAGAGAACAGAGCAAAAAACAGAAGAACTCGTATCGTTATTATGCCAAATATTGATAAATTCTTCGCATTAATGGCTGACAAAGAATAAGCTCATTAAATAAATTATTTAAAATGCCTGATGAAATTTTCATCAGGTATTTTTTTTTGCTTCACATTTGAAAAAATAAGGCTTGGCACATATCAATTAGTTTAAACAGCTCTATTTGCATAATGACATGAAAGGTATTAAAGGCCTAATAACTTTAAAATAGCCTCTAAATGCGAATCACAACTGGCCCATACGCTGTTGGCTACATTTCTTTTAATTAAATAAAACGCAATACCTGTAACATCATTAAAATTGTGGATGGTCATAGACCTAAATAAAAAGCATAAAAAAACCCAATGAGAAACTCATCGGGCTTTTTTTTAAGGTTATAATCTTCGCCTATTGCTGTTTTACTCTAACTGCATTTAGACCTTTTTGTCCTTTTTCAAGTTCAAAAGTTACTTTATCATTTTCTTGAATATCATCTATTAAACCACTTACGTGACAGAAGTATTTTTCATTATTCTCCATATCTACAATAAACCCAAAACCTTTCTTATCGTCATAGAAATTAACCTTTCCTTTCCTGATTGGATCTTCTTCTTCGTAATCCTCTTTCTTAGGTACACCAACAACAATATCCGCAGCAGCGACTTTTAACTTTCTTGCCGGGTCTGGCGGTGTATCTGTAAGCTGCCCAAATTCATCAACATATACAAATGTATCGTCTTTTTCACCAGATTTACGGGCTTCTTTACGCTTTTTTTTATCTTCGCGTTTTTTTAATCTCTTTTTTTCTCGTTCTTTTTTTCCAAAGGTTTCTTGTGCTCTTGCCATTCTTTATCTACAAACTGTTTTAATGCTTTTTCAAGCTGTTACACTGCAAAGATAGTGAATTTATTGCAATTTTTTTTCGATTTCACTTATTGCTTTGCTAATTTTCGTAAAGCGACCCATTGTTTTAGCATTTCTCTAGATTCTGTAGCAGGGTAACCAAGCATTATTTTTCCTGCTGCTACATCGCCCATAACACCAGATCCAGCACCAATAGTTGCACCTGAATGAATGGTAGTATGATCTTTAATAGAAGCACTACCTCCTATAATAACACCATCCCCCAAGGTAACTGAACCGGCCAAGCCACTATGGCCAGCCATTATACATGATCTGCCCATAACACAGTTATGAGCTATCTGTACTAAATTATCAATTTTACATCCATCTCCGATGATGGTTGAGCTAAATTTACCTCTATCTACACAACTATTCGCTCCTATTTCAACACCATTACCAATAATTACATTACCAATTTGCGGAATTTTTACCAACCCTCTACCATCATCACTTGGTCTGTAACCGAAACCATCGGCTCCAATACTCACATTGGTATGAAAGATACAGTAAGCACCAATTTCTGTACGTTCTCTAATAACTGTACCTGACCAAACAATGGTATGTGCACCAATAGTGGTTTCATCCATTATGGTAACATTTGGATATAAAATAACACCATCTGCCAGAACTACATCTTTACCTATATAACACCCTGCTCCTATTTGACAACCTTTGCCCAGTTTTGCAGTTTCATGTACCACTGCCGTAGGATGGATATCAATATCAAAAACTGGAGGTGGAGGATTAAAAATTTCTAAAAGTTTTGCCATGGCCAAATCTGCATTTTTCACTTTTATTAAGGCACGATTCTCTCCGGGTTCAACATTGAACTTTTCATTTACAATGGCTGCTGAAGCCTTTGATGAATCCCAAAATTTAATATATTTTGTACTCCCTATGAATGTTATGTGGTTATTTTCAGCTTTATCTAGTTGTTCTGGACCTGTAATTTGAGAAGTTGTATTTCCTACAAGCTCTCCGTCCAATATATTATTAATTTCTTCTATTGAATATGATTGCATAGTACTGTTTTACTTTTTTAATTTGAATGATAAATATAATGCTATTTAATATAACAGTACAGATATTACTGAGGATTTTTAGCTTTTATAGATGCTATGATAAGCGTTATCAAAAAAATAATATTAAGATAACTGATATAACTGTAAGATCCCAAAGTGGTATAGCTATAGCTAAACAAGCTCGGAGCAACGGCACTTGCAATCACTAAAAAACTCATTATTTTACCACTAATAGCCCCTAGATGTAATCTGCCATAATATCTAGGCCATGACACTGCATTGATTACTGAAAACATACCGCCCATACCTCCTAAACCTATAACTAATACATAAATTCCAACTGAATTACCGAGTAACAACAACCCAACAGTTGCTAACAACCCGCTAAACAACATCAGGTAAAGTAATAGTTTTTGACGCACATAATCGCTTAAAATATTAAAAAGCGTTCCTACAGAAATAGCTATAATTGATATGGGTAAAAAAATGGAAATAGCCTCACTTTTAGAATAATCATGATTTGCGAATATGGATACGATATGAAAAGTAAATCCTGTGATAAAAAAACTATTAAATGCTAATGTAAGTCCGAACACCCAAAATGCTCGTGTTTCTTTTGCTTCTTTTAATGTAAATTGATGTTCTACTTTTTTTACTTTTACCTTATCCTCTACTATTTTAGAACCATCGGGTATCATGTTAAAATCTTCAGGATTATTTCTATAGAATTGTAAAATGAAAAAGCTAAAAATCAACAAACAAATAGCTATAAGTTGCCAACTGAGTTGCCATCCATTATCATCAATAAGCTTATTGAGTAGTATAGGAGAGCTAGAAAACCCGAGTGAAACCGCAACACTACTTAAAGCATTAACTTTACCTCGGTTCTTATCAAACCATATCATAATCATATTTCTAGAAGCCATGGTTAGTACCCCTTGTCCACTAAACCTTATCATAAAAAACAATAAAGAAATTACTGAAAATGGAATAATCCAAGAGGTATTGTTGAGTAACGTCTTAAAGAATTCACTAATTGAAACCGAAACGGAAGCTAATAATAAAGATATAGCTAAGACTATGGCCGCAAAGAATGCAACATACCGAGCCCCATATTTATCAAAAAGTACACCTGCCCTTGCCACAAAAAAGGAACTCATAAAAGTACCTATCATATAGGCATTACTAAACTGATTTCTGGTAAGTCCTAAGGCATCTTTAACAGGATCTGTAAATACAGATACACCAACTGTTTGACCTGGTATACTCGCCCAAACACCAATAGTACCGATAAACAAAACGATATACCCATAAAAAAATGGAACTTTATTTGGATTTACGAAGGAGAATTTATTTGTAGTTGACATCAAAGATTTTAAGGTTGCCAAAGGTACTGATATAAGTAATTTTGAAGGTCTTATTTAAATCTAATTTCAAAAAAATATATGAATGAGATCAAAACTAAATTTTACTCCTTTTCATGTTCTTCAATATCTTTACGAAGGTCTAGTTTTCTCAATTTAGGAAAGAAAGCCCCAGTCATACCAACGGTAAGTAAAGTCATGGCTCCTCCAAATACAACCGCAGTTACCGTACCCATAAGTTTTGCTGTAAGTCCACTTTCGAACGCCCCTAACTCATTAGAAGAGCCAACAAACATTGAATTTACAGATGCTACTCTACCACGCATATGGTCGGGTGTTTTTAATTGTAAAATGGTTTGTCTAATAATCATAGAAATACCATCTGTTACGCCACTTAAAAAGAGGGCTACAACTGAAATCCAAAACCAAGAAGACAAGCCAAAGACGATAATACAAATGCCAAATCCAAATATGGCAGCTAATAATTTCATACCTGCATTTTTTGTTAAAGGAAAATAGGCCGAGGTAAACATGATCAATAATGCTCCTACTGCCGGAGACGCTCTTAGAATACCAAATCCTTCTGAGCCAACATGCAAAATATCTTGTGCAAAAATGGGTAATAAAGCTACGGCACCTCCAAATAAAACAGCGATCATATCTAAGGTTATGGCACCTAAAATTACTTTAGTTGAATACACAAACTTGATTCCTTCTTTTAAGCTTTTAAATACATTTTCACCAATTTTGGGATTTAATATCGGTTTTTTAGAAATAAAAGACAAACTGATTAGTGCTATTATTGAAAACGCAAAAACGAGACACAACGACCAATGTACACCAATCCAATTGATAGAAAATCCGGCCAACGCTGGGCCAAGAACAACACCCATTTGCCAAACAGAACTACTCCATGTTGCGGCATTAGGATATATTTTTTTTGGAACAATTAACGCAAATAGAGAAAAAATGGTTGGTCCTAAAAAGGCACGAATAAATCCACCTAAAAAGACTAAAAAATAAATAGAATACAAAATTTTATTGGAAGACCAACCTAAAACTACTTCTGGCCATGTTAGTAAAAACAAGCCAAAACTAATAACCGAAAAAGCCAATAGACATTTAAGTAGCAGTCCTTTCTTCTCTTTTTGATCTACAATATGTCCTGCAAACAGAGCTAAGGAAACGGCTGGAATCACTTCCATTAAACCAATAATCCCTAATGAAAGTGGATCTTTAGTTAAACTATATACCTGCCATTCGATAACTACAAATTGCATGGACCAAGCAAATACCATCGCAAAACGCATTACTAAAAATATATTAAACTCTTTAAAACGCAATGCTGCGTAAGGATCGTTCTTTTGCACTTTTATTATAGTTTTAGTTCTATTGCAAAAATTTTATTATCAATAGCTAATGCAATTATAAAATTATCGTTGAAGAGATCAAAGATAAAAAAACGCAAAACATGTATAGCTATACAGCCAAACTATTTTACGTTTTTAAATTAAATAAATCAATTTGCTAAAAAATAACAAATCAATACTATAAGTCTATACTTTTATACTTCAAAAAACGAAGACTTTATTTTAATACGATAGGTAGTTTAATGTGAGACGGGTATTGTCTAGAATGATGGATCTTATTATGAGCTACAACACCTTCTGTTTCATCGTAATTTTTACCACCTGTATTCAAGTTTCTTGCAAAACGAGGAAAATTACTACTTGAAATCTCTATACGAATACGATGTCCTTTTTCAAAATAATTACTCGTGGTCATCGGACTTAAATTTACTTCGTAAACTTTACCATTTTCCATAAACACTTCTTTATCATAACCTTCTCTATATCTAACACGTTGAATTGTTTCATCTAAGTTATAGGCCTTTCCATCAGGATACACATCAATAATTTTGATGGTAAAATCAGTATCCTTTGCGTCAGAAGATACATAAAGTGTAGATTCTATAAATCCACTCACTTCGATACCTTTTTTTAAAGGGTCAGAGGTATATACTAAGATATCGTCTCTTTTTTCCATTTCACTTTGATCAAATGCTCCTCCTTTTACAGCATTTCCTGTGCAACAAACATTACCACCATAAGAATTAACAGGGCTCATTGGATCATATGTAAATCCGTCAGGCTGATCTTTACTACTCGGTTTTTTAGTGGCTAAGACGCCATCTCCATTTAAAGTATTTGCCTTACCTGCACTATTCAGGTAATATGTGAAAAGTTTAGTACCTTGTGGTGGAAAAGTCTCAGAAGATTGCCATTTATTGATACCCATGGTGTAATACTGAACCCGAGGCGTTTTTTCTTTAAAATCATTTTTTTCTCCTTTCAACCATAAATCGAACCAAGCATATATCTGTTCTTCATAATTTAGTCTGGCATCACCAACAGAACGCTCTCCAACCACCGTATTTTCTTTAGCTCTCGTGTACCCGCAATGCATTGTGGGAGCAATAACTAAATATTGATTATCTCTAACTTCAGCATCTTTACCATGTTCTCTAACATGATTAAATAGAGCTATATTTGGTCCAACAGAAACATCATACCAAGACGCAAACCAAAAACTTGGAACTCCGAAATTATCATCGGCTTGATAAATACCACCTTTAGCCCAATCTGGATGATTAGGGGTTCTACGTATCATTTTATCAAAAATTTCCTTTTTACCATGTATGTTTTTTAAAATGTCTTGTAGTGGTAAATGATTTAATGCTTCTGCCATATCTACTTTCGGATTTTCAGGAGCTAAATCATAAAATCTAGAAATTCTAATTAAATCTTCCTGTGTAGCTCCAGCAGGTATTCTAGGTTTAAATTTATCGTGCTCAACACCGTATAACCAAGAAAAAAAGAGCATTTGCTCTACGCCTCCTCTATACCAATTACCTTGCTCATTAAATGGCCCCACTTTACCAACTCCTGCTCCATAACCTTGTGGAATCATTGCGGCATGTGAAGGATGATCTAAAGCGGCAACCGCCATTTGCCATTCTGCAGTTGAAGAACAACCGATAGTTCCTATTTTTCCATTAGACCATTCTTGATCTTTCATCCAGCTAAAGGCATCATAACCATCTGTTAAGGGTACACCTAAAATATCCCATTCACCTTCAGAATAATATCTTCCTCGTTCATTTTGTACTACATAAGCGTAACCACGTTTAATTGCAGATAATGCATTATTAGCTGTTCTTGTGCGTTGTTCTCCATCACCCCATGAGTTAAAATTGTAAGGCGTTCGTGAAAATATAATCGGGTATTTACCATCACCTTTAGGCCGATAAATATCTGTTGCTAGCCGAATTCCGTCACGCATTGGCATCATCACTTTTTGATCAACGACTGCTATTTCTTCCAGTTCTTTTAAGATACTATTTTCTTCTTGTGCCTGTAAGAAAAAGGTTCCGACAGCAAAGAAAAAAACTAGAAATAAAATGTTTAGAATTTGTTTTTTCATCATTTGGAGAGGTTTAGTTATAGTTAATTGTAAAAGTAATCAAAAATACAGAAATGAATTTTGATTGAATTCAGATCTGATTTTACTCATTAAAATGTACGTACTTTTTAAGATTAGAATCCTCACAGATAAAAGAAAGGTTTTCGTTATAAATCCCCTTATATTCAGAATATACTTGCCCACAATTGGATTCATTATAATGATTGATAATAACAAGTTTTCCCGCATCTAAGAAGCTTTGTGCTCCAGATTGATCCCACCAATTTTTATCGTCATTATAAGATTCATAAAGTACACCATCAAAATCAGAGGCATTCTCTACACTATTTTTTGCCATACATTTCATACCTTTAGAATGAACATAATTACACAGTTGTTGATAGTAATCAACACCTTCATTTTCTGTCACTTCCACTCCATAAGTGGTTCTTAATTCATCATCATAAAACCAGTCCATATTATCAAACTCTACCCAATCAAAGCCCCATGTAGCAATTTTATCTATTCTTGCTTTCATAACTTCTAAAATACCTGAGGTAGTAGATTTTACAAAAAACTCATCAGGCCATTCTCCCCAAGGCGTCGAAACTAAATAAGCTTGCATTTCATTATAATCATCTCTATAAGTTTCACCTGTACCAATACTAATATAAGCTCCTACTTGATTGTTCTTAGCTTTTATATCGTCAATATGTTCTGTAACATCATCTTGAAATGGATCCAGTAAAACATAACCATTTTCTGCATTATTTTTAATATAATCAATAGTATCTACTGCATAATTCTCTTGATAGGCTTGGTTATAAATTGGGATGGCATCACTATCTACAGGTTCATCTACTTTAGTTTCACTATCACAAGAATATATAATTGAAAGAATAGCAATCAGTTGGTAATATTTCATTTTAGTTTGTTTGTTATTTATTTTTTTTAAAAGTATTGCTTATAAATTTAATAGAAGTATTTACTTATATAAATGATACTTAAACTTTAGTCCCTTACTTTTAAAAATTTGATTATTTTTACAATTCTATACATTAATATTTTAACGAAATTTTTATTCTATGTTTCAAATAAAACAATTTAGAAAACTATTATTATTTGCATTTACCCTAAGTGTATCTTTTATTTTTGCCCAAGATAAACTTAAAAGCATGCCTGGCTATGAGCGATACTCTGAAATAGCTCCTCAAATTAGAGGTGCGGTGAAAAGTGGAGCTATAAGCGTAGATTGGCATAAGAATGGAACTAATTTTGAATACAATAAAGATGGAAAACGTTTTTTATATGACATTTCCATAGATGAAACTAATGAAATTGGAAACGCCGTTGTTCCAGATTGGAGAGCAAGATATGCTAACAGACCACAACGTGGTAGACAATATGCTTCTACTGATTCACCTGATGGAAAATTAAAAGCATATACCAAAGATAGGAATATGTATATCAGTGATATTGATGGAAATAATGTAGTAGCGATAACCACTGAAGGAAATGATGATAATCAAATAAAATATGGAATAGCGACTTGGGTATATGGTGAAGAATTAAGTCAAAACACAGCGATGTGGTGGTCTCCTGATAATAAAAAAATAGCATTCTATCGTTTTGATGAAAAAGAAGCTAAAAAATACTACGTCTTATATGATCAAACTAAAATTCAAGATTCTGTTGAAATAGAAGCCTATCCGAAAGTTGGAGCTAAAAATTTGCCAGTAGATTTGATGATGTACGATTTAACCACTAAAAAAATGATTACGCTTGACACTCGCGATGGAAAATCATTTAATGATGGTGATTTAGGCACCTATTTATATGACATTTCATGGTCACCTGATGGTAAAGAATTATTATACCATAGCACCAATAGAAAGCAAAACATAATGGAACTTAAAGCAGCTGATCCAGCTACTGGTAAAAGTCGTGTTGTTGTGCGTGAAGAATGGTTACCTAGTTTTACGGAGAATTCACCCGAATTTCATATTTTAAAAGATGGAAAACGATTTATTTGGGCTTCTGTCCGAAATGGTTATAACAATTACTATCTGTATGACTTTAACGGAAAACTTCTAAAAACGTTAACCAATCATAATTTTGAAGTATCAAGTATTGTTGACGTCGATGAAAAGAAAGGTCTGTTATATTATATGGCTAGAAGTGGTGACAACTTCATGAAAATGCAATTGCATAAAGTGAAGTTAAATGGTAAAGGTGATGTTCGTTTGACAAATCCTGCATATAATCATAGTGTTAGTATATCTCCAAATGGTAAATATATTGTTGATGTAGCTGAAACACATGACATTGCTCCTTCTACTAATTTATTAAATGCAAAAGGTAAAATCATTAAGAAGTTATATGAAAGTGACATGACTGATTTTGATAAATTAGGCTTGAAAAAAATAGAAGTCTTCACGTTTACTTCTGCTGATGGTACAACGCAATTACATGGTATGTTGCATTTTCCTTCAAATTTTGATCCAAATAAGAAATATCCGCTTTTATTAAGTAATTATGGTGGACCGGCAACCAATGCATTTAGAGAAAACTTTAGAACACCTGATGCGTTAACGGAATATGGCTTTTTAGTTGCGAATATTGACGGAAGAAATGTACGTGGACGTGGTAAAAAATTATTAGATCAATTGTATGGTAATTTAACTATTGTAGAACAAGATGATTTTGCTGAAGGGATCAAGTCGTTATATGATAGACCTTATTTTGATAAAGACAATGTTGGTGTGTTTGGTACTTCATATGGTGGTACAACAGCGGCAGCAAGTTTATTACGTTTTCCTGAAGTATATCATGCAGCCGTTGCAAACTCGGCAGTAACCGATTGGAGAAATTATGATAATATTTACACCGAGCGTTTTATGAATACGCTTGAAGATAACAAAGCAGGCTATGATGCGGCTAGTTTAATGACGTATGCTCCTAACCTTAAAGGTGAATTAATGATATTTTTTGGTACTAGCGATAATAATGTACATCCAGCAAATTCTTTGCAACTAATTCAGGCATTACAAAAAGCTGGTAAAAGTTTTGAAGTACAAATTGGTCCAGATAAAGGGCATACACGTGTCAATGTGGATAGAATGATGGAGTTTTTTATTGAACATTTGGTTTTGGATTAGTAGATTTATTCAAAAAATATAAGACGTTACTAAAATTCCCCTTCTTACTCAAGAAGGGGAATTTATTTTATCAATAGGATGCTAAATTGCTGTAAATATCTCTAACAAAATAAAAATCTCACATTATATATTACGTTCGAAATTTATCTTGATTTTATAAATGAGTATTGCTTATTTAAAAAAATTGACTAATTTTTGAATGGCTTTGCCTCTATGACTAATTGCACCTTTCTCTTTCATTGACATTTCGGCAAAAGAAGTATCAAACCCTTTGGGTTTAAAAATAGGATCATACCCAAAACCATCTTTTCCTTGTTGAGCCTTCAGTATTTCACCTTTACAAATACCATCAAAAATATGTTGTTCTCCATTTAAATTCAACACAACAACCGTTTTAAATTGAGCTGATCTATCTTTTTTGCTTTTTAAATTCGATAATAATTTCGCCATATTAGCAACAGCATCATTTGCTGGTCCTGCATATCTTGCAGAATACACACCAGGCTCACCATTTAAGGCAGTCACCTCTAAACCTGTATCATCGGCAAAGCAATCATAACCATAAGTGTTGGTAATATAATCTGCTTTAATTTTTGCATTACCCAATAAGGTATTGGCTGTCTCTAAGATTTCTTCATTACAATTAATATCTGAAAGACTTAATAATTCAATGCTCTCTGGCATTAATTGTTGAACTTCTTTTAATTTATTAAGATTATGTGTTGCAAATACTATTTTCATCCGTGCTCTCTTATTTATATTAATTGTCAATTGCCGTTAGTTATTTAACTTTTAGGTAGCTAGCCCAAAATGATAGGTTCGGTTTCTTGCTGTTCACAAAATTAAGAAAAGGTTTTAATGGAAGGGTTGCATAACTCAACAATTATTAGCAATTTTATAAGCTATAAATTAAATCAAAATCCACATAAATGGAAATATTAGGTATAGATGTTGGCGGTACTGGTATTAAAGGAGCAATAGTAAATATTAAAACTGGAGAACTGGTGTCTAAAAAGTATCGTATCCCAACACCTGAAGGAGCTAAACCAGATGATGTTGCTGATGTTATCGCAAAAATAGTAGCACATTTTAAATGGAAAGGAGAAGTTGGCTGTGGTTTTCCAGCAATTATTAATCACGGACAAGTTTTAACGGCAACTAATATTCACGATAGTTGGAAACAGGTACATGCTGACGAATTATTTTCAAAACGTACAGGTTTAGAGTTTCATATCGTTAATGATGCTGATGCTGCGGGATTGGCTGCCATGACTTTTGGGGCAGGAAAAGATAAAAAAGGCACAGTAATAATGATAACTATCGGTACTGGTATTGGTTCCGGAATGTTTTATGATGGTGTACTTATTCCGAATATTGAACTAGGGACGGCTCCATTTAGAAAAAACTTAAATTTTGAGCAATATGCAGCCGATTCTGTGCGTAAACGCGAAAATTTATCCTATAAAAAATGGGGAAAACGATTTAATGAATTTTTGAATTTTGTGAAATTCTTAGCCTCTCCTGATTTAATTATTTTGGGTGGTGGAGCCAGTAAAAAAATAGATAAATTTAAAGATGAGTTAACTGTAGATGTACCTGTTGTACCTTCGCAATTTGAAAACGAAGCTGGTATTGTTGGTGCTGCAATTGCTGCTTCAAGAAAATTATAATTATATTTTATGAAAGGAAGAAAGTATATTTATACGTTTTTAGCATTTAGTATTTTCATTTTAACATCTTGCGAAAGTAATGTTGAAAAAACGAAAGAGAATCCTTTGGAGGATCAAATCACTCTTGTTAAAACCGAGTTTGCTCCTGATAAACGTGTCGCTTTATTTGATGTTAGTTCTGTTGAAACAGACCATCAGATTATTCTTAAAGGGACTTCAAACTTACCCGAAGCCGTTAATACCCTAAAGGAAAACTTAAAGAAAGAAGAGATTTCATTTATTGATAGTATACAAATGTATCCCGATGCTATTTTAGATGGAAAGATAAAAGCAGTTGTAAAAATATCTGTTGCCAATTTAAGAAGTAACCCTAAACATTCTGCAGAATTAGCGACACAAGCTACTTTAGGAACGCCTTTAAATGTATATACAAAAAAAGACAATTGGTACTTAATTCAAACACCAGACAATTATTTAGCTTGGGTAGATAGTGGAGGAATTGAATTGATGAAAGAATCTGATTTTGCAACATGGAAACTAGCAGATAAAATAATATTTTTAGGTACTTACGGTGAATCTTTTGAAAAAGAAAGTAAGTTTAGTCCTGTCGTATCTGATGTAGTAGCTGGTGATATTTTTGAAGTACTTGATGAAGTTGGCTTATTTTTCAAAGTGAAATATCCAGATGGTCGGATAGCTTATGTTGAAAAAAACAAAGCTATGAATTACAATAGTTGGTTGGCAAGTTTAAACCCGACGCAAGAATCTATGGTAGAAACTGCAAAAACGTTAATGGGACTTCCCTATTTATGGGGTGGCACATCTTCAAAAGGTGTTGACTGTAGTGGTTTTACGAAAACAATATTCTTTTTAAACGGAATGGTAATACCTCGTGATGCTTCTCAGCAAATACATACTGGTAAATTAATTGATGATGATAAAAGTTTTGATAATATGGAACCTGGTGATTTACTATTCTTTGGTAAACCAGCAACAGAAACTTCAAAAGAAAGAGTAATTCATGTAGGTATGTGGATAGGGAATAATGAATTTATTCATTCTGCCGGAAGAGTTCACATTAGTAGTGTTGATAAAAATGCAGCCAATTATGATGCCTATAATTACAATAGATATTTACGCTCTAAACGCTTGCTTAATGAGGAAGATGCCAATATTATTAACCTAAAAAAACCAGGTGTTTTTAGAGATTAATCGTGATTTTATTAAAAATAAAAAAAATTATTAAAATTCAATAAAATTCATTATCTTTGCGACTAATATTAATTTATAATTTTTAAACATGAGTAAAGGAACAGTAAAATTCTTCAATGAATCTAAAGGATTCGGTTTTATAACAGAAGAAGGCTCTAACAAAGAACATTTTGTACACATTTCTGGATTAATCGACGAAGTACGCGAAGGTGATGAGGTTGAATTCGATTTACAGGAAGGTAGAAAAGGACTGAACGCAGTAAATGTAAAAGTATTATAATATATATCTTTTAAAATTTTTACTTACAAAGGCCTATCAAAATTTGATAGGCTTTTTTTTGTCTTAATTTTAAATATTTTGCACAATAATTATAGTTTACAATCTATTTAGTTATGAAAAGTGAAAAAGAAAAAATGTTGATGGGCGAACTCTATAATCCTGGTGATAAAGAGTTAAGTGCAGAAAGACACGAAGCCCGTTTAATATTTAGAAAAATAAACACGATTTCAAATAATGACACCAAATTAACGAATAACTTATTTCGTGATCTTTTTGGAAAAACAGGAAAAGGCTTATTTATTGAACCTCCTTTTTACTGTGATTATGGTTACAATATAAAACTTGGAAATCAGGTTTTTATGAATTACAACTGTTGTATTTTAGATGTTGCAGAAGTTACTATTGGCAATAGAGTCATGTTTGGTCCAAATGTTCAAATTTATACAGCTACGCACCCACTCGATGCTAAAACCAGAGCTTCATGGTTAGAATTTGCTAAACCTATTACGATTGGTGATGATGTATGGATTGGTGGTGGTGCCATTGTGTGTCCAGGAGTTACTATTGGCAACGGTGCCGTAATTGCGGCTGGTGCTGTAGTTACTAAAGATGTAAAAGCGAATGTTGTTGTAGGTGGAAATCCTGCTAAAATTATAAAGGAAATAGATAATTAATTACCACTATAATTCACAAAATTTCTTGGTGTTTCGTATAATGTCACCGAAAGCTCATGATCCTTATTGATATGTGCACGTAACTTATTCCAAATGACAACTACTATATTTTCGGCAGTTGGGTTTAATCCGTCAATATCATTAAACTCAGCAACTTCTTTGTTTAGATTTTTATGATCAAAGGCATCTTCAATTTCTATTTTAATGATGTCTTTTAATACCTTCATATCCATTACAAAACCTGTATCAGGATCAATTTTTCCAGTAACAGCAACTGTTAAATCATAATTATGACCATGGTAGTTGGGATTGCTACACAACCCAAAAACTTCCAAGTTCTTTTCATCAGACCAATCGGGTTTAAATAACCGATGTGCGGCATTAAAATGGGCCTTTCTATTTACAGTTACTTTCATACTTTTGCTTTATGTATATGTGTATAAAATCGATCAAAAATAATTTTAAACCATTCCGTGTATAGTTCAGGTTGCTTTTGCATATCAGATTTTACCTCCTCTAACGTCATCCATTTAAAAGCTTCTACTTCTTCAACATTAATGTTGGGATTCTCATTAAAACTGCCCACCAAAACATGATCCAATTCATGTTCTGTTAAGCCATTATCAAAAGGTGCTTTATAAATAAAAGACAACACATCTTTTAATTCGGTAACAAAACCCATTTCTTCAAATAAACGACGTTTACCTGCTTCAATATTTGTTTCGCCTACCCGTTGATGACTACAACAGGTATTTGTCCATAGCAATGGTGAATGGTATTTCGTAGCTGCACGCTGTTGCAATAATAACTGATCATTATCATTAAATACAAATACTGAAAAAGCTCTGTGTAATAAGGCTTTTTCATGAGCTTCCATCTTGGCCATAGTGCCAATTTGCTCATCCTTTTCATTTACTAAAATTACTTGTTCTTCTGCCATAATATATGCCGCAATTTACTAAATAAAAATAGTTGAATCAACACTTTTTATTTTTATAGAAGTAGTTTCTCCGTTTAGGTCAGTCCAAGCTACATATATTATACCTTTAACTACCTCTAATTGAGGAAAGCCACTTGCTCTTGCAGCTGATATATTTGCTATTGTTATAGGCTCAGATTTTGTTCCATCTTTATGAACTTTTAAAATTTTAATCTCAGCTTCATCCTTCTTAGTTTCCATCCAACTGACCAAGGCATTATCTTTATCTAATAAGGCCACATCTACTCTACCAATCGGTTTTCCATTATCAATCTGAATGGGTTTATCAAAATTACGACCATTATTACTAGAAAAAATTAAATTTACTTTAGGCACTGAATTGGCTGCGGTAAACCAAGCCACCACTAATGTAGAATCAATTGCTGCGGCTTTTGGTCCATTTACTGGGCACCCTTTTATGGCCCAATTATCATTATGGATGGTTTTTGGAATCGTCCAACTACCATCTACAAATCTTGATATAGAAATATCTCTTATTTCGTCATCAGTTCGGTCTCTATAAACGACAATAGGTCCGTTACTTGTAATGGCGGCACTTGTTTGGCAACATTCACAAGTTTTGGCATCTAATAAGTTGTCATCTATAACATCACCAGTTGACAATACAGTAGCTGCTCTTATATTCATGGCTCCACTACTTTCATGCTCCTCACCATGTGCTCCTCCACTCGTATTTCTACCATCTAACCAAGTTGCAAAGAAATTGTCTTTATAAGGTAAAAGGGTTACAAAACCATGTTCAGTGGCGGTATCGTCATTGTGTAGCAAGAAATCAGAACCAAAGGTATCTCCATTGGTATTAGAAACCATTAAATGAACATCATAGGCATAGGTAGCGGGTGCTGATTTTTTCAAATAATGAATAAGTATGTTATCATTGTTCTTTGCTATTGCAGTAAAATCAGCCCAGTTGACAAATAAATCATATTCCTTGGTCAGTTTTATTGGGCTTGTCCATTTTCCATTAATATATTCCGCATAATTTACAGAAGCTAATGAATCATTTATTTGATGTGTAAATGAAAGTAATAATTCATCACCATTAGCAAATAAAAAAGGGTGTTTACTGTTTTCAGGCAATAGCATGTCAACATCATTTATTACGATATCTGTTTTATCCTTTTTACAAGAAATAAATACACTTAGAGTAATTATACAAATAATAACGAATCTTCTCATTCTATGCTTTTTAATTGTTTTATCATTTCTTTAGAATTCCATTCTTGAGCTCCATCCCATCGTTTTACCAATTCTCCTTTTGTATTATAAATAAAGGTTGCTGGCAATGCATGAATATTTAATTTATCTAATGAGGACTGATAGCGTACATACTGAAAAGGAAATTGATGTTTTTCTTTAAACTTATCAATCTTAGCCATTTCATCTGTAGTAGCAAATAAGAAAATATAGTTTTCTGAGGCTAACAATTCTTGAGCCTCAGCCATAGCTGGCATTTCTTCTATGCAAGGCACACACCATGTAGCCCAAAAATTTACCAAGATCTTTTTTCCTTTAAAATCAGAAAGTAATACGGAATTACCTTCAAGATCTTTAAAGTCGGCTGTAGATTCACTTTTCTGTGCACAACCAATAATTATTATAAAAAGAATACTGAAAATAGTGTGTTTTAACGACATTTATAAAGATATAAGAATCAAATTTACAAAGATTTACTTGAATACTTTTATATTTGTAAGAGATTAACTATGGATATGAAGGGAAGAATTTTACAATTACTTATTCTTATTTGTATTGCTTTTAGCATTATAAATTGTAAAAAAGAAACGCCAACCGAAATAAGCAAACCGGAGGCTATTGAAAAACCGGTACAAACGAAGCCTAAAAAAGAGAAAGCTATTGCCCAAAAACCATGGGACTCTATTACGCATGATAACACCATAGATTTTTTAATAGCGTATGGCAAAGAGCATAAAGAAAATAAATTACGTGTTAAAACACGTTTGGGAGATATGATTGTTCAATTGTATGACGATACACCATTGCACCGAGCAAGTTTTTTGTTTTTGGTAAATGCAGGATATTTTAATACCACTTGTTTTCATAGGGTGGTACCAGGTTTTATAGTGCAAGGTGGTAATTCAGAAAACTATTCAACCGTGAAAATTAAAAATAAGTACGAAAACTACACCATTCCGCCTGAGTTCAGAAAAAACCATAAACATAAATTTGGTGCCTTAGCTGCGGCTAGAGAATGGGAAAATAACATCAGTAAAAAATCAAATCCGTTTGAGTTTTACTTTATACAAGCTAAAAATGGGGCCCACCATATAGATGGTGAACATACCGTTTTTGGTGAAGTAATTAGTGGTTTTAATGTATTAAACAAAATTGCAAAGTTAAAAACAGGAAGAGATGAATGGCCCTTAAAAGATGTTTTTACAAAGATTGAAGTCATAGAATAAGTCTTCAGTACCAATTGGCAGTTTTTTTTCGCATAAAAAAACGTAAGTTCTAGTGTTTACTTTAAAACGAGAGCTTAGATAAATTCTGATATTTCGGGGACTCGAGTACTAGTTTTAAAAACTATTTAATAAAAATGAATACATGAAAAATAAAATAATTCCAATATTATTATTCACCTTTATAATATTATCTACTACTATAAACGCCCAATCTGAAACCAAATTTAGGGATACCATTGCTATTAATTACCAAGATAATAAGACCCTATTAGACATTCTAAAAGTGTTGCCAATAAACGTATTTGATAGTTGGGAATGGTCTGATGACGATAGAATTAAAACGGTAGACTTTATTGCTAAAAACAATTATTTAATTGACTCTACCGCTGCATTTAATAATATAAAACATATTACCCCAAATTATTTAAATATTCAAGTGGTTGATGGTGTTTGGTTATTGGCCATTTACAAGTTTTCAGAAAATGATTTTTTTGTGGTAACTGATGATATTGTTGGTGATGGAAATACCGTACATACCTTTAATTATAAAAACAATAAACTTACGCCAACAAAAATGTTAAATTGGTTCAGTAGAATTAAATATAAAATTTTATTAAATGACACACCTGAATGTAGAGCTTTAATAGATGAAAATGAAGCATTCTTTGACTATACCTTGGGTGAAAAAGATACTATTATAATTTCTTCTTGGCTTTTTAACAAAGAAGAACATGGCAAATGCTTCAAAGGAAATACGATAAGACTAAAAGCAAACAAAAAACTGGGGAGGTTTGATATTGATAAGGTGTATTGGGTTGAATGATTAGGAGTGTTAATTGTGATTATGTTAATCATAATAATTTAGTAGATTTTTGTTAAGTTTGATTTAGATAAATGTACCAATGAAAAAAGTAGAAGTAGTTGCCGCTATTATAAAATGTAATAAGGAAATTCTTTGTGTTCAAAGAGCCGAAAATTCATTAGAATATATATCTAAAAAATTTGAATTTCCTGGAGGTAAGATAGAAAAAGGTGAATCAAAGAAGGAAGCTTTGCAACGAGAGCTTTTGGAAGAATTAAATATTACAACAAATATCAAATCTTTATTTCTTACAGTAATTCATGAATACCCAGATTTTGAATTAACAATGCACAGTTTTATTTGTGAAGTTAAAACAAAAGAACTCACTCTAAATGAACATATAGCACAAGAATGGTTAACATTAGGAAACCTTGAAAACCTTGATTGGGCAGCCGCGGACATTCCAATAGTGAATAAATTGGTAAACAATGGATAGAATTACCGAAATTTTTAATACTAGTTTACAAACAGGTTATGTAGATAGAACTATTTTATCAAATGTTGATTATCAACCTGAATTATTGGTAAATCAGAAAAACCCGCCTAAAAAAGTTCTATCCACTATTATTCATGAGCTTGAAAATTGCAATCAGTTTTTTATTTCTGTTGCCTTTGTAACAACGAGTGGAGTAGCAACCATAATCAATAAGTTGAAAGAACTCGAAAACCGCGAAATTAAAGGCGAAATTTTGGTCTCTCAATATTTAAACTTCACACAACCAGAAGCTTTAAAAAGATTAAAGCAGTTTAAGAATATAGACTTAAGAATTGCAACAACTGGCAATGCACATGCTAAAGGTTATATTTTTAAAAATAAAGAGCATTATAATTTAATTGTTGGGAGTAGTAATTTAACGGCTCAAGCATTATCTACTAACAAGGAATGGAATATTAAAGTCTCAGCCTTAGATGAAAGTGGTTTGGTTGAAAAAGTTCTTAATGAATTTCATTCAGATTTTGAAAAAGGAACAACAGTAACTGCAAAATATATTGCCTCATATGAAGAAATATATAAGAAGCAATTTTTTTCAAACAAAAAATATAATCTTGAAAACTTAATTCAACCCCAAACTGTTATTACTCCAAATTCAATGCAAATTGAGGCACTGGAAAACCTAAAAATATTACGGGCGAAGAAAAAGAATAAAGCATTAATAATTTCTGCAACTGGAACAGGTAAAACTTATTTATCTGCTTTTGATGCAAAGGCTTTTAATCCAAGAAAACTATTGTTTGTAGTTCACAGATTGACTATTGCAAAAGATTCATTAAATACATTTAGAAATGTTTTTGGAAAGTCTGTAACTATGGGATTATACTCTGGTGAAAAAAGAGAACTGGATTGTGACTTTGTGTTTTCAACTATACAAACAATTTCAAAGACCACTCACTTAGAAAATTTCTCAAAAAATCATTTTGATTACATAATTATTGATGAAACTCATAGGTCAGGTGCAGATTCTTATTTACGATTAATTGATTACTTTGAACCTAATTTCCTTTTAGGAATGACAGCCACTCCAGAAAGAACAGATGGGAATGATATTTTCAAACTATTTGACCACAATATTGCTTATGAAATTCGACTAAACAGAGCAATGGAAGAAGAAATGCTTAGTCCGTTTCATTATTATGGAGTAACCGATTTATTAATTGATAATAATGTGGTCGATAATAAATCTGATTTTAAACTATTAGTTTCTATTGAAAGAGTTAATAGGATAATTGAGCAGGCAAATTTTTACGGTAGTGATAACGGTATTACTAGAGGTTTAATATTTTGTTCAAGAAAAAACGAAGCTATTGAACTTTCTAATTTATTAAATCTAAAAGGATATAGAACTATAGCCTTAACTGGTGATAGTACAGAAGAAGAAAGAGCAAAATCAATTGAAAAATTAGAATCGGATAATTTAAGTGAAAAACTCGATTACATTTTTACAGTTGATATTTTTAATGAAGGTATTGATATTCCAAAAATTAATCAAATAATTATGCTACGCCCTACGGTATCTGCAATTATTTTCATTCAGCAATTAGGCAGAGGATTACGAAAAATTGAAGGAAAAAGCTATGTAACCGTTATAGACTTTATAGGAAACTATGAAAATAATTATTTAATTCCTATTGCATTATATGGTGACACTTCTTATAATAAAGACTCTATAAGAAAATTAATTACTGAAGGCAGCAGAATGATTCCTGGCTCCTCAACTATTAATTTTGATGAAATCACCAAAGAAAAAATATTTCAATCTATTGATTCTGCGAAAATGCAGTTGTTGTCGGATTTGAAAAAAGACTATTACCTCTTGAAATTCAAGTTGGGTAAAATTCCAATGATGATGGATTTTATAGAACATGGCTCAAGAGATCCTTATTTATATGTAAATTATTCTAATTCATATTATAATTTCATTGTAAAAGTTGAAAAGGAATTCAACGAAAAACTATCTACAGAACAGGTTAAACTTTTAGGGCTTTTTTCTAAAGAAATAAACAACTCTAAAAGAGTTGAGGAAAGCTTAATAATCAAATTATTAATTGAAACTGGCACATTGTCCATTAATACTTTGAAAGAAAATGTTTTAAAAAAATATCATTACTACATTTCTGATGAAACAATTAAATCATGTGTTTCAAATTTAAATTTTGAATTCATTAGAGAAAAAAGTAACGGTAAATTGATTTCAGCAAAAGAGATATACAAATTAGATATAATTAAAATTGATAAAGGTAGTTTTGTTTTTTCAGAAGTATTTCTTTCATACTTAAATCAAAACTCTTTTAAAAGCTTTCTACTTGATTCAACCAATTATTCCATAAATAAATTCGACAAATTATTTGATTCTAAACTTTGGCATAATGGATTTGTACTGTATAGAAAATATTCTCGTAAAGATGTTTTTAGAATACTAAATGTTTCGCAAAATCCAGTAGCACAAAACGTGGGTGGATATCTTGTAAATCCCGACAACGCTCATTGTCCAATTTTTGTGAATTATCATAAAGAAGAGGGGATTTCTGAATCGACGAAATATGAAGATGAATTTGTAAATAATAAAGAATTTGATTGGATGTCAAAATCTAATCGTAAAATTGATAGCAACGATGTTCAATCTATTCTGGGTAAAAATGGGAATATTCGACTTCCATTATTTATTAAAAAGAATAATGACGAAGGACAGGATTTCTATTATATGAGTGATGTTTTACCAGAATTAAATCAGGTTGAACAAACCACGATGAGTAATGATAAGGGTAAGCAAGTTTCGGTTGTGAAAATCCGTTTTAAATTAGCAAGTCCAGTACGTACAAGTATATATAACTATCTACAAGAAAAAGGAGGTGCTACCATTTCCAAAACTTTAGAGAAAGTAATAGTATCACCATCACAACAAACTATTAGTTTTGAAGAAGAACTAAAAAATCCTATCCCATTATATAATTTTTATGCAGCGGCAGGCACGTTTAGTGAGATTCAATCGGAAAAAGATTTCACTTTAATTGAAGGCCCTGTAAATCACAATGTCAACAGTAATTATTTCGCTTGTAGAATAGTTGGAGAATCAATGAATAGAGTTATTCCAAATGGTTCAATTTGTTTGTTCAAACCTTATACAGGAGGTAGTAGAAATGGTAAAATTGTATTAGTGGAAAACCTAGATATTCAAGACCAAGATTTTAATTCAGCTTTTACAATAAAGACGTATTCAAGTGAGAAATCTGTTTTGGAAGAAACTTGGGGACATGAATCTATTGTTTTAAGGCCAAATTCGTTCGACAATTCTTATAAAAATATTATTATCACTGAAGAAAATGCTTCCGAAATGAGGGTAATTGGAGAATTTGTTGAAATTTTGATCGATGATAAAGAAGAATGATCATTTTGGGTTTAATCGAGTTTTAAAGTTGATAAAAAAAACAAAATTTAATTGGAAAAGGAAAACTGATTAGACATATTAAAAACACGTATTCTGGCATTTGTGCCGAACAATGGCAAAAATGTCATAAGATTGACATAATAATGACGCAATCACTAAAACAATATTGAAATATCTTTGCTGAGTAATCATTAAAATATATTAAAATGAAAAATCAGAACTTCTCAATTAAAATTAAGGACTTACGAAATCGTAAGGGATTTTCTCAAGAACAATTATCAGAAGCATCAAAATTAAGTCTAAGAACTATTCAACGAATTGAAAAAGGTGAGTCAATACCCCGTGGAGATACATTAATTAAATTAACACAGGCTCTTGGAGTTACTCCAGACGAACTTTTAGTATGGGCGGAGCTTCAAGACAAGGGCTATTTAACTCTTTTGAATTTAAGTGCCATGGCAGGGCTATTATTTCATCCTATATTGGGAATAATAATCCCATTAGTAATGTGGATACTTAAAAAGGATAAGATAAAGTTTGTAGACAATTATGGGAAAAGAATCATTAGTTTTCAAATTACTTGGACATTGTTAATCTATTCCGTTTTTTTAATTGCAACAAAAGGTTCTAATATTAAGTTTGATTTTAATATTTTTGATATTCTATCAGCTTTGGTTAATTTCAATATTGATAAACAACTTATTTATATTGTCATTATCGGCATTCTTTATTTATACAATCTTTCATTAATATTTAAAAATTTGAGACGAATAAAAAAGGAAAAGGAAAGTTGGTATTTCCCCGCGATATCTTTTCTAAAATAAAAATTATTAAATAGAATTAATTATTTGGCGACCCTATTTACTAAAATTGCAAAAACAGTTTGTATTGAGTTTACTGTCTGTTTATTTTGGCTAACTTATCTCTTACATTACTTACAAGCCAAACAGTCAAAAACACGAACTTCTAGAATAGAAAAAGGGTCGAAAAAATATTTAATGGAAAAGCCTTAAATGATTGTACTTTCCATACTCTAAATGCCTGCTTAAATGTGACGGTTCTCATAAACACTTGTAATTTAACTTTATTCTTACCTTTATTTAAATTATTGTAAAATAAATGCAATAGATTAAAAAAGTGTCGTCTTTACTATCAAAGAACCTTCAAACTGGTTTTTTAAATGAATTTGGAAACAGAAAATAACAAAAAACTTAAGGATTTTTTTGGAAGTGAATATCAATCGCTCAAACGGTTTGTGAACACAAAAATAAGTGATACCGCAAACAGAAATGCAGAAGATATTATTCAAGATGTTGCCTTAAAATTATTTTCTGGTGCAGATCGATATGCTCCTATAAATAATGTTGCTGGTTTTGTGTACAGGTCCATAAAAAATAAGATAATTGATGTATTGCGTACTTCTAAACCAAGCCATTCTCTTGATGTTGACAGCCATTATTTAGAGTTGGCAGAAGTATTCAACACTACTGCGGAAACGTATACTTCAGAAAAAATGAAATTGGTTTTAAAAGAATGTATTCAACAATTAAAGCCTGCTTATAGAGATATCATTATTGCGGTAGACTTTGAAGGGTATACGTATAAAGAAATTTCAAAAGAAACAGGAATTCCTGAAGGAACTTTAATGTCTAGAAGGCATAGAGCCATTGGAATATTATATAAAAAAATAGAAATAAAAATTAACAATTATTAAATATAGAAATCATGAAAAATTTTTTCACTCATAAATTTAGAAAAAAATCACCCTTAGAGATTGTTGGAATAATCATTTTTGGTGCCATTGCCATTACGGGGCTGGCAATATTATTTGGTTTTGTAATCATGTGGTTATGGAATTGGTTAATGCCACTGATTTTTGGTCTGCCACTACTCAACTATTGGCAAGCTGTTGGGTTATTTATTTTACTTAAAATTCTTATTGGTGGATGTGGAACCGGAGGCAGTAGTAAATCATCTAAGCATTCAAAAAATGAATGTAAAGATGATTCTAAAACCGATTTTTCAAAATGGAAACATTATGATAAGTTTTGGAAAGAAGAAGGCGATGCTTTTTTTAAGCAATTTGTTGACAAACAAAATTCTCAAAATGAGGATAATAGTACTCAATCAGAATCACATTAAAATACGATTATGGAACTACTCATATTTAAAACCGATATAAAATCTAGAAAAAAGGTAAAATCTTTAAGACCAATATTTAAAAAGCATTCTGATATTTTACAATGGTCAGTTGATTTAGAGGATATTGATAATGTACTAAGAATTGAAGCTACTGATAATCTAACAGAAAATGAAATTATCGATTTGGTTCAGTTAAATGGTTTTTATATAAAAACATTACCAGATTAAAACAGCTAAACAGGAGTTAAATTTTAATTGTTTATAAAATCAAAAAAGTACTTTTGAATACATTGAAAAGGGAGTTTTCAATATAACAAAAGTACTTCAACTCACAATAATTGCTAACCACTATATTGTTGAAAGAGCCAGTTCTGTAACATTTAAAATATTAGACGGAACTTTGGTTCCATTTACAATTTTATCTGGAGAGACAGGTCCTTCATTATCTGATACAACCGATGTAACATGCGTTGTTGAGTTATCTATCTTATATTCTTTTCGAAACCCTACAAGTTGTATAGAAATATTTTTATCTCTAGAACCTTCGTTTGCAAACTCTTTTATCAATTGCAATACATCATAGTCTATATATATTGTATTAGAAGCATCAATTACTACTTCACTATTTTCTGGTAAGTGTGCAAAAGTTTGTTTGATTGCCGCTTTATTTAAAAATGATACTTCTTGTGCTAATTCCATATTAATAATTTCACCAGCGGTATGTTTATCTTTCTTAAAGAAGTAAGCTAATTTTACATTACCACGTAAAATAAAGTAAATACTAACCGCTAAACCAATACCAACACCTACTAATAAATCGGTCATAACTATGGCAACTACTGTGATTACAAACGGTATAAATTGAAATTTTCTACTATTTTTCCACATGTGTACAAATATTCTAGGACTCGCCAACTTATACCCTACTACTAATAGAACAGCAGCTAATGACGCTAACGGAATTTTGTTTAAAAAGAACGGGATAGTAATCACTGCTATCATTAAAAAGACACCATGTGAAATGGCAGCAATTTTGGTTCTACCACCAGACTCAACATTGGCAGACGTTCTCACAATTACTGAAGTAACAGGTATTCCTCCAATCAGAGAACTAATCATATTTCCAATGCCTTGTGCTTTTAATTCTCTATTTGTTCGTGTATATCTTTTTAACGGATCCATTTTATCAGCTGCTTCAATACATAATAAAGTTTCAATACTTGCAACAGTAGCAATGGTAATGGCCACCACCCAAATTTCAGAATTCCCTATTTGTGAAAAATCAGGAAGACTAAATTGACTCCAAAATTGATTCATAGATTCCGGTATTGGCAGACTTACCAAATGGTCTTGTCCAATTGCCAATGAAGAACCTGTTAATTTAAAAACTTCGTTGATAGCGATACCCGCTAAAACCGCTATCAAAGCACCGGGTAAAGATTTCATTTTCATCAAAAATGGCACTTTCATAAAAGCTATTAAAATGGCCAAAGAGGCTAATACGACAATTAAAGCTCCTGGATGTATATAATTAACCATATTGCTTAGGGTTTGAAAGATTTGATGCTCACCTGTTGCATTGATATAAAAATAGTCACCTTCATGCATTTCATCGAAACCAACAGCATGTGGTAATTGAGATAATATGATAATAATACCGATAGCGGCTAACATACCTTCAATTACGTTAGAGGGTAGGTAATTAGACAAAACCCCTGCTTTTAAAAAGCCAAAAATGATTTGCATTGCACCTGCTAAAAAACCTGCAAGTAAAAAGGCTTCAAAAGAACCTAAACTTGCAATAGCTGCAAGTACAATAGCCGTTAACCCAGCTGCTGGACCAGAAACACTCAGTTGCGAATCACTAAGCATACCTACCACAATACCTGCCACTACACCCGATATAATACCCGCAAATAATGGGGCTCCACTTGCCAATGCAATCCCCAAACACAAGGGTAAGGCCACTAAAAAAACTACTAATCCAGATTTTATATCTGATTTTAAATATTTTGTCGAAAAATTTTTCATATTTATTTTTTATTATTGAATCTCTTTTATAAATGTTACTAGTTAAAAATGTTTATTAATGAAAATTTTTGTTGTGGTAGTTCTGTCGAAACTTTATAAGGAACTTCAACAATGTTAGTTACATTCTTTTTAAGGTATTTTGTAGGATCAAACCATCTTTTACCATGGTAACAGAGCGATTTTTCTTTTGGTACAATAGCATCATTTGCATTTAACTTGATTAAGAAATTTTTAAATGCATAAGAGTTTACACCCGTAAATAATTGAATACTTATACTATTGATATTCTTTTTATGTTGATGTACAAGACTTTTCTTCGCTGAAATAAAGTCATCGTTAAGTTGTTTGTTAATTTGCTCGCGGCCATTAAAGTGCATTAACGTGATGCGGTTATCTGGTAATTTGTAACCTGCGAGCAAAATAATATCTATGCAACTATCTGGATAATTTAAAATAACATATTCTACAAGCTGTAATGACTCCGTTGTAAAATCAGTTGGAATTAATATTTTTTTCATGTTTTTAACTTTTGGACAAAACTAATTGCCTAAAGTTAGAACCGTATAAGAACCAAATTAGAATGAGATTAGAATTTAAAACCCCTTAATATGTATAGGTAGATTTACTTTGAAGTGTAATTTTAACCATTGTACCCCTATTTATTTGTGAAACTACCCTAATTTCACCTGAATGCATTTTAATAATACGGTATGCTAAAGGAAGTCCAAAACCAAAACCATCTATTTCTCTTACATTAGAGGCTCTGAAAAAAGGTTCAAAAATATTTTTTAATTCATCGTCTGGAATACCAACACCTTCATCATTTATAAGAACAATAATGTTGCCTGTCTCTGATATTAATTTTAAGGTTACTTTTTTATAATCAGAAAACTTACACGCATTTTCTAAAATATTACTTAGAGCTACTCTTAATAAAGAGTCACTTCCTAAAACGGTTATAGCATCTTCATTTTCTGGTAACCCTTCAAAATCTATTTTTATTTTGTTATCAGGAATTGAAACGTCAAGATTCTTTTTTATATCTAATACCAATTCATCAATTCTAATGGCGTCAATGACAAAACCCTTAGAATCAAAATCAGTTTTCGCCAATTTAAGTAATCCGTTCACCAAAAAATCGAGTCGCGATGCTTCTCTATCTATTTTGTTCAAAATACTAAGGTAATAAACTGCACTTCTTGGCTTATAAAGTGCGATTTCTATTTGGCCTAATATTGCCGTA
Organism: Aureibaculum flavum; assembly: GCF_016406085.1. GTDB lineage: Bacteria > Bacteroidota > Bacteroidia > Flavobacteriales > Flavobacteriaceae > Aureibaculum > Aureibaculum flavum. The sequence goes on from NZ_JAEHFJ010000004.1 coordinate 225,179, forward strand.
AGCGGATTACGAAGTTCATGAGAAGCATTATTGATAAAATTACTTTGTAAATCGAAAGATATTTGCAACCTATCCAACATCTTATTAAAAGTAGTTGAAAGCTCTGCCAATTCATCTTTTCCATCTGCCGTATTTAAACGTAATGATAAATTTTCGGCTCGTATGGTGTTTACTTCCTTTATAATTTTTGAAATAGGACTTAATGCTTGTTTTGCGTAATACGTACCAAATATGGAAATAAAAGCAATACTGATTAGAAATGCAAAAATTAGCGTGTCTCTTAAATTATCAAGTTTACCAAATCCATAAAGGTCAGTTGCTGATAACACAACAATAAAATCTCCTTGATTATCGTGATATAATAAACCTGTGTAATAATACTCGTTTTGCTTTAGTTCTGCATATCCATTTTTAAATATTTTATCATAAAAACTGTCTGGAAGACTATTATCTAGGGCTTTTAATGGTTTTTTAAATTTAGCATCTACAGGATATATAACTTCTTTTTCGTTGGGTAATGTTTGTAAATGTTTAACCCGAATATCTTCATAAATATCACTGTTTAATTCATCTGCTTCCAAATAACCTTCTGCAGCAATGGTTGCTCGTTGACTTAAACGCAGGTAAAATTCACGTTCTGTATAATCTTTAGACAGTAAATAAATAATGATAAAAACGGCCGTTAAAAACAAGCTTGTCAATACTATAAAAACGGATGTTATTTTTGTTCTTATCTGCATTTATATCATCTTATTATTTAAGTATATAGCCCATTCCGATTACTGTATGTATCAGTTTTACTTCAAAATTTTTATCAATTTTATTTCGTAAATAATTGACATATACATCTACCACATTGGTACCCATATTAAAATTAATATCCCACACTTTTTCAAGTATATCTACACGGTTTAATACCCTGTTTTTATTTAATAATAAGTATTGCAATAATCGAAACTCTGTTGAAGTCAAACTAATCTCCTCGCCTGCTCGTGTTACCAATTTAGCCTCTGTATCTAATTCTAAATCTTTTAAGGTTAATTTTGGGTTGTTAACAACAGGTACACCTTTAGTTCTAGTACGAGCACGAATTCTAGCCAAAAGTTCTTTAAACTTAAACGGTTTTATAAGATAATCATCTGCACCAGAATCTAAACCTTTAACGATATTTTCAGTAGTTCCTAAGGCGGTTAGCATTATTATAGGAAGATAGGTATATCCCATTTCTCTAATTTTTTTTGCAACTTCTCTCCCATCCATTTTTGGCAAAATAACATCAAGTACTACTAAGTCTATTTGCATTTGCTGCAATAAATCTAAACCGTTAGAACCATTATAGTCCAAAAAAACCTTATAGCCAGATTCTTGAAGTCCTTGACTTATAAATGCCGCAACATTCGGTTCGTCTTCTATTACTAATATTTGCTTTACGATTTTATATAAAATTTAGATAATCTGCAAAGATATAGTATTGTGTGAAAGAGGATTCATTCTCAGGTTAGAATTCCATTAGAATATGAAATGGTGGTATTAAATTGTTTACTATGAAGCATATGACCATGTTTTGTTTTTTAATTTTTAATCTTGAAACTTAACACTATCTTTGCCATCCATAAAAAATAAACATGTCCTTTTTAAAAGAAATTGAACGCCGAAGAACTTTCGGAATTATATCGCATCCAGATGCGGGTAAAACTACATTAACTGAAAAACTATTACTTTTTGGTGGTGCCATACAAGAAGCCGGTGCTGTAAAAAATAATAAAATAAAAAAAGGTGCTACGTCGGATTTTATGGAAATTGAGCGTCAACGTGGTATTTCTGTAGCAACATCAGTATTGGCTTTTATCTATAAAGACAAAAAGATTAATATTTTAGATACACCTGGACATAAAGATTTTGCTGAAGATACCTTTAGAACTTTAACGGCTGTAGATAGTGTTATTGTGGTAATTGATGTGGCAAAAGGTGTAGAAGAACAAACCGAGAAATTAGTAGAGGTTTGTAGAATGCGTAACATACCCATTATCGTTTTTATTAATAAGTTAGACCGTGAAGGTAAAGATGCCTTTGATTTATTAGATGAAGTAGAACAAAAATTAGGATTAAAAGTTACGCCTTTAAGTTTCCCTATTGGTATGGGTTACGATTTTAAGGGTATTTATAATATTTGGGATAAAAAATTAAACCTATTTTCTGGTGATAAAAAACAAGTGGTCTCAGAAGGCGTTGAATTCGATGATATAAACAACCCTGAATTAGATATTATGATTGGCGAAAAAGCAGCCAATGTATTACGTGAAGAGTTAGAATTGGCCATAGAAGTGTATCCAGATTTTGATTTGGAAGCCTATAGAGCGGGACATCAACAACCTGTGTTTTTTGGTTCCGCCTTAAATAATTTTGGCGTAAAAGAATTGTTAGATTGTTTTATTGAAATTGCTCCTTCCCCACAGCCTAAAAAAGCTGAGGAACGTTTGGTAGATTCTAAAGAGGAAACATTAACGGGGTTTGTATTTAAAATTCACGCCAATATGGATCCTAAGCATCGAGATCGTTTGGCATTTGTAAAGATTGTATCAGGTACTTTTAAGCGAAATGCTCCGTACTTGCATGTCCGTCATAATAAAAAATTAAAGTTTTCTAGTCCCAATGCGTTTTTTGCAGAGAAAAAAGAAATTGTAGATGAGTCTTTTCCCGGAGATATTGTAGGCTTGCATGATACCGGACATTTTAAAATTGGAGATACCTTAACAGAAGGTGAAGTATTGCACTTTAAAGGGGTGCCAAGTTTTTCTCCGGAGCATTTCCGTTATGTAAATAACGCGGATCCTATGAAATCTAAACAGTTGACTAAAGGTTTAGACCAGTTGATGGATGAAGGAGTTGCTCAATTGTTTACCCTTGAGATGAATGGTAGAAAAGTAATAGGAACGGTTGGTGCGTTACAATATGAAGTAATTCAATACCGTTTAGAACATGAATATGGTGCAAAATGTACTTATGAAAACTTAAATGTTCATAAAGCATGTTGGGTAGAACCTACAGATCCTAAAAATGATGAATTTGCAGATTTTAAACGTGTTAAACAACGTTATTTGGCAAAGGATAAACAAGGACAATTGGTATTTTTAGCCGATTCTGCTTTTACCATGCAAATGACACAAAGTAAATACCCAAGCGTTAAATTACATTTTACAAGTGAGTATTAAAAAACGATTTATGAAAAAAGTATTGCTATTGAGTGTTTCATTTTTTATTATGAGCAACACATTTGCCCAGCAAAAAATTGAAAAACACTATTTTGATCAATTAGGAATTAAAACGGATAGTGTAAATGCTGTCACCAGTTCACATTATATTTTTTCAGATACGATCACTGGTGCTGGTGTATTAAAAAAGTTTGATAAATCTGGAAAATTGATTATTGAATCCTATTATTCAAATTTAAATATAAAGAATTCTAGTATTGATCGTTGGACGAGACATGGTACTAGTAAAATTTATAATCCGTCAGGGTATCTTCAAATCATAGAAAATTACAAAGACGATAAATTAAATGGCGAATTAGTTACCTATTACAAAGATAAAAGTATAAGACGAAAAGATATTTTCAAAAATAATACTTTCGTTGAAGGCCAATGTTTTGATGAAAAAGGTAACGAAATTGAACATTTCGACTATTTTATTCATCCTGAATATGAAGGTGGGGTTAACGCTATTTATAGTCACGTAAGAAAACAAATGCGATACCCAGAATTAATGCAACAACAAGGTATTTCGGATAAAGTATATGTTCAGTTCACTATTTCTAAAGAAGGAGCACTAAAAAACATTAGAGTTAATAAAAGTAAAAGCGATCTCTTTAAAAAGGAAGCCATACGCGTTGTTAGTTTAATGAAAAATTGGATACCGGGATCAAGAGATGGTGAAAAAATAGATGTAAAATATACACTGCCTATTAGTTTTAAGGTCTATTAAAATAATTTTATCACAATATCAAACGAAAAAAAGGCTCCAAAACGGAGCCTTTTTCAATTAACCAACTATTATTAATTATGGCTTAATCACCTTAAAAACACCAGTGTTTTCGCCAATATTAACCTTTACTACATAAGCACCAGATGCCAAATGTTGCATGTCAAGTTTAGATTCTAAATTAACCGCTTCTTTTGTCATTATTACTTGTCCGATACTATTATATACATTTATCGATGAGATTTCTTCACTAGATTCTAAGGTTAATTCACCTTCTACCACAGGGTTAGGATAGTACCTAAAACCAACACTTTCCAAACCTTTAATACTTGATCCTTGTACACCCATTAATTTATAATCGTCTATACCAACACCCCATGTTAAAGAGTTTTCATCATCAAAAACGAATTCAACTTTAAAATCGCTATTGATATACGGAGTAACATCTAAAACACTTGAAGTATGCTCACCACTATTTTTATCACCAGAATCAGCAGCCGTATTTAAAATGTTTTGCCAAATTTCGCCATCCCAAACATTTACTTTGAATGAACCATCACTGGCAAAAGATCTTAGATTGTAGGTGATTTCTATAGAAGCTTCCACAATACCTTTTTCAACCAAATTAATTGAAGGACTTGTTAAACCTACCACGTTGTGGTTGAAGCTACCTGCGTTATAATCATTAAAAACCACACCACCCGATTCAAAAGAAGCAGGGTTTTCCATACCACTCCCTTTTAGAGGGGTTGTATCACCAAAGGTCCAACTATGACCATTTGCAGAATTAGTAGCTGACCATCCGTCAGGCATACTTGTTGAGTTAAAATCTTCGTGTTGCAACTGAGCGTTTGCTATAAAGCCAACACAAACTAAAATATATATAAAACTTAATTTTTTCATCTTTCTAAATTATTTAATTAAAACTGGCTTAATAAACTTCTACTTCTACACGTTGAACAAATACTGCCGTATTACCTGCCGCATCAGTCACGGTCCATTCTCTTACCCATAAATCAGCTCCATCTCTCGCTCTCACACATTTTGTAAAGGCTCCATCCATTTCAATATGCTGGCCACTAGCAATAGCTTGTCCGTTTGCATTACCCGAATAAGCTAAATAGAAAGCAACACTTGGATAACCAAATTGATCTCTAGGTCCAATATCTAAATAATGTGGATCACTATTTACTAATGCAAGATTATCATTTGCATTTGCTCCAAATCCTTTAAAATCATTGGTTTTTGTAAAATCTACATTAGCATATTTATGTCTGTCTTTATCCGCTGCAGTTGGTGCTTGTCCACCTGCATTCATCCACAATGCATAACCCATTACGGTATCAAAGTATAAATTAACATCCCAACCAGAATTGGTGTCGGTGTTGTTTCGTATTCTTCCTAATATTTTAGCAGAACCATCGAGTACTTGAACATAATGTCCTTTGCTCCAAGAATAATCTGTGTTACCTGCCATTCCATTAAATGTAACATTTGAATCTGTATTGGTCGTATTAAAATCAATATCACAAGATTCTCTACTTTTATATTCTTTATATTCTATAGTAACTGCTGAACAGTTGTCAGAAAAAGTAACCTCTGGCATTTGAGAAAGGTCTTCTAATAAAATGTAATCCTGAAAATTATCTGCGGTTGGTAATTCTGTATCATTTTCTACACAACTACATCTCACATTTGTTTTAATGGCACCACCCATAACCCAAGATTGTCCATTTACGGTTTGACCATTCTTTTTAGTACGTGTATCTATTTTTATTTCTATCTCATCTACGTTACTAGCAACATTTGTCATTTCAAGTTCAAAAACTTTAATACAACATTGTCCTGTAGGAAAACTATCAATTGTCTCTGTTAATTCAGCAAAACTACCGTCAGCTGCAGAAACTTCAATATGAATATATCTTCCGTCTGGTGTTAATTCAGAAATAGGTAATTCTACAGTTACCGTTCTAGGACCTGAATCCGTTTGAATAGGAATTGTAGTTGTTTCAATATTATTATAACCACTTAATGCAGTAAAAACTCCTGAACTAGAAGTTCCATTATTTTTCTTTCTAAATACATACGCTAAAATAGATTGTGCATGACTGGCTTGTGCCGTATTATTATAATTAACTGTTGAAGTAGCTGGTAATTCAGCTCTATAATACCAAACATTGGTGCTACCACCAGTGGGTACCACTCTAGAGGCTGCATACGTATTACCGTCAGCATCTTCAATTTCTATAGTACTTCCAGGGTTATTCCCTTTGTAAACGATTTCAACAACAACACGCTCAATATCTTTAGTATCCCCAATACTTAAAGAAACAGGCACATTATTTTTTAATCCTAAACTTAATAATTCAACTTCAATACCGTCATCACAGGTATACGACCATCCTGGGTCTGTAGTACTGGTAAAGGAATTTGAGTTGATTGGCACCTCTTTTGAAGTAACAATTAAACCTTCATTAGCGAAGGCTGTTAGTTGTGATAGTAATAAAACCATCACAAATAATTCTGTTAAATAATTTTTTTTCATGGTGTTTAGCTTTAATTAGAATTGCGAAAAAATCGCCGTTGATATTCCTATTTATATATTAAACAACTAACATTTAAAAATTCCTACCCCTATCCTAAAGTTTTTTTTATTTTTTTTTATTTGATTCAACTTTTCTCTATTTTTAATTCTTTATTTTTACCCAAATTACATTTAAATTAAAAATTCATTTTTTAACAAACCCCATGGATACAACTAAAATTATTGAACTGTTAAGTTATACGTTACCTGCTATTGTAACAGGATTAGTGGCTATTTTCTTTTTTAAACAAGTAAGTAAAAACGAATCTAACAGACGTACGTTTACGCTGTTAAAAGAAAATCAAAAAACAGCATTACCCCTACGCTTGCAAGCTTATGAACGCATGGTTCTTTTTTTAGAACGAATTTCTCCTAACAATTTATTAGTGAGAGTAGTACCTTCTAGTGAAGATAAACCTGCTTATTTCAAAAAATTATTAGCAAACATAGAACAGGAATATGAGCATAACCTTGCTCAACAAATTTACATTAGTAGCAATTGTTGGAAAACGATAGTAACTGCAAAAAATAACACCCTAAATTTGTTGAAAGAAACCATGTTAGAAGGTGAAGTAGGTACGGCAAACAAAATGAGAGAAGCCGTATTGCAAAAACTTTTAAATGAAGAATCACCTACTCAAACAGCAATTGAACTTGTGAAACATGAGGTGAAAAAAATTATGTAGTAACAAATTCTTTCAAAGGTGTTTCTAGAAATAATTAATTTATTTATTTAAAAATAGTATTAGATTAATATCTATACGCTAATATCCCTATGAAATTATGAATAAAATTATTTTATCCTGCGTTTTTTGTCTACTAAGTATTAGTTTCAATTATGCACAACGAATTCCTGCAGACACTATAAAAACTAACGATGGTACTATTGTCATTCAACCTATAACACATGGATCTTTAGTTCTTCAATGGAATAACATGACCATTTATGTAGATCCATATGGTGGAGCGGAACTTTTTAAAGGAATGGCTGCTCCTGACCTTATTTTAATTACTGACATTCATGGGGATCATACAGATATAAAAACATTGGCTGGTATAGATACTAAAAAAGCAACGTTTATTGTACCTCCAGCTGTAGCCGAAATGCTTAAAACCGATTATGAGAGTCAATTGGAAATAGTTAAGAATGGAGAAATGTCTGTTCATGGAGAAGTTTTCATCAATACTATTCCTATGTATAATTTGCCTGAAGAGGAAAATTCTAAGCATCCAAAGGGACGAGGCAATGGTTATTTTATAAATCTCGGAGGTAAAGCTATTTATATTAGTGGTGATACGGAAGATATTAAAGAAATGCGAGCTTTAAAGGATATAGATATCGCCTTTGTTTGTATGAATTTACCTTATACCATGGATATTAAACAAGCCGCAAGTGCTGTGCTAGAATTTAAACCAAAAATTGTATATCCTTATCATTATAGAGGCAATCCGGATATGAGTGATACCAAAGCTTTTAAAAAGTTGGTAACTGATAAAAACAGTACTATTGATGTAAGACTTAGAGATTGGTACAAGAAATAATTACAACACACTATGTATCAAGAGATTCTAGTTGTTTTAGGCTCCCCTAATTCTCCAAATGGAGATTTAGGTACTATTTCTATCAGCAGATTAAACAGTTGTTTAAAACGTTATAAAAAGAATAATTTAGTACTTTGCACTGGTGGTTGGGGGCCACACTTTAATATTTCATCTGAATCTCATGCTTCTATTGCCAAAAATTATTTAATTGACAAAGGAATTCCTGAAAATGCTTTTTTAGAATGTGCTTTATCATCAAACTCTGTTGATGATGCGGTTAAAATTATTCCTATTATCAAAAACTTAAGCCACATTAAGTTGACAGTTATAACTTCTGATTATCATTTAGAAAGGGTCAAGCTGATTTTTAATGAAATATTAAAAGGGTTTACAATTTCTTATGTTGGTGTTGAAAGTGATTTACCTAAGGATAGTTATGATACTATCATAGCACATGAAAAGAAAGCCATACATTCAATTCAAAAAAACGGACTTTACTATTAATATTTGTAGTGTAGCTTTTAATTTTAATAATTTTATTTATAGACATGGAAAATAATCAAATTAATTATATTGAATTTAGAGCTAAAAATCTTGATGAGATAAAGAAATTTTACTCCAAAGCATTTGGCTGGATTTTTACGGATTATGGACCTACTTATACCGCATTTACAGATGGCAACCTTGACGGTGGATTTGAATTTACTGAAGATGATATTGTGAATGGAGTTTTAGTTGTTTTGTATCATAAAACCCTAAATATTATAAAAAATAAAATATTGGAGGGTGGTGGTACAATAACCAAAGATATCTTCTCTTTTCCTGGTGGAAAAAGGTTTCAATTTTTAGATCCTTCTGGAAACGAACTCGCCATTTGGTCAGATAAATAAAACCAATAAAGGTTACTTGATTAGTGTAAGTGCTTTGGGACAGATTCTTTCCGAAAACTTGCGGTATGCTTTACCTGAAGGATGTAAATTGTCACTAGCTACCAAATCAGGATCATTTAATCCTTGTCTGGTTATATCTGTAATGTTTATAAAGAGTACACCATATTTATTCGCAGTATCTTCAGCAAACTTATTATACTGGTCAATTTCACTAGAAATTTTACCGGGATTACCACTTTGTCCAAAAGGTGTATAAGCATAATCCGGAATGGAAACTACAATTACATTATTCTTATTGTTATTAGCCAGTTGGATTGCCTTCTCTAATAAAATGACGAATTCTTTTTCATAAATACTAAATAACCGCCCTTGATATTGATTGTTTACACCAATAAGTAAGGTTACTAAATCATAAGAAGCTCTCTTGGTTCCATAATCTATAGCGTTAATTAAACTACTAGTTGTCCAACCTGTGGTGGCTATAATTTCTAAATCTATTTGAGCTTCAGGCGTATCTTCAAGACATTTGGCCAATTGAGCGGGGAAACTTTTTTCAGAAGAAACACTCTGCCCAATGGTATAACTATCGCCTAACGCTAAATAGTGTTTTATCGTATTAACTGGTACAGTAACCGTGTCTGTTGCTATATTTGTAGTATCTGACACCATAATTATGGAATCATTTTCTGTAATTAAACTTTCTGTTTCAGGTAGAATTGTATTATTAGCCGTACAACTAGTTAAAATAATTAGGATAGTTAAAGCTTTTAAAATATGCATAATTTGCTTTTTATACTATTTACGAAAAAATAAGAAGTACAGTTTTATAGCATCATATTAAAACTGTAGAAAATAGTTCATCAAGTCTATAACTATTCTAAAATAGTTGGAATGGGTTTCCCCATTTTTTCTTTTGAAACAGAAACGTTCAACAACTCAAGTACAGAAGCTGCCACTTGATTGTTATAGAATTGAGTATCCTCTTTAACCTCACCTTTTGCCACCATTTTTGGGCCCAATACAGCTAACCAAGTTTGAGTAGCTCCAGCCACTTCTTTTCCATGACCAGTCCAGCTACTGCTCTTTTCTACGCCTACGCCTCTACCATGGTCAGTCGTAATAATAAAATAAGTGTTGTTTTTATAAAATTCATTTTCTTGAACGTAGTTCCATAAATCTTCAATTAAAGCATCCGTGTTTTTTAAAGACTTTATATAAGAATCAAATGAACCACCATGTGCAAAATCATCTGTTTCACCGTATGCGATATATACTAATTTCGGATGATTTTTCTTAATATATTCTTTAGCAAAATGATGTGTAAACACATCCAAACGTACATTTTCCCAAATTATAGGAGCTTGCCGCTGCATTTCATTTAATAAAACTTCTTGAGTATTTAAATTTTCAGAAGCATCCATATAACCAGCATTTACTGGAATTCCACTACGCTTATCATTAATTATATAAGGAAAGACATCCCAACTAGCAAATGCAGCCACTTTACCTTTATAAGCAGGTAAATTGTTTACTTTCTCTAAGATGGTTGTGTTTTTATTATACGTTTTATTATTACTATCGATATTCTCATCATCAGAAAAACCACTTAGAATCTCATTATAGCCAGGATATGAAAAGACCATTTTGTTAATTACATCAACTTTACTCCCGGCATTTCTGTTACCATATAATTGTCCCTTGGTAGCAATAGTATTCCAGAAAAAAGGCATTAATTTTTTTCTTTTTTCTTCTGGAGTGTTTCCTTCAAATAAACTTATTAAGTGTTCCTTATTTTCTGTGTAACTTTTATTTTCTATTAATTTAGAATCTATACCTGTAAATACTTCTTGCCATCTCACTCCATCTAATGTGATTAAAAACACATTTGGCTCTTTATTTTGAGCACAAAATGCCATGGGCACAATTAGAAAAGCAATTAAAAAATATAGTTTTACAGGTATCTTCATTTTAAAGGAAAAGCTTTAGAATATAGATTAACGAATTAACTTTTTATATTTAATACGTTTTGGCATTAAATCACCACCTAAACGTTGTTTCTTATTTTCTTCATATTCACTAAATCCTCCTTCAAAGAAATACACTTCACTATCACCTTCAAAAGCTAAAATATGTGTACATATTCTATCTAAAAACCAACGGTCGTGACTAATAACAACAGCACAACCTGCAAAGTTTTCTAGCCCTTCTTCCAAAGCTCTTAGTGTATTCACATCTAAATCGTTAGTAGGCTCATCTAAAAGTAATACATTACCCTCTTCTTTTAGTGTCATGGCTAAATGCAATCTGTTACGCTCACCACCAGAAAGTGTACTTACTTTTTTATTTTGCTCACTTCCAGAAAAGTTAAATCGACTTAAATAAGCTCTAGAATTAACTTGCTTGCCTCCCATTAGAACTAAATCTTGTTCATCAGAAAAGTTTTGCCAAATACTCTTATCAGGATCAATGTTCGAATGTGCTTGATCTACATAGGCAATCTTAGCGGTCTCTCCAACAATAAATTCTCCTTTATCTGGTTTTTCTTCACCCATTATCATTTTAAAAATAGTGGTTTTACCAGCACCGTTGGGACCAATAATGCCTACGATACCTGCTTGAGGTAAATTAAAGTTTAAATTCTCATATAATAATTTATCACCAAATGCTTTACTCACTCCTTTGGCTTCGATAACATTTGTACCCAATCGTGGACCATTAGGAATGTAAATTTCTAATTTTTCATCCAGTTGTTTTTGGTCCTGACTCAATAATTTATCATAATTCTTTAACCTTGCTTTCTGCTTGGTTTGTCTACCTTTCGCTCCTTGTCGTACCCAATCTAACTCACGTTCTAAAGTCTTTTGACGTTTAGAGGCTGTTTTACTTTCTTGTGCCAATCGTTTTGATTTTTGATCTAACCAAGAAGAGTAGTTTCCTTTCCAAGGAATACCTTCACCTCTATCTAGTTCTAAAATCCATCCCGCTACATTATCTAGAAAATATCTATCATGCGTTACCGCTATTACAGTTCCTTTATATTGAGCTAAATGATGTTCTAACCAATGTACAGATTCCGCATCTAAATGGTTTGTGGGTTCATCTAATAATAAAACTTCTGGTTCTTGTAATAACAATCTACATAGAGCAACACGTCGTCTTTCTCCACCGGATAAATTCTTTATAGGTGTATCACCTTCAGGAGTTCTTAAGGCATCCATGGCAATTTCTAACTTGGTATCTAATTCCCATGCATTAGAAGCATCAATTTTATCTTGAAGTTCTGCCTGTTGAGCCATTAGTTTCTCCATCTTATCTGCATCAGAATAGACTTCTTCTAACCCAAACATGTCATTAATTTTATTGTATTCATCAAGAATTGCAACGGTCTCTGCTACACCTTCTTTAACAATATCAATTACAGTTTTAGTATCATCTAATTTCGGTTCTTGTTCTAAATAACCCACCTTATAACCTGGAGCAAAAACAACATCACCTTGGTAATTTTTTTCAATCCCTGCAATTATTTTAAGCAAGGTAGATTTACCCGAACCGTTGAGTCCTAATATTCCAATTTTGGCTCCATAAAAGAAGCTTAAATAGATATCTTTTAATACTTGTTTATTGGTACTTTGAAAGGTTTTTGAAACCTTATTCATTGAAAAGATAACTTTTTTATCGTCAGCCATTATTTTACTAATTATTAATTTTATTATTAATTTTTGAAACTTTTACTACAAGTTCTAGGTCGTAGCATTAATTATTTTAGTAGTATCCATCGATGACCTTAAAGAAGGCCAAGAAATATGCTGTTTTACACACGTCCTTTTAGTGCATTAAACACCCATGCATTTGCAAAGAAACCGATTCCTACAGCAGCAAACCCCCATCCAGCAACATCATCATATCTAAAGGCTCCTAGGGCAATTAATATTACACCCATTGCAATCATTATTAATGTGGCATAACCCAATACGGTATTTTTGTTCATAATCATAATTTTTAGAAGTTTTGGTTGGTTGAGCAAATATCGTTACAAATATTTAGAAATGCCAATAAATGGCACATACAATTAGAAAACGGCAAAATTTAGCCTCTTAAGTGCAATTCTTTCATCACTTTATTAAAAGTATCAGAGGTTGGGGTTAAATACACTTCTCCGTCTATAATCAGTGTAGGGTATTTTAAAGCTCCATCATATAATTCCTTTGTATGCCTTGCAGCTTCTTCATCAATAGCTAAATTTTTGTAAATGAAATCAATTTCAGCCATTCTTAAAAAGTTCTTGAATGCCACAGTATGAGCATCTCCCTTTTTACCATAAATGATTATTTCCATTTTCTAATTTTTAGTTATTAAAACAAAATCAAGTCATTACATCTAAATATTTTCTTGTTTTATCAATTGCAGAGTGCAAACTAACAAAGCTGTATTATTATATTTATTTTCACTTAAAAATTGACATTGATTAACACATCATAGTCACCTTTTATGCCAATATTATTTTGAAGAAGTGCTGTTATATAACAGCTAACCTACAAAATTATTTTTTTTATGTTCGCCATCGCAATAGGGTTTATTGTTTGAAGCACCACACCGACAAAAAGCGGTTACTTTCTCTTTTATATCAATTGAACCATCAATTTTGGTAACTTCACAAGTTCCATTGACTAAGAGTGGTCCGTTTTCAGCAACAGTTATTTTAATATTTTCCATTTTCAATATTTTTTATTTGGTTTCGTTTTTATAAAGATTTTTCAAAATCATTAATCGCTTTAATAAATTCAATATTCATTTGTTTATCTGTAATACCTTGTTCGCTATAATTTACATTAAAAAAGGGCAATGAAAAATTAGCTATAATATCCGATCCCATAAAAGGAAATTTACCCAAGGCTAGCTCCATTACAGATGCTCCTCCTCTACCTCCTGGAGATGTTGATAATAGTAGCATCGGTTTATTTTTCCAAACCATTCCATCAATTCTAGACGCCCAATCCATAATGTTTTTAAAGGCAACGGTATAAGCTCCATTATGTTCGGCTAAAGAAATTAATATTCCATCAGAATCTTTAAGTAATTCATTAAATCGCTTAGCATCTTCTGGGTATCCATTTTCAATTTCTTCATCAATACCATATAAAGGTAAATCGAAATCATTTAAATCTAAAATAGTTACATCTACATTTTTTAATTGTTCTGAAGCCAAAACAACCAATTTTTTATTTATGGATTGCTTGCTGTTACTTCCTGCAAAAGCAATAATTTTCTTTTTAGGCATTTAATAAAATTAGGGTTATATAGTAAGATTTTATCAAAGATACGATAAAAAGTTCTTTTTAAAGATTATCTGATGATCGGCACATATCGTTTTAAAAACTTTTTATTTTTCCTTATCTGTAACTTTAAAAAAATAAAGTTACGACCGCTCCAAAGTAGAGGTGAAATGGGAAATATCCAGTAATATTATAGATTAAAAATCGTTTATTTTTGTATTTTAGCCAATGCTATCGAAATCAATTTTATGGATATAAATTTTAATAAAAACGAAGACCACAACAAATTACAAGTTGGAGCTCTCAGAGATAAATTGCGTGATGTTTATAATGGTGGTGGTAAAAAACGTATTGAAAAGCAACATGCTAAGGGTAAACTGACGGCTAGAGAACGTATCGATTATTTGTTAGATAATAATTCTAACCGTATCGAAATAGCTGCATTTGCTGGAGAAGGAATGTATGCCGAACACGGTGGTTGTCCATCAGGTGGTGTTGTAGTGAAAATTGGTTATGTTAAAGGCAATCAATGTATTGTAGTTGCTAACGATGCTACTGTAAAAGCGGGAGCTTGGTTTCCAATTACAGGTAAAAAGAACTTAAGAGCTCAAGAAATTGCTATAGAAAACAGACTTCCTATTATTTATTTGGTTGATTCTGCAGGTGTCTATTTGCCCTTGCAGGATGAAATTTTTCCTGATAAAGAACATTTCGGTCGTATTTTTAGAAATAATGCTATTATGAGCAGTATGGGTATTACCCAAATAGCTGCCGTTATGGGCAGCTGTGTTGCTGGTGGTGCTTACTTGCCAATTATGAGTGATGAAGCCTTAATTGTAGACAAAACGGGAAGTATTTTCCTTGCAGGAAGTTATTTGGTAAAAGCTGCCATTGGAGAAAGTATTGATAATGAAACATTAGGAGGAGCAACAACACATTGTGAAATTTCTGGAGTAACAGATTATAAAGCAAAAGATGACAAAGATGCGTTGGATACTATAAAAAACATCGTTGATAAAATTGGCGATTTTGATAAAGCAGGTTATAATCGTGCAAAAGCTTTAGAGCCAAAGGAAAACCCCGAAGATATTTACGGAATATTACCGAAATCGAGAGCTGAACAATATGACATGTTCGAAATCATTAAACGATTGGTAGACAATTCTGAATATGATGAATATAAGGCAGGTTATGGTAAATCATTAATTACCGCGTATGCACGTATTGATGGTTGGGCGGTTGGTATTGTAGCCAATCAACGAAAAGTAGTAAAAACATCTAAAGGGGAAATGCAATTTGGAGGGGTTATTTACTCTGATAGTGCTGATAAAGCCACACGTTTTATTGCTAATTGTAACCAAAAGAAAATACCCTTAGTATTTTTACAAGATGTAACCGGATTTATGGTGGGTAGTAAATCTGAACATGGAGGCATTATAAAAGACGGTGCTAAAATGGTGAATGCCGTGAGTAATTCTGTGGTCCCAAAATTCACTGTAATTATTGGGAATAGTTATGGAGCTGGTAATTATGCCATGTGTGGAAAAGCTTATGACCCAAGGCTTATTTTTGCTTGGCCAAGTGCTGAATTGGCCGTAATGAGTGGTAATTCTGCTGCAAAAGTATTGTTACAAATTGAAAAAGCATCGTTGGAGAAAAAAGGAGAAAAAATAACGAAAGAAAAGGAAGATGAACTTTTTAATAAAATAAAAAACCGATACGACCATCAAGTTTCTCCTTATTATGCGGCCTCTAGAATTTGGACAGATGCGGTCATAGATCCTTTAGACACCAGAACTTGGATTAGTATGGGTATTGAAGCGGCTAACCATGCTCCTATTGAAAAGAAATTTAATTTGGGGATTTTGCAGGTGTGAGGTAAAAAAAGACACGAGGTTTGAGGTGCGAAATACGTAGAAAATTTTCATATGAGTATTGTCCCCTTGAGGGGACTTTAGCGGTGTTTTTTATAATTCGATAAAATTATTCAGTAAGTATTCATACAGAGTTACAACGTAAAAAAACTGAGACAAAGAGAAAATATTCAAATAAAAAAGTGAAATTTATAGATGAAAAAAATATTAATAATTATAGCCTTTTTATTTGTTATGCCAATGGCCGGGCAAAAAAATGAAGCTATATTATATTTTAAAGATGGAACCGAACTAAAAGGTTTAGCAAAAGTGACCTCTAAAAAGAAAATAAAGTTTAGAACCAAGAAAGGTGCAAAGAAACAACTGTATAATTATTTAGAATTAGATGGAGTAAAAATAACCTTTAATAACTGGGATAGACTTGTAATATCCACATATTATTATAAGAAAACTGAACAATTTAAATATTCATTACTAAAAGAAATAATTAAAGGTAAGTTGAGCATTTATCATAAGTCAGGGATACAATCAGGTGAGGATTGGTCTGATATGTCTACAAGTGAAAACGGTTATTATGTTTGGAAAGAGGGTGACGAAATAGCTGTTTTAATTGAAAATTTTGAGCAGACAGATAATATATTTTCAAAAAAGAATAAAAAGGCTGCTATTAGATATTTCAATGATTGCCCTGAATTAGTAAAAAAAATTGAAAATAATGAATTTAAAGGTACAGTGAACCCGCTAAGTCAAAGAATCGATTTAAAAAGGGTAGTGAATTTTTATAATGAGAATTGTGAATAGTTATAAATTAAGGCAATGAAGAATTAAATGAAAGAAATATTAATAATTATAGCCTTTTTATTTGTTATGCCCCTAGCAGCACAAAAGAACGTAGCGAAACTATATTTTAATGATGGAACCGAGAAAACTGGACTTGCCAAAATTACGTACAAAAATGAAATCAAATTTAGAGAAGAAAATGGTGGTAAAAAAGAGATTTATAATTCAGATGGCATAAAATGTATAGAAATTTTCAATATTTATGAAAAACCTAGAAAAAAAACTTATTGTTATAAAAAAATAAACGAAAATAATCCAATTCTATTGAGACAAGTTATTAATGGAAAATTAAGTTTGTATGTATTAGATACAACAACTCACGGTTCTATGGCTGGTCCTAACGGCTCTGTTTTTATGACCGGCAACTCCTCTAGCAGTTATTATGTTTGTAAAGGTGATGATGAAATAGTAACCCATTTAGGTGATCGTGGAAACTTATTTAGTAAAAACTTTATAAAAGCGGCTAGTGAATATTTTAAGGATTGTCCCGAATTGGTTAAAAAAATTGAAGATAAAGCATATAAAAAAAGAGACATTGAAGAAGTTGTGAACTTTTATAATAAAGATTGTAAATAGCGATCTTATCAAATAAATTTAAAAAGATTCCTACTTTTGCAAGAATCATATAAAACAGAATAAATAACCCAATAAAATAAAACATGGGAAGAGCATTTGAATTTAGAAAAGCAAGAAAAATGAAACGTTGGTCAGCGATGGCTAAAACCTTTACGCGTATTGGTAAAGACATCGTAATGGCCGTAAAAGAAGGTGGTCCTAATCCTGAATCAAACTCACGGTTACGTGTTGTTATTCAGAATGCCAAGGCCGCTAATATGCCGAAGGAAAATGTAGAACGTGCTATTAAAAAGGCATCTGATAAAAATACAGCAGATTATAAAGAAGTCCTATTTGAAGGTTATGCTCCACATGGTATTGCAGTGTTAGTAGAAACAGCAACTGACAATAATAATAGAACGGTAGCTAATGTGCGTGCAGCATTTACCAAATGTGATGGTAATTTAGGAACTTCAGGTTCCGTCGTTTTTATGTTTGATCATACCTGTAACTTTAGAGTTTCGACAGAGGAATTAAAAATGGATCTAGAAGAACTGGAACTTGAATTGATCGATTTTGAAGTTGAAGAAATCTTTGAAGATGAAGACGGACTCATGATTTATGCTCCTTTTGAGTCATTTGGTGCTATTCAAGGCTATTTAGATGAAAAAAATGTTGAAATTTTATCTTCAGATTTTGAGAGAATTCCAACCACTACTAAAAAATTAACAGAAGAAGAAAGAGCTGATGTTGATAAATTACTAGAAAAATTAGAAGAAGAAGATGATGTACAAAATGTATATCATTCTATGGAGGAGTGAAATTAATTAGCAGTATTGAGTAGCTGTTGGCAATTAATAAACTCTGAATCTCAAAATATTGAATTGTATAACACCATATATTATAATCTGGTAACATTAATGAGATTGCGACGTCAGTTAAATAATTATTAATAATCGAAAACCTATCATCAAGTTCCTCGCAATGACAGTCATATTATTATATTTATAGTATCTAATGAATAAAAATTACACCATAAATCAATTACCAGAAGTAGCCAGTCAAATTATCGATTCGGCGTCAAGTAAAATCCTACTTTTTTATGGAGAGATGGGAGTTGGTAAAACAACGTTGATAAAGGAAATTGTAAAACAATTAGGTGTTGATGATGTTGTTAGTTCTCCTACGTTTTCATTAGTTAATGAATATGAATCAAATGAAGGTGAACGTATTTATCATTTTGATTTCTATAGAATAAATGATGAAGAAGAAGCATTAGATATGGGGGTAGAAGAATATTTTGATAGTAATAACTGGTGCTTAATTGAATGGCCAGAGAATATTAAAAATTTGTTACCTTTAAAAGCTGATAAAATTTCGTTATCAGTAAATGAAGATGGAGGTAGAAGTTTAACAGTTAACCAATTATCTAATAACTCAACAACATGAGTAAACAATATTCTCCGTTTAGTAAAGAACAATTAATGCCGAAACCTGAAATGCTCGAAATTAGGAAGCAAAAAGGAGAATTGTTTATCGGTATTCCTAAAGAAACGCATTTACAAGAAAAACGAATTTGTCTTACACCAGATGCTGTTGCAGCGTTGACAAATCAAGGTCATCGAATAATTATTGAATCAACTGCCGGTGACGGTGCTAACTATACAGATTCTGAATATTCAGAAGCGGGTGCTCAGATATCATACGATGCAGAAGAAGTCTTTGGATGTAATTTAATTTTAAAAGTGGAGCCACCTTCACTTAAAGAAATAGAATATATAAACCCACAAAGTGTATTATTCTCTGCATTACAATTAAAAACTCAAAATAAAAAATACTTTGAAGCCTTAGCTAAAAAGAGAATTACTGCCATCGCATTTGATTTTATATCAGATGAACATGGTATTTTTCCTGTGGTAAAATCACTAAGTGAAATTGCCGGAATTTCTTCTATTCTAATTGCGGCTGAATTAATGAATAACAGTAGTGTTGGTAACGGACTATTATTAGGTAATATTGGAGGTGTTGCTCCACCTGATGTTGTTATTCTTGGTGCTGGAACTGTTGGAGAATTTGCTGCACGTTCTGCAATTGGTTTAGGTGCTCAAGTTAAGGTGTTTGATAATTCAGTTACCAAATTGAGAAGATTACAGCACAATTTAGGAACACCTATTTATACATCAACAATACAACCGAAAACATTACAAAAAGCATTAATGCGTTGCGATGTTGCCATTGGTGCGGTAAGAGGTAGAACTAGAACGCCCATATTAGTAAGTGACGATATGGTTCAAATAATGAAAGATGGAGCCATAATTGTAGATGTGAGTATTGATAGTGGTGGTTGTTTTGAAACTTCTGAAGTAACCACACATGACAATCCTACATTTGTAAAACATGGCGTTATTCATTATGCAGTGCCTAATATTCCTTCACGTTATTCAAGAACTGCATCCTTGTCCATTAGTAATATATTTACCCCTTATCTTTTAGAAATTGGAGATGAAGGTGGTATTGAAAATGCCGCACGTTTTGATAAAAGTTTACAAAGAGGTATGTACTTTTATCATGGTATTTTAACAAACAGAGCAGTAGCCGATTGGTTTAGCTTACCTTATAACGACATTAATTTACTTGTTTTTTAATTTTAAACTATTAATGGAAATAAAACGCCGATTTATTTTTTTTGGATTTGGATTTACAATAGGAGTTATTTTATTGTTGGTCATTTTAAACGGAAAAGAAGCTTCTTGTAATTACTTACCTAATGCAAGAATGTTAGAAATTCTACGCAGTAAACACAGGGTTTATGATGAAGATGTAATTCAAACAATGACCGATAAAAATATTGATTCTACTGTCATTGTTCAAATGTTACTTAATGGAGATATTGATTTTTCTAAAAGCAAAGTCCGACAAGAACCATGTCGTTATTATTGGATTGATGGCTATGTTAAAGAAAAAGAAGCTTCTATTTATGTAGAAAATTGTGATACTGTTATTACTATTCAACGGCTTACTTTAAGCGAGTAAACCTAAAACAACTTATTATTTGGAATTATTTACAAAATTTGAAACGAATCGTTTTCGAACGAATCACGTATTATTTGCACTGCTATTATTTGGCTTATTAAATAGTTCTATAATTGCTCAATCTACCATTCATGGTGAAGTACAAAATACTAATGGTATCCTTTTAGAAGGTGTTAATGTTGTGTTGAATCCCACCTATTCTGGAACTACTACAAATACCGACGGACAATTCCAACTTCAAAATATTGCAACAGGTAACTATATCTTAACGCTATCATATATAGGCTATAAAACCTTAAAGGATACCATTAAGGTAACTAACGAGGACATTTTACGAGATTATTTTTTAGAAGAGGATTTATTGAACTTACAAAATGTTATTGTAACTGGAACTTTTGAACCTAAAGTGCAATTAGAATCAAGCACTTCCATGAGTGTTCTTAACGCCGATATGATCCAACAGGTTTATCCACAAGGCACCGCCAATTTATTGCAAAGTATTCCTGGAACATTTGTAGATGCCGCCGCTGGTGAAATTTTTACTAAAGTTTATACACGCGGTGTTTCCGCTTCCGCAGAAGATGATATGGGATGGTATTATGTTTCTCTTCAAGAAGATGGACTTCCGGTAAGTCTTGCTCAGTATTCTTATTTTAGTCCTGATTTATTTCATCGGATGGATTTAACAACTGATAAAGTAGAAGCTATTAGAGGTGGTAGTGCTGCTGTTACGGCTTTAAATGCTCCTGGTGGAATTTATAATTTCATTTCTAAAGACATTCAAAACAAATTTAGTGGTGACATTAAAATATCTACTGGCATTCAAGGTGAAAATAATTATCTCCGTAAAATTGACGCATTTGTAGGTAGTCCTTTGGGTAATAATTGGTTTTTAAACGCTGGTGGACATTATAGAATTGATGACGGTGCTCGTAATACTAATTTTACTTTTAGTAAAGGAGGACAGTTTAAATTTAATTTGATTAAACGAAATAAAAATGGGTATCTAAAATTCTATGCTAAACTATTAGATGATTTCACCAATAGATATACAGGTGTTGCTGCTGTAAATTGGAATGACCCTACACCTGCTTATGGACAAAACTTTAGTTCTACCTCGTTATTAATGCCAAGCTTTAATGACGATATTCCTAATGGAAGAAATTTATCACAAGGTGGTAGTAATAGTTTTAATCCATCAAAAGGCGTACATGCAAAAGATCTTGCTTTTGGGTTTGCTATTTCTCAAGATTTAGGTCATAACTGGAAGCTAAAAAATAATCTTAAATTTTCTACCAAAAGTGCCAATTGGCAGACCTCAATAAGTAATGCCTTTGTTTCATTAAATGATCCCCTTGCCTATTTTATTAGTGGTGCAGATTTTCCTATTGGACAAGTCGTTTTTAAAGAAGCTCAATCAGGTACAGAAATAGCTCGCATAGATAATAGTGGAACTTTAGCAGGACAACCCATTCAATATCTTTCTGATGGTACGTTGCCAAATGATGCCATTATGGGTACATCAGCATGGTATATAGAAAATAATGCTGATGAGTGGATGAATCAATTAACGATCAGCAAAAAAATAGACCATCACAATATTACTGGTGGTTTAGCATTGGGATTTTCTGATAACTCATTTTTTAACCAAGGTAGTTTTGGGTATGTTACTTACGAACCCAATCCTAGGATGCTCCAAGTAACACTGGAAAACCCAAGTGAGCCTATTATCGAACTCTCTGATGACAATGGAATTAGTAATTATGGAGGATTGTTTTTTGTAAACTCAAAAGCTAATGTAAGTCAAATAGCTACCTTTTTGAATGATAACTGGGATATATCAGAAGATTTTAATTTAGATCTTGGGTTACGTTATGAGACTATAAATCATAAAGGAAATAAAGATCGTTTTGCCCCATATGTACAAGATGGTGGTCTTGACGGGAATAGCAATACTGCTTATGACAATGGTATTTTAGCACCAACTGGAGAAAAAGATCATTTTAATTTCAACTACAATTACCTTTCTTTTTCCGCAGGTATTAACTATAAAATGAATTCTAATTCTGCTGTATTCCTTAGATTTTCGCAGGGAAATAAAGCTCCTGAGTTAAATTATTACTTTAATAATTTTTCAAATGTACCTATAAACAAAAAAGGAGAAGTTCAAAAAATAAATCAAGCGGAAATTGGTGTAAAATACAGCCAAAGCAACTTTTCATTTACAAGTACATTATTCTGGAGTGAATTAACAAATATTGGTACAGCTAATTTTGAATTTGATGCAGATAATAACAGTATTTTCTATACTCCCATACTCTTTAATACCTCTAGAACTATCGGTCTTGAATGGGAAAGTGTTTATGAACCGATTCAAAATATTACAATCCGTTTTAATGGAGTTGTTCAAGATCCAAAAGCAACAAAATGGAAAATATATGATGCTGCTGGTTCTGTTGATACCTCTGATGATCAAACCATAGATTATTCTGGTAACACCTTAGCATTTAATCCTAAAATGATGACTAATTTGAGTAGCGAATATCAAAAAAATAAAATTTCTGGTTTTATCAAATGGCAATTTATGGGCAAACGTTTTGGAAACGTAGCCAATGGCTTTGAGCTTGATTCTTATAGTATATTCAATATGGGTGCTGGGTATCAAATAAATACTCACTTATCGGCTCAAATTTTAGTTTCAAATCTATTTAATTCTAAAGGGCTTGCCAATTTCTATGGTGCCAATAGTTTTGGAGCAAGTGCTAATGGAGCTACTAAAGAATATATAAGTGCAAATCCCGAGGAAAGTTTTGTTGTTTTTCCAGTATTACAGAGAAGTGCCTTACTAGAATTGAAGTATAGTTTTTAGTTACTCTTTCTTTGCTTTATAAAAGACTTCTTGAATAGCACTTCTAATATTGAATGTGTAAATGCCTCTACTTTTTCTTGTCGGATTTACTCTATTTGACAAGAAAATATAAACTAGTTTCTCTTTGGGGTCAGCCCAAATAAAAGTACCTGTAAAACCAGAATGCCCAAAACTTTCGGCACTTACTTCTGGTGCAGGATATGCATCTTTTAACGCTAAGGTATCATTACCGATAGATGGTTTGTCAAACCCTAAGCCCCGTCTATTGTCGTTATCTGGATATTGAATTTTTATAAACTCTTTTACGGTAGCTTCAGAAAAATAACGTTTACCATCATAAACCCCATAATTCTGATACATCTGCATTATTTTAGCTAAATCTGTAGCCGTTGCAAATAACCCTGCATTACCAGAAATTCCACCTAATAATGCTGCGTTTTCATCGTGTACCCATCCTCTAGTCAAGTCTTTTCTAAAAAGTGAATCTACTTCGGTAGGGATAATTTTATTGCTGAAATTCTTAGTTTTAGGAAGAAATCCCATTGTTGTAGCACCTAAAGGTTTGTAAAAAGTTTCTTGTAAGTAGGTATCGAATGGTTTACCCGTTATTTGTTTAACTAATTCGGGGTACATTAAAAAAGTTAAGCCAGAATATTTATATTTTTTGATAGCAGAAACTTCTGACCGATTTGCAATCCGGTACATTTTTCTATTAAATCTATTTTTTATGTACAAACCATTATAGGCTTGATTAGTATATCTTTTCTTTGCTTTTCGTTTTACAAAACGTTTTTTGATCTCACCATTTTTCTTAAATACTTTACTTAAAAAAACAATATATGGTTGCAGTCCTGCTTGATGGGCTAATATTTCGCGTAAGGTTAAGTCTTTTTTATTTTTAACATGCCTCCAGCGTTTCCAATAGTCACTAAAAGGTTTGTCTAAATCTAGTTTACCTTCATCAACTAATTTCATTATTGCTGGTAACGCCGCTGTAATTTTAGTAACTGATGCTAAATCATAAATGTCATTTAATCCCACTTGCTGCACGGAATCATAAGTTTGATAACCGTAGGCCTTATGAAAAATAATTTTACTGTCTTTAGCTACTAATACTTGAGCTCCCGGAAAAGCATGATTTTCAATTCCTAGGGTCATAATAGAATCAACATTATGATATATGTATGTGGAGTCTAAACCAACATCTGAAGGGTTTGCATAGGTCAGTTTATCCTGTGCTGAAACGGAAAAAACCGATAAAAGCACGCAAAAAATTATTATTCTTGAATGTAATATCGGTTTCATATGTGTCAATAATTCTATATATTATTTAGCCAGTACTTCTTGTACTTTATCAGCAGCTTCTTTAAACTCAGTAGCAGAAATAATTTCCATACCACTGTTATCAATTAGCTCTTTAGCTTCTTTTGCATTTGTTCCTTGTAAACGAACTATAATTGGTACATTAATAGCATCACCCATATTCGTATAAGCATCTACAACACCTTGAGCTACTCTATCACAACGAACAATACCACCAAAAATATTTACTAAAATTGCTTTTACGTTTGAATCTTTTAAGATAATTCTAAAAGCCGTTTCAACACGTTTAGCATCAGCAGTACCCCCAACATCTAAGAAGTTAGCAGGTTCACCACCAGCTTGTTTAATCAAGTCCATAGTTCCCATTGCTAAACCAGCTCCGTTTACCATACAACCTACATTTCCATCAAGATCTACATAATTTAATCCAGCAGCTCTTGCCTCTACTTCAATTGGGTTCTCTTCGCGTAAATCACGCATTTCTGCATATTCCTTACGTCTAAACAAAGCATTATCATCTATAGATACTTTGGCATCAACAGCCATAATTTTATCATCGGATGTTTTTAATACTGGGTTTATTTCAAAAAGCGAAGCATCTGATTCTACATAAGCTTTATATAGAGCCGTAACGAATTTCACCATTTCTTTTAAAGCTACACCAGACAAACCAAAATTAAAAGCAATTTTGCGAGCTTGAAAAGGCAACAATCCAACCGTTGGGTCAATCTCCTCTGTAAATATTAAATGAGGTGTTTCTTCCGCAACCGTTTCAATATCCATACCCCCTTCTGTAGAATACATAATCATATTTCTACTTGTTTCACGGTTTAAAAGTACCGACATATAATACTCTTCTGGCTCATGCTCACCTGGATAATAAACATCCTCTGCAATAAGTACTTGACTTACCTTTTTTCCTTGTGCAGGAGTTTGAGGTGTTTTTAACATCATTCCAATAATATCTTGAGAGATAGAATCAACTTCAGCTAAGTTTTTAGCCAATTTAACACCACCACCTTTACCTCTACCACCAGCATGTATTTGAGCTTTAATTACCCACCATCCAGTACCAGTTTCTGCAGCAATTTGTTTCGCTACTTCCACAGCTTCTTTATGACTGTGAGCTACTCGACCTCTTTGGATTCTAACACCAAAACTATTTAATATTTCTTTTCCTTGATATTCGTGTAAGTTCATTCTTTATATTTTGTGAATAAGTACTACAAAAATAATAAACCATTTGGTAATTCGGTTAACTTTTAAAATTAATTACTATTTTCACCAAATAATTGCTCTTTAAGATTATTTAAGGTATTCTAAACGCTTTGATAATCACTAACTATTCAAATACACTAAATGAAATTTTACCCATTCATTTTACTCCTATTCATTTATAATATTTGCTTTTCCCAAGCTGTTCCTAAAGAAGTTGAAATATTAAAAATTAACAAATCTCCTGTAATTGACGGTGTTTTAGATGAGGCATTTTGGCAAGATACAGACCTTGCCAAAGATTTTGTTATGTTTGAACCTGGAGATGGTGGAGCCGAAAGAAACAATAAAAAAACCACAGTTAGAGTGGCCTATGATGATGAAGCCATCTATTTTGGTGCAACGCTTTATGATGATACTCCCAATAAAGTACCAATGGAATTTGGCAATAGAGATCAATTTGGAAATACTGATTTTTTCTTAGTATCAATCAATCCTAATAATGATGGTCAGAATGATACTGAATTTGCGGTTCAAAGCACCGGTGCTCAAGGAGATGCGAAAGTAGCCAATGGTGATGAAGATTTTACCTGGAATGCGGTTTGGTACAGTAAAGTCAAATTTAATAAGGATAGCTGGGTCGTTGAAATTAAAATACCTTATTCCGCATTGCGTTTTTCAACCAATGTTGAAACTTGGGGAATAAATTTTTTTAGAAGAATTCACTATATCAATGAGAAATATGTTTGGAATTATATTGATAAAAGTAAAGGAGAAGTTACACAATACTCTGGATTATTAACAGGCTTAAAAAATATTGAATCCCCTACCCGATTGAGCTTTTCTCCATATGCTTCCGTTTCGCTAACCACTTTTGATAGTAGCTCTGAGTTTGATCAAAGTATAGGACTAGATATAAAATATGGTATCAATGAGAGTTTTACACTTGATGCAACCTTAATTCCTGATTTTGGTCAAACGGCTTTTGACGATTTAGAACTAAATTTAGGACCTTTTGAACTTCAATATGATGAGCAACGTGCATTTTTTACGGAAGGAACAGAACTTTTTAGCAAAGGAAATCTATTTTATTCTAGAAGAATTGGAAACCATCCGGTTGACAGAAGTTCTGCTGAAAATGATCTAGGACTTAATGAAGAAGTTACCGACAATCCCGATAAGGTAAATATGCTAAATGCCATTAAATTGTCTGGTCGTACAAAAAAAGGATTGGGTATTGGTATTTTTAATGCGATTACAGAAAAGACTTCTGCTACAATCACAAACACAGAAACAGATGAAAAAAGAAATGTTGTAACTGAATCATTAGCGAATTATAATGTGCTTGTTTTAGATCAACAGTTTAATAAAAATTCATCTGTAACTTTAGTAAATACAAACGTGACTAGAAATGGTAGTTTTAGAGATGCGAATGTAACGGGACTTCTTTATGATATCTCTGATAAAGAAAATAAATATAATATTAAAGGAAACTTTAAAATGAGTAATGTCAAGGAAAATGGTGAAATTACTGATGGATTTTCTGGATTTTTAGAGTTGTCAAAAACATATGGAAATGTTCAATATAGTGCAGGTCACTACAGAAATAATGATACTTATGATATCAAAGATTTAGGTTTCATCAATAGAAATAATCGTTCTTCGTATTTTGGGGAAATTTCGTATCAAATTTTTGAACCTTCACAACACTTCAATGATTATCGTATTTCTTTTGAATCAAGTGTTGACTATTTAAATAGTCCTAATTCTTATGTGGGGAATGAGTTTGAATTAGATGGTTTTTTTATCACTAAGAATAGGTTTGCTTTTGGTGGAAACATGGAAACAAATATTGGAAATCAATTTGATTATTTTGAACCTAGAGTAAATGGGCGTTATTTTAAACAAAAAGGTATTTTAGAATTTGGAGGATGGGTTTCTACTGATTACAGAAAAAAGTTTGCCTATGATATCCGATTAACTTATGGGAAAAGATACAGTAGCACTGAAAATTTTATTAGTGTTAATCTTTCGCCACGTTTTCGTTTTACCAATAAATTTCAAATTATTTATGATTTTGAATATGCTATGTTAAAAAATGAAAACGGATGGGTAAATCAATTGGACGACGCGTCTATTATATTCGGAAATCGTGATGTAAAAACGGTAACCAATTCTTTGTCAGGAAAATTTAGTTTTACTGTAAAATCATCCTTATCACTTTCTTTTAGGCATTATTGGTCACCAGTAACCTACGATTCTAATTTTTATGCATTAAATAACCAGGGTACTTTAGATGCTAATGCTTATATAGCTAGCCATAATATTAATTACAACATATGGAATTTAGATTTGAATTACTCTTGGGAGTTTGCTCCTGGTAGTCAATTAGTAGCGTTGTACCGCAATAATATATTTAATAAGGATGATTTGTCTGATCTTAATTTTGGCAAAAACTTAGATAATCTCTTTGACGAATCAATTGTAAATAATTTTTCTTTAAAATTTATTTATTTCTTGGACTATAACAAGATGAAAACATGGCTTTGATAGCGTATAGATAATTTAGAAAAAAGAATAGAGAAAAAATAATTAAGAATAAAGAATAGAGAAAAAAGAGTAGAGAATAGAGAATAGAGAGAAGAGAAGCTAGAAGATAGAAGTTAGAAGATAGAAGTTAGAAAATAAATATCAAGCACCAAATTTCAAATAAATACCAAAAATCTAAGAAAAGAATTGGTGAATTCATATTTTAAAATTAATTCCAATTATTATTAAGCGGAAGTCACTAATAAAAAAAACCAAGATCGCATATAAAATTACAATTCTATAATGTGAGTTCTGTTGTACTTCTCGAAATGATAAGAGCAATGGATTAGTGGAATCGTTTTTTGTAATCTGCATGTCATCATCATAGCATATCTCTCTAAACATTAACACTAAAAAATAAATAATTATTATGTAGTTTTACGCTAAGAATTTTGATCTATGATAATTGCAAAAAACATTCATAAATATTACGGCGATTTAGAAGTTTTAAAAGGTGTTGATCTTCATATAAAACAGGGTGAAATTGTTGCTATTGTAGGGCCTTCTGGAGCTGGAAAAACAACATTGTTACAGATTTTAGGTACACTTGATAAACCTTCAACAAAAGGGCTCAATTCAATAATTAAATCTAAACTTGAATTAAATAGACAAGACGTTTTAAATTTAAATGACAGAGGATTGTCAAAATTCAGGAATGAACATATCGGTTTTATTTTTCAGTTTCACCAATTATTACCTGAATTTACGGCCTTAGAGAATGTATGTATTCCTGCATTTATAGCCAACAGACCAAAGAAAGAAGTAGAAATAGAAGCCAAGAAAATATTAGATTTTTTAGGTTTATCTCATAGAGTTGACCATAAACCGAATGAACTTTCAGGTGGTGAGCAACAGCGTGTAGCGGTTGCTAGAGCCCTAATTAATAACCCTAAAGTTATTTTTGCAGATGAACCTAGTGGAAATTTAGATACCGCCTCAGCTAAAAATTTGCATGAGTTATTTTTTAGTTTGCGTGATGAATTTAATCAAACGTTTGTCATTGTAACACACAATACAGAATTGGCCAATATGGCTGACAGAAAACTGGAGATGCTAGATGGTGTTATCATTGCTGACGAATCCTTAGCAGTTCATGAAAATAATGAGCATTTAGAACAAGAGTTTGAACAAGATCTTATCACAAAAAAGAAACCTAAAGTTAATACAAAAAGTATTTTTAAAATTATTGGAGGAATTGCAGCTTTAGTAGCAGGTATTATTGGCGTTATATTTGGGAGTAAATTAAGTTTAATCACAGGTATTCCACTTTGTATTTTAGGAGCATATAATTTATTTTCTGGTTTTACTAACTTAAAGCGTTAAGCTGGATGATTAAATTATATTTATATATAAATAAATTACTATTGAAAAAAATAATTTTAATTTTATTGTTTTTACCATTAGTAGTGCCAGCTCAAACCATACGGAATTTTTCAAATGAGTTTTTAAGCATTGGTGTAGATGCATCTGCATTTGGTATGGGTAAAGCGGTAACGGCTTCCAGTAATGATGTAAATTCCATTTATTGGAATCCAGCCGGTTTAGTAGGTTTAAATGATTACCAGGGTTCTTTAATGCATGCCGAATATTTTCAAGGTATTGCCAATTATGATTATATAGGTTTTGCAAAACCGATCAATGATGAAAGTACCATTGCTATAGCAGTAATGCGTTTTGGTGTTGATGATATTTTAAATACAACACAGTTAATTCAAGATGGTCAAATAAATTATGATCGTGTGAGTCTTTTTTCTGCAGCTGATTGGGCCGTTAACGTAGCCTATGCTAAAAAGTTAATCGTTAAGGATTTAAATGTAGGTGTAAATGCTAAAATAGTAAGACGTAATATTGGTGGCTTTGCCTCTTCTATTGGTTTTGGATTAGATGCCGGACTTCAATTTAAACGTAATAATTGGCAATTCGGATTAATGTTACGAGATATCACTACTACGTTTAATGCTTGGTCTTTTGATGATGACGAGCTGAATAACATTATTGATATTTACAACAACCTCAATGAAAGTATATTAAATGACGGTAATCCTGATAACGATGATGAAATTATCCCAACGGTTACTCCAGAAAAAATAGAACTCACCAAACCGAAAGCACAATTAGGTATTGCCAGAAAGTTTAGCATTTCGCGTGATTTCAATCTGCTAACGGCACTTGATTTAAACATGCGTTTTGCACAAACAAATGATGTTATTTCAAGCTCATTTGTGAGTGTGAGTCCTGCGTTTGGATTTCAGTTAGATTATATTGGTCGCGTCTATTTAAGAGGTGGAATTAATAATTTACAAAACCAAACGGATTTTGATAATAGTGAATCATTATCGTTAGAGCCTAATTTTGGAGTTGGATTTAATTATAAAGGCATTTCTATTGATTATGCCTTAACAAATATTGGCGGTGCCAGCGGTACATTATTTTCGAATGTATTTTCGTTAAAAGTTGACGTGAGTTATTTTAGATAATTTTAATGGAAATTTCAAAAAGTAAATCTCAAATTCCAAATAAAAAATAAAGAATAAAAAACAAAGAACAAATTTCAAACAATGTCAATTTTGAAATTTTTAAAAAAATTAAACACGTTGAAAAAAAGTCTATTTTCTATTTTCTATTTTCTGGTCATCATTAACAGTTTTGCCCAGGAGATGGTATTATCTGATCAAGCTGAAATAAGCATAATTACTGTCGATCCTGGTTATGATCAACTTTATGATACTTTTGGGCATAGTGCTATTAGAGTAACGGACAGAAAATTAAGAATAGATCAAGCCTATAATTATGGTATTTTTAATTTCGAGACTCCAAACTTTAATTTAAAATTTGCCCAAGGAAAATTATTGTACGAATTAGCCGCATATCCATTTTCCTATTTTTACAGAAGTTATAAGGAAGAAAATAGAGGTATTAGAGAGCAAGTTTTAAATTTAACGCAACCTGAAAAACAAGCATTCTTTAATTTTTTACAAAATAATGCCAAACCTGAGAATAAATCTTATTTATATGATTTCTTTTATGACAATTGTGCCACACGATTAAAAGATGTGGCTGAAAATGTTCTTCAAGAAAAAGTAGTGTTTAACAATAATTATACAGAAGGCAAGAACGAAACCTTACGTAGTTTAATCCATCAATACGCTCAAAAAAAACATCCTTGGGGTACCTTCGGAATCGATTTAGCATTAGGATCTGTAATTGATAAAAAAGCAACTACTAAAGATTATCTTTTTTTACCTGATAATATTTTCAATACCTATGCGGAGAGTACTGTTAATGGAAAGCCGATTGTAAAGAAGACTAACGTCTTGTTTAAAGCAAAAGATAAGAAAACTAAAGGGTTTCAATTATTTACACCTTTAATAGTCTTCTCGTTAATTGCTCTATTGGTTATTTTTATTACCTATCGTGATTATAAGCAACGAAAACGTAGTAAAGTACTAGATTTCACCTTGTTTTTCACCACAGGTTTAATAGGTCTTGTTGTATTATTACTTTGGTTTGCAACCGACCATTCAGCAACTAAAGATAATTACAACTTTTTATGGGCCTTTATGCCTAATGTATTTGTTGCCTTTGTTTTGTTAAAAAAGGAAGTTCCAAATTGGGTTAAAAAGTATATACTTTTATTACTAGTACTTTTGGCTTTAACAGTAGTATTATGGATACTTAAGATTCAGATTTTTTCTTTGGCTATCATTCCATTGCTGTTGATGTTAGCGGTACGGTATTGGTTTTTGTATAAAGACCATAATTCAACAACACACCCCTAGCCCCTCTCAAGAGGGGAACTATTTCGTTATTAATTAAATAACAAAACACAATGATAACACTTGTCATTGCGAGGAGCATATCGAAAATTTATTCAATTAGTACTTATAATTCATTCGACGTGGCAATCTATTTATTTTTTCTCGGTAGTTGTTCAAGTAAAAATACTCCCCTTAGCCCCTCTCAAGAGGGGAATTACTTAGTCATTGTGAGGAGTATAACGTAATTATTTATGGTAGTACTTAAATTATAAGTGACGTGGCAATCTCATTAATTATACTCCAATGACAATTTTATAAAACTGTATTTTAAAATTTTGAGATTTGTTTTTTATTTGAGATTTGAATTTTTGAATTTTGTTTTTTCTTTTAAAAGACCTCCCCCTAACCCCCTCCTAAGGAAGGGGAATTAGTAGTTGTTAATGTACTTCAATAATCAAATAACAAAACACAATTATAACACTTGTCATTGCGAGGAGCTTAATGGAAATTTTCTTCGATTAGTACTTCGAATTATGCGACGTGGCAATCTATTTATTTTTTCTCGGTAGTTGTTCAAGTAAAAACACTCCCCTTAGCCCCTCTCAAGAGGGGAATTACTTAGTCATTGCGAGGAGCATAACGTAATTATTTATGGTAGTACTTACATTATAAGTGACGTGGAAATCTATTTAATGATACTCCAATGACAATTTTATTACAACTGTATTTTAAAATTTTGAGATTTGTTTTTTATT
The DNA here is from genome assembly GCF_016406085.1 of Aureibaculum flavum. Lineage (GTDB taxonomy): Bacteria > Bacteroidota > Bacteroidia > Flavobacteriales > Flavobacteriaceae > Aureibaculum > Aureibaculum flavum. The sequence goes on from NZ_JAEHFJ010000004.1 coordinate 258,257, forward strand.
TGAGATTTGAATTTTTGAATTTTGGAAATTGAGATTTGTTTTTTATTTGGATTTTGATTCTTCTTTTAAAAGACCTGCCCTAACCCCTCTCTAGAGGAGAACTTATTCATTATTAAAGTATAAACGTAATGTTATAATGATGCCTGTGGTACTTTTATGACTTTTACTATAAAGTTTATTTCAACAGTTGTCATTGTGAAGGCATTGCAATAATTCAATTATTAAGCAAAATATATAATTGCCTGTGGCAATCTCATAAATGATACTTCAATTTATTATTGTTAAGTGTTTATTGCAAGGGGCATAGCAGAATTTAACTAGATTAATTCTAATAGATTATGCGTTATCGAAATCTGTCCAATGATTTTAAGATTACTTTGAATGTACTGAAGTCTCCTTTACATCTAAAGATTCATATTCAGAATTGTTTGAAATGTATTCTGTAACAATACTCTTCATTTTAGTAACGATTTCAAATTTATCCATATTGTCTAGTTTAGACAATTCGATAATTTTACTTTTCATCACTTTATAATCCACAGGGTCTACCTTTGCAATCATAATTTTTTCATTATACGTAGGTACTGTATTTTCTTCATTACTTAACAGTTCTTCGTAAAGCTTTTCTCCTGGACGTAATCCGATAATTTTAATATCTATATCATCAGGGTATTTTAATCCCGACAAGTGAATCATCTTTTTAGCTAAATCATAGATCTTCACAGATTCTCCCATATCGAAGACATAAATCTCTCCTCCTTTTCCCATGACTCCAGCTTCCAACACCAAACTACAAGCTTCACTAATGGTCATAAAATACCGCGTAATTTCTTTATCGGTTACTTGAATGGGACCACCTTCTGCAATTTGTTTTTTAAATAACGGAATTACAGATCCGTTTGAACCTAATACATTACCAAATCTAGTGGTGATGAATTTCGTTTTACCTTCATGGTTTAAGCAATTGGCATACACTTCTGCAACCCGCTTAGTAGCACCCATTACATTCGTGGGGTTTACTGCTTTATCTGTTGACACCATCACAAATTTCTCTACACGATGCTTAGATGCCAAATCCATCACTGTACGTGTTCCAAAAACATTCACACGTACGGCTTCGTAAGGATTATCTTCCATAAGCGGAACATGTTTATAGGCAGCGGCGTGGAAAATCATATCAATTTGGTAATTGCTAAAAATAGCCGCCATTCGTTTTGTATTGCTTATATCGGCAACTTCAACAGCAAAGTTTTTAAATTTCTTTCTATGGAAACTCTGTTGCACATTATATAAATCAGATTCCGCTTGATCTAATAAAATAAGCTGCTTATACTTATAATTACCAACTTGATGAGCAATTTCACTACCTATAGAACCTGCAGCTCCTGTAATTAGAATTACTTTACCATCCAATTCTTTTTGCAGAATGGGATTATTTATTTTTATTGGCGTTCTATTTAATAAGTCTTCAATTTTAACCTCTGTAAGTTGTCCTACATTCAAATCACCATCTATCCATTGGTCAACGGGTGGTACTACTTTTACCTTAACGGGTAATGGAACTAATTTATCTACAATTTCGAATAATTTAAAAGGTTTTATATTATGAATAGAAACAATAATTTCTTTTATATCATGACTTTCTATAAATTCTTTTGTAATTACTTTAGAAGAATATACTTTTACCCTGTTGTATTTCTTTCCTCGTTTCTTTTTATCATCATCAATAAAACCTACAATATTTGCATTATTATTTAAATCATTGATAATGGCTGCATAAGTTAGCATTCCTGAATCACCAGCCCCATAAATCAACGTTTTTTTAGGAGCTTTATACTGAACTAATACCTTCTGAATAAATCTTTTAAAAACATATCTACTTGCAATTAAAACAATAATATTTATAAGATAATTTACAGTTAAAACTCTAAAAGGAACCGCAAACCGTTTGGTAATATCATAGTTCCTATCAACTAGAGTAATGATAAATAATGAGATAAAAATTAGGCTTACACCATAAAAAAGATTGAGAGCGTCTTTTATTCCCGTTTGTCGAACGGTACCCTTATATGATCCAACTATTAAAAAGCTAATTAATGATAATAATATGACTAAAAAAATTTGAGCAAAGAACCCAAATTGTTGAAAACTTAAATCAAAATTAAATACAACGAGATAGGCAATAATAAAACTTTGAACTACCAAAGAAATATCAACCAGTAAGACTACCCATCTGGAAACATTCAATTTTGCCCCTTTTTCAAAAACTGATTTAATCATTTAATCACTCTTGTACATTAGTAAACAAAGGTCGTAAATAATTACCAATTAATTAACATACAAAAATAAGTTTGTATAATAGTCTATCTAAATTAGAGCCAACCCATTATTTCATTTTAGTCATATAACAAATACTGTGCTTTTCCCACTCACCACTGATAAAAAGACAATTCTGTCCTCTTCTATGGGATTAGTATACTAATTTGCGTTTTGCAAAAAGACCTCCCTTAATCCCTCCAAAGGAGGGAAACTATCGCCTTTACTATAATATATGGTCTTAAAACCTCTGGTTGGAGAAACCAAGAAATACGTTTAAAACAGTTTCAAAATGGCATCAATAACTCTTTGCTGTTGCAAATTAGTCATATTAGAGCCGCTAGGTAAACATAGCCCTTTACGAAACAAATCTTCTGAAATACCATTTGTATATTTAGGAAAGGTATTAAATATAGGTTGTAAATGCATTGGTTTCCATAGAGGACGTGCTTCTATATTTTCATCTTGTAAGGCTAATCTAACCATTTCTCGTTGGTCATAATTCTCTAATAAAATGGTAGTTAGCCATCTATTTGAAAATGTGTCTTTTGATTCGTATAGAAATTTAATTTCTTTAATACTTTCTAAAGCTTTAACATAAGTGTCAAAAACGTTGCGTTTAGCTTTAACTCTATCATCCAACACTTCCATTTGCCCTCTACCAATTCCTGCTAAGATATTAGACATTCTATAATTAAATCCAATAGTAGTATGTTCATAATGTGGAGCGTCATCCCGAGCTTGAGTTGCTAAAAACGTGGCTCTTTTACAATATTCAGGATTGTCAGATACTAATGCTCCACCTCCTGAAGTTGTAATGATTTTATTTCCATTAAATGAAAAAATTCCTAATTCACCAAAAGTCCCCATGGCTTTATCTTTATAAAAAGCTCCTAAGGCTTCTGCAGCGTCTTCAATTATTGGTATTTTATATTGAGAAGCTACCCCAAGAATTTCATCCATCTTTGCAGGCATTCCATATAAATGCACCAAAATAATCGCTTTTGGTGTCTTTCCTTTACGTATTCTATCTTTTATGGCTTCTTCTAATAAAACGGGACACATATTCCAAGTATCTTTTTCTGAATCTACAAAAACTGGAATTGCTTTTTGATATCTAATCGGATTCGCAGAAGCCGAAAAAGTAAAGCTAGAGCAAATAACTTCGTCATTTTCTTCAATTCCCAACAGTATCAAGGCTAAATGAATTGCAGCTGTACCTGAACTCAACACCGAACAGGACTTACTACCCGTGTAATTACAAATATCCTGCTCTAAACCATTGACATTTGGACCTAAAGGTGCCACCCAATTATCGTCAAAAGCCTGTTTCACATATTTTTGCTCCTCTCCTGTTAAATGTGGCGAAGAAAGCCATATTTTTTCTTTCATATGCTGTTCAATTTTATTGTACGGTAAAAGTAATACAGAATCTTTTAAAATTAAAAGAATTCTTACAAAGACCGCGTTTTATTCTAAACTAATTTCAATAAATCTTCTACGATACGGTGTGCCGTATTTCCATCCCATAAATTTGGAATTTCACCTACTTTCCAATCTCCGCTATGTAATTTTTTCATAAAAGGTGCTACATTTTTAGGATCTGTACCTACCAATTCATTCGTGCCTATCGTAATCGTTTCTGGACGCTCGGTATTATCACGCAAAGTCATACAAGGCACTTTCATTACTGTAGTCTCTTCTGTGATACCACCTGAATCTGTAACTACAGCAAAAGCATGTTTTACGAGATAATTAAATTCTAAATAACCTAAAGGACCAATCATATGTAAATTATCCGCCTGTATCCCAATTTGTTCTAACATTTTAGCAGTACGAGGATGTACCGGAAAAATAAGTGGCATTCCCTTTGCTCCTTTTACAATCTCATCTATTAGCGATTTTAACTTTTGTTCTTGATCTACATTGGCTGGTCTATGTAAGGTCATTACAAAATAACCCTTTTCTTTTAAGTTTAACTCTGAAAAAACAGTAGGTTGTTTTAAACGAGGCATGTTTTTCAATAAGGTATCTATCATCGTATTACCAACATACCTGATTTTACTTTCATCATGGCCTAATTGACGTAAATTTTCATTGGCAACTTCTGACGTAGTATAAAATATATCTGTTATAGCATCAGTTACCATTCTATTAATTTCTTCAGGCATTGTGATGTCGTTAGAGCGAATTCCTCCTTCTACATGAATTACATGCACTCCTAATTTCTTTGCAGCAATAGAACAAGCCATCGTAGAAGTAACATCACCTACCACCAAACAATAATCTGCCATATCTTTTAACAATAATGCCTCATAACGCTCCATGATTCTAGCCGTTTGTTCTGCTTGAGTACCAGAACCCACTTCTAAATTAACATCAGGATCAGGTATCCCTAATTCTTCAAAAAAACTACCAGACATTTTTTTATCATAGTGTTGACCCGTATGAATCAGTCGGTATTGAATTTTATCTTTTACTTTTTCTAAAGCCTCAATAATTGGAGCAATCTTCATAAAATTGGGTCTTGCTCCTGCAATAATATCTAATTTCATCATTTTTTATTATATTTTTCTAGCAGGATTGCCTACTACTTTTTGATTGTCTAAAACATCACTAATAACTACCGATCCTGCTCCAATCACACACCATTTACCAATTTTTATATTAGGTATAATTACAGCACCTGCACCTATATGAGTGCCTTGTCCTACATTTACTCCTCCACACAAGGTAGCATTTGGCGAAACATGTACATAATCTTCCAATATACAGTCATGGTCTATAGAAGATGATGTATTGATAATACAGTGTTTGCCAATTACTGTAGATGAATTGATTACACTACCTGCCATTACTGCGGTACCTACCCCCAATTGAGAGGTTTTATCAATAATCGCTTTAGGATGAATTGCGTTACCGAATTCAACATTCAATCGTTCTGCAATTTCCTTGCGTACATTATTATTTCCTATGGATATAATTAGGTTATCGCTTAAGCTATCAATGTCATCTAAGGTATGTACAGCACATCCTAAAATCGATGTAACCTTTACATTATCGTCAATTATTGCGGAGATCGTAACATTTAACTGCTTATAAATGTCTATAATTACTTTTGCATGTCCGCTTGCTCCGTATAATATCATATAAATTTAATTAATTTTTCCCGTTAAAGGGTTCTGTTGTTGCCATACCAACCGTATTGATATCCTCAGATTTAATCACTTTTAAGATTGTTTTAAATATTATTTTAACGTCTAAGATAAAGCTAACATTATCAACATACCAAACATCAAATTTTAATTTTTGAGTCCAACTAATTGTATTACGACCATTAATTTGTGCCCAACCTGTAATACCTGGTTTTAAATTGTGCCTCCTTTTTTGTTCTTTAGAATATAAACTTAAATAAGGTATTAAAAGCGGCCTTGGTCCTATCAAGCTCATATCACCTTTTAAAACGTTAATTAATTGAGGTATTTCATCAAGAGATGTTTTTCTAACAAATTTACCTATAGTAGTTAACCTATCTTTGTCTGGCAACAAGTTATTGTCATCATCTCTAAAATCGGTCATTGTTTTAAATTTTATCACTTTAAAAACCTTTTCGTTTTTCCCGGGTCTTTGCTGGAAAAAAAAAGGATTTCCTTTATTAGCGATACTTAATAAAATCAATAACACTATAAAAATAGGACTCAACAAAACGAGCCCAATCAATGATAAAATAAAATCTAAAATTGGTTTTACAGCATTAACGTACATTATATATCTAATTTTTCTTTTATCAATCTCACATAATCCGACGCCAAATGATGTCTATCAAAATGCTTTCTTGCATAGCTGTATCCATTTTCACCCATTTCTTTTAATTGAGCTTCTTTTATCAAGGCATTTTTAATAACATCAACCATAGCTTGAGCATTTTCAGGTTCAGCATAATACCCACAGTCTGCAGCTTCAATCAATTCTCTTGAAACGCCATCAATAGCCAACAATACTGGTATTTTACAAGACATATAATCAAATGTCTTATTGGAGTAAATCGTTTTAAATGTATCTACTTTTTTCAACACTGATGCTCCCATATCTGAAGCCAATATATATTTAAACACCTCTTTTTTAGCTACAGGATCAACAAAAATGACATTCTTTAAATTCCTTTTTGCCACTTCCTTTATTAATTCCTCCTTTTTCATGCCAGAACCAATCAGTTGAAATACAACATTCGTATCTTGAAGCTTTTCTGCAGCATCTATTAATTGTATTAAATGATTTGCTACACCATGAGCTCCTACATAGGTGATGATAAACTTATCGTCTAAGTTTATTTTTTTTCTAAAGCTTTTTGCATCAAAATCTTTCGCAATAGCATCAGCCAATGAAAAATCAGCTGCATTTGGAATAAAAATAATTTTGTCAGAAGGTACTTTTTTATTTACAATTAATTTTTCTCTAAATGCCGGAGTTAGTACATTAATTATTTTGGATTTTTTATAAATAAATTTCTCAAACCAATAGGCGAATTTAATAATATATTTATTGCTAATGACTCCTGTATCAATAGCGGATTCAGGCCATAAATCTCGCACTTCAAAGACCAGTGGTATCCTTTTAAACCTCGATAAAACATAACCCGTTATACCGATAAACAACGGAGGTGAAGTAACTATGGTAACATCATATTTACCCTTTAACTTAAATACACCTGCATAAATGCTAGAAAACACAAAAGAAAAATATCCCCAAAGTCTTCCTAAAAAATTTACATTATAAGATTCAGAGACGTGACATCTTATTAAGTCTACACCAGGATAAAAATCTCTTTGTTTTAATGTAAATTTACCTTTACAATGCTTATATTTTTTACCCGTATTATAATGAACCATACCAGAAAGAACAGTAACATTATATCCTAATTCTGACCATACTTGTGTCATTTCGTTAAATCTAGAACCACCTCCATCATCTTTTTCTAAAAAGTATTGGTGAATCAATAAAATATTCATGACTATTTAAGGTTTGTTAATTTATTATGATATTCAATCTTGGTATGCAAATATCCATAATTTGTTTTAAAACTTATTCGAATTGAAGATTCTTTTATGCCATAATAGCTCGAATACCATTTTTCTTCAATAATGGCATCTAATTGATTTCCATTTTTATCATATGTTTTTATGCTTACCTTATCTCTAATCTTGGGATTTATGTGCCAATATTGTACCATTTCTTTGTCTGGTGCATTTTCAATAGTATCAAAAATTTCCCATACCTGTGAATTCTTTACTTTGGTTACTTTTCGTTTATGAGTGATATTTTTTCCAACATGCCTAAATGCCCTAATTTTCCCTTCAAATACAAATGCATCCTTCTTGTCTAACAACTTAGCTTTTGCATTTTTAATCCAATAAAACCAAATAAATCTACCTCCTTTTAACATTTGATCGGCACCATTTACACTTACTGTATTATGGCCACCAACACCATTAAAATAACTACTAAATTCAGCTGTAGTATTGTATTTAAAAGTCCCAGAATCTCTCAAAATATTGATTCCATCGGCCCAGAGATCTACATGTAAATTATCTGATTGTGCAGGTCTATCCTTAAAGCTTGCACATCGTATAAATGTTTTACTATTATTTTCATTTACAATATAATACCCTCCATTATCAAAAGTAAAGGTTCCAGCATGTAAATGATCTACTTTAGTGGGGTTTTTAATACCATACCAATTATAACTATCCGTATTATATTTAATTTCACCTTTTAAAACAGCCCTTAAATCATCTAATTGAGCTCTATAATCTCTATAATCAGCGTCGGATAGTTTAAAAAATAATGCACCATCATTATGTCCGTAATTTGGTAAATTTCCATCTACAGCATTCAAACACGTATCTAAAAACAAAAGTGATTTTTCTGCTTTGTCATACACACTATTTTTAAAGCGGTCCTCATTTAATTCCGAAAGTCTAATAGCCCAGGTAAATAACTGAATTACAATTCTATGATAGTTCATAGAGTGTTGTAAATAAGTACCATCTTTATAGATTTGATAGTCAATTTCTTGTTCAAACCATTTCTTACCCTTACTACTCCATTTTTTTGTTTCTGGTATAAAAGGGAACAATAAATTCGAAACATACAATAGCAATGTTTCCGTTATAGCATGATTATTTCTAACCGCAATTCTAGAAAAATTAATATTATGATACACATGATGAATTTGCCAGTAAATAGCGTTCATTATGGTCTTAAACAACGTATCCGTCAATGCTTCACTATCGCGATAGTAATACAATGCAAACGTCCAATTTAAGATACGTAAACTAATTTCTTGGCTACATTTATAATTGGGACCTTGGTTGATTGGGTTTTTATCTATAAAATCCTTAATCTGATCTAAAACAAATGTTGACTGATCTTCATCAAAATTATAATCATAGCGAATCACATCATAAACAAATGAGAATCGGGCTTTCTCCCAAACATATTTAATATCTCCAGCGACTTTATTAAAATCGTTTATTTCTGTGAAATGTAAATGATGATCATATTTAAAACCAGAATCAGGATTTGTTACCCAATCATAATCAACACCTAAATCAAATTCTTTTTTTGAAAAAAAAGTATAGGTTCCTTTCATTATATTATTTACTTTCTCTTCTAAAGCAATTGTTTTAATTTTTGGAATTTGTAGCCCGGCTTTACTTGTAAAGAAAAAAGGTGGGGTATTTCGTTTCCACTCCTCTAGTGAAATAAACTCCTTAAAAGTAGGGTTAACGGGGAATTTCTTTTTGTGAATGCCTAAACGACTTTTTACCTCATAAAAAACACGGAAAACGATATACCGCATTCCCATGTTTTTAATTAAGTCTATATATTGAGCTATTTTCAAATTCTATTTTTAATGATTTACTATTATTTATTCAAAAATAATAAATAATAGTTCAATGTGACTTGTTCTTTATATTGATTTTATACTTGTCATTACGAGCGTAACATAGTGAAGCGTGGTAATCTTGTGTTAGATTTTTAGAACCAGTCTATTGATAAATCATCCCAATTTGGATTCAATTCATTTACCAGCTTATTCTTACGTTTTCTATTTGTTTTTTTTAATTGTTTTTCTCGCAGTATTGCCTCACTTATGTTAGAAAATGTTTCAAAATACACTAATTTATCACAATTGTATTTAGATGTAAAACCTTTGTAAAACTTGGTTTTATGTTGAGTTACTCTTTTTATCAAATCAGATGTAACGCCTATATACAATACCGTATTGGTTTTATTAGTCATGAAGTAAACGGTACCTTGTTTCATATCATTAATGGGATTGCCACGTCATTCCTTTGTCTCTCCTCGCAATGACGTTGTACTAAAACTTAATACTATACTTCATCCACTTGCCTTGTTTTAAACTTTCAATAGCATCAATCGACCTCCCCCTAGCCCCCTCCGAAGGAAGGGGAATCAGTTTCATGAGATTGCCACGTCGTTCCTTTGTCTCTCCTCGCAATGACGTTTTACTAAAACTTAATACTATACTTCAATCCACTTGCCTTGTTTTAGACTTTCAATAGCATCAATCGACCTCCCCCTAGCCCCCTCCGAAGGAAGGGGAATCAGTTTCATGAGATTGCCATGTCGTTCCTTTGTCTCTCCTAGCAATGACGTTGTACTAAACCTCAATCCACTTACCTTGTTTTAGACTTTCAATAGCTGCAAAAGAAGCTTTGGTTGTATTTACAATCACATCAAAAGGAATAATTGGTGCTCCTCCATTTTTTTGTTGATTGATTAGCTCATTAAACTGGTTATAATGCCCTTTGTCTTGTTTTGACTTACTATTTCCACCTTTAAACCCGTATGTTTTTAAGGTACGCCAATTATCCATAACCAAGGTGCGTTCTTGTGAATACACTTCTAAACGTTCTTTAGAATAGGCTTTACTGCCATTAGAAAAATAGTTCACAACTGCGTTGGTTCCATTCTCGTATTTTAATAAAATAGAAGCATTATCCGTACTCTCGTCAGGATTGGTTCCCATAGCATTCATACAGACTGCTACTACTTTACTATCTGCGAAATACGTACATAAATCAATATAATGACAGGCTTCACCAATAATACGCCCACCACCTACTTCCATATCATGAACCCATACCTGTTTTGGGATGAATCCTGCATTCATGGTGGCAATAATATTTTTAGGAGTATTGTCATTACCCAATAATTTTTTCATGTTTTTTGCTAATGGAGCAAAACGTCTGTTAAATCCGACTGATAGTGCCCCTTTATTCTCATTATAAACGGCAATGATTTGGTCTAATTCTTCATTATTTAACGCTAATGGTTTTTCTACAAAAACACTTTTACCTGCTTTTAAAGTTTCCATTACAAATTTAGCATGAGAATTATGCTTGGTGGTTATAATTACTAAATCGGTTTCTTCGTCTTTTAAAATTTCTTGATAGTCAGAAGTAGAATTGGCAACACCATACCTTTTTGCCATGGTAGTTGAAGACAATCCACCAGAACTGGCAATATACTTTACATTAGCATTCATTTTTTTAAGTTGCGGCATCATGGTGGCACTCGTAAAATTACCCGCCCCAATAATACCCAGCACTCCCTTTTGACCTTTAAAAGACTTTTGGGTAACGTTTACTGTTTTTACAGGACTTTCAGTGCTGTCGTATACTAAAAGTGAAGCAATGGATTTAGAATTACCCATATCTCCATAAATTTTAAGATAGTCTTTAATTGAAATATGCTCCGTAATTAATGGTTTTACATCAAGACTTCCGTTATCAATGGCATTTAATATGGCTTCAAAATTCCGTTTTTCGGTCCATCGTACAAAACCGATTGGGTAATCATTTCCTTTTTGCTCATATTGTTCATCATATCTTCCGGGGCCATAAGAACAAGAAACTTGAAAAGAAATTTCTTTTTCATAAAAATCAGCCCTACTAATATCTAAACCAATAACACCTACTAGCACTACTCTACCTCTTTTTCTACTCATTTTAGCAGACTGCGAGATAATTTCATTGCTTTTATTAGAAGCGGTTATAATAACCCCATCAGCACCTACACCGTTGGTAAACGATTCTACAAACTTCACTTGGTCTGTACCTTCAGCAGGGTTTATGGCGGTAATACCTTTTGCCTTTGCAATAGCTACCTTATCAGCATCATAATCAAATCCGATTACCTTACAACCATTGGCTTTTAATAACTCTGCAGTAACGAGGCCTATCAATCCTAGCCCTACTACTACAATCGTTTCTCCAAAAGTGGGATTTAACAATCTAATGCCCTGTAAACCAATGGAACCAATAACAGTAAATGCGGCTTCATCATCCGTAACTGTATCTGGTATTTTAGCCACTAAATTTTTAGGAACCAATACATATTCTGCATGGTTACCATTAGAAGCGACTCTATCTCCAATAGAAAACTCGGTTACCCCTTTACCTACGGCAACTACTTCACCTACATTGCAATATCCAATAGGTAGGGGTTGGTTTAATTTATTAAAAACAGAATCAATAGTAGGTTTTAAACCGTCTGTCTTCACTTTATCTAAGACCATTTTCACCTTATCCGGTTGCTGTTTTGCTTTCTGAATAAAATTGGCTTTTCCAAATTCTACCAACGAACGTTCTGTACCTAAAGAAACTAAGGTTCTGGTCGTTTTTATTAATACAGCTCCGGCTTTAACACTAGGTACTGGTACTTCTTCTAAAATGGTATCTCCTTTTTTAAGGTCTTGTATAATTTGCTTCATAGTGCATTTTTATAAAGTTGCAAAGGTAATAAGAACTAATGAGTTTTTAGTATGATAGTTTCTAAGTTACGGCTTGAAGTTTTAATATTATCTTTTGGTTTTGGCCAGTTACTTAGCGAAAATTTTAATATTTGCTAATAATCATATACCAGATAATTATTTATAGAATTATTTAAATCCTCCCTTAATTTTTCTAAATCACAAGAATTATTTAATATCGATCCTTTTTCAAGTATTTTAATTAACATTTTTAAGTATGTTTTTTCTCCTCCATGAAAACCATCTATTGTTTCATTATCACTTGAATTACAAATTCTTACAGTATTGAATTGAAAAACTTCAAAATTATATTTCTTGAAAATTGGAGTTATTTTGGGGGAAATTTCTTGAATATAGTTGTAATTATTTGAGCTAATCATTTTGTCATAAACCTTATCTGCAAACGGTGGGAGAATAGCAACTACTTTTATATTTCGTTGGTGACAATAAGAAAGAAGCTCATTTAAAACTTCTAATGCTTTTAAATTGATAACATTGGCATATTCAAATCTCCTATTCCCATTTTCTATTCTAGTAAAAGTATCTTGATATAAATAATCTTCTGCACTTGTATCGCTTATCAATAATTTGTTTATCTGATTGCCATAATACATACTCCCATCATTTCTAAAACCTGTTGAATTAATTCTAGCATTTAATCCTACTGGTATATAACTACTTTTTTTAGTTGACAAACTTGAGAATGTAATTTTTTTCTTAAAAATATCTTTATATACTAAATTATAATTAGTAAAGCCTAAAGAAAATTTACTGGATTTATTATTAATAAATTGTTCTCTCTGAAAGTTATTTGATTCTAAATTATCCCAAGATGCATTAAACATCCATTGGTCTAACCCAATTATTAAGTAAGTGGGTAATTTTGATTTAGGTATTAATTTTAAAAAATCTTTATAATCATTAAGGCCTTTTATAGTGAAACCTGCATTATAAAAACTAGTTTTAAACATTTCTTTTCTAAACTGTAATACTCTAGATGATCCTAATGCCATCACATCAAAACGCTTTTCTGAAGCCCTTTTATATTTTAAATACTTATAATTATCTTCATTATAAGTATAACCAATAAGATATTTTTGAGAATCTAAGTTTAATTCATCAATATTAGAATTAACTTCACTCGTCTTCGTTAAAATCACAAAAGGAATAACTAAGAAAATTAGAACAGGAATACTAAAAATGATGATTTTTTTATTGAATTTAAGCATAATCTCTAAAATTGAAAATAAATAAACTGTTGTTCCTGACCTCCAAAAAAGAAAATTAGCAATAGTATTGTATAATAAATTCCTATGCGTACAAGCAATGGTATTTTTTGTTTATTAATTTCTAACGCATGTTGCTTATTACGTTGCAGCCATTCAACACCTATAAATAGTATAACTAAGATTATGATATTAGTAGGATGAATTTCAGGTATAGTAAATAAAGATTTTGTAAAAATACCTTTTAAATACGAAAAAGCATGAGAAATATTATTCGCTCTAAAAAAAACCCAAGCCAATACGGTTAGTAAAAAAGTTATACCGACTTGTATTATTTCTTTTAGGTTAGGTATAATTTTACCTACAGCAACGACGTTGCTTGTATGTACTCTATTTTTATTTAATAGCATTATAGGTAAAAAATATAGAGCATTCAAGAAACCCCAAACTACAAATGTCCAATTAGCTCCATGCCAAAACCACTTACTAAAAAGATAATAAAGGTGTTCCTGATTTTCATCCATGTACCTCCTTTACTGCCGCCCAATGGGATATATAAATAATCTCTGAACCATGTAGACAACGAAATGTGCCATCGTCTCCAAAATTCGGCAATATCTCTTGAAAAATAGGGAAAGGCAAAGTTCTGTTTTAAATTAAAACCAAACAATCTAGAGGTACCAATGGCAATATCAGAATACCCAGAAAAGTCTCCATAAATTTGAAAAGTAAAAAATATGGCTCCTAAAAATAATGTACTTCCTGAATAATCGTCTGAATTGTTAAAAATTGTATTGGCATATTGAGCACAATTATCAGCAATAACTATTTTTTTAAATAAACCCCAAAGTATTTGTCGCAGTCCATCGACGGCCTTTTCATAATCAAAAGTTCTTTTTTTATAGAATTGTGGCAATAAGTTGGTTGCTCTTTCAATTGGACCGGCAACGAGTTGTGGAAAAAAACTAACAAACGCAGAAAAAGCAATAAAATCTTTTGTTGGTTTTAGCTTGTTCTTGTAAACATCTATAGTATAACTTAAAGTTTGAAAAGTATAAAAACTGATGCCCACAGGTAAAATAATGTTTAAACCTTGTGGATTTATGGGGTTTCCTAAAAAGCTAAAAACTTCTACAAAATTATCTAGAAAGAAGTTGTAATATTTAAAAAAGCCTAAGAAACCTAAATTTACAACTATACTTATCCAAAGCAGTATTAGCCTTTTCCTTTTACTACTTTCAGATGAAAGCAATCTACCTATTGTATAATCTACAAGCGTACTAAATAAAATTAATGATAAAAACCGCCAATCCCACCAACCGTAAAATACATAACTAGCAACAACAATGAGTAAATTCTGTAATTTTAAATTCTTTTTAAAAATAAACCAATAGATAATAAATACTACGGGCAAAAAAATGGCAAAATCTATGGAATTGAATAGCATTCTATTATTTATCCTAGTTTAAAATCTTATGTGCAACTAACAATTTATGCTCAATACTCTCCCACGAATACTTCTTCGCATTTTCTTTATTAAAAGAAAAAGAATCTTTCCTATTCTTCAACTCTTCATAAACGGCATCTACATTATAATTTGAGAACGAAGATAAAATAATACCTATATTTTTTTCTTTTACAAAACTAGAAACTTTCACTTCACTATTCATTATTACAGGTGTATGCGTTTGAATGGCGTCATAAATTTTGTTTGGACTGGCATTAATGTTATTCTGATTTGAGGGTTCATAACAGCACATTATATAATGAACTTCATTAGCTGCTATTTTCGTAGCTTCTAATTGTGTTAAAACACCCCTAAATTTTACATTAGCCGCTTTTGCGAAATTTTTAGTATTATCGTCTGACAACCATCCCGCCATTATAACCTTAACGTCTTTATATTTATCAGTTAACTCTTGTAAAAATACAGTACCCCGAGCGTTGTTCATGGAACCATTATAAAAAATAGTAAGTGCATCTATATTTTTTTCATAATCACCTTTATAGCGATTAGGATAATTCTCTAATAAACCCAAGCGGCTTTTTACAAAATCTGGCATTAAGCTTTGTCTGTTTGAATCTGTCACAAAAATATAATTTATTGGAGCATAGACCAATTTCTTAATTAACTTTAATTGATTCTTAGGTTTGTTCTTTTTCATAAAAACAGAATCAAAAATATCTAGTACTACGTATTGTTTAAACAACCATGGATAAAAAAACACCATTAATTGTTCATTTATTATATGAATGGAGTTAAATTTATATTGTCTCTTTAATTTTAAAAATGCTTTAATTTGCTTATAGATCGCCTTTAAAGAATTTCTTTTTTCTTGAATTAGAATAAATTCGTTACAGTATTTTTTTGCATAATTATTACTTCCATATTCCCCGACTCCTAAAAAATAAATATCAGTATGTTTTGATAAGGTTTTAATCTCTTTATTGATACGCATATCCGAACCATCATTAGTAGATATAAATAATAATTTATTCATGTGTTAAATTTTATTGATTTTTAGTGGTCACATGCTGTTCGCAAATAATCATTCCCATGAGTAAAAATGCTCTATTCATACTCGTTTCATAGTTTATGATTTAACTTCTTTTAATATATTTAAGAAATTGTCTATCAAATTATCAGTGTTAAATTGTTGTACATGCTGGTAGCCCAATTTACTTTTGTTAATTCTTAGTTCATCATTTTGTATACATTCTTTTATGGCTTTGGCCAATGCATTTGAATTATTTGGTTCTACCATCCATCCACAGTTACCGTAATCCAAAACCTCTGGTATACCACCTACATTTGTACTTATTACTGGTAAACCAGAAGCCAATGCTTCCATGTTGGCAACACCTAATGCTTCTTTATGAGAAGGAACGCAGAAAATATCAGCACTGTTAAAATATTTCTTTAAATCATCTGGATGTGTCGATCCTTTAATTTCAAAATTCTCTATTCCCATGTTGATAACTTCTTTCTTTATTATGGGTAAATCAATTTCTCTTGGGCCAATTACAGTTAACTTAAATTTACTTACTCCTAATAGTTTTAATGCTTCAATAAGATCATAAAACCCCCCATTTTGATAGCCACCTTTTACAAATAAAACATGAATTAAATCCCCATAATGCTCGCGTAATTTAAATTTGTAATTACTTATTTTAATTCCCTTATAAAGTATTTTTATTTTACTCAGTGGAATATTATACATTTTGTGAATTTGGTCTTTCAAAAACTTTGAATTCACAATAACCCTATCGGCATTTAATGCCGCCTTTTTCTCTAAATAAAACAATAATAGATTTTTGAAATAGTTTTTATTAAAACCAAACCCTCTATTAATTAGATCTATTCTATTGTAATCATTAATCATTACAATAACCGGTTTTTTAAAATTCAAAGCACTCAAATAGCCTGTAAATGCATTATTATAAACTAGAACATTATAATTAAAATTATTTTGTATTCTTTTCGCTTCTTTATGATAAATAAATATGCGGATAAACTGGTAAAAGAAACTATTTAATTTAGTTTGGTTCAGGTTTAACCTATAGATACCCGCTCTCTTTTCTAATTTCGCGTTAAGGTTTTCAGTAATAACCCGAAAATCGATACTTTCATTCTCTAATAGTTCGTTATATATTAAATTTGCAAATAAAGCAGGACCGTTATCAATCGTATCAAAAGAAGTGGTTGAAAATAATATTTTATTCATTTTGTTTAATATTAGAATAGTACTCAAATTCTTTAGAATTCATAAGTATCATATATGCAAACCATGGAAAAAACAGAAATTGGCCTGCAGTAAGATTACTCTCAAAAAGAGGGATAATAATTAAAGGAATAATTAATAAAGAGTAACTCGATGTAAGTCTCCAAAAAATACCTAAAGGGTGAATTACCATATAATATAAAAAAAAAAGAAATACAATAATACCAGCTCCAAATAATACTTCCCAATAAGAATTATGATAGGAATACAAAATCCCACCATTCATCCTTAGCTCAGTGTAATCAAACATTCCAACACCAGTGATCCAAAAAGTTTTTTTACTATTGAAACTTCGCAACATTGCCTCTGTACCAATTAACCGACCTTCTTTACCTGTTTCTAACTGTGTTTTATTCTTTTCTTGCAAAAAGTCAATTACGGAATTTTCTTGTATGGCAACAAAAAAGTATACTGCTATAGCTACAAATACTAAAATAATTTTTGTAGAAATATTAGCAAAATGATCTTTAAAGATAAAAAATACTAAAGCTAATGCAACTGATAAAATACCAGCTCTGTTACCGCTTATAATTAATAAATAAAAAACAAAAGGTAAATATAAAAATAAGCCCAATTTAATATAAAATTTTAAGGGATAAAATCGTAATACAGTTAAGGCACTTAATATAAATAAAGAACTTCCCCAACCATAATGATTAGACACAAAAAAATCACCTTCTTGATGACCATAAATATTTGCTGTACCTGTATCCGTTCCAAACAAAAAATAAGAAATAGGTACAAAAGAATATACTAACAAAATTGACAATGACAACGCTACTAATAAGTTAAATGCCTCATAACGTAGCAAATAATTAATTGAAAATAAAATATAAATTAAAGGATAAACAAAAGTTAAACTTTTATATAGTGCAGGGAATGGGTCTTCTGCTACGAATGCAAGAACTGACACACCTAATGTAACCAATAAAATACTCCATTTTTTCGATAGAAACCCTGTATCTATACCATTTCTATAAAGAACAAAAACTAAAGAACCAATTACAAATATTAATTTAAATACTCTTATAAAAGGTACAAGATGAAAACCAACTCCAGAAGCTAAAGCATAGCCTAAAATAACCCATATCATATTTAACACCAAAAGTTTAAATACAGTATCCCTTAATAAAAACTTTATTTTGTAGTTTAGTTCCATCTAACTATTTTAAATTGTGAGAAACACTTAAAAGTGAATAGTTTGTAATTAGATATAGAACTAATAATAAGTACACCCCATACATATAAGCTTGTACAGGAGGGTAATATAAGGTGAAAGTACCTAAAGAAAAGCTAATCATAAAAAACCATAGATATTTTTTAGAATATATTAAAAGGCAAACCATAAGAAACCCAGTAAAAGCTATGATGTAATTTATAGTGTCACCTGCTTTATTAATATATCCAATAGAAAAACCTTGAAGTGTGTTAACAATGGCATTTTTCAAGAATAGAATAGGATTTCTATTAAATATTTCAATTGTTTCATTTTTTGCAATTTCTGTGTATTTTTTCAAAGTAATCTCATTATATAAATTCCCCCCCACAGAAGCATTTAATTTTTCGTTTGTTTTATTTTCATAAAGTGCATAACCAGATGTGTCACTTAATTTTATATTATAATCATTTGAATAGCCACCAATACCTATATAAATCGTATGCCAAACGTTCTGTTTTGTTGGAGCATTTATTAATAAATATGTCACTATTATATAGCAAACGGAAAATAGTCCATATTTATAATGAAATTTCTTAAACAATAGATATATAACAAATAGTAAAGAAAAAACAATAGTAGGTCTGGTTACTATTATTACTGGCAATATTAATAAAAAAAATGTAATTATAAATTTATTAGGAGATTTGGATAGCATTAAATATCCAAAAATAAAAGCTGGAATTACTTGCCAAAAATAATAAAAATTAAATACTACAAATTTTAAAATTAAAGGATTTATGGCATAAAGTATCAAGAATAACCATTTTTGTCTGTTAGAAAATTCTTTAAGCGTCAAAAAAATTATTGAAATAAATAAATGAAAAAGACATTGTAAAACAATAATCGCCATTTGATCGCCTAAGAATGGAAAAATTGTAGTTGCCATTTTTACTAAATAAACATAGCCAATTGAATTATTAAAATAGGGAATTAAATTTGTTTTTTTTTTAAATTTGAATTGATCTTCTTTAAAAGAATCATCTATTTTTTTATAATGTTCAATTTCATCTAAGTTTACTTTGAACCTCCCTGGTGTTGTTAAATTATGTGCACCTGATAAATAAGGAGCAACCCAATTGGGGCTCATCCTATCGTTTAGAAACACATAATATGATATACAAATAGAAATAATTACAATAATTATTCTAAAATACGAAAAACTTTTAATCATAATTTTTTAATAGTGAACATATTTAAAAATATTCATTAATTTTTTGAATTATTTTTTCTTGCATATTTCTTGATAATTCATAATACAATGGTAATCTTAATAAAACTTCAGAAAAATTATCTGTATTAACTAATTTTTCTCCTTCGTACTTATCTATATAAAAAGGACTTTTATGTAATGATAAATAATGAAAAACAGCATGAATATGATTGGCTTTAAGATGTTTTATTAGCCCTTTTCTATCTTCGTTTGAATTACAAACGAGATAAAACATATGTGCATTATTAGTTGAGTTTTCAGGTACCTTTGGTAGCTTAACTAAGCCTTTTTTCTCTAACGGTTTTAATTGTTCATAATACGTATTCCAAATTGCTTTCCGTTTTTGCTGAATATCTAATAAATTTTCCAGTTGTGCATATAAAAAGGCCGATATTATATCAGAGGGTAAAAATGAAGAGCCTACATCTACCCAACCATATTTATCTACATCTCCTCTAAAAAAAGCAGAACGGTTTGTTCCTTTTTCCCAAATAATTTCAGCTCTATCACCAAATTGCTCATCATTAATTACCAAAAGACCACCTTCACCAGATATAATATTTTTAGTTTCATGAAAAGAAAATGTAGCCAAATGACCAATACTTCCTAAAGCTTTTCCTTTATAAAATGAATCTATCGCTTGGGCTGCGTCTTCAATCACGAATAGGTTATGTTTTAAAGCTATAGCCATTATTGTATCCATTTCGCAAGCATGACCTGCATAATGCACTACCACAATCGCTTTTGTTTTAGGTGTGATTAAGCCTTCAATTTTTGTTTCATCAATATTTGGATGCTCTTCTTTGCTATCAGCAAATATAATATTAGCACCTCTTAATACGAATGCATTCGCAGTGGAAACAAAAGTGTAGGATGGCATAATTACTTCATCTCCTGCTTTTATATTTATGAGTATAGAGGCCATTTCCAAAGCATCAGTACACGATGTTGTTAATAAGGTTTTATTAAAACCATATTTTTTCTCAAAAAAAAATTGACACTTCTTGGTAAATATACCATTGCCAGATATTTTACCTGAGGTCACGGCGTCCTCTATATAAGTTGTTTCTTTACCTGTTAAATATGGTTTGTTAAATGGTATCATAATCTTAAAGCCAAAAATGGTATATAAATTCTGTTTTTACTATACTATAGCCGCAATTTTCATAAAAATTACATGCACTTTTATTATTACCCTGTGTTACAACTTGAATTTCATTATAATCAGTATTAACTGCCCAGCGTTCCGCTCTTACCATAAGTTTTTTTCCAATTCCTTTTCCTCTAGCGTTATGATCAACAGCTATTAATCCTATATTAGCTTTTTCATTTTTCACTCCAACAGTTATAAATCCTAATATTTCGTTTTCAGAATACACAAAAACTTCTTTTGCAATTTTTTTGTCTATTGAATTTCTTACCCACAGTTGATAAAGTTCTTCAAATTTATCAGTTTCAATTTTATCATCAATTTTAAATCTAGAAAATTCTCCACTTTGAATAGCTAAATCAATTAAAATTGAATCAACCTTTCCTGATTGATATTTATTTATAAAATCTAAACTTATTAAATTATTTTCATTAACATATTTTGAATAGGTCACTTTCCTATCAACCAATTTTCCGTTGTATTTATCTATAAAATCAAGATTTAATATTTCATCCTTTGTAAATACATATACTAACTTATAAGATTCCCTATGCTTTAATTTATTCAATAAATCTTGCAATTGATTAAAGTCTCTATCAATTTTAATTTTTGCAATTTTAAATCCAAAAAAATCGGAATCCCATGATAAATGTTCATATTCGTTCATCAATAATATGTTAGAGATTTATTTGATCTTTTACAATAAATAAAGGTCTTTCTTTTACTTTTTCAAAAGTTTTACCCACATATATACCTACAATTCCCAATATGGTTATAATGACACCAGATAAAAACCAGATGGATAAAATAATACTTGTATAGCCTATTTCTGTAATGGATTTTGAAAAATATTTAAATAAATAAAATACTGCCATTAGCGTTGTGACAAAAGACATCAAAAAGCCAAATTTAACAACAAGCCTTAATGGTTTTTCTGAAAATGCAATCATATTGTTAAAGGCTAATGCTAATAAACTTTTAAAACTATAAGCGGATTTGCCTTCCTCACGTATTGCGTGATCAACCTCTACTGCTGTTTTATTGAAACCAACCCATTGTGTCATTGTAGGAAAATATCTAATATTATCTTTCATTCTTAAGACTGCATCAATTACTTTTCTATGATAAATACCAAAATTTCCAATAGTGGCGTCTTGCTTAGTGTCGGTTAGGTAGCTGAACAATTTATAAAATACCGTTGAGCTCATTTTTTTTAAAAAACTATCTTTCCTAACTTTCCTTTGAGCAAAAACAATGTCATAACCTTCCTTAGTCTTATTATATAGTTTTATTATTTCCTCAGGTTGGTCTTGCAAATCTCCATCCATAACAATTATCCAATCTCCCTTTGCATAAGATAATCCCGCAGTTATTGCATAGTGCTGTCCAAAATTCCGAGACAAATTAATTCCTTTGACGAAAGAATGCCTTTGTCCCAAATCATACATGACATCCCAATCATTTTCTGGACTGTCATCATTAACATATATAATTTCAAAATCGTTGGTAATTTTAGTAAGTGCATTATTGAGTCTTTTCGTTAACTCTAATAACGATTGACTACATTTGTATAAAGGTATGACTACAGAAAATTCCATGTTACAACTTTAAAAAATCAATAATTTTTCCCACCGCATTACCATCTCCATAAGGATTATGTAGCCTCGTCATATTTTTATACAATGGCTTATCATCAATTAGCTGTTGGACACCATTCACAATATTCTCTTTATTAGCACCTACCAATTGCACCGTACCTGCGGTAACCGCTTCTGGCCTTTCCGTTGTATTTCTCATAACCAATACTGGTTTACCTAAGCTTGGAGCTTCTTCTTGCACACCACCAGAATCTGTCAATAATAAATAACAATGCTTCATGGCATAAACAAAGTCTGGATATTCTAAAGGAGCAATTAAATGTACATTATTTAATGCACCTAAGATTTGTTTTACAGGTTTTTGAACATTGGGGTTTAAATGAACAGGATATACAAAATGAAAATCAGTATTTGCTAATGCTAATTCTTTAATAGCTTCACAGATTTGAATAAAGCCATCTCCAAAATTTTCTCTACGATGCCCTGTAATTAATATGTATTTTTTATGTTGTTCTACCAACAATGGTAAAACGGTATCCTTCACATTTTTACTAAAATCTGAAAGTTGATTGGAGATATACAATAAGGAATCAATAACTGTATTACCTGTAACGACAATTTTATCTTCAGCTATTCCTTCTTTTAATAAATTATTTTTGTTCGTTTCCGTAGGTGCAAAATGAATGTTTGCCAATTTACTTACCAATACTCTATTGGCTTCTTCTGGAAAAGGAGATTGCATATTACCTGTACGTAAACCTGCCTCTACATGCCCAACTTCTATACTTGCATAAAATGCTGCTAATGCAGTATTAAAACACGTGGATGTATCACCATGAACCAACACCAAATCTGGTTTCCATTGATTTCTGAATAGATCTCTCATACCTGAGAGTACTTTAACACTAACATCTGTTAAGTCTTGCCCATGTTGCATGACATCTAAATCAAAATCAGGTTTTAAATCAAACAGTTCTAATACTTGATCTAACATCTCTCTATGCTGGGCTGTAACACAAATTTTATGCTCAATGTTTGATGTATTATTTAGCTCTAAGGCCAAAACCGCCATTTTTATAGCCTCTGGACGCGTACCAAAAACAGTAAGTATTTTTTTCATGATTCAATTATTTTTTCTACGATTTGATTAGCAAAATATTGATAATTCCCTTGTTCTTTTTTAAATTTACAAATTGATAATTCCATGAAATCATTATTTTTACTTATTGACATAATAACATCAGAAATGTCCTTTGGAGAACTGGGATCTGCAACATTAACTGCAAATGGATATTCTTTTGACAAAGACTTGAATGATGGAAAGTTAGGTAAAATAACTGGGGTCTCATTATTTACAAATTCATATAATCTATTTGGTGCTGCGTAAACGTTATTTAGTGATGTAGGACTGTAAAACCCAACACCAATATCAGCAGTGGACATTGAATTTAAATGTTGAGGAGGAACCCGTGATTTTAGAAAATAAACCCTTTCCTTTAAATTCAATTGTTCAATATGATTTTTCAACTCTTCTTCATCTGTTGAATTAACATTAAACGATGGTATTACTACTAAAACAAACTTCTGAGGTAGAAAGTTCAAGGAAGAAACTAGTTCTTTTAAGTTCCTTTTCTTAATATCCAACAATCCAGAATACATAATTATGACCTGGTTATCCTTCTTTAATTCTTGAACTTCAGTGTCTATTACAACCTGATAATCATCATAATAGGGTATGTTTGGTAAAATAAATGGTAATCGTTTTAAATTGGCTTGAAAATAGGTTATCCATCCTCGATTTTCTTCTGGTACAACTAAATAATCAGCTTTTCTACAGTTTTTATATTTTGACTCTTCTAATTCATGATAATGATAAATAATTTTTGAATTGCCTTTAAAAATATTTAATCCAAAGACATCCCAAGCTCCTAACCATATGAACTTTAATCTACTATTATTTTTAAAAAAATAAGAATAAAATTTAAAATGAAAAAATAATTTAGCTATTAATCTTTTTAGAATTGAACCAACTGGATATTGGTTCTTACTACAAGTTATTACTTTAACGTTTTTCTGCTTGAATCGTACTTCAGTGTGATATGTGAAAATTTCAATTTTATAACCAAGAACAGCTAAATAATTAATTATTGCTATTGTAGGAGGGATTGTTTTAAAATCTCTCATTAACGGAAACAATATTTTAACTTTCTCTTTCATATTTATACTTATAATTATTTCAATACTTTATAAGTATTAACAATAGGTTGTAAAGATAACAGTATTACGCATAATAAGAAAAAGAAAATCATAGGAATCTTGTTCTCCTCTAATATGGCGTCTCTAAACCAGTATTTAATAAGTATAGCGATACCAACTAATGTAATTGCTATGAAATTATTTAGCGAAAACAGTTTAAACTTAATTGGGTTATTTGTTGTTAAGTATACAATATAGCTAGTTACGCCCAATAGAAAAACATTAATGGGTATAATAAATAATAACCCATTTATTTTAAAATACTTAATTAATACATATGAAAACACGCCAGACATTAATTGAGCTATTACCCAATATAAATATAATTTTTTAGCCAATCCATGTGCTACAGCCATTTTGCGATAAATTGTACCCAAACTACTTAACAAAACAGCAAAAATATTAAATAGTATAAAAAGATATGCTAATTGCACATTATTCATTGTGAATTTTTTACCGCCCCAAATCAAATTAAGAATATAGTCTCCCAATAGTATTGTACCTATAATTACAATTGCATTTACATTTATGATGCTAATCATGTTTTTATTGAATTCTTTAAATACCGATTGTGACTTTTGCAACAATAGTGAGTATTTTGTAAAAAAAATTGTCATAAAAGGTTGAATAAACAAACCTTTTATTTTATTAGAAAGATTTTGAACATATTTAAAAATGGCATAAACCCCTTCGGGTAAAAAGGAAATACTTGCTGTTAATACTATACTATAAAATTGAGTAGCTCCTACATATAAAAAAGTACTCTGCATGGTTTTAAAAAATGAAATATGATCAAATTCTGGCATAGACAATACCCAATGAAATCGATACCCATTTTTATATAATTGCCAAACATAAAATACAAACTCAATAACCTTACCAAGGATAAAAGAAATTACCAATGCCCATAATTCTATAAATGGATATAGAATCACCAAAACTAAAATATTAACAATGGTATTCGTAAGCCCTAATAGCTCTGCTCTACCAAAGCGTTCCTCAGCATTTAAAACTGTGATGTAAAATGAATTAATTAAAGCCAAATAGAGAACAGGCAATAATATTCTAAAAATTAAAACAGCAAAGTCTTTCTCTTCTTGTGAAAACCCCGGCACCATTAATTCTACAACATAATGAGCCAAAACAAATATCAAAATCATTAAAATAGTGCCAAAAAACACCATTCTATTAATGACAATATTAAGCCCTTTATAACCTAAGCCACTATTAATATTATTTAATCTATGGTATTCTGGCAAAAAGATTTCCGCCAATTGACCGCTTTGGGTTAAGGAAGTTACTAAATACACCAAACTTTGTGCGGCAAAATAAATTTCTATAGTACGTGAGGCTCCGAAATACTGTACTTGTATAATCGAATAAATCAGACCTAACAATGATGAAATTAATTTTAATGAGAATAATTTTAATAATATTTTCATTTATAATAATTATTTTTTCAACCATTCAAAAAATTTAATATTAAGCTGCTTTAAATTATTTTTATCATGAATTAATTTTGTTTTATTAAAATTCTTCGTTTCTAAATTTTCTAATGCTTGTTTATATTTTAATAAATTATCTAAAGGAAAAATAATCTCAGGATTATCATAAAATAATTCACTAGCATATTTTAACTTGGGATGTAATTCAATAGCTACAAATGGCGTATTAACTAAACCCGCAATAAACAAACTATGCATTCTACTTGAAAATACAACATGAACATTTTTGAATAATTCAATAAAACTAGAAATACTCAATTTAAATGGATTCCAAATGGTAATTTTAAATTTTCCTCTTAATTTAAACATCAGCTCTTCACTGTCATGTTGTAAAAAAATCCAATGTGTAATGTATCCATTTTCTTCTAAAAATCCAGCAAGTTTAATTAATTCGTCAATATGCTTTTCAAATTCTGGTTTATGGTGATATGACCTTGGACAGATAATTATTTCACTTGAATCAGCATTTGCATTTTCTAAAGGTAATTTATCGTAACCAATGCTTAAATCATTTGATTGGTAAAGATTTTTAATCTTCATTGATTTTGCAATTTCATAAGAATTATGATCTCTTACTCCTAAAACACTAAAAGATTTCAAAATTTGCCTATGCAATTTCATGGTTTTTTTATGATAATAAGGACCAATTCCTAAACCGATCCCTCCGAACTTAGTACCTAATAACTTAGGGATTTTATATCTAATGAAATTACTGACATAGCTTTTTAGATAAGTAGAATTATTTATTTCCTTTTTGTAGTCAAAGAACACTCCTCCACC
Organism: Aureibaculum flavum; assembly: GCF_016406085.1. Classification (GTDB taxonomy): domain Bacteria; phylum Bacteroidota; class Bacteroidia; order Flavobacteriales; family Flavobacteriaceae; genus Aureibaculum; species Aureibaculum flavum. The sequence goes on from NZ_JAEHFJ010000004.1 coordinate 285,140, forward strand.
GATATAATATATTTTATCAAAATTATTGAAAAATAAAAAAGGTAATTTCCCTTCAAATCTAAAAATTTTTAAACTAGAATAATAGGATTTTAGATAATCAGGTGTTAAACTCTCATCTGTAATTGATATTGAAATTTCAACATTTGGAATCTTTTTAATTTTGTCAATTGCTATTTCAAATAGCAAATCATCGCCAAAATTTTGATATCCAATATAACCCTGTAATAATACTTTCATTTCTTTTGAACTATTTATAACTACCAATTAGTTATCCAACTTTTCAGTTTTAATGAGAAGATATTCTCACCCTTTTTCACTTCATCTAAAAGGTCAAGATAATTATGATTACTAATTTTAAAAACACCTGGAAGTGATAAAATATATTTATTTAAATGATACGTTTTACAAAACTTGTCAAAACCTAAAAAATCACCAATATTCATATTTAGTTGAGTGATGCTTTTGTCCATTAAAGCAGCTTCCAATGCAAATGTAGTACCCGCATTTATTACGTGATAGGATTCTTTTAATAAAAGATATCTAAAAATATGGTAATTATTATCGAGCATATCACTTCCACTACTATTATTAGAATAAACTCCAACTATAACATTTTTATAATTTTTAAACTGGTCATAATCTCCACTTGGAGCATTAGGTTTCGGCTTAATATATAAATAAAAATTACTACCATTAAATACTTTACAAAGTAGATCAATTAATTTCATTTCTCCTTCATGCATTATTCCCGAAGATGAAGTGGTTGTCGGGTATAAAATTATTTTCTTATTTTTTAATTTATCTAATTCCTTAAAATATTCTGTTTTTATTATTTTATTATACAAATCTTCATCTTTATAATTTTTATAATCATAAATATATTTAAACTTTAATGGTGAGATTTGCCCAACTTTAAATAAATGCTGAATTCTTTTTGTGTCTTCTGCTAATTCTTTATTCCAAGTTAAACAATAATCAGGAAAAATATAATATGGAAATTTCATGGGATGATCCCAACTTTCCATTATACTAATATGAGTTAAATTAGACTTACTAGGAATCAGATGAGTATAATAAACTTTTGTGAAAGTTATTAATAAATCAAGATTAAAATAATTATCTATTGATTTCTTTTTGAAAAAAAAACGATTAAGCACCATAAAAGTGCTATTAATTTTTCTTGCTGGTATTTTTAAAAAAAATATCTTTCTTAATAGTCTTCTGTTTAAAGACTCTTTTTTAACAAACTCATTTTTATAAACAAAAGAGAAGTTTTCAGAAACAAATAAAATTTCAAAAATTTCTTTAAAAATCGAAGCTGGTTTATAGATGTAGTTGTTTAAGCTTTCAACGAAAAAATTATCATTCTTTATTATTGCATTTACAACCTTGACATTTTCTTGTTTCGTGAAGAGAATTACTTCATTATTTTTTAAATACTTTTGAATTACTGGAAGTGCTGAATAAATCTGAAAACTATGTTCACACCAAATTGCAACTTTTTTCATAATTAATCTATTAGTAGATTTGATAAACTAATCCATTGCCAAATATGAAAACTGGATTCATTATCTCCATCTTTATATTTGCTCCATTCTTCTTTCAAATCATTAATATCAAACCATTTGGCATATTTGCTATAAATTAGCTTACTTAGGTTTTTGTCTACATAAGACGAAAGTTCATTTCCTAACCATTCTCTCTGTGGTGTTTGCAATGGTCTTTTTGGGGCATATGTAATGTTATCACTTAAATAGTCCGAAACAATTTCACGTAACATGAATTTCTGCACATTATTATTTATTTTATAATTGATGGGTTGTGCAAAAGCAAACTCGACTAATCTATAATCTAAAAATGGTTCTCTAAGTTCTGTACTAGCTGCCATTGATACTCTATCATTAAATCTTAAAGCTCTTGGAATTTTAGTAAAGAATAAATCTCTATATTGTAAATTTAATAAATCATCATCGAAAGGTTGTCGATAAACTGGTTTTTTTGATAATTTTAAAAAATTCTTACTTAATACATTTGGTCGAAAAGGACTTTTGCTAACTCCTTGAATTAATGAATCATTTTTTTTTGTATAGTAGTCATAACCTGCCCACTGTTCATCCATTCCTTGACCATCCAGTAAAACTTTTACATTATTATCTCTAGCTTCTTTAAATAATTGTGCATATGCAATGGTTGGTATTCCACCGTAAGGTTCATCTTGAAAATTAGATATTTCATCAATTTTATTTTCGATTCCTTCAGTTGATAATAAAACTTTTTTCAACGGATTGTTTGTAATAGAAATCATTTCTTCTACCCAAGGCAACTCATCATAGTCAGTATTACCAGTATAGAAGGTAAATGCATTAATATTGCTTTTCCCTTCATTTAAATTAACAAAAGCCAATAACACCGAACTATCTAATCCACCACTCACATTAAATCCAACGTTTACATCAGCACGAAATCTTAATTTAATGCTATCCTTTAAAAGTCTGGTATATTCTTTTTTGGTTTCTACGTAAGAAGTTATTTTATACTTTTTTATTTCTTCCTCAAAAGAATACCATTTTTTAATTGAAAAACTTTTATTATCTAATTCCAAATAGTGTCCACCAGGCAATTGCTCAATATTTTTCCAAAAGGTTTCGTTTGGCATACCATAACTGCCATAAACCATATAGTTAGCCCAAACCTTATCATTAGGTGTTTTCTCAATACCTACTGAATGTAAAGTTTTAATTTCAGACGCAAAATAAAAATTATTCTCATCTCTACAATAATAAAATGGTTTTACTCCAAACCTATCTCTAGCAGCAAAAATTTTTTTCGATATACAATCATAAATAACAAAAGAAAACATTCCATTCAGCTTGGACAAACACTCTTTACCCCATTTAATAAATGCGGCAAGTAATACTTCTGAATCAGAATTAGTTTTAAAATCATAAAAAGATTCTAATTGTTCTCTTAGTTCAACATAATTATAAATTTCTCCATTATATGATAGTACATATCGATTACTGTTATCAAGAAATGGCTGGTCAGCATCTGAAGATAAATCAATAATTGACAAACGATTATGTCCAATGGCAATATTTTCATTAATCCATAAACCTGTATTATCGGGTCCCCGGTGCTTTTGAGTCTTCAACATCATTTCTAGACTTTCTCGACTAGATTTATTTCCAAAAATACCTGCAATACCACACATATTATAATCTGATAAGTTTAACCAGTTCCTCTGCTTTTTCCCAATCTCTTTCTGTATCAATATTTACATAAGACTCATGAGGTGATTCAATATGCGAAATTGAATCACCATATAAAGAATTACCTTTCAATAATATTTCTACTTTAGTTATATAAATGCTACCATCTCGATGAAACGTATCCGGTAGCTCTTGTCTTCGAGCAATAATTTGTTTTTCTCCAGTTGCAATTTCTAAATTCCCAGCATCATTTTTAACAAAAACCCAATGCGGATTATATTCATGTGGTACTTTTTGAACGGATATTAAAGAATCTGTATCACTTTCAATAAATTTTCGAAGAGCTTCGTCTAAAAACCCAACTGTTCTAAAAGGTGTGGTAACTTGTAATAAGCAAACAGCATCGAACTCTTCATTTTTATTCTCTTTTAGAAATTGAAGTGCATGTTGAATTACAGGCAACGTAGGTGATGTATCATTAGCCAATAGTTCTGGTCTTTTAAATGGAACTTCTATACCTATTTTTTTTGCTATCTGAATAATTTCATCATCATCCGAACTCAAAATTACTTTTGTTAATAGCTTTGATTCTAATGCTACTTGAGTTGTATATTGCAATAGGGGTTTACTATTCAATAATTTAATATTTTTTCGTGGTACACCTTTTGAACCTCCTCTTGCGGGTATAAGACCTAAAATTCTCATTAATACATTATGGTTTTATGAAAATTCAATTCTATTTTAGATAATTGATCTGCAATTTTCTCACCAGATGTACCATTACCATAAATTTGTTCTTTTTCTCTTTTACTGGCTATTCTTTCTTTGATTGCTCCTGCAATTTTTTGCTTATCATAAGTAACATCCATTACATTTTTACCACGTTCTCTTCTATTCTGTCTCGTACCGATATTAACCACTGGAACTCCCAAATAAGAACACTCTCTAATACCTACACTAGAATTGCCTATTAAACATTGACTGTTTATTAATAACCTTAAAAAATCATCTGGTTCCATATTTTTAAAAAAATGGATATTTTGGGGCTTTATTCTTTCTCTAAAAGACCGTATACCACTAGAGGTACCATCTGAACCTGCATCAACATTAGGCCAGAACCAAAACGTAGGTATGTTTAGCTCGTGTACAGCTTCTAAGGTCTTCGTTACATCATTTCTCGCTTCTTTATATTCCGTTGTAACAGGGTGTTGCATCACTACAATATAGCCTTCTTTCCAATTTAAGCTTGAACCTACGCCACCATATTTTTCTATAGGATCAAAATCTAAGTCAGGATGTTGCAAGACTTCATCTGCCAAGTCAATAGATGGACATCCTGTATTGATAACAAAATCAGGATTTTCACCCATTTTTATGACACGTTCTTTAGCATCATCCGTGGACACAAAATGTATATCGGCAAGTTTGGTATTAGCATGACGTACTTTTTCATCAATATTACCTGTTACTTCTCCTCCTTGTAAATGAACTAAAGGAATATTTTGGTAGGCGGCAGCAATACTGGTTGCTATTGTTTCAAAACGATCCGCAATGGTTATCACAGCGTCTGGTTGTAATTTATAAAACACATTAGCTAATTCCATTACTCCCAAACCCGTAGTTTTTGCCATCGCTGTTTTGTTCTCCCCTTCTAACACCATAAAAACTTTCTCGCTGATAGTAAACCCGTCTTTTTCAATAACATCAACAGCATTACCATACCTTCCTAACAATGCAGAACCTGCAACCACTAATTGCAATTCTAAATTGGGATGCTCGTTTATTGCTTTTAAAGCGGTTTTAACTCTACTATATGAAGGTCTTGCAGTGACCACTACACAAATCTTACGTTTACTCATATTATACTATATCTTCGTCATTCAAAAAACTCCATTGCTTCATCTCTCTTTTCAATTGTTTTCCAACAACTTTTTCAAATTCACTTGCTAAAATACCATAACCTTTTGGTTTTTTTGCTTCCAAATCGTCAAAAGTTATCACATGATTCTTTTTTAAATCTTTATTAACTGCTAAAGATTTTTCAAAGATACTTTTTAGCTCCGTAAATTTATCAGTATCGTTTTTATCAATGGGATTTTGAATTGCAGTATTAATGTTTTTTACTGCAGCTACTAACTGTGCTGTTTCGGTCATTGTCAATGATGATTTAGCATCAGGTCCAAATAATTCTTTACTAAAGGTTACATGAAATTCTAATATTTCTGCTCCCAAAGCAGTTGCCGCAATACAACTTTCAATTTTAGCCGAATGATCAGAATAGCCAACAGACACATTGTATCTTTGTTTTAATTCTTGAATCACATTCAAACCAAATTGGTTTGGTGCTGTAGGATATGATGTTGTACATTGTAAAATAGAAAAATTAACTTTTTTCTCTTTCAAAAAATGAACGGTTCTATCGAGTTCTTCAAAAGAACTCATACCAGATGAAATTATTACTGGTTTACCTGTTTGAGCAATTTTATCTAATAACAAAAAATTGTTGACTTCACCTGATCCTATTTTGTAAGTTTCTACACCTACATTTTCCAATAAATCTACCCCGGCATTACTAAATGGTGAACTCATAAATTCTAGACCAACTTCGTCACAATGCCTTTTGATTTCTTTCCATTGCTCTAAAGAGAACTCCATACGTTTCCAATACTCAAAACGTGTTTTGTCTTCATAAGAAAAATTAACGCGAAAAGGTTCGTGTTCACTACTTTCTGCTTCGGCAATATGTGTTTGAAATTTAATAGCATCGACACCTGTTTTAGCTACGGCATCAATATAAGAATGGAGAATACCCAAACTACCTTCATGAGCTTGACCTATTTCAGCAATTATTTTCACTTTATTATTTTTTTTTATTACTTTAATTATCAATAAAAACAAAATTAGTTCACATAAGTTAACTAAACTAATTTTCAACTCGATACTTTAATGTGTTCTCTATAATAATCTTGATAATGCTAATATTTTGGGAATATTAACAAATGTCTCGTACAATACACTTCATCTCGATACTCCCGAAACGTCGGGATTATTCTCGACTAATGTCTCGAAAAAAACACTCGATGTGACGCATTAACTAGTCAACTTATGTATTCATTTCCAAATACTTGGCAACAAAAGCATCAATTCCTTCTTGAATGGGTGTAGATGGTTTAAAATCGATATAATCAAATAAACTTTCAACATTAGCATAGGTACTCGGTACATCGCCTGGTTGTATCGGTTTTAAATTAATCTTACCCTTTTTATTTAATGCTTTTTCTACACCTTTAACAAAGTCCATCAATTGAACCGGACTATTATTACCAATATTAAAAAGTTGATAAGGGGCCGTACTAGAAGATGGAATGGGTTTCTTAGGATTAAAATTAGGATTGTTAGCCATAGGAGCTAAAGGTAGTAACCTTTTTATACTTTCAACAATATCAGCAACATAGGTAAAATCTCTACTCATGTTTCCATGATTATATACATCAAACTCCTTATCTTCTACAATTGCTTTTGTAAATAAATACAGAGCCATATCTGGTCTTCCCATTGGGCCATATACCGTAAAGAAACGTAAGCCTGTACTCGGAATTCCAAATAAATGAGAATACGAATGAGCCATCATTTCATTGGCTTTTTTACTTGCTGCATAAATTGCCATTGGATGATCCGTATGACTATCTACTGAAAAAGGAATTTCTTCACTCAATCCATAAACGGAACTTGATGAAGCATATACCAAATGTTTTACTGGATAATTACGACAGCCTTCTAAGATGTTTAAAAAACCAGTAATGTTATTATCTATATAGGTTTGTGGATTCTCAATTGAATACCGAACCCCTGCTTGAGCGGCTAAATTAACCACATAATCAAACTTTTCTTCTTTAAAAAGTTGCATCAGGTTTTCTTTATCTTGTAAATCTAACTTTACAAAAGTAATATCACCCTTAACCCGAACATTGTCAGAAATTTTAGCTCGTTCTATCCCTAAATCTTCAAGTCTCGCATATTTTAAGTTTTGGTCGTAGTAATCATTAATATTATCTATACCAACAACTTCATATCCGTTTTTTGTCAATAATTTTGATAAATGGTAGCCTATGAAGCCTGCTGCCCCGGTTACGAGGACCTTTTCTGATATGTTTTCTTTCATTATTACTTTAAATGTAATTTAAATTCTAACTCTTATTTTGACAGATTCTTCGCTCCATTGCATTCCGCTCTGAATGACAGTCTAATATATGTCATTCCGAGGCATGAAGAATCTGTTGAATTCTTCGTTACGGATTGGCAGATTCTTCGCTCGCTTTGCAACGCTACTAAATGACTATCATTCACTTGCTTCTCGATACTTTTTCTAATCGGCTATAGCCTCTTAGAAAACACTCGAAATGACGTTACTTTGTTAGTTGTCAGTTCGAGTGATGCTACAAAATCGCTTATTACTAACTGTATCATTACGCATCGTATCGAGAACTTATTTACCACAAACTGCAAATTTTTTTACAACCTACTATCCGACTTATCCTTTGGTAAAGTTGCTTTTACATCGAAAACAATATGATCAGTTGCACAATAATTTGAAAGGTCTAATACTTTAAATTCCTTATGAGAAACAGCTATGATAACGCCATCATATTTTTTCTTAATATCACTTTCATTAACAATTAAATCGATACCATATTCATGTTTTACTTCTGCAGCCGTAGCCCAAGGATCATAAACATCTATATTTACTTCAAATGATTCAAATTCGCGAACAATATCAATGGCTCTTGAATTTCTAATATCAGGACAATCTTCTTTAAAAGTGATTCCTAATACCAATACATTAGATCCTTTGATAGGAATTCCTTTTTTAATCATCATTTTTACAGACTCTTGTGCTACAAAAGGTCCCATACTATCATTTAATCGTCTACCTGCCAATATTATTTCAGGATTATACCCTAATTCCATTGCTTTTTGAGCCAAATAATAAGGATCTACACCAATACAATGTCCACCCACTAAACCTGGTCTAAATGGCAAGAAATTCCATTTTGTTCCCGCTGCTTCTAAGACCTCTAATGTATCAATACCCATCAATCTGAATATTTTTGACAGCTCATTTACAAAAGCAATATTAATATCACGTTGCGAATTTTCAATCACTTTAGCAGCTTCAGCTACTTTAATAGAAGGAGCCAAATGCGTACCTGCTACAATGATGGATTTATACACATTATCAATGTATGTTGCTATTTCTGGAGTTGAGCCCGAAGTAACTTTTAAAATTTTTGTTACTGTATGTAATTTATCTCCCGGATTAATTCTTTCAGGGGAATATCCAGCATAAAAGTCTTTATTAAAAACTAAACCAGAAACTTTTTCTAAAATTGGAATACATTCATCTTCAGTAGCACCTGGAAAAACAGTAGATTCATAAACAACTACATCGTCTTTAGACAAAACGTTACCTACGGTTTCACTTGCTTTATATAAAGGTGTTAAGTCGGGTCTATTACTTTTATCTACTGGAGTGGGTACCGTAACCACGTAAAAATTAGCCATTTCTATATCTGACAAATTATCCGTTAACCAAAGTCCCGTTTTCGAATCTTTTAAATTCTCCAACGAAGTAACATTTACACCTTCAAGCTCCTCTGAAGAAGTTTCTAAGGTAAAATCATTATTCCCTCTTAATTCATTAATTCTTTTGGTATTGATATCAAAACCTACAACCTGATATTTCTTTGCAAATTCAACCGCTAGTGGTAAACCTACATATCCTAAACCTATTATTGCAATTTTAGTTTCTTTCATACTTTTTTATTGTCATTTTACAATTGTCATTGCGAAGGCATTCAAGTAGCTTAAGAATTAGACTACAAATTTAAAGTGCCTGTGGCAATCTCATTAATGTTTAAACAAACGTCAATTATCTTGAAAAATTATTTTTTAAATAACTTTTTTATCCAAGACTCTTTTTCATTGGAATGATAACCGTTCTGATATTTACCATAACCACCATAACCGTAGCCATAACCATAGCCGTAACCATAACCATAGCCATAGGTATCTCTGATTTTAAAATCATTCAATACATAACTGATATTTTTTACTTCACCATTTATATATTTATCATCAATCATCTTAGGCATACCACGCTGCGTGTAATTTTGCCTAATAATATACATAATAGCATCGGCATATTTAAAAAGTTCAATAGCATCAGCTACTAAACCTACTGGTGGTGTATCTATGATGATATAATCATAATTTTCCTTTAAATACGCCATCATCTCTTCGGCCTGATCATTAATTAATAACTCAGACGGATTTGGAGGAATGGGCCCTGAAGTAATGATGTCTAAATTCGGAATTCTCGTTTTCTGAATCACTTCACTCAATTCTTTCTGTCCTATCAAATAATTAACCACCCCTGTTTCATTACTTACATCAAAATCGTCATGTAATTTTGGTTTTCTAAGGTCTAATCCAATTAAAATGGTTTTTTTCTCACTCATGGCAAATACGGATGCCATATTGATGGAACATAAGGTTTTTCCTTCTCCACTCACGGAAGAAGTAACCACTACTGTCTTCGATTTTCCACCTTTTTTAAATAAAAATTGGATATTAGAACGTAAGGCTCTAAAGGATTCTGACAAAGATGATTTTGGACTGTCAAAAACCGCTAAGTAACTCTCAATATTACCACTCCCTATAACCCCTAACACAGGAATTTTATAGGTTTTTTCAATCTCCTCAACCGTAATAATCTTATTATTTAAAGCTTCTTTAATCAAAATGTATATAAATGGTAGCCCCAGACCTAATAAGGCTCCCACTAAATAATTAAAACGTGTATTAGGACTAATGGGTCCCTGACCTACATCTTTTGCTTGATCTAATATTTTTATATCTGAAACATTGGCTGCAATGGCTGTGCCCGCTTCGTATTGTTTTTGTTTTAAATATTCGTAATTCGTAGCCGTTATGTTGTAATTACGTTCATATTGAATTAACCCTTGTTCTTTTTTGGGTAAGGTATTTAACCTAGAATTGTAGGTACCCATTCTCCGTTTAATATTATTTAAGTTGGTTAACGTCTGACTTTTTAAATTTGACAAATTTTCAAGTACCACCTTACGTGTAATATCAATATTGTCTTTAATATTTTTTAAGGGTGGATAGTCTTGAGTAACCGTTTGTTCTAAGTTCTTTTTTTGCTTAGATAACTCCACCAACTCTACAATATTTTTGGTGATATTAGCATCTTCAATACCTAAATTTACAGGTGCCGGAATGTCTTGCCCAATTTCATCATTGGATGTGATATAACTTTCTAAACTGTCGTAATACTGCAACCGATCATTTACTTCTTGCTGCTGCTTGTCTAATTCCGTAACACCGTCTAACAAGCTTTGCCCTTGAGAACTTAAATCATAAACCCCGCTTTGTTGTTTAAAATTCCCTAAATCTTCTTCAATCTTTTTTAAATTTGTAGCCGCTTTATTGAAAACTTCATCAATATATTCTCTTGTCTTTTCAGCATATTCAATTTTCTGCTTTTGTTGATCATCACCTAACACCTTTACTGATTCGTTGATATAATCTTCTATCTTTTTTTTATTAGCACCGGTCAATAACAATTCTATAATTGAAGTTCCATCTTTTTTTGTGTCTACATTAATATTTTGATACCTTTTAACCGTACCATTAAAATCAGAAAACAAAATATAATAGGTAGCATTTGATAAGTCGACGCCTATTCTATTCTTATTAATTCTAAATTCGGTAAAAGGAGTTTTAATAAGATTACTTACATTGAAAGCTTTTGAAAAATTATTCTCCGATGCAATATAACTTTCTAAAGTATTCGCACTATAATTTATTAAGGTTAAGTCTTCCTCTTCAAAATCAGCAGAAACCAAAACTTCATTGTTTTCCAAGAACTCTAATTTTATTGGGGTATTTAACAAGTGGTAACCAAGCGAATCTATTTCTATTGAAAAAGGAACCTTACCATATACATCTACTTTTCTAAAACTACCATCTTGTAAATAATTGATGTAATACTCCAATTTTCTTACCACCTTTTCATTATGTGTTCTCGATTGTAATATGGTAATAATATTTTCTACCTTATCACTCGGCCCTCCCCAATTGAATGCAATATTGGTACTTGAATTAAATAGTGGATTTTGTTCTTCTTTTACTGCAATAACACTATTTAAGCTATAGATACGTATTTTTCGTTTATTAATATAGAATGCTACTAGCAACCCTATAAGCAACATCACTAAAAATAACTTCCAATGCGACAGTACTTTAAAAATATATTCCTTGATGTCAAATGATTTTATATCATTAACATTAAGATCAAATTTATCTAATTGCTTCATTATGTATTATAAAGTTTTAGCTAGTAAAATAGTAGTCGTTACAAACGATAAGACGGACACAATCGTCGTAAAGGTTTGCACCCCAGTTGTACCCGTACCCCAAGATTTTTGCTTTAAAGGTTCAATATAAACGATATCATTAGATTGAATATAAAACGAGTCTGAATTAAATACATCTATATCCGTTAAATCCAACATGATTTTTTTTGTACCATCAATTTGTTTACGCACAATGGTCACTCTTTTACGATCTCCTGTAATTTCTATGTCACCGGCACTGGCAATGGCTTCTACAACATTTACTTGATTTTGAAACAAAACCATAGGGCCAGGGTTTGCAACTTCACCCAACACGGTAAAACGGATCCCTGCCAATTTAACGGTAATAAAAACATCATCAAGATCTTTAAAGTATTTTGCCAATTCAATCTCTAGTTTTTCTCGGACTTCTTTTTCTGTATAGCCCAATACATTTATTTCTCCTATATATGGGAATCTAATATTCCCATGTCGGTCAATGGTATAGCCACTTAAATAAAATTGATCTGCACTAACTTGACCTATATTACCAGTGGTCTGGCTTTCTGACTGATTAAATAAAGCCACTAACGTTTCGTTATCGGCTTTTATTTTTATATCTAAAATGTCATTAACCTGCAGTTTATAAGGTTCATTTAAGATTTTATACATCTCTTTATTCGCAGAAGGTTCTCCTTGAAAATAGGTCAACTCTTTTTTAGGAATACAAGAACTTATTAATAAACCTAAACTTAATATGATTAAAACGTTACGTAGCATTAGTTTTTTTAACTTGTCGGCAAATATAATTTTAAAATCTCTATTATCCTTAATTTTGCAGGTTAAAAATGTGAACATGCTATTTCAAATTAAATCTTATTTCAACTTTTTATTAAAATCTACAAACCAACATGGTGTGCATTCTCCATTTGTTTTTAAGTTACTAACCGAATGTTTTTACGATAAAACAAACAAACCATGGTATTCAAAAGTGAGAAATTACAGACGTTCTTTATTAAAGAATAACACCAGTATCGCTGTTAAAGATTTTGGAGCTGGTTCAAAAGCCTTAGATAAAAAGCAACGCAACGTAGCATCTATTGCAAAAAATGCTGGCATAACCTTAAAAAGAGCACAATTATTAGGGAGATTGGTCTCCTATTTTGATATAGAACATACCTTAGAAATTGGAACCTCATTGGGTATTTCAACTGCAGCAATGCATCTCGCTAATCCAAAAAATTCAATTACCACATTAGAAGGTTGCCCTAATACTGCTCAAATTGCAAAAAATAGTTTTGAAACATTTGAGTTAAAAAACATAACTATTGTTATTGGAAGCTTTGCTGAAACGTTGCCAAAAGTGCTTAAAAATAAAACCTACGACTTCATCTATTTTGACGGTAATCATCAAAAACAAGCCACCATAGATTATTTTCTAACCTGTTTGCCTCATACTCATAATGAGACTGTCTTTATTTTTGATGACATTTATTGGAGCGAAGGTATGTCAGAAGCCTGGCAATATATTAAAAACCACCCAAGTGTCACCGTGAGCATTGATACTTTTTATTGGGGAATTGTTTTCTTTAGAAAAGAACAAGAGAAAGAAGCGTTTGTGGTGAGGGTTTAGGGTAATAAACAAATCTCAAAAAAAGCAAAATCCAAATAAATTCCAAAATTCAAATCTCAAAAAAAAAACAAATCTCAAATTCCAAAATTTTAAAAATACAGATGTAATAAAATTGTCATTTGAGTATCATTAATGAGATTGCCACAGGCATTAAAACCTTTGGTTAATAATAGTATTACATGAATGCCTTCGCAATGACAATATCAATGGTGTCCGGTATTGCTGAATTTAAAGAGAATCATGCTCCCTTTCCTTAGGAAAGGGCTGGGGATAGGACCTTAATAAGATGCCTCGTCGCATAAATTATTAGCACTAATCGAATAAATTTTCGATATGCTCCTCGCAATGACTAAGTAATTCCCCTCTTGAGAGGGGCTAAGGGGAGTGTTTTTAATTTCATGAATGCCTTCGCAATGACAATATCAATGGTGTTCGGTATTGTTGAATTTAAAGAGAATCATGCTCCCTTTCCTTGGGAAAGGGCTGGGGATAGGACCTTAATAGGATTGCCTCGTAGCATAATATATTAGTGCTAATTGAATAAATTTCCGCTATGCTCCTCGCAATGACAAAGGTTACAATAATGTTTTTTTATTTAAGTATTGAAGTAAAATAACAACTACGAATTCCCCTTCCTTCGGAGGGGGACTAGGGGGAGGTCTTTTAAACGAAAGAACAAAATTCCAAAATTGAAATCTCAAAAAAAAATAAAAATCCAAATAAATTCCAAAAAACAAAATCACCAATGAAAAAGACAATTAAAAATAGCGTAGCCCTAAAATTGGCATACGAGTATCATTAATGAGATTGCCACAGGCATTAAAACCTTTGGTTAAGTATAGTATTACATGAATGTCTTCGCAATGACAATATCAATGGAGTTCGGTATTGCTGAATTCAAAGAGAATCATGCTCCCTTTCCTTGGGAAAGGGCTGGGATAGGACCTTAATAGGATTGCCACATCGCATAAATTATTAGTGCTAATCGTAGAAAATTCAAGATATGCTCCTCGCAATGACAAAGTAACTCCCCTCTTGAGAGGGGCTAAGGGGAGTGTTTTTGCTTGAACAAGTACCGTGTAAAAACGAACAGATTGCCACGTCGCATAAATTATTAGTGCTAATTGAATAAATTTCCGCTATGCTCCTCGCAATGACAATATCAATGGTGTTCGGTATTGTTGAATTTAAAGAGAATCATGCTCCCTTTCCTTGGGAAAGGGCTGGGGATAGGACCTTAATAGGATTGCCACATCGCATAAATTATTAGTGCTAATCGTAGAAAATTCAAGATATGCTCCTCGCAATGAATAAGTAATTCCCCTCTTGAGAGGGGCTAAGGGGAGTGTTTTTGCTTGAACAACTACCGAGAAAAAATAAATAGATTGCCACGTCGCATAAAATACAAGTGCTAACTGAAGGAAATTCCGTTATGCTCCTCGCAATGACTATATCAATGGTGTTCGGTATTGCTGAATTTAAAGAGAATCATGCTCCCTTTCCTTGGGAAAGGGCTGGGGATAGGACATAACACGCATTACTATTAACATTTACCTAACAATATTACCTAAACTCCTTCAAAATGACATATGAATCACGAGAATTATCCTCATATTTTTAATACCTTTGCAATGACAAAAATCGTTCAATGAAAATTATTAAATCATTACTTTTTCTTAGTACACTCGTACTTTTTACCGCTTGTAAACAAGAAAAGAAAGCTTCACCTAAATCAAACACAAACACTTCAGTTACATACGCTAAAGGATTTGATATACAGGAGTTTGATACTTATAAAAAATTAATTATAAACACGCCTTATCCCAACGCCGAAGAAGCATTGGAGTATATAATTATCCCAAAAGAAAATAGCGTTCCTGATAGTTTAAAAACGTTTAAAATAATTAGAACCCCAATTGAGAAAGTTGTGGTTACTTCTACTACGCATATTCCTATGTTAGAATTATTAGATGAAGAAGATGCATTGGTAGGTTTCCCTAATTTAAAATATATTTCTTCTTCAAAAACGCGTGACAGGATTGATCAAAATCTAATTACAGAATTGGGTAACGAAGAAAGTATCAATACAGAAATTTTATTAGATGTGGCTCCTGAACTTTTGATTGGGTTTTCTATGAGCAACAACAATAAAATGTTCAATACCATTGAAAAAGCGGGAATTCCCGTTGTTTTAAACGGTGATTGGTTAGAAGAAACACCTTTAGGTAGAGCAGAATGGATTAAATTTTTTGCCGTGTTTTTTGAGAAAGAAAAGGAAGCGGACAGTATTTTTACAACTATTGAAACAGATTATAAAGCCGCAGTGACAATAGCAACAAAAGCGACCACAAAACCAACCATATTATCAGGTGTACTTTATAAAGATGTATGGAATTTACCTGCTGGCGAAAGTTTTGTAGCAAAATTCCTAAAAGATGCCAACACCAATTACCTTTGGGCAAATACTAAAGGAAAAGGAAGTTTATCACTAAGTTTTGAATCTGTTTATGATAAAGGACAACATGCCGAATTATGGTTGGCTCCGGGTCATTATTCTAGCTTAGAGCAATTAGAAAAAGCCGATGAACATTATGTAAAATTTGATGCGTTTAAAAACCATAAGATATTTTCCTTTACTCAGAAAAAAGGTGCGACAGGCGGAGCGTTGTATTACGAATTGGCTCCCGTGCAACCCCATATCGTATTGAAAGACATTATTAAAATTACACATGCAGATTTATTACCGAACTATGAACCTGTATATCTACAAAAATTAAATTGAGATTACAAAGTGCATATGGTCTGAAGTTTATAATGTTGCTATGTTTATTACTGGTAGCATTTCTTGTAAATATTAGTTTGGGTTCCGTTGATATTCCACTTGAAGATATTGTGAAGATACTCTTTGGTAATGAAACCATTAAAGGTTCTTGGCAAGATATTATACTTGATTTTCGTTTACCAAAATCAATAACCGCAATATTAGTAGGATCAGGCTTATCTATAAGTGGACTTTTAATGCAAACACTTTTTAGAAACCCTCTTGCTGGTCCTTTTGTATTAGGAATCAGTTCTGGGGCAAGTTTGGGTGTCGCCTTATTAATATTAGGAACTTCTACTTTTGCAGGTGCTGCCGCTACCCTATCCATTTCAAATGTAGGCATTGCTCTCGCTGCTAGCTTAGGTGCTTTCTTTGTCTTGTCTGTTGTGATGCTAGTGGCTAGAAATATAAAAAATACCATGTCCATTCTTATTATTGGATTAATGTTTGGGAGTTTTACGGCTGCAATTATTAGCATTCTTGCCTATTTTAGCAGTGCAGAAAGCTTACAACAATATGTTTTTTGGACCTTTGGAAGCTTAGGGAACTTAGCATGGAGCGAAATTTTGATTCTATTATTAGTAACAATGTTAAGTTTAGTCCTTGTAATTACGATTATAAAACCGCTAAATAGTTTACTATTGGGAGAAAATTATGCTGTAAGCTTGGGGGTAAACCTGAAAAAAACACGAAATTTAACAATGATTGTCACAGGATTACTTACTGGTGTAATAACTGCATTTTCCGGACCCATTGCCTTTATTGGGCTCGCGGTTCCGCATTTAACAAAATTGATTATAAAAACATCAGATCATAAAATTATTTTACCAGCAGTATCTATTATTGGAGCCATTATCATGCTTTTTAGCGATACCATTGCCCAATTACCTACCAGTGAATATACATTACCAATTAATGCTGTGACCTCCTTATTTGGTGCACCTGTAGTGATTTGGTTACTTATTAGAAAAAGAAATAGCTATTGATTACAAACCATTCACATATCGTTCTAAAAACCGAAAATTTAAAAATTGGTTATCAACATAAAAAGAAAACACTTTGTATCGCTGAAAAAATAAATATTAGCTTATCAAAAGGCCAGTTTATTTGTTTGTTAGGAAAAAACGGAATTGGTAAATCTACATTAATCCGCACCTTAACCAAGGTGCAACCTCAATTAGAAGGCACTGTTTTTATTGGTGAGATTGCATTAGAATCTATTACAAATATTGATTTGGCTAAAAAAATGAGTTTGGTAATGACGGAGAAAATTCCCGAAAGTAACCTTACCGTTTATGAACTCATTGCCTTAGGGAGACAGCCCTATACCAATTGGATTGGTAGTTTAACGGAAGATGATGTCAATTATATAGATCTTGCTATTTCACAAACTAATATAAAACATATAATTGATAAAAGGTATAATGAACTTAGTGATGGTCAGTTGCAAAAAGTAATGATAGCGAGAGCTTTAGCACAGAATACGGATCTCATTATTTTAGATGAACCAACGGCACATTTAGATATTCAGAATAAAGTAGAAATTTATAAATTATTAAAAACCTTATGCCAAAAGTATCATAAAACAGTATTAATCTCTTCGCATGAAATTCATTTAGCATTACAGTTGTCTGACGAATTAATATTAATGAATGAAAAAGGTTTAATTGCTGGGGATACTGAAACTTTAATTACTGACGGCAGTGTTTCCACATTATTTAGTTCCAATTTAGTAACATTTGATGCGAGTTCTAAACAATTCGTTATAAATACTGATTAAATGGTTACTTTTGAACTTGTAAAGTTAAGATGAATAATCTGAGGTCATTGAAATTTCACGCAATCCCGACATGTCGGGACGCGAAGTTAAAACGCAAAGCCCGCAGAGCACCATATTTTTTATGACAGAAAATGACATTTCTTATAAAATAATTAGTGCAGCTATAGAATTACATAGGACTTTAGGTCCTGGATTGTTAGAATCTGCCTATGAAAGTGCCTTGGCTTATGATTTAGTAGAATTAGGGCTTGAAGTAAAACAGCAAGTTCCAATGCCTTTTGTTTACAAAAAAGTTAAACAAAATGTAGGTTATAGAATTGATTTGATAATAAATAATAAAGTTTTAATAGAGATAAAGTCAGTTGAAACAGTGGCACCCGTTCATTTTTCACAGACCTTGACTTATTTAAAATTATCAAATTTAAAATTAGGACTATTAATAAACTTTAACAGTAAATTGTTGAAAGATAATATTCACAGAATTGTGAATAATTTGTAATAAAATAGGCTTAGCGTGCTTTGTGATAACTTAGCGTGCTTTGCGTGAAATTGAAGTAATATTATTTTAAAATATGAAGATTAGTATTATCGTCGTTATTTTTTCATTTGTACTTTCTTGTGGAAGTTCACAAAAAAATTCCGATTCACAATCAGAAACTACACATCGAAGTACCAGTATAGACCCTGTTGAAAACTTAGTTAAAGAGCCTTCCAAAATTAATTTGGTTAGTGATTATGGTAAGATTTATGCGGAGTCAATTATCCAAGAAGACTTAAAAGAAGTATTATACACACTGGCTTCTGATGATTTCGAGGGGCGTTTTACTGGCGAACCTGGACAAAAAAAAGCTGCACAATACATAACCGAATATTATAAAAAAATAGGTATTTCAGCTGCTAATGCTGATGGTAATTATTTACAAGAAATTCCCGTAACCTATTTCAAGGGAAAGGCAAAATTCAGTTCTGAAAATGTTGTTGCCTATATTAAAGGCACTGAAAAACCAGATGAATATGTTGTAATTTCGGCTCATTACGATCACCTTGGTATAAAAGGTGGTAAAATATTTAATGGTGCTGATGATGATGCTTCAGGTACAACCGCCGTTTTAGAAATCGCCAAAGCGTTTCAAAAGGCAGTAAAGGCAGGTAATGGCCCAAAACGTTCCTTAGTATTTTTACATGTTACCGGGGAGGAAATTGGTTTGTTTGGTTCTAAATACTACTCAGAGAACCCTATATTTCCGTTGGAAAATACTATTGTCGATTTAAATATAGATATGGTAGGTAGAATTGATGAAAAACATGATGAAACTCCTGAATTTATATATTTAATTGGAGCTGATAAATTGAGTACAGAATTACATGAACTTTCAGAAGCTGTTAATAAAAAATACACAAAATTAGCGTTAGATTATACCTATAATGACGAAAATGATCCGAATCGATTTTATTACAGATCGGATCACTATAATTTTGCTAAAAATAATATACCTGTAATCTTTTACTTCAATGGAGTTCATGAAGATTACCATAAACATACAGATACACCAGATAAAATAAGATATGATTTACTTCAAAAAAGAGCACAATTAGTGTTTTACACCGCTTGGGAAATTGCAAATAGAGATAAAACATTAAAAGTAGATAAAGAATAGTTGTACGCCATTGTCGACATAGAAACTACGGGAGGTAAATTTAACGAAGAAGGTATTACCGAAATCGCCATTCATAAATTTGATGGGCATCAAATTGTAGATAGCTTTATCAGTTTGGTAAATCCCGAACGAAGCATACAACCGTTTGTAGTAAACCTAACTGGTATTAACAATAAAATGTTACGTAATGCACCCAAGTTTTTTGAGGTTGCCAAACGAATCATAGAGATTACAACGGATTGTGTCATTGTTGCCCATAATTCAAAATTCGATTACCGTATTTTACAAACGGAATTCAAACGTTTAGGATATGAATATGAACGTGAATCTTTATGTACCGTTGAACTTAGTAAAAAATTAATTCCCGATTTAGATTCTTACAAACTCGGAAAGTTATGCCGAACATTAGGTATTCCAGTAACCGACAGGCATAGAGCGAATGGTGATGCCATTGCTACTGTTAAACTTTTTCAATTGTTATTGGATAAAGATGTTGAAAAAGAGATTATTAAAAGCACAGTAAGAAACAAGCCCAAATTACAGTTAGACCCTAAGTTAATTGATATTGTTGAAGATATGCCCGCTAGAACGGGTGTGTATTATATCCATCGTTCAGATGGTGAAATTATTTACATTGGTAAAAGTGTAAATATTAAGAAACGTATCAATCAACACTTTACCAATAGCAGTCAAAAATCTAAGAAAATACAAAACCTCGTAAGTACAGTTACGTACGAAATTACAGGAAGTGAACTCGTAGCCTTGCTTAAAGAAAGTGAAGAAATTAAGCGTAACAAACCCATTTTTAACCGAGCTCTACGCAGAACTGTATTTACCCATGCCTTATATAGCTTTATAGATGATAAAGGCTATATCAACTTAGAAATTGATAAAGCAGATGGAAGAGAAAATCCGATAACTACTTTTGCGAATAGACAAAGTGCTAAAAGTCACCTTTTTAAAATTACAGAAGAATTTAAATTGTGTCAGAAATTAACGGGAATCTATAACACCAAAACAAATTGCTTTAGTTATACCATTAAAGCATGTAATGGAGCTTGTATTCTTGAGGAAAGTGCCGAAGTATACAATTTACGTGTACAGCAAGTAATTGACAAGCATAGTTTTGAGAATAAAAACATGGTTATAATTGATAAAGGGCGTGAATATGACGAGCATAGTGCTTTATTGATTGAAAATGGCATCTTTAAGGGGATAGGGTTTTATAATCTGAACTATCAGATTAATAATATTGATGTGTTAAAATCACTTATTACTTCCATGGAAAATAACCGTGATGTACAACATATTATAAAAAGCTATTTACGCAGAAATAAGGTGAAAAAAATAATTGATCTATAAGCATCTACATGAAATATTTTATTCCTTTTTTCCTGTTCTACATTAGTTTTAGTGGCTTTGCTCAAACAAAAGAAGAGTATACTTTTGGTAAAATTTCACAAAAAGATTACGACCTTACAATTTATGAACGAGATTCTACGGCAAACGCAGTCTACTTGTATGAAAAAGGTAAAACTACATTTATTCAAACCTCAAACTCTATTGTTATTAGCACTAAATATTATGCTAAAATTAAAATTTTCAATAAAGAAGCATTTGATGTTGCAACAATTGAAATACCCATTTATAACAATAATAGTACTAGTGAAAAAGTAAAAGATATAAAGGCTATCACCCATAATGGAATGCAAAAAATGCATTTATCTCAAAATGATATTTTTACGGATAAAATCAGTGATAATTGGTCCAATGTTAAATTTACAATGCCAAACCTAAAGGAAAACAGCATTATAGAATATGAATACATCTTAGAATCTCCTTTTAAATTTAATTTTACTGGGTGGGACTTTCAGACCAATATTCCCAAAATTAAAAGTGAATTTTATGCTTTAATTCCAGGTAATTATATCTATAATAGAAGATTAATGGGATTTCAAAAATTATCTAAAAATGAATCTAAAATAAAGAAAAGATGTTTTTCTATTTCAGGTATTGCCGGTGAAGCTGATTGTGAAGAATTAATTTATGCCATGGAAAACATTCCTGCTTTTATTGAGGAGGATTATATGACTTCTAAATCTAATTATTTATCCTCTTTAAAATTTGAACTTTCTGAATTTAGAGGTTTTGACGGCATAAATCATAAGTATACTGAAACTTGGAAAAGTGTAGATAAAGAATTTAAAAGCGATAAGAATATTGGCAGACAATTAAGAAAAGTGGATTACTTAGAAAAAAGAATCCCTGAAGCTTTTTTAAACGGAACTAATGACCTCGATAAAGCAAAAGAAATCTATGCTTTTATAAAAGCACATTTTACATGGAATAATAAAATAAAATTATTTAAAGATGTTAAGGTAAAAGACGCGTTTAATAATAAGATGGGTAATTCTACAGAAATAAACATTGCCCTTATTAATGCGTTAAATGCGGTTGGTTTTGATGCTGAAATTGCATTACTATCTAGAAGAGATTATGGCTTACCCACCAAATTATATCCTGTAATGACGGATTTCAATTATGCTATAGCTAAACTTAATATAGATGGTAAAAGCTATTTATTAGATGCCACCCATAAAACAATGCCTTTTGGAATGCTTCCTTTTGATTTATTAAACTCCTATGCCAGGGTAATGAATTTTAGTAAAGGAAGTTATTGGGTTGATATAACTCCTGATAAAAACAATAGAGTATTAATGACCGTAGATTTAGAAATCGGTAAAAACGGTAATTTTAACGGTTCTATAAAAAAATTGTATTCAGGCTATAGAGCATTTAATAAAAGAAATGAAATCAATGACGCTTCAGAGGATGATTACTTAGAAGAAATAGAGAATGACGATAAAATAATCGTAAACGCCTATAATAATTTCAATCTAGATGGTGAAGAAAATAATTTGAAAGAAGAATTTGATATTACTATGGAAAGTAATTTGAATGAGAATCTGATGCTTATTAATCCTTTTATTCTTTCAAAAATCTCTAAAAACCCATTTCAATTAAAAGAAAGAACCTATCCTATTGACTTTGGTTATGCTCACTCTTTTTTATATACTTTAAAACTGAAAACACCAGAAGGTTACAGTATCAAATCTATTCCAGAGAATATCGCCTTTAAATTGCCAAATAATGGTGGAAGTTTCATGTTTAATATTCAGCAGAAAGAAAATGTAATTATAATGATGTATAAATTTGTAATAGGAAAAAGCTACTTTATACCAGAAGAATATCCTTATCTTAAAGAATTTTATGCACAAATTATCAAAACTCAGAATTCTTTGATAACTTTAGAAAAAATATAAACATCTGTTGGGAGCAAAAAACGATAAACAAAATAGACATTGGCGTGCTACATTGCATGAAGTGATATATGGTACACATACACCGGCAGGTCGTATGTTTGACGTGCTTCTATTAGTCCTAATTCTTTATAGCGTTATTATCGTTTTACTTGAAAGTGTAAAAGCATATAACGATGCCTACCACAACTTTTTTAATATCTCAGAATGGGTAGTAACCATACTTTTTACCATTGAATACATGTTGCGTGTTATCTGCGTTAAAAAACCTCAAAAGTATATTTTTAGCTTTTATGGTATTATTGATTTACTTTCTACCATGCCAAAATACTTATCTTTTTTCTTCTGGGGCTCACAATATTTTGCAGCTTTAAGAGCTTTAAGGTTACTTAGAGTCTTTAGAATTTTAAAGTTAGTTCGTTTCTTAGGTGAATCTGACAATTTAATCAAAGCGATTAGTGCGAGTAAAGCAAAAATATTTGTTTTTGTTTTTTCAGTCTTAATTATCTCTGTTATTCTGGGTACCGTGATGTATTTAGTAGAAGGTGCCGCTCATGGTTTTAACAGTATACCGCATAGTATTTATTGGACCATTGTAACCTTAACAACAGTGGGCTATGGAGATATTTCACCAGAAACCCCATTAGGACAGTTTATAGCCACAATAATTATGATAATTGGTTACGGAATTATTGCCGTACCAACAGGAATTGTATCGGCTGAATATACCATGGCAAATAAGAAAAACAACCATCATGATGATGGTAGATCTTGTGCTTCTTGTGGTGCAGAAATTCATCGTAATGATGCTGACTACTGTAGAAAATGCGGACATAAATTACCAGATGCCTAACTATTTAATTACCATTATCGGACCTACAGCAATTGGCAAGACAGCGTTAAGCATTGCAATTGCAAAACATTTCAATACAGAAATACTTTCCTCTGATTCTAGACAGTTTTTTAAAGAAATGAATATTGGAACTGCTGTACCTAATTCAGAAGAATTAGAAGCGGTACAACATCATTTTATCCAACATATTTCTATTAAAGATTCGTATAGTGTGGGTCATTTTGAAAAAGAGGCACTCTTAAAACTTGATGAACTATTTAAGACGCATAATGTTGCTGTAATGGTTGGCGGTAGTGGTTTATATACTGATGCTGTCTTATACGGTTTAGATGATTTCCCTAAGGTTGATCCTCAAATGCGTGTAAACTTAAAGCTTCAGTTGGAAGAACAAGGGATTTCGTCTTTACAAGAAAAATTAAAATCATTAGATCTTGAAACATATCAAAATATTGATTTAGAGAACCATCAACGCCTTATCAGAGCTTTAGAAATTTGTATGGGTACAGGTAAACCATTTTCTTCATTCCAAAATAAACATAAAGTAAAAAGAAATTTTATTCCCATTAAAATTGGATTGAATGCTGATAGGCAAATTATTTATGATAGAATTAATATGCGGGTTGATTTAATGATGGAAAACGGACTGTTAGACGAGGCCAAAAAACTATTTAGGTATAAAAACCTAAACGCACTGCAAACGGTTGGGTATAGAGAGCTCTTCGCTCATTTTGAAGAAGAAATCACGCTCGATTTTGCTATTGAAGAAATTAAAAAGAATACACGTAGGTTTGCAAAAAGACAATTGACTTGGTATCGAAAAGATGCTACTATTAAATGGTTCGATTATCAAGATACTCCTGAAAACATTATTGAATCCTTAAATAATTTAATTGTATAATCAATTTGAATTAAAATATTTTCTTGTTATAATCTTTGGGAAACTTACCGTCTATATCTTTATAAAAATCCTGTATTATTGTCATGTCATGATCAAAATCACCCGTGATCTCAACAATTTTTCCAACTCCTGCTATTTTATTAGTATAATCTAGAAAGCCTAATCCAACCGGCACATTCGCATTTTTAGCGATATAATAAAATCCCGTTTTCCATTTCTCTACCCATTTTCGAGACCCTTCAGCTGGAATCATTAAAATTAATTTTTCTTG
Source organism: Aureibaculum flavum (assembly GCF_016406085.1). Taxonomy (GTDB): domain Bacteria; phylum Bacteroidota; class Bacteroidia; order Flavobacteriales; family Flavobacteriaceae; genus Aureibaculum; species Aureibaculum flavum. Next base: position 310,000 of record NZ_JAEHFJ010000004.1, read on the forward strand.
CGTATTGAATAAATTAACGGCATAATCAACCAAATTATTTACTTTACTTCTGTCAACACCAATGCCACCTAACCATCTAAAAAAGAAGCCATGTAACCCTTTTGTATACACATTCTTTATCAAAAATTTTGACTCTACCCCAGCTTTCCAATACACCGCTAAAGCATAGATTAAATCCCAATTAGAAGTGTGTGGTGCCGCTAGCATTACACATTTATCTACTTTAAATTCTTCGGGGTATGTAAACTTCCATCCAAAGATAAAGAGCGTGAATTTACCAATTAGTTTTTTCATTTAATATGTATTGTAAATTTTCATTAAAGCCGTTTCCATTTCCTTTTTTATCTCACTGGAAGAAACTAAATAATTATTATTCATATAGCTAAAAATCAACAATGTTCCTTTTTTCGTAATGATGTAACCACTTAAAGAAGTTACAGCACTCAGGGTACCTGTTTTGGCATAAACAAAAGGTATTCCATTGTTAGCATACCAACTTTTTATAGTACCTGACTGGCCACCTACCGGAAAATAATTCAATAGTTTTTCTCTCGGAATTTCGCGGTACATTTTTTCCAATAGTTTTACCGTATTTTCAGGGGTAAATTTATTATACACTGAGAGACCAGAACCGTCTACCCATTTAAAATCATGAGGTAGATCATTTAAATAATTTTCTTTAGCGTACTTAATTGCTTCTTTGGTATTGAATTTACCAACCATTTCGTTACCTACTTGTAACATTAATTGTTCTGCTATAAAATTATCACTCACCGTTAACATTTGTTTGTATAAACTATCGTACATCTGACCATAGACATACTTAAAATCGTGCTGTGTATTCGGTTTTATTAACGTCACTGGCTTGCCTAAAGTATCACTTAATAAATCTGCAGTTAACTTACTGGTTGTCATAAAGGGAACTTCATACTTACGCTTGCTATTTTTTTCGATATAAAAATTATTTTGGCTTAAATCACGTCTTAGTGAAATAGAATCCAAAACCGTAATGTTCTTTTTTAAATAGGTGGGATAACTTTTAATTTGACCTAAATTCCATTTATAAGTTAATAAGTTACCATAAATGGGAAAAAGACTCTTTTCTGGTTGATAGTAATACGCATAATCATCCCAAGACCAACCATTACCAAATGCAGGATCCTCAATGTGTGCATCTATCAAATAGATGCTGTCTTTTTCATTTCCTAAAAAATTTAATACTTTAGAGCTGTCAAAACCAAACAAAAACGAAGGATCTGCTGTTCCTTTAATAACTAAAGAGTCATTCGCTCTATAATAGGCCAAACTTTTAACGGAGTCTTTAAACGTTCTAAAGGCGGCATAAAAGGTGTATAGTTTGGTGTTTGATGCTGGTGTAAAATATTTTGCTCCATTATGATTTACTATCTGCTTTTTTGTTGCTGGATTATATAATACAAAACCATTAAAAAAAGCGGAAGACTTGTCATTCTTATTCAAGTCACTTTTTAATTGATACGTGGTTCCACATGACGATAACAAAATACTAATAATCAATATTTTAATTGTATTTCCCCATCTTTTATTCTTCAAAACATTCATCTTTAAATCCTATTAAATATAACTTTTCTTGTGCTCTTGTAATTGCGGTATATAACCATCTATAGTAAGCAAGGCTGGGCCCTTCTGGCAAATAGGGTTGTTCTAAAAAAACGGTTTTCCACTGTCCACCCTGAGATTTATGACAGGTCATAGCGTATGAAAACTTTATTTGCAATGCATTAAAATAGATATTACTTTTAACTGCTAACAATCTTTTATATGCCGATTTCTCATCTACATAATCTTTAGAAACTTCTTGATAAAGAGTATTGTACTCATCATAAGTTAATGAAGGACTTTCACTCGATAGTGTATCTAATAAAACAACAGTTTCAAAAGGTTGTTGATCGGGATAATCTATCATTCTAACCGTAACTCCTGCAAATCTAAATCCATAGAGATCTTTATAATCAGAAATGCGTAAAATTTCACAAATATCACCATTTGCTATAAATCCGGCCTCGGCATTATCTTCTAACCAAAAATAGTTATTTTTTACAACCATTATGAAATCTCCGGTGGCAATTTCATTTTCTTGCCCTCTAATGGCACTTCTAATTTGTTCGTTATATTGATTAGCTCTTTTATTTGAACGTACAATAAAGGCCGTGTCTTCTACGCCACTGCTATCATATGCAACGGTTATTGCATCTTGAATATCATAACCATCCGTTAAACGTATAATGTCTGGGAAATTTAAATTAAAAGTAAAATTTTCAAAATCACCATGAGACAATAATCCTCTTATGTTGGTCGCATTTTCTAAAATTCCAGAATCTTGATGCTGACGCATCACTTCATTCAATTCAATTTCAATAACGCTTTTATTATAGTTAATCTCAAGAGTCTCTGCTTTTAATGCGGGACTCAATTCCAATTTTACAGGGGGTAATTGAGCTGTATCACCCACAAAAATAATTTTACAATTTTTACCTGAATACACATATGATATTAAATCATCTAATAGAGATGCTTGGTCGGAAAATTTCACATTCCCAGCATTATCAGGAATCATAGATGCCTCATCTATAATAAATATAGTATTGGTATGTTTATTTTGTTGTAAAGTAAAAGCAACGCCTCCATTACTCGCTTTCTTTGGATGGTAGATTTTTTTATGGATGGTAAATGCTTTCTTTTTTGAATAATTTGAAATCACTTTAGCCGCTCTACCTGTAGGTGCCAATAACACAGATTTCATACCCACTTGCCACATATTATTGACTAAAGTACTCATAGTCGTCGTTTTACCTGTACCAGCATAACCTTTCAATAGAAAAATGGTATTTCTATCCTTATCAAAAATATAAGCAGACAATTTGTGCAATAAACTATCCTGAATACTAGTTGGCGTAAAAGGAAATTTACTTTTGAGTACTTTATAAAAGTCTAAAGGGGTTGAAATCATTACGTTTTTTTACTAAAAGATCAAAGGTACAAATTGATTCACCATAAAAGTTTTAACTTTAATTTTTTTTTGTAGCTTTGCTGTATAACCATATAAAAATCAAATTTATTTAAAGATGTACACAATTCTAACCATCATTGCAGCAGTTCTAGTCGTTGGTCTGCTTGCCTATTTAATTGTTAATAAAATTCCTAAAGGAGTAAGACCTGTAATTTCTATAGTACTGTGGCTTCTTATTGCTTTTTTAGGTTATAGTATTTACACCGCTATTATGGCTCCAATAGCATTTAATAAAGAAAAAGTAGCTAGGTATTCAAAAGTAATTGACAATTTAAAAATGATTCGTGATGCTGAATTAGCTCACAGAGAAGTAACCGGCGTATTTACTGATAAACCTTCGGATCTTATTAAGTTTATTGATACTGCAAAATTTGCTATTACTGAAACAAGAAACATTGTAGTTCAAGAGCAAAGAGGTGCACTTACCATTGATGTAGAAAAAAGAGTTGTTGATACCATAGGATTTAAAGATGTTCGAGCAGACTTTGCAGGTAAAAATTATGCCAAAATGTTTGAAGTGCCCGGTACAAGTGCTAAATTTGATTTGCAAACAAGTTCTGTAGAAAAAGTACAAGGAATAAGTGCTTCTGTTTTTGAAGCTAAAGTAGATAAGGCAGTAGTTTTGGAAGGTTTAGATAAAGATTTTATTAGACAAGAAAAAGAAGCTTTAGGTGGTGTAGATGTTAGAGGTGAATTTATCTCTGTAGGATCTTTAGAAGACGTTAAAACTGGTGGTAACTGGCCTCCTTCATATGATACAGCAGAAGAAAAAGATAAAAACGAATAGTTTAGATGTTAAACATCTAGAGAACAATCATTTATCCATCCAATTCAGTTTGGGTGGATTTTCTTTTTGTGTCTTAGACAGAGAGAATAATACATTCATAGCTCTTAATGATTATGACTTTGTTGAGCCCAATAACTCTCCGCAACGTCTTATTGCAAATATTTCTTCTATTTTCGGAAATGATGAGTTATTAAAACAAAAGTACAATTCCGTTTCTGTAACCCATATAAATGATTTATTTACGCTTGTACCTAAACCTTTATTTAATGAAGATAGGCTTCAGGATTATGTAAGTTTTAATACTAAAGTATACCCTCAAGATTATTTGGTGTTCGACGAATTAAAAAACATGGACATCGTTAGTGTTTTTATTCCTTTTGTGAATATCAATAATTTTTTAATTGATCAATTTAACCATTTTGAATACAAGCATAACTCAACAGTTTTAATAGAAAATTTATTGGCAATTTATAAGTACAGTTTGGTGCCAAAAGTATTTGCTCATATGGCAAATGGTCATTTTGAACTGATTGTTATTGCCAATAAGAAATTACAATTCTATAATACTTTTAAATTTTCTACGAAAGAAGATTTTATTTACTATGTGCTATTTACCGCTGAGCAACTAAAATTAAATCCTGAAAAATTTGAATTTCTATTTTTAGGTTCTATCGAAAAAACGGACGATATCTTTGCTATGGCATATAAATATATTAGAAATGTAAGCTTGTTAGAAAATAGATCAAAATATAGTTTTGACGAAGCTTTTTCCGAGACCGATAAACGTACTTATTATTCCATACTCAATCAATATTAACAGGCTAAATACATTATATGCGAATTATTTCAGGCAAGCATAAAGGCAAAAGAGTTACCGCTCCAAAAAAATTACCGGCTAGACCTACTACAGATTTTGCTAAAGAAGCTCTTTTTAATATCATTAATAACGATTATTATTTTGAGGATTTATCTGTATTGGACCTGTTTTCAGGAATTGGTAGCATTAGTTTAGAATTTGCTTCTCGTGGGGCCAAAGAAGTAATTAGTGTTGATAGTCATTATAATTCCGTACAATTTGTTCAAAAGACTTCTGATGAACTTCAGCTTAATATTAGAACGTTAAAAAGTGATGTATTTAAATTTCTAGAGAAGAATCAATTAACTTTCGATATTATTTTTGCTGATCCACCTTATGATTTTACCAAAGAACAACTTACTGTAATTTTAAGTTCTGTTTTTGATAATAAAATGTTGAATACTGATGGAACAATAATTATAGAACATTCTAAACATACTGATATTTCTGACTTACCAAACTTTAGTTATTCGAAAAGATATGGTAGTAGTATGTTTAGTTTTTTTAACAACTAACAATACATATACATTGAAATACTATAGTTTAAATAATAAAGCCAAAGAAGTATCATTTAAAGATGCGGTTATAAAAGGTTTAGCGGAAGATAAAGGACTTTATTTTCCAGAAGAAATAAATCAAATTTCAAAAGAAATTATTGAAAATATCAATAACTATTCAAATGAAGAAATTGCTTTTGCTGCAATACAACAATTTGTTGGTGACGAAATTCCCGAATCTATTTTAAAAAATATTATCGCAGAAACCCTAAGTTTTGATTTTCCTTTGGTTGCTATTGAAGACAACATTAAAACATTAGAATTATTTCATGGTCCAACGATGGCCTTTAAAGATGTTGGTGCACGGTTTATGGCTCGTTGTTTGAGCTACTTTAATAGAGATAGCGATAGAGAAGTAACTGTATTGGTTGCAACTTCTGGAGATACTGGTGGTGCCGTAGCAAGTGGTTTTTTAGGTGTTAAAAATGTAAAAGTGGTTATTTTATACCCTAGTAAAAAGGTAAGTGATGTACAAGAAAAGCAACTAACAACCTTAGGAGCAAACATTTCTGCTTTAGAAGTTGATGGAACTTTTGATGACTGTCAAGCGATGGTAAAAAAGGCATTTTTAGATAATTCCATTACAGATTGCAAACAACTAACGTCCGCCAATTCTATAAACGTGGCTCGTTGGTTACCACAAATGTTTTATTTCTTTTTTGCGTACAAGCAACTTCAGGATAAAAATAAAAAATTAGTTTTTTCTATACCGAGTGGAAATTTTGGTAATATTTGTGCAGGAATGATGGCCAAAAAATTAGGGTTGCCCATTCACCAATTTATTGCAGCTACCAACATTAATGATGTCGTTCCTAAGTTTTTAGAAACTGGAGAATACCATCCGAAACCTTCCCATCAAACCATTTCTAACGCTATGGATGTTGGAGATCCTAGTAATTTTATAAGGATTCAAAAGATTTATAATGATGACTTGGAAACGTTAAAAGGTGACCTTCACTCCTACTCATTTACGGATGAAGAAACTAAAAAAGCAATGTTACACATCTACCATAAGGATAAATATATTGCTGATCCTCATGGAGCCGTAGGTTACTTAGGTTGCAAGAAATATCAAGAAAATACCCCAAACACACAATGTATATTTTTGGAGACTGCTCATCCTGTAAAGTTTTTAGATGTCGTAGAACCTGTCATTGAAAAATCATTGGAGTATCCTCCTCAAATTGAAGCGGTTATTAATAAAACTAAAAAAGCTACATTCATAAAAACATATGATGAATTGAAGGCTTTTTTATTGACGAAATAATTCCTAACTTTGTTTAAGTTGATTTTAATTCTATGATTGATCAACTGCTACTTTTTGCATAATATGTAGGGATGAGAATTTTTCAGAAAACATTCTGATCCTCACCAAAATATAAATTTTTAAAACAGTATACATTGAAAAACACAGCTTTAACACACATTCACGAAGCTCTTGGAGCAAAACTAGTCCCATTTGCAGGATACAACATGCCTGTTCAATATGAAGGTATTAATGTAGAACATGAGACGGTAAGAAATGGTGTTGGTGTTTTTGATGTTTCACACATGGGTGAATTTTTAATTACCGGCCCCAATGCCTTAGAATTAATTCAGAAAGTATGTTCTAACGATGCCTCAAAATTAGTAGATGGCCAAGCTCAATACAGCTGTTTACCTAACGAAGATGGAGGCATTGTAGATGATTTAATAATTTACAGATTAAATTCAGAAAAGTATTTATTAGTAGTGAATGCTTCAAATATTGATAAAGATTGGAACTGGATTAGCAAACACAATTCCATGAAGGCGGAAATGAAGAATTTATCTGAAGATTTTTCTTTATTGGCAATTCAAGGCCCAAAAGCGGCTAAAGCAATGCAATCTTTGACCTCTATTGATTTAGAGAACATGAAGTACTATACTTTTGAAGTTGCTGATTTTGCTGGTATTGAACATGTAATTATCTCTGCTACTGGTTATACAGGTTCTGGTGGATTTGAAATCTATTGTAAAAACTCTGAAGTTGAACAGGTGTGGAATAAAGTGATGGAAGCTGGTGAAGCTGAAGGCATCAAACCCATCGGATTAGCAGCTAGAGATACCCTTCGTTTAGAAATGGGATTTTGTCTATATGGAAATGATATTGATGATAGTACATCGCCATTAGAAGCTGGTTTGGGATGGATTACTAAATTTACCAAAGACTTTACCAATTCTCAAAATCTAAAAAAACAAAAAGAAGAAGGTGTTACTAAAAAATTAGTAGGTTTTGAACTTACTGAAAAAGGTATTCCTCGTCATGATTATGATATTGTTGACGCAGATGATAAAAAAATTGGAGTAGTTACTTCTGGTACCATGAGTCCTTCTTTAAAAAAAGGTATTGGTTTAGGTTATGTACCTACTGAATATTCTAAAGTAGGTTCTACCATCTATATCGCCATTCGTAAAAAATCGATTCCGGCAATTGTTGTTAAATTACCGTTTTATAAATAGAACAATTAATTTTTAGATATTTATATTGGCAACACACCCCTAAAGTCCCCTCAAGGGGACAATTCGTTCTAAATTAAGTTCCATCAATTAAAATTAAATCTAGAACGATTTCATTTGATAGTTATCGAAATAAAAATATGCTTTTTGAGAATGTCACTTTAGATGACTTTGGGCGATAAACAAGAAAAGAAAAACATCAATTTTGTCTCTGTCTATCAACAAAAGTATTACTTCCTTAAACGGAAATCAAGTTTTCTGTTTTTTCTTCTTTGCTGCTGGAAACAATACATTGTTTAAAATCAAACGATACCCAGGAGAATTAGGATGTAAGTCTAATTCTGTTTTTGGATCTCCTACCCTATGCGTATAATCTTCAGGATCATGACCACCATAGAATGTCCACATACCTTTTCCTTTTACGCCGTGAATGTATTTCGCCTCTTCGTTTGTTTTATTTTCACCCATCACCAATACAGTCGATTTTACATTTTTTCTATCAAAGCTTGTCGTTTGTCCCATAAAACCTTTTACCAAAGAAGTATGGTTTTGTGTTAACATTGTAGGCACTGGATCCCATTTGGCTGAATACTCTTGTAAAGAAAAGTAATCTGCAGTTCTTTGAATATAACGTTTTTGAGTCATATCAATAGATGAAAACTCATATTCCGTTGGGTTTCTTACCAATCTAAAATTGGTAAATGCAAATGTCTTTTCATAATCAATTTTGTCTTGATAATTCGCTTCTGAAGGGTCACCATCAAACATTGCTTCACAAATATCAACTCCCTCCGCAGAAAGGGCAATGTCAAAACTATCGGTAGCAGAACACATGGCAAACATAAACCCACCACCAATTACAAAATCACGAATTCGTAAACTAACCGCTAACTTTTCTTCTGATACTTTATTATAACCTAACTTTTTTGCTAACTTTTCAGAATATGCCTTTCCTTCAATATACCATGGTGTAGCTCTATACGATCCATAAAACTTACCATATTGTCCTGTAAAATCTTCATGATGTAAATGCAACCATTCATATTTAATCAACTCATCACGTAAAACTTCTTCATCATAAATGACATCATAAGGGATTTCAGCATAATTAAGTACCATTGTAACCGCATCATCCCACGGCATTTTATCTTTTGGGGAATATACCGCTATTTTTGGAGCTTTTTCTAAGGTAATTGCTTCCATATTTTGTGATGGACTCGCAATCAATTCTAAAATTTGTAAGGCCTCAGTATCTGAAATGACTTCGTATGATACTCCTCTTATTTTACATTCATTTCTAAACTCTTTATGGTCTTCTAATAAAAAAGAGCCCCCTTTATAATTTAACAACCATTTTACATCATTTCCCTTTTCCAAAGAAAAATAAGTGATACCATAAGCTTTTAAATGATTTTTTTGCCCTGCATCATCCATCGGAATAAGTATAAACGAAGCAAAAGACACCTCACTTAAGAGTAACATTAGTGATATAAAAATATATTTTAATTTAAAATTCAAGGTTTAAAAATTTAAATGAGACGCAAGGACGTACTTTATTATAAGCCAAATTTACAATTATTAAAATTAAGTAGTTATACTTTAACATTTTGTATTTGGTATATTTGTAAGGTATCTGAATGTAAAACGAAATTTTAAGAAAGTTGCCACAGCGTGGTAAAATATTAATAGAAAAAGATTTAATTCATATAATTAAACTCCTTTAGGAGCGACATAATAAAATGGCAAACACCTACACACAAATTTATTTTCATATTGTATTTGCCGTAAAAGGTCGTAACAATATAATTTTATCAAAATGGAAAGATGAATTGTATAAATACATATCAGGAATAATTTCTAACAAAAACCAAAACTTTTTACTATTAACGGAATGCCAAACCATATTCATCTTTTAATTGGAACAAAGCCCAATTGTAATCTATCGGATTTGATCAGAGATATTAAATCAAATTCTTCCAAATGGATAAATGAAAAACAATTTATTAATGGAAAGTTTGAATGGCAAACTGGTTTTGGTGCATTTTCTATTGGTCAATCACAACTGCCTAAAATAATCAATTACATTAAAAAACAAGAAGAACATCATAAAACAAAAACATTTAAAGAAGAATATATTAATTTTCTAAGTGCCTATGACATTGATTATAAAACGGAATATATTTTTAGCGACGATTAATACCGCTCCTATGGAGCTTAAATGAAAAATGGCATTATTTTTCTATTAACATGTTACTCCTCTGGAGCTTAAAAAAAAGTTATATATAAACCCTTTCTTCTCATTGAAAATCTACAAATTGAATATTTCTTGCTAATATTTTCCTTAAAGATCAGTCCTCTACTACAATTAATCCAATAATCACTTTCCTTTCTTTAAAACAACGATCGAAATATCATTTTCCTCCACAAGGTATAATATTAGTTAAGCTATCAGGAAATTCAACCTTTCTTAAGTCATGGTTATTTCTAGACATACACTAATTTAATTTAAAACGGAACATCACCATCATCATCATCTGGTGCCGCAACATCTCCAAAAGCATCTTGTGGATTTTGTGGCGTGATGAAATCATTCATTTTAGATTGAAATTCACTTGAAAACGACTCTTCTAAATCTGAGAATAATGCTAAATGGCCTGTAAATTTTAAACGTATATTTTCCAATCCACCATTTCTGTGTTTGGCTACAATAAACTCAGCTTGTCCTTCACACGGACTGTGATCATCATCATCCCACTCGGTTAAACCATAATACTCTGGTCTGAATATAAAAGATACAATATCTGCATCTTGCTCAATCGCTCCAGATTCACGTAAATCTGATAGTAACGGACGCTTACTTCCACCACGTGTTTCCACAGCACGAGATAATTGTGATAGTGCAATTACAGGGATACTTAATTCTTTTGCTAATGCTTTTAAGTTTCTAGAGATGGTAGAGATTTCCTGTTCTCTATTTCCACCGCCCTTATTTATATTACCTGCAGTCATTAATTGCAAATAATCAATAATAATTATTTTAACACCATGTTGTGACGCCAAACGTCTTGCTTTGGCACGTAAATCAAAAATAGATAAGGAAGGCGTATCATCAATAAAAATAGGTGCTTTTGATAAGTTTTTAACCTTTACATTTAATTGTTCCCATTCATGTGGTTGTAAATCACCTTTTCTTAACTTACCAGATGAAATTCCTGTTTCACTAGAAATCATCCTTGTAATTAATTGAACAGAACTCATCTCCAAAGAAAATATGGCTACGGGTGTATCAAAATCTATCGCCACATTTTTGGCCATAGACATTACAAATGCCGTTTTACCCATACCTGGTCTCGCTGCTAATATCACTAAATCTGAAGGTTGCCAACCAGACGTTAATGCATCTAATTTTGAGAATCCAGATGGCACACCACTCATCCCCTCTTTATTAGATATTTCTTCAATCTTTTTAAGGGCTTGAGATACCAAACCTTCGGCCGCTTCTGAACTTTTCTTTAAGTTTCCTTGAGTAACTTCAAATAATTTAGTTTCGGCAGAATCTAATAAATCAAATACATCAGAAGTTTCATCATAAGCTTCATCTATAATTTCACTTGAAATACTAATTAAACGTCTTTGAATGTATTTTTGAATTATAATACGAGCATGGAATTCAATGTGTGCAGAAGATGCTACTTTTTGAGTAAGACCAATAAGGTAAAAATCGCCACCGGCACTCTCTAGCTGACCATCTTTTTTTAACTGACTAGAAACCGTCAATAAATCTATAGGTTCAGATTCATTAAACAACTTAAAAATAGCATCAAAGATAATTTGATGCGACTGTTTATAGAACGCCTCTGCATGTAAAATGTCAATTACATCATCAACACCTTTTTTATCAATCATCATAGCCCCCAATACAGCTTCCTCTAAATCAACTGCTTGTGGTGGTAACTTGCCTTTTTCTAGGTTAATTAAAGTACCTTTATTGGCTTTTTTAGTTCTAACAGGTTGTACGTTTTCCATTGTGGCAAATGTAATTTTTTCTTTTTCAATTTTACTCTAAAATACGATTATATTTGAACAGAAACTGTTAACAAGTCATATATTTGTTAATAAGTTTGACAACTATAATTTTTAAGTATTTTTGACCTATGAAGAAACTAACCGTATATCAATTACTTAGCCTATTGCTAGTTGTACAAATACTTTTAGTAAAATTACTTTCACACTTTCCAAATACAATTGATCTTTATTATTCAAATGGAATTTATCCAATTATTTCCAACATTTTTAGGTTTACATTTAGCTGGATACCATTTTCTGTTGGAGATATACTTTATTTTTTAATAGGGTTATCACTCTTAATTGGTATCGTGAAATGGATTAAAAGTAAATTCAAAAATACTTGGCAGGAGCTTTTTAAATTAGGTGCTTATGTATCAGTTTTTTATTTTTTGTTTCATTTTTTATGGGGATTAAACTATTATCGAAATTCCTTATATACCAATCTAAAACTTGACAAAAAACAAATTACCATCGAAAACTTAAGTGAACTCACTGAAAAACTTTTGGAAAATTTAAAACGGACACAACATCAACTGGTATCAAATGATAGTTTAGCAGTAGTTGTTCCATACTCTAAAACGGAAATATTAGAAAAAACTCAATTGGCCTATACGGCCTTAACTGAAGAGTTTCCTGTTTATAATTACAAAAATGTATCTTTAAAAAAATCACTTTTTAGTTTGCCTCTAAGTTATATGGGCTTTGCTGGATACTTAAATCCCATTTCGGGTGAAGCACAAGTCAATAGCTATGTTCCGAAAGTTAATTTACCCGCCATTACCTGTCATGAAGTTGCTCATCAATTGGGAATTGGTTTTGAAGATGAAGCCAATTTTATAGGGTTCTTAGCTGCTACGAAAAGTAATGATCTTTATTTTAATTATTCCGCTTATCTAAAAGCTCTACGATTCTCAATTGCTGGTTTATACATTCTAGATGAAAACGCAGCCCAATCATATATTGAAAAAATACCTAAAGGTGTATTGAAAAACATTAAGCAGTCTGAAGAGTTCTGGTTAGCTTATCAAAATAAATTGGAGCCTTTTTTTAAATTATTTTATGATGGTTATCTAAAAGCCAATCAACAAAAAGAAGGGATGAAAACATATAGTAGAATGGTAAATTTATTAATTGCTTATGATCAGAAATATGGGATTTAATTATCAAAAAACTTAAGTGACAAGCTTAGAATTTAAGAAATGATAATTCCTTTTAAAAATCCTTAAAGAAATGTTAATTTTAACGATATCTTAACTCAACTAGCTAATTATCTATATTTTTAGAAATCTAATTTAACCAAACTCTTAATATTGTATGAAATCTAAATTATATAGACTACCGTTTAGGCTATTCTTTTGTTTAACTTTTTTAAGTTTCACAGCACTTACTGCTCAAGAATATTTTCCTAAAAACGATGGTGTTAAAACAAAAATCACAAATTATACGGCTTTTACTAATGCTACTATAATTGTAAGTCCCGCACAAACCATAAGAAAGGGTACACTCCTTATTAAGGATGGAAAAATAACTAATGTTGGTTCTAATATTTCCATTCCAAAAAACACGATTAGCATTGACCTTGAAGGCAAAAGTATTTATCCTTCTTTCATTGATGTCTATTCCAACTTTGGAATTTCAGAAACAAAACCGCAACGTCGTAGTTTTGGTCAAGCTCCACAATATGATACTAACCGTAAAGGATATTATTGGAATGAACATATTAGAGCGGAAACTAATGCTTTAGATGTCTTTAACTTTGATTCTAAAAAGGCAGAAGAACTTCGTAATGCCGGATTTGGAGTTGTAAACACCCATATGCAGGACGGAATTGTACGAGGAAACGGAATTTTAGTAGCTCTAAACTCAGAAGGCTCTAATGCGGATAGGTTATTAGATGTTAATTCTGCCCAATACTTATCTTTTAATAAGAGTAGTGTTTCAAAACAAGTATATCCAACTTCTTTAATGGGAGCCATGGCATTACTTCGTCAAGTATATATTGACGCTGATTGGTATGCCAAAGGAACTATTGATACTAAAGATTTAACACTTGAAGCTTTTAATACCAATAAAAATTTAAAACAAATATTTTATGCTGGTGATAAACACAATGCTTTACGAGCTGATAAAATAGGTGATCAGTTTGGTGTTCAATACACCATAGTGGGTCAGGGAAATGAATATCAATTGGTAAATGAAATTAAAAAAACAAACGCTACCTATATCATTCCGATAAACTTTCCAAAAGCTTATGATGTTTCGAACCCATATCAGGCTGATTATATCAATTTAGAAGATATGCGATATTGGAATCAAGCACCTACAAATTTAAGTGTGTTAGCCAAAAACAATGTTCCTTTTTCATTGACAACGCATAGTTTAAAGTCCTTAAAAGATTTTACAAAAAATTTACAAAAAGCAATTGATTACGGATTAGATAAAACAAAAGCTTTAGAAGCATTAACTACAATTCCTGCACAAATATTAGGTAAGAGCAATCAAATTGGTACCTTAGGTAAAGGAATGCAAGCCAATTTTTTAATTACGGATGGCGATATTTTTGATTCCAACACAAAATTGTACGAAAATTGGGTGCAAGGAACCAAAAATGTAATTAAAGACATGTCTGTTAAAGATTTATCAGGAAACTACACCTTGAACTTAGATGGGAAGACATATGACCTTACTTTTACTGGTGAAGCAAATAAACCAAAAGCAACCATAAAAAGAGATACCATTAAACTAAAAGGTAGTGCCACTTATAATGACAATTGGTTAGGTCTAATACTATCTGATAAAGGTGATAATATTCAGCTTAGTGCTCGAATTCAATCTGATTCTGATAATATTAACGGTAATGCTCAATTGGCAAATGGTAAAACAGTTAACTGGTCGGCGATAAAAAAGCCTTCTACATCAAAAGAAAAGAAGGATAAAAAGAATAAAAATTTGCGAGAGATTATGCCATTAACCTTTCCAAATATAGGATATGGGCTTTCAGAAAAACCAAAAGAAGAAACCATGCTATTTAAAAATGCAACGGTTTGGACAAATGAAAATGAAGGAATTCTTAAAAATACAGACGTATTAATTAAAAATGGAAAAATTGCTAAGGTTGGATCTAATTTATCAGCAGGTTCTGCCACTGTTATTGATGCTACCGGTAAACATTTAACGGCTGGTATCATTGATGAACATACACATGTTGCTGCTCAATCGGTTAATGAGGCTGGGCAAAATTCAAGTGCAGAAGTTTCCATTGAAGATAATATTGATAGTGAAGATATTAATATCTATAGAAATCTAGGTGGTGGTGTAACTTCAATGCAAATCTTACATGGTTCTGCTAATCCAATTGGCGGACGCTCAGCCATTGTAAAATTAAAATGGGGTGAAATTGGTGATGAAATGATTTATACCAATTCTCCAAAATTCATAAAATTTGCTTTAGGTGAAAATGTAAAGCAATCAAGATATCCAACGACAACAAACAGATTTCCACAATCGAGAATGGGAGTTGAGCAAATGCTCACTGATTATTTTCAACGAGCCAAAGAATATGATGCTGTTAAAAAAAGTGGCACACCTTTTAGAAAAGATATTGAAATGGAAGTATTAGCTGAAATTTTAAATAAAGAGCGTTTTATTACGGCTCACTCTTATGTACAGAGTGAAATTAATATGTTAATGAAAGTAGCAGAAAAATTTAATTTTAATATCAATACACTTACGCACATATTAGAAGGGTATAAAGTGGCTGATAAAATGAAAGCACATGGTGCAGGTGGTTCTACTTTTTCTGATTGGTGGTCTTACAAATACGAAGTTAATGATGCCATACCTTATAATGCATCTATTATGCATAATGTTGGTATTATAACCGCTATTAATTCTGATGATAGAGAAATGTCTCGACGGTTAAATCAAGAAGCTGCTAAAACCGTAAAATATGGAGGTGTGTCTGAAGAAGATGCTTGGAAGTTTGTCACGCTTAATCCTGCTAAATTATTGCATATTGATGATAGAGTTGGTAGTATTAAAGTTGGTAAAGATGCTGACGTTGTATTATGGACAGACCATCCGCTATCTATATATGCGAAGGCAGAAAAAACAATGATTGAAGGAAAGGTATATTTTGACTTAGAAAAAGACAAATTACAACGATCTAAAATTCAAAAAGAACGTACACAACTCATCAATATGATGTTGAACGAAAAAAGTGGAGGTGCTCCTACACAGGCACCTAGAAGAAGAGTAAAACAAGAATTACATTGCGATACAATCAACTATTAAAACTTGACAAAATGAAAATAATAAAAAATATAGTTGCCAGTCTTTTGTTCGTTTTTACAATTCAACTAACAGCACAACAAACGCCGGCAGATAAACAATCTGAAGTAATTACAATAGTAGGTGCCACAGCACATATAGGTAATGGAGAAATTATAGAAAATAGTGTCATTACATTTGAAAATGGAAAAATTACAGCTATTGATAATGCTGCTACAACCAATACGAGCGGTAAAATTATTGATGCCAAAGGCAAACATGTTTATCCTGGATTTATAATGCCAAATTCAACTTTAGGTTTAGGTGAAATTGACGCTGTAAAAGCTTCTGTTGACCAATCAGAAATTGGAGGGGTAATTCCACATGTTAGAAGTTTAATTGCCTATAATGCAGAATCTAAAGTTGTAGAAAGTATGCGACCTAATGGTGTATTATTGGCTCAAATCACACCAAGAGGTGGTAGAATTTCTGGAACATCTTCTGTTGTGCAACTTGATGCTTGGAATTGGGAAGATGCTGCTGTAAAAGTTGATGATGGTATACATTTAAACTGGCCCAATAGCTTTTCTAATGGTAGACGTAGATTTGGTGAAGAACCTGGAATAAAACCAAATAAAGATTATGGCAAACAAGTTGAAGAAATTAAACAGTTTTTGGTAGGTGCCAAAACATATAAATTAAGTAGTGAATCTACCAAAAACTTACCATTTGAAGCTTCGTTAGGTTTATTTGATGGAGCTAAAAAATTATATATTCATGCTGATAATGCACGTGAAATTATTGATGCTGTAACATTTTCAAAAGAAATGGGTGTGAAAAATGTTGTTATCGTAGGAGGATATGAAGCGAATAAAACCATTGATATACTTAAAAAGCATTCCATTCCAGTATTAGTGCAAAGAACACAAAGTTTACCAAACCATAATGATGATAACTATGATTTTCCGTATAAACTCCCTAAACTGTTGACTGATGCAGGAATTTTAGTGGGTTTAGAAAATAGTGGTTCAATGGAACGAATGAATAGTAGAAACTTACCCTTTTATGCCGGCCAAGTAGTTGGTCAAGGTCTTGATAAAGAAAAAGCATTGCAACTAATCACAGGCAATACGGCAAAAATTTTAGGTATTGATAAAGATTATGGTACTTTAGAAGTTGGTAAAAGTGCCACTTTATTTATTAGTGAAGGTGATGCTCTAGATATGCGTACCAATCAATTATCACATGCTTATATTGATGGTCGGCTATTAAGTTTAGAAACCCATCAAACAGAATTGTGGAAGAGATACAGTAATAAATATAGTAAATAGAGAATAGAGAATAGAGAATAGAGAATAGTAAATAGTAAATAGAGAAAATTAAAAAAACCTCAAATTTAAAACACACGATTGATAAGTGGTAGTAACAATACAATACTCCATGTCTCATATAATAAAAAAATGCATAAAGAAATAACAAGCATAAACAATAGTTTTATAAAAGAAATTGTTCAATTACAAAGCAAGTCTCGTGTTAGAAAAAATACGGGACGTTTTGTTATTGAAGGGAAAAGAGAAGTTTCATTAGCCATAAAGGGTAATTATGAAGTATTGCAACTACTCTATTGTGATGAAATTTACACCGATTCTAATCTCGATGATTTTCAAACTGAAATTATTAAAATAAGTAAGGAAGTTTATCAAAAAATAGCTCAACGCGATTCTACGGAAGGTATAATTGCTATTGCTACCAGTAAAAATTTCAGTTTGACCTCATTAAAATTAACCTCAAAAAATCCATTAATTTTAGTGGCTGAGGCTCCTGAAAAACCAGGTAATATTGGTGCTTTATTACGGACAGCTGATGCTGCACATGTTGACGCTGTATTAATTGCCAACCCTAAAACGGATATGTTTAATCCGAATATTATTAGGTCTAGTGTAGGCTGCGTGTTTACAAATCAAATCGCCACAGGTACCACAACTGAAATAATTACATATCTAAAGGAAAACAATATAAATATTTACTGTGCCGCGTTAACAGCATCTAAATCTTATGAAAAAGTTGATTATTCTGAGGCTTCCGCAATAGTCGTGGGTACAGAAGCAACTGGATTAAGTGAAGAATGGCTAAATAACTCCACACAAAATATAATAATACCAATGCAAGGACAAATAGATTCATTAAATGTTTCTGTTTCCGCTGCAATTCTTATTTTTGAAGCCAAAAGACAACGTAAATTTGCCTAAATCTTTCTTTTAGAAATCGTTTATAACTATCTGAATATTTTTTACAGTATGACAAAAATTCAATTCCTATTTGTTTCCCTTTTAATTCTTTTATTAACAAGTTGTGGATCTTCTAAAAAAGCAGCGGCTGTATCCAAGGTTGAGTTTGAATTAGAAAAACAATATCAACTCTATAAAGGAGTTCCTTATAAATATGGTGGTACCGATAGAAGAGGCTTTGATTGTTCTGGTTTTGTAGGTAAAGTGTATAAAGATGGCTTAAAAACACAGCTACCAAGAATGACGAAGGACATGGCTACTATGGGGAAAAAAGTTTCCAAACATAGTTTAAAACCTGGTGATTTAATATTTTTCAGACCTTCTAGAAAATATCGACATGTGGGTATCTATGTTGGAGACAACCTATTTATGCACAGTTCTACTTCTAAAGGTATAATCAAATCTAAGTTGGATAACGTGTATTGGAAAAAGAAATTCCGTTATGCAAAACGTATTTTAATTTATTAATTTGATGACTCCACAAACTGTATTTTACATTATTATTGGCATATTAGTCATCAATTTTATTGTTGATAATTACTTAGATTATTTGAATTCTAAACATTTTGATGATACTATTCCTTCATTATTAGAGGATGTTTATGATGAAAAAGAATACATAAAATCTCAGGCTTATAAAAAAGAAAACTTTAAATTTTCAAGTATTACGGGTACCTTTTCATTCCTACTCACATTAGCGTTCTTCTTTTTGGAAGGTTTTGCCTATGTAGATCAATGGGCACGAAGTTTTAGTGATAATGAAATGATAATTACACTATTGTTTTTTGGAATTATAATGTTAGGTAGCGATATTTTAACAACACCACTCTCCTACTACCAAACCTTTGTTATTGAAGAAAAATACGGATTTAATAAAACCACCAAAAAATTATTTTTTTTAGATAAAATTAAAGGATGGTTATTAATGGTTATTGTTGGTGGTGGAATTTTAGCATTGATAGTATGGTTTTATCAACTAACAGGTAACAACTTCTGGATCTATACTTGGGTATTTATGGCCTTCTTTTCAGTATTTATGATGCTTTTTTATTCTACGTTGATAGTGCCATTATTCAATAAACAAAGTCCGTTGGAAGAAGGTGAGCTGAAAACAGCTTTAGAAAGTTTTGCAGGAAAAGTAGGTTTCAACCTCGATAAAATTTTTGTTATAGATGGTTCAAAACGCTCTACCAAAGCCAATGCTTACTTTACAGGGTTTGGAAAAAAGAAACGAATCGTTTTATACGACACCTTAATTAATGATTTAGATACCGATGAAATTATTGCTGTTTTGGCTCATGAAGTTGGCCACTATAAAAAGAAACATGTTGTATTTAATATGATAAGTTCTATCCTTTTAACGGGATTAACGTTGTATCTTTTATCCTTTTTTATAGATAGTAAATTATTAGCCAACGCTTTATCTGTCGCTATCCCTAGTTTCCATATTGGTTTAATAGCATTCGGCGTGTTGTACAGTCCCATTTCAGAAATTACAGGGTTAATCATGAATATTTTCTCCAGAAAATTTGAATACCAAGCTGATGATTATGCTAAATCTCATTTTGGTGCGAAACCTTTAATCTCCTCGTTAAAAAAATTATCAAAAAATAGTTTGAGCAATTTAACACCGCATAAAGCATATGTTTTTATGCATTACTCACATCCAACATTATTACAAAGGGTTAAAGCGATGATGTAAAGAAGGGTTGGACTCTTTAAATGTTGCTATCCGTCAACTATTGGTTCTTAAATTAAAATATGGAAAATTATTTTTATTAGCTTGGTTTTAACTGTAGTCATCTAGATTATTTTAAGTTAGATTTGTATTTAGACAACTGCAAGATCACGCCACTAAAAACTAATAAAACTTGCTCAATAAAAATCTTTAGTTTACTTTTATTCTATGGCATACACTGCAACCCTCGAAGAGGAAAATAAAGAAATAGCAAGGCGTTATAAAAAAATGCTCAGTGCTACTTATCAACACCTATCTAAAACAGATAAGGAAATGATACGTAAGGCATTTGATGTTGCTGTCGATGCACATAAAGACCAGCGTAGAAAAACAGGAGAACCTTATATTTATCATCCCATTGCTGTAGCTTCAATAGTTGCCAATGAAATTGGTTTAGGTGCTACCTCAATTATGTGTGCATTAATGCATGATGTAGTTGAAGACTCTGAAGACTATACTTTTGAAGATATAGAAGGGCTGTTTGGTGAAACCGTTGCGAAAATAGTGAATGGTTTAACTAAAATTTCTCGTTTAAATAAGGAGCAAGAAGTTTCTATTCAGGCAGAGAATTTCAGAAAAATGCTCTTAACGTTAAATGATGATGTTAGGGTTATTCTCATAAAAATTGCTGATCGTTTGCATAATATGCAGACCATGGATGCCATGCCACATCACAAGCAAATAAAAATATCTTCAGAAACCTTATATATCTATGCTCCTTTAGCTCACCGATTAGGATTGTATAATATAAAAACAGAATTAGAAGATTTAGGCTTAAAATATACCGAGCCAGAAGTTTTTAACGATATTCTCACTAAAATAAAAGAGAGTAAAGAACAGCAGGAGGAATATATTAAAGCATTTACCGAAAGTGTTGAGAAAACATTAGATAAAGAAAATTTTGATTATGTAATAAAAGGAAGAACAAAATCCATTTATTCCATTCGAAAAAAAATGTTGAATCAAGGGGTTTCCTTTGATGAAATTTATGACAAGTTTGCTATTCGTATTATTTATAGCTCAGAATTACCTGATGAAAAATTCAATGCTTGGAAAATTTATTCCATTATAACAGATAGTTTTAATCCGAATCCAAATCGTTTACGAGATTGGATCTCTCAACCCAAATCTACGGGCTACGAATCGTTACACATTACAGTAATGGGCCCAAAAGGAAGATGGGTAGAAGTACAAATACGTTCTAGACGTATGGATGAAATTGCAGAAAAAGGATATGCCGCTCATTTCAAATACAAACACGGTAATGAAAAGGAAAGTGGACTAGAAAATTGGTTAAATAAATTAAAAGAAACTTTAGAAAATCCTGATATAAATGCAGTAGATTTTGTTGAGCAATTTAAATTAAATTTATATGCTAAGGAAATTTATGTATTTACCCCTCAGGGTGATATAAAATCCTTACCAAAAGGGTCAACACCTTTAGATTTTGCTTTTGCCATACATACCGATGTTGGTATGATGTGTAGAGGTGCTAAAGTAAATGGTAAACTAGTACCGTTAAGTCATACCTTAAATAGTGGTGACCAAGTTCAAATTATTACTTCTATTAGTCAAAAACCAAAATTAAGTTGGCTTGACTTTGCTCAAACTGCAAGAGCAAAATCAAAAATTAAAGCAGCCTTAAAAGAAGATCAAAAACTAGTTGCTAATGATGGTAAGGAAGTTTTAGAACGTAAACTTCGTCATTTAAAAGTTCCTTTTAATGAGAAAACAATCAATGAATTGGTTAGTTATTTTAAATTAAAGACGAGTCACGATCTTTTTTATAGACTAGGTAATGGAGGTATAGACAATCAACAACTTAAAAATTTTGTAAGTCAACGTAGTAATGCTATTTATAATTTCTTTAAAAACACGATAAGAAGAGGAGAAAAAAAGCCAAGTGAAAATAAAAATGATGAACTAACCGATAAGTTCGATTTACTTGTTTTTGGAAAGGATGATGAAAAACTAGA
This sequence comes from Aureibaculum flavum, assembly GCF_016406085.1. GTDB lineage: Bacteria > Bacteroidota > Bacteroidia > Flavobacteriales > Flavobacteriaceae > Aureibaculum > Aureibaculum flavum. The sequence continues at coordinate 332,066 of NZ_JAEHFJ010000004.1, forward strand.
ATATAAATTGGCTCAATGTTGTAATCCAATTCCGGGCGATAAAGTATTTGGATTTGTTACTGTTTCGGATGGGATTAAAGTACATAAACAAAATTGTCCTAATGCTATTAGTATGCAATCGCAGTTTGCCTATAGAGTTATTAGTGCAAAATGGATTGATTCTTCGCAGCAAGAACATAAAGTACTACTTAAACTTACAGGTATTGATCATATGGGCTTGGTAAATGAAGTTACTCATATTATCTCTAGTAATATGAATGTTAATATATATAACATAAATATTTCAGGAGGTCAAAGTGTCTTTACAGGTCAAATAACAGTTGGGATTAAAAACAATGATCAACTTAAAAAATTGATGCAAAAGTTAAAAAAAATAGACGGTATTGATAAAATATCACGTCTAAACAGTTAGGTGTTCAAAAGTTGTTAAACTTTTTAATAAACCTTTGAGAAATACTTATTTTTAAAACGTAAATTTGCTTTTTAATGAAAGATAAATATGGATAATTCTAAAAATCAGGAAATTGTAAAAAGTGTTTTTACCAATTTTTTAGAACAAAATAACCATAGAAAAACACCTGAACGATACGCCATTCTTCAAGAAATTTATGATCATAACGATCATTTTGATATAGAATCTCTTTATATCTATATGAAGAATCAGAACTATCGTGTAAGTAGAGCTACGCTTTACAATACGATAGAGTTATTATTAGAATGTGGGTTAGTTAGACGTCATCAGTTTGGTCAAAACCAAGCTCATTACGAAAAGTCTTATTTTGATAAACAACATGATCATATTATCCTAACTGATACAGGTGAAGTAATTGAATTTTGTGATCCTAGAATTCAAACGATTAAAAAAACAATAGAAGAAGTTTTTGACATAAAAGTAAATAATCATTCACTATACTTTTATGGTGAAAGAAATAAAGATATAAATAAAAAATAATTAATATACAATGGTTGATTTATTACTCGGTTTGCAATGGGGCGATGAAGGAAAAGGTAAAATAGTTGATGTCCTTACAAAAAATTATGACATTATAGCTCGTTTTCAAGGTGGTCCAAATGCAGGACATACCTTAATTTTTGATGGAAACAAACATGTTTTACATACTATTCCATCAGGTATTTTCCACGATAAAGCTATAAATATTGTTGGTAATGGTGTAGTAATTGATCCTGTAATTTTTCAAAAAGAATTAGAGAATCTTGCACCTTACAATATTGATTTTAAATCAAAGTTGTTTATCTCTAGAAAAGCACATTTAATTTTACCGACGCATAGATTATTAGATGCGGCTTCAGAAACTTCTAAAGGTAAAGCTAAAATTGGTTCTACTTTAAAAGGTATTGGTCCAACGTATATGGACAAAACAGGAAGAAATGGTATGCGTGTTGGCGATCTTGAATTAGAAGATTGGAAAGACAAATATAAAGCGTTGACAGAAAAGCATTTAAAAATGCTTAATTATTTTGAGGTTGATATTCAATTTGATCTTGAAGAGTTAGAAAAACAATTCTGTAAAGCTGTTGATGTATTAAAACAATTGACATTTATTGATAGTGAAGAATATTTATTCAACGCTATGAAAAATAATAAAACAATCTTAGCAGAAGGAGCTCAAGGATCTTTATTAGATATAGATTTTGGTACCTATCCGTTTGTTACGTCTTCAAACACCACTGCTGCCGGTGCTTGTACTGGTTTAGGTGTAGCACCTAATAAAATTGGTGAAGTATATGGTATTTTTAAAGCCTATACAACCCGTGTTGGCTCTGGTCCTTTCCCTACAGAATTGTTCGATAAAGATGGAGAAGCCATGGCAAAAGTTGGTCATGAATTTGGAGCAACTACAGGTAGACCTCGCCGTTGTGGATGGTTAGATCTAGTGGCATTGAAATATGCTGTTCAAATAAACGGTGTAACGCAATTAAATATGATGAAAGGTGATGTACTTTCAGGTTTTGACACTTTAAAAGTATGTACATCTTATACCTATCAAGGTAAGGAAATTTCACATTTACCTTACAACATAGAACCTGAAAACGTTAGTGTAAACTATACGGAATTTAAAGGTTGGGATGAAGATTTAACAGGAATGGAAACTGCCGATCAATTACCTAAGAATTTAATTGATTATATTAATTTTATAGAAAAAGAAGTGCAAGTGCCTGTTAAGATTGTATCTGTTGGACCAGACAGAAAACAAACTATTTTTAGATAATTAATTATTTAAGTTTTAATTTAAGTTTTAAAACATAAAATAGACTATATATGGGTTGAGCAAGGACATTATGAAAAGTATAATCTACATATTAATAGTTACAACTTTAATCTCTTGCTCAACTAAAAAAAATATTGACTTAAAATCAAATAATTTAATCTCAAATAATTTTAATGAATTGGAGATAAAAGATTTGCAATTAATCTTTGATTTCTTTATTAATCAAATTTGCGATTCGCGAAAAAAAAACTTTAAATCTTTAAATGAATGTTACCTAGATTATTGTTCTAAAATCAAAGAACAAGCAGAAACCAACGTTGAATTTAAGACAAAAATAAATTTTAAACAGCAATTAAAATTATACAATAAAATAGATAATTCTACTTTTAAAGAAATTTGGAGTTTTCATAAAAGTTTACCTGTAGGAGATAGACAGGATACATTGAAATTTCTTGAATTTAATTTTGATGGGAATTATATAAAATTTTTGAATAAATTTGCAAGAGAAAATAAAGCTATTGGTCAATATATGTATTCCTATAAGCAAGTTCGGGGACTCGGACCTTCATTGGTAGCTAATTTGATTTTTAACTATAAATCCTTTGAAATTGCAGATATTCGGACTAAAGTAGTTATTGCTATTCACTATTTGACACTTAATGATCAATTTCATAGAGAAGAAAAATATTTAGAGTAAATAAAAAATGAATAGCAATTGTTTAGAAAATAACACAAAAAACTAACGAATGATAATACAACCAAAAACACGTGGATTTATTTGTATCACTTCTCACCCTGAAGGATGTGCAAAAAATGTACAAAACCAAATCGATTATATAAAATCAAAAAGCCCTATTGATGGTGCAAAAAATGTACTAGTCATTGGAGCTTCTACAGGTTTCGGTTTGGCATCTCGTATAACCAGTGCTTTTGGAGAAAATGCTGCTACTATTGGTGTGTTTTTTGAAAAACCACCAGCAGAAGGAAGAACAGCATCTTCTGGTTGGTATAATACTGCGGCTTTTGAAGAACAAGCTCATAAAGCAGGTTTATATGCTAAAAGTATAAATGGGGATGCCTTTTCAAATGAAATTAAAGAGCAAACTGCTCAGCTGATAAAAAAAGATCTAGGTAAGATTGATTTGGTAATTTACAGTTTGGCTTCACCAGTTAGAACACATCCAGAAACGGGAGTTCGTTATAAATCTACATTAAAACCTATAGGCAATACATACACAAATAAAACGGTTGATTTTCATACCGGAGAAGTTAAAGAAATTTCTATTGAAGCTTGCACCGAAGAAGATATTGTAAATACAGTTACGGTAATGGGTGGTGAAGATTGGCAACTATGGATTGACAAACTAAAGAAAGAAGGCTTACTTGCTGATAATTTTAAGACGGTAGCGTATTCATACATTGGTCCTAAACTTACAGAACCAGTTTACAGAAAAGGGACTATTGGTAAAGCGAAAGATCATTTAGAAGCTACAGCTTTCAACATTACTGATGGCTTAAAAGACATAAAAGGTAAAGCTTTTGTTTCTGTTAATAAGGCCTTAGTTACACAATCAAGTTCTGCTATTCCTGTAATACCATTGTATATTTCATTACTATATAAAGTAATGAAAGAAAAAAACCTTCAAGAAGGATGTATTGAACAGATTTATAGACTATTTAAAGAGCGATTGTATCTTGACGAAATTCCAGTAGATAGCGAAGGAAGAATTCGAATTGATGATTTAGAAATGCGTGATGATATTCAGGAAAAAGTAGCTCAATTATGGAAAGAAGCAACTACGGAATCTTTATCTGAAATTGGTGATTTAGAAGGCTATAAAGATGAGTTTTTTAATCTATTTGGATTTAATTTTGACGGAATAGATTATGAAAAAGATACGAATGAAATGGTAAGTATACCTGGCCTACAATAAAAAAATAATCTAAATTTTCAAAGAATAATGCTTAAAAAGAGTTTAGTAGCCTCCCTAATTGTACTTTTATTTTTTGCAGCATGTAAAAAGCAAAATAAATTAGACCCAAAAGTAAAAGACCTTATTTCATTAAATGATTTTGATAGTATTTCTGTTCAAGAATTACCATTTTCTTTTGCGTTTGATAAAGATTCAATTCTGGATTATCATTACACCCTAGAGTCTTTTGAAAGAAGGAATTTAATTGACAAAAATGCTAAACTTAATACCTATTTTTCTGATTCTACTACTTTTTTGAACAGTGAAAATTTATTTATTACCGATAGCGAAAACTACCCCTATATTGGTGAAGGTTATTTTTATACGCGTCTGCCAAATATAAATGAAATCAAAGTCTTAGTATTTACCTATCAGAATACAGATGAACATGAGACCCTACCCTATTTTGAACTTCAAACCATAGATGAAAACAATAAAGTCATTGATAAATTAATACTTGCTGGTGGTATTAATTACGATTGTAGTTGGGATAGACAGTTTTCCATAGATGAAACTTACACTATTACTATCATTGATAATGAATCATGTTTTGATCCTGAAGATGAAAAGCAAATTCTTACAAAGACTGTTAAAACAGAATACAAAGTGGGTAACGATGGTCACATCAAAATGCTAATTTCGGAAGGAGCCATATAATTTATATGAGGATTTTTTTAAAATTTAATCTAATAAAAGATTTTAATGGATGTATTCTCTTTCTCTAAGTTAAACTTAGCATCCACATATTTAGGTGGACCTAATCTTGCTTTCGCATTATTACTACACGCATTCGGTTCTTTTGGTATTCCGAAATAGTTTTTATCTAATTTACCATTATTGTTTTCATCATGAAAAGAGGATATCGCATAAGTACCTTGCGGTAATTGGTTAAATTCTACCATTGCTTTCCCGTTAATGATTTCTGTAATTTCACCTTGATATGGATTTTTCAAAAAATCATCTCGATGATCATAAATAGCAACAAATAATTTTCCTTCATCAGAATTTAAACCCTCAATTGAAACTTTTAGATTAAAAGTAGATTGCGACCATGAAACCATTGAAGTGATTAAAAAAATTATAATATTTACTTTTTTGAAAATCATTTTATTGTTGTAATCCTATTTTATAAGCAGATAATGCTCTTTCTCTGGCAAATTTATGATCTACCATAGGTTCAGAATATCCTAAATCAAATTCAGGAATCCATTTTCTTGTATATTCTAAATTTGTATCAAACTTTTTTAATTGTAAGGCTGGATTAAATACTCTGAAATATGGTGCGGCATCACAACCGGTTCCTGCAGCCCATTGCCAATTTCCATTATTAGAAGACAATTCATAATCCAATAATTTTTCAGCAAAATAAGCTTCACCCCATCTCCAATCAATCAATAAGTGCTTACATAAAAAACCTGCGGTTACCATACGAACTCTATTATGCATATATCCCGTTTCATTTAATTCTCGCATACCAGCATCTACCAAAGGATATCCTGTATTACCTTCGCACCATCTTTTAAAATCTTCTTTGCTATCTCTCCACTTAATACCATCATATTTAGATTTAAAATTATGAGTTACCACTTTTGGAAATTGAAATAATATCTGCATAAAAAATTCCCTCCAAATAAGTTCACTTAAAAACACAGCATTCCTTTCCAAAGCAATCATCACAAATTTTCTGATACTTACTGTACCGAAACGCAAATGCGGTGATAAATAAGAGGTCCCGTTTTTTGCGGGAAAATCTCTATTTAAATCATAATCTGAAATGACACTTAAATTAACAGGTTGTACTTTCTGTTTACTTTTTACAAAACCAATGTTTTCTAAGCTAGGAAATAACATTTCATAATTATAAAAACTATCCCAATCTAAATTGTTCTCATCTTCTACAGTAAAAGGATTCTGTTTAAATTTTTCTAACCATTTATTTTTATATGGCGTGTAAACGGTATACGGTTTTCCATCAGCTTTTAGAATTTCATTTTTTTCAAAAATTACTTGATCTTTAAAATTACGTACTTCAATATTCTTTGATTCTAAAAAAGTAGTTATTTTTTGATCTCTTTTAATGGCATATGGTTCATAATCCCTATTAAAAAAAACTTTTTTCACATCATATTCAGTTATTAACGCTTTCCAAATTTCTCCTATATTTCCTTTTTTAATAAGTAATGAACTGTTTTTATTTTTTAATTTTAGATGAATGTTTCTCAATGACGTATAAATAAAAGTAAGCCTTCCATCGTTTTTAGGCAAATCTTCTAAAATTTCATCATCAAAAATAAATATAGGAAGTACCGGAAGTCCACTTTCTAAAGCTGATTTTAAACCTACATTATCTTCTAAACGTAAATCACGTCTATACCAAAAGATTGAAATTTCAATTTTCTTCATAAATACCGAATTTTTTTTCGACTGCTTGTGTTCTATAATCGAATATTTCTTTTAATTTATTTTTTATAATCAATGTATTTGCAATGGCTCCTAAAAATCCAAATGGAGGTTGGTAACTTACAATATCTTTCATTAGAACACCATTTTCTATGGGCTCAATAATATGTTGATGATGCCATAATGAATAAGGTCCAACCCTTTGTTCATCAACGAAATATTTTTTATCTCTTACCTTTGTTATCTCTGTTACCCAAAGCGTTTTTATTCCTAAAAGCGGACTAACTTTATATGAAATGATCATACCTGGATACATCTTTTCTGGAAGATTTTTTGACACAATATCAAACCCCATATAATCAGGTGTTATTACTTTAAGATTTGCTGGTGATGATATAAAATCCCATATCTCATCAATGGTGCTATTAATCTTTTGTTCTTTTAATAATTGATAAAATGCCATTTACTGTTTATTTAATGCTTCAATTTGTTTTAATACTTCATCCGCTTCTGCGTATTTACGATCACTTTCCTTACGGTTTGTAGCCGATAATCGATGAGAGTCTGCTAAAAGCTTTTTATACTTATCATTTAACTTATCTATTGGTGATTGTTTCTTAAAAAGGTTGAACATAATATGATTTTTAATTGTTTGTATAAATATAATAATTTAGTGATGTGGCTATAGCTAACCAAATAACATAAGGTAATAGCAATAAACTTATCAAGTGTAATTTACTGTAATAAGCGATTAAAAAATAGATTATTAATATGGTAAGTAAAGAAATTATTATCAGTGCAAAGCTAACTGCATGTTGGTTAAAAAACACATAGTTCCAACTCACATTTAGTACTACTTGAAAAATAAATAATATAATAATTTTCCCTGTATTCTCATTGGTATATAACTGAGCCATATAAATTGAGAAACAAATCATTATAATCGTCCAGGCAGCTCCAAAAACCCATCCTGGTGGAGTCCACGGGGCTTTATTCAATCCAATATACCATTCGGTTTGTGGTCCATTATTCATTAACCAACTGCCAATGGCTAATGCACCAAAATTTATGACTAAAAAAATGACAACTAATATATTAAATTTCATTGGTCTATATTTTTAGCGTTACAATACCACAATCCATCTCAAATATTTGTCCTGATATAGAGGCTGTTTTTTCTGATATTAAGAACTCAGCCATGGTTGCCACTTCTTTTGGGTCTAAGTATTTTTTTAGAGGATGCCTTTCTATCATTTTTTCTTTCATCTTATCATTCCTCAATAATTTATCTGCTAAACCTGTATCTGTAACTGTAGGTGCAATAGCATTAACTCGCACTGTAGGTGCCAATTCAGCCGCTAGAGATTTGACTAGGCCCTCTACTCCACCCTTTGCTACCGCAATACTAGAATGAAAAGGCATTCCCATTTTAACAGCAACAGTACTAAATAAAACTATGGACGGATTATTTCCTTTTTTTAAAATAGGCAAATAGTGCTGTATAGCTTTCACAGCTCCTAAGACATTTATATTAAAGTCAGTTTTAAAGTCTTCTAAACTTAATCTAGAAATTGGTTTTAAGTTGATACTTCCTGGACAATAAATTAGTGAATCTGCTACCTCAATTTCTGGTAATTCATCTTCCAAAACATCGCATTGGAATTGACTAAAATTTTGATGATTTATTTGAGATGGACTTCTGCTAATATTTATAATTTTAAAATGGTCTATTAAACTTTCAACAATAGCCTTTCCAATCCCTTTACTTCCACCGATAATTATAATTGTTTTCATTCGCTAGCTTTTATTTACTAATAGATTTAAATATTATTTTTTAATGAAGATTATTAATCTTAAAACATGTTGCATTTTTATCATCTTATTATAAAAAATCAATACTTATTACGTTTTTAATTGTTAATACTATTCTGTAATTCTGCAATTTTGGATGGTGATTTAAATACCCCTCCATAAAAGCTCGTAACTGTACTTGAGGTATCATCTTGAATTCCTCTAGAAGATACACATAAATGTTTGGCATCTATTATAACCGCTACATCTTCAGTTTCTAAAATAGTTACCAATTCATTTGCTATCTGATTCGTTAATCGCTCTTGTACCTGTGGTCTTTTTGCATAATACTGTACAATTCTGTTTAATTTAGACAAACCAATAACTTTACCGGAAGAAACATAAGCTAAATGTGCTCTGCCTATAATAGGTACAAAGTGATGTTCACAATTAGAATAAAAAGTAATGTTTTTTTCAACTAACATTTGGTTATATTGATACTTGTTATCAAACAAAGCAATTTTAGGTTTATTTGCAGGATTTAATCCTGAAAATATTTCATCAATATACATTTTGGCCACTCTATTGGGTGTGCCTTTTAGTGAATCATCATTGAGATCTAGTCCCATTACCTTCATTATTTCTTGAAATAAATAGGCTATTTTTTCCTTTTTTTCACTATCAGAAATACTAAATGCATCTGCCGTAAGTGGAGTTTCCAAACCAGTATATAAATGGTCGTCACCTATTTCATGATCAGAAAAATTATGAAGGTGATTTTCGCTAAGCAGGGTATTCAACAAAGTTTCTTGGTGTTTCATATAGTTTAATTTTTAACTCTAATTTTTTATCTAAATATTTTCTTAATAATGTAAAAATTACTCTGGCAATGTTTTCAGCAGTAGGATTCAGCTCTCTAAATTCTATAACATCTAAATTTAAATTCTTGTGATCTAATTTTTCTAACACTTCATTTTTTATGATGTCGGACAATATTTTAGTATCTATGACATAACCAGTTTCAGGATCGCAAAAGCCAATTACTTTAACTTCTAGCTCATAATTATGACCATGATAATTGGGGTTATTGCATTTACCAAAAACTTCGCTATTTTTTTCTTGACTCCAATGGACATTATTTAATCTATGGGCTGCATTAAAATGTTCCTTTCTTACTATAGAAGTTTTATATTGTTGATCTAACATTATTTTGTTTAACTTTTGTAGTACAAAGTTAAACATTATTAATGAAAGATTATTAAGAAAATGTTAATTATTAACAAGACGTGAAATCATTCCATTAAAAATAAATCCATGAAAGGGAGCTACTGCATACCAATATAATCGTCCGAATAAACCTTTAGGTCTAAAAACAGCACGTTGATATAATATGTTCTCAATAATAACAAATTCTAGCCAAGCTTCTCCAGGTAATTTCATTTCTGCATAAAGTAATAAACGTTTCTCCTTTTTATTGGCATACAAAACCCTCCAGAAATCGAGAGCATCGCCCGCACTTAATTTGGTTGGATGAGTTCTTCCACGTCTTAAACCTATTCCACCAGATATTTTATCTAGATACCCTCTCATTTTCCAAAGAAAATTACCATAGTACCATCCGTTATGACCACCTATAGACCAGATCTTTTCTAGAGTTCTAGTTTCATTTTTTACTTCCCTTTTTTTAATATCCTTAAAACAACCATACTGAGGCACTTCTATATATTGTGATAATTTCTTATTAAACCTTCCACTTACAAAAGAGTCCTTCCAACTTGAAACACTACTGTTCTGCTCTATTTTTATAAAGGCTTTTTGAACAGCCTCTTTATAAGTTATGGGGTTAACCCCCAACATTTCATTTATATCACTATCAATTCCAATGACTTCCACTTTCATACTATCTACCAAACTAATTGCCAGTTTGTAAGACGTGGCAGTTATAAAATACAACCAATAAGATGATAATTTTGGCGTCATTACAGGAACTGAATAGATATATCGTTTAAATTTACGAACTTCAGCAAACCGCAACATCATCTCTTTATAGGTCAGTACTTCTGGTCCAAAAATATCATACGATTTATTGTACAATTCCTGTTTACCAATTGCCTTAGAAAGAAAAGTCAACACATCACGTATGGCAATGTACTGTGATTTAGTATTTACCCATTTTGGAACAATCATTAAAGGTAATTTTTCAACTAAATCTCTAATAATCTCAAAGGAAGCACTTCCGCTACCTACAATTATTCCTGCTCTAAACGTTGTTAGAGCATATATTTTTGATTGCAAGGTGTTTTCTACTTCTTTTCTAGAAGCTAGATGTTTTGACAGATTACTATCATTAACAATACCACTGAGATAAATAACTTGCTTCACATCAGTAGATTCAATATGGTTTTTAAAATTTCCAGCACATTGTTTTTCCAATTTTTCAAAATCTGTGGAAGAAGAAGACATAGAATGAATTAAATAATAAGCAACATCTATATCCTTTGGAATTGCTTTTAAAGTCTCTTCCTTTAAAAAATCTACCTCAATTAAGGTTATCTTCTTATTATTTTTTACAATTTCAGGAACCCGTCCTATATCCCTAACACAGCACACCAATTGATGATCTAATTCTAATAGCATAGGAATTAGACGTTTACCGATATAACCTGTTGTACCCGTTAGTAAAATTTTCATAATAATATTTTTAAAACTAGTTGATAATTTGCGATAGTGCTCATCTATACAATCAAACACCTATTATATATTAGACCAAGATACTAATTTATTATTGTGTTTAAGTTTTTTAACATAACTTTAAACATAAAATGTTGAATTACATATTTTTGTTTAACTATATTTGCTGAAACTTAAACATAAATATTATGAGAACAAGAAATTTAATGATTGCTTTTGCCATGACCGGATTTATTTTTAGCACTGCGTGTGCGGACACTAAAAAAGAGAATGTGCATAATGAAACAGAGAAAGTAACCTCTGATGATGTTACCGAAAAAGAAGCCGTTAAAAAAACTCCAACTATTGTTGGTGTTGCAGCTGCCAATGAGGATTTTTCAACTTTAGTGGCTGCTGTTAAGGCTGCCGGTTTAGTTGAGACTTTAAGTGCTGATGGACCATTTACTGTTTTTGCACCTGTAAATGCTGCTTTTGATAAATTACCAGAAGGTACCGTTGCTGGTCTTTTAAAACCTGAAAGTAAAGATGCTTTAACTTCACTTTTAACGTATCATGTGGTTACTGGTAAATTTATGGCTGCAGATGTTGTTAAAGCTATTAATGACAATAATGGTACTTTTTCTATTCCTACAGTACAAGGTGGTAATCTAATCGCCTCTATGAGTGGGGATAATGTTATCTTAACTGACGAATCTGGAAACGTTTCCACCATTATTATGACTGATGTTGCAGCGTCAAATGGCGTTATACATGCAATAGATTCAGTAGTAATGCCTAAATAATAGGTTGGTTTTTTTGATAGCGAAATCGCCATCAGCCTTAAAACGCTGGTGGCGATTTTATTTTAAAATAATCTTTTCTTTTTGAAAAATTCGATGAACAGAATACTACCAAAAAGCATGGTAAATGCATACCCTGCATCTTCAATGGGAATGGTACCTAATCTAATTCCTAAATTTTCACTATTGTTATACCATACTACAGGTTCTTCAATAAAACTACCCGTAAGTATTCCGTTCACAATAAAAAATGGAATAAGGATGATTAAAAAAGTAATATAAAATATAGGTAATTGCTTATTTTTTGTAAAAAAACTATAAAACAACACGGTACTTAAAATGATATAGTTGTAAAAAGTATACGCCTTATCGAAATTAAAAATGGCCACTATAAATAACAAAATAGCAAGACTAATTGTTATTATATTGGACAGTCTAATTGGAACGTGCGTTTGTGGAAAAAAATATTGAAATGCATAATGGATAAATATACTCGCATAAGGAATACAAATAAAAAAAAGCCATTCTTCTATTGGTAAACTAAATATAGTGATGCCTATCAAATAATCCTCATTAAATCCCCAAACACCATCAATGGTGAAGATGATATCCCATATGATAAAAAATGTCGCTACAATTACAATGGATAAAAATACTTCTTTCCACCATTGAATATAATGCATGCGTTTTTCAAAACTATATAAAAACGGGATACTAAAAGACGCTAAATTTAAAAGGAGGTAAAGTGACATTTATATCTTAAAATATTTAAATGGAACAAGCAACATACCAAAGCACTCTCCTTCTTGTTTTCCAAGATGTTTATGATGCACTTTATGGGCTTTTCTTAATCCTATTAAATATTTAATTTTGGTTTTCTTAAACCATTTAAACCTTTGATGAATGAGCACATCATGTACTAGAAAATAAGAGATACCATATAACAGTACCCCAAGACCAATAAAGAATAAATAATTTACACCACCATCAACCCCAAAATAAAAAAGTAAAATACTAGGTATGGCAAATATGACAAAGAAAATATCATTTCTTTCAAAGGTATTTTCATATTTAGGTTGATGGTGATCTGCATGAAAATACCACATAAATCCGTGCATGACAAACTTATGCGTTATCCAAGTTACCGCTTCCATACATAGAAAAGTAACCAGTGTTATTAATATGAATTTTAAAACTATCATTTACATTAAATTCAATTTGTAAGTTACAAAAGATTGTGCTAATAAGCTAACTTTACGAGGATTTGAAACTCGTATTCTAGTGTTCATTATTTTTTTACTTGGTGTTCTTTTTAATTTATTTAATAAACATTTATAATAAATATAAGATGTGTAAACACCAAATTTAGCTTCATTTGGAAGGTCTTTTATACCTAGATATGCGATTTTAAAATCCTCCTCTATTTCTTCTATAATTTCCAATTTAGAAATATTATCTAAATTATGAATATCTATGTTGGGAAAATAAGATCTATCTAAGACTTCAATATCATCTTTTAAATCTCTTAAAAAATTAACCTTTTGAAATGCTGAACCCAACCGCATTGCCGATTTTTTTAGTTCATTAAATTTGTTTTCATCACCCTTCACAAAAACTTTTAAGCACATAAGCCCTACAACATCGGCAGAACCATAGATGTAATCTTCATATTCACTTTTATCATAATTATGCTTTGTCAAATCTAGTCGCATACTCTTTAAAAAGGATTGCACCAAATCATCATCAATATTATATTTTTTTACAGTGAGTTGAAAAGCATTTAAAATGGGATTTAAACTAATACCTTCATGATATGCCTTGTAATAATCTTGCTCAAACTCTTCTAGTAAATTTGCCTTGTTATATTCATGAAAAGTATCTACAATTTCATCTGCAAAACGCACAAAACCATAAATGCTATAAATTGCATCTCTTATTGAGGGGGCCAGCATTTTTACCGCCAATGTAAATGATGTACTGTAAGATTTAGTAACTAATTTGCTACACCCTACTGAAACTGAATTAAATAAATTATCCATAAGCTTATTGATTTTGGTGATGAACTAAAGGGTAATGTTTTTGTATTAAACTAGATACAACTTTTCCAGAGATTAATGCTGGTGGTACACCTGGTCCAGGAACGGTTAATTGTCCTGTAAAAAATAAATTACTTACTTTTTTACTTTTTAGTTTTGGTCTTAAAAAAGCAGTTTGCGTTAGTGTATTTGCCAACCCGTATGCATTTCCTTTAAAAGAATTATAATCTTCTTTAAATTCTTTGATGCAGTACGATTTTTTAAATAGAATATGATCTTTTACGCTTTGATTGGTTAATTTTTCAAACCTATCCATAATATGATTGAAATATGTTTCTCGTATTTCTGGAGTATCTTCAATACCAGGAGCTATTGGAATCAAAAAGAATCCTGCTTCTTTGTTTTCTGGTGCAAATGAAGGGTCTGTTAAACTTGGAAAGTTAGCATAAAATAAAGGCTTTTCTGGCCAAGAAGGTTCGTCATAAATTTGAATAGCATGTTTATCAAAATCAGAATCAAAAAATAAGGTGTGATGACATACTTCTTTTATTTTTTTATCAAAACCCACATAAAATAATAATGAAGATGGGGCTAAGACTTTTTTATCCCAATACTTTTCAGAATACTGTCGGTATGGTTTATCTAACAAGGTCTCTGTATGGTTATAATCTGCACCACTTAAAACAACATCTGCTTTTAAAATCAAATCGTCTACTTGAACTCCAATCGTTTTACCGTCTTCAATGACTATTTTAGAAACATTACTGTTTGTTTTAATTTCAACACCTAAACTGACTGCAAGATTTGTCATTGCTTTTATAACTTCATGCATACCACCCTTTGGATGCCATGTGCCTAAACCGAAATCGGCATAATTCATGAAATTATAGAAAGAAGGTGTATTACTAGGTTTTGCTCCTAAAAACAATACCGGAAACTCCAGTATTTGTATCAGCTTTTCATTCTTTATTTTTTTTCTAACCTTTTTTCTAATACTTGTAAAAAACTGATTGACTCTTTGTATTGTAACTGGTGTTATGAGCTCCGCAATAGAATTCCCTGGTTTATAAACCAAATCCTTAATTGCAACTTCATAATTAAATTTTGCAGAATCTATAAAATCTTGAAGATATTTTGAACTACCTAGTTCAACTTCCTCAAAAGTCTTTTTTATATCACTTAGATTATCTGATATTTTTATACTATCTGACGTATTGAAATAGACCTGATAAGCAGGACTCAATTTACTTAAATCGTAATAATCCGAAACTTTTTTCTCAAAATCAGCGAAAAAACTCTCAAAAACATCTGGCATCCAATACCAAGACGGTCCCATATCGAATTTAAATCCATCTTTTTCAAAAACTCTCGCTCTTCCCCCAACCATTTCGTTTTTCTCTAAAATAGTAACGGAATAGCCAGCTTTAGCTAGATAACAAGAAGCCGCTAATGAAGAAAAGCCAGATCCTATAATAATAATTTTGTTTTCCATATTGTTTAACAAATATACAATTTTATTAAACAAAACAAAATTATATTATTTATATTTTATCTAAGGCCTGCATTAGTGAACCAATGGCCTCAATTTGTGAGTAAGATTTTGATTTTTCATATTGAGAAGATTTCCTTCCTAAAAACCAAAAGTTATTATCTGTTCCTTTCAGTAGCTTCTCATTTATGTCTTCTAAATACTGTCCGATATCATTTTCATTAGGTTCTACGGTAAAATACGAAATAAATTGAACATTACTATATAAAGGTTTTATGTCTTGTACTGCATCAATAGCAATATTTTGACCTAAGTATATTGAATGATAACCACGTAATATCAATTCGTAATGCAAATACAAAAGCCCCAGTTCATGTATTTCTCGCATTGGTAAAAATAATACAAATGTCTTTTCATTTTCTTTAAAACTGGTAACTTGGCTACGCTCAATATTTGACTGTATTTTTTGCATAATCAAATTTGAAACAAAATGTTCATGAACCGGTTTTATAGATTTATGCTGCCACAAATATCCTATTTGAATTAGTAAAGGAATAAATACTTCTAAAAATATTTCTCTAAAAGATTTATAAGCTAAGAGTTTATTATATGCTTCATTAAATGAAACGGCATCAAAATTAAGCATTGCAATCTTAAACTCATTGATAACTCCGTCTTCCAACGCTTTGTCTGTCGTAAGTTCTTTAACTTTCAAAAGCAATACATCCTCTGAAAACTCTGCAATTTTAGAAATTTTGAAGCCATTATTATACAATAAATTGATGTTTAATAATTTTACAAAATTATCACCATCATAATATCTTATATTAGTATCTGTTCTAGAAGGTTCAAGTAAATTATATCTTTTTTCCCAGATTCTAATCGTATGAGGTTTAATTCCTGTGAAATTTTCTAAGTCTTTAATAGAAAATTTAGTTTTAATATTGTTTAACATATTTGGGTTATTATAAAACAAATGTACGTTTTTTTATTAATTATTAAAGATTCTTGTAACAAAACGTAATTTTACACTACTAATACCTTGAAATCAACCACCAGTGAACAAAGAATTAGAGCTTAAATTTATTTCAGATTTAGAAGAAAATCAAAATATAGTGCATAAGGTTTGTAGGATCTATACCAACAATAAAGATGCTCATAATGATTTATTTCAAGAAATCAGTATTCAGTTATGGAAAGCCTATCCCAAATTTAGAGGAGATTCTAAATTTAGTACTTGGATGTATAGAGTTGGATTAAATACCGCCATAACGATATACAGGAAATCGAAACGCTCCATAAAGACGCAAGATTTTGATTCTGTTTTGCATAAAATTGAGTCTGTTGACTATGATGATACCGAAGAAGAGCAATTAAAATTATTATACAAAGCAATTTATCAATTGTCTGATATTGATAAAGCTTTAGTACTACTTTACCTAGAAGAAAAGAATTATAAAGAAATTTCAGAAATGATGGGGATTAGTGAAGTAAACGCTAGAGTAAAAATGAATAGAGTAAAAACTAAATTAAAAAACATACTTAATCCGTAAATATGGATCAACTAGATTTATTAAAAAAAGATTGGAAAAGACAAGATAGTGTCAACCCTAGATTATCTAAAGACGCACTATCCAAAATTATTCATAAAAAATCATCTTCCATTGTAAAGTGGATCTTTATAATTAGTGTGTTAGAACTGGTAATTCCCATACTAATCTCTTTATTTACTGGAAAAATGGGATCGGCAGAAGAATTAGAGAATTTGGGTTTAACTAGTTTTATGAACTCCTATTATATAAAATCGTTTTATGTTTTTTACTATCTGGTAATTATATACTTTATCTACTTATTTTACAAGAATTATAAAACCATTGCTACCAACGTAAGTTCTAAATTACTGTTGCAAAACATTTTAAAAACTAGAAAAATTGTAAAGTATTATATATGGTTTAATTTAGCACTAATACCTGTAATTTCTTCTATTTTATTTTATAAAATTTATCATTCTGAAAATTTTCTAGAACAATTACCTCAAGACACCAACATGCTCGTGGTATGGGTATTATCCGTAATTCTCATCGTAGTTTTGGTAGTGCTATTTTGGCTGTTTTATCAGTTGATATATGGCTTTTTATTGAAAAAACTAAATAGAAATTATAAGGAATTGGTAAGTAATGATATTGTTTTATAAAATATCTAAACTTCCTTTACCCTCTCTAATTACTACTATTTCATCTTCAGATAAATCGATAACAGTTGACGGTTGGTTATCTCCATAACCTCCATCAATAACAATATCTACTAATTTTTGCCATTTCTCAAAAATTAATTCAGGATCTGTGGTGTATTCAATAACATCATCATCATCACGAATAGATGTTGAAACAATAGGATTACCTAATTCCCTAACTATTTCTCGAACAATATTATTATCTGGAACCCTAATACCTACCGTTTTTTTATTCTTGAAAGCTTTAGGTAAACTGTTATTACCAGGTAAGACAAACGTATAGGGTCCAGGTAATGCCCGTTTTAAAATTTTATAGGTTGGTGTATTTATCTGTTTTACATAATCAGACAAATGACTTAAGTCGTTACATATAAACGAAAGGTTCGCTTTCTCTAATTTTATCCCTTTTATTCGTGCAATTTTCCCCATTGCTTTGGCGTTAGTAATATCACATCCTAAGCCGTAAATGGTATCTGTAGGGTAAATTATTAAACCTCCTTTTCTAAGAACTTCAACTACCTTGCTGATTTCCTTAGGGTTAGGGTTTTCGTTGTAAATTTTTATAAATTGAGCCATTTTTAGATAAAACTACAATTATGCAGTATAAAATTAATAAAATAATAATAACATTTTCCATTTCAGCACTATTACTTTTATTTATTTCTTGCACTGATGACGCTCCTAATGCCGAAGTTGAATTAGAAAAGTCTGAAATAATAGATGTTTCTTATGGTGATCATGCAGAGCAAAAATACGACATTTATCTTCCAAAAGGAAGAACAACACAAGCAACAAAGGTATTTATTTTAGTACACGGAGGCGGATGGATTGAAGGAGACAAAAAGGATATGAAAGATTTTATACCTGAATTACAACAGGAATCTCCTGATTATGCTATTGTTAATATAAATTATCGTTTGGCATCTCAAGGTAATAGCCCGTTTCCAATGCAAATTGATGATATTAAAGACGTAATAGCACAATTAAAAGTAAAAAAAGATGAATATCAGATAGCTAATAACTTTGCATTTATTGGTACGAGTGCTGGTGCACATTTAGCCATGCTTTATAGTTATTCACATGATATAAATAAAGATGTTGAAATGGTTTGTAGTATTGTTGGACCAACAAATTTCACAGATAACGCTTATGTGAATCCAACGGAGCTCACTTATTTGTTTTTAGCCTTACAAATACAAGCAATTACAGGAGTAAGTTTTGAACAGAATTCACAATTTTATATCGCGAATAGTCCATACCACGTGGTTACTGAAGATGCTCCGCCTACGCTATTGTTTTATGGTGATGAAGACCCATTAATTCCTTCTTCTCAAGGAATAGATATGCATGCTAAATTAAATGAACTGGGAGTTACCAATGAATTCACTCTTTATAGTGGTGAAGGTCACGGTTGGGAAGGTGCAAATTTATTAGATACTACTGTAAAGCTAAGAGCATTTATTCAGGCAAATTTTTAGTGGAAAAAAGATTATCATGCCAGAAATACACTCGATAAAAACAGTACTCTGGTTGCAAAACGAAGTTTTATTTCATTTTCTGTTTTACCTTTTTTAACTCAAAACTCTCGCCTAGATATACCTTTCTTACCATTTCATCAGCTGCCAATTCTTCTGGTGTTCCTTCTTTAAGAATACCACCTTCAAACATTAAATAGGTTTTATCAGTAATAGCAAGCGTTTCTTGTACATTATGATCAGTGATTAAAATACCAATATTTCTATCTTTTAAATGAGAAACAATACTTTGAATGTCTTCAACCGCAATTGGGTCTACACCGGCAAAAGGTTCGTCTAAAAGTATAAAGTTTGGATCAGATGCTAATGCTCGAGCAATTTCTGTTCTACGACGTTCTCCACCTGATAATAAATCACCTCTATTCTTTCTAACATGACCTAAACTAAATTCATCAATGAGCGATTCTAATTTTTCCTTTTGTTCTCTTTTAGACAATTTCGTAAATTGTAAAACGGAAAGTATATTATCTTCTACAGAAAGTTTTCTAAATACGGAAGCTTCTTGGGCTAAATAGCCTACTCCTTTTTGAGCACGTTTATACATCGAATCATCCGTAATGTCTTCGTTGTCTAAAAAAATTCTGCCTTCATTAGGTTTTACCATCCCAACAATCATATAAAAAGAAGTGGTTTTACCTGCTCCATTTGGACCTAGTAAACCGATAATTTCACCTTGTTTTACTTGTAACGAGATGCCTTTTACAACCTTTCTGCTACCGTAAGTTTTTTCAATATTCTCCGCTCTTAAAATCATTAGCTTTTTTTAACAATTTTTATTTATCTTTTATACCAATGCTTTTTGCCTCCATTGGAATCTTTATTTTTTAATCGTTCCCTTTCTTACTTAACACTTTCAAGAAAAAAAATTAAACTTTAGCTGCTCTCTTTCTTGCTTTTCGTGCCATTACACTCGCTATAATTATACTTACTTCATATAAAATTGCCATCGGTATTGCAACAATAAATTGACTAACAACATCTGGTGGTGTAATAATTGCCGCTAATAAAAGTAACACAACAATGGCATACTTTCTATATTTTCTCAAAAACTCAGGAGTTACTATTCCCATTTTTGCAAGAAAATAGATAATAACAGGCATTTCAAAAATTAAACCTGCGGCTAATACCGAAGCTCTTAACAAACCAATGTATGAACTTATATCAGTATTATTCTCCACTTGCATAGAAACTCTATAAGATCCTAAAAAGTTTATAGACAACGGTGTTATTAAAAAGTAACCAAATAATACACCTAAAAAGAACAATAACGAAGATATTATAATAAAACTTCGGGCATGTTTCCTTTCTTTTACATACAATGCTGGCTTTATAAATTTCCAAATTTCCCATAATATAAAAGGAAAAGCCGCAATAAACCCTACCGTAATTGACGTCCAAATATGAGCAGAAAACTGCCCTGCCATGGTTCTACTTTGCACTATAAAAGGTATTTCCTCAATACACAATCCATTGGTACCTAACTTTTCAGAAAGATTACATAAAAACCTATACGTAATAAATTGAGGGTCTTTGGGAAGAAAAATAATGACGTCAAAAATAAATGATTTCATTAAAAAAGCGATAGAACTCATTACAAGTACTGCTAATGTTGATCTCACTAATGTCCACCTCAGTACTTCAAGATGGTCTAAGAAAGACATTTCCTTTTCTTCTTTAGTCTTTTTCTTTGCCATCTTAAATTATACCTTCTTTTATTAAATCATGTAAATGTACTACTCCTTTATATTCATCGCCATCTGCAACCAATAATTGTGTGATATTATTGCTCTCCATAATATTTAGTGCCGCAACAGCCATAGCATCTGATCCGATAACTTTTGGGTTTTTACCCATAATTTCTTTGGCTGTCAAATGCGTAAAGTCATTACTATTTCTAAGCATTCTTCTTATATCACCATCCGTAATTATACCGATAATAGCTCCGTTTTCTATAACAGCTGTAGCTCCCAATCGTTTTTCCGAAATCTCAATAATTACTGTGGTAATTGAATCATCTGGTTTTACAATAGGCTTTGTATTTCTCTCTATCAAATCAGAAACTCTAAGATATAACCTTTTGCCCAATGTACCACCTGGGTGATATTTTGCAAAATCTTTACTTGTAAAATCTTTCATTTCCAACAAACAAATGGCCAAGGCATCACCCATAACCAACTGTGCTGTAGTACTGGTAGTTGGTGCTAAATTATTTGGACAAGCTTCTTGTTCAACAAAAGAGTTTAAAACAAAATCGGCTTGCATTGCCAAATATGATTCTAAATTACCAGTAATAGCAATAATTTTATTTTTTGAATCTTTTATTAATGGTAATAACACTTTTATTTCTGGAGTATTACCACTTTTTGATATACAGATTACGATATCATCTTTTTGAACAATACCTAAATCACCATGAATAGCATCTGCCGCATGCATAAATATAGAAGGAGTTCCTGTTGAATTTAACGTTGCAACTATTTTTGTGGCAATATTGGCACTTTTGCCAATTCCTGTAACAATAACGCGACCTTTCGATTTAAGAATAAATTTAACAGCATTTTCGAAATCTTTGTTCAAAAAATTTATTAAATTCGCTATCGCCTTACTTTCGATAGTAATACTATTTTTGGCAATTTCTAAAATATCTTTTTTAGTATTCAAAATGGAAATTATTAGTATATAAAAATAAAGTAGTATCTTTAGTTGCAAATGTATCTAAAATTATAGATAAATAATAAAAAGAGTGACAAATTTAAACTTACACGACGCCTTAAAACAATATTTTGGATTCACCAAATTTAAAGGTTTACAAGAGCAAGTTATTAGAAGTATTATAAACAAAGAAGATGTCTTTGTTATAATGCCTACTGGTGGCGGAAAATCTTTATGCTATCAATTACCGGCATTAATACAAGAAGGTACTGCAATTGTAGTATCTCCTTTAATCGCCTTGATGAAGAATCAAGTAGATGCCATAAGAGGTATTTCTGAAGATGAAGGTATTGCCCATGTGCTAAATTCTTCCTTAAATAAAGGAGATGTTGCACGGGTAATGAATGATATAAAATCAGGCGTAACAAAATTATTATATGTAGCTCCAGAATCTTTAACGAAAGAGGAATACATTGATTTTTTAAAAACCCAAAAAATATCCTTTGTAGCTATTGATGAAGCCCATTGTATTTCCGAATGGGGACATGACTTTAGACCTGAATATAGAAATCTTAAAAAAATTATTGAACGTATAGATGATGTTCCTATTATAGGACTCACCGCTACGGCAACTCCAAAAGTTCAAGAAGATATCTTAAAGAATTTAGCGATTACAGATGCTACAACGTATAAGGCTTCTTTTAACCGACCTAATTTATATTATGAAATAAGGCCGAAAACTAAAGATGTAGAAAAAGATATTATCAGATTTGTTCGAGATTTTAAAGACAAGTCAGGAATTATTTACTGTCTTAGTAGAAAAAAAGTTGAAGAGATAGCAAATGTGCTCATCGTTAACGGAATAAAGGCTGTACCTTATCATGCAGGTTTAGATGGTAAAACCAGAGCCAAACATCAAGATATGTTTTTGATGGAAGATGTAGATGTCGTAGTCGCTACTATTGCTTTTGGAATGGGGATTGATAAACCGGATGTTCGTTTTGTAATACATCATGATATTCCTAAAAGTTTAGAAAGTTATTATCAAGAAACTGGAAGAGGTGGTAGAGATGGTGGCGAAGGTCATTGCCTTGCTTTTTATGCCTATAAGGATATTGAAAAGTTAGAAAAATTCTTGTCTGGAAAACCGGTTGCTGAGCAAGAAATTGGTCATGCCTTACTACAGGAGGTGGTTTCTTATGCGGAAACATCAATGTCTCGACGTAAATTTTTATTGCACTATTTTGGAGAAGAATTTGATGAGAAAAATGGTGAAGGAGCTGATATGGATGATAATGTTAGAAATCCGAAAAAGAAAGTAGAGGCTAAAAATGAGGTTAAAATATTATTAGAAACCATAAGAGATACAAAAGAAGAATACAAGTCTAAAGAAGTAGTTAATACTTTAATAGGAAAATCAAATGCTTTATTAAAATCAAGAAGAACTGACGAACAAACTTATTTTGGAGTAGGAAAAAATAAAGAAAACGTATTTTGGATGGCTTTAATTCGTCAAGTATTGGTGGCTGGTTTTATAACCAAAGAAATTGAACAATACGGTGTATTAAAAATTCCGCAAAAAGGTTTAGATTATATTGAAAACCCGACTTCATTTATGATGACTGAAGATCATTTTTACGGAGATGAAGATAATAGTAATATTATAACAAATAGTAAAGCATCTGGAGCCGCAGTTGACCAACAACTGATGTCTATGTTAAAAGATTTACGAAAAAAAGTGGGTAAACGTAAAAATGTACCTCCTTTTGCCGTTTTTCAAGATCCTTCAATGGAAGACATGACGATGAAGTACCCCATTAGCTTAGAAGAATTAGCTAATGTACATGGTGTAGGTGAAGGTAAAGCAAAAAAATATGGTAAAGAATTTGTAGACTTAATTCAGCGTTATGTTACCGATAATGACATCACGAGACCTGATGATCTTATTGTAAAAACAACAGGTGTAAATTCCGCTTTAAAATTATATATTATACAAAATACCGATAGAAAACTTCCATTAATAGATATCGCAAAATCTAAAGGTTTATCAATGATAGAGCTTACGAAAGAGATGGAACGTATTGTTTATTCTGGTACTAAAATAAATATCAACTATAGTTTAGACGATTTACTTGATGAAGATCAGCAAGAAGAAATTCATGATTATTTTATGGAAGCTGATACTGATAAAATTCAAGAAGCACTCGATGAGTTTGATGGCGATTATGATGAAGAAGAATTACGCCTTATGCGAATTAAATTTATAAGTGAAGTAGCTAATTAATAAAATTAAAAATCACCTACTTTAGCAGAAATAAAAAAATAAAAGCTCATGAATAACTTCTTGAGCTTTTTTATGTTAGATAAAATAATTACGATTCTCTTTTCAATGTTCTGCACAAATTATTTAATGCCCTCCCAGTTGAGTTCCTAAAAATGCAATAGTGAACCCCAACAACACTGCAATAAATTTTCTGATATTAAATTGATGATTTTGAGAACTTTCAAATAATATTGCTGTGGCTATATGCAAGAAAACTCCAATAATTAAACCTGTTATCTGTGTGTGGTAAACTTCGAAAAATGGAATTTTCGAACTGAATAAAAGGCCCATCGGACTCATCAATGCGAATAAGATAATAAAAGTATAAATTAGCTTTTTTGATAAAGTAGATTGTAATAAAAAAACGGTTAGCACAATAGATACTGGTATCTTATGAATTACAATTGCCCACAACAGTAAATTGTTTTGAGCTAAATTAAGTGGTATTCCTTCTAAAAAAGAATGAATACATAAACTCAAAAACAATAACCATGGTACTTTTTTAATATGAGAATGGTTGTGAACATGAATATGACCGTGCTCTGCCCCTTTCGAAAAATATTCTAATATCGTTTGTATTAAAATTCCTATTAGAATATAGATGCCAACATTTTCTTTATGCGACTCAAATACCTCTGGTAATAGATGTAGTACCGTCATAGATAATAGATACGCACCACTGAATGATAAAAAAAGTTGGATTATTTTAGTACTTGGCTTTAAAGAAATAACAACCAGAACACCTATTAAAACAGATAAAAATAAAGCTATGAAATTCATTCTAAAAGAAGTATTAAGCGACTCGATTTATCAACATTAAAATCTTCAAGTGCATACGACCCAAAAGTGTGTTTTAAATGTAAACCAGCAGTTTTAAAGTATTCCTTTAATGTTTCAAGAGGTAAAAATTTAATTTTCTCCGTGTAATGATGATCTCTACCATCCGCAAAAAAACGAATATCTTTAATTATCGCATTGCCATCAACAGTTCTACTGATATTAAAATCAATATTGTTTCTAGACACAGATTCCGTGTAAACTATGTGTTTTTTAACATAATCAACATTTAAAAAATCAATAACCAATAAGCCATTTTCTTTTAATCCGTTTTTTAAATTCTTTAAAACTTGAATATTTGTTTCTGCATCATCAAAATATCCAAAACTTGTAAATAAGTTAAAAATAGCATCAAATTTAGTTTCAAAAGAATCACGCATATCGTGAATCTTAAAATGTAATGTCTCATTTTCAAACTGTTTTGCAAAAGCAATACTGTTTTCTGAAAGGTCAGCACCAATTACAGTATACCCCAATTGATTTAAAAAAACCGAATGTCTTCCTCGACCACATGGTAAATCTAAAATTTTGCTGTTCTTTTCCAATTCTAAAAAAGAAATGAGATGTTTCATAAAGTTTTGTGCTTCATCATCATTTCTATCTTGATACAAAATATGATAATACTTTGTGTCAAACCAATCCTTAAACCACTCCTGTTTTTTTGTGCTCATTGAAATCTTAAAAAAATGTATACAAAAGTACTAAATCAATTTTAGCCCCTTAGAATAATAAACGTATTTTTGGTGTTTAATAGAAATCTATTTCCCAAATGCATTAAAAGCGGCTGTAAAATAGAATTTATTAGTTGATATTATATTAAAATACTTACACGTACAAAATGAACGAAAATTTTAAAATGTTAGCCAAAACTTTATTTGGCTTTGAAGAAATACTTGCAAAAGAGTTACGTAACCTTGGTGCTATGGATGTCAAAATAGGCATAAGAAACGTTACTTTTTCTGGTGATAAAGGTTTTATGTATAAGGCAAATTTAGCGTTAAGGACTGCAGTACGAATTTTAAAACCAATACGACAGTTTAAAGTTAATAATGAACACGATTTATACGATCAAATACAAACCATAAAATGGGATAATTATATTGATGTGAATGGTACTTTTGCTGTTGATGCTGTTGCCAATGCTGATAATTTCACCAATTCACATTATGTTTCTTTAAAAACAAAAGATGCAATTGTAGATTATTTTAGAGATAAAGTAGGATCACGTCCCAATATAGATTTAGATCATCCTGATTTACAGATTAACATTCATATACATAATAGAGATTGTACGGTCTCTATAGACAGCTCTGGAGATTCTTTACACAAAAGAGGTTATAGAAGTGCTACAAACATTGCTCCTATAAATGAAGTATTAGCTGCAGGTTTAGTATTAATGTCAGGTTATGATGGTACACAACATTTCATTGACCCCATGTGTGGTAGTGGTACTATTTTAATTGAAGCTGCCATGATTGCAAATAATATTCCGGCAAATATTAACCGAAGAGAATTTGGCTTTGAAAAATGGAGCGACTTTGATCCTGATTTGTTTGATGTTATTCGGAATTCATTACTTAAAAAAACGCGAGAATCTACAGCAAAAATTATCGGTTATGATAAATCTCCATCCGCCATATATAAGGCTCAAGACAATATTGAAAATGCCAATTTAGAAGAATTTATTACCATAGAAGAGCAAAATTTCTTTAGAACAGAAAAAGAAATAGAAGGAAAAACAATTGTCTTATTTAATCCACCATATGGAGAACGTTTAGAAATTGATGTTCCTGTATTCTATAAAGAAATTGGAAATACGTTGAAACGAGGCTATCCTGGCACAAATGCATGGCTCATTACTTCTGATTTTGAAAATGGATTAAAAAATGTAGGATTACGAACCTCCAAAAAAATTAAGGTTTTTAATGGTAAATTAGATTGTAGATTGGTAATGTATGAAATGTATGAAGGAAGTAAGAAGGGAAAATATATGAAGGACTAACCCCCTATTTACTCATATTTTCAATACATTTTTCTCTAATATTCCAAACTTGATCAAAACTGAGGCTGCATTTTTCTTTTAAAATCCATTTTTTTAGAAAATCCTTATGATAATCTACTTTAAATTGAAATACCTGTTTAGGTATAATTTCAAGTTGCTCGATTATATCATCTTTAATTTTAGCAAATGAAGATTGAGAATTGGTTATATCAATATTCTCGTCTTCAATGCTCAAATAGCAATGAGCTTCTGGATTATAAGTGATAGGTTGACCGTCTAAGGCATCACCAATACTGGGCGTGTTTATCGTATTCATTTTAAACATGCACAACATCAGTTTAACATTTGGTATATGATTTAAATCAGCTACTTTTTTTAAAAAAGCATGTTTTGAACTACAAGTACCTTGCTGTTCCGTCCAAACTAAGTTTAAATCTGTTCTTTTAGAAGTTCTGCCGTACTTTATCAGTTTTACGGTATCTATCAGGTCTCTCCAAGATTCAACACCTGAATTTCTTATTTGAATAGTTAAATCGTCTTTTGAAGTTAATGGTAAATTTTTCAATTTATAGCCTTTGTATGTACAAATTTATTGAATTTAGGCAGGTTTACTGTATAAAAATCGAAATATTAGGACAAAAAAAATCCAGATAAATATATCTGGATTTTCGTAGCGAGAGGGGGGCACGATCCCCCGACCTCCGGGTTATGAATCCGACGCTCTAACCAACTGAGCTACCTCGCCAAAATTTCAAGGTTGCAAATATAAAAACAAATTTACGAGTGGCAATAATTCTTTCTAATTATTTTTATCAAAAAAGTTTTTTTTAAATTGAGATAATATATATATTGCCATTCAAGATAAAAATTGACCTATGGCCGACAAAGTAAAATATAGTATAGAGTTTATCATGCACTCTTCACCTGCATTTTTATATCAGTATCTATCAACACCAGACGGATTAAGCGAATGGTTTGCCGATAATGTAAATTCAAGAAGTGATGTATACACCTTTCTTTGGGATGGTTCAGAAGAACAAGCCAAAAGATTGTCTTATAAAACCAATGAGCGTATCAAATATAAATGGTTGACAGATGAAGAAGAAGGTACCTTTTTCGAATTTAAAATTGTTGTTGATGATTTGACCTCTGATGTTTCTTTAATTGTTACTGATTTTGCAGATGACGATGAAGTTGATGAAGGAAAAATGTTTTGGGAAAACCAAATTTCTGAGCTTAAACAAACTATTGGAGCATAAAAAGTAATACAAATTTAAAAGAATAGCAAGCCTTGATTTTTTCGAGGCTTTTTTTTAGCCTCACTCAGAATTACCAAAAAAGTAATTCTGACCTCTCCAAAGGAGAGGTAAAGAGGGAATTAATTAACTGGAAATGATAAATTATAACGGCACAATTTCTAAGTCTCCTCCTACTTTAAGTATCAATAACAGAGCTTTTAAATATGGAGATGGTTTGTTTGAAACCATAAAAGTAATAGATAGTAATGTAATATTTTTAGAAGATCATTACTTTAGATTAATGGCTTCTATGCGTATGTTACGCATGAAAATTGATATGCAATTTACCTTGGAGTTTTTTGAACAAGAAATTTTAAAAACCGTAGTTGCTAATAATTTATCTAATGCTAGAATACGTTTCACCGTTAATAGAAAAGATGGTGGATTGTATTTGCCTAGCACTAATAATACTCATTTTTTAGTGGAAGCGAATCCACTTTCTGTTTCATTAAAAAAGGATTACGAAATTGATCTCTTTAAAGATTATTATGTGTATTCTGGAATTTTGTCCACTTTAAAGACAAATAATAAGGTGTTAAACGTCATTGGCAGTATTTATGCGAACGAAAACGGATTAGATAATTGTGTGTTGCTCAATGAGAAAAAGCAAGTTGTAGAAGCTTTAAATGGCAATATTTTTCTAGTAAAAGGAAAACATATTGTTACTCCTCCCCTTTCAGAAGGATGTTTAAAAGGTGTTTTTAGAAAAAACTTGCTAGAATTTATCTCAAAAGATGATACGTTAACCATTGAAGAAAAAGTAATCTCTCCTTTTGAACTCCAAAAAACTGATGAAATCTTTTTAACGAATGCCATTGTTGGTATTCAACCAGTTAGTAAGTATAGAAAAAAAGAATTTACATCTAAAATTGCATTCTATTTAAGAGATAAAATGAGTCTTTAATTAAAAGATAATCATTTGTATACGCTACTAATAACGATGCTATTCTATCTCAAAAATTACTTTGAGTTCAAAAAATTCATCATAAGAGTTAAAAGTTGTCCAATAATTATTTAGGACTCTATTATCTACTAAAGAAACAATGTCCCCTACTTTTTTATCAATTTTAGAGGCAATGTTGTTAGCCCGTACCCGAGCATCCACCAAGGCCGCTTCTGTCATTTCATCATATAATTGATCATCAATTACATATTTACATTCTAATAGGTTAACATAAATACCTGGTACTTTAATATCTAGCAATTGTGAAATTTCTTTTTGCGAAGAACATTCATATTTTAACATGGTGCCTTCTCCTTGATAATTGTACGTTCTAAATTCAAAGGTGTCTTCTTCAAATTTGGTTACATCAATGCCATTTTCAACCAATGCTAAATAATACTGATTTTTTATTTCAGCTAAATCTGTTATTTCTTCATCTCCGTATGGATTTTGAGTCACTTCTATGCTTATTTTTGCCCTATATTTAACAATTTTCCGCACTAGTTTAACGGATCCACTTACTTCTATTGTTTTATTCATGGTATTTTGGGGGTTATCATTCAAGTCATAGATATACTATAACTTAAAAATAAACGGATAATTCTTTTTAAAATTATGATATACACTATTTTTCAATAAAATAGTTTCAATAAAACACTATTTCATTCATTAAAATAGTAAAAAAAACAACCATTTTAATTTATAATTATCTCAATTGATGGAATATAACATAAAAAACCCAACCTGACATATAAAAATATATAACAGATTGGGTAACATCAACTAACCTACTTTAATATTATAATAATTCAAAAACGACGTTAATTCTTAAATATTCATCTTTCGGAGAATAGTAAACCCAATCTTCAAAACCATAAGAATTATCTGAAATCATAGCAATTTCCCCAACTTTTTTATTCGCTTTTGTTGCAATTCTTTTGGCTTTATCTTTTGCTTGTTTGATGGCTTTTTCTATTAAACCGTCATAAGTAGCATCGTCCAATTGCATTTTATATTCTAACCCATTGTTAGTAATACCATTAACTCTTGCACTTAAAACCTTAGAGACTTCTTCTTCTGTACTAGCTTCGTAATAGTAAACAGTACCTTCTCTTTGATAATACATGCTTAAGTATTCAATTTTTTTCTCTTCGAGTTTACTAGGATCTATACCTTTCTCTTTCAGTTTATCGAAATACTTCTTTTTTAATTCATCTAACGTATTACATTCGTTATTACCATATCCCATTTGGTCTAACCCCATGATCAATTTTATTCTGAACGCTTTTACCTCTTTTTTTAACTTTACATTACTACTAACACTAATTGTGTTCTTTGTGCTGGCTTTGTCTTGAGCAAATGTATTTGCAACGATTAACAACAAAACAGCAATAATTAATTTTCTCATTATAGTAGATTTTAATTCTGTAACTATTTATGCCATAAACATAAATGAAGCTACAATCATCCAAGCTCCAACAATTAGTCCTAATACTCCCAATTTACCTTGCATTGGTGCAATTTTCTCACGTATTAAGGCTGCTTTTTCTTGTGCTTTTGGATTATTCCCTAAAAATATTTTACTGATTTGTCCGTAGCCTAATAAAAAGCCAAGACCTGCTTCTACAACACTACCTGCTAATAAGGTAATCCACCAAATTGGTGCAGATGTTAACCAACCCATATTTAAAAAGGCAGAGATAATTCCCCAAACACCCCAGAAACAAAATACAAGACCTATCCAACCTTGATAAGGTTCTATTTTTGCTAATAATTCAGCTGCGTTTGGTTTTTTTGATAAGATTAATGATGGTACCGCAATGATACTTAACAATACTAATGAAATTCCGTAAATCATAATTTTTAATTTTTATTGGTTATTAATTTGATTACAAAAATGCATCAGAAAGCTCGGTTGTAAAACACTAGTTAAGGGTAAAATGTGACCCCTGAAAATTGGGGTTCGAGTAGTTAGCGGTGGTTAATGTTTCGTCTTGAACGTATAGAAATGGAGTCAAGAGAATAAGTGATGGGAATGAGATTATTAAAGTAAACACCTAATAACCATATTTTTAAAAACGTTAATGGTTCAATTATAGAATTATTTTGTTTATTTCTATAACCCACCAACATGTGCTGCGGCACTCTTTGCTAACAGTGACCAACGGTCTTTATAATCATAAGATACTTGAATCCACTCTTTCATTGGTCTATTTTTTCCTGATGGATCAAATAGTTGTGAAGCATCTAAACTTAATGCATCACTATGCAAATCTCCTGTTAATTTAAAAACCATTTCATTTTGAAAAAAACAAACGAATGCTTTACCCTTTATTTTAAATCAAGGCTTTCCAAACATTTGACTTTGTTCAGAATTCGTAATTGATTGACCTATGGTATTGAAAAACTCTTGTTCTTCAGTCATCTTAAATTTTATTTCTATTATTTCAATTGAAATAATTATTTTTATTGACAATAATATGATCTTGAATAATTCTTATTTCTAATCCAACATACCACGCTTAATCTAATACTTTGCTAATTAATTGCTTTTTCAAGTTTTTCTTTTTCGGCTCGTTTTTTCTCATCAGATTTCGCCTTAATTTCTTTAATTAACTTAGTCAATGATGACTTAATTTTATCAGAATTACTCTTTTTTAACATCAAATTTGCCTTTTTCTTCATTCCGCTATAATTAGCATCGGGATATAGAGAAATTAATTCAATAAAGTATTTATCAATTCCTTCAGCAAGTTTAACTTTACCTTCATCCGAAAAGGCCTTTTCCTCATTTATTCTATTAATATAATTAGTATAGTTACTTATTAATGTGCTAATATTAGAGTTAATTCTATTTTTTGTACTATACGAATTTGGATCGTCTGCATTTTCTCTAATTTGCCTATTTCCTAAATTAAAATACTTCAATTGAAGTCCTAATCCAAAATGCCAAACGGCTATCATTTCTTTATCATATAAGTATTTGTCCTTTCTATCTAATGCATTATAAAGATTAGTCATTTCTCTCCATTCATTAAAAAATTTTTCCGCGATGTCATTTCTGTGTTTTATACCTAATTCATTATCATCAAGTACCACTTTATAATTTTCTTCATCAGTAAATTTTTGAACAATAATTCTAGTTTCTGGGTTATCAAAAGTTGGTAATTTATCATCATTTTTAAAACCAAATTTATACTCACGAACTGCATTGTTATAATCATCAACATCCCAATACCTTTTTTCCAAAGGAAAATTATGCTTATCTAATGAACAATTAGTTAGTGTTAGAATTAATATTATTATTAATGGTTTAATGTAACTTATCTTTCTCATTGAACTTTACTTTTGTGTCTTTAAATTCAGATAGCAAATTTATTAAACTATCAACATTTTGCTCATATTTTTTTTGTTCGCTCAAGACATAACTATGAAATGTATCATAATCATACTTTTTTTGAAAATTTCTTTCTTCTTTTTTTATTGATTTTATTATTTCAGAAATCTTATCTTCATCAAAATTACTGAGATTTGAAATTCTTTGTTTACCTTTTCTAACAAATAATTCAGTTATTTTTATATGATATTTTTCATGAATTAATAATTCCTTACTATTTGTATTTTTATTATAAACAAAAGAACGTGATGGATAAAATAATGATTGAATTGTTACAGAATTGTCCTTTATCTCACTTTCAATTGAAGTAACAACATAAGCAAATTTTTTGCTTCCATAAAATGTTTTCTTAAACAATTCTAAACCTCTAAAGTTTTCAAATGTTATGTCTTCATATTTATCATAAGTAAGTGGACTTTCATAATTTAGATAGTTCGTGTGATTTAAAACTCCAAAGGTGAAAACGAAAGTCAATAAAATAAGAGTACTGTATTTTAAAAACATTAGAAATTTCTTAAGAGCCAACTTATTACCTTTAGTAATCTCTATTATTAACATTACCAAATTATACGTAATAGGAATGAAATATCCTGAAAGTAGTAAAACGGCAATTAAATTTTCACTCATTTACAACTTTTTTTAAAAAATTAATTAGTTACACTAAACTAATCCAACAAGCCTAACTGTATGGCATACTTTGTTAAGCCTGCGAGGTTACGGACTTCTAATTTTGAGATCAAATTTTTTCTGTAGCCTTCAATAGTGTGTTTACTTAAAAAAAGTTTATCTGCTATTTCTTGTGTAGTGTGTTCTTCTGCAATTAACTTCAACACTTCTTTTTCTCTCTTTGTTAAAGAAGTAATAACATCTTTTTCCTTATTGAACATACTGTCCATATATGCTTTTTTGATGCTTTCAGAAAAATACTTTTCTCCTTTTAATATGGTTTCAATGGCTAGAATTAATTCTCCTTTTTCGGCATTTTTAGGAACATATCCATCTACTTGATCCTCGGTTAATCTATGTATTGTCTTAGAATCGTGTCGCATGCTTACTACCAAGGTTCTAATATTAGGAAACTTAGCTTTAATATGTTTATTCAATTCAATTCCTGTAACATCAGGCATATTAATATCCGTTACCACCAAATCAACATCTTTACCTTCACAATTATCAAGATATTTAATAACATTCTGACCACTGTTTGCTGTCATCACGATTTCAAAATCTGATTCATTTGCAATAATACTTAGCAAACCATCTAAAAACATTTTGTGGTCATCTGCTACAATTAATTTATACTTTCTTGCTAATGTCATGTTATAAGGGAATTTCTATGGTAACTGCCGTACCATGGTTAATTGATGAATCTATATTTAATTCGGCATTTAATTTATCTAAACGACTTTTTATATTTTGTAAACCAATACCTGTTGGTGTTTTACTTTGGTCAAAACCAATGCCATTATCTTCAAACAACAATTGTAATGAATTATTATGTACATTCAAATGAATTTCTACATTTTTTGCTTTGGCATACTTTAACGTATTCGTAACCAATTCTTGAATAATATTAAAGACTTCCACTTGAATACTTTCGTCCAATGCATTTATTTTTTCTTCAGGATAAGGCATAAATACAATATCTTGGTCTGACGATTTATCTAATTTATTAATATATTCACTTATTAAAGTGGTAAAAGCATTCTGACTAAACTTACTCGGAATTAAATTATGAGATATTTCTCTAACTTGTTGATAGGTATCGTCAATTTGAGAAATAATGACACTAGAATCGGCATTATCATTAAGATTGTTCATTTGCATTTTTATAGCTGCCAAATTACCACCTATACTATCATGTAATTCTCTCGCAATCCTTGTTCGCTCCTCATCTTGAGCCGCCACCGAGGCTTTTACTAACTTTAATTCTTGCTCTCTAATTAACGAGCTCACCTTCTGTTTATTCAATTCTTCTTGCTGTTCATTTAGTTGACTTTGAGCTTGCAGCTTTTGGTAATAAACTATAAATAAAGCAGCTATCGGGATGAGCAATATTAAAAAACCAATTAAAATAGCGTATTTTATGGTTTTTTGCCTTTTAATTTCACTCTCTTTCAACAATTGTTCTTCTTGTAATGAACTGATTTCCTTTTCCTTTTGCAAGGTTTGGTATTGTATTTCAAGTTCCTTTATTTCTTTACTTTTTTGCTCTTGAATTATTCTATTAGAAACGCTAACGTATTGTGTCATTAAAGCATATGCATTTTCATAATCCTTTTGTTCACTATATAAATCAACTAGACTACGAATCACTTTTTTTTCTAGTTCTAATCTATCCCACTGTACAGAGTTTATATGTGCTATGGATAATATCATTTGTGCATTATGATAATCTTTAAGCTTCATATATACATCTCCAATTCTCAAAACTGCTTCTACATATAAATCATAATACTTTTTTTTATGAGCGGTGTTTTTAACTTCATCAAAAAGTAGTAAAGCTTCATCAACCTTTTCTTGAACCACATCCATGGTTCCTAAGTTTAATTTAATTTTTAATGCTTCCTTTTTATCTGGCGATAGTTCTAAATCAACCAAAGCATCTTTATAATAACTTCTACTATTTTCGATATCTCTTTTTAAATAATAAATATCTCCATAACATTGCTTTGCAATTCCTGTAAAATAACTGTTCTCACTATTTTCAATGGCATTATCTAATAATGGTGTGGCTTTTTCAAATTCTTCGTTATTTATATATACAGATGCTAGACCTAAAGAATGTGTATAATACAAATAAGGACTATCTGTTATTTTCGTTATTTCTAATCCACTTAAATAGTACTTCATGGCTTCTTCATATAGCCCTTGCAACATTTTACCTTTACCTAAAATAGAATATGCTTTTGACAAATATAAATTGGAAACAAGACCTTCCGTTTTAATATTTGTGGTTTCATCTTCAAGTAACTTACCATAATAATTTATAGAATCAGTATTACCTAATACTATATGTACGTTTGCAATTTGCTCAATAAAAAAGGCTTTATCTTTTAAGTTCTCAGCAGCGTTTAACTGTTGATATAAAGAATCTGGAGCTCTATCAAATGTTTCTCCGAAGGCTGTAAACCAATTTTTTCCATCATCTTTATCTTGAGCAATACCAGATTGTGATAAAATTAATCCGAAAAGAAATAATAGTTTATAAATTGATTTTTGCATTTGGCTAAATTAAAACAAAAATCACCTTAGTAAAAATAACTAAAGTGATTTTAATAGACTTTTATAAAGTATAAATTAAATCTTTAATTCATTGAATAAAGCAATCAGCTTTTTATCTGAAGGTCTAGGAGCATTTGAATTTACAATATCACCTTGTGGGTCTATTAAAATAAAACGAGGAATACTCATGATTTGATACTCTTGTACAAATTTAGAATTAGATGCATTGTCTGCTATCAATTGCAACCCACCTAATTCTTTTTCTGTTACCATTTTTTTCCACTTATCATAGTCCTTTTTTTCATCTATTGATAAACTAACAAATGCAATGTTTTTTTCATGGTATTTTTTTTCTACCTTTTTCAATGATGGTATTTCAGCAAGACAGGGGCCGCACCATGTTGCCCAAACGTCTATATAAACATACTTACCCTTTAAATCTCCTAACGAAGTAGTACCTCCAGCATGATTTTCATAATTTGTAAATGTTGGAGAAACATTCCCTTTTGATACTGATTTTATTTTAGAATACGTTTTAGTTATTTCTTTTTTGTTATTTTCATTAGTTGAACCCTCCATAAAAGTTTTATAAAAAGTTTCTAAATCATCTGTATATGAAATTTCAAATTTACTGTGATTGTATAATAGCCCATTCTTTATGGTCTCATTGGGTGCTGATAAAAATGATTTTAACGTTGCAAGGCTTCTAGACAAGGTTGAATCTAATTCCATAGTCTTTTCTGCTTTTTTTATATAATGAGAAGAAACTAAACTAACATAAGCTTGGGATGATAAAAAATCTTCCTCATTATTAAAATCTAAACCTTCAAGTTCTGTTAAAAAATCTTCAGACACTTTAAATTCTGGTTTTTTAGCATAATGTTTATGATAAGATTCATAATTGTTTAATGCTGATAAATATTCGTAATTCAGATTTCTTTTTTCTTTTGTTCTAAAATCATTAGAAATACTCGTCATAGAATCTAATAAAGCTTCATTGGCTACCTTTATTTCATTAGACTTCTTCTTATAGGTATCTTCTTCCAATTCAAAATAGGAATTACCTGATCCTTGCAAACTTTTTATTTTTTTACCTTTCGCCAAAAAATAATTTCCTACGTCAGCTCCAACACCAGATATCTTTATCGTTTTGTCAAAGTTATCACTATCGTAATTTACTTGAATATCATTACCTTGTTGTAAATGAATTGGAGTCACACTTTTACCGTCATATAAAACAAAGTCACCGAACTTAACTCTCATAGTATCTCTAAACACACCATCATCTGAAACCTGAATAGTGTCTATAAAACTCATATCTCCACTATAAAGTCTTAATAATCCATCCCCTTTATTAATAACTTTTCCAGAAATAATTGCATATTCAACCGTTGGGCTCTCACTTTTGCATGCCGACAACATCATTAAAATACTAAATGCGTAAAATACTTTTTTCATAATTTAAATGTATGTGTTTGATTAACGAGTATAAATTTAATTAAAAGAATTGATAGGAGGTTTAATTATTTTCCCGCTTTTATTTTATTCATTTCCTCCATTATTTTTTTAACCATCTCTGGATATTTTAAGGCCACATTATGTTGCTGACCTATATCTTCTTTTACATTATATAATTGATAAATTGTATCTCTACCTGTTTCAATATTGGTGAACTTCCCTGTACTTTTTGGACCTTTATGTGGTGGAATTAATATCCAATCTCCATGACGAATAGAAATTCCATTTGTTCTACCTAAAATTAAACTTTGTCTTCCTTGATCTGATTTTCCAAGCAATGCATTTATCACATTTTCACCATCTTCAGTTGTGTTATTTTGCCCCGTAAACGAAGCAAATGAAGCTGGTAAGTCCATTTGTGAGACCAAGGCATTTGAAATGCCTGGTTCGATAGTGCCTTTCCACATTAACATAAATGGAACATGTGTTCCTCCATCAAAAAGGCTGTACTTCCCTCCTCTTAGTTTCCCAGCTGGTGTGTGATTTCCATTTTTTTCAACGGCATCAGTTTTATATCCATCATCTAAAACAGGACCATTATCACTAGAAAAGATAATTATGGTGTTTTCTGTTAGTTTTAATTCATCTAGATAATCTAACAATTGACCAACATCCCAATCAGCTTCAGTAATTACGTCTCCTCTTGGTCCTAGATTTGTTTTACCTACAAAACGAGGATGTGGCACTCGCGGTACATGCGGTTGATGCAAGCTATAAAATAAAAAGAATGGTTTTTCTTTATTACGGTCTATAAATGCTTTTGATTCTCGTAAAAAATCATCTCCCATATTTTCATCAGTAAATAATGCTGATTTGCCACCACGCATAAACCCAATTCGTGAAATCCCATTATGAATACTCATGTCATGTCCGTGGCTTGGATGCAATTTTAATAATTCTGGATTTTCTTTTCCTGTAGGTTCTCCTTCAAAATTTTCTTTATAACTTACTTCAATTGGATCTTTAGGATCTAATCCATCTATTCGATGTCCTTTTACATAAACAGATGGCACTCTATCGTTTGTTGAGGCCATTATATAAGATTCGTCAAAACCAATTTCTAATGGTCCTGGTTTAATTTCACCATTCCAATCCATATTTTCATCTCCTAAACCTAGGTGCCATTTACCAACTACACCTGTGGTATAGCCAGCATCTCTTAACATAGATGGTAAAGTTTGCTTACTCGTATCAAGTATTAAAGGAGCATTTCCGGGGAGTACTCTAGCATTTTTCTTTTTAAATGGATAATTACCAGATAACAATGCATAGCGACTTGGACTACATGTAGGTGAAGCCGCGTAACCATTCATGAATTTAATACCTTCATCGGCTATGCGATCAATATTTGGTGTTTTTAACGCCGTACTACCATATGCACTTACATCACCAAAGCCCAAATCATCGGCATAAATTACTATTATATTAGGTTGTTTATTATTCTCTTTTTTATCTATTCCGCTTTTGCAAGAAATGAAACTCACAACCATCAAAAATGTAAGTGCTTTTATATTATGTAACTTTAACATAATCCAATACTTTTTAAATTATATTTTATAAATATAATTCAATCTTAACAATTCTAATATTTTAAAAGACAAACAACTTAAATAGTTCAACGAATGCAGTTCATTTCTGTTGTTTAACTAATTTATTGGAGCTATTGTCTAAAAAATTCAGCTCTTTTAAATTTTATATTTATTTTAGGATCTATTAGAAAATTAACAATTTCAAAAAATGAAAAAATTAAGCCTAACTATTTTACTATTGTTTTTGGGTTTCTATAATTTAACTGCCCAAAACACCAAAAAACCGAATGTAATTGTGATTTATACAGATGACCAAGGTGCAGGCGATTTAGGTTGTTATGGTGCCACAGATATATTTTCGCCAAACATCGATAAGCTTGCAGAAGATGGAATCCGGTTTACAAAAGCTTATGTAGCAGCACCTGTGTGTGCTCCTTCAAGAGCAGCTTTATTAACAGGTAATTATCCTCAAAGAGCTGGTGTGCCTGGAAACACGTCTGCAAGTATTGGTTCAGATGGTTTACCTGACGAGCAATATACCATGGCAGAATTATTTAAAGACAACGGTTATAAAACGGCTCATGTTGGTAAATGGCATTTAGGAATGAGTGAAGAAAGTAGCCCTAACAATCAAGGTTTTGACTATTCCTTTGGCCATTTACGAGGTTGTATTGATAATTATTCTCATTTTTTCTTTTGGGAAGGGCCTAACATTCATGATTTACATGAAAACGGTAAAGAGGTATTTTATGATGGAAAATACTTTCCTGATTTAATGGCCGAAAAAGTGGATGCTTTTATTGACGAAAATCAAAAAGATCCTTTCTTTTTATTTTATGCGATTAACATGCCACACTATCCCTACCAACCTACTCAAAAATGGAAAAAATATTATACAGATAAAGGCGTCGATTTTCCCAGATCTGATTACGGAGCATTTATTTCTACTATTGATGAACGAATTGGAATGTTAATAAACCAACTTGATAGCTTAGGATTGCGAGAAGACACCATAATTGTTTATCAATCTGACAATGGGTATTCTACAGAAGTGCGTGCTTTTAATGGTGGTGGTAGTTCTGGACCTTATCGTGGAGCAAAAAGCAGCTTATTCGAAGGTGGTATACGATTACCAACTATTATAAGCTGGAAAGGAAATTTACCAGAAAACAAAGTAAGTAAGCAGTTTTTACTAAATACAGATTGGATGCCAACGCTATCGAGCTTATGTGGATTGGAAAATCAAAAATCTGCAATTGACGGTATAGATTTGTCTTCAATGTTAATGAACACAAAGCAAAAATCACTAAGAACTTCTGCATTCTGGAAATATGGAAATACGTGGGTGGTACGCGATGGAAAATGGAAATTGATTGCGTACCCAAAAGACACGTCTCATAAAGGAGAACTTGATTTGGAAAGTGATGCTTTGTTTTTATCAAACTTGGATGAAGATGTATCAGAAATGACAAATCTGGCTTCGAAACATCCAGAAATTGTAAAAAAACTAATAAAGAAATACACTGAATGGGAATATGGTTCTATTGATGATATTCCTAAAAAAACAAAAATAATAAACCATTTGGCTGTCGATGCAATTATAGAGAGCACCTTGCCTTTACATACCAACTATAAAAATATTGAAGTATTAATAGATGGTAAAAGAGGCTATTTAGATTATAGCTCAGGACAATGGATTGGACAAGAGGGCCAAGATTTAGAATTTTTAATAGATCTGAAAAAAGAACAAACTATAGAAAAAATTTCTTGTGGCTATATGCAGGATTTAGGGAATTGGATTTTTAAACCTGAACAAGTTACTGTGCGTATTTCCTCAAACGGTAAAGATTTTAAAAACACACAATTTTTAACTGATGAAGAAAACAACATAAATAAAAAGACATTTAAAGGAAAATTTAGTATTGATAAATCACTAAGGACAAGATATTTAAAAATTAATATTCAAAACATCGGCGTATGTCCTCCTAGTCATGAAGGTGCAGGTAGTAAATCGTGGATGTTTATTGATGAGCTCTATATAGAGTAAATGCCAACCTTTTCTGTAAGCTGTATGTATTCAATTTCTTGTTTAAATTCAATATACGGTGGAAAGGAATTGAAATGTTACACAACAAGTTAGTAGACTATTAAATCTTCGATAGATCTCTCGAATTTTAAGATCATTTCTATCAAAATAGTATCAAAAAAAAAAGAGCTAGACTTCTCTAGCTCTTGAATACTAATTCAAATTACTCAACTTAAATATTATTGCTATTTCCCTATAAAATGTTATAATTAGTTGATTATTTCAAAGGTAAATAAGAAAAAACTCTTGTAATAAAATATTCGACGAATGACTAATTTTATCACATTAATGATAAGATTTTCTGCATTTGATTCAAGAATATGTTTTTACAATAAAATTCTATTTTGCCCACCACAATTTAGTGGCTTGCTCATCTGATCCTTGAACTTGATTTGCAGCTTCTGTATTATCTCCATTTGTGTTATAAGCTCCACTTCCATATCGAAGTCTTTGAGGAAATACTCCGTTTAATGTACCGCCACTATAGATATCATAATCAGAAACACCTTGTGCTAACTCTTTAGGATAACCAGTATCTCTTATAATTGCCCAAGCTTCAAAACCATCAGTAAAACTTGCTATCCAACGTTGTACAGCAATTTTCTCTAAATTTTCATCCATAGTTCCATTTAACATTGCCATATCTTCATTGGCAATATACATTGCTATTTCATCATCTGAAACATCCCATAATTTCATCGCTTGTGTTAATCCTTCTTGGTATAACGTTTGAGCATCACCAGAAGCTAAGCCTTTTACGATTGCTTCGGCTTGTAAATAATTTCCTTCTGCAGCGGTCATTACGATCTCATCAAAAATTGGTAAACCTTGGTTTTTAGGATTAATTACTAGATCTGCAGGCATTGAAAATAACTCTTCATATATATGAGTTTGTATATCACTATTAAGTCTTGTCGGTTGACCAACATAATAATCTCCAGCAGCAATTGTTATCTTTACTTGATCAGTTGAATTAACTCGTGTATATGATACTCCTGCATTATCTAATTGTTCAATTATAAAATTAACATGCTTATCAAACAATGCTACACCACTTCCTGCTGTAGGTTTTAAAAAGGTTACATCACCTCCAGCTGCAGCTATAGGTTGAGCATATTTAGACAAACGTGGATCATTATTATTTCTAAGATAATCAATAAGTGTTTTACCTACACTCCAATTAGATCCAGCTCCGAAGTTATACCATACATCTCCATAAGCTGCATTATCCCATTGTGAGATTTCAGTATCTTTCTCCATAGTAACATTATCGTCCTCAGCAGTTATTAAACCTTCACTTAAAGCTTCTGAAATTGCTGTTTCAGCAAAAGTAGCACCTGTGGCACCTTCTGCTCTTAAGGCCATTCTTAATTTTAATGTATTTGCCAATTTTTTCCATTTT
This sequence comes from Aureibaculum flavum, assembly GCF_016406085.1. Lineage (GTDB taxonomy): Bacteria > Bacteroidota > Bacteroidia > Flavobacteriales > Flavobacteriaceae > Aureibaculum > Aureibaculum flavum. The sequence goes on from NZ_JAEHFJ010000004.1 coordinate 374,436, forward strand.
TGTAAATCTCCATTAAAAAATAAATCATTGTCTGATAAAACTTCAACACCTTCTCCTGTAACAGTTGCATCGCCAATAATAGTCATAGCTTCATTAAGTTCAGCAATAACCCCTTCATATAATACATCTTGTGTATCAAACTTTGGTGCTACAACATCTACATTACCAACTTCAGAATAAGGTATCATACCAAAGGCGTCAGTGTACATTTGATAATACAAGCCTTTCATAATCAAAGCTATCGCATAATATTTTTCATTTTCTAAATCACCACCAACTTCTACAAAACTCATAAGTGTATTTAATCTACCTATGTACTCATCAAAATAATCAAATGCGGCGTTGGTATAACTAGCGTTATAGGTATAACCGAGACCACCACTCCACCAACTGTTCTTAGAACCAAAGGTAATGTGCCCCGAATATCTATCAGCTGTAATTATATTTGCTCTCCAATAAGCATATCTACCAGGTGCATACAACCTATTTTGGGTTCCAGTAACAAAGAATTTTGCACTTACTTCCTCCGATGTAAAAGCATCTGGCTTAGTATTAACATCTTCAAAGTCATCACAGCTGGTAAACCAAACTACCAACATCAATAACATTCCAGTTTTTATAATTATATTTTTCATAATTTAATTTTTAAAATTTAAGATTTATATTTAATCCTAAGCTACGTATTGTAGGTATATTATTTAATGATATTCCTTGACCCGAAAGTCCTGTACCTAAAGTAGATTCTGGATCTATATCATCAGCTTTTCTATATAAGAAAAATAAATTTCTACCAATTAAGCCTATAGAAGCTCCTGTCAATCCTAGTTTTTGTACTGTTTCACTTGGAACATTATAATTTAAAGCAAATTCTCTTAATCTTACATTAGTTTGATCATATACATAATGAGAAGCTATTCCTGCATAACTAGTCCAATATTCTTGAGCTGTAATATTTTCTGTATTTGCCAAACCTGTCCCTTCATTAATTGCATCTATAACAATTCCTCCTTCTCTAAATGCTAAACTTCTTTCGGAATTACCAGCTAAATCTAATGATGCAGATGTAGCAGAGTACACTTCACCTCCAAAACGACCATCTATTAAGAATCTTAAAGAAAAGTTTTTATAACTTAAAGTATTTGTTAAACCTCCAATCCAGTCTGGTTGAGCATTACCTAAATATTCTGCTGATGTTGATGCTAAAGGTCTTCCCTCTGCACTAACTAATAAATTACCAGCATCATCTGTTTTCCATACTGGACCGTAAATATCACCAATACCACCACCTACTTCTGCTCGAATAGATAAATTACCAGTATTTGAATTATTTAACACTGTATTATCTAGACCATCTATAAGTTCAACAAGTTTATTTTTATTTTTTGAAAAATTTAATGATACATCCCAGCTAAAATCATCTGTACGAACAGGGATACCTCCGATTAAAAATTCTACACCATTATTTTCAACTTCCCCAACATTTTCTCTTAAATATTGATATACACTACCACTAGGAGCATCAATATCAAAAATCATATCAGTAGTTGTAATTTTATAAGTAGAAAAATCTGCATACAATCTGTTTCCGAACATTCTTGCTTCTAAACCAAACTCCATCGAAGAAACACTTTCTGGTTTTAAATCAGGATTTAATTTAATTGTAGGTGCATTAAGCGTTGTAAGACCTAAATAGCCAATAGAAGGAACACTAAATGTTTGCGTTAATTGATAAACACCAGTGTCATTACCTACTTGTGCCCAACTTGCTCTTAATTTAAGATAATCAAACTTTTTATGTTCAGGATCTATAAACTTATCAACTAAAATAGCATAATTTAAAGATGGGTAAAAATAAGACCTGTTATCTTCACTTAATGTTGATGACCAGTCATTTCTTGCAGTAACATCCAAATACATAAAATTATCATAGGCAAAATTAAAAGACCCATAAATAGAATTTACTTTTTTCGTTTGTAATGGGGTATGATTGTTTGTCTGTATATTAGTATTTGCTAGAAAAGCCCTAGTAGGTATTTTAAACTGTGAACCACTAACACTCACGGCCTCATATGTTCTTTTAGAAAGGTTACCACCAACATTTGCGGCTAAGTTTAATTTTTCTGTTAAGTCTTTATTTGCAGTAAACAAAAAGTCTGCATTAAATTCCGTGTTTTTTCTAGTTGAAGAACTAAAACTTCCATACCTTGTAAAGTGGTGTCCTACTTGTTTAACTCCTTCTGACCTAACATTAGCTATATCACTACCTACTCTAATAAAACCACTTAACCAATCATTGAACTCATAATTCATCTTTGCAAATCCTAAAAAACGACCTCTTCTTTCTTGATTGCTATCTTTATTCAACATCCAATACGGGTTTCCTGTACTATTACCAACCCCTGTGTAACTAATTACGTCATAATCAGTATCTACACCCGGAACATACAATGAAGGATTTTCCTTTTGAATATGATTCTCTAAATCATTCACATTAATATTTCTTGGCATACCAAATACATATGCTAATACACCTTCAGAACCTAAAGAAACACGATTATTAAGATCTTGTGTAAAATAAGTTGCTTTGGCGTCAAAACTTAGCTTATCATTTAAATCATATAATGCTCTTAAATTAAAGTTATGACTATTTAAATCAGAGTTTGGTAAAATTGATTTAGTAGCGTTATTTGTATAAGAGAATCTTACACTATATTCATCTCCACCTTTATCTAAAGAAATAGAATTAATCGATTTAATTCCAGTTTCAAAAAAGTCTTTAACATTATCAGGTTGTGCAGTATATGCTGCCATTGCCCCCTCTTCTGTAAAATAAAGTTGTTGAGATCCATCCATTTCTGGCCCCCAAGAAGAACCACTTAATGAATATATACCATCTGTTGGATCACTATCTAATGTTGCCGTGGCACCATTTGTTCCTTGACCATATACATTTTGAAACTCCGGTAAAAACATTGTGTTTTCAACTGTCATGTTTGAATTGATAGAAATACCCAATCCACGTCCTTTACTACCTTTTTTCGTAGTAATTAGTAAAACACCACTTGCAGCTCTAGAACCATATAACGCTGCTGCATTTGGTCCCTTAAGTACAGAAACAGATTCTACATCTTCAGGATTAATATCGGTAATACCACCTCCAGTTACAGTACTGCTATAAACACCACCACCTGATTCTGAACCATTAACATCAATTGGTATACCATCTACTACAATTAAAGCCTGGTTATTACCAGTAATTGTATTGTTACCTCTAATGGTAATTCTTGAACCTGCACCAACACCACCTGATTGATTTACAACTACCCCTGCAACTTTACCTACTAAAGAGTTGGCCACGTTGTGATCTTTTACAGTATTAATTTCATCAGATTTTAATTCCGTAATTGCATACCCTAAGGATTTTTTCTCTCTCGAGATACCTAAGGCAGTTATTACCACTTCATCCAAGGCTTCTGCACTTTGAGCTAAAGAGAGATTAATAACAGTTTGGTTTTTTACGGCGATTTCTTTAGGGGTATAACCAATAAAAGAAAATTGTAATGTAGCACCTTCGGATACTTCAATGCTATACTTTCCGTTAAAATCTGAAGTTACACCATTTGATGTACCTTTCTCAATGATGTTTACACCTGGAAGCGTAGTTCCATCTGCAGCATCCTTGATAATTCCTGTTACTGTGGTTTGTGCAAATATGGTTTGAAAACCAAAAAAACACAAAACCAGTAACATCTTAGTCACTTTTTGAATCATAATTATAAATATTTGAGTTTATTCTAACGAATTTAACAAAAATTTAATAAATAAAATACTATAATTCGACAAGTGACAATATTTAAGGCATCAACTGCATGATTTAACAAATATAATTAGAAGTAGTTGCTTATTAGTCGTCCTACTGCAATAAAAGCTTTATCTAAAGCCATTTACACATTCAAAGTAACTGACAGTAAAACTCTTACATTCTTTCCCATTTTATAAAACCTCATAAATATTACTCGCTTCTTTGTTTTTAATTGTGTAACAAAAATTTATTCCACAATGACCTCATCTACAAATATCCAACTTGGCAACCCAGCAGCATGATGCCAATATGGGGCTTCATTCATGTTTTCAGCCTTTATTTTAATATATCGGGCAGCAACTTTAGGAAAGGCAAATTCAAAATATTTGATATTATTTATTTTGCTAGTTTTACGTAAAGGTTCATCATTGACCAAAGCACCTAACTTTTTGAAAGTTTTGTTATCATTTGAGTAATAATAACTAACATTCAAAGGATAAAAAACAATATGATTTGTAACTTGTAAAAATGCTGTAGAAATTGAACTTATGGTTTGGATAGAATCTAAGTCTATCACCGCTTCTAAATGATTACCTTCGAATCCTAACCAATTGGCGTAAAAATTATTACCGCCAAGAGCTCCATCGGTTAACACCTGAGGATTTTCATTAGCATACTTTTTAGGCTTGGTGAATAAAGTTACTTTTTTTCCTTTGGCGATATTAGGTTTTATGGCCACTTCAATTGTTTTTTTATAAGAATTATAATATTCATCTACTGTAAAGCCCATTTCATTCATTAAGTTAATATCAGCAGCCTTACATGTATTGTAAAAGTCTTCTAATTTATCTTTAATAAACATATTGGCTCTGTTGGAGTTTTCTTGAGATACTAAGGAAAGTTGTGAATTAAGATTCTGTTTAGCCGCTTCTAAAATGGCATAATCAGTACTTAACCTAGCTTCTTTTACTCTTTTTAATACTTCAGGTTTTGTAGCCACAGCTTTTTCCGCAGCATCAAAATAGCCTTTATAAATCTCTAATAATTCAGGATTCAAATAAGAATCAAAAGCTTGTGAAGGATCTCCATAAAGAAATAAGAAAAAATCAGGATGTTTTTTAAGTTCCGCATGAATTAAATCGACATACTTTTTTACGTACACTCCTGCTTCTTCATAATAACCAACTGTAAATTCAGTGATTAAGCTATCTAAATCTGGATTCCATAATAATTTTGCCGTAATATAAGAACGGAGTTCAAATAATTCACTTGGATTATTACTGTGTTGCTCAAAAACCCATTTTGCGTTATTATCTCTGAATAATTGAACATTGGGTTGTAGGGTGTTCATATTGGGGAATGGAGCCAAAAAGTTAGTAAATTGAGTGGTATAATCCCAAATACGGATATTATCAGTCAATTTGCTCCATCCAATTAAATCTTCCGTAAAATCATTGCATTTTTCTGTAATTGGTGCACTTCTATCACATTCTATAGAACATAGTGTGATCAATACATTCTCTCTTGGTTTTGTTTTACAAGGTTTTCTTGTATGCTGATACGCCAAGGTTGATATTTGTTTATCAGGAAAATTTTCAGCAATTTTATTTACAAACAAAATCAATGAACCTGCGGGACTTCCCTCCTCTTCATCAATCTTTGAACAATTTTCACATTGACAATATTGTGTATTGTCATCTTGACTTACTGATACTACCTTGGCTAAAGGGTTTTTCTTAAATAAAGAAGCCACGGAATCTTTTACAATAGTATATACATCAGTATTCGTCAAACATAATTGTGTAGGTAATCTTTTATTTTGCCGTAAGGCAAAATATTCAGAATGTTCTTTGTAAAATTTTTCTTCTGGTATAAATTTATGAAAGGTATGGACTCTTGCATTTGACACATAGGTAGGAAAAGCTTCTGTTGTAACTTTTAATTTATTAGCAAATTCATCGTTTTCATAAAATAATCTTGAATGTACCGTTCTTGTGGTAATTTCTGACTTATACTTATAATTAATAGTACTTGGTAATGTAATTGTACTTTGTGATGGAATTTTCTCCACTGTTGGTGAAAACCATTTTACACCCAAATAATCCTCTATAAAAACGTAAACCGCATTCTGTAATGCGTTATCAGAGCCTCCAGAAATAAATATGTTTTTATCTTTTAATTGGATACTCAGCTCATGAGGTGTCAAACTCACTTCATTTATAGCACCTACATATACTTTATTGTTTTTTGTACTTTGCGACCCCTCATCTACCAGTTCTATTTCCGTTCCTGCAATTTTGTCTATATATTTTTTAAGTATTACAGCTGATTGGTACGCACTTTCAGATGGTGTTCCTATATAAACAATTTCATAATCTGTAGTTCCATTATTTGTTAATTTGATATTGCCATCGGAGCATGAAGTAAAAACGTTACTTAAAAATAAGCAAAGTATTCCAATGCTTGCAATTTTTGTTTTATTCCTAAAATTGTAAATTCTATTAGAAAAAGTCATAGTTTATATTTAAATATCTTCTTTCAAATATAAATTAGACGACTATAGATCAAGAATCTAATCGACAAACAACAACCATGAACTTATATAAAGTACATTATATAATAATAAAAAGAGAACCTTTCGTCGCTTTATACGTATTATTCAAGTAAAAACTTTAATCTAAAGCCATTTACCAATTCAAAATGATTAATAAAAAAGCTTTTGTGCTCTTCTCCATTCAATAAAACCTCCTTAATATTACCAGACCCCTCTTTTTCAATAACGAGGACCCTGCCTTTATAATACTTAGGATTTAATTCAATTGTAATTTTATCAAAAACAGGTGTCGTAAACGTATACGTTGGATCCGCAGGACTCACTGGATAAATCCCCATCATGGTATAAATAATCCAAGCAGACATGGTGCCTGTATCATCATTACCCGGCAAACCATCTGGTGCGTTTTTAAAATATGATCTTCTTAAAGCATTCACCATATTTTGCGTACGCCATTCTTCTCCCTTTACATAATTAAATAAATATGGATAGGCTATATCTGGTTCATTAGCCATATCAAAATGTCCTTTATCAAATACTTCTTGTAATTGCGTTGTAAACGCTCGCTTACCTCCCATTAATCTTATCAAATAATCAATATCATGACTTACCATAAAAGAATACTGCCAAGAATTACCTTCTATAAAACCAATATTTTTAGTGAAGTTTGCACCTGCTAACGGGTCAAAAGGACTGTACCATGTTCCGTCATCATTTTTAGGTCTTAACAATTTATAATCTTTATCAAATAAATTTCTATACGAAGTTGAGCGTTTTCTGAACCTTTCTTCATCATTTTTCTTTCCAAGTACTTGAGCCAATTGAGCAATTGCAAAATCAGAAATATTATATTCTTGTGTTGTAGATACTGACCCGCCATCTGAACTCGTTAGGTATCCTTTTTCTATATAATTTTTTAAACCAGGTCTTAACGGATTGTTATTTATTTGATCTGCACTTTTAACCATCGCTTGATATGCTTTCTCTATATCAAAATTACGAATACCACGAAGATAGGTATCTGCCAACACAATGCCTGCAGGATCACCAACCATTGTCGTGGTTTCCGTAGCATTTAATTCCCATTTTGGCAACCATCCACTTTCATCATAAATATCAAGCATGCTATTTACCATATTTAGTTGTTGCTCTGGATAAACTAACGACATTAATGAATGTAAATTTCTATAGGTATCCCAAAGTGAAAAAACGGTATAGCGAGTACCTTTAGTTTTTAAGGTCTCTCTAGTTCTCATTTTAGGATATTCTCCGTTGTAATCATTCAATGTATTCGGATGAATAAGCGTATGATATAAGGCCGTATAAAATACCGTTTTATCATCTTTTGTACCTCCTTCAACTGAAATTTTAGAAAGTAAATCATTCCATTCCAATTGCGTTTTATGATAAATTTCTAAAAATGTTAAATTTGAAGTTTCTCTTTCTAAATTTTCTCTAGCATTTTCAATACTAACATAAGAAACACCTACTTTCAGCTCCACTTTTGTTGGTTTATCAAAATTGTATGAAAAATAGCCACCAATGCTATCTCCCATTACTTCCTTATAATAATTTTTATAAAATCTATCCTTTCCGTTATAACCCATCCATTCTGCTTCAGCACCAGATTCCTTTCTTGTTTTTTTCCAAACTCCAAATTCGTCACTTTCTACATTTACTTGTGCTACAAAATACACCGGATAAGTTTCTTCTGGTTTGTAATAACAAAATCCACCAACCGTTCTTACACCCTCAATTTCTGTTGGAGATACTACTTTAATCATAGCCCCTTGCTCATTGGTTAAGCCCAAACCTAAATTCAGTAATATGTTAGCTTTACCCGCAGGGAAAGTATATCTACTTATCCCAGCTCTAGTGGTTGCTGTTGTTTCCACATTAATTTTTGACTTATCTAAGGTTGTACTATAGTAACCCGCTTTTGCTATTTCATCATTATAGGTAGTACCATATTTTAAATGGTCTATTTCTAATTCACCAATAGTAGGCATAGAAATAATAACCCCAAGATCAGGACATCCCACTCCACTTAAATTTACATGAGAAAAACCTGTTAAAAATTCATTTTCATAAACATATGGATTGGACAACCAGCGGCTATCTTTTTCTAGTTCATTTTGCTTACCGGCAACATTAAAGGGAGAAACACTTACCATACCTCTTGGAGCTATTGCACCAGGATTTGTAGCTCCAAAGTTTGAAGTACCTATAAAAGGATTCACATAATCTACGGCACGTTGTGCTAGAGATGAAAAACTAATAAAAAGAGTTACGGCAAAAAATAATAATATTTTGTTATTGAACGATTTGTTGAAGGGGAACATTATTTATCTTATTATCTGCAATTGTGCAGGTTAGCATTTAATTTTCCGCAAAAGTATCAAAATAAATCAATCTTTACTGACGAATGATTATCCAGTTATTAACAACATTATACAAAGCTTAAATTCAACTAATCCAACACGTCGTTTAGTTTTATATATACATTTCTTTTCCCTCATCAGGTTTTGCTTTTTTATCATTTTTTGATTCAGCTTCTTTTTGTGGAACAACCTTGGGCTCTTTCATTAATAAATCCATAATGGCACTTGATAAATAGTCAATAATATCAGAAGCTATAAATGTTTCATAAACCTTTGTCTTCATTGCTAATTCTGATGTTTTCCCATGTAAATACACCCCCATTTTTGCAGCTTCAAATGGATGGTAGTTTTGAGCAATTAACCCGGTAATTATTCCTGTTAACACATCTCCACTACCTGCTGTAGACAATGCTGGATTTCCTGTAGAATTAAAAAATATTGCACCTTCATGAGCAATAGCTGTATAGGCTCCTTTTAGTACTATTATAAGCTTATGTTTTTTAGATAATGAACGTAGTTTTTTTAATTTATCATAATCATTTTTCCATTTCCCTACTAATCTTTCAAACTCTTTCGGATGGGGAGTTAAAACAGAATTTTCTGGTACTAATTTTAATAATTCTTTATTTTTTGAAATAATGTTTAAAGCATCTGCGTCTAATACCAATGGTACTTTATTTTTATTTAGGAATTCTGTAAATCCCTTAACGGTCTCTATATGTGTGCCCATACCAACTCCAATACCTATAACCGTTGCATTAACGGTTTTATCAAACTTTTGCATTTCATTTTCGGCATCAACTTCTACCATTATTTCAGGAACTGAAGTTTGTATAATTTGATAGCCACATTGTGGAATATGAGCCGTAACTAAACCGCTACCAATAGATATTGCGGCTTTTGTGGATAATGAAACAGCTCCCATTTTACCATAGCTTCCTCCAATGATTACAGCATGACCAAATTCACCTTTATGAGAAAATTTCTCTCTAAAACGATACATTGGTTTGATATCTTGTTTATACAGGAGGTAATTATCAGTTTTAGCATTGTAAATATATTCAGCATCTAAACCAATATCAAGTACTTCCCAAGTTTTAGTATAATAACGATTTTCTGGTAATAAAAATGCTAATTTGGGAGTTTGAAATGTTAATGTATGATACGCTTTTACAACTGATACGGTATCCGTTACCGATTTTTCAGCATATAACCCAGACGGAAAATCTATAGATAGCACAAAGGCATTTGAACCGTTAATATGCTCAATAACTTTTTTTATTAAATTTTCTGGTTTTCTACTCAACCCTAACCCGAAAATAGCGTCAACCACCATGTCATTTTCTGACACTGCCGGTAGTTCACTTTCACAAGTAATCATCTCTGCCCAAACACCAATTTCTTTTAATCTGTCGTAGTTTTTAAGAAAGACTTCTGAACGTTCATTACCACAATTAATAATATGCGTTTTAACATTATATCCATATTGTTTTAAATGTCTAGCAATTACCAATCCATCTCCACCATTATTACCAGTACCACAAAATATTTGTATAGTTATGGGATCTCCTTGAAGTCGTTCATTAATCCAATGAAAACAAAGCGTACCTACATGTTCCATTAAATCGATAAAGCTAATATCCATTTTTTTTACTGTAGTAGTATCAGCTTGGTATAATTGTTTTACAGAAAGAATTTTTGGCATAATTTAAATTGTCTTATATCCTATAAAATTAAACAACATTTTCTAATTCTAATTTAGAAAATGTTGTTTATTTAGATAATCCTATAAAAACACTAGTGTTATGGTCTTAATTCCAGAATACAGAATACAATAAGACAAGTACAATCATAACTATGAATGCACCAATATTAAAGACGGGACTCGTTTTAAACAAGCCTTTCTTAATATCAATACCTTTTTCATCATTTTTCCCTTGATGTTGTATTAGACTGGCTATAATTATAACCACCATCGTTAAAACAAATGTATATCCCATTTGATCCATGAAAGGGACATCTACAAATAATGAACTTGTTGACCAACCATTTGGACCAACTTTGAAATACATGGCAATAGGTATAGATGATAACGCACCAATAATTGCTGCTTTGTTTGTCGTTTTTTTCCAGAATAAACCTAACATAAATACCGCTAAAATACCAGGACTAACAATACCTGTATATTCTTGAATAAATTGGAATGCCTGATCTAAATTCCCCAATTGTGGAGCTAAAAGTGCTGCTATAAGTAAAGCAACTCCTGCAGATATTCTTCCCATACCTACTGTACTCTTATCATTTGCATTTTTATTTATATATTGTTTGTAAATGTCCATTGTAAAAATAGTTGACGTTGAATTTAACATCGAAGCCAACGATGATACGATTGCGGCAGCTAGTGCTGCAAATGCCACACCTTTTAATCCCGTTGGTAAAAATTGTAATAACCATGGATATGCTTTATCCGCTTGATCTAAAGTGGGTAAGTTTTTTAGCCCAGCATCACCAAGACTAGCCATAATTTCTGGGTCGTTAATCATTACATAGGCTGTAATACCTGGAATAACAACTATTAAGGGTATTATTAGTTTTAAAAATGCAGCTAATAAAATACCTTTTTGAGCTTCTTTTAGAGATTTTGCAGCTAATGTTCTTTGAATAATGTATTGGTTAAAACCCCAATAATATAAATTGGCAACCCACATTCCTCCTACTAAAACAGCAATACCTGGTAAGTTTTTAAATTCAGGATTCGATTTATCTAAGATCATCGCAAAACGATCAGGTACTTCTTCATAAACTCTTGTAAGACCCGCTAAAAAACCTTGTCCACCAGAAACTGTATCCAACGCTAAATAAGTAGTCACCAAGCCTCCTAATATTAAAAATACAACTTGTATTACATCTGTCCAAGCTACAGCAGACAATCCACCGTAAAGTGAATAAGCAGCTGCAAAAAGTGCTAACCCCAATACTCCATAAACCATAGGTACACCCATAATGGTTTCTAAGGCTAAAGCTCCTAAATACAACACTGTAGTTAAATTGACAAACACATATAATGCAATCCAAAATACCGCTAAAATGGTCTTTAGATTGGTAGAATACCGTTTTTCTACAAATTCAGGAATAGTATACAAACCTTTTTCAATAAAAATAGGTAAGAAGAATTTACCAACGATTAATAGAGTTAGTGCAGCCATCCATTCATATGAGGCAATGGCTAAGCCAGATGCAAATCCCGAACCTGACATCCCTATAAATTGTTCTGCGGAAATATTCGCAGCTATCAAAGAAGCTCCAATTGCCCACCATGGCAATGACTTACTCGCCAAAAAATAATCTTCAGCATTTTTTTGATGTCCTTTTTTATCGCGTGATACCCATAATCCAACTCCTAAAATAAGTAGTGCGTAGGTTATAAATATAAAATAATCCCAAAATCCGAAATGTGCTGTCATAATTGTATTAATAGTGATTAGTTAATTGATATACAAATATCGTTTATTAAAAAAAATGTCGCAATAAATAGCTTACCTTTTTAAAGGTAATTTTACTTAAAACTTATTGGTTGAATCCATGCTTTTTCAAATTCATTTTCATCAAAGAAATTGACATTGGTTTTGCTTGAAACAACTCTAGCTCTTATAAATAAATAATCTTTATCTAAAACCATTGAAGCTTCTAAATCATTGACTACTTTTATTACCTTTTTCTTATTGTCTGACGCCGTAACTCCAATAAATTCTATCGTGTAATTTACATTGGGGTCTGCTTTAACTTTTATATATAACTGATTATTTACTCGAGACAACTCTTCCAATTGAACGCCTGTAGTTGCATAAAAATCACCCGCTTCCATAGCCGTAATAATACTCTCTGCATTTAAACTGTCAGATTCGACCATTACCCATCCCCTACCTGCATTGCTATATTTTTTTCCCAATTGATGATATTGATGACTGTCATCTGCAGCTATACCATACAATAACGGCTTGTTTTGTTGCACATATGCTGTATTTACAACATCCCAAACCTGTTCTGTACTTAAATGTATTGAGTCACCATCATTATGGACCAAAGGATGCCCATTATAAACTTCAAAAAATTGAATATTGTTCAATTGCACAAAGTCTTCAGCAGTTAAAGAAAATCCAAAATTGGGATGATTGATATGCGGCATTATGGGTACATTCAATTCTTTTCTCTGAGCGAGAATAGCATCTATATTCTTTTGAATGATCGCTACTTTTGAATCGCCCTTTAAGGGTTTAATTACTTTCTGAATATTGGTGGCATTGATATGAATATGCTTCCCTTCAAATCCGGTTGTTATTTCTTCCGAAGGAATCATTATAAAATTTTCATCTTCAAAAAGTGACTTATATTCTTGTAATGTTTTTAATTTTACTTGTAAGTTATCTGCACTGTCTAATTTATGCTCTACCCAATCTTCTCCAAATTTGGTTAGATAATTTATAAACCCTTTTTGAAGATATTCTTTCTTTGATATCGTAATCCATTTATCACCTTCATTTAAAGTATTGTGATCTGAAAGCACCGTGAAATCGTATAAATTTGTCTTATACCAATCCATAATCATTTCAGGAAAATCGTCGCCATCACTCCAATAGGAATGGGCATGTAAATTACCTTTAAACCACTTTTTTTGTGAAGTTTCTTGCTTGGAACAAGCCACAATAAAAATTAGAAGTAAAACATATAAAAAGTTGGATTGTTTTTTTATTTGTAACACCGTTTTGATTTGAGTTGATTTTCAATTTTCGGATGACTAAATTACATAAATTTCATCGAATATTAATAGGTAATAACAGGTTCTTTTCCACGTAATCTTTTAAAGGTTTTATAATTTTGATCAATCGCTTTCTTAGAAGCTTTATTAAAATCCTTTTCGGTTACTTTATATACACTTTGCAATGAATCTAATGTAATTAATAAGCTTTCTTTTATCGAATTGAATTCTGGGTTATCTATTTGGTTTTTATTCTCCTTTGGATCTGTCTGTAAGTCATATAACTCCCACGTATCAATATCATCATAAAAATGAATTAACTTGTAGCGTTTTGTTCTTACACCATACTGTTTGTGAACCATATGGAATGCAGGAAAATCATAATAATGGTAATAAATAGCATCTCTAAAATATTTATCCTGTATCTTACCTTCTAACAAAGGCTTTAGTGATTTTCCTTGCATATCTGCGGGAATTTCAGCTTGGGCATAATCTAAAAAAGTTTCTGCAAAATCTAAGTTTTGTGTTAATGCTTCTACTATTGTGCCTTTTGTAATTCCATTTGGATATTTCATTAACAAAGGCATCCCTAAAGATTCTTCATACATATAACGTTTATCAAAAAAACCTTTTTCTCCAAGATAAAACCCTTGATCTGACGTATATACTACAATAGTGTTCTCTGACAACTTATTTTCTTCTAAATAATCAAGAACTTTACCTACCCCCTCATCAACAGATTTTATGGTAGCCAAATATTCTTGCATATAACGTTGGTATTTCCATGCTGCCAATGCTTTACCTGTCAATTTCGCATCATGAAAAGCATCATTTTTGGGTTGATACGCTTTATCCCATTCCGCTCGTTGCTCTAAAGACATTCGGTCAAAATCATTTGTCCAAGGATTATGAGCTAATTCTGGACTTCCTTTTTTTAGTGTCATTTTTAAGTCGTGCCCTTCATACATATCTTTATATACCGTTTGTAATTGGAGCTGTGCTGATAACTGATTTTCATGTTTTGAGAAATAGCTTTCAGGCATTGGAAAACTAACCGAATCATATAAGTTCATGTGTCGTGGAGCAGGCATCCAATTTCTATGTGGAGCTTTGTGATGGATCATCATAAAAAAAGGTTTCTCTTTTTTTGAATTTTCTTCCAACCATTGTAAACTCATGTCCGTAATAATATCTGTAGCATAACCTTCTATTCTGGTTGTATCTCCATTATGAATAAAATCGGGATTATAATAGTGCCCTTGATCTTCAATAATGTTCCAATAATCAAAACCTTGTGGATATCCATGTAAATGCCATTTTCCTACAATAGCCGTTTGATACCCTTCTTTTTGGAGTAATTTTGGTAAGGTAACTTGATTGCCATCAAATTTATCGCCATTCATTTTAAACCCATTAATATGACTGTGCTTCCCTGTTAAAATAACTGCTCTACTTGGTCCGCAAATTGAATTGGTATTAAAATTATTATTAAAGCGTACTCCTGCTTCCGCTATTCTATCAATATTTGGCGTTGGTGCTAGTTTACTTATCGGATGTCCATATGCACTAATAGCTTGTTCAGCATGGTCATCTGCCATTATAAATATTATATTCGGTCGCGTAGGCTTCTCGAGTTGTTCTTTGTTGTTTTTCTGTTTATTATTACAGGACAGTAAGAATAAAGGTAAAAATATAACAATGAGAAGATGACGCATATTTTATTTATTATTTATTTTCTTAATCTGTATGGTTTTATCTTCTAAAACGGTTTGTTTAAAAAAATTAAACACATTGTCTAAATCATAAAAAGGAACTCCAGCCATTTCATGTTTCCCACCTTTTTTAACATAAAAATAATAAGAGGTTTCCAATGCTATTAATTTTTCAACAATACTACTAGAGCCCTCCAATACAAGGTATCCTGGTTTATCAACATCACAATAATGATGTGATGCCGTACCAAAAGGGACTAAATTATCGTCTGTACCATGGAATAATACTGTGGGAATTGCATTATCTTTTGTTATATAATTAGCATTTACGATGGCTCCTGCCAACGAAAATACACCTGCAAATTGTACCGTTTTATATTTCTCTAAATTTTCAATAAAATATTCACGCATGTATACAGCATTTAAAATACCCTCCGCTCCTGCACTACTGCCACCTGCTATAATTTGATTTGTATTTATATTTAACTTTTCAGCATTCTTTGACACAAATAAAGCCGCGTCCATATAATCTTCCGCGGCAGCTTTAAAAGTACTAAGTTTTTCCTCTTTGGGACAATTACATCCAAAACCTGTAGGCTCTCCTTTTCGCATTAAACGGTATGAAATTGAAATACCAACAAAACCATTATTAGCCGCGTATTCCGCTAATTTTTGTTCCCATTCATTGTCTCTTGTTCCACCGCCAAAACCGCCACCATGCATCCATAATAAAGAAGGGAACGTATCAGTAGATATACTATTTTTAGGCTGATAAACATCTAATTGTAAGGTATCCTTACCTTTTATTGCGTAGGTATACGTTGTTTTGGTTTGTGCATTTACTGTAACTATCAGTAAAAAAATAATGAATGTGATGATTTTTTTCATTTGAGATTATTATTGAGTTGCTAATTTAACAAAAAGTTTAAGCCTATTAAGTTACTTCTAAAGACCTTCCATTACTTACATTCTATTCTCTATTTTTTAATACAAATCCTTCCTCAAAATCAAAGTCGGAAGAGCCTGCAATCGCAATGTCAAAATCGCCAGGTTCTGCTATAAAATTCAATTCGCTGTTGTAAAATTTTAAATCCTCTATGGATAGCGTAAAACTCACCTTTTTACTTTCTCCTTTTTTTAGGAATATTTTTTGAAAACCTTTTAATTCTTTTACGGGACGGGTAACACTTCCTATCTTATCTCTAATGTATAGTTGTACGACTTCTGCTCCGTCATAATTTCCTGAATTCGTAACCATTACAGAGGCTGTTAATTTTTCAGAAAATGAAATTTCTTTTGTAGATAATTGTAATGTACCATAATCAAATGTTGTATAACTTAAACCATATCCGAAAGGATATAAAGGCTCATTTTTAACATCTAAATAGTTACTTTTAAATTTTTCAAATCTGCCTTCCTTATTCCCCAACGGTCTTCCTGTATTTTTGTGATTATAAAAGATAGGAACTTGACCAACATTCATCGGAAACGTAGCTGTTAATTTACCTGAAGGATTTACATCACCAAATAAAACATCTGAAATTGCCAAGCCCGCTTCACTTCCGGGAAACCAAACATTAAGAATTGCTGGTACATTTTTAGCTTCCTCGGTTATGGCCAATGGTCTGCCTGTAAACAACACAAGAACTACTGGTTTGCCTGTTTTTAATAAGGCATTCAATAACTCTTTTTGTACTTGTGGTATCTGAAGATTAGTTACACTACTGCTCTCTCCGCTGAATTCAGCAGTTTCACCTATTGCTGCTACAATAACATCAGCATTTGAAGCCACTTTTAGAGCTTCATCTAATAAATCTTTATCCGATCTACCATCTCTTGGAATTTCTTTCCCAAACATGGTCACTCGTTTTTCAAAGTCTATGTCATAATCCACATTACTTCCTTTGGCATGCACAATAGTTGCTTTATTACCGACCACTGTTTTTAAACCTTCTAACAAGGGAATTGATTTTTCTTGATCTGTTGCTACGCTCCATGTTCCTGACATATTCAATGCCGTATTTGATAAAGGGCCAATTAAAGCTATAGTTCCTGATTTTTTTAATGGTAAAACATTATTTTCATTTTTTAATAAAACCATTGATTCTGCACTAACTCTTCTTGCAAAACGTCTATTCTCTTTAGTAAAAACTTCCTTATTTGCCCGCTCAACATTACTGTACTGATATGGATGTTCAAATAGTCCCAACTTATATTTTGCGGTTATTATTTTTTTAACGGCATTATCTAGCTCAACAATACTTACTTTATCTTGGTCTATAGAATGTTTTAGAGTGGTCAAAAAACCTTCACCCACCATATCCATATCACTTCCCGCTTTTAAAGCCAAAGCAGATACTTGTTGCAAATCACCCATACCATGAGCGATCATTTCGTTAATACCTGTATAATCAGTAACTACAAAACCATTAAACCCCCAATCTTTTCTTAATAAATCGGTAAGCAACCATTTGTTACCTGTCGCTGGCACACCATCTATTTCGTTAAATGACGCCATTACAGTACCGACACCAGCATCAACAGCAGCCTTATAAGGAGGTAAATATTCGTTATACATTCTAATTTTACTCATATCTACCGTATTGTAATCTCTACCTGCTTCGGCGGCACCATATAGAGCAAAGTGTTTTACACAAGCCATAATAGTGTTATCTAGTGCTAAATCTTCGCCCTGATATCCTTTTACCATAGCTTCAGCAATTCTACTACCTACAAAAATATCTTCCCCAGAACCTTCTGATACTCTCCCCCATCTAGGGTCCCTAGATATGTCAACCATAGGAGAAAATGTCCAATTAATACCGTCTGCAGAGGCTTCTTTGGCTGCTACTCTCGCCGTTTCTTCAATAAGATCCATATCCCAAGAAGAGGATAACCCTAAAGGAATTGGAAACGTAGTTTTATAGCCATGAATGACGTCCATTCCAAAAAGTAAAGGGATTTTTAAACGGCTTTTTTCCACTGCAATTTTTTGAATTTCATGAATACTTGCGGCTGATTTTATATTAAAAAGTCCACCTACTAAGCCTTTTTCAATTTTACCAGCAATATCAGAATTTGTCGCTTGCCCTGTGGTTATTTGGCCTGCACTTGGCAAATTTAATTGACCAATTTTTTCTTCTAATGTCATTAACTTCATCAACGAATCTACTTTTTCTTCGATTGATAATGTGTTCTGAACAGTGGTTACTTTTTGGCTTTGACAAGACATAAAAAGTAACGAAAAAGTGATTAGAAACAAGGTGTTTCGTAATTTTAATCGATTCATTTTTACTTGATTTTAAATCCTGATTTTTCGGTTCGGATATTTTTTTAAAATTTTAATGAGCTACTCTTTTTTATTGGAAAACAACCAAGACAATAATTCTGGTTCTGCAAAAGCACTATCCCAACTGTTATGATTGGCTTTACTATAGATATTGAAATTTGGTTTTCCTCCATATTTTAATAATGCAGATACCATTTTTACGGATAATTGCGGATTTACAACATTATCTTCCGCTCCATGGAAAACCCACATGGCGGTATTCTTCGCATATTTTTCAACCAATTCTGGATTCCCTCCTCCACAAATAGCAATAGCAGCAGCAAAAGTGTTTGGTTTTCTACTTAGGAGTTCAAATGTGCCCATACCTCCCATCGAAAGCCCTCCAAGATAAATCTGTTCCTTTTTTATATAGGAATTCTTCACCAATTCATCTAAGTATCGCATTACTAAGTGCATCGATTTTGTAGGTTTACTGTCTTTAGGGAATTGTATCGTTAAAGGTTGGGAAGTCCTATCTACTTCAGCGTTAGCCCAATAATCATTTTCCTTACATTGCGGAAAAATCACAATTGCAGGATATTTCTGGATAGAATCAAAAAATAATTTACTACCATGTGTCAATTGCTTTTTATTATCATTCCCTCTCTCGCCTGCTCCATGAAGAAATACCACCAATGGGTAACTCTCAGTCTTTTTAAAATCTTTTGGGTACAAAACCCTTAATTTCAACGTATCTGTTCCTTCAACCAAATATTCTTTTACAAATTCCTGTTGATGTTGTGCATATATTGCGAATGCAGAACATAAGAAGACCATGGTAAGTATTATTTTTGTTTTCATGTTTTTTTATTTTATTTGGACCTTAAAGTTAAAATATTCTGAACAGATTTAATCATTATTTAGTAAGCTAATTCAATTTTTCCAACCGTCTATAGTCGAATTCATTAAAAGATTAACTTGGTTTAAGGGCATCCACTATTAATAATTAAACTTTAATTTATCCAACCCTTTTTTTACGTCACTATTTTGCATAAATAAATTCCACAATAATCCTGTTCTATAATTTTCTATCATTATAATTTGTGGACCTTGATCTATAGCTAAATAAGCTTCCGCTACCCAATCATTGTATTGCGGACTAAAGGCATCATAAAATCCCGCTGGACCTAATAAAATATCTTTATTTTTATAAAAATAATGTAATGCTTTTAAAGATTCTTTAGGAGTATAAGGTATAGAACTTATTGCAGCCGTTGGAGAAATAACGCCAATGTCATTGTTTGGACTATGAGCCGTATAACCTATAGAACCATCAGTATTTCTAGAATAACTTGCCGTCAACCCCCAACAGTCTTTTCCATAGTCTCTAAAGTTTTTAGAGTTTTCTACACAGTATTGATAATTGATATTAGCATGACTTACATTTAGCTGCCAATAATTAGCATATTGATCAGATAAATTGGTAGGATTTAAACCCAAATAAGAATAGTGAGCAAAAAATAAAGGCCCACCGAATTGTGGAGCACCAGCATGTTTCAATACCAATGGGAATCCATATTGGGTAACGGTTGATTTTATGGTTCCGTTATCCGCCCAGCCTTCTTCATAAACTTCTTTTGAAATACTATAATCTGGTGATGCTGCGGCCAAAATATATGTGATTAAGGTTTCATTATACCCCTTCAGTCTTAAATTTATATCGAAACCAAAATTAGGGCTCCAATGCCATAACAGCTCATTATTACCGTTTGTATACCAGTTCCAATCTACTCCTTTCCAAAGAACATCTGCTTTTGCAGCCAGTTCCTTTTCGGAATCATTTCCGTTTTTAAAATATTCTTTAACACAGATTAAACCCTGCACTAAAAAAGCCGTTTCTACTAAATCACCACCATTATCTTTGGTACTAAAAGGTTTTACAGCACCTGTATCACCATCTAACCAATGTGGCCACGCTCCATGAAAGCGGTCTGCATTTTCTAAAAAAATTAAAATTTTAGTTAGCCTTTCTGATGCTTCTGTTCTACTTACAAACCCTCGTTCTACACCAACTAAAATAGCCATTAATCCAAAACCAGTTCCTCCTGTAGTTACTGTATTGGCATCATTTGAAGGATTACCAGGATGATAACGTTCTCTTGCTGCTCCAGAATTTACATGAGCAAAATTCCAAAAATACTTAAACGTTTCTTTTTGTGTAAGATCTAATAACTCTTCATCTGTAAGTGTTGGTACAGGGTCTGGGTCAATTATCACAGGTGGCTCATATACGTATGTATCGTCTTTACACGAAATAATTGTAATTAGTAATAGTATATATGTGATTCTTTTAATCATTCGTTTTCAAATTTGGACTTTGAAACCCTAATTTCTTTAATCCTTTTTGAACATCTTTATTTTTCATAAATAAATTCCACAGTAGGCCAGATCTATAATTTTCAATCATTACAGGAATTGGACCTTGGTCAATGGCTAAATACCTTACCGTTTTCCAATCACTATCTAATGCAATGGCATCATATGGTCCATATTTACCAATATATTCTGGCATGTCTTTATAAAGGTGCCTTAACATTTGCATGCTCTCCTTGGGTGTATACGGAAATGAAGAAAGTGCCGCAGTAGGTGAAACAACGCCAAGATCTCTATCGGGACGATGTCCGTCATAACCTTTTATGGAGTAACTTGAAGTAAAACCCCAATAATCCTCGCCATAGCCTTTATATTTTTTAGGATTATCCAACGCATATTTATAATGGATCATCGCATGATTCTGATTTAATTTCCAATAATCTCCATATTGATCAGTTAATCCATTAGGGTTTAAGCCTAAATACGAATAATGTGCCCAAAAAAGTGGCCCCACTGGAGACTTGTCATGTTCGTAATGATCTAATTCCGTTTCTAAGCCATAATAAACCGTATCTTTTGTAATATCGCCGTTTCTTGCCCAACCTTTATCATATACAGATTTTTGAATTGGATGCGTGGGAGAAGAGGCCGCAAGCACATACATGATTAAAGCTTCATTATAACCACCTACAGGAAAATTCATTTCCCATTGATATTCAGGTGACCAATGCCAATAGAGTACATCATCTCCTTTTGTATACCAATTCCAATCAATAGCCTTCCAAAGATTTTCAATGCTATTTACCAATTCCTTTTCCTCTTCATTACCTTCTCTAAAATACTCTGCAACTGTTAATAAGCCTTGTGCTAAAAATGCGGTTTCTACCAAATCTCCACCATTATCTTTTTTACTAAAAGCTACTACTTTACCATTTTCTCCGTTAATCCAATGCGGCCAAGCCCCATGAAAACGATCAGATTTTTCTAAAAAGGCTACTATTTTTTGATACCTTTTAAGAGCCTGTTCTCTAGTTATAAACTTTCTTTCAACTCCTACTAAAATAGCCATGAGTCCAAAGCCACTTCCTCCCGTGGTTACTGTATTTTTGGGTGATGTGGGATAAATATCATCCATATGCAAACGTTCTCGGGCTAATCCAGAATTTGGTTCTGCTCCTTCCCAAAAGTAATTGAACGTCTGTTTTTCAATGGTGTCAAGCAAAATTTCATCCTCTGCTGTTAGTTTAAAGTCAACAACTTCTTCGTTACCGTTAGATTTAATTTCTTCTACCTCTTTTTTCTTTTCACAAGAAAAGACAAAAAACAGTATTAAGGTCAATAAATATAGGTGATTGTATTTTTTCATTTTTTGTAATATTATTATAATAAAGCTCTCTACTAGTTTTGAACAGATTTTTCGCTCCATTTAATTTGTAGTTAGCTGAAAAACATTCGTTTATTTCACTGGGAATAACAAATAGTATAGTAAATTTTGGCTGCATTCAATTAAGAATGCAGCCAAAAGACCATCCAGGTTTTAGTTGGTTTGTCAACTAATAAAGCTATTAATACCCCCAGACGGAAATTACTAACTCAACTTAAATATACTTTACATTAAATCTTGTATTTCTTCACTAGATAATGCCTTATTAAATACTTTCAATTCATCAATATAACTTGAATCTGATAAGTGATTCCAATAACCAAAGGATGGCATTCCCGAACCAATACTCATATTACTACAGCCAGCCCAATCAATAGGAGAAGCCATATCAGAAGCTCTTTTTTCTACACCATTAAAAAATATTTTACTTTTTGTAGTAGAGACCGTAATTGCAATATGTACCCATTCACCGGCTGTCACATCAATAACATCTCCATCATTCCATACTTCACCTGTACCAATACCAATGTTAGATTTAATTCTTTGTTCCGAAGCATCACCTTCTCTAAAAATTCTAAAACCTTGCATTCTATTTTCTGGCGTGTCATTTCCCACAGCGATTATACCTGCTCTATCAGGATCAGCATTTACTTTATACCAAAATACTACACTGAAAGCTTCACCAAATAAACCATCAATAGGATATGTTAGATATGAATCTGCAGCACCAGCAAAAGCATTGGAACCTTTTTTCGATTCACTTGCAAAACCTATACTCCCCACTTGCTCGGCTACTGCTCCGCCTACCTTATTACTAAAATTATCATCAAAAGTCATGTACAACGTTTCACCATCAGCAGGTTCATAAGGATTGGTTATACCAAGAACATTCTGAATTTCCTCTTGAGACAATGCTGTATCGAAGAAACGCAATTCATCAATATAACTTAAGTCATTTGCATGCCCCCAGTATGAAAACGTTTCACCTCCAGAAGCTATATCAAGAACAGAAACACCTGTCCAATCAATTGGAGCTGACAAACTTCCCGAATTTTGCTCAATTCCATTTAAATAAATTACACTTTTAGTCTCAGATATAGTGAATGCAACATTCACCCAATCTCCAGCGGTAACATCAATAACGCCACCATCATTCCAACTTTCACCATCACCAGTACCTACATTTAATTTTATTCTTTGCTCCGTACCACTACCTTCTCTAAATAACCTAAAACCTTGTTTACGATCATCAGCATTATCACCAATAACTAAAATACCTGCCCTGTCAGGACTCGCATTAACTTTATACCAAAACATACCGGTTATTTCGGTTCCTAAGTTCATTTTTTCAACAGGAAATGTTAATTGAGATGCTATTGCCCCCGCATAAGCGTTGGGACTTGCAACACCCTCACCTGAAAAACCAGGTGTGCCAATTTTCGTAGCTTTAGTAACCGTTATCAACTCTGTATAATCACCGTCAAAAGCCATATAAAACTGCTCGCCTAAATCTGGAAATAAAGGAATATAAGGTGGTTCTTTTTCAAAATTCACAGTAGATGTCGTCGATTTACCATCTAAATCAGTTGCTGTAACTTTTAATTCATGAACACCTGTAGTAACATTATCAAAAGCTACTTCTGCTAACACACGTCGATAGTCTAAAAAATCACTCATCATAGCAATTTCAGTACCATCCATCAGCACTTGAATGTCTGCAACTTCGATGTCATCTGTAACTTCAAATTCAATGGTAATTGGTACAACAGGCTCATTTACCTTTATTTTTGTACCCTCAACAGGATACTTTATCATTACATCTGGTGCTGTGGCGTCAGGCCCTGGAGCTACCTCAGTAAGTGGGTCAATTCCATCATTACAGGAATATATAAATAGTACTAATAGTAAGTACGGAAGAATATTTCTAATTTTTTTCATCTTTAGTTTTTTTTATAGTCCTTGAACATACGTTCTTAAAGCAGGAATTTGATCAATTTGATTTTGAGGAAAAGGTAAAAATCTTTTATTGTCATCATATACATGATCATCATAGGTCAACTCACTGGTTGTACCTAATCTAACCATATCATAATATCTGATACCCCATTCCATTCCTAATTCAGCAAATTTTTCATCCATAACTTGTTGGGTAGTTACCCCAGACAAATCATCTAATCCAGCTCTATCTCTCACAAGATTCACAGCCTGATCTGCAGTTATTCCAGTACCGGTAGCTCCTTGTGTTAAAGCCTCTGCATACATGAGCAATACTTCTGAATAACGAATTATAATAAAATCTTTATTGCTACCATAAGATGTTCTTCCTGCAATGAGCTCATTAGAGGGTAAATAATGTTTACCACTAGCAAACATTGCTCTTGCATAATCATTAATTACATCACCATCACGGGTAGTATTTGATATCCAACTAGGCAACGTTGCATAATCTGGATCTTCTTTAATTTTAGCAATTCCTCTGTCTGTAAATAAAACTGAAGTTTCTAACCGTACTGTTTCATCACGATCTAACATAAACTTAATAAATTTTAAGCTAGGTTCGTAAAATCCCCATCCAGCACTCGCTCCAGTAACCGCAGGAGTCCAGCCTTGAGGTCCATAAGGTGCCCATAAATGATTTGAACTAGGTCCTGATCCTTGTCCGAAATCAGAATACTGCATTTCAAATACATTCTCTTGACTCAATTTTCCTGCAGTTTTAAATTCCTCATAAAAATCAGGAAATAAACTAAATTTATTGGAAGCAATAATTTGACCTGTAGCCTCTGCCACAGCTTGATAATTTTTCAATTCTAAATTTGCCCGAGCCTTAATAGCCAATGCTGCATGCTTTGTAACGCCACCAGTAACATCTGCTCTATTTGCAGGATGTTCATCTAATAAATAGGGTATAGCTTCATCCATTTGATCAGAAATGTGTTGTAATACTTCATCCCTTGAAGACACATCAGCCTGATACAATTCAGAAGCATCTGATGAATTTGTTATAAACATGGCACTCCAAAGACGACTAATTTCAAAAAGTAAATGTGCTCGTAAAACTTTAACTTCTGCCACGTATTGATCGGCAAGTGCAGCATCAGCCCCAGCCTCTTTATATTTTTCTATACGTTCCATGGCATTGTGTAAATCAAATATATCTCTATATCCGTTTTGCCATACTGAATTGTACATCCAATAATCTTTATCATAATTATAAAAATCGGTATCTGCGAACGGTTGTTGATCACCTAAACCACCATGGTTTACATCATCTCCCCTGACTGAAATCAATAAAGACTCCTCCCAACCACGACTATAAAACTGAGCATAGGCACCAATTAAAGGTGAAATCATATTGCTAGATTGTGTAAAATCTTCCTCTGCCGACAATGATAAATTTTCAACTGGGTCATCTAATTTGCTGTCACAGTTAATAGCAACCATTGCTACTAATATGACCAAAAAATACTTTGTGAAATTTTTTATATTTTTCATAATTTCTTTTTAAAATATGATATTTAATCCTACTGTATACACTGCTGGTATTGGATAAACTTGTCTATCTATTCCATCTTGCACTTCTGGGTTAAACCCATTATAACCAAACACAGTTAAAGGTCTTTCTGCAGTTAATGAGATGGTTGCATTTGGCATAGGTGTACCAAATAATTCTTCACCATTAAATTTATAAGCCATTCTCACATTTTGCAATCTAAAAAACGAACCATCTTCTACTAAGTAGTCGCTCATCTTTTGATTCCATCCTCTTCTTAAACCTGATGATGACGGGTATGTATTAGAAGTTCCCTCTCCATGCCAACGATTTATAGCTAAATCGGCATCCATATTACCATCGGGTGTGAAGATTACTTCACCTCTTTTTCTATTTAGGATTTTATTACCTGTTTGCCCTAACATGTTCGCTGAAAAAGAAAAGTTTTTATAATCTACACCTAAATTTAATCCGTAATTAAATGAAGGCAAGTAAGAACCAAGTACTACTCTATCGTCGCCATCTATCTTTCCGTCATTATTCATATCTTGGTATTTGAAATCACCTGGAACTAAGATATTGTTATTATTATTGATTTCATTTTGAGCTGTTGGATCTGCAGCAATTTCAGCATCATTTTGATACACTCCTGCTACTTCATATCCAAAAAATGCCAACAAAGGTTCACCCACAAGAGTACGTTGTCTAAATTCAGCTGAACCACCATCTATATAGTCTTGACCAAAAATATCAATAACTTCATTTTTCAAGGTACTTAAATTGACCCCAACATTATAACTCAGCTTATCTGAAATTGAATTTTTCCAATCTAATGATAATTCAAAACCAGAATTTCTTATTTCGCCACTATTTCTTCTAATACTTTGACCTGTCGCAGGCACATTAATAGGAATTATAGCATTTTTAGTATTTCTGATATAATAATCAGCTTCAATAGATAATTTATTATCCAAAATTCTTGAAGTTAATCCGATATTATATTCTTCAGTTCGTTCCCATTTTAAGTAATCAAAAGTATTACTACCTACGGTACCTGTTTCTAATTGATCTCCAATGGCAACTTCCTCTGTACTTAAAGAATTGGCACCATCACTAGCAGGAACCTTGTCATTACCTAACTGCCCCCAACTTGCTCTAACTTTTAAATAGTCAATTACATTATTGTCTTCCATAAATGACTCACTTGAAAGTACCCATCCTGCACCAATTGTTGGAAAATACCCCCATTTTTCTTGAAATTTAGAGCTTCCATCGGCTCTAAATGTACCGTATACTAAATACTTGTCTTTAAAATTATAGGAAACCCTACCAAAATAAGACATTCCGTATTGTCTACTTCCGCCATCATCAGCTGTGCGAGTTTCTGCTTCTGATTGACTTAAATACCAAAGCTCTTCATTATCATCAGATAAATCATATGGATAATTTGTACCCGTGCCCGTAACAAAATCAAAGGAATCATCTCTAAAAGAAGTACCTGCCATAATTGTTACATCATGATCATCAAACGTATTGGTAAATGTTAGCACATTATCCCATATTTGTTTTGAATAAACCTCAGATCGTTTAGTTACAAAGGCTGATTCTCTTTGTCTTTGTGACCCATTACTCACGAAATAAGGAAAACCTGCTTCTCTTTTATTAAGTGTTTCATAACTATGATTATAACTGGTTTTAAAACTCAACTTTTCAGGAACAATTTCCATATCAACGTAAAAGTTGGCCAATATTTTTCTTATTTTTAACCGTTCTCTATTATTATCCATTACAGGTCTTGGATTTTTAGCTCCACGATATCCTAAATCTTCTGCAGAAGCATAAGGTGTAGGCCATGCCTCAGTATTTGACGGATCTAATACTGGCATTATTGGAACTGCATAATAAGCGGTAAACCAAGCACTTTCTTCTTGTGCATAGGTTGTTCCATTACTAAAAATGGTATTACCTCCAACGGTCAACCAATTGTTTACCTTAAAATCAAGTTTTGCTCGCACATTAAATCTCTCATATTCATTTTTCATATCTAAAACCCCTTCTTGTGCGAAATAATTGGTTCCAACAGCATAACTGGCGTTTTCACTACCCCCTGTAAAATTTAAACTGTGATTCATTATCGCAGCGGGTCGTAAAATTTCGTCATACCAATCAGTATTAACATCAGGAACATTAGGATTGGTTCTACTTCTTCCATACCGTTGCATAGCGTTTTGAACATAGCCAATATCTGCGGGTGAACCCGATTCCATAGCCATATTTACAAATTGCTCTGAATTGGCCATTTTTAAAACGTTTTGGGCTATTTGAGTTCCATAATAACCATCATAGGTAATTTTCCCCTTTTGATTAAACTTTCCAGAATTGGTCTCAATTAAAATTACACCATTAGCAGCCTTTACACCATATATAGCCGATGCCGAAGCATCTTTTAAAACTGATATTGATGCAATATCAGATGGGTTCAAAAAATCGATATTATCATAAAACATACCATCCACAACATAGAGTGGACTTTCATCACCCACACCAGGATAACTACCGATACCTCTAACACGTATAGTTGGAGATGCACCAGGTGCACCACTACTTACGACTTGCAAACCTGCCACTTTTCCTTGTAAAGCCTGCATCGCTTGACCAGTAGGTGTTTTACCAATTTCCTCTGCTTTAATCGTTGTAATGGCTGAAGTTAAATCTTTTACCTTTAATTCACCATATCCCACAACAACTACTTCATCTAAGGCTTGTGCATCAACTTGCATCACTACATTAATTTCTGTTTGGTCCCCTACAGTAATACTTTGATTTGTAAAACCAATAAAACTGAAGTCTAAAACTTCACCTTTATTTACTGAAATAGAATAATTACCATCAAAATCAGTACTTGTACCATTTGTGGTTCCTTTAATAATGACATTTACTCCTGGTAGTGGTAAATTATCATCTGCACTTGTAACCATCCCAGAAACAGTTATTTCTTGGGCATTTGCGGTTAGCGTGAAGATAAAAAATAACAATAGTAAAGGTATTTTTGAAGTCAATCTAAATCCCATTTTAAGTAAAGGATTTGAATTTAAATTAACTATACCTTTTTTACTAAAGTTCGTGCTTTTTAAACATGCTCTTTTCATAAAATTATATATTTGAATGTTAGTATGGTTAAATTTAATACAAGTAAATAGGTATTCAAAAAATGAAATACATTTTAGTTACGTCAAGAGATGTTAAAATTGAAAAAATCACTATTGACGTAGTTTAAATCAATCTAAATTAGATTGATTTGGGAAGTAATATATAAAAATGACGTAGTAATGACGTATATATTAAGTAAATGAAATTCATATTATGACAAATTTATAACGTTAAAAT
Organism: Aureibaculum flavum; assembly: GCF_016406085.1. Lineage (GTDB taxonomy): Bacteria > Bacteroidota > Bacteroidia > Flavobacteriales > Flavobacteriaceae > Aureibaculum > Aureibaculum flavum. The sequence goes on from NZ_JAEHFJ010000004.1 coordinate 403,546, forward strand.
TATCACATTTACAAAATTGACTAGTAAATTTTCAAGAATGTTTGCAAATCTTCCTTGTCTAAATTCAATTTCTTTTTAAGTCGGTAACGATGTGTTTCAACTCCTCTTTCAGATATATTCATTAATGGGGCAATTTCTTTCGTTAGCATGTTCATTTTAATATATGCACACAATTTCAAATCTTTATGAGTCAATTTTGGAAATTGTTTTTTTAAGCCAATGAAAAAGTCTTCATGAACTTGATTAAAATTATACTCAAAAATTTTCCATTCATCTTTTTGACCTAATGACCCATCAATTTTCTTTAATAATTTTTGATAAAGTTCTGTGTCAAAGCTATTCCTGTTTAAAACAAATTCTCTTTTTAAATTGGTTAACGTCTCATTTTTCTTAACTAATGACATCGCATTGTTGGCCAGTTGCTTACTTTTTAATTTAACTTCACTTTTTAAGCCCTCATTTCTAATGGATATCAATCGTTTTTCATTTTCTATTTCTGCTTCTTTAAGAATAATAGCTTGTTTTTTTTCTAAATCGAGCTGCAAAAGCCGCTGCTCCTTGGCAATTTTACCCTTATGCAGAAAATAAAATATAGCCATTATTAATAGTCCTAATAACATATATAGTACATATCCTGTTTTGGCTCTATACCACGGTGGACTCACGTTAAAATTTAAATTTATTGCTTCAGAAGGATTTTTAAAACTATTATTTGATCGAAAATATAGATTATAATCACCTTCTGTTAAATTATTCAATTCTATTTTTTCATTTTCAATAGCTATCCATTTAGTTGGTGAAATGGTATCAAATGTGTATTCGAAAAAATGGTTTGCTGTAGCATCAACTGTTAAACCAATGGAAACGTTACTTTTATATTTAAAATCTTCTTTATTAATATGGTCAAGGGTAAGGTTTTTTCCATTTAACTTAAAATTATCTATAAAAGGTTTTAACGGCTTCTTGTTTAAGATTTTTTTAGATGTGTCAGTAATCAGAAAGCCGTCATTTAAACTTAGTGCTAACTGGTTACCATTAAAATTAGAAATATTTTCATAACCAATGACCAACCTATTCTTTAAATATTCGTCGGTTACAATCATTTGATAATTAATGGTATTAAATGATTTAAATTCAATAGAAAGCTCTTGTTTTAAGCTAAGGATATTTTCATTTTCTTCTGATATCACATACGCATGCTTACCAAATTCATTATTTAAAATGGGGGCATCTACTATACTATCTCTTAAGGCTTCATATTTTTGCCACCCTTCATTCGTCTTAAAACAAATGTCATTTTTAATTTTATAAACACGAACATTATATTCTGAATTCAAACCTTTGGTACTATAATTTCTAATACTGACGATACTATCATAGTTGACATCAAATTTAATTCGATACAACCCCTTATAGGCATGTGCAGCCCAAGCAGTAGATTTATTTTCAAAAACCAAAAAGCGAAAAGGATTTGTTGTTGCTCCTAAATGTTTTACTTGCCAAGTACTTCCCTCTTTTTTATAAGATACCAACCCAACATAGGTGCCTTGGACATAAATATTTTGTCGCTCTGGTACTTTTTTTATAACCCATCCACCAGCATGTGATGATACTAATTTTAATTTTTTATGCTCTACTAAATAGGTCCCATTATTATGACCACAAAATAATTGGCCATTAATCTCTTTTAAATCCCAAACTTGACCTTGAGAATGAGCTATAAATTCTAACTTATTTTCTTTATCTAAATAATAAAGTCCGGTGTTACTGCCAATATAAGTAGTGTTTTTAAAATTAATTATATCATAGACGGCCCCTAGTTTCCCTGAGCTGTCATTATAAAAAACAAGATTTGAACTCATATCAATTTGAGCAATTCCACTATTTAACCCTAACCATAGTTTACCATCATTCGTCAATTTTTGCCCTAAAATGGTATTATTAAGCAAACCGTTTTCCTTATTCACTTGAAATTCAATTTCTCCTTTCTTATTCGTAATATAAAGTCCATTTTGGATGGTACCAAACATCAAGTTGTTATTATTTTTCGAAAAATTATTTAGCTGATACTTCTTTAGTTCTTTATTTATTGGAGCTTGCCAAGGAAAAAGTTTATTATTTTCATATATAAAACAACCATGCAAAGCTGTACCTATTAACAATCTATTATTTTGATAGTTCGTAATAAAACTTACTTTTTTCTCCTTTAATACTTCTTCCGTAATAAAAGGGATTAATTTATTATTCTTTAGACTAAAAATACCATGCCTTAAGGTGGCTACATAAAATTGATTATCAACTACATGACAAGAAATTGTTGTTGAAGGAGGATGTATAATTTCTATTTTATCGTCTTTATAGATGTAAATATTAAAAAATGAACGAAAAATAATAGCATCATTCCATTCCGTAATTTGCCAAAATTCTTCATCTTGAAAAGGTTGCCCTTTAATCAAATCACTTAAAGAATGATATTCTAAAACACCTTGTTCATTTTTTTGCCAATAGCCAAATTCTTCATAAGAGCCCACATAAATTCTTCCCTCTTTATGCAATACAGAACGCATAACCGTTTTATTGGGCATTTCAGAAAGGGTCCACTTAATACCATCAAAAGTTAAAAGTCCGCTGTTGTTTGCTACATATAATTGACTGTTGTCCGTTTTTGATAATCCCCAATTTTGATTACCCGCATTATAATCAGCAATAGAATAATTTTTAAAATAAGGACTAAACTGAGCATTTAATACCGAACAAAAGAAATTAACGAGTATAAAGAATATGTAAATAGATTTTCGCATTGATTGTTGGAAATCAGAAACCAAAGATAAAGATTATATTATGGAATTCTTTGATGCTAACTTAGCTCTTTAAATTAACTATTAAGTTGAAAAACTAAAAATGATGGAAAGATTCACTCTTGAAAGAAATTAAAAAATATACAGAAAGTGAATTCAATAAAATATATTTAAATTTGACACTTACTTAAATAACAATTTGACACAAATATCAAGTAAATAAAAGGATTAGTAAAATTTCACTTATATATAATTATTAAATTTAAATCGTTAAACAATGAAGAAAAACTATTTTTTATTAACCTTAGCATTATTATTATCTCTGGGTATAAGGGCTCAGGAAGTTGCTTTTGAAGAGTATAATTTAGATAACGGATTACATGTTATTTTACATCAAGACAATGGTGCTCCAGTAGTAACAACAGGAGTTATGTACCATATTGGTGCAAAAGATGAAGTGGCTGGTAGAAGTGGTTTTGCCCACTTTTTTGAACACTTATTATTTGAAGGAACTGAAAACATAGAACGTGGTAAATGGTTTGACATCGTTTCGGCAAATGGTGGTAGCAATAATGCGAACACCACACAAGACCGTACCTATTACTATGAAGTATTTCCATCTAACAGTTTAGAATTGGGATTATGGATGGAAAGCGAACGTATGATGCATCCAGTTATTAATAAAATTGGGGTAGACACTCAAAATGAAGTTGTTAAAGAAGAAAAAAGACAACGTATTGATAATGCACCTTACGGCAAGATAATCTATAGAACAGGAGTTAATAAACACATTTTTAATAAGCATTCATATAAAAATTCTGTAATTGGGAGTATGGAAGATTTAGATGCTGCTGAACTGTCCGAATTTATCGATTTTAATAAAAAATTCTATAATCCTAATAATGCCGTTTTAGTGGTTGCTGGAGATATTAATATCGCCGAAACAAAAAAGATGGTACAAGATTATTATGGCCCAATAAAAAACAATGCAGAAAAATTTGTAAGAACTAAAATTGAAGAAGACCCTATTACAGAGCCAATAAAAGTAACTGAATATGATAGTAATATTCAAATTCCATTAAAAGCATTGGTGTATAGAACACCTGGAATGACCGAAAGAGATTCATATGTATTAGATTATATCTCTACCATTTTAACTGGAGGTAAAAGCTCTAGGTTGTACAAAAAAATGGTTGATGATAAAAAAATGGCATTACAAGTATTGGCATTTTCTGATGCTCAAGAAGATTACGGTACTTACATAATGGGAGCTTTACCAATTGGTGATGTTACTTTAGATGATTTAGCAAAGGATATGGATGAAGAAATTGTAAAACTACAAACCGAACTTATATCTGATAAAGAATTACAAAAACTAAAAAATCAATTTGAAAATCAATTCGTAAATTCAAATAGCAGTATACAAGGTATTGCAAATTCATTAGCTAGAAATTTTATGCTAAAAGGAGATACCAATTTAATTAATAAAGAGATTGAAATTTATCGTGCAATAAGTAAAGAAGATATCATGCGAGTGGCTAAAAAATACTTAAATGAGAACCAACGATTAGATTTGGATTACTTACCTGAATCTGCAAAAGAGGTTGGAGATTCAAAATAAACGAAAAATAACAATTAAAAGAGTACCGCATTTGCGGGAATGATAGCATAAACAATTATACAGTAACAAGCCTAGCAATACTAGGTTTCAACAAATTAAAAAAATGAAAAATAAAATATTAATTATAATAGCATTTTTTGTGATTTCTTTGAGCATTACAGCACAAATTGACCGATCTAAAATGCCAGTTTCTGGGCCTACCCCAACTATAAACATAGGTAAACCTTATACTTTTCAATTAAAAAACGGATTGACTGTTTTGGTAGTAGAAAATAATAAACTACCAAGAGTTAGTTTTAGTTTATCTATGGACAACGCATCACATGCTGAAGGAGATAAAGCTGGAGTTTCTAGCTTAGTAGCAACACTTCTAGGTAACGGTTCTAAAACAATAAGTAAAGACGCTTTTAATGAAGAAATTGACTTTTTAGGAGCATCAATTAATTTTGGTTCAGAAAGTGGTTACGCGTCTTCATTATCAAAATATACCAATCGTATACTTGAGTTATTTAGCGATGCTGCATTAAATCCTAATTTTACCCAGGAAGAATTAGATGCTGAAAAAGTAAAACTTATTGAAGGCATTAAATCAGGTGAAAATAGTGCTGCCGCTGTAGCATCAAGAGTAAATGATGTTTTAGCTTACGGAAAAAACCATCCTTATGGTGAATATATTACAGAAGAAACCATAAATAATGTTTCTTTAAATGATATTGAGTCTTTTTATAAAGATTATTTTAAACCAAATAATGCATATTTAGTTATAAGTGGTGATATTAAAGCTAAAACAGCTAAAAAACTAATTAGTAAAGCGTTTAAAAAATGGACACCTTCAACTATCAGTATTTCAGCTAATTTAACACCAACAGATTTAGAAAGTAGTGAAATTGATTTTATAGATATGCCTAATGCAGTACAATCTGAATTGGCTATTATGAATTTAGCTCAACTAAAAATGGCCGATGAGGATCATTTTTCTGCTTTAATTGCAAATTATATATTAGGAGGAGCTTTTGGTAGTTATTTGAATATGAACTTAAGAGAAGAACATGCTTACACTTATGGTGCAAGATCTTCATTAAGCCGAAACAAAAGACAAGTTGCTCAATTTATTGCCAGCACAAAAGTAAGAAATATGGTTACTGATAGTGCCGTAGTTGAAATGCTTAAAGAAATTAAACGAATTAAAACAACTCCAGTTTCTGATGAAGACCTTAAAAATGCTAAAGCTAAATATTTAGGTAGTTTTATTATGGCATTAGAAAATCCTCGCACTATTGCTAGTTATGCAGTAAATATAAAAACTCAAAAATTACCTGAAAATTTTTATGAGACATATATTGCTAAGATAAATGCTGTTACTAAAGAAGATATTCAACGTGTTGCGAATACATATTTTAAGTTAGATAAGGCTAGAATTGTAATTGTTGGAAAAGGAAGTGAAGTAGCCAATGCTCTAGAAAATATCTCATTTGATGGTAAAAAAATTCCGGTAAAATACTTTGACAAGTATGCTAACGCAATTGAAAAGCCTGTTTTCGAAATTCCTATTCCTGACGGAGTAACTGCTGCCACAGTAATGCAAAAATACATCGATGCCATTGGTGGAAAAGAAAAATTAAAAAATGTGAAATCTGTAGTCGTTACTGCTAAAGGAGAAATGCAAGGAATGACTTTTGACTTAGAAACTAAAACAACTGCTGATAATAAATTTGCCATGGATTTAAAAATGGCTGGTAATTCTATGAGTAAGCAAGTTTTTGACGGTGAAAAAGGATATATGGTAATGCAAGGTCAAAAAATGGATATACCTGCAACAGAATTAAAAAGTTATAAAGCTGCATCATATCCTTTTCCTGAAATGCATTATCAAATAGATAGTATTTCATTAGAAAAAATAGAAATTGTAGATGGTAAAAAAGCTTTTGCCATAAAAGTTTCTAAAAATATGACCAATTTTTATGATATGGAAAGTGGTTTAAAAATCAAACAAGTAACTACAACCCCTATGGGAGAGCAAGCTTTAGGTTTTGAAAACTATAAAGAAATAGAAGGTGTTCAATTTCCTTACTTGTACAAACAAGCTTTTGGTCCACAAAGTGTTGAATTTATCGTATCAGAAATTAAAATCAATAGCGGTATCGGAAAGAATGATTTTAAATAGGGTTTTGATCGAAAATTAAGTCGGTTATAATTATAAAATTATTACTTTAAAGAGAATCACCTCGTTTATATTTCGAGGTGATTTTTTTATTTAAGAAACCTCTGTATGCTCTTACAACTAACTTTAACCAAAGTTTAACAATACTAAACTGACAGTAAATGGTTATTTTTACGCCTAAATAGACTTGTTTAATTATAAAAATTTATCATGAAAAAATTATATATACTTTTTTTAATAGTTTCTTTAACCACTTCTGTATTACAAGCTCAAATAATAAACCCTGTTAAATGGTCAACTTCAGTTAAGAAAATATCTGAAACCGATTATGAATTGTCTGCAATAGCAACTATTGACTCAGGTTGGCACTTATACTCACAAAATGTTCCCGAAGATGGTCCTATCCCCACTACGTTTACCTTTAAAAGTAATGCAAATTATGTAAAAAAAGGGAATACCAAAGAAGAGGAAGGTCATACTATAAATGATCCTGTTTTTGAAATGAAAATTAAATTTTTTGAAGATAAAGCTACCTTTAAACAAAGGGTTAAAATTTTAAAAACTACCAAAACTATTAGTGGTGAAGTTGAGTTTATGGTCTGTAATGATACACAATGTTCGCCACCCACAACGGTAGATTTAGAGTTTAATTTGAATTAATTTCTTTTTTTTGATAGTTCTTAAAAAAACTTACGTCTTAGTTAAAACATAAAAAATAATTATATAAATGTCAAAATTTTTAATTACCCTTTTCTTAGCTTTTTTATCCTTCTCATCAATCCATGCACAAATTATTGATCCCGTTAAATGGACTACTTCAGTTGAAAAAAATTCTGATACAGAATATACACTAATTGCGACTGCAACTATTGAATCTGGCTATCACTTATATGCTCAAAATGTACCAGAAGATGGGCCAATACCCACAACATTTACATTTTATACCAATGATGATTTTGAGTTGGTTGGTAACACTAGTGAAGAAAAAGGACATACTGTAGATGATGCTGTGTTTAAAATGAAAATTAAATATTTTGATACCAAAGCTGAGTTTAAACAACGTATTAGAATCTTAAATAATGAGTTATCCGTTGTAAAAGGCGAGGTTGAATATATGGCCTGTAATGATGTACAATGTACACCACCAACTATAAAAGATTTTAATTTTAATATTAAAAATACCCTAACTCCCGATTCTGACAAAGTAAATGCTACTGCTGATGCCGAAATTGAAAAATCAGCGAATACAACCACCGATGCTGTAAATAGCGATACACCTAAAGAAGAATCGCAAAGAGGATTGTGGACGATCTTTTTTATCGCTTTTTTATCAGGTTTTGCGGCTCTATTAACTCCATGTGTATTTCCTATGATTCCTATGACGGTGAGCTTCTTTACCAAACAAAGTAAATCGAAAGCAGCGGGAATTAGAAATGCAGTTATTTATGGAATTTCAATTATAGCAATCTATTTAATTTTAGGTATCGCTGTGACTGGTATTTTTGGAGCTGATTCTTTAAATGCATTAGCTACCAACGTATGGTTTAATGTCATTTTCTTTTTACTTTTAGTTGTTTTTGCGGTATCTTTTTTAGGTGCTTTTGAAATTACTTTGCCAAGTTCTTGGGGCACAAAAATTGATAATCAAGCAGACAGAGGTGGACTTATAGGTATCTTTTTTATGGCTTTAGCATTAGCAATTGTTTCCTTTTCTTGTACAGGTCCAATTGTTGGTACTTTATTGGTAGAAGCAGCTTCTAAAGGTGGACTTGCACCAGTTATTGGTATGTTTGGCTTTTCTTTAGCTATTGCCCTACCCTTTGCACTTTTTGCAGCGTTCCCTGGATGGTTAAATTCATTACCAAAATCTGGTGGATGGTTAAATACAGTTAAAGTGGTGTTGGGATTCTTAGAATTAGCATTGGCGTTTAAATTCTTATCTCAGGCCGACTTAGTGTTGCAATTACATTGGTTAGAACGTGAAGTTTTTATTGCCATATGGATCACTATTTTTGGAACCTTAGCACTTTATTTATTCGGAAAAATAAAACTACCACATGATTCACCTTTACCTCATATTTCAGTAGGTAGATTGAGTTTAGGATTGGTAGCCTTAACCTTTACTATTTATATGATTCCTGGCCTATGGGGAGCTCCATTAAATGTAATTTCAGCCTTTCCTCCACCATTGGACTATAGTGAATCGCCTTACGGTGTTGGTAACTCAAAATCTGGAGGTTCATCTACAATTACAGAAATACCTGAAGGAGCTCATTTATTGGCTCCACATGATATATTGGCGTTTAATGATTATGATTTAGGATTGGCTTATGCTAAAAAAGTAGGTAAACCTGTGATGTTAGATTTTACAGGCTGGGCTTGTGTTAATTGTCGTAAAATGGAGCAAAACGTATGGCCAAAACCAGAAATTTTAAATAAGTTAAAAAATGACGTAGTCTTAATTTCTCTTTATGTAGATGATAAACGTCCATTACCTGAAGGTGAAGAAGTCGACTCAAAATTACGTCCTGGTAAAAAACTAAAATATATTGGTCAAAAATGGAGTGAATTTCAAACCATTCGTTTTAAAGCGAATACGCAACCTTTTTATGTATTAATGGGACATGATGAAGAAAATCTAAATACGCCTGTTGCTTATACACCAGACGCTGATGAATACTTGGATTGGCTGGAAGATGGTATTGGGAACTTTAAATAAGATCGGAGACCCAAGTCTATAGTAAAACATTACATGTTTAACAATAAAAAAGTACCCTTTTAACTTATAAATGGGTACTTTATTTATACAATGCTTACATACTAATAAAGTTATCAATTATACATTATATTCAACTACTTCTATACTTAGCAAACTAAACTCTTCTCTTTTGCTCTCTACATCGTTCGTACTGACAGTAGTACATTGCAAAAACCACTTTCCGTTTTTTTTTAAAATTAAACTTATAGAATTCCATTTTTAGTTCCCTACTCCACTTGAATAGACAATCTAAACAGAGTACTATAATTCTAACTAAAGCGTAAAATAATAGCATTATACTTTACACCCGCCACCTTCTTCTTTTACACCTAGTTTCATTAAAATTTTACTTAAAAGGCACCAATTTGTAAATGCAGATTGAAATAAATTGGCTCCCACAAATAAGGTAAACCATAACCAATTTGGATTTACAAACATACCCAATAAAACACTGGCCATAATAAAGACCCCAACAATAGCATTCATATAATTCTGTAACATCTCTTTCTTTTTTTAATTAATTTGATCGTTCTATATCCATCACCGCCAAATGTACTTTTGACAGCGTTTTTTGTCCGTTGTTAAATTTCTCTACCAAAGAAAATACCTGGTCTACATTCTCTTTTTTTACAAAAGCATAGAACAGTAATGATTCGCTTTCATTGATTTCACCAGCAAACCAGTTAGAACCCACAGATTCTTCTTCAGAACTATTTCTGAACCCTTTAACTTCTTGATATGAAAAAACGTTAACTTCAGAATTTTTTAATATGCTTTTGATCTCTTTTTCAAAAGCGGATATTGCGGTAATTATTAATAGTTTCATGTCTCTATTCTTTTTTGTTTACACTTAACCTTTTCACTAAAAAGGAAATCATATAAATATTAAATCTCTTATAAAGTGACGAATGCGATTAGATTATACTACTCCTCGCCTTTCAATTCAATTTCTTTTGTTTCCAGACTTTTATTTTCACCTTGATCAACATGTTCCCATTTTTTCTTCTCTATCATATAATACACTAAAGGCACAACCAATAACGTCAACACCGTAGAAACAATAGTTCCCCCCATTAATGATATGGCTAACCCTTGGAAAATTGGATCAAACAGAATAACAAAGGCCCCAATAACGACTGTTCCAGCCGTTAATAAAATAGGAGTGGTTCTCACTGCTCCAGCTTCAATAGCTGCTTGTTTTAAAGGAATCCCATCAGCCGTTCTTAGATTGATAAAGTCAATTAATAGCACTGAATTCCGCACCATAATACCTGCTAAGGCAATCATACCTATAAATGAAGTTGCTGTAAAAAATGCCCCCATAATCCAGTGTCCTAGAATAATTCCAATTAATGATAACGGAATAGCCACCATCATCACAATTGGTGCTTTAAAGTTTTGAAACCATCCTACAATTAAGATATAAATCAAAATAATAGCACCTAAAAAAGCAATTCCTAAATCTCTGAACACTTCTAAGGTAATTTGCCATTCCCCATCCCATTTTACGGTATAGTTATCTTCAAAGTCAGGTTGACCCAAGTACATTTCATTTATTTCATAGCCCTTTGGCAAAGCAATCTCTTTTAACTTTTCTTCCATTCCTAGAATAGCATACGCGGGACTTTCCAATACACCCGCCATATCTGCCATCACATAAACCACACGTTTTTGATTTTTATGAAAAATGCTTTTCGCACTTACGGCTTCTTTAATTGTAACCAAATCAGCGATTGGTACCATATTTCCTTGTTTAGATTTCACTTTAAGTTGAGAAATATCCGTAATGGTCGATTTCTCTTTTTCGTCTAGACTTAAAACTAATCCCACTTGGTTTATCGCATCTTCATCATATAATGTAGTTATGGCTCTATTAGATAACGCCATATTCATTGTATACGCAATCTGTTTTGGTGCCACACCATACAACATGGCTTTTTCTTTATTGATTTCAAATTGATATTCTATCTGATCCGCTTCAACCATCCAATCTACATCTACAACATCGTCTGTATTATTTAAAATTGACTTAATGTTATCCGCAATTTTTATTTGCTCATTATAATCTGGTCCATAGACTTCTGCTACAATGGTTGACATTACAGGAGGTCCCGGTGGGACTTCTACTAATTTTACATTGGCATTGAATTTTGAAGCTATTTTTTGAATATCTGGACGCAATAATTTGGCTATATCATGACTTTGTGCTGTTCGATCGTTTTTATCAATTAAATTTACTTGAATATCAGCCATATTACTACCACCACGCAAATCGTAATGACGTACCAAACCGTTAAACGTAATAGGTGCAGATGTACCTACATAATTTTGATAATTTATAATCTCTGGTCGAGAAGATAAGTATTGAGCAATTTCTTGAGTTACAACACCTGTTCGCTCTAATGTTGTGCCTTCTGGCATATCAATTACCACTTGAAATTCATTCTTGTTATCAAAAGGCAGCATTTTTACCACAACCGATTGAGTGAAGAATAACAACATCGTAGCTAATAAAACTACAAACGTAACTCCTAAAAATATCCAACGTTTTGCTTTACTTTCCATTAATGGACGCTCAAACTTATTGTACAAACGGTAAATTATGGTGTTTTCTAAAGGCTTTTCAACTTTTTCTGGCTCCCCTTTTTTAGTTTTTTCTCTTAAAAATATATAACCTAAATATGGTGTAACCGTAAGAGCTACAAACAATGACAATATCATTGCAATGGATGCTCCAATTGGCATTGGTGCCATATAGGGTCCCATTAACCCAGAAACAAAAGCCATTGGTAATACAGAAGCGATTACGGTAAATGTTGCCAAAATAGTTGGGTTACCAACTTCATTAATAGCATACAAAGCCGCTTGTTTAAATGGTAAACGCTTCATTTTAAAATGCCTATGCATATTTTCTGCAATAATAATGGAATCATCCACCACAATACCTGTTACAAAAACCAAAGCAAATAATGTAATTCGGTTTAACGTGTAATCCATTATATAATAGCTTAACAACGTCAATGCAAATGTAATAGGTACAGATAAAAACACCACCAAACCACCACGCCAGCCCATGGCAAGCATTACTACAAAAGTTACCGCTATGATTGATCCTATAAGGTGTAACAATAACTCAGAAACTTTATGAGATGCTGTTTCTCCATAATTTCTAGTAACTTCAACATGTACATCATCAGGAATCAATGAGGCACGCAGGTGGTCCACTTTATCAATAATTAATTCTGCAATTTTCATGGCATCTGCACCTTTTCTTTTGGCAACAGAAATAGTTACTGCAGGATAATCAGATTTATAATCAGATGCTTTTTCACTTCCTTGACCAAAACCTAAACTCACATAATTTTGAGGTACTTCAGGTCCATCAATAATTTTTGCTACTTGTTTTAAATAAATCGGTTGATTTTGTTGCACACCAACAACCAAGTTTTCAATATCTGTAACGGTTTGTAAAAATTTTCCGGTATTTATGAGAAACTCTGTATCATTTTTATCAAAACTACCAGAATTCAATTGGCTATTATTAGCGTTTATCATTTCAGAAACTGATAAAAAATCTAAACCACTTGCAGCCAATTTATCTTTATCTAAAACCACACGTAATTGACGGTCTCTACCTCCTATTTTATGGGTAATAGAAACATCATTTACTTTTTTAATTTCCTCCTCTAGTTCATCAGCCATTTGGCCCAATTGATAATCGTCATAATTCTCACTCCATAGTGTTAAACCAAGCATAGGTACATCGTCAATAGCACGTGTTTTTACTAATGGAAACGTTACGCCCTCCGGCATTTTGTCCATATGCTTATTAATTTCGTTGTATAATTTTACAAACGAACGCTCAATATCTTCACCTACATAAAACTGAACAGTGACCATACCCTGCTCTTTCATAGCTGTAGAATACACATATTCGACCCCTTTCACATTAGAAATTAATTGCTCCAATGGTTTGATAACACGCGATTCTACTTCGGTTGGACTAGCCCCAGGATATCCTATAAAAATATCTGCCATAGGCACATCAATTTGTGGCTCTTCCTCACGTGGAATTAAAAACGAACTATAAACACCAACAACCATAAATACAATCATTAACAGCACTGTTAATTTCGATTGCATAAAGACTTTGGCAATTTTACCTGCGATTCCTTCTTTCATTTTTTACTTATTTTTTGGGCGTTTAAACAGGCTATCCACTGTATCTTTTTACGTGTTCTCGATACAAATTTGCTTAGGCAAATTCACTCGAACTAACGTAAAAAGGATGTCGTTTTTATCCTTAACGCAATAATTCTTATTTCTTTCCTTGTTTGGTTACTGTACACTAATTTTTGCTCCATTATAAAGCTTGCCTTCAGCTGAAACAATATATGCTTCGTCAGCATTTAAACCTGACAATACTTCCACTTGATCACCATAGGTTCTCCCTAAACGCAACCAACGTAATAATGCTGTATTGCTCTCACTTACCGTATAAATACCAGACAATTGACCTTTAGATATTATGGATTCAACAGGTATCAAAATGGCTTGATTCTTAGTTTGTTTTTCAATCGGAAATTGAACACTAACAAACATTCCAGAAAGAATAGCTGCTTCTGTTTTATCTAAACCTATTTTAACTAAATATTGACCCCCTGTATTTTTTGCCGATGTGCTCACTTCCGTAACCTTACCTTTTAGGGTAGCTCCAATTGACTTCACTAAAACAGCAACATCTGCTCCCTTTTTAATACGTGAAATTTCTGTTTCTGGCACCATCGCCATGACTTCAAAATTACCAGGAGTTTCTAAACTTATTAAAGGCATTCCAGGATTTGCCATATCACCCGCATCAATGTTTTTACTGGTTACCACACCACTAAAAGGAGCTATTATATTACTATAGGTGAATTGTGCATTAATTTCATTTTTCATTTGATTCGCAGATTCTAAACGTGCTTTTGCCATTTCAAAATTAGCCGTCATATCATCCATTTCTTTTTGTGATGCACTTTTTTCTGCAAATAAACTTTGAAAGCGTTTATAGTCTTTTTCAGCATTATTAAAAGCGGCAGTAGCTTCTGTAATACCTGCGTTTACTTGTGCTCTTTTCGCTTGCAAATCTGCATTATTAATTGAAACTAATAGTTGACCTTTCTTAACCTTATCACCAACCTTAACATATACCTTATTAACATACCCCATCATTCTGGTACTTAAATCGGCACTATTAGAAGCTTCTATTTTCCCGCTTACTGTAATAAATTGACCACCAGCTTCGGTAGTCTTACTCACCTTTACAGCAATAGGCGTTGAATTATCAGCACTGGTTTTGCTTTCTTCACTTCCACAATTCGCTAACAAAAGCGAAAGGACTGTTACTATGGTTATTTGAATGTATTTTCTCATTTTTATTTTTGTTTTTATATTCTTCGTGGTTCGTTGATTCCTTGATTTAGCTATTGCTAATTATTAATTTGATAATGCTACTACTTTGTCAAAAACTCGACATATTTCAATACATAATTGTGATTAAATACAGTACCATAATATTCCAATTGTTTTTGTGCAAATTGTGTTTCTGCCATTAATAAATCTGATGTTTTTTCGAGCCCTTGCTTAAATCTGTTTGTCCGAATTCGCAATGCTTCTTTTGATTGCTCTACTCCCAATTTTGAAAGTTTTAAATTGTTTTTTGCATCTTCTAAGTTGCGTTTGGCTTTATTAAGTTCTAAAGAACTTGTGGCTTTATATTGAGCCATTTCAAATTTCGATTTTTCAAAATCTGCTTTACTTTTTTGTGTTTTTCCAAAACGTTTTGAACCTTCAAAAATGTTCCAACTCAACGCTGCTCCAATAAGATATCCTTCAGCATCTCCTTTAAAGATTTCATCATCATATAATTCATAGCTACCAAAAAGGTTTAACCTTGGCATAAAACTCATTTTATCGGCTTTATACATTTTTTCATAAGCCAACGATGCCTTTTCATAAGCTTGTATGTCTTTTCTATTGTTTAGCACACTATTTTCTGTTATCATAGCTACAGCAACTGTCAATGAATCTATAGGTTTTAGAATCTTATCATTACTATCATTCATTAAAACCGATAAATAGTTTGAAGCATTGGCAATATTACTTTTAGCATATTGTAATTGATTTTCAATTTCTGTAACACGGACTTCAACTGCTAAAACATCTGCCTTTTGCATATAGCCTTGTTTAAAACTATTATCTGCAATACGTTGATTGTCCAATGCTGTTTCTTGTGCTTTTTGCAACACTTCAACTGTTTTATAGGCCAATTGTAATTGCATGTACGCTTTTTCAACCTCTAGAGACATATATTCTTTAGTACGTTCTGACTGTAATTCGGTAGCTTTTAATTTTGCTTTTGCAGCACTACGTTGGTAAAATCCATCAAAATTTAAAACCGGTTGTTGTACCTCTATTTTCGTCGCATAATTTTGAACCGTGGTAGGGTCATTTAATAAAGCCGGATTAAAATCATTTTGAGTTAAAACTTCTTGATTGAGTTTAAACCCAAAAGCCATTAAGGGATTTGTGGTTGACATTGCGGTATGAGAAACCCCAATGGTTGGCAATAGAATCGCATTGGTTTGCCTAAAATCACCTTGAGCTGCCTTTACATCTTGCTCTGCCATTTTTAAGCTATTATTTTGATCGTTCACTTTAGCGATCACTTCTTCTTTTGTTATTAATTTTACTTCTTGGGCATTTGATAGTAACGGTATTAGTATCAAAATTAAAGTATATAGTATTTGCTTCATTTCTAATTTATTTTAATGCAAAAATAGTGGTGGTTACTTCAATTGAAAGTAACCTATGTTACTGAGATATGATTTAAAACACCATTAGTGATTCACAGACGTTTCAACCTCTCCTTTTTTAATGATAATCTGTTTCTAAATAACTTAATTAGTCATCTAAAGCAATGTCATTATCAACGTTTACTTACTAAAAAGCACCTTACCACATGGGTAAGGTGCCTCCAAAAATCAACCAACTTATTATGAAAGAATCCGAAGACCCTTAAATAACCAACTTTTTAAACTTTTTTTCTAGTCCCCCCATGTCCACCTGCAACGACAATCAGTATTTTAATACTTAAATAAATATATTTAAAGAATTGAATAATGGGATTCATCATTATAAAACGCTTTGTTTTTGAGATTCTTTGTGTCATGGTTTTTTAGATTTTTATGCTATTCTTGATGTACTTGTTATTTTTATAAACTTCCCGAGATTATTCAGGTATTAACCACCAAAATGGTTTCATTTTCGCTTTATAAATAAATGCATAGTGTAAGGTTAATTTTAACCAGTGTCCTGCCAATCCTATTTCACCAAAAGTTTTTCCTAATTTTCTACCTTGCGTATCTGGATATTTTACATAATCAGGTACTATAGGATAGGTGGTAATGCTTACACCACTCCCTTTTGTCATTCCAAAACCTGCAGAGGCAATACAAGCAGCTCCCATATTCCCCATAGAACCTTTATGATTCAAAGTTTTTTTACCATTAATAATGTCTACAATATTTTCGGCTACCAATTTTGCAGTGATGCCGGATGGCATTCCTGTTCTTGGTGGTGCCGGAGAAATTGATGTCCCATTTTTACTTACTCTTGGCTTAGAAATAGCATGTGGTGGTGCAAATGCAATACCCGGAGCAAAAATATTTTTATAAGACGGATTCTGATAGGTCTCTGGCCAATCTTGTACCGTCCATTCTTCATAAGGTCTTGGCGTATAATCAGCATCTACAATCATAAAGCCTTTGAATAATTTCTCTGTGATATCCTTATCCTCTTTATCATAAGCTTTAAAGCCATGACCAGAAAATGCAGGTATTAACATGGCAAAATCATAAGTTTCTGTTTTGTACTCTCCGTCTAAGGTTTCATAGTGAGCCAGACCATCTTCAATTTTATTGACTGCCGCTCCAATAATCCAATTGATCCCTCGATCTTCAAAAATCATTTCAATCATTTCATTTGACCTCATAATATTGCTACCATAACTTAGTAGCATACCATCCATACCAAAATCTCCTAATTGATATTCATTGGCAATCCAAGTTATTTCTACCATCTCTCTTACATCATGTCTTCTTAATTCTTGTTCAACATTTAAAATGTATTCAAAAGCAGCTCCTTGACATGTTGATTTGGCATGCCCCGTACCAATTAAAATTTTAGCTTTTTTTCCTTTTTTAACTTCTTCAATAAGTTCTTTTAATCCATGCCAAGCATGTTCTGCGTGGCCATACGTACAAACAGAATAGGCTTTGTTTTTACCAGGTTCTAAACCTTCGGTCATATCAAATGCTAATTTCGGACCTGTAGCATTTATTAAAAAATCGTAAGTTACTTTTTCAAAAGTATTTTTATCTTCTCCCTTAACATATTCAACCATTACATAAGGCTTGGTAACTTCTTTGTCACCTTCAGGGTGAAATGAAACGGCCTTGGCTTGTTTAAAACCAATGTTTTTCTTTTTATAAAGTGGCTCTAAAGGAAATAATATTTGTTCTGCTTTCATTCTACCTATACCTACCCAAATATTTGAAGGTATCCATTGATAATTACTATTTGGAGAAACCACAACAACTTCATGTTGTTTAGAAAGTTTTCTACGCAAATGAGAGGCCGCAACGTGTCCCGAAATACCAGCTCCTAAGATTACTATTTTTGCCATTGGTTGGTTATTTAATTGTAAAATTATAGCAATACACTTTATTGAAAAATGATTTGCATCAGTTTCATAAAAATGATTTGCTTCCGTAAAATTCAGTTTTTTATTTAACCTAAGTTGTAACTATTGTTACTTAGGCAAGTAGAAGTAAGACATAAGTTAATTGTGGGTAAACTTCCGTAATGAGATAAGTAAGTGAGTATCCTATAAAGTACCGCTTCGCCCCTTTAATTGTTTTTAAAAGTAAAAGGGCGTTAGGGCATACTGAAACTATTCAGTAAATGCTCTCCACAAGAAAAAAAGAGAGAAATTTCCAAGCTATAAAAATGTTATATCATTCACCCTCATCAAAAACAACATTCCAGATACCACGTACTTCATTGATTGCATATCCTTTGGCTTTGTCTTCAGGATACAATTTATCAATCATGGTCATCACCTGTGGTTTAATCTGTTCATTTGGTGTCCCATGACATTGCAGACACATTTGATTGGTTGCTATTGGATAATAAAAGTGTACTTTTCCGTCTTTCTTTTTAACAATACCTTCTGGTTGTTGACCAGCAGCTAATTGTTCTTTAAACGTTTTTATATACCCTAACTCTTCTGCATTGGCTTGATTGTCTGGATTTCTAGGCTTATCTGATACTCTTTTAATTATTGCTTTTTGAGCCATAGCCATACTATCCGTTAACGGAATGGCTTTCGTATTACAAAATTCAAGAGCATGTTCTGTCCCTTTTTTCTGGATGGCTCCCATTAAATTTTTACCCAACGTAGCTTTCGTACTCATGGCATATTTTAATCCTGTTGCCTTATAAATTGAGTCTTGAACTTGTTGTGTTTTTTGTGTTTCTTTTGCCGTATCTTTTTTGGTGTCAGATTTACAAGATGATATGGCTATCAATAGAAAGAATGTCATTAAAATAGTGTATTTTTTCATTGGTTTCAATTTTGATTATTATGTAAAATTACGCTCCTTGTCTTAATTCAACGTAACAACAGTTACATTGTAGTTATGCCTTATTTAACTTTGTAATGATGCGTTTCGCTAGTATTAATCCAACGGCACCACCAGTTAAAGAGACCAACATATTAATACTAAATAATGTGATATTTACTTCTCCTGATTGCATGATTGTAACAGGATCAAAACCAAGCCTACCTATAGATTTAATAAAAAATATACTCCCAAAAATTCCCGTAATGGTATTTGCGGTAAACCCTAAGCTGTATTTTTTAATTAGGAAACTTAAGAGGTTTGCCCCTAGCATACCCATAAAAATACTAATGATTGCAATTAAAGTATCTGTCATAAGAAAATAGTATTTCTCAATAAATAATTTCTTGAAATTTTATATTTTTCCTCACCCAAAACTGCCGTAAATGAAAGCTCTGAACTCACTCAAGGCGAGGTGAAACAAGAACCTCGAGGCAAAGCCATCGGTGAATTATTCAAATTAAAACAATTTATCTAGTGCTCTCCATAGCCTACATCATCCATTTTTCCACTAAAAACACGATATTGAATAAACATATACACCGCCACTAATACCGCAGCAATTACGAACCAATACACACCTACCGTTAAACCATATTCATGTGCCGCAACATTTTGTATGGTCAATGAAGGATTCACCGTATTTGTAGAAGGTAATACTTTTGGAAATATAGAAGCTACTGTGGTGGTTAATCCTCCAAATAAAAATAGTGAAGAAAACAAAAATCCTATGCCCTCTTTTTTAAATGATTTCACTTTAAACAAACCTAACAATCCTGTAAAAGTTAGTATTGGGAAAATCCAAAACCATGGATATTCCATGAAATTATGAAATGGATTCGGTTCTATATTATGCCATACAGATAACGAAATAATTACCAAGGCTAAGAGTACAAAGTTCAATCTAAATACAACTTTTCTCAATTTTTGATTCAGACCTGAATTTGTTTTAAAGATAATCCAATTGGCACCATGTATGGTGAGTGCCACAACGGCCACCAATCCTAATAATACCGTAAACCAATCAATAATTCCTAAATGTTCTGCTGTGGGACTGAAAGTAGGGTTCCATAAAGGCAAAAAGAAATAATGGGCCTCTACTGTAGAAACACCGTCTGTTACCATTCCTAAATTTACGCCTCTCACCACATTACCTAATGCAATACCAAAGAATAAGGCTAATAAAAGACTTGAAATCCCAAAGGCTTTATCCCAAATGGCTTCCCACATTTTATTATGGACTTGCCCTCTTAATTCTAAACCAATTGCTCTAAAAATGAGCAACCATAAAATCATAATTAAGGGTAAATAAAATCCGCTAAATGAGGACGCATACAATGTTGGAAAAGCAAAAAATAACACCCCGCCAACAGCGATTAACCAGACTTCATTGGCATCCCAAAATGGACCGATAGCATTTGTAATTGCTTTTTTATCCTTTTCCTCTTTTGCAAAAAAGAGATGAACAATACCTGCACCAAAATCATAACCATCTAAAATTATATAAACGGTAAGCATGATCATTAAAACGATATACCAAAATAACTCCATAATTAGTGATTTGAGGTTTCTGGCCCTTTGTTGATAATTTTACCAGCCAACATTAAAAATAAAAGCCCTAATAACAAATAAAGACCAATAAAACCTAATAAAGTAAACAAGGTGTTACCAGATGAAACTGTAGGCGATATGCCTTCTGAAGTCTTTAACAAATTATATACCAGCCAAGGTTGTCTACCCAATTCTGCCGTGTACCAACCTGTTGTATTTGCGATGTAAGGAAAGGGCAACATAAATAAAATTGACCAAAGTATCCATTTCGATTTATAGAGCTTCTTACGATATAATTGTAGTGCTGCTATTGCCATTAATCCAATAAAAAGTGTACCCAAACCTACCATTATATGATAAGAATAATACAAGCCAGGTACATTAGTAGGGTATAAACTTTCATCAAACTCATTCAATCCTTTAATTTCGGCTTCCCAATTTTGATAGGTTAAAAAACTCAACACGTTGGGCACTGCTATTTTGTTATCCAACTTTTTATTCTCCATATCGGGTTGGCCAATCAATACAATTTCTGACCCTCCTGTTTCCGTTTCAAAAATACCTTCCATCGCTGCAAATGCTACGGGCTGATGTTTCGCTACATTTTTAGCTACCCAATCCCCTGTTGGAAATGCCACAAGTACACTTGATATTAATCCAAAAATAACTCCTGTTTTTACAAAGAGCTTTCCGAAGTCACTATGTTTATTATTTAATAAATAGAAGGCTCCAATAGCCGCTACTACAAATGATGACGTTATTACGGAGGCCAATTGATTATGCAAATAAGCTGGCATTAACCAAGGGTTTGAAAACAATGCTCCAAAATTATTTAAAACAAATTTTCCGTTTTCTAAGATCTCGTAACCTACAGGAAATTGCATCCAAGAATGCGTGGCAATTATCAAATAACCACTTGCCCATGATCCTAAAAACACTAAAAACCCCGTTAAGAAATGGAGTTTTTGACCGAGTAGTTTCTCTCCGAAGAGAAAAAGTCCTAGAAAAGAGGATTCTAAAAAGAAAGAAAACATGCCTTCCATGGCGAGCGTCTGACCGATAATACCTCCTGTTAATTCTGAAAATTTTGCCCAATTGGTACCAAATTGAAACTCCATGGGAATTCCGGTAACTACACCCATGGCAAAATTGAGTGCGAATATTTTCATCCAAAATTTCGCGGCATCGTTATATTTTTCAATTTTACTCCTTAGGAATTTCCATTTAAAATAGACTATCATTAAGGATAAGCCCATGGTTAATTGGGGAAATAAATAATGGAATGTTATAGTAAATGCAAATTGCATCCTATCATAAAAGATCATATCTTCCATTGCAGACAAATTTTAGTATAAGACCGTAAAGTTACTTTTTAATTTAATTTAATATGTAACTTTAGTTGCTTAAAATGAAACTTTATTGTATTGAAAATTCAAAAATGGTTTCATTTAAATAGATTTCTCCAGGATGTAACAAAGCAGACGGAAAATCAGACTGATTTGGGGCATCAGGATACGCCTCAGCTTCAAAACAAATGGCTGAGTATTTGGCGAAATTGGCATTATTTTTATACGATAAATCAGGTAATTGAATTGGTGTATACACGACAAGCGTAGGTTGATTGGTATGTACTTTCATTTCAATACCCGTTTTTGATGATGCTAAAACTGCATTGTAAGAAGCATCAACATTTAACACAAAAACATCATCTAAACCTGTAAAACCTTTCTTTCCTACAATAGACTTATCCGAAAAATCATAGCTTGAATTATTGGTTTCAATAAAATTACCGGTCACCAATAACTTTTCATTAAGCTCTACATATTTATCACTTTTCAATTCCAACTCATGATCTAAAATTGAGCCATAACCTTCCAAATTAAAATAAGAATGATTGGTCAAATTGACAGGTGTTGTTTTGTCGGTTGTCGCTTTATATACAATTTTCAATGCATTGTTTTCCGTAAGCTCATAGTGTGCTGTAACTTTTAAATTTCCGGGATAACCTTCTTCCAAATCCACGCTAACATAAGATAAGGTGACGCTATTTTTTACAACCTTTTCAATGGTCCAATATTTCTTACTAAAACCTTCCTTGCCGCCATGTAGATGCACACCATCTTCGTTGTAAAGGGGATACTCCTCCCTTTCTATTTTAAATTTCCCACCTGATATTCTACCTGCCCACCTGCCTACAGAAGCTCCTAAACAATTATAGTTATTCAAATATTCTTGACCCAAATAATCTTCAGGCTTCTCTAGACCTACAATGACATTTATAGGGTTATTTTCCTTATCAAGTACTTTTAAGCTTAACAAAGAAGCTCCTAAATTGGAAATTTCAGCTTCTAATCCTTTACTATTCTTTATGGTAGTTACTTGTGGCTGTAGATTCATTTTTAAAATCATGATTAGAGATGTAAAGTTAAAAATAAATACGCCTTCAATAACTCATAAAGGAAGAACTTTTAACGCACATAAATAAATTCAATTAAAAAAAGCAAAATTTTTTATTTCACTATATTTACAATAGCTTTATACTCTCATTTGTTATTACACTTTATGCCTAAAATAATTACTTTTTTTCTACTAGTTGCTTCACTCTTATTGACTGCCTGTGGGGATAAAAAAGAAAAATACAAAAAACTAGAAACCAAAGAAAATACGGGATTATCAACAAAAGTGATACCCGATGCACATTTTTTAGGTAGCGAAACGTGTAAGGAATGCCATCAAGACCAATTTAAAGACTGGAAAGGATCTGATCATGATAGAGCCATGGAACTTCCAACACGCGAAACTGTTTTAGCTAAATTTGAAGGAGAAGTATTTAAAAGTCAAGGCGTAACTTCTACTTTCTTTATAAAAGATAGTGTGTTCTATGCAAATACAGAAGGACCTGACGGATTAAATCACGATTATAAGGTAGCCTATACCTTTGGTGTAAAACCCTTACAACAATATTTAGTTCAATTTCCTGATGGAGCCTATCAAGCCTTAAGAACGGCATGGGATACTGAGAAAGAAATCTGGTTTGACCTTTATCCTGATTTTAAAGTCGTGCATTCCGAATGGCTACATTGGTCTAGAGGTGGTTTAAACTGGAACAACATGTGTGCTGATTGTCACTCTACAAATGTCAGAGAAAACTACGATGAGAATACTAAAAAATACGACACCAAATATTCCGTAATTAATGTAAGTTGTGAAGCCTGTCATGGCCCAGGAAAAGACCATATTACACAAGTTAAGGAGTTGGGCGATGCTTATGATGCAACTACTAGTAATTTGCATATGAAATCTGACATTTCTTCCCATCAATTGGTAGATGCTTGTGCAAGATGCCATATGCGACGTGAACAAGTTTCAGAGAATTTTAATTATGAAGGCACCATGCTTGACCATTATTTTCCACAATTATTAGAAGCTCCAGTCTATAATGCAGATGGTCAAATTTTAGATGAAGATTATGTTTATGCTTCCTTTGTACAGAGTAAAATGTATAATAATGGTGTTTCTTGTAAAGATTGTCACAATTCACATTCCTTAAAATTAAAATTAGATGGTAATAAACTCTGTATGCAATGCCACGAACCTACAAAATACAATGTAGCTTCGCATCACAAACATGAAGGGTTTGAAGACGCTACACAATGTATCAATTGTCATATGGTGGGTAGAACCTATATGGGTAACGATTATAGACGCGACCATAGTTTTAGAATACCAAGACCTGACCAAAGTATCAAATATGATACGCCTAATGCCTGTGTGCAATGCCATACGGATAAAACAAATGAATGGGCGTGGCAAGGTTTTCAAAAATTATATGGACAGCCAGATAGTATTCATTTTTCAGATCAATTGGCTCCGGGAATTGTTGGAATACCCAATGCACATGAAGGGTTGTTTGATTTAGTCCAAAATGAAAAACAGCCAGATATTGCAAGAGCTTCAGCAGTAAAGGCTCTTCAAAACTATAATTTGCAAAGTCGTTTTGATGAGTTTATGGCGTTTTTAAATGACAAATCACCCTTAGTTCGTGGTGCTACACTTGATGTCTTAAGCCAATCGAATACGACCGATTTTATGTCGTATTTATTACCCTTATTAAAAGATGCGAAAAGATCTATTCGAATAAAAGCCTATTTTGCCTTAGGTGATGTGCCTGAAGCAAATATCCCTGCAACTTATGCCGATGCTTATACAAAAGCGGGTAAGGAATTTCAGAGCTATTTAAAAATAAATGCTGATTTTAGTGGTGGACAAGCCACAAAAGCAACTTATTACCAAAAGAAAGGTGATTTGCAAAACACTAAAATAGGCTATGAAAAAGCCTTAGAAATTGATCCTAATAATAATATTGTTCGTAGTAATTTAGCCAATATCTATTATAATTTAGGAGAGACAGACAACGCCGAAAAAGCATTTAGAGAGGTAATTAAACAAGAACCTGAGTTCGGCATTACCTATTATTCTTTAGGCTTATTACTTGCGGAACTCAACAGGGTTGACGATGCCGTTACAGAAATGGAAAAAGCTTATGCCTTACTACCAGATAATATTCGTGTGATCTATAACCTGAGTTTAATGTACGGCAAAGTAAATAATTTGAAAGCGGCTGAGAAAACCTTAAAAGAAGGCATTACAATCTATCCTAATAATGAGGATTTACTCTATGCCTTAGCCTTCCAGTATGTGAACCAGAAAGAAGTTAAGAAAGCCATCCCTATTATAAATAAACTGATTCAGTTAGATCCTAATAATGCCAATTATCAAAACTTGATGAAAACATTAAATCAAGCATAAGTAATTTGTGATACCATTAGCAGACCTAAATACCATTCATAATGAAAAAATTATTCTTTAGAAAACCTCCATTGGACCTTCATGGTGTTACCTATTCAGACGTACAAGAATTGGTAGAAGATTATGTACTGCTAAATCAGAGTTTTTTACCGCTACAAATTATCACTGGTAATTCTCAAGGTATGAAAAACAGAGTAACACGTTGTTTAAAAGAACATGGTTTTACTTACCAAATCGGTGATGCTTACAATAAAGGATATATCGCGGTTTTAAAATAAAAAGTGTTCATTAACGAACACATTTATTTTTACGAATTACATGTTATCATCTTAAATAAATTTTTCTAGGTAAAGACAACACATCGCTTTTTTTAAATGACTACTTTTTGAATTTCACCTTCATAACTCATAATCCCCCTTGAACTTGAAGAAATTTGAACTGTAGCTTTTCCGGTGCCTAAAATGGTAATATAAATAGTATAGCTTTCATTTTTATCTTTGGCTTCAAATTTTACAAATATTTTTCTTCGTTTGTCATTGTATTCTATATCAAAATCTGTTTCCGAAGTGTTGAACTCAATATTATTTGATCCTTTTAACGTACCTCTATTCATATTGCCAATAAAAGGAAAATTGGCATAGGCTTTATCATCTTCAATGAGTAACCCATCACCTATCGCCTCGGTCCGATCTCCTTTTTGGGTAACTATATATGATGTTTTAAAAACAAACTGACCATTTTGAACTAGCATTTTCGTTTTAGCATACTCTGCTAGTTTCTTTTGCTTTTTTAATTCCTTTTTTGATTGAGCGGTCAACATCGTTGTACTCAAGACCAACATTAAACAATAAAATAAAAGCGTATTCTTTTTCATAAAATTTGAAATTTTTGGGTAGAATGCATTTATTTAAGCTCCCATTACTGTTAAAAATAGACATTCAAAAGATTCATATAAATTTAAGCGACATGTTTTTATAAAACAATGTAGATTTTAAAAGTAATGAATTTTACCTATAATGAAGTAAATTAAAAAGGATATTTACAATTAAAACCTTGTAATTTATAGGAATACACACGATAAAAAAGGAATCAAGGATTACCCAATACCTAAAAAACGCTCCCTATTTTCGGAAATTACCGAATTATGAAGCGTTTTAATTTTAATTAACAAATAGTCTGCGTAATTAAGAAATTACTATTTTTTTACTGTAATTTTTATTGTCTTTATTGATATTATAAATATAAACGCCAGCGGCTAAATGTGGCCACTTTTCTGAAATAGAAATATCATGTTGTCCTGCCTCTAAACGGTCTTCAAACAACACGCCAGTTTGTTGTCCTATAATATTATATAGGGATATTTTATACGTACCTTCTTCGTTATTTTCAATACGAATAGATACTTGGTCTTGATCATATATCGCTGTATGTTCAAACTTCTCTCTAATTAAATAATCATGATTGGTAACTTTACTACTACAACTAAAACCTAAATCTAAAGGCACATAAGGTCTCGGTATCGATTCATTAATAGCTCCAGAATCTACACAAAGCCATTCTTGCATTACCGTACCATATACATTAATAAAATCTTGTGTATAATTTAAGTTTCCACCACGGGTTAAATTAGTTAAACTTGGATGTTCTCCGATAAAACCGTTACCATTTAAGGCGGGACCAAAAAGTAACATTGGTGCAGCCGTACCATGATCGGTTCCGTTTGAGCCATTTTGTTTTACACGTCGCCCAAATTCTGACATGGTCATCGTTAACACATCACGATCACGTCCACTCGGTTCTAGATCCAAGTAAAATGCTTGTACCGATTCAGAAATATCTGTCAATAATTCTTGATGTTTTTCAGGTTGATTGGCATGTGTATCAAAACCATTTATGTTTACCATATATACACAGGTACCCATTCCCGCTTTAACGGTTTTAGAAATAATTGACAGTGATTTACCTAAATTAGTATCAGGAAATTCAACCGTATTGGTTTGCGTTGCCGCAGCCTCTTTTATTACTTCTGAATATTTTAACGTAGTATTTAAAACCCCACGTACATATTTTAACTGTGAGCCTTTGGTACAGTCAGGAACATCAGCCACATTGTATAAGGTACCATCAGAAGCAATTCGTTCTAACTGACCTGTATTGGCAATGGTAAATGAATAATTAGCATCGGTTCCTTTAAACATAATATCACCCATACCCCCAATTTGTAAAGCTGGCGGAGCTTTGGGTAAATTCAATAAAAAATCAGGATACAAATCTTCAAAATAACGTCCATAAACACCCGTTTCTACCAAATCATCATCCGTCCCCCTAGAAAAATTATCAGTTCCTGTAAAATGTGATAAGTTCATATTTTCATAACCTGTACCGTTTACCACTTTCATACAACCACCCTCCCAAAGGGCTTCCATGGAGTCTTGTAAATAACTAGGTACTCCAAATTCTTCTGTTAACTTATAAATATCAGCCATTTCGTGCTTTAACGTCGGTCTATGATTGGCATAACTGTCATAATCATAAATAGGTACAATAGTATTTAATCCGTCATTACCACCTTGCAGTCTAATGATTAACAATACTCTATCACTACTTGACTCTCCTAAGGCTTTTGTTAAAGCTGTTGGTTGTCCATATGCCATCGGAATTCCGTTTACCATTAAGGTAGCACCTGCCCCACCCAACCCTAAGGTTTGTAGGAAAGAACGTCTGTTCCATTTTTTATGATCTTCAGTTTTACAACTGGCATGAAAATTTTTATCTGTACACATAAGTTCTATTTAATTTGATAATCTGGTAAGGATACGATATACTCTAATAAATCGCGGACTTGGAGCGTGGCTGTTTCAAAGCCTAAGGTCCAAATATTGTCATCGAAATAATTGGATGGTACTCTACTTTTAAAAACATCTACACCCACAGTATAATCGTCCATAGTATAGGGAATTTCATTCATTAAGGCTTCAAAAATTGCCGTAGCTACCACATCTGCATCAGTACTATTACTAGATATATCTATAGCAAATTGTCTAAATTGCTCTTGGTCTTGCTCCCAAGCCCATTGCAATACATCATCAATTAAATAGCCTGCTCTAAAGGTAATCGTTCCAGAGTTTAACCAATCTCTATCTCCATCCCAACCGGCAACAGTGGGTGGGTTTAAAATGGTCTGATCGAAAAGCCAAGAGGATATATTTTTTATAGACTCCTTATTCATGTCATAATCTCCATAATCAAGCCCTGTTGAAGTCATAAATTGAACAATCAAATCTAGTGGACTTTTTATAATGACACTTTTAGCATTGGCATCAAAAAAATGAGCACTCTTAAATAAGGTTTTTAAAATAGGAGCTATTTCAAAACCATTTGCAACAAACTGTGCGGCAAGTGGATTTATAATTAAGGTACGAATGTCTTCATCTACTTCAGGACTCACAAAATCGATATAGATTCTTTCACAGATATAACGTGCAATCAAATCTGCTCTTTGTTCGAATAAAATATCAATTACATCATCATACCCCCAGTTACCTGTTTGACCAAAAATAGTTTTTGGCTCTGCATCAAATTTTTCTACATCAAATATAATACGAGAATTTTCTCCATTTTCGTATTCATTAAAACCCGTTAAGGCTCTCGCGGTATTTACAATATCATCTTCGGTATAACCATTACCTTCCCCTAAGGTAAAAAGTTCATACAACTCTCTTGCATAATTTTCATTGGGATGGCCTACTACATTATCAAAACTATTTAAGAATTTTAACATGGCTTCATCTAAGCCAATTTCATGAATAAAAGTTTTAAAATTACCAAAACTGTGACGTTGTAAGGCTAGAAAATACCGAAAGGCATATCCCGCAAAATCATATTCACTAATTCTGGTTACAATTATATTATGCCAAAAAAAAGTTAAGCGTCCACGAACTCCATTATCTATTAATTCTTTTATAAATGCATACTGTGCCGTTTCTTTATTCTTATCGTTTTCATCTTCACTGTATGTAAATCCGTTGGCTGCATAATCAGCAGGATCTAATGGTGCCCACCCCGGTGAAGCTGTCGGTGCCAATCCCATTGCGGCATCAATAATCTCATCAACATAAGCAGATGGACTCTGACTCAACGCATGAGCAATGTCAGCAAACGGTATTCCAAAACCTAAACGGTTGTGTAAGTGGCGTACATTTGCCGCATTCCAAGGATTCTCCGTGCTTGGAACATAAGCCGTTAAAGGGGAAATATTACATGATAAGTAGCTAGTTGTCATTTAGTTGCCTTTTATAACTTAGTTAAATAGTTTTATTAGTATGTATAGTATGATATAATCCATGTCTTTTTATTACCCCTCCGTCCATAATGTTCTCTTTTAAATCTTGAACAAACGTTTGGACACCTTCCCTTTTTAATGATAGGAATTAATTCTCATGATTTTTTTATCTCATGTCTAAAATCTTATGCCTCACATATCTCTCTAATACACTTCCTTTTCTCGTAAAAAATAATTGATAGAAATTCCTATGGTTTTATTTTTCCAAGTATCAGTATCTGTATTCATTATATTAGTGAGCCCGTTGTAATAATTCAATCGGAGTTTTACCCGTTTTTTAACAAGTACACCTACACTTGCATTAGCACCAAAGCCCAAACGTTTTACATCTGCATCACCACCAATATCTAAAAAAACAGTTTCTGTATCATTTTTAGTAATGGCTCTATTGTGAAAACCGACGTTAAGTCCGGCATCTACAAAAAATTGTAGGTTTCTTCTATTAAAATTAAGATAGTATCCTAAGTTGATAGGAATTTCAATAACATCAATTCCCCAATTTTCATTGGAAGTGTTGATGCCTCTTCGGCTAATGGCTTTGAAAGACCTTCGGTTAAAGGTAAAACCCAACCGTACAAAAATGTGATCGTTTAATTCTCTTTCGGCTACATATCCTACCCAAAATCCAGTAGATCTGCTTGGTTCTACAGATTCTCCTACCATAAAATCAGTATTGGTTGAATTGACACCCACATCTAAACCATGATAAAATTGACTGTGTGTAATGGACGTAACGAAAAATAAAAGAAGAAAAATTCTTTTGAAAGATAAGCTTGTAAATTGTTCTCCCATATTATGGTTTAGGCATCGTTAGTTTATAAATCAGGGAGATTATTAAAGAAGAACGTTAAAATATTGCGTTTATTATGCTCTTATCAAAAAAATAATGAAAATGATGAGAATTCTCTAATTTAAATTAAAATCCGATTTTAGAAATAATTAACGGAATTGTAAATTTATTTGTGGATTTTTGCAGCCTTAAAACGCTAAACATTTAACTGTTAACCTATTTAGTCTATTTAATGGATTCTCTTACTCAAATTGTATTAGGTGCTGCCATCGGTGAGGTCGTACTTGGAAAAAAAATCGGCAATAAAGCCATGCTTTATGGAGCCATAGCTGGTACCATTCCTGATCTAGATATTGTATCGTCCTTTTTTACAGATACCGTTACCGCATTACGATATCATAGAGGTTTTACCCATTCCATTGTATTTTCCATATTATTTGCCCCATTAATGGCATGGCTGGTGACACGTTATGAACCCTATAAAAATTTCAGAAATTGGTCATGGTTGTTTTTCTGGGCTTTTGTAACACACCCGATACTCGATGCTCATACCACGTGGGGTACACAGCTCTTTTGGCCTTTGGATATCCGACTCGCATTTAAAAATATCTTTGTAATTGATCCTTTATATACCGTTCCTTTTTTAGTGTTTTTGATTTTGGCGATGGTTCAAAGCAGGACTTCCGAAAAAAGAAGCTATTACAATAGAATGGGACTGATCATTAGTACCTCGTACTTGGCATTGACCTTAGTCTTAAAATTAGTAAGCTATCAAAAATTTGAAAATGCCTTAGACAATCAGCAAATTGAATATACCGAAGTATCTACCAAACCAGCACCGTTTAATACCGTATTGTGGACTGCCAATGTCAATACCCCAACTTCGTTTTTAATTGGTTATTATTCGCTTTTTGACAGCCAGCCCATTTCTTTTCAAGCCTATCCTAAAAACCATGAGTTATTGGGTGAATTAATCCATAACGAAAAGGTGCAAGAAATGATCCATATTTCTCAAGGTTGGTACACCATAACCAAGAAAAATGGAAATTTGTATTACAACGACCTACGCTTTGGACTTTTAAGTATGAAACCCGACGCCGAGAATTTTGTATTTCAATATAAAATGGAAGTAGATGCCAATAAAGAAGTCACTTTTGTGGAAGTCCCGAAAGATGCCTTAGATGGTAAAAAATTAGTGGCAGAATTGTGGCAACGTGTTAAGGGGAATTAAATCCTATCCCCAGCCCTTTCCTAAGGAAAGGGTGCTTATTTTTAGTGTTTAGCGTATGGAGTACTTCCATCAATATTTCAGTACTGACTGAAGGGACGGCATAAAAGACCTCCCCCTAGCCCCCTCCGAAGGAAGGGGGATTTGTTTTAGTTATATATCGTAATTATCACTATAACTTACAGAATTACACCACCCCTTCAGGGTTCTCTTTACTCATTACTGACCGTATCGGATGGAATGCTTCCATCCTTAACTTCAACACGTCCTTTTAGGACTTTCAGAATCCCGAAGGGATGATATATTATGAATGTGGGACGTAGTCCTTCGTTACTGCATGTGATTGTCCTATCCCCAGCCCTTTCCAAAGGAAAGTGAGCTTGTTCGATAACTAAGCAAAAAAACACAGTTATGTGTTACACCACCCTTTCAGGGTTCTCTTTTATCATAATCATATTAGAGATGGAAGTATTCCATCTCTAATAAAAATCGTCCTTGCAGGACTATCGGAATCCCGAAGGGATGACATATCCTTAACGAGGGACGCAGTCCTTCGTTACTGCATGTGATCTTGAGACGCAGTCCTTCGTTACACCACCATTACAAGGTTCTCTATACTCATTACTAGTAGCACTGGCTGGAACTCACAGTAGCAGTAGGTACCCATAGTAGCGGGCGGAATACTTCCATCCTTGTTTTATATCGTCCTTGTAGGACTTTGATAGTTCCGAAGGGACGCTGTACAAAGTCCTATCCCTAGCCACCTCCGAAGGAAGGGGATTTGTTTTAGTTATATATCGTAATTATCGTTATCACTTACAGTATTACACTACCCCTTAAGGGTTCTCTTTTATCAGAATCCCTAAGGGATGATATATTATGATTGTGAGATGCAGCCCTTTGTTCTAAGAAAGTTTACTTTAACAAAACAACAACAGAATACCTGAAAATATAATCTTATTTTTACTGCTATTTTTATCCAGCGTATACGTTAATTTTAAGTTGGTAAAATCAACAACAACCCAAATAAAAAAACGAATGTCCTTATTCTCAAAATATACTTTTACTTTTCTACTTTTTAATATCGTCTGTAATTTTAGTTTCTCACAAAACTCTATAGAAGTATCGGGTACTTTAATAGAAGCCGAAACTAAACAAGCTGTACCCTATGCTACGGTAGTGTTCTTTGATAAAACTAGCAAGGAAATTATTAAAGGAATTACCTCAGATGATGATGGTAGCTTTAGTACTACGATAAACAATCCCAACTTTACTATTGAAATCAGTTTTATGGGTTTTGCCACCAAAACCATAACAACCTATACTGTTATCAATAAAAAAGTAACCTTAGGTACCATTACTCTTGCCCCAGACAATCAGGCCCTTGACGAAGTTACCGTACGAGCAGAAGTTTCAAAAACGGTCTTTAAACTGGATAAACGGGTATTTAATGTGGGTAAAGATATAAGTAGCACTGGTGTTAGTGCCCTAGAAGTGTTGAATAATGTACCTTCTGTAAATGTAAATATTGAAGGAGAAATCAGCTTACGTGGTAGTTCTGGTGTCCAAATTCTAATTAACGGAAAACCTTCTGTGTTGGCAGATGCCTCTAGCAATGCCTTAGGAACCATTACCGCAGATATGATCGAAAGTATTGAAGTCATTACCAATCCTTCGGCAAAATATGAAGCCTCAGGTACTGCTGGAATTTTAAATATCATCTTAAAAAAAGAGGATAAAAAAGGGTGGAATGGTTCCATTTCTGCAAATACCGGTATTCCTGATAATCACAGTATTGGATTGAGTCTAAACCGACGGACAGAAAAATTTAATTTGTTTGCTCAATTGGGTGCTGGCTATAGATCATTACCACGAGATAGTGAGTCTATAAACACTAACTTGACCAATAACGAAGTTATTTATAGCAAAGGGAAAGACTATCGTGATGAGACCTTTTTCAATCTCACCTTAGGAGCCGATTACCATATTAACGAATTGAATGTACTTACCTTATCGGGGAATTTTGCCTATGAAATTGAAGATCAACCGTCAGCAACTACGTTCAGCTATTTTGATGCCAGCGATAACCTTATTTCTAAATGGATTAGAGATGAAGTCACGGACGCTACAAATCCGAAATGGCAATATGAACTGAATTATAAAAAACAATTTGCAAATAATGAAGATCATACCTTACTCTTTAGTGCCTTAGGTAGTTTCTTTGGTAAAGACCAATCGTCACAATTTAATAGCACTACGCTCTCTGGAACTGAAGTGAATGACGATCAGCAAACAGATACCAATTTTCAGCAGGCTGATTATACGTTTAAGTTAGATTATACCAATCCGATTACCGAAGAATATAGCATCGAAGCGGGAGCTCAATATCTTATAAATGATGTGGGGAATGATTATGAAGTGAGAGACAAAGATGATAATAGTAATGTATATACCGTAAATGATGCGTTAACCAATAATTTTGAGTACGACCAAAAGGTGTTGGGTGTTTATGCGACAGGAGCTTATGAACGCAAAAAATGGGGATTAAAAGCAGGATTACGAGTAGAGAATACCAATTTAGTCACTTTGCTGACCACTACGAATGTAAACAATACGCAAGACTATACCAATTTCTTTCCTTCGGTACATACTTCTTATAAAGTGGGTGAAAACTTTTCATTGCAGGCGGGATATTCTAAACGAATTTTTAGACCGAGGTTATGGGATTTAAACCCTTTCTTTAATGTAAGAAATAATTTTAATGTCCGTGTGGGGAATCCTAATTTACAGCCAGAATTTACAGACTCTTATGAGTTGACGAGTATTTATAAAATTGGTAAAGCGGCATTAAGCTCTAGTCTGTACTATAAATATACCACAGAAGTTATAGAACGTGTTTCTACCTCTTTAGACAATGTGACCACCACAACACCAGAAAACATTGGTACCAATGGCACCGTCGGATTTGAAACCAACGGAAAATACAATCCTACAAAATGGCTTACCCTTACGGGAGATTTTAATTTCAATTACTTTAACCGTGTCGGGACTTTCGAAACCAAGTCTTTTGATTTTTCAGGAAGTCAATGGTCATCAAAATTAGGCTCTAAAATTGGACTACCTGCCGATATTGATTTGGAATTAACAGGTTCTTACCAATCGGGTTATGAAACCGTTCAAGGTGACGTTACGGGATTTGCCTTTTTAGATTTGGGAATTAGAAAGAAGATTATCAAAGGAAAAGTAATGGTGAATTTAGGCGTTAGAGACTTGTTTGAATCGCGAATTCAAGAAAGCTATGTGTATCAAGATACTTTTGAAGCTTATAATTATAGCAAACGTGGTCGCTTTTTTACCCTAGGGGTTAGTTACGGATTCGGAAAAGGAGAAGCCATGACTTATTCAGGTGGTAGAAGGCGGTAGTCCTATCCCCAGCCCTTTCCTAAGGAAAGGGAGTTTGTTTTTAGTGTATAGCATATGAAGTACTTCATCGATATTTCAGTAAGTTTTGTAGGGACGGTATAAAAAGACCTCCCCCTAGCCCCCTCCGAAGGAAGGGGAATTGTTTTTAGTGTATAGCGTATGGAGTACTTCAATCAATATTTCAGTAATGCCTGAAGGGACGGTATAAAAGGACCTCCCCCTAACCCCCTCCGAAGGAAGGGGAATTTGTTTTTAGTGTATAGTGTATGGAGTACTTCAATCAATATTTCAGTAAGTGCCTGAATGGAAGATATACAAAGACCTCCCCCTAGCCCCCTCCGAAGGAAGGGGAATTGTTTTTAGTTATATATCGTAATTATCGTTATAACTTACAGAATTACACCACCCTTACAGGGTTCTCTTTACTCATTACTGACCGTATCGGATGGAATGCTTCCATCCTTAACTTCAACACGTCCTTTCAGGACTTTCAGAATCCTGAAGGGATGATATATGATGAACGTGGGACGTAGTCCTTCGTTATCCGAAGGGACGGCATAATAGACCTCCCCCTTGCCCCCTCCGAAGGAAAGGGAGCTTGTTTTTAGTGTATAGTGTATGGAGTACTTCAATCAATATTTCAGTAAGTGCCTGAAGGGCGGGTGTACAAAGACCTCCCCCTAGCCCCCTCCGAAGGAAGGGGAATTGTTTTTAGTTACTTAATCCAGCTGTGTAAATCAGCTAAAAAATCACATTATAAATTCTGAAGAGACCGTAAAAAAGACCTCCCCCTAGCCCCCTCCGAAGGAAGGGGAATTGTTTTTAGTTACTTAATCCAGCTGTGTAAATCAGCTGAAAAATCACATTATAAATTCTGAAGGGACGGCATAAAAGACCTTACTCTAGCTCACTTACCCCAACTATTATTTATTTCTCTTTTTGTTACAAAATGAAACAATACCCTACGGCTCTATTGCCTAAATTTGAGCATGAGATATACCAATTACTTCGGACAACATTTTAAAGAACACGGACAGCCACATTTAAACAATGATTGCTACAAGCAATACTTTAATTTGGTCTGTATAGAAAACAAAATTCACGGTATGGAACTCCTCAAAAAGAAGTATAAAGGCACGCCTGAATACTATAAATACGACATGGAAATTGACAGCCTCCAAAAACAAATTTTCCAGATGACCACAGATGACAAACCAGAATTCTTTTTACTAGAATTGTTGAAGAAATCTGCCAATTACTAATGAGGTTATTATATGGTAAAGAAATTTATAAAGTATTTATCTTGTGGTATTAATATGTCCATTATTTAAATAAATTCAGGTAACTGTCAAACACATATAATTTATCTCTTTTACCTCCTGTTATTTCTTTTAAAATTTCTAATTCTTCTAGATCTGCTATTAAATTATATGCTGTTTTTTTAGACACACCCGTTATTTCTATAACATTATCAACATCTAACATAGGCCGTTTAAAAAGATATTGCACTATTTTTTGAGCATTATTACCTCTGATGCCTATTGTCTGAATGTTTAGCTCGGTATTTTGCTTCAATTTTAAAATAGCATCGAATGTTTTTACGCCTTTTTGAGCCGTTTCTATAACACCAACTAAAAAGAACTTTAACCATTGTGTTATGTTATTGTCCGCTCTTGCTGTCATTAAATTATCGTAATACAATTTTTTATTACGTTCAAAAAATTCTGACAAATATAAAATTGGTTTTTTAAGGATATCTTTATCCACTAAATACAAGGTAATCAGCAAACGTCCAACACGTCCATTGCCATCTAAAAACGGGTGAATGGTTTCAAATTGATAGTGTATAATGGCAATTTTTAAGAGGTCTGGAAAATAGGCATCAGTATTATGTGCAAAATTTTCTAAATCGCTCATTAATTCATTAATGGTGTTATGTACTGGTGGAATAAAAGTAGCATCGTTTATAGATGCACCGCCTATCCAGTTTTGACTGGTACGAAAAATGCCTGGTAACTTATGCTCACCTCTAACTCCTTGCAACAAAGTTTTGTGTGTTTCTTTTATTAAGCGAGACGAAAAAGGAAGCTTTGTTAACATTTCTATAGCTTGGTGCATGGCTTGTATGTAATTCTGCACTTCTTCCCAATCATCTTTTTTTTCGTTGCTAACGTTTTCTTTATCCAACAAGGCATCTTCCATATTGGTTTTCGTACCTTCTATTTTACTACTTTGTGTAGCTTCTTTAAGTACATGCATGCTAATAAACAAATCAATATCTGGTATGTGCTCGCTATACATATCTAAACGACCTAATTGTCTATCAGCTTTAGAAAGCAATTGTATCAATTCCATATCATCTAACATCCATTTTTTATTAATAGTTGCGGGCTGAAAACTTTTATAATGGCCTTGATTTATATATATACCTGATTTAAAATTTTGCATTTTTTATGTATTTTAAATAGTTTTAGCTCATGCAAAATACTACTAAAATTTACAATAATCATCTAGCTATTGTAAAATATTGCTACTTTTTACAATAAGAAACGTAGTAATGTATTTTATTACTATTTTTTACAATAAGAAATTTGCTAATGCAATTAGACCGAAATTTTTATTTTGCCTGTTACATTTCTGATTTTATGGTTTTAATTTGGGACCCTACATTTTTAACAATTTTATTTACCCTATTTGCTCGGCAATATAAACAATACGACATGGAAATTGACAGCCTCCAAAAGCAAATTTTCCAGATTACCACCGATGACAAACCAGAATTCTTTTTACTAGAATTGTTGAAGAAATCTGCCAATTATTAAAACCTATTGCTTTTAAAAACAAAACTAAAACTCCTTCCCTTGTTTCAAGATAGATGTAGCGATAGCTGTGGACAAACTATAACTTACTACTTGAAGACCTTAAACAGAATGTTAAATAAATGCAGAACCTAAGCTCCTCCCCTTAAAAAAGGGGAGGTGTCCAGACGTAATTTTATCATTTTATACTTTCTACTGCGGACGGAGGGGTCAGGGGATTCCCCCCCCCTTCTATTGAAGTTCATTTTTTGCCTTCCCTATGTTGACTTAATTGTTAATTCCATTAACCAACTTTTAATGGCATTTGCATGAAAACCGAAGGTGCACTAGACGAAACCGTTTATACTAAACTTCGTCTTATACTTTGAAAAAAAAAACTAGTTGTTTTTAGTGTTGGACTCTCGTGGTTGATAAAAGGCGAAGCTATTTTGGGGGATAAAAAATGAGTAACACAAATGGTATCAAATAGTATGTTTTTTGAGTAGCATTTTCTATTTGGTATTAAACTATATTCTTACTAATTGTAGTTTATTAACGGGTTAGTTTTTTTAATCTTGTCTGATAGGCTTGTGTGTAATTTCGTTTTGCTTTTTCATTTAAAAAAGAGGCTTCAATTAATGTATGCACTTCATTTTGTTTAGACAATACATCGGAAAACACTTTGTTTACTTGTTGTTTTAAAATACCAGCTTTTTCTCCTAAGATAAAAAACTGCTCTGTAATTTTTCCCTGTGCTAAATTAGGCGGCAATAAGCCATCATCTAACGCAAATTCTTTATCTTCTATGTGTAATCTACTATTTAACAAATCATAAGCAGGACTTAATCTGAAATCACCCATAGGTGTTTCAATTAATGAAAAGTTTTTAAAATGTGCATCTCCATTCGAGAATAAATAGTTAAAGAGTATCAGCTTAAATAATTTGATAGATTCTATAGTATAAGCAGGTGTATACTTTTTTAATATTTGAAAAAGTTCAACGTAGTTACCAGAATATTTAAAATCTTCGCCATGTGTTTGTGGTGTTCTGCCAGCTAAAGAAGCAAAATCTTCTTGAGCCCATTTATTGCCATCATCTTTAACATCAAAACGTTTTGTAATATATGCAGCAGCACCATTTTTAAAAAAAATGAGTGCATTTTCTGCGGTTTCCATTTGAAACACCTGACGTGCAATTTGCATAGTTACATGCTCGTTTGCTGGCATTTGGCTGGCGTTTTTACCAACGTTAGGAATTGGTTTTAAAATGTATTGTCCTTGTTCTCCTTCATCTATTAAACGCAATTTATTTTTTTCTAGTAAGACCGAGAATTTTTCTTGAACACCAGAAATAGACATGCGTTTTCTGTTTGCTGTGAACAACATATCTGTTTGTTCATTGTTTGTTGGCGAATCGTAAGGTAATATTGGACTAACTTTTCTTCCTTGAAACAAACGTTTTAATATAGTTTTACTATAGCTAGTATAATTTGCTGCAAGCGTACCTGGACAATATTTTATTTTTGGTAAAGCCATTAGTTCGTTATTCTTTTAATGGTTATTGCTCCAATAGTATCGTATTTTGCAGTAGTAAGTAAGATGCCAAAATGGTCTTTTTTATCTATTCGATTCTCAAAACAAACCGTTTGTTTGTTAGACCCTTCTGGCAACATATTATAAAAAGTTGAAAACAGGTATTTTGAGGTAAATTCTTGTTGCGTTTTGGGTAAGGTCAAACTAATAGCTGGTTTATCTGCATTATTAAACCAATAGTCGTAATAGGTAAACACAAAACTACCATCGTCTAATTGCATTAACAACCCTGCAGCTTCTTTTTTGTATAACACCTCTGCTTGTCTCATTATTTTTTAGTTACATCTTTAACTGTAAAGGTGAGTTCCATACCCAATGCGTTACCAAGCTTTTGTAAGGTTTCAAAAGTTGGGTTGCCTTTACCGCTTTCAAATTGTTTGAGGGTACGTAAACCAACACCAGAAAGATCTGCAAGCATCTCTTGGGTTACATTTAGCATATCTCTACGTGCTTTTATAATTTCTATTAACTGTTGTGAGTGCATTATATAGCTCTTTTTATGTAAATATATACTTTTTTAATAATAAACACACTATAAGTGCTATTTATTGCACTATTTATATTATTTTTTACTTAACAAACAATAAAAACTACATATAGTGCATTTTAATGCACTATACTGGTTTGTTATTTTTGCATTTGGCAATTTTACGCCAACACTATAAACAGCATCATATTCTTTATTATCCCTTTGTTTTAGATTCACTACACCAAGTACTCGTACGTCCTAAATCACTCGAAGTGACATGACATACGTTAGTTCGAGTTGGGGCGATAGCCGAAGTCTCGGGATTTGGGAGGAACACGTACCTCGTGAATCACTCGAAGTGACGTAACATGCGTCAGTTCGAGTTGAGGCGTCAGCCGAAGTCTCGAGTCCCGAAGTCTCGGGATTTGGGAGGGACACGTACCTCCTAAATCACTCGAAGAGACGTGGCATGCGTCAGTTCGAGTTGAGGCGACAGCCGAAGTCTCGGGAGTTAGCAGTAAAATCCATGGTATTGCTTTACCTAACACTCCAAGCCCACAACATTAACAACGGCTGAAACACTAACAAGCGTAACCATGCACCCCATAATGGAATACAATAGGCAGTAGGTATACAACCTCCTTGATTAATAACATACCAATGGGTGGGAATAAAAGCAATCAATAATAACAGGATCCCTATAACCGCCAATACCCTTGTTTTAGGGATTGCGACACCAATAGCCAATCCTATTTCTACTGCACCAGCGGCATAATTAATAAATTGCTTATAGTCTGCAAAATAAGGCGGAATCTGATCAAAATAAAAATCCGGATTTATAAAATGGTAGCTACCCGCAAAGAGAAAAAAGAGAATAAGCAGTATACGGAGGACTTTAATCATTAAAATTGTTTTTTTATGTATGTATTGCCGGATTCGTAACGCGTTTACTCCAAGAGACGTGGCATGCGTCAGTTCGAGTCCCTCCCGAAGTCTCGGGATTCGGGAGGGATTCGGGAGTTAGCAGTAAACGCCATTGGGTTGTTTTTTTATCAAAGCCCAAAAAGCCTGCTGATTTACTAAAATATACCGTTTCTATGGAATTATCACGCTCACTAAAACGTCCGGTACTTTTAAATAGCTGTACATCAGTAAATGTTTTTGTACCCAAGGTAAATTCCGTTACCGGTACAGCCGCCAATTGCTCTCTACTAAAATAATCAGTTCCATAAAACACCAGTCCTTTTGCAGCAATATAAAACTCAATGGTTAAGGCATTTTCTCGTTCTGCCAATAATTTAATAGCAATTTCTTCCGTAAAAACGGTATCGTTTTTACTTGGTGCTAACGTATAAATATATCTATCAAAATAATCTGGATTTTTTGCCCAAGGGTCTGAGCCAATGGAATCTTTTACAACTCCCTCCGAAAAAAGACGCAACGTATCTTTTTCTGACGACACAAAAACGAGTGCTGTTTTACCTTGATACGGTATCATAGCCAAATCAGCTTCTGAAACCACATAGTGTTGCCCTGAATTTATTTTCGGTGCCGTTTGGCAAGAGGCTACTACACCAAGCATAAAAATAATGGCCGTAATTCTCATACTATAGGCTATTTAAGGGTTAAAATCTTACTAAAAACTGCCACTAAAAATAGCTTACAACTCATTTTCATTCGCTTTTTGTACAATTGCTTTTAAGCGTGCTTTATGCTGTTGTTGATCTGTTTTTATCTTATTCTTTTTACGAGCCAATTGTTTACTGTGCTTGGCTTTATTCTTGGTGTTTTTTTCTTTACCTACTTTACCCATTTATTCTCCCATTTTATGATAAGACCAAATGACAATGCCTATCCATAAGGCTGCACATACACCCACAAATAGCGAAAAGTACCATACAATATCATTTGCTTCCATGGTCTACCAATTTAAAGAATATCATTAAACCTATTAACATGGGTGCCCACAACCCTATAAAAATACCGTGCATTTCATCTCCATGTAAAAATGTATATTCTGCTACAACAATGATAAGGGCACATAATACTAACATTAGAAAATAACCAATGCCTATTTTTTTTATAAACTTCATATTGAAATATAGTAGTTAATTTAATGAAGCCTAATTTAAGAATTTTTATTTGTTCTTTTTAAGCCTTTGGTTAAAATTGTTTGGAAGGTCAAAAAGTAAACAGTTTTGCGGTGACATGATGTCACGTATGTCTATGATTGATTCTATGAAAAGATTTTTTTCAAGGTAAGCCAATATTAAATATTAGTACTATATTTATTGAATCAAGTATTATTTTTAATTCTTTTTTTTAATTCGGATTTTGCATGTGAAAGAGTTGCTCCTTTTGGTAATTCGGTCTTTATTTTCTCTATTAAGCTTTTCCCATATTGCCATAAAAATTTATCAATATCATAGTTAGTGTAATCATCTAACTTTAAATCTTTTTTAAACTTTATAAAAGTTGAGTAAAACTCATTGAAATTTTTAGGATTTTTAAACGAAGGCTTTTGTTTATTTTCTTGTCCTAAATAACCTTTTATTATTATCCAAATATAACTGTCATAAATAGGTGTTTTATGACCACTTAAAAAGTGTACATATTTTGATGCGAAAGACAAGTTGTTCCTTTTAAAGCTCTTCCCATCATTGTTTGTCCATTTTATTTTTGATATTTCATCTACGAAGTATACATATTCATTTATCGTATTTAGGTCTAAATCTGTATTTGTAATATTAATAATTTTTTCGGCAACAGGGTTAATGTTCGTAATAGCTGTTGAGTATATTTTGTTCAATGCAGCTACTTTGATTAATACATGGAATTTATTTTTATCATTGTTGAATGTCTGAAATAATTTCAAAAGGTTTTCATTCAGTTCGTGGCCTCCTTCAACTGAATATTTTTTAAGAATTTCTTTGATAAATTTCTGTGATGGTTCTGGAAGTTTCATTTTTTTAGTCTATAGATTATGACTTTTATAAACATAATAATTGCTATTTTATCTTCAATATTTCATTGAAAATAAATTATTCTTCGAAAATATCTTATTTGTAAATCCTTATTGTACTTTCTATTAGCTTTAAAGAAAATATAATCTTTTATTTAGTTGTCATTTCCTCTTCAGTTCATCTAAAGTAACACCATTTTTATCTTTCCATGCTGTCCAACCATTAGCAGACCTTGCTAACATGGTTGCTGCTGCCGCACTTGGAGAATTAAAAATATAATCTTGTTGCAATACATAAATATCATTCTCTTTTTTTAGAATACCATCATCAACGAGTCGTTTTCTTAAAATCCCAATCCACTTATTCATACCTTTTGTACCAACTAAATTAGACTTTCCTCCTTTATAAACTAAAAAACCATCGTCATTGAGTTCTCCCTGTGCATAGGCATCTTTACCTTGGCAGTAAAACACCTCTTTAATGGTTTTAGCCTTACGTTTTTCTTCAAATATTGGATAGCCCAAAGTGGCTAATAAAATCTTAGCAGTATCAAAATTATCTAACAAATCAAATTCTCTACTTTCTGAGATGGATGGTTTTTTAGAACCTGTGTCATTATCAATAACATAACGATCAATCTCTTTTGCCTTATCTAAGCAATAATATTCTAAATATTTACCATCGGTTTTGGTGTATTCATCCGTTTTCGTAGTAATAATTACACAATGCGTCCAAAAATCTTTTTTCCTATTATGAGTTTGTATTCGTGTATAGCAATCTTCTCCTTCTCCAATATACACTTTAGGCTTAGCTCCATCTTCTGTATTACCAAATAAGAAATACACACCAGTAAAATGTACCATGTCTCGTTTTAGTACTTCTTGCATTTTATTACGAGGGAATAAAATGGCTTTTACCAAGCGGTTAGTTAATTCTGCTTCACGAATACTAGTTGGTGAGCCGTCTGGTAAAAAGATTTGTATGGTTTGTGGTCTAGACATTTATGTATATTATTTTTTGCAATTAACTACAAAATACTTTTAATTTCAACCCTAAAGAATGAATATTAG
Source organism: Aureibaculum flavum (assembly GCF_016406085.1). Lineage (GTDB taxonomy): Bacteria > Bacteroidota > Bacteroidia > Flavobacteriales > Flavobacteriaceae > Aureibaculum > Aureibaculum flavum. The sequence continues at coordinate 447,645 of NZ_JAEHFJ010000004.1, forward strand.
CTAAAGTACTTTCTAATGTTAACGCTGCTTGTTTTGCTTCGGCTGGAGGATTACTAGATCCGATTTTCTCAAGAAACACATCTCTTTTCATCGTATATCCCATAACCAACCAAACTTCTTTAGAAATATTTACATCCATTTTCTTTCTAACCATATATTCCCATATAGATTCATGGCTAGTACTATCAATTCCAGTTGGTATGCTAGATGTTTTTATTCTATTTTGCACATTATATGCTTTTTTCTTATTTGGGTTCCAAGGAGTAGTCCATGTTTTTAAATTCCCAGGTGGAGATTTATCAAATATTGATAATAAATGAGCATTCTTAACAGCTTGATTACAAATTTCACTAATTGCTGATGCTCCATATTGCCCATGACTTGGATCTGGTTTATTTCCTTTACCCTTTACATGAATAAATACTATTTTTTTATCTGTAACCAAAATAAAATCAGCTGGTTCTGTATTTAAATCTGTACAAATCAAAAGCTCTTCTTTTTCACCACTTTCTAACATATATCCTTTTAATTGCGAGCCTTCTCCTCTATTTGCTAATAAAGAAAATATTGAATCGTCCTGCCAAGAATCTGCTGAAGTTCCATTTACTGTTCCTTTCTCAGAGTACCTTTTAGACAAAGCATCTATTGAAATTAACATATTTGGAATGGGAGATACTTTGTCATCAAATTTTTTTCCAAACTTAAAATGTGGTTCGTAAAACCTTCCACCTGAATAAGAAAGACCTTTCTTTGTTAATACTCTAAAACACTGTTTACGATTCAAAACTTTAATAAGATTTACAACCTTTAAGCCTAATTCAGCATCAACAGTTTCTATCGTACCAGCAATTTCTTCACATACTAGAATATATTTATTTCTTTTATTATCAAATTCAATTTTAATAACAAAATTATTTTCATTAATAATTACTTCAAAGCTATAGACCCCATCTGAGCTTTTATTAATGACAGAAAATTTTTCAGGAATAGATAATTCTTCGATAATAACATCTTCATCAGAACCTTCAATTTCATTTACAATCTTCACATTTTCTAACTCAAATAAATCTAATAAAATACACTCAGGAAAAGGATCTTTCACATTAGAAACTTCAGTAGAATAACGATTAAAAATTGCTGGTATACGAGATCTATTTTTTAAGGAGTTACACAAATAATCTATCCAATCTAAATATTCTTTAAACTTTACATTTTTACCTTCACTTTGACTAATTCGACCTGTACTAAATCCAATATATGTTCGAATTTGAAACTCCTTATCCTTTAAACTAGTATCTTTATAATCTTTATAAACTTTTTTATCCAAATAATGGCCAAATGTAGAACTCAAAAAATGAGAAAAATCATTCAAATTTGGAGCTGTGTCTTTAATTGAGGAAGCCATAAAGGAATGACTATGGGGTTCTAAGGAACCAATGTTTGAGCTCTTCAAAGCTACACGACTTAATACTGTATCATTTGTTTGCTTAAATATAGAGCGTAACCTTGAGGAATCTAAGCCATAACCAACACCTAGTTTATCTTTACCCAGAGGAAGTAATTTTCCAGAATCATAAAAAATCAAAAAATCTTTTTCTTCTTTAAAAAAACATATTTGATGTGTAATTTCCGGAAAAAATGAATTTGTTAAGTAAGGTGAATTTTTTACTGTAAAATATAAATAAAGCCCTGAATTTGTGCCATAAATGTTTTTATAAAACACATGGTCTTTATCTTTTAAATTATGGTCTAAATAATTATTAATGAAATTAGTGGAACTAAATGATTTTCTCTTCTCTATAAAATTAGCTTTTAATGGAATTTGAACTTGAGATTTCAGTTCTTCTTCAGTCCAATTAACAAATTGTTCTTTAGTTAATTTAAGTCTTACTTTTTTATCTATATATTGATGTTCTCCAACATTTTTATTAACATCATCTAAAATTTGTTCTGCTAAAGTTTTTGTTATTTTACCACTCTTATCTAGTGAAACAAAGCCATTCCAAGCATTAATATAGTCTGCTTCTGTATAATTGTATACATAAGCTGTGTCATCATTCTTTTTCGGGTTTCTAATTATTCTACCGATTTGTTGAACAAGTGACCGTGTGTTAGTCATCTCATCAATAATAGCTAAACATCTAAATTTGCTACTATCGATTCCTTCAACTAACTTAAATTGATGAACCCAAATATCTTCAACTTCATCCTCTTGATCTTTAGGAACTGCATTTAACAAATATGGTTTTAATTCTTCATTTTTATCTTTAAAATCTTTCTTAAAAGTTTCATGGATAGAAAAAAAATTTCTTTTTAATTTTACCAGCTCTTTTGATATAGAAATAATTGATTCTGAACTATCACATTTAATAATAAGTCTAGCTTCTTTATGAGTTTTCTTTATTTTGTCGAATCGTAAAATAGCATCATTTACAGCAATTACGATATTATCTTTTTTTCCGAAATCTTCAACTTTTACTTTCCTTAAATATTTTAAATCTTTTAATTCTTCATAGCTTTTTCTATACACGTAATTGTCCCAATCAATGTCAAACTTTTTAAAATCATTACGAAAAGGTGTTGCAGTAAAAATAATTTTAGGAGCTCTAAATGCTCTTATCGTATCACTCCATTTAGGTGCTGGCTCATAATGTCCTTCGTCAAACAGAATTAGTTTTACATTTTGTTTAAGAATTTCATACAATTTAGGGTTAGTATCTCTGACTTTATGTAATTTTTGAATTGTCCAACAAATAACTGAATCAGACTTAATATTTATCTCAGTAGCTTTTTCATCATAAACTGATTTTGTTGGTTGAACTGATAATCCATTAAATTTATTAAGGAATAAATTGCCTGAAAGTTCTTTATGTAACTGATCTATAACTGGTCTTCTAGGTGATAAAACTAAAATACAGCCTTTTCGTGGCAAACAACAAGCTAATGAGGCTATTATAATAGTTTTACCACTACCTGTTGGTAAAGCAACAAGTCCAGACAATATGGTTTTATCATTGTCATAATCTGAAATATATTTACTCATCAAATCAACCCCTTCCAATTGATAATCTCTAAGATGAGATTCAACTTCTTTTGGTTGCAAAATTGATTTTCTTTTTTTCATGTTTTACGTTTGTTATATCGTTTTCTCACCCTCAAAAACCTCACGCAAAACACTCTGCATTAACTGTTCACTATGTGCTTGGCTTTGTTGCACTTCTTGCTCTAAAACATCACATAAACCCATTAAAGCATTTACTTTTTCTACAATGGCTTTTTGTTCTTCTAGTGGTGGAAATGGGAAACAAATACCTTTAATATTAGTTTGAGAAATATTAACCTGACTTGATGCCATTCCGATCATTTTATCTAATAATAAATTTCTTATAGATTCACTATTTAGTGTTAGAACAACAAAATCAGGAAACAATGAATCTTTAATATATTTAAGACGAATTGTTTTATCTGATAGAATTAAATTAAAATTAAGTTTATCAACTTTACAACTAATTCCTGTTCGATTTATAGGGCCAGCTCTTGTAATTAAAATATCTCCAATTTCTACTATTTGTTTTGGATTGATTTCATAATTTACTGGAAGCACCTTATTTGCGTTTTCAACAAATCTATTTTGCTGTACAGCTGTTGTAGTTAAAACACCCCATTCTTGATTAATAACAGGTCTTTTCACGCAATTAGGACTTTTTCCTGAATCTGAATATAATAAAGTATTACCCAACCTACACCAAACCCAACCTTCAGGTAATTCATAAGGAATTTCATCTTTGGTGATTGGTGGTAAGGCTTTTTCCTTTTTTATTTTTTTGTCTTTTATAAGTTGTGCTTTCTCTTCTTGAATACGTTTTAAGAGTTGGCTGGCATCTTCTGTATAAGGATTATTTGCTCGCCAATCTGCTGTTAATTTTCCTTGTACCGCTTCTTGAAGAATTGCTTGCCTTAAATAATTTATATCAGTCTCTTGCTTAGCAAGTACATCTGTTGCTTTATCTTGTTCTATTCTAATTTTAGAATACAATTCAACTATATCTAATTGTGTTTGTAAAGAAATGTTAGGCACTTTTGCTTTTTTAAGATTCCCCAAAGTCAGAGACACATTAGCACTACCTTTCATTAGTGGCACTAACACATAATCTTTCATTAAATTAAAATAGATATATAAAAATTTTGCTGAATAGTTTTCATCTTTAGGTACACAAGCAGCTAAAATACTGCCAAAAGCAAATTTACCCTCTTGATAATGCACTCTTTTAATACTTGCATGTCCATGACCAGTTGCAGATACCAATGGAATTAAAACCGCTTCTGTATCTAACTGAAATTTATTATGACTCTTTCTAAATTCTGCTGTTGTTACCATAGGATAATCTCCAGGAATTGCTTTAGTAATTCCTATTTCTCCTTTAACCACATTACAAATACCTCCTAATTGTACGTATGCCATATTAATCAAGAATCTGTTTTATTTTAGACAATAATCCATTTACTATTTGATTACTTTCAGAAAGTCTTTTTAAAATAACTTCTGAAGATTCAAATTCTTCTTGTACTTGGTCTTTTGGATTCTTTATATCTAAATTGTAGTTTCTTTTTTTTATTTCTTCAATTGAAACTTTCCAAGCAAAATCATTTTCAACTCTATTATTCCACCACGCTTTTTCAGCATCAAACTCTTTAATATTAATAGGTTTCGTTTTATTATAATTTTTTACACCTTCTGGGTATTGGTGTTGGTAATACCAAACTTCTTTAGTCGGTGTACCTTTTTCAAAAAATAATACATTTGTATTAATATTTGTATAAGGATTAAATACACCTAAAGGTAAGCGTACAATAGTATGCAAGTTGCATTTGTCTAAAAGTTCTTCTTTTAGGCGTGTTTTCATCCCTTCTCCAAATAATGTACCATCTGGTAATACAATAGCACAACGTCCTTTATTTTTTAAAAGCTTAATAATTAAGGCTAAAAATAAATCGGCTGTTTCTTTGGTTCTAAATTTTTTAGGGAAGTTGGTTTCTGTACCATCTTCTTCTACACCACCAAAAGGCGGATTAGAAAGTATAATATCTAGCTTGTCTTTGGCTCCCCAATCTGCATAAGGTTTGCTTAGTAAATTATCTCTACGCACTGCTGGTAAATCGAAACCATGTAACATTAAATTGGTAGTACATAGTAAATGCGGTAATGGTTTTTTCTCTATACCACGTATCGATTTTTGTAATACGTCTCTATCCTTTGAGTCCTTAACTTGATCTCTAACAGATTCTATAGTACAGGTTAAAAAACCACCTGTACCACAAGCAGGATCTAATACGCTTTCGCCCAATTGCGGATTAATAATATCTACCATAAACTGCGTTACCGCTCTTGGTGTGTAATACTCACCAGAAGAACCTGCAGATTGTAGGTCTTTTAATATGGTTTCGTAAATATCATTAAATACGTGACTCTCATTAGAGTTATTAAAATCAATCTGGTTAATGACGTTGATGACTTGACGGAAGAGTGTTCCGTTTTTCATAAAGTTATACGTATCATCAAATACCGAACGTATAATTTTTGCTTGTGGGCTTAATGTAATATCTAATTCCTTTAAAGCAGGAAAGAGTTCGTTTTCTATAAACTCCATTAAAGCATCGCCTGTTAAGCCTTCATCATCTGCTGCCCAATTTTGCCATTTTAAATGTTCTGGAATTGGCGATTCGTAATTGTTTATGGTAATTCCCCATTCTTCTTCTTTGTCGGCAAATATTTTCATAAAAAGCATCCATACCATTTGCGAGATACGTTGTGCATCTCCATCTACTCCCGTGTCTTTACGCATTATATCACGTATGCCTTTTATGTTTGTTGTTATGTTGCTCATTCTTATTTTTTGGTTAGAAGTTGCAAAAAAGCAAGTCCTCTTTTTGTTATTTTATATTGTTGTTTAGAGCTTTTTGGTTTGTCTGGAATTGTCCATTCGATAAGTTGCAAATGCAATAATTTTCTGATAATTTTCTTAAGCTGTCCAGTAACACTTTTTTGTTTTAAGGAGTGTGCTATTTCTTTTGTTGAACTTGTCTTTACGGCTACTATTTTCAGTGCTTTTGAGAATAAAGACTTGTGCTCTAACTCGTGCCTTAACTCGTGCTTCAGCTCTAGTTGCAGCTCTAGTTGCAGCTCTAGTTGTGACTCTAGCTGTGACTCCTGCTGTGACTCCTGCTGTGAAGCATAATTTTTCTTGATAAATGAGACTCTAAAGGCGATTCCGGGTTCTTTCCAAGTCAATGCTATTTCTGGATATTCTTTTAAATCGTCTGCTATTAATTGCAAACCGTTTCCCCATTGTTCAATTATGCCCAAACGTTTGAAAACAGGTGCCAATACTTTGTTTCTAACATCTGATTGGCCTGCATCCATATCGTTAAAATCTACGGTAGGCAATAATTTTCCAGGACTTGTAATTTCTAATTTATCATCAAAAATAGCAATTTTAATATCTTTTCCTGTAAGCGAATAATCTCTATGAATTACAGCATTTCTAATCACTTCTCTAATGGCAACTATAGGATATTCCCAACGGTCGTTTCTATAAACACCTTTATAATCTTCTGTACCTTCAGAAATATGACGCAGTACAAATTGATAAGCTTGTTCCGCTTGTAAAGCAATATTACCATCAATAGTTTTCTGATCAATAAATGTTCCAGGAATGGTTCCTTTAAATCGTGCACATTCTACTTTAGCATTGGGAAACAATTCTCTTTTTTTTACATCATCAGATAGTAAAATCAACGCATTAGTGGGAAATACTTGACCTTGTTCTTCATTAACAAGATTTAATTTTCTTAAAACTTCAAAAGTTAAATTCTCGTTTGCTTTTTCTTTGAAAAAACTTTTAAAATTATCGAGGTTTAATTCTCCGTAATTTTTATTAAAAAATAATTCTGAATCAAAAGAAATATTTTGTCCTTGTCTTTCCAATTCTTGAATAATCTCATTACTAGCTAATCTGTTAGAAGAACCTACTCTGGTATATACTCCCTTTTCTTTTCCTTTTGAGCTAATAAAGTAAGGCGGTTTACTACCTTTATGAATATAAACTTTGATAACGTGTTTTCCATTTTCTTCTATAAAAGTAATTTCTGGTAAAACAGTTGGAGTACATTGATCGTTTACAAGGTTGCTAATTTTATTTTCAATCGAATCTAAATTTTCTTTTATCAAACCCGTAATTTCTCTTGGATTATTTTTTATACCAATAAACAATTCACCTCCAGCATCATTAGCAAAAGCAACTATCGTTTTTGTTAAATCTGAATTCGTTGGTATATTCTCTTTGAATTCAAGACGTCTACCTTCTGGTTGTTGTATTTTAGTTAAAATATTCAATTAAGCTATATTATATATTTCGTTTTCCAACTCTTTAACGGCCTGGTCAAAGTCTTTTTTCTTACCAAAAGCTCTTACTAATTCAACAGGAGAACCCATTTCATTTAATGGCTTAACTTTTAGTACAGAACCTTGCTCAATGGAAATTATGCCTTCTTGTTCATATTTATCTAATAAACTGTATAAAACTCTTTGAGCGGTAGCACTATATTTAGCAAAGTAATTTCGTCTACGCACATTATTAGCACGCTCTTTTCTTGTTAATGGTGGTTGGTCATAAGCAATATGACATATTAGGTCAAAAGCATCCATTTCAGTACCTACTTCTTCACGTAATGCCTCCAGTAAAATACCATGTTCAGCTAGTTCTTTTATTAATTCTTCTTTCTTTTCTGTGGTATTCCAACGTTGGATAAAATCATCAAGTGAAGCGAATTCTTTTTCAATATTTTTTCGAGAGTAGTCTTTTAAAGATTCAGTAATTAGTTTTCCATCTTTACCATAATATTGAACTCGTTCGTTTACGACAGTTACTGGTATTTGATTTACGTAAAACTTTTTTATTTCTGATTCTTCTTCATCAATATCAACAATAGGTTTTGTTGGTTTGAATTCATCAGGATTAATTGGTTCACCATTCTCTGGTATTTGGGTATTATCTTCATCTTCTGGAGGCACAACTGGTTCCTCTGGTTTAGGTTCATAAATTTGAACTGGATCACCATCAAAATCTGGTCTTGCAAATATATTTGTCGCTTTTCTGAAATCCATAATGGTAAAATACACTTTACCTTCTGCCTCTCTTATACGTGTACCACGTCCAATAATTTGTTTAAATTCTGTAACTGAGTTAATATTAGATTCCAAAACAATAAACTTCACCATTTTGGTATCAATTCCAGTAGTCAACATTTTTGATGTTGTTGCAATTACAGGAAAACGTTCTTCTACATCTGTGAAATTATCTAATTCTTGTTTTCCTACCTCATCATCTCCCGTTATTTTCACACAATAATTCCAATGTTTAGCTACTAAATCTGCATTTTCATTAATTAGTGCCTGACGCATTCTGTTTGCATGATCAATGTCTACACAAAACACAATGGTTTTTGCATATCTATCTGTTGCTTTTAAATATTCTGTGATCTTTTTAGCTACAGTTTCAGTTCTTTCATCAATAGCTAAAGTACGGTCATAGTCTTTTAAATTATAAATACGATCTTCAACTTCGTTACCATACTTATCTAACAACCCTTTAGTTGGTCTCCAACCTTCATCAACATTAGTTGTAATTCTCACCACTTTGTAAGGAGCCAAAAAACCATCATCTATACCTTGTTTTAAAGAATACGTATAGACAGGTTTCCCGTAATAATCCATGTTTGATACATCATCAGTCTCTTTGGGTGTTGCGGTCATTCCTATCTGCGTAGCAAACGAAAAATAATCTAATACTTCTCTCCAAGCAGATGCTTCAGAAGCACTACCTCTATGACACTCATCAATTACAACCAAATCAAAGAAATCTTTGCTAAATTCTTTGTAGGCATTCTTATCTTCATCATTACTGGTTAAGCCTTGATATAATGCAAAATATATTTGATAAGATTTATCAATTTTTCTGTTTTTTATTATATGCATGATATCATTTCCGAAAGGGGAAAAATCACCATTCTTAGTTTGCGTAAGCAATGCATTTCTATCTGCTAAAAATAAAATACGCTTCTTTATACCTGCTTTCCATAATCTCCAAATAATATTGAATGCCGTATATGTTTTACCTGTACCGGTTGCCATAACCAACAAAATCCTGTTTTGTTCTTTTGCAATGGCTTCTAAACTTCTATTTACAGCATTCTGCTGATAATATCTTGGAGACATTCCACTATCATCTACAAAATAATCTTGTTCAATAACTTCTTTAGCTTTTGGAGTATCTAATTCTTGCTCTTGCAAGTATCTATTCCATAGATATTCTGGACTAGGAAAATCGTTTAAGGTTATTTCTTTTTCAACTTGCCCTAATGCTTTTGTTTTATCATGAAAGACAAAAGAATCACCATTTGAAGTAAATACAAATGGAATTTGAAGAATTTCCGCGTATTCCAATGCTTGTTGCATCCCTGAACCCACTGGTTTATTATTATCTTTAGCTTCAATAATTGCAATAGGAACATTCGGTTTATAGTAAAGAATATAATCTGCCCTTTTACGCCTCCCTCTAGCATATAGCTTACCCTGTACAATAATTCGTCCATCTGTAAAAGGAACTTCTTCTCGGACTTGTTTTTGCATATTCCAACCTGCTAATTTAAGTGCAGGGTTAATAAATTTTGTACATATATCTCTTTCTGTAAGATTTTTTTTATTCATTCAATGGGGTTGAAGCGACTATTAACAAACTTACCATTTTTAAGCCATTAAAAAAAGGGGAAAAACCCCCTATTTTTATATGTACACTTTGCAACTACTTTTTCTTTTTAATACGTACACCAACTGCAATATTTCAACGCCATAGGTAAAAAAGTATGGACCGTTTTAGTTGGTTTATTTGTAATCAATTAAGTTGCTTTGTTTTGTAGATGTATAGTTGCATCGTAAAAGGGTTCTTATAATAAGTAGCCGTAATTGCTATACTTATTCTTTTATACCTTGTGGTGCTTTTGCATTATCAGGGTTGGTTCCATTTATGGATGCTATAAAAGCAATTAACGCTCCAATTTCTGTAGGTGTCAAATGACTTTTCCAAGAAATCATTCCTTTTGCTAAAACACCATTCATTATCGTATTTGCTATGTCTGCTTTCTTGCCGCCGTGTAACCAATAGGCATCCGTTAAATTAGGTCCAATAATACCCTGCCCTTCGGTTCCGTGACAAGGGGAACAGTTTGCCTGAAAAAGTACGTTCCCTTTTTCTTTGTTCGCTTCATCATTTGCTACCTTTATGATGATGCTTTTATCATCAACATCTGCATTACCACTTAATTTTTGTTCATTTAAGTAGTTAACACGCTCTATGCTATCCAATTCCATTTTTTTTTCACTTGCAGGTATTTGCTGCATGTATGCTATTAGAGCTATTATTTCTTTTTTATCCGTTGTTATACCTTCATGCTTCAATTCTAGCTCAAGGCTATCTGCCTCTTTAAGTAATGCTTGCCATAAGGTATCATTTTCTTTTGCAGCTATCATTTCTTTACGCAATGTATTGGTATAAAGCTGCTTGTATGAGCTTTTCTTTGAATTTGGTATGATACTTAATGGATCATCTAAATAATGAAACAACCAACTGTTTGAATACTTACCACCAACGCCGTCTAAACTGGTCAATTGGGCATTTTTATGCTCAACCTTTAACGTGTGGCAGCTATTACAAGATTCTCGCATATATAATTGTTTTCCATAAGCCACTAGCGGAGATAAATGACTACTAGACGCATCAGCAATTGTAGTTGTCTCCACCTTTCCGTTATTGTTAAACAGGTAAATTGTAAAAAATATAGAAGAAATGACAAAAATTAAGTATTTCATTTTAATGTTGAGGTTTTATTTAATGACGCCTGAAAATATTTTTTTAACTAAATAATTGACCGGTGAACCCTTAATTGGGTTTTAACCTGATTGTTTACTACGCAGCTAACCTTAAACGTAATAAACGATTAAAACGTTAACATGTTATAAAATTAAAATGTTTTAAAAGTATAAAAAAAGGGGACAATCCTATTTTTTATGTACATAAACCAACCACTTCTCATTTTAACCTTATTCAGGGGTTGCTTCCCTTGTAAAATTCTGTAATTTTACCGCTTATTAGCACAACAACCTTTACATTATCCTTATGAATACATTACGTTTCCTCATTGCAGTACTCATTTTTAATATGGGCTTTGCCCAAGAATTTTCTGAGTTAGATTCAACTACTTCGTATAAATTCCCTGTCTTAACCTATAAAACAGATACCTTGGTTGAAGAAAAAGTAAATTCCTTTTTACACCTTAAACATTTAAGGCATTTACCAGGACAGTTTACCAAAACGCCTTTTACAAAAGCCTTAAAATTAACTAGTAAACTAGAATTTAATTCATGGAAACAATTTGACTACCATACGAACATCATTTTTGTAGAGCTATTTGGTACCCAAAAAGGTAAAGCATACACGGACATAGAACTATTTGATAAACGTACCGGAGATTTCTTTGATTATGACGACGTTTTTATGGATGAAAGGGATAGAGGCTATGAAGAAAAATTAACCCTACTATTAGATTCGTTAGTGGCCATCGATAAAATAAACCCTACTTCAAACATTTCTATTCGCATTGAATTATTAGAAGCCGACATGCGTGTTCACGTAAATGGTGTAGAAAATGTATCTGCTTATTTTCCGTATGCATCCATAAGCGAAAAACTTACGGAGTATGGCAAGAACTTACTTTTAAATGCCTCGGATACCATTATACGTAGACCTGGCATACGCAATAAACTGTTTAGAGATAGAGCCATTACCCAAGAAGGTAGTAAATATGAACGCCAATTAAAATTTCAACTACTAGTGCTGCAACGTAGTAAAAAATCGGACCCCGTTATTTATAAATGGTATGAGGGTAAAAACAACTCAGAACAATTTACAGAATCTATTATAACCGATACTACCATTACCTCTGATATTTATGCATGGGATTCCCTTGCTGATAAAAAAGTGAAAATGATGTACACTATGTCCTTAGAAAAACAAGTGGACAATGCATGGAAAGGAACCGTGCAACTGGGCTCCATGAGTTATCCAGCACTTTTTAAAGAGTATTAAAGTTATTTTTTTTTAACGCAACAAGTTGAGTGCTTCATTTTCATACTTCATACAGTACTCTTTACCTTGCTCAACAACCATAATTTCAAAGGCTGAAGCAAAGGCTTTGTCTTGGGTAGGAAACCAATCTTTTACCTTGGGGTTAATACATATAAAAAGTCCATGCTCATCACCTATCGCACAAAAACGATCAAAGCTACCATCATAAATTTTAATGTTGGTTAACTTATGTAATTGTGTGTATATTTTTTCAATGGTTGTGGTGGGCATTCCTATTTCTGAGATTTCTAAAAATTGAGAAGCATCAAATGGTTGTGGTGTACTATTATTTAAATTTTTCCGTGCAATCAGCTCTACAATATTATGGTCTTGGTCATAAAAATAAATGGCTTTCGCATTCCATGCGGTAAAGTCAATAATTTCATTGCTTCCCTCCTTCTCTATAGCAACTTTTGTTTTAAGCCACGCCAAGACTTCCACTTCTTTATTGGCGGGAATGTTTATGGCAAAATGATAAGGCGTTGCTTTAGGCTTATAAGCTATGGTCAATATGGAAGTCCCCAACTGAAACGAAACTTTTTGGTCCGTACTTATAATGCAGGTTACACCCAATACACGGGTATAAAAGTCGGCTTGGGCTTTTATATTAGAGCTGTATATTGTTAATTCTTTTATCTGCATGTTATCGTTACTATTCCTGCTCTATCTCATAAGAACCTTTGGTATCAAAACGTAGTGGAGCTTTTTCTAATTGCAAGGTATCTGATGTTGCACGTAAAAAAGGTTGTGCATCTGGGGCAACTCCTTTTAAAACTATGGTATCGTTTTTAAATTCGTCTTTCATAAAAATTAACGCCTCAGCATCAATGGTTTTTTCTAATTTAAAATATCCTTTTTCATCGGTTTTTACCGCAAAAATGTTTCCGTCTTTTTCTTTTACAAAAACATCTTTTACAGGTTTACCATTATGGTACACATAACCTTGGTAATACTCCGTACTACAACCAACCAGTACCAGCAATACGGCTGCCACCCAACTATTTTTCATTATAAATTTCATTTTACCTCGTTTAGTTAACATCGTTTATTCTTCCGTTTTTAAGAGTTGTGTATACTTCTTAATTTTTTGATCTGTTGCTTTTGAATGCAACTTTATTTTTTCATAACTAAAATTTTGAATATAGTGCGGAAAGGCTTTATTTTCAATAATATAGTCCAATATATTTTCTTTGTCAGCTTCACTTAACGGTCTTTTCTGTTTTTCTTTACCATCACTTACTAAGTTATCTCCATTAAAGGTAAACGTACCCTTTTCAAATTGTTTAATTTCTTTGGCTGTAACATTATAGGCTATAATAAAACTATTAAAATCTTTTAGTGAATCAGCTTCCAATAGGCTCTTTAAAACGATACCTTTTTTAGCTCTTGATCTAAGTCCCAAGTTCAGGGTATTCAATTTCTTTATAGGGATGGTAAAGGTTTCCTTATTTTGTCGTGAGCGTTCGCCATTTGGTTCCGTTACGTCTTCTAAAGTTAACCATTGCTTATTTAATTGTACTACAGGTTTACTATCAGCATCGTAATTATAATATTGAATGACAACGGAATCTTTTAAAGCAGCGTCTTTTTTACCATAGATCATAAAATCTAGCTTTTGCTCTTCAGGCATTTGTAATTTTAAGGTCCCGTTTTTTAAATGATAAGCTCCGTAGGTCGTTAAATCTAAACTGCCCACACTTAACGAGAAAAAAAACTGATGTGTATCTAAAAACACCATGGAAGCTGCCATTTCAAATCCCCCCATATTATAACTGCCCGTTACGGTGTCTGATCCTTTAGAAAAGGCTTCTAAGCGTTCTTTTTCTTCCATATCTTCATGTATATTTTCTCTTAAACGTTCTCCGTTTTTATAAAAACGATATTCGTCATTAAACAATACCGAACCATCAAAAGGTTTTCCGTCTTTATAGGTGGCCTCGGCAAGTACTTCGCCATCATAATAATAAGCGGCATAAGCACCGTCTTTTTTCCCTGCTTTCGCATGGTAAAACCCCATGGTCATATCTCTTGCACTATTATAAAATATTTGTTTTCCTTCTTCTTTTCCGTCTTTTAAATTTAGAATAATAGGTATTTTAGACCAACCCGTAAATTGCCTTTGTTCAACAAAAGTACCGTTCTGTTTTACACCTTCTACATAGAAACCTTCGGCTATTATCTTTTCTTTATTCCACACCGTTTCGGTTCCGTTTTTACTGCCTTTTTTGTACTCAGAAACATACAAAAGCCGATCATCATCTTCATGTTCAAAAGTACCTTCATTGGGATAGTGATTTTTATACATACCTTTATATAGCACGTCTCCGTTACTATCATATTTGACAAAGGGTCCGTTAAAGTTTGTGTTTTCAACAGTTGTCATTGTTTTTATAGCTTTTACATAGCCACAGTCATCGCCCTTATAAAATGTAATGGCTCTTCCTTCAATTACTTCTTCATCTATACAGGTGTTTTTCTGAATAATGGCTCCTATCTTGTCATAAAAGATTTCTGTGTTTTCGTCGTAACAGCCTTTATCTGGACAAACACGTTCATAGGCTAGTATGTCGGTATTTTCGTAATACAATTTTTCACCTATTCTTCTCCCCTCTTTATATTGAATAAAACAGGAACCTACGCCTTCAGCGGGGTATCCATTTTTAAACTGTAATTCGGTTCGTAATTTCCCTTCTTTGGAATAGGATTTGGAAGATTGCTGTTCATCATCTATCATTTCAAGCTCACTTTTTATAGCACCGTTTTCATAGTATTTGATTTCTGGCCCGTTCTGTTTTCTATTTTTATAATGCATCACCGTCCTTTTATTACCATTGGCATAATACCAAACCACTTTACCATCGTAATAATACTTATTAGAACCTAAAAATGAGGTTTCTGTAGTGTCAAGCTTTTTTTGCCAGGCTTCAAATTGTAAAGTACCATCAATATAATAGTCTTTAAATAAGGTTCTATTGCCGTCTTGCTCCAAAGGCATGGGTCTGTAAAAATGGGCATTGGTCTTTGTGGTTTCATCCCAATCTTGATCATAATAAATGGTATCCTTTTGAGCGGTTATTGTGGTTTGATACCCCATCATTGTTAAAAATAGACCAATAGTAAACGTTTTTAAGAGCATGTTTTTAGGTTATAACTGACAGTGACTCCTTTTTTGGTGACACCACTACGCAAATTTAGTGAATCCCTGTTGAGTACAAACACGGTAAATGGGGGTTTTTACCATGTATGGGATGGGATAGTACTAAACCGAGCCACAGGTAGTACTGCAACCTCTAAATGCGGAACAAAAGCCCAAAAAATTGGCGGCATCTTTTTCTGTTTTTTAGGATTCAAATTGGTGGTATTTTTAAAATAAAGCCGTACCTTAAGTAGTCCAAATAACCAACTGTAAAATGCATTACGCTAGTAAGGAATATCCTTATAAATAATGCAGTATAACGTTTAATGAATTGCCTTTTTCTAAGGGAGTTTTCCGTTGGTGGAACCTAACTTACCTTAGCTATTCGTGATTTTTAAACAATGTGTCGCTTTAAAATGTAAACCATCATGAAAATAAAACAATTTGAATACAAACCCTTATCCCATTTTTCGTATGCCATAATTAGTGATGGTGAAATGGCTATTGTTGACCCCGAACGTGACCCGATGCAGTATTATGAGTTTGCCTATCAAAATAAGGCAAAAATTATAGCGGTTATTGAAACACATCCGCATGCTGATTTTGTGAGTTCGCATTTGCAAATTCACAAAGAAACAGGAGCCAATATTTACAACAGTAAAAAATTAGGAGCAGATTATCCGCACATCTCTTTTGATGATGGTATTCGTATTAACATAGGAAAAGCCACTTTAACCGCGATGAACACCCCTGGACATTCGCCAGATAGTATTAGCATTGTTGCTGATGATGGCGATAAAAAAGTACTGTTTACAGGCGATACCTTGTTTATTGGTGATGTTGGCCGCCCTGATTTACGAGAAAAAGCGGGTAATATGACGGCAAAACGTAAAGAATTGGCGGAAGCCATGTACGAAACCATGTTGCATAAATTCACGAATCTACCTAATGATACGTTGGTCTATCCCGCCCACGGTGCTGGTTCTCTTTGTGGAAAAAATTTAAGTGATGCCGCCAGTAGTACATTGGGGAATGAACGGATGGCAAATTGGGCATTTCAAGAACAAACCAAAGAACAGTTTGTAACTACCTTGTTGGAGAGTCAACCGTTTATACCTTCGTATTTTGGTTATAATGTGATGTTGAATAAAAGAGGTGCTAAAAACTTGCGTAAATCCATTGCCAAAGTGTCCTTTAAAATGAATACTACTGCAAAAGGACTTCTTGTAGATGTTCGAGCGTCTGCTGATTATAAAAAAGGACATCTGAAAGGAAGTTTGAATATTGAAGACACTTCTGAAGATTCTAAATTTGAAACGTGGTTAGGAGCCATCATTGCACCCAAAGAAAAATTCAGTTTGGTTATTGAAAAACCACAAGACCTAGACATGATATTGCAACGTGTAGCTAAAATTGGTTACGAAAAACAATTGAAAAAAGTAATCACGCTTGCTAAGGAAAATTTAATTGCCGATAAACCTTTGAATCTTCAAGATTTTAAAGCCCATCCTGATAAATATACCATTGTAGACATTCGTAATATGAGCGAGATAAACGAAGGTTCCTTTTTTGAAAATGCATTGCCACTTCCGTTGAATGAATTGCGTACAACCGCAAAAACAATTCCTACTGATAAACCCATCGTGGTGCATTGTGCTGGCGGATATCGTAGTGCTGCAGGTAGTAGTATCATCGAAAAGCTATTAAAAGACGTTACTGTTTATGATTTAAGTGATGATGTAAAGGAGTTTAACCAATAAGGGGCGTAATTTCACTCAGCTTTCATATAAAAACGGCTTAAAGTGTATTGATAAACTGTCTGTGGATTCGTAGTTATAATAACTCGCAGGTTATGTTGTCGATAAATGAATGACCTCAAATATGGAGCTTATGGCATTTTAAATAGCGAATACTTGTAATACCTTATTTTTTATAATTTATAAGTGCATTATTAAAAATGGAATCTTGTTTTACAAAACCCTCATTTTCAGCTGGTTTACTGTAGGTATGCGTATAACTCAAAATACCATCAACAACATTATGTTTGTGTTTTGACATCCAGAGCCCGCGTTTAAAAACAAATTCTATTTCCAGTTTACTTTTATCATAATTTACTGCCTCTTTATACTCTAAAAGAAATTTATCATAAAATTGTTTATTCTTTTTTAGTGTTTTAAGTACAGAAATATAAAAATCGGCTTCAGGTTTCTTTTTTTTATACAATGCATAACTTCTAAAATTACTACCGTAATGAATAAAAGTAAGCAGATCACCCTTTTTTTCAATTAATATTTGATTGTTTAGGTAGACTCCTTTCACAAAATTCTCATTAGAATAGCCTTCTACCTCCTTTTCATTACATATTCTAAGGGTATGAAATTCATTTTTAAAATTCCTTATGATTCCAAAATGACCAGTAGGGGTAAGTTCTTTTATTTTATTAGCATAATAAAAACCAAAATCAGTTTCTGAAAGTTTTTCAATAACCATTGCTCCTTTATAAATTACATAGTCATCAGAGTCAATCATGGACGATCTTCCCTTTATGAGTTCATATTCACCTGAAATATCTATAATACTATCTATATTTACTTCAATGGTGTCTATCTTCTGTAATTGTGCTACAATTTCGTTTTGTTCTAAAGCACTCGTTTTTAAGTATCGTTTTTCTTTAGTACCCGCAATAAAAACTACAAGCAATAGTAGACTAAAAATAGGTGTATGTTTTATGATCATTTATAAGTAATTTATTTTTTCGCTGAAGCTTTACACTAAAAACGGTCTAGTGCCAAAACTAAGAAATTTTAAATATTAATGGCCTCCATTCTTTTAGCAACCAATACATAGGTTTAACGCATTTGAAATTAAGTTCGTATAGTGCTAGTCTCAAATACGATCTCCATTCCGTTTTTATAAAAATTTCCATATTTTTAACTAAAATTTAAATTATGTGTTATTCAACGGCATTACGGAAAAAACGAGAAGAAATTGAGCAACGCTTACTGAGTATGATTCCCGCTAATTTTGAAATCCCCGATGAATATAAACAGTACTTTCATTTAAACGGCTTTTCGCATGGCAACTTGTATATCATTACAATGGAGTCGCCCAAATTAATAACTCACGCTCAGTGGGGATTAGTCCCAGATTGGGCCCATAACGACCCGGCTGCCTTTTATAAAAAAAGCAATACCCTAAATGCCAAGAGTGAAACGCTATTTGAGCGGAATTCCTATAAAAAAAGTGCACAAAATAAACGCTGTTTAATTCTTGCCGATGGTTTTTTTGAGCCGCATCATGAAAATGGGATTGTCGTCCCAAATTTTTGTTATCAGCCGTCAGAAGCGTATCCCGAAGGTGATTTATTTCTATTTGCTGGGCTGTATAACGAAATAGATGCCCAAACCAATACGGCAACCATTATTACCATGCCAGCCAATGCCTTTTTTACCGAAGTGCATAATAAGCAAAAGAGAATGCCATTGGTCTTAGATGAAACGAACCTTGAAGATTGGCTCGATGAGGGCATGAATGAACCGAGCCTTAATGAACTCATGGCAGAGGGTTTTACCACCAAACCATTTAAAGCTTACCCAGTAAGTAGAGACCTCTATAAAAAGAATGTAGAAACGGACTTGCCGTATATTGTGGAGCGTACGGCGTAGCTAATTAGGTGGGTGCTTCATTTCATGAGATTGCTTCACTCGGTTATCTCCGAGTTCGCAATGACCGTATAAGGATTACTCCCTACGGTCGTCATCCCAGAGAGCGTATCCTGAGCAAGCATAGCAACCCAAAAACACAATGTGTTTTTTTTGTTTTTTTGTTTTCCCTTCTCTTACGAAAATAAATTTTCGACGTTTTAAATGGCAAATTAGCATATAAATTAACAATAAACTACACGTCACTATATTCCTTATATTTGTGATATGCGGAGTACATATGTAATGGTACATATCTAACTGTTTTACAAAACATTAAAATGAAACTATCTTCTATATTTATATTTTTAATGAGTTTTAATTTATATGCTCAACAACATTCAAATCTAGTAGATAGCGTATTGAAGGAGTTAAAAATCAATTTGTCTAATTGTAAAACTGATTTAATCGTAGAAAAAGTAATGCCAAATGATTCTACTAAAACAATTGTTGTAATACCCAAGCTAGAAACAGAATATAATGAACAAAACGATTGCTGTTTTGAGTTGAATAGCTACATCTTAATTGTAAATAGCTTAAGTTATCAAATTGAAAATAAATATATAGAAAGTTACAAGTCTAACGGTTGGGTTTCTGATGCAGTAGTATTGGTTGAAATTTCAATCGATACCGCTCCTTATTATTTATCAAATGAAAAACGAGCTTTTGGAATTAGAGTTAAATACAATGGAAACTCTAGAGTTAACCCTTATGGGTATGAAACAATTACTTTATTTGAACCACAAGATAATTCTTTAAGGACGTTACTTAAAAATTACAATGTTTTAGAATATAGTGGTCAATGGGACGGCAATTGTATTGGAGAATTTAGTTCTAAAAAAAAGACAATAATTATAACTGATAACTTAACAAATAGTCACTTAGATATTTTAATCAAAAGTAAAATCACAAATTCAATAGCTTTTCTTAATGAAAATAATGATTGTGATGAAAAAGAAACAGTAACTGAAAAAACAGAAACTCTTACATATGAGAATGGCTCGTATAAATAAAACGTTTTGTAACAATGTACAAAAAACATAGGGCGATTTTGTGTTAACTCCAAAGTTCTGTATTTATTGACAAAGTCCGCAAAATATAAAATTTGGCATTATCCCTGATAGGGTATCCTGAGCAAGCATAGCAACCCAAAAACACGATGTGTTTTTTTGGGTTTTTTGTTTCCATATCACTTACAAAAGCAAGCTTTTGACGCTCTTGGAAACATTTCAAGGATTACTCCCTGTGGTCGTGATCCCAGAAAGGGTATCCTGAGCAAGCATAGCAACCCAAAAACACGATGTGTTTTTTTGGTTTTTTTGTTTTCCCTTCTCTTACGAAAATATTTCAAGGATTACTCCCTGCGGTCGTGATCCCAGAAAGGGTATCCTGAGCAAGCATAGCAACCCAAAAACACAATGTGTTTTTTTGGGTTTTTTGT
>NZ_JAEHFJ010000035.1 GCF_016406085.1 Aureibaculum flavum
CTGGCCCTTTAGATGATTATGTGCCAACTGCAAATATTAATACCATAACAGACCTAGATATTCGTAATAAAAACATTGCAGACCTCACTGGTATTGAAGATTTTGTAGCACTTACTTCGTTAAATTGTGAAGTAAATGATTTAACTAGTTTAGATGTTTCAAACAATATTTTATTAGAAGTTTTAGAATTAGAGAAGAACAATCTAACTAGTATTGATCTCTCAAATAATACGGCTCTGATATCATTTAATTGTGTGTTAAATGAAATAACGGCTTTAGATTTTTCAAATAATACTTTGTTAGAAGTTTTAGAATGTCAAGCCAACGGGTTAATAAGTTTGAATGTATCTAACAATACGGCACTTAAAAAATTAAATTGTTGGAATAATAGTTTGACAGCTTTAGATGTTTCAAACAATACTGTATTAGAAGAATTAAGATGTAGCGACAACCTAATAAATTTAGATGTTTCTAGTAATACAGTACTTAGAGTATTACAATGTAGGAGTAATGAATTAACTACTTTAGATGTTTCAAACAATATTTTATTAGAAGAGTTAGGATTTACCATCAACAATTTAACAAGTTTAGATGTATCAAAAAATACTCAATTACAATCATTATTTGCTGGTAGAAATTTATTAACTAGTTTAGATGTATCGAATAATGTTTTACTAGAAAGCTTATATTGTAATGACAATCAACTTA
>NZ_JAEHFJ010000036.1 GCF_016406085.1 Aureibaculum flavum
AAGCGTAGCCAAAAAGATTATTCGCTTTCTTTCAAGCTTCAATTGGTTGAAGAAATTGAATCTGGCCAACTTAATAGATTAGATGCTCATCTTAAATATGGAATTCAAGCGAGATCTACAATCACACAATGGTTAAGAAAATATGGTACATTTGATTGGGAAAACTTATCCATTACCACTATGACAAAGACACCAGAACAGAGGATTATAGAATTAGAAGCAAAAGTAAAACTTCTTGAAAAACAAAAGGCACGAGCAGAACACTTAGCTGAGCGAGCAGATAAGAAAGTAATTATCTTCGATATGTTGGTAGATATGGCAGAGAAAGAATATGATATTCAAATAAGAAAAAACTACACGCCCGAGTTATCGAAAACTTCAAAGAAGAATACAAAGAAACAATAGTTTCTACCTGTAACTTACTTGGGCTTAATAGACAGGTTTATTATAGAGCACTTAAATCAAGAGCTTACAGACAATCTATTGCACAAAAGGTAATTGCTTTAGTACGTGTAATCCGTAACGTGATGCCTAAACTAGGCACAAGAAAATTATATCATATACTCAAGTCGGAGTTGTTGATATTGAATGTAGGAAGAGATAAACTATTTAGAATACTTAAAGCAAATCATATGCTGATAAAACCTAAAAGAAGCTATCATGTAACAACTGATTCTCATCATAGATTTA
>NZ_JAEHFJ010000037.1 GCF_016406085.1 Aureibaculum flavum
AGGGAGTAATCCTTAGAATATTTTCGTAAGAGAAGGGAAAACAAAAAACCCAAAAAAACACATCGTGTTTTTGGGTTGCTATGCTTGCTCGGGATACCCTTTCTGGGATCACGACCGCAGGGAGTAATCCTTGAAATATTTTTGTAAGCGATATGGAAACAAAAAACCCAAAAAAACACAACGTGTTTTTGGGTTGCCATGCTTGCTCAGGATACCCTCTCTGGGATCACGACCGCAGGGAGTAATCCTTGAAATTTTTCCAAGAGCGTCAAAAGCTTGCTTTTGTAAGCGATATGGAAAACAAAAAACCCAAAAAAACACAACGTGTTTTTGGGTTGCCATGCTTGCTCAGGATACCCTCTCTGGGATCACGACCGCAGGGAGTAATCCTTGAAATTTTTCCAAGAGCGTCAAAAGCTTGCTTTTGTAAGCGATATGGAAAACAAAAAACCCAAAAAAACACATTGTGTTTTTGGGTTGCTATGCTTGCTCAGGACATCTTTTCTGGGATGACGACCGCAGGGAGTAATCCTTGAAATATTTTCGTAAGAGCAGGGAAAACAAAAAACCCAAAAAAACACATTGTGTTTTTGGGTTGCTATGCTTGCTCAGGATACCCTTTCTGGGATCACGACCGTAGGGAGTAATCCTTAGAATATTTTCGTAAGAGAAGGGAAAACAAAAAAC
>NZ_JAEHFJ010000038.1 GCF_016406085.1 Aureibaculum flavum
TGTCTAGTCCTAAATAACCGATACAGATTATTAAAGGATTAAATTTATAACTTAAAGCTTAACGATACTAATATCGTTAAGCTTTTTTGATTTATACTGTTTTCTTTTGAGTTTATTTTGTTTGTGCATTTCTGTTGGTGTTAACATATAGTTTGATAAATGCGGTCTAAGGTTGTTATATATTTTGATTGCATTGGCAATTAATTCACTCTTTAGATTAATATTTTCAATATTTTTAGCAATACTAAACTCTTGTTTTAGTATACCATTAATTCTCTCTGCAATTGCATTTTCATAAGGATCATATTTTTCGGTCATACTAGCTTTTATATTATTAATCTCTAACAATTCTTGATAGTCATTAGAGCAGTATTGTAACCCTCTATCTGAATGATGAATTAACGGCTTTTCTCTGTAATGTCTATTTTTCAAAGCCATCTCTAAGGCTTTTAATGAGCCTTCCACCGCAAGACTATTAGAAAGATTATATCCAACTATTTTTTTTGAATATGCATCAGTAATCAATGCTAGATACGATGGATTACTTCTTGTTCCAACATAGGTAATGTCACTCACCCAAATCTGTTCTGGTCTGTTTATCTCCAGAGTACTTACAATATT
>NZ_JAEHFJ010000039.1 GCF_016406085.1 Aureibaculum flavum
GCCTTTCCTCTATATGATCCAACTTTCCCTTTTCAGCCATAGCAAGAGGGGCTCTTCCCACCGCAAAATGCAAGGGTTGTGGTTGTGGGCGAAACTGAGGGCCCTTCAAAGTGTTTCGCAGGGGTATACCACCAACTGCTTGCCCTTCGGTGGCATATCCGAGGCAAGGCTCGAAGTCGGCTAGATTGTGGTGGGGAATTTCATGTGTCTCCCCCACGGTTTAAGAGACATGTGCATGATCAGTTTGGGGTTGTTGGCTTTCAATGGGTATAGTAGTGGAGTTATTGACATTCTTATTGGGAGTGTACGCCACATTGGGTGGCGTAAGTTGAGAGGCAAGCCATATGGTGGGAAGGAGTGCTCATTTTGAATTTGCACATCATGGGGGTCATCCGTACTTCCTAAATCTTTGCCTACTATATTTGAGGTTGGATGATTCATTTGGTTGAGGCCAGATGGGGGCATCGGGTTCACCTTAGCAACAACGCTGGTAGCGGCAATTGCAACCGCATTGGCTTCCATTATCTTCTTCACGCTCATCATGGCCTCCATCATTGTGGCCATTTGCTCTTTTATGGCCTCCATTTCGGCCTTCATCTTCTCTTGTATC
>NZ_JAEHFJ010000040.1 GCF_016406085.1 Aureibaculum flavum
GTCCCTCCTGACTTCACGTTTTATATACCGGATTAAACGATATCGGAGAGTCAGCCGCCCGGAAGTCCGGACGGGCTGATGATTGCATCTGTAATAGAAGGTTGGAAGGGGATTCTTCTTTAGGAAAGATGCGAATCAATGACTATCCGTGATGCTTTTTCTCTTTGTGCGGCTCAGGCCGGTCAACAAGCTCCGGTGAAAGGCATTGAATGGCGCTGAAGCAGCTCAGATCAACTTCAATGCAAAAATCTGTTTTTTCTAAACCGAAGAAATCCGGGTCACAAGGATGGCAGACGCTGAGGGTGTCGCCGTGCACATCTACGGGGCGCAATACTGAAAGCGTTGCGCAGCAATCACAAACTCTTTCTGCCCGGAAGAAAATAGACTCGAAGCACTGGCTGTCATCCGCAAATCCTCCGACGTTCCCGAATGTGGAGAACAAACCGCCTTTTTTATCAAACAAGAGAAACGGGATGGTATCTTTACCGGTAACCGTCGGGCTTAACAGATTGGTATAGCATCCAGTCGGGCATTGTTCTTCAACAGCCTCTTGTTCTGCTAAAATCTTCTCGACTGCATCG
>NZ_JAEHFJ010000041.1 GCF_016406085.1 Aureibaculum flavum
GCCCACTCAATTCCGTTAATGATCCAGCTGTACTGACCGGAACCGTCAGCGCCGAGAACTTTTACAGCGTAAAGAGATGCGCTTGGCGCAACGCCTAATACACCGACTGAGTTATTAAGAGCCGCAACTGTACCGGCAACGTGAGTTCCGTGAGAGTTGTAGTCTTGGAAAGGATTTGTTTCAGAAGGAACCATGCTGGCTCCGCCTGCTACTTTTAAATCAGGATGAGAAGAATCGATACCGCTGTCGATAACCGATACTTTCACATTTGATCCGGTGAAGCCTTGAGAGTGCAGAGCAGGGGCTTTAATTTGTGATACGCCGTAAGGCACGGACTGCGCGTACGCTTTTGCAACGTGATCTTCTTCAACGTAAGCGACGCTAGGGTCTTTTTTCAGCTCTTTTACAGCTTTTTCATTTAATGTAGCTGAAGCTGCGTCTACATATTTGAATTGCTTTTGCACTTTCCCGCCTTTTTCAGAAATGACATCTTTTTTCTTAGCGGCGCTCATCGTGCTCATTGTCTGTTTAAATCCGACAATGTATTTCTTTTCCCCGTTTGATTTCCCTGCCGCCTG
>NZ_JAEHFJ010000005.1 GCF_016406085.1 Aureibaculum flavum
CTATTAAGTTGGCCAGATTCAATTTCTTCAACCAATTGAAGCTTGAAAGAAAGCGAATAATCTTTTTGGCTACGCTTGACGTAACCCGTCTTTGCTATTGTTTTCATTACACTATAGTTTTAGTGTATCGCTATTTCAGGACGGGACAGTAATTATAAAAAAAACACCGCAATTGCGGTGTTTTTTTTATAATTAAAAGTTGAAAGATTATTTTATTGGTTTAACCGTTTTAATAATTCTTGCAGCAACTTTGTATGGGTCAGCGTTTGAAGATGGACGACGGTCTTCTAACCATCCTTTATAACCATTATCTACAACGATAATTGGTATACGAATAGAGGCACCTCTATCTGAAACTCCCCAAGAGAAATCGTTGATTGAAGCTGTCTCATGCTTACCAGTTAAACGTTGATCATTAAATTCTCCATAAATAGAAATATGTTCTTTTACAAGTGGACGGAAAGCTTCACATATTTCAACATACTTATCTTTAGAACCACAAGTTCTTAAGATTGAATTTGAAAAATTAGCGTGCATTCCAGATCCATTCCAGTCTGTATCTCCTAATGGTTTTGGATGATACTCAATGTACATTCCTTTTCCTTCAGTTAAACGATCTAATAAATATCTAGAAACCCAGATTTCATCTCCTGCTTTCTTAGCTCCTTTAGCAAACAATTGGTATTCCCATTGTCCAGAGGCAACCTCTTGATTAATACCTTCAAAGTTTAAGCCAGCATCAATACATAAATCAGCATGCTCTTCAACGATATCACGACCATGAGTATGTAAACCACCAACTGAACAATAGTACATTCCTTGTGGAGCTGGGTAACCACCTCTTGGAAAACCTAAAGGTAATCCAGTACTCGTATTCATTATAAAGTATTCTTGTTCAAATCCGAACCAGAAATCATTATCATCATCTTCAATAGTAGCACGTGCGTTAGACTCATGCGGAGTCCCATCAGCGTTCATAACCTCATTCATTACTAAATAACCATTGATACGTGTTGGGTCAGGATAAATTGCAACTGGCTTTAAAATACAGTCAGATGATCCACCTGAAGCTTGTTTCGTAGATGAACCGTCAAAAGACCAATTTCCTATTTCTTCAACAGTTCCCTTGAAATTTTCATGCTCTTCTACTTTGGTTTTACTTCTCATGTTTTGTGTTGGGAAGTATCCATCCAACCAAATGTATTCTAATTTTATTTTAGCCATAATCTATAAGTATTTTAAGTTTTAAAATATTAAGACAAAAATAAATATTTATAAAGTAGTATGGAAATTTGAGGATTGAAAATCGACATTAATACTATATTTTTACAGATACCCCGATTTATTTAGGGGGGTAGGTAAAATATATATAAAAAAAACCCTATATAATTGAGAAATATTTATAATAAGTTTCAGTGAAATTCGCTAAATTTGTTTAAACTAAATAATTATATATTATGGCAGTATTAAGATTCCATGCTTTAAAAGAGGCTTTAGATAGAAAACCTGTTGAGGTTGATGAAAGTATAAAACGTTCTGAGTTATTTGGCGAAAATGTATTTAATGAAAGTACAATGCGTCAGTATTTGACTAAAGAAGCCTATCAAGGTGTTATGAGTGCTATTCAGCACGGCACTAAAATAGATAGAAAAATTGCTGATCAAGTAGCATCTTCTATGAAAGATTGGGCCTTGTCTAAAGGGGTAACTCATTATACGCATTGGTTTCAGCCGTTAACTGGAGGTACTGCTGAAAAACATGATGCCTTTTTTGAAACTATTGGTAATGGTTTAGCGGTTGAAAAATTTGGAGGTTCTGAATTAGTTCAACAAGAACCAGATGCTTCTAGTTTTCCGAATGGGGGAATTAGAAACACTTTTGAAGCAAGAGGATATACCGCTTGGGATCCAACTTCTCCTGCCTTTATTTTTGGAACAACATTGTCTATACCAACTATATTTGTCGCATATACAGGTGAGGCTTTAGATAATAAAACACCATTGTTAAGAGCATTACAAGCAATTGATAAATCGGCTACTGCAGTTTGTAAGTATTTTGATAAAAATGTAAAAAAAGTAACGGCTTCGTTAGGATGGGAGCAAGAATACTTTTTAATTGATAAAGCATTAGCAGCATCAAGACCTGATATTATATTAACAGGCCGTACCTTATTAGGTCATTCTCCTGCTAAAGGTCAACAATTAGATGATCATTATTTTGGATCAATTCCTACACGGGCATTGAACTATATGCGTGATTTGGAAACAGAATGTATGTTGTTAGGTATTCCGGTTAAAACACGTCATAATGAAGTGGCTCCAAATCAATTTGAATTGGCACCTATTTATGAAGAGTCTAATTTAGCAGTAGATCATAATTCTTTATTGATGGATGTAATGGGTAAGGTTGCCTCTCGTCACAATTTTAAAGTTCTTTTTCATGAAAAGCCATTTGCAGGTGTAAATGGATCAGGTAAACATAACAACTGGTCACTTTCTACAGATACTGGTATTAACTTATTAGGACCTGGTAAAACACCAATGAGTAACTTACAATTTTTAACCTTCTTTATCAATACCATAAAGGCGGTTTATGATAATGAGGAATTGTTAAGAGCGACTATTGCTTCTGCAAGTAATGACCATAGGCTAGGTGCAAATGAAGCTCCACCTGCCATTATATCTGTTTTTATTGGTGAGCAATTGACCAAAGTATTGCAAGAGTTAGAAGGGGTTACTGATGGTAAGCTTTCTCCTGAAGAAAAAACAGATTTAAAACTGAATGTAGTTGGTAAAATTCCTGATGTATTGTTAGATAATACAGATAGAAACAGGACTTCTCCTTTTGCTTTTACAGGTAATAAATTTGAATTTAGAGCGGTGGGGTCTACCGCCAATTGTGCGATACCAATGACTGTTTTAAATACTATTGTTGCCAAGCAATTAAAAGATTTTAAAATAGAAGTTGACGCTTTAATTAAAAAGAAAGATTTAAAGAAAGACGAGGCTATATTTAATGTGTTAAGAGAATATATTAAATCTTCTAAGAAAATTTTATTTGAAGGAAATGGTTACGGTGCAGAATGGGAAAAAGAAGCTAAGAAAAGAGGTTTAAGTAATAATAAAACAACACCAGAAGCTTTAAAAGCTCAAATTTCTAAAAAAACACTAGCTCTTTATGATGAAATGGAAGTAATGAGTAAGGTGGAGGTAGAGGCAAGACATGAAATAGAATTAGAAGAGTATACAATGCATATTCAAATTGAAGGCAGAGTGTTGGGTGATATTGCTAGAAATCATGTTATACCAACAGCGGTTAAGTATCAAAACATGTTAATAGAAAATGTAAAAGGACTAAAAGAGATCTTTGAACAGGACTATAAAAAGGAAGCAGGTGAGCAAATTAAATTAATTAGAGAAATTTCAGAGCATATTTCGGAAATTAACTCGAAAATTAACGCAATGATCGAAGAACGTAAGAAAGCTAATAAATTAGAAGGACAAAAAGCTGCTGATGCTTATTGTAATAAGGTTAAGCCTTATTTTGACGATATTAGATACCATTGTGATAAATTAGAAATTATGATTGATGATGAACTTTGGACCTTAACTAAGTATAGAGAAATGCTTTTTACTCGTTAAGAAATTAAATAGAATTAGTACAATAAATCCCGCCTTGAGCGGGATTTATTATGTTATTAAAGAAAAATAGGCAAGATTTTAATTGATTACCTTAATCACTTTGGTAACAAGAGTTACAGTATGTAAAACAATTTTATACTTACATTTGCAATCTTAAACTTAAAAATAGAAATATGGGATTATTTAATTTATTTGGATCAGGAGGTAGTAATAATATAGAAGAATACCTTAAAAAAGGGGCGGTAGTTATTGATGTAAGAACGGTAGCAGAATACAGTGAAGGTCATGTTGAAGGTTCAAAAAACATTGTTTTAGATACTATCCAAAATCATATAGATGAAATTAAAGCCTTAAATAAACCGGTAATTACTTGTTGTAGAAGTGGTGCAAGAAGTGGAAGTGCTGAAAGTATTTTAAAAGAACACGGTATTGATTGTATTAATGGTGGTCCTTGGCAAAATGTGGACAAACACATGTAAATTAAAAAATAATTGTTGGGTGGTTTTCTTTAAAGGTTTTTAATTTCTTTGAAGTAGCATTAAGAAATTTTTGATGACTTTCACTTTGTGGATGTATAGGTCTATGTGCTAAATCTTTTTGTAGTTGATTTACTTGTGACATTATTTTACTAGTGTCCTCATACATAAAAGCATCTGTAAATTTTTCCCAAATATAATTGATAGCCAATTTATTTGGATGCACCATATCCTGTTTGTAAAAACGATAATCACGTAAATCATCCATCATTATTTCATAAGCTGGAAAATAGGCTACATTATTGCTGTTTATTACGTTGTGAATGGCAGTCAACAAATGAGCTTTGCTTTGCTGATTTTCGATAAATCCATCCTTTAAATGACGGACAGGGCTTACCGTAAAGGTGACGGAAGCCTTTATATTTACCGTTTTTACCAGTTCAAGTATTGAAACCAAGCTTTTTTCAATTTCGGTAACAGTTAATAGTTCCTTTTTAAATGCAGACTGTGGTATTTTATGACAGTTTGCTACAATGGTATTTGATTTTAAATGTCGATAGGCCCAACCGGTACCAAGTGTAATAAAGATATGAGTCGCTGATTTAATAGATTTATTAAATTGAGTTACATTTTTATTCTTCTTTAATACATCAGGCGTAGGTTCTGAAAACTTAGAATGGTGGTTAAAACTATGCCACAAACCATCATGAAAAACAAGATCATCCTTGGTGTATTCTCGCTTGTTAACAGCGTCTTTTATAGCGTTTTCAATAGAAACGGGATTAAACAAAATACCATTTGGATTTACAATAGTATTGAACTTGTAATAATTCAATTGCTCACCAATATTATCAGAAAAACAAGAGCCAATTAGAATGATAATGCTATCATATGTAATTGGGTTACTCTGTTTTTTAATAGGTATTTCCGTTTTTAGTTTCATTGAATGATGTTAAGAATAAAATACAGATTGCCTTGAATATTTCTAATACGGAAATTCCATTAATTTTGTTATTCCGGGTACCAAATACTATTGCGAATTGGTACGATGATTTTGATAGGCTTTTCCGTATCGAAATGATGATTTTATCAATTAAACAAATTAAGGATTAACAAATACATCAACTTAATTATAAATACCCTTTTGCCTTCTCTAATGCTTCTTTAATTCCAGAGGGGTTTTTACCGCCTGCTGTTGCAAAGAAAGCTTGACCACCACCGCCACCTTGTATTAGTTTGCCCAATTCACGTACTATGTTTCCAGCATGTAGCTTGTCGTTCGCAATGTTTTTTGAAATATAAATAGTCAAAATGGCTTTACCATCAATATTAGACCCTGCAATAAAAAATAAGTCTTGAATTTCTCCGCCTAATTGAAAAGCTAAATCTTTTACACTATTGGCATCTAAACTCACTTCTGCACTTATAAAGTTTACACCATTTATTTGTTGAACTTTATCTTTTAATTCATCTTTTAGATTGGAGGCTTTATCTTTTAAAAAACCTTCAATTTGTTTTTTCAAATTAGCGTTTTCCTCTTGTAAGTTTTCTATTGCCTTTACAGGTTCTTTAGGGTTTTTTAAAACATGTTTTATAGCTTCATAATTCTCATCTATCTCTACAAAATAATCGCCAACAGCAGCATTGGTAATTGCTTCAATTCGTCTAATACCAGCGGCAACAGCACTTTCAGACTTTATTTTAAAATACCAGATTTCACCAGTGTGCTGAACGTGAGTACCACCACACAGCTCAATGGATTTTCCGAATCTAATAGCTCTAACACTATCACCATACTTTTCGCCAAATAAAGCCATGGCACCTTCGTCAATAGCTTCTTGAATTGGGATGTTGCGTTTTTCTACCAAAGGTAGATTTTCACGAATACGAGCATTTACAAAATCTTCTATTTCTTGAAGTTGTTGAGGTTCAATTTTTGCAAAATGAGAAAAGTCAAAACGTAATGATTTAGGTTTCACTAAAGAGCCTTTTTGTTCCACATGAGTGCCTAATACTTTCCGTAAAGCTTGGTGTAGCAAATGCGTCGCAGTATGATTGCTAGCCGACAATTTTCGTTGTTCTTTATTTACTACAGCGTTAAATATTTCGGTTTTGTTTTTTGGTAAATGCTTCGTGTAATGAACAATTATATTGTTCTCTTTTTTGGTATCTAAAACATAAATAACGTCCCCATTACTCATTTCAAGATGTCCTTTGTCACCTATTTGACCGCCACCTTCTGGGTAAAAAGGGGTCATGTTAAATACCAATTGATACATTTCGCCATCTTTTTTGGTAGTAACTTTTCTGTACTGGGTAATTTTAACCTTAGCATTCAAGCTGTCATAACCAATAAATTCCTCTTCTTCGTCTTCAACTAATACAACCCAATCAGAAGTTTCCACAGCAGAAGCTGCCTTAGAACGGTCTTTTTGTTTTTTCATATGGGCATTAAACCCATCTTCATCAACTGTATATCCTTTTTCTTTTGCAATAAGTTGTGTTAAATCAAAAGGGAAACCGTAAGTATCGTAGAGTTCGAAAGCTTTTCCTCCAGAAATATTCTTGTCTTTCGTATTAGCTATAATCCTATCTAATAGTAAAAGCCCTTGGTCTAACGCTCGTAAAAAAGAATGTTCTTCTTCTTTAATTACGTTGTGTATTAATACTTCCTGATTTTTTATTTCTGGAAAAACGTCGCCCATTTGGTTGGACAAGGTTTTCGTTAACTTATAGATAAACGGTTCTTTTTGGTCGAGAAAAGTAAATCCATACCGTATTGCTCTACGTAAAATACGTCTTATTACATAACCTGCACCTGTATTACTTGGCAGTTGGCCATCTGAGATTGAAAAAGCAACAGCACGTACATGGTCAACAATTACTCTTATAGCAATATCTGTTTCATTGTCTTTACCGTAATTGTGATTTGTAATGGTTTCTACTTCTCTAATTAAAGGTGTAAATACATCAGTATCATAATTAGAAGTTACGCCTTGTAATGCCATGCATAAACGTTCAAACCCCATGCCTGTATCAATATGTTTTGCAGATAAATCGACTAAGGAACCGTCTGCTTTTCTATTGTACTGCATAAAAACCAAATTCCATATTTCAACCACTTGAGGGTGATCTTTATTTACTAAATCTTTACCTGGAATTTTAGCTTTTTCTTCTTTAGTTCTTAAATCTACATGTATTTCTGAGCAAGGTCCACAAGGTCCTTGAGCACCCATTTCCCAAAAATTATCTTTTTTATTACCATTGATAATTCTATCTTCATCAATGTGACTTTTCCAAAAATCATAAGCTTCTTGATCAAAATCTAAATTATCTTGCTTATCTCCTTCAAAAACGGTGACATATAATTTTGATTTATCAATTTTATAGACTTCCGTTAATAACTCCCAAGCCCAACCAATAGCTTCTTTTTTGAAGTAATCACCAAAACTCCAATTGCCTAGCATTTCAAATAAGGTATGGTGATACGTGTCAATGCCAACCTCTTCTAGGTCATTATGTTTACCTGATACTCGTAAACATTTTTGGGTGTCAGCGATACGTTTATTCTTTATCGTTTTTTGTCCCAAAAAATATTCTTTAAAAGGAACCATACCTGCATTGTTAAACATTAATGTAGGGTCGTTCTTTAAAACTAAGGGAGCCGATGGCACTATTTTGTGTTGCTTATCTTTAAAAAAATCTAAAAATTGTTGTCTGATTTTTTGTGAAGTCATATTGTACTGATTATAAACTAAAAAAATTAAGTACTTTTCATTTGCAAAACATTTTGTAACTTTGTTTGTTAAGCAATTCTAAAGTACATTTTAAATGCTACAAAAATAGCATATTTTAATCTATGGCTAAAGTAAAATATTATTACGATTCAGACACACTATCTTATAAGAAAGTGGTGTTACGTAAACGCGATAAATTTAAAAAATTCCTAGTGTTTTTTTTGGGGGCAATCTCTTTTGGCTTAATCTTTATGTTCATTTCCTTCCAGTTTGTAGAATCTCCAAAAGAGAAAGCTCAAAAGCGTGAATTAGAAAATTTAAAATTACGTTACGGATTGTTGGATAAGAAGATGGCTCAAATTGAAAATGTCTTAGATGGCATTCAACATAGAGATAACGATATTTATAGATTGTATTTTGAAGCGAACCCGATACCAGATGAACAAAGAAAAGCGGGATTTGGGGGTGTGAATAGATATAAATCTTTAGAGGGTTTTGAAAATTCAGAAATGATAATTGATGTAAGTAAGAAAATGGATATTCTTTCAAAGCAACTTTATATTCAATCAAAATCTTTGGACGAAATAATTAATTTAGCTGAAGATAAGGAAAAGCTATTGGCCTCAATTCCGGCAATTCAACCTGTTAATAATGAAGATTTAACGCGTATGGCTTCTGGTTACGGATGGCGTTCAGATCCATTTACGAAGGCGAGAAAAATGCATAAGGGTATGGATTTTACGGCACCTACAGGTACACCCATTTATGCATCAGGAAACGGAAAAGTATACAGAGCAGATAATAGAGCTTCTGGTTTTGGGGAGCATATAGAAATAGATCATGGGTATGGTTATAAAACAATTTACGCTCACTTGAGTAAATACAATGTTAAGCAAGGTCAAACAGTTAAACGTGGTGATCTTATTGGGTTTGTGGGTAATACAGGTAGGTCTTCAGGGCCACATTTGCATTATGAAGTGCATAAAAATGGAAAGCCAATCAATCCAATTAATTTCTATTATGGTAACTTAACACCTGACGAGTTTGAAGAAATGTTAAAAATTGCTGCTCAAGAAGGACAATCATTTGATTAATGGATATAAATTTACCAGATAAAAGATATTATAAAATTGGCGAAGTAGCCAAAGCATTTAATGTAAATGCTTCCTTGATTCGTTTTTGGGATAAGGAGTTTGATGTTATAAAGCCTAAAAAGAATAATAAAGGCAACAGGATGTTTACGCCTGATGATATTAAAAATATTCAAATGATTTATCATTTGGTGAAAGAAAGAGGTTTTACATTAGATGGTGCTCGTAAAAAATTGAAATCGAAACCTGAAGAAATAAAAGATAATTTCGACATTATTGCTCGTTTGGAATCCATCAAAGGAGAACTTCTGAAAATTAAAAATCAACTCTAAATATTTATATAATGAAAAAGTGGATAGTTCCTTTAATAATCATCGGTGTTTTAGTCTTTTTGGGCGTAAATACCTATAATTCTATTATTCCAAAAAGAAATGCAGCTGAAAAACAATGGGCAAATGTAGAAAGTGCTTATCAGCGTAGAGCAGATTTAATACCAAATATTGTGAAAACTGTTCAAGGGGCAGCTGATTTTGAAAAAGAAACATTGGAGGGTGTAATCAAGGCAAGGGCCGAAGCTACCAAAACATCTATAAACGTTGGTGACTTAACACCAGAAAATATGGCTAAATTTCAACAAGCACAAAGTGGACTTTCAGGGGCGTTAAGTAAATTAATGGTTGTGGTAGAACGCTATCCAGAATTAAAAGCTAATCAGAATTTTTTAGAATTACAAAGCCAATTAGAGGGTACTGAAAATAGAATTAATGTGGAGAGAAATAGATTCAATGAAGTAGCCACTGTATATAAAGATTATATAGAGAAATTTCCAACAAATTTATTTGCAAAGGTTTTTGGATTCAATCATCTACCATTATTTAAATCAGATGCTGGTTCTGAAAACGCTCCAGACGTAGATTTTGATTTTAAATAGGCTGATAATAGATTAATTTAAAGTCTTTTGACTAGTGGTCAGTTATTACATAGCTGTAAATCTGGTTTACATTAAAATTTAACACCTTATTTATGTCTAAAGTAGAAGATTTTTTAACCAAAGCTGAAGAGCAAGAAATAATTGAAGCTATTCGCTTGGCGGAACAAAATACTTCAGGTGAAATTCGTGTTCACTTAGAGAAAACTACTGATAAGGAACCTTTAGAAAGAGCCAGAGAAGTCTTTCGTTTTTTAAAAATGAATGAAACAAAACAACAAAATGGAGTGCTTTTTTATGTTGCAGTTGACGATAGAAAATTCTCAATTTTAGGAGATAAAGGTATTGATATCGCTGTTCCAGATAATTTTTGGGACAGTGTAAAAAATAGCGTTATTACGGCCTTTAAAGATGGTAATTATACACAAGGTTTAAAAGAAGGAATCCTTGAGACAGGAGCGAAATTAAAACAATATTTTCCGTATCAAAAAGATGATAAAAATGAGTTGCCAGACTCTATATCTTTAAGTTAGTAATTATTCGATATTTTAAGGAGGTTTTATTAACTTTACAGCTTTAAAAAAAGCAATTAATGTCTACATTTTATAAGCTCTCAGTAAAAGAGATTCAGCAAGAAACAAAAGATTCAGTTTCCATAGTTTTTGATGTGCCTCAAGATCTACAAGAACGTTTTAAGTTTATACCAGGTCAATATTTAACCATAAAAAAAGTATTAAACGATAACGAAGTTAGACGGGCGTATTCCATATGCTCTTCATTACTAAGTAATATCCTTAAAATAGCTGTAAAAAAGGTTGATAATGGTCTGTTTTCTAAATACGCTGTAAATGATTTAGCCGTTGGTGATGTTTTAGAAGTTTCAAGACCAGAAGGTCGGTTTGACTTAATGCCAAACAGTAAGCATAAAAAAAATTATATGGCTTTTGCAGCTGGTAGCGGTATAACACCTGTTTTATCTATGGTAAAATCGGTGCTAGAAACGGAAAAAGAAAGTCATTTCGTATTGGTTTATGGTAATAAATCTATAGAAGATGTTATTTTTAAACAAGAAATTGATGAACTTCAGTCGGCATACCCAACTAGTTTTACCGTACAATATGTATTCAGTCAGCATAAAGAAGAAGATGCCCTTTTTGGAAGGATTGATACTTCTGTATTAGACTTTGTTTTAGATAATAAGTGTAAAGAGCTTACATTCGATGATTATTTTCTTTGTGGACCAGAACCTATGATAAATTTGATAAAGTCAAATTTATTAGATAAGGGAGTGAAAGAAAAAAATGTCCATTTTGAATTATTTTCAACGAATGTTGATGAAAAAATTGGAGATGCCAATATTGAAGGTAAAACTACCGTTAAAGTAATGTTAGATGATGAAGAACATACTTTTGAAATGGATAGAGGAAAAACTATTTTAGAAGTTGCATTGAAAAAAGGTTTAGATGCTCCATACTCATGTCAAGGAGGTATTTGCAGTACATGTTTGGCACAAGTTACCGAGGGTAAGGCAGTGATGGATAAAAACGCTATCTTAACCGATGGAGAAATTGAGGAAGGATTGATATTAACTTGTCAAGCACATCCAACAACGGCTACTATAAGCATTGATTATGACGATGTATAAATCTATAATGAATTTTTAAAACGCATTATTAAATTTAAAATTGTTAGAAATAAATTTGTTGCAAACGCTAAACATATATAACCTATGAATGATATTATAAATGCTATACCCATTGGAATAGGTCTTGCATTTATGATAGGCCCAGTTTTCTTCGTATTGCTAGAAACAAGTGCAACAAAGGGGTTTAGAGCCGCGTTGGTTTTTGATATTGGTGTCATAATTGCAGATATTATTTTTCTGTATTTTTCTTATTTTGGAAGTCGTACGTTATTAGAAAAAATCAAAGATGACCCTAGATTATTTTTACTAGGTGGTGGAATTTTATTTGTTTACGGACTCCTCATATTTTTTAAACGTAGAAAGCCCGTTATAACGGATAATGACTTAGTTGTGGTAGAAAAAAACAACTATTTTGGATTGTTTTTTAAAGGGTTTTTATTGAATTTTATTAATATTGGAGTATTAGCTTTTTGGTTAGGAATGATTGTAGTTATGAGTCCACAATTGGAAATGGACGACTCTCGAATTTTTACTTATTTTGCGGGTGTTTTATTAGCTTATTTTATTACGGATTTACTTAAAATTTTACTTGCCAAACAATTAAAGAATAAACTAACTCCAATCGTTATTAGAAAAATTAAAAGGGGTATGGGTATTGCATTAATGGTATTTGGACTGTTTCTTGCGGCACAATCCTTATTGCCAGATAAAGCAAAAAAGCAAATTGATAACGTTATAGAGAAAAGTATCTCAGAATAAGCTTCAGTGTATTATTTCAATAAATTGATTGAAGATATAATTTTAAAATCTTCCTTCGGTCATTAAATTCTAATCATTATTTACCTGTACTCCCAAAACCTCCTGCTCCTCGTTTTGTTTCATCTAAAATTTCTACTTGTTCCCATTTTGCCTGAGTATATTGTGCAATTACAAGTTGAGCGATACGCTCTCCGTCTTTTACAATAAAATCTTTGTTCGATAGGTTTATCAAAATAACACCAATTTCTCCACGATAATCGGCGTCAATAGTACCAGGAGCATTGAGAACTGTAATGCCGTTTTTAGCAGCTAAACCACTTCTAGGTCTTACTTGAGCTTCATAGGCTATCGGTAAGGCAATAAAAAGACCTGTTTTTACAATAGCTCTCTCTAAGGGTTTTAAGGTAATAGAATCTTCTATATTTGCTCTCAAATCCATTCCAGCAGAAGCAATAGTTTCGTAGTTAGGTAATGGGTGTTTTGACTTATTGATAATTTTTACAATCATTTTCTGAAGATGGTTTTAATTTCGTTTTTTTCGTTAAAGTAAATAATACTAATAAATACTAAAACGAATATAGTGGATATGTAATAATTGGACTTAAACTGATAGTATGATACTACGGATAAGCCAAATGAAAGTATAATGTAAAGTAATACTTTGTTCATTTTATAAGGTACTCGATAATATTTTTTACCATAATAATAAGAAAGAAGTGTCATACTAGCGTATGCAATTAATGTTGCCCAAGCGGAAGCCATAAATCCGTATTTTGGAATAAACACTAAATTTAAAACAACGGTAATGAGGGCTCCAATCACTGAAAAATACATACCGTATTTAGTTTTATCGGTTAATTTGTACCACACTGATAGATTATTATAAACTCCTAATAATAAATTGGCCAATAGTATAATTGGAACAATGGCTAGTGCTCCAAAATATTCATCAGCGATTATAAAACTCGCTAAAAAATCTATATATACAACTACAAATAACATGAAAAAGGCACCAATAATCGTAAACCACGTTAATATTTTAGCATAATTCTGCTTCGCATTTGCCTTGTCAGATTGATTAAAGAAGTAGGGTTCAGCTCCCAGTTTAAAAGCTGTAATGTATAAGGTCATAAATACGCCTAATTTATAACAAGCCGCGTATATACCCATTTGGTCTTTGCCAATTATATCGCCTAATAATAATTTGTCTAAATTCTCATTAGTTGTATATGCTAAGCCACCAATCATTATCGGTACGCCATAGGCTAACATTCTTAAAAGTATTTTTTTATCAAACTCAAATCCAAATTTGAACATAGAAGGCAATAACATCAAGAAGGTAACAAAACTAGCTATTAAGTTGGCTATAAATATAAAGACAACTGTAGGTGTACTTTGATAGAACTCTATAATTGATGAGGGTAAGTCAATGCCATTTTTTATGGCATAAGGTATAAACCATAAAAAGAATAAATTAAAGAAGGCATAAATAATAATATTTGATATTCTATAGAAAGCAAATTTTATGGGTCTGTTTGTCACCCTTAAATAAGCATAAGGAATAACAACTAGCAAGTCAAAAGCGGTAACAAATGTTAATATTTTTAGATGTATGGGGTTTTCAAAACCTAACAAATGAGATAGTTGATTATTGAAAGTCAAGAGAACAACTAAAAAAAGTAGAGTAGAAGCTATTAAAGTAATGAAAGATGTGGAAACAATTTTGCCTTTTTCTTTCTCTTTTGAGAAGAATCTAAAAAAAGCAGTTTCTAAACCAAAAGTTAAAAATGCGATAAAATAGGCTGCAAAAACGAAATACCATGTGTTTTCGGCGAATTTAGCTGATTCTAACTTTTCTGTATGGAGTTTTGTTAAAATTATATTGATCGCTCTGGGTAAAACCGCAGCTACTCCGTATATAATGGTGTCTTTAAAAAATCGTTGTAACGAACTCAAGTTTAATTTTTTATTGTAGATACAAATATAAAAGAAAAACCCTCACCAAATGGTAAGGGCTTATATATTCTATATTAAAGAGCTGTTAAGCTTCAATAGGTACAATAGAAACGTAAGATCTATTGTTTCTTTTCTTAGTAAATTTTACAATACCATCAACTTTTGCATGTAATGTATGGTCTTTTCCCATATATACATTTTCACCTGGATGATGACTAGTACCTCTTTGACGGATAATAATATTACCGGCAATAGCACCTTGACCTCCAAATATTTTAACGCCAAGTCGTTTCGATTCTGATTCTCTACCGTTCTTAGAACTACCTACACCTTTTTTATGTGCCATGATTTATAGTTTTAAATTGTTAAATATTTTTTTGAGGTATTAAGCTTCAATACCACCTTTAGTTTCGTCTTGCCATTTTTTAAGCTCATCCCATTTACCTTCAGCAGCCATTTTTGCTTGTTTTGGCCATGAACCAGGATTTTTCGATGCATATCTTGAACCTGCACCTTCTAAAATAGCTTTTAATTCTTTTTGAGAAGCTTTTGCTAATTTAGCAAAAGTATCAATACCAGCTTCAGCAAAAATTTCAGCAATTTTTGGACCAATACCTTCAACCTTTCTTAAATCATCAGCACTAGCCGTTTTAACAGGAGCTTTTTTAGCTGCTGGTTTCGGAGTTGCCGCTACTTTTGGTTCCGCTTGTTTTGGAGTTTCCTTTTTAGGAGCTTCCTTTTTAGCTTTTTTAGCACCACTAGCTACAATACTTTCAATCTGAATTTCAGATAAATATTGACGGTGTCCATTTTTTACTTTGTAACCTTTTCTACGTTTTTTCTTAAAAACGATTACTTTGTCACCTTTAAGGTGTTTAAGGATTTTAGCAGTTACTGCTGCACCTTCTATAGCTGGGGCACCTATGGTTACTTTGCCATCATCCAATAAAAGAACGTTATCAAAAGTAACTTCTGAACCTTCTTTGTCTTGTAAACGATGTACAAAAACCTTCTGGTTTTTAGCAACTTTAAATTGCTGCCCTGCTATCTCTACAATTGCGTACATAAATTAATGTTTTTTATTGAAAACCCATTGTTTAGGGTTTTGCTTGTTTGAAAATGAGTGCAAATATACTTCTATTTTATAAATAAGCAACATGTGAATTGTAAAAAATGTTAATTGTTTAATTTGGCCATCTGTTATAATAATGTTAATATCAACAATGTGACTCTATATATATAGGTGTAAAACTGATTTTTTCATTAAATTTGTGATATAAATTTATAAATAAATGAAATTTCTAAAACCAATAGTACTCCTTATTACAGTATGTGTATTTCTTTCATGCGGAAATAATTCTAAAACGAATGTACATAATGTTGCCGGAAGTCATAATTCCGATGGCGATAATGAAAATATTGCTGCAAATTTAGAGAAGATCTCATTAGGAATTGACGGAATGACATGTGAAATTGGTTGTGCTAGAACTATACAATCGAAGCTTTCAAAGACAAAAGGAGTTAAAATGGCGGAGGTTAATTTCGAAAATAAAAGAGGTGTTGTTGAGTTTGACTCTAATAGGATTACTGAGGATGAGATAGTTGATATTGTAGAGCAAATTGCTGGCGGAGATTTATACAAAGTAATTGAAGTTAAAAAGGCTGAATAGAAAAAACGGAAAAAAACCTTTGTTCATGTGAAATATTATTAGTTATTTTGCGTTTCGTTAACGTATTAAAAACTAAATTTAAAAACAAATGAAATTACTTAAAGGATTTTTTGCAATTGCTCTAGTAGGTTTAATTGCTGTTTCTTGTAAAGAAGCAAAAGACAAAGCTGGTGACGCTATGGATACCGTAGAAGAAACAGCAGGAGACATTAAAGATACAGCTAATGAAGCTGTTGAAGATGTAAAAGACACAGCTAATGAGGCTATTGACTCTGTTAAAGCTAAAGCTGAAGATTTAAAAGAAGGTGCTGAAAACGCTGTTGAAGGTGTTAAAGAAGGTGCTGAAAAAACTGTTGATGCTGTAAAAGCAAAAGCAAATGATGTTAAAGAAGCAGTGAGTAACTAATTCTTAACAACAAAAAACACTATAAAAAAGGCTTCCAATTTGGAAGCCTTTTTTTATGCCTTAAAATTAAACATTTTTGTTGGTTCGTAATGAGAAGTAGAAAAAGAACAAACTAATATAGAATAGTAAACCAACCAATTGGTGCAGTACTCCATAAGATAATGGTATACCAGGATTTATATTTAACACAGTCAATATTCCTAAAAGAAGCTGTCCTAAAATTAAGAATGAAATGAAATTTAACCAGAATTTCGAAAGTTTAGAAACGGACTTTCTATAAATAACGAACAGATAAAGAGTAAAGATAACTAATACATAAGCTAATAAGCGGTGAATGAACTGAATTAATGCAGGTGCAAAGGTAAAAGTATCATAGTTTGTTAGGTTTATCCATTTCCAATTTTCAAGGCTCTGCATTACTTCAGGTAAAAAATAACCATTCATATCTGGCCAGGAAGGATAGTACAAACCAGCTTTCATACCCGCCATTAAACCCGCAAATATCATTTGGATAAATGTAATAGCGATAAAAATTGGAAGAATAATACTCGATTTTTTTTCTGAAGTACTTTTATAATTATATACATCAGCAATTGTTTTAACCATAAAAGTGGTACTTACTAGGGCAAGCATGAAGTGTAAAGTAAGCTTATAGGCATTAACCCAAGGTCGGTTTACTAATCCGCTCTTTACCATAATCCATCCTGCTGAAGCTGTAAGTGCTGTAAATAGCACAACTAAAAGCAATCGTTTTATTAAGTATGCGTTAATTTGTTTTCTTATAATAAATATAATGAACGGAATTAAAAAAACAAAGCCCAATATTCTAACCCAAAGTCTATGAAAATATTCCCAGAAAAAAATAAATTTAAAATCGGTTAAGTCGAAATGAGAATTTATTTTATGGTATTGAGGCGTCTCTTTGTAAAGTTCAAATGCCTCTTGCCATTGTGTAGGGTTTAAAGGAGGTATTGTTCCACTAACAATATCCCAGCGGGTTATGGAGAGTCCAGATCCTGTTAATCTTGTTATGCCGCCAAGAACTACTTGTCCAATTAACATAACTAATCCTAAAATTAACCATATTCTAATGGTTTTCGTGTATTTGTATTTCTGGGTAGTCAATTTAATTCAAATTTATTTCCAACTTAAGGTTTCCATAATGTGTTCTATATCTTTTTCTATAAATTTTACTGCAGGTAATATAGAGTCGTAATTTGGTTTTGCTTCAAAATACAGGGCTCCAGTAATGAAATGACCTGTTTTGTCTGTAAGATGAAATTGCAAAGAAGACGCTGCATTTCCAATTACTTCTCGTAACGCACCGTATTTTTGAAATTCTGTATTTTCATAATCTTTAGTGATTATATTATCTGCTTTTATAGTGTGATTGTAGGTCAATTTTTCAGCTTCACTTAAAAGTTCTGATAAATTGTTTTCTACACTTCTATAGGTAATATTAAGTGATGCTTTTAAATTTGGATATTTAATGTTTATCCAGCATTTTTCATTAAACTTTGTTTGCGTATTGTCTGGTACTTCAAATGTATAAGGACAGTCTGAGGCTATTTCTTTATAGTTTGGGGCAGCATAAGCCAAACGTAAAAATGCTTTTGGTTTTGGCAAATAATCCTCATTGGAACACGAAGAAAGTAATAATCCTATTACTGCGAATACTGTAATTTTTTTAAGTTGTTGTAACATCTTGAATGGTGGGTTTTGTCACTTTTATTTGTTTGATACGTTTTTTATCTAGCACTTCAATTTTGAATTTGTAATCTTCAAACATAATTTGCTCATTTAAAAGAGGAAATTTTTCGTTAATTTCAAGTATAAATCCTGCCAAAGTCTCAGCTTCGCCTTTATGTTCTTCAAATATAGAATCGTCAATTTTCAATACTTTATAAAAATCTTTCAATGCAATTTTACCTTCAAAAACATAATTGTTATTGTCAAGTTTAGAATAACTCAAGTCATTGTCATCAAATTCATCACTAATGTCACCTACTATTTCTTCAATTACATCTTCTAAGGTTACAATACCTGAAGTGCCACCATATTCATCAACGACAATGGCTAGATGATTTTTCATTTCTTGAAATTCTTTAAGTAAATCATCTAATTTTTTATTTTCAGGAACAAAGAAGGGTTTACGCATTACCCTTTTCCACTGAAATGTTTTCTTATTAAGGTGTGGTAAAAGGTCTTTCGAATATAAAACACCCGTAATCTCATCAATATTATCATGATAAACAGGTATTCTTGAGTGTCCGTTTTTAATGACCTTGGCAACTACATCTGCGAAAGTATCACTTTCGGGTAAAGCAAAGACATCTGTTCTAGGGCACATTACATGTACAGTTTCAGTATTGCCAAATGTAACAATGCCTTGCAAGATTTTTTGTTCTTGTTTTGAAGAGCCTTCTTCAGAGGTTAATTCTAAGGCTTGAGACAACGTTTCTACTGAAAAATCTGAATTCTTTTTACCCAACCTTTTTTCTATAATACTTGTTAAGTTTAATAATGGGATGCTTAAAGGAGTAAGTAGTACATTTAAAATACTAATTGGAGTGACCATTAAAGTGGCGAATTTTAATGCATTTCTGTTCGCGTAAACTTTGGGAAGTACTTCACCAAAAAGTAAAATTAAAAATGTGACTAAGATTACTTCGAGTAAAAATCGGAAACCACTATTGATTATACTACCGAAGAAAAAATCACCCAAATAGGCAAAAAGCAAGACGATTAATATGTTTACAAAGTTATTTGCTATTAGGATAGTTGCTAACAGTTTTTTTGGACGTCCTAACAGTGTAGTAACCAGGTTCGTTTTTTTAGATTCTTCAGCTTCATTTAATGTTGTTTTTGAAAGTGAAAAAAAGGCAACCTCTGAACCTGAAACTAATGCAGAAATTAAGAGTAGCACAATAAGTGCAATTAATCCGATTGTAAAAGACCAATTGATAGTATTTAATAAAAGCAAACTCGAGGGTTCAGGATCCAATATTATATGGTTTATTTAAAGTTAAAATGGTAAATCATCATCAGTTTCTTGAGGAGTTTCATCACTTTTTGGTTTTGTAGTTTGATTAACTGGTGGTTTAGAAGGGCTATTATCTAAATCTTTTTTAGTAGTTAAAAATGTCATTTCTACAGCATGAATTTCTGTTGAATATCGTTTGTTTCCACTTTGGTCATCCCATTGACGGGTTTTTATCCTTCCTTCAACATATACTTTATCGCCTTTACTCAAATATTTTTCACATATTTCAGCTAATTTGTTTCTCACCACAACGTTGTGCCATTCAGTAGTTGTTACTCGCTCACCAGTTTGTCTGTTT
The DNA here is from genome assembly GCF_016406085.1 of Aureibaculum flavum. Taxonomy (GTDB): domain Bacteria; phylum Bacteroidota; class Bacteroidia; order Flavobacteriales; family Flavobacteriaceae; genus Aureibaculum; species Aureibaculum flavum. The sequence goes on from NZ_JAEHFJ010000005.1 coordinate 19,651, forward strand.
GTATAGGTCTCATTTGTAGCAACAGGAAACCTGCCAATAGCGTTGCCACCTTCAAAAAAGTGCATTTTTATCTCATCTCCCAAATGTCCAATCAACATTACTTTATTTAATGTACCTGCCATGATAATAAAATTGTGTGTCAAAGATAATGAAAATAAAAATCTTAAAAATATAAATTCAATAGTTAAAAATAGGCTTCTGCAAAATTATGAATTAGAATAGGTACTGGGTACTTATCAAATTCGCTGATAGGAATGCTGTTTTCAATTTCTTTACCTGAATTTATTACCCAAAATTTTACAGTTAGGTGTTGATGAGATAATTTATGAATAATAGGTTTCTTATTAAACAATGAGATGTCGTTGTTGCTTGTATTTGTTATTTCATGAAGTTCATCCATTTTGATTAATTCACTAATGTCAATTTCTTTAGAGGTCTCTATTAAGGGAAATTGATAAAGGTTCATCCAAATACCTTTTTGTTTTCTTTGGTTTAATAATGTCCTGTCCGTAGGACTTATTAATACTATGTAGTTGAAAAATCTTTTGGTAACTTTTATTTTTTTATCCTTAATGGGAAGAATCTCAACCCTTTTTTCTTCCTTGGCTTTGCAGGAATTTTGAAAAGGGCAAATGGTGCAATCAGGATTCTTTGGTTTGCATTGTATGGCTCCAAACTCCATAATGGCCTGATTAAACGTAGCTGGATCTTTAAGGTCTATCAGTTCTTGTGCTAATTTTTTAAAAAGTTTAATGCCTTCAGTGCTATTGGTAGGTATGTCAATACCATAATAACGTGCTAATACTCTATAAACATTGCCGTCCACTACTGCATGTGGTTCATTATAGCAAATTGATGCAATTGCTGATGCGGTATAATCGCCAACGCCTTTTAGTTTTAAAATGTCCTTATATGTGGTAGGAAATTTCCCATCTTGTTCATTGACTATGTATTTTGCTGAAAAATGTAAGTTTCTGGCTCTTGAATAGTATCCTAAGCCCTGCCATAAATTAAGAATAGTGTTTTCATTTGCTTTAGCGAGATCAAAAACTGTAGGAAACGTAACAATAAATTTTTCATAATAGGCTAGTCCCTGGTTAACTCTTGTCTGTTGTAGTATGATTTCTGATAGCCATATGTAATATGGATTAACGGTATTACGCCAAGGTAAATCTCGTTTATTTTGTAAATACCACTTCGTTAATATTTTTGAAAAATCCATAGTTTTATTAAAACACGCAAAATTAAGGATTTATACCGTTAAATTTTAACAGATTGGCTAGTTAAAATTGATTTATTGTTTTATCTTTGCCACCCTTTAAAATACACATATAATAAAAATAAAATAGAATTAGCATGACAAAAGCAGAGATTGTAGCCAGTATTTCCGAAAAATCTGGTATTGAAAAGGTTGATGTATTACGAGTAGTCGAAGACTTTATGAAGGAAGTAAAAGATTCATTAGAAAATGACGAAAATGTATATTTAAGAGGTTTTGGAAGTTTTATTATAAAAACTAGAGCTGAAAAAACTGGTAGAAACATTTCTAAAAATACTACAATTAAAATTCCGGCACATAACATTCCATCTTTTAAACCAGCAAAAGTTTTTGTAGAAGGTGTTAAGAAAAATGTACCCGTTAAATAAGTACTCACAATAAAACAGATATAGATTATGCCAAGTGGTAAAAAAAGAAAACGCAGTAAAATTTCTACTCATAAGCGTAAAAAGAGAAGTAGACAAAACAGACACAAAAAGAAAAAATAGCATAAGCTATTTTTTCTTTTATTGAATCAAATCGTTCTTTGAAAAAGAAATTTGCAAAAACAAATTTCATCGGGTTATTTAACTCGTAAACATTTTTTTAATCAATCTGTACTATATTAGTTAGTATGGATACAAAACTTATGCAGAGTGAAAACAGAATTAATAATTAGATCAACTTCCTCTGATATAGATTTTGCCTTATTAAAAGATGGTAGACTTAATGAATTACACAAAGAAACAAATGACAATAATTTTAATGTTGGCGATATATTTTTAGCTAAGATTAAGAAAACATTGTCAGGCTTAAATGCAGCTTTTGTAAATGTAGGCAGTGAAAAAGATGCCTTTTTACATTATCATGATTTAGGGCCACAGTTGTTATCTTTAACTAAGTACATTAAGTTAATAGGCACGGGTAAACTAAAAGATTACACTTTAAAAGATTTCCATTTAGAAAAAGACATAAATAAAAATGGATCCATTGACCAAGTTATTAAGTCTGGTCAAAATTTATTAGTACAGGTTGTAAAAGAACCAATATCAACAAAAGGACCTCGAATAAGTTCTGAGCTTTCAATAGCAGGTAGATATTTGGTGTTAGTACCTTTTTCGGATAGAGTTTCGGTATCTCAAAAGATATCAAACAATAAAGAAAAAGAAAGGCTAAAACGACTTGCGAAAAGTATTAAACCTAAAGGCTTTGGCGTTATTTTAAGAACGGTGGCCGAGGGTATTAAAGTAGCTGAATTGGATAAAGATTTACAAAATTCTTTACAACGTTGGGTTAACTTATGTAAACATTTACCAAGAGCTCAGGCACCAGCAAAAGTGTTGTCTGAATTAAATAGAGCGTCTTCTATTCTTAGAGATATTTTTGATGATTCATTTTCTAGCATCGTTACTGATGATGCTCAGTTATTTGAAGAACTTAAAGAATATATAGAACGCATCGCTCCTACAAAAGTTTCTATGATTAAACTTTACAAATCGAAGTTACCTATTTTTGAAAAATATGGGATAGAAAAGCAAATAAAAACAGCATTTGGCCGCACGGTATCAATGCCAAAAGGAGCCTATTTAGTCATTGAACATACAGAAGCTTTACATGTAATAGATGTGAATAGCGGTAATCGTTCAAACAAGGCAAACTCACAAGCTGATACTGCATTAGAAGTAAATTTAATTGCAGCCTCAGAAATAGCACGTCAATTACAATTACGTGATATGGGTGGAATTATTGTGGTAGATTTTATTGACATGCACACTGCAAGTCATAGACAAAAATTGTTCGATCATTTAAAAAATGAGATGAAATCTAACAGAACAAAACACAAGATATTGCCACCAAGTAAATTTGGTTTAGTGCAAATTACTAGACAACGTGTTCGACCAGAGATGGTTATTAAGACACAAGAAAAAAATCCAAATATCAATGGAGAAGTCGAGGCTCCAATAATTTTGGTAGATAAAATTGAAAATCACTTAGGAAGGATTATAGATAAGTCTAAAAAAGGATTAACGCTTCATGCACATTCTTTTGTAGAATCATATCTTAAAAAGGGGATGCCCTCAATTCAACAAAAATGGTTTTTTAAATACAAAAAGTGGATTAAAGTTATACCGAGAGATGCTTACCAATATCTAGAATATCATTTTTTTGATAAAGATGACAATGAGATTAAATAAGGTAGTATTATATCATACAAAACCTATAAGCTAAGGCTTATAGGTTTTTTTTTGCTTTTTAGTAAGTGAGTATAATTTTTAATATGGTATATTGGCTTAGCTTGAAGGTAAACTCTAAATAAAATTAGTGATGAATAATTTCCACATTATTACAGGAACGAAACGCAGTGATCTGTAGAGTAGTATAAAATGATTCGCAATCTATTATGACAAATAAGAAAATTTATTCACTTGAAGAAGCTAAAAGGAGGTTAGAAAATTATTGTGCTTATCAAGAGCGGTGTCATTCAGAGGTGGAGAAAAAATTATATGAGATGTATTTATCTCAAGACGAAAAAGAGGAAATTATTTTACACTTATTACAGCATGATTTTTTAAATGAAGAGCGTTTTTCTAAATCATTCGCCAGAGGTAAATTTAATATAAAAAAATGGGGAAAAGTTCGAATAGTCAGAGAATTGAAATTTAGAAAAATAACAAATTACAATATTACTCAAGCTCTAAAAGAGATAGATGAGTCTGAATATCTTTCTACTTTTGATCAATTAGCGGAAAAAAAGTATACTCAAATAACAGAGCCAAATATTCAAAAGAAAAGAAAAAAAATGGCAGATTACTTGCTGTACCGTGGTTGGGAAACGAATTTGGTTTATACTAAAGTATCGGAGCTGACGTCTTGAAATTTAATTTAAATTAAATACTGTACCTATACTAACTGTAAATTGGTTGTGTAATTTTTCAGCGTCAGTTAAAGTGCCAGCGTTATATTTTGCAATTGGAAAGTTGACTTCTGAAAATACACCAAAACCATCACTAAAGAAATAACGTGCCCCAGCATGTGCACCAAAATTCTTTAAATTAAAATTTATCCCTGGATAAAAATCAAAATTTTCATCGATGTTTAAAACAGAGCCAATGTTGGCATTAAATCTTGCTTTTAGGTCAATGCGATCGTCAAATTTTGCATCTAGAACCGCAGGTACTCCAAGAGCATAAGATGAAGAAAGACCTACTGAGAAGTTCTCACCAAGACCATAGTCATAAGCAACATTTATTGATGTAGCGTTATGTTGAAAATTAACACCTATTTGAAATTTACTATCTTCTTTTCCATAAAAAGCTTGTGCATTTATATGGATAAAGCTAAATAATGCTATTATTGTAAGTATATTTTTCATTTATTTTTGATTTCATAAAATTCTTGGCAAATATATTATAAGTATTTTATAATAAAGACTAGAAATCATAAATTATTAAGTGATTTACTCCAATTGTTTTAAGGGTTAGTTTAGAATTAATTTTTTCACTAAGTTCTTATTATCTATACTAATTTTTATAAAGTAAACACCTTTAGCCACTCCGGTCATTTGTAATTGATAATTCTCATTAGTAATATTTCTGTGTTTTTGTATTAATTTACCTGTCATATCAAAAACATTAATAGACATATTTTGGCCAGCGGTATTTCTTCGTTTAATATTAAAAATTGATGAAGACGGGTTTGGATAAATTAAAAATTCACCTTCGTCAAAGTCGTCAATTCCCAAAATAGCGGTGGCGTCAATTTGAAAATCATCGATTACTACACCTTCATTGTTTTCTGCTTGATCAGAAATAAATGCAAATCTAAAAATCACATTTGATTCTCCGTTCAAGGCCGATAAATTGTAACTATATTCCTTTAGGATTGTATCAGTACCGGTCCATTGAGCACCTGGGCAATTTTGACAATCGTCAGCAAAACCAGAAGAACTATTTGTTCGATTGCTATTATACCAATTGGGGTCATTAGCTGTACCAAGTACCTCCCAATTTTCTCCTTGGTTTGTGGAATATTCTACATAAACTACATCCCAATTTTCTTCAAGGTCAAAAGCCATTTTAAATTTTAAAATAGGATTTTCTAATCCAGCTAAATAATAACATGGAGATGTTAAATAGCTGGTCGTTTGATCTGGGTAATTACCAGAAGGATTTGTTACATAACCAGAAGAAACCTTATTATTTAAAAGCGTTGTAGTTGGTGTACCAATTTGCCATAAATTATTATCTGAAACAATCCATTGATCAGTGGTGCTATCATCAAAATTATTTATTACTTGGCCATCTCCGGAGGCATTAGTTGTGAATGATGTTGAAGCTGAATTATTGAAAACATTAGCATCATCAGTCAAAACAACAGTTGTTTCTAAGGTATGAGTTCCTTCAGTACTAGCTGAAATAGCGGGTAAGTCGATAGTACTATTTGTGTTTGAAGTAATATTTCCTGTCCAATTAAAAGTTTGATTTGTACCACCATCAATATTATAATTTACGGTAAATGAAGTCAAGGTTGTTTGACCATTATTTGTAATTAATAGTTTTGGCGTAACCTGACCACAGGTTACACTATTATTAGGTGAACTTATTTTGGTCAATTCAATTTCTTTAGTTGGTAGCGTAATAGTTGGTATACTAGACTGCCAAACACTTCTTCCGTAAGTTGCTGCAGTAATTTTTGCATCAAAAGGGTTTATTTCAATATCAGGAATGGCAACATTTGGTAAGCCTGTCGAAAAAACTTCCCAAGTATTGGTGTCGTCATTTCTATGATAAATACCTAATGCTGTACCTAAATAGATGGAGTTATTTGTAGAAAAGGGATGGTGTCTTACCACAAATTTAGATTCGTCTGGTAAGCCGGTAGATATGTCGGTAAATGTAAAACCTCCATCTGTCGATTTATAAACACCTCCTCCATTATGCCCACTACTAGGTCCTAAAGTATTACTTACTCCAGTAGTTGTTATCCATACAATATCACTATTGGAACTATGAACTTCAATAGAACTAATATTTGTGCCTGATATGCCTGTTTGAGGGGAGTTACGTGTTGTAAAAGTTTTACCTTTATCATTACTAATAAAAATCGTTTTACCTCTCGAAACAAAAATGTTGTTATTGTTACTTGGATCTATTTCAATAGCATCTATGTCTGCACCAAAGTTGTGACTAGAAATTTTAGTCCAGCTGTTATTTATAAGTTGATATAGTTGTTTGTACCCGGCATATATTTCTCCGGCTTTATTAATTACCAGTGGAGTAACCCAGTTACCTCCATTGTCGTTGGTACCAGTTTCAAGATCTGGAGCACCGGCTATAGTAGTGCTAGTTAAACCGCCATCAGTAGTTTTGGTTAATGCACTACCAAATTGTGTAAAACCGTAGAATGTATTTTCATCATTGGGATCAGCAGCAGAGTCCATACCGTCACCTCCGTGAAAGTTGTGCCAATTGTTATTTATTAAGGAAAATCCTCCATTATCTTGTAATCCACCTGACATTTTAGTTGACGTACGTTTGGCAACGGAAAGTTTATAGAATTGACTTATTCCTAAATTTTTAGTCAGATCTGTAAAGATACCACCGTTATTAGTAGATTTATAGACGCCACCATCTGTTCCTGCATATAGTATTCCATTGTAGTATCTTAAAAAATGAATATCAGCATGTGTATAAGCAGTTGTTTGCTGACGCCAATCATTAATTCTTGAAAAATTATTACCAGCATTTGTTGATCGCCAGATGTCTAATACTCCAACAAAAATCATGTCTTCATCCGTGGGGGATACAGCAAAAGCTAAATCGAACCAAGCCTGAGTACTTCCAAAAATGTCATCATTTTCTGCGGTTTTTGTAAAGCTTGTACCGCTGTTGGTTGATTTATACACCCCAACAAAAGCATAGGAATTGTCAGTAGCTAAAACATATACATTATTAGTTGCTCCAGTTGCTGGGGTAATTTCAACTCTTAATCTACCAGTAGAACTAGAGTTTGGTAAACCTGAGGCCGCGGATGTAAAGGTTGTACCTCCATCTATTGACACATAAAATGTGTTTCCTGATACTGCATAAATAGTATTAGCGTTACTGGGTTTTAATTTAAAATCTCTAATATGAATACCGGTAATTTTATTGATCCATGTTACACCAGCATCTTCAGATTTAAATAAGCCACTGCCCGTTGCAACCCAAATAACATTTGAATCGGAAGGGTCAATTAAAATTTCATTACTTGTGTTATAGCCATTATCTCCAATTATAGATCCCAATGAGCCAGTTTGGTTCCAAGTAACACCGCCATTTGTCGATTTTAAAACACCAACAGAATAAGAATCTCCAGCATCATCATCTCCTGTAGAAATATAAATTATGTTAGAATTGTTAGGGTCAACCGCAATGCCTGAGACTCCAATTTGAGGTAAATCATCTGTTAATGGAGTCCAGTTTACCCCAGCATCGGTAGACCTCCATAATCCACCAGCAGGTGCACCAACATAAATAGTATTAGCATTATTTGGATCAACAAAAATAGTGTTTATACGGCCTTGTCCACTATTACTTGATTGAGAAAAAGGTCCTACGGCATTCCAATTGCTTGTAGCTTTTGTAGCTTTTGACATTTTTTGCTTTTGTTCCCATGCATCCCATAAAAGTTTAGAAGGAGCAATAGTACCATCTTCTTGAAGAAAACGACTCCAATGATATTCCCATCTTTTAAAGGGTTTGAATCCACTTCCTTTTTTCGCAACATTTTTAGTAGAGAAATAATTCTCATAAATATTAACTGTATTTTCAAAAGTAGTATTAGTCGTTTTGTTTTTTTGGATACTATTTCCATTATTTACATCCAAAGGCAGATCTTGCGAGTATATTGTTTGAATAGCAGAAAATAATAATATAATAAGGAGTAATTTTTTATACATAGAATTAGATATGAAATGAATTAAGGGAATTCCTCAAATTTAGTAAATTTATTTCGTTTAATTAAAAAGTGAGGATGTTGAAGATTTTGGTAAAAGAGTAAAATGCTATTTTAATCCTTGTGGAGGAGATAATTTCGGTGAATTCAAACTGTCCTTTTCAATGAGTATAGGAGCTGTAAATCCTTTTAATTCTTTTTCTAATTTTTCTTGTTTCGCCAAGTTGTTTATTTTTTTATTTAGAGAGGAAAAAGCATCTAAAATATTTTGGGTTTCATCTTGCACTTCAGAAGGGTTAATGTTGGGAATGGTTGACATGTCAGCTAAGCGAAGTGCATAATTGTGAATAACGTTAAGTCTGATGCTAACATCTGGTTGTTTAAACCTGTCAATTTTTAAAGAATCTATTAGTTGCTTTGTTGTATGAGATAGTTCTTTTGAAAGATTCAATGCTTCATTAGGTGAGCTGCTATAAAAATTATCCAAAAAATCATCTAATAGTTGATACTCCTCCCAATCTTTAACGGTTTCCTTGCCGTCTGGAGATAGTGTTTCGCCAATAGCCCTTATGGTTCTTTTATCAGTATCTACAATAGAATCATTAGCCGTAGTGCTATCGTTCACTACATTATTTTCATTTTTTTTACATGAGGCTAATGCTAAGATAAATACTAAAAAGTAAACGATTTTTAAATAATTCATACACTTAATTTGCAAATAAGACTTGTGACAAAGTTAAATAAATAAGTAACCATTAGACGAATTAGGCATTTTAATTTATTAATTTTGTATTGGATATAAAATAAAATACATGAATAATAATTCAATACTGGTTATTGGTGCTTGTGGACAAATAGGTTCTGAACTTGTGTTTAAGTTAAGAGCCATTTATGGTAATGATAAAGTTATTGCTTCAGATATTAAAAATGGTTCAGATGAGCTAATGCAAAATGGTGTTTTTGAAATTTTAGATGCTACTTACAAGGGGGCAATTTTACAAATTATTAAAAAACATAATGTTTCTGAAGTTTACCTCATGGCAGCAATGGTTTCGGTTACTGCTGAAAAGTATCCACATAATGCATGGGATTTGAACATAAACAGTTTGTTGTATGTGTTAGAATTAGCTCAAGAAGGTTATTTAAAAAAAGTATTTTGGCCAAGTTCTATAGCTGTGTTTGGTAAAACGACACCAAATATTGACACTCCCCAAATAACCATTACGGAGCCTTCTACGGTTTATGGTATAAGTAAGTTGGCAGGTGAACGGTGGTGTGCTTATTATAAAGCAAAATACGGTATAGATGTTAGAAGCGTACGTTATCCCGGAATAATAAGTTGGAAGACACCTCCAGGTGGAGGTACAACAGATTATGCCGTAGAGATTTATCATAAGGCTTTATCTGATGGTAGTTATGATTGTTTTTTGTCTGAAGACACAAGATTACCAATGATGTATATGGATGATGCTATTGATGCAACTATTAGTTTAATGGATGCTGATTTGCCAAACGACTTTGCCTCTTATAATATTTCTGCAACTGATTTTACACCTAAGGAGATAGCGGAATCTATAAAAAAACAGATACCAGATTTTAGTATAAATTACTCACCTGATTTTAGGCAACAAATTGCTGATAGTTGGCCGGAAAATATGGATGATAGTCAAGCTAAAAAAGACTGGAATTGGAAACCGAATTTTGATTTAGAGAAAATGACGGAAACGATGTTAGAAAATTTAAGATTAATTAAAGAGGCAAATTAAATTTTGTGTAATATTTGTAACATTTCTTCGACTAAACATTTCTTAAATTTGCAGGCTTAAATAAATATAGATGAAAAATAGTATTAAAAATAGTTTAGAAAAAGCAATATCATATTCAACGTATAGAGAGTTGGTAACTGGATTGTTAAAGGAAGGTAAAGCTACTGGGGTAAATCAATCTGAAGATCTAGTACATTATAGTAAGTTGAATAACAGCAGAATGAAGCGTTTGGATAAAACAATTTCTATTGCTGAAAGTACTGTAGAAGCTTTAGATAATGTAACAGAAAAATATATTTGGTTAGTATTGTCTGAAGGTTGGTGTGGAGATGCGGCTCAAGTATTACCTATAATTAATAAAGTTGCTGAAGCTTCTGAAAATATTGATTTGAAAATAGTTTTAAGAGATGAGAATGAAGCGTTGATGAATCAATTTTTAACCAATGGTGGACAAGCAATTCCTAAATTGATAATGTTAAATGCAAATACACTTGAGGTGTTGGGTACTTTTGGTCCTAGACCAGCCATTGCAACTCAAATGGTATTAGAGCAAAAAGAAAAATTTGGGGTACTTGACGCAGCGTTTAAAGAACAACTTCAAAATTGGTATAATAGCGATAAAGGAAAAGCAATAGAAAGTGATTTGTTGCAGTTGTTGAACGTTGGTCAATTGGCCTAAGTAAAATTCGAGATGTGCTTGTTTAGTTGTCTAGGCCGTTTAAAAAAGTATCAATACTTTGTGCGTTTTTAACATCAAAGTCGCCAATTTTAGTTCGTCTTAATTCTGATAAGTGTGCTCCAGAGTTTAAGGCTAGCCCAAAGTCATAGGCCAAAGAACGAATATAAGTACCCTTGCTACAAACTACTCTAAATTCAATATTGGGTAGATTAATATTGGTGATTTCAAATTCAGAAATTTTTATGTTACGTAATTTTATTTCTGTGGTTTCACCGGCTCTTGCTAATTCATAAAGCCGTTTTCCATCCTTTTTTAAGGCTGAAAATATAGGTGGCTTTTGTTGAATTTCACCTATAAATTGTTTTGTTGTGTTATGGATAATTTCATTAGTTAGATGACTGAATTCAAAATGTTGGTCAATCTCAGTTTCTAAATCGTATGATGGAGTAGTGGCACCTACTGTAAAAGTGCCTGTATATTCTTTTATTTGAGCTTGAAATTGGTCAATTTTTTTAGTAAATTTTCCAGTACAAAGAATAAGTAATCCGGTTGCTAAAGGATCTAGAGTTCCTGCGTGACCGACTTTTATTTTCTTTAAATTGAACTGTTGTTTTATGGCCCATCTCAATTTGTTTACCACCTGAAAGGAGGTCCATTTTAAAGGTTTGTCTATAAGCAGAACTTGACCGTTTTTGTAATCTTCTTCAGTCATTATTTAAAAAATAGAGCATAGCCAATAGCTATTAATCCGACAATTGTACAATAGATGGCGAAATACGATAATTTACTTTTTTTAACTAAAGAAATCATCCATGTACAGGCAAATAGTCCTGAAATAAAAGCCGCTATAAATCCAATTGTCATTTGTCCAATTTGAGCACTTTCAAAGTTTAAATCACCTCCCATAATATCTTTGGCTACTTTTCCAAAAATTAACGGAACTACCATTAAAAAAGAAAATCGGGCAGCCTTGGTTCTGTCTACGCCTAATAAGACAGAAGTCGATATTGTTGCACCTGATCTCGATATTCCTGGTAACATAGCTATTGCTTGTGAAATTCCAATTATTAATGCGTTAGGAAAAGTTACATCTTTTGTAGTGTTTTTTGCTCGATCTGCAAGTAATAATAAAATTGCAGTTACTATGAGCATACAACCGACTAATAGAATTTTTCCACCAAAAAATGATTCTAATTGTTCTTCAAATAACAATCCAACAATTACTGCTGGAATCATTGAAAGAATAATTTTTAATGAAAAAATCATTTCCTCATTCCATTTAAATTGAAACAACCCTTTTAAAATTTGAATAACTTCTGTTCTAAAGATGATTAGTGTACTTAAAGCTGTTGCAAAGTGCAAAATAACAGTAAATGTTAAGCTTTCTTCAGGTAGAGAGCTATCTCCAAATAATGCTTTAGTAAGTTCTAAATGTCCGCTTGAAGATACAGGTAAAAACTCTGTTAAACCTTGAATGAGGCCTAAAATAATAGCTTCTAAATAACTCATTCCTATTTATTTGGATTCGCCAAAATGGCGTATATTTCTATAGCTAAACCAATAAGAACTAATGTTGGGGCTAATCTAATTCGTTGAAAGTTGTAAATTTCTTCATTAAAAACAGTTGGGTCATCACTACCTCCACCAGCCATCAATATAAAGCCAAGTGCAATGACAATTAGACCAACGAGCATAATCATGTAATTCTTTTTTCCAAAAAGGAATTCGTTCTCCGTGTTTTTGTGGATTTCTTTTTTACTCATTTTTTTAATAGTATAATTGATCTGTTCGTAAATTTAAAAAACGCTGTGTTGCAAAAAACGCACTTATCCAAGATATAATAATTCCCAATAGAAAAATACTTCCAAATAAAATTGCTATCAATTTGGTGTTTTCTAAAAAGCCAAATTCTGGAAAATTAATATTTAAATAGTACATTGCTACAGCTAAAGCAATTAATGCTACCAATGCTCCAAAAGCACCTAATTTTATACTGCTCCAAATAAAAGGTTTACGAATAAAACGTTTGGTAGCTCCAACAAGTTGCATTGTTTTTATGGTAAATCTTTTTGAGTAAACGGACAAGCGTATCGAATTATTAATAAGTAGCATTGCTATCAAAACAAAAAGACTACTAAAAATTAATACCCATAGACTAATACGTTTTATATTTTTTGTTAATAAACCGATTAGAGGTTTGTCATATGAAACTTCATTGACAATACTATTTTTTGCTAATTCATTTTCTATTTCACTCATTTTTTCTGGTGAAACAAAATCAGCTTTTAAATATAAATCAATTGCGTTTTTTAGAGGATTGTAACCTAAAAATTCCATAAAATCTTCACCATTTTCTTCAGTTGCTATTTTAGCAGCCTCTTCTTTAGATATGTACACAATAGATTTTGTGTATCCTTCGCTTTCTAAAAGCGTTTGAAGATTTTTGACCTTTTGTGAGTCAACTTCGTCATTAAGAAAAATGGTTATTGATGACTGTTCTTTAAAATAGTCAGAAATTTTCTTAGTATTGAGCACTAAAAGACCAAATAATCCTAATAAAAATAATACGAAAGCGATGCTTAGTATTACAGAAAAATAGGAAGATTTTAATCGTCTTTTTTGATATTTTTCAAAAGAAGTACTCATTGTAGTTTGTGCTAAAATTTGCGACGCAATATACTTATTTTTGCTTAATTTCTTGGCACAATTCAATTAAAACCCCATTGCTGCTTTTTGGATGTAAGAAAGCTACAAGTTTGTTGTCGGCACCTTTTTTTGGTTTGTCGTTCAAGACGATGAAACCTTCTTTTTTCAACCTTTTTATTTCACTTTTAATATCATCAACAGCAATATGATGAATTCCCTCTCCTTTTTTTTCTAAAAACTTTGCGATTGGGCTTTCTGGTGTTGTGGCCGCTAATAATTCAATCTTATTCGGACCCGATTTAAAAAAAGAAGTAATAACTCCTTCAGAAGCTACTTCTTCAAGTTTATAGGCTGCTTTTCCAAAGAGTTTTTCAAACAGCGTGTTAGAGTTGTCTAAGTCTTTAACTGCAATACCAATATGTTCAATTTTTTTCATTTGTCTAGGCGTTAAGTCTTATTTATATTAATTGTACTTCTTTCAAAAATAAACAATATTATTATTAAATATCTGGTAAAATCAAAAGTTCAGTTTTATACCCTATTTTTGCATTATGGAAACAAATAGACAGAAAAAAATAGCCGGTGTTTTACAGAAAGATTTGGTTGATGTGTTACAACATGCTGCACAAGATGGCATGAAGGGCATAATAATATCAGTTACTAAGGTTAATGTTACTTCTGACTTGTCTGATGCTAAAGTATATTTAAGTATTTTTCCAACAGAAAAAGGTGCAGAATTATTAGAAGGCATTAAATCAAATACACCATTAATTAGACACGAGTTGGCTAAGCGGACAAAAAATCAATTACGCCGGATGCCAGAATTGAGCTTTTATATAGATGATTCATTAGACTATATTGAAGGTATAGATAAATCACTAAAGGGTAATGTGGAAAACCCTATTAAGAATCCAGATATTTTATCCAAAAGGCAAAAAAGATAAATTGCAATTTCCTTTATACATAGCTAAGCGATATTTATTTTCTAAAAGTAGTAATAATGCAATAAATATAATTACCATTATAGCCGCTACAGGTGTTGTTGTTGGTACAATGGCTTTATTTATTGTGTTGTCAGTTTTTTCGGGTTTAAAAGATTTTAGTTTAGATTTTATTAGAGTTTCTGATCCTGATCTAAAAATAAGTGCTTCTGTAGGAAAGTCTTTCCTGTTTAATGACTCCATTGTTGTAGTAGTTAATGACAAAAACATTAAGAGTTATAGTAAAGTAGTAGAAGAAAGAGCTTTTTTTAGTTATAATGAAAAGTCGCATATAGCGAGTATTAAAGGAGTTGATGATAAGTATTTGTCAGTTAATAATATAGATACAGCAATCTATGTTGGAGAATGGTTAGATAAAGATATTGTTAATTCGGCTGTTATTGGTAACGGTGTCTCTGCAATTTTATCTTTAGGTACCTATGATTTTACAGAATCCTTAAAAGTTTCAGTACCTAAGCCAGGTAAAGGTTATATAAGTAATGCTAAAACAGCATTTACTAGTTTAAATTTGCAACCTACAGGTATTTTTAGATTGACTGAAGAATTGGATAAAAATTATGTTTTTGCTCAATTGTCAATTGTGCAAAGTTTATTAAATTATAAGCCAAATCAAATATCTGCAATAGAATTAAAATTGGCAAACAATGTAAATAGACCTGAAGTAATTGAAATTCTACAACAGAAATTAGGAAGTAAATATAGAATTCAAACCAGAGAACAACTCAATGCCGTTTTTCATAAAATGTTGAATACTGAAAATTTAGTTTCATATTTAATTTTTACATTAATTTTAATTATTGCTTTATTTAATGTTATTGGGGCTATTGTAATGATGATTTTAGACAAACGTGAAAATTTAAAAACATTATTCAGCTTAGGAGCTAGTTTAAAAGAGATAAAAAAAATATTTATTTATCAAGGTTTTTTACTGTCTTTCTTCGGGTTACTATTAGGCTTATTTTTGGCTATTTCTTTTGTTTTACTGCAAAAGTACTTCGGGTTGATAATGATTAATTCGTCATTAGCATATCCTGTAGAATTCACTATTTTTAATGTTCTAATAGTGTTTTTCACAATTTTAACCTTAGGATATTTAGCAGCTTTGATTGCGAGTTCTAGAATTTCTAAAAAAATTGTTTCTTAATTTAAAATTGTTATTTTCTTATTGTTAGGAATGGGGTTTGTTAACGTCTATACCTAATATAAATTGTGTAACTTAGTAGGTTCAAATATTTTAATTATGATTATTCAACAATCAGTAAATTTAAAAGAGAAATCTTTTCCGTTGCAACTACAGATAAGTTTTGAAAAGGTTTTTCAATTTTATCAAAAGTATTTGGATGATAAGGAACACCCTTTTTATAATTCGGCGAAGGAAATTGTTGGGCGTTTGGAAAAATACCCAGAATTGATTGATGGCTTTACAGATGAATCTTTATTATTGAAATATAAAGATGAGATTGATTTATTATTGGAAGGATTATTTCCTGAAATTTTAACTGATAATGAAATAAAAGCAGCTAGTATTCCATTTTCATTTACAACTTTTAAGATCTCAAATAGGTTCAAAAATATTATTAATAATTCTGGTGATGACTATCAATTTAGTATCAGAAATTTTCACGATAATGAGTTGTATATTCATGGTTGTGTTATGATATTAGCCTACTGTTATGGATATAACATAGATTTAAAACGCCCATTCTTTTATGATATTCCTGATGTAAATACAGGAGTTACAAAACATTATAGAGTAGCCCTAAATGGTGATTTTGCTGATATTATTCCGACAGAAAATGCTCCGAAAATTACAGAAGAAGATTTTAGATTGTTATTGGATAATTTCAATAACATAGAGGTTTGGAAAGAAAAGTTTCCTCCAAATAGTTATATATACAAAGGTTTTGGAATCATGAATCTTTTTGATGTAACTCAAGATGAGACATTGTCATCATTGTCTAATAGCTTATTAAGACAAGACCATAATCTCATTGGTGATTTACGAAAATATTTGCGTGAATTCTATAGCATAAGAGACTTGAAACTTGGGTTTTCAATATTTGACGCTGTAAATATTAAGTTGTGTGAAACCAATATTAAAAAGTCAGATAGTTTAATTCTTGAGGGTAAAAGTGTTGTTAATTGTAAGGATTATTTTTGTGATGGAATAATGAATAATGTATTCATTAAGCACGAAATTGTAACAATTTCTGATGTTGAGAAATATGGGAAATCAACTAACCAAAATTCTTTTTATAAAGACCTTAAGTCTAAAGGAATTCAAAGTATTATCTTGATACCTATTAAGGCAACGGAAAATAATGATTTGGCTTTATTAGAAATTGCATCACCTAGGCCTTATGAATTAAATTCTATTAATCAGAATAAGCTAAAAGACATAATTCCAATTTTTGAAGCTGCTGTAAAAAGAAATTCAGAAGAGCATCAAAATATTCTTGAAGCCACTATTCAAGAGCATTACACTTCAATTCATCCCACTGTAAAATGGCGTTTTTATCAAGCAGCCGAGCATTATTATGGTGATAAATTTAAAGGGATAGAAAGTCCTAAATTAGATGATATTGTTTTTGATAATGTATTCCCATTATATGGGCAAGCTGATATAAAAGGGTCTTCTATAGCACGTAATGATGCCATAAAAAATGACTTATCAGTTCAGCTTAATCTAGCATCAAATGTTTTGAATAATGCTTGTAAAGTTGAAGAAATACCAATTTATGATGAGTTAATGTTTCGTGTTGAAGAGTATTTAAGAGATGTTAAAAAAGGATTACATGCTGGAGATGAGATCGCAATACTTGATTTTCTAAAACGTGATATTTATCCGGTGTTTAATCATATTAAAGGAATTAATTCGGAGTTAGAAAAATCTGTTGATATCTACATGAATCGATTAGATGATAGTTTGCACGTAGTATACGAGCAACGAAAAGCCTATGAAGAGAGTGTAACAATTCTAAATGAGAAACTAGCCGATCTTATAGACAAAAAGCAGGAAGAAGCTCAGGCAATGTTTCCTCATTATTTTGAAAGGTACAAAACTGATGGTGTAGAATATAACATGTATATAGGCCAATCATTGGTTCAAAATAAAGAGTATAATTCGTTATACTTATATAACATGCGGTTATGGCAGTTACAGCTGATGTATGAAATGGAAAATCTTGCTTTTCAATTGAAAGGTACGTTAGATCATGAGCTTGAAATTGCGTCATTAATTTTGGTGCATAGTAATTCTTTGGCCATTAAATTTAGGATGGATGAAAAGCAATTTGATGTTGATGGAGCTTATAATATTAGGTACGAAATTATTAAAAAACGTATTGATAAGGCGAATATAAAAGATACTACTGAGCGTTTAACCACTCCAGGAAAAATAGCGATTGTTTACTCTCAAGATAAAGATGCTAGAGAGTATAAAAAATATATTAAATATTTACAATCAAAAAACTATTTAGGTCAATTAGAATATTTAGAATTGGAAGATTTACAAGGTGTTTCTGGCTTAAAAGCTCTCCGAGTTGAAGTTTTATATAAAGAACAATTTAATGAGAAAACTACCATTACAATTGATCAATTAATTGAAGACATAAAAGCCTAATTATTTATGGATATTTTACAAAAAGTTGAGGCATATGTTGTAAGTCAACTAACGGAACATTTATTAAGTGTATATATTTATCACAATTTAAGTCATACCCAAAGAGTTGTAAGTTCTGTTAAAGAACTGGCCATAGGAGAGCAATTAACACCTGAACAAACGCAAATTGTTGAATTGGCGGCATGGTTTCATGATATTGGATTTATTAACGGATTTGAAGGACATGAAATTAATAGTTCAGAAATAGCAAAAGATTTTTTAGAGGGACACAATTTGACATCTGAAATTATTTCAAGTGTACAAAAATGCATTATGGCTACAAATATGGAATCGGAGCCTGAAAATATTTTGGAAAAGGTCTTACTTGATGCTGATTGTGCTCATTTAGGAAATAGTGTGTTCTCAGAAGTTAATGAGTTGTTGCGAGAAGAATGGAACTTATCTAGCTCTAAGAAATTTACCGATTCTGAATGGATTGACGAGAATATTAATTTTTTTACTAAAAAACATCATTATTATACAAATTATGCCCGAATTAATTGGCAAAAAATTAAAGATAAAAATTTAGCTCGATTATATAAATCTAGAAAAAAAATTAAGCAGGCGTTAGCGAAAGGTAAAATGAAAGCCGGTGAGTATAAATTAAAAAAACGTAAAGCCGAAATTCCTGAACGTGGCATTGAAACCATGTTTAGAGTTACGCTTAGAAATCATATTAATCTGAGTAACATTGCTGATACAAAAGCCAATATATTATTGTCAGTAAATGCTATTATTATATCAATGGCGTTATCAAATTTAATTCCTAAGTTAGATAATCCGTCAAATCATTACTTAATTATTCCAACTGCTATTTTTGTCTCATTTAGTTTAGTTTCTATGGGGTTATCAGTGTTGGCTACAAGACCTAATATTACAAGTGGTAAGTTTACCAAAAAAGATGTTGAAGATAAAAAAGTAAACTTACTTTTTTTTGGTAATTTTCATAAAGTGAAATTGGAAGAATTCGAATGGGCTATGGGAGAAATGATGGAAGATAGAGACTATTTGTATTCATCAATGAAAAAAGATTTATACTTTTTGGGCTTAGTTTTACATAAGAAATATAAAATACTAAGGGTTACTTACACCATATTTTTGATAGGAATTATTATGTCAGTCATTGCTTTTGCGGTTGCATTCAGAACATCTGGTGTTACTATTTAAAAATAGAATAACAAACATATGAGGTATTATTACAGATTTGTATTGTTCTTTGTTGCTGTGTTTTTGTTGAATGCTTGTGCTACCTATAAAACTCAAATTAAAAAAGGACTAGTAAGTTCAACGTTTCCAGATAAAGAAATTCAGCATACTTTTTACTTAATTGGTGATGCCGGTAATTCTGAAATAGGGACTTCTTCTATTGCATTACAATCTTTTAAAAATGAAATTTCAAAAGCATCTAAAAATAGCACAGTTATTTTTTTAGGAGATAATATTTATCCCAAAGGAATGCCTAATGAGGACGATAAGAATAGGGCTTTTGCAGAGCATCAATTGAATGTACAAACAAGTGCAGTAGAAAATTTTAAGGGTAATACCATATTTATACCTGGTAACCACGATTGGTATTCAGGGGTTAAAGGTCTTAAAAGGCAAGAGGATTATATTGAGGAAATTTTGGGAGCTCAAACTTTTTTACCTGAAAATGGTTGTCCAATAGAAAAAGTTGATATTGATGAAAGCACAGTGTTAATTGTTATAGATGGAGAATGGTATTTAACTGATTGGGATAAGCATCCTACAATTAATGATGATTGTGAAATAAGAACGCGAAATAAATTTTTTGAAGAGTTTGAAGGATTAATTAAAAAATCGCAAGGTAAAACTACACTGGTAGCCATTCATAATCCAATGTTTAGTAACGGGCCACATGCTGGGCAATTTGATTTTAAATCAAATCTAAAACCATTACCTATTTTAGGAAGCTTAAAAAATTTAATTCGAAAAACAAGTGGAATTTCTCCTGCAGATACTCAAAATAAGAATTATAATTACCTTATAAAAAGAATTGTAACTTTAGCTCAAGAAAATGATAAAGTAATTTTTGTTTCTGGTCACGAGCATAATTTGCAATATCTAAAGAAGGATAATTTACCTCAAATTATTAGCGGTTCTGGCTCAAAAAATACAGCAACTCGTAATGTCTCGGCAGAATTTACATCTAGTGATTCAGGTTATGCTATTTTAGACGTTTTTAAAGATGGGGCTTCTTTTGTTCGCTTTTATTCGGCAAAAACAAATGAAATAATATTTCAAACTGAGGTTTTAGCTTCAGATAAATCGAATCAATTAGAACCTTATAAAAATGACTTTCCTGCCATCGTAAAAGCTTCGATTTATACAGATGAAGAGGTTGATAAGACTAATTTTCATAAAGGTATTTGGGGTAAAAGATACCGTAAGTATTACGGAGAGAAAGTAGCCGCTCCAACTGTTAATTTAGACACGTTGTTTGGAGGGGTTACGCCTTTAAGAAAAGGAGGTGGACATCAATCTAAGTCACTTCGTTTAATCGATGGTGAAGGCAAACAATATGTTATGCGTGCTTTACGAAAAAGTGCCGAGGTGTATCTGCAAGCTATGGCTTTTAAAGATCAGTATATTATTGGTGATTTTGAAGATACCTTTACCGAAAGTTTATTACAAGATTTTTACACAGGGTCACATCCTTATGCTCCTTTTACCACTGGAGAATTATCTGATGCTATTGACTTATATCATACCAATCCTGTATTATATTATGTGCCAAAACAAAACGCATTGGGAGCTTTTAATACTGATTTTGGTGATGAGCTCTATATGATTGAAGAACATGTTGGCGATAGTCAGCAAAATCTTAAAAGTTTTGGTTTTGCAAAAAAAATTGAAAGCACTGATGATTTGTTGAAAAAATTAAGAAAGGATGAAAAATATGTTGTTGATGATGTAACCTACCTAAGAGCTCGGCTTTTTGATATGGTTATTGGCGATTGGGATAGGCATGTAGACCAATGGCGTTGGGCAGAATTTAAAGATAAAAAATCAGGCAAGGTGGTTTTTAAACCAATACCTAGAGATAGAGATCAAACTTTTTCTATAATGGGAGATGGAGCCTTAATGCAAATAGCTACGCGAATTACACCCCCATTAAAATTAATGGAGGGTTTTTATGATAACATAAGAAATGTTAAGGGTTTTAATTCAAGTCCTTATTCTTTAGATATGATTATAATTAATCAGACTGAAAAGAAACAATGGATAGAGCAGGCTGAATTTATTCAGAAAAATTTAACCGCTGAAGTAATCGAAAGAGCATTACATATAATGCCTAAAGAGATTCAAGATGAAACTGTTTTAGAGATCAAACGCATTCTAGTGTCAAGAATCAAAAACCTTAATGAAACGGCTGGTGAATACTATAAAATCATTAATAAATTTGCGGTTATAAGAGGGACTGATAAAGACGATTGGTTTGATATAGAACGGCTTCCAAATGGTTTAACAAAAGTAGTTGGCTATAGAATTAAAAATGGTGAAAAAGGCACTATATTTCATGAAAGGGTATATGATAAAAAAGATACTAAAGAAATATGGATTTATGGGCTTGACGATGATGATGTGTTCAAAACCTTCGGTGAAGGCAACAGTCTTATAAAAATTAGAATTATAGGCGGTCAGAATAACGACACCTATAATGTGGAAAATGGTAAAAGAGTTAAACTCTATGACTATAAGTCAAAGAAAAATGAATTCATAACGAATAAAGGAAGTGTTAAGCTAACGGATGATTACGAGACAAATGTTTATGATTATACGAAGCTTAAAAATAATATAAATCAATTTATACCAACCGTTGGTTTTAATCCTGATGATGGGGTTAAGATAGGGGCCTCAAATACATATACAACATATGGTTTTGAGCGTAATCCATTTACTTCTCAGCATATCCTTTCAGGATCTTATTTCTTTGCGACTAATGGATTTGAGATAGGATATCATGGTGAGTTTTCAAATGTTATAGGAACATGGAATTTAGGTTTGGATGCTAAAATGACAAGCCCAAACTATAGTATTAATTTCTTCGATTTTGGTAATGAAACCAGTAATCTGAATGCATTAGATGAAGATAATTTTGATATGGATTTTAACCGTGTCAAAATTAGTAGCCTTGCATTTAAACCTTCATTGGTGAAAATAGGTACTTATGGTACTCGATTTAAAGTTGGGGCAAGTTATGAGGCTATTGAAGTTGAAGAGACTTCAGATCGGTTTATAAATATATTCTATACAGAAAATCAAATAGAAAATAAGATTCAATATGTGGGTGTAAATGCTGAGTTTAGTTATGAAAACCAGGACAATAAGGCTTTTCCTACCTTAGGGATGAAAACCCGGTTAGAAGTTGGGTATAAGGCGAATATAGATGAGTCGAACGGATTTAGTTATATCACTCCATCCATCGGTTTTGATTATAAATTGGTACCTTCAGGTCAATTGGTACTGGCAACAAAAATTAAAGGAAATGTTATTTTTGGAGATAATTTTGAGTTTTATCAAGCAGCTTCACTTGGAGCAAGTGACGGATTACGTGGTTATAGAAACCAGCGTTTTACAGGGAAATCTTCATTTTATCAAAGTACAGATTTGAGATTAAATTTAACAAAGTTAAAAACAGTTATTTTACCCTTGCATATAGGAGTTTACGGAGGTGTAGATTATGGTAGAGTTTGGTTAGATGGTGAAGATTCTGATAAATGGCACAATGCTTATGGAGGAGGCGTTTTTGCAAATGCAGCTGACGTAATGACTTTTCAAATTTCGGTATTTAATGCGGATGAGGGAGCTCGTTTTTCTTTCGGTTTAGGTTTCGGGTTTTAGATATAATTTTTATTGAATAGATTCGTTTTAGTATCTTACTTTCATCATAAAATGAAAAAGCTAATTGTAATTCTTTTTTTCGCATTCTGTTTCCAAAATTCTATTTCACAAAGTAAAACAATTCAAACATCTGGAGATGTATTGCTTTTTACAATGCCAGCTGTAGCCATCGGTTCTACTATTTTTAAAAAAGATTATAAAGGAACATGGCAATTTACAAAAGGAGCCGTGTTAAATTTTGCTTTATCATTTGGGTTGAAAGCAATTGTTGTGAAAGAAAGACCTAATTTGGAAAATACAGACTCCTTTCCTTCAGGTCATACTTCTATTACTTTTCAAAGTGCCTCCTTTTTACAACGTAGATACGGATGGAAATATGGAATTCCAGCATATTTATTAGCTAGCTATACAGGGTTTAGTAGAATTCATGCAGATAAGCACGATGTTTATGATGTTTTAGTTGGTGCGGTAATTGGAATTGGAAGTACTTATCTTTTTACTACACCTTACCAGCAAGAGCACATGGAACTTGGCTTTAGCGGAAATAAAGATGAATTTTTAATTGGATTTAAATTCAAATTTTGAAATTAATTTAAAAATATTATAATTTTTTTTAAATTAACTAATGTTTAACGAAGTAAATTACTTATATTGGGCGAAACGATGTACATTGTCGCCAACAAAGATAAGTTTAATTTTGAAAAGATAAAGTAAGAGTATTATGGGTAGACCTGCAACAAAACCAAAGAAGTTAAGAGATGGTTATTATATAGAAATAAAAAATAAAAATCAAAAATCGGGAGGTATTAAAATTCACCGAGAAAATATTAAAGAGTTAGTAATAGCAATTCAAGAGTACGAAAAAACCAAAGTTGTAACCGTTTTAGGTAAACTTGAAAATGGTAAGATGAAGGACATTGATCTTGCTTTATTAGCATAAAGTAATTATTTCCTTATATATTTTAAAGGCTATCATTCATAAGCGAATATGTTTATGAATGATAGCCTTTTATTTTTCTGAAAATCCTACTGAATTGATTATAGTCTCTTAAGAAAACTGATAATCACCAAATTGATGAATTACTTCATCAAAGATCTTAAAAACACCTTCTGAATCATCAGTAGTAACCATTTTTAATCGGTATTCTTTAAAGTGAGGAATGCCTTTGAAATAGTTTGTGTAATGACGTCTTGTTTCTACAATACCTAAGCGTTCACCTTTCCAATCGATAGCCATTTGTAAATGTCTACGGGCTATATCTACGCGATCTGCAATAGTTGGAGCTGGTAAATGTTCTCCTGTATTAAAAAAGTGCTTCACTTCTTTAAAAAACCAAGGATAACCGATAGTTGCTCTACCAATCATAGCACCATCTAACCCATATTGGTCACGCATTTCCATAGCTTTTTCAGGTGAGTTTATATCTCCATTTCCAAAAACGGGAATGTGCATTCTCGAGTTGTTTTTTACTTCTGCAATTGGTTTCCAATCGGCATCACCTTTATACATTTGGGCACGAGTTCTACCGTGAATTGAAATTGCTTTGCAACCAACATCTTGCAAGCGTTCTGCAACTTCAACTATTTTAATAGAATTGTGATCCCAACCGAGTCTTGTTTTAACGGTAATTGGTAAGTGCGTTCTTTTAACCATAGCTTCAGTCAACTTTACCATTAAATCAATATCCTTTAAAATACCAGCACCTGCACCTTTACTTACTACCTTTTTTACCGGACAACCAAAGTTGATATCAATAATATCAGGATTCGATTTCTCAACGATATCAATAGTCTGTAACATGCTTTCCAAATTTGCTCCAAAAATTTGAATACCAACAGGACGTTCTTTTTCGTAAATATCTAACTTCATCATACTTTTTGCTGCATCACGAATCAAACCTTCACTAGAAATAAATTCAGTATATACAACATCAGCACCTTGTTCTTTGCATAATGCACGGAAAGGTGGGTCGCTTACATCTTCCATAGGAGCCAATAGTAATGGGAAGTCGGGAAGTTCTATGTTGTCTATTTTAACCAAATGTTATTTTTGTGCAAAAATACATTTTTTCTAAGTAACTAGAATTCTATTCTTTTAACTGCTATAAATCTATATACCCAAAGTCCGTAAAACCCTAAAAATAACTCGGCAACGGTACCAAAAATGTAAGCAAAAGTAGGTGTACCATCCATAAGAATACTTATAAGCCTTCCGAAACCTAACCCGAGCATAAATATTATATTAGTAATGATGGCTATTTTTAAATAAGAGGATTTAAATATTCCGAGTATCCATAAAGTTGAAAACCCCAAATACAATCCCATAATGGCTTTAAATTGATTGTGCTCATCAATAGTTTGTAAATGAATGTCAAAATTTAAACTGGGTTGAAATCCGTAAATAAATGCAACAGGAACAACAATACATACAGAAATGATCAAATGAATCTTAGTTATAAAATCATTTTTGGTTTTAATCATGCCGTTGTGCGTTGTGTGAAAAGACCTCATAGATTAGACGCTTTTAAGTCAGAATCTGTGAGGTCTACTCATTTATAACGAAATTTTTTAGTTTTCCCTGATACTTAGTTGCTGCGTAATAGAGTCTTGATTCTTATTAATTATTTAACTTAAAAAGTAACTGGCTTTTCAATAGTTTTTCCGTTTCTTTCAATCTTCACAGTTGTGGTGTCACCTGCATTAAACTTTGACAATGCTTTCATATATCCCATCATATCAGTAATTGGGTTGTCACCCAATTGGATAACAACATCGCCTTTTTGTAAACCAGCTTTTTGTGCAGGTTTTTCTTCGCTAACTCCATCAATTCGCATTCCCTTACCATCAAACATATAGTCAGGCACAACACCTAATGTTACTTTAAAACGCGGAGCTTCATCACTTTCATTTTTAGTTTTTCTAAAAGGTAATTTACCATTATCATCAAGATCAGTAATAATGTTGAAAATATAATTAGATATAGTTTCCATACCTTTATAATTCAATTTATCTGAATCGTCAGCAGGTTTATGATAGTCTTCATGTTGACCGGTAAAGAAGTGTAAAACGGGTATGTCATTTAAATAGAATGATGTATGATCAGATGGACCTACGCCAGACTCTTTAAGAATGAGTTTGAAATTTTCGTTATATGCATTTACAATATGCTTAAAAATAGGTGAAGTACCTACACCATAAATGGCTAATGCATTATCTTCTTTTAAACGGCCAACCATATCCATATTAATCATGTAATTGACGGAGTCAAGATTTATGGTTGCATTTTTAACAAAATAATTGGAACCTAATAATCCCATTTCTTCACCAGAAAAGGTCATAATTAAATAATTGTTTCCTGTATTTACTTTGGTTAGTTTTTCGGCTAAGTTTAGTAAAGTAGCTACACCACTGGCGTTATCATCGGCACCGTTGTGTATTAATTTTTCTTTTCCTCTATACAAAGAGCCTTCTTGACCATAACCTAAATGATCGTGATGAGCACCAATAATAATGGTCTGCTTTGCATTGTTATTGATGTATCCTAAAATGTTTCTTCCTGTAATAGCTTTGTTACTTGTAGTGTCTGAGAAGTTAACTTTTCCGTGAGGATGTGTTTTAGGCGTAAAAGTAAAGTCTTGGAAATAGCCATTATTTCCTTTAGGTTCTAAGCCAATTTCTTTAAATCGCATAGCAATATATTCGGTAGCTAGTTTTTCACCTTCTGAGCCAGTTGCTCTACCTTCTAGTTTGTCATCTGCAAGATAGACAACGTCTTTATGAATTTGAGATTCTGTTTGTGCATTGGTTTTGCCAACAGAAAGCAAAGTAAAAAAAGCAAAAATTAATATCCGATTCATCATAATAGTATTATTTTTGGTAAAATTACTAAATTTTGCCCTCATAAAGGGTTTAATCAAAATAGTAGACTCGCTATGTTTTAAGCGGTTAATATTCAAACAATTAAATTAATGAAATTTATATTTACCATATTGCTAGTATTCGTTTTATTCGCATGTAAGACGCAAAACACAACTCAAGCAGTTGTAAAGAAAACAACAGAAACAGCACCTGTTTATGTTAATTCTGAAGGAAATTCTCTCGTGTTTCCGGAAGAAAAGCATTTTAAATCTTTGCGTCAAGTAACTTTTGGAGGTGATAATGCAGAAGCGTATTGGAGTTTTGATGATAAACAACTTGTTTTTCAATCTAATTATAAGAAATGGGGTGTTGAATGTGATCAAATGTTTTTAATGGATGCTGATGAAACGTTAGATAGTTTGGTTGCACCTCCATTATTAAGTACAGGAAAAGGGCGTACTACATGTGCCTATTTTTTGCCTGATAATAAAAGTATTGTTTACGCCTCTACACATTTAGGAGGTGAAGAATGCCCTGACGCTCCTTTACGTAAAGAAGGGAAATATGTGTGGCCAATTTATGATACCTATGATATTTTTGTAGCCGATTTAGAAGGTAATATAACGAAACAATTAACTACTGAAAAAGGGTATGATGCCGAAGCTACAGTTTCTCCTAAAGGCGATAAAATTGTATTTACTTCAGATAGAAGTGGCGATTTGGAATTGTATACTATGAATATTGATGGTTCAGATGTAAAACAAATTACAGATCAATTGGGGTATGATGGAGGAGCTTTCTTTTCACCTGATGGAACAAAATTGATATTCCGTTCTTCAAGACCTAAAACCGAAAAAGAAATAAAAGAATATAAAGACTTATTGGCAGATGGTCTGGTAATGCCTACAGAAATGGAATTGTATATCTGTAATGCTGACGGTTCTGAACTACGTCAATTAACTAATTTAGGTAATGCAAATTGGAGTCCATTTTTTCACCCTTCTGGTGAGAAAATTTTGTTTTCTTCGAACTTTGAAGCAGAACGAGGTTTCCCTTTTAATTTATATATGATTGACCTTGACGGAAAAAACCTAACGAGAATTACACATGGAGAAACATTTGATGCGTTTCCAGTTTTTTCAAATGATGGTACAAAATTAATTTTTTCTTCTAATAGAAATAATGGAGGTGGTAGAGATACCAACTTGTTTATTGCAGAATGGCAAGACTGAAAGGATTGACAATCTGAAATATAAAAAGTAAGATACCAACTTGTTTATTGCAGAATGGCAAGACTAAAAGGATTGGCATTGTGAAATATCTAAATTAGATACCAACTTGTTTATTGCAGAATGGCAAGACTGAAAGGATTGACATTGTGAAATATCTAAATTAGATACCAACTTGTTTATTGCAGAATGGCAAGACTAAAAGTATTGGTATTGTGAAATATCTAAAGTAGACACCAACTTGTTTATTGCAGAATGGCAAGACTAAAAGGATTGGCATTGTGAAATATCTAAATTAGATACCAACTTGTTTATTGCAGAATGGCAAGACTAAAAGGATTGGCATTGTGAAATATCTAAATTAGATACCAACTTGTTTATTGCAGAATGGCAAGACTAAAAGGATTGGCATTGTGAAATATCTAAATTAGATACCAACTTGTTTATTGCAGAATGGCAAGACTAAAAGGATTGGCATTGTGAAATATCTAAATTAGATACCAACCTGTTTATTGCAGAATGGCAGGATTGAAAATGTTGATTTTTTTTGAGATATAAAATGTATCGTGTTTTTTCTTAAAAAAAGTTGTTTAAAAAATCAGAAATTTTACGCCTATTATTATAATTAGGGATAAAAGCAGAATTATGATAATGTTTTTAATCAATTCAGCTCTTTCTTCTTGTTTAATTTTATTCCTGATTTTCACTAATTGTTCTGGTGTTGCTTTTCTTTTCAATAATTCACCAAACTCACCTTTCAATCCTTTTAAGGGCATACTTCGTCTATCAAAGTGAATTAACTCTTTTTTTCTTGAGTTATTTCTCAGTGAGATTATCATTGATTGAACTATTCCGAAACTCATAAACTAATTTTTAAGATGACCTTGTATTGTTCACTGGAGGAATAATGATTTGAATAAATTTAGTGGTTAAGATAATAATAATCAATTTATCAAGCAAATTTTAAATTTTATCCACTAGCTTTCAAAATTTGCATGTAAAAGAAATATTCTTATTAATATCTGTTTAATTATTTTCTACTTTATACGCTTACCCTAAAAGAACGCTATCTTTGCATTATGCAACCGAAATTACTTTTAGTAACGCCACCCTTTACTCAGCTAAATACTGCGTATCCTGCAACTGCCTATCTTAAGGGGTTTTTGGAGAAACATGAGGTGTCTGTTGAGCACTGTGATTTAAGCATTGAGCTCTTTACAGCTATTTTTACTAGTGATTTTTTGCGTTCTATTTTTCAGGAAGCCGAAGATTTGGAGAATTATCATTATCCCGAGCTTAGTAAAATGAAGGAACACTATATTTCTAGGGTTGATGTGGTTCTTAATTTTCTTCAAAAACAGGATATTGAGACTGCATATAAAATCTTAGAAGCTGGTTTTTTACCATCAGGGCATAGGTTAATGAAGGTGAATACTGAAATAAAATGGGAAGTTGGAGCAATCGGTATAATAGATAAAGCAAAGCATTTTGGTACACTTTTTATTGAAGAAATAGGAGATTTTATTCATGCAAACGTAGATGAGTTTTTTGCATTTACGAAATATGCCGAGCAAATTGGAACTTCGGCAAGTAGCTTTAATCAATTAGATGATTTTTTGCAATATCAGCCTACGCTTATTGAAGATGAAATGATGAATATTTTGGAAGATCAAATTAAAACGCATGATCCTAATCTGATCTGTTTTACAATTCCCTTTCCTGGAAATTTATTTGCGGCTCTGCGTTGTTCTCAGTTTATTAAACAGTTTTTTCCGGACATTCATGTTGCTTTTGGGGGAGGATATTGTAACACAGAGCTCCGTTCATTAGAAGATTCTAGAATTTTTCAATTTGTTGATTTTATCTCATTAGATGACGGTGAAGGTCCCTTGCTAAAGCTGGTTAATTACCTTGAAGGCAAAAGTGATATAAACGAATTGGAAAGAACGTTTGTGTTAGAAAAGAATCAAGTAATTTATAAGAATAAAATACCTAATACTATTTACCATCATAAAAATTTACCCGCACCTAACTACTCAGGATTGCCGTTTGATAAATATGTTTCTTTTTTGGATGTAGTAAACCCGATGCATCGAATGTGGACAGATGCGAGATGGAATAAGTTAACTATTTCTCATGGATGTTATTGGAAACAATGTTCGTTTTGTGATGTAAACCTAGATTATATAGGTAATTATCAAAACACAACGGCTATTGATTTAGTAGATAAAATTGAAAAAATAATTAAAGACACAGGTATTACAGGTTTTCATTTTGTTGATGAAGCAGCTCCACCTAAAATGTTACGGGCTCTATCAATGAAATTGATAGAAAGAAACCTAAACATTACTTGGTGGACAAACATTCGTTTTGAAAAGACATTTGACGCTGAATTATGTCAATTAATGGCAAAATCAGGTTGTATTGCTGTAACTGGTGGGTTAGAAGTGGCTTCGGATAGGTTGTTGGTTAAGATGAAAAAGGGAGTTGATATTGCTCAAGTTACGAGAGTCACTCATAATTTTTCAGAACAAAATATTATGGTTCATGCATATCTTATGTATGGATTTCCTACTCAAAATGAGCAAGAAACCATTGATTCATTGGAAGTTGTACGACAATTGTTTGAAAAAAATTGTATTCAGTCTGCATTTTGGCACCAATTTACTACCACTATTCACAGTCCTATTGGTCAAAATCCTGAACAATTTGGAATAAAAATAACAGGACCTGTTTTTGAAGGGTTTGCTCAAAATGATTTATATCATCAGGATCCAGAGGGAACTGATCATCCTAAATATACAAAGGGATTGAACCTTGCATTAAATAATTATTTAAATAAGACAGGGTTTAAAGAAGATTTACAAACTTGGTTTGATTTTCCAATTCTTAAAACCAGTCATCCCGAAGACTTAATTAAAAGTTTTTTATTAAAAAGTAGCACTTTAAAACACGTTTAGTTATTTGATTAAAAGGGAAGTGTTTTAGTTTTACATAGCTCTATTGGCTAGTAATGTTAAGTAGTGTAAACTCATTTAACTACAATGACGGAAAACGACTTACGCCTTTTTCCGTCATTGTAGTTGTATTATTAAAATATAAGAATTTACTTTATTGCAGATTCCTAGTTAAGCCATAACTGAAGCTTTCTTTGATTTTCTGTAAAGGAAAGAGTTGAAAATATTTCTTTTTCCAAAATTGTTTATTGATTTACTATTCACGAATTTGATGAATAGTTTACGATTGACTCCGAAATATTCATAAGTATTACCATCAGAAAAAGTAACTTCTAAAAGCATACTTTTATGTTGAAAATCTTCAACAGTTGAGGGTATAGTTATAGAATTATACTCTTCTAGGTTGCTTTCTTTGGTTTTTGGTGCTATACTTACTAGAAAATGATAAGCATCAATAATTTTTTGACTTTTTACTTCAGCCTCTAACTTTTTCTCATCATCCTGGAATTTATCAGGATGCCAATTTTTTACTAAGCCTCTGTATGTCGTTTTAAGTTCTTTAAGGTCAATTTCTCCGTCTACCTCAAAAAGCTTTTTGTAATCATTAATACGTTTCATTTATGTCATTTTCAAATTGGGTGCAAATCTATTCATATTATTTGATATACACAGTTAGTTTTTTTAGACTGCATATTTATTTTTAAATTCGGTAAAATGACTGTAAAATAAGGTCTTTTGAGAGGTTTGTGAAAAAGGAATAGATTGCTAGTAGCAGGAGAGTGGTAATTTTAAGATAACAATACAAAGCCAAAAACGCTTATATTCAACTTTCGATGTATACGTATAAGAAGGGAATGTATAGCGAAAAGAACCTTTGTTTAGGTCTTTTAATGGGTTTATGAAATACACTTAAACTAGCTTAATTTATACTATTTAGCATTACTGAATTTCGTAGGACTTTTTTAGAGCTTCATCAATGTCTGTCACTACAAATTCTTTTTTTAACACAGAAAACATATCATTTTTTTCGAAATCCTTTTTTAATTGTTGATTAACTCCTGAAATAATTACTGTAATGCCTCTTTCTTTAAATATCTTAACAATTTCTTTAATACTTTGATAACCAGTAGCATCAATAAGAGGGACATAACGCATTCTTATAATAATAACTTTTGGTTGTAAATGCGTGTTTGTAACGGTTTCTTGAAATTGACGGGCAGCACCAAAAAAAAGTGGTCCATTTATTTCATAGAGTAATACATTTTTAGGTACATCTATTAATTCTTCATCAAAAAGATTTTCTTCATCTTTTGTTTTAGAAGTTATATTTTGAATATGAACAGATTCACTCATTCTTTTCATAAACATGAAGCTTGCCAGTACCATTCCAATTTCAATGGCAATTACTAAATCGAAAATTACAGTTAAAAAGAAAGTGGTTAGTAAAATAATAATGTCCATTCTATTCCCTTTTAAAATGGATTTAAATTGTCCCATTTCACTCATGTGATATGCGATAACTACTAATATTCCAGCAAGACAAGGAAGGGGTATTAATTTTGCATAAGGTGCAAATAATAGCATTATTGCTAATAAAACTAAACTGTGGAAAATACCAGCTAATGGCGTACGACCACCATTTTTAACATTAGTGGCAGTTCTTGCAATGGCACCAGTTGCAGGAATTCCACCAAATAATGCAGAAACGATATTGGCTCCTCCCATAGCAATTAACTCCATGTTTGAACGATGTTTTCCACCAATCATTGAGTCTGAGACGACTGCAGAAAGCAAAGACTCGATACTTCCTAAAATGGCTATTGCAAAGGCGGGTTGTATCAGGGCTTGAATGGTGTCAAAATTGACATTTGGAAGATGAGGTAAACTGAAATGGTTGGGAATTTCTCCAAAATTACTTTCTATAGTGTCTACAGGAATATCAAATACTTTTACTATAATAGTTGATAATACAATAGCAATGATTGATCCCGGAATTTTTTTTACTAATTTCTGAAAATAGATTGTTATTAAAATTGTGGATACTGCAATAGCAATGGCATACCAATTTATGTTATCGAAATTTTCAAAATACACTATCCATTTATCTATAAAATCAGCAGGGACTTTAGAGATGTGGAGCCCGAAAAAATCATTAATTTGTGACGAAAAAATTATGAGTGCAATCCCACTTGTAAAACCTACAATTAAAGAATAAGGAATAAATTTCAGTAAATTACCCAGACGTAAAAGTCCCATTCCTATCATTAAAAATCCTGCTAAAAATGTAGCTATGATCAACCCATCTATACCGTAAGATTGAATAATACCGTAAACAATGACAATAAATGCACCAGTGGGACCTCCAATTTGAACCCTACTACCACCAAACGTAGAAATGATGATTCCTGCAATAATAGCAGTTATGATTCCTTTTTCTGGAGAAACACCAGAAGCTATCGCAAAGGCAATGGCTAAAGGCAGTGCTACTATGCCGACGATTATTCCTGAAAGGAGATCTTTTGTAAGTGTTTTCTTTGATATCCCTTGTTTTAAAAGAGAGAATAGTTTGGGGGTAAATTCTTTTTTCATTGATTGGTTAATCGCTTAGAATAATAGCGAAATTAGAAGAAAATATAGTAACAATCAAACAATATTCTATAAGTTAGTAACCAGATTATAAACCAAAAATGCTAACAAAATAAATTGGAAATCTTGATGTGTTATGTTTTCTGAGTACTAAGTGTTTTGTGTACATCATCAAAAATGAGGGGTCTATCTGCAAGAACAATTAACGTGTCTTGGGCTTCAATTTTTGTGATACCATTTGGTATGATATAGCTATCACCCCTTTTAATCATTGCAATTATTGCATTTTTAGGAAAGCCTAATTCAACAATTTTCATATTTACTGCATAGCATTCTGATGTAATTAAGAATTCTTTCATTTCAGCCTTAGGGTTTTCTGCTAAAAGTAAATCAGTTGGGTTTAATTTTTTTGCTTCTTCTGGTAATCCGACATTTAACCATTTTGCCACAATGGAAAGCGTAGTTCCTTGAATCAATATGGATGTAACTGAAATGAAAAACACAATGTTAAAAATCATGTTTGCTTTATCTATTCCAGCTAATAGAGGATAGGTAGCAAACACAATTGGAACTGCACCACGCAGTCCAACCCAAGAAATATAAAACCTTCTTCTCAATTTCATTTTAAAAAACATAAGGCTAATAAACACACCTATAGGTCGAGCAACAACAATTAAAAATACTGAAATGAGCAGTCCAATACCCATATATGGAATTATTTGAGAAGGAAAAACGAGTAACCCTAAAGTGAGAAACAGTACAATTTGCATGAGCCAAGCTAAACCATCAAACATTTTAAAAATGGTTTTTTTGTGGATTAGGTCTTGATTACCGAGGTACACCGCACAAATATAAATGGCTAGAAAACCATTGCCCCCTACAAAATTGGTGGCAGAAAATGTAATGAACATTAGTGCGATAACTAAAACAGGGTAAAGTCCTTCAAAGTCGAGTTTAATTTTGTTAATGATATACTTACTAAGCACTCCAAAGGCAAAACCTAAAATACCACCCAAAATCATTTGTTGTAAAAACATGGGTATTATAGATAGAAAACTTTGATCTTGATTAATTACCAACGTTAAAAATGCAATTGTAAGTACATATGCCATTGGGTCGTTACTACCGCTTTCCATCTCTAATGTAGGTCTTAGGTTGGTTTTTAAGGCTAAACTTTTTGAACGAAGAATCGAAAATACGGCAGCCGCGTCTGTTGAAGATACAATTGAACCTAATAATAGACTTTCATAAATGGTAAAGTCAGTAACCAGCCATACAAAAGTACCAAGAGAAGTTGCTGTCAATAATACGCCTAATGTAGATAAGGCAACTCCTTCCCAAAGGATCGGTTTAACGGCGGTCCAATTGGTGTCAAGTCCACCTGAGAATAAAATAAAGTTAAGAGAAACGATACCAATGAATTGAGCAATTTTAGGATCGTCAAAACGGATGCCTCCAATGCCGTCAGAACCTGCTAACATTCCTATAGCCAAGAAGAGTAGTAAAGTTGGAACGCCAAACTTATAAGAGGTTTTACCTGCAAAAATACTTACAAGTAGCAATAAGGAACCTATTAATAGTATGTTTTCAATCGTTAAATTCATTGTTTATTTTGAAATTTGATGCTGCGAATTTACTATTTCTCGCTAAGGGAATTGGTAAAACGATTATAGTATTTATTTTTTGGTAATAATTTTTTGGAGTTTTCAGTATTGAAGTATGTATATACACAGCAATACCTTGTGACCGATTTTTTTTAATTAAGACTGGCTTAAAAATCAAACAAAAAAATAGTATTTAGCATACCAATTTATAACCATATCCTCTTACATTCAGAATTTGAATAGCTGGGTCTTGATTTAGTTTTTTTCGAAGTTTTGTTATAAATACATCCATACTTCTAGAACTAAAAATATCATCAGTACCCCAAAGCTTTTTAAGAATAATAGAACGGTCCAACACTTCATTTTTATTTTTATATAAATTAAATAATAAATGAGCTTCTCTATGGGTAAGCTGTAGTTCCTTTTCTGTTTTATACTGTAGTATTTGTCGTCTAAAATCGAATGTGTAATGACCTAGATTTATAATTTCTGCTGTTTTCTGTAAATTTGTTCTTTGTAATAAGCTATTAATTCTAACTATTAATTCTTCAATAGAGAAAGGCTTTTTCACATAGTCATTACCACCAATAGTAAAGCCTTCTACAACATCTTTTGTTTGTGACTTCGCAGTTAGAAATATAATTGGAATTTCATTGTTCTCTTTTCTAATTTCTTTTGCCAACGTAAAACCATCTTTTTTAGGCATCATTACATCTAAAACTAAGAGCTTAGGGTCATTCTCTTTGTATTTCTTTAATGCAATTTCACCATCTTCGCATAATAAGACCTTAAAATTTCTTGTTTCTAAACTGTCTCTTATTATTTGCCCTAGTGCAGGTTCATCTTCCGCTAATAATATGGTCACCTTTTCACTCATTTGGTAGTGTTATTTTAAATGTGGTTAAATTATTACTTAAGTGAACATCGATTGTTCCATTATGTTTTTCAATTATTTTTTTGGCATAATATAGCCCAATTCCAAACCCTTTTACATCATGAGTATTTCCTTTTGGGACTCTGTAAAACTGTTCAAAAATTTTAGTTTTATTCGCTTTTGATAGCGAATTTCCAGTGTCAGAAATTGAAAGTTCAAATTTGTTTTTTACTTGTTTGGTTTCAATGATAATTTTATCTCCACCATATTTAATAGCGTTATCAATTATGTTGTTAATTACATTTTCAAAATGGAATTCATCGGCCTTAATAAGTAGTTCGGAATCACTATTTTTAAATTCAATAGTCTTGTTTTTTGATTGGAAGCTGTGTTTTGTAATTATACTTTGAATTATTGTAGAGGCATTTATTTCGTCAAAATTTAAATTAAGATTGTCACTATCTAAAGAGGCTGTTTCTAATAATTTTTCAACCATAATGTTCAGCTTTGACAATTGATCCGTTGACATGTTAATATATGTTTTTGTCTTTTCTTTGTCTTCAATGGCATTAAAATTAGTTAAACTTTCTAACGCAACTCCAATAGTGGCTATCGGAGTTTTAAATTCATGTGTAATATTATTAATA
Organism: Aureibaculum flavum; assembly: GCF_016406085.1. Lineage (GTDB taxonomy): Bacteria > Bacteroidota > Bacteroidia > Flavobacteriales > Flavobacteriaceae > Aureibaculum > Aureibaculum flavum. The sequence goes on from NZ_JAEHFJ010000005.1 coordinate 56,216, forward strand.
AGGTCATTTTTAACCTCGGCCAATTGCTTTTGTTTATAAATTGTTTTTAATAATAAAATTAGGCTGGTAACAATCGCTGCAGATAGTAGCAATGATAATAATATGCTGGCTAATGATTTTTTTAAGAGAATAGCAACTTCATCTGTAAATAGCAATTTTAACTTTCCTCTTCTGGGTAAAAAAGTAGATTTAGAACTTGCAGTTAAATAGTGCTTTGGAAAATTATCAAGGTTTAGATTTCTTGACTCTACGATAATGTTGTCTAAAGAGTCACGTTTCGAATAATCATAAAGTAATGCGTATTTTAAATCCAGATGATGTCGTTTTAATTCTTCAGTTAAATAACTATTTAGTTTATCCAGATCCATGCTGTCTCTAGAAATTGATATAAATACTTTAGATATTAAACTATCAATATTCTGAGGTAAAATTTTATTGGAAGTATAAAAAGGATAATTACTATTTCTATAGTCTTTTATTAAAATAGGCTTTTCATTTTCTAACTTTGAAATGTTTTTTAAGGTACTGTCTATCTTTGTACGTAAATCATTTTTTGAAGGACTATTAATAGTGTCTGTACGTTCTTCAAGGTTTACATTATATTTGATAATACCGGTTCTTGTAATATTGGCGAAATAAGCTTCTACAGAATTGTCTAAACTCCGTTGTACTTTGCTTATGAGATGGTTTTTGTTTACTCGATATTCTTTGAAGTTCCAAAACAACTGAACGCCAATTGTAGTAAGAATTGTCAAGATAATAAAACCCACTACCCATTTGTAGTTTTTTTCATTCATCTGTAATTTGTTTATTATTCAAACCCGTTTTTAATGACTAAAATGAACATTTAATACTTCAAATTTAAATACAATAATAATGTTAAACTAATCGGTTAACACTCGTTAACATAAGTTAACCTACGTTTATACTATTTATATATAGTTTTGTATTGTAATTGAGATTCCAAACAATCTTAATTGTAAAAAAATAAAAAGTATTTACAAAATTATATAATTATGAAAACAAATATAATCACGTTACTTGTTGTAGCAGCTACACTTACATTTACATCAACATCTATTGCTCAAAAAGACTTTCAAGGTAAGGCTTATTATCAAAGTAAGACAACTATGGATATGAATTTTGGGGATAGACAAATCAGTGAAGAGCGAAAAAAGGAAATAGCTGATCGAATGAAGAGCTTTCTTGAAAAAACATATACACTTGCTTTTAATAAGTCAGAGTCAATGTATAAAGAGGATGAAAAGTTAGAAACACCAGGACAAGGTGGTGGAAGAGGTGGTAGATTTGCTGCAATGATGGGAGCTGCAAATGGCTCGCAATATAAAAACATTAAGGACAGTCTGTTTTTACAAGAAAATGAATTGTTAGGTAAAAATTTTTTAGTGAATGATAATTTGAAAGCATTGGATTGGAAAATGAGTGGTGAAACTAAGCAAATTGGTCAATATACCGCTTTTAAAGCAACGGCAATGAAAGAGGCTTCAACTGCTGGTTTTAGTCCTCGTCCAGGTGGTCCTCGTGGAGGAAACAATGACCAGGCTTCAAAAGATGATGTTAAACCAGAAGAGCCAAAAATGGTTGAGGTAACAGCTTGGTATACTATGCAGATTCCAGTAAATCAAGGCCCCGGTAAATTTTGGGGATTACCTGGTTTAATATTAGAAGTACATGAAGGCAATACTTCTATATTATGTACTAAAATTGAGATTAATAGTGATAATTCTGAAACTATTAAAAGACCATCAAAAGGTAAAAAAGTAACACAAGAGGAGTACAATAAAATTACTAAAGAAAAGATGGAAGAAATGAGTGAGCGTTTTCAAGGTCGAGGAAACCGTGGAGGTGGAAGAAATTAAAATCGTTACGATTTCAAACATATAAAGTTAATAAATATTAAAAAAAATCTTTTAAGAATTAAATACACACAAATGAAACAAACTCTTATTGCCCTAATAATGCTAACGAGCATTACACTTTCTGCTCAATTAAAGTTAGAGGGTTTTGTAAAAGATAGCCTCGGTGTACCGTTAGAATTGGCAAATGTTGTAGCTATAAACCAAGCAACAAAAGCTTTAGATTCATATGCTATTACTAATGATAAAGGGCGTTATAGATTAAGTTTAAAAGAGAATGCGAGTTATAAGTTACAAATTAGTTTTATAGGATATAAAACAATTGATATAATTTTAAACACTGTAGACGCTGATATTGATAGAAATTTCAACTTATATGAAGATAATAATTTAGATGAAATAAACTTGGTATATGAAATGCCTATTACTATAAAAGGTGATACCATGATTTATAATGCCGATTCTTTTAAAAATGGAACGGAACGTAAATTAGAAGATGTAATTAAAAAAATGCCTGGTTTAGAAATAAACGATGATGGACAAATTCAGGTAGAAGGGAAAACCGTAACTAAATTAATGGTTGATGGTAAAAATTTCTTCGATGGTGATACTAAATTGGCAACTAAAAACATTCCATCAAATGCTGTAGATAAAGTTGAAATTTTAAAGAATTATGCTGAGGTTGGGCAATTAAGTGGCGTGCAAGATAATACAGATAATATTGCCATTAATATTAAACTGAAGCAAGGAAAAGGGAATTTTTGGTTTGGAGATATTAAAGCGGGTGCAGGTATAGCAAATGAAGATAGTCAGTATATATTTCAACCAAAACTATTTTATTATAGTCCTAAAACAAGTGTTAATGTCATTGGCGATTTAAACAATTTAGGAGAAGTGGCTTTTACAAGAAGTGATTATAGAAATTTTACTGGTGGCTTTAGAGCTCCAAGTAGTAATAGTGGTACAAGCATAGATTTAGGAAGCAATGATTTAGGTTTTTTACAATTACAAAATAATAGAGCTAAATCTATAGAAACGAAGTTTGGAGCTGTAAACATTAGTCATTCGCCAAACAAAGCATTAGACTTAAGTGGGTTTCTGATTTATTCAAATAACGAAACTGAAATGCAACAAAATAGAGCAATACAATATGCTGAATCAGGTACTGGCACACCTCCAGATTTGTATACGGAAACCAATACAAATCAGGTTAGTGATTTGGGTATGGCTAAATTTAATGTAAAATATATACCTAACGCTAATAATGAGTTAAACTATTATGCTATAGGTAGGCTTTCTAAGCAGAGACAAGATCAACTTGTGAATTCTAATATAAGTGGAATTGTAAACGAAGTTGATAGTTCGTCGCCTTTCAGTTTAAGACAAAATTTAAATTATTATTATACACATGATGAAAACAATATTTTCTCTTTAACAGCACAACATTTGTTACAAGATGAAGATCCATTTTACAATGCCGTACTGTCGGATACTACTTTTAATAGAACGGCTGATGACATTGGGTTTGATTCTAGTCAAAATGCTTATAACTTAAATCAAAATAAACGGGTAAAATCAAATCAATTTGATGCTGCACTTGATTATTGGAATATTTTAAACGAAAAAAGTAATATTAATATAACATTGGGTTCGGTGTATAGCAATCAAAAATTTGATTCTGATATTTTTCAAATATTAGATGATGGAAGTACATTAGATCCTGCTACAAATACAAGTTTATTCGAAGTTGGAAATGATGTAGATTATACTTTTTCTGATATTTATTTAGATTTAAAATATAGATTAAAAGTAGGTATATTTACATTTACACCAGGTGTTTCTGGTCATGCCTACGGTACTAAAAGTGTACAGTATGGTGCCACTTATGATGATAGTTTCTTTAGGTTTTTACCAAGTTTTAATACACGGGTTGATTTAAAGAAAAGTGAAAACATATCTTTAGATTATAGAATGACTACACAGTTTACTGATGTAACAAATATTGCTCGTGGTATTGTGATGGGCGATTATAATTCTTTTACTTCAGGTACACCTGATTTGGAAAACTCATTAAGACATAATATCAGGTTAAACTATTTTAATTTTAACTTATTTAGTTATACCAACATTAACGGTAGTCTTACCTATAGTAAAAACATCAATCAAATACGTAATTCAGCAACTTTTAACGAGGGTAGTATTGTAAATATTAGTAAGCCTTTTAATTCTGATTTTTCTGATGAAAGTGTAAGTTTTAGTGGTAGGTTTCAACGTACTTTTGGTAAGCTAAGAGCTAGTTTAAGCGGTAGTTTAAACTATAGTAAATACAACCAGATTTTTAATGGAGTTACTTCAATTAACGAAAATTATACGCAAACATACAGATTGGGTGTAAATAGTAACTTTACTGAAGCTCCAAACTTTGACTTAAGTTATAGTTTAAGAATTGCTGACAATGATCAAGGGGCAAGTAGAACTAAATATTACACACATTCACCATCTATTGATTTTGATGCCTTATTGTTTAAAAAGTTAACTTTCCGTACGGAGTTTAGTTATAATCTATATAGAGATGAAAACAGTACATTAAACAAATATCAATTCTGGGATGCTTCTTTAGCCTATAGAAAAAATAATGATAGTAAAATGGAGTATGAGTTAAAAGCAACAAACCTTTTGGATGCTACTTCCCAAAGTCAGGCAAGTGCAGGTACTTTTTCAGTAAGTTCATCTGAATATTTTATTCAGCCTAGATATATAACACTAAGGTTAATATATAATATTTAGTGTACAATTAAACCATGTAAACAAAACAAGTTCTTCTCTAAAACGAAGGACTTGTTTTGTTTTATAAATAATTTGTAAATTCATCAAATCAAATAATAAACTAAACAACTCCTTAAACATGAAGAAATTAAGTAAATTATCCTGTATTGTAGCATTGCTATTAAGTGTTACCTTTTACGCTCAAGAAAGCAACCCTATAATTGAAGGTATTGTAAAAGAAGCCAATGAAAATTCTCAATTAGAACGTTTGGCTCATGAAATGCTAGATGTTATCGGACCACGATTAGTGGGGTCACCTCAAATGAAACAAGCCAATGATTGGGCGGTAGCTCAATATGGTAAATGGAGTATCTCTGCAAAAAATGAAAAATGGGGAGAATGGCGTGGTTGGGAACGCGGTATAACTCATATTGATATGGTTTCTCCTCGAATTCAAACATTAGATGGTACGCAATTGGCTTGGAATCCTAGTACTTCTAAAAAAGGAGTAACGGCAGAAGCAATTATATTACCAACGGTAAAAGATTCAATGACTTTTAAAAATTGGTTACCTAATGTAAAAGGTAAGTTCGTGATGATTTCTATGAACCAACCTACGGGTCGACCGGATTATAATTGGGAGGAATTTGCGACTGAAGAGTCGTTTAAAAAAATGAAAGAAGACCGTGATGCTCAAACTAAAGCATGGAGAGAAAACATGAGTCATACTGGCTATAATAGTCGTACCATTATTGCAGCCTTAGAAGAGGCTGGTGCCGCTGGTATTATTACATCTAATTGGTCTAAAGGTTTTGGGGCAAATAAGATATTTAGTGCGAGAACAAAAAAGATTCCTACTGTAGATATTGAATTGGAAGATTATGGTATGTTGTATCGATTGGCTGAATACGGAAATAAACCAGAATTAAAAATTGTAGCGGAATCTAAAGAATTAGGAGCTGTTCCAAATTTTAATACCATTGCAGAAATTAAAGGAACAGAAAAACCTGAAGAATATGTTATTCTATCTGCCCATTTCGATTCTTGGGATGGTGGTACAGGAGCAACCGATAATGGAACAGGTACCTTGGTTATGATGGAAGCTATGCGTTTATTAAAAAAATTCTATCCAAATCCAAAACGAACAATTATTGTTGGACACTGGGGTAGTGAGGAGCAAGGCTTAAACGGTTCTAGAGCGTTTGTAGAAGACCATCCTGAAATTGTAAAAAACATTCAAGCTGTTTTTAATCAAGACAATGGTACCGGTAGAGTAGTGAATTTATCAGGTCAAGGATTTTTACATTCTTATGACTTTTTAGGCAGATGGCTTAATGCTGTACCTAAAGATATTAGTAAACATATAGAAACGAACTATCCTGGAGCTCCGGGTCGTGGAGGTTCAGATTATGCTTCGTTTTTGGCAGCGGGTGCACCTGCTTTTAGTTTAAGTTCTTTAAGTTGGTCGTATTGGAATTATACATGGCATACCAACTTAGATACGTATGACAAAATTGTTTTTGATGATGTACGTAGCAATGCCATTTTAACAGCTATTTTAACCTATATGGCTAGTGAAGATGAACAATCTACACCAAAAGATAAAATTGTATTGCCAATGAGCAGAAGAACAGGTGAGCAAATGGTTTGGCCAACACCGCGTTCTCCTGAACGTAAAGGAATGCTAGAAGAGAAATAATTCAGTATTCAGTTGGCAGTAGTAGTCAGCAGTTTTAAAATACATAAAAAAACCTTTTCATTTGAAAAGGTTTTTTTATGATTAAATAGTTTGGTTAAGATTTCGTTGTGGAATTGGTCTACGAGTATTGAAACAATTTGAGTGTGTATTAGGGATTGTACTGAATTATAGATATTTAGGTTGTGTTTTTTGTTTTAAACACGCTAAATATTTCAAATAATTTCTTTTTTGGATGTATATAAATAATTTTATTGTATATTTACAATTAAACGAATGTAAATATACAATCATGAGTGTAAGGTCGACATCAAAAGAATTTGGAAAAAAGAAGGATGTAAGCAAAACAGTTTCTAAAACAGTAAGTAAACGCAAAAGTCTAACTAAATTTTCACCAGCCTGGGTTGTTTTAAATGCTAAGAAAACCCCTGGTTATAAAATGGAATTAATTGGTCGTATTCGCGTAGGTGTAAAAAAAACAGATTGGAAGCAGTTAATACATTATACTGGGTCAACTGAAAAAGAGTTTGAGCACATATTACCGACATCAATTAGTAGTATGCAAAAGAAAACTGTTTATGGAAAAGAAACATCAGAACGAATCTACGAATTGGCAAGGTTGTTTGGCTTAGGTTATGAGGTTTTTGATTCTAAAAATGATTTTAAGCAATGGCTAATGACTCCATCAAGAACTTTGGGGAATAAAATTCCGTTTGAATTGTTAGATAGTAGTTTTGGATTCGAAATGGTAGAGAATGAAATAGTGAGAATTCAGTACAACGTTTATAGTTAATGATTGTTTATAGAATTGCAAATGTTAAATATAAAGATTCAACACTTTCTGGTATTGGGGCTGAAAAGGTCGGTGGAAGATGGAATGAAGTAGGAACACGTGCGGTTTATTGCTCAGAAAATATTTCTTTAGCATTACTAGAGTATTATGTTCATTCTGAAAATATTGCATATTTACCCAAAGAAATATTAATTGCAAAAATTCAGTTTCCAGATGAATTTATTATAGAAGAATTAGAAGAACTTCCAGAAAGGTGGAATCAACATCCCTACACATCCAAGACTACAAAGGTTTTTACAAACTTAATTAAAAATCGAAACTTATTTGCTTTAAGGGTGCCATCTACTATTGTTGGTTTAGAATCAAATATAATTCTTAATCCTTTGTACAAAGAGTTTGGCAAAGTGCAGGTAATTGAGTTTGTTAAATTACCTATAGATGAAAGACTTAAAAAAGTTAAGAAGGAGTAAGTTTAAGTAGTTTCTAAAATTGTATATATACTTCTGGTAATACACTTTGATTGATTAATTTGCCATTTTTGCTTGTAACCATTAAATAGAAATTCGCAAGGTTGTAATCAACGTTAATGTCTAAAATTAATGTTACGGAAGAAATAGTAATATCTTCATTTGAGCTTGTTAACTTATAACGAAAAGATTTAAGATAAGGTTTTTGAACAACTTTAATCAATTCAGGCGAAGTTAAATCTCCCAAAATAGAGTTTAATCTTGAATATGATTCTTCAAAAATTATTTTGTATCTCTTAATGCCCGCTGTTAATATAGGTGTGATATTATTAATTCTAAATAAATAATCAACCCCATTTTTATCATCAAAAGAATTTAAAATGCCTTCTGCAAGATTCTCACTTCTGTATATTAACTTTTTATCAATAGATTCCAGAGGTATTCCTTCATTTTTAACTTTTTTTGCGTGATTATTACATGAAAATAATAATAAAACTATGGTGCAAATACAGAATGAAAGTGATATTGATTTTAGCATTTGTAAGATTTATAATTAACTATTATGATAATGAAGAGTCAAAAAATGATACAATATTTTAATGAATTTGGCTAAGTTATATTATAATATGTAAGAACCAAACGAACTAAGGTGTAGGTTGTTTTAATATTTCACACAAAAAGACCTCAGAGTTATCTAAAACTTTGAGGTCTTATATTATTCATTCATATTGAAGTAGTTACTTTTGTAGATATCATTACTTCCATGAAGAATGAGCCTTTTAAATGTTAAAAGCTTCCTTTACTTTATCTACAAAATCTAATTTTTCCCAAGTAAACAATTCTACTTCTTTTTCTACCTTACCTGAATACGGGCTTTCAAATACTTTGGTAATGGTTTGTGGTGCTTTACCCATATGGCCATAAGCAGCCGTTTCTAAATAAATAGGGTTACGTAACTTTAAACGCTCTTCTATAGCAGCAGGTCGCATGTCAAAAATTGAAGCCGCTTTTCTCGCTATTTCGCCATCTGTTAAACCTAATGTTGAGGTCCCATAAGTATCTACAAATATTGAAGTAGGTTCCACAACCCCAATAGCATAACTCACTTGTACCAATACTTCACTAGCAACACCTGCAGCTACTAAATTTTTTGCAATATGTCTAGAGGCATAGGCAGCACTTCTATCTACTTTACTAGGATCTTTACCTGAAAATGCACCACCACCGTGGGCTCCTTTGCCACCGTATGTATCTACAATAATTTTTCTTCCTGTTAAACCGGTATCACCATGTGGACCACCAATTACAAATTTACCTGTTGGGTTTATATGATATGCAATGTCATCATTAAATAATGCTTGTACATGAGCAGGGAACAATTCTTTAACTCTAGGTATCAAAATAGAAACGATATCACTTTTAATTTTTGCCAACATGTTTGCATCATTATTGTCAAAATCGTCATGTTGCGTAGAAACTACAATCGCATCTATGCGTTGTGGTTTATTATCATCACTATACTCAATAGTAACCTGACTTTTAGCATCAGGTCTTAAATATGAAATTTCATAATTTTCTCTTCGTAACTCAGCTAATACTTGTAATATTTTGTGAGAAATATCTAAAGCCAAAGGCATATAGTTTTCTGTTTCGTTGGTTGCATAACCAAACATCATTCCTTGGTCACCTGCACCTTGCTCTTCTTTGGTAGCTCTATCAACACCTTGGTTAATATCTTGAGATTGTTCGTGTATCAACGAAATTACACCACAAGAATCACCAGAAAACTGATATTCACCTTTGGTGTAACCAATTTTATTGATCACCTTTCTTGCAATTTCTTGTACGTCTAAATAGGTCTTACTTTTAACCTCACCTGCTAAAACAACTTGTCCAGTTGTTACTAAGGTTTCACAAGCTACTTTAGACTCAGGGTCAAAGGCTAAAAAATTGTCTAATAATGCGTCGCTAATTTGATCTGCGACTTTGTCAGGGTGTCCTTCCGAAACACTTTCTGATGTAAATAAATATGCCATAATGTTATTTTAAATGGTAACGATTTTAAATAAAAAAGATTGCAAAACTGACTAAAGGAGTAGGATTACTGCTTTAGCATTTTTAAAGAGGTTGCAATCAGTCAAATTAATCCTCTGTATTATAAAATTGAATAATCAATTTATTCAATAACGGGGGCAAAGGTAGAAAAATAAAAGTCATAACATATAAAGTAATATTAAAATTTTGGTAATTTTTATTTTTGCGTAAGCTTCTGTTAATTGTTACGACAAAACCCAAAACTACAAATATGCGAAAGGTATTGATATTGTCATTTATAATGGTATTTTTTTTGAATTGCTCGTCTTCTGATGGTGAAATGCAAGCTGAACAAGAAGAGATGGAAGAAGTTGAAATTCAAGCTGGAGATTTTGTTTCGGGTGCCCATACCACAACGGGTAAAGTATCGGTTAGCTCTGACTTAAAAACATTAAATTTTACCAATTTTAAAACTGATAATGGACCTAAGCTATTAGTGTATCTTACAACTGCTGTTGGCTCATCTGATTTTGTTTCTTTAGGAGATTTAAAAGGTGTTTCTGGCAATTATTCATATGCAATTCCGGAAAATACAGATGTGTCTAAATATAAAATTGTAGATATTTGGTGTGTAGATTTTTCCGTAAGTTTTGGGCATGCAGAACTTAAATAGGATATCTAGAGTAAGACAATTGAAGAAAACATAAAAGTTTATATTTTACGTTATTCATATAGATTCTAAAAAAAGTTAAGAAAAAGCTTTGATATATTAGAATTGTTTTGCAATATTTGCAACGTAAGTTCAATTACTTATTGAAATTGTTATCAAGAAAGGCAGAGGGATAGACCCGTTGAAGCCTTAGCAACCCTTTAATCTTTAAAGAAGGTGCTAAATTCTACCAAAAAAGTTTTTAAGCTTTAGGATAGATAACACAGACAAAATTACTTTTAGTAATTTTTATGTATTTCTTAATAACATTTTTCTAGTATAAAGATTTAGTACAAAAGAGGTATCAGATTATGCCTAGATTTTGACTTAACGCTATACTTATAAGTTCAATTACAAAGTATTTGTCTCGAAAATCGAGTCAATTTTATTTAATAATTTAATTTCAGAAAAATGAGTACACTCAAATTAGCAACCAATGCATTACACGCAGGCCACGACACAAAAACCAATGGAGGAACAAGAGCTGTTCCTATCTATCAAACATCATCATATGTTTTTGATAATACAGACCACGCCGCAAACTTATTTTCATTAAAAGAATTAGGTTTTATTTACACACGATTAAATAATCCAACAAATGAAATATTACAAAGCCGATTGGCTGCAGTTGAAGGTGGTGTTGGAGCAGTAGTTTTCGCATCAGGATCAGCGGCTATTTCAACAGGCCTTTTAACGCTTTTAAAAGCTGGAGATCATATTGTTGCATCAAGCAGTTTGTATGGCGGTACCTATAACCTTTTAAATGTTACTTTACCAAGATTAGGTATAACAACTACTTTTGTAGATGCTTCTGACCCTGAAAATTTCGGTAAAGCGGTTAAAGAGAATACAAGAGCCTTTTTTGTAGAATCTTTGGGTAATCCAAAATTAGATGTGCTAGATTTAAAAGCAATATCAAAAGAAGCTAAGGCAGCTCAAGTACCTTTTATTGTAGATAATACCGTAGCAACTCCTGCCTTATTAAACCCAATTGAACATGGAGCGAACCTGGTAATTCATTCACTTACTAAATATATTGGCGGACAAGGAACTTCATTAGGTGGAGCAATTATTGATGCAGGAACTTTTGATTGGACAAATGGTAAATTTCCTGAATTTACAGAACCTACTGCAGGTTACCACGGTTTAGTGTATAGCGAAGCTTTAGGTGCCGCAGCATTTACTTTTAAATTAATATTGGAAGGTTTGCGTGATTTTGGTGGAGCTTTAAGTCCATTTAATGCTTTTCAAATTATACAAGGTTTAGAAACATTACCAGTTAGAATTAAACAACATAGTGCTAATGCTCTTGAATTGGCAACTTGGTTAGAAAGTAGAGACGAAGTTGTTTGGGTTAATTACCCAGGTTTAGAAAGTAATAAGTACAATGCATTAGCAAAAGAATACTTGCCAAAAGGTCAAAGCGGATTGGTAACTTTTGGTGTAAAAGGCGGATTTGAATCGGCCAAAAAAGTTACTGATGCAACCAAAATATTTTCTTTGTTAGCAAATATTGGTGATACAAAATCGCTAATAATTCATCCAGCAAGTACAACTCATCAGCAGTTAACTGCAGAACAACAAGCTGATGCTGGTGTAGGTCAAGATTTGATTAGATTATCAGTTGGTTTAGAAGATATAGAAGATTTAAAAGCTGATTTAGAAGAGGCATTTGCCGCAATTGATAAAAGTGTATTAGCTTAATCTAGTAATAAAACATGCTTTCAAAAATCAGCATACATAATTATGTAACTCAGTCAGGGGTTTCTTACGAAGAAATCCCGTTGAGTTATCAAATTTTTGGTAAAGAACTTCATTCGGCACCAATTGTTTTGATTAACCACGCTTTAACAGGGAATAGTAATGTTGCTGGTGAGGGTGGATGGTGGACAGATTTAGTAGGTGATGATAAGGTAATTGATACTAAAAAGTTTACCGTGCTGGCTTTTAATATTCCAGGGAATGGTTATGATGGTTTTGTAATTGAAAATTACAAAGATTTTGTAGCTAGAGATATAGCACGTTTATTTTTATTGGGATTAAAACAGGTGAAAGTGAACAAATTGTTTGCTATTGTTGGAGGTTCTTTAGGTGGAGGAATTGCATGGGAAATGGCAGTGTTATCACCAGAAATTACGGAAAATTTGATTCCCGTAGCTTCAGATTGGAAATCGACCGATTGGTTGATAGCCAATTGTCAAATTCAAGAACAATTTTTATTAAATTCCAGTAGTCCTGTGCATGATGCCAGAATGCATGCCATGCTATGTTATAGAACTCCAGAATCTTTTAAGGAGCGTTTTCATCGTTCTAAAAATGAAGAATTAGATGTTTTTAATGTAGAGAGTTGGTTGTTGCATCATGGTAAAAAGTTACAAGAACGCTTTCAGTTATCTGCATATAAATTAATGAATCAATTGCTTAAAAGCATTGATGCCTCTAAAGATAATTCTGATAAAATTTTAGATACTATTTCTGCTAATATTCATTTGGTAGGTGTAGATTCTGACATGTTCTTTACAGCAGAAGAAAATAGAGAAACACAACTAAAATTGGCATTAACGCATCCTAATGTTACCTATAATGAAATTAATTCGGTACACGGGCACGATGCTTTTTTAATAGAGTTTGACCAATTAGAAAAAATTATTGAAGGTGTATTTAGGCCTTCGTCTGAAACAAAAAGAATGAAGATATTAAAATTTGGAGGTAAATCGCTTGCTAATGGAGAGGGCATCAATAAAGTAGTTTCCATTATTAAGGGAAAGGTAGATCAAGGTGATAAAATTGCTGTGGTAGTCTCTGCTCGTGGTAATGCGACAAATGAATTGGAGTCAATTCTTGAAAAAGCAGTTAAAAATGAAGATTATCATGAAGCGTTAGATACTTTTAAGAAATACCAACGAGATATTTATGAGAACATTGATTTTACTGATGAATTTGCCATACTCGATAAACTTTTTAATGGGGTTCAATTATTAGGAGATTATAGTCAAAAAATAAAAGATCAAGTGTTAGCTCAAGGTGAATTACTCTCTGTAAAGTTACTTGCAAATGTATTAAAGGATCAGGGTGTTAATACAAATATTACTGATGCTAGAGCCTTAATAAAAACAGATGAGAACTTTGGGAATGCACAACCCGTTGGTAAAATCTCTAAAGAGAATGTAATAGAGCACTTCAAAAAATTTAATGGTACAACGGTAAATATTGTTACTGGGTTTATTGCTTCTAATCAAAAAAATGAAACCACGACGTTGGGTAGAAATGGTAGTAATTATACGGCTGCTTTATTAGCCAATTATTTAGATGCTGAAGAGTTACAAAACTATACACACGTAGATGGGATTTATACGGCAAATCCTGATATGGTTGCTGATGCAAGAAAAATAAAGGAACTTTCTTATAGTGAAGCCAATGAGTTAGCAAATTTTGGAGCTACAATTTTACATGCTAAAACGATTATTCCGTTAATTGAAAAAAATATAAACTTAAGAATATTAAATACCTTTAACCCTGAAGATGAAGGTACTTTAATTACAGCTAGAGCAAGTTCTAAAGGTATTAAATCGCTTTCTGTATTAGAAGACACGGCATTAATTAATTTTGAAGGTCGTGGTTTATTAGGTAAAGTAGGTGTAGATGCAAGAATATTTAGGGCGTTAGGAAATCATGATATTAGTGTAAGTATTATCTCTCAAGGTTCTTCAGAACGTGGTATAGGTTTAGTAGTAGATGCAGAAAAAGCTACTCAAGCAGTTGTTGCTTTAGAGCGTGAATTTGAAAGTGATTTTTATTCTCAAGATGTAAATAAAATAAGTGTTATAGATCAGGTTTCCGTTATTTCTTTGATAGGAATTGATTTGAGTTCTTTTCATAAACCTTTTAACTCTCTTGTTAAAAATCAAGTAGTACCTTTATTATTTAACAATACTATTTCTGGAAAAAATGTAAGTATTGTGGTTAAAAAAGAGCAATTGCATAAAGCTCTTAATGTGATACACAGTGAGATATTTGGCATTTCTAAAAAGATAAATATAGCCATTTTTGGACATGGCTTGGTTGGTGGAACTTTGATCAATCAAATTATAAATTCTAAAGACGGTATAGAAAAACGAAAAGGTATAAAACTAAATATTTTTGGTGTTGGTAATTCTAAGAAAGTCTTGCTTGATAGAAATGGCGTAAAAGAAACTTGGCAATCTGATATTGTAAATGATGGTATATCATATACTGTAGATGATATCATCACTTTTTCGAATCAAAATCATTTGGAAAATTTAATCGCAGTTGACAATACAGCAAGTAAAGATTTTGTGGCTAACTATATCAAGTTGGCGGAAAATGGATTTGACTTAGTGTCTTCAAATAAAATTGGAAATACTATCGGATTAGATTTTTATGAGGAACTCAGAGAGGTATTGTCAAAAAATCAAAAAAATTATTTATACGAAACCAATGTTGGTGCAGGGTTACCATTAATTGATACCATTCAGTTGTTACACCTTTCAGGTGAAAATATAACTAGAATTAGAGGTGTCTTTTCAGGATCTTTAAGCTATTTGTTCAATCATTTTTCAGTAGAGGATAGGCCATTTAGCGTTATTTTAAAAGAGGCCATTGATAACGGGTTTACAGAGCCAGATGCTAGGGAAGATTTATGTGGTAATGATGTGGCTAGAAAATTATTGATTTTAGCACGTGAATTAGATTTAAAAAATGAATTGGAAGATGTGCAAATTCAAAATTTGATTCCAGAGAATTTAAGAGCGGTTTCTTCTGATGAATTTTTAACTAGAATTGCCGAATTAGATAACGTTTATACTACTGTAAAACAAGATCAAAAACCCAATCATGTACTTAGATATGTAGGCGATTTGTCTGGTGATTTATCGAAAGATGATGGTGCAAAATTAAATGTGCAATTAGATTCTGTGCCAGAAGATAGTCCATTAGGTCAAGTAAAAGGTAGTGATTCTATTTTTGAAATTTATACGGAATCTTATGGAGACCAACCTATTGTTATTCAAGGTGCAGGTGCCGGAGCAGCAGTTACTGCAAGAGGTGTTTTTGGTGATATTTTAAGGTTGACGGAGAAGTTGGGGTAAAACATCTTTGTTACTAAAAAAAGTTTAAATTTAACAATTGCCCCCTTGAGGGGACTTTAGGGGTGTTCAAGTAACTAATATAACTGTCTCTGTTCATTTCAAATCTAAAATAGTATGCATGTCTAAACAAAAAAACTTCGAAACAGAAGCCATCAGAACTCAAACTGAGCGTTCACAATTTTTAGAACATTCTAATCCTATATATTTAACGTCTAGTTTTGTGTTTGAAGATGCTGAAGATATGCGGGCTTCTTTTGCTGAAGAAAAAGAACGTAATATTTACAGTCGTTTTACAAATCCAAATAATTCAGAATTTGTGGATAAAATTTGTAAAATGGAAGGAGCGGAACAAGGTGTTGCTTTTGCAACAGGTATGTCTGCCGTTTTCTCAACCTTTGCAGCGTTGTTAAATGCAGGAGATCATATTGTTTCTGCACGTTCTGTTTTTGGTTCTACTCATGGTTTATTTACAAAGTTTTTACCAAAATGGAATATTACTACGAGTTATTTTAAAATTGATGAATTAGATAAAATTGAAAGTTTAATTACACCGAATACTAAAATTTTATATGCCGAGAGTCCTACCAACCCTGCTGTTGATATTTTAGATTTAGAACTGTTGGGTAATATTGCTAAAAAGCATAATATATTACTTGTAATTGATAATTGTTTTGCCACACCTTATTTGCAGAATCCTATAAAATTTGGAGCTGATTTGGTAATACATTCTGCCACTAAATTAATTGACGGACAAGGTAGAGTAATGGGGGGAGTTACCGTGGGAAGAGCTGATTTAATCAGAGAAATTTATTTATTTGCAAGAAACACAGGGCCAGCATTGTCTCCCTTTAATGCATGGGTGTTATCAAAAAGTTTAGAAACCTTGGCGGTTCGAGTAGATAAGCATTGTGAAAATGCTTTAAAAATTGCAGAATTTTTAGAAAGCCATGGGCATGTTAATATAGTAAAGTATCCTTTTTTAAAGTCGCACCCACAATATGCTATTGCTAAAAAACAAATGAAGGCCGGTGGTAATATTGTAGCTTTTGAAGTTAAAGGAGGAGTAGAAGCTGGTAAAAAGTTTTTAAATGCTTTAGAAATCTGTTCGCTTTCTGCAAATTTAGGTGATACGAGAACTATTGTTACGCATCCTGCCTCTACAACACACGGTAAATTAAGTAAAGAAGATAGATTAGAAACCGGAATTACTGACGGTTTAGTAAGAGTTTCTGTGGGGTTAGAGAATGTAAATGATATAATTCAAGATTTAGATCAAGCACTAAAAAGTAGTTAAAAAATTTAGTACTTTCGCAGTACAATGCTTTCAAAAAAAACAAAATACGGACTTAAGGCTCTTTCCTATTTGGCAAGAGAAAAGGATAGAACACCAGTTCAGATTGCCACCATTTCTGAAAAGGAGAATATCTCTAGAAAATTTTTAGAAAGTATTTTATTGACGTTGCGTAAAAGTGGATTCTTAGGATCAAAAAAGGGTAAAGGTGGTGGTTACTACTTATTAAAAAATCCTGAAGACATAAAAATGTCTGACGTTATCCGTGTTTTAGAAGGTCCCATTGCTTTGACACCTTGTGTTAGTCTTAATTTTTATGAAAAATGTGCAGACTGTGTTGATGAAGAAACATGTGAAGTCCGTCATCTTATGCTAGAGGTAAGAGACAGTACGCTGAAAATATTTGATCACAAAACACTTGCTGATCTCATTTAATACTTCTTTTTTCCTTTTCAATCAAAATCCATTCACTATTCTTTTTCGAATTTTTAAAAGGCGAAAAAAATAGCTTATTTTTGATTCCTAGAATTTAATATAATGCAAAAACGTACTGTGTTTAAGATGCTCAACGAGGCATCTGTTACCTATAAAAATAATAATTATTTAAGTCAAAAAAACGATTCTGGTTGGGATAGGATTACCTTTAGTGAGGCTAAAGAAAGGGCATTAAAGTTAGCCTCTGCATTTATTGAATTGGGAGTAAATGCTAAAGATAAAGTCGCCATTTTATCTGAAGCGAAAATAGATTGGGTAATTTCAGAATTTGCAACTCTATATGCAAGTAGCGTTATTGTTCCTCTATCTATAAAATTATTACCAGAAGAAGTGCCTTTTCGCGTTAACCATTCTGGAGCTAAGTTTTTTGTAATTTCAGAAAATACCTTAGAAAAAGTTATTGGATCTTGGAATTTATATGAAAATATAGATTTGAAGATTATTATACTTGATAAGCCTTCTGCTAAAATTAGTGAAATTTGTAAAGCCGCTAATTTTGATGAAAAAGAACTTCTTTTTATCGATGATTTGTATGAGCTAGGGGTTTCGAAATTAGAAGTAAACTTAAAGAAAATTGAAGAAAATGAAAAGAGCACTCAAGAAGATGATGTTGTAACAATCTCCTATACTTCGGGTACAACAGGTAACCCAAAAGGGATAATGTTAACCCATTTAAATTATTTTTCTAATAGTAATGAGGCTGTAAATACTTTTAAAATTGGAGAGCTAATTTCTACATTGATTATTTTACCAACAGATCATTCATTTGCTCATACTATTGGTTTATATACAGCATTGGTCTGTGGTATTTCTATTCATTTTGTCGATGCTCGTGGAGGTGGTATGAATGCGTTAAAAAACATTCCTATAAATTTGGTGGAAGCGAAACCCAATTTTTTATTGACAGTACCAGCCTTAACTGGAAATTTTATAAATAAGATAAAGGATGGAATTAAAACAAAAGGACCATTTATTGAAGGAATTTTCAAGCGTGGTTTAAAAGCGGGAATTCGAAGAAATGGTGATGGTTTTACTAAACCTGGTGTAATGACTCAGCTGGTAACATACTTTAATTATAGTATTGCAGAAAAATTAATATTTAAAAAACTTCGTTTAATTTTTGGTTCTGAAATTGAATTTTTTGTTGGTGGAGGTGCTTTACTCGATATTAAACAACAGCAATTCTATAAAGCGATTGGTATTCCTGTATATCAGGGGTACGGACTAACAGAGGCGTCACCAATTATTTCAACAAATACGCCTTTCGCTCATAAAATGGGAACATCCGGTATTATTTTAAACAATATGTTATGTAAAATTTGTGACGAAAATGGTATCGAACTTCCCAAAGGACAAAGAGGGGAAATCTGTATAAAAGGAGATAATGTGATGAAGGGGTATTATAAAAATGAAGAGGCCACTAAAGAAACCATAAAAGAAGGCTGGCTATTTACTGGCGATTTAGGTTTTATAGATCAAGATAACTTTTTAGTTGTAGTAGGTAGAGAAAAGGCATTGTTGATCTCAGAAGATGGTGAAAAATATTCACCGGAAGAAATAGAGGAGGCTGTTATTAATGTTTCTCCTTTAATTGAACAAATTATGATTTATAATGATCATAAAAAATATACTACTGCATTAATTACATTAAATAGGATGCATGTTCAGTCTTTTATTAAAGCACACAAAAAGGTTGATGCGGATCAGGTACTTCAGAAATTGAAAAAGGAATTATTAGCTTTTAGTAAACAACCTGAATTTAAGGGGAAGTTTCCACCTAAATGGATTCCTTCTAATTTTCAAATCATAAAAGAAGAGTTTTCTGAAGCAAACTTCCTGATCAATTCTACGTTAAAAATGGTGCGTCATAAAATTACCACAAAATATCAAGATCGTTTGGATTTAATGTATGGAAAAGAAGCACAAGGTATATCTGCAGAAAAAAACAAGCAAGTTCTAAATAAATTGTTTTTTGAAGAGTAAGGTTCTGAATGTATTTAATATAATACTGCAATCCAAACTTGTTTATTCATACCTATAAAAGTAACCTTTATCATATATTCAAGAAAAAACTTAATTGATTACTGATTTGTACACATGTTACAAAGAATATTGTGATATGTTAAAAAATTAAAAAAATATTCAATTTTATCAGTTTGTTTTTACTATCGATACAATATTTCTTTTACATTTGCATTATATCCTAGTAAGCCGATAGGATAATTGTAAAAATGAATTTATATGATAATCGATAGCCTGATTAATAGTAGAGTAGAAGCTAAAGAAAAGACTTCAGGGAATAAGGAGCATGTGAAACGCAGTGTAGCAAAAACCATTAGTTGGAGAATTATTGGTACTATAGATACTGTAATTATATCGTGGTTAATTACTGGTACAATTGCATTAGCACTTTCTATTGGAGCATTAGAATTTATTTCAAAAATGGTACTTTATTTCTTTCACGAAAGAGCATGGAACAACATAAAATGGGGGAAATAATGGAATTGAATTTAGAACAACTTAATAAAGATCTAAGTACGAAAACACCTGTGCAAATTATTGAATGGGCAATAACTCTAGCAAAAGCACCTGTACTTACCACAAACTTTAGACCTTATGAAGTTGCAATTTTGCATGCAGTATCTCAGGTTAAAAAAGATATTAAAATAATTTGGTGTGATACGGGTTATAATACGCCAAATACCTATAAACATGCTGAGGAGTTGATTGATAAATTAAAATTAAATATAAAATTATATGTTCCAAAGCAAACTTCAGCTCATAGAGATGTGGTTTTAGGTATTCCGAATGTAGATGATCCAAAACATAAAATATTTACGGAACAAGTAAAATTAGAGCCGTTCAAAAGAGCCATGGCAGAACATACACCAGATGTGTGGTTTACAAACTTAAGAAAAGGGCAAACTGCGTTTAGAGATAGTATTGATATTTTATCGCAAGATGCGAATGGTTTATTAAAAGTGAGTCCATTTTATCATTATAGTGATGAAGAATTGGATGCTTATTTAGAGGTAAATAGTTTGCCAAATGAATTTAAATACTTTGATCCAACAAAAGTGTTAGAAAATAGAGAATGTGGATTACATTCATAAGATACAGTAACAAACTATAGAGAAATGGAGACGATAGAAAAATTAGAACATATAAAAAGTACAGCAGTGATTAATAATACAGCATCAATAAATTCTTTAGAAAATGAAGCAATTTATATTTTTAGAGAAGTAGCAGCACAATTTGAAAAACCTGTGTTATTATTTTCAGGAGGTAAAGATTCAATTACTTTAGTAAGGTTGGCTCAAAAGGCTTTTTATCCTGCTAAAATTCCGTTCCCTTTAATGCATATTGATACGGGGCATAACTTTCCGGAAACTATCGAGTTTAGAGATAGATTGGTTAAAGAATTGGGTCTGGAATTGATTATTAGAAATGTACAAGACTCTATTGATCAAGGAAAAGTAAAAGAAGAATCTGGAAGATATTCAAGTAGAAATCAATTACAAACAACAACATTGTTAGATGCTATTGAAGAATTTAAATTTGATGCATGTATTGGTGGAGCTAGAAGAGATGAGGAAAAAGCGAGAGCTAAAGAAAGAATATTTTCTGTAAGAGATGACTTTGGACAATGGGATGAAAAGAAACAAAGACCAGAATTATTTGACATGTTAAATGGTGAAATTGAGTTAGGTCAAAATGTAAGAGTTTTTCCAATTTCAAATTGGACTGAATTAGATGTTTGGTCTTATATAGAAAAAGAAGACATTGAAATTCCATCAATTTATTTTGCTCATACCAGAGCAACTTTTGTAAGAGACGGTATGATTTGGACAGCAGATGACGGTATCGTTTATAGAGATGACAATGAAGAGGTTGTTGATCGTGTAGTGCGTTTTAGAACCGTAGGTGATATGAGTTGTACCGCAGCAGTACTTTCTGATGCAGCAGATATTACATCTGTTGTTAGAGAAATAAGAGCATCTACAATTTCAGAAAGAGGAGCAAGAATAGATGATAAACGTAGCGAAGCGGCTATGGAAAAACGGAAACAACAAGGGTACTTTTAGTAGGTAAGGCGATAGCCAGTTATAGTAATCAGTTCATCAAAGATATGACTGAAAACAGAATACAAATTAGATTATGGAAGTTTTAAAAATAGCAACGGCAGGTAGCGTAGATGATGGTAAAAGTACCTTAATAGGAAGAATACTTTATGATACAAAATCTTTAACAGATGATAAGTTAGAAGCCATTGAAAAAACAAGTAAACAGAAAGGATATGATTATCTTGATTTTTCTTTAGCTACTGATGGATTAGTAGCGGAAAGAGAACAAGGTATTACCATAGATGTGGCTCATATCTATTTTTCAACGGCTACTAAAAGTTATATAATAGCAGATACTCCTGGCCATGTTGAGTATACTAGAAATATGGTTACGGGTGCATCGACCTCACAAGCGGCAATTATTTTAATTGATGCTAGAAAAGGAGTAATAGAGCAAACTAATCGCCACTTTTTTATCAATAACCTTTTAAGAATTAAAGAGGTTGTTGTCGCTATTAATAAAATGGATCTTGTTGATTATTCTGAAGAAAAATATAATGCTATAAAAGCTGATTTTGAAGCATTAATGAGTAAAAGAGATTATCAAAATCAAAAGATAACTTTTGTGCCTGTTAGTGCACTTAAAGGTGATAATGTTGTACGTAAGTCTGAAAATATGCCTTGGTACGACGGTCCTTCTATTTTAGATCGATTAGAAGCATTAGGTAAACAAGACATTTTTAATGTGGGCACACCTAGGTTTCCGGTACAATTTGTAATTCGACCTAAGACTGATGAATTTCATGATTTTAGAGGATATGCAGGTAAAGTTTATGGAGGTGAGTTAAGCGTTGGGGATGAAGTTGTGGTGTTGCCATCACAAACAAAATCAAAAATAAAAGATATTTATTTTTATGATAAAAAGTATCAAACAGCATCAAGAAGATCTTCAGTAACTATAACATTAGAAGATGATATTAATGTGAGTAGAGGAGATATGATTGTTAAGGCTGGTGAAATACCAACTATCGATAAGCAATTTACGGCTCAAGTATGTTGGATGGATACGAAAGAGTTGACTGCAGGTGCTAAGTATATTGTTCAGCATGGAGTGAATAAAGTATTGGCAAAAGTGGACACTATCCATCATAAAATAAATCCAGATTATTCAGGTATTAATGAAGATGTTTTAGGGTTAGGCGTTAATGATATAGCATCTGTTTCTTTTAAATTAAACAAACCTATTTTTTATGATGCCTTTAAAAATCATAGAACGAATGGTTCATTTATATTAATTGATACACAAACCAATAACACAGTAGGAGCTGGTTTCATCAGTCAGAATTAAATTGAAGTAATAGTCATTTAATTCAAATTCAAGAGAATTTAAGGTGGTTAAAAAAGTGTATTAAAAAACACGTTTAATAAACTAGTAACTCTATAGGATATAGGTGTTATTAAAAAGTGAGAAAATATAAATATAAATACTCTCAGAAATCCATAAGAGAGTTCTTTTCCTCCGGGAAGGTAAGTGAGGTAAGCAATTATGCAAAGTTTTAGAACAGAATTAGAAAATCCAGTTGTAGAAAAAGATATTATAGAATTAGCGAATAAAATTGAGCTATTTCATAATGGTAAAATTGATGAGGAAAAATTCAGAAGTCTTCGTTTAGCACGCGGTGTTTATGGTCAGCGTCAAGCAGGTGTTCAAATGATCCGTATTAAAATACCTTTCGGTAAATTAAAGAGCAATCAGTTGCGTAGAATTTCAGCAGTATCTGATGAGTATTCTCGTGGACGTTTACATATTACTACACGTCAAGATATTCAAATTCATTATGTTGATTTAGATAGAACTCCGGAGTTATGGGCTGAATTAGAAAAAGATGAAGTTACCGTTCGAGAAGCTTGTGGTAATGTTGTTAGAAATGTAACAGCATCTGAAACTGCTGGAATAGATATTAACGAACCTTTTGATGTGTCGCCTTATGCCGATGCCATTTATAAATTCTTTTTACGTAACCCAATTTGTCAAGAAATGGGGCGTAAATTTAAAGTGTCTTTCTCATCTACAGATGAAGATACGGGGTTATCTTACCTTCATGATATAGGTTACATTGCTAAAATTGAAAATGGTATTCGTGGTTTTAAAGTTGTTGTAGCTGGAGGTTTAGGTTCTCAACCACGTCATGCCGATGTGCTATATGATTTTGTTGCTTCAGATAAAATTATTCCAATTATGGAAGGTGTTTTAAGGGTTTTTGATCGTTATGGTGAGCGTAAAAGTAGAGCCAAAGCGAGAATGAAATTCTTGTTAAAAGATATCGGTTTAGATGCTTTTAAAGAACTAATTGCTCAAGAGCAAAAGGCGATTGAGTTTAAAAGTATTGCAATTGATGCTGCTAGTTATGTAGCTTCAAAACCAGTTTCAGTAGAAGCACCTCAAGTAGAAATTAAGGATCAAGACGCATTCAATTTATGGAAATCTACGAACCTTATTCCTCAAAAGCAAGAAGGTTATGTTGCTATAGGTATCAAAGTGTTGTTGGGTGATTTTTATACAGATAAAGCACGTTTATTAGCAGATTTGGTAGACACATATGCTGCTGGTGAAATACGTTTAACGCTACGTCAAAATATAGTTATTCCTTTTGTTAAGGAAGATTTAGTTCCCCTTTTCTATCAAGAATTAGAGAAATTAGGATTTGTTGAAGCGGGTTATAATAAAGCCATAGATATTACGGCGTGTCCTGGTACTGATACTTGTAATTTGGGTATTGCTAGTAGTACAGGTATAGCAGTAGAGTTAGAGCGTATGCTTAAAGCTGAATACCCACAATATTTAAAGAATGAAGATTTAGTCATCAAAATAAGTGGATGTATGAATGCTTGTGGTCAGCATAATATGGCGAATATTGGTTTTCAAGGTATGACCGTAAGAACTCCGGATAAATTAATTGCTCCAGCATTACAAGTATTGTTAGGTGGAGGTAATTTAGGAAACGGAAATGGAGCCTTTGCAGATAAAGTAGTAAAAGTTCCAAGTAAAAGAGGACCAGAAGCACTTAGAAGAATATTAAATGATTTTGAAGCAAATGCTAACGGAAAACAATTTGTTGACTATTATAAAGAAAAAGGTGAAAAGTATTTTTACGATTTCTTAAATGACTTACAAGACGTAGTTAATTTAGTTCAATCTGATTTTATTGATTGGGGTGAAGAAGAAAAGTACCTTAAAGAAATTGGTATAGGTGAATGTGCAGGTGTTGTTATTGATTTAATTGCTACCCTGTTTTTAGAAAGTGAAGAGAAAATTGAAAATGCAGAAGAAGCATTTGGTAATCAAGTATATTCAAGTGCTATTTATCACGCTTATAGTTCATTAGTAAATTCAGCTAAAGCAATGTTGTTAGCTGAAAATAAAAAAACAAATACACATGCTGGTATTATTGCTCAGTTTGATGAGTTTTTTGTTGAAAGTGATAGAATAGTTTTAGGAACTTCATTTTCTGATTTGATATACCAAATCAATAAATTTCCTCCAACTGAAGATTTTGCTACCAAGTATATTGAAAATTCAAATCAGTTTTTAAATAAAGTTAGAGCGTATAGAGAAGCTCAAAAACAATTAGAAGCTAAAGCTGTATAAAAAAATAGATATGAGTTTAAAAACACCAAAATTGACTGTTGTAGGTGCTGGTCCTGGAGATCCAGAACTAATTACTTTAAAGGCGATTAAAGCAATACAAGCTGCTGATGTTATTATGTATGATGCACTTATTAATGTAGCCCTTTTGGAATATGCATCTGCTGGTGTTGAAAAAATATTTGTAGGTAAACGAAAAGGATGTTACCGTTATCAGCAAGAGCAAATCAATGAAATTATTGTAAGTAGAGCGAAATCTGATGGACATGTAGTTCGATTAAAAGGTGGTGATCCTTACATATTTGGTAGAGGTTCTGAAGAAATAGAATATGCTCAACAATTTGGTTTAGAAACTGCTGTGGTACCCGGAATTTCTTCAGCAATGGCAGTACCTGCTTATCAAGGTATTCCATTGACGAAAAGAGGAGCATCTGAGAGTTTTTGGGTAATTACAGGTACTACAAAATCTCATCAAATATCTACCGATGTTGCGTTGGCAGCAAAATCATCTGCAACCGTTGTTATTCTAATGGGTATGGGTAAACTAGATGAAATTGTAGCGTTGTTCTCTGCTGAGAATAAGCAAAAAACACCAGTAGCTATTATCCAGAATGGTACAACTGAAAATGAAAAATACGGTTTTGGAACTATTGAAACGATCAGTGAAGTTGTAAAAGAAAAAAAACTGTCATCTCCAGCTATTATTGTTATTGGTGACGTAGTAAATCAAAGAAATATTTTAGATAAAGTTCAACAAGAAGTTCAAATAAAACAAGAGGTATGTTAGGAGATAAAAATGAATTGTATCCAATATTTTTAAAAGTAAATCAACTCAATATAATCATTGTTGGAGGAGGAGAGGTTGCACTTGAGAAACTTTCTTTTTTATTAAAATCGAGTCCAAATGCGAAAGTAGGTTTAATAGCATTAGACTTTTCTCCTAAGCTATTAGGATTGGCAAAAAAGCATGATATATTAACGATGCAAAGACCCTACACGCAAAACATTTTACACAAGCAACATATTGTTATTGCCGCCACAAATAATAAAGATGTAAATGCTGAAATTTATAGGGATGCAAAACAAAAACAATTATTAGTTAATGTTGCAGATACTCCTGAAATGTGTGATTTTTACCTTGGTGGGATTGTTACCAAGGGTAATGTAAAAATTGCAATTTCAACCAATGGGGAATCGCCAACAGTAGCTAAAAGATTACGTCAATTTTTCGAAGAAGTAATTCCAGATGACATTAACATAATGGTGGGTAATTTAAATTCATTTAGAAAGACCATTAAAGGAACTTTTAAGTCAAAAGTCGATGCCTTAAATAAGCTTACAGAAACTTTATTAATTAAAAATTAAATTGATTTTATAAATCGGAATATCAAAAAATATTAAAATGATTAAGACAGATATATTAATAATAGGAGCGGGTCCAACAGGATTGTTTACGGTCTTTGAAGCAGGATTACTAAAGTTAAGATGTCATTTAATTGATGCTTTGCCAATTGCAGGTGGACAATGTTCAGAAATTTATCCAAAGAAACCTATTTATGACATTCCAGGGTTTCCTGAAGTGTTAGCTGGTAAATTAACAGATAATTTACTAGAACAGGGTAAACAATTTGAACCAGGATTTACCTTAGGTGAACGTGCAGAAACTATCGATAAACAAGAAGATGGTTCTTTTGTTGTCACTACAAATAAAGGGACAAAACATCAAGCCCCAATTGTGGCAATTGCAGGTGGATTAGGTAGTTTTGAGCCGCGTAAACCTAAAATTGAAAATATTTCTTTTTATGAAGATAAAGGTGTTGAATATTTTATAAAAGATCCTGAAGTGTATAGAAATAAAAAAGTGGTAATTTCTGGAGGTGGAGATTCTGCTTTAGACTGGGCAATCTTTTTAGCTGATGTAGCGAGTGAGGTTACCTTAGTGCATCGTAGAAATGAATTTAGAGGAGCATTAGATTCTGTTGATACGGTTCAGGAATTAAAACTGTTGGGTAAGATAAATTTAGTAACACCTGCAGAAGTAATCAAGTTACATGGAGATACTAAAGTAGAAGCCGTATCAGTGTTAAAAGATGGTAAAGAAGAACGTATTGAAACTGACCATTTTATTCCGCTTTTCGGATTGTCACCTAAGTTAGGCCCTATTGGAAATTGGGGACTAGAAATTGAAAAAAATGCTATAAAAGTGGATACGTTTGATTACCAAACAAATATTCCTGGTGTTTTTGCTATTGGTGATGTAAATACATATCCAGGTAAATTGAAGTTGATTTTATGTGGATTTCATGAGGCTACTTTAATGTGCCAATCTGCATATAAAATGTTGAATCCTGGTAAAAAATATGTAATGAAATACACTACAGTTAGTGGTATTAATGGATTTGACGGTAGCCGAAAAGAATCACCAAAAGCAGTAGTTAAAGCAATAGTATAGAGGTGGTTGACGTAAAAATAAAAATAAAAGACAGAGAAGGTGTAATTCATGAGGTACTTGCACCGACTGATATGGCAATGAATTTAATGGAAGTTTGTAAATCCTATGAACTTCCTGTAGAGGGAACTTGTGGTGGTATGGCCATGTGTGCATCATGCCAATGCTATATTTTATCTGATCATAGTTTGTTAGAAATACAAGACGAGGAAGAGGCAATGCTGTCTGAAGCGTTCTATGTGAAAGAAAATAGTAGACTTGGTTGTCAAATACCGATAACAGAAGCGTTACACGGTTTAGAAATTGAATTGGCACCAGAATTATAATTAAGTTTATTTTATAAAACCTCAATTAAGGTGGTGTTGTAAATGGCTAAACTTAATACCTTTGCATTAAATGTTTTTATAGTCAAACACTTTAATCTGTTTTTAATTTATGCAATTACATTCTCAGGAAAAGCCACAACTTAGAAATTATAACATCTGTCTAAAAGATACTGTAGAGGTATTTACCAAAAAACTTTTTTATAGTTTGTTTGATAGCGTTTTTAAAGCTGAAAATTATGATTTTTTAAAAAGTACATTTTTAAAAATTACAGATAGACTTAATGTAAATGGCAATCAGCAACTTTGGGAAGAATTTCAATCAAAGTTTGAAGCTATTCAATTCAAATTGAATTTAGATGCAAAGTCTATTGAAGAAAATGACCCTGCCGCAGAAAGTTTAGAAGAAGTGTATTTGGCATATCCAGGTTTTCATGCTACTGCAATTTATAGATTAAGTCATGAACTTTATAAATTAAAAGTCCCCATTTTACCAAGAATGATGAGCGAATATGGGCATGGGTTAACGGGAGTAGATATCCATCCCGGTGCCACTATTGGCGATTCTTTTTTTATAGATCACGCTACCGGAATAGTAATTGGTGAATCATCAATTATAAAAAATAATGTAAAAATATATCAAGGTGTTACGCTAGGAGGAATTCAAGTAAAAAAGAGTTTGGCGAGTACAAAAAGGCATCCCACTATTGAAGATAATGTTATTATTTATGCCAATGCTACTATTTTAGGAGGTGATGTTGTTGTAGGAGCTAATAGTATTATAGGTGCAAATGTATGCCTTACCGAATCTGTACCCGAAAACTCAATTTTAACCTATCAAAAAGAATTTAAAATAAGAACAAGAGATAATGATTCAAAGTAAATCTATAATTGATATTATTGGTAATACACCATTGGTTGAAGCGAAAAATATTACTTCAAATAAAAAGGTACGTCTATTCTTAAAATTAGAAGGGAAAAACCCTGGAGGTAGTGTTAAAGATCGTGCGGCATATAACATGGTTAACGAAGCCTTAAAACGTGGAGATATTAGTAAAGGAGATACGTTGGTGGAAGCGACTAGTGGAAATACTGGGATTGCTTTAGCTTTTATTGCAAAGCTTTTGGGATTAAATATGGTATTGGTTATGCCCGAGAATTCAACAGAAGAACGAATTAAAACCATGAGGGCGTATGGAGCAGAATTAATTTTAACACCAGCTGATAATGGTATTGAAGGAGCTCGTGATTTAGCTATACAACTAGAAAAAGATAAGGGGTACTTTATGCTTAATCAGTTTTCGAATGACGATAATTGGAAAGCTCATTACAAAACTACAGGTCCGGAAATCTGGAAAGATACAGAAGGAGAAATCACACATTTTGTTTCTGCGATGGGTACAACGGGAACTATTATGGGGGTTTCTACCTATTTGAAAGAACAAAATGCAGCTATAGAAATAGTAGGTGCTCAGCCCGCAGATGGAGCTAAAATTCCCGGTATCAGAAAATGGCCAGAAGAATACTTACCTGAAATCTTTAACAGATCAAAAGTAGATACCATAATAGAGGTTAGCGAAAAAGACGCTAGAAATGTAGCAAATACATTGGCAAAAGAAGAAGGTGTGTTTGCTGGCATGAGCAGCGGAGGTTCAGTTAGTGCTGCTTTAAAAATTGCAGAGACTATTGAAAAAGGAGTGATTGTTGCCATAATATGCGATATAGGTGATCGATATTTGTCTTCAGATTTGTTTCAATAAAATTGGTTTTAAGTTATTTATTGCTTTATTTTGTGCCTAAGTATTAGTTCTTTAATATATGTTATCAAGAAAGGTGGAGGGATTAGACCCTATGAAACCTTAGCAACCCTTTTTCTGATTTCTCAGAATAAAGAAGGTGCTACATTCTACTCTTCCTATAACCATAGTTGTTTTAGGGTTTTTAGTGTCAAACTAAAAATTTAGGCTAGATAACTACGAGATTTTCAAACTCCACGATTCTTGCGAACACATATATTATAATTATCCTAAAAAGGAAGGATAAACTATGAACTGATATAAAAAAAATGCAGATGAAAAATATTCGACAAGAATTAGAAAAAAGAATTTTAGTATTAGATGGTGCAATGGGTACCATGTTACAGCAATATAAATTTTCAGAAGAAGACTTTAGAGGAGAACGCTTTAAAGATTTTCACTTACCCTTAAAGGGAAATAATGATTTGTTGTCAATTACAAAACCAGTAGCCATAAAGGAGATTCATGCCAAGTTCCTAGAGGTGGGTGCAGATATTATTGAAACCAATACCTTTTCAGGAACTACCATTGCCATGGCAGATTATGATTTACAAGATATTGTATATGAACTTAATTTTGAATCAGCAAAAATTGCCAGAGAAGTTGCTGATGAATTTACAGAAAAAGAACCCCATAAACCAAGATTTGTAGCAGGTTCAATTGGACCCACAAATCGTACGGCAAGTATGTCTCCAGATGTGAATGATCCTTCTTTTAGGGCTGTAACTTTTGATGAATTACGTATTGCATATAAACAACAAGTGGGAGCTCTCATTGATGGTGGCGTAGATTTATTGTTGGTAGAGACCATCTTTGATACGTTAAATGCTAAAGCGGCATTATTTGCTATAGAGGAGGTAAAAGAGGAGAAAAACGTTGATATTCCAATTATGGTTTCGGGTACAATAACCGATGCTTCAGGTAGGACATTGTCTGGACAAACCGTTGAAGCTTTTTTAATATCAATCTCTCATATTCCAATTTTAAGTGTAGGGTTTAATTGTGCTTTAGGAGCAGATCAATTAAAACCCTATGTACAAAGATTATCTAGAATAACTCCCTTTCTAACGTCTGCTCACCCAAACGCGGGGTTGCCAAATGCTTTCGGTGAATATGACGAAACTCCTGAAGAAATGCAAGCCTTAATTGAGGGCTATCTAAAAGATAATTTAATCAATATTATTGGAGGATGTTGTGGTACAAATCCAGAGCATATTAGAGCGATTGCTGAGGTAGCAAAAAAATATAAACCAAGGAGCGTTTTAGAACAAACCTTATGATTTTAGAAGTAGCTATTTTACATATTAAAAAAGGATTGTCTAAAGATTTTGAGATTAGTTTTAACGAAGCTCAAAAAATAATAGCATCTAAAAATGGATATGTTTCTCATCAGCTTAAAAAATGTGTTGAGCAAGAAGATAAGTATATATTATTAGTAAACTGGAATACTATAGAAGATCACGAAGTTGGCTTTAGAAAATCACCAGAGTATCAAGATTGGAAAGCGTTATTACACCATTATTATGAGCCTTTTCCAATTGTAGAACATTATAAATAAATGAAAGACGAAAAGAAATATTTAACCTTATCTGGTTTAGAACCATTAATTCTAACACCAGAGAGTAATTTTGTAAATGTTGGTGAACGAACCAATGTTACAGGTTCTCGAAAATTCTTGAGGTTAATTAAAGAAGAAAAGTTTGATGAAGCCTTAAGTGTTGCTAGAGATCAAGTAGAAGGAGGTGCTCAAATTATCGATGTAAACATGGATGAGGGCATGTTAGATGGTGAACAGGCAATGGTGAAATTTTTACATCTTATTGCTTCAGAACCAGATATTGCTAGAGTTCCAGTGATGATTGATAGCTCAAAGTGGCACATTATAGAAGCCGGACTAAAAGTAGTACAGGGTAAAGGCGTTGTAAATTCTATTAGTTTAAAAGAAGGTGAAGAGCAATTTATTCATCATGCAAAATTAGTGAAACGCTATGGTGCAGCCGTAATAGTTATGGCATTTGATGAAGATGGACAAGCGGATACTTACGAAAGAAGAATTGAAATTTGTAAACGTTCTTACGATGTTTTGGTGGACAAAGTTGGTTTCCCAGCTCAAGATATTATTTTCGATCCAAATATTTTTCCAGTTGCCACTGGATTGGAAGAACACCGATTAAATGCACTTGACTTTTTTAAAGCTACTAAGTGGATTCGTGAAAATTTACCTCATGCCAACGTAAGTGGTGGAGTAAGTAATGTTTCTTTCTCGTTTAGAGGAAACAATCCTGTAAGAGAAGCGATTAATGCGGCTTTTTTGTACCATGCTATTCAACATGGAATGACAATGGGTATTGTAAATCCAACAATGTTAGAGGTTTATGACGATATTCCTAAAGATTTATTAGAACGTGTTGAAGATGTATTATTCGATAAACGTGACGATGCTACAGAACGATTATTAGAATTTGCAGAAACCGTAGTTGGAAAAGATAAGGTAGATGATGTTACGAAAAATCTATGGCGAAATGACCCGTTGCAAGATAGAATTACACATGCATTGGTTAAAGGAATTGATGCCTTTATCATTGAAGATGTAGAAGAAGCGAGACTAACTGCTGTAAGACCGATAGAAGTTATTGAAATTAATTTAATGACCGGAATGAATGTGGTCGGTGATCTTTTTGGTAGTGGGAAAATGTTTTTACCGCAAGTGGTAAAATCAGCACGAGTAATGAAAAAGGCAGTAGCCTATTTACAACCATTTATAGAAGCTGCAAAAGACCCTAAAGCTCCAAAAGAAGGAATAGGGAAAATTCTAATGGCTACTGTAAAGGGCGATGTACATGATATTGGTAAAAATATTGTTGCTGTTGTTTTAGCGTGTAACAATTATGATATTGTTGATTTAGGTGTGATGGTACCGCCAGAAAAAATTATTGCTGAGGCTATAAAACATAATGTGGATGCAATCGGTTTAAGTGGTCT
Organism: Aureibaculum flavum; assembly: GCF_016406085.1. Classification (GTDB taxonomy): domain Bacteria; phylum Bacteroidota; class Bacteroidia; order Flavobacteriales; family Flavobacteriaceae; genus Aureibaculum; species Aureibaculum flavum. Next base: position 88,712 of record NZ_JAEHFJ010000005.1, read on the forward strand.
AATTACACCATCTTTAGACGAGATGACGTTTCTGGCAGAAGAAATGGAAAAGAGCGGGATGACCATTCCTCTATTGATTGGTGGTGCCACAACATCAAAGGCTCATACGGTTGTCAAAATTTCGCCGAAGTATAATAATACAGTAGTGCATATTAATGATGCGTCAAGGGCAGTAACCGTTGTTGGTAACCTGTTAGACAAGAATAATGAGGCGTTTAAAAAACAAATCAGAGAAGAGTACGATAAATTTAGAGATAATTTTTTAAGTCGTATGAAAGCTAAAGAATACACCACCTTAGAAGTTGCAAGAGAACGGAAGTATAAAATAGACTGGAAACATACAACAATTACAACCCCGAAAAAATTAGGTGTTACAATTATTGAAGATTTTGATTTAAGTCTTTTGAAGGATTATATAGATTGGAGTCCCTTTTTTAGAAGTTGGGAACTTCATGGTAAATTTCCTGATATACTAACTGATGCTGTTGTGGGTGAGCAAGCCACGATAATTTATAAAGAAGCACAGATTTTATTACAACGTATTTTTGATGAAAAATTATTGGCTGGTAAAGCTATTTTTGGGTTGTTTCCTGCAAGTGCAATAAATGACGATGATATTGAAATTTATGATGAAAACGGTAACGCAGTAAACTCTTTTATTACGCTAAGGCAACAACTTAAAAGACGTCAGGGCATTCCAAGTTACGCGTTGGCTGATTTTATAGCCCCTAAAGAGAGCGGTAAACAAGATTATATTGGTTGTTTTGCCGTTACTACAGGTTTTGGTACCGATGAGATTGTTAAGGAATTTCAAGATAATTTAGATGATTATAATGCCATTATGGTAAAGGCATTAGCGGATAGGCTAGCAGAAGCTTTTGCAGAATATATACACGAAAAAGTTAGAACTGATTATTGGGGGTATGATGTAAATGAGCATTTATCTAACGAAGAGATGATAAAAGAAAGTTACAAAGGTATTCGACCGGCACCAGGCTATCCTGCATGTCCTGATCATCTTGAAAAGAGAACCATTTGGGAGTTGCTAAATGTGGAAGAAAATATTGGAATGCAACTTACAGATAGTCTTGCTATGTGGCCAGCTTCAAGTGTGTCTGGATATTATTTTGGTAATGAAGAGGCTAAGTATTTTGGTCTAGGAAAAATAAAAGAAGACCAATTAGAAAGCTATGCAAAACGTAGAAATATACCGCTTGATGAAGCAAGAAAATGGTTGAACCCGAATTTGGCAGAAGATTAAATACTATGAAATTTATTGAATTAAAGTTAGGAAGTCATATTGTTGTACATGGTTATGACAAAGAAAATAAAGAGATAACAGAAGAAGTTATTGTTGAAGGATTTTCAAGAAAATTGGTTGCACTTTCAAGAATTAAATCGGTAAGTGAAAAATATATATTAACCGATTATATAGATGGTCGATGGATTTATTGGGAATATGCTGGCACTTTAGAAGCCGTAAATGAATTACTAAAAAAATGAAAATAACAGAACACATAGCACAAGCAAAAGGAAAAACATTATTTTCTTTTGAAATTATCCCACCACAAAAGGGTAAAAATATTCAAGAGTTATATAATAATATAGATCCTTTGATGGAGTTTAAACCTCCTTTTATAGATGTTACAACGTCTAGAGAAGAATATATTTATATTGATAAAGATGGACTGTTAGATAGAAAAACGACTAGGATGCGTCCGGGAACCGTTGGTATTTGTGCTGCTATAAAACATAAATATAACGTTGATACAGTTCCGCATGTTTTATGTGGAGGTTTTACTAAAGAAGAAACGGAATATCTGTTGGTTGATTGTCATTATTTAGGTATTGAAAACGTTATGGCTCTTAGGGGAGATGCTATGAAACATGAGCAATATTTTAAGGCGACCAATGGTGGTCATACTTTTGCTACTGAATTGGTAAGCCAAATACAAAATCTAAATACAGGTAAGTATTTACATGATGTAATTGATGCAGATGATAAAGCAGATTTTTGTATCGGTGTAGCCGGTTATCCTGAAAAGCATTTGGAAGCTCCATCTTTAGTAACCGACTTAAAAAGGTTAAAGCAAAAAGTTGATGCTGGTGCAGATTATGTAGTAACCCAAATGTTTTTTGATAATAAAAAATATTTTGAGTTTGTTGCTGCAGCAAGAAAAGAAGGAATTATGGTACCTATAATACCAGGAATTAAACCTATTGCTGTAAAACGACATTTACAATTGTTGCCACAAGTGTTTAAAATTGATTTACCGGAAGAACTGATAAAAGAAGTTGAACAATGTAAAGATAATAAAGCCGTTAGACAAGTGGGTGTAGAGTATTGTATTCAACAGTCTAAGGAATTGTTAAAAGCTGGTGTGCCAGTATTGCATTATTACTCAATGGGTAAGTCAGATAACATTAAAGCGGTAGCTCAGGGTGTTTTTTAACTTATTTTGTAAGTAAATAAGTATTTTAGATACTAACATAAGCAAAAGCAATTATAGTTTATTCTATTTGGTAAAATAATTACTATTTTTGTAGTGTAAAAAATAATAACAATTATAAAAAAATAATATGGCAATAGAAGTTACAGATGCTACCTTTTTGGATGTAGTATTAAAATCAGAAAAACCTGTTTTAGTAGATTTTTGGGCAGCATGGTGTGGCCCTTGTAGAATGTTAGCTCCAACAGTAGAAGAATTAAGTACCGATTTTGAAGGCAAAGCAGTTGTTGTAAAAGTTGATGTAGATGCAAATCAAGAATTCGCGGCTAAATACGGTGTTAGAAATATACCTACTATCTTAATATTTAAAGGTGGTGAAGTGGTTGATAAGCAAGTTGGTGTAGCACCAAAAGCAACATACACTGAAAAATTAGAAGCTTTAGTTTAAAGAAAAGCTAGTAAAATTTTTAAAAAGGTTTGTTTCAGACGTAGTCCGATACAAACCTTTTTTTATGATATCTTGTGTCAATGTCAGTTAATGAAGCAAAAAATATAACCGGAATAAAGAACTTAGAGCTGCTTGCTAATCAAGTGGTAGAAGGTTTTATTACCGGTATACATAAAAGCCCATTTCATGGGTTTTCGGTCGAGTTTGCAGAACATCGCTTATATAATAAAGGAGAAAGTACGAAACATATAGACTGGAAATTATTTGCAAAAACGGATAAGCTATTTGTAAAAAGGTACGAAGAAGAAACAAATTTAAGATGTCAGCTGATTATAGATAATTCAGCTTCGATGCATTATCCTCAATTGAAAAATTCAGGATTAAAGCAATTGAATAAAATTGGGTTTTCAGTGGTAGCTTCAGCGGCCTTATTAGAGATTCTAAAGCGTCAACGTGATGCTTATGGGTTAAGTGTCTATTCTGATGTAAATGAATATTACGCTCCAGCTAAGGGGAGTGAACGCCATAGGCGAATGTTATTGAATCAGCTCGAATTATTACTTGAGCAAGAGGCAAAGACCAAAACAAAGACATTTACAGCATTGCATGAAATTGCAGACAAAATTCATAGACGCTCTTTAATTTTCTTATTTACTGACATGTTTCAGTCAGATATAGAAGAAGAGAGTTTATTCGAAGCATTACGTCATTTAAAGTATAATAAGCACGAAGTAGTACTGTTTCATACGTTTGACGGTAAAAAGGAGCTAGATTTCGATTTTAGTAATACTCCAAAAAGATTTGTTGATGTAGAAACAGGTGAACATATTAATTTATATGCTGATACCGTAAAGGAAGGGTATAAGGATATTGTCGAAAAGTATTTTAATAACTTGAAAATGAAATGTATGCAATATAAAATTGACTATGTTCCAGTAGATATTAATGAAGGTTTTGAGCAGGTTCTTACTACGTATTTAGTCAGTAGGAAAAAATTTTTATAATAATTTTGTAAAAACATTTTGCTATTAAAAAAAACAACTTATATTTGCACTCGCTTTAAGCAACGGTCTGGTAGTTCAGCTGGTTAGAATGCCGCCCTGTCACGGCGGAGGTCGCGGGTTCGAATCCCGTCCAGACCGCTAAAATTTCTAAAGTTCGAGAAATTTTAACGACGTTGTGTTGTTTTTAGTAGTTTACATATAAAACTACTCTAACTGAATAAGTTAGTCGATGAAAAGCTTCCCAAATCGGGATGCTTTTTTGTTTTATAGAGGTTTTGTAAAACATTCAATTTTCATTTATATGGAGATTGTAAAACATAAATTTCTGATAATCTTTGAAGTCTTCTTACTGAAATAACTTATTCTGTTATCTTTTTTTACTAAACATAAATTCTTAAATTTGGTTTAATAAATTAGGTATGAATCAATATTGTGTATATTCAATTAATTATCCAGGTATTTTTAGTCTAAAACCTAATATTTGGTTTAAATTTTCCAATAAAATTGGAAGTTTTGCATTTTTTGTTAATGAGCCAAGAAAAGGATTAGTTATTAATGATCCAAACAATTCTATAGTTTGGGACAAGAAAGAGTCTAAATTAAAGAAAAGGATAGAAAAAATTGAAAAAGATAATCTTATTTTGGAACCAGTATTTAAAAGTGGAAATACTGGTTTTCTTTCAATAATTGAAAGAGATTTTGAAAGTGGCAGAAGTTTCTTTGAAAAGGGAAGTACTAGACTTATTTTATTAATAGAAGAGTCTTGGGATATTGATAATTCTGCAAAAATTAAAGAATGTTTGAACTTTATATTTGTTATATATAATTCTAATATAATTAATAGCGTAATTCTTCCAATAGATGGTCATTATTTAAACGAATCAATTATAATTTTTGAATCTAAATTGGAATTTGATATGGACTTTGATGAATTGATAGAGAGCCGTCCTGAACTAAATCTAACATTTGTTGCTAAGGAGACTAGATTCGCAATGTCTAAATATGGAATAACGCTATCAGAGGTTCCAAAAATTGAAAAAAGTGATGGATTAAATCAAATTTCAGAGGAATATTTTGATGTATTTGAGCTTTACTCATTAGGATTAGTACAATTAAACTATTTTGGTAATTATAAATTGGCTTTATTGGAATGTTTTGTTGCGGTTGAAATGTTGGTTACACGTATTACTGATAAAGTAAAGAAATCTAGGGGTATTTCAAATAGGAAAATTAATGATAATAAAAAATCCGTTGACCTTTCATATAAAATGGATATTGAATTAAAACTATTTTTTAAATTTAATAAAATTGAAGAATCTTTATTAGGACAAATGACTCGAGCTAGAAGCCTTAGGAATAATGTAATGCATGAAAATACTTCAGTTGATGAAAAAGAGGTGAGAGATTTAATAGTACATATCAATAAATTTATTTTTATGTTGGTTAAAAAAGAAACTATAAGTCAAAAATAAATAATTCAATTTTTTTAAATTATTATAAAAGCTTCCCAAATCGGGATGCTTTTTTGTTTTATAGCCATTTTTCTTCCTATTTTAAAGTGGCATTGTTTTGTTCACTAGGGTTAAGCACAATTATTTGCCAAATTTTTCTTTCACTTGGTTGTATTGAAGTGTTAAATTATGTTGGATTTGCATAAACAGTATCATAAAACCCTAAAATTTACGTTATAAGCACTAAACCTTTTTGAAATCTAAGGTGATTGTTAATTTGCACCCGTAAACATAATCACATTGAAAAAATATATTCCAGTACTATTAATAGCCCTAATAGTTGTTTTGAGCAGCTTTATGCTAGGTGCTAAGCCTGAATCTGCAAAGAAAGAAACAATTGAGCCTGTAGTAGTATTAGCGACTCCTATTGAAAAGGAAAGTTCCCTGTTAATTGAACACTATCCTCAAGTAGCAACAAAAAAAGTAAGTCATAAATTAGATTCTTTATTACAGCGTATTAATAAAAGGCAAGATTTTAATGGATCATTGTTAGTAGCAAAGCATGGGAAAATATTGTATGACAATTATGTCGGTTATGCAGATTTTAATAAGAAAGCACCAGTAAATGAAGCTTCTATATTTCAATTAGCCTCAGTCAGTAAACAATTCACTGCAGCAGCTATAATGTTATTGTTTGAACGGAATCAAATTCAACTTACAGATACTGTAAATAAGTATTTTCCTCATTTTCCTTATGAAAATATAACAATTAAAAACCTTCTAAATCATACGTCTGGCTTGCCGAGGTATTTTTGGGTTGCAGAGCATGAATGGAATCATAAAAAAGCACCAACGAATAGTGAAATGATGGAATTACTTGAATCAAGTAAAGCTCAACGATATTTTAAACCAGGACGGAATTTTGATTACTCTAATACAGGTTATTTTGTATTGGCATCTATAGTTGAAAAAGTTTCTGGTAAAAGTTTTAGTGCATTTGTGAAAAAGAATATTTTTGAACCATTAGAGATGAACGATTCTTTTGTCCTTAGTTCTGAAAATGATGCTACTATAGAAAATCATTTAGACGGTTATAGGGTATATAGAGGTTATAAACATCTAAAAATTAATACTACAGTTAATGATGCTATTGTAGGTGATAAAAATGTTTATTCTTCCAGTATAGATTTACTGAAGTGGACACTTGGCTTAAATAGTGGAAAACTACTTTCAAAAGAATCCGTAAACCTAATGTATTCTAAAGGAGAAACAATTTCCGGAAAGAAAATTCCTTACGGTTTTGGCTTAAGAATAAACACTGAAGATCCAAATATAATTTATCATTATGGTAAATGGAATGGGTTTAGTACGGGACTTACCCAGTATCAAAAAGACGATTTGGTAGTCATTATTCTAGAACATACCAGTTACAGAGCTATGTCATCGTTGAATAAAAAAGTAAAGACAATTATTTCAGAAAATTTCCATTCTTAAGGCTCAATGTTCTAGTTATTTCGATTTCATGAGCTTTTTTAGACCTGAGTAAGATGTTATCTTGTATTGTGATTTCTTAAAGTTAAAGTTGATCTTCATCAATTGTGTTTTCTAATCGATCAATAAATAATTTCTTTCCTGTATTGTCAATCATTCCATACAATCGATGTGATAAATTATCTCCTTTTGAAAGTATAATATAATCACCAGGCGTGGAAATAGAAGAAGAGGTATTGGCTGTTGCAGGGTAAATACTTTTCCAGTTTTTTTAAGCCACACCAAATTTGAAATTAATTATACTTACTTATTTATAGTTGTAATTAACTTCATGAATATTATTCAATTTAGAAAGTGCTTTTAAAAGTAATCAGTTTTCTGAAAGAAGTGAATTTTGATACAGAGCATACGTGTTGCTAAAAAGTACTAAAATTGAGATGATTAAAAATCTTTTTATTTCGTATGCTTAAACAAGAATAATAGACCTATTGCATAAAGTGGAGTAAGAGCATACCATTTATATTCACGAAGTTTATAAGAATAACTTTGAAAGTACTGTTCTTTGAGTTGATTAAGATTTGTATAAAAGGCTTCACTAAAAGAAACAGCATCACTTTTTGTTTTTATAGCAGAATATTTAGCTTTTACCTGTTGTACTCTAACATCTTTTTCACTATTACTAGCATAAAAGTCTATAGCTGCAAACCATCGTAAAGTGGGTTCAACTGATTTCATTTTTGCATCCATTTCTAATGAATCAACCTGGTTACCAAAAGACTGTTCAAAAAAGCGACCAATTTCAAAATCGTAGTTGTCGTATTTTTTAGTTTTGTTGTGGATACTGTTCGTCCATAAATAAAAACCTAAATTTATAGTTAGTAATGTAATCAATAAATATATTGCTTTCCGTTTATTTTTCATAATAGGTACCTAAAGAATCAAATTGTATTCAATGTATGGTTATTACTCCAGAGCCTTCTACTCGTGTGTTATATTTTTATAATTTCTATTACTTTATTTTAGAAGTAAATAACGTCATTACATAGACGATTAAATTTTAATACATTTCTAAAGTGATAACCATTTCTGTAGTTAAATATGCTATGTATTGAATTATTATCACAGCTTTTACCTCCTATTAAAAAATGATAATTTCCGTTATTATAAAGTAGGTCTTATTAAAAATTATAATATAAATGATCTTTCCATTGGTCAATGCCTAATAAATTCCATTTTTCTTGTTGGTAATATGCTATGTTATTTTCAAGCTTACGGATATTGTCTTTGACAGGTACTTTCTTTTTTGAAAATAGTTTAACGAGTATTCTACCTACAAAGTCATTATTATCTTTAAGATTTTTTAAATAATTTTTTTGGCTGGTAAGCTTTTCTTCAATTTCTAAAACAGCTTTATAAAATGATGTAATTTCAACATCTATATTTTTTATATTACTGTAAAGTCTAATGTTTTGATCGTAAATATCATCATCCTCCATGTCGTATATTTCTCCAGCTTCTAAAAGTCCGTAATGTTGCGTGCCAGATAGTGAATTTCTTGCCTCTTCAATTTTTTTATTAAGAACACTTTCATCAAATAGTCTCTTTGTTTTGAGGGTTTCTAAAAAATCGAATAATTTACTTTTACCTTTTTCTAAATTACCTGTTAAGGCTATCATTTGCTTATTGTCCCAAATTATAGAATTACACATTTGAACATCTTCACTGATTAGTATTTTATAAGCTAACGGAATATAATACTCGCTTTCTGATACACCACAAATGTTTTTTTGAGTTGTTTTTTCTAGTTTGCCTTGGTTGTAATTAAGGGAATATAAATAACTTCTATTTGCCATATTATTGATGAATTACCTCTTTTAACTTTTCGGGTAAGGGTATGTTATGTAGTATATGAAACACCACTGTTTTATCTTGTGTTTTAGATTGCTTTTACTCAAAAGTATAGCATCATAACACTATAAAAAGGGGGGAATTTATATTTGAGTGGTAGTAAACAATATTCGTGTGTTTTTTTAATGATTTACATCGTCCAAAGGTTAAATTTACCTACTGTGGCATTTGGATTTTCAATTTTAAGTTCTTTTAAAAATTGTGTAAAATTTTTATTCCATAAAGTAAAGTTGTGCCTGAATTTAAATTCAACTTGTTCATTGTTGTGCAGTGCAATTAATTTCCAGATTCTTCTATTGTTTACTTTAAGCATTGTGTGTTTAAGCTCAATAATATCATTAAAAGGTATGGAAATAGCTTTTTGTTCATTATTGAGTATATAAAAAACACCATTATAATAATAGTGGTTTTTAGTCGATATTTTTTTTAAGTAGCTGAAGTCAGTGTTAAGGTCTTCTGAAAATTCAATAGTATTTGTTTGCTTCTTCTCATTTAAAAAGAAGAAGAATATATAACCTGCCATCATTAAAATGAAAAGGAGCGTAAGTAAAACGATACTCCAAAAAGGCATGCCGTTTAGTAAAATAACTAGTAACAACAGTCCGAAAACTAAGGTAAAAAGAACAAGCTTTATAATCTTAGGTTTCATTATTTTTTTATTAATTCTCCTTTGTAATTATAGCTTGTTTTACCATAATCAAAACTATAGATTCTTTTTTCTTGATCGTCCTTTTTAAGAAAGTCAATATCATCTTCCTTGGTGTCAAATAACACCTTTCCATTCAAATCAATAAATTTATAAGTTCCATTGAATTGGACAGCAGTGATACCATCTTCAAAATCTTCAGCATCACTGTATTTAAATGGAATTACCATTTTGCCTTTACTATTCATGAAACCAATCTTTGAATTGGCATTACTTACTATAATTCTGTCATCAGATAGGTTATCAGAAATTTTTGTAACACCAGTTAATAGGGTTGCATTAGCGTTCTCATCTAAAATATAGTATTTGTCATCGTCAGTAATTCCGAATAATAAATCGCCAACTTCTCTCATAAGCCAATATGATTTTGAACCTATCGGTTTGTTATCAGAAGTAAAAAGAGTATAATGTTCATTTTCTTGTTCGGGTAGTATTCCGACAAGTCCATTATTAAATACTTTTACGTCATAAACTAATAATGTGTCTAATCGTTTTTCGGCTCTATTTAAATAATAAAAGTAATTATAATCTTCATAAAAATTGCCGCCTGTATTTTCTAAGCCGTCTGATCCTTTTATTGTTATTTGTGGTTCACCTTTGCTGTTTAAAAACACGGTTGCATCTTCAGTTTCCATTGCAAATAAATCGTCGGTTTCTTTAAAGGGTTTATAGTTGCGAGCGGTAAATAATGTTTCACGATTTTCAGAGTCATTTTCGAAATATAATTTAATAGATTTTACATTTCCATGATAATAATATTGTCTGTGAAAAATACCATCATTATCGTTAAAGAAATCCAAGTTGGATAAATTATTTTTTAAATACTCTTGAAATTCAGCTGTGTTTTCAAAATCATCATCGTTTAATTTTTCCTGTAATTTTTTAAAATATCCTAACATTTCTGTAAATACGGACTTCATTTCGCCAGGTGCTATTCCATTATTTGAATATCCACTTCTATCTAATACTTTTCCTTCTGCATTATAACCTTGTATTCTCACAGGAGAATCAATAGTATCACTTAGAGTAAAATAGATGTAATTGCCTTCTGCTTTTACCAAGGTAATTTCGCCGCCTTTAAAAGTAACCTTAGGTTTGTCTAAAGAGACTTCAACAACATCGTAATCTTTTACATAATTAAGGTTATAAGTAATGTCTATACTGTCTATTGGTTTTACTTTTCCCCAAGCTTCATCAAAGGTAAAGTCTACTTCGTAATCTGCGATACTATCTGTTCGTATTTCACCATCATGATAGTAAATTTTATTAGGAATAAATTTTTGAGAAACGCCTTCTCCAAGATTTATAGGTTTCGATGAGTCTGAATTGTTTTTAGTAAATTCTAATTGACTTTCATAGTCTTCAAAAGTTTGCACAAATACAATATCATTAAATTGATAAAGAGCTTTACTAATTCCTGTAGTATCTATTTTGAACGCTTCTTCATACTTTTCATCTTCTTTCACAATTACTTCTATTTCATTGGAAAATGAATTCTCAAAGAATTTAGAAATTGATTCAAATTGTTTAACGTTACTATTCATTTCCTCCTTAATTTCTTCTATTGATTTATCATCTAGCTTTGATATAAATTCATTTAATTCAGGGTTGTCATTTGGTTGTGAATTGTCACAACTTATTACAGTTAAAAGTGCTGTAATTAGATATATAAGTTTTTTCATTATCTGATTATTTTGAGTTCGTTAGATCCTTTTGGTTGATATAAATAATGGTTTAATGTAAAATCATGGCCTTTACCAGTGAAAATGATCATATCTGATTTATCCTTGGCATATGTATAAATTAATTTTCCGCCACTATTAAATTCAATATCAAAATCATTTGCTACAGTATATTTATAGCAATATAATTGAACAGACAAATAGGTTTCCCATTCACTACGTGCAGGTTCAAAATTAGTATCAAAATCTAATTGCTGCATTTCAAAATCTTTTTGATAGAATATATCGTTAAGAGCTTGCTCATCTTTCGCCAACATAGCTTTACCTAATTTATCATATAAGGCAATTACTTTATCTTTCAACCTTTCGTCGTTTCTTAAGTCAGCACCATCGGTCCATGCTTTAGGATAGTAAGGTAATGTAGAATTAAAATCTGTTTGAAATACAATAGGTGTACTACCTTTTAAAGCTGTTTTTTCTATTGCTTCAATAATTTCTTCATTTTCATTATTTACGATAGCAGCTGTAAAATAAGCCTGTTCATTAAAAGCTTTTGCACCATCTTTTTGACGAGGTTTAACGATTATTTTTATTGATGAGTCTGGTCCAACAATATAATTGTTTAAATTAAATTCTGTTTCATTAGAAGACTCAGTAATTATAATGTCGTTTACAATTATGTCATATACGCAATCATAAGATCTTGTGTTTAATACGTATTTAGCTTGGTTGTCAAAGGTTTTTATTTCTTTATGGATGTTTGCTAATGGGATCGTATAAATGGGTTTATAATTGATAGTTAATTCAGCATAATCTTTATCTCCAAAGGCTGCTAAATGTTTGCCATTTACCAAGTTAATTTTAAGTGTTTTATCTTCAGTTTCGTCTTTCCACCCAAATTCAAGACGGTCACTGTAGCTGTCAGTTAAATTTATTAATCCATTATTGGCTTCAATTGCTTCCAGTAAATTTTTAGCAGAAAAATTAAGGGTATCCGTTGTCAGTAATGTGTAATTATCAGTAATTAATGCTTCCTTTATAGGTACTCCAGCATAGTGCATTCCTTTTATGGTAATTTGTTCAAAACTAGAAGTACTGTCAATGTCTTCATCTTCATTTTCTAGTTGTATTTTTGCAATTAGGCCTTTTGTATCTGCGTGAGATTTAATTTTGGAAAAGTCGTATTTAAGTGCATCTTTACCACACGAGGTAATGGAAATGCTGGCTAATAATACTATATAAAAGATAACGTTTTTCATTGATTGAAATTTTGTGTTTTATTGTTATTGAATGAGTGTGACTACCAGTTCGTCAAATTCAGTAAATATTCCTTCTTCTGTCTTAATTCTTAGTGTAGTATTAACTTTATCAGTTTTCCATTCGTAAAAAATAGAACTACTTCTTTCGTTTATTTCAGGCTCACCATACAATTCAATTAACTTCGTTTTAATGTTGTTATAATCTGATTTTTCATTAAAGAGTTTCATAGTCATTGTTCTGCCACCCCAATTGTTTTCAAAACTTACTTTATCAACAATTATGTCATAGAATCTTAAAAAGCGTTCATCACTAAACTCAATTTGACTGTATTCTTCCTTAAACGGGATGCCCTTAAAATGAGTTTTAATATCAGTTTCGAAGGTGATGTCTTCTAAATTTTTTACAAGTCCTTTGTAGTCAATTTGGGCGTAGCCACAAAGGGTTATAAATAATAGGATTATGGTTAGTTTTTTCATAAGTTTTTTACGGGTTAGCTGTTCTTTTAGTAATTCAACACTACAAACATATTACTATTTAAAATTGGTTAAAATTGCTAATATATATTCGTAGTAGTTTGGTATATATTTGATATTTCACCGTTATGTTTTTTATACTTCTTTATAGATTTACTTGTTATTTTATAATTTTGAGCTCATCAGATTCTTCTGGCTGGTATAACATATAAGACATTTGAGTATCTATTGTTTTTCCATTGAAGATGAGCATATCTAAAATATTTTCAGGTTGTATGTATACCAATTTTCCGTCAGCATAATACGTAATGTTAAAATCTTCTGTTACAGTATAATTTTTTGTGGGTTCATTCAGTGCAACTATTTCTTTCCATAGTTTTGTTGTAGTTTCAATTTTCGTATCAAAATCCAATTGCTGAATTTCGTATTGCCGTATATAAAATAGATTGTTAATTGTATGTTCATCGTTCTCTAAGATAGCTTTGCCTAGCTTATCAAAAAGTGCAATTATTTTAGCTTTTAATTTTTCATCCTTACGCAGATTAACGCCATTTTTCCATGTTTCTGGGTAATAAGGTAATTTAGAATCAAACTTAAATTGAAAAACGAATGGTTCACTGCCTTCAAGTTCTGTGGTGTCAATAGTCTTTAAAGTGTCCAAAGTTTGTTCTTCTATGACCATGGCAGATAGTTTTGAATATGCTCTAAAACTTTGAACCTTTCTTTTAGAAATAACTCCATTTTCAGGATAAGATATATATCCAGGATTTGCTATTATTTTAATAGAAGAAAACTTATCAGTAATAAAATTGTTTAAATCATAATTATTTGCACCATAAGCGGGTTTAATTTCGATTCCATTTATGAAAACATCAACTTCGCATTTTTGCGAATTAATTATTAGTTTATAGTGTGGTTGGTTTTGAAATGCCTTTAATTCGCCGTGTATATTTGCATTAGCTTTTACTTTAGTGGAGTCATCTTCTACTTGACTATGAGAAGAAGTAAAAGTGCCTATTAGTGTAATAAATAAAATTATTTTTTTCATGAGTTTTAATTAGCTCGACGATGGAATGTATGAATTTTTATATTTGGATATTTTTTTTTGAGGTTTTCAATTTCGACATAAGCTTCATCTTCAGAATAGTTTAAATAAACCTCCTTTATGTTTTTTAGATCGTCAAAAACTTTATTATCGATTCCATCCTTGTAATAATCGAAATGAAGTATTTCTAAATTTTTCAACGCATATACTTCTTTGGGTAATTCTTTTAAATTACAGAAACCGATGTTTAATTCTTCTAAATGTTCTATTTTGCCTAAATAATCAAAACGTTTAATTTTTTTGTTAAAACTTAAGTTCAGCTTTTTTAATTTTTTAAGTTTAATCAAATATTTAGGTACACTTTCAAAAGGACAAAAGCTGAGGTTTAGCTCTTCAAGGTCACTTAGGTTTTCTATACCTGCCAGACTTTCTAAATTATCATTGTCAAATAGATTTAGGTATTTTAGTTTTTTAAGTTGTGAAACCTCATAAGGAAGCATATAACCTGTTCCTCTGTTTTCTTGTAGGTCTAAATGTGTAAGATTCGTTAATTGTTCTAATCCTTCAAAATTCTGTAAGACACTTCCTATTTTCAGTGATTTTAGGTTTTTTAGAGCTAAAATTTCAGGTCGAATATCAGAAATATTACTATACGAAATATCTAGAGTTTCTAACTTCGTTAAGTGTTCTAAAACCTCTGTACTTCTATAGTCACTTAATTTACGATTGTCAGAAATATTCAAGTGCTTTAGTTCTTTAAATTCTTTAAATGTTTCAGGAATTTCTGAAATGTCACATGAAGATAGGTTTAAATATTCAAGTTGTTTTGTGTATTTTAAATTTGATAGGTCTGTCAAGTTATTGCTGTAATGTAAGTCAAGATATTTTAAGTTTTTTAAATACTTGAAACTTTTGGGAATTGAATCTAGTTTGGTTTGTTCAAAAATGAGTGTATCTATTTGTGCTAAGTATTTAAAACTTTCATAGTCGCTAATAGAGTCAGCTGATAATCTTACTTTTCTTAGTGATTTTAATTTTAAAATAGCCTTAGGAATTTTATAGTTTAGATATACATCTAATGATTTTAGTTTCTTTAAAGGGATAATCCTTTTAATATGCTTCTCATTTTCTAGATTTCCTATTCTTATGTGTTCAAGTTGGGTAATTTTTTTTATTTTTTTAGGTAAAGTGAGTAATTCACAAAAACTAATATTTAAGTTTTTTAAATGTTTAAGATTGTAAATGCCTTTTAGGCTTTCAATTCCATTGCAGTGCGAAACAGTTAATTTTTCTAGGTTGGTTAAATTACTTAAAGGTGTTATATCTGTTAAACTATCTTGAAATTTTATAGTGAGACTTTTCAAGTTTTTAAATTCTGCAATATCAGTTGGAAGTTCATTTATTTTATAGTAAAAACCGTGAATTTCTAAATGATAAATTTTGGACTTATCTGTTTTGGGGGATATTTCGCTATATTCAAAAACTTTATGTTTGTTTTGAGCAAAGCATAAATTAACATTTAGTACTATAACAAATAATAGAAAGACTCTCATTTTATGAAAAAAATAGAATGTAGATTAAATAGCCCATTAAACTAATGGTATAAAGTGTTATTTTGGCTAATACACCTTCATCAGTCTGTGTGTGTTTATTCGTAAAAGCATCGAGAATGGCGTATAATAATAGTATTAGAAGTGGAATGCCAAATAGAAGTTTGTATTGTTTGTTTTCGATTACAAAAAAACCAATTAATATGGCCATCATACCAAATCCAGCTAAGTTTATAACTACATGTTCATTAAGTTTAAATTTAGTGCGATAGTTTATAACTCCAGACTGTGTATTCTTTTTAATGATTGATGCCGCTTCTTGGTAATCGGTCAGTTCGGCTGGTATAAAAATCTGTTTCTTTAATGCCCGTATACGTAGTCCTCGTTTTGTCTCACTATAACTCTTAATATCTCTAAAGCTTATCTTAGTGCTTTTAGCATTGGGTACTTGCTTTTCTATAAATGAGTCTTCAACAATATATTTCGTGTCTATAAAAACGCTTTTCACTCCTTTTTTTGCTGAGAAAAATCCAGCGATTAGAAAAAAAACTCCAATACCGACAAGTATATAAACAAATTCTTTTTCCTCAAATAGCTCGCCATTTTTTACGGAATTCGCTATAACCATACTTGTAAAAATTAAACCTATTAGCATTGGGTATATGGCAATTACTTTTTTAGTAGCAAATTTATTGATAACGGAATCTGAAAAAGTGTAAATGTTCATGATGATTAATTTTTAATTAATTTAGAAAATTCACGGGTAGATATAGATTTACGCTTATGCTTTTTATAAAGTTCATCATGTGTCATAATAAGTTCATTCCAAAAATAGTATCCAAATTTATCTTTTGCGTAAGGTCCAGCACCAACTTCTGAAGTAAAAGTATTATAATCTATATTTTTTAATTGGCCAGCTCGTTCACCATAAATATGGTTTTTGTCTTTCGCATAATGGTCTCCGATTACTTTAAAAGTGTTGTAATCTGCAATACTATAAATAGAAAACCTACCACCATATGCCATGTCAAAATAATGATAGATGTAATTTTTATCTTTATAAAAAGTACTTCCTAAATAATCAAATGATTTGATGTCAATTATTTCATTTAAAGTGCTTTCACTATCGCAAAATTGGGTAATATAATTTTTAGTATTACCAACTTCAGTGGCATAGTCAATTTGAAAACCGAGTTGACCTTTGTTATTACGGTAAAGTTTGTCCTTAATAAGGTTCCAGTCTAATGCCAAATTAATACTATCTAGCCTTTCTATGGTGTTCATGATTTTATCCTCTCTAGAAAGAGCATCTTCAACCAAGGGTTCTTCAACACCTACCGCATCTGCTGCTTCTGAAGCATCTATTACGCTTTCTGAAGTATGTCTATGAATATAGTCCCTATCTTCAAAATTAGGACACCCCAAAAGCATTAAAAGTGTCAAGAAAGGGAAAAGTCTTGATAAGTAACCTACGTTCATAATTTGCGTGTTTTGAGTTGTTTCATTAAGCTATAAAAATCTTTAGTATCGATGGTGTTTTGATAAATTGTCATTTTTTTACCATTATAAAAAGTCAACTTTACTTTTTGAAAATTACGATATTTGTCGGTGTTTTTTAGTAAGCTTATGAATATAAACGGACTTGTGCCTGTTTTATGTTTTTTAATTTGTTTTTGTTTCAGCTTTTTTAAATCAGCAGTTTTGGTCAAAAGGCCAAAAAAGTTTTTCTTTATTAATTGAGCGTTTTTTATTTCATAACGCTCTATTTTCCAAAAGCCGTAACATAGTGTTGTAATTGATAAAGCAAGCCAGAAATAGCCCAACGGATGTTTCTGTAAAGAATCAGAAAAATAATAACCAATTAAAAATAAAATTCCTAACAAAATAAGTTCTGCGGCAATGCTATTATCTGGTTTTGCTTTCAATTTATTTTATTTTTATACCACTTCCTCCGTACAATTGAGTGGCTACTAAGCTAAATTCTTCTGCTAGTATTTGTTTTTTGATATGGTGTTTTTTACCATATTGTTTAATTTCATTTTTGAGTTTACTTGTTTTTGAAATGGCAATACCAGCCATAGTAAATACAATAAGTAATAAAATACCACCAATTGTCATTTCTGTATTCATAATTGTATTATAAGTGCTTAATTCATAAGATTTTCCTGCTAAAAACACATTGTGAATTAAGACTAAAATACCAATTCCTAAAAAAGGTAGTTTTACATAAGTTTCCATATCTGCTAAAGATTTATAAACCTCAAGTGAGCTTTTTAATTCAGTTTCTGATAATTTACTAAGAGTATCTAATTCAACTTCTATAACATTCTCGTTTTCCATAATTTTTTATTTTAATACTGTAAATATAAAATGGAAAGTTGCAATAAAAATTGGGCAATCAATATTTGAGTATTTTCAATGGATATTCGAAAATATTAGAATTATTTTTCTAATTTAAGAGCTTTGCTGATTTGTATTAAGTTGATAATAGTATAAACATAAAATGATAAGTTGATAAAGCCGATAGTAATAACCCAAAATGAAAATCCATCCTTAATGTATCCTCTATAGACAATGTAAGTGAAAAAAGGAGTCAGAAGTAGAATTATTATATTGTTTATTAACGATTTTTTGGTGGGAACAACCTTTTTGCTTGGAAAATTTGGTATCCGTCTATCTTTTTTGGCTTTGCTATAATTTGGAAAAATATCTTCAAATTCTTTAGAATAAGAAAATCCAGTACCACCAGCAATTAAATCATATCGCATTAAATAGGTTTCTGCTTGAAGATTTTGGGTTTCAATGGTGTTAATATCAGTTTGTATAGTGATTGTAAACTCTTCAAGAGTGCTGAAATTAGCAATTTCAAAAATATCTAAAAGTAGATATTGATTAGGTTCGGCAAATTTTGAACGGATATATTTTACAAAATCTTTAAATAAAGGAACACTTTCAGAAGCGTATTTTTCTAGAAATAAAAGAGTTCGGTTTGCATTTTTTATAAAAGATGCTTTGTCTATTTTAATACATGCACCCTCGGGTTCATTTTTGTAATAATTATCTAATAGACTTTCGTCTTCTAACATTGATAATTCTTCAATTTTTTTCCAGATTGGTTTTATAGCATCCAGCTGTTTATTATCCATCAGACCAATCCAGAAAAACGGTAATGAATTATTTGCTTCAAATAACATTTCACCATCTTCACTTTTGGTATGTATGCTTAAGTAGGTTCTATGTCCCATAAATTATAGTATATGCTTTAATGGTATTGTTTACTCTACAATTCTAATATTGTGTTTTTTAGTGAAATAGTATTTTTCGTCTATAAGAGCTTTTATCTTGGGGATTCTTATTTTTCCTGTCTTTAGAGGTGTAAAATAAATTAAGGTGTATGATTTTACATGGCCATTATTAATTTTTGTTGATGAATTAGAGGCCCCTTTTTTTAGGCCTGGTATTGTCAACTCAAAGGGCGGAAAATAATCAAAAGTTTTATTCGTTTCTACAATTAATACGATAGTATCTGAAAGGTTATAAACTGATTTTTCTGTCCAAGATATTAATTGAATATCTTTCTTGTTGTTTAGTTTGGATTCGAATTTGTATTCATGCTTAAAAATAAAATTATTTTGACTGCCTACAGCATATGAAATAATTATAAAAAAGACTAGTACTGATAAAGTGCGGGTTTTTAAATTTTTCATTTTAATTACGAGTTAGAGAATTTCAACTTATTAATAATATTCTTTAAAGGTTTTTGTATCTAACCAACCATTTTTTCCATCTCTAGATATTTTGTAAAAAGACTTTGTAACTTGTTCCATAGAATCAAATTGAACAGTTTTATGATTGGGATAAATAGCAACTTTATTATCCTTGTAAAAATAGATTAGTCCATCATTAGTATTCATTTCAATATTATCATAAATTAATGGAAGTACTTCGGTAACTTTTACATAACCTTTTTTATTTAAATCAGTTGGAATTGGCTTTAGAATTGAATCACCAGATTTTGTGATAAAGTATTCTTTAGTAGCTTTTTTGAATACAGCTTTTTCTGGCTCATAGGTGAAAATACCGACTTTACTATTTTGTGTTACCTTTAGTAACCTAGGTTTTATATTTATTTCACCAACATAGCTGCTGTTGCCATCCCAAGAGAATTGATTAGAATTATTTAAAAAACTCACTTTACTATTTTTTGGAAAACCTCTTAACTGTAATGTTTCTCCATACAGTGTTCCTCCAAAAGAACCTCTTGAGGAGCTTATGCTGAATGGTGTTTTAAGATCTTTGTTCTTTATAATTCGATATTCATTTGAAGAAACTGTGCCGCAAACAAAATAGGATACTGGGGGCAATGTAAGTATTTTATTACCTTCACTATCCAAATAATAAGCACCTTCAGTATCTAATATTTCTATACCAGCATGATAAAAATAAACCTGTTGTAAAGAATTAAATTCTAATGGCTTTAAAGCAAAATTATAAATTGAAATATTAGTTGAAGTTTTACCAATAATATAATGTGGGCTAAAAAAGATGGAGTCAAATGCTTTTTTAAGTCTATCAGTTCCATAGTGGTTAATCAATCTATATTGGTTTTTATCCTTCTGTAATTGGTAAAAATCTTCTGGATTAAAATAGGTTAATAATTCTTTGTTTCTAAAATTATATCGATTGTCATTTATAGAGATGTTACTGTTTGCAATCGGTTCGTAGTCATCAAACACCAATAAGTTTTCTTTTTTAAATGGAATTAAAATTCCTTCTATTGAATTACCTTGAAAATAAAGGTTCATGTATTTATCATTACCTAAACTTAAAATAAGTGTAGTAAGAAATTCTCTATCTTTTATTCTCCATTTGTCCGTTTTATCATCTTGTTGGTTTTCAATAGATCCTCCAAGGCCTGCACTTAACCGAGTTGAATACGTAAGTTCATTTATACTTATTATATCTTCTGAAATGGGTTTTAATAAAGTGGTGTTTTTTTCATCAGTTTCTGAATTATGTAGAATCCAATTGTTTTCTGATAATAAATTTTTAAAATCTAAAAGCGTATAGGATGCTAATGCTGTTGTATAAAAAGTGTTGTCATATTTTTCTTGAATTTCGTGGAGTGTTTTTACACTATTGGATTGGTGTGGTTCAAGTAAAATTACATAGTCTTTATTGGTGCTTTTATCTAAATAAATTTCATTAAAATTACCCTCGTCATCTTTTTGAAACAAATAATAATAAGCATCATTATCATATGCAATTAGATCTATAATTGGAGTTTTTATTACATCTTGTGCAGTAATGCTTATCGATGTTAAATAAATAATTACTGTAAAAAGAAATTTATTCATATGACTATACATTTCCCTATTCTTTTAGTTCAACACCTTTAAAATTAAAAACTTCATATTTAGAATTGGATTGTCCGTCAATGCTTCTACTGGTTTTAATTTTATTGCTAAAGATGTTTATACTTTTGTAAATTTATGGCGATACCTGCTTTCCGTTTTTGTCAAAATATTCAACCTTGTTGCTTTGGTTTTTAACTTTGAAAAGATCTTTCTCGGCCCATATGTATTTATGCTCAATAGGTATTATGACTTTTCCAGTTTTAGCATCAACTACGCCTCGTAAAGATTTACGCTCTACAATTACCAAAGTATTATGATATAAATCGGATTCAAATAGACTGTAAGATACTGGGGTTAGATTATTTTTAGAAAGGTCAAGAAGATACAATTGATAAGAACCATTAAGATAACCTCCATAATAATAATAATTTAGAGAGCTCAATTCATTAAAATTTGGTTGTATTTTCCATTTACCATCAATACCTACCAACCCATCTTTTTTAGTAATAGAATCTGTGGAAATAAAATAGCCAAATTGATCTTTTCTTTTACTTAGATATGATTTTTGCACGACAAGATTTTTTTTGCCTAATATATTTTGTTGTTTGCTAATAAATATATTTATGGAAGAAACATTACCTGAGTATCTATAGGTGGCAGTGTAATAAGGTTCTGTTTCCAAGGGTTCAGCGGGTATATTTTTTTTGATAAAAGTCTCTAGTTCCGCTTTGTCCTTAAACTCATTATTCTTTAATTTTTTTAAAGCGTTCTTTTGAATACCCATTACTGTTTTTAAAAAAGATAATGTTTCTTTTGAAGGTAATGTTCCACCCGACATTCCATGCTTTTGCATTACACGTCCATCCTTATATAAAGCATCAATAACAACTAACCTTTCCTCAATTGACTTTGGCATAATTAAAGTGACTTTGTTTTTTTCTATATTTTTTAAAATAATCTCACCTTCTGGAAAGGTTAGTTTTGTATTATCTTTCCCAAGGTTAAATTTTTCTACTACGGGGTATTGATAATTGACTTCAACTTCCAATTTTTCCACTGGTTTAGATTGCTTTAACCGAACACCTATATTAGAACTGCTTTTAGTTAATCTTTTAAGAGTGTCGTTTGTAACTAATACGGTTTTGTCTTTAAAAACTACTTTTTTTAATAAAAAAACAGGATTTTCTTTTTCATTATCATAATAGTAACTTGAATAGCCAATAATATTGCCAAACTTACCATCATAGTAGTCAAATGTTATATAATTACTTGGGTATTGTAAGTCTTCCCTTAAATACAATGAATCTAAATACTTATTGATAGCTTTTTTTATTTCTAAAGTATCCTTTAAACCTGATGCTTCTTGAAAATATATTTTCAAAGAATCGTCTTGTACCTGGTCAGCTGGTGCAAAAACAATATTCGAATCCATAAAGTTTAGCAATGATTCTGCAGATTTTATTTTTTCTTCAAGCTCAATCTCTGCCTCTTGTAAATCTCTGTTTTGAGGTTTACATGAAATGCTAAATAATAATAACGTGGTTATGTAAATGTATTTTTTCATGAGTTTAAATTATCAATTTAAGTTTATTGACTTGATTTTTATTTTTTTAATTTTAAACCTTTTAAATTGAAATCATCATCAGTTTTAAGTTTTCCATCTTCCCAAATTTTGGTGCTGATTTTACCGTCATATATTTCAATATCATCATAAATTTCTGGTAAAACTTGCTTCATGTTGGCATTGTAAACTCCGTATTTGTCATCTATATTTCTTGCTATAAATAGTCCTTCATCTTCAAAAATATATTCATAGTTAAATGGGAGTACCATTTGGTTGGTTTTAGCATTGATAATACCTTGCTCTTTGTTTGGATTTTCTATAATTGCTAAATTTTCATAGTATAAATCGTATTCCCCTAATTTATAATTTACAGGGTCAAAAGAATTTTCTTTAGGGTTTAAACGCAATAATAGTAGGGAGTCATTTTTAGTTGCAGTATAATAATAGTCATTTTGATAATTTAAATTTTCAAATACAGGTGGTTTAATCCAATTTCCATCTAAACCAACAAAACCTAGTTTTTTAGTAGTTGTATCTGTTGCTTTAGAAAAATTTAAATGTGTTGCTTTATAAGTATCCTTTTCTATAATTATATTATGTTCTGTATATAATTCATTTCCTTTTTGAAAAAACACATCTATATAAGCAATATCTTCTTCAAAAATATAAGTAGCTATAAGTTTTGTGCTACCATCTTTGGGGTCGGCAGGACTGTTATTATTTATATATGTGTCTAACTCTAATTGGCTATTAAATTCATTTTTGTTTAGTTTTTCAATTGCCATTTTTTGAATCGGAATTACCTTTTCTAAATATGAAATCTGATCTGTTGTCAATGCTTTGCTATAAGAATAATTTGACACATCAATAGCGTTTCCATCACCGTCATAAGCAAAAACATTAGCTAATTTTTCTCTTAAACTTATAGGCATAATAAACTGAACTTTATTATTCTCCAGTTTTTTTAACCTTATTTCACCTTCTGGTAATTCTATTGATAGTTTGTCTTTTCTTAAACTGACTTTTTTTACTTGTGGGTATTTATATATTACTTTTACTTGTAGTTGTTCAATAGGTTTTGGAGTATTAAATACAATACCCTTGTATAGGTTGGTTTGTGCTCCGTACTCAATGGTGTCCGCTAAAACTTGTGAGGTTTTATCTCTATATATCACTTTTTCTAATAAAAAAACAGGTTCTTCATCTTTGTGTTGATAATAGTAATTTTTATCACCTCTTATAAGTCCAAAATCGCTTTTATCATAATCTATTTCCAAATAATTACCAGGATAATCAATTCTCTCTGTGAAAAATATGGAATCTAAATAATTGATAATTTTCTTTTTTACAATTAACGAATCAAGTTGTTTTTGGGGATTGTTTTTAGATTTAGAATTGATAATGATAGCAGGGTTATAAATATCAGGCTCGTTATTAAAATCTAATGCAGATTGCATTATTTCGACACTTTTCTTTAAGTCAGATTTAGCTTCTTGTAAACTTTCATCTTGCGAGTTACACGAAACAATGATTATAAATAGAATGAGCAAATAATTATATTTTTTCATGATTGAAAAATGTTGTTTTCATTGGTTTGAATGATAGAGCTAAAATACTTTTAATTGTAAGATATCAATCATAAGAATATATATCTGCTAAGCTAAAATCAATATTCGTTCTAGATTAAATTGTTATTGTGTATTGAGTGCTCATGCCATTGGTAAACCTTATCTCATAGCTTCTAATATATAATCTCTCAGAATGAATAGTGTAGGGAGTGTATGAAGAAATGTATTTAGAAAGAGCTTTATTACCAAAACGTATTTTATAATACGCTTTTTGCAGGAAAAAAATATAGTTTTAAAATGCACGTATAAATAACCTCTATTAATTAAATAAGAGATAAAAGAATGCTATTTTATGTTGTTGTTATCTAAATATAGTCATTATTATAGATGGTAAAAAAAGAAATAGTATAAGTATGATACCAGACCAAAACCAAAATGGTGTTTTGATAAAAGAATTTATTTCATCATATTTTCTTTTTAACGAAGTATCCATTTCTTTAGGTGCAAGCGTTTTTTTACAATGTGTACATTCTGATACTCCAGTTTTACCCAAAGGGAAAAATGGTATCCAATAAAGATGTGCGTATTTACCAAAAATAGTAATATTGATAGGGGCCTGATTTTTACAGTACTGACAAGTAGGACCTGTAACCCTTTCTGTTTTTAAATGTTTACTTTTACTTCCGTAAAATATCATACTATTAAATTTTTTAAATTTATAAATAGGTTGCCAAATGTAATGATTATATGGTCAACCTCTGGCTGTAGTTCACTCTTTTTAATGTAGTTGAGGTAGAGACTTGGTGTTCCGTTATCTAATATGTTTCGCTCTAACTGTGGCATTTGAATTCTTCTAAGGTGTCTTAAAATAAGAATACTCTACCTTAAATTTAAGGTAGAGTATTCTAAAACTTTATAATCCAATTTTTAAATGATGGTACTTTTCTCCTAATACTTGTTTAAAGTGTAGGCCAATTAAGTTCTGTTTAACCAAATCTTTATTGTACTCCGTACTCATAGCATTCGGTATACCTTGTCCCACTACTTCTGTTATATAATCTTTTAGAATTAATGCAGTAGGCTCACCTTTTAAAGTAAAAGTCAATTCATATTCGTTGTGATCTCCAGCACCAAATTTCTTTTGGGTTTTTGAATTTTCAATTTGCGATATTGTTGCAGATCTAACTTGATCATTATTAAATATGATATGGCTTTCAATTTTATCCTCAAAATAAGTGAGAAAATGAAGTTCATCTCCACTTAAAACAAAGTAACACACGGCATCTTCTCTAGTGTACCTGGCTTTTACGCCAACTAACCTCCAAGCGGCTGATTTAGCCATGTCAGTAGCAAGTGCTTTTGCTTTATCTCCTGTGGTAGTTGGAATTCGGCCTTCAGAGAAAGCATCAACAGGAGCGTTTTTCATTTCATCTTTTAAAAATGAAAATTTTCCATTTAAAAGTTCCTTAAAATATATAGAGGTATTTTCCTTTTGATTGATAACATTAAAATT
Source organism: Aureibaculum flavum (assembly GCF_016406085.1). Lineage (GTDB taxonomy): Bacteria > Bacteroidota > Bacteroidia > Flavobacteriales > Flavobacteriaceae > Aureibaculum > Aureibaculum flavum. Next base: position 114,182 of record NZ_JAEHFJ010000005.1, read on the forward strand.
CTTTGTTACACTAGCTGTTTTCTTTTGTTGCATTAAATACCAACCAAATGAAAAAGCACAAAGTACAATTACCAATATTATTGTTCCTGTTGTTCCCATTATTTAATAAATTATTTCATTTGAGCTTTTAATTCTTCAATAGTTTTAGCCATAACAACTCCAGGTAATTTTATTGGAGAACCAATTTGAGCTAAAAAAGTACCTTTTACTTCTCCTTTTTTATAAGTAGTAAAACCAATTCTGTATAAACCTGTTGTTAATGCACCTGTTGGGTCTCCAACTTTACTTTTATATCTTAATAAAGAGTTATAAGAGTTACCACTAGGTTGTTTGTATATTTCACTAGTATCATCATTACTAGCTAATTTATGCCAAGATGCCGTTTTGTAATTATCAACTTTATCTTTAGAAATAATATCAGAACGCTCTAAAGTAATATAAGTATCAAAGAAATCTTTAGAAGATGCATTGGCATCATAAGTTGCTCCTTTAATAGGGTTTTTAACTTTTACTTTATTAGCTGGAGAGATCATTCTAAGTCCTAATTCTGGTGCTACAGCAGGAATCCATACGTAGATATAATAGAATTTTTTTCCATCTCTAACTTCATCTTCAGTATCTACGGCTGCATGGCCTAAGTAACTAACGACATCCGTATAAGGAACTTTTTTTGTAACTGGTCCAATTTTTTTCTCGATAGAACTACCAAATGCTTTTAATTTTTGTGCACCTGCAGTGTTAATGGTGAAAGCTGCAATAGCAACTAGTAAACTAATTTTTAATGTTTTCATCTTTAAAATTTAAATGGTTTAATTATTTATTGTGATTATTTGTATTCACTTGGCTAAAATAGTAGTACTTTATTGCTTAATAGTGAAGCAATGTTTATTCGCTACGATTTGGTTGATATTCGTTTTTTTTGATTAAAATCAATCTCTATTGGTGATATTAGTACAGACTTTTTCTAAAAAGGTTTTAAATTCTATGTATTGCGAGTCAGCGTCAAAATTTTCTGCAAAAAATTCAAATCGATTTTTGTTATTCTCGCTATATAAAATAACGGACTCTCCATCGTCATTATCTTCCTTTACCCATAATTCATTAACGCTACTATAATTTAATTGTACAGTATCAGAGGAACCTTTAGGAAAACTCATTGAAGATTCACCTAAGCTAATCGGTTTTTTATTTTGTTTTGATTTTGAAGCATTTATAAATTTATAAACAGCATAAGCGATAAATAGTACTCCAAGTACTGCTGGTATATAATAGCTTAGAGGATAGTTTAAGACTATATTACCTCTATACGAAAAACTTACTTTTTCAATAAAGGCATATATTGCTACCGCAATAAAAACAACGGCAGGTGAAAAAATCCAAATTGAAAATTTTTCTTTATAATTGAAGGTTTTCGTGTTCATGGTTAGTTATTTTGAATTTCTATTAAATAGTTTTCTACTTCGTTAGCTACCTTATTTTGTGAACCTGCTATAATAGCATGTACAAGCATTGCTATAATGCCACGCTGAGTTAAGGTATTAATGTAGGTGCTTGGTGCAATAGGTCTTATATCAACAATATTATTTTCTTTTAATACTATTTTTGCACCCGCAGTACCACTTTTTTTAATAACAATACATTGTTTACCTGCGGTTAACATTACTTGTCCATCATCAAACCATTGGTCTTGTTGTATAGAACATTCCATTGTAGTTTTAGTCATTAAAAATTGTTTGATATTTTCAAGTGAATTGTATTCTGGTTGTAGTTTACGTTTCATCTGTAATGGATTTTAAATTCAATATCAAAACTAATACCAACCAAAGTTTAAATAACGAGCAAATGTATATTTACGCTATTTTTACTACTATTTGATTGAGATGAGTTTAAATTTGATTTTTCAAATGAAACTGTTATTTATTCTCCAAGTAATTTGGAAACAAATTCTTCTTTTCTCCGTGAAGCTACAGGTACTTTTACGCCTGATTTTAAATAAATATACCCTGTTTTGTCATATTTATCAATATAATTTAGATTAACTACATACGATTGATGTGTTCTAATAAAATTTGTTGTAGGTAGTTGTCCTTCAAATTCTTTTATAGGTTTAGAAGCAATATATGATTTACCATCAGAAAGGTAAAATGTAGTATAGCCTTTATCTGATTGGCAATATACCAATGCATCGAATTCAATAACCTGATAGCCTTCTTGTAACCTAAGAACTAATTTAGTTTTGGTATTGTCTATCAATTGACTCTTAACAACCTCTAACTGTTCTTTTTGAGTAACCACTTCAGTAATTACAGCTTTGTCAATAGCGGCTTCTAGTTCATCAATATCTACTGGTTTTAAAATATAATCAACTGCTCCATTTTTAATAGCTTGTAATGCATATTGCTCATAAGCAGTAATAAAAATAACCTTAAATGAGAGCTCTGTGGTTTGGTCTAAGAAGTCAAACGCGTTACCATCAGCCAAGTTAATGTCTAAAAAAATTAGATCAGGTTTACAGGCTTTAGTAACAGTAACGGCATCTTTAACAGATTCACATTCGCCAATAATTTCAATATCTTTGTGAAGACTTTCTACCATAGAAATTAAACCTTTTCTAATATATAATTCGTCTTCAACAATAAGGGCTTTAAGCATCTTTATCAATTTTATAAGGTAATTTTAGGGTAACTAATGTCCCTTTTTCGTTAAATATTTTTCGGTCTTGTACATGAACGCCAGACTCCATTTTAAATTCTCTCGATATTATTTTTAAACGTTCTGAGGTGATTTTTGTTGCTAACGATTTCTTTTTATTGTTCGTTTTATTACTGTCAGCATCTACCCCAATACCGTTGTCACTTATAATACAAGTTAACTGATCGTCTTTAAATAAAATATCAACATCAATTTTTGCATTTGCAAAGTTCTTTTTAAAGCCATGTTCAATTGCATTTTCAACAAAGGGTTGAATTAACATAGGTGGAATAAGTATGTTTTGAGAAGGCAGTTTGTTTTTAAAGGTTAACGTATATATAAATTGATTCTGGCTTCTCATATTTTGTAAGTCTGCATAGTGTTGTACCGCATTTAATTCGTCTTCTAGTCGGACTAACTTTTCTCTTGAATTTTCTAAAATTAATCGCAATAATTTGGAGAATTTAGAAAGATAACTGACCGCTTTTCTATCTTCTTTATTTAAAATCATACCTTGTAAAACAGACAGGGAATTGAAAATAAAATGGGGTGTCATTTGCGATCGTAAAAGCTTTTGCTCTACCAATACATTTTCATGAGCAGCCATTATGTTTCGGTATTTGTAAATAAATAGTGTAGTAAGTAAACCTATAATTAGTAATAAGGAAATAACCGCACCCCATAGCGTTTGGCGTTGCGATACTTGTAACTGATCATCAATTACTTTTACTTTTTTAGTTAAGGACACTTTACTATTATTTGCACTTTCTAAAGCTTGTATTTTTTCGTTTACTTTCTGATTGAAAATATCTTGATTAATTTTCTCTATTTCGTCTAACGTAAACATGGCTTTATCAATCTTATTTTGCTTTTTAAATAGTTCAAAATAGTTTTTATAAATTGCCTTTCTTGCTGTTAAATTATTGTCTGATTTTAATGATCTTACCGCAGAGTCTAAATGAATTTCAGCTTGTTTCCACTGTTTTAAATTCATATAAACATGAGCCATGTTTGATAGATTTATACTTATATTTTTATCACTATTAATGTCAGTAGAAACTGATTCTTTAAGATATTTTATAGCTTCGTTCCATTTCTCTATTCCCATTAAGGTCAATGCATAATTATTGGTAAATAGCGTCAGTTTTCTATAAGGTTTATGTGTAATTTTATTATAAACTTCATACGCTTCTTTATATTGCTCGGTATGATATAGCATCATGCCCCATTTAAAACATAACTTCTGATATTCTAACGAGTCCTGTGGTCTAAATACGGTGCTTGCTTCTTTACAAAATTTTACACCTACTTCGTAACGGCCTAAATCTATAACGTTTTCTGCTTTTAAGTTGAGTGCCCTGACTAAGTTTGTGGTATCTTTTTGTGCCAAACAAATGTTTTTCATTTTCTCGGCATAAATAAGGCCATTAGAGTATTGGCCTGTCCTTCCGTATGATTTTGTTAAATAAAAAAGTTCATCTAAACTCAATTCACGCTTTTCGTCTTCTGAACTTAAAACATCAATTACTTCTTGAAATTTCCGTTCTTTAAAAAGTTGAGTTAAGTCTTTTATCTCTTCGTTCTGGCCGAAAGCCATTTTTATTGTAAAAAACAATAAGAAGAATATATATATGAATTTGGTATTGCCCATTAAAAGTTAAAAATAAACATATTAATTTAGTTAACGTTTAATTTCGTTTACTGTTGTCAAAAAGCCTTCAATTGATTTTTTTGACTTATTATAGTTAACCAAATAAACCAATGTGTCATTTATGGCTAATGTGCTTTGTTTAACTTTAAAAGCCTCCATTAGTTCTTCAGATGGTCTCATGTCCACAGATCCATCATTATTGTCTTTATTAATTCTGAAAAAGAATGAGAAAGGAACACCAGTTTTAACAACATGCCTATTGTTTGTAGGGAACGCATCCCTCTCTTTATTAAAAAAATCTGTATCTATCGCAGTAACCGTTGATGGAAAATTTTCAAATTGAAGGATGTAATTGTACTTTTTTGATAGAATTTTCCACTTTTCCATGTTGGCGGGTATATTGTTCTTGAATATACTGTCTAATTGACTAGTTTGAGATCTGTCAAATAATTTTTCCCTTAAAACATCCATTGATTCTTGTTCAATTACATTCTCTAAATATTCTTCTGTAGTTTTTGCTTTAAAACGTGCAATTTCTTTTTGGTACTTGTAATTTCCTTCCAACCATAATGTAATATATCCACCTGGTTCTATCCCGATTACAAAAGTATAGCCATATATATTGTTCTTATTATAAACGTTAAATTTCTTTTTATTTGGATTCTTCAATCTAAATAAACTATCTATTTTTTGATATGGCAAGTCAAAAGTACCTTTGTAAATTTTCCGCTCTCTTAGTGCAACCCATTGAGCCGAAATGGTTTGCGGTAATTGCATAAATTTAGAATCTGTATTATACGCATTTCCCCAATATCCAAAGTCAGATTCATTAAATAGCCCGAAATCCTCTCCGTTTTCAGCTGTTAACTTAAATTCACCATAAACGGGATGATATTCAGCAAATCCAACCGCTACGGAATAGTAATGCTTATTCTCTTTCCAAGACTCGTAACTGTTATGCTTATATATGTTTAGTGCCAGTAGAATGACAGTAATACTCAAAAAGACTAAAGTAAGTTTGTGAATTCTCATTTTAATTATTTGAATATGCTTTAGCTAAAGCATGTGTATAAGCTTCCAAAACGCCCAAGATGATGAAAACAATTATGCTAAGGACTGCTAATAGGATAAAAAGCTTCCTTTTTTTTGATTTTTCAAAATAGGATATTAAGCCTATTTGGACCGCCAAAAACAAAAATATATTAGGAGATATATGTAGATTGCTTCCATAGCCGTAGAGATAATTATACAATAATATTGTATTAATTACGCCTACAATAAATGTAAATGTACTGTTAAAGCTTGTCGTTGTTTTCAATTTATTATTTTCTTGAAATAATTTTAATTTATAAATGCCTCTTGTTTAATGGTGCTTTTTTGATATGCATTATACGCATAGTAAATAAAGCCACAAGTAACAATACCTCCTAAAAGCAGTGCATTTGTGGATCCTAAATATTCTGAAATTTGTAGCATTATTTTTTTTAGCCCCCTTCTGCTCCCTGAAATTTGAAGTTTTTCACCAGCCTCAAGTTGCTTGGCAGACATAAATAGAGCAAATGTTAATATAGCAGAAATTAGGGTGTATACAGCTGGTTTTACCCAGGTTCTAGTACGAATTTTAACTTCACTTTTCTTTAAGTTAGTCTTTGACAGGATAATATCTAAAACTTCATTATACTGTTGTAATGTAGTGAAATGTAATACACACATTTCATTTTTGTCATTTTCTTGAAAGTAAAGTTGATAGGCTAGCTCGTCTTCATATAACACAATTTTTTCGATGTTATTATAAATAATTTGATGTTGAGTATCTAAGATACCTTTTTTACCATTGAATTTTTCTAAAAAATCTTCTTTTGTCTTATAATCTCCATCAGTTACTTTTACATAATCTTCTGAAATTAAAATATTCTTTATATAAGTAGCATTCGTATTTATAATAAACATATCCATATAGTTGTCTTAACGTGGCAATAAAAGTAGCTTAAAAATGGCAATGATATGTAGGGAAACGATATTCGTGTAAGTTTAATTTATATCCGTTAGAGGAAGCTTTGTATTAGTATTATGTTATTTATTGAAAGATATAAGGTTAAATTTCTTTTCATCTTACTTGTAATTTAATCCTTCTATGGTGTTCGTAATTAATTTAAATTAAAGTGTTGTAAGAAAAAATACAACCACTAAGTGTAAGAAAATCAGGAATTTAAAATTTAAAATCGTAATTATTTGAAGTTTAGGGTAGGAACTTTTAATGACAAATTGTTTTATTAGTGTAAGTGAAACATAAAGTAAACTTTTTAAAAGTCCCTAAAAAGAAACATTTGCAACAAATGATTAACCGAAAAAGAAAAGTCTCAACAAAATGGTTCCTTATAAGGTTCGCCTCAAGGATTCTAATTACCTAACCAATGAAGATTACGTGTCTTTATTATAGTGTAATAATTGAGATTTATAGACAAAAAATATTTCAATCCAATTTACATTAAAAAGACTTTCCATTTAGGGAAGTCTTTTTTTTTATAAAACGCTCTGGAAGTTTAAAATCAGTTATCCAATGAGTAATGACCAATTGTCATATGCCTTACTAATAAACAATACCAGAAACACCATACTTACTAAAAATTTTACAGTTGTAGAGAATAGAAAACCTAAAAAAGATCCGAAACTTGCTCTAATAGCACGTTTGGTATCTTTACTATCATGCATCATTTCTCCAATAAAGGCTCCGACAAATGCACCAATTATAAATCCGAACGGCCCAATGGGGGAGAACAGTCCAATTAGCAATCCGATGGTTGTGCCAATAGCACCTGATTTACTTCCACCAAATTTTTTTGTTCCCATAGCGGGAATTATATAATCTAAAACCCAAATAAGTAAAGCAACCCCTAAAGTAACACCTAAAAAGGTCCAGTTCATGGGTATTGCATCTGTTAAATGTAAAACCAATAAGCCCAACCATCCGGTAAGTGGACCAGGTAATATGGGTAAAAATGAGCCGATTAAGCCTAATAACATTAGGCATCCGCCAAGTATAAGTAAAAGTATATCCATTATTATTTTAGTATTTATTTGCAATATAGCAATAAGCGTGCTAAATTTTATAACTAAAAAATTAGTTTAAACTAATTTTTTAGTTATATTTGTCTTGTGGAAATAAATAAAAAGGAATAAAATGAAACAATTAACAAAAGCAGAAGAGCAAATTATGCAGATTATGTGGCAATTAAAATTGTGCACAGTAAAAGAAATGATTGAAAAGTTTCCGGAGCCAAAACCCGCTTATAACACGGTGTCTACGATAGTTAGAATTTTGGAAGATAAAAACTTTGTAGATCATGAAACTTTCGGAAAAGGGTATAAGTACTTTCCTTTAGTTGAAAAATCTTCCTATAGTAATCAGAGTTTACACAAGTTAATGGATGGTTATTTTGGAGGCTCCTTTAAAAGTTTAGTATCCTTTTTTGTGGAGAAAAATGATGTGAGTATGAAGGAATTGGAAAGTATCATGAAGGAGGTAAATAATACTGAAAATGAAAAAAATAATTCAGATAATTAACAATAAGAACAATTAAATGTAATTCAGAGCGAAGCAATGAATCTATCACTATTAATTTGACAGATTCCTCCTGCGTCGAATGACATAAGTAAGAAAAATAACTTCGGATCGTGGTTTTCCGTCTTCCGACTAAAATTTTAACCATGCTAGACTACATCATCAAAGTATTGCTTTTTCAAACACTATTTTTAGTGGTGTATGACCTGTTTTTAAAGCGAGAAACTTTTTTTCAATGGAACAGAGTGTATTTAATGGCAACTTCAGTGTTGGCATATGTTATTCCGTTGGTAAAAATTGATCGTGTACAGCAAATTATACCTCAAGAATATGTGGTGCTGTTGCCTGAAGTAGTTCTAAACCCTTCTACAGTAATAAAAGAACAATTGGGCCAACCCATTACACTTTTCTTTGTTTTAAAAGTAGTTTTTTGGATAGGAGTTGCAGTCGCTGGTGTTTTATTTGCTCTAAGGCTTTATAAGTTAGTCCGATTAATAACAGCAAACGAGAAGGAATTTACCTCGAGTTATTATTTGGTATGGTTACAAAACAATAAAGCATTTTCTTTTTTTAACTACATTTTTTTAGGAAAAGAAAGTTCTAATAAAAGGCAAATTATAGAACATGAGTTAGTACATGTACAACAAAAGCACAGCCTAGATTTATTATTTTTTGAACTCCAGAAAATTCTGTTTTGGTTTAACCCATATAGCTACTTGTACCAAGCACGAATATCTGAATTGCATGAGTTTATTGCCGACTCAAAAGCCATAAAAACCGAAGGTAAAGCAACGTATTTCAATAATCTATTATCCGAAACTTTTGGAGTGCAAAACATATCATTTATAAACCCATTTTTTAAACATTCATTAATTAAAAAACGAATACTTATGCTAAACAAAAACAAATCAAAGCAAAACCTGAAGTTTAAGTACGTATTGCTAATTCCTGTATTGGCGGGTATGTTATTGTATACTTCCTGTAGTCAAAGTACCTATAGTATAGAAAAAGATAATAATGAAATATCAGCTTTGGATCAAATCGCTTTAAGGAAAAGTGTTCCATTTGCCGTTATTGAAAATGCACCTATTTTTCCAGATTGCGAAGATGCAGAAGACCCAAAAGAATGCTTAAAACAAAGTATTGAAAAGTTTGTTGCTCAAAAATTCAATACGAATCTAACTAAAGGTTTGGGTTTAGATCCCGGAAAAAAGAGAGTCTATGTGATATTCAAAATTGATAAAGAAGGTAATGTTACTGATGTAAAAGCTCGTGGTCCACACCGGGCTTTAGAAGATGAGGCGTTAAGGGTTGTAAGTAGCTTGCCTAAAATGATCCCAGGAGAACATCAGGGTGAAAAGGTAGGAGTAAAATATACGTTGCCTATTACTTTAATGGTTAATGTCGAAGAAGTTTCTAAACACCCAGAAACTATTACTTTAGAAAGTCAACCAAAAGTATTAGCATCTACAGATAATTCTATTAAAAATGGAATAATTTCAGGTAATGTGAACGGTCTCGTTTCAGGCGAACTGAAAGGCTTGCCAGGTGCAACAGTATCAATTAAAGGAACAAATAATGCAACTGTAACAGATTTTGATGGAAATTTTAGAATTGAAGCGGATAAAGGAGATATATTGATTCTTGATTTTAAAGGATTGCCTTCTACTGAATTTAAGGTTACTGAGAATAATAATTATAAAGTTACTATGTAACACCGTACACATTTTACTATGCATAAAAAATTAGTCGTATTACTTTTTATTTTATTTATTTCTAAAACCGATGCTCAAACATCGGTTTTAGCCATTGCAGATAATTACTTGGAAAAGGGAAATTATCAATTGGCTTTAGAGCAATTAAAAACGGATAAAAACCCAACTATAGAAGTTCTTAATAAAATAGCAGATATTTACCAGAAAACAGGTAATTATGCGAATGCCATTAACTATTATAACAAAATATATAGTTTAAATCCATCGGATAAAGTAAAGGAACAACTGGGTAAATGTTATCAATATACTGGCAACTCTAAAAAAGCGATGCAATTGCAAAGTGAGGTTTTAAATGACAATCCTGATAATTTATTATTGCAATATCATTTAGCCAAATTATATGCTGCCAATAGAAAAACAAAGGAAGCTATTATTTTGTTGGAAGGGTTGGTAGAAAAAGATCCTGAGAACCCGAATTATCATTATGAGTTAGGTGAGGCATTAAATAAGATAAAAAAAGACCCGACGAAACCGTATTTAGAAGCCTATCGTTTAGATACCTCTCATGTTAAAAGCATGTATCAACTCGCAAAATATTTCAATAAGGTAAAAGTGAGAGATTCAGCGGACTTATTTATTGATAAAGGGCTGGAAATCGATTCTGAAAATTTGAACTTTTTACAATTAAAAGCCCAAAATGAATTTTTAAAGAAGGAATATGACACTACAATAGTGTATCTAAAAAGATTAGAAGCTCTAAATTTCAAAACGGTATTTGTCAATAAATTATTTGGTTTAAGCTATTTCAAAAACGAAGATTATGAAAATGCATTGTTGTATTTTAATAAAGTCAAAATGGCCGATTTTATGGATACGGGTACCTTATTTAATATTGGTTTGGTACATGCTGCTATGAAAGAATATAAAAAAGCTGAAATGAGTTTTTATATGTCTATAGCTTTTCAAAAACCTGAATATGATAAGAACTATTTTGAATTGGGAAAAGTGCAGTTAGAACAAAAAGAAGTTAAAAAAGCGATAACATCTTTTGAGAAAGGTTATGAAAATAATTCTAGAAATTATCAACTTTTATTTCAAATAGCCATGCTCTCTGAAAATTATTTTAAGGATAAAAAAATTGCGTTAAGGCATTATGAGCAATATGTGGAAAATTTTTCATCGAAAGATGAAAAATCAACTTTGTATGCAAAATCTCGTATAAAAGAGATTAATAAAGAGCTTTTTATGAAAGGAACAGAAGAGGAATAACATTGTTTTATCAAAAAATTGTACTTTCGTTCTTTTAAATGCGACAATGTTAAGGCGAACCATTAGTTTTCTTTTTTTAATACTTTTATGTACTTCTTGCGAGTACTTTTGGTCTAGTTCATCTACATCAAAAAGTAACTTAGAAGTAGCTAATACTATTATTGATTTTACAAAAGTAGATACGTATCCTGTGTTTTCTGATTGTGAGAATTATGCGGAAAGTGACAATCAAAAAGATTGCTTCTACAAAATGCTACCTCAAAAATTAGGTGAGTCTTTAAGCAAAGAAGATATAAAGGTTAAAAAAGTAGTTAATGATGCCGCTTGGATTGATATTCTAATAGATAACACAGGTAGAGCAAGTCTTGTCGATATAATTTCTACGACAGAAATTGATGAACAAATTCCTGATTTTAGACAAATTATAGAACAAAGTATTAATCGTTTGCCAACTATGTTTCCTGCTAAAAAACAAGGCATTTTAGTACGATCTCAGTACAGAATGGCTATTGAAGTGAAAACAATTTAAATGTTATATGTCATTCAGAGCGAAGCGAAGAATCTCACAATGATGAGTTACCTTTAGAGAGCATAATTTAAATGCCCTTAAAACCTGATCGCCAACTTCTTCATTAAACGTATTACCTCTACATATAACCATATAAGTGTAACGAGCAAACCCCAAGTTGCCACCCATTCATAATATTTTGGAGCTTTATTTATTTTTCTGTCAATAAAATCAAAGTCAAGTAATAATGAGAATGAAGCAACTATTGCCGCAATGATATTAAATCCAATGGCAAACCATGAAGTACCCCAAATATAGGGTGTGTTAATGCCGAAAATATTCAATATCCAACTGATAATATAGATGCTCATAATGGTAATTATGGCCGTAATTAAGACACTTCTAAATCTTTTAGTGACAATAACTATTCGTGCTTTGTAAAGTATTAGCATTATAAAAAAGGTAAGTAACGTAACACCAACGGCTCGCATGGGCATACCTTCAAATTTAGCTTCGGCATACGCGGAAATTCCACCTAAAAATAATCCTTTGGATAGAGCATAAAGGGGAGTGGTAATTGGTGACCATTTCTTTTTGTAAGAAGTAATAATGCTAAATACAATGGCAGCTATCATTCCGCCATAGGTGTAATATTGAACATCCTCACCTTTGTTTACTAAATCCCAAACATACCAAGTGGTTAGTCCTACCAATACAAGAGAAAAAATCGATTTTATAATAACACCATTTAGGGTCATTTTTGATGCAGAACTGCGATTGTATTTCCAGATATAGCTACTAAAAACTGGATTCGATGTGTTGTAATTAGCGTATGCCATATGTTATTTTTTAAACATCCTGTTTTTCCATTGATACCCTTTTTTGAAGGATAGAATGATGACAAACATACTGAAAAATGGGTAGCAGAAACTGTTTAGAATAAATTTTAGAAAATTAAATGATTGCTTAAAGAAATGAAATGCTTTTATCAGCAGCACAAAATCGACAACTATTTTAAGCGTAATAACGGTAAATAAATACTGCCAATTAATATAGCCTACTAAATATAATATGAAGGATGAAATCCACAAAAAATTCATTAATAAAACAATAAGGCCTACTAATTTTGTAAATCTACTTTTAACTGAGGTGGTTTTGGAGGCCCAACGAACCCGTTGTGAAATTAACGATTTAAATGAGGGTTGAGGTTTGGTGATAACAACAGCATCACTAGATTTTAGAAAATGTACGTTATCAGGAAATTTTTTTGTCATTTTCTCTAATAAAAAAATATCATCACCACTGGCAATTTTGTCATTCCCCTTAAATCCATGTACTTCAATAAAGGCTGATTTCTGATAACAGAGGTTTGCACCATTGCATAAAAATGGTTTTTTTAATCCGAATCCTCCAATTGTTGACGCTTGTAAGCTTAAGAAATCAAACAATTGAAAGTGTTCTAAAAAGCCATTTCCAATTGCATAAGTAACTGGTGCTGCAATTAATTTAGATTCGTGAGTTTGTATAAAGGCATCATAAGTTTGCAACCAAGTTTTTGGTAAAATACAATCAGCATCCGTAGTAATAATCCAATCAAATTGTGCGACGTTAATAGCAGTTTCAATGGCATCTTTTTTTGGTGAAACCGATTTTCTGCTATTTTCTAAAATTAGTATCGGTAAGCTTGGGTGCTTAGTTTTAAAATGCTCAATACGTTGAATAGAAGCATCGTCAGAAGCATCATTAATCATTAAAATTTCATAATATTCTTTAGGATAGTTTAATAAAACCAAGCTGTTCAATAATTCAGTTAGATTGGCTTCTTCGTTACGAAAAGGAATAATAATTGAGAATTTAGAAACGGGGCTCTTAACTTCATTGTTGAATGGAGATACTTTTTCGAACCCTATACTTAAAGCGATTATTATAGCGGCATAACAAAATATGATGATAATGGTTGTAAGTATCATTTTTGTTGATTTGTATTAAAGTTTAGCACAAAATAACTACCTATCATTGCGGGGAATCCAAAATTTAGAATCCACATCAATAAGGTTATTGTTACAATAATCAACTCATTAACACCAACTAAACTAAATACCCAAATAGCCACAGAACCTTTTACTAACCAATCTAACAATGCTAAACTGGGCACTACAGAAGCCAACAAATACATGCTCGTTATTAAAGCCATTGCGGTTGAATAATTAAGGTCAACTCCAAATACTGTCAATAAAAAATAAAACTGATGTGAGAAAAAAACATATCTCAAAAATGAGAAAAGCAGCGTTTTGAAATGTAAACTCAAAGGTATTTTTTTAAAAAACTGAATTATTTTATCAATATAAAAACCTCTTATTTTTTTAAAGCCTTTAATACTACCTCCAATTAAAATTACCAATAATATCGCTAAAATATAACCAGCTTTTCTAAAACGGTATAGATCAATTTCTATATCGAAATTAATAAAAACATAGGTTAATCCTACAATGCCCAATAGCACAGTAATTGCCATTTGGCTGCTATTTCCAAGCAGATTTAACAACATAACTTTTCTTCTATTTCCTTTTTTATAATAGATGGCTTTTGCTCCATATTCACCAATGCGGTTGGGTGTAAATAAGGAAGCTGTAAGAGAACCTAAACTCTGTTGAAAGGCATTATAAAACGATATGTTTTTGATGTTTGAAACCAATGTTTTCCACTTTACTATTTCAAAAAACCAATTACATGTTGTAAAGGCAATTAGTATCAGGATAGTTGTATAACTTTTGAAAATACTTTTTTCTAGCTGAATTATAAAATCGCGAATTGGTAGTTGATCGTTATGTATTATTTTATCGTAAATGAAATAAAAAGCACCAACAACGATGGCTAGTTTAATCAGAAAAAAAAAGAATTGTTTAGTTTTTTTTGGCAATGGGTTGTACTTTAGTCGCTCAAGTGCAAAGTAAGTAAATATTTACATTAATGTTATAAAATGGGAAAAACAGATAAGAATTTTAATTTCGAAAGGAGAAATACGTTGAAAAAGTTGGGCTTGGTTGCAGGTGCAATAACTATTTCACCTTTAGTTTCTGCATCTGTTGCCAAAGAGAATACCATCACTAAAAAAAGAGTGTTAAGAGTTGCTCATATAACAGATATCCACATAAGACCAGAGCATAATGCTCCTATTCGCTTTGAAAAATGTTTGGAAGATATTAAAAAGCACAACATCGACTTTTTTCTTAATGGTGGTGATGTTATTTACGCTGCAAATTATAAAAATATAGTAAGAGATAGAGTTAATGAACAATGGGATATTTGGAAAGACTTAAGAAGTAAATTTTCAGAATATGATATGCATTGTTGTTTAGGTAATCATGATATGTGGTGGGCGGCTCCAGAAAAAACCGATCCTATGTATGGTAAAGAATATGTGGTGAAGCAATTGGAAATGCCAGCTACCTATTATAGTTTTGATAGGCAAGGATGGCATTTTATTATATTGGATAGCATGAATGATAAAACCATTGCATTAGGCGAAGATCAGCGAAAATGGTTAGCCGAAGATTTAGAAAAATTACCAGCAGATTCCTCAATTGTAATAATGTCTCATTGCCCTATTTTGAGTGCTAGTGGTGTTTTTAAAAATGGCAACCACAAGGATTATGAAGAAATTACCAAAATTTTTTACAAGCATAAAGACAAAAAAATAAATTGTTTTAGTGGTCATATCCACTTGTTAGATGCGGCCGTTTATAATAATGTAAACTATTATGTTACAGGAGCAGTGAGTGGTGCTTGGTGGGAAGAAGGAGACGAACATTCTGCACAGAAATATTGGTATAGAGAAACACCTCCAGGATATGCTATTATCGATTTATTTGATGATGGTACACTTTTAAATACATATTACCCTCACCCTTATTAATCCTTCAATGAAAAACGTTCTTTTAATTAGTTTCGTAATGTGTTTTTCTTTTGTTGCAAATACTCAAGAAGCACCCATTGTTTTTAAAGTAATGGCATGGAATATTTTGCATGGTGTCAATGATATAGAAAATGGTCCTGAAAATGCCATTAAGATTATTAAAGAAATAAACCCTGATGTTATCTTAATGGTAGAAACCTATGGTTCTGGTAAAATGATTGCTGATGCTGCAGGATATAATTTTCATTTGATTGCTCAAGAAGGTACCCCTTTGGATGATAAAAGTGTGAACTTATCAATCTTTTCTAAATTCCCTTTTGGAGAAAGAATTGATACAAAATTTCCGTTTTATCTAGGAGGTAGAGCCGTTATAATTAAGGGTCAAAAAATCAATTTTTTTTCAAATTGGTTTCATTATTTACCCTGGAGTGATGAACCTGAAAAAATGGGTAAAACTGTTGAAGAATTATTGAAATGGGAGCGAACAGAAATTAAATATAAAATGATTCAAGAAGTACTCCCTACTATTAAAAAATATGCCTTACAAACTGATTCTATCCCAATGGTTTTTGGTGGAGATATGAACTCTTTATCTCATTTGGATTGGGGAGAAGACGCCAAAAAAATACATAATAATTTAGTTGTGCCGTGGTATTCAACGAAAGTATTAGAAGAATTGGAGTTGATAGATTCTTACAGAGAAGTAAATGCTAATTCCATAACTCATCCTGGAATTACTTGGGATTCCAAAGGAATAAAAGATGAACATAGAATAGATTATATTTTTTATAAAAGCCCAAAACTTAAAGCCATAAAATCAACATCATATATGGCTTTTTTAAATGAACCATTTTCCATTAATGAAAAACAGATCAATTATCCATCAGATCATGGGTTTGTTGTCACTACATTTGAACTTAAAGAATAAAGAACCTAACAAAGTAGAAATGATTAGTTTTGTAGGTATAGCGAAATATAATTTGAATACAGAAAAAATCATATTAGGGATAGATCCTGGAACCACCATAATGGGTTTTGGGCTGATAAAAGTGGTCAATAAAAAGATGCACTTTATGCAATTAAATGAGTTACAGCTAAAAAAATACGATAACCATTATGTAAAGCTCAAACTTATTTTTGAACGCACTATCGAGTTGATAGAAACGTATCATCCTGATGAAATTGCTATTGAAGCTCCTTTTTTTGGTAAAAATGTGCAAAGTATGCTCAAGCTGGGTCGTGCCCAAGGTGTAGCCATGGCAGCAGGCCTTTCGCGAGATATTCCCATTACTGAATATTCTCCCAAAAAAATTAAAATGGCAATTACGGGTAGTGGTAATGCTAGTAAAGAACAAGTTGCTAAGATGTTGCAGAGTACACTCGGGTTAAAAGAATTGCCTAAAAATTTAGATTCTACCGATGGTTTGGCCGCTGCTGTATGTCATTTTTATAATGAAGGTAGAGTAGAGGTGGGTAAAAATTATTCAGGATGGGGTGCTTTTGTGAAGCAAAATGAAAAGAGGGTGAAAAAATAGTTTTCAGTAATAGTAGGCAGTAACAGTTTTTACTTATAAATCATTATAATATTACTTATGGCATTCAAAGATTTATTGGCATTTAAAAAGTCCTTTGCTTTAGCGATGAGAATTTTTGACACTTTAAAAAAATTCCCGAAGAAAGAAACTTATTCTTTGACGGATCAAATAAGAAGATCGTCTAGAAGTTTAACCGTCAATATTAGAGCCAATTAACTACTGCTACTGTAAACTGCTACTTTTTTATGTCTTCCATCTACATTCACATACCATTCTGTAAACAGGCCTGTCACTATTGTGATTTTCATTTTTCAACTTCGTTACAGCGAAAAGAAGAAATGATTCAAGCAATAGCAAAGGAAATTGTGTTGCGTAAAAGTGAATTGAATGAAGTGATTGAAACCATTTACTTTGGTGGAGGAACGCCATCTCTCTTAAGTACTGAAGAATTACATTATTTAATAGATACGGTTTATAAAAATTACAGTGTAATTGAACATCCAGAAATTACGTTAGAAGCTAATCCAGATGATCTGACAAAAGAAAAGATTCAAGAGCTTGCCATTTCTCCAGTCAACAGATTAAGTATTGGTATTCAATCTTTTTTTGAAGAAGACCTGCAAACTATGAATCGTTCTCACAATTCAGAACAAGCAAAAAATTGTTTAGAAGAGGCCACACGTCATTTTGATAATATTACGGTCGATTTAATTTACGGAATTCCAAATATGTCAAACGAACGTTGGCAAGAAAATCTACAAACTGTTTTTGATTTTGGTATCAATCATATCTCGAGTTATGCGTTAACCGTTGAACCTAAAACCGCATTGGCAAGTTTTATACGTTCCGGTAAATATCCTAATGTATCAGAAGAACTGGCATTAGAGCATTTTAATATTTTGGTTGCAGCAACGGAAAAAAATGGATTTGTCAATTATGAGGTTTCTAATTTTGGTAAGCCTAATTATTTTTCAAAACACAACACTTCGTATTGGTTGGGTAAATCGTATTTGGGATTTGGACCTTCGGCTCATTCCTTTAACGGAAAACAAAGAAGTTGGAATGTCTCAAACAATATAAAGTATAATAAAGCTTTACGTGATAATATCATTCCAAATGAAACAGAAACATTATCTCAGAACGATGTTTTTAATGAAACTATAATGATCGGTTTACGTACCATTTGGGGTATAGATTTAAAACATATCGAAAATCATTTTAGTACTTCCTTTAAAGATAAACTTATTGCAAACGCCGATAAATTCATTCAAAAAGAACTGTTGGAGCTTACCAAAGACCAAAAATTAAAAATCACTAAAAAAGGTAGGTTCTTAGCTGATGGTATAGCCAGTGATCTGTTTTTGGTGCATTAGTTTTAAAGCTATTTCTTATACTGTTTAGTATTAAATACTTTTCGTAAAACTTTTCGGACTTTGTGTGGAACCTTTTTTAATCCTTATATTTGACATAATTAAATGCCATGTAATTTATGCTCACTACGATTCAATACGGTTCACAAAAATTAAAAATAAATTTATCAGAACCATTAGATATTTCAATACCAGTGCCATTAACACGAGATAATGTGGGTGTACTTGCTTGGGATCAAAAAAGCCCTAGACTAAAAAAATTAAGGAGTGTTAGAAAAAAACATTCTACTAATTTTAATTCTATTCTTTTTATGCCACATGCCCATGGTACACATACCGAATGTATAGGGCATATTACGCATGAATTTATATCCATAAACAAAACCTTAAAGCAATTTTTCTTTTTGGCAGAAGTAGTTACAGTAGCTCCAGAAAAAATAAATGGGGACTTAGTAATATCAAAAAAGCAAATGCAATTTGTACTAGGTAATAAAAAGCGTGAAGCTATTATTATACGAACCATGCCTAATATGACTGATAAACTTAAAAGAAACTACTCTAAAAGCAATCCACCATATTTATTGGAAGATGCTGTTATACTTTTAAAAGATAAAGGGATTGAACATTTATTGATTGACTTACCTTCTATCGATAAAGAGAAAGATGGTGGTAAATTGTTGGCTCATAATGCATTTTGGAACACAAAAGGTAAAAAGAGACTCGCAGCCACCATAACAGAGATGATTTTTGTGTCCAATAAAATTAAAGACGGAAAGTATTTTTTAAATCTTCAAATTGCTCCGTTCGAAAATAACGCAACACCTAGTAAGCCTATATTATATGAGGTATTGAATTAAACGGTCACGAAAATGAAAAATATTCTAAAGTTAGAAGAAATGGCATTGCTAGCTCTTTCTGTATACTTATTTTCATTTTTAAACTTTAGTTGGTGGTGGTATTTAGGATTATTCTTTCTTCCTGATATTAGTTTTATAGCATATGGTATCAACTCGAAAATAGGAGCCTATGCCTACAATATTTTACACCATAAAGGGATAATGCTATTGCTTTACTTTTTGGGAATTTACTTTCAAAATGAAACATTGCAAATGGTGGGTCTCGTATTTTTTGGTCATTCCTCCTTTGATAGAATGTTAGGCTATGGTCTTAAATATACAGACAGTTTTAATAACACACATTTGGGTAAAATAGGAAAAGAAAAATGATTACAATTTCCACAGATAAAAGCTTGTTGGATATCAATACCATTTACAATTTTATAACCGAAGCGTATTGGGCAAAAGGGAGAACCATTGAAGAGGTTCAAAAAACAATTGATAACTGTTTCTGTTTTGGTGCTTATTTAGAGGGTAAACAAATTGGTTTTGCTAGAATTTGTACCGATTATACCGTCTTTGCATATATTATGGATGTCTTTATTCTACCAGAACATAGAGGGAAAGGGTATTCCAAACAATTGATGGATAACGTACTTAATGATTCCGAATTGCAAAGTTGCACGGTTTGGATGTTAAAAACGTCTGATGCACATGGTTTGTATAAGCAATATGGTTTTACAGATTTAAAACATCCTGAAAAAGTAATGGAAAAAATTATTAAATGAACATAGAAGAATTTCGTGATTATTGTTTGAATAAAAAAGGAGTGACGGAAGCATTTCCTTTTGATGAATCTACATTGGTTTTTAAAGTGCTAGGTAAAATGTTTGCATTGTCGGGATTGAATCAAAAACCTGCTGCAGTAAATTTAAAATGTGATCCTGAACGTGCTATTGAGTTACGTGAAGAATACGATGGGATTATTACAGCAGGGTATCATATGAGTAAAAAACATTGGAATACTATTCTTCTGGAAAGTAGACTGTCTAACAAAATTCTTGAGGAATTAATTGATCATTCGTATAATTTGGTAGTAAGTGGTTTGTCCAAAAAACTCCGTGAAACGCTTTGAATGCCAAGGTCGGTTTTATTGTTGTCATTCCGAGGTACTAGGAATCTCATTCACAATTGTTACTATTTTTAAAAAGATTGTTCCCTTGAGGGGACTTTAGGGGTGTTGAACTTGCAAACCAGATAATTTAATCCTAATATTGCAACATCCAAAAATAAAAAATGAGCGTACAAACAGCCTTAGAAGAAAGAAGCAATTCAACTTGCGAAATGTGTAAAGCCACAGATAACTTAAGTGTTTATAAATTACCACCGGCTTTAAACGAAACCGTTGATGAAGCGGTATTGGTTTGTGGTACATGCTTAGAGCAAATAGAAGATGAAGAAAAAATGGATTCTAACCATTGGAGATGTTTAAATGATAGTATGTGGAGCGAGCATAAACCTGTACAAATTCTCTCTTGGCGGATGTTACAACGATTAAAATCAGAAGGTTGGCCACAAGACCTATTAGACATGATGTATCTAGATGATGAAGCCTTAGCTTTTGCAAGAGCATCTGGTGAGCATTTAGATAAAGCAAATGCTATTGTGCATAGAGATGTAAATGGTGTAATCTTAGAAGCAGGTGATTCTGTAGTATTGATTAAAGATTTAAAAGTAAAAGGTTCTAGCATGGTTGCCAAACAAGGTACGGCTGTAAGACGTATTTCTTTAGATCACGAAAATGCTGAATACATTGAAGGTAGAGTTGGTAGTCAACAAATTGTGATCATTACAAAGTATGTAAAGAAATTATAATTCAAAACGTCACTTCGAGTGAATATAAAAAGGGTAAAACTATGTTTTACCCTTTTTATATTTGTATCGAGAAGTTTTTATAACGAGATGTCTTTAATTTTTTACTGTAATGGGCTTCTTAGATAATTTAACTATGGGTTTACTCGACCCTTCACTCAAAACGTGCATATGAATACGTTTGCTTTCTTTTATCAGTTCAATAGCCTTATCTGATGTTATTTTTTTATCCTCATAATAAAATAATGCGTTTTGTTTTGCCAGTTCTACGATATGATCTATTGGGTTTGGTGGTGTTGGAGGCGGAGGTGGCGGCGTTGGTGAAATACCTTCTTCTATGGCAATTTTTTCATATCTTTCATACAGTTCCATTACTTTTTTATACTCATCTTCAACGTTACGCATACCTTCTTTCGTAGTTCTGTAATTTTGTACTGATGTACCATATATTTTTGATTTTTCTGAGAATTCCTTAAAAGCTTTTTGTAATTCTATAGATCCTTTATTTATAGTCTTTTGACTAGGAACAGGAGGTGGCGGAGGTGGAATGTCATATCCATATTGAGTGTCGTTTTTAATTACTTTTCGAGGTGTTGGTGGTGCAGGCGGTGGCGGTGGCAAATCAGGAAAAGACTCCGCACCATTTTTTTGTTCTTGCGTCATTTTATTGTAGATAAACTGAAGTCGTTCTACATCTTTTAGTTTGATGTTCATGTTCTGTTTTGACATGTTATTATAATGCTTCGCCAATTTGTTGTATTCGGTTAGTTCTTGTGGAGTAGCTAGGTAACTATTTTTGGTAACATTGCTTAAATGTTCGTTAATACTTTTCTCTAGAGCTTTTAACTGTTCAGTTAAATTATTTGAATCTGCACTATTTTTACTAGCATTTTGTTGTGCTTTTAACATGTTATATTTTGATACTAATCGTGCTAATTTATTATTTGAAGTTGTATCCTGTGACTGATTATTGCTTAAAGGAGGTGGAAACTTCCAATCCGGAAAAGTTTCAGCTTCTTCTTTTTGGATATTTGTCATCTTATTATAGATGTAATTTATCCTTTCTAAATCCTTTTCTTTAACGATCATCTTATCGGTAGGAACGGCATTATACTCTTTTGCCAATTTATTGTATTCTGCTATTTCTTGTGGTGTAGCTTTGTCTCTAACTTGCATTTCAACTGAACTACTATTTATTATTCGCCCTCGTATGCCAGCTTCATGAAGTTTATTTTTAACATTTAGTACGCAACCCATATTTGTAATGGCGTCTGTTTTTATGATTACCTTTATTTTGGAAACTTGATTGGGAGTATACTCTTTTAAAATTTCTTCGATGGCAGGTGTTATGGTTTTTAAAGCGATAGGGTTATTTCCATTTATTACTATTTCTTTATTATTACTAATACTAATGTAAATATTTGGCACAACATTTACTTTTGCTGCATTGTTTGTACTAATTAGTGCTTTTGGTACTTCTTGACTTTTAGGAGGATTGTATTTGGTAAGTTCTTCTTCATTAAAACTATTGTAAATGAAATCAGCTTGCTGTTTTAAAATTAACAATTCTGAATTGTCTGTTTTATCCGTTTTATTAAAGAATTCTACTTCTTCGTTATATTTATTTAAGAGGTTCATGTATTTCTTGTAATCCGCTTTTTCGTAGGCCTCTTCAAAACCCGTTTTAGTGTACAGGCTGTATTGTTGGGTCTGTGGAAATTTTTTACTTCTGGCATTTTTGTATACAAAGCTTCCTGAAAAGTAGACAATATCAGATTTAGTGTAATTACTCAATACACTGTTGTCAACATATTTTCCATCTATCCAAATGGCAAATTTTGATTTATCCTTCCAAGAATTAAATTCGGCTTCGGTAGGTTTCCTCGGCTTTGTTTCACTCATTTTATGATTCATAACGCCAAAATTTGGGTATTTCTTTACACTTGCTTTTTGAGCATCCGACATTAAATCATAAATAGCAACTGCTCGTTTGTATAAATTGCCATAAACCATTTTGGACTTTTCGAATGAGCTCATAAATTCACTGTACTCTTCCATCATACGATCTGTTGCTCCTTCAATTGTAGATGATTTATAATTTTCTTGAAATTCATTCTCATCTTCTAAATTAATTTGCACAGTTTCATTTGAAGCTTCTACTTCAATTATTTTTTCTCTACTAAAACTATAAACCAACACTGCAACTAATGGTAATAAAACCAAGCTTTTAAACCAAGCTTTTTTTTGTGATGTCTTTGTTTTCATAATCGTAAATCTTTTTTTGATGGATGAATAATTTAATGCATTGGCTAATACAGGTTCAGTTGAATTACTTGAAAATGCTAATAAAATTTCTTGGTAGGCAGTAAGTGAAACACCTTTATTTAATACGGCTTTATCTGCCAAGAATTCATGGTTCAGTTTAATGTCTTTTTTAATGAAGTAGAGTAGTGGGTTAAACCAAAAAACAACTTGTAAAATTTCTAATACAACAACATCAAAGCTGTGCTTTTGTTTGGCATGGGTTTCTTCATGCCAAAAGACTTCTTGTGGAATTTGATGCTGTAAATACCTTTGCTTATTCAAAAAGATATAATTAAAAAAGGTATGTGGTGTACTTAAATGCTCTAATAAAACATGTGTAAATTGCTTTACTTTTTGCTTTGTGTTTTTCCTCACTCTAAACCCTATTTGAAAAAGGTTAAATAGAAATTTTAACCCAAATGCTAAAACTCCAAATCCATATACCGTCCATAAAATAATGGGCCAATAATTGATAGGTGTAACTTCTGCATCAAATATTGGTTGAGGTTCAAAAGTGACTTCTGAATAGTTGATTGGTGCCATAATCATCGGTTCTACTTCCACCATTGTTGTAAAAGTGATTAATGGTATAGCAAATGCCAATAGTAATCCACCCAATAAATAAAATCTCTTAAACATATGGATGGGTTCTTTTTCTAATAATAATTTGTAGAACAGATAAAATACTGCCAAACAAACTCCCGATTTTAATAAGTAGTCTAACATATTATTTTTCTTTTATTTGTTTGTCAATCAGTTTTTTTAAATCTTCCAATTCCTCCTTGGTGAGATTGGTTTCTTCGGTAAAAAAGGAAGCAAATTGTGAGGCAGAATCGTTAAAGAAGGTTTTTATCAATCCGTTTACATGCTTAGAGAAATAATCCTTCTTTTTAACCAATGGGTAATACTCTCTAGCATTTCCATACAATTTATAAGCAACAAAGCCTTTTCCAATCATTCGTTTTAATAAGGTTGCAATAGTTGTGGTTGCCGGTTTTGGCTCTGGATAGATTTGCAACAAGTCTTTCATAAAAGCTTTTTCAAGCTTCCAGAGGTATTGCATTAATTGTTCTTCAGTTTTTGATAAGGCCATTGCTCTACATGTTTAGAATTAACTCTACAAATGTAGAGTTAAAATTTGAATATGCAAATTATTTGACAATAAATTTATATGAACCTAGAGTTAATATCAATGTTTTTAGGGTGTTGTGGTTTTTTTTACAACGTCAAAAAGAGGCGTAATAAGTTCCTTTTTAGCTAAAATTTGAATAAATCACTTCAATTTTAGTAGAATTACTAATTAGATTTACTTAAATGATGAAAGAAAAAGTAGTTTAAAAATTACTTAGGTAGGGCATAAAGAAATTAATAATAGATTTGTGTTTTTATATAATGAACGAATCACTTTAAAATTTAAACATATATTTAATATGAAGAATCATTTAGCATCATTAATATTGTTTCTAATCGTTTTATCTGCTTGTAATAAAAAGCAACAGGCAAAGAATTCTTCTGCTCAATTGGATAAAATAGTAAATGAATACCAAGACCATAAAGGATACGATAAAGAGGAATTTCCACTTGGGTTGTTTACAAAGAAATTCTATCAGAAAGAAGCTGATTATGCCAAAGAGCAATTAAATCTTTTGAATGAAATTAACGAAAAAAATCTATCTGATACAGAAAAAATATCCTTAACTTTATTAAAATTCACACTTCAAGAAACGATTGATTATAATAGTTTTGAGCAATATCTTAATCCATTACTTTCTGATTCAGGTTTTCATGTTAGTTTGCCCTATATCGTCCGTCCCCTAAATAACTATGATGACGTAAAGAAGTATTTAAATAAACTCACTGCTTTGCCAGTTTTTGTAGATCAGCATTTAGATTTATTACAATTAAGTTTAGTGAAAGGAATAACGCAACCTAAGGTTATTTTTAAAGGATATGAGTCCACTTATAATACACACATTACCGATAACCCAGTTGATAATTTTTTCTATTCTCCCTTTAAAGATTTGCCATCTACCTTAACTAATTCTCAAAAGGATTCAGTTATTGAAAAAGCGAAGGCTGCAATAGCGTTGATTGTTGTACCTCAGTTTAAAAGAATAAAAAACTTTTTTGAAGTAGAATATTTTCCTAATGCTCGAACAAGTATTGGTATTTCTGAAATACCAAATGGGAAAGCGTTTTATCAAAACAGAATTAATTTTTATACTACAAGTACACAATATACGGCTGATGATATCCATCAAATTGGTGTAAAGGAAGTAGCAAGGATAAAAGCGGAAATGGAAAAAATAATAACTGATTTAAACTTCAAAGGAAGTTTTGCTGACTTTTTAAAATTTTTAAGAACCGACGAACAGTTTTATGCTAAAACTCCCGCAGAATTATTGATGATTGCTAGAGATATGGCAAAACGCGTGGATGCCCAATTACCAAAATTCTTTAATACCTTACCTAGAAAACCATATGGTGTTGCTCCAGTACCAGATGCTATTGCTCCTAAATATACGACAGGAAGATATATTGGTACAACTAAAAACAGTACAGAACCTGGTTATTATTGGGTAAATACCTACGATTTAAAAAGTAGAACCTTATATACTTTACCAGCATTAACTGTTCATGAGGCTGTGCCAGGACATCACTTACAAATAAGTTTAAATAATGAATTAGGTGATAGTATTCCCGAATTCAGAAAAAATTTCTACCTATCTGCATATGGTGAAGGTTGGGGATTGTATTGTGAATTTTTAGCCGAAGAAATGGGTATGTACACAACCCCATATGAAAAATTTGGGCAATTGACTTATGAAATGTGGCGAGCTTGTCGATTGGTAGTTGATACCGGAATACATGCTAAAGGCTGGACTAGAGAACAAGTAGTCGATTATATGACTTCCAATACAGCGTTATCATTACATGAAATAAATACAGAAACTGACCGATATATCTCTTGGCCAGGACAAGCATTATCCTACAAAATAGGCGAACTAAAGATTCGAGAATTACGACTAAAAGCAGAAAAAGAATTAGGAAGTAAATTTGACCTTCGAGAATTTCATGAAAAAATTTTAGAACAAGGAACAGTTACCTTGCCAATATTAGAGCAACGTATTAATAGCTATATTCAAGCTTCATTGTAAACGAGACTAATGAAGTTGTAACGGTCATTTTATTAAAAGTGTAGTTGAAAAGATTCCGCTATACCTACTTTTTTGCGTAGATGATAACAATTCTTATGCGTTTGGTTTCCATATAATATAAATTACTAATTTTATAAATATGAAAAACTGCATTATCATCGGCGGAGGTATTATCGGATTAAGTACTGCATATTATCTTCAAAAAGAAGTTTGTAACGTAACTGTTATAGATCAAACCAATATGGATGGTTTAACAGGAGGGGCTTCTTACGTGAATGCTGGATACTTAACACCAAGCCATATTATTTCATTGGCGGCACCTGGAATGATTTCTAAGGGTATTAAATATATGTTTAATAGTACGAGTCCATTTTATATGAGGCCTCGGTTAGATATAGATTTCTTAAAATGGAACTGGTATTTTAAAAAATCAGCAACTCAAAATAAAGTTGAGCGAGCTATGCCAGTGATCAAAGATATAAACCTTCTGAGTAGAGATTTGTACGAAGAGATTTATAATTCAAATGATTTGGGGCAATTTCAATTAGGAAAAAAAGGATTGCTCATGCTTTACAAAACAGATAAGGCAGGTGAAGCAGAGTCAAAAATTGCTAGAATAGCAGAGGGTATGAATCTGGAATCTAAGATCTTAAATGCAAAAGAATTAAATGCTATAGAACCAAAAGTGAGTGCAGAGGTAAAAGGAGCTATTCATTACCTATGTGATTTTCATACAAGTCCAAACGAAATAATGAGTAGTATGAAAATCCATTTGGAGAAAAATGGCGTTGTATTCCTTAAAAACGAAAAGGTAGTTGATTTTGCGTTTAAGAATAAAAATATAACGGAGATTATAACGGCTAAAAATAGCTATAAGACAGATGAAATTATTTTAGCCACTGGTTCTTGGAGTGGTCTTATGGCAAAAAAGTTGCATTTAAAACTTCCAATGGAAGGAGGGAAAGGGTATAGGATTAATATGGAAGAAGAGACGGGAATTAATTATCCTGCAATTTTAATGGAGAAAAAAGTGGCGGTAACCCCAATGAAAGACTTTACACGATTTGCAGGCACAATGGAAATGTCGGGACTTAATCATACAATTAATACGAAACGAGTTGATGCTATTGCCAATGCATCAGAACAGTATTATGAGGGATTAAAGATTCCACAATATAATATAGATAGTGCACAATGTGGACTGCGTCCTGTTTCACCTGATGGTTTACCTTATATTGGAAGAACTTCCAAATTCGAAAATTTAACCATCGGAGCTGGACATGCAATGATGGGGTGGAGCCTTGGACCCGCAACTGGAAAATTGATTTCTGAAATTATCACGAATAGGAAATCTTCAATAAATATAACACCGTTTAATCCCGACCGAAAGTTTTAATTAGAATATAGGATGGGCTAAAACTGTGAATTTTAGCTTTTTTTTAACAATGTTTGCTTATACCGAGCCATAAAAGAGATCTTCATATTAATTGGTAAGAAAATATAAAATTATACTGAAATAGTAAAGAATCTTGAGATTTCCTTTAGATTCATTTAGTACGTTTATAAAATAATCGAAATAAATACTCGTTTATACAAAAAGAAGTGGCAATTTTTTTACTTGATTTATAGCTACTTAGAGAAAATTTTAAAAAAAAAGTAAAAAACTAAGGGGAGTTTTTAATTGGAAATTGTTTTAAATACGAAAGCAATTAATAAATAAAATTGGAAATTATGTTTAAAGTAGGAGAAATAGTAGTTTGTGTAAATGCAAAGAGAAGATGGTATAGACTTGGTGGTTTACAGAAAGATGAAATGTATACTGTAACTGGCTTTAATCCTTATGATGGTGGACTGATACTTGATGAAATTAAAAGTCCAAGAAGTGGATGTAATGCGTTTGCTGCAAGTAGATTTAGAAAAGTAGATTATAATTTTGCAACAAGTCTTTTAAACGAAATGCAAGCTGAACAAGTTGAACAACAACCAATTCCACAACCAGAAGTTGAGCGTGAATTACAACCACAAAAATTTGCTCTTTCATTATTAAACTAATATTTAACATTAATTAACTTTTAGACTTAAAATAATATTCCTATATTCACCACGGGAAAATTAAATAATAATATGTTTAAAATTGGTGAAATGGTAGTTTGCGTCGATGCTAGACGCAGATGGTATAAATTAGGAAATCTTAAGGAAAATGAAATGTACACCGTTGTAGGGTTTAATCCTTACGATGATGGTTTAGTACTTAAGGAAACAAAATCTATAAGAAGCGGACATAATGCTTACGCTAGAGATAGGTTTAGAAAAGTAGATTATGACTTTGCTAAGAATGTTTTAAGTGACATTAAAAAAGAGCATCATCACCATTCAGAGAAACTTTCTCTGAAATCAGTAAAAACAAAATAATTTCAAAGTAGTTTAAATTTTAAAACGCATTCGTGCTTTTTATGAATGTAGTTTTTCTAGGCTTGTTTTTCATTTATATATAAATCACATACAATGTCGTCATTTGGCAACTGTATCTTTTTTTTGTATTTCATTCCCAACTTCTTAATTAATGCTATTGATTCATGATTATCAGGATCAGTTATAGCCGCAATTTCTTGAATTTTTAAAGAGTTCAGTGCAAAATCA
This sequence comes from Aureibaculum flavum, assembly GCF_016406085.1. Taxonomy (GTDB): domain Bacteria; phylum Bacteroidota; class Bacteroidia; order Flavobacteriales; family Flavobacteriaceae; genus Aureibaculum; species Aureibaculum flavum. The sequence continues at coordinate 143,209 of NZ_JAEHFJ010000005.1, forward strand.
TATAATGCTTTGGTAGCTTCATATGCAAATCCTTTATTTCTATAATTCGGTAAGACAGCGTATCCAATATCAAAGAAACTCATTTCTTCTCTATTTACTATTCCGCATATTCCAATTGGTTTTAGATTTTCTTTAAATTTGATAATATAATAACCATAACCATTATCTATATAACTCTTAATATACTTATCAGTTATAAAATTTTCAGCATCAGCAATTGTTTTTATATTCCGATCTCCAATATTTTTTAGATACGCGGCATCGTTCATCAATTCAAATAAAAAGACAGCATCTTTCTTAGTCGCAAAGTCTAAATGAAGTCTAGGGGTGGTTAGTAATCTCATGATGATAAATTGTTTATCAAAAATAAGCATTAAAAATTATCCAATAATTTCACTTTGTTTTTTATAGAATGTATCTGACTGTAATTTTAATAAGTCTTTAGCTTTTTGCTTTTTGTAGTCGTAAATTTCTTCATCTTTAGCAACATCGTAATATACCTTTTCATTTAAAGTAACGTCTGTCGATAATAAAGCAGCTCGTTGATTCTTTTGTTGTTCAACCCAAACCTTCAAGGCATCTTCCTGCTCTTCATATCTTAAATCATAAGCCCCTTTTGATGCCATAATTTTAGCTAAAACCGGTGCGGTTTCAATAGCTACAAACAATAAAAAAATAAAAAATGAAGGTAACCATGCCAATTCGTCTAAAGCATTAATTCTTGCCATCAATCCGTCAAATCCATCGATAATAGGTTGGTCTCGATTAATTTGCACCTCTTGTTTATTTCTTAAAAGATCTATAGATGCTTCTTTTTCGGAGATACTTATAGAGCTCTCTTTTTTTAGTTGTTGCAGCTCATTAAGTAAAGCATCATGCTTCTCTCTTTTTTCTTTATACACGGGTCCTTTACCAAGCTTTTTTGTACCTGAAGTTCCTTCTGCCTCAGAAATGTAAGTGGTGTATAGATCATTAACTTCTTTTTCTTTAGTGCCAATTTCAATTTTTAAAGCATTTATTTCGGATTGAATTCTCTCAATTTCTGGGGTAAATTGATCTGCTATTTGATTCTTGTTTTGCAGTGTAAGTTCATTTTTTTGTTCCAATAACACTTGATTTATTTCTTTTTCAAATATTTTCATCTCAAGTGGTTTAGAGATAACGATAGCAATAATTATGGCTAGTACAATTCGTGGTGAAGCTTGTAATACTTCTTGCCAAGCATTGTTACGCTTTTTAATTGTAGAAACAATAAAACGGTCTAGGTTAAAAATAAGTAGGCCCCAAACTAAACCAAAAGAGATTGCAATATAAGCATTGTCAAAAACTGTAAATAAAGCATATGAACTGGCAATAAAGGCCATAACAGCAGTGAAAAAAATAGTACCACCAATGCCTGCATATTTTATTTGTTCAGATTTGGGACTTTCATTTAATAAATCAGGATCAGCACCGGAGCACATCCAAAAGAAGTTTTTTATCATAATTAAGGGGATATAATAGTAAAACGATTTTGAAAACCTCATTGTTGTTTAACAGTGAGTGAATTAAATGTTAAAGTTTAAAAGTTATTTTATTTTAAAACGTTAGTAAGTCATGGTAGGAATTTGTTAGAATAAGTTGTTCTATAATAAACTATAAAAACTATAAATGATGACAACAACAACAACATTAGAAATGAAAACTAAAAAAAGTAAATTCAATGCACACATTGCTAAGCAATATAAACGCATGATTTCTAGTAAAAATAGTAAAAGTGAGACTAGTGCTTGGCCATTAGATTTTAATCAATTTGTGTCTAAGAACAATGTATGTCCAGAATCTTGGTCAGTACTTTCGGTGAATCACTAGTTTTAAAAAATTAAAATATTCGTAAAAATAAAAAATCATTTCATAGCCGATGGCTGTGAAATGATTTTTTATGAAAAGGTAGTTTATACTATACCTCGTGTTTTTTTTGTTTTAGTAAAGTTTACTACTAAGAACTTAATTCTGTAAAGTATTTATAAAATAAAGGAATTGTTTCAATGCCCTTTAAATAATTAAATATTCCGAAATGTTCATTAGGTGAATGAATAGCGTCGCTATCTAAACCGAAGCCCATTAAAATAGTTTTACTTTTTAATTCTTGTTCAAATAAAGCTACAATTGGTATGCTACCGCCACTACGTTGCGGTATTGGAGTTACACCGAAACTGTCTTCATAAGCTTTTGCGGCTGCTTTATAGCCAATATTATCTATTGGAGTAACATATCCTTGTCCACCATGATGAGGTTTAACTACTACACGTACGCCTTTTGGAGCAATACTTTCAAAATGTTTTTTAAATAATTCAGTAATTTCAATCCAATCTTGATGCGGTACTAAACGCATCGATATTTTTGCAAATGCCTTACTGGCAATAACTGTTTTTGCACCTTCACCAGTATAGCCACCCCAAATGCCATTAACGTCTAAAGTGGGTCTAATCGAGTTTCTTTCATTTGTCGTATATCCTTTCTCACCATAAACAGCATCAATGTCTATTGCATTTTTATAATCATCTAAAGAAAAAGGAGCTTTAGCCATTTCTGCACGTTCAGCAGCCGATAGCTCTTCAACGTTGTCATAAAACCCAGGTATGGTAATATGATTATCTTCATCGTGTAATGAAGCAATCATTTTTGTTAACACGTTAATAGGGTTTGCTACGGCACCACCATACAAGCCTGAGTGTAAATCTCTATTTGGGCCTGTAACTTCAACTTCAACATAACTTAAACCGCGTAAGCCTGTGGTAATAGATGGTTGTGTATTGCTAATCATGCCCGTATCTGAAATTAAAATGACATCATTAGCTAATTTTTTTTGATTTTGCTTAACAAACCATGCTAAACTTTCAGAACCAACTTCTTCTTCACCTTCAATCATGAACTTTACATTACAAGGCAAATTGTTATTTTCTGTCATGTATTCCAATGCCTTTACATGCATATACATTTGACCTTTATCATCACAAGATCCTCTAGCAAAAATGGCACCTTCAGGATGAATTTCTGTTTTTTTAATAACAGGTTCAAAAGGAGGTGAGTTCCATAAATTTAACGGATCTGGTGGCTGCACATCATAATGACCATAAACTAAAACAGTAGGTAAATTTTTATCAATTATTTTTTCGCCATAAACTATGGGGTAACCTGGGGTTTCGCATATTTCCACATGGTCGCAACCTGCATTTTCTAAAGCTGTTTTAACTGCTTCAGAGGTGTCTATAACATCTTGACTAAAAGCAGAATCTGCACTAATTGAGGGTATTTTTAAAATCTCAATGAGTTCATTTATAAAACGTTCTTTATGTTGTTGTACGTAAGGTTTTAAGTTGTCCATGGTTAGTTTAATGATTAATATACTCAAAAGTAATAAAAATATAAATGAACCGTATGGCTTTTTATAAAGATTGATTATATTTGCACCCCAATTAACAAATTTTATATGCGTATTTGTATAAAATTTTAGAATTATGCAGGTGTGGTGGTCCCAAATTGTCGGGAGGTAGCCAACTTGAATTATTCTAGTACCAAACAAAAATGCAGGCGTGGTGGAATTGGTAGACACGCTAGACTTAGGATCTAGTGCCGCAAGGTGTGAGAGTTCGAGTCTCTCCGCCTGTACAGTAATAGAAGCTTCTTAGAAATAAGGAGCTTTTTTTATGAAATCTATTTTATTCTAAACGAAAGTTCAGGAGAGACGAGAAGCCTGTCCCGAGCGATAGTCGAGGGGAGTCTCTCCGCCTGTACAGTAATAGAAGCTTCTTAGAAATAAGGAGCTTTTTTTATGAAATCTATTTTATTCTAAACGAAAGTTCAGGAGAGACGAGAAGCCTGTCCCGAGCGATAGTCGAGGGGAGTCTCTCCGCCTGTACAGTAATAGAAGCTTCTTAGAAATAAGGAGCTTTTTTTATGAAATCTATTTTATTCTAAACGAAAGTTCAGGAGAGACGAGAAGCCTGTCCCGAGCGATCGTCGAGGGGAGTCTCTCCGCCTGTACAGTAATAAAAGCTTCTTAGAAATAAGGAGCTTTTTTTGTTTTAAAACAATTTTTTAGGAGTCTTTTACGTTATAGTTTTACCTTAAGCAAAACCAACCTAAAAATGAAAAAAAGAGTTGCCAAACTAAGTATCCGTTTTATAAATTATATGATAGCATTACCATTACTAGCTTTATTACTTTTTACGAACCAAAATAAGGAAATGAGTAAATTACTTATGGTTTTAAAAACAAGTACTGAATTTTAATAAAGTATTAATTGAAACTCCAATCTTTATAGCTAGAGCTGGCTTCTAATTTGGCTTCTAAATCATCTGGTAACGCTGGGAAAAAATCAATATTTGTCAATTTTTCAAGATGATCTATTGAAACTACAAAAGTATAGAGTGGTTTTTTTGACGCTTCATGTGGTACTAAAAATGCAATGGCCTTAATCTTAGGTTCAGAATAATCCAGTAGAATTTTATAAAAATGAGTAGGAATTGCAACTTTTTCGTATCCTATTGTTTTTAAATTAGACGATAAAACACCACCGGTAACTACAAATAATTGTTTGTCTTTACTAGCCCAATAACGTGTTTTTTGCTCTAATCTATTCCATACACCTCCATTGAAATCAGCTTTTTGAGGAGAAATGTTCGATGTTAAAAAAGTTTCATCAAAAGCAGTCTTAGAAAATTTCCTGTCTCCGGCAGGACATAAATGACCTTTGGTGTACCCCGATTTTTTATAATTTCTGTAATCTGCTGACTGCGTTTTTACTTTTTTATCTTGAATGAAATAAGGGCGTTTTCTGTTTGAACCTGAAAGATGTTCTTGTGTTAATTCATATGCAACCCATTCTGCCTGCTCATAACTTTCATTGTACGAAAGACTATAATATTGATGGTTAACTATTGTATTTGTAGTTGATGTAGGTAAATAATTAAAACCTGAAACTGCTACTGGGTTTACATCAGTATCTATAGTATCATTCTTTGGAATAAAAAGATACATCACTAAACCCAATAAGAGTATTATAATAGGATAAACAAGGGCTTTTTTTTTCAAACCTATGATTTACTTTTTAAAGGAATTTCTTCAAAATTTTCCGATTTTGTAAGTTCTTTAAAAGTTTTTACCATATCTGCAGGTGGTTGTATTAGTTTTCGTTTGGTTAAATCTAACCAAGCACCCAGAACAATAATTTCAGCAGCTAGTACACCGTCTTCTCTATATATTTTATGTAAGAATTTAAATCGCTCTCCATTTTCAGATAATCCTTCTAAAAATAATTCAATCGTGATGTCTTCCCCTAAATTTACTTCTCTATAAAAAGTAGTTTCTTCCTTAAATAAAATGGGACCGATATTTTCTTTTTGAAATCTATCCATGCCAAAGTTGTGTTCGTTTAAATAACGAACCCTACTTTCTGCCGCGTAATCATTATATGCAGTGTGACGTAAATGTCTATTTGGGTCAAAATCTGACCAACGTGTTTTGAAAGTGTATTTAAAAATCATACTAATTTAATACATTTTTAATGCGTTTAAACGCTTCTTTTAAATCTTCAGTTGATGCTGCATAAGAAAGTCTGATACAATCAGGAGCTCCAAAAGCACCTCCAGTAACGGTGGCTACATTTGCTTTTTCTAATAAAAACATAGAAAAATCTCCAGCATCATTAATAGTTACACCGTCTATGGTTTTTCCAAAATACGAGGATACATCTGGAAATACATAAAATGCACCTTTTGGAGTATTTATATTAATTCCTTTAATTTCAGAGAGTAATTCTAAAACTAAGTCACGCCTTTTATGAAATTCATCAACCATAAATTGAATTTTAGACACCGGAGCATCTAATGCTGCTATTGTTGCACGTTGTGCTATACAATTAGCACCAGACGTAATTTGACCTTGTATCTTAGTGCACGCTTTTGCTATCCAAGCCGGACCACCCATATAGCCAATTCTCCAACCAGTCATGGCAAAAGCTTTAGCAACTCCATTTACGGTAATGGTTCTATCGTACATACTTTCAATACTAGCAAAACTAAAATTAGGTTGGCCATAATTGATATGTTCGTAAATTTCATCTGATAAGATATAGATATTTGGATATTTTTCTAAAATTTTAGCAAATGCTCTATATTCACTTTCCGTATAAACGGTACCACTTGGGTTATTAGGTGAATTAAAGAAAATTAATTTTGTTTTTGGCGTAATTGCAGCTTCTAATTGTTCAGGTGTAATTTTAAAATCTGTATCAATACTAGAAGGTATTTCTTTGTATGTCGCTTCTGCCAAAGTAGCAATAGCTGAATAGCTTACCCAATATGGAGCTGGTAATAAAACTTCGTCTCCAGGGTTTAGTAATACCAATGCTATATTCGCAATAGATTGTTTTGCACCTGTAGAAACTACGATTTGATTTGGACTATAGGTCAAATTATTATCACGCTTAAACTTTCTGCAAATAGCTTCACGAAGATCTAAATAACCATCCACAGGTGAATAAGAGTTGTAATTATCATCAATGGCTTGTTTAGCGGCATCTTTAATAAAGTCAGGTGTGTTAAAATCTGGTTCACCTAAACTTAAACTGATAATGTCTTTACCTTCAGCCTTTAATTCGCGAGCTTTTGCCGCCATTGCTAAGGTTTCTGAAACTGGTAGATTATTAATTCTATCGGAAAGTTGTTGCATAATTGTTTGATAAATATTTAGACAACAAAATTAAAAAGAATAATGTAGAAACAACCTTAAATAATTATTAATTAACTAAAAGTTAGAATTTAAACGAATTACTAATAATAGTGAAAATATTGATGAATGGAATATTGGTATGAGATCTAACGAAAAAACAGCTGCGATATGTCGCAGCTGTTTTTAATTTTTTGTGAATTCTATCTAAGCTATAGAAGGTTTTTTTCCTAAGACTTCTAACTGCTTATAATGTTCAATTACAGCTCTTCTAAACGTTTTATACTCGTTGTAAGGAAGGCTAAATTCTTTAGCAGTGTTTTTTACAATTTCAGCTAATTTTTTATAATGAACATGACTAATATTTGCGAATAAATGATGCTCAACTTGGTAGTTTAATCCACCAGTATAAAAACGCACTAACCAGTTTCTTGGAGCAAAATTAGAAGTTGTAAATAATTGATGAATTGCCCAAGTGTTTTTCATATTACCTACTTCATCAGGCATTGGCATTTCTGTATTTGGCATAACATGAGCCAATTGAAAAATTACACTTAAAATAATACCCGCAGTATAATGCATAATAAAAAAGCCAATAAGCACTTTCCACCAAACAATACCAACAAATAATGGTAAGGCGACCCAAATGGCATAATAAATTATTTTACCAATGATTAATTTTGTCCACTGTGTAGCAGGATGTGGCATTTTTCCATAAGATAACTTACGTTTTAAGTATTGATAAGTTTGCTTAAAATCAGTAGTAATAGCCCAGTTTACGGTTAATAATCCATAAAGAAAAAAGGCGTAATATTTTTGATATTTATGAAAACTATGCCATTTAGCATGTTTTGAAAAACGGATTATTCTACCGGCATCAATATCCTCATCGTGCCCTTGAATATTTGTATAGGTATGGTGTAGTACATTGTGTTGTACTTTCCAGTTGTAATCATTACCAGCAAGGATGTAAATACTACTTCCCATTAATTTATTTACCCACTTTTTACTAGAAAAAGATTCGTGATTGGCATCATGCATTACATTCATTCCAACACCAGCCATGCCAATGCCAACAACGATCATGCAAATAATTTGTGCCCACCAAGCCATAGGTAATGTAAGTACTAAAACTAATGGTGCTATGAGTAAAACAAACATGACAACTGTTTTAATGTATAATTGTCCGTTTCCTGTTTTTTTTATATTTTTTTCTTTAAAATATGTGTTAATTCTCTTATTGAGCGTCCTGAAAAACTTCGCAGAATCTACTCGTGAATATTTTATAGTCGTTTGAGACATGTGTATTAGGTAGTTTAATGAATTGCAAATTTACGCAATTTTTGTTTTTCTGTAGGTTTTTAGCGATGAATTGTTAAATATTTAACAAAAGATGGTAGCTTTGCCGTTTACTATTATGGAAATAATTTCGACATATTTTAAGGAACTTTCTGATGAGCAAATTAGTCAGTTTAAACAATTAGAGCAATTGTATGCATTATGGAATGCACAAATTAATGTAATATCTAGAAAGGATATTGAAACCCTGTATGAAAGACATGTGCTTCATTCTTTGGGTATTGCTAAGGTGCAGCCTTTTGTGCCAAAATCAAAAGTTTTGGATGTAGGTACCGGTGGTGGTTTTCCAGGAATTCCTCTTGCTATTTTGTTTCCTGAAACACGATTTTTATTAGTAGACTCTATTGGTAAAAAAATTAAAGTAGTACAAGAAGTATCTAAGGCGTTAGGACTTCAGAATGTAAAAGCCCAACACATTAGAGCGGAAAGCGTAAAAGGAGAATTCGATTTTATTGTAAGTCGTGCCGTTACTAATATGGACGATTTTGTAAAATGGACCCGTAAAAAAGTAACTAAAAAACAGCGGCACGAACTTAAAAATGGTATTCTTTACCTAAAAGGAGGTGATTTAACTGAAGAGTTAGCTAATTTTCCTAAAGCAACTACCTATAACTTGTCCGATTATTTTAAAGAAGATTTTTTTGAAACTAAAAAAGTGGTGCATTTACCATTGAAGTATAAGCCTTAGGAATTCTAAACGTTTAATTGCTATGAATCTTTTATTTATAGTTGCTATGAAAAAACCAGAAGCACCTTTTGTATAACCTGAAACTTCTGGTATCTTATTTTATACTTTGTTCTTGAAGATTATTAATCTTCTAAATATCCAAACTTGCCATTATTGAAATCATTAAAGGCTTCCATTAACTCTTCTTTCGTGTTCATTACAAAAGGGCCATGAGCGGCAATAGGCTCATCAATTGGTTCGCCGCTTAATACTAAAACAATAGCATCATCTATGGCTTCAATCTCAAAATTTTCACCATCGGTAGCCATGAGTGCTAAATGGTCTGTTGGAGCTTTTTCATTACCATTAATTAAAATGCTGCCTTCCACAATAAGTAATACAGTGTTATAGTTGGCAGGAAAATGAAATGTAGCTTTGCCACCTTTGTTCAATTTTGCATTTAACATATGCAATGGTGTAAATGTTGAAGCAGCTCCTTTTATACCTTTATATTCACCTGCAATTACTTCAATTTGTCCAGCATTATTTTCTAATAAAAAACGGTTAATGGCTTCGTTTTTTATGGCTTGATACTTTGGAGCACTCATTTTGTCCTTTTTAGGTAAGTTTACCCAAAGTTGTACCATTTGAAAATCGCCACCCGTTTTACTCCATTCTTCTTCATGGTATTCTTTATGTAAAACACCACTTGCTGCAGTCATCCATTGCACATCACCTTCTTCTATAACTCCACCACCACCGCTACTGTCATGATGGGCCACCTTGCCTTTATAGGCTATAGTAACGGTTTCAAAACCTCTATGAGGATGCACACCAACCCCTTTTGGTTTATGAGAAGGAGGGAAGTGGTAGCTCGAATTGTAATCTAACATTATAAACGGGTTCATCCGTTGCATGTCAAGTCTAAATCCACTAGGGATAAAGTTATGTACACGAAAGCCATCTCCAACAAAATGTGGAGCTTTTGGACTGGCTACTAATTCTACTGTTTTTGTTTTCATATCATTTAATTTTATACCACAAATGTACAATGAGCAAAAAACTTGTGCATTGATGTATGATAAGAACTACTCTTTAAAATTTTTATGAGCCAATTCTTTGCGGACTCTACTTAGGCTCTCTGGGGTAATACCTAAATAAGAGGCGATCATTGTTTGCGGAACTCTCAAAAGTATGTCCGGGTACATTTTAACAAATTGTAAATACCTGTCTTCCGCAGCAGCACTTAGTAATAAATTAATTCTGTTTTGTAAATGAAGAATATGATTGTGTAATAATTTATTGTTGAAATCGGTAAATGAGGGTATTTTCTTAGCAAGTAATTGAATGAAATTTTCATCTATCATTGCTACTTGACTTTCTTCCAATGCTTGGATATAATATGCGGAAGGTCTATTAAAATATGCACTTTCTCTATCGGTTACAAACCAATTTTCAGGAGCAAAAGAAAGTATGTGTTCTTTGCCTTTTTCGTCAATTGAATATTGTCTCAATAATCCTTTCTCTACAAAAAAGGTATGCTTACAGTGTTCGTTTTTTTGTAATAAGAACTCGTTTTTTTTAACCCTTTTAATAGTGCAGTTATCTACTATTGACAAAATGTCCTTTTCGTCAATATCAAGATTTGAAGTCAAGAACATTTTAAGATTAAAAGTATTCATCTTATCTTCGTTTAAGAATTAATTTGCCTCTTCATGTTCTGTAACATCATCTTTATTCCATCCCGTTAATCCAGCAGAAACTACAAACTTCATTACATCACTAGAGTTTATATCTACTGTTTTAATATTGGCTCGAGGTACAATAAATAATTCACCAGAAAAATTATAAGAATGAGGAAAATAGACAGCAACCTTATCCATTTCTCCTAATAGCTCTAAATTCTCTTCTGTTATAAATCCTAATTTTTCTAAATCAGAATTTAAGTTAACTTTAACGAGTACTGGTTTGCTAAATTTCTTTTCCTTACCTACAAAAGCTGAAAACAAGTCATTAAAAGCAGAGTAGATAAAATTTAACAACGGAACACGTTCAATCAGGTTTTTAAACAATTTTCGTAAAGGATCGGCAATAATTGTCCGTCCTAAAAAACCTACGAAAATTAAAAATAATATAAGCGTTAAAACGCCTAAGCCAGGAATTTTAATATCAAAAAATTTAAGTAATAAGTCTTGTAACAAACCATCTGAAAATGTAAAAACAGCATAAATAATGTATGCAGTTATACCCAAAGGAGCAATATATAATAAACCTTGTAAGAAATAATTGACTAGTTTTTTCATCTGTTAATATTTATAATTTTTTATAGGTTATATGGAACGCTATTTTTAATCTTTAGTTTGGTGTAAAGGTATATAATAATGGCATTTCATGATAATGAAATAAAAGGGTTGGTTTTTAATTGGAAACTCTAGTTATGGCGTGAATTTCTATAGGTTCTAAAAGTTGTTGGTTTTTATTTTTTTGAGATTGAATTTTTAAAACGACATCCATCCCCTTTGTAACTTGGCCAAAAGCAGCAAAACCGTGCCCGTCTGGATTTCGTTTTCCACCAAAATTTAGTTCAGGTTGCTCATTTATGCAAATAAAAAAGCTACTTGTAGCACTGTTCGGTTCGCTTCTAGCCATTGATATAGTCCCGTTTTTATGTAAAACTTCAGTTTCTGCGGTAGTTTCAATTTTTATTGGTGCTCGTACAGTTTCTTCAGTGATGTTACCTCCTTGAATTACTTGAATTTTTATGGTCCGTTCAGCTTCGTTTTCTTTAGTACAGGTTCTAAAAAAGCTACTATTGTTATAAGCAGTACTATCTACATATTGCAAAAAATTTTGAACGGTAATTGGTGCTTTATTATCATACAATTCAATTTCAATCTCACCCAAAGAGGTCTCAATTAAGCATTTCGTTTGTTTTTGAGATTGGATGGTCTGAATAGTTAATAAAAGTGCAACTAATAGTATTACTTTTTTCATAGAGTTTCTTTAGCGTTTAAAATTAGTAATTTAATTAGCTAATTATGAAAATGAGACTGTTTATTAATAAAAAAAACCACGGCAATTGCCGTGGTTGTAATATAAATATCAAGAACCTACTTTTTTATAAGTCTATAATTTATGCTTTTGTTTTCAGTGTTATTTAATTTAACCAAATAGATACCTGAAGTTATCTTGTTTAAGTTTATTACATAATTGTTAGCATTTGGTTTTGCTTGATAAACTTCTTGTCCTAGGGTATTGTAAACAGAAATAGCAGTAATTATTTCTTGAGAAGAAATGGTTAATTGCTCATCAATTGAAATAGGATTTGGATATAATTTTATATTCTCTAAAGAAAAATTATCTACACTAAGTGCCGCTGAGGGTAATTTTCTAATTCTATGATTTTTATAGTCACCTACAATCACATTTCCTGAATTGTCAATAACGACATCTACTGGTTGATTTAATAAAGTAGCGGTGCCCACCAATCCATCACCATTGAAACCACCAGAATTAATTCCTGTTGCTCCAGATCCAATTATAGTGTTTATAATACCGTCAGTGGTTATTTTTCTAACTCTTTGATTATTTCCGTCAACCACATAAATATTTCCACTATTATCTATAGTAATTCCACTAGGTTCATATAATTCAGCATCAATTGCCAATCCGCCATCTCCACTAAATGGTTGAAAACCACCTTTACCAGCAATCGTAGTAATTATGCCATTAGTATCTATTTTCCTAACTCTGTAATTATTTCTATCTGAAAAATAAATATTTCCTGAAGTATCTACGGTTATTCCACTTGGGCTTTTTAACTCCGCTTGGGTTGCTAAACCACCATCTCCACTAAAACCATATACTCCGGTGCCAGCAATCGTATTAATGATTCCGTCAGTTGTTACTTTTTTAATTTTATGATTTTGCCAATCAGAAATATAAATATTTCCAGATGCATCAACGGCAACATATTGAGGAGTGTTTAATTGTGCAGAAGTGGCAGGTCCGCCATCTCCACTATCTCCATTAGTGCCATTTCCTGCTACAGTTGTGATAGTGCCATTTGTGTCTAATTTTCTTACTCTATCATTTGCTCTATCAATAAAAAAAATAGTACCACTTGCGTCAACGGTTAATCCATGCGGTGTATTTACCTCTGGAAATTCTATAATATCTGAAATAATACCATTAACGTCTATTTTTCTAATAATACTGTTTGTAATTTCAGAAAAATATATGTTTCCAGCGTTATCAATAGCTATTCCAGTAGGGTAACTAAGGTCTGCATCTGTAGCTAATCCTCCAATTACATCATGTCCATTGGTTCCTCCCCCTGCAATGGTTGATACATTTCCATATTGTGAAAATGAGTATTGAACAGTTAAAAATAGAATCAAAAAGTAAAAGTGTTTCATATAAAAGTGTTTTAAAATTTAGGTAACAAAAGTATCTGTTTTTATTTGTCTTTGAAATTTATAATAAGAAAACCCTTCATTAAAATTTAATGAAGGGTTTTTAGAATGAAAGCTTTTATAAGCGATTAGATTTACTCACCTAAAAAAGGATATTTATAATCTGTAGGCGTTACAAAAGTCTCTTTAATGGTACGGTTACTAACCCAACGCAATAAATTCCAAATTGAACCAGCTTTGTCATTTGTCCCTGAAGCTCTCGCTCCACCAAAAGGTTGTTGACCTACGACAGCTCCTGTTGGTTTATCATTGATATAGAAATTACCTGCAGCATTTTCTAGTGCATTTGTAGCGTAATCAATAACATATCTATCTGCACTGAAAATAGCTCCAGTTAATGCATATTCAGAAGTTTCATCAACTAATTTTAATGAATTCTTCCAGTCTTTATCATCATAAACATAAATGGTGATTACCGGGCCAAATAATTCTGTACACATGGTAGTGTACTTTGCATCTTTGGCTAAAATAACTGTAGGTTCAATAAAATAACCTTTTGATTTATCATGATTACCACCGGCTACAATTTCTGCATCTTTATCTTGTTTTGCTTGATCAATAAAGCTTGAGATTTTATCGAAAGAAGCTTCATGAATTACTGCATTTACAAAATTTGAAGTATCGTCTGGGCTACCTACTTTAATTGATTTTAAATCGGCAACGACATATTTTTTAACATCAGCCCATAAGCTTTCCGGAATGTATGCTCTAGAGGCTGCTGAACATTTTTGTCCTTGGTATTCAAATGCTCCTCTTGTAATTGCTGTTGCAACCTGTTTTGCGTTAGCAGAAGGGTGACTCCAAATAAAATCTTTTCCTCCTGTTTCACCAACAATTCTCGGATAGGTTTTATAGTTACCAATGTTTTCACCAATTTGCTTCCATAACATTTTAAATACATGCGTTGAACCTGTAAAGTGAATGCCAGAAAATTCGCGATGGCTTAAAATAGTATCACTAATCATAACAGGATCTCCGTAAACTACATTTATTACGCCATCAGGTAAACCTGCTTCTTTAAACAATTCTACAATTACTTGAGCAGAATATATTTGATGATCAGAAGGTTTCCATACACAAACATTACCCATCATTACTGGTGCTGCACATAAGTTTGCTGCAATAGAAGTAAAGTTGAAAGGAGTGATAGCATAAGTAAATCCTTCTAGAGGTCTATATTCCATTCTGTTCCAAATACCAGGACTTGAAATAGGCTGATTTGCATAAATTTCTGTCATAAATTCAACATTGAACTTAAAGAAATCTATCATTTCACAAGCGGCATCGATTTCAGCTTGCATTACGTTTTTAGATTGACATATCATTGTAGCCGCATTCATTCTGTCTCTATACGGTCCAGCAAGTAGTTCAGCTGCTTTTAAAAAGATAGCAGCACGGTGTTCCCAAGGTGTCTTAGACCATGCGTCACGAGCTTCAAGTGCATTGGCAATTGCTTGTTCAACATGTGTTTTTTCCGCTTTATGATACTGCCCAACAGTATGTTGGTGGTCATGTGGTGGGTGAATAGATACAGTATTACCCGTTCTAATTTCTTTTCCTCCAATGTAAAAAGGGATATCCGCTTTTTCATTGTACATTTTTTTATAAGTATCTAATAAACTCTTTTTTTCAGGGCTATTAGGTGCATAAGTTTTTACAGGTTCGTTTACTGCTTTGGGTACATTATAAAATCCGCTTGCCATATGTAATGTGTTTTTATAAAATTCAACTAATTTTGTCGCAAAGTTACAAATAGTAAATAACAAAAACGAAGCACTAATTGTAAATTCTAGAACCCTATTTACAGGGGTGTGTTTTTTACGGTTTAGCGTGTTTTGCACCATTTAATTTTGTGTCATTTTTGTACTAAGATTTTAAAACTATAAACTCATAACAAAGAAGTATGTGTACGGTTACCTTTCTTCCTTTAAATAAGACGGATTTTATCTTGACCTCGAGTAGGGATATTCCGTTTTCTCGTCAAAAGGCATTACCGCCGAAAGCGTATGAAGAAGATGGTGTAAAACTTAGCTATCCAAAAGATGGAAAGGCAGGTGGTTCATGGATAGGTACAAGCTCTAAAAATAGGTTAATCTGTTTGTTAAATGGTGGGTTTGTCGATCATATTTCTTTAATAAATTATAAAATGAGTAGGGGGTTAATTGTAAAAGAGCTCCTTAAGGTTGAAAATATCCAAAATGGGTTAGAAGCATTAAATCTAATAGGAGTAGAGCAATTTACTTTAGTTATTGTTGATTGGAATAAAACGTTAGAGTTGATTGAGTTTGTTTGGGATGGAGAAAATAAATATATAAAAAACATGGAGTTAGAGCCGCAAATTTGGTCTTCTTCAACATTATATGACGATAGGGTAAAACAATTACGACGGAATTGGTTTGAGCAATGGCAACAGGTAAATAAAATAAATCAAGAAAATATATTAAAGTTTCATCATAATGCAGGTATTGGAGACCCCACTATTGATGTAATGATGGATAGAAAATTAGGAGGTACGGTAAGTATTACTTCCGTTTATAAAGAAAAAAAATGTTTAGGTATGGTTTATGAAGATGTAAAAGAACACGAGAAATCTAAATTAATAATTGAATAGTGTAATTCAAATAAAAAAAGTACGTTATACATCGTACATAATATTATGATAAAAAAAATTAATTACATTTTTGTTTTTGCTTTGCTGTTCATTTGTACAAGCTGCTTCGAAATTATTGAAGAAGTTAGTTTAAATGAAGATGGCTCAGGTAAAGTTACGTTAACACTAAACCTAAGCAGAAGTAAAACCAAGATAAATTCGATAATGTTATTGGATAGCGTTAATAATTACGAAGTTCCTTCAGAGCAAGAAATCAGACAGCATTTTGCTGATATGGTAAAAACAGTAAAAAATACTGGAGGTATAACTAATGTAACCAATTCTATAAATCTAGAAGATTATATTTTTACGCTTTCATGTGATTTTAATGATGTTGATGCTCTAAATATGGTCGTTTCAAATTTCAGCTCTAAAGAAGAAGCAAAAAGGATTAAGAATCATAAGCATTTTAGTTATGATAAAAATAATCAGCTTTTTACGAGGAGCTATCATTACGATTTAGCTAAAGAAATTAAAAAAACAAAAATGGAAGATAGGGAAGTTTTTAAAACAGCATCCATTACAACCATATATCGTTTTCCTAAGGGAATAGCTTCTAGCAGTAATAACGCAGCAAAAATTTCAAAGAGTAAAAAAGCAATCATGTTAAAAATATCTGCACAAGATATTATCAATCAGAATAAATCAATTAAAAATCAAATCAAATTACAGAAATAAAAATCACTAAAATTAGTATATGAAAAAGATAATGCTAACCCTAGCCCTAGCTGCAACAACGTTTAGTTTTGCACAACAATTAGAAAGTAAGATACCTGCAAATGCACAAGCTGTAATTTCAGTTAATGGTAATAATATTTTTGACTTAATTTCCTTAACAGATTTTGATACCAATGCATTAGGTAAAGAAATGATTAAGGAATTTAAACGAGAAAATGAAGACTTCAATGGTTTAGCCGACTTTGGCGTTGATTTAGAATCTAAAGCATTTTATTTTTACCAACCTTCAGATAGTATTTCTTATCATAGTTTTATTCTAAAAATTAAAGATAGAAAAAAATTTGAGGCAATTTTCAATGCTTCAAGTAAAGAAGAAATTGTTAAAAAAGGAAACATAAGTACGTTTGCCGATCATAATACGGCTATTATGTGGAATGATAACATGCTATTGTTTATAGGCGGAGATAAGTCTTATAGTTATTTTGACGAACATAAAGAAAGACTTATGAATGAGTTTGGAGGTGAGGATCAAGATTTTTACGATGTTAAAAAAGTAGTCGTAGCTCAATGGATTTCAAATTATTCTAGTACAATATTCAATTACAATGGAGCTTCAATACTTTCTAATAAAAGCTATGTAAAAACGATTGATAAAAATGCCGAAGCATCAGCATGGGTTAATAGTTATGGTGAATTAATGAGTGGTGTTATGGGAGGATTTAGTTATTATATGGGTGGTTTAAAACCCAACTATAATAATTTAGGGTTCGGAACCATGAGTGCTCATTTGTATTTTGAAAAAAATGAAGCAAAAATAACCACTAACATGGAGGTTAATGATACTTGGAAAAAGGCATTTAAGAATATCTATAAATCAAAAATTGACCAATCATTTTTTAAGTACTTTAATGAAAATGAAATTATTGGTTATACCAGTGTTGCAATGAACACTGAAGCTGTTTTAGATGAATATCCTAATTTAATTAGTCAAATTTATGGAGGTATGTTACCAGACTTTAGAGAAGAAATGGAAGTTGGTACAGAATTGTTTTCAGTGCTTATAGACGAAGAGGCCGTTGGCGATTTAATTACTGGTAATATGCTATTTGTTTTAAATGATTTGGGAGAAAAGGAAGTTACTTATACTACTTATGAATATGATGATGACTATAAAGAAACCGAAGTAACAAAAACGAAAACGGAAATGAGTCCTGAATTTACATTTATGGTAGGTTCTGAAAATGAAAAATTACTTTATAAGTTAATTAAGTTAGGGGTTAAGCACAAAGCATTAGAGCAAAACGCGAATTATTATAAACTGAATTTGCCGAATAAAACACCATTTGACCTGTATGCAGTAATTAAAGATGGAATTGTATTTATTACTTCTTCAGAAAAACAATTGGCAAATATAATTAGCCCTAATCCTGTTTCATTTACAGGAGAACATAAAAAGTTGATTCGTAAAAATGCAGCGGTTATGTATTTGGATGTTAAAAAATTATTAGCAAAAATTCCAAGTGAAGATTTAAGTCGCGATGAAAAGAAGATGTTCTCATTTGCTAATGACAACATAAACAATGTTCATTATAAAACAGGTAAAATGAAAGGTAATAGTATGGTTTCCGAATTTGTAGTTGATACAGCAGATAATCGTGAAAACTCACTAAAAGTATTGTTAGATTTTATGGATTTTATGATGAAGTAATAGCTTAATATGCGTAAGAAGGGACTCTATTTTTTTATTGTATTTGTAATTGTATTGGTTGTGCTTTATGTATGGCGATATAAGCGAGCACAAGTATTTGAAAATAGAGTCCCGGCTAACGCAACAAAAGTGATTAATGTCAATCTCAGGCAGATAGAAAATCATTTATTATTTGATTTTTTAACCAACCCCATTACCTATTTAAAGTCTCGAAAAAAGAAAGATTCAATAAAGAAACCACGAACGGCTCTAACCAAAGGTGTTAGTGTTCCTAAAAATATTTTATTTTATACCAATCCGACTGATTTAAGTAATAATTGGTTTAGCAGTATTGTTGCCATTAATGATACAGAAGAATTATTCAAATTTTTGCTTAAGGAAGGTTTTAAGAAAATTGAAAATAATGGCATTGTTTATTTTAGCAAGGCTAATTTTGTTTTATCCGTAAAAGGAGAGCAGTTCATTATTGCCTTAAAAACCAGTCCCAAAGTAGATGTAAGCACTACTATACTCACCTTGTTTAGTGAAGACGATTATTTATCAGAAGATGCGATAATTTTAAAACCGATAGTAAATAATACCAATGATATAAGTTTCTCTTTGGGTGATGATGAGCTAAACGCTAATTTTAAAGATGGATTTTTTGAGTTAGAAGGTTCTCTAAAGTCTGATTTGTTTCTAGTAAATGAGAATCCTGCATCTGATGAGGATGGAGTTATTTCAATGTCAGGTGAGTTAAACAGGAATAATGCTGTGTTCAAGCAATTTTTAACGGATAAAAAAGATAAATTTAATGCGTTTACCCATTTGTCTTTAGATTCTATTGTTAATAAATGGAATGGGAAATTTCATATGAATATTACTTCTATTGAGCAGAAAACAGATACTATAGTTTCTTATGAATATGATGATGATTTTAATAAAGTAGAAATTAAATCTACTCAAGATAAAAGGATTCCATCTTTATATGCAAACTTAGGACAGCAAAGTGTTTCCAGTCTAACGGATTACTTTTACGGTAAAAATGCCATTCAAATTATTGAGAACGACACCGTGTTTACTACCATTCCAGTTTTTAAAGTTTTGACAACTAACGTTGAAGATAAGTTTGAAATACGTGTGAATAAAAACAAGAAAAGTGAAAATACTTCAGCTACATCCTCAAAGTTTAATTTTTATTTTAATACTGAGAAGTATATGGAAACTCCTCTTGACATTCCATTAACTAAAGATCAACAAAAGTTTTTGCAATTAGTTAAATCTACAAAGTTAGAATGGACTGCGAATGATCAATTCTTGCTAAAAATTAATTTAAAAGATGTTAATCGTAATTTTTTAGGCAAACTGTTAAAACAGTAATATTTATAAAATAAAAGCGATAAATGAAACTGCAATTAATCCCAGGGAGGCTAATAAATAATAAAAAAAGTTCAATAGAATAAATTTCACAAAGGTTTTAGTTTTGTATTGTCCATAAAAATTGTGTAAAGCCTTAAATAAGTAAAATAGGAATAAAGGCACAAATAGGTATATTTTAGTATTTGTGTTTACTATTCGATCAATTATTATAAAGACCAAAAGCAACAAGAAAAATACAGTCTGCACATTAAACACAAATATTAAATGCTCTGTATAGTTCCATTTATGCCTGATGTAAAGTAATGAAAGCACTAGCGTGAATATAGGTAGTAAGAAGAATAATGCAATCGATATTTTTGAAATGATACTATTTACATAAGATTGTCTGAAAGTGGGGTCATCTTGAAGTTTATTATAGTTTTGAGCTAACTTATAGTAAAATGCATTAAAACGTGTTTTTGCTACACCCAATTCTTCCATGGCACTTAAAGCCGTTCCATTAGGGTGAGCGTTATCGTACTTTGAAAATTTATTAAGTTTTTTAAAAAAATCAATTTTGTTAATGTCGGCTTCTGTTTGTGATTTATATTCCTCAGGAATAGAGTAATCTATTTCATTTTCTTTAAAAATTTGTTCTACATGCTTATAAGTGTCTTTGTCTAGGGTTGACATGGATTGAAATACATTCCAATTGTTATTTTCTACAGCTTTATTTATTTGTTCAGAAATATAGTTGTTATTAGAATTAAAGAAGTCTTTATAAATAGAATCCTTTACAATTTTAAGGTTTGAATCTGTTTTAAGTTGTTGAAGGAGGTTGGTTGATGTAAAAATTGAATCTATGCGTAATAAGAGGTTTTTCGTTAAATCATTGGACGAATTTTCATTAGATTTAAAGATGGGTAAATCTTTTATAATACTATCCGCAGGCGTTGTGTTAGTATGAGTAGAATCTTTAACGGAAATAATATTATTACTATTCTCTGATGAAAATTCATTGAGAGTGTATTTATCAACTACTGAAAACAAGCTTTGTAACAAAAAGAAAACAATAGTAACATTTAGATATAACCGGAATGGGTTTGCATATTGCATGCGTTTGCCTTCAATGTAACTTTTGGATACTTTACCGGGTTTAAATACTAAAGGGATAAAGGTTCTAAAAAAACGAGAGTCAAATGAGAAAAAACCTGAAAAAAATTCAGAAAAAAACTGTTTCACACTTAAAGGTTGTAAATCATTTACTTGTCCACAATTTGAGCAGAAATTATCGCTGTCAGATAAGGGTTGCTTACAATTTAAGCATTCTATTCCGCGTATGTTTTTAGAAAATCGGGTAGTTGATTTCATGAATAGTTTAGAATACTTTTTTTAATTAGGGCTAAACTACAAAAAAAAGTGCAACCGTTTTACTTACCTTTCTGTATAGACCTATTTGAAGTAAAATAAAAGAGTGTTTAATTCAATACCGCGGGAACTGTTAATTGGAAAGAAGGGATGTTAACTTTAAATCTATTCGTGTTTGTAAAGTTTATCATATTAAAGAAACCTTTCATGGCACCAGTAGGTGAAGTTAGATTACAATACGAACTATAGGTATATGATTTTTTCGGTGCTAAAACTGGTTTTTTGCCAATTACACCTTCTCCTTCAACAATTTCTAAACTTTTTAATGAATCAAAAATTTTCCAATGTCTGCTCATTAGTTGTACAGAAGCATTACTTTGATTTTCTATGGTAATTTCGTAGCTAAAAGTGAAAAGCAACCTGCGGTTTTGATTGCTCATGCCTTCAAACTTTGTCTTTACAGATATTTTAATTCCATTTGTTACTTGTTGTACCATAGCTATATAGTGGTAGAATTATAACAAAGATATAACTATTTTTGTTGATAAATCTTGGTTAAGTATAAAGTAGATGCAGAAAAAGAGGTTTAGTTGCGTAAATTTTCAGAATTTGCCTTTCCATAGCCAATTACTTGTTCATATCTGCTACCAATTGGCTTGTAATAAACAAGTACTGAATAGTCGTTTTCTGTTTGATAAAAAGAACCTTCTACAGCATCATTGCTAATTATACCTTTATTATTGGCGGTAACATAAGTATAATTGTAGAATCCTTGTTTTAATAACATTGTACAGTCATATAGCTGTAAACGTTCGTTGTAGTTCATCTTGTTCTCTTCTGTAAGTTGCCAGTCATTAAAATCGCCATAAACATATATATCATCGTCACCAATATCGGTATAAGCCTGCAATGTAAAGTGTACGTAAGAATAGTCAGCTTCCGTAGCACTTACATCACTGTCAATTGTTCTAACCACAAAATTACCATTAACATCAGGGTAAAAAGTGTATGGTCTGTTTTTTCTCATTTCGTCAGTGTACAAGTAGGTGTGAAACAATCCATCAAGTCTACTTTTGGCAATATTATTGGTGGCGTTTCGAATTTCTTTAGTGTCAAAAAACAGGTATTCATTACCTGCCCAGAAAGATACTTTGTCAGAATATTTATACAATAACTGTGTACCTCGATAAAATTGTGGTTTTATATTTTTAATTGCAGTATTCCAATCATTGTTTTGATATACAACCACTTTAATTTCTTGACTAGGATTATTAATGAGTAAGTCCGGATGGTTAATGCTAAATTCAACATTTTGTTTTGTATTTATTGTTGAAATATCTCTGCTTTTATGAACACTAACTCCTACATCAACTAAAGTTTGGTACACAATAAATGGTCTTGTAAATAATATCTCTTTGTCTGAATCTAAAATACTTATTAAATAATTGCCAGTTTTCTTTATTTGGGTTTTATCGTTGGGTAATATTAGTTTATAATAAGTGTAGGGCTGTAAGGTGTTAAATGAGTTTTCAAATTCTCTTATCCAATCATTATCATAACCACTTATGTATTCTGTAGCTATCATTTTCGAGATCTTCCAGTCGTAATCATAATGCTCTATTTTATAAGTATATTCCGCTTGGCTATCGCTTAAATCATCAAACTCTAAAAGCAATGGATCGCCTAATTTAAGAATGGGTGTATAATTGTTTGTTTGTAGTGAGCGTAAAACAATAGTTTTTATATATTCTGGAGGGTCAACAATAACATCAGATTGGGCATTGCTGATGCCAATTGTAATGGTAAGCAATAGCGTGAATATATAACAAAAATTAGGGTATTGCATCGAATAATTTTGTGTAGTTAAATACAAAAGTGATACCAAAATTAATCAATTAATTTGATTTTAATAATTAGGTTTAGTTTTAGAGGATCAATCAGAAGAATAAATTTACTATTTAGAATTATTATAAATAGTAATTTATAATATAAAAACATAGATAACACGTACAAAATAATTAAATTTGCACCGTTTTTTATTGATAATTAACTAGACTAAAATTAATATGTCAAAAGACATTCGTATCAAAAAAGGCTTAGATATTAGGCTTGTAGGTGAAGCCGATAAGGTTACAGCCAAACTACCTTCTACTAGTGTTTATGCTTTGAAGCCCGCTGATTTTCATAAAATAAAACCGAAACTTCTTGTTAAAGAAGGTGCAGAGGTTAAAGCAGGTGAAGCCCTTTTCCATTCCAAGCAATTTGAAAGTATTATGTTTCCTTCTCCAGTTAGTGGTGAAGTTATTGAAATTGTTAGAGGAGCTAAAAGAAAAATACTTGAAGTTAAAATATTAGCCGATAAACAACAGCAATATCAAAATTTTGGTAAAAAAGATGCCAATAGCCTTACTGCAGATGAAGTGAAAACACATTTGTTAGCTTCTGGTTGCTGGCCTTTTATTAAGAGACGTCCTTATGACGTTATAGCCAATCCTGAAGAAACACCAAAGGCAATTTTTATTTCTGCTTATGCAAGTGCTCCTTTAGCTGCAGATTATGACTACACCTTAAAAGGTAAAGAAGCTGAATTGCAAGCTGCTGTAACTGCATTATCAAAATTAACTGAAGGTAAAGTACATATTAGCATTGGTAAAAATTCAAATTCACCGCTAGCCAATTTAACTGGAGCAGAAATTCACAAGGTTTCTGGGCCGCACCCTAGTGGTAACGTAGGTACACAAATCGCTAAAATTGACCCTATTAATAAAGGCGAAGTTGTTTGGGTGGTTACACCTCAAGATTTGGTGGTGATAGGTGAGTTATTACTTACAGGTAATTTTAATATTAAAAGAACTGTAGCTTTAACAGGATCGCAATTCATCAAAAACCAATATGTAGAAGTTATTGCAGGAGCTATTATGTCTGATATTGTTTCAGAAAATTTAGACAGCCATACAAGAATTATTAGTGGTAATGTATTATCTGGTAAACGAGTTGCTCAAGAAGATTATCTTGGTTATTACGATAATCAGGTAACTGCTATAAAAGAAGGTGATGATTATGAACTTTTTGGTTGGACGGTACCTGTTTTTAATAAAATATCTAATACTAGAGCGTTAACCTTTTCATGGTTAAGTCCTAAAAAGAAGTATGATTTAGATACCAACACTAATGGTGAACATAGAGCGTTCGTGCTTACTGGTAATTATGAAGAAGTATTTCCTTTAGATATTTATCCTATGCAAATCTTAAAAGCTTGTTTATATAAAGATTTAGATGAAATGGAAGCTTTAGGGATGTATGAAGTGGCACCAGAAGATTTTGCATTGACGGAATTTGTTTGTGTGTCTAAACAACCACATCAACAAATTATCAGAGCAGGTTTAGACTTAATGATTGAAGAAATAGGTTAAAATAAAAACAATGGGTTTAAAACAGAACTTACATAATTTAAAAGAAAAGTATAAAGGAACTAAAATGGCACCAGCCTTTAACGCCTTGCATACTTTCTTATATACGCCAAACGATACTACACATGGTGGTACTCACATAAAGGCAGCTGACGATTTAAAGCGTACCATGAATACGGTTATTATGGCTTTAATTCCATGTTTAATTTTCGGTATGTTTAATGCAGGTTACCAGCATTACTTAGCGTTAGGCGAAATACAATCCGTTTCTGGAGGTTTTTTTAGCGGTGAATTTTGGTCATTGCAAAATTTTAGTCTTGGGTTTTGGAAAATATTACCTTTAATAATTATTTCTTATGGTGTTGGTTTAGGTGTTGAATTTATTTTCGCAACTATTAAAGGACACGAAGTAGAAGAGGGGTATCTAGTAACTGGTATGTTAGTGCCATTAATTGTGCCTATTGATATTCCTTGGTGGATGTTAATTGTAGCTGTTATTTTTGGTGTTGTTATCGGAAAAGAAGTATTTGGAGGTACAGGGATGAATATTTTGAATCCCGCTTTAACCATTAGAGCATTTTTGTTCTTTGCATATCCAACTTGGATGAGTGGTGATAAAGTTTGGGTGCAAGGTGCTGTAGAAAGAACAAAAGAAATTGCAAATGGTTCAACAGCTGATGCTATTTCTGGTGAAACGATATTAGGTAGCTTGGCTCAATCAAATCCAGTTGACTATTCCGTAATGGATATGTTTTTTGGTTTTATTCCGGGTTCCGTAGGTGAAACCTCTACACTCTTAATATTATTAGGTGGGTTATTCCTCATTTTTACTAAAATTGGAAGTTGGCGAGTAATGCTTAGTGCTGTTATTGGTGCTTTGGTTATGGGTTATATCTTTAACATGGTAGTTGCCGCTGGTTGGATAACAGATACGAGTAAGTTTTATGGATTAATGAGTACTGAATTTTGGCATCACCTATTAATTGGGGGTATGGCATTTGGTATTGTTTATATGGCAACCGATCCGGTAACGGCAGCACAAACCAATAAAGGAAAATGGATTTATGGTTTTTTAATTGGTTTTATATCAATAATGATCCGTGTATTTAATCCAGCATATCCTGAAGGTGTAATGCTAGCAATATTATTAATGAATGTATTTGCACCAACAATAGATCATTATGTTGTGCAAGGCAATGTGAAAAAAAGATTAAAAAGAGCAAAATTAAAAACAGCTTAAGTTATGGCAATCAATACAGATAAAAATAGTTATACCATTATTTTTGCCATTGTTATGGTGTTGGTAGTGGGGTCTATACTCGCAGGGCTTGCTCAAGGTTTAAAACCTTTAGTTGATGCCAATAAGCGTTTTGAAAAGCAACAAAATATATTGTATGCCATGGGCATCAACGATAATGCAGGTGCAGGAGATGTTGAGTTTATTTCAACGGATAAAGTTGAAGATGTCTTTAACAAAGCCATTACCAAACAATATGTGATTGAAGGTGATAAGGTTACTGAAGACGCTAAAGCGTACATGATAGATATTAAAAAGGAAGAGACAAAAGCTAAGGATCCTAATTACACACGGAAATTACCTTTGTTTGAAGGTGAAAAGGATGGTAATCCTATTTATGTAATTCCCATTCGCGGTAAAGGATTATGGGATGCTATTTGGGGCTTTGTAGCCGTTGATAAATCAATGATTATTCAAGGTGTATATTTTGATCATAAGGGAGAGACTCCAGGTTTGGGTGCAGAGATTAAACAGCGTTACTTTATGGATGATTTTACAGGAGAACATGTTTTGAATGATTCAGGTGCCTTTAAAGGAGTTACTGTAGCTAAAGGTAATGCAGACCCAAAAAATGAAGAAAAAAAGGATAATGAAGTAGATGCGATTGCAGGTGCTACCATTACTGGTGATGGTGTAACAGCAATGATTAAAAAAGATTTAGCAATGTATGTTCCTTATTTTAAAACTTTAAAAAATTAACATGGCAGAAGTAGCAGAAAAACAAGAAATTGTAAAGGCTCCAAAAGAACCTTTGTTTTCTAAAAAGAATAGAAAGTTAATGACAGATCCTTTGACGGATAATAACCCAGTTACGATCCAAGTACTAGGTATTTGTTCTGCATTGGCAATTACAGCACAATTAAAGCCATCCATTGTAATGGCAGTTTCTGTAATGTTTGTATTAGGTTTAGGAAATGTAGTTATTTCCTTGATGAGAAACATTATTCCGTCAAAAATTAGAATTATTGTACAGTTAATAGTAGTGGCTACATTGGTAATTATTGTAGATCAAGTACTAAAAGCTTTTGCATATACACTTAGTAAAGAACTTTCGGTTTTCATTGGTTTAATTATTACGAACTGTATAATTATGGGTCGCTTTGAAGCATTTGCATTGGCAAATGGTCCGTGGAAATCTTTCCTTGATGGCATTGGTAATGCTGCTGGGTATGGACTTATTTTAATAATTGTTGGTTTTTTTAGAGAATTATTAGGTTCAGGTACATTATTTGGTTTTAAAGTATTAGGTGATTCTGTTGAAAAAACGGGATTGTATAGTATTGGATATGAAAATAATGGATTTATGGTTTTACCTCCAATGGCATTAATTGTTGTAGGTCTTATCATATGGGTACAACGTAGTAATAATAAAGAGTTAATAGAAGAAAATTAGACGTACTGCGTCATTCTGATTAGTTATGTCAGAATTTCAATACTAAACAATATGGAATATATAGAATTATTTTTTAAATCAATATTTGTAGATAACATGGTATTTGCATATTTCTTAGGAATGTGTTCTTACTTAGCTGTATCTAAAAAGGTATCTACCGCTGTAGGTTTAGGTGCTGCTGTTATTTTTGTATTAGCAGTTACGGTACCTTTAAACTGGTTGTTAGATCAATATGTATTGCAAGAAGGAGCCTTAGCTTGGTTAGGTCCTGAATATGCTGAATACGATCTTAGCTTTTTATCATTTATTATGTTTATTGCAACTATTGCAACCATGGTACAATTGGTAGAAATTGTAGTTGAAAAATTTTCACCTTCGTTATATAACTCATTGGGTATCTTTTTACCTTTAATTGCTGTAAACTGTGCCATTTTAGGAGGTTCACTGTTTATGCAATCACGAGAAATACCAACATTAGGTGAAGCCTTAACCTATGGTGTAGGTTCTGGTATTGGATGGTTTTTAGCCATTATTGCCATTGCAGCCATTCGTGAGAAAATCAGATATTCGTCTGTTCCTCCAGCATTACGAGGATTGGGTATAACATTTATCCTAACAGGATTAATGGCTATCGGTTTTATGAGTTTTGGAGGAATGTTAACTGGTGGTGATGAAGGAGTAGAAACTCCTGCACCAACAGAGCAAGCTATTCAAATAGATCAGAAAGAGAACGATGCTGATGTTATTTTAAAGAAAGAAGAAAAATTAGTAGAAAATACAACCGCTTTAAATCAATAATATGTTATTATTAGTAAGTACATCAGGGGTAATCATAGCTACTGTAGTTGCGTTTTTAGCAATTACACTTTTATTGGTATCACTTTTATTATTTGTAAAACAAAAATTAGCTCCTTCTGGTCCTGTAAAAATTACCATAAATGGTGAAAAAGTTATAGAAGTTCCTTCTGGAGATTCATTACTATCTACATTAGGTAGTCAAAAAATATTTTTACCCTCTGCTTGTGGTGGTGGTGGAACATGTATTCAATGTGAATGTCATGTGTTAGAAGGTGGTGGAGAAGCTTTGCCGACCGAAACGCCGCATTTTTCGCGTAAAGAATTAAAAGAAGGTGCAAGACTTTCTTGTCAGGTTAAGGTAAAACAAGACATGATTATTACCATCCCTGAAGAGGTGTTTGGTATTAAAAAATGGGAAGCAACTGTAGTTTCAAATTATAATGTTGCAACGTTTATTAAGGAATTTGTAGTTGAAATCCCAGAGGATATGAATTACAAAGCTGGAGGTTATATTCAAATTGAAATTCCTGAAATAGAAGTTAAATATTCAGATATGGATGTGGAAGCACATCCACAAGATCATCCGGGTGAACCAGATAAATTTAAGCCAGATTGGGAAAAGTTTGGACTTTGGCCTTTAGTGATGAAGAATACAGAAACAATTGAAAGAGCATATTCAATGGCTTCTTATCCTGCAGAAGGAAGAAAAATAATGCTAAATGTACGTATTGCAACGCCTCCTTTTGATCGTGCCAAAGGTGGTTGGATGGATGTAAATCCAGGAATAGCTTCTTCTTATATTTTTAATCAAAAAGTTGGAGATAAAGTAACCATTTCTGGACCTTATGGTGAGTTTTTCATAAATGAGTCTGAAGCAGAAATGTTATATGTAGGTGGTGGTGCTGGTATGGCTCCAATGCGTTCGCATTTATATCAATTATTTAGAACTCTAAAAACAAATCGAAAAGTTACGTTTTGGTATGGAGGACGTTCTAAGGCGGAATTATTTTACATACATTACTTTAGAGCTTTAGAGAAAGATTTTCCAAATTTTAAATTTTATATTGCGTTATCAGATCCAACTGAAGCAGATAATTGGAAAGTTAAAAAGGATGTCAATGACGAAGGTGATGGCTTTGTTGGTTTTATTCACCAAGTTGTAATAGATCAATATTTATCTAAGCATGATTCACCAGAAGATTTAGAATTGTATTTCTGTGGTCCGCCATTAATGAATAATGCGGTTCAGAAAATGGGTGAAGATTTTGGTATGGATGATGAGAACATACGCTTCGATGATTTTGGAGGGTAAAAAATAATAAAATAATAAATTATATAAAAAAAACTGAAGGGATATAATCCTTCAGTTTTTTTGTTTTAAAGAGAATATTTATTGTTTGTAGAACTTATTGTAAAATTAATTGATCAGCTAAATTTAAATTTTCATCCAGCTTCTTGTCTTTATTTTGATACCATTAAAATGGAATATACCTACCAAGTTGGATCTCCTTTTAACCCCTCAACACCTTTTTTAATATATGGGACACTATGCTCAACTTTTCTCCATCCATAAAATATCCCATTGTCAGATCTTCTGATTTCTTGTAGCTGAATACCTTCAACACTTAGTTTGTACTTATCTATGTAATATTTCCCACAATCAGACGTCATTCCTCCAATATTGACTGAAAAGTATTCTAGGATTAATTCATTTTCTTCAATTTTATAATAACCAACAGTACCACCTTCTAAATTATTATATTGATCTAATGGTATCTTTTCATCTGATATAGTATTAATCAACACCCTGCCATTCTCAAAGAAACGAATAAATGAGATAGTTGTAGTAGCGTCGCTACAATTAGTGACTTCATATCTTAGTGCCTCTTTATTCCATTTAGCACATGATTGATAGACAACGTTCGTTTTAATAAAATCCTCTTTTTTTAAAACGTAAATATCTTTACTCAAATCAAATTTCGTTTTTCCGGGTCTAATTCCTCCATTATCGGTGAAATAGTACTGTTTTGATAAAAAATTACAAGATCCACAGCTATTTAAGGTAACAATGAATATCAATAAAAGGAGTATTTGAACTAATCTCGGATATAATTTTTTTGATTTCAATATGGTTTTATGTTTAAATTTTTAATCAACTTAAAAGGGACTCTGTTGGGTTCTTTTTTTTATCAATTATTTGTATAGGCTTAGAATGATTGAAGATCCCCCACGATGTGATCCATTATCCAACTAGTATGGACTGCTGTTTCTCCGTTAGACGGGGCCATTATGTTGTCAAAGAGTTGATTCCTCATACTCTCTACATGATGTAGTTGTACGTGCTTAGGATGCTTAATTTCAATTTTAGATATTTTACCCTCTAGGTTCAATACAATTGGGTTTTCATTAAAAATGGAGAAAACAATTTCTCCTTTGCTTCCCAAAAGAGAAACTTTATCTACGTTCTGTGAGCTACCAAAGTTCCAAAATCCACTGCCAGTAACGTTGTTTTCATGTATCCAGCACGCTGTAAAAGCATCTTTAGCTTTATACAACCCTTGTTGATTTAAACTAATTCCGTTTACTTTTTTTACGTTTCCTAAAAGCCAGGTAAATAAATCGAGTCCATGACTGGCCAAGTCATCAAAATACCCACCAGGGGCTACATCAGGATTCGTACGCCAATTATCTGATTTTGACAAATCTATGGAGCTCGGAGGCTTACTTAATTGCCAACTGACATGTCTTAAGTCTCCTATCGTATTCTTATCTAACAATTTTTTGATTTTTGTAAAGCGAGGAAGGCAACGTCTATAATAAGCTACAAATAAAGGTGTTTTCGCGGCCTTAAATGCTTCATAAATGGCTAAGCTATCTTTGTATGTAGGGGCCAATGGTTTTTCAATACAACACGGTTTACCTGCCATTGCAACTTTTAATCCATACAATTTATGCGTGTCCGGTGGAGTGGCAATATAAACGGCATCCACATTTGGATCATTAATCAATTCGTCAGCATCTACGTAATATTTATCTATTTTGTGACGCGAAGCATAATCTTTTGCTTTTTTAGCATTACGCCGCATTACTGCTGAAATAGTAAACCCTTCAGTTTGTTGATAGGCTGGTCCACTTTTATATTCTGTTACATCTCCACAACCTATAATGCCCCATCTGATGGGTTTAGTGTAATTTAACATTCAATATTATTAATTTGTTTTTATTTAATTCTAGTTGTAATTACTATGGCACCACTACCCCCGCGTGCACCATAAATAGCCGCATTTTTTAAAATTTTTATCGTTTTAACATTAAAAGGCTCTATGTTTTCTATACTTTGACTAATAACGCCATCAATTACATAAAGAGCATCTGAACTTCCAGTTATTGAGTTTTTACCTCTAATTTGTATTTTTCTACCAAGTGGACTATTGATTATTTGTATACCTGGAAATTTTCCTTGTAGCATAGCAAAAATATCTGGGTAATTAGAGAAATCATTGTTGTATTCAGCGTAATTTGCCAATGAATACGAAAGGTTTGATTCAGATACATGACCAAATTCTTTAGCTTCGGAAATTGATTTATCATCCTCTTTTAAGACCATTTTTATATTAATGGTATCTTTATTATTAACTCTTTTTATCACTTTTTCAAATCCAGCTCCTAAAAAGATTAATCTATCTTTGGATTTACAATTAATAGTATAATTACCTAGAGAGTCCGTTAATACAGATAGTTTTGATTTTTTAGAAACTACTTTTATATTTTGAAGTGCTAAATCTTTAAAAGCATAAACGTTACCATGAACAGTTTTGCTTTGACTGAAGCATATTGTGGATGAATTAAATAAAAAGATCAGAAATAATACAACTCTATACATACGTTTATTAATTTAATAAAAAATTGCATTTAGCAACTTAGTAATACACGAAGATAAAACTTATAATTTGTTTTGTAAAGGTCCACTTAGTTTAGTTTTAATTAAGTAGAATAATTTATAATTCAATTCTTTTTTGGACTAAAAAATCTAGGATAAGATCCGTTTTAGTTCAAGTACTACAAGTTATAAGGAATTAGAGGTGATGTCAATTAATTTTAATTATATAAGCTTTAAAAAACTGAATTTATTCAAATGGGTTAACATTAATTGTTCTTGAGCACAGATAAAGCAATATTTGTGCGTAGTTTTAAATATCCTATCAAAATGGTTATTACATACCTAAAAGGATAAGTTTCGCCTTAATTTAAATCTATCAATATGAATTTTTCAAATCTTTCCGTTATTTACATTAATTGTTCATTAAAAAAATCACCCCAAAAAAGCCATACTGAAACCTTGATGAAGGTTTCGCAAAATATCTTAGAAAAAGAAAATGTAGCTTATGAAACCATTAGGTTGATAGATGAAGAGGTTGCCGTGGGAATCTATCCAGACATGAAAGAGCATGGTTACGATAAAGATGATTGGCCAGAAATCTTTGAAAAGATTATGGCCGCAGACGTATTAATTGTGGGAACACCAATTTGGTTAGGTGAGAAGTCCTCGGAAGCTCAAAAACTTATTGAACGTTTGTATGCTATGAGTTCTAAAACGAATGATAAAGGGCAATATATTTTTTATGGTAAAGTTGGAGGCTGTATGATAACGGGTAATGAAGATGGTGTTAAACATTGTGCAATGGGTATTTTATATGCATTACAGCATGTTGGTTACTCCATACCACCGCAAGCAGATTCTGGTTGGATTGGTAAGGTTGGCCCTGGACCAAGTTATGGTGATACAGAATGGAAAGACGAAAAATTAAATATTCCAGTTGGTTTTGATTCTGATTTTACCAATAGAAATACTACATTTATGACGTATAACTTATTGCATTTGGCAAAAATGCTAAAAGAGAATAATGGTTATTCCAATTATGGAAATTCTAGAGAAAAATGGGACGATGGTACACATTGGGCTTTTGAAAATCCGGAATACAGATAAATTCCTGATGTATGAATATTTTTAGTTTGAAGTTATTCGGAATAAAGTTTACAAATAATAATTCTTATATATCGTCTTATATTACAGACAAATCAATAATGAAATTAAAGATAAAGGAGATAATTTCTTTTGGATGATTTAAGGAAAAAGGGATATGCTAATACAGAAACTTCGCAAGAAGTTATCATTTACAATGAAATGATTCCGTAGTATTCAATTTATCTTGTAACTATTGCATGTACAGAATTGTCTACAATCAATACGATTAACCATGCACATGTTAATGATTTGGCAATGCTTCAATGAAAAAAGGGTTTAAATATTATAAACCTAAAAAAGTAAAGAGATTAGGGTAACAAACTGTTGCTTGTTTTCAAATGTTTTCGCTTTCTTTTTTTCTTAGCGATTATCTATTTTTTACATGAAACAGGATTTCTATTATTCAAGATAATACTACGATACGACTATTCTAGCTTTTTAATAATTGAACGTGTAGCTCAGGTATTTCATTTTGATTAGGAACAAGTATGAGTCTAATTGTATCGTTTTAGGTGCATTGATTTTTAAGTCTATAAATTGGTAGTCAACTAGATTAAAAACGCTTTTTTTTAGAATATATATGTATTTGGGATAAAATCATCATTTTTTATATTTTCACTATTTAAAAATAAGTTTTATCCTTGCAAAGCTCAGACTAACTTCTTAATAATTATGTTAGAAAACAAGTTTAATATTATTGCTAATGGGATTGTTATAATAATTGTTAATGTAATATATAAATAATCATTTGTAATGAAAATGTGATTACCTCTTAAAAAGAAAATTGAAATACCTTGTATTAAGTAAATTTCATAAGATATTTTACCCAGAAATAGTAGTGATTTATTTCTTGGGAAATAAAATTGTTTAAGAAATAAGAAGGTAGCTATTGGATAAAGGCACATTGACACGTAACTGTAAACTCCCAAAATTGGAATTAATAGTATAATGATTACAACTATTAGAAGTGTATATTTAGAGTTTAGAATCTTTTTATCTATTAGATTTTCGAAATACTTAATAAAAAAACCAGTAGTAAATCCGAAGGTTGATAGATACCACCAGTCTCCATAATTAAAATATTTTAATACCATTACGTAGATAATGGACAAAAATAATATTATAAAAATGCCATAAAGTAATGCACCCTGCTTAGTTTTAAAAACAATATAAAATATATAATAAAAAAATATAATAGTAAATATGTACCAAGAAAAAGGTAAGAGAGAATCGGTGTTTCCAGTAATCAGATTTTTAAAAATTAAATTAAAATTATTGGATTGATTATCTATATATGCACAAGTTTGAAACGTAAATATTGCTAATAAGAATGGTGTAAGTACTATAGTAAACCTTTTTTTAAGGAAAGTATTTAGATAGTTACTTTTTTTTTGTTAATAAAGAATTTAATAATCCATAACCTGATATGAAAAAGAAAATTGATACAATTGCACTGCCTAAATATTTAAAATAATCAATTATGAATATAACATTTGTTTTTTCAGATAAATGATGTAAAACAATTCCAACGGCTAATAACCCTTTAAGCATCGTTGCGGTGTCTTTTGTAAAATTTCCTTTAACTCTTAGTGTCATTAATTGAGTAATTGTTTAATACATAGCCATCTATACATATAATAATTATTGCTCAATAATTTCCAAGGTTCCACACTGAACACCTACTCTATGTCCCTTTTTTTTCCATTCAATCAAAAATTTGATGGGTATAGCGATATCAACTGTTACTTGTTCTGCATTTTTTAGTGCTGGATTCCATAATCCGTACGTTGATTTTAAAACTGAAATAAATTCCTTTTCCAATTCAGGATATTCCGCACCCTTTACAATTACATTTTCAACACTTCCGTTTTTATCTATAGTCATAGTAACATCTACAATTCCAAATAACCTTTTTACTTTTTTATGATTTATGGGATGAAAATTATTAATAAGATATAAATTTAAGTCGTCTTTTATTAATGTAGGAAGTTTATAAGAACCTTGTTTTTTAATTTCAATTTTATCAGCTAAATTATCATTAGTATCGAAGTTATATTTACCTACTAATTTTCCGTTTTTATACTTTCTCCAGATTCCAGATCTTTTATTTGCTAAAAATTCACCAACTTCTATTGTGTCTTTTCCATAGCCAAATTCGACAAAAAGACCATTCTTTTTGTTGTCTTTATAAGTTGTAAGATAATGGACTCTCGTATCGTTTTTATCATACTTACCTTCAAAAGGGTAGTATGCTTTCCAAATCCCATCTTTATTATCATTATCATAATTTCCCTCTTCAATGATAGATTTATATAGGTTTGCATCCCAGGTTAGTAAGTATTTTCCATGCTTCATTTTGCGATTGGTATCAAGCACGTAATAGGTCTCAATTTTTTCATCTCTCGAGCTAGTTACTTTAACTGTTTTTTGGGAAAAAACAGAACTAAAAGTTAAAACACAAAGGATAAAAAGCAGGTTTTTTTTCATGGCAATAATTGTTTAAAAACAAACTAAATAATGGTGCTATTTGTTTGCCTTTAAAGGTAATAAGAATTGCATACCATTTCTTTTGTAGTTTTTATTACTTATTAACGATATAAATGCTATTTGTAAGATTACAATATGTTTTATTACATGGTTTGTTAGAAGTATCTATTGTTTTATGGAACCAACTAAATTATTATATTTTGTAAATTTATACTCTAATTAAATTAAACTAAATGGTACCACTTACGGAACAAGAGCTTCATAATTTAGGAATGAATATTGTTGGAGAAAAATTGCAACAAATGGGCTATGAATTTGTAGCAATTAATAGTAAGCTTAAAAGTCATCCTCAATATGTGCTTTATAAAAAGGGAGAACCTACTATTTTTGTGTTGGTTAAAGTGACTTCTAACCTACAAAATGCCCAAGATTACGATGTCATTTGGATGGAAACCTTTAAGCAGCATGCTATGAAACAAAATGCAAAGGTTTGGTTTGCAGGTGTGGGCATTGCCAATGCAGAAAGTGTAGAAATGCCGGTATTCAAAGATCAGCCATACTATATGGCCTTTGATGAGTTTGTTAAGGTGTTGGATTAATATTTGTTTTATAACGTGTAAGCTGCTGCTTAATCAAAATTTCTATGTGCTTTATATTCGAATGGAGTATCTAGAAATGACGTGTTTAATAAAAAAGATGGTCCTATAACAAAAAAGGCGATAGTTTTAAAACTATCGCCTTTTTTCTAAGAATTATAATTCTTATTCAGATTTTGGAGTGCCATCAGGCTTTTGCTCTAAGATATCAAAGAATTGATCTAATTTTGGTAAAATAACAATTCTTGTTCTTCTATTTCTAGATCTTCCTTCTGCAGTATT
Organism: Aureibaculum flavum; assembly: GCF_016406085.1. Lineage (GTDB taxonomy): Bacteria > Bacteroidota > Bacteroidia > Flavobacteriales > Flavobacteriaceae > Aureibaculum > Aureibaculum flavum. The sequence goes on from NZ_JAEHFJ010000005.1 coordinate 179,452, forward strand.
GTTTGTTGCTAAAGGTAAATATTCACTTCTACCTGCAGCAATTAATCTTTTAGGATCTATTTTGAAATCATCCTGTAGAATTCTTACCACAGCAGTTGCACGTTGTGTACTTAGGTCCCAGTTATCTTTAGTTATAGCTGTATTAATTGGTAAGTTGTCAGTGTAACCTTCAACCATTACTTCCATTTCTGGTCTACCAGCAATTACAGTAGCTACCTTATCTAAAATATTTTTTGCTTTACTAGAAATAGTAGAACTACCACTTCTAAATAATAATTTATCGTTAATCTCAACGTAAACTACCGTTTTTTCAACATTTACGATAATATCTTCGTCTTGAATACCATCTGCTAGGGCACTTTTTAAGTGTACTGCTAACGTCAAGTTTATTGAATCTTTTCTAGACATAGCACCACGGATACCATTAATGTATTTGTCTTTTTCACTCAATTGAGCAACAATATCTTTAATGTTACCAGATGCTGATTGTGATAACGTAGTCAAGTTTTCAATTTGTCTTATTGATTGTGCATGATTTTCTGTTAAAAATTTATTTTGTGCCTCTAAGTTAGCAACCATACCTGCAAACTTGTCTTTTTCAACTTGACAATCTAAGACTTTAGCCTTAGCGTCAGTTAATTCAGTTTTTGCGGTATCGTACTGGCTTAATAAATCGTCATATTTCTTTTGAGAAACACAAGATGATAATAAAATTGCACATGATAGAGAAAGAAAAAGTATTTTTTTCATGATTTAATAGTTGTTTTTGTTTAATTAGTAAGCGAAGTTATTAAAAATTTATTTGAGCAAAGAATATTTAATAAGAATTTAACAAAGTAATTCTGAAAAATTAATCTTTACCTTTGCAATAGTATAAAAATATGAAATTTTATTCAATATGAGTGCATTGTACAAGAGATTTACTCTTTTTTTTATTGTAGTTGTTATTTTAGGTTCATGCAACAATTTAAAACATGAAAAACCTGTAAAATTGGAAGGGTCAGCTTTCGGAACTTCTTTTCATATCACTTATTTTAATGCGGACCAAAATGATTATTCTAAATCTATCGATAGTTTATTCTCTTTAGTAAATACTTCATTATCTACTTATATTTCGAATTCTGATATCTCTAAAATAAATAGTGGTGATAGTACTATTATTGTAGATCACTTTTTTACCGAAGTTTTTAAAAAGTCATCCGCTATTTATAAAGACACTGATGGTGTATTTGATCCTACAATTGGAATACTTGTTAATGCCTGGGGTTTTGGACCTGAGAAATCTACAAAAGGGTTGGATTCAATTAAGATAAAGCATTTATTGAGTTTGGTTGGTTTTAATAAAGTGAAGCTTCTAAAAGGTAAAGTAGTTAAGGATAATGATAGTATGTATTTTGATTTTAATGCTATTGCTAAAGGTTACGCGGTTGACGTAGCCGGTAGGTTTTTAGAAATGAAAAACATATCTAATTATTTGGTAGAAATTGGTGGTGAGTTAAGATCTAAAGGTATGAATAAAAGTAAAAATGCATTTTGGAAGGTAGGTATAGAGCATCCCAATTATGATGGTACCCGTTCTTTTGAAAAGATTATTGAATTGAATAATCAATCAATGGCCACCTCAGGTAACTATAGAAAATTTAAAATTGACTCAATCACTGGAAGAAAATATGCACATATCATTAATTCTAAAACCGGTTACCCAGCACAAAGTGATCTATTAAGTGTTTCTATCATTGCTGAAAATGATTGTGCAGACGTAGATGCTTATGCAACTGCCGTAATGGCAATGTCGCTAAACAAAGCTCAAAACTTCTTAGAAAGTAAAAAACAATTCAAAGGTTTTATTATCTATAGTGACGATTCTGGAGCCGTAAAAACTTTTGCTACCTCAAATTTTTAAGGTTTTTATAATAGCCTCAAGTTCAAACATAAAATCACGTTTATTGATTGAAGGAGCATAAGTAAAACCCTCAACCACTAATAGTCTGTTATTTTCTTTATCCATTATAGTGTAATTTAAAAACGGACCCGCCATAAAATCGCCTTGTGCCTCCCAAGTACCTCTTGTTTCAAAAGCAGGTTTGTCATCAAAAACAACTTCTTTCGTAAATGGAGTGTAAGCAGCTTCTGTAACCATATATGAGCCGTCTGCAGGTCCTGGAATATGGTTTTTGCCAATGATGTCTCTTGCTTTTACTATATTATTTGGGATACTATCTTTTTCTGATAAAGGAAGGGTGTAAGCAATAATATTTAAACTACCTTTTGTAATATCTTGTCTAAGCCATAAAAAATCAAGAGTATCATCAACAATGGCAAAATTCCGTGGAATTTTTATTGATACTCCTAGTTTACTTAATGTTTTAATCTCTTTTGTTTCGTAGTAATTTTGAATATTTTCTCTTTGAAAATTCTTTAAATCAGAATCTTTAAAAACGGAAATAATGTCTTCTTTATGAGATTGAATTAATTCATTCAAATCGTTTTCATCTTTCCCAAAGATAGTCATAGTTAACTGTGGTGCGGCATAAACATCTTTCTTTAAAAAATATCCTTCTTTTTCACTTATACCAACAAATAATATGTTTCTATTGGTTTGGAATAAATTTGAAAAAGCTGTTGGACTCACTTGATTTACTGTAAATTGAGTTTCCTCTTGCGGAAGACCTAAAACGGGGGATGCAATTATATCTCTCAGTGAATCACCAATTTGACCTTTCCAAAGGTTATTTTCAATGACAATCGTTAAGTGATTTATTCTACTGTAAGATTCTTTTAAAGTAATTTTGGTGTTTTTTGAATTACAAGAAATAAAAAAAACGCTAAATAAAGCTACTGCTAATAGGTTTTTCATGGGGTCGTATTGGTTTTAATGTTAGATGTTAATTCCTTTAACCAAGATACTACTTTGCGGTTATACTATGTCAAACTAATATCAATGAATTTAACTTTTGTAAATTTTAAGTTTTGTACCTGGTTTTAAACTTTTAACGCTCCAAATATTGTTCCAATTTTTGATTTGTTCAACAGAAACTTGTGGAAATTTTTTTGATATGATCCATAATGAATCTCCTTTTTTAACTGTATAGGTAGTATACTTGCCTGTTGGAGTAGGTTGTGGAGTTGTTTTTTTAGTAATAGTTGTTGTGCTTTTAGTAGCAGTAGTTTTATAATTTTTAGGATAAATAGTTAATCGTTGTCCAATTTTTAGATTATTTGAACGTAAACCATTCCATCTTTTTATTTGAGATACTCCAACACCATAACGTTTGGCTATTTTACCTAAATAATCACCATTTCTAACTCGATATCTGATTTTATCAGAAGCCGTTTGAAATTTTGGTAACTGTTTTTCGCGTTTAGCAAGATCTTCTTTGGCATAGGCATAGATTTGCTCCTCATTAGAAACAAATTTTCCAATCAAATTAATCGGTAAACGTAACGTGTATTTCTTTTCTTTTACAAAAGGAATTATTTTTAACTTGTATTGCGGATTTAAATGTTCTAACAGCTCATTATCCGTATTTAAAACCTTGTTAATTTCGTCAAATGTAATTTGATGTTTGACAACAATAGTATCGGTTTCAAATCTTTTAGTAATAAATTTTTGAGGCCTAATGCTGTGTTCATCGGCATATTCCATTAGATATAATGTCGCATAAAATGCCGGTAAATAACCAGCAGTTTCACGAGGTAAATTGTGTCTAATATTCCAATAATTTCGGCTACCACCAGAGCGTCTTATAGCTTTTGAAACGTTTCCAGGGCCAGAGTTGTATGCGGCTAATGCAAGATCCCAATCGTTAAATGTATTATATAATTGGGATAAAAACTTACAGGCTGCTTCCGTAGCCCTAATTGGGTCATGTCTTTCGTCTACATAAGAATTTACTTCTAAATCAAATTGCTTGCCAGTATAATACATAAACTGCCATAAACCAGATGCTCCCACTCTAGATCTAGCTGTTGGTCTTAATGCTGATTCTACAATTGCTAAATATTTAATTTCTAAAGGAATATTGTATTTGTCTAGGTGTTCTTCAAACATAGGAAAGTAGTATTCTGCCCTTCCCATTAAAATACCAAGTGATTTTTTACGCGTTTTTAAATAATGTTTTATTAATCGTTCTAGAGAGGAATTATACTCAACATTAAATGGAGTTGTACTATTCAGGTGAGCCAACCTCTCTTTTAAAAGTTCAGTACTTAGTCCACTATTTAATGTATCAGAAATCTCTTCATCAGGATCTACATATTGAAAGTCATTATCTAACGATGATGCTCTTAAACGAGCAACCCATAAACTATCAATTAAATTAGCATCACTATGATCAATTAATTCAGGAGGGGTTACTTTTAGGCTATCTCCATTTATTTTCAATGCCTTTGTAGTAGTATTATCTTTAAGTTCATTGCCTATTTTTTGAGCAAACAAAAGACTAGGTGATAATAATAAAATGACTATATAAACGAATCTCATCATGTTAAATATTTAGAAATATTGACAGCTGTAAATTAGGGTTAGAAGAAAACAAAAATAGAAAAATTATTTTTAAGTCAATCCTACAAACCCAATTCCTATTCAAAATAAAACTTAGTCACCTGATAAGCAGGTGTTTGAAATTAGTTTGTGATATTAAACTGTTAGCATAACGTAAAATACCTCTACAAATTATTCAGTGCTTGTTAAAACTTTTAGTTCAGTACCAGGTTTAATATGAGGTACACCCCAAATATTGTTCCAATTACGAAGTTGATTTATGGAAACATTTTGAAATTTTCTTGAAATTATAAAAAGGGAGTCGCCCTTTTTTACGGTGTATACTTTAAAAACATCGGGTTTTACAGATACTTCATTAGTTTTAACAGGTTCGGTAGATGCTTTTATAGCAATTTCGTTTTTCTTGTTTGTAATCACCAAACGTTGTCCTTCAATGAGAAAGTTTGTTTGTAAACCATTCCATTCTTTTAGTTGTTCTAATGTTATTCCAAATTTTCTCGCAATTTTAGGTAAGTTGTCTAGCTGTTCTACAACATAGCTATTTTCAGCATTTGGAATAATATGATGTGGTTTTTCTTTATTATTCAAGGTGTTATATTCCTCGTGGCTTTTACTTAAAAATTTTGCAATGGCACGCTTTGGTAATGTTAATACTTGGATTTTGTTTTTGTTGAACGGAATAATCTCTAACTTATATTGAGGGTTTAAAGAAGTTAAGAATTTATTGGGTACTCCTGTCCTTTTTTCAATTTCTAAAAAACTTAGCCTTTGATTAATATGTAACGTGTCTGTATCGAAATAATCAATTTCAATATTGTTGGGATAAATTTGATGTGCTTCGCCATATTCAAAAAGATAAAACATGGCATAAAAAGCCGGAACATAACTACTTGTTTCTTGTGGTAAGTATTGTCTAATATTCCAATAATTTCTTTTACCTCCAGAACGTCTAATAGCTTTGTTTACATTACCTGGTCCAGAATTATAAGCTGCCAAAGCTAAGTCCCAGTCATTAAAAGTGTCGTGCAATTTTTTTAAATACTTGCAAGCTGCTTCAGTAGCTTTTATTGGGTCAGTGCGTTCATCAATATATGAAGTTACATCTAAACCATATTCTTTACCTGTATGATACATAAATTGCCAAATACCTTTTGCACCTGCATGTGATGTTGCTGTTGGTAGTAAAGCAGATTCTACTACAGCAAGGTATTTAATCTCAAGGGGGATATCATATTTGTCTAAATATTCTTCAAAAATGGGAAAGTAATATTCTGCTCTGTCCATTAAATTAGAAATGGCCTCTTTTTTATCCTTTATATATAAGCGAATAAAGCGTTCTACAGTGGCGTTATAAGGAACGTCAAAAGGAGTTTTGTCATTTAGAATTGCCAACCTGTCCTTTAATATCATGCTGGTGAAATTCTCAACCTTGCTCGGTTTTATTTTAGTATCAGTAGTGTTGTGAGAAATAGTATAAGCAACATTCACCTCAGTCGGGTTCGTTTCATATTCATAACTATCTACCAAGGCGTTCTGAGCAACAGCGATTAAAAAATTACAGAATAAAATAAAAGTGAAAAGCTTCTTCATTGAGGTTGATAGGTTTTGTAACAAATCAAAAGTAGCAAAGCATCACAGGGTAATAGCAAAATTGTTAATTAATGCTAAAAACTTTAGATGTAATAATCAGTAATAGAAGATGTTGCGTAAATAACTTTCGAGCACATTGAAAAATAGTTAGTTAATCTTTGTTTTGATTAACAAAAATGTAATTAGATGGTCGTTAAATTGTTTAAGTCAAAATAATATGCAATTCTAAAATAAATAATATAAAATTTTTTATGCCTTTAATAAAAAGTTGTAATATTGCTATGTGAAAGTGTTACAAATACATATAGTTTCTACATATTTTAGTCGCCCATCTGGGATTCGTCGCCCGTAAGGGTATCTTATATTTTAATGAACTTAGGTGAGTCCGGTTCTTTTTTCAAACACACAATTTTACAAACACATTTTAATTAATCTATTATCATAGTATGGATATTGTTATTGCTACAAAAAAGCATAATAAGTATGCTGCCATTATTTGCGATACCATTGCGGAATCAGCAAAAGTCCGAGGGACTGGAATAGCTAAGCGTACTCCAGAGTATATCATGACTAAACTTGAAAATCAGAATGCTGTAATTGCCTTAGATGGTGATAAGTTTGCAGGGTTTTGTTATATCGAAGCTTGGGATCATGGTAAATTTGTAGCTAATTCAGGTCTGATTGTGCATCCTGATTACAGAAGCTTAGGTTTAGCAAAAAAAATCAAAAAAGTAATTTTTGATTATTCGAAAAAGAAATTCCCAGATGCTAAAATGTTTGGCATAACTACCGGTTTAGCCGTATTGAAGATTAACTATGAATTAGGGTATAAACCCGTTACTTTTTCTGAGTTAACAACTGATGATGCTTTTTGGAAAGGTTGTCAAACGTGTAAAAATTACGATATATTAACGCGTACAGAACGAAAAATGTGCTTATGTACAGGGATGCTTTATGATCCCAATGATAAAAAAGTAAAAGAGGAAAGTGAACAGAATCACCCTTATAATAAAAGAGTTTTACAAAGATTAAAAAACATTAAAGAAACAGTATTCTTAAAAAATAAAAACAAATGAATAAATTAGTTTTAGCATATAGTGGCGGATTAGATACATCTTATTGTGCAAAATATTTGTCTGCTGAAAAAGGTTACGAAGTTCATGCTGTAAGTGTAAATACAGGTGGGTTTACAGATGAAGAAATCAATGATATTGAAAAAAAAGCATATGCTTTAGGCGTTACATCTTATAAAAATATTAATGCAATTTCAACCTTTTATGAAAAGGTGGTGAAGTATCTTATTTTCGGTAATGTATTAAAGAATAATACCTATCCTTTATCTGTTAGTTCAGAACGTATAATTCAAGCGATTGAAATAGTAATGTACGCAAAGAATATTGGAGCTAAATTTATTGCTCATGGTAGCACTGGTGCAGGGAATGATCAAATTCGATTTGATATGATATTTCAAATACTAGCTCCTGAAATAGAAATTATAACACCCATTAGAGACTTAAAGCTCTCAAGAATGGATGAAATAGAGTTTTTAAAAGGGCATGGTGTTGAAATGTCATGGGCAAAAGCTCAATATTCTATTAATAAAGGGTTATGGGGTACTAGTGTTGGAGGTAAAGAAACACTAACCTCAAATGAACCGTTACCAGAATCGGCGTACCCAAGCCAGTTAGAAAAAGAAGGTTCTGAAAAAGTGAAGTTGAGTTTTGATAAAGGAGAATTGGTAGCCATTGATTATGTAAAAAATAGTCCAATAGAAAATATTAGAATTCTTAATGAATTAGCCTCTAAATATGCCATTGGCCGTGATACTCATGTTGGTGATACAATTATTGGAATAAAAGGTAGAGTTGGTTTTGAAGCTGCAGCACCACTTATTATTATTAAGGCACATCACTTATTAGAAAAACATGTGTTGACAAAATGGCAACAACATCATAAAGAGTATTTGTCAAATTGGTATGGTACAATGTTGCATGAAGGGCAGTTTTTAGATGCTGTAATGCGAAATATTGAAGCCTTTTTGGAAGATTCTCAGGCAAATGTAAATGGAGATGTTATCGTTACCTTAAATCCATATAGGTTTAGCCTTGATGGAGTTCAGTCGCGTCACGATTTGATGAATTCTAAAGTTGCCGCATATGGAGAAATGAATGAAGGCTGGACTGCGGATGATGCAAAAGGATTTATTAAGATTCTATCCAATCAAAATAAGATTTTTAATCAAGTAAATAACAACGAATGATACAGGTTGGAATTATTGGTGGGGCAGGGTATACAGCAGGCGAATTAATTAGATTACTTATTCATCATAGAGAAGTTAATATTAATTTTGTTTACAGTACTTCAAATGCAGGCAATAAAATTAGTGATATTCATCAAGACCTTATTGGTGAAATAGATCAAAAATTTTCTGATAAAATTAATACTGAGGTTGATGTACTTTTTCTTTGTTTAGGTCATGGAAATTCCAAAACGTTCTTAGAAAATAATCACTTTTCTAGTGCTACAAAAATTATCGATTTAAGTAATGACTTTAGGTTACTGAATGATCGTATTTTTCAAGGCAAGGAATTTGTTTATGGCCTTCCGGAACTTAATTTAGAAGCTATTAAAACAGCGAATTATATTGCAAATCCAGGATGTTTTGCTACGACTATTCAGTTGGCGTTATTGCCACTAGCAAAACATGATTTGTTACATAGTGATATTCATGTAAATGCGGTAACTGGGGCTACAGGTGCAGGTACATCATTATCTAAAACTACCCATTATACTTGGCGTGATAATAATTTTTCGTATTACAAACCCTTTACGCATCAACATTTAGGTGAAATAAATCAAAGTCTAACGCAATTGCAAACTTCATTTAGCAATGAAGTAAACTTTATGCCGAATAGAGGTAATTTCAGTAGAGGGATTTTTGCAACTGCTTATTCAAAATTTGAAGGTACTTTGGAAGAGGCTAAACAAATATATTTAGATTTTTACAAGGATGCGAAATTTACTTTTCTAAGTGATGTTGAATTACATTTAAAACAAGTGGTAAACACAAATAAATGTTTAGTGCATTTACATAAGCATAATGATAAATTGTTAATCAGCAGTATCACAGATAATTTACTAAAAGGAGCTTCTGGTCAAGCAATTCATAATATGAATTTAATGTTTGGATTTGAAGAAAGTGAGGGTTTGAATTTAAAAGCAACTTACTTCTAATAGGCGTACTAAAAAAGAAAACAATGAAAATAGCAATAATAGGAGCGGGAAATTTAGGGTTATCAATTGCAAAAGGGCTTATTGTAAACAATGCATATACCCAATTGTATTTAACAAAAAGACATACACTTAGTATTGAAGAGTGGTCGGAATATGATAATGTTAAAATAACGACCGATAACAGAGAGGCCGTTAAAAATTCAGACATTATTATTTTTGCAATACAACCGAAACATTTTGATGGTATCCTTAATGATATTTCTGATATTTTAACCGAAAATCACGTTTTAATTTCTACGATAACTGGGTTCAAAATTTCTAATATTGAAGCTGTTATTGGTTCAGATAATTTTATAATCCGGTCGATGCCGAATACGGCTATTTCAGTAGGTAAATCAATAACCTGCTTATGTAGTAATGAGAAAGGGAAAAAGCGTATTGATATTGCCAAGTCTATTTTTAATAGATTAGGTACATCTGTTGAAATTCCTGAAGAGCAAATGCGTGCTGCAACTGTTATTTGTGCAAGTGGTATTGCTTTTTGGATGCGATTGATAAGAGCAACAACGCAAGGAGCAATTCAATTGGGTTTTGAAGCTGACATAGCTCAAGAAATGGCGATGCAAACTTGTTTAGGAGCGGCTACGCTACTGGTAGAATCAGGGAACCATCCTGAAGAGGAAATAGATAGAGTTACTACACCGGGAGGTTGTACTATTGAAGGGTTAAACCAGATGGAACACAGTGGTTTAAGTTCTTCTTTAATAAAAGGAATTGTCTCTTCTTTTAATAAAATTAACCAAATAACCGAAGCAAACACATGAATTTATTTGACGTTTATCCATTGTATTCTGTTACCCCTGTAAAAGGTAAAGACCTCATGGTTACTGATGCTTATGGAGTAGAATATTTAGATCTTTATGGAGGGCATGGAGTCATTTCTATAGGCCATGCACATCCACATTATGTTGCAAAAGTTAAAGAGCAATTAGAGGCTCTTGGTTTTTATTCTAATGCTGTTCAAAACCCGCTACAAGTTGAATTAGCCCAGAAATTAGGTGCGATTTCTCAATGTCCAGATTTTAGTCTATTTTTATGTAACTCAGGGGCAGAAGCAAATGAGAATGCTTTGAAATTGGCATCATTTCATACCGGTAAAAGCCGTGTGATTGCTTTTAAAAATTCTTTTCATGGACGTACGTCTGGTGCCGTTTCTGTAACCGATAATCCAAAAATAATTGCACCCATAAATGCCTGTAATCCTGTTACAATTTTACCTTTAAACAATAGTGACTTACTGGAAGGCGAGTTGTCGAAAGGGGATGTTTGTGCCGTAATTATTGAGGGAATTCAAGGTGTTGGTGGTTTAGATGAAGGAACATCAACTTTTTTTCAGGACTTAAGAAGATTATGTGATACATATGATGTTATTTTAATATCCGATGAAATTCAATCGGGTTATGGTAGAAGTGGTAAATTCTTTGCCTTTCAACATCATAATATAGAACCTGATATAATTTCGGTTGCAAAAGGTATGGGAAATGGATTTCCAGTCGGAGGAATTCTAATTGCACCAAAACTAAAAGCTAGTTATGGACTTCTAGGAACCACTTTTGGAGGAAATCATTTAGCTTGTGCAGCTTCAATAGCAGTGTTAGAAGTTCTTGAAAAAGAACACTTAATAAGCCATGCGGCAAAAATGTCGGCTTATTTTATGGAAATCGCTAAGGAGATACCACAAGTAAAAAAGATAAAAGGAAAGGGCTTAATGCTTGGTCTTGAATTTGATTTTGAAGTGGGTGAATTAAGAAAAAAATTAATTTATGATAAGCACATATTTACTGGTGGTGCTAGTAATAAAAAGCTACTAAGAATTTTACCTCCATTAACAATACAAAAAGATCATATTGATCAATTTTTTGAAGCTTTAAAAATTTTACTTGACGAATAAAAAAATGAATACAATTTTATCTATATCGCAAAGAAATGCCGTATTGCTTAGTATGGCAAAGTTAGTAGCTCAGGAAACTGAAACTATAATTAATGCTAATAAAGAGGATATTGCAACTTTTGCGGTAAATGATTTGGCAATGTTTGATAGGTTAAAAGTAGACGAAGATAAAATTCAAGGTATGATTTTGTCTTTAGAGCAATTGGCAAGTCAAGAAGATCCTGTAGGTCAAGAGCGGTTTAATTTTACCCATGAGAATGGATTGAAAATTTCAAATAAAACAGCTTCTTTTGGTACAGTAATGATTATTTATGAATCACGACCTGATGTTACGGTAGAAGCGGGTGGAATAGCATTTAAATCTGGTAATAAAATTTTATTAAAAGGTGGTAAGGAATCGTTGAATTCAAATTTAGCAATTGTTAATTTATGGCATCGTGCTTTAGAAGAAAATGAAATTGATAAAAATTGGGTTGCGTATTTGAATTATAACCGAACTGAAACACAGTCTTTTTTGAAAAATCCAACTCAAAAAGTTGATTTAATTATACCTCGTGGCGGTGAGAAGTTAATTGCTTTTGTAAAAGAAAACGCAACCTGTCCAGTGATTGTAAGTGGTAGAGGTAATAATTTTGTTTATGTGTCAAAGGAAGCAGATAAGCAAAAAGCTTTTGATATAATTATGAATGCAAAAGTGGCAAAAATTTCGGCATGTAACGCTTTAGATAAAGTGTTGATAGATTCAGAATTGCCAAATTATCATGGTTTTTTAGAAGATCTAATTATAAAATTATCAACTAGTAATGTAACCGTTTTAGTAGATGCGTCATTGGAGGGTTTGGCGAATGTAAATCTAATACCAAATGAAGACATTTGGTTTGAAGAATTTTTGGATTATAAAATAGTAATTGGACTTGTAGAAAATTCAGAGGCTGCAATTGCTAAAATAAATAAGTACTGTGGAGGTCATTCCGCATCAATTATAACCAGAGATGATACTGAAGCTAAACTATTTATGGAGTCTGTTGATGCTGCTGCTGTATATCAAAATGCTTCAACACGTTTTACAGACGGATTTCAATTTGGCTTAGGTGGTGAACTCGCTATTAGTACAGATAAATTACACCAGAGAGGACCAATTGGTCTACAACATTTAGTAACTAATAAATGGTATATTTTCGGAGATGGGCAAATTAGGTAAAAAAAGAGTACTATTAAAAATAGGAACCAATACACTTACTAAAGAAACTGATCAAATTTCAAGAGGTAAAATTGAAGATATTGGAAGACAAATATTAGCATTAAAGGATGATTACGAATTTATCATTGTTAGCTCTGGGGCTATTGCCGTTGCAAGACAGTTTGTAAAATTAGAAGGTAATGGTAAGGAAATTAATGTGAAACAGGCCTTAGCTGCTATTGGTCAGCCTCATTTAATGCGGATATTTCATGATAATTTTTGGGAACTTGGGCTGTTAACCTCTCAATGTTTATTGTCTTATGCAGATTTTGAAAGAGAAATTTCTAGGCAAAATATTATGAATACCATTAATGTGTTGCTGGAAAATAATTATATACCTATCATTAATGAAAATGATACTGTTGCCACAGATGAAATTAAATTCGGAGATAATGATAAGTTGGCCGCATTAACTGGTAGTTTGTTACATGTAGATTTAGTAATAATTGCCACAAATACTGATGGAATCTATACGAAAGTATCTATGAATGAAAATGAACAAAAGACCATTCAGCTTGTTGAAGATATAGATAAATTGCAAAGTGAAATTTCGACTGATAAATCCTCCCGAGGAACAGGAGGTATGCAATCTAAAATTGATGCCGCTCGAATTTTAAAAAATAACAATATAGAAACTTGGATAGTTAATGGAATAGATGACGGTTTTATACAAAAAGCAATCAACAATGAAATTACATTTACCAAAATATTAAACAAAAACTAATGAATTACCTCTCTATTAACGATATTGACTCATTGCATGATTGGGTGCAAGAAGCGATAAGTATAAAAAAAGATCCTTTAAAATATCATACGCTTGGAAAAGATAAATCTATTGGACTATTGTTTTTTAACTCTAGTTTACGTACGCGATTAAGCACACAAAAAGCGGCCTTAAATTTGGGGTTAAATCCGATTGTAATGAATTTTTCTAATGAAGGATGGGCGTTAGAATTTGAGGATGGAACTATTATGGATCAGGGTAAATCTGAACATGTAAAAGAAGCCGCTCAAGTAATTTCTCAATATTGTGATATTATTGCGATTAGAGCATTTGCGTTGTTGGAGGATAAAGAAAAAGACCAAGCGGAGGAAGTGCTTCAAAATTTTAAAAAATATGCTTCGGTTCCTATTGTAAATATGGAAAGTTCGGTTGGACACCCGTTGCAGGCTTTGGCTGATGCTATAACATTGGCAGAGTATAATCAAAAGAAATCGCCAAAAGTAGTGTTGTCTTGGGCTCCGCATCCAAAAGCTTTACCTCATGCCGTTGCCAATTCTTTTGTAGAAATGATGCAATTGCAAGATGCAGAATTTGTGATTACACATCCTAAAGGATATGAGCTTGATCCAGAGATTACTAAAAATTCTAAAATTGAATATAATCAAGAGGAGGCATTTAAAAATGCAGATTTTATTTATGTTAAAAATTGGAGTTCTTTTTCCGATTATGGACATATAATTTCAAAGGATAAAAATTGGATGATTGATCAACAAAAAATGAATTTAACCAATAATGCAAAATTTATGCATTGCTTACCAGTACGAAGAAATGTTATTGTTACTGATGAAGTGTTAGATGGAGAAAATTCCTTGGTAATAGAGCAAGCCAATAATAGAACCTATGCTGCACAGTTGGTGTTAAAAAAGATTTTGGAAAATGAGTAAACCAAAACTACACATCATAAAAATTGGAGGTAATGTTATTGATCATGAGGAAAATTTATCTTCTTTTTTAGTCGATTTTTCAAAGTTAGAGGGGTTAAATATCTTAGTCCATGGTGGTGGAAAAAAAGCCACGGAGATTGCTAAGAAACTACAATTAGAACCTAAAATGATTGGGGGTAGACGTATAACTGATGCTGATAACTTAGAAGTAGTAACGATGGTTTATGCAGGTTTGTTAAATAAAAATATTGTTGCAAATTTGCAAAAAAATAATTGTAACGCAATAGGGCTTTCAGGTGCAGATGGTAACGCTATTAAGGCTCATAAACGAATAGTAAAGGAAATAGATTATGGTTTTGCTGGTGACGTAGATGAAGTTGATACCAACACTATTTCTATATTGTTAGAGAACGATTTAATTCCTGTTTTTTGTGCAATTACGCATAATAAAGAAGGTCAATTACTCAATACCAATGCCGACACCATCGCTTCAGAATTAGCATCTGGTTTGGCAAAAAAGTATGAGGTTCGTTTAACGTATATTTTCGAAAAGAAAGGAGTTTTAGAAAGTATAAATGATGAAGATTCTGTAATAGAAAGTATAGATGCTGAACTATATAAAACACTTAAAAAAAATAATATTATAGCAGCCGGTATGCTACCAAAATTAGAAAATTGTTTTTATGCATTAAGCAAAGGTGTTGCTGAAATTCATATTGCTAATTCTGATTTTATAACGAATAAAAACACACAACACACAACATTAAGTTTATGATTGAAAAACTCACAAAAGAAGCCATACAATTATTACAAAAATTGATAGCAACACAATCTTTTTCTTCAGAAGAAGATGGGACAGCAGCATTAATTGAAAAATGGTTTGAGAAAAATGAGATTAGTTTTAAACGAAACAATCATAATGTCTACGCCTTTAATAAGTATTTTGATGCAGATAAGCCTACGTTATTATTGAATTCGCATCACGATACGGTAAAACCAAATTCGGCTTATACCAGAGACCCTTTAAACCCTGAAATTATTGATGGTAAATTATTTGGACTTGGAAGTAACGATGCTGGTGGTTGTTTGGTTTCTTTGATGGCGTTATTTACGTATTTTTATAATCATAAGGATTTAAAATACAATTTGATTATAGTAGCTTCGGCGGAAGAAGAAAGTTCTGGTCAAAATGGATTAAATAGTATGTTGCCAATACTACCAAAAATTGATGTTGCCATTGTAGGTGAGCCTACATTGATGCAATTGGCTGTGGCAGAAAAAGGCTTATTAGTTATAGATTGTATTACACACGGAAAGGCAGGTCATGCTGCACATGGGTTGGGTGATAATTCAATTTATAAAGCCATGGAGGCCATAGAATGGTTTAGAACCTATAAGTTTCCGAAGGTCTCAGAAACGTTAGGGGAGATTAAAATGACAGTTACGCAAATTAATGCGGGTAGTCAGCATAATGTGATTCCTGCCGAATGTCATTTTGTAGTAGATGTTCGTATTACTGATGCGTATAGCAATAAAGAAGTGTTGGAAATTATTAAGCGTCATGTTGAGGTTGAAGTAAAAGAACGATCTTTACGATTAAATTCATCATCTATACCCAAAGAACATGCTTTAGTAAAAGCTGGTATTGCTTTAGGTAGAGAAACGTATGGTTCTCCAACCTTATCAGATCAAGCAGTATTAACTTGCTCGTCATTAAAATTAGGTCCTGGTGATTCATTACGCTCACATACTGCAGATGAATTTATTTATGTGAATGAAATTGAAGAAGGAATAAAAATTTATATTGATTTGTTAACAGACGTTATTGTATAAACAGTTTCGTTAGTTGTAATTTGTAGACCAATTAAACAGATTAAAAATACTTAAACATTAAAATTATGAAACTCTGGGATAAAGGCTTTAGCACTGATAAAAAAATTGACATGTTTACTGTCGGAAATGATCGTCAATTAGATTTGATCATTGCTAAATATGACGTATTGGGTTCAATTGCCCATGCCAAAATGTTGCATAAAATAGAAATTTTACAAGATCGAGAAATTGTTATTATTGAGGCAAAACTGAACAGTATTCTTCAAAATATAGAAAAAGGAAATTTTGTTATTGAAGATACCTTTGAAGATGTTCATTCTAAAGTGGAATTCATGCTTACTGAAATGTTGGGCGATACTGGTAAAAAAATACATACGGCACGGTCTAGAAACGATCAAGTTCTGGTTGATTTGCACTTGTATTTTAAAGATGAAATTTCAGAGATTAAAAATTTAGTAAAATCGTTATTTGACGAGTTAATGTCAAAAGCAGAAGAACATAAAGCGGTGTTAATACCGGGATATACCCATTTACAAGTTGCCATGCCTTCTTCATTTGGCTTGTGGTTTTCTGCGTATGCCGAAAGTTTAATTGATGATGTTTATATGTTGAATGCCGCTTTTAAAATAGCAGATCAAAATCCATTAGGTTCAGGTGCTGGTTATGGAAGTTCATTTGATATTGATCGTCAAATGACAACAGAATTACTGGGATTTGAAACGTTAAAGTACAATGTTGTCGCTGCTCAAATGAGTAGAGGTAAAACAGAAAAGGCATTGGCTTCGGCACTAAGTACCGTAGCAGGAACGCTTTCGAAATTTGCCATGGATATATGTTTGTACATGAGTCAGAATTTTAATTTTGTTTCTTTTCCAGATGAGTTGACTACTGGCTCTAGTATAATGCCTCATAAAAAGAACCCTGATGTTTTTGAGTTGATAAGAGGTAAATGTAATGCACTGCAAGCTCTGCCTTATGAGTTGACTTTAATCTCTAACAATTTGCCAAGTGGTTATCAACGTGATTTACAATTGTTAAAAGAGGCTGTTCTACCAGCAATTCAAACATTGAAATCTTGTTTAGAGATGATGACTTTTTCCATTGAAAATGTACGTGTAAATACTAAGATTTTAGAAGACCCAAAATATGATTATTTGTTTACAGTAGAAGAGGTTAATAAATTAGTGCAAGACGGTGTTGCTTTTAGAGATGCTTATAAAATGGTTGGGGCTAAAGTAGAAAAAGGCGAATTTAAACCTGATAAAAATGTGAATCATACACATTTAGGGAGTATAGGTAATTTATGTTTGGAAGAGATAAATGAAAAAATGATTACCGCGTTAAAATAATTTTTAATATAGAATAATAACCTTTGAAAATGGTCAAAATTACTATTGATTTTTTAAGGAAAATACCCATGAAAATGTTAAATTTGCACGGTATTATTTCATAAAAATGGACACTACCAATCGTTTAAAGCAAGTAGCAGATTTGTTATTAGAAATATCATCACTATTGATGGTTTCAGGAGCAAATACGAATAGAGTGGACTTAAATATTGACCGTTTTGCATCCGTTTTAAATTGTGAATCTTTTAGTTTAATCAGTCAGAAGACTATTATATTAACTGTCGTAGATATTAAAACGGGTGAAAATTACACTAAAGTTAAAAATTTACCTTCCCATAAAATAGATTTTACAATACTTTCATTAATTAGTAAAGCCAGTTGGAATGCTATTGAAGAAGGTTGGTCTTTATCAAACATTAGAGATGAAATTAATAGACTGAAAAATCAAAAAAGATATCCAAGAATTGTTGTGCTTATTGCAGTAAGTTTTGCCGGAGCAGGTTTTTGTAAAATTTTTGGAGGTGATTATTTAAATTTACTGATAGCATTTGTAAGTACCTTTTGCGGTCTACTGATACTTCAAGAAACGCATAAAAAATTATTTAATGTTTATATAAATGTGTTTTTAGCATCATTAACAGCTTCTACAATAGCCTCACTAGGTGTTTATTTTAATTTAGGTACGCAACCTGAGGCAGCTTTGGCAACTTCCATACTGTTTTTAGTTCCGGGAGTTGCTCTAATTAACTCTTTTTCTGATCTTTTAGATAAAAATGTATTGAATGGAATGGTAAGATTTGCCAATGGTGTCATGACCGTATTAGCAATGGCACTCGGGCTTTTTATAGCCATGTTAATTTTTGAATTAAAATGATAGAAACTATATTAAACATTTTAGAAATTTCCATTTGGGCCGGTATCGCTGCTGTTGGCTTTGGCATATTATTTAATATACCTAAAAAGGCGATTCTTACGGTTTTTTTATTAGGGTTTGGAGCTGGATTTATCAAAACTTTTTTATTGGATTTTCAAATAAATATTGTGTTGGCAAGCTTGGTTGCAGCTTCGTTTGTTGGTCTATTAAGTATACCTTTAGCTCATAGTATTCATCAGCCTCCCGTAGTATTTTCTATACCTGCGGTAATTCCGATGATTCCTGGTTTTTATGCTTATGAGACAGTGTTGTCAATCATGTCTTTTACTTTTCTAGAAAAAGATGATGCAAAAAGATTAGTTTTTATGGATGCTATATTTTCAAACGGTTTTACCATGTTGTTTATCTTAATCTCATTATCTATTGGTGTATCATTACCACTGCTTTTGTTGCGAA
This sequence comes from Aureibaculum flavum, assembly GCF_016406085.1. Classification (GTDB taxonomy): domain Bacteria; phylum Bacteroidota; class Bacteroidia; order Flavobacteriales; family Flavobacteriaceae; genus Aureibaculum; species Aureibaculum flavum. The sequence continues at coordinate 198,151 of NZ_JAEHFJ010000005.1, forward strand.
AAGATACCGTAAAAAAAATAGAAAATTAAAGCAACCATCTGTAATAATCTACGTCTTCAATAAAATAATGAATTATGAAAAACATAGCTTTTATTTTATTTTTTTGTTTCTTAACGTATAGTTGTAACAATACTGATGAATCTAATGAGAAATCAGCTTGTGGGGTAGAAAATCCGATTGAAAATTTGGCTTGGTTAAAAAGTGAAATTGAGCAGAGAGAACAGGATGAGGTAGTTGACTATCAATATTCTTATATAATGCAAACTTCTTTTGAAAAGCAAGATATTTTTATTTATGGAGATTGTAATCCTCTTGCAAATTCTGTAATTACGGTTTATAACTGTAGTGGAGAAAATATCGGGTATCTTGGTGATGATAAATTTCCTGTTGAATTATTGCAGGAAGGAATAGTAATTTGGAATGCTGAAGGTTATCAATGTACTTTTTAAGAGATTAATTAATTAACGCCTTTTTCATTGCAATAGCTTTTAATAAACATTCTTCATATTCCTTTTCTGGATCCGATTTTGAAGTTATTGCTCCACCAACTGAATAAGATACATAGTTTTTCGTTTTATTATATAAAATACTTCGAATGACGACGTTAAAATCAAAATCACCCGTAGGTGTAAAATAACCTATAGCTCCTGAGTATATTCCGCGTTTAGTGGCTTCTAATTCTTCAATTATCTGCATAGCGGATAGTTTAGGTGCACCGGTCATGCTTCCCATAGGGAATAGACTCTTAATAATATCTATGGAATCAGTAGTATCTTTTACGGTCGAACTTATGGTTGAAATCATTTGATGCACTTGATCAAACGAATAAACCTTGCAGAGCTCTTCAACTTTTACCGAGCCTTTTATAGCTGTTTTCGATAAATCGTTACGCACTAAGTCTACAATCATTATATTTTCTGAACGCTCTTTTTGATCGCTTGCTAAAGCTGTGGCGAGTTGCTTATCAGCAATTTTATCTACAAGTCGTTTTGCCGTCCCTTTTATAGGTTGAGAAATGATTTTATTTCCCTCTTTTTTTACAAATCTTTCGGGAGATGCGGAAATCACATACTTGTCATTGATTTTAATGAAGCTCGCAAAGGGCGGATTAGAAATTTCATTCAAATGATGATAAACATTGAGTGGATTGATAGATGCGTTCTCTGCATAAAATTCCTGACAAAAATTTACTTCATAAATGTCACCTCTGTGAATGTGTTCTAAAACTTTATCTAATTGATTAAGGTATTCTTTTTTAGTGATACGTTTTTTTATTTTGACGTTATGCTGTTCCAAAGTCGAATTACTGTCATTGCGAGACCCTTTTCGGGACGAAGTAATCTGTTCAATGCTTTCTAAATCATCATTGATATTATTCCTATTCTCCACCAAATACTGAATCTCCAACACATTCTCCTTAAAAAAGAATATTTTTTTGGGTTGAAAAAAGTACACATCAGGAAAATGTAATCCGTCATCATTTTTAGAATTCAAGACCTCGGTATCATTCTTTAAATCGTAGCTTAAATACCCAAAAATAAAATCGTTAATCTTGTTTTTGTAGTTCTTTAATTTAGTAAATGCATCAAGGTAATTACTCTGTAGTACCGAATGGGCCTCAACTGCTAAGACGGCATCATAGTTAGAATAGGATTGTGGATAATCATTACTGTCCAGCCATACAAATTCATGGTACTGTTGGGCCCAAATCAGCAATTTGTGCTTGAATTCAGCTGAATTTTCTAGTGTTATTTTTTTTGAAGACCGCAAACAGTTATTTTAAGAAGAATGATCGGCAATGATTTTCCATTCCCCTTTAATTCGTTTTAGGATAATAGAAAACATTCCATCGGCATCGCCAACTTGTCTTTTTAAATGGAATTCACCAATCACCAAAAACACATTATTTGCTAATTGATCAAAATCGCGTAATTTAAACGTTAAGGTTCCCGTATGCTCTTTTGTTGGATAGCCTTTTTTGTAATTATCTAGAGTTTGTTGCCATCCATATGTAATACCGCTACTACCCACAAATTTCAGACTATCCGATTTTATATACCCTTGCATAAAAGCAACCAAATCGCCATTTGACCAATCTTTTGCTTGCTGCATCATCATGGTTGTTATTTCTTGTTTGCTCGTTTGATACGTCGTAGTAGCTGCTTTTTGCGAATTACACGCTGTAAAAAGCAAGAAAACTAAGATTGGAATTAATAAGAATTCGTAGCGTTTTATTTTCACAATGAAAGAATTAATTGGTTATTATGTATTTTGACCCCTCCGTCCATAGTCGTTTTAGAAGCCTTAATCATTTTAAAAGGACACCTCCCCTTGAAAGAAGGGGAGGAGCTTTACTTTCATTTTCACAAATTTTTCTGCCAATTTTCTTAAATCTAAACTCTAAACTCTAAGATCTAATGCATAAAGTGCATCTTAACTATGTAACGCTCTTTTACCGGTAGCATCTAATGCAGCTTCTTTAACAGCCTCTGCATAGGTCGGGTGAGCATGACTCATCCTAGCGATGTCTTCTGCTGATGCTCTAAATTCCATGGCTACAACAGCTTCGGCAATTAAATCTGCCACTCTCGCACCACACATGTGTACACCTAGAACTTCATCTGTTTTGGCATCAGCTAATATTTTTACAAAACCATCAATGTCTCCACTTGCTCTAGAACGTCCTAAGGCACGCATTGCAAATTGTCCTGATTTATAATCAACACCGGCTTCTTTAAGTTGTTCTTCTGTTTTACCAACTGCAGCTACTTCTGGCCATGTGTATACAACACCAGGAATTAAATTATAATCAATATGTGGTTTTTGACCAGCAATAGTTTCTGCAACAAAAACACCTTCTTCTTCCGCTTTATGAGCTAACATAGCTCCTTTAATAACATCACCAATGGCGTAAATATTTGAAGCACTTGTTTGTAAATGATCATTTACATCAATTTGTCCTTTTTCATTGGCTTTTACACCTGCTTTATCCAAATTTAAACCATCTGTATATGGTTTTCTACCTACAGAAACTAAACAGTAATCTCCCTTAAATTCAACGGGATTACCTTTTTTATCATCTGCAGTAATTGTTACTTCTTTAGCTCCAGCTTTAACGGCCGTTACTTTATGCTTTGTGTAAAATTTTACACCTTGTTTCTTTAATACTTTTTGCAATTCTTTAGACAAAGAAGCATCCATCGTAGGAATGATTCGATCCATATATTCAATTACTGATACTTCTGCACCTAATCTTTTATATACTTGTCCGAGTTCTAATCCGATAACACCACCACCAATAACGACTAAATGCTTTGGTATTTCTTTTAAACTCAACGCTTCAGTTGAGGTGATTACTCGTTTTTTATCTAATTTAATAAATGGCAACGTTGAAGGTTTAGAACCTGTGGCTATAATGATGTTTTTCGCTTCAATTTCTTCTGTTTTTCCGTCCGCTTGAGCGATAGAAATATGAGTAGCATCAACAAAAGAGCCCATACCATGATAGATAGTAATCTTGTTCTTATCCATCAAATATTTAATTCCACTTGTATTGGTGTCAACTACGTTTTGTTTACGGTCAATCATTTTTTTAAGATTGGCTTTTATATCGCCTGAAATCTCAATACCATGGTCTTCAAAATGTGCAATGGCATCATGATAATGATGCGAAGAATCTAATAATGCTTTTGAAGGAATACAACCAACATTTAAACAGGTACCACCTAGGGTATCATATTTTTCGATAATGGCAGTTTTCATGCCTAATTGTGCACAGCGAATTGCTGCAACGTATCCTCCAGGACCAGAACCAATAATGGCTACATCATATGTACTCATAAGTAAAAAATATTTTTATAACACAAAAATAGGGATAATATGTGTAATTGAATAACCTGTATTAATTTAATAAATCAGATATGGTAGTTTCTATGGTAGGATGCTTAAAACTGAAACCATTCTGTAATAAACGTTCAGGAATAACATTCCTGCTTTTTAAAACCAATTCTGTTTCCGTTTTAATTATTTTGGCACCAATTTTTAATAACCATTTGGGGTGTGATAACCCAAAAGGCATTCCTATTTTTTTACGGATGGTTTTCATTAAAATCATATTGTTAGTTGGGTTTGGAACGGTCACATTAAAAATACCATTGAGATTGGGACGGTTTAAGATAAATTCAACCGCTCTGACAAAATCTTTTTCATGAATAAAGCTCACCTTTTGATTTCCCCTACCTTGATTACCGCCCAAACCTAATTTTGCTAAAGTTTTTAGCGGGATGAATGCTCCACCGTTTTTACCCAATACAATAGATGTTCTAAGAATAATCTTTCTCGTTTTATGGGTATCAAATTGGTTAAATTCTTTTTCCCAAGATTTAGCAATATTCATTGAAAAATCATCGCCAATTTCTCCATTGATTTCTGTCATTTTTTTGTCTAAAGAATAACGATATATCGTTGCAGTGGAGGCATTCATCCAAACTTTAGGAGGTTGTTCACATAGCTGAATAGCTTTTCCTAAAATTTGCGTTGAGTTGATTCGGGAATCATAAATTTCTTTTTTGTTTTTATCCGTATATCTACAATCGACTGATTTTCCAGTTAAGTTGATAAGAGCTTCTGAATCTTCTAATACAATGGTCCATTTACCTAATGTGTTAGCATCCCAATACACATCGTATTCTTTTTTCGGGTAACGCGTTAATATTTTAACAGTATAACCAATTTTAGTAAAATAATTTTCTAAAACTTGACCAAGAAAGCCACTGCCTCCAGCTATTACAATTGTTTTCATAATTGGAAAGATTTTTGAATTTGATAAGTTAAATAGACAAAATATGAAGCAATAAACATTGGAATTATAAAAGTAAGAGTTGCAGCATAATAACTATTTAAACCATGTCGAGTTTCAGTGACAATTATAATTGCAGTTATATTTAGTATCGCTAGAATCCAATATATTTTGAGATAATTTTGATGCTTGTTACTAAATTCTTTTGAATAAACGACTAAGACAATTCCAAGAAAAAGTTGGATTACACCCAGACCTAAAGAAGCAATCATACCATATATTCCGAAATGAATACTTGCATATAGACCAAATGTTATGAGGAAAGCTGTTAGATTTATATAATGCAATGTTTTCATAATTATAAGTTTAAAATTAATAGTAACGCGATAACGCGATACAACACCCATGTGTAAGATAAATAAGTAGATAGGTTTAGTAAGTTAACTCTACGGTAATGTTCCATAAACATTAATAGTGCCGTAAGACCAAACCAACTAAGTAGGATCAATGTAGGTAACATGATAAAATGGTTGATGATAATAATTGGCATTAACATAAGAGATCCCATTAAAGAAACGGTCATTAAATTACCAATATAGTTTAGTAAATCATTACGGTTTATTTTTAATAAGAAAACACTTTGAAATACAATTTGTACTATGGCTAATACTGTTTCTCTTCCTATCGTAGAATCAGGTAAAAAGAATAATTGTTCTGAATATTGATAAAGTACCAAGCTGGTAATTAAGGTAGTAAAGAGAATATAAATAATACGGTATTTGATATTGAATTCAGGCTCACAACTCATACATTGAAAGTCCCGTTTCTTAATCGGAATTATCACTTTTCGATTGTATGAGATAAAAGAATATAGCTTTTTTAAGAACCATTTGATTGGACTAGTTTGTCCAATTTTTTCAATAAAAGGGAACGAGTATCCGATAACTTTCAATAAACTATCAATTCCGTAAAGGACCGTTTTATCGTCATGATTTATTAGTGCAATTTGATTCTTAGCTTTTTCCAAATCTATATAACCGTATTCCATTTGTGATATGCTACTATACGCCTGTCTCCCATTTCTATCCAACATTTTTGTTTTTATAAACACCGAAGTATAGGTTTTACATAAAGGACAATCGTCATCGTATAATAAAGTGTAATTTTTAAGTGTGGTCATAATTGTAGTTATTAAACTTTCAGAAAATATTGAAAGTATTATTTAAATTTTTTTTACTTAATAAGTTTGAACAAAGACTTTGTCAACCAATTTTGATCTTGATTAATCAACTTGTTTAACATCTTGTCGGCATTTTCGGTTAATTCATGCAAGGCTTTAGTTTGTTTTATCAGTTCTTTTGTTTTTTCTGTTTTATCATCTTTTATGCTTGAAACTTCCTTTAATACTTTAATTACCGGTTGTATTTCTCTTCGGCTTCTCTCTTTTGCAATTTGTCTGGCCAATTCTTGCACATCTTTTTCGGTCGTAAAAAACTCTTTGCGTTCACCTGGAATAATTTCTTTAGTAACAATGCCCCAATCCATCAATTGGCGTAAATTCATACTGGTATTACCTCTTGATATTTGTAACTCTTCCATAATGTCTTCCATAGACAATGGTTTTGTAGAAACAAAAAGTAAGGCTTGTATCATTGCCATGGCCTTATTTATACCCCACATCGTTCCTAAACTACCCCAAGTGCTAATAAATTTTTCTTTTGCTTCTTGATATTCCATATGCAAATATACAATTATTTTTAAACTTTCAATAATTATTGAAAATTTATTTTAATTACATTCAGATTAATGTAGATAAGAGTGATCAATTTTATATTTTAGCAGGATGAAAAAAGTCCTATTTATCGGATTGGTTTTTCCTGAATCTACTTCAACAGCTGCTGGAAGTAGAATTTTGCAATTACTTCACTTTTTTTTAGAGGAAAATTATCAAATTACTTTTGCTAGTGCAGCCCAAATAACGCCGTATATAGATAATCTTAAAAGTTTAGCAATAGACAGTATTTCTATTGAATTGAACAATACTAGTTTCGATAAATTTATTACAACCTTGCAGCCTGATGTTGTCGTTTTTGACCGTTTTATAACCGAAGAACAATTTGGTTGGCGTGTTACAGAGAATTGCCCTAAAGCAATACGGGTTTTAGACACCGAAGATTTACATTGTTTGCGGCATGGACGGCTAGAAGCGTTTAAAAAGAATGCAACGTTTGAATTGAATCAACTGAATCAATTGGATATTACCAAAAGAGAAATTGCCAGTATTTATAGATGTGATTTGTCTTTGATTATTTCACCATACGAATATCAACTTTTAATAGACCATTTTAAAATTCCTGAAACTATTTTAATTGAATTGCCATTCATGCTTGATGATCTTTCAAAAGATACGTTATTTGAAAAACCAACTTTTGATGAACGACATGATTTTATAAGTATTGGAAATTTTAGACATGAGCCCAATTGGCAATCGGTATTGTATTTAAAGAAAACCATTTGGCCATTGATTCGAAAACAATTACCGAATTCAAAATTATTTATTTATGGATCGTATCCTTCTCAAAAAGTAACCGATTTACATAATGAAAAGGAAGGGTTTATAGTTAAGGGTAGGGCAGATGATGCTCATAAAGTTGTCTCAAATGCTCGTGTGTTATTAACTCCACTTCAAATTGGGGCAGGACTCAAAGGAAAACTTATAGATGCCATGCTAAACGGAACACCATCGGTTACCACAACTATTGGAGCAGAAGGAATGCATAATAATTTATCATGGAATGGCTTTATTAATGATAATCCAAAAACATTTGCAGATAAGGCAGTTCAACTTTATTCGAATAGAGATATTTGGGAGCAATTACAACAACATGGAATTGAAATAATAAATTCTATATATTCTAAAAAGCAATTGTCAGAAAAATTGAGCGAGAGAATTATTAAAATCCATCAGGATTTGGATCTACATAGAGATCAGAACTTTATGGGTAGCATGTTGCAGCATCATACAATGAAGAGTACAAAGTATCTTTCAAAATGGATTGAAGAGAAAAATTTGCATTAAATTTTAGATATAATTACTTTACGGTGAATGTTTTATTTATAAAAATTTGTTCCCCTTCATCGGTAAATCCAGTAATTGAGATTTCGAATGTGCCAGTGACATCTGAAGTGTAAAATGTACCCAACGAATCTTCTTTGTTAATTTCAAAATTTGGTTTCCAAAGTAATTGATATCGAAAATCTGGAATCCGATCTGATTGCGTTTTTGTTTCGAAATTATATTTCTGTTTATAGTAATTTTTGTTATTTACAGGTGTAAATAGCTCTTTTTTTAATATTGACGTGCTATTAATTTGATAATCACCCTTTATTGTTTCTATGATAACAACACCAGTAAACACATTTCTACCAAATACATACCTTTCTCTTATAATACCAATACTTTTTACTTTGCGAGCGTCATAGTACATTAATGCATCATGATCTGACACAAAAACACCATCAATTAAAACCAAAGGTTTATTAACTTTATAATTATAATTATTGTTTTTAGCTTTTAAAATTCTTACTTGAAATACATATTTGTCATCTCTTTTTTCGGCCCATACATTTTCCGTAACTTCTACCAGGGTCTCTTTGATTGTTTGAAATCGAGTATACTCATCTAAATTATAAAGAACTAAGTTATTATAATTAAAAGGAAGTTCTATTTGGTTTGATAATATAGAATCTGGTTTTACATTAAAGTATCCATTCTCTATTTGGTTATGAATACTACGATCAATAATTTGTTTTTTATTTACACTATCAATAAAAAACGGTTTAAAACTTATATTAGAATAATCTGCAGTAGGTTTAGGGTCTAAAAAAATATTATAATTTTCTTTATGCTCACCTAGTATTTCAAATACAGCATCTTTGGTCTTATATTTTTCAATGATGTTAAAATAAAAATCACCATTAGCCGATACACTAGCTAATTTAATTATATAGTTACCTTCATTAGGTATTGACAGAGACACTTGTAAATTATCGACAGTTGTATTACCATTTTTAGGAATTATTTTACCACTAATTATTTCACCACGTAACTCAGGAAGTATTATTTGATCATTCTTAAATGTAGTATTTTTAATAGAAGACTTAACTAATTTAGGCGTGTTGTTTTGATTAGATTTAATTGGACTTACTTCTCGTGCTGACAGTGTGAAATTTCCTTTTATTCTTTGGTCGTTTTTTATTTTAAAATTCACCTTACTCCTTTTTGAGTATTGATTATTGTCTAATGAAATATCTAAATTCGTGTTATTAAATGTTTTTCTTTCTTCCTTAAGATAAAGATTTTTACTACCAGTTAATATAGCCTGTTGATCCGCTAAATAAGGATTGATTATACTTAGATCTTGACTAAAATATGAATTGGCATTAAGCATCCAATTTGTGTAACCGATGATTTTATAACTACCAGAAGGTATGTTTACGGGAATAAAATAATCACCTTGTGCTTTACCGTTTTCAATACGTAATTTATGTTTAAAAATAACTTCCTTACTATCGTTTATTAATTCAACATAACCAATTGTGCTGATATTGCTTGGTTGCAAGGAGTTTGCCTTTAAAGCGTAAAACGAATAATACATATACTCACCCGCAAAAAGTAAATGTGAATTTGCACGAACAAAAACGTTTTCTTCTGGTATTTGCTTCAGAATTTTTTCATCACCAGGTTGCAGATGTATTGATTGACTTATTACATTCTCTACGCAACTAGAAATAATAAGAAGCAAGTAAAATATTTTTCTCATTGTATAATTTTTATTCTTCCCAAAATTCAGGTTTAATATTTGTTCCTGATTCTGTGCAGTCACCACAAACTTTTGGAACAATTTGATAGGGTCCTTGTGGCTCGTCAAAATCACAATATTCAGGTGCGGGTGCCAATAAACAGGGGTTGTAGATGTAATAAAGCATGTCGCCACTAGCTAATAGTTCAACTAATTCATCTAATTCTGGTGTTATAGTTGGACAATCAACAGGTAGATCAATGGAAGTTTCATTAGGATAAAGATCAGTAAAGTTGAAAAATATTCTTTTAGATGAAGTTGATGACACATTAAAAAAGCCAATTACTTTTTGTTCAGCCTCATTTTGAGATGAAATATTACCATCAATAAATCCGGTCTGAATTTGAGAAAACAAACTTCCAGAGGTGGAGAATTCTTTCAATAATGAATAAAACTTATCTGCTGCTCTAGAAATACTATGTTGTTTTACAAGTATGCTATACCTATTTGCTATTTCATAATCGTACTTTGGAATAAATTTTATCAAGGTTTTTTGGATTGTATTCCCATTTAATTTAGTTTTCGAACCCGCCACAGCCTTATCGACAACATTTGTAGTATAGCAAATTTTATCTTGTTTGGTTTTTAGTACTAACTCAACCTCTGGAGGGTTTATAGAAACAACTTTGGCTTCAACTGGAGACCAAAGTGGAGCAATAATTTTATAGGTTTCCTCATAAGTATATACATAATACTTAGGATCATTGGAATTGATCATAGAAAATGCATTTATTTCAACACCTGAATTTTCTTGATTATTTTCAATTTTTAAACTTTCAACATTTACAATTTCATCGCCAATCACTAAACGTTCGGGTTTGGAGGTGTAAATGCTATTATCACTGGTTTCTACTGTTAGTGAATAATCGATATTTGGTTTTGCATTAAACATTACAGAAGAAACATAAGTTCCTTCAGAGACCTCATTAAATATGTATATGTTGCCATTGCTATCAGTTATGGATACTTCTGCGTTTTGTTCTGGCGTAGCCCCATCTTGCTCAAAGCGATAAGTTCTACTTAATTTAATGTGATGCTCTTTAAATTCATCAGTAATCCATGCATCTACAACTAAAATACTTTCAAATGATTCCGTGGTCGCATTAAACTCTTCAATACAGCCAGATGTTATAAGGGCAATAAAAAAAGCCCCTATGTATGCCGTTATCCTGTTAGTATTTATTTTACGGTATTTTTTCATTTTCACTTAGAATTTAATATTGTAAGAAATTGTAGGAATTGGAACTGAAAAAATAGAGCTTTTATATGCTTTTACATTTCCGTTTTCAGTAACAAAAAATACTGAATATGGGTTGTTTCTTCCTAAAACATTATAAACTGATATATTCCAATAACTATGTCCTAATTTTTTTAATTTATGGTTGCCTTCAATGTTAAAACTTAAGTCTAATCTATAATAATCAGGAATTCTAAATTTGTTTCGTTCACTATAAATAACATAAGTGTCACCCTGATAGTCAAAATTTCCAATAGGATAGGTCACTGGTCTTCCTGTTTGATATTCGAAATTTGCTGAAAAACTAAAACGTCTTGTAACTTTGAAATTGGAAACAATATTTAAGTTATGAGGTTTGTCATAATTTGATGGAAAATAATTTCCGTTGTTTATTTGCTCTTCTTTAAAAGGGCTATCAAGCTTAATTAGTGATTTGGAATAAGTGTAAGCAAACCAACCGCTAAGTTTACCTTTATTCTTTTTAACTAAAAATTCTATACCATATGCTTTACCTTTACCTTGAAGTATTTCAGTTTCTACATTTTCGTTAAGTAGCAATTGAGCTCCTGTTTTAAAGTCAGGTACATTTTCTGATTTCTTATAATACCCCTCTAAACTTAGTTCATAATCATTACCATTTATATTTTTAAATAAACCTAAAGAAAGCTGTTGAGATTTTTGTGGCTTGATGTGATAATCAGATAATTTCCAAGTATCTATTGGAGAAAGTGTGGTGTTATTAGACAGAGTGTGTAGGTATTGGTAGGCACTATTATAGCCCAATTTAATAGAGAAATCTTTGTTTAGTAAATACCTGCCAGACAATCTAGTTTCTAATCCACCATAGTTTTTTATCGTTTTGTTTTTGCCAAAATTTAGAGTGTCAGATACCGTTTCATTATTGCGGGGTTGGCCAGTTTCATACACTCTTGTTAATGAGCTTCCTAAAGCTTGAAACATTGAATAGCGTAGCCCAACATTAATTAAAAATTTATTGTTTATTTTATAACCATCTTCTAAAAAAACGGCAGATTCAAGACCGTATTCATTTTCTAAATTTAGTGGTATTACAGCTGAATTTTCACCCAATGGCTCTTTTTTACCAGGGTTTACTTCATATTTTTTTACAGATACTCCATAATTAAATTTATGTTTATCACTATGTAAGTAAACTAATCTTAATTTTGCTCCAATTTCGTCTATGCCATAATCATATCCAAAATTATCATTTGATTGTCCGTCATAATTTATATTAAATTTATATTGACTTTTAGATATAGATAAGCTGCTCGAATTTTTATCGTTAAATTTTTTATTCCAGAGTACGGAAAGTAATAAATTATTATATCCGTAAACAGAATCTGACGTGATGCTAAAATCATCATTACTATAATAGGCCGTAGCTCGTACTTCATTCGTACTATCAATTTTAGCATTAAATTTGCCAATTAGGTCGTAAAACGAGGCCTTGCTGTTTTTTAAGGATTTATTATCTAATGAGTTTAAAATCCAGTTGGAATACGTACTTCTACCACCTAATACTAACGAAGCTTTTTCTTTAATTATTGGTATTTCTAAAGCAATATTTCCTGTAACGGGTCCAATAGATGCTTCTCCTTTAAATTTATCTAAACTTCCATCTTTAGTTGTAATATCAAATACTGATGACAAACGACCACCAAATTGAGCAGGTACACTTCCTTTATAAATTTTAATATTTTTGGTGGTAAATGGGTTTAATGCTTGAAATATTCCAAAAAAATGTGCTGGGTTATATAAAACAGCATTATCTAAAAGTATTAGATTCTGATCTGTTTTTCCACCTCTAACATTAAATCCAGAAGAGCCTTCGCCAGCAGTTGTAATACCCGGTAAAGCTGTTGCCACCTTTAGCATATTCCTTTCTCCCATTACTAGAGGTATGTTTTTAGATTTTTCAGAATCTACCTCGTTTGTGCCTATTTCAGAATCTACTACATTACTGGTTTGTTTACTTGAAACGATTATTTCGTCAAGTTCTTCAATGTTTTCTGAAAGATTTATATTTAAAGTACCATCATTATAAATAATTACATTTTTTTGAGTTTTTCCTAGGCCAATAGAGCTTGTTTCTATAGTGTTGTAACCTCTGGGAATCGTGATTTGGTAATATCCATTTTTATCTGTTTCAACGCCTAAAACTGTGTTTTTAACGACTATTGATACATTAGACCATGGCATACCCGTTTTTGAATCACGAATGTAACCACTAAGTTTATATTTGGTACGTTTGTCTAATGGGTTTTCTTTTCCAATACTAACCGTTTCCGTCCGAGTTTTATTTGACGATACTATTTTGTTTTTGAAAACAGGGCGGGCAGATTCGGTTTCAATTCTATTGTTTTTATCGATAACTTTTTTGTTACCAAAAAAGTTATCGGGTAAGTCGCTATAGATAACTCTGTTTTGAGTTATAACAATTCCTTTGTTTTTTAAAATAAAATAATTAAAATTTGTGTCTTCAAAAATTTGATTTAATACTTTTGAAATAGTAACATTTTTGAAATTTATATTAATTTTTTCTTGAGAAAACCATTCTTTAACAAAATAAAACTGATAGTTGAACTTCTCTTCTAATTGATGCATAGCATCTGTTCTACTAATATCATTAAAATCTATTGAAATTAAGTCTTGATTTTGTTGGGCATTCAAAAAATTTAATGACACCATAAATAAGGTGATCGCAATTAATTTCCTCATTTGGTTATTGTTTTTTAGATAGTAAAGAATTTAATCTAGTTAAATAGTTTAGAATATCCGTAGCAGCAGTGGCATTGTGTATTGCATAATCTTTCATTTCTTTTTTGAATTCAGGAAAGAGTTTTATTAAATCTTTTTTCCGTTTTATGAGGTGTAAATTACCTTTAAAGTAGAGTAAGTTATAATTTGATTCATAGTATTCAAACATAACTTTTTTTTCAACAACTCTCTCAGATCTTGTTTTTTTATATTTTGTAAAGAAAATAAAATTAGATCCTGTAAATTTTTTTTCAGCAAATCCTTCATACTTCGAATCATTAAAATTTGATAAGCTAATAAATTTATGACCAGCTAAATTAAAACCATCTATGCGATGTTTTATAGGTTTAACTTTAACCATAGAGCCTCTACTACTTGTTAAATTTAATAATAATTCATCTTGGTATAAATCATATTTAATTTGTTGATTTGTATAGGTTTGCCCTTCGTAAGTAATTGAGCCATTTAAAAAGTCATAGCTTTTGAAATATCGTTGCGTGTTTTTAAATGATCTAGTACGCTCAAAATCTCCTTCACCATCATCCAAATAGCCATTATATAAGGCTGTGTTTTCTGGGCTAACTTTTTGGTCAAACCAAGAGAGATATTCATTAGAATTTTGTGAATTTCCGGTATTTAACCATAGGAATATACTTAACTGTAATATCAGACCTATTTTATTAAACATTATTTTCATAAGTTGTAAATATAAAAAAATATTCAATTTTACATCTATATTTTCATGATGTTTAACATCTCGAAAGATAAAGAGATTAAAAAAATATATAAAGCTTAAAGAAAATGCTCTTTATGTAATTAAATTGGTCTTAAGTTTTTAGAATTGAGAAAGATGTTTTTTATTATACTGTTTAATGGAAATTATCAAAATGGATTGAGAACTACTAAATAAAATCTAACTTTTTAAAAGACTTCTCAAATAATATCGCTTTAGCATCAACACCTAACCAATTATCTAAAACGGTCGCATAGATTTGTCTAAAATCAATCTCATAGATTAAATCTCCGTTAGCATCTAGTTTTAAAAGATTTGGAACACTATTGTAAATCCCTTTTTGTTTTAAATGCTCTCCAATAATAAAAACATTATTAGCAGTACCATGGTCGGTCCCATTTGCAGCATTTTGCTGAACACGTCTTCCAAATTCAGAAAACGTTAATATTAGTGTGTCTTTAAACGTTTCGTTTTTCTTTAAATCTTTGACAAAGCTTTCTATTCCTTCAGCATACACTTTTAATAACTGTTTTTGCTTGTTAGGCTGATTAGCATGTGTGTCAAATCCACCTAATGAAGTGTAAAATACTTTAGTGTCCAAACCACTATTAATAAACTCAGCCGTAGTTTTTAATTGTTTTGCAAACGGATTTTGCGGATATTCTTGTTTAGATTTGAAAGTTTTAGAAGTTTCGTAAATGTACTTTGCTGATGATTCAGCCGCGATTAATGTTTTGTATAAATAGCCTAAATTATGCTCACTTAAATGAGCGTCTTGTGGGTTGGCTAGTATTTTTTTGAAATAAGGTTCCCGTGCTGTATTAAACAGAAGAGCCGCATTTTTTGTAGCAATTCCGTTGTTAATTTCTCCTTTTAAGGCTAAAGATAAACTATCATCAACCTCAATCCCATTATATGGATGCTGACCATATTGATCTAAATATCTACCTAACCATCCTGAAGTTGCATATTTGTCTGAGTCAGTTGCTGTGTGCCAAATGTCAGTCGATCTGAAATGTGATCGATCTGGGTTAGGGTAGCCTACGTTATTAATAATGGAAACATAACCTTGGTCATACAACCGTTTTAGTGGTAATAAACTTTCATGAAAACCAAGGTCGTCCGTTAACGAAATGATTTTATTTTTTGGAATGGCAATGCCTTGTCTTTTTTTATAATATATATCATTCCTAAAAGGAATTACGGTGTTTAAACCATCGTTACCTCCAGAAAGCTGTATAATAACAAGTCTTTTAAAGCCTAATTGTTCTGTGGCAATTTTTTCAAATGCTTTTACAAAACTAGGTACTAAAAATAAGCTGCTCGCTAAACCTGTGTTTTTTAAAAAATCTCTACGTTTCATAAGCTAGGGTTTAACAAAGTTGATATTCGGGTAATGACATTAATTGTACACAAACTTCTTGCTTGTTGTCCATTGTAAGTTGATGAAGTAAATCTCTTGTTCCTGTATTTAAAGGGCTGACTAATAAAAAATCTTTCATTTCTGAAATACTTATTTTTTTAAAGTTTTTATCGAATGTATTCCAATCAACAGTGGTTTTAATTGCTTTTTTTCTTTTACTCACATTGGCGTAATACTTTTGATAAGAATCTTCAAATTCGCCTTTTTCCTCTAAGGCTATAATGGCATTATTTAATAAAACAGATGGTAGCTTTAATCGAATTAAAATGGTGTTACTATCTATCCAGGTTTTGCCACCTTTCCAACCCGCAACATTTGGAGGTCGTAACAATACTTGATTTAATAATTTTTGAATATAATAAGGGCTTTTAGAATCGTGAAATTCAAAAGGAACAACATTATACATACCAATCATTAATTCTACTGGTGATTTTATCAAACATCCTATATTGTTATCTTCATAAAACCAGTCCGAATTAAACACAAATTGCATTAGTTCTCCAATATCATATTTTGGATAGAACAATTCAGCCATCTGATTAACATGTTCACTATTTGGTGTGTCATTTACAAAATTTTGATAGATTTTCTTACAGATAAATGTTGCACAGTCTTTTTGTTTCAAGATAATATCTATAATAGCATCACCATTAAAATTTCCTGTTTCACCTAAAAAAGTTTTCGATTTAAAATCATGTTGTTTTTTATTAAAATGAAACGCACCTTTCAAATTGTGGTTGTATCCCGTAAAAGCACTTGCGGCTTCTTTTATATCTGTTTCAGTATAATTACCAGTGCCTAGCGTAAACAATTCTAATAACTCTCGGGCGAAATTCTCATTAGGTTTTAATTTTCTATTTTGTTTGGTGTTTAAGTAACGTATCATAGCTGTCTCTTTCGAAATGGCTTTTACAAAATCGTTTAAATTACCTAAAGCATGCTTACGTAATGTATTGTTAAACTGCTCTATGTAGATAGTGTTATTGTCTTGACAAACAAAGTGATTTGCCCAAAATAAGGTCATTTTTTCACGAAGTATTTCCTTAGAATTCGTAAGCCGCAAGAGCCAAGCCGAATTCAATTCGAACTGTTTTTGTCTATTTGCTTCAGCCAGTTTTTGTTTGGCCAATTTGTCTGTCTTATCCATATTTAAGAAAGTACTTATGAGCTCGGAAGTATCAACTGTTAGTGGTGTTGATTTTTTGGAATTTTCAAAAAACTCAGCGACAATTTTTTTTCTGTTTTTTTTAGAGTGTATCTCTAACGCTGCAGGGGTAATTCCAAATCCTGCACGCCAAAATAAATGTTGTATGTGTTTTGCTTTCATCGATGATTAGACTTAAAGAAATAGTTAAGGTTTAATCTTTAACTTACTAAAAATAAAAGATACACTTATTTTATTTGTAAATGGATATGGTCGTCATGTCTGACAGCTCTGCAACCTTGAAATCGTATTTTATCAACAAAAAATGACGCTTTTGAACAATATCAGGTATTCTGAACACAACTTTAGATTTCCTTTAGAATTGAAATGTAGGTTCGCTATAGTTTGATTTTAAAGGGATTACAAAGTTTTTTAAGTTGAGTACAGTTTTATGAGAAATGTTGCGTTAAGTTATTTCTGCTAAGAAAAGAATTCAAAGAATTATTTGTTCTAAAACCTCCCCGTGATTTGAGTTTTACTATTCAATGAATTAGAATACTTATGTCTTATTGAAAAAGAAATATTACTGATAATTATTTAAAAATAAATAATTAATTTGTAAAAAATAACTATGGCAAAAAATAAACAAATGCCAATGTCCGAAAAGGACATGAAAAACAGCAATTATTCTACATGGCTACCAGAGCCAACTACTTTAGAAAAATATAAGAATATAATTCCGGACGGTGCAGATAGAATTATGTCAATGTTTGAAAATGAACAAGAAAATAGACATAAAGTTGAAAATAAGTCGATTGATAATATGAATTCTCAAACTAAAAGAGGTCAATGGTTAGGCTTTATTATGGGGCTAATTACTTTAGGTTGTGGTACATATTTAACAATTATTGGTGAAAGAGCAGTTGGTGGAACTTTATTCAGTGTAACTGTGATAGGTTTAGTTGGCGTGTTTGTAATTGGTAAATTTTATTATCCAAATAAGTCAGCTTAATTATCAAAAAAGTTAGTATTAAGGAGGTGTGGGTTGAAATAAGTTAAGAAAATTGAAAATAAACCCCTCCGCCTAAAGGCACCTCCCCTTGAAAAAGGGGAGGAATTTTTAGAGTATTCTTTGCTGTTAAAACTCTATTGTTTCTCAACCAAACCCGCTCTTTTTAGTAGAGCTTTATTGCTCGGTGCAGCACCTCTAAAACGTTTGTATAAATCCATTGGTTTATCTGTACCTCCTTTAGATAATACATTTTCCAATAACAAAGTTGCCGTTTCTTTATTGAAAATTCCCGTTTCTTTAAAAAATTCAAAAGCATCAGCATCTAATACTTCTGCCCATTTATAAGAATAATAACCACTAGAATAACCACCTTGAAAAATATGTGAAAAAGCTGTGCTCATACAATTTTCAGCAACATCTGGATAGAGTTGTGTATCTGTAAAAGCTTGGTTTTCAAATTCTTTTACGTTTTTAATATTTGTCGGGTCTGCTCCATGCCATTGCATATCTAAAAGTCCAAAACTTAATTGACGCATCGTTTGCATTCCTTCTAAAAAGTTAGAAGAATCTTTAATTTTCTGAACCAAGTCCATGGGGATAGGCTCATTAGTTTCATAGTGTTTTGCAAATAAATCTAAGGCCTCTTTTTCGTAACACCAATTTTCTAACAATTGACTAGGTAATTCTACAAAATCCCAATAGACACTAGTTCCCGATAGGCTAGGGTAAACAGTATCTGCTAACATTCCATGTAACGCATGTCCAAATTCATGAAATAAGGTGGTTACTTCATTAAACGTTAAGAGCGAAGGTTTTGTATCAGTAGGTTTCGTAAAGTTACATACGATAGAAATATGTGGTCTCGAATTTTCGCTGTCTTTTTTCCATTGACTTTTGTACGAAGTCATCCATGCTCCATTACGTTTCCCTTTTCTAGGGAAAAAGTCGGCATAAAAAACAGCTATAAAGTCACCATTTGTATTGGTAACTTCATAGGTTTTTACGTCTTTATGGTATTTATCAATGGTGTCAACCTCTTTAAATTGTAACCCAAATAATTTATTAGCTACTGTAAATGCACCGTCTATAACATTTTCTAATTTAAAATACGGTTTTAAGGCTTCTTGATCTAAATCAAAGTTTTGCTTTTTTAGTTTTTCAGAATAGTAAGCACCATCCCATTTTTGTAACTGCTCAATACCGTCTTTTTTAGCAAAATCAGATAATTGTTTAAATTCTTTTTCAGCAGCAGGTTTCGCTTTTTCTAATAAATCATTTGAAAATGACAATACTTTTTCAGGCGTTTCTGCCATACGTTCTTCCAATACAAAATGAGCATGTGTTTTATAACCTAATAAGTTGGCTCTTTTATGGCGAAGATTTACAATGTCTAAGACAACTTTCTGATTGTCGAATTTATTATTTTTAAAAGCTCTTGCTCCAAAAGCGATAGCTAATTTTTTACGTAAGTTTCGATCATCCGCATAGGTCATAAAAGGCACATAGCTAGGGTAGTCTAAGGTAATTAGCCACCCTTCTAAATCTTTTTCTTTAGCGGCCATTTTTGCGGCTTCTTTTGCTCCGTCAGGTAATCCTTTTAATTGATTTTCATCGGTTAAATGCATTTCAAAAGCATTGGTTTCTGCCAATACATTTTCTCCAAATTGTAGTGAGCGTTTTGATAATTTCATATCAATTTCTCTTAATTTATTTTTGGACGTATCATCTAAGTTAGCTCCATTTCTGGCAAAGCTTTTATATTTTTTATCTAAAAGGGTTGCTTGTTCAACGGTTAAGTCTAAATTTTTTCTAGCATCATAAACCGATTTTATACGTTCAAATAGTTTTTCATTTAAGCGAATGTCATTTGAAAATTCTGATAATAATGGAGAAACCTCTTGGGCAATCTTTTGAATTTCGTCATTGGTCTCCGCAGAATTTAAATTAAAGAAAATAGAAGAAACTCTATCCAACGTATAACCTGAAAAATCTAACGGTTCTATAGTGTTTTTAAAAGAAGGTGCTTCAGAATTACTTGTAATTTCATCAATTTCAGCTTTTGCTTTTTGAATAGCTTCTTCAAAGGCAGGTTTAAAATGCTCGTTTTTTATTTTTGAAAATGGAGCGGTTGTATGTGGCGTATTGAAGTTTTGTAATAATGGGTTTTTCATAAAATAAAATTTAAAAAATCAATAAAAAAATTCCAAATTCCAATGGATTATACTTTATTGATTATGGTTGAGAGTATTTTTCTTAGTTCGTCTGCTTCTCTAATTAAATCTGATAATTGACTATTGAAAGGCTCGTTCAGGTCTCGTAAAAGCCTTAGCCATAAAATTGATTCTTTGGCTTCCTTCCTTGATATTTTAAGTCGAAATTTAAAGTCTTTATCACCTAATTTTTCATTAGCTTCAATATAATTTGCAGCTATTGATCCAGATGACCTTACTAATTGTTTGGAGTCTTCAAAATTTGCAGTAGTTTTAGGGAATTTATAAAGTAAAAGCCTACAATTCTTTGCAAAAAGATATGTTCTTTCCTCTAAATCATAAACTTTTTTTGCCATTGCTTTTTTTTGGAATTTGGTGCTTATTTTTTGGAATTTATTGATTCCGCGGATTTATTTACTTTTTCTTTAAGACATTCTTTATAATCAATAATTGTTTGCTGTACTTCTTTATCACTACTTCCCAGTATTTGAGCTGCTAATATTCCAGCATTTTTAGCTCCATTTAGAGCTACTGTAGCTACAGGAACGCCACCTGGCATTTGAAGTATTGATAGTATAGAATCCCAGCCGTCAATGGAATTGCTAGATTTCACGGGTACGCCAATTACAGGTAACGGACTCATTGAGGCTACCATGCCTGGTAAATGTGCGGCACCGCCTGCACCAGCAATGATCACTTGAATTCCACGCAAGTGAGCATTCTTAGCATAATCATATAATTTTTCAGGGGTTCTATGAGCCGAAACAATATCAATTTCAGTTTCAATATTAAAATCGTGTAGTATTGTAATTGCTTCTTGCATCACAGGCATATCAGAATTGCTACCCATAATTATACCTACTTTAGCCATAATTTGATTATATTTAATTTTATACTAAGAAAAATCGTACTTTTATTGTTCAAAGATATAAAACCTCAAATAGAAATTTAGAAAATGTTGCCTTTATTTAACACCGTTGTTTCTTGGTTTTTAAAAAAGAGAAAGCATCAAATGGAGCTTTTTCTAAAATACCCTATTGATGTTCAACATGAGCTCATGATACGCTTGGTTGAAATGGCTAAAAATACGGAGTTTGGTAGACAGTATCATTTCGCTTCCATATACAATTATGAAACGTTTAGAAATAAAGTGCCTATTCAGCAATATGAAACCTTTGAGCCTTTAATTGAACGAGCTAGAAAAGGGGAGCAAAATTTATTTTGGCCTACACAAATACAATGGTTTGCTAAATCAAGTGGCACCACAAATGCAAAAAGTAAGTTTATTCCAGTAAGTAATGAGGCTTTAGAAAATTGCCATTTAAAGGCTGGAAAAGACATGCTTGCTCTCTATATAAATAATAATGAAGATGCTGGTTTGTTCAATGGACGTGGATTGCGTTTAGGAGGTAGTAGTGCTATTTATGAAGATAATAATACTTATTTTGGCGATTTATCGGCTATAATTATTGAAAATATGCCTTTTTGGGCCGATTTTAGTTCTTCTCCAAAAACAGAGGTGGCTTTAATGAGCGAATGGGAGACAAAAATGGAGGCTATAGTTAATGAAACTATTAATGAAAATATTACCAGTTTAGTTGGAGTACCATCATGGATGCTTGTTTTATTAAATGCTGTATTGAAAAAAACAGGCAAGGATAATATTTTGGAAGTTTGGCCCAACTTGGAAGTGTATTTTCATGGAGGCGTTAACTTCAATCCCTATAGAGAACAATACAAAAAATTAATTCCTAAAAAAGACTTTAGATATTACGAAACCTATAATGCCTCTGAAGGTTTTTTCGCGTTGCAGGATACCAATGATTCTACAGATTTATTGTTAATGTTAGATTATGGTATTTTCTACGAATTTATTCCGATGTCCGAATTTAATGGAGAAAAATCTATTGCTATTCCGTTAGATGAGGTGAAATTAGACATTAATTATGCAATCGTAATTACAACCAATGCTGGATTGTGGAGGTATTTAATAGGAGATACCGTTAAGTTTGTTTCTCTTGATCCGTTTCGGATTAGGATTACAGGTAGAACCAAACATTTTATTAATGTGTTTGGTGAAGAATTAATCATCGAAAATGCAGAGGAGGCTTTAAGACAAGTCTGCGAAAAAACAAAATCGCTAATTACCGATTATACAGTAGCACCTATTTTTATGGACGGTAAAATACAAGGTTCTCATGAATGGATGATCGAATTTAGAAAAGCTCCCAAGAATTTAAATTACTTTACAGAGTTGTTAGATAATGCTTTAAAGTCTATAAATTCTGATTATGAAGCCAAGCGTTATAATGATATGACCTTAACCATGCCCAAGGTCCATCAAGCTGAAACAGGTTTGTTCTACGATTGGTTAAAGTTCAAAAATAAACTAGGTGGGCAACATAAAGTACCAAGACTATCTAATAGTAGAGACTTTATGGATGAGTTGTTAGAAATGTCTTCTTCAGAAAAAGTGGTTTAAAACTGCATCTTTTTTATAATCTTTACGTCTTATTGGTATAAAGGAAGTCTAATTTAAACTTAATATTATGAAAGATTCAACATGTACCTGCGATTGTGATGGGTGTAAAAACGGAACTTGTGCAAACTGCACTTGTGCAAATTGTAATTGTTCAGGGTGTAATTGTTAAAACTACTTTCTTGGATGTTTTTAAGAAGTAAAGTTTAATGTTGTCGGTTTGAGCGTTGTAGAGAACTTATCATATAATCGTAAAAGAGATTTCGACTCTGCTCAACCTGACAACTTTATGAAATTATTAATTCTATGACAGACACAAAAATTATTTGGAATACATATTCGGATGATGTAAAGCACTTTATTTTGTCAAAAATAAATGATGAAAACATAGCAGATGATTTACTACAAGAGGTTTTTATAAAAGTACATACTAAAATTTCTAGTGTTCAAGATGTGCAAAAAATAAAGTCATGGCTTTTTACAGTGGCTAATAATACCATAATGGATTATTTTAGGTCATCTAAAAGACAATATAGTATTTCAGCTGGTGAAAAAATGGAGGTGGATATTGTGGATTCAGATGATCATACTGCAGATTTTTTTGAGCATACGGAACATGATTGTTTATACGGAATTATTAAAAACTTAGAAAAGAAATATAGAGACCCTTTATTTATGGCTGATATAAAGGGGGTTAAGCATCAAGAAATAGCTGAGATTTTAGGTTTACCATTACCAACCGTAAAGTCACAAATTCAGCGGGCGAGAAAAATGATCGCCCAAGGTTTTATAGATTGTTGTGGTTACGAATTAAATGAAAAAGGAAAATTGGTGGGTGAACTTAAAAGTAAAGAAGACTGTAAGGTGTGTGGTTAATTATATTTTTCGCTCTATTACGTAATTAACCATTTCCGTCAATGACTTTTTATATTGAGAGTCTGGATACGTATCTAAAATGGCTAGAGCTTCTTCATGATAGGTATTCATTTTTTTGATAGTATATTCAATACCTCCATTATCCTTTACAAAGTCAATAACTTCTTTAACACGTTTCTTATTTTTATTATGGTTTTTTACAGAGTTAATTATCCATTTTTTATTTTTTTCAGAACAATTATTTAACGTATAAATTAAAGGCAATGTCATTTTTTGCTCCTTAATATCAATACCCGTTGGTTTGCCTATTTTAGCTTCTGAATAATCGAAAAGGTCATCTTTAATTTGAAAAGCAATTCCTATGATCTCACCAAATTTTCGCATTTTTTCAACTTCTTCTTGAGGTGCATTTACAGATGAAGCTCCAATGCCACAACAAGCAGCAATTAAAGTAGCTGTTTTTTGTCGGATAATTTCAAAATAGATATCTTCAGTAATGTCTAGTTTTCTCGCTTTTTCAATCTGTAGTAATTCGCCTTCACTCATTTCTCGTACAGCAACCGAGATCAGTTTTAAAATATCAAAATCACTATGGTCAATAGATAATAAAACGCCTTTTGATAATAAAAAGTCGCCTACTAACACAGCAATTTTATTTTTCCATAATGCATTTATAGAAAAGAAACCACGTCTGCGGTTACTGTCATCAACTACATCGTCATGCACTAAAGTGGCTGTATGTATCAATTCAATACAAGACGCTCCTCTATAGGTGCGATCATTAACTTTACCTCCAGAAACCATTTTGGCAACCAAAAAAACGAACATTGGTCGCATTTGTTTGCCTTTTCTACGAATTATAAAATGTGTTATTTTATTTAACAATGGCACATTGGAAATCATTGAAGCTTTAAATTTGTCTTCAAAAAATTCCATTTCCTCTTTAATAGGAAGTTTTATTTGCTCTATGATTTTCAAATGTGGTTTTTACGATTTTATTAGTTCTATTATTCTATATGAATAATGATTTGTAAATAAGCTCCAAATGGAGTATAAATAATCTAAATAATAATGATAAAACAACAAAGACTTTGATAATGTTGAATAAATATAATTAAATTAAATCCATTCTATGGAATCGGAACCTTGTGTTATCATAATACAAATTAAGGGTTTCAAAGGAACAATACCTCGGTTTAATATTTTTAGTTTAAAATGAGCTCTAAGCGTTCAGCAATCATAGAATTTCGCTCCTCTGCTACCATATCTTTTAGTATTGTGATATAATCATCTTTTACGCTACTGTTGATATATATAAATTCAACAGCCTGATAACGTACATAAGAATTTTTCATTTGTAATGCAGCACTGATAAATTCTGTTACTAGGTTAGCATGCTCTTTAGCTAAGATTTCTAACGCATTTGAGTTGTTAAAAACAACTAGATATGTGAAATATTCTTTATTGCTAGCTGCCGTTTTTAATAATTCAGGTAAGTTTTTAAATTCAATCTTTTTGCTTAAATCAGACATTTTATCTAATAAACTCAAGCGATCATCATTCTCTTTTGACTTTAAATATTTACCAGAAATAGCTAATAATTCATTAATAGCGTTGTTGTTAGCTGGTTTTTTCTGTTCCCCTTTTTTTTCTATTTTAGCCCAACTGTCATTTAAAGGTACGGTTCTATTAAAGATTAAATGTTCTGCGGTATTGTCATCATCTACACAAAAGTAGCCTAAACGTTGAAACTGAAATCTATCACCGATAGTTGCTTCTTTAAGACTTGGTTCTACAAAAGCATTTGTATTTAATTCTAAAGAATTCGGATTTATAAATTCTTTAAAATCTTTGTCTTTATGACTGTCTGGAGCTTCATCAATAAACAACCGGTCATATAATCTAACTTCTGTTTTAATTGCATGAGCGATTGATACCCAATGCAATGTACCTTTTACTCTGCGTTGGCTTTCTTCTGTGCCACTACCACTTCTAGATAGAGGGTCGTACGTACAATGAATTTCTAAAATTTCTCCATTTTCATCTTTTACTACACATTCTGCTTTGATAATATATGCATTTTTTAAACGCACTTCTTTACCTAATTTTAATCTAAAGAATTTTTTATTAGCTTCTTCTCTAAAATCTTCTTTTTCAATATAAAGTTCTTTAGAAAAAGGAACTTCTCTGTTACCTGCATTATCATCTTCAGGATTGTTTTCTGCAGTTAACCATTCTTCTTTACCTTCTGGATAATTTGTAATGACCACTTTTACAGGATTTAAAACTGCCATAACTCTTGGGGCAGTTTTGTTTAAATCGTCTTTAATACAAAACTCTAATAATGCTACATCGGTCACATTATCACGTTTAGAAATACCCGCAATTTCACTAAATTTTTTAATTGAGTTTGGTGTGTAACCTCTTCTACGTAATCCCGAAATGGTAGGCATTCTAGGATCATCCCATCCCTTTACATGTCCTTCTTGTACCAATTGGAGTAATTTCCGTTTACTCATTACCGTATAACTCAAATTACGACGAGCAAATTCACGTTGTTTAGGTCTTAGATCATCACCAGAATATACTTGATCAACATACCAATCATACAACTCTCTATGGCTTTTAAACTCTAAAGTGCAAATTGAGTGAGAAATTTGTTCAATATAATCAGATTCACCGTGGGTCCAGTCATACATTGGGTAAATGCACCAATCATCTCCTGTTCTGTGGTGGTGCTTCTTCAAAATACGGTACATAATTGGGTCACGCATATGCATGTTTACATGCTCCATGTCAATTTTTGCACGTAATACATGAGAGCCTTCTTGAAATTCACCATTTTTCATTTTCATGAATAATTCTAGGTTCTCTTCAATACTTCTATCTCTATTTGGACTATTCGTTCCAACTTCAGTAGGTGTGCCCTTTTGGATGGCCATTTCTTCCGATGATTGATCGTCAACATAAGCCAATCCATCATTAATAAGTTGAATACTCCAATCATATAGCTGTTGAAAATAATCTGACGAGTATAATTCGTTGGCCCATTTAAAGCCTAACCATTGTATATCTTTTTTAATAGCATCTACATATTCCTGTTCTTCTTTGGCAGGATTGGTATCGTCAAAACGTAAATTTACGGGGGCATTATACTTAATTCCTAATCCGAAATTTAAGCAAATTGATGCAGCGTGTCCAATATGGAGATATCCATTTGGTTCTGGCGGAAAACGAAAGTGTAATTTATCTTTAGTAAGCCCGTTAGCCAAATCTTCTTCAATGATTTGCTCTAAAAAATTGAGCGATTTTTTTTCTTCAGACATCCAATATTAATTTGAAATAGTCTACAAAAGTAGGGAAAATATTAATAGTGAAGTACCTTGATTACTGTAACGTTTTACTAATTTTTACTACGTATAGTTGTAACTTAAAAACAATCATAAAATGGGAAAATTAAATTATAGTTGTCCGAAATGTAATAACAAAACTTATAAAGTAGGGCAGATGAGAGGAACTGGTGGAACACTCAGTAAAATTTTTGATGTTCAAAGTCAAAAATATACCTCGGTAACTTGCGAAAAATGTTCTTATACTGAATTTTATAAAGCGAAGACAAGTGCTTTAAGTAATATATTTGATTTGTTTACTAATTAAATGCCCAATACCATTTTGGCAATCCAAAAGTAAATTAGAATACCAAAAATATCATTGCTTGTAGTTATGAATGGTCCCGTAGCTAAGGCTGGGTCTATATCTCTTTTATTTAAAAATAACGGAATAAAAGTTCCTATTATTCCGGCTACAACTATTACTGAGAATAAAGATATAGAAATTGCTATGGAAGTGAGCATATTTCCTTTCCAAATCCATGTAAAGAGAAGTAAAAATAATGATAATGCTAAACCGTTTATAAGCGA
The DNA here is from genome assembly GCF_016406085.1 of Aureibaculum flavum. Classification (GTDB taxonomy): domain Bacteria; phylum Bacteroidota; class Bacteroidia; order Flavobacteriales; family Flavobacteriaceae; genus Aureibaculum; species Aureibaculum flavum. The sequence goes on from NZ_JAEHFJ010000005.1 coordinate 225,623, forward strand.
TAAAGAGAATTCTTTAAACAGTCTTTCTCCAATACTACCTTTTAGATCATTGTTGGCCAAGCCCTGCACAATAATAGCTGAGGATTGCACACCAACATTTCCAGCAGTGGCTGCAATTAATGGAGTGAAAAAGAAAAGTACCGCATGTTTGCTAATAAGGTCTTCAAAGCCACCCATTATGGAAGCAGCTCCAATTCCTCCCAATAGTCCTAAAAATAACCATGGTAATCGAGCTCTAGTGTGCTGCCATAGTGTATCATCTGCTTCTACATCCTGAGATAGACCAGCTGCCATTTGATAATCTTTATCAGCTTCGTCTTTAATTACATCAACAATATCATCAATGGTAATTCTACCTAGTAAATGATTTTTATCGTCAACCACTGGTATCGCTTCCAAGTCATATTTTTGCATTACCCGAGCTACATCCTCTGCCTTGTCATGAACATTTGCCGAATCAACTTTTGGAATATAAATTTCAGAAATATGTGTTTTTGTTGAGGTTACCAGTAAATCTTTTAAAGAAAGTCTTCCTTTTAATTCTTCCTTTTCATCAACCACATAAATAGAATGTACACGCGTAACAAATTCTGCCTGTGCTCTCATTTCTCTCACACATTTTAATACATTCCAGTTTTCATAAACTTTAACTAGCTCTTTCGCCATTAAACCACCTGCAGTATTTTCGTCATATTTTAGTAATTCTTTTATATCAGCTTTATGCTCCTCATCTTCAATTTTTGAAATTACTTTTTCTTGACGTTCTTCAGGAAGTTCGGCAATCATATCCGCCGCATCATCGGTGTCTAACTCATCAAGCTCTTTTGCAATTTCTTTGGACGATAGGTTCTTTAAGACTTTCTCACGATCGTCTTCATCCATTTCCATTAAAATGTCTGATGTTATTTCACTATCTAATAATTTTATGATATAAGTAGCCTCTTCTAGATTTAAGTCCTCTAGTAGTTCTGCAATATCTGCATGATGCTCCTCTGCCAGCAAACCTAAGAGTGTTTCATTATCTTGTTTTAAGATAAGCTCTTCAATTTGTTTAATCAGTTCATCTGTAATTTCAAATGGCATCGTTGGCTATACTTTTAGTAAGGTTTATAAACTCCTCAACAGATAATTGTTCAGGGCGTTGGGCAAATATAGTATCTTCTCTTAATTTATCTGATAAATTCAATGATTTTAAGCTGTTCCGCATCGTTTTTCTACGTTGGTTAAAAGCAGTTTTCACAACTTTAAAGAAAAGCTTTTCGTCAACAGGAAGATTGTAATTTTCTTTACGAATCAATCGTATAACACCTGATTCTACTTTTGGCGGTGGGTTAAAAACACTTGGAGAAACAGTAAATAAATATTCAGCATCATAAAATGCTTGTGTTAATACGGATAGAATACCATAAGCTTTACTACCTGGTTTTTCAGCAATACGTTTGGCAACCTCCTTTTGAAACATTCCACATAATTCAGGAATGAGGTTTCTGTTTTCAATAGTTTTAAAAACTATTTGGGTAGATATATTATATGGAAAATTACCTATAATAGCAAATTGTTCATTATTGAAAATAGTACTAATATCTAACTTTAAAAAATCTTTTGAAATAATTCTATCTGCTAAATTGAGATAGTGGGCTTTTAGGTATTCTACAGATTCTGTATCAATTTCTATTACGTGCGTAGTTAGTTTTTTTTGCAATAAATATTTAGTCAATACGCCCATACCAGGACCTATTTCAAGAACCGTATCGTAATTGTTTTCAGTAAGTGTATCAGCGATTTTTTTCGCTATATTTTCATCTTTTAAGAAGTGTTGACCTAAGTGTTTTTTTGCTCTTACTGACATTGAATCTTTTATGATTTTATAAAATTCTTAACGTGATTTACTACCTTTAATTCTGTTCTAAATGCTACAAATTTACTGCCAAATAATTTTGTAGTCTCTTGCCTAAGCTCGTCAGCATCTTCTTTATAATACCTTTCTACTGCTTCTTTGTCTTCAGCAGTATACTGAATAGAATAGGTAACGCCCGTTTCTTCTTGAACCATTACTTGACACATTTTAGCTTCAAAAAACTTACCTGTTTCTAACATTTGAGGTATGTGTTCGTTTTGCATCCATTTAAGCCATTCCTGCTCAATAGAACTTTCTATGTTTATAGTTACATTATAGATATACATAAAAAATAATTTTTAATTATTAAAATCTCAAATCCCAAAATTGAAATTTGTCTTTTTGTAATTTATTAACGCTAGTTAATTATATCACCTCTCAATTTCCTGAATTGTTTTCTTGCCTCAACTAAATATATACTATTTGGAAATTCAAAAATAATCTTTTGATACATTTCTTTTGCCTTATCGCTATTATTTAAGTTGTTTTGGTATAATTCGGCCAATTTAAAATAAGAATTATCTACTAGAATGCCTGTTTTATCTAATTCTATTAGTTGTAAATAATTGCCTTCAGCTAAGTTGTATTTTTTGATTTTAGTATAGAGTTCTGCTTGTTTATAGATGGTTTCATCTTCAATAGCACCACCTTTGAATTTTATTAAAACAGCGTTTAATGTATCAATAGCTGCTTGTGTTTTATTTTGATATGCCAATACATCTGCTTTGGCATACATTTTTAATGAAGTATGTAAAGTGTCCCCTATAATATTTTCAGAAATTAATAAATGAAGTTCTAAGGCGTCATTGGCAATCAATTGTGATGTTGATTTTTTTAATACTTTTAATTGTGATAATGCCCATTTAAAATCGCCTTTAAAATAAGATGTTTGAGCTACTTTAAAGCGAGCCGTTTGTGCAAGTGTGCTGTTTTTTAAATCTGTTTGTACCTGTGAATAATTGATTAATGCCTCGTTAAATCTATTGGTATAAACCAACACATCTCCTAATTTTAATTTAAAATTACCATGTTGATAATCAGAAGTGGTTTCTTTGAGTGCATCCTTTAAAATAACAATCGCTTTTTCAGGTTCGTCTTTTGTGAAGGTTAAAAAATCAGCATAAGCCATTTGTAAATCTAAAGTGGTAAAAGTGCGACCGTATTCAGTAAATAATTCTTGAAACTGTTCTTCAACAGTTTGTATTTCTTTTTTTGTCACCGCAGTTTTAATAGCCACATTTAATAAGTAGTATTGGGCATTTAATATTGAATTTTGATCTTTGGTATTTTCTAAAACATAACTAAAGGCTTCTTGTGCAGTAGTGTTATCATTGTCATAAAAAGCAATGTCGCCTAGTTCTTCTATTCTAAATAAATTTTCTGAATTTCTTTTGAATAGAGCTTTTTCTTGAACTAGAGCTTTGTTATAGTCTTTTTGTTGTGTAAATAACCAACTCAATAATTTGTTCCATGAGTTGTTCGGATTCTTCTGTAGTCTTTTTAAAACGAGTTTTCTGAAGAGAACATTACTAGGGTCTTCACTATCGTCAGTTATAAATCTACCAGCATATCGTTGCACAGTAGCATAATATTTTTCGTTTTTTTCAACTAAATTCAAATAGCTGTCAAACATATTTTCAATATCTGCTTTTTCACCATATAGATAGGCTACATTAAGGTCTAAATTTAAATTAGGATTCAACTCCATTGCTCTTTTGTAGGATCGTAAAGCGTAATCTGTTAAATGATTTTCTTCAAAAGCCCGGCCCATGACATTACCTTGATAGGGGTCATTTTCAATATATTTAAGTGCTTTTTCATAATTTATTACAGCTTCTTCTGTTTTCCCTTGCAACTGGAAATTATAACCTATTTCAACCCATAAATTGGTTTGATCTCTGAATTTTTTTTGATGTTTGATAAGTAAAGAGGTAGCTTTATCGTAGTTTTCAAGTGCTTGGTAGCAAGAGAGTAACCGTTTAAAATAATCGCGTCTTACATCGTTTTTTTTATAGAGTTGCTCGTACAGTGATTTGGCGAGTATATAATCGCCACGCTCAAAGTACATGTTGGCCAAATTAGCATTTTGTGCACTACAAAATGATGAAATTAAAAAAAACAGTACAATAATTTTAGATGGCATGTCGTTATAGCTTGTGTCGAAATTAATTTGACATATGCTTCAAAGGTAATAAAAGAAGTTTTAACTAATTAAAAATAATACGTGAGATAAAAAAATTACTTAACCCAATTTGCATTTTGGCATAATCATTGCCTTAAAGTTAAAATCAACTAATTTTTTTTACCATGAACGAGTTAAAACAACAACATCAAAACGCAAAAGAACAAGCTACTTTTTTTATGAAGAATGGTCAAATCAATGACTATTTTAAAGCGTTACTAGAAATAAATCGTTATAAAAGATTAATGGTGGCTGTTGTCGCTAATTAGTTATTAGAAGTTCTAATTTTCTTTAAAAGAATTTTTGATATAGCTTTTGGTGATTACGTTTTGTGCGATTAAAGCATAAACTTGCCGTGTAGTGGCTTTTAGCCTTAAATATAATTACAACATCGATTAAAATAGACCGTCTTGTCAATTTGAAACTTAATTCGGATCGACAAGACGGTCTGCTTATTTATTAAAAAAATAGAATGTTATTTAGTGGATATATTTTAGTCTATAGTTTTGAAACCTGTATATTTTTGTAAAACTTCTGGAATTTCAATTCCATTTTCGGTTTGATAATTTTCTAAAATTCCAGCTAAAACTCTAGGTAATGCTAATGAACTTCCGTTTAACGTATGTGCCAATTCACTTTTTCCATCTTCATTTTTAAAACGTAACTTTAAACGATTTGCTTGAAATGTTTCAAAATTTGAAACAGAACTGATCTCTAGCCATCGATCTTGAGCTGTTGAAAATACTTCAAAATCATAGGTTAGTGCAGCCGTAAATCCTATATCTGCACCACATAATCTTAAAATACGATAAGGTAACTTTAGCTCTTGTAAAATTTCTTTAACGTGATTAACCATCCCGTCAAGGGCATCATAAGAATTATTTGGATGCTCAATTCTTACTATTTCAACTTTATCAAATTGATGTAATCTGTTTAAACCTCTTACATGAGCTCCATATGAACCTGCTTCGCGTCTAAAACAAGGTGTGTATCCTGTATGAAGAATAGGGAAATCACTTTCTTTTAGTAAAACATCTCTGTACATATTGGTAACAGGGACTTCTGCTGTAGGAATTAAATATAAATTATCTCCAGTAACATGATACATTTGTCCCTCCTTGTCTGGAAGTTGTCCAGTACCAAAACCAGATGCCTCATTTACCATTAATGGTACTTGAACTTCTTGATAACCTGCGTCAGTATTTTTATCTAAAAAATAATTAATTAAGGCACGTTGCAATTTAGCTCCTTTCCCTTTGTATACAGGGAAACCAGCTCCAGTAATTTTATTACCTAGTTCAAAATCAATAATGTCATATTTCTTTGCCAATTCCCAGTGCGGTAATGCTTTGTCATGTAATTTTGGAATATCGCCTTCACGAAAAATTTCTTCATTATCCTCTTCTCCTTTTCCTTCTGGAACGATCGTGTTTGGAATGTTTGGGATTTGATATAGTAAGTTATCTAAATCATTTTGAGCGGTAGCCAATTGTTCGCTCAATTGCTTTGAACGTTCTTTTAATTGACCAGTTTTTTCTTTTAATAAAGTGGCTTTTTGTTGCTCTCCAGATTTGAAAAGGATGCCAATTTCTTTTGAAAGTTTATTAGATTCTGCCAAAATGTTTTCCAATTCAGTTTGGATAGTTTTTCGGTTCTCATCGGTAGTTAAAACTTCTTCGATCTTTTTACTAGCATCGGTAAAATTTCTTTTTGCCAATCCTTTTAGTACGTGATCTTTATTTTCTCTAATAAAAGCTACTTGTAACATGTTTGTTTTTTGGTATTAAGCGGACAAAGATAAGGATTAAAACTTCTTTTTACGAAATGAAATCTCACTACTTTCAATCAATGTTCTAGCAGATTTTTCATCTTGTTTAATTTGTGCAAATAATTCTTCTAAAGAATCAAATTTCTGTTCGTCTCGTAAACGATGTGCAATTGAAATTGAAATGGTTTCACCATACAAATCAGCATTGAAATCTAGTAAATGTACTTCTATGGTTTCATGCTTTCCATTAACTGTTGGACGAAAGCCAATATTCATGATTCCAAATAAATTTTGATTATTTATTGTGGATTTTACAATGTAAACTCCAGGTTTTGGTATTAATTTGTAAGACTCTGCTATATCTATGTTAATGGTTGGGTAGTTGTGCTTATTGCCTAAACCTTTACCATGAACTACCTTTCCAGTGAGTAAATATTCATAGCCTAAGAAATTATTTGCTTTTTGAATATCACCATCTAATAATGCTTGGCGAATCTTAGTTGAGCTAACGGATATATTTTTTATATCCTGTGCTGGAATTTCTTCTACTTTAAACCCGTATAGAGAACCATACTCTTCTAATTGTTTAAAATTTCCTTCTCTGTTTCTGCCGAAATGATGATCGTAGCCAATCACTAATTTTTTAAGCTTTAGCCTCTTAATCAATATGTTTTTTACAAAGTCAATTGCCGTTAATCTTGAAAATTCTTTTGTAAAAGGCTCAATAACTAAATTGTTTAATCCTGTTTTTTCTAATAAGGCTATTTTTTCGGGTAAAGTAGTTAATAGCTTTAAGTCAGTACCTTGCTGCAAGACCATTCTAGGGTGTGGAAAAAAAGTAAGAATAACGGAATTATTGTCAGCGTCTGAACTTTGTTTAACCAGTTTTTTGATAATTTCTTGATGTCCAATATGAACACCGTCAAATGTCCCAATAGTTATAATTGAGCTTTTTTCTTTTCCGGTAAATTCTTTTATGGAATGATATATTTTCACAAAGTTGTTTTAAAAGGTGCTGATTTATACTTTTATTGTAAATAGTTAAAACCATTATCAGGCAAAAATAATTAAAACTAATGGATTTTTATTTTCTTAACCAGCCCAATATTCTTTCATTTTTTATTTCCCATTGTCCGTCATTGTTTTTAGTCAATTCAAAAATTTCTCTCGACGAGGAAAACGGGCCTGCATTTTGTTGAATAATTTCAAGTTTATCCATAAATAGATTTGATACTATGGCAACATGACCATATTTGTTTAAGAGTGTACCTCTCATTACAATTAAATCACCTATTGCGGGTTTGAATTGACTAGGGTTACTAAATTGTGTTAAGTTTCGTTGTTTATTCATTTTGTTGTCGGTCAGACTATTGTCATAAAAACTAATGGCATGTCCATAGCTATCGGGCATTTTATGATTATAATTTTCATAGTAATATCGTTTAACAAATTCTACACATTGATATTCTAATCCGAGGTTGTAGCCATCACATGTGTTTCTTTGAACGACATTACCAACTCCACCATTAAAGAAAACGATAACATTGTTTAAACTATCAATCGGTTGTCCAACCTCATATTTATTATTGAAGTTTACTTTTTTTACTTGATTGAATATTAAATAAGAGGTTACTAAAATTATGATAGACAGTAGTGCTTTTTTTACCATTTAAACTATAGAATGTTAAATTTATTTAAATGTTATGGTTTCTTTTATTTCAGTAAGTAATTGCGGAATTTTACCCACTTTAAAGTTTAGGTCAATACGTAATTCTTTATTATTTTTAATTAGTTTAAGTCTTCCTTGAGTTACCTTAAAGTAACCTGAAGTGCCATCTTTACAATAGCAGAATCTTCCATATATCATTTTTACATTTTGTAAGGCTCCATTAGTTAAAAATAATTGTTTATTATTTTCGTCAATCTCAAAATAGATCAATTCACTATAGTTGCCATCAGCCACATTTGGTAGCTCTTTTCTTTTGAATTCATATTTAACTATTGTATTGTTTCCAGGTGCTAATTTAATGTAGGTGTTTTGTAATTCGTCTTGTTCTATTAATAGGTTTGAATTAGGTGTTATTTCAATGGAACAGTTAGTGTTTGTTGCACATTTTTCTAGTTCAAAAGTTTGCTTTTGAAGTGTTTTTAAACTTGGTATTGTATTTGATTTACTTTTACAGTTCGCAAATAAAATCATTAAAACACAAAGAAATAGAAGCCTCATAAAATCAATTTGGGTAAAGATATTAAATCTCATTTAAAAACTTCTTTTATATTTGTTATAGGATTACATTATATATGTCTAATAAAAAATTCGATTATTTTCTTTTTATAGCAATTATGTTGCTGGTTTACGTTAAAGGGTTCTCTCAAAATAAAGAGCTTTGGTCAAAAGTTTCAGCTATAGAAAAAACGGAGCACTCTTTAGATGTAAAAACAGTAACAAAGGAATTTCAACTTTTTTCATTAGATCTTGAAAAGTTTAAAAAGACACTTCAATTTAATACTAAATCGAATATAGCAACACAGATTGTAACGTTTCCAGATGCAGAAGGAAACCTCATTAAATTTAACGTTAAAGAAAGTTCAATTTTAGATGGCGAACTGGCAAAAAAATTTCCAGCTATAAAGTCATATCATGGACAAGCAGTAGATGACAAATCTATAAGTGTACACTTTACTACGAATACATTGGGAATGTATGCTATGATTTTATCACCTGAAAAAGGAACCATGTATATTGATCCTTATACTAAAAATAGAAAAAAATATAGTGTTTACTATAAAAAAGATGTTATCAATGATCAGTCATTTGAATGTTCAACAATTGAAGAAGAAGTTACTAAAGTTAAAAGGGGTGTAAAAAAAAGTTCATCATCCGATCTAAAACTTCGTACCTTTAGATTAGCAATTGCAGCCACCGAAGAGTATTCAACGTTTCATGTTGATGCAGTTGGAGTTGGTGTTGGAAGTACAAGGATGGATTCTATCAGTGCTGTGCTTTCTGCCATAGTAGTAACCATGAATAGAGTAAACCCAATTTTTGAACGTGATGTGGCTTTAACTATGCAGTTAGTGGCTAATAATGATCAGATTATTTATTTAGAGACCGATCCTGGAACTGATCCATATACGAATGATAATGGTTCGGCCATGTTAATTCAAAATCAAAATAACTTAAATAGTAGTATCGGCTCTGCTAATTATGATATAGGGCATGTCTTTAGTACAGGTGGAGGAGGTGTTGCTGTTTTAGCTTCAGTTTGTACTACTAACAAAGCAAAAGGAGTTACCGGTTATGAATTACCTGCAGGCGATAGTTTTAATGTTGATTATGTAGCTCATGAAATGGGGCATCAATTTGGAGCCCATCATATCTTCAATGGTAATTTAGGTAATAATTGTGATAATGCTAATAGGAATAACGATACTGCTGTCGAGCCTGGTAGTGGGTCAACATTAATGGGATACGCAGGTATTTGTGGTCCTCAACAAAATATTCAAAGCAATAGTGATAGTTACTTTAATATTGTAAGTATTGATGAAATTTATACTAATATAATTAGTGGGGCGGCACAATGTGCTGCAGTTTCTAATTTTGTATTTAATTTGAACGTTCCAACTGCAAATGCGGGTAGTGATTATGTTATACCAAAGTCCACTCCATTTGTTTTAACAGGTCAGGGTTCAGATGCAGATGGTGATGTATTAACATATAATTGGGAACAAGTTGATAATGAGGTGAGTGGAATTTCAATTCCACCAACTTCTACACAATCTGTTGGAGCAATTTTTCGTTCATTTCCACCAGCTTTAGAATCGAAGAGGTATTTTCCTAATATACTAACATTGGCATCTGGAGGTACTTCAACTTGGGAAGTTTTACCAAGTGTTTCTAGAACTATGGAATTTGCGTTAACAGTTAGAGATAATGTTGTTGGAGAAGGTAAGGCAGTTTCAGATAATACTACAATATCGGTGAATGATGTTGCAGGTCCTTTTCTTGTTACTTCACAAAATACAACAGGGGTTTCATGGACTGAAAATGATAGTGAAATTATTACTTGGGATGTTGCAGGTACAGATGGTAATGGTATTAATGAAAGTCATGTGAATATTTTATTGTCGTTAGATGGTGGACTCACTTTTCCAACAGTTTTGGTTGCCAATACTCCTAATGATGGGAGTGAAAGTATTATTGTGCCAAATACACCTTCACCTAATGTGAGAATAATGGTGCAAGCTGTAGCTAATATTTTCTTTGCTATCAATAACGAAAATATTTCTATTGGGTCTTTTCAAACTTCGTGTACAACGTATCAATCTGCTGATATTCCAAAATCTATTCCTGATGCAAATACAGCGGGAGTGGTTTCTACAATAAATGTACCTAGTAATTTTTTGGTTTCCGATGTCAATGTATCTTTAAATATTTCGCATTCATGGTTGTGGGATTTACAAATTTTTTTAAAAGCACCTAACGGAACAGAAATATTGATTTATGACAGAACTTGTGGTTCTTCAGGGCAGCAAAGACAGAGCATAGATGCTACTTTTGATGATGAAGCAATTTCATTTGCGTGTAATAATGCTTCACCAGCAATTTCTGGAATTACGAAGTCGGAAAATTTATTATCTGCCTTTAATGGAATATCGTCAATAGGAACATGGCAGTTGAAAGTTGTAGATAATTCTCACGGAGATGTTGGTATACTCAACAATTGGTCTTTAGAACTGTGTCAAACAAATCAAACTGTTGGTGTTGATGAATATGGTTTTAATGAGTTTGTAGTATATCCAAATCCTTTTAATAATCAAGTACAATTATCATTTCAGACAAATTCTTTTGATGATGTGTTAATTTCATTATATGACATTTATGGTAGACAAGTTTTAACAAGGAATTATACAAATCAAACGACAACTTTTAATAAGTCTCTAGAATTCAAACATATATCTTCAGGTGTTTATGTTTTAAAAATCCAAAAAGGAAAAGTTAGAACTTCAAAAAAAATCATAAAATATTGATTTAATAAAAAAATGCTCTTAAAATTTTGAATTTCGTAATATTTATTTAAAAAATATTGTATTTTGCGACAATATTAACTCAAATTGATTATATTATGAATAAGTATTTTGCTCTTGCATTTTCTTTCTTGTTTGTCACTTTTATTGGAGCCCAAACTGTGGTTTCTGGTACAGTAACAGATTCTAACGGAGACCCCGTTCCGGGTGCTAATATTATTGTAGTAGGTTCTACTATTGGAACAGCTACCGATTTTGATGGTCTATACACTTTAAAAGTAGATCAATCACCACCATTTTCTATTCAAGCTAGTTTTTTAGGTTTAGAGTCAGTTACTGCTGAAGTCACTAAGGCAACTCAGACATTGGATTTTATGCTTAATGAAAGTAATCAACTTGATGAAGTTGTGATTTCTGCCTCTAGAACACCAGAGCGTATTCTTGAATCTCCAGTTACTATAGAACGTATGGATGCTAGAGATATTAAGAACACATCTTCAGAAAGTTTCTATAATGGATTAGAAAATATGAAAGGCGTAGATGTAAGTACGAGTAGTTTAACATTTAAATCTATTAATACTAGAGGTTTTGCTACAATAGCAAATACCCGTTTTATGCAGTTGGTAGACGGAATGGATAACTCTTCGCCAGCTTTAAATTTTGCATTGGGTAATTTACTTGGTATGTCTGAATTAGACATTAATACAGTTGAATTATTACCGGGAGCATCGTCTGCATTATATGGTGCAAATGCTTTTAATGGTGTGCTTTTTATGACAAGTAAAAGTCCTTTTGATGATGCAGGTATAAGTACTTATTTTAAAACGGGACTTACCATGCAAGATGCTGCAGGAGATAATCCTTATTATGATCTTGGTATTAGAGCTGCCTATAAATTTAGTGAAAAATTTGCTGCAAAGGCAACACTATCTTATTTACAAGGAACGGAATGGTATGCTACAGATTACAATCAATATATTGATGCTGGAGCTGGTAATCCGGATACGGTTATATCTTCTGTTGGTAATGCCACATCGTTTGATCAAGCAAATATCTATGGTGATGAGGTTGCTGTGCCAATTGATTTTGAAGCTGCTGCTTTAGGGGCAGGGTTTCCAGCATCAGTGGCTGCTGCCTTAGGTGAACAAACTATTTCTAGAACAGGTTATAAAGAGTCTGACTTAACCGATTATGAAGCGGAGAGTGTAAAGGCTAGTTTTGCCTTTCATTACAGACCTTTTGCAAATGATTTAGAACTAATTTATAACGCAAAATTTGGAATAGGAAATACGATTTATCAAGGAGCAAACAGATATAATATCAATAATTTCTTTATGCAACAACATAAAATTGAAATAAGAAACGATAATTTCTTTATTAGAGGTTACGTTACTGATGAAGATGCTGGAGATTCTTATGATATGAGGTTTGCGGGTATTAATATGAACAAGGCCAATGCCACACAATGGTTTGGTGCTTATGCTCAAACGTTTTTAGGAGCTATTGCTCAGGGTTCAACACAAGATGCTGCACATGCAGGAGCGAGACAGTTTGCTGATGCAAATGTTACTTTACAGCCAGGAACACCTGAATTTAAAGCTCAATTTGACGCTATTACTTCTGATCCAGACTTAAACACTGGAGCCAAATTTCAAGATCAAACAAAATTGTATCATGCAGATGGAAATTATAACTTTCATAATCTAATTGATTTTGCTGAAATTCAGGTTGGTGGGTCATACAGAGAATATGTTTTAAATTCTAATGGAACTATCTTTACTGATTATGATGGGGCAATTCATTATGATGAATATGGTGCATATATGCAAGTTCAAAAAAAATTAATTGATGATAGATTGAAACTGACGGGTTCAATTAGATATGACAAAGCACAAAATTTTGATGGAAATGTTTCTCCAAGAATTTCTGTTTCTTACTCGTTAGGTGAAGGTAAAACTAGAAACTTAAGGTTTTCATATCAAACAGGATTTAGAAACCCAACGACACAAGATCAATATATAGGCTTAGATGCTGGTCAAGCAATATTAATTGGTTCTGCTCCTGATAATTTAGATAGATATACTTCTAAACCATTAGATAATAGTCCAACAGCTCAATTCTTAGGTTTTCCAGCAACAGTGCAGTTGAGTGGTAGAGCCGCTTATGAAAATTCATTTACTTTAGCATCTTTACAAGCTTTTGGAGCGAGTGCAGCACAAGGTTCACCTAATCCTGCATTATTAAAGGTTGCTGATTTTGAATATGTACAGCCAGAAACAGTTCAAGCTTTTGAATTAGGGTATAGAGCTGGTTTTGGTAAATTAATGTTAGATGCAAGTGCCTATTATAATAAATATGATGATTTTATTGGTAATAAAACAGTAGTTTCACCTCATTATGGAAGTGTAAACTTAGCTTCAGATATTACAAATTTACCACCTCAATTTGGAGGTCCCACACCAACTGCTTTAATAGCTATTGGCAATGGCGATTACCAACCATTTCAAGTGTATACGAATTCAGAAGCAGATATATCATCATACGGTGCTACTATAGGAGTCAATACAAAAGTTTTTGGTTCTTTTGATTTTGGAATTAACTATACATTTGCTAAATTTGATTTTGATCAGGATACTGATCCAGATTATGAAGCCGGATTTAATACGCCTGAGCATAAGGTGAAAGTTGGTTTTGGAAATACAAGTTTATTTAAAAACTTTGGTTTTAAAGTTGATTATAGGTGGAGTGATGAGTTTTTATGGGAATCAACTTTTGCAGATGCTATTATAGAGGCTAGAAGTGTTGTAGATGCTCAAATTAACTATACTGTTCCTCGTATGAAATCAACATTTAAATTAGGAGGAACTAATATTGGAGGTAAAGAATTTAGAAGTGCTCCTGGCACAGGATCTCTTGGTTCTATGTATTATGTTTCTTGGGTAATTAATTTATAATAATTGAGAAATATTTTTAAAAACCTCACTTTTTAGTGAGGTTTTTTTTTAGTATCTAATAAGTACTGATAATCAAAGTGCTATGATTTAAAAATTATTTAAAAAAACACTTTTAGAATAAGTATAAATAATTTACCTTTGCACTTCGTAAAAACGAGAATATATTGCGTTCCTTATATAGGGTTAATTAATTGCAATAATTTCGAATTAAATTGAAACCAAAATAATTATAAATAATGGCTAAAGTTACAGGTAAAGTTGCTCAAATTATTGGTCCAGTAATAGATGTTGAATTTTTGACTGAATCTGACCTTCCTAGAATTCATGATTCTTTAGAGATTCACAGAAAAGACGGGTCAATACTAGTACTAGAAGTTGAACAACATGTTGGACAAGATACTGTTCGTTGTATTGCAATGGATTCTACTGATGGTTTAAGTAGAGGTTATGAAGTTATTGCAACGGGTAATCCTATTCAAATGCCTATTGGTGATGATATTTATGGACGATTGTTTAATGTAACTGGAAATGCTATTGACGGATTAGGTGATTTGCCTAAAGAAGGAAAAAATGGTTTATCTATTCACCGTAAAGCACCAAAATTTGATGAATTATCAACTTCAACAGAAGTTTTATTTACAGGTATCAAAGTAATTGATTTAATTGAGCCTTATGCAAAAGGAGGTAAGATTGGTTTATTTGGTGGAGCAGGAGTTGGTAAAACAGTATTGTTAATGGAGTTAATTAATAATATTGCTAAAGGACATGGTGGACTTTCAGTTTTTGCCGGTGTAGGTGAAAGAACTAGAGAAGGAAACGATTTACTGCGTGAGATGCTTGAGTCTGGTATTATTAAATATGGTGATGACTTTATGCATTCTATGGAAGAAGGCGGATGGGATTTATCTAAAGTAGATAAAAAAGGAATGAGAGAATCAAAAGCGACTTTCGTTTTTGGACAAATGAACGAACCACCTGGAGCACGTGCACGTGTAGCCTTATCAGGTTTAACCATTGCTGAATATTTCCGTGATGGAGCAGGAGATGGTCAAGGTAAAGATGTACTATTCTTTGTAGATAATATTTTCCGTTTTACACAAGCGGGTTCTGAGGTTTCGGCTTTATTAGGACGTATGCCATCGGCGGTAGGTTATCAACCAACCTTAGCAACTGAAATGGGAGCTATGCAAGAGCGTATTACTTCAACAAAAACAGGTTCTATTACTTCTGTACAAGCAGTATATGTACCTGCAGATGATTTAACAGATCCAGCACCAGCAACAACGTTTGCTCACTTAGATGCAACGACAGTACTTTCTCGTAAAATTTCTGAATTAGGTATTTATCCTGCGGTTGATCCGTTAGATTCTACATCAAGAATTTTAAATGTTGAGACGTTAGGTCAAGAACATTATGATTGTGCACAAAATGTAAAAGAATTATTACAACGTTATAAAGAATTACAAGATATCATCGCTATTTTAGGGATGGAAGAATTAAGTGAAGAAGATAAATTGGTTGTACACAGAGCACGTAGAACACAACGATTCTTATCTCAACCTTTCCACGTAGCAGAACAGTTTACTGGTATTCCAGGTGTTTTGGTTGATATAAAAGATACTATAAAAGGTTTTAATATGATTATGGATGGTGAACTAGATCGTTTTCCAGAATCTGCTTTTAACTTAAAAGGTTCTATACAAGAAGCTATTGAAGCTGGTGAGAAAATGTTGGCAGAAGAAGCTTAGACTAAAGATTAAAACATCATGAAATTAGAAATAGTAAGTCCAGAAGCAGTTATATTTAATGCGAATGTTGATTCGGTATCTGTACCTGGAATTAATGGTGAATTTCAAATGCTTGAGAATCACGCACCAATCGTTTCTTTATTAATTGAAGGCGTTGTAAAAGTACATACACATACGCAAGATCATGAAGAGTTTAGCGATTTATCAGGAAAATTAACAAAACATCCTGATGATGATAAAATTTTAATATTTCCTATAAAATCAGGAACTATTGAATTGAAAGATAACAACGTAATTATTTTAGCTGATTAATTCAATTATCTAAAATTAATATTCTATAAGAATTTTAAAACCTCAATGCTTATTTCGTTGAGGTTTTTTTTGTTAACCTACCTCTCAATACTCAGAAATATTCAACTTTTTTAACCATCAACAGATGTAAAGTTCAATCGTTTATTGTCAATTTTTATTCATTAAATTGAAAATAGTAAAGGAGGCTTAAAATTTCTATGAACGTTATCCGATACTTATCACTACTATTTCAAAATTAAAAAATGAGAATAATACTAAAGTTAGTAATCATTGCCTTTTCCTATGGTTACTGTAGATGGATAGTTAAACCGCTTCTCATGCATATAGCTTTTGGTAAAACACAAAATGAATTACCACGCAATCCATGGGCTTTTTAAAAGTTAGTAAATTTGAGCGAAGATGACAGGTAAAGGTTCTCTAACATTTTCTTATCTAAACTCCGTAAAAAAATTGAAAAGAGTTAGAGAATAGTCAGAAAACACGATGCTAATAAAGAATAATTTATGAGTTAGATATCATAAAAAATGCCGCTCAAATTTTGAGCGGCATTTTTTTATTATAATTTTTTGTACCTAAACATTACTTAAATAAATGCCTGTAGATATCATTACCATTAGCGAAAAGGAGTAATGCTATTAAAAAGATAAATCCGGCTATCTGAGCATACTCTAAAAATTTGTCACTTGGCTTTCTTCCTGAAATCATTTCATACAATGTAAAGACTACATGACCTCCATCTAAAGCTGGTATTGGTAATAAATTCATAACCCCTAACATTATAGATAAAAAGGCTGTAATACTTAAAAATGTTTGCCAATCCCAAGTTGAAGGAAAAATACTCCCAATAGAGATGAATCCGCCCAATCCTTTGTAAGCACCAGTACTTGGGTTAAATATTTTTTTAAGTTGTTTTAAATAGCTCGAAAACGTTGTCCAAGCCTTATTCATACCAGCGGGTATAGCTTCGATAAACGTGTACGTTTTGGTTTCGAATTTATAATACCCTAATTTTTCCATATCACTTTGAGGCATCATCGCTAGTTGTACTCCAATTTTACCATCATTATCTAAGGTTACATCAATATCTTCTGTACTGTTGTCTCGTTTAACGGTAAGCGTAACTTTTTCATTTTTATGTTTACTGAATTCAGCATCAACCTCATCAAAGTATTTGATAGGTCTTTTATTAATAGCTACAACAATGTCTTTTGGTTGTAAACCACTATTTGCATTTTGCAAGGTGTCAATAACTTTACCTATAAAAAAAGGTATTCTTGGAGATAAAAAATTGGCATCTTCTTTTTCTCCATCAACTAATTTGGAGATGAAATCAACCGGAATATCTTTCTCAATTACTTCACCATTTCTTTCTATCGTATACGCATTTCCGTTTATAAATTCTAGAAAAAGATCGCGGAATTTTTGAATTTTTTCACCATCAATGGTTAGTATTTTATCTCCGGTTTGTAAGCCAAGTTCTTCACCCAACTCATTTTGTACCCAAACACCATCTGTTAAATTCTCATTTGGTAAATATTGTTCACCCCAAATGTTCATCATTAGAATGTATATAAAGATTCCCAATAAAAAATTTACCGTAACACCACCTAACATTATAATTAAACGTTGCCAAGCTGGTTTTGATCTGAACTCCCAAGGTTTGGGTTCCTCTTTCATTTGGTCAGTATCCATACTTTCATCTATCATACCAGATATTTTTACATATCCACCAAGAGGTATCCATCCAATACCATAAACAGTTTCACCTATTTTCTTTTTAAAAATTGAGAACTTATAATCAAAAAATAAATAGAATTTTTCTACGCGTGTTTTAAATATTTTTGCCGGTATATAGTGTCCTAATTCGTGTAGTACTATTAAAATAGATAAACTAAGAATAAATTGTGATACCTTAATGAAAATCTCCATCTGCTATATTATCGTTTTAAAAATCAGTTTGCAAATGTAAGGTTTTATAACCAATTACATAAAAGCTGCATTTTAAAATGTTTGTTAAAAATCTTGAAGTTGCAAGCAGTAAGACGGAAGTGAAAAAATGTGTTAGGTATAAGGTTTAGAAGTACAGGGAATTTGAAGTTTATATTTAAAAGATTCTTAACTGCACTGTATTTCGTTCTGAATGACAAGTGAAAACGATACTATTATAGAGTGTTTTGCGAATTCGGTGCTTTATTTTTTCGTATTTTATTGCTTACTGAAGACTGAGACTGAGGGCTGATTACAATAGCTATTCTTCCTTCAATATTGTCTTATGCAAAACACCTTGATTGGTTTCAATTTTAACTAGATGTATTCCAAAAGAAAGTGGCTTTAAATTAATGGCCAATAAAGGGTTGCTTTCTTCTAATACCAATTTACCTAACATGTTGTAGATAGATACTTTTTCTACAATAGCATCACTAGCATTCTGAATGTTTAAAGAATTCTTAGCAGGGTTTGGGTAAATTGAAATGTTTGTACTCAAAACTTCTTGATCTACACCGTTTTTTACCGTATTGTTTTGGCTTATTATATGATGTTCCGGATCTACTTCAACCGTATCAATTATAAAAGGTATTTTACCTGTAAAACTTTGTTTATTTTCAGAAAGTTTAAGTCTAATTATTTGTGAATCACCATTTTTATTACTCACTTTGATAGGGATTGGCATTTCAAAAAATGATACTGATGGGTCTGATTGGGTTTGTGACGCAACAATTGTTATTTCATTATTTTTTCCATTTTGAAACCAACTGATTTCGTAAGAGGGAAAACCTTTACCTACAGTCCAGTCATTAAAGAAGTCGGATAAATCTTCGCCTGTTTGTACCTCTAAAGAGAGTTGAAAATCTTTTATTGAAGCTGCTGATTTATTATCATTCATTTCTAATAAATACGCGTCAATACCATTTATATAGTTTTCATGGCCTAACTTATAGTTGAGCATATGCAAAACCATAGCAGTTTTTAAAAAACTAGGTTCTCTATAACTTTCAGATGTGATTTTTTCAATGGTCGTTTTTCGCCAATTAGCATCTTTAATTTCTAAGGTTGTTGCAACCTCATCTTCAGGAATTGAAATCAGTTCCTGCAAATAGGCATCATGTATATTCATGTTTTCTTGACTGAATAAAAAACATGAAAAAATTAATAGAATTAGGGGTAATTTTTTCTTCATAAGCAATAACTTTGCAAAGGATAGGGGAAATGCAAAGTCACCCCAAATATATAAAAAAAATGCTATGGATTTAATATTCTTTAAAAAATCACTTCCATCGGTTATCAGAATAGGCGTTTTATTTGTTGTGCTTGTAATTATCGGCTACTTTTTAATGGTTCCTAAAAAAAGATTGCCAATTTATAATCCTGCTGATGTTAATCCACTATTGGTTGATGATTCTGTAAAGCATATTAAATACAATCATAAAATAGTTGATTTCCAATTAACAAATCAAAATGGAGAAACAATTACAGAACAAGATTATAAAGATAAAATTTATGTAGCAGATTTTTTTTTTACGAGATGTCAAACCATATGCCCAATTATGACTACAAATATGGTAGACCTTCAAACTTTTTTTAAAAATGATAGTACGGTGAAATTTTTATCACATTCTGTGACGCCTGTTATTGATAGTATACCAATTTTAAGAGCTTATGCAGATAAAAAAGGAGTGATTGATGGGAAGTGGAATTTGGTTACTGGGAACAAAAAACAAATTTATAATTTAGCTAGAAAGTCATATTTTGCGGTACTTGATGAAGGTGATGGAGGTGAACAAGATTTTATTCATACGGAGCAATTTATCTTGATTGATAAGAAAAGGCAGATTAGAGGTTTCTATGATGGTACAAACAAAGAAGATATACAGCAAATTATAAAAGATATTCAATTATTAAAGAAAAATAATTGACATCTGTAGAATAACATTAGTTTTTAATGATATTTATCATATTGATTTATTAAAATTTACGTATTTTCGCACAGTATTTATAATCAATCTAAATAAAAATTGAGTACTACTATAGCAGATCTTATCGTTGGGGAAATCGGAGTTATTGATGATATTCCATTTGATAGCGTGCCTTTAAAGCTATTAGAAATGGGGTGCTTACCCGGAAAAGAGGTCGAATTAATGCAAATTGCACCCTTAAAAGATCCCTTATATATTAAAGTAAATGGTAGTCATTTGGCCATTAGAAAAGAAACGGCTTCACTTATAAAAGTTACCAAAATCAAAAACTTATGCGACATTCTGAAGTCATAAATGTAGCATTAGTAGGTAATCCTAATACCGGTAAATCACTTTTGTTTAATCAGTTAACAGGATTAAATCAAAAAGTGAGCAATTATCCGGGTGTAACTGTAGAGAAAAAAACAGGAACCTCTAAAATGCAAGGAGAAGTCTTTGCTAAAATAACAGACCTGCCTGGTACCTACAGTATAAATCCTTCAAGTTTAGATGAGAATATTGTATTACAGACCTTTATAGGTATTGATAAAAGTAATTATCCTGATGTTGTAGTAGTTGTTGCTGATGTAGAGAACTTGAAGCGGAATTTATTTTTATTTAGCCAAATTAAAGACTTAGAAATACCTGCTATTTTAGTTATCAACATGTCCGATCGAATGGAAAAAAAAGGTATTTCCATTGATATTGAATTACTTAAAAAGGAATTGAAGTCAGAAGTAGTACTCATTAGTGCTCGTAAAAGATTGGGGATTGGAAAAGTGAAACGTGCAATCGCCAACTATAAAGAGGCAAATACATTAAAAATTGCAGATATAGCTGATAGAATTGATGCACAGTTTTTTAAAGAACTAAAAGAAAAATTTGCAGATACTTCTTTATATAAAGCTTGGCTTTTAGTAACACAAAGCCAAAACCTTACTTCAATACCTCCGAAATTTAAAGACCGTATTGAGAGTTTTGAAGCTGACAAGATAAAACTCAATAAAATGCAGAATAAGGAAACGATTCTGCGGTATCAGTACATTAATCATATACTTAAAAAAACATATATAACTGATGCTGAAAAAGCTACGGGTATGCGTCATAAAATTGATAAAGTACTTACCCATAAAATTTTTGGCTATGTAATTTTTGCTCTTATATTATTGTTGATCTTTCAATCAATTTTTGATTGGGCTACTGTCCCAATGGATTTAATAGACTCCACTTTTGCCAATTTAAGTGAATGGACGAAAAATCAATTACCAGAAGGTGTATTTAGTAATTTATTAGTTGAAGGTATTATACCTGGTATTGGCGGTATCGTTATTTTTATACCTCAGATTGCCATATTATTTTTATTCATTGCAATTCTTGAAGAAACTGGCTATATGAGTAGGGTTGTTTTTTTAATGGATAAGATTATGCGTCGTTTTGGGATGAGTGGTAAAAGTGTTGTGCCATTAGTTTCTGGTACTGCGTGTGCAATCCCGGCAATTATGGCTGCAAGAAATATTGAAGGATGGAAAGAGCGTCTAGTAACCATTTTGGTTACACCTTTTACAACATGTTCTGCCCGTTTACCGGTATATGCTATTTTAATAGCTTTAATAATACCGCAACAAAGAATTTTGGGTATTTTTAGTTTACAAGGTTTAGCATTAATGTCGTTGTATTTATTGGGGTTTGTATCAGCTATTGTATCTGGTTGGTTATTGAATAAAACATTAAAAGTAAAAGGTAAAAGTTTCTTTATTATTGAAATGCCTGACTATAAAATACCTTCATTAAAAAATATAGTATTTACGGTTTTAGAAAAAACAAAAGCATTTGTGTTTGGTGCAGGAAAAATCATTTTAGCAATTTCAATTATATTATGGTTCTTAGCATCTAACGGTCCAGCTTCTTTTGATAACGCAGAAAAAATCGTTAAAAGTAAAGTTGAAAATAAGCAATTGAATCAAGATGAATTGGAAAAACAAATAGCAACCTATAAGTTAGAGAATTCATATATCGGTATTGCAGGTAAAGCAATTGAACCTGCTATAAAACCTCTAGGTTACGATTGGAAAATTGGAATTGCTCTTATAACTTCATTTGCGGCTAGAGAGGTGTTTGTAAGCACTTTGGCAACTATTTATAGTGTAGAAGATAATGAGAATACCAACACGATTAAGGAACGTATGGGGGCAGAAATAAATCAAGATACAGGAAAAAAACGATTCAATTTCCCTGTGGGAATGTCCTTATTGGTTTTTTATGCTTTTGCTATGCAATGTGTTAGTACCTTGGCTATTGTAAAAAGAGAAACAAATAGTTGGAAATGGCCATTGCTACAGCTTTTTGGCATGACGGCCTTGGCTTATTTGGCTTCTTTTATTACCTTTACTGTATTAAGTTAAATAACTATGATTCAATCTGTTTTAGTTTATGTTTTACTTGTTTTAGCCATATCTTTTTTGATAAAAAAGTACTTTTTTAAATCAAAAAAAAATAAAGGCTGTAAAAGTGATTGCGGTTGTTAAATTTTTGAAAGTACAACCTTCTCTAATTGTTTACTAATCATTTGTTTGTAAAACTCTTTTATAGCTGCATAATTTTGAGATGCTATAATTGAAGTTTTCATATTTAAAATAGATGATACTTGAAGTATATTACCGGTTACTTTACACATAAATGAATATGACCCTGAACCTTCAGGTGTAGCGTAGGCTATGGTTTCAGGTAATGATTCTATTTTATATTCTGCGGGTAATGTTAGTGTGACATTATATTTTTCTTGAAAAGGGGTGCCAAAATCAATAGGGAATTTCCTGTCATCTAATTTAAACGGATTTTCTTTTTCTGTATGAAATAGCAGTGGTGAAAAATATATTTTGTCACCAACAATTTCAACTTGGCTATCACTTTCAAAATCAAATTGATAAGAGATTGGCTTGTAAATATCATCTTTATTGTTGGCTTTAAATTCACCAATTTCAATATTATCATTATCTTTTTCAAGCTTTGCTATTAAATCATTTTCATTTTTGTTATTCTGACTAGCTCTAACATTTAAGGCCAATAACTTATTGTAACTAGATCTCTCAGTACCCGATAAAATACCTTCATCATCTATTTGGGCCATTATAAAAACCATCTCTTTTGCTACATCATTTGGAAATAGACTAACCTCACTTGAGGTTCCATTTTCTCTAACAATACGACCATTCCAATTTAAATCTCTAAGTGGTAAAACATTAGGTGTGCTGTATTTTTCAGTAGCATCTAATAGAACAATACCGGAGGTCGTTTCAACTCCTGCAATTACATAATTAAATCCTTCTTTAGTTGGAAAAAAAGGGATGCCATGATCGCGAGTACTTATTAATACAGGGTTCGCTTTTAAATTAGCTTCTCGCAACATGGCGACTAAAGTTAAATTAATTTCTGCAACATTACCCACACCATCTTTATACGCTTTTCTTACCCCATCATTGGTATATTTCGAAGTGAATTCATTCCATTTAATTTTTGATTTCACAAATTCAAAAATTTTAGTAATTTTTTCACTTTCAGGAGCAGTTAGATTAATTAATGCTGCTAAATCATCTTTGAAATATGATTTTTTATCAAGCTGTCCACCAAAATTGCTGCTTTCATAAATGGTTTTAGTAACATCTTCCCAAGTCGTGTTATAGAATTTCATCTGTGAATTGGGAAATTGAGTACTTGTTAATTCAAATTTTAATGCTGTAATATAATTATTAATATTATTAACATAAGGTTCATCTTTTAATGCAGGTACATTTTTTAATGTACATTCAATTATATTCGTTTGGTAGTCTACTTTACTTTGGCTGAACGATGCCGTTCCGTTACCAATCCGTTCTTTGTTGGTAAAAGTAATTGAAGAACGTTTAGTATCGCGTACTAAATCAACAGGGTGATAACCTTTCATTACATTTTTAAAGACAAAATACTCAGGTGTTTCTACTTTTGATTCTATATATTTAATAGGTATAAAAGACTGTAGTTCCATATCATCTATACGTGAATAATAAGGGGAGTTAATTGTATAGTCCCATTCTACAACGCAACCCTCTGTTATATTAGGCATTGTAAATTTTGAACGCTTCCAATATTCATTTACTTTTTCAACAAAAATATCTTTTTTGTTAAGTTTCGTTTTTTCTATTTTTCCATTTACTAGGTTAAAAGTATTGGCTTTAATAGAAACTTTTTCATCATCACCACCTTGGTATAAAGAAATACTTTTGGTTGCCCAATCATATCCGTCCTTATTATATATTTTTATACGCTCATGAATGTCTGTAATTAAGTAAAACCCTTCACCTTGAGTATACTCAATATGCGATCTTCTTTTTTTAAACAATATTGCTGCATTAGCAGAAGAATCTAAAGGGTGAAATTTTTCAGTTAATTCTTCTTTTGTTGCTTTTCCGAATTTAGTGTCTTGTGCTATAATGGGAAAACTTAATAGTATTGCAAGTAATGTGATAATAATATTTTTCATAATTGTATTTTAATTTATTGAAACTTTATGGAGTTGTTTTTATGAGTACAACTTTGGTTTTATCTTGTTTTGCAATCGTTTTTCTAAAGTCTCTATATTTTTTATAGTCAGTTGCGGTATATTGACCATCGTTAAGCTTAAATACACGACTATATTTTATCTTATTCTTATCAATTTTTTCAATGATCAGTTCGTAACTCCCAAATTTATTTTCAATTTTTAAATTATTAGGCATAGCTTCAATAGCGTAATTTTCAGGTAATGTTATTTTAAATTCGTCCGTATCAATAAAACCGCGTGATATTTCAAAAGGGAGTTTTCTATTTCGATAACGTTTAGGTACCTCTAATGCTCGATTAAAAGCATTTATAGTAAACAACATGCGGTCATCACTAAAAGATGCATATTTTGAGGCGGAGAGCTCAATGTTTTCATTAAAAATTACACTATCCTTATGGTTTGAGAAGTCATATTTATTAACGGTCATATTATTAATATATGACCAATAGTTAGACTTGTAATATTTTTCAATATCTCTTTTTGGCTGTTTTTCTAAGCCGTAATGATTGCTATATTGAATACCACCAGAGTTTATGGTGACATCTGCTTCAATGTTACCTTCATTATTAATACTATAGTTTGCATTTGTTTTTTGGAAGTTGTCGTCGGTTTTGTAAATGCCAGTATGTTTTATTTTTCCTCCTTCTGGTGTAATTAATAATACATCTCTATCATCAGTAAACGTTCCTTGATAACCAAATGGAAC
Source organism: Aureibaculum flavum (assembly GCF_016406085.1). Lineage (GTDB taxonomy): Bacteria > Bacteroidota > Bacteroidia > Flavobacteriales > Flavobacteriaceae > Aureibaculum > Aureibaculum flavum. The sequence continues at coordinate 250,747 of NZ_JAEHFJ010000005.1, forward strand.
TGTTTGACTTGTACACTCGAGCCAAATATCTTTATTATTTCCTTCAACATATAAAAATGCGTGATTACCTTGTACAGAGACTACATCTTGTTCCATGCTTTTTTTATCTCCACCGGCGTAAACAGGAGCGTAGTATGAGGTAACTCCGGCTTCGTCTAATAATGACTTTGTATAGTTAGTAAGTGCTTTACAATCTCCATATCCTAACTTGTCTACATCTGTAGCTAACATAGGCATCCATCCGCCAATACCCACTTGTACACTTATATACCGAGTTTTTTCTTGTACATAGTTATATATAATTTTGGCTTTTTCAATAGGGTCATCAATGCCAGAAACCATTTGCTTTACTTTAATTTTTGTACTCTCTGGTAAAGAAGTTCTACTCACAATTAAATTATCATACATCCATTTACCAAACTCTTGCCAATTGTTAGCAGATCCGTCTACATTTTCTAATCGAAATCTATTGCTGGCAACAATAAGCCAAGGCATTACTTCTAAAGAGGAAGGACACAACTCTTCATATTTTATAGCTGGTGAGTTATTGACTTCGTATTTAATAGTTGTTGGTTTCTCTGATTTAATGATATTAAAATTTTCAAAATTTTTCTCTGCCTTTTGAATTTTTATATCATTAGGATATGTGATTTCATAACTACTTTTAACAACACCTTGATTATAGGACGTATATGGAAACCACCTTGGTATAAAAGCTGTATTTGAAGATTCTATTTCATATTCATAAGAAATTGTATATGGATATGTAGTTGGAACATAGTCGTAATAAATAAGTCTACCATCATTAAATAATGAAATGCCATCAGCGGCACTTCTATCTATGAAATCCCTTTTTTTTATGTCTTTAATTTCAACACCTATTGCATTGTATACATAAGCTCTTACATTTTTTATGTTATTAGAGGAGTCGTAATGAATTACGATTTCAGAATTATGATTTCCAAGTTTATTTAGGACAGTAATTGTTTTACTGCGAGTGACAGTCATTTTTTTTGACGATTCTAATACTATTTTAGTACTTGAATTGCGTATAACAGAATTAGCATTTTGTTTTAAACTATCTGGAATAGTTAAAATACTTACATCAAAATCTTGTGAATAAATAAATTGAAAGGAAAATAGGGTTACAAGAAGAAGTAACTGTTTAAAATACATAAAGTAGTGTTTAGCGTGGGTCGTTGATACACAAATATATCAAACTTATACCTAAAACGTTACAATTTTTATAATATTTTATATTTTATTTTCAGAGTCTATTACAATAGTTACAGGACCGTCATTCAATAAGTTTATTTTCATGTCTGCACCAAAAATACCGGTCCCTACTTTTTTGCCAAGCTCTTTTTCTGTCACAGAAATGAATTGGTTGTATAAAGGTATTGCAATATCAGGTTTAGCGGCTTTAATATAAGAAGGTCTATTTCCCTTTTTTGTACTTGCTAAGAGCGTAAATTGGCTGACTATAATAAGTTCTCCATCTATTGCAAGTAGCGATTTGTTCATGACATCATTTTCGTCATTGAAAATTCTAAGATTCAATACTTTTTTGGACAACCAATCAATGTCATCTTTGGTGTCATTTTCAGTGATGCCTAATAAGACCAATAGTCCATTATTAATAGAAGAAATTATTTTATTATCAACACTTACAGAAGCATGACTTACTCTTTGAATTACAGCTTTCACTTTTTATTAAAATTTATATTTTAATTTTTCAACTCTCTTACCCATATGTTTCTAAAACTTGGTTTGCTACCATCATTATGATCTTGTAATTGTAGGGGAGCCTTTCCATGAGGTTCATTAGTTGGCCAACCTATATAGGCCACGGCACCAAGAATTTCAAAATGATCTTGAATTAAAACGCCATTATGTAAAACAGTCATTGTTCCAGATTTTATTTTTTCACCATCAGTATCAAATTCTGGTGCATGAAAAATAATGTCGTAACTATTCCATTCTCCGGTGGGAACGGCAGCGTTTACCGCCGGAATAGATTGTTTGTAAATGGCTCCTACTTGCCCGTTAACATAAGTGTCGTTATCATTATTGTCTAATATTTGTACTTCATAACGCTGTTGAATGAAAACACCACTGTTGGCTCTAGATTGGCCTTCGCCTAAAATTTCAGAAGGTGATTTCCATTCTAAATGTAACTGGATACTTCCAAAATTGCGTTTGGTTTGTAAAGTACCAGAACCACTGTTGACGGTCATGCTTCCATCTTTATTTAGTATCCATTTGGCATCGGTAGAATCTTCAGCAACAATCCATTCGTCCATGTTTTTACCATTAAATAGAACAATAGCATCAGAAGGAACTTTATTTTCACCGAGGTTTACTTTTGGAGGTTTAGGTTCCCAAATTTCCGTTTCTTCAGGTTTGGTGGGTTCTATTTCTTTATTTTCGACTTGTTTTAACGTGTCAATCTTTGTGTCATTTGAGTCTTCATTATTTGTAGATTCTTTACATCCGAAAAATGCAAAAAGAACAAAAAGAGCAATTATATTTTTATACATTATAATTTTTTAATTTTTATATTTCTGAACCATACTTTATTACCATGATCTTGTAATCCTATAAAACCGTTTTGTGTATTTCCGAAATTTTTCCAATTTTTAAATTTTGAATTGGCAATCATTTCATCCCATTTTTCTCCTTGCAATGGAAAAGTAGCAACTAGAGTACCATTTAGTGTAGAAGAACCTTCATTGGTATTATGATTTATCTTGATAACGGCGGTGTTCCATTCTCCAGCCGGGTGCACTACGTTGGAAGTTGGTGAGACTAAATCATATAACGCACCTGCTTGATGACTTGTGCCAGCCTTTGCATCAGGGTGTCTTTCATTATCTAAAACTTGAACTTCCAATGCAGATTCGTAAATTTTCGCATTTTTATCTTCTAAAACACTCCAAAAAATTCCGCTATTACCGCCTTCAGATATTTTCCAATCTATTGATAATTCAAAATTTTTAAATTTTTCTTTGGTAATAATATCTTGACCTTCACCATTACCTGGCGTAAAAGCCAGAGTATTGTCTTGTATCGACCATCCAGAGGGCACACTGTCCATTAAATACCCTCGCCATTCATCTAAAGAGCTACCATCAAAAAGCGTTATCCAATCGTTTTTAGTTTCACTATCTTTAATAGTTTCCTCTTTAGGTACTTCGTTCGAAGTTGTTTCTTTTTTATCATCTTTACAAGCCGAAAAGGATAAAACGGCAAGTAGAATTACTGTTAATTTTTTCATTGTTTTTTATCTGTTTTTAGGGTTATGAAAGACCCAATATTCTTTTTAATTTGTCTTTATCAATATCAGCTCCGGCAAAATCATCAAAGGCTTTTTCAGTGGCCTCAATAATATGATTATTAATAAAGATAGCACCTTCTTTAGCTCCCTGTTCAGGGCTTTTAATACAACACTCCCATTCCATTACAGCCCAAACGTCACAACCGTATTGCGTAAGTTTAGAGAAAATTGTTTTAAAATCTATTTGTCCATCTCCAAGTGAACGATATCTGCCAGCTCTGTCTACCCAGTTATTGTAGCCACCAAAGGCACCTTTTTTTCCAGTCGGGTTGAATTCAGAATCTTTTACATGAAAAGATTTAATAAATTCATGATAATGATCTATATATGCTAAATAATCCAGTTGCTGTAGTACAAAATGTGAAGGGTCGTAAAGTATATTTACACGCTTGTGATTGCCCGTAGCTTTTAAAAAGCGTTCAAAAGTATCGCCGTCATGTAGATCTTCTCCAGGGTGAATTTCATAGCAAACATCTACACCATTTTCGTCATAAACATCTAAAATAGGTAACCATCGTTTTGCTAATTCTTCAAATCCCATTTCTACTAATCCTGGAGGTCTTTGAGGCCAAGGATGCATTGTATGCCATAGTAAAGATCCTGAAAAAGTAGCATGAGCATTCAAGCCCAAATGTTTACTCGCAATAGCTGCGTTTTTAACCGTTTGTACCGCCCAAGCCGTTCTTGCTTTCGGATTGTTTTTTACCTTGTCTGGTGCGAAACCATCAAACATAATATCATAGGCTGGGTGTACAGCAACCAATTGCCCTTGTAAATGTGTAGAAAGTTCAGTAATTTCTAAACCGTAACTATTGATTTTACCTTTTAATTCATCACAATAGGTTTTACTTTCTGCAGCTTTATCAATATCAATTAATCGAGTTTCCCAAGTTGGAATTTGTATGCCTTTGTACCCTAATTCGCTTGCCCATTTACATAAACCATCTAAAGAATTAAACGGAGCATTGTCGCCCATAAATTGTGCTAAAAATACTGCAGGTCCTTTTATTGTTTTCATTTTTTAATTTTAATTATTTATTCAAATTTACCCAAGTATTTCCTTGTTGATGAGATTTTACAGTACTTTCTATAAAATTAAGTCCACGAACACCGTCATTCATTGTTGGAAATTCTCCTGAATTGTATTTCTCACCTCTAATAGCTCTGGCTACACCTAAATAAATGTTAGCCATAGCGTCAAAAATACCTTCAGGATGTCCCGGTGGTAATTTGGTGCCATCTAACGATAATTCAGAATTGTAAGCATGTCCAGGTTTATATATTTGTACCGGTTTATCATCACTCATAGCATATAAAAAATTAGGATTTTCTTGTTCCCATTTCAATGCTCCTTTGTCTCCGTACACGGCAATGGTCAATCCATTTTCTTCTCCAGTTGCTATTTGACTCGAGCGAATTACCCCTTTGGCATTCCCTTCAAATCTCACTAAAACAGTACCGTCAATGTCCATTTTATTATCTTCATATAAATAATTGAGGTCGGCTAAAATTGATTTTATTTGCAAGCCTGTTGTAAATTCAATCATATTAAAAGCATGCACACCAATATCTCCCATACAACAACTTATTCCAGATTTTTCAGGATCTAATCGCCATGTGGAACCTCGTTTTGATTTATCGTGAATAATTGGATTTATCCAACCTTGGTAATACTGAGCATCTACTTTTTGAATTTTTCCAAGTGCACCAGATTTTATCATTTCACGCATTTGACGTGTCATAGGGTAGCCTGTATAGGTATGCGTAACCGCAAAAACTAAATTAGATGTATCTAATAAATTTTGTAAAATTTTAGCTTCGTCATAGGTTGTTGTCATTGGTTTTTCGCAGATCACATGAAAACCATTTTCCAAGAGTTTTTTTGCCATTGGAAAGTGTAAAAAATTAGGCGTTAAAATTGAGCACACCTGAATCCTTTCTTCTTTGGGTAGTTTTAACTCTTCCTCAACTAAAGTTTCAAAATCATTATAAATCCTGTTCGTGGGAATGTCTATTTCTTTGGCAAATTTTATGCTTTCACTAAGGTCGGGATTAAAAACAGCTCCCACGATTTCATAATTATCATTTATATGTGAGGCAATACGATGTAATACACCGATTAAAGAATCGCCACCACCACCTAAAATTCCTAGTTTTATTTTTTTTGGCATTATTTTTTTATTTAAATTGATCTATACTTTTTATATTTCTGTTGCTGGATGTATTCTATTCTTTTCTATTTTTTTTCGCATTGCAAATAAAATTCCGAATAAAACGACTAAGGTCAAAGGAAAATAGACCATAAAACCTAGTACAGCTTGTCCAGCGGCAACATCAGCCACTTCACCTGTTAAACCAGAAGCTAATGCTGAAGCTTTTTCAGTGTCTAACCTTGAACCTATTATAGGATTCCAAATTGAAGTTGCAAACATTCCTGCACCTCCAACCAAAGACATTCCTAATGCCCCTGTTTTAGATGTATATTCAGCTATAAAACCAATCATGGTTGGCCAGAAATAACAAACACCGAGAGCAAATAATGCAGCCGCTACATAGATCATATTTCCATCAGCAATACTCATGAAATAAATGGCTACGGCTGTAATAATGGCTGACATAAATAAAACGCCAATTGGATTTAACTTGTGTACAATAGGGCCGGCAAAGAACCTGCCTAATGCCATGATACCAGTAACTAATGCTAGAACTAACATAGGACTGGCTCCTGAGCTTCCTAAAATAGTCTCAATCCATTGTTGCGGAATAAATTCAGATGTTGCTGTAAGCGTCATACATACTAACATGAAAAGAAATAACGGATTCATTAAGGCTTTAATATTTTCTCCGGTATTCGATTCAATATTTTCACTTTTTGGGAACTTCTGAGTAAATACTAAGAATCCATAAATTAAAGTTGGTATAATCATGGTTGCAATTTGTAGTTGCCACCCTAAACCACATTCGGTCATAAATTTAGATACTAATGCTCCAATGACAAGCCCTCCTGGAAACCAAACATGAAATTTGTTTAGCATTCCGGTTCTGTTATCGGTGTACATGTCTGCAATCATAGGGTTACATGCTGCTTCCACTGACCCATTGGCAAAACCAATAAAAAAAGTAGATATAATTAATGTCCAAAAACCGCCCGCATAAATGGTTAAAACTAATCCTAAAAGATGACAAACGAAAGCAATAATCATCAGTTTTTTTGCTCCTAAAGAATTATACAATAGACCGCCTAATAGCATAGCTAATGGAAACCCAAGAAAAGCCATACTATTGATCCAGCCAAGTTCCTTATTGCTGATTTCGAAATCTACGCCAAGTTGGGTTAAAATACCTGCACGAATGGCAAAAGTCATTGAGGTTACAATCAATGCCATACAGGCAGCAAAAAATATTTTGTTTTTATTTATTTCGTTCATTATGAAGTGGGTTAGTTAGTTTAATTTTTTAGCTGAATTTATTAATAGATCTTTTGTGGCTTGTATACCTTCTTCTTCGCTAAGACGATCACCTTCATACTCAACACCAATATACCCAGTATAACCAGCATCTTTAACTATTTGTAACAAGCGTTCATAGTCTAAAGTCGTTTCATTTCCATTAGCATCAAAATCGTAAGATTTTGCACTTACTGCTTTGGCATGTTTCATTAATATTTCGGTACCTTTATAATAATCAAACAAATCAATACACTCACCTTTTTCTCCTCTTGTTATACAAAAATTACCAAAATCAGGTAGTGTACCGCAATTATCCATATTAATTTTGGTCATAACCTCGCTTAATAAATCTGCATTTGAAGATAAACCACCATGGTTTTCTACAATTACTTCTATGTTTTTACTTGCACCATATTTGGCTAAATCACCTAAGCCTTTAACAGAAGCTTCTATCCAAGCTTCTTTTTCAGTAGCTCCACTTAAATTTACACGAATGGCATGACACCCTAAAAATGCAGCGGCATCAACCCATTTTTTGTGATTTTCAATAGCTTTGTTTCTTTCTTTTTCATTTGATGAAGCTAAATTTCCTTCTCCATCAACCATAATCAAAACATTTTGAACACCATAGGTGATGCTTTTTGCTTTTAAAGAATCTTGAAGAGCTTCCATACTCATCGTTTTTAGCTGCTCATTATATAATTGAGTTACATATTCAATACCGTCAAAACCTAATTCTTTGGCTTTTTGAGCAAAATCCATTGGGTCTAATGTTTTTTCATTTCGAATAGCTTTATTTAAAGACCATTGTGCTAATGATATTTTAAAAAAGGGTTCAGCCTCTTTTACAGGAGCTGTTTCTTCTTCTTGATTTTCTGTGGTTGGAGTGGATTTTTTGCATGAAGTAATTGTTGTTGTTACTAAGAACAATGCGGTCAATGTGAAAAATAAATTTTTAATCATAATAGTTTGGGTGGTTTGATTTTTTCTGAATGATAAAATTACAAAAGTTTCATTAGAATATTAATAATTTGATTAAATTTAGGCTTTAAAATTATTCAATACCTAATTTAATTGAGCTTTTTTTGATAGGTAAAATGCCTTTAAAAGTTTAAAACCCAAAAAGACCATATGATAAAAGAAGATTATGATGCTATTGTAATAGGAACAGGAATTAGTGGCGGATGGGCTGCTAAAGAATTATGTGAAGGCGGGTTAAAGACATTAGTATTGGAACGAGGAAGAATGATTACTCATGTTGAAGATTATCCAACTATGAATGACGATCCTTGGGATATGGAGTTACGCGGAAGTACAACGCCTGAAGAGAAAAAAAGACAAGAAAAGCAAGGGAGAACAGGATATACTACAAAAGCAGAAAGTAAACATTGGTTTGTCGATGATGTGAAGCACCCCTATAATGAAACAAAACGATTCGATTGGATGCGGGGATATCATGTTGGTGGACGGTCTATTACTTGGGGACGGCAGAGTTACCGATTAAGTGATTTAGATTTTACAGCAAATAGTAAAGATGGGCATGGTGTTGACTGGCCCATACGCTATAGTGACCTTTCTTCATGGTATGATTATGTGGAACGCTATATTGGAGTAAGTGGAGAGAATCTTGGACTTTCACAATTACCAGATGGAATTTTTAGTCCACCCATGGAATTGAATTGTGTTGAGGAAGAGTTTAAAGAAAAAATTGCAGGAAATTATAAAGATAGACTTCTTACTATTGGACGTGTTGCTCATATTACCGGCGATCATTCGCACGATGGAAGGACCAATTGTCAATTTAGAAACAGATGTATTAGAGGTTGTCCTTATGGAGGTTACTTTAGTAGTAATGCCTCAACGTTACCTGCCGCAGATATAACGGGTAATATGACGCTAAGGCCGAATTCTATTGTCCATGAAATTATATATGATGCCGAGAAGAAAAAGGCTATAGGTGTTAAAGTTATTGATGCTGACACTAAAGAAACACATGTTTTTAAAGCGGATATTATTTTTTGTTGTGCTTCGGCTATTGCTTCTGCATCAATCTTAATGCAGTCGAAATCAGAACGGTTCCCAAATGGATTGGGTAATGATTCGGGTGAGTTAGGTCATAATATTATGGATCATCATCTAGGGGTAGGAGCTCGTGCAACTGTAGCGGGTTATGAAGATAAATATTATAAAGGAAGAAGACCCAATGGAATTTACATTCCGAGATTTAGAAATTTAGGAGATAAAAATACAGAAAGAAAAGATTTTTTAAGAGGATATGGTTACCAAGGTGGTGGTGGTAGGTATGGAATTGCAGAACATGTAGCGGAATTGGGTTATGGTGCAGAATATAAGGAAGCGATGTTAAAACCTGGAGAATGGACCATGGGCTTAGGTGGATTTGGAGAGTGTTTGCCCTATCATGATAATAAAATGACGTTAGATTATGAAAAATTAGACGATTGGGGGTTACCAACAATTACTTTTGATGCGGAATGGAAAGAGAATGAATTAAAAATGCGTGAAGATATGAAACAGCAGGCCGCAGAGATGCTCGAGAAAGCTGGTTTTAAAAATGTCAGTACGTTTGATTCAAGACATGCTCCCGGAATAGGAATTCACGAAATGGGTACGGCTAGAATGGGAAGAGACCCAAAAACATCTGTTCTTAATGCTAATAATCAAATACATACAGTTCCCAATGTTTATGTTACAGATGGTGCATGTATGACATCTGCGGGCTGCCAAAATCCATCGTTAACTTATATGGCAATAACAGCGAGAGCGGCTCAACATGCCGTAAAACAATTCAAATCGAAAAAAGCTTAAATAATGAATAGAAGAGATGCTATTAAAGGCTTAGGCTTATCATTAGGCTATGTGGTTGCTACACCAGCAATAGTAAGTATGCTTCAGGGGTGTAAAACAGAAGTAGATTTATGGAAACCTGTTTTTTTATCAGTAAACCAAGGCTATGTTTTACGAAATTTAGTTGATCTTATTTTACCGACAACAGACACCTCACCAGGAGCACTAGATGTAAATGTACCTGAATTTATTGATGTATACGTTTCAAAAACAGCAACAGTAGAAGGTAAAGAAGACTATAAAAATAAGATGGATGCACTACTAGACGAACTGGGTGTTTTGGATAAAAATCCTACGATTTTAAAGCCATCAGACTTTGAAAATATGTTGTCAAAATATTTACGAAGTTCTTCAGATCAACAAAGTGGATTTACGGATAAAGAAAAAATAGCTTTTGATGCTTTAAAGGGAATTCGTGGTAGAGCTGTTTGGGCCTATAGGACAAGTGAAGAAATTGGAGAAAATGTATTGGCTTATGACCCTGTTCCTGGCGTTCAAAAAGGATGTATATCAATAGAAGAAACCAAAGGTAAAGCGTGGTCCTTATAAAACAGAAATGAATGTATAAAAAAATAAACCTAATATATATATGCTTATTGATCTTTGTGTTTTTTAGCTGTAAAACAAAAACGGAGAATGAAAAAACAGCAAACCCGTTAGTTTCAAAAATAACTGAAAATTGGATCTCTTTATTTAATGGTAAAGATTTGGAGGGGTGGACTCCGAAAATTAGAGGCTATGCTTTAGGTGAAAATATTCACAATACATTCAGAGTTGAAGATGAAGTAATCAAAGTATCATACGATGAGTATGAAGATGGATTTAAAGAAACATTTGGACACCTCTTTTATAAAACACCTTTTTCAAATTACAGGTTAAGGATGGAATATCGTTTTACGGGAACTCAATTAGAAGATGGTCCGGGTTGGGCTGAGAGAAACAGTGGTGTTATGATACATTGTGAAGATCCGAAAAAGATGAATAAAGATCAAAAATTTCCACTTTGTATTGAAGTACAAATGTTGGGTGGTATAAATTCAACAGACCCAAGGTCAACTGCGAACCTTTGTACACCAGGTACCAATGTGGTTATGGATGGAGAATTGGTTACTGCACATTGTAACGATTCAAATTCTTCGACGTATTACGGCGAACAATGGGTTGCTTTGGAAGTTGAGGTTCATAATGATTCTTTAATTATTCATAAAATTAATGATAAAGAAGTGATGAGATATTCAAAGCCGCAAATTGGTGGGGCTGATATGGATGATTACAGCAGTGAATATAAAGAGAGAATTGGAGAATCTGTGAAAGGTGGTTATTTTTCTTTACAAAGTGAAAGTCATCCCGTAGAATTTCGAAAGATTGAATTGATGGAGTTAAAGTAAAGTACAAATGATGCTTTTAGATAGGTGAAGAAATACAGATTCTAAAATCAATTAAATAAAACCATGCAACGTAGAAACTTCCTTAAAAAAACAGCACTAGCAAGTTCTTTTGCATTGGCGAGTACTTCTTTATTTCCTTTGAATAGTAATAATAAGGGTATTAAAAAGGAAAGCTTTCCCTTAAAATTTGCTCCACACGAAGGAATGTTTGAAAATTTAGCAGGTACAGCTATTAGTGAACAACTAAATTTTATTGCTGATCAGGGTTTTTCTGCCTTTGAAGATAATGAAATGCGAAATCGAACTGTAGTTGAACAAGAGGCTATGGCCAAAATAATGCAAAAGCGAGATCTTGAAATGGGGGTGTTTGTAGCACATAAAATCTATTGGAAAGAACCGAATTTAGCGTCGGGAAATAAAGAAAAAAGAGCTGAGTTTTTAGCTGAAATTACAACCTCTGTTGAAGTTGCAAAAAGAGTAAATGCGAAATGGATGACGGTGGTGCCAGGTCATGTAGATTTACGTCAAAATATGGACTTTCAGACAGAACATGTCATAGAGGCTTTAAAGCAAGCTTCGGCTATTTTAGAACCCCATAATATAACAATGGTTTTAGAGCCATTGAATTTTAGAGATCATCCTGGTTTGTTTTTATCTGAATCGCCCCAAGCATATCAAATTTGTAAAGCCGTAGATTCTCCATCTTGTAAAATATTATTCGATATATATCATCAACAGATTCAAGAAGGTAATCTAATTCCAAATATTGAACAATCGTGGGATGAAATTGCCTATTTCCAAATAGGTGATAACCCAGGTAGGAAAGAGCCAACTACTGGTGAAATTAATTATAAAAATATTTTTAAATTTATTCATTCGAAGAATTATAAGGGAATATTAGGAATGGAGCACGGAAATTCAAGGAAAAATAAAGAGGGTGAATCTGCAGTAATTAATGCCTATAAAGAAGTTTCAAAATTTTAAATACATAAGAATGAGTAAAAAAAGTAAATCAACCAGACGATCATTTATTAAAAAATCAGCGGTAATAGCTACTGGAATTAGCATTATTCCGAGACATGTAATGGGGGGTAATGGCTTTATTCCTCCAAGCGACAAATTAAATATTGCTGGTATTGGTGTAGGTGGAAAGGGAACAAGTGATATTACTTCTTTTGCTAAAAGTCCCTTTGTTAATATTGTTTCTCTTTGCGATGTAGATGATAGGCAGGCGGTTAAATCACGAGAATCTTTTCCTAAGGCTAGTTATTACAACGATTTTAGGGAAATGCTAGAGAAAGAAGGTAAGAATATTGATGCTGTTTCTGTTTCTACTCCAGACCACAACCATGCCGTTGCCGCGTATATGGCCATGCAAATGGGTAAGCATGTTTATGTTCAAAAACCGCTTACACATGATATTTGGGAAGCTAGAATGCTTACAGAAGCTGCAAAAAAATATAAAGTAGTTACCCAAATGGGGAACCAGGGAGGCTCAGGTGATGGAGTTCGAAAAATGAAAGAAATATATGACACAGGAATCATAGGTGATGTGCATACGGTTAAGTGCTGGACCAACAGAGCTATTTGGCCACAAGCCTTGCAAACACCAACTAAAAAACACAAAATACCAAAAGGATTAAATTGGGATCTTTGGTTGGGTACCGCAGAAATGCGTGATTATAATGATGCTTACCTACCTTTTGATTGGCGAGGATGGTCTGATTTTGGAACGGGTGCACTTGGTGATATGGCGTGTCATATAATGGATCCTGTTTACAGAATTTTACCAATACTTTATCCTAATAAAGTGGAATGTAGCGTGTCTGATTCGTTTAAAGGTAAATTTGAAACTGCTGATTACCCAAAAAGTTTTCCAAATTCAAGTAAAATACACTTAAGTTATCCGAGAACGGATGGTAAGGGTGCTATAAAAGTTTCATGGATGGATGGTGGTTTACTACCCGAAAGACCTGATGAACTTGGGGATGATGAGGCCTTAGGAAACTGGGATGGCGGTGTGCTTTTCATTGGTTCTAAAGGAAAACTATTGGCAGATTGTTATGGTGCTAATCCAAGATTACTTCCTTTGTCATTAAATGAGCAATTTGAAGTTGAACAGACCATTGCAAGAGTTCCAGAAGGTCATTATTTACAGTGGGTTAATGCATGTATTGCAGGATATGGAAATGCAGAGACCAGTTCTTCTTTTGACTACGCAGGTCCATTTACAGAAAGTATCCTTATCGGTAACTTAGCTTTAAAAGCTTATTTTGAAGTAGATCCTAAGGCAGACAAAGGTAGTTTCTGGGGAGGCTCAAAATATAATGGTAGAAAACGTTTGTTGTGGGATGCTGAAAATATGAGAGTGACTAACTTTGAGGCAGCCAATAAATATGTAAAAAGAAACTATAGAGAAGGGTGGAACCTTTAAATAGTGTTAAGAATTTAGACCTTAGATTCGAAAGAATAAAATTATAAAATAAAAAGACCTCACGGGCCCCGACGTTTCGGGATAAAACCCGTGGGGTCTTTTAGATTATTGCTTTATCAGTTTTTTTGTTGCAAAACCTAATTCAGATTGTAGTTTTACGAAATAAATAGCAGGTCTTAAATCAGAAATGTCAAAACTTTTATTTTGTTCAAAATTTCCATTAAATGATTTTACCATTCGACCTGAAATATCAAAAATAGCTACTTTATTAGTTGCGGTGTTAATTTTAAATGTATCTGTTATTGGGTTTGGGTAAATACTTACCAAATCATTTATAGAGACATTATCAACACCTAAAGTGACGGCACTTGTACCATATACTTTAAATTCACCAGGTTGTAAACTAAGAGGAGCACTACCACTAACTACAGTTATTGATTGATTATCATTTAAAAGGTCATACCAAGTTCCGGTTTGTTGAAATTCAGGACTTATAATTTGTGTAGTTAAACCAAAGTTTCCAATAATAGTAATGTGTTTTATATCGGGGTTTGAAGCATCATCCGTTAAATGTATTTTTTTCAGCCCATTTGAATTGGCAACATCTAAATCAAAATTATTTGTTTTAAAAATGGGCACTTCTTTTTTAAGTTTTATTAATTTGGACCAAGTATCATAAACGTCTTTTCTATCGGGTTCATTATAATAGTTCCATAAAATAGGTTTGTTCCCTGTTCTTCCTCCTTCATCAATGCCAATGTCATAACCTAATTCGCCAAATTGCCAAATCATTTTTGGACCTGGAATAGTAAAATAAAAGGCACCTGCCAATTCCATACGATCTAAGGCTGTGGCTAAGGTTTTTGTGCTATAACTACCGCTTGAATTACCAAATTCTAAGTTTTTATACATTACACGTTCTTCATCATGGCTTTCCATATAGGTAACATTGGCAGGTACTGTCCAGCCTCTTTCGCGATAGTCAATCCACGAAATATCTGATTTTCCATCAGCGTTATAACCCATTGTTGCTTCACTATAATTTCCATTAAGATTACTCCAAAGCATTATGCCTTTGCCTTCATCTAAACGATAATTTACCCATTCAGTCTCCTCAGTGTTTCCTCCTAAATGTTCAAAAATTACATAGAAATCAGTGTCTATTTCCCACTGATAATCTGCATAGGTTTTTAGAACAGCAACACGATCTGCTTGATAGCTCCCCGTACATCCTTCATCACTTGAAGTACAATTCTGCGTAAAACCTTTGGTCAAATCCCATCTAAAACCATCAATTTTATATTCATCAATCCAATATTGAGTGGTGCGTTTTACATAATCTTTTGTGGCTTGTTTACTATGGTTAAAGTCATTAAATACACTATAAGCATGTGTTGCTTCTTGATTAAAAAATGGACTATCTGTAGATGCTTGTCCACCATAACCGCCATTATCGGTATTCCACATTCTATAAAAAGGGTTTTGACCTGAAGCATGATTATATACAACGTCTAATACTACTGCGATACCACGATTATGACATTCGTCAATAAGCTGTTTAAAAGCAGTTGGAGATCCATAATATTTGTCTAATGCCATATGGAATGATGGGTTGTATCCCCAACTTTCATTACCATCAAATTCATTTACCGGCATTAATTCAATTGCGTTAATTCCTAAATCTTGGAGATAATCCAATCTTGCTTTTACAGCATCAAAGCTATGTAAGGCATCAAAATCTCTTATGAGTAATTCGTAAATCACCAAATCGGTTTTTGGTGGAGCTTGAAAATTTGTGTTTTGCCAGGCATATTGACTATCTCCAGTTCTTAATAATGTAACCGCATGTGTGGTTAACCCTGCTGGATACGCTGGAAGGTTGGGATAGGTTGTACTGTTGATGTATTGGTCATTACTTTCATCTAAAATGGTAGTAGAATATGGATCTGCAATTCGTATCAATCCATCAACTAAGTATTGGTACAAAATATTAGTTTGAGGAGTTAAGCCGGTAAGTTCTATCCAGAAGCGATCTTTTGAACTGTCTTTTTTTAGTAGATAATTAGTGTCATCACGTGTCCAATTGTTCATTGATCCAATAAGATTTACAAATTGTTTACCTGGGGCATACAATACTAAAGTGGCTTTTGTATTATCAGATGCATCAAGATTAAAGCCATCTAACATTCCTGCAGGTACTGGAGCTTCTGTTACCGTAGGTACCGTGATTGTTCCTACATTTACTACATTATCTTGCGATTTTTTATCATCTTTACCATCTTTAGCTTTAACTAGAAATCCAATACTTGTTATTCCGGTTCTACCGTAAAAAGTGCTTGGAGTGAACGTAATGGAATAACTATCGCCACTCTTGGTCATTTTTTGAGCTTCATTAGAGCTCGTCCAAGTACCATTTGTAGGCGAGTCGGTTTGACTACCACTTGCAGTTGACCATGCCCACAAGTAAATATCAGTTACGCCCCACGTAGATGGATTCACATCGGTAACTGTAATGGTTATTTCATCCGTTTCTTCAAATGGAGAAGGGGTTATGGTATAGGTTACATTTTGCACCTGAGCAAAAGTGTAGTTACTCGCAAATAGTAATAGTAAGAGTAGTATTTTTTTCATAAAGTTATGTTTTCTGTTTTAGTTTATAATTATAAGCTACTGCGTTTTATTACATATCGCTCAGAATGACAAGTTAATGCAAAAAAGGCTGTTTATGCAAACACAAACAGCCTTTCATGAACTAGATAATAAAAACTAATTTGTGTTTATTATTCCAATATGTATTTAGGACTACTAGCATCACTTAGGTCTAAAGTAATCTTATAGGTACCAGCGTCAACCGCAATGTTGTCACCACCTGATTCTAATGTTCCATCTGCATCGTTATCACCATAGTTAACATCCCAACTGTCATCAGCACGGAATTTAATTTCACCAGCAGTAAGGTCAATGCTATTAATCACCCATATGTCATCGTCAGTGCTAAAATCTCGTGTAAATTTCACATCTGGTATTGTTTGAGGATCTGCAGGCCAACCTGTAGGTGAACCAGATCCGGTAATGCCCCAAATATGATCAATTGCTTCCAATTCATATTCTAAATTATTAAGATCAACGGTAACTATATAATTACCCGCAGTAACTGTTATGTTATCGCCTGCTGATTCTAACGTGCCATCGGCACCTGTATCACCATAATTAGTATCCCAACTATCATTTGTTCGGAATTTAATATCACCATCAGATAGAGCAATGATTACCTTCCATGAATCAGAATAAGAATCATATGTAAATTGAGCATCAGGAATAATTTGTGGGTCAGCAGGCCAACCTATAGGAGTTGCCGATCCGGTAATCCCTAATGAATATTCTTCAAGCGAATAGGTCAAAGCACTTAAATTCAACGTGATTTTATACGTTCCTGCGGTAACAGCAATATCTGCTCCACCTTCTTCTAAGCTACCATCAGCATTGTCGTCACCATAATTTACATTCGGAGATTCCCAACTATTATTTTGACGGAATTTAATATCTCCATCAGTTAGGGTTGTATAAGCAACATATACATCTGCTGTACTTGTTGTATAGAATGGTACATCTGGACCGTTCCAACCATTAACCGTTGCAGAGCCAACTAGTCCCCAAGTAGTAGATAAATCTAATTTATCTTGATATACAGAAGCATTTAAAACTACAGGACTAGATTCTACACCGTTATAATCACCTAATTCAGCAACTACTTTTACTTCAACATCTGCTGGTGTTCCTTGCTCTAATTCTAATTTTAATAAGATTGCGTTTAACTGAGATACAGTTAACGTTTTTTGCAATGCTTTACCCGCAGAAACTTTTTCAGGTTTACTGAAATTATCTCCTACGTTATCCATATATATGCTGTAAGAAGGGGCTGCACTATAACCAAAATCAGGTTGTGTCCAAGTAATAGTTAAGGCTTCTGCATCTGGATTAGTAGCCTCTAACACAACACTAGAATTTGACAAGTTTGCAGTAACACTCGCACTTGAATTTAACTCAGCAAAAGCATCCTTGTCATCGCAACTCACTGCGAGAAGTGGAGCTACAACTAAGATCAATAATTTATAAAATATATTTTTCATCTGTTTAATTTTTTTAATTAGTAACCTGTATTTTGTTGCAGATTTGGATTAGCATTCATATCCGTAGATGGTATTGGAAACAAATCTAAATGACTTGAAGTACTAGCTCCGTCTGATACACCACCTTTCCAAGGCCAAGTATAACTTCCATCAGAAAATTTACCGTATCGAATTAAGTCTGTTCTGCGATGTCCTTCCCAATATAATTCTCTTGCTCTTTCGTCAAGGATAAGATCTAAGTCGATTGAACTCACTTGAACAGGACTATTTGCTCTTGTTCTTAGTTCATTTACATACCCCATTGCTGTAGCTTCATCTCCACCTGAACCACCTCTTAACACAGCTTCTGCATACATTAGGTAAACATCTGCTAAACGGAATAATGGAAAGTCAGTATCGGTAAAATTACCACTCGCGTCAGAACCAGCATTGCCATCTCTATCTACATTTTTAAATTTAGTAATTCCATAACCTTCTGTAAATGTTGGAATGTCAGCAATTTCTAAATTTTGACCATCTGTATGGAACATTGCTCTAGCATCCGTTAATGGCTCTAGAGTATATGTTTTATCAGCTGTATTGACTGTAATTCTGTAAAGACCAGCACTTACACTTATATTGTTACCGTTACTATCACCAAAATCACTACCCCAAGAATTATCTGGTCTGAATTTTAATTCTCCACTTTGTAATTGATAA
Organism: Aureibaculum flavum; assembly: GCF_016406085.1. Lineage (GTDB taxonomy): Bacteria > Bacteroidota > Bacteroidia > Flavobacteriales > Flavobacteriaceae > Aureibaculum > Aureibaculum flavum. The sequence continues at coordinate 269,049 of NZ_JAEHFJ010000005.1, forward strand.
TAAGCTTGATATACATCTGAGGTACCTGTTTGATAAAGTGTCATGTCAGGACCGTTCCAAGCGTTCACAGTAGCATCACCTACAATACCCCAATTAGAAGGGGCACCAATAGCATTATTTGCAGCAGTACTGTTGAAAGTGTAATTAAATAAATTTACCAAAGCACTTGTAGTACGATTACCACCCCAACCACTGTTAACTCCAAAATCTGCAGGAGCCATAGAACCGCCAATTGCAGCATGAATTAAAAAAGTTGTTCCTCCATACGACTGCGTATGTAAACCATCAAAAGCGATTGGGAAAATTACCCCACTTGCAGTATGATTATCTGCTAAGAATAAATTTTCATAATTAGGCTCCAAACTGTAACCTGCATTAATTACTTTATTAGCATATGTTACTGCTTCGTTGTACTTAACTTGACCCGTATATACTTCAGCATTCAAGTATAATTTGGCTAACAAGGTCCAGGCACCAGCCTGATCTACTCGTGCATATTCATTAGCCATTGGAGCAGTTAAAGAACTCTCAATGTCTAATAATTCACTTTCTACGAAGTTAAATAAATCAACTCTGCTCATTTGTTCTGGCGTAAAATATCCAACAGGATCACTCTCATCCACAAAGGGTACATTACCAAAAAAGTCTAGTGCATGATAGTAACTCAAAGCTCTTAAAAAACGAGCTTCAGCTCGATAGGTGTTTACTTCTGTTAATAAAGATCCTTCAACGCCTCTGCCACTTAAAAGGTCAGGTGTAGTTTGTCTTAAAAAAGCATTACAAGAGGTTATTTGATAAAAAATTCTATTGTACAATGCTCTAATAAATTCGTTACCTGAATTCCAATCTTGTTCATGATAATCAGGTAAACTTCCATCCGCCCAACCGATAACTGCTTCGTCAGTAGTTACTTCTTGTGCCAACCAATATTGTCTTAAGTATTGACTAAAACCTTCATCGATACCTGAAATGTCAGGTAAGCCCGCAGGGCCTTCTTGTCCACTTATTGCCAAACCAGCATATAGTTTTGCCAATACTTGCTTGTAAGCAGAAGGATCGTTAAATACTTCGTCAGCTAATGCGATATCATCATCATTAGGTAATGTGTCTAAATCATTTAAACATGATGTCAAGGTAAATAAACCTAACACTACACTTAAAATGGTTATTTTAAAAATATGTTTTTTCATCTTTATCAATTTAAAAGTTTAAATTAAGACCTAACGTATAGATTCTTGGTCTTGGATAAATATTGTAATCAATTCCTCCAAAAACTTCAGGATCTAAACCTTCGTAATCAGTAATTATCAATGCGTTTTGTACCGTCGCGTTTAGTTTCAGGTTAGTGCCTTCACCAAATACATTATTAAAATTATAACCTACGCCTATGTTGTCTAATTTAACAAATGAAGCGTCTTGTACGTAATAATCTGATAAGTACCTTTCAGTTCCTCCGTTTACAAAACCAGTTTCTAAAATGTTTTCTACACCGTTAGAAATAACATCAGGGAAAGCCGTGTTTAATAAGTTAAGTTTAAATCCTAAATTAGAATCTACATTATTATATACGTAGTTTCCAAAACTTCCTCTCCAAGACATGGTGAAATTCCAGTTTTTATAATTTAAATCAGTAGAAAAACCAAGAGTTATGTCTGCATTTGGATTTTCAAATCGATATCTGTCATCCAAAGTAATTGAACCATCTCCATCTCTATCTACATAAACATCTTCTAATGGTTTTCCATTTGCATCATAAACTTGCTCATAAACATAGAAAGTACTTGGAGCATAGCCTACAGAATGAATTTGAACATTGTTACCTACACCACCAGAAATACCACCTATTTCCACACCATCATAGTCGGTACTTTCGTTAGTGGTTAATTTTGTAATTTCGCTATCGTTCCAAGCACCATTTAGGCTTAATGTTAAATCTAAATCATCCGTTTTAATAGGAATAAAATTCAACGTTAACTCAACCCCTTTGTTTTCTAAGCTCCCAATATTGGCGTAATCAGCATTTGATAATGCCGAACCCGCAGGAAAGGAGATAAAGTTTAATAAATCAACGGTTTCTCTGAAATATCCATCAATACTACCATTAATTCTGTCATTGAGAAAACCAAAATCTAAACCCAAATTATAGGTCGTTGTTTCTTCCCATTTTAATGTGGTATTATAAGGTTCAGCTCTGTAGGTAGAAATAAAACCATTACCAAATTGGTATTGAGCGGTATTTGTACTCAGTAAGTAGGTCGCTAAAGCAGGATTATAGTTGTCACCTATATCTTGTTGACCCGTAATTCCCCAACCTACTCTTAATTTTAAATCAGATATCGTATTTGAATCTTGTAAAAAGGACTCCTCTTTCATTTTCCAAGCAAAGGCAGCTGAAGGAAATTTCCCCCATTTATTATCTCCTCTAAATCTAGAAGATCCATCTGCTCTATAGGTAAATGTAAATAAATACTTGTTGGCTAAAGTGTAGTTTAACCTTCCAAAAAATGATTGCAAATTCAGTTCATTAGAGTAATCGCTAATTTGACTGATGCTAGTATCTTGTAAGTTACTCACATCTCCACCTTCATTTAAAAAATTTTGGTAAGAATACCCAGCCATTACATCTATTTTACTATCTATAGACTCAATGTTTTTGACATAATTCAAGTAAAAATCTAACAATTGATTTTCTTTTTCTTGATTATAAGTAGCCATGTTTCCTAAATTAGTGCCATCTGCCAATTGTGTTGTGGAAGAATTAAAAATGTTATTAAAACCTTTTGAACTTGATTTATCTATACCTAAATTAAGATTTGCTCTTAAATCTGGTAAAAAATGCATTTTATAATCAAATTGAATATTCCCTATAAAACGTTTTACACTAGATTCATTTCTTCTTTGTTCTAGTAATGCCAATGGATTTCTAGGAGCTCCAGTTTGGATTGCTCTTCCATCAATAGGACTTGTCCATTCAAAGTAACCTCCAAAAGGAAGACTATCATCATAAATAGGTTGTGTAGGATCAAATGAAATTGCATTACCTATAGCACCTTGATCAGCAAATCGGTTGCCAATTAATGAAGCTTTAGTGTTTAAATCAATTTTTAACTTGTTATCAAACAGTTTAGTGCCAATATTTATAGAGTAAGTAGCTCTTTCTAACTTAGAAGTTTTTAAGGTACCATTTAAATTGGTATACCCCATAGAACCTCTTACGTTAAATTTATCGCTACCACCAGAAAGACTTATATTATGGTCTGTACCTATACCGGTTTGAAAAATCTCATCTTGCCAATTGTTGTCAGCATTCCCTATTAAGGCAATGTCAGTAGCTACTCCATTAGCATTTACATATCCTTTGAAATCTGTTGCAGACATGGCGTCTACAAATTGTGTATTTTCTTGAACAGATACGTTTGCAGAATAATTCGCTTTAATACCACCGCTTTTACCTTTTTTAGTGGTAATAATTATGACACCATTTGAAGCTCTAGACCCGTATATAGCAGTTGCAGATGCATCCTTTAATATACTATAAGACTCAATGTCATTTGGGTTTACAATATTTAATGGGTTTCTAGTTCCTGAAACACCTTCGTTATCTAATGGTACACCATCAATAATAATTAAAGGATTATTGGTAGCTCTTAATGAAGAACCACCTCTAATACGAATGGTACTTCCAGTACCAGGGGCTCCACCACCTGTTGTCACTTGAACACCGGCAACTTTACCTACCAATAATTGTTCAGGTGAGGCAATTGCACCTTTATTTATGTCTGCTGCTTTTACAGAAGAAACGGCACCAGTAGCATCCTTTTTAGTAGTAGTACCATAACCTATAATAACTACTTCTTGTAAGCTTTCTGCAGACTCTTCTAGTATTACATTAATATCTTCGTTTGATTTTATGGCAACTTCCACATTATTAAATCCAATAAACGAAAATACGAGTATATCGCCAATATTGGCTTTATCTAATGTGTAAAGTCCGTCAAAATCAGTTACCGTACCATTTGTGGTACCTTTTACAATAACATTTACACCTGGTAATTCAGTACCGGTGGCTTTGTCAGTTACTTTTCCTTTTACACTAATTTGAGCCATTGCTATCAGTGGAAAAAGAAATAAGACGCCAAAAAAGGCTTTTCTAAAATTTCTCATTTAATTTAATTTGAGTTAATACTAATTAAAATCAATACTTTTACATTTCACTTGGTGAAGTTACTATCTTAACGTTACATTAACAAAAGCGAAACCTTACGAAAACGGTTTCGTGTTGAAAACTTTTTGCTTTTTTGATAGAATCCTTGTGAAAAATGATGAAATTCATCAGAAAGAGACCAATATTTTTAGAATTTGATAAATTACGATGAAAGCGAAAATCACTTTAAAGGACATAGCCAAAGAATTAGAGGTATCAACTTCAACAGTTTCGAAGGCATTAAATGATAGTAACGAAATTAGTTTAGAATTGCGAGAGAAGATAAAAGCCTTCGCTGATTTTTATCATTATAGACCGAATATGACGGCCTTAAAACTAAGGAATAAGAAGACCATGATTATTGGTGTGATTATTCCTGAAATTGTACATCATTTTTTCTCTGAAATTATAAGTGGTATTGAAAAAATGGCAAATGGTAGGAGCTATAATGTTATGGTTTGTGTATCGAGTGAGTCTTACGAAAAGGAAAAATTAAACCTCGCAATGTTATCTAACGGAAGCGTAGATGGAGTCTTGGTTTCCATAGCCAAGGAAACGTTGGAATTGGGAAATTTTGATCATTTTAAAGAATTGGCAGATTACAACATTCCACTCGTTTTATTCGATAGAGTTTCTGATGAGGTAAATTGTGATAAAATTGTGGTTGATGATGAGGGAGCCGGTTATAAGGCAACTAATTATTTAATGGATATTGGTCGTAAACGTATTTGTATATTGTCAACGCCAGATCATGTTAATGTTGGTGCTCTACGTGGTTTGGGGTATAAAAAGGCGATTGAAGAAAGGGGAGGGCAAGTAGATGATCGTTTGCTATTTAGAGTGAATGACAAAACAGACCTTACCTTACAGATTCAGACGTATTTAAATAGTTTAGAAGTTTGGCCAGACGCTATTATAGGTGTAAATGAAATTTTTGCTGCAATTGCGATGAAAGTGGTAAAAGAGAGGAAGTTGAAAATTCCTGAAGATGTGGCTATTATTGGTTTTACTGATGGCTTAATTTCTCAATTTTCTACACCGGCCATGTCTACAATTGTTCAGCACGGTTTTATGATGGGGGAGCAGGCAACAGCTATGTTATTAGATAGAATTCAAAAAAAGGAACCTGAAATTAATTATGAATATAAAGTGATTTCAACGGATTTAAAAATTAGAGAGTCTACAGAAAAAATAGAATAATAAATTATTTATAAAAAATAATTTATATCTTTGAATTTCAAAATGAAAGTTTTGATTTGACATTTGCCTTTTCATTTTAAATAAAAGACCGAATGTTTAAAAATACATTTTACACTTCACACAAAAAATTTGGCCGATGATTTTCATTGGGCTGTTATCTCGTTGTTAATATTTTATTTATGGAAAAAAGGAAACTAAGTTTCTGGCAAATCTGGAACATGAGTTTTGGATTTCTAGGAATACAGATGGGTTTTGCATTACAAAACGCAAATGCCAGTAGGATTCTTCAAATTTTCGGTGCTGATCTGCATGAACTTTCATGGTTTTGGATCATTGCACCGCTTATGGGGTTGATTGTACAACCCATTGTTGGTCATTATAGTGATAAAACGTGGGGGAGATTTGGAAGGAGAAAACCTTATTTTCTCGTAGGTGCTTTATTAGCATCTATTGGATTAGTATTGATGCCTCAAGCTGATATTTTTATTGCTTTTTTACCTGCTTTGTGGGTGGGTGCTGGTTTTTTAATGATTATGGATGCTTCTTTTAATATTGCCATGGAACCTTTCCGAGCTTTAGTGGGAGATAATTTAAGAACAGATCAAAGAACAGCTGGATTCAGTATTCAAACCGCTTTGATTGGTTTTGGTGCGGTTATCGGTTCTTGGTTGCCTTATGCATTAACCAATTGGTTTGGAATTTCAAATGTATCAGAAGAAGGAAGTGTACCTATGCACCTAATTTGGTCTTTTGTTATTGGAGCTATTATTTTGATAGTATCTATTTTAATAACAATTGTTACAACAAAGGAGTATTCTCCTGAAGAACTTCAGCAAATAGAAAACAATCTTTCTCAAGATGGTGTTATTGAAATAGTTGATGATGAAAAGGAGTCTAGCTTATTAGATATTTTTGATGATTTTAAAAAGATGCCTGCTACAATGCGGCAATTGAGTTGGGTTCAATTCTTTTCTTGGTTTGGACTTTTTGGAATGTGGGTTTTTGCTGTTCCTGCAATCGCACAGCATATATATGGATTACCTTTAACAGATAGTAGTAGTAAGACGTATCAAAATGCTGGCGATTGGGTTGGTATTTTGTTTGGAGTTTACAATTTGGTTTCTGCATTATTTGCTTTTACACTTCCTTATATCGCAAAAAGAATTGGAAGAAAGAAAACGCATTCTACTTCTCTAATTATTGGAGGACTAGGATTAATATCAATTTATTTTATGCCTAACGAAGATTGGTTAATTCTTTCAATGATAGGTGTCGGTATCGCTTGGGCTAGTATTTTGGCCATGCCTTATGCTATTTTGGCGGGTTCTATCAACCCCAAAAAAATGGGTGTATATATGGGTATTTTCAATTTCTTTATTGTAATTCCTCAAATTATAAATGCTATAATCGGTGGGCCATTAGTCAAATATTTATATAACGATCATGCAATTTTTGCATTGGTAACAAGTGGAGTCAGTTTCTTAATAGCTGCTCTCTTAGTAGCAAAAGTAAAAGATGTAGACGAAAAATTAAACGAAAATTAAATGAATAAAAAAGGATTTATATTCGACTTAGACGGAGTCATAGTTGATACTGCTAAATATCACTATTTGGCTTGGAGCGATTTAGCTAGTGAATTAGGCTTCGAATTTACTATTGAACAAAATGAAATGTTTAAAGGGGTAAGTCGAAAAAGATGCATGGAAATTCTACTTGATATTGGTGGAATTACTGCAACTAAAAATCAGTTTGATACTTGGATGGTTGAAAAGAACGTAGATTATCTAAAGTATATTGATAAAATGGATGCATCTGAAATTCTACCAGATGTTGTTAGAGTTTTAGATTTTCTGAAAAAACACCATATTCCAATAGCATTGGGTTCGGCAAGTAAAAACGCACAACCTATTTTAGAAAAAGTAGGGTTGTTATCCTATTTTGATACTATTGTAGATGGTAATAATGTAACCAAAGCAAAACCAGATCCAGAAGTGTTTTTGTTAGCAGCAAAACAATTAGGAGTAAAGGCTGATGATTGTGTTGTTTTTGAAGATGCTGTAGCAGGTATAGAAGCTGCCAACAAAGCAAATATGGTAAGTATTGGCATTGGAGATAAAAATATTTTATCTGAAGCTCAATATAATTTTAAAGATTTTACAGAAATGGACGCTATTTTTTTAAACGGATTATTGGCCGGAAAATAAGTAGATAAATTGTAAATAAAATCGACGTAATACTAATACCTTAATACTAATATTAAAATGAACCAAGAATATATACAACCAAATGCATGGTCAATAATTGAAGAAGGATTTGATCCTGAAAAGGTGAAATCTTCGGAAAGTTTATTTAGCATCGGTAATGGTGCTATGGGACAACGTGCCAATTTTGAAGAAGATTATTCTGGAGCTACCTTTCAAGGTAGTTATATCGCCGGTGTTTATTACCCTGATAAAACTAGAGTAGGTTGGTGGAAAAATGGCTATCCTGAATATTTTGCAAAAGTACTAAACGCTCCAAGTTGGATTGGTATTAATGTGGCTATAAATGGAGAGCAATTAGATTTATTTACGTGTAAAAAAGTAGAAAATTTTAAGCGAGAACTCAATATGAAAGAAGGGTGGTTGTCTCGTAATTTTAAAGCTACGCTTAAAAGTGGAATAGAAATTCAGGTTGATGTTAAGCGGTTTTTAAGTTTAGAATTAGATGAGGTTGGAGCCATTTCATATACAGTTACACCATTAAATAATGACGTTACTATTTTATATGAACCGTATTTAGATAGTGGTATCACAAATGAAGATTCTAATTGGGATGATACGTTTTGGAATACTACAGCTGTTACAGAAAATGGTGAGCAGGCTTTTATAGAAGCACATACGATGAAAACCAACTTTCATACGTGTACTTTCATGGAATCGCATTTCTTTTTGAATAACGATGCTTTACATATAAAACCAGTTACACGAAAAAAGCCACAATTTATTGCTTTTATGTATGAACAAGACGTAAAACAAAATGAAAAATTTACCATTCACAAATTTGGTGGATATACGGTTGATCGTAATCATTCCGCTGATAAATTAGTGAGTGCTGCAAAAGATGTTTTAGCTAAAACAGAAGCATTAGGTTTTGATAACCTCTTGAACGCACAAAAAGAATCATGGGCCAAAATTTGGGAGATGGCAGATATTTCCATCGAAGGAGATGTCAAAGCTCAGCAAGGGATTCGATTTAATATTTTTCAATTAAATCAAACCTATTTAGGTAAAGATTCACGATTAAATATTGGTCCGAAAGGCTTTACTGGTGAAAAATATGGAGGAAGTACTTATTGGGATACAGAAGCCTATTGCATCCCATTTTATATGGCAACTAAAGATCAGCAAGTAGCAAGAAACTTATTAAAATATAGATACAACCATTTAGAAAAAGCTATTGAGAATGCTGAAAAATTAGGCTTTAAAAACGGAGCAGCATTGTATCCAATGGTTACCATGAATGGCGAAGAATGTCATAACGAATGGGAAATTACTTTCGAAGAAATTCACAGAAATGGAGCTATTGCTTTTGCTATTTTTAACTACTATCGATATACAGGTGACTATAGTTATATTCCTGAAAAAGGGTTAGAAGTACTTATAGGTATTGCTAGATTTTGGCATCAACGAGCTACTTTTTCTACAGCTAAAAACAAGTATGTTATTCTAGGCGTTACAGGGCCAAATGAATATGAAAATAATGTAAATAATAATTTTTACACAAACTATTTAGGGCAATGGTGTATCAATTATGCATTGGAAAATATAGATAAAGTATCCAAAGAATTTACTGCTGATTATGATAGAATTGTTGATAAAACAACTATTTCTAAATCGGAATTAGAGCAATGGAAAAAAGTAGCAGATAACATGTATTTTCCTTTTTCAGAAGAGCACGATATTTATTTGCAACAGGATGGCTTTTTAGACAAAGAATTAATTACGGTTGCCAATTTAGATAAATCGCAACGCCCAATAAATCAAAAATGGTCATGGGATCGAATTTTACGTTCTCCATACATAAAGCAGGCAGATGTTTTACAAGGATTGTACTTTTTTGAAGACCAATTTACTACAGAAGAACTAGAGCGTCATTTTGATTTCTATGAGCCATTTACAGTGCACGAAAGTTCATTGTCACCTTGTGTACATAGTATTCAAGCTGCAAAACTAGGTAGAATGGAACAAGCTTATCAGTTCTATTTACGAACTTCTCGTTTAGATTTAGATGACTATAACCATGAAGTTGAAGAAGGTTTACACATCACGTCCATGGCTGGTACTTGGATGAGTATTGTAGAGGGCTTTGGAGGAATGCGAATTAAGGAAAATACCTTGTCATTTGAACCTAAAATTCCTGAACAATGGAAGTCATATTCATTTAAGGTAAATTTTAGAAATCATATTATAAAAGTAAACACCAGTCATAATGAAACTACTTTTGAATTGTTAGAGGGCAATCCTATTGCTATTATGGTTAATGATAAGCCAGTTACTGTTTCAATGAAATAATTTTAAAATGAATAAAATGAGGTCAATAATAATTACGCTTATTGCTTTTTTCGTTATCAATAATCTGGTAACCGCACAAGAGTTAAAATCTCCAAACGGGGAAATGAAAATGCAATTTTCACTTAACAATGATGGTACGCCAACCTATCAACTCAAGTATAAAGAACAAGAAGTTATAAAGACAAGTAGTTTAGGTTTAGAATTAAAAAATGATAAAAAATCATTATTGAATGATTTTGAAATTTCTAAAACAGAAACGTCAACTTTTGATGAAACTTGGACTCCCGTTTGGGGTGAAGAAAAGGAAATTCGAAATCATTATAATGAATTAGCGGTTACATTAAAACAAAAAGTTACAGATAGAGTTGTCCTAATTCGTTTCCGTCTATTTAACGAAGGACTCGGATTCCGTTATGAGTTTCCAGAGCAAAAAAATCTAGTTTATTTTGTAATTAAAGAGGAGAAAACACAATTTGCAATGACAGGCGATCATACGGCTTTTTGGATTCCTGGAGATTATGACACACAAGAATATGATTACACAGAATCTAAATTGTCAGAAATTCGTGGAAAATTTGATGCTGCGGTAACAGGTAATGCTTCTCAAGAGCAGTTTTCACCAACAGGAGTGCAAACAGCATTAATCATGAAAACCGATGCGGGTTTATATATTAATCTACATGAAGCGGCATTGATTAATTATTCATGCATGCACCTTAATTTGGATGATGAAAATATGATTTTTGAATCTTGGTTAACACCAGATGCTCGAGGAGATAAAGGGTATATGCAAGCTCCTTCTCATTCGCCATGGAGAACTATTATGGTGAGCGATGATGCTCGCGATATTTTGGCTTCAAAAATGACGTTGAACCTTAATGAACCTAGTAAAATAGAAGATACATCATGGATTAAGCCCGTTAAATATATTGGGGTTTGGTGGGAGATGATTACAGGTAAAAGCTCATGGGCTTATACTGATGAGTTATCTGCAATACAACTTGGTGTTACAGACTATTCAAAAGTAAAACCAAATGCTACTCATGGAGCAAACAATACCAAAGTGAAACGATATATCGATTTTGCAGCTGAACATGGTTTTGATGCCGTTTTGGTTGAAGGTTGGAATGAAGGTTGGGAAGATTGGTTTGGAAAAACGAAGGATTATGTATTTGATTTCGTTACACCGTATCCCGATTTTAATGTTGAAGAAATACATGCTTATGCCAAATCAAAAGGAGTAAAAATGATGATGCATCACGAAACTTCTGGATCAACTAGAAATTATGAACGTCATCTTGATAAAGCATATCAGTTTATGAAAGACAATGGTTATGATGCTGTTAAAAGTGGTTATGTTGGTGATATTTTACCAAGAGGTGAAAATCATTATAATCAATGGATTGTAAACCATTATCAATATGCTCTTGAAAAAGCAGCCGATTATAAAATTATGGTCAATGCCCATGAGGCAGTAAGACCAACGGGAATTAGTAGAACCTATCCTAATCTTATTGGAAATGAATCTGCTCGTGGTACAGAATATCAAGCTTTTGGAGGCTCTAAACCAAACCATGTTACCATATTGCCTTTTACGCGATTGATCGGCGGACCTATGGATTACACGCCTGGTATTTTTGAAATGGAAATCAGTAAATTTAGTTCGAACAACAATTCTCATGTCAATAGTACAATTGCAAATCAATTGGCATTATATGTAACTATGTATAGCCCGTTGCAAATGGCAGCCGATTTACCTGAGCATTACGAGCAATTTATGGATGCTTTTCAATTTATAAAAGATGTTGCAATTGATTGGGATAAAAGTATTTATCTAGAGGCAGAGCCTGGAAAATATATAACAGTAGCACGTAAAGAAAAAGGAGCAAATAATTGGTTCGTAGGTAATGTAAATGGAAATAATGCTAGAAAATCAAACATAAAATTTGATTTTTTAGAAAAAGGAAAGAAATATTTGGCTACCATTTATGCTGATGCTAAGGATGCCGATTTTAAAACTAATCCTCAAGCGTATACTATAAAGACTAAAAAAATAAGCAATACATCTAAATTATCACAACTGTCTGTTCCTGGTGGAGGTTATGCCATAAGTATAAAGGAAATTAAATAATAACCTTGTTTTTTTATTAAGATTTAAAAGATTAAATTTATGGAATATGATTTTAAGCGATTAATTATTATAGGTCAAATATTTCTATTAATGAGTTTAGGTGCAAGTGCCCAAATAGAACGCGTAGAACCGCTGAATTGGTGGGTAGGTTTTGAGAATAACGATTTACAGTTATTGATAAAAGGCAATAATATCAGCAATGCTATTCCGAGTATTTCTTATGATGGTGTTCACCTCATGAGTATTCAAAAAGGAACGAGTCCAAATTATTTATTTCTAAATCTTAACATCCATGCAGATACAAAACCAGGAGCGTTTGATATCGTTTTTGAACAAGAAAATATGGAAACAATTCGGTATTCTTATACGTTAAACGCTCGTAAAAAGGAGGCTGATGCTTATGAAGGTTTTAATAGTTCGGATGCTATTTACTTAATTACTCCAGATCGTTTTGCTAATGGAAATGTTATTAATGATCAGGTATCTGGTCTAAAAGATCAAACCTTAAATAGAGCACAAGATTATTATAGACATGGCGGTGATATAAGAGGGATAATTAATCATTTAGATTATATTAAAGACATGGGGTTTACTACAATTTGGCCAACACCTTTGTTAACTAATGATATGTCAGAATCTTCGTATCATGGGTATGCAATCACTGATTTTTATGAAGTAGACCCTCGTTTTGGAACGTTAGATGCCTATAAAGAACTTGCCGAAAAAATAAAGGAAAATGGAATGAAATTGGTAATGGATCAGGTAGCTAACCATTGCGGAATAGAACATTGGTGGATGAAAGATTTGCCTTTTAATGATTGGATCAATCAACAAGACAATTTCTTGAACAAAAAAGAAATTAATAAATCCAATCATAGACGAACGGCCAATCAAGATATGTATGCCTCTAAACTGGATAAAAAAAATTTAAATGATGGATGGTTTGTAGATAGCATGCCTGATTTAAATCAGAAGAATCCATTTATGGCAACCTATATTATTCAAAATAGTATTTGGTGGATAGAGACGTTAGAATTGGGTGGTATCCGTCAAGATACCTATCCTTATCCCGATAAGGAATTTATGTCTGATTGGGCAGGGGCAATTATGAAAGAATATCCAAATTTTAGTATCGTAGGTGAGGAGTGGAGTATGAATCCGCTATTAGTAGGGTATTGGCAATCTGGAGCTAAAAATAAGGACGGCTATGAGTCCAATTTAAGGTCTACCATGGATTTCCCGATGCAAAATAATATTGTAGCTGCTTTAAATGAAAATGAAGAATGGGATAAAGGGTTGGTAAAATTATATGAAGGCTTAGCGAATGATTTTCATTATGCAACACCTGAAGATATCATGATTTTTGCAGACAATCATGATATGAGCAGAATTCACACACAGCTGAATGAAGATTATGTAAAAACTAAAATGGCCTTAGCATCGGTATTGTTATTACCTAGAGTACCGCAAATTTATTATGGTACGGAAGTATTACTTAGTGATGCTGAAAAACCAGGTGATCATGGCTTAATAAGGACTGATTTTCCCGGAGGTTGGCAAAATGATACGGTAAATGCATTTACTGGAGAAGGCTTAACAGATGAGCAAAAAGATGTACAGAATTTTCTTAAAAAAGTATTGAATTATCGCAAAGAAAGTAAAGCCATTCACAATGGTAAAACCATACATTTTGCACCAGAAAATGGAATCTATGTATTGTTTCGAATAGAGGGTGATGAAACTGTTGTAATGATTTTGAATAAAAATGAGAATTCGGTTGCGTTAGATTTAAATCGTTTTGAAGAAATGGGTTTAGTTGATAAAACTTTAAAAAATATGATCTCAGAAGATTCAATAACTTGGAAAGGCCCATTAAAAATTAATGATAGAGGAGTGATATTATTAACAACAAAACTGTAAAGCTACCGTAAATAACAACTTTTCCTTTTCTACAAGGGATAGTGGTGTGTTTTTAGGACTTCAAGAAAATGAACAAAGCCATATTATCAATAGTGAGTTTTTTATTAATAGTTCAGGTAAGTTTGGCTCAAGTCACTTTTGTTGTTACTAAATACCCTAAAAGCACTACCAAAGAGAATGTTTATATTACTGGAAATTTTGAAGGGTGGACCGGAGGTCAAGAAAAATATAAATTAAAGCAACAAAATAATAAGTATTCAATTACATTACCTGAAGAAGAAGCTATTCTTTTTAAATTTACAAAAGGTTCTTGGGCGTCTGTTGAAACGGATAAAGATTATTATACAATTGAAAATCGAGAATATATTTTTAATATGCCAAATGATACGGTACATATATCAATAGACAATTGGTCTCAAGGTAAAGTTGTGAATTCAACGGCAACTCCAAATGTGAAATTATTTTATAAAGCACTTCATATTCCACAACTTAAAAGAAAACGTAGAATTTGGGTTTATTTACCACCAGATTATAATGCTACTAAAGAAAAATATCCTGTTGTATATATGCAAGATGGTCAGAATTTATTTGATGCTGCAACTTCTTTTTCTGGAGAATGGGCTGTTGATGAAACACTAAATAAACTGGCACGTGAAAAGAAGTTAAAAATGATTGTGGTAGGTATCGACAATGGTTCAAAACACAGAATTGATGAATACTCGCCCTGGAAAAATAATAGTTATGGTGGAGGAAAAGGTGAAGCCTATGTTCAATTTATAGTGGAAACCTTAAAGCCGAAAATAGATAGTGCTTTTAGAACCAAAACACAACCTAGAAATACTGCCATTATGGGAAGCTCTATGGGCGGATTAATTTCTTATTACGCTGCATTAAAATATCCTAAAGTTTTTGGAAAAGCGGGTGTATTTTCACCTTCTTTTTGGTTTTCAGACAAAGTAATTGATTTTACGAAGGGGCATAGTAAAAAATCACCAGTAAAGGCTTACTTTTTAATGGGAGATGAAGAAGATAATAGTGCAATTGATGCAATGGATAATGTAATTGAGACCATGAAAAAAAGTGGTTTTAAACAGAAGAATTTAGCAAAAAAAATGGTTATTGGTGGTAAGCATAATGAAACTTTGTGGAGCAATGGATTTGAAGAAGCAATACTATGGCTGTTTAAATAAGAAGCAATGAGATTAAATAAAATATATATATCATTCTTTATGCTAGTGACCCTATTTATGGCATGTGGTAAAGAAAAACAATCAGAAGAAAAACAAACAATGAAAATAGAAAAAAGTGCTCATAAAAAAGTGGTTTATCAAGTGTTTACAAGATTATTTGGAAACACAAATACAACGAATAAACCTTGGGGAACTATCGAGGAAAATGGGGTTGGAAAATTTAGTGACTTTACGGATAAGGCGTTGAAGAAAATTAAGGATTTAGGGGTAACTCATATTTGGTACACGGGTATTCCTCATCATGATGTAATTAGAGATTATACTGAGTTTGGCATTTCAAATGATGACCCTGATGTGGTAAAAGGCCGTGCGGGTTCGCCCTATGCCGTTAAAGATTATTATAATGTGAATCCTGATTTAGCTGATAATCCTGCCCAAAGATTAGCCGAATTTAAAGCCTTAATTAAACGAACTCATAAAGCCGGATTACAACTAATTATTGACATTGTGCCCAACCATGTTGCTCGTAATTATCAAGGATTAACCAATCCAGAAGGGGTAGATGATTTTGGTGCTAAAGATGACAAAACAGTTGTTTATGATGTTAATAATAATTTTTATTATGTTCCAGGAGAGGCCTTTAAAGTACCTGAATGGCAAAATGGATATCAACCGCTAGGGGGTGAAAACAATCCACTTGCTGATCATAGGTTTGAAGAATATCCGGCAAAATGGACAGGTAATGGTTCTAGAGCAGCCCAGCCAGATGTAAATGACTGGTATGAAACAGTGAAAATTAATTATGGCGTGAGCCCCGACGGTAGAAAGGACTTTAATGAATTACCAGAAGGCTTTGAGAACAAAAATTATAAAAAGCATTTTGATTTTTGGAAGGATAAAAAAGTGCCAAGCTCTTGGATTAAATTTAAAGATATTGCTTTGTATTGGATAGAAATGGGAGTAGATGGCTTTCGATATGATATGGCTGAAATGGTTCCTGTTGAGTTTTGGAGTTATATGAATTCTGCTATAAAGATGAAAAATGAAAATGCATTTTTAATGGCTGAGGTGTACAATCCTGATTTGTATCGAGATTATATCCGTAAAGGAAAAATGGATTATCTATACGATAAAGTACAACTATACGATACCATTAAGAATATTATGCAAGGGCATGGCTCTACTGATCATATTGCAGCTATTGAAAAATGGAAGAAAGATATAGAGCATCACATGCTTCATTTCTTAGAAAATCATGACGAACAGCGAATTGCAAGTCCTGAATTTGCGGGTAATGCCTTAAATGGAAAGCCAGCAATGGTTGTTTCTGCAACGATTAGCACATCACCAACTTTAGTATATTTTGGTCAAGAATTGGGCGAGCCTGGAGCAGAGAATGCAGGTTTTGGAAGTCCATCGAGAACTTCTATTTTCGATTATATTGGCGTTCCAAATTTACAACGTTGGGTTAATGATAAAAAATTTGATGGAGGTGCATCTACAGAGGAAGAAAAATCGTTGAGAGATTTTTATAAGCGGTTGTTAAACTTTACCATTAATAGTTCAGCGATGATGGGTGCGTATCAAGATATTCACCATCATAACAGATACCATACGGAATGGTATAATGATAAGGTGCTGTCTTATGTACGTTGGGATACTACTGAAAAATTAATAATTGTATCCAATTTTAACGATAGTAATCACTATGGATTTGACTTACAGATACCTGAAGATATTATAAAAAAATGGAATTTAAAGGATGGAGAATATGAAACGGAAGATCAAATCTATCATAAGGATAAAACCACATTAAAAGTAGAAAATGGAGTTGGTTTTATTAGAGTGGAATTAGATCCTTTGGAGTCCTTTATTTTGAAATTAAAATAAGAGTAATAAAATTTCCTTTTTTTTTAAGGAAGTGCACCCAAACGTAAGGTTTTAGTTTTAAAAGAATAGTATGAGCGGGATGATCCTCTCCAATTTTAAATTATAAAAAATGAAAAAATATATAATTCCCATATTAATTTCTTTTATCCTTTTCAGTTGTTCGGACAAAAAAGAACAGAAAATGACAGAAAAAACAGAATCGGAAACTCCGTTTGTCTGGGAAGGGGCAAATCTCTATTTTTTATTAACGGATCGTTTTAATAATGGAGACACCTCAAACGATATCAACTTTGAACGGACCGATGAAGCTGCTAAATTAAGAGGTTTTGAAGGAGGAGATATAAAAGGTATCACCCAGAAAATTAAAGAAGGATATTTTACGGATCTAGGTATCAATGCGATTTGGATGACACCAATAGTAGAGCAAATTCACGGAGGAACGAATGAAGGAACAGGAACTACCTATGGTTTTCATGGGTATTGGACAAAAGATTGGACGGCTATTGACCCGAATTTTGGAACGAAAGAAGACGTAAAAGAATTGGTAGAGGTTGCTCATAAAAATGGAATACGCATTTTATTAGATGCCGTTATAAATCACACAGGTCCTGTGACCGAAAAGGATCCCGTTTGGCCTGCCGAATGGGTACGAACAGCACCTGCTTGTACCTATCAAGATTATGAAAGTACTATTGCATGTACGTTAGTTGAAAACCTACCAGATATTAAAACCGAAAGTAACGAAGAAGTTGATTTACCTCCTCAATTGGTAGAAAAATGGAAGAAAGAAGGGCGTTATGATCAAGAAGTGACAGAATTGGATGCTTTTTTTAAAAGAACAGGATATCCTAGAGCTCCACGTTATTACATTATAAAATGGTTAACAGATTATATTACTGAATTTGGTATTGATGGTTATCGCGTTGATACGGTTAAACATACAGAAGAAAATGTATGGCAAGAATTTAGAACAGAGTGTGATGTTGCTTTCACAGCATGGAAGAAAAACAATCCTGAAAAAGTAGTAGATGAAACTAATTTTTATATGGTGGGCGAAGTTTATAATTACGGTATTAGTGCTGGTAAAGCCTTTGATTTTGGGGATAAAAAAGTCAATTATTTTGATAAAAGTTTTAATGCATTAATCAATTTTGAATTAAAATATGATGCCACAAAAACGTATGATAGTATTTTTGTAAAGTATGATTCTCTTTTAAATACAAACCTAAAAGGGTATAGTGTTTTAAATTATCTAACCTCACATGATGATGGACAACCGTTTGATGCGGAAAGAAAAAAATCACAACAAACGGCCAATATTTTATACTTAACACCAGGTACTTCACAAACCTATTATGGTGATGAATCGGCAAGAGACTTAATTATAGAAGGTACTCAAGGAGATGCCACGTTACGTTCTTTTATGAATTGGGACAGTATTAATTCTAGTGCTAAGACAAAAGAAATATTATTACACTGGCAAAAGTTAGGTAAATTTAGAAATTCTCACCCTGCTGTTGGGGCAGGAAGACATCAGAAAATTTCTGATACACCGTATGCGTTTTCTAGAGTTTATGTAAAAGATGATTTTACAGATAAGGTAATTGTTGCTCTGGATTTAAATAAAGGGGAAAAAGAAATTAAGGTGTCTTCAGTTTTTAAGGATGGAATTGAGTTACACGATGCGTATTCAAATACTTCAGTTAAAGTTGAAAATGGAAAAGTAATTATGAATTCTAATTATACCATTGTGTTATTAGAACCTCTCAAAATGTAAAGTTTTAAAATTAGAAAAAAGCTTCCAATGTTGGAAGCTTTTTTTTTGTTTTCTAGTTCTGGGTAAAGCTTTCGGAGTTGTTCTTTTTTAATAATTCAGGTTAATAAAAAAAAGAGCTTACTGACTCAGGTCATTTTAAATGCAGTTTTTTGGTGATAATTTTATGCCATATTAATTGTTTAATTTAAAATGTAAAGTTATGTCACTCGTAAAATTTAAACACAGAACAAGTCCATTAAGAAGTCTTATGGCATCAGATTTTTTTAATAATAATGATGATTTTTTTAAAGACAATTTCCTTAATAAAATAATGGATGAACCCGCTTTAAACATCAAGGAAACAGATGATGATTTTCAAGTAGAGTTAGCAGCTCCTGGTTATTCAAAAAAAGATTTTGACGTAAATATTGATAATGGATATCTTAATATTTCGGCTAAAAAATCAAACACTACAGAAGAAAAAGAAGAGGACTATACCTGTAAGGAATTTAGTTATGATTCTTTTGAAAGATCTTTATTATTACCAGATAGTATTGAAGATGAAAAAGTAAAAGCTTCTTATAAAGATGGAATCTTAAAATTCAACCTTGCCAAAAAAGAAGCATTGAAAAAACATACACCAAAAGTAATTGAAGTTTCTTAAAAATCATTTTGAAATGAGGAGATTGTAATTTTCTCCTCATTTTTTTAATGTATATGACTTAACTTTTAAGAATTTTCTTTAATACTTCATCTTTGTCCAATTTCTTAGTACAGAAAAACCAATCTTTACAATCTAATTCGTCGGTGTTAGTCATTCTTTCTTCAGCTACACCACAAGAACCAGCGGGTGAAACAATCACATCATCACCAGGGTTCCAATCGGCAGGAGTGGCAACGTTAAATGCATCGGCAGTTTGCATCGCAATTAGAGCTCTATAAATCTCATCAAAATTTCTACCCAAACTCAAAGGGTAGTAAATAATGGCTCTTACTGTACCTTTTGGATCTATAAAGAAAACTGCTCTTACTGCTTGTGTTTTACTCTCTCCTGGTTGTAGCATTCCATATTTTTTGGCAATTTCCATAGAGATATCTTCAATTAATGGAAATTTTACCTCTATGTTTTTTATACCATTAAACTCAATTTTATCTTTAATGGTTCGTAACCAAGCAATGTGACTGTATAGCCCGTCAATAGATAATCCAACGAGTTTACAATTAGCTTTATTAAACTTACTTTCAAGATTTGCGAATGTTATAAATTCACTAGTACAAACGGGTGTAAAATCTGCAGGGTGACTAAATAATATTACCCATTCTCCTTTGTAATCATCAGGAAAGTTAATATCTCCCTGTGTAGTAACTGCTTTAAATTTTGGAGCTTCATCACCTATTCTTGGCATTGAAGTTACTTCTGTTTCTGTTGCTAATGTTTCCATTGTTAATGTTATTAAATGATTTATTATTGAATATCAAAATTATGGATCATGTTTAGTAATTGAAATGACCAAGGTCAGTTTTACAGTAATACATATTGTATTTTCATAATGTTAACGTATTTTCTGTTAATTGGTTTTACGATGCTACTTTAATATTAAGTAATAAAACAGGAATTGATAAATGCGTATCTATTTGTTTGCGTAAAGACCTAGGTAATTCGTTGCCAATGTAATTCGATTTTTCATCAAGAAAAATGATGAGGTCGTATTGTTTGTTATCAATAAGCAAATGAATACTTTTATTAATATTCATAAGTTTAAGGGTGTCAAAACTATATTTTGTTCCTTTAAAGATCGATTCTAACAAGGTTTTGTTTTCTAATTGATGGTCACTAAGATTAAATTCATTTTTGATGTGTGCCAAATGTATTTCAGGATGATATAGCTTATCAATAGCTAACAGTTCAGTAAAATTAATTTCATTTATTGCTTCTTTGTAATCAAGGGGAAGTACTATATTTTTAAGTCTTGAAAAATTATAGTCACCAGGAACTGCGATCACTGAACATTCTGTAATATATTCCATGATACTTAGCGTAGGAATGCCATCTTCATTTTCAATATCTGATGCTTTGTTAGTTCCAATTACAAGTAAATCAATACTGTTGCTTTGTATAATATCTTTTAGAGCAAACAATAAAGCGTTAAAACTTGACAAGGTTTTGTATGTATGTTTGTCATTTGAATTTAAAATAGCTATAATATTTTTTAAACCAACTTCTGATGTTTTCTTAGCTGTTATATAGTTTTCATTTTTTGGATCAGGCACGAGAGCCTCAATATCTGAAGCTTCTCTATCGGCTTGAAACGCATTTAAAATATAAAATACGCAAGATTTTTGTTCATATAATTTTATAGCATAATTAATGGCATTCAATGCATTCTCAGAAAAATTTGTATAACATAAAATTTGTTTTTTCATTGTAAATAGTATTTATCTTAAATTCTCTTTAAAAAAAAGGAAGTCATTACATATAGACTTCCTTTTTATAGCCTCTCATTTAACCAAGCAGATTTTAATTTATTTGCTGTTAGTTGGTGGTTCTAAAAGTTCAAAGAACTGATCGAGTTTTGGAAGAATAATGATTTCGGTTCTACGATTTGCTGCTCTACCTTCAGCAGTGTCATTCGAAGCTTTAGGTATATATTCTGAACGACCTCCTGCTGTCATTCTTTCAGGTAATACATCAAATTTAGTTTGCATTAATCGAACAATAGATGTTGCTCTTTTTGTGCTTAAATCCCAGTTATCTGTCATACATGCGGTATGGATTGGTACAGTATCTGTATGTCCTTCAATTAGAATGTCTAATTCATTATGGTCATTTACAATTTTTGCAATTTTTCCTATCACTTCTTGTGCTGAATCATTGATGGTGTAACTCCCTGATTTAAAAAGCATTCTATCTGATAAAGAAACATAAACGACTCCTTTCTTTACTTCAATATTAATATCCTCATCATCAAAATTATCTAAAGAACGTTTAAGATTCATTACCAATGCAAGGTTAAGAGAATCTTTTCTTTGCATTGAACTGGTTAAGTTTTTTATATAAGTATTTTGTTCGTTTAAAGCTTCTAAAGATTTTTTAATACTCTCGGCTCCTGATTTACTTACAACAGAGAGGTCTGAAAGACGATCCAAAAGGTTCGTATTTGTACTTTTAAAATAATCTACTTGTTGTTCAAGTGCTTTAGATTTACTTTTCTCATTGGCTAAATTATTTTCTAATAGAAGACGTTCGTTAGAGACATTTTTCAGATTACTCTCACAATTGTCAGCAGTGTTTTGGAGATTTGTATATTTTTTTTGACTTACACAAGAAGTGAAAAATACGATAAGAAGTATTACACTAAATTTTAAAGTTTTCATGATACTATTATTTAATAAATTGAAATGCAAAGGATGTTAATTTTAAGTAATTTCACAATGACCTACATCATCATAAATATATTTTTAAAAGTTAAAATGCCCATGGATAGGTTTCGGGTAACTGAGATTTATCTGTATGTACATGCATAGAATGCAAGGCTTTTGAGTTTTCAATATGAATAAAGGCATCGTATCTTTCTGGCATTATAGACGGAACATAGTTTCCTATACTTTCATATTCAGGGTGATATACCACGCCTATAGCACGATGAGGGATAGCTGCTTTGAAATGATTATCATTTTTTAGTGAATCCATAAATAGTAATTGATCCCCTTTTCCAGTTTTATGTAACAGGTATTCCCATGAGTTTTTTTCAGCTGATGGTACCGTCATTTTTTGCATGGTGGCACCCCATTCTTTACCGGCCATCACGCTCCCTTTATAGGAACCGAAACCAATAATTTTGGGATTAAGATTTGGTAATTCTTCCCTAACTAACTGACCAACATTTACCAATCCTTCTTGATGCATATCTGTTGCTCTGGCATCACCAATATGCGTGTTGTGCTCCCATACAATGGCTTTAGAATTTGTGCCATGAAAAGTCAATAGCCTTCGTAAGGTATCCATCATATGATGATCCCTTATATTCCATGAATTTTGGTCTGCAGAAACAATAGAGCGATAATACTGCTCTGCATTTTTTGCAATGTGAGCATTTTGTTCAATATTTAAAGACGCTTCTAAATCTGAATTATAATGTGTTGCGTTTCTTAAAATATCCTGCAATAGGTCAACTACTTCATTTTCACAAGTTTTGGGGGCAAATCGATGTAAGAACCTAGCATAGGCCATGCCAGCTTCATCGCCAAAAGGTTCAAAACAGCTCATCGCTTTTTTAGCTGTTGGCAATAAAGAAGGGTCATTTACTTTGAGGTAATCAACAATTGTTTCCATTGATTCCCAAAGGCTGTAAACGTCTAAACCATACATGCCGATCCGGTTATTTACGGTGAAATTTTTATTGTAATTATGTAACCACTTTATTAAGGCTTCGGTTTCCCAATTTGCCCACATCCATGTAGGCCATCGGTTAAAATTTTTTAAAACATCTTTAGCGTTTTTATATTCTGTGTTATATTGTTTTATGTAACGATTTACCTGATAGAAGTCAGGCCAATCGCCTTCTACTGCGATAAAGTTAAACTCATGCTCTTCAATCAACCTTTTACTAATGGCAGTTCTCCAAGTGTAAAATTCATGTGTACCATGAGAGGCTTCACCCAATAACACAAGTCGAGAATCGGCCAATTTATCGATGAGTAAATCTAAATCTTTATCTGTTTTTATTTTTTTACCAAGATCTTTTAAGATCGAAATTTTATGACCTGTAGTACCCATCTTTTTAAATTTTAGTGATTCATATAATGCTTTAAATGTTATCTATTAATTTTTTCAATTGAATTTTTGATTTCGCTATACTTTTACAATTAAGTTCGAAATCGATCCAAGGATTACCCTCTTTTTCTAATTTTTTAAAAATATTGTTAATAGTATACGATTGTGCATGGAGTGTGTTGTCATTCAATTCATCCCAATTTAAGGGTGTTGCAATGGGGGCATGTTCAATGGCTCTTACAGAAAACGGGGCAACACTTGTTTGAGCATAAGAATTTCTAAGGTAATCAATGTAAAGTCTTCCATTTCGTTTGACTTTTCTAATGGCTGTTGTAAATTCTTTTGAATTTTTAGTTGAGATATATGTAGCTACCATTTTTGAAAATTCATGAACTTCGTCAAAATTTTCCTCTCTATTTAAAGGGGTTACTACGTGTAGTCCACGAGAGCCAGTAGTCATTACATAAGTGCTTAATTCTAATTCTTCTTCTAATAGATAACGTAAGGCTTTAGCAGCTTTAATAGCTAGATCAAAATTACCATTAGGCGGATCTAAATCAAAAACCAACTTGTTTGGATAGTCTATTTTATCAATTTGACTTAACGCAATATGAAAAGTAAGTACCTCTTGATTTACAAGATAAATGAGTGTTTCTTCTGTATTGCAAATAACGTGATTAACCCACCCATCAACTTTTTTTATTTTTTTTGTTGTGATCCAATCTGGAAAATAAGTGGGTTCATTTTTTTGAAAAAAACCTGTTTTGCTGATCCCTTCTGGAAAGCGTTGCATCGTTAAGGGTCTGTCGTATAAATAGGGCAACATGTAGTTTGCAATGTTTATATAATATTTTATCATATCATATTTTGTAATTGCAGAGGTTGGAAAGAGTATCTTATCTCTATGTGATATTTTAAGATTATGCGTGTCAGGTTTCATTATTACTTTTTAAAGATTAAAAAACAACGATAACTAATCATGATATCAAAAGTACTTTCGTAAGATCTCAATTGAAATGATCTAAATCATTTATAGGAAAGTTTTGAATGAAAGTTTAGGAGTAGTATGTTTTGGGAATTGCCTTTACTTTATTTCAATTCTAATTAAGGAATTTGGCAACTATCCAAAACAAAAAAAGCTTCCAATTTAATGGAAGCTTTTTTCTAGTAGCGGGAACAGGACTCGAACCTGTGACCTTTGGGTTATGAGCCCAACGAGCTACCTACTGCTCTATCCCGCGATATATGTTTATGTGCTAAAATATAAGTAAGCACTATTTTTTATAGTTCTGCTCATTTGGGTAGGTACCTGTCTTGAGCGTTATCAAAGGGTAATAATCTATCCCGTGATATGGACGGCAAAGATACATATATTTATATCACTAAAAAAACTATTTGATATAAAAAAAAGAGTCAAACAAAAAATGCTTGACTCTCAATTACTTGAGTTAGATATTTTTAAATTTAAACTACTCTACTTCTAGTTTTAGACTAAAAAAAGTGCAATTTTATCCATTCATGGATATTAAAAATTCTTCATTGTCTTTAGTATACTTAATTTTTTCGCTAATAAACTCCATCGCTTCGATAGGATTCATATCTGCTAAATATTTACGCATTACCCACATACGTTGTACTGTTTTCGCATCAAGTAACAAGTCATCTCTACGTGTACTAGATTTAACTAAATCAACAGCAGGGTAAATTCTACGATTAGCAATATTTCTATCTAATTGTAGCTCCATATTACCAGTACCTTTAAATTCTTCAAAGATAACTTCATCCATTTTAGAACCGGTATCAGTTAATGCAGTTGCAATAATGGTTAAAGAACCTCCATTTTCAATTTTACGTGCTGCACCAAAAAAGCGTTTTGGTTTGTGTAATGCATTTGCATCAATACCACCGGATAATATTTTACCAGAAGCAGGAGCAACTGTATTATAGGCTCTAGCTAAACGTGTAATTGAATCTAATAATACAACCACATCATGTCCACATTCTACTAGTCTTTTTGCTTTATCTAATACAATATTAGCAACCTTCACATGTTTTTCAGCAGGTTCGTCAAAAGTAGAAGCAACAACTTCTCCTTTAACGTTACGTTGCATATCTGTAACCTCTTCAGGTCTTTCATCAATCAATAAAACAATTTGATATACTTCAGGATGGTTAGCTGCAATTGCATTGGCTATATCCTTTAATAACATTGTTTTACCCGTTTTTGGTTGAGATACAATCATACCTCTTTGTCCCTTACCAATTGGTGAAAATAAATCAATTATTCTCGTTGATGTTGAGCTTCCCTTTTCGGCTAGGTTAAATTTTTCGTTAGGAAACAATGGTGTTAAGTGCTCGAATGCTACTCTGTCTCTAACAATACTTGGGTCTAAACCATTAATTAATGATACCCTTATTAATGGAAAATATTTTTCACCTTCTTTTGGAGGGCGAACAATTCCTCTAACAGTATCACCTGTTTTTAATCCAAATAATTTTATTTGAGATTGTGATACATAAATATCATCAGGAGATGATAGGTAATTATAATCAGATGAGCGTAAAAAACCGTAACCATCTTGCATTATTTCTAATACCCCTTCACTTTCAATGATGCCGTCAAATTCAAAGTCAGGATCTCTATATTTTCCTTGTCTTCTATTTGCACCTGGTTGTGGCTTGTTTTGTTTGTTTGTATTTCTTGGGTTAGGCCCGTTTTGATTATGCTCCTTACGGGGCGGTCTAGGATTTTTTGAAGTATTCTCCTTAGGTTTATTATCTGTAGCAGGTTTGTTATCTGTAACAACACCTTCTTTCTCAACTTTCTTGCGAGGATTAGGTTTTGGTGTTGGTTTGCTAGGCTTTTCCGTTTTTTCAACGGTAGGCTCAACTATAGGTTCCGCTGTTTTAACATTTTCAACTACCTTTTCTTCTTTTGAGATAGGTGTGATAGGAACAGGTTTTCCAATTCGTTTGCGTGGTGCTTTGTTTGCCGGTTTGCGTTCTTTTTTAGGCTCTGTAGGTACTGGTTTAGTCGCCTGTACATCTAAAATTTGATAAACTAAATCTAGTTTTTTTAGTTGCTTGTATTTTGGTACGCCAATTTTTTCGGCAATTTCTTGTAATTCTGGTAATTTTTTCTCTTTTAAAGATTCTATTTCAAACATTGAATAATAATGTGATTTAATTAATATAAGGAGGGCTTCCTATAACTGAGAGTTGTAAAATAAATTGTATGATATAATTTAATTTTTAATATTGTAAAAAGAAGAAAATCTACAATACACAATAATTGTGTATGCAATTATACAAATTAAATTTAATATATAAGTTTATTTCTTAAAAACTTTAACTTAAGTTTGCAAAGTTATTTTAATTAAAAAACATGATTCAACGTATTCAATCATTGTATTTACTTCTGGCGGCTATTTGTTCAGTAGTACTTATTCAAATGTTTTATTTATGGAGTAATGGGTCGGGAGCATCTTTTTATGCTTTAGACTTATTTAAAGAAAGTGAGTTTACACTGAAAGTAATACCAGTTTTGTTTGTTATATCTGGCGTTATGAGTGTTGTAAGCGTTTTTATGTTTAAACAAAGAAAAAATCAGTTTGTTATTAATCGTTTTAACATTCTAGTAAACTTTATTTTATTAGGCATATTGATTTATCATCTGCTAACATTATCTGGAGAAAGTCAAGTTTCTGAGAAGGGTATTGGGGCGTTTTTACCTATTGTAGTTGTTGTTTTGCTAGCCATTGCAAACAGAGCTATCAAAAAGGATGAAGACCTTGTAAAATCTGTGGATAGATTGCGATAGACCTAACATCTTAGTTATATTGTGCGAAAGCTTATCGGAGACGGTAAGCTTTTTTTTTATGCAAAAAAAAACAGCCACATCAGAAGATGTGGCTGTAGTTATAGGGAGTATTTCGTTGTCGCTAAACACTTATATATAATAAATACTCCTTGAAATAAGGGGAGAAAAGAAAGGGGAGAAAGGAGAGTAGTTATACCACTTTCCAATTATAATAGGAGTTTTCTTTTCTCTGTTGCTAATATAGTAATAAATTGGAATGAATGTGTAATTGGATATTTTTTTTTAGCCAACACCTAAGGTGTTGTAATACAGTTTTTTAAAATTACAAAAATCTATTTGTGAACAAATTTTAGCTGATTTATTAACATTTTTTTGTTATATTACTATAGTAAAACGTCAATTTTTTATTTTGAAATTAAAAACTAGTGGTTTCTGGGTAGTTTTTAAATTCACTAGTATCGTTAGTTTTAAAATAAAAGATGAAGTTTTATAGATTTCAAAGAAATTGGAATCAAAAGAAATAATTAATAACTTTAAAATCCCCTAACATGAGAAAATTTGTACTCGCATTGAGTGCCGTTTTGGTATTAGCATCATTTACCAACAGCACTAAAAAAACAACTATTTTAAAGGATATTGACGGTACATTGTTACAGTCTTATCCCGTAATTGAAACATTAGATGGTAAATATGAAATTACCTTTACAGTGAATGCCAACATTATTGTTACTTCTAATGTTAATGAAAATCAAACACACATCAACCTAATTGAAAATGGATTTTCCAATAAGGTGGTTACGCACACTATTACTTTTGAGACTTCTAGCATTGATTTCAATAGCTTTTTTGAAAGTACTTTTGACGTAGCTTCTATTGAAGATGATGCTCCTTATAGTCGCATTAAAAGAGGGAAGCCAAAAAAATTGATGGAATAATTTTTCAATAATTTGTAATTTAAATCCGAAGTTTTTACTTCGGATTTTTTTTTAACATAATATCCTATTTGAGACACAATATTATGCTTATTATTTAGTTTACTATTGTAATAATAAATCTTATGTCTAAGTATGGTTAATGATGATTTAAAAGAGTTTTTAAACGATAAAATTACCGTTCATATTGCAGATGATCATCAAATATTAATTGATGGTGTTGTTGCAGTGCTTGGCTTAGAACGTGATGTTGATGTTGTTGGTTATTCTTTAAATGGAGAACAAGTTATAGAATGGTTTGAAGAAAACTCAGCAGATATACTTATTTTGGATATTAATATGCCAATATTAGATGGTTTGGAGGTGCTCAAGAAGTTTCAAACTATGGATGATGTTCCTAAAATAATTATATTATCAAGTTATGATGATATAAAACTTATAAAAGAAGTACTGGGCATGGGTGCGATGGGATTTGTACCTAAAAAATCAGCTGGAGAACATATTGTAAAAGCCATTCGAAAAGTAAGCCAAGGTGAGCAATATTTTAGTGATGAAGTGAAAGAGAAAATGATGAAAACGCTTATGGGCAAACCAATGCACAAAACAGATAACCCTGAAGGCGTATTAATAAATTCTTTAACAAGAAGGGAATATCAAATTTTAAAACTTATTGCCCAACAATATACTACAAGAGAAATTGGTGATGCCCTAGGTATAAGTGAAAGTACTGTGGAGACACATCGTAAAAACTTGATTAAGAAAATTAATGTAAAGAATACTGTCGGTTTGGCTATTTTTGCCATGAAGAATGAAATAGTATAACTTTATAGCTACTTTTGCCTAACTAAGCTTAATAATAATGTTACATTTTCCACTTAAAAAGAGTACATTTAAAATTGTGCCTTTCTTCTTTTTTATGTTAAGTGGATTTTGGTTCTATGCACAAACCGACTCTTTAGAAAAGGAGATCGAAAAAAATCTACAAAGTAAAGAATACGAACTAGTCTTAAGTAATATTGAAAAGTTAGAAAGTAATCCATACTATCTTAGATCAAGAAAAAATAATTTAAATCTATTAAAGGCTAAGTTTTATTATAATACAAATCAGCATGAAGAAGCTGTAAACTTATTATTGAAAGGACATTCAGAATTGTCTGGTGATTCAAGTCAAGACCCATTATATTTAAAATATATAAAGTATTTAGGAAAGATTTTTAATGAGGCTCAAAATTTTAATAAGTCGAATGACTATTATAAAGAAGTGCTAGAAAAGTCTATATTATTAAATGATACTATAGAAATTTTAGATGCTTATTTAGCACTTGGAAAAAACTATTATAATAAGGAAGAAAATGATAGTGCGGTGCTGCATTTTACTAAAATGTTGGATTATCCTATTACCCCTGAAACTGAAAACTTCATTTCTTTTAGTTATAACAACTTAGGTATTATTGCGAGTGAAAATAGCTTAGAGAAGGCCGAAGATTTTTATGAAAAATCATTCGCTATCAAAGAAAAACAAAAAGATACATTAGGATTGGCAACTGCAATAATGAATTTGGGTAACATTTATTATGAAAAACAACAATTTATAAAAGCCAATGATAATTATCTTAAAGCATATGAATCTGTAAAGGATTTGAATTCAGAAAAGGCTGTAGTAGTTAAAGAATATGCACTTTATAATTTGGCGTATGCAAATGAGGAGTTAGGTGATTTTAAGAAAGCATACCGTTATTTAGAGGAAGCAACAGACTTAACGAGTAGTATTAATGAAGTGAATGTTGCTGAAAACATCTCTGAAATTGAAGCTAAATATAATGCTGCAAAACAGGCTCAAAAAATTGAAGAAGAAAAATCTTTACGCTTAAGAGCTCAATTTCTATTTTATGGTTCCGCGTTAGCATTATTGGCCGTGATCATATTAGGGTATATTTATTATAGAAATTACAGATTAAAACAAAAAAGTAAAATAGAACAACTAGAAAACGAAACTCAGGCCAGAATAATTAATGCTACCATAGACGCCAAAGAAAAAGAAAGAAAAACAATTGCTGAAATTCTACACAATAGTGTTAGTGCATTGCTATCATCAGCAAATTTACATTTGCAAGCTACAAAGTCTCAATTGAAAGCAAATGCTCCTCAAGAAATTTCAAAGGCACAAAGTATTGTAAAGGAAGCCTCTGTTAAAATCAGAGATTTATCTCATGAATTAATATCATCTGTACTCTTAAAATTTGGACTGGCTTTTGCAGTACATGATATTTGTCAAAAATACTCTAATTCTGAAATTAACTTGCGTAGTGACGATAGAGGATTAACGCGGTATGATCAAGATTTTGAGATAAAAATTTATAGTATAATTGAAGAATTAATAAATAATATTTTAAAACATAGTAATGCGTCAAACGCAACTATTATGCTAGTACAACGAGAAGATAATATGCTTAGTGTTCGATTAAGTGATGATGGTATTGGTTTTGATGTTAAAACAATAAAGAATAAAAACGGATTAGGTTTGAGCCATATAAATGCCAGAATAAAAGCAATGAATGGTATTTTTAATATCGTGTCTTCAGCGGGTAAAGGTACTAGTATTTTTATTTTGGTACCTATTCAAAATAAACGTGATGGCCTAAAGTGAGCTAATTTAAACTCTTTTACTTAATTCAATAACTTCTAGATTTTCAATTTTTGAATTATCAATACTAAATCGCAACATAGTTCTCACTTGATGAAAACCATGTTTACCAGCTGCACCAGGGTTAAAATGTAATAGATTTAATTTTTTATCGTTCATTACTTTTAAAATGTGGGAATGACCAGATATAAAAATTCTTGGCGGATTTTTTTGAATTTCTTCTTTAATTCTAGCATCATATCTATTTGGGTATCCACCAATATGTGTTATCCAAACGTCTACATTTTCAATTGTAAATCTATTATTTAGTGGAAATTCTGTCCTAATATCTGTGTTATCAATATTGCCATAAACAGCTCTAAGTGGTTTTAGTTTTTTTATAGTATCACTTACTACGAGGTCACCGATATCTCCAGCATGCCAAACTTCATCGGCTAATTTTACATATTTTAATATTTGATCATCAATATAGCTATGGGTGTCGGAAAGTAGAAGTATTTTTTTCAAGATTGTTTTTTAGAATTTAATAGCTTGTTATTTAAAATTTGGAATACCTATCTTTGCTTTTTTAGCAAAAATAAGATTTCTTGAGGTATTTTATTGAACTTTCATATAATGGTAAAAACTATCACGGTTGGCAGGTGCAACCCAACGCAATTACTGTACAAGAAATTGTAAAAAAGGCTCTGACGACTATATTGAGAGTTGATATTGATCTTGTTGGGGCAGGTCGTACTGATGCTGGTGTGCATGCCTTGCAATTATTTGCACATTTTGATGTTGATACTGCATTTGAGGAAGAACATTTAATGAACAAGATAAATGCGTTTTTGCCAGAAGATATTGTAGTTGAAAATATTTTTTTGGTGAATGATAATGCTCATGCCAGATTCGATGCCACCAGCAGAAGCTATGAATATAGAATATGGTTGGGTAGAAATCCGTTTTTAATAGATACAACATGGCAGTTATATCAAAAAGTACTTGATGTAAATAAAATGAATGAAGCAGCAAGTATACTTAAGGATTATACTAATTTTAAATGCTTTTCTAAATCGAAAACAGATGTTAGAACCTATAATTGCATTGTTTCAGATGCGAAATGGTTAAAAAAAGGAAATGAATTGACATTTTATATAACAGCAGATCGGTTTTTAAGGAATATGGTTAGAGCAATTGTAGGTACTTTAATTGAAATTGGATTAAATAAAAAATCAATTGAAGATTTTGTTGAAATTCTTAAGAGTCAGGATAGGAGAAATGCCGGATTTTCAGCTCCACCGCAAGCCTTATTTTTGTCTGAAGTAAAATATCCTAAATCTATAGTAAATAAATTATATT
This sequence comes from Aureibaculum flavum, assembly GCF_016406085.1. GTDB lineage: Bacteria > Bacteroidota > Bacteroidia > Flavobacteriales > Flavobacteriaceae > Aureibaculum > Aureibaculum flavum. The sequence continues at coordinate 301,404 of NZ_JAEHFJ010000005.1, forward strand.
AAATGAGCGAAAAAGTAACAGGTAATGCTTTTGATTTTAAGATATTCAGACGGTTAATGTCGTACGCGAAAGCGTATCGTTCTCAATTTGCTCTGTCTACGGTTGCTGTACTTTTGTTAGCGGGACTTGCCGCTGCAAGACCAGTTTTGTTACAATGGATCGTAGATGAGTATATCATAGGTAGAAATACCAGACTATTATTGGTTTTTAGTTTAGTAATGTTAGGTGTTGTATTTCTTGAGGTCATTTTTCAATTCCTATTTATATATTATACCAACTGGTTAGGGCAAAATATTATAAAAGATATTCGAACAAAACTTTTCGAAAAAGTCTTAAAGTTTAAAATGCAATATTTCAATAAGACACCTGTTGGAAAATTAGTAACTAGAGTGGTTTCAGATATTGAGACTATCGCTAGTATATTTGGTCAAGGTTTGTTTGCTATTATCAGTGATTTATTACAAATGCTTGTTATCATCATCATAATGATGGTAATGAATTGGCGATTGGGATTAATTGTTGTAGCCGTATTGCCGATTATGGTTTATGCTACCAAGTTATTTCAAATAAAAATTAAGGGCACTTTTCAAGATGTAAGAAATCAAGTTTCTAACCTAAATAGTTTTGTGCAAGAAAGGATTTCCGGAATGAAAATTGTGCAGCTCTTTACCCGCGAGAAAGTTGAACATGACAAGTTCTTAGCTATTAATGATAAACATAAAAAAGCTCATATTAGAACCGTTTGGTACTATTCTATCTTCTTTCCTGTTGTTGAGATTTTATCTTCAATAACATTGGCCTTAATTGTTTGGTATGGTGGACTTACAGCTGCTGTAGAGGGAGCCACTTCATTTGGTGTTATTACCAGTTTTATTTATATGACCAATATGCTTTTTAGGCCATTACGTCAAATTGCGGACAAATTTAATACCTTACAAATGGGTATGGTTGCCGCAGAGCGAGTGTTTGTAGTTTTAGACGAAGATGCTGCTGAAGTAGATACAGGTACACTTGAAATTGAGCACCTTAAAGGTAATATTAAATTTGACAATGTTTATTTTAGATACTTGAAGGATGAACCTGTGCTACGCGGAATTTCATTTGAAGTAAAACAAGGGGAAACAGTTGCGGTAGTAGGGGCAACGGGTGCAGGAAAATCTACAATTATTAATTTACTGAGTAGGTTTTATAGAATAAACTCAGGTTCAATTACGATTGACGGTATCGATATTAATCAGATAAAATTAGAGTCGTTACGGAACCAAATAAGTGTAGTGTTGCAAGACGTTTTTTTGTTTTCAGACTCTATTTTAAATAATATTACCTTAAATAATAAGGCTATTGGTTTGGAGGAAGTTACTGAAGCTGCAAAGGTTATTGGTATCCACGATTTTATTATGACACTTCCAGGTAATTATAATTATAATGTGAAAGAAAGAGGAGGAATGCTCTCTGTTGGACAGCGACAGCTCATCGCGTTTTTAAGAGCCTATGTTAGCAAACCTGCAATTTTGGTTTTGGACGAAGCAACTTCGTCAATTGATGCTCAGTCAGAAAGGTTAATACAAAAGGCTACGAATACAATTACTCAAAATAGAACTTCAATAATAATTGCCCACCGATTGGCTACCATAAAAAAAGCGGATAAAATTATTGTAATGGAAAAAGGGAAAATAGTAGAGCAAGGCACACATGCAGAATTGCTTAAGCAAAAAGGGTATTATAGTAAGTTGTACGAAATTCAATTTGAAACGGCTCAAGCGAGTTAATTTTAACTAAGAAATAGAATAGATGGCATTGTAAATAGCATTTAGGTGCCTTTTTTCATATCTCACAATGCTATGAGGCTCTACTGACTAATCTAAGTCTTCTTTAATTAAATCTTTCAAATGATTAATATCTTTATATAAGATAAACTCACCATCTTTTATGTACGATATTTGTCCCGTTTCTTCAGAAACGGCTAAAGCTAAGGCGTCTGAACGCATGGTGATACCAAGTGCAGCCCTATGTCTTAATCCAAAACGAGCGGGAATTATAATGTCTTTTTCAACAGGAAGAATTACTCTTGTAGCTGTAATAAAATTGTCTTCAATTATCAGTGCACCATCATGAAGTGGGCTGTTTTTGTAAAAAATACTGGTGAATAGAGCTTTATTGATTTCGGCATTCATTTTATCGCCAGTTTGTTTTACTAAATCCAAATTATTATTGCGTTGAATAATAATTAAAGCACCCGTTTTCGTACTTGCCATTTCTTCACATGCGTCAATTATACTATCTACATCTGTAGAAATAAAATCATCATTTTTACGCATATTCGAAAGTAGTTTAAACCGCTTTAGAAATCCTTTTTTTGTGGTGAAATTAGTAGAACCAACCATTAATAAGAACTTTCTAATTTCTTGTTGAAAAACAATAATTAAAGCAATAAACCCACCACCCAAAAATTTGCCTAAAATATCACTTAGCAATTCCATTTTTAATGCGACGGTTAATTTCCAAATCAAATAGACAATGGCAATACCTAAAAATATGTTAATTGCTGCAGTGCCTCTAATAAGTTTGTAAACATAATAGAGTAAAATAGCAACCAAAGCGATATCTAAAATATCTAAAAAACTAAAGTCTAAAAATTTGAATGCGTCCAAAAAATAAGGTTTTGGTAAATGTAGTAAAAAGATTAAAAGCATTGAAAGATTTAATATCAAAAATTTAAATGTTTCAATTGTTATTTTATGATTTTACTGATGTCTTTCTTAATCTATTTTTCAGGGGTTTGCTCTGTTATTAATTGTGGATATTTAGATTTTATATATTGTACGTTTTCTGCCAATTCTTTATTGCCTTTGTTGTTTTTTAATTCAGTTTCTAACTGGCTTAGGGTTTTGTTATAAAGAGATTGTGATAAATCATTTCTTAATTGGGTATACGCACTTAAAATTTCGTTTTGAACAGATATGTAGGTAGTATATGATGCATTTCTTTTTGATTGAAAACTAATCATTGCCTTTTCGGGATGGTCAGATGAGGTTACATCTTTTTTACCATTGCACCAAGTACATTTTTCACCTTTATTATTTGTTCCTGCTCCATTATCTATAAAATCTACGACAACCTGTTTCAGATTTTCAATTTTCATAATTTGATCACCCTCAATTAAAATTTCATCATTAGCATTGATGTTAATTTCTAAAACATTTTTTTCGTTTAAAGTTATTTCTGGAGGGGTGATTTGCTTTTCAGGTAGTCGTTTGTAAATTCCAATATCAGTATCCATTGTAGTAGTTACTAAAAAGAAGATTAATAATAAAAATGCAATGTCTGCCATAGATCCGGCATTAACTTCAGGAGTGTTTCTTTCGCTCATAATTGTAGTATTAAAGGTTAAAAAAAATAACTTTATTACATAATTATCTCAAGACTTTAACATAATCACATAATCTTTTTACAAGGAAAGGTTAACAAAAATTTAACAAAAATTATGCCGAAGTGCAATTTGAGGTAAAATCTTATTTCCTGAGCTTTTTTACAATCTTTACAGCTTCTGTCGCTTCTTTTACATCGTGTACTCTCAAAATGGAACTACCGTGAAGTAAGGCAATAGTGTTGGCTACCGTAGTCGCGTTCAAGGCTTCTTTAGGCGATGTTTCTAATACATTGTAAAGCATAGATTTTCTAGAAACTCCTGTTAATATAGGGGTGTCTAAATTGCAAAACAGGTCTAAGTTGTTTAATAATTCGTAATTCTGCTCTAGTGTTTTTCCGAAACCAAAACCTACATCAATTATTACATCATTTACTCCAAGTCTTCTTAACGTGTTTAATTTTTGAGAAAAGTAAAAGATAATATCTTGAGTAATATCATTATAAGTTGGATTTACCTGCATGGTTTTAGGCGTTCCTTGCATATGCATTATAATATAAGGTACTTGCAGATTTGCTACTGTTGCAAACATATTAGTATCTAAATTACCAGCCGAAATATCATTTATCATACATGCACCTGCTTTAATAGCTTTTTTGGCAATGGTACTTCTAAAGGTGTCAATAGAAATTAAAATATCAGGATAATTGTTTACCAATAATTCAATAACAGGAATAACTCTATTTAATTCTTCATTTTCACTAACGTCATTCGCATTGGGTCTTGAAGAATAACCACCCACATCAATAAAAGTAGCACCCTCGTTTAACATTTTTTCTACTTTATTAAGAATGTCTTCATCGTTTTTTAAATTACCTCCATCAAAAAATGAGTCTGGGGTTAAGTTTAAAATTCCCATTACTTTTGGGGTTGATAAATCGATAAGTTTGCAGCTACAGTTAATATTCATTTACTAGAGTTTTTAGCCTTTACCACTTTGTTAATCACCTTAGTCATTTTTGGTGCTGTATAATTATCCATCAATTGTATTAACTCCTCTACATGATCACTTACCAAAAGCATATTTTTATTGGCCTGTTTTAAAAAGCCTTCTTTCACCATTACATCTAATTGCTGTAGCGTATGGTCGAAATATCCATTGGTATTTAGAATTCCAATAGGTTTGTTTTCAATACCTAATTGTCCTAGTGTGAGTACTTCAAAAATCTCGTCTAGAGTTCCAAAACCACCTGCTAATGCAATATAACCATCAACCAATTGGCTAATTTTAACTTTGCGTTTAGACATTTTTTTTGTAAATATCATTTTTGTAATGGAGGCATGTGCAACTTCTTCATGTCTTAATAAATGTGGAATAACACCAATAACTTCACCTTTATTTTCCATTATCGTATCGGCAATAACCCCCATCATTCCAATCTTTCCACCACCATAGACCAAACCAATATTATTTTTAGACATATGAAAACCTAGTTTTTTCGCCTCATTAGCATATATGGTGTTATGTCCAATACTCGATCCACAAAATACTGCAATTCTTTTCATTGTTTATGTTTGTTCAAAGGTACTAAATTATAAATTTTGAAAAATTAATAGGAGCTACTTATTATCTATGTTCTTTTATAACTTATTAAGTCATTGTTACTGAATTTAAATAGAATTTGATAAATTCGCTACTTATAAAGAATTAAACTATAACATGCACCAAACTTCTGAACAATATAATGCTGTAATTGCCATATGTCGAGAGCTATTTATTAATAAAATGAAGGATTATGGAAGATCATGGCGAATTTTACGCTTGCCATCTTTAACAGATCAAATTTTTATTAAGGCTCAACGAATTCGAAATTTACAAGAAAATGAAGTTAAAAAGGTTGATGAAGGTGAGAAGCCAGAATTTATAGGTATTATTAATTATTGTATTATGGCGTTGATACAACTGGAAAAAGGTGTGGCCGATCAACCAGATTTGTCCGATAAAGAGACGGAAGAGTTGTATGATAAGCATGTTGCAATCACCAAGAACTTAATGGAAAACAAAAATCACGATTATGGTGAAGCCTGGCGAGATATGCGTGTAAGTTCTTTAACAGATTTAATTTTACAAAAATTATTACGAGTTAAATCAATAGAAAACAACAAAGGTGAATTGTTAGTTTCTGAAGGTTTAGATGCGAATTATCAAGATATGATTAATTACGCAGTTTTTGCATTGATTTTAATGAATGAATAGCCATATAAAATGAAATATTTAACACACATTGCCAGATTATTAGTAGCAGCTACATTTATCTTTTCAGGATTTGTAAAGTTGATAGATCCATTGGGTTCAGCATATAAGTTTCAAGATTATTTTGCTGCTGATGTGTTAAATTTAGAGTTTTTGAGTCCTTTTGCACTGCCTTTTTCTATACTTTTAATTCTTGCAGAAATAATGTTGGGTGTTACCTTGTTAATTGGTTTTAAACCCAAAACTACAGTTTGGAGTTTACTGCTGCTTACGTTAGTGTTTTTATTTTTAACATGGTATTCGGCCTATTACGATAAAGTAACGGATTGTGGTTGTTTTGGTGACGCTGTGAAATTAACTCCTTGGGAAACTTTTTATAAAAATGTAATTCTTATTGGGCTCATTTTTGTGCTGTTGTTTACTATTAAAAATATAAAACCATTGTTTGGGAAAAATGTGGTTAAATGGATTTCTTTTGCTGCATTTATGGTGTTTTTATACATTGTTTATTATGTATTGACGCATTTGCCATTAATAGATTTTAGACCATATGCAATTGGTAAAAATATACCTGAAGGTATGATAATACCTGAAGGTGCAAAACCTGATGTTTATGAAGATACTTGGATTTATAAAGTTAATGGAGAAGATAAAGAATATACTACAGCCGAAAAACCTTGGGAAATTGAAGGAGCCACATTCGTGGATAGAAAAACGGTTTTAATAGAAAAAGGATATGAAGTTCCAATTCATGATTTTTCCATGGAACGAGATGGTGTCGATTTTACAGAATTTTTGATGCAAAAAGAAAAGTTGGTATTAATTGTAATGCACAATCTAAGTAAAACGGAAATCTCTTTATTGCCAAAAATAAAAGAATTTTCAACCAAAGCTTTACAAGAAGGTTATGATGTTTATGCCATGTCTTCAAATAAAGAGGCAGATTTTTTAAAAATTAAAAAGGAATATAATTTAGATTTTGATGCTTTGTTTTGTGATGATATTACGCTGAAAACAATGATACGTGCCAACCCAGGAATAATTACCTTAAATAAAGGAACGATAACTGGAAAATGGAATGCTAATGATGCCGATAATGTTGAATTGTAAATGGGTTTTACTTTTGAAACGAGAATTGGTAGTGCTGAAAAATGAAAATTTTATTTAAAAAAGAGTATTAAAAATGAAGCAACTAATATTAGTTTTTATTGGGGGAGGTTTTGGAAGTGTTGCTCGTTTCTTAGTGGCTAAATATTTTAATAGTGCTTCGAGTGGAATACCTTATGGTACATTTTTGGCCAATGTATTAGGTAGTTTACTTATAGGCTTAATTCTCGGATTAGCGGCTAAAAATGATACATTAACACAAAACCAAACGTTGCTATTAGCTACAGGTTTTTGCGGTGGTTTTACTACTTTTTCTACATTTGCTTATGAAAATCATGTCTTTTTGAAAGCTGGTGATTTTGCTAGCTTTTTTGCTTATGCAATTGGTAGTGTTGCTCTTGGTTTTGGAGCTGTTTTTTTAGGAATGTATTTGGTTAAATCCTAATAATTATTTTTTACAAATTGACAATTTTATATAACTCATAAAAATTGAAATATTCTGCAATCAATTACGTTTGACTTTCTACATTCGTAATTTCATAGATATGCAAAAGTATTTTCTGGTTCTAATTTTAATGATGGCAACGATTATTTCATGTGATGAAATAGATAACCTCACTAAGTTTACAATGGACTATGACTCATCAATGACAATACCCTCTTCAACAGGTATTAATTTACCGTTTGTTTTAAATACGCCACAAATGGAAACAAATTCAGAGTCTGAGTTTGAGTCTAACAATACACATAAAGATTTAATTGAAGACATTCGTTTAAGAGTATTAGATTTAACATTAGTTTCTCCTGACAATGAGGATTTTAGTTTTTTAGAATCAATAAAAATTTATATTGTAGCAGAGGGTCTTCAGGAATTAGAAATTGCTTTTAACGAAGATGTTTCTGCGACTCCGGGTAAAACACTAGAACTACAAACTGTAGATGTCGATATTCAAGAGTATGTTAAAAAAGATAAGTTTTCATTAAAAGTTCAAGCGGTCACCGATGAAGTTTTAACTTCAGATCATCAAATTGATATTCATTCAGAATTTTTTGTTGACGCTAAAATTTTAGGTATATAATATTGTTTCTTTATTTTAGGAATGCTCTTCGAGTGGTATAATATTTGATGCCTTTGTTGAAACAGTTTATCCTATGAAATACGTGTATCTTATTCTTACGTTATTATTTGTTACTTCTTGTATTCCTTTACGCATTGCTCCAACTATAAAAGATTATAAGTTAACGACGGGTAAAAAATTTAAACGACAATTGCCAAAGGATAATGCATTTGTTTTTGAAGATCCCAAAGAGGCCAATGAGTTTTATAATTTTATCAATACTAAGTATTCATTAAATCATCAAACGGTTGAATATAATGTGCCAATAAATGTTGACGGAGAAGAGTTTTTTCTTTCTTTTTATGAAACTGAAATTTCAGATAAATCTATAAATTTATTACCTGTTTTTGCAAATGCGGCCATGGAAAATAAAGGGATAGATCCAATATTTGGAGACCCTCAGGTAAAACGTCAAGGAAATTGGTATCTCGCTCTTTTTGTATATGATGCTGATATGAATGATTGTTTGGAATCTAATTATCCTGATAGGATAGCTATATTGAATTATTTAAAAGCGATAAAAAAAGAATATTTGAACACCAATAATTACTTGGAGGCTATGATGAAAATGAATTAGCTCTTCTAATTATTAAAAAGGTAATTTCTTTAAGTCAACATTACCACCAGAAAGGATAACTCCTACTTTTTTATTTGCAAATTCAGCTTTTGAATTGAGAACTGCGGCTAAAGCCACAGCACTAGAAGGTTCTACAATAATCTTCATGCGTTCCCATATAAGCCGCATAGCAGATACAATTTCATCTTCAGTAACACGAATTATTTTTTCAACATGGTTGTTGATTAAGTTGAATGTGATATCACCCAATGAGGTTTTTAGTCCATCTGCAATGGTATCCGTAGTTGTGTTGTGTTCTATCTTTCCGCTTTCCATAGATCGATAAGCATCATCAACAGCAAAAGGTTCTGCTCCAATAACTTTACAGTTGGTTCCAAATGCAATGGCACTTAAAGCGGTTCCTGAAATCAATCCACCTCCACCTACTGGGGCAATTATTATATCTAGATCAGTTTGTTTTTCAAGTAATTCTTTTCCTGCAGAAGCATTGCCAAGTATCACATTAAAATCATTAAAGGGATGGATAAATGTGGCTCCTTTTTCTTGTTGAATTTTACTTGCTGTGGTTTCTCTAGCTTCCAGCGTAGGTTCACATTCAGTAATTGCACCGCCATAACCTCGAACGGCACTTTTTTTAACTTCTGGAGCATTGCTAGGCATAACGATATACGCTTTTACACCTAAGTTTTTTGCAGCTAATGCTAAGGCTTGAGCAAAGTTACCGGATGAATGTGTAACGACACCTTTTTGCTTCTGTTCCGCTGTTAATTGCAAAATAGCATTGGTTGCACCTCGCATTTTAAAAGCACCCATTTTTTGAAAATTCTCACATTTAAAATACAATTTGGCCCCTGACATTTTATCAATAGTCTTTGAGGTAATTATAGGAGTTTTATGTATATATGGAAAGATTCTATTATAACTTTCTAAAATATCTTGTTTAATGTCCATTTTTATAATTTTTTACACCAGCTTTTATCGCAACTTCTAAATCATTTTCTTTGGGCGGAATAGGGCAGGAGTACTTTCCGTTATAGGCACAATAAGGATTGTATGCTTTATTAAAATCAATGACAATAGTAGTTCCTTCTGGAGTTTCTAGGTCTAAAAAGCGTCCACCGCCATAGGTTTCTTCTCCGTTTGTTTTATCCCGAAAAGGAATAAACAAATGGTTCTTATATTTTGGTTGTAGAATTAAATCTTGATTCTGATAAATTTGCAACGTTAATTTTTTGCCATTTAAATTGAATTTAGCCACTCCATAGGTTTTATAAATAGGTAACCTATCTGTAGTGGTAGGCATTGAAAACGTCTTTGGATTTTTATCCAATTCGAAAGTTGCTGTAACCTTATAAGTTGAATCAATTGGGAAAAAGTCTAAGCTCTCAAATTTCACTCTATGTTCTTGCGTTAATGGAGATTCTATTGGGTCAGAAAATTCCATGTTTAATTCAATTTGATACCCTTTTATTGAAGCAATATAATCATCGAAAATCACCTTTTTTTGTGAGCAGGCGATAGATGAAATTACTAAAAGAACCAAAACAATAAATCTTTGCATAAAAACTAGAATTTGAGGTAAATATAATGATTAAAAAAATATTTTGTAGCTTTGAACTATTATAAACAAAGAATAATGTATACCACTTTAAAATATGTCAAGTTTATTTGTTCAAGAACGAACAAGCTTGGGTATGTTATAAATTGATCGGTATAATAAATTATATAATAAAAACCCGGCAATTTGCCGGGTTTTTTGTTTTTAGAAAAAAATGAAACTACTAACTTATTTAAATAATAAAATTGTCCAACCTTATCTAGACACTTTTAATGGTTTGTCTAGAGAGGTGTGGTGGCTTGCTTTAATAACTTTTGTGAATAGAGCAGGTACAATGGTTATTCCATTTTTATCATTGTATTTAACCAAACACATGGGCTTTACGGTAAGTAAAGTAGGTTGGGTTATGACGGCTTTTGGTTTAGGTTCTGTGGTTGGTTCATGGATAGGGGGTAAGCTAACCGATAAAATTGGATATTATAAAGTAATGGTGTTTAGTTTAATAGGAACGGGCTTCCTATTTGTTGGTTTGCAATACCTAACAACATTTTATACCATCTGTATGGGTATATTTTTAGTAATGCTGGTCGCAGATACCTTTAGGCCTGCTATGTTTGTGGCTTTGAATGCCTATAGCAAACCAGAAAATAAAGCACGTTCTGTTACTTTAGTACGATTGGCTATTAATTTAGGTTTTTCTGGAGGGCCAGTTATTGGAGGTTTAATAATTACAGCAATTGGCTATGAATCACTTTTTTGGATTGATGGTATTACCTGTTTATTAGCAGCCATACTATTGGTGATGGTATTACGTCCAAAAAAAGCACGAGTTTTAGATATTATTATTGTAGAAAATCCTAAATCTGTGTATAACGATAAGATATTCTTTATCTTTTTTGCTGCCATGGTATTGTTCGGTTTTGTATTCTTACAATACTTTTCTACCATGCCATTATATTATAAAGATGTATATGAATTATCTGAATTCCATATCGGTCTATTGATGGGGTTTAATGGTTTTTTAATTTTTGTATTGGAAATGCCTTTGATTAAAAAACTAGAAGATAAGCAACTGAACATGGTCGGGTTGATGATTTTTGGAGCTGCCCTAATGGGTGCAAGTCTCTTCATTTTAAATTTAAGTCATTGGATTGGAATAATAATAATAGGAATGGTTTTAATGACTGTCGGAGAAATGATACTCTTCCCGTTTTCAAATGCATTTGTAATGCAACGAGCTAAAGGAGGGAGACAAGGTGAATATATGGGGTTATACACCATATCATTTTCAATTGCTCATGTTTTTGGTCATAATATGGGGATGCATTTTGTAGATTATTTAGGTTTTGACACGACTTGGTATATCATGACAGGCTTAACAATTGGATGTTTACTGCTTCTATATTGGTTAAAAGTTGCTGTTGAAAAAGAGCGATTGGAAAAAATAGAAAGTTATAAATAAATAAAATTAGAAGAGGTCAATTAATCTTTAAGTGACCTCTTCCCTTTTAATGATTGAAATACAAGTGATTATTTACATATTTCTACGATACTCGCCGCCAACTTCAAATAATGTATGAGTTATTTGACCTAAAGAACAAACTTTAGTGGCCTCCATCAATTGCTCAAAAACATTGCCGTTTTTAATGGCCTTTTCTTGTAATAACTTGAGTTGTTCTGCAGATTTTTCGTGATTACCTTTGATTAAATTGTCAACCACTTCTATTTGATATTTCTTTTCTTCTTCAGTAGCTCTAATGACTTCTTGAGGTAGAATAGTTGGAGAGCCTTTGCTACTTAAAAAAGTGTTTACGCCTATAATGGGGAAGTCTCCATTGTGTTTTAAAGTTTCGTAATACAAACTTTCTTCTTGAATTTTTGAACGTTGATACATCGTTTCCATAGCTCCCAGAACACCACCTCTGTCGGTAATTCTATCAAATTCTGCATAGACCGCTTCTTCAACCAAATCGGTTAGCTCTTCTATAATAAATGCACCTTGAATTGGATTTTCATTTTTCGTTAAACCTAATTCCTTATTGATAATTAACTGAATGGCCATGGCTCTACGTACAGACTCTTCTGTTGGTGTGGTAATGGCTTCGTCATAAGCGTTGGTGTGTAAGCTGTTGCAATTATCATAAATGGCATACAAAGCTTGCAGGGTGGTTCTTATATCGTTAAAGTCAATTTCTTGAGCATGCAATGATCGGCCAGAAGTTTGAATATGATATTTAAGCATTTGTGCTCTAGGATTGGCTCCATATTTTAATTTCATGGCTTTTGCCCAAATTTTACGAGCTACTCGGCCAATTACAGCATACTCAGGATCAATTCCGTTAGAGAAAAAGAATGATAAATTGGGTCCAAATTTATTAATGTCCATTCCTCTAGATAAGTAGTATTCTACGTACGTAAAGCCATTTGATAAAGTGAAAGCCAATTGAGATATTGGATTTGCTCCTGCCTCAGCAATATGATAACCTGAAATAGAGACAGAATAAAAATTCCGAACTTTATTTTCAATAAAATACTCTTGCACATCGCCCATAAGACGCAGTGCAAATTCTGTTGAAAAAATACATGTATTTTGGGCTTGATCTTCTTTTAAAATATCAGCTTGAACTGTACCCCGAACTTTAGCGATAGTCTCTAATTTTATTTTTTGATAAATAGCATTGGGTAAAACATCATCACCAGAAACCCCAAGAAGCATTAATCCCAATCCGTTATTTCCTTTGGGAAGATCGCCTTGATATTTTGGTCTTTTAACGCCTTTCTTATTGTAAATTGATTCAATTTTTATCTCAATCTCCTCTTCTAAGTCTTCTATTTTTATATATTTTTCACATTCCTGATCGATAGCAGCATTCATAAAAAAGCCAAGCAACATTGGTGCCGGACCATTAATAGTCATAGAAACTGAAGTCATTGGGTTTGTCAATTCAAAACCAGAATACAATTTTTTAGCATCGTCTAAACAGCAAATAGAAACACCTGCATTACCAATTTTACCATAGATATCTGGACGCAAATCTGGATCATTTCCATATAATGTAACAGAATCAAATGCAGTAGACAATCGTTTTGCATCCATGTCTAAACTAACATAATGAAAACGTCTATTGGTGCGTTCTGGTCCTCCTTCGCCTGCAAACATTCTAGTTGGATCTTCTCCGGTGCGTTTAAATGGATAAATTCCTGAAGTATATGGAAAATCTCCAGGTACATTTTCTTGTAAGCTCCACAATAAAACATCTCCCCAAGCTTCATATTTTGGTAAAGAAATTTTAGGTATTTGTAAATGTGATAAAGATTCAGAATGTGTATCAATTTTTATCTCTTTATCACGAACCTTAAACGAATAAATAGGGTTTTTATAGGCCTGTTTTTTATCTTCCCAAGCTAAAATTGTTTCCCAATTTTGAGGACTCAACTCCTTTTTAGTACGAGAAAATTCTTTTAATAGAAGTTTTAGAAATTCTGATGACGAATCTAATTGGTTATCATTATCATTCATAGCAAAGCGAAGAATTTCTTCATCGTTAGCTCCACTCTCATTAAAGAATTTCTTTATCCAATTAGCAGAATCAATATTTAGTACCGAGCATATTGTCATATAAACTCCATATAATTTTTGTGCTATCCTTTTTTGATCAATACTTGTCTGATTATAATTACGATTGGTATCGGTTATTTCAGAAAGATATCGCGTTCTGTTTGGTGGAATTATAAATTGCTTTTCAGACATTTCATCAGTTATCTGAAATGAGCTATTAAAATCAATTGGAGTTTTGTTGTTAAGTTTTTCAATTATAACGCTGTATAAAGAGTTTGTTCCAGGATCGTTAAATTGTGAGGCAATGGTTCCAAAAACAGGCATATCGTCTGGGTTTTCATCCCAAAGATTATGATTACGTTGGTATTGTTTTTTAACATCGCGTAGAGCGTCTAAAGCACCGCGTTTATCAAACTTATTAAGAGCAATCACATCAGCATAATCAATCATATCAATCTTTTCGAGTTGCGTAGCTGCACCATATTCTGGTGTCATTACATATAGAGAAAAGTCGGAGTGTTCAATTATTTCGGTTCCCGATTGTCCAATACCAGAAGTCTCTAAAATGATGAGGTCAAAATTAGCAGCCTTTAAAACATCAATGGCATCTACAACATTTTTTGAAAGTGATAAGTTCGACTGTCTAGTTGCCAAGGAACGCATATAAACACGGTCATTTTTTATAGAATTCATTCGTATTCTATCTCCCAATAACGCTCCGCCTGTTTTTCTTTTAGATGGATCTACAGAAATTATCGCTAAGGTTTTATCTTCGAAATCTGCTAAAAACCGTCGTACTAATTCATCTACCAATGATGATTTTCCAGCACCACCAGTTCCGGTAATTCCCAATACAGGAGTCTTTGCTTGTTCAGGTATATTTGAAGAAAAATCTTCATAAATCTTTTTATAAGTCTTGTAGTCATTTTCTGCTAGTGTAATTAATCTAGCAATAGTGTTTACGTCTTTGTTTTCAAGTAACTTTAGAATATTGTTTTCATGGGGCAGTGTTAGAATTGCGTTGTCACATAGTTCTACCATATTATTAATCATTCCTTGGAGTCCCATTTTTCGACCATCGTCTGGCGTATAAATTCTGGTAATTCCATAATCCATTAAATTCTTAATTTCTTCAGGTAAAATTACGCCACCGCCACCTCCAAATATTTTTATTTGTGATGCGTTTTTCTCTTGTAACAAATCATACATGTATTTGAAATACTCATTGTGCCCACCTTGATAAGAAGTCATAGCAATAGCATTGGCATCTTCTTGAATAGCAGTATTAACTACTTCTTCTACACTTCTATCATGGCCCAAGTGAATTACTTCAACACCTGTGGCTTGAATAATTCTACGCATTATATTAATGGAGGCATCATGCCCGTCAAAAAGCGAAGCTGCAGTTACAATTCTAATTTTATTTTTAGGGATATATGATTTTATAGTTTTCATTTACAATCTTTAATTTTGCAAACGCAATTTACAATTTATTTGATTGAAAAATGAGAGGTAATCTTGTAAGAAGAAATAGAGAAGTTAAAACAATACTAGTGGTGATGTAAAGGGTGATTATCCTTATAAATAGTTGATAAAAGACCAAGTTTTACGTTCATTTAGGTAATTTGGATTGCCTTCATTTTCATAAGATTCTTTTTCAAAGCTGATGTTTTTATAAGCATCATTCCAATTTCTTAATTGAACGAAACGAAAAAGAAATTCTAAAATATACCAAAGAAAGAAGAATACCCAGAGCAATTCAAGTTGCTGCTTTAAATGAATGCGTTCATGATTTATCAATACCCAATTATCTGACAATGATTTATTCTTTAAAAAAATAAAGGGATAGATAGCTAAGCCCGTATAATTTTTGGGAATCAAATATTTTGAAAATAGAATCATGTCAATGTATTTTTAGCAATAATATCTTTTGGGGAAGTTGCTTTTTCTTATAACGTTAAAATTACTAAATAATTATTGTTCAGTGTTTTAA
Source organism: Aureibaculum flavum (assembly GCF_016406085.1). Taxonomy (GTDB): domain Bacteria; phylum Bacteroidota; class Bacteroidia; order Flavobacteriales; family Flavobacteriaceae; genus Aureibaculum; species Aureibaculum flavum. Next base: position 316,937 of record NZ_JAEHFJ010000005.1, read on the forward strand.
GATGAGCGAAGTTGTGAACAAATAATTAACATTAAAATCTGTTTTATTGGCTAACTTTAACAATTCAAGGTTATTTTAACACTTTTTTAACTAAATTTTGTATATTTGGCCATAGTCATGGGGCTGTGAATTAAAACTTTATAAAAATAATTAGTGATTATGAATCGATTTAGTATTTTTAAAATACTTTTCTTTTTTATCAGCATTGCTGTTTTTTCTCAGAATGATGCAATTGAAAATACTTCAGTTGCAATGGATTCTGATGGAGTAGATGTAGTGGAAATTAATTACAACCCGGGGCTTCTGAATCACAAAAATGCACAAGTCATAGTTGATGCTTACAATACACTTGTTTCTCAAGGAAAGGACGTGAACAAGTCAAATGAAGAAATTAAGGAATTGGCTTATAGTCATGCTATTTTGAAAGATGTTCCCAATGCTACTCAATTTATAGAGAAATATATAAGGCAATCAAATGATGTTGATATCCTTAATCAACATGTTTTTGATAGTATAAGAGAAGATAAAGCTTTTATATCTGTTAGTGATAAATTTGCCCCGAAGTACGAATATTGGGTTATGATTTATTTATATACTGGATTGATTGGTCTTTTTATAGCTTTAGTAATTAATTTTAAGAAATCTGAGGACAGAATTGCGAACTTGTTGATTAGTTTATTTATATTATTTAGTTCTCTTTTTATTATTCATGTGTGTATTTATATAACTAATATTCAAGTAAAGTTTCCACATTCCTTATTTTCTACATTTACGTTAAATTTTTTATATGGACCTCTATTGTACTTTTATATAAAAAGAATAAGTACTAAGTATAAATTCAAAACTTTAGATCTTTTGCATTTAGTACCATTTGTTTTTATGCTTATTTATTTTACAAAATATTATATACTTCCTGTAAATGAGAAGTTAAATATTATAATTAATCATAAAGAATGGGACGATCCCTTTTTTTATTACTCACTTATACTGAAGGCAATTTCATTAACAATATATGGTATTTTTACATTAAATGAATATTTGAAATTTAAGAAAGGTAATGAACATAATAATATCAAATTGTGGATTAGAAATGTTGTAGTCCTAAATGGGGCATTTGTAATTTCTCAATTGATATTTCTTATTGTAATTTCAGGTTTATTAACATCGAGTTATTATGTGCATCCGCAAATGATTACCTTGTCAATTGTTATCATGTTTGTTGGGTATTCTGCTTATGTTCAACCTAGTATCTTTACGAACCAGTACCGACTTACAAATATATTTAATTTTAAATACGAAAAATCTAGACTGAATGAAGAGCTTTCAAATGAACTTAAAGATGATTTATTGAATTTGTTCTATAAAGAAAAAGTATACAAAGTTAGTGATATTAGTCTCGAAAAACTTTCAGAAAGATTGGGAACAGATAGGCATAGTACGTCGCAAGTTATTAATGAGCATTTTAAAATGAACTTTTTTACTTTAATTAATATGTTTCGAATAAAAGAGGCCCAAGATATATTTAATAATGATGAAAGTGGGGTTTTGACTATTATTGATGTCGCTTATGATGTAGGTTATAATAATAAGGTTACGTTTAATAAAGCTTTTAAAAAAGAAACAAATCTTACTCCTTCACAATATCGATCAACTTTACTTAGAAGAGTGGTGTAAGCCAAAATAATTCTATGCTAATTCAACTCCTATTAGCACATCTAATTTTACATTCTGATATACTTCTTCTGTACTTTTTTTAATTAATAATCCTAAAATATTTAGTGAAGTAAAGGTATTATAGCCCTTAAAAGTTCTATTTTAATTAGAATACAAATCCTTTGTGTTGATGTCATCTACTTTTGTGTCAAAGGTCATTTAAACTTGCTTTTTATAAGTTATTTTTCAAATATATTTCTACTCATAGTAACTTTTTGATTGCTTGCAGTCATTGATTAAGTGTATTATTATGGCGAGTTGTATACTATTTTTTTAAACTCTTTTTAAATTTTCTTTTTAAGGATGTTTTAATGGTAAATAGACGGTAAGTGTTTGTCGGATACGTAAGGTATTATAAACTTTTCCTATGAAACTTACAATATATACTTCATTTGTTTCCGAATGTCAATCACTTGTCGTTGAAGTTACTTTCTTCTTTAAAAAGCAGAGTTCCATTAACCTTTGTTTTCATACTGAGAAGTTTATTTGAATTAAATGTTCCTTCTAATACTATTTGTTTGGCATTCTTTTAATTTTTATTAACTCAAATATATTTTTATGAAATTTAAATTTTACAATTTATTGTTGGTTTTTTCTGTTTTATGTGGTTCGCTGCTGCATGCACAAGAAAGAACAATTAATGGTACTGTTTCAGATGAATCAGGCCCGTTACCAGGTGTTAGTGTTGTCATTAAAGGGACAACTTCGGGCACAGAAACTGATTTTGATGGTATTTATACTATCAAAGCCAAAACAGGAGATGTACTTAAGTTTAGTTTTATTGGTATGTCTTCAAAAGAAGTTACTGTTGGAACATCAAGTACTATGAATGTAGTTCTAGAAGCTGATAACGTACTTGACGAAGTTGTGGTTACTGGTTTAGGTCTTAGGAGAGAAAAGAAATCCTTAGGGTATTCTCAACAATCTGTTGATGCTGAACAACTTCAAAAAGGTAAAGATATTGACGTAAACAATGCCTTAGCTGGTAAAGTGGCTGGTGTACAAATTGTTGGTCAAGCTAGTACTGGTTTTAGAGATTCTGAAATTAAATTAAGAGGTGAAACGGATGTGTTATATGTTGTGGACGGAATTCAAGTATATGAAACGGGAGACATTAATACGAACGATATAGCAGACATGTCTGTTTTGAAAGGTGCTTCTGCAACTGCCATTTATGGTCCGGAAGGTCGAAACGGGGTAATTATCATTACCACTAAAAAGGGTACAAATGGTAAAGCTTCGTTTACTGTTGATCATTCTACTATTGTTGGTAATGTTTCAATAGTACCAGATTATCAAAATGAATATGGTGGTGGTTATAGTCAAACATTTAACACGTTTACTTATGATCCAGCTACTGACCCAGCAGATTGGGCAAGTTTTGATGGTCAAAATATACCAGAATATAACGCTGATGAATCATGGGGTCCTAAATTAGATGGTACTTTAGTGCGTCATTGGGATTCATGGGTTCAAGGTACTCCAGAATTTGGAGAATTAAGAGAGTGGTCACCAACACCAAACGATGTTGACTCATTCTATAGAACGAGTATCACAAATAATACCTCTTTAAGTTTTTCTAAAGGTGGAGATGGTTATAATATTAGATCCGCAATTTCTCTTATCGATAAAGGTGGTATTATTAGAAACTCTGATCAAAAGACAATTAATATGTCTTTAAATGCTAGTTATGACATTTCTGATAAATTTACGGTTAATGTAAATGTTAATTATCAAGATAGAAAAACTACAAATGATCCTGATCAAGGTTATGCCAATCTAGCTTCAAATATGAACCAATGGTGGCAAAGACAACTTGATTTTGATAGATTAAGAGATTATGAGCGTAATGGACAAATAGTATCTTGGAACATTAGAAGTGCAAGAGATGCAAGACCATTATATTGGGATATGCCAGATTTTCAATCTTATGAAAATCTTAGACATGAATATAAAAATTCTGCATATGGTAAAATTGGAGGTACTTACAAATTTAATGACCAATTTAATATTATAGCCGAAATTAGATCTACCTTTCATAATTATGCTAATGATGATCGTGGTACCACTAAAAGTTTATTGGAGGCTGCAAGTTATTCAGAATATCAAAGAAGATACAACAAAGAGCATTATTTTAGTATGTTAAATTATAATAATAGCTTTTTAGATGGGAATTTAGATGTAGCAGCTAGTTTAGGTGGAGAAATTATTATTCAAGACTTTAAAGGTTTATCGGCTAGTACTAATGGTGATTTAACAATTCCTGAGTTTTACAGCTTAGCTGGTTCTAAGGATCCTGTTTCTGCAGGCACAGTCATAGAGCAACTTGAAAGTAGAGGTACGTTTTTAAAAGCATCTTTTGGTTTTAAAAACTTGTTATATCTTGATGGATCTTACAGGTTTGACTGGTCTTCTACTGCTGATCCAGACAATAATAGGGTAGAAACATACGGTGTGTCAACAAGTTTATTGGTAAACAAGCTTTTACCACAAAACAATATTATGACATTTTTTAAATTGAGAGCTGGTTATGCAAAAGCTCCTTATTTTCCAGACCCATATCAAATTTCTAGTGTTTATAATGTTAATGGATTATATCAAGGACAGGGTACATTATCAGTAGCTAGTCGCCAAAATAATCCTAACTTAGTTGGTGGTACAAGAGGTGAATTTGAAGTAGGTGCTGAATTTAGATTTATAAAAAGTAGAATAGGTTTAGATGTGACATACTTTAAAAGAGTTGATGAAGATTTACCTGTAGAAGTTAATTTAGATGGTTCTACTGGTTATGGAGATATCATTGTGAATTCAGGTAAAAATACTTCAACAGGTATTGAAATTGGATTGAATGGATCTATTATTAAAACAGATGATTTCACATGGGATCTAGGCGTGAATTTTGCAACATTAGAAAAGTATGTTGATGCCATTTACCCAGGTGTTGATTCTTATGATATTAGTACATATACTTCTAGTATGAAATTACAAGCTAGAGTTGGTGAAGAATATGGTTTATTCTTAGGTAGAGGTTTTGCTAACCATACTGATGGTAGTATTATCTATACTGGTACTGATCAGTTTGCAAGAGAACCTAATAAGAAATTGGGTAGTTTATTACCTGATTATACCTATGGTATTACAACTACAATTAGATATAAAAATTTAGATTTATTTGTTGGTTTAGACGGGCAAAAAGGAGGTTTATATTATTCTAGAACAGAAAGATATATGGATCACTCAGGTTTATCTGCAAAAACTGCGGGTTTAAATGATAAGGGTAATCCATTAAGAGATCCTGTTGCTTCAGGTGGTGGTGTACACATTGTTGGTGTATTACAAACAGGAACAGATGCAGATGGTATACCTATCTCTGATGGCACTATAGTTGATAAATATGTTGATGCTCAAGATCATTTTAACTTAGGTAACTTGGGTAATATATACGAAAATAACGTACATGATGCAACTTATTTAAAATTAAGAACAGCAAGGTTAAACTATAACTTTAACAGTGATTTAGTTTCAAAAATGGGATTAGAAGCACTTCAATTATCTGTATTCGGTAACAACCTTTGGTTGATTGATTCTGATTTAAATTGGGTTGACCCTTCTGAAATTGAAAAAAGAAGCGGTGTAAACTGGGCAGAAGCTGGTCAATTACCAATTACCAGATCTTTTGGACTTAATGTAAAATTAACATTTTAAAAAAAAACTGAGATGAATAACAAAATAAAAAATATAATATTGGTTCTTGGTATTTCTTTTATTTACAGCTCTTGTGAAACTGTAGATTTTGGAGATGTAAATAACAATCCTAACGGACCAACTGCGGCGGTAACTTCTCAGTTACTTACGCAAGCACAGAAACGTGTAGGTGGTTTTGATGACAATGATGGTAATTCCATAAATGGTATTGCCACAAACATGCAAGGAATACTCTTCACGCAACAATTGACTGAAGGGCAATATCCAGGAGATTCTAGATATTCAACTTTAACGAGAAGCTATAATGATTTCTTTACGGGTGCTATACAAAATTTGAATCGAATTATTGAATTGAACGAAGATGCCGCTACAATAGCTACTGCTGCTCAATTTGGTGATAATGCTAACCAAATTGCCACTGCAAAGATTTTAAGAGGTTATATCTTACATTATATGACAGACAAATGGGGTGGCTTACCTTATACCGAAGGTTTTCAAGGTATAGATAATCCTCAACCTGCATTTGATACTCAAGAAGAAATTTATAACATAATTTTTGCAGATCTTGAGTCAGCAATGAGTGCTATTGATCCTTCTAAAACAGGCCCCCATGGTGATGTCATGTTTAGCGGAGACATGAACAAATGGTGGTTATTTGCCAATTCATTAAAAATGACAATGGCACTAAGAATTTCTGATGTTAGCCCTGCTTTAGCTAAATCTAAATTCGAGGAGGTAATTGCATCTGGTGTCTATATAAGTACGAATGCTCAAAATTTAGAATATACCTATGGAACTACTGATGTAGATGATAGCGTATGGCATGATAGATGGAAGGAAAGAGAAGATTACGTTTTATCTGTAACGATGATGGAAACTTTAAGATCTAATCTTGATCCTAGATTGTTTAAGTATGCTGAGCCTGCTACCGCTGGAACAGCTACTAATCCAATGTTTCCTGGTAATACAGATGCAAAATATGTAGGTGCTCCAAACGGAACAGTAAATGGTAATGTACCAGATTATTCTTTTCCAACAGCAACTATAATTTACGATGTTGATTACCCAACACCTCTTTACACTGCAGCTCAAATGAAATTTGCTATGGCGGAAGCTGCAGTAAAAGGATGGAATGTTGGCGGAACTGCTGCTACTGTTTTATATGAAGAAGGTATTGCTGCTTCTATGGATTACTGGGGTGTAGATGCTGCTGATAAGACTGCTTATATAGCAGCACATCCTTGGACAAGCATGAATGACATCGCTTATCAAAAATGGATAGCATTATATTTAAACGGTTGGGAAGCATGGGCTGAGTGGAGAAGATTTGACTACCCTGTTTTAGTTCCTTCAACAAATGCTGGTGATCCTAGAATTCCTGTTAGAGATTCTTATGATTCTTCGGTACAAGATAATAACCCTACAAATTATACTGCAATTATTACTGCTCAAGGAGCCGATGACAACCACACTAAATTATGGTGGGATGTAAATTAATAATTGATTGAAAGATAGTATTCAAACAAAAATCCATCTTATTAATTTAAGATGGATTTTTTTTATTTAGAACTTCCCTGTTTTCGAAAAGTAAGGGGTAAATAGTATTAAAACGGTAAATAACTCGAGTCTACCTAATAACATTAAAAAGGCAGACCACCATTTACCTAAACTTGGTAAACTATCATAATTGTTTACCGGGCTTAATTGACCAAATGCAGATTTAACATTACCTAGAGAAGAAACAGAACTACCAATAGCAGTCATAGAATAAAGGCCGAGTAAACCAAAGACAAGTGAGCTAAAAGCAAAAACAATAAAATAGTTGCCATGCTATTATTATTATTATTATTACTGCTCAAAAGACATACGAATTATACACTAAATTATGTGGTGACATGCATAAATAATTGATTGAATTAAATTATTGAAACAATGACTTATCTTTTAATTTAAAATATATTTTTCAATTTAGAATTTACCTGTTTTCCAAAAGTAAGGTGTAAATAGTATTAAAACGGTAAATAACTCGAGTCTACCTAATAACATTAAAAACGCGGACCACCATTTGCCTAAACTTGGTAAACTATCATAATTGTTTACAGGGCTTAATTGACCAAATGCAGGTCCAACATTACCTAGTGAGGAAGCAGAACCACCAATGGCAGTAATAAAATCAAGACCGAGTAATCCAAAGACAAGAGAGCCTAAGGCAAATACAATTAAATAGAGAATAACAAAAGCCATAATGTTAAATACAATATCTTGAGAAACTGTTTTACCATTATACCAAACTGGAATAATAGCACTTGGATGCATTGATCGCTTAAATTCTAAAATACCATTTTTTATCATTATAATATGACGAACAAATTTAATACCACCAGATGTTGAACCGGCTGAAGCTCCAAAAAACATCAGTATAAAAAACAATATGGTTAAAAAATGAGTCCAAACCGTAAAATCTGCTGAAACAAAACCTGTGGTAGTTATTACGCTGGCCACTTGAAAGAAAGCATGTCTAAAAGCACTTTCTAATCTTCCATAAACCATAGGATGGTCTATTAATTGTGTCTCTGTGGCAATATTAGATACATCTGCTCTAAAATAAATAATTAACGCTACAATAACACTAATTCCTATAATATTAAGAATATAGGCCCTAAACTCTTCATCTTTAAAAACATTACTTAATTTTCCTCTGAAAGCAAAATAAGTTAATACAAAATTTGTACCTGCAATAATCATGAAAATGGTTATGATATAATGTATAATTGGTTTGTCATTCCAAAAGGCAACACTCGCGTTTTTTGTTGAAAATCCTCCAGTAGAAAGAGTACTCATTGCATGGTTTGCAGCATCGAAAACACTCATGCCGGCTAATTTTAAAAATACGGCTTCTGCTACTGTAAGGCCTAAATAAATTAAATACAATCTTTTAGCAGTGTCCGTAATACGTGGATGCAATTTATCCGCAGAAGGTCCTGGAGCTTCTGCCGCAAAAAGTTGCATACCACCTATGCCTAATAAGGGTAAAACAGCAATGGTTAAAACAATAATACCCATACCACCAATCCAATGTGTTGTGCTACGCCAAAAGAGAATTCCTTCAGGCATACTTTCAATGTCATTTAATATAGAGGCTCCTGTAGTGGTATACCCGGACATTGTTTCAAAAAAGGCATTGGTCAATGAAGGTATAGATTCAGAAAATATATAAGGCAAAGAACCTGATAGAGACATAAAAACCCATCCAAGGGTAACAATAATATATCCTTCTTGTTTATTAATTCTTTTTTTAAAATTTTTGGTTGTAAACCTCGAAATTAATCCAGCCAATATGGTGATGATACCTGCAAAAAAAATTCCTTGGGTAGCACCGTCGTCATAATAGAAACTTACGCCAGCTGATATGAGCATAAAAAGACCATTAAAAATGAGGAGGAACCCCATCATTTGAAAAATGATTTTTATGTTTAAATTTTTCATTTGTAATTTAACGTGATCTTAGGCGAAAAATTTTTCAACCTGTTTAAGTGTATCTGATAAACAACTAACTACTACTTTATCATTGGTTTGAATTCTAAAGTCACCTAAGGCAATCATTCCTATTCCATCTCTAATTACACCGCCAATAGTAGCTTCTCTTGGTAAGTTTAAATCTCTTATGTTTTTAGTGGTGATTTTAGAACCTTCTCTAACTTGAAATTCTAAAATTTCAACATCTAAATTATTCAAGGTAGCAATTTCTAATACATCTCCTTTCCTTATATGTTTAAAAATAGAGTTTGCCGCTAATAATTTTTTATTGATAATACTATGGATACCGATGGAATGAGAAAGCTTTGAATAGTCAACAATCTCAGCCATAGCAATGGTTTTTTTAACACCTTTTGATTTTGCAATAAGACAGGCCATAATATTTGCTTCAGAACTGGTTGTAGCTCCAATAAAAACATCCATACATTCTATACTTTCTTCATCTAATAATTCAATATCTCTACCGTCACCATGTATAACCAAAGCATTGGGTAGTCTATCGGCCAATTCTAAAGCTCTCGTTTTATTTTTTTCTATAATTTTTACATTAAGATGTTTGCTGCAGAGTTGTTTAGCTACTCTTCTTCCTACAGAACTTCCACCCAATATCATTATATTTTTTACGGGTTCTCTTGTTTTTCCAGTTAATTTATATAACTCATTAACCCCTTCTTTTACGGTTATAAAAAAGGCGAGGTCCCCACTTTTAAAGATGGTATCCCCTCTAGGGATTATACTATTACTAGAGTTGTCCGTTTGTATGGCAATGGGCATAAAATGAATTTCTGGAAAAGTAGCCGCCGCTTCTTTTACAGACATACCTACAAAGGGTGCCGATTTAGAAAGTATAATACCTAATAAGCTTAATCGACCATCTTCAAACTCGTGCATATGGTTAAATGCAGCTTGATTAAGCAACATTTTAATTTCTTTGGTAGCTAATTCTTCTGTAGAAATTAATTCATCAATTCCATATTCTGAAAAATTGATTTCATTTTTATTATCTATGAATTCTGAATTACGAACTCTCGCAATGGTTTGCTTAGCACCCAGTCTTTTAGCTAAAAAGCATATAGTTATATTAACAGTTTCATTTGAAGTTACTGCTATTACCAAATCTGTATGTTTTACATCAGCTTGTTTTAAAACTCGAATTGATGTGGCATTACCCTTCATCACTTTTATATCTAAACGTAAATCAGCATAATGCAAACGTTCAGATTTTTCATCGATAAGTGTAATATCATGAGCTTCAAAAGAGAGTAGCTTTGCTAAATGAAAACCTACTTCACCAGCACCAGCAATAATTATTCTCATAAATAATTTTAAATTTGAAAGTATATACAAAAGTATTGTTTTTTCTAATACTTATTTGAACTTTTTAAATTTTAGTAGAAAATGAGTGCTATTGACTTCCATAGTTGTGTTATAGAAGTATAAGGGCATAAAATTTAATAAGTAAGATCCTTTTTTATATTTTAAGTAACTACTTAATGCATAGAAAGATAATTATTTATTAAATTGAACAAATTCTAGTAAAAGAATAATTTCATAAATAGGAGTAGTAAGCATGGACGATCAAAATAAACCAACTTCAATCAAAGGTTGGAAGGAAGATGACAGACCAAGAGAAAAATTAATAATTAAGGGTAAAGACTCTTTATCTGATGCAGAGTTGGTCGCTATATTAATTGGATCTGGAAATAGACAAGAAAGTGCTGTAGATTTGTCAAAGCGAATTTTAGCGAATGTAAATAATAATCTAAGCGAATTGGGTAAACTGTCTGTTAACGATCTCATGCAATTTAAAGGAATAGGAGATGCGAAAGCAATTACCATAATTACGGCCTTAGAGCTTGGTCGAAGACGAAGATTAGAAGAGGCTTTAATAAAGCCAAAAATATCTAGTAGTAAAGCGGTTTTTGAAATTATGCAACCCATAATTGGAGAATTATTACATGAAGAATTTTGGTTACTTTATTTAAACAATTCTAATAAAATTATTTACAAAAACAAATTAAGTAGCGGTGGTATAACGGGCACTTTAGTAGATGTTAGAATGTTATTTAAAAAAGCATTAGAGCTTTCGTCCGTTGCTATTATTCTCAGTCATAACCACCCGTCAGGAAATTTAAAACCCAGTAAAGCAGATATTGATTTGACAAAAAAAATACAAGAAGCAGGTAAAACTTTAGATATAAAAGTATTAGACCATTTAATAATAACTGAAAAAGATTACTTTAGCTTTGCAGATGGTAATTTGATGTAGTTTTTACATTAGAATTATAAGTTTGTTATACTATGAATAGTCATACGAAGACTGCAACTGCCTGCCGAAAACTGAACATGAAAAAATAATGCTACTAGTATATACCAATAAAATAACGCCTAGGTTAACCTATACTTTCAAACACTTTTTTACAAGGATTTTAAAAATTCAAGTTGATTTTACATCAAAAGTAGAAGATTTTATTGCCCATGAAGGATATAAATTGTCTTATGGTAAACAACCTTTCGGGAATGAAATATTTATTAGAAGTACTGACCTTTTGTTTGAGCAAGGTATTAATGATATTGAAATTAAAATGGGCGAATGGAATGGCGTTCAGTGTTTTTTTCAAACACGACAAGAGGCTTCTGTACCATTTGACATCTTTGCAGCTACCTTTTATTTAGTGAGTAGGTATGAAGAATACTTACCGCACCTTAGAGACGAACATGAGCGTTATCCAGCAGAAGATAGCCTAGCATTCAAACATCAATTTTTACATAAACCTTTAATAGATATTTGGGCATATAAATTTAAGGAAATATTAAAAGAGAAGTACCCGTCAGGTAAATTAAAAAAAAGAGAATTCAAATTTATATCAACTATAGATGTTGATATTGCCTACTGTTTTAAACATAAAGGATTGGTAAGGACAGTGGCCGGATATTTTAGAGATTTATCAAAATTGAGACTTTTTGATTTATGGTATAGGTCGTTGGTTATTTTAGGATTTAAACAAGACCCTTTCGATACTTTTGATGACCTCATTAGTCTACAAAAACAATATAATATCAAAACTATATTTTTCTTTTCTGTGGGGGGGTATACTACTTTCGATAAAAACACTTCTTCAAGAAATGTGAGTTATCAATCATTAATTAAATCTGTGGCCGATTATGCTGAAGTTGGATTGCATCCATCGTACTTTACGTCTAAAGACGAAAGTAAATTACAATCAGAAAAATTAAGATTAGAATCTATCGTTAACAGACCTATTGAAAAATCGCGACAACATTATCTACGTTTAGATTTACCAGAAACCTATCAAAATTTAGTGAATTTAGAAGTAAAGGAAGATTATACGATGGGTTATGCTTCTCATTTCGGTTTTAGGGCAAGCACATGTACTCCATTTTATTTCTATGATTTAGAATTTGAAATTCAAACGCCATTAAAAGTTTTTCCTTTTGCGGTTATGGATGGTACTTTAAAAGATTATTTAAAACTTCCAAATAAACAGTCTTTTGAAGTAATTATTGACTTAGCCAATCAGGTTAAAAAAGTGGATGGTACTTTTATTACGCTATTTCATAACGAGACTTTAGGCAATAGATACAGATGGAGACGATGGCGTAAAATTTACATAGATATGTTTAAAAAGTTAACGCCAACAGCCTAAAATATTTTTTATGATTAGGTATCTAACTAGGAGTCAGGTTGACTTTTCGAAATATGATAATTGTGTTTTAGATTCAATAAATAGCCGTGTTTATGGTTATAGTTGGTATTTAGATGCTGTCTGTGATACATGGGATGTGTTGGTGTTAGATGATTACGACGCTGTTATGCCGTTGCCGAGACGCGTTAAATACGGAATTAATTATATTTACCAAGCTCCTTGGATACAGCAATTGGGGCTTTTTTCGGACAAAAAAATAGAATCGAAATTATTTGAAGATTTTATTCAAAAGATACCGAAGAAGTTTAAATTGATTGATATGATGCTCAACAGTTCCAATCATTTTTCTATAAATCGTATGGAACCTAGAGATAATTTTGTACTACCTCTAGAAAATAGCAGTTATCAGGTGTTGCTAAAAGGGTATTCAAAAGGTCGAAAAAGTAGTGTGAAGCAAGCTCAAAAGTTTGGTTTAAAAATAAAAAAGACAATTTCGGCAGATTCAATTATTGAGTTGTTTAGAGAAAATAAAGGAGAAGATTTACAAAAATCTGCACAAGATTATTTAGCACTACAACGATTAGTTAATCAAGGCCAACTCTTAGGGGAAATACTCATTTATGAAGTTTTTAATTCAAATGACAAACTACTTGGAGGGGCTATTTTTTTAAAAGATAAATATAGAATTACAAATTTGTTTTCAGCATTAAATAATTTAGGTAGAGAAAAACAAGCCATGTCTTTTTTAATTGATTTTATAATTAAACACCATGCAGGTCAACCATTTGTTTTAGATTTTGAAGGCTCTATGATTACTAAAATAGCATCTTTTTATAAAAGTTTTGGTGCAATAAAAGAAACCTATTTTCAATATAAAAAATGGCAATTAATCTAATTGTTGATGTACGAGAAACTTTTTATACAACTTGTAAAAAACAAAACAAGAAATAAATCCTGTTATCCACATTAATATCGTTGAGGTTAAAGCAGCTCCATAAATGCCATATTTGGGTATTAAATAATAATTAAGAATTACATTTAAAACAATTGCTGATATAGCGATATAGTAGTTGATATTGGCTTTGCCAATGATTGAAAGAAGATTACCATATAGACCTCTTAAAATTAAAATACCAATGGCTCCCAATATTAAAACTAAGAACGAGGCTTTATAATTTACAAATTCAGTTCCGAAAAAAAGTAATAAGTCTTTGGCAAATAACCAAGAGGAAAACCCAATGCAAATACTTACAAATACAAATAAAAAGATGTAATTTTTAATGTACTTTTTAATGTAATTTTTGTTGTAAATGTTTTCAGTTAAATTAACAAAATCAGTTGTAATAAAAACTTGTGAGATAAATAGTAAGCTCAGAGGAATAAGAGAAATATATTTATAAACAGTAACCATTTCTGAATTTTTTAATAAATACCCAATCAAGAGAATATCTATTGCGGTTAAAAATTTTGTTGCAACATTTGAAAGGCTTGCAAAAAAACCATATTTCCAAAATCCAAAATTTATAATATCTGGTTTTACATTTATTTTAAAATCAATGTTTAATTTCTTGATAAAAAGTACTGAAGTTAATAATGGAGCTGTAACCAAAGCAATGGCATAACCCAACTCTTTGTAAGTATAACTTAAAATAGTCACTAAAATTATGAGTAAAATATTATAAGTAACTTCAACTAATGCGAATGTTTTATTTTGATGTTTAAGTCTATACTGAACTTTTACAATTTCTAAAAGGAAAAATGTAGGGATTGCAAATGATAAAATAATAAGGTAATTAATACCATTTAGAAAATAACTTTTAAAGAGTAAACTAAGTAAAATTATTATTAATACTAATACAATTGAAGATATTAACCCTTTATTTAATACATATTTAAAGATTTGATTTTTGGTAGTATCAGATGCTGATAATGACCCATATCTTATTAAACTTTGATGAAGTCCTAATCCACTTATGGGTATTATAAATGAAATTATGGTAAAAGCATAAATTACAACACCCAAATCTTTACTGTCTATCAGTTGTAAAGCAATCCAAGAAGTAAAGAAAGATAATATTCTAGCTAAAATAGTAGCATAAAAAATACTTATACCATTCCTGTTTCTAAAACCTGATAGTAAATCTTTTAACCCGTCTATCATTTATTAATTCTTAATAATGCTTGTTCGTATAGACTTGTAAATTTATCACAAAGAACCTGAGGAGAAAATTTTGATTCTATATAATTATGCATAATTACAGCATTATCGTTAGTACTGGTCTCATAAAATTTTAAGATACTATTTAATAATTCTTTTTCATCATTTTTTGTGATGAGAGCACCAAAGTTTTTAGGAAAATGTTCAGAAATACCGCCAACATTTGTTGATATAACAGGCAATCCACAAGCAAAAGCTTCTAAAATTACGCACGGAAGATTTTCGTAATTACTAAATTGAATAAGTAAATCAGCTTTATGCATATATTCCGGAATCTCAGAATGCTTTATTTGATTTATGAGAATTACGTTAGATTCTATATTTAGTTCTTTTATAATTGGTTGATACCTAAAAGAGTTTTCTCCAATTAAATAAAAATTAAAGTTAGAGATTTCTTCTTTTAGTTTGGCCATTACTCTTAGTTGGCCAGAAATGTTTTTATGTTTGTCTCCCATATGCGAGATGTGCAATAATGTAAATGTCTTATTTTTTATTTTTAGTGGCTTAAAAATATCCGTATTAACTACATTAGGTATCGTTGTATAATTACCTTTTAATCCATTTTTTAGCATCATTGAACCTAAATGATCACTAACAGGGCAGATATAGGAAGCGTTTTTTGCTATTGATTTAGATAAAAATTTTTCAAGCCCTCTTATTTTATGAGTAAGATAACCTGTCCAATGCTCGGATACTATAAAGGGCTTCTTTTTAAATATTTTTAGATATACAGCAATGAGTCCAATGGGATAAATTCTATTAACATGTACAAATTGATAAGGTTCAATTAATTTAAAAATTTGCTTGTAAGCTTTATAAAATAAATATCCTTTTAAAATTTTATTTTGAGTTGGTTTTACATAACCAATTATGGTAGTAACACCATTAATTTGGTTTTTTTCAATTTCTAAGTTATTATTGATATTTTCATCTGTAATAACATGTATAGAGGTCACTTTACTTTTTATAGCTACTGCTTCCGCATGTCTCTGTATAAAGTCACCGTTGTAAGGCATTACCCTAGAAGGGTACCATCCATTTAAAAATAGAATATGTAACTTTTTTTCCAATTAGATAAGTTTATTCAAAGATGAAAATTTAAAAAATGGCATCATTGTGTCTAATACTATTAAATGAGCTTCATACATGTAAAACACGTTTTCTAGATTGGGATTATTCCATTTGGGACGTTGAAAATACATTAGCCTGAACTTTTAAAGTTATAACGTTCCGTAGTTAATTGCAAATAATTTGAATATCATTTTCAATCATTTTTGTTATCATTATCTGATTTTGCAATTGGTTAAATTGACTATTCATCTGACAACGATAAAATCTATGCTTTGCCTTAAATTAATGTTAGACCTCTTTTGTATACGTTTTAAGTAATGATAAAAAATAAATTAATAATATAATATAACTCAGTCCGCCAACAATAGAGAAAATAAGAACGGTGTAAACGATATTATTATAGAGCTGACCAACGTAAATGGCTATAAAATTAATAAAAGCCAAGGTAATATTAAAAATCAATCCTATATGCATTTTATTAATAATAACTATTAATGAACTAATAGGCGAAAAGGCTACTTGACCAAGTACAAAGAAAGAGAGAATGACAATATAAATACTTAAATTTTCCCAATCCTTATCAAAAAATAATTCTAATACATAAATGCCAATGGTGTTTATAACCAATAGAATGGCTAACATAATTAATATATTTGTTAGGGCTACTCTTTTTGTGAAATCATAAAGTTTGTATTTTGCATGATTAAAAAAATCTGATGCTTTCTGAAAATAAACTTGCGAAATGGAAGAAGAAATAATAAATAGAGGTACGGATACTACTTTTAAACCTAACGCATAAACTCCAGATTCTGCCGCAGAAAAGTAAGCTAGTATCAATATGGGTAAAATGTAATTGGCAATACCATTAATCAATCCTGAAGGATACGCAAAACGGATAATGTTTTTATGATACTTAACCGTATTTTTGAATAGTGCTAAATCAGGCTTTTTAATAATATTTTTCGAAATTAAAATGTAAAAAACAAAAAGGACAAGTACAGCACCTGCATATCCATAAATAAGTCCATTGTTACTGTAGTAAAATAATATAAATTGAAATAGCACCGTACTTATTGCCATTAAAACTCTGGCATTTGCAATTTTTTTAAACCATGATTTTCTCGTAGCATAAGATTCCAATAATTTGGCATTCGATAAAAACATTGAGGTTATACTACTTAATAATAATAGCATATAAATAATTCCGTGCTTAAAAAAAAAATCTTTAAAGCGTTCGAAAAGGAATAAATGTATAATACTAACTATTAAAACAATTATCAATATGGCATTGACCATATTATTACTTTTTTCTTCTGATGTATCAGTAATTATAACATATTCTAATTTCAAACTATTTACAATAGTTAAAATACTTACAAAACTTAAAAAAACACTATAAGCTCCATAAAATTCAGGAGCATATAATTTTGCTAAAAACAAAGCACCAATTACATTTATTAATTGAGCTAATAAAGTGCCACTAAAAAGTGTTGCAATGTTTTTTTGAAATGGAGTTGTAAATATGAATTTAAGATTAAATTTCACTATAAACTTATATTTGAGATTAAAGACAACTTCTAAAGTTGTAATTTTACCATCAAACATAATCATTTATCTTCCTTAATGTCAATAAAACATATTTTTTTCGATTTAGACCATACCTTATGGGATTTTGAAACCAATTCAGCTCAAGCTTTTGAATTTATATTCAAAGAAAATGGAATAGAAGTGAATATTGATGAATTTTTAATTCATTATAAACCTATAAATTTAAAGTATTGGAAGCTTTATCGTGAAGATCGTGTGAGTAAGAAACTTTTAAGATATAAACGGTTAAAAGAAACATTTGATTTATTGTCGTATCAAATTTCTGACCCTAAAATAGATCTATTAAGTAAAGTGTATATCGATAATTTATCAAATTATAATACCCTTTTTGATGGTGCAGTTGAAATATTGAATTATTTATCGCCAAAATATGGGTTGCATATTATAACGAATGGATTTGATGAAGTTCAAACTGAAAAAATGAAGACTTCTGGTATACTAGAATTCTTTGATAAAATAATTACCTCCGAGAGCGTGGGCGTCAAAAAACCAAACGCCAAAATTTTTCAACATGCTATGCAGTTAGCGGAAGCTACTATTTATGATAGTGTAATGATTGGTGATAATTTTGAAGCCGATATTCTAGGGGCAAAGGCCGTAGGCATGAAAACGATACATTTTAAAGAAAATCATAACACAGAAACAGATGGTGTTATTAATATAACCGGCCTTTTAGAAATAAAACAATATCTTTAATGGGGAATAACTATGGTTAAATAACCACAATATTAAATTCTGTGAAGTTCTTTACTAAATGTTTATTGGGAATTATAATATTGCAAATGATACTGTCTTGCACTAGCACAGTTGATTTTGATCAGTTAGAAAATATAGAATTTGACCAAAGTTTTACAGCTTCCTTTATTTTTCTTAACCTCACTCAAAACCAATTTTTGAATGCAGATAATAGTGCTGAAGTTGCTACCTTAACGGATGTCAGTATTATTGATATTTTTAATTCTGAATATGTCCAAGAAAATTTAGTTCAGGCAGATTTTAATTTTGATGTTGAAAATACATTCAATAGAAATTTTGATGTTGAGTTTTCTTTTTTAAATGAAGATGACAGTATTACTGAAAGTTTCACCTTTAATGTACCAAACAATGGTAAATTAAATCACCTGCAACGTTTTGATGGTTTAGGTCTATTATCTTTAAAACGTTCACGCAAGCTAAGAATAACAATCTATTTACAACCGAGCTCAGATTTAAGTATTTTGGATAAGGACGTTCAAATGAATCTTAATTTAAAATCATCCACTAACTTTATTTTCAAGATAAATTGAGGCAGAAAAATAAATATATGCTTCTCTTTTTGTGCTTTATGATGTCACAAAGTTATGCTCAGAATAAGAAATTCATTTTTGGAAATAATGATATTCCACAATCTTTAATGGTAAATCCAGGAGCAGAAGCTAATTATAGAAAGCATATTGGTATTCCATTGTTTTCAGGTATTTATGTTAATGTTGGTTCAAATAATTTGACGATTACGGATGTCTTGGCTAAAGACGGTATAGATATAAACGATAAACTTCGGAACCAACTTTTTAGAATGAAAGCAACAGATTTTGTTACTGTTAATGAACAATTAGATATCATTAATATAGGTTATAAATTACATAATGATCGCGATTATTTAAATTTTGGATTTTATCAAGAATTCGATTTTGTCGCCTATTACCCTAAAGAATTAACCATTTTATTTTATCAAGGAAATACGGATGAAAATGGTAATATCAATTTAAATAACACTACAAATTTTAATGAATTAAATTTTAAAGGACAAGCGTTTGGTGTTTTTCATGCAGGTATCTCAAGAAAAATAAATAATAAATTAAATGTTGGCATTCGAGCGAAATTATATTCAGGAATTTTCAACGTACAATCAGTTAATAATAAAGGCAATTTTAAATCGGTATTGGGCGAAAACAATGTGTATCAACATGAGTTAAATAATATTGATTTTCTGATACAATCTTCTGGCTTAATAAAAAATGATGAGTTTGCTTTATCTGGTAAGAGTATATTTTCAAATATGTTTTTAGGTGGTAATTTGGGGCTCGGGGTTGATGCTGGTTTTACTTACAATTTAAACGATAAGTTAAAGATATCTGCAAGTCTGCTTGATGTAGGTTTTATAAGTTATTCTAAAGATATTAGTTCTTATAAAGTTTCTGGAAATTATGAATTAGAAGGTGTTGGACTTATCATACCTGAAAATGACCCTATTCCTTATTGGGAGGATTTAAGAGTAGATTTTGATGAGCAAGTTGAGCGTAAAGAGGTATCAAAAACATACTTCTCTTTTCCTTCAGCTAAATTTAATGCTAGTGTACATTATGGTTTTGGAAAACAAATTAGAAAATATACATCTATTATTGATTGCCATACTAATAATGGATTTTCACAATATAATTATCAAAATGAGCTAGGTGTTCAGCTGTATAGTATATTTAGACCTAAACTTCCTCAAACAGCGGCTACCGTTTATTATTCAAGAAGGATTAGTAATTTTTTGCAGACCAAAGTTACCTATACATTAGATAGTTATTCATTTTCGAATATAGGAATTGGATTTGCAGCGAGGATTAGAAAGTTTAGTTTGTATGCGTCAGTAGATAATGTTTTAGGATACAAAGATTTATATGATTCAAAAAAAATGTCTCTTAGTTTAGGAATGAATTTAATTTTTGACTAAAATTATTCTTATCTTTATTGGCTAAAATCTATATTATGAAATTGAGTTCGTTGTTTATTATTGTTGCAATTTTTATATCTAATACAATTATCGGACAATCATTAGATGACTATAAGTATGTAATTATTCCTGCAAAATATGATTTTCAAAAAACGGATGATCAATATCAATTAAATTCCTTAACTAAATTTTTATTTGAAAAAGAAGGGTTTATAACGCAGTTTGATAACCTAGAAATGTCATCTGAAATTGCAAAAAATCCTTGCGACGTTTTAACTGCTCGTGTTAATAATACCTCTAACATGTTTACCACAAAAATGGTTATCGAATTGATAAATTGTAAAAATCAAAAAGTATTGATTACTGAAGAAGGGAAAAGTAAAGAAAAGGAATATAAAAAAGGATATCAAGAGGCGTTACGCCAAGCTTTTGAATCTATAACAGCTCAAAATTATAACCATGCAAACGCTGATAAGTCACAAACATCAATTGCGAAGAGTGAAATTGAAAATGCGAAAAATGCCGCAATGGAAGCCGCTGCAGATGCAGTAGAAGAAGCTGTGCAAGAAGTTGAAATTATAGAATCTACTGAGGTTGAAATACCGGAAGAAATTCAAGTTGCTGAAGTAGAAGAAGAAATTGTTGAAATTGAAGAAACATTGATGGAAACAACAAGTACATCTGGTTTTATTAATAATTTTAAAGATTTAGATCAAAAAGGATCCCTTTTAGGAATGCCTACTGCAAAGAAGCTTTATGCTCAAGAAAACAGAATGGGTTATAACCTGGTGGATAGTGAGCCTAAAATTGTTTTCCAATTATTAAAATCTGGAAAAGAAGGTGTTTATTATATAAAAGATAGATCAGGTACTTTCTTTAAAGAAGGCGATAAATGGTACGCTGAGTTTTATCACGGTGGTCATTTGATTAAGGGAGAATATGATGTAAAATGGTAAACTTATAAAAGATGAATACGCTTGTATTTATCTGAAAATAGGCGTTTAGAATTTGATACCTTATTGTTTCAAGTAAACATTAATAATCGTATTTATCCTTCCATCGATTTTTTAGAAATTCTCTAAAATTATTTTCTCTACTATTATTTCCGGGGTCGTATAGTTTTGTGTTTTTAATTTCGTCAGGTAAAAATTCTTGATTAATAAAATTATCGGCATAGTTATGTGCATATTGATAATTTTTACCATAATCTAAATCTTTCATTAATTTTGTTGGAGCATTTCTTAAATGCAGAGGTACTGATAAATCACCAGTCTGCTGCACCAATTGCTGGGCGTTGCCAATGGCCATATATGAAGCATTACTTTTAGGAGAATTAGCCAAATAAACGGCACATTGACTTAGTATAATTCGAGATTCAGGATTTCCAATTACGGAAACTGCTTGGAAGGTAGAAGTAGCCAACATTAAGGCATTTGGATTGGCATTACCAATATCTTCAGATGCTAAAATAACTAGTCTTCTGGCAATGAATTTACCATCTTCACCACCTTCAATCATTCTTGCTAACCAATATACAGCACCATTGGGATCACTACCACGGATAGATTTAATAAAAGCAGATATAATGTCATAATGCTGTTCTCCAGTTTTATCGTAACGGACCGTATTATTCTGAACTTTTTCTAAAACCTTTTCATTGGTAATCACAATAGGTTCATCTTCTGCATTTACAATCAACTCAAAAATATTAAGTAGTTTTCGAGCATCACCACCAGAGAGTTGCAATAAAGCATCTGTTTCTTTTAATTCTATGTTTTTTTTTGAAATAATCCGATCCTCAGCTATAGCTCTGTTCAATAAGGCAATCAAATCTTTCTTGTCAAAAGAATTTAAAATATAAACTTGGCAACGAGAGAGTAGGGCAGGGATCACCTCAAAACTTGGATTTTCAGTAGTAGCACCTATCAATGTTACCCATCCTTTTTCAACGGCACCTAATAAAGAATCTTGTTGAGATTTGCTAAAACGATGGATTTCATCAATAAATAAAATTGGATTTTTAGTTGTAAATAATCCGCCACTTTGTTTCGCCTTTTCAATAACTTCTCTAACATCTTTTACACCAGAATTAATAGCACTCAACGTGTAAAATGGACGCTTAGATTCTTCAGCAATTATATTTGCCAAAGTAGTTTTACCAATACCTGGAGGTCCCCATAAGATGAGTGACGGAATGACACCTCTTTTGATATGAGCCGTTAAAGCTCCTTTTTCACCAACTAAATGTTGTTGACTAATATAATCGTCTAAGCTTTTTGGTCGTATACGTTCTGCTAGTGGTGCATCCATAATGCAAAAATAAAGAAAACATAGGTGGATTAGTTTTAATTGAAAGAAATATTTGATATTAACATACGCAATTCATGACAATATGTGCATATTAAGAAAAATGGGTATATTTTTGTAATAACCCAATTATGAATTTACAAGAAGAACATAAACCATTTAAATTTTCACCTATGGTTATTGCAATACCATTGTATTTCGTCCTGTTTTTATGGGTGGTGTTTTGGGTAGAAGGAAATTATAATTTGTATTTGACGAAGTATGGCTTGTATCCAAAAACGTTAAAAGGATTACGAGGTATTGTTTTTTCTCCTTTTATTCATAGTGGTGTCAAACACTTATTTAATAATTCCATTCCACTTTTTATTTTAATGAGTGCGTTGTTTTATTTTTATAGAAATATTGCATTTAAAGTACTTATTTATGGAGTTCTATTAAGTGGTTTATTAACTTGGTTAATAGCAAGACCTGCGTATCATATAGGAGCAAGTGGGGTTGTTTATTTACTGTTTAGTTTTATATTATTTAGTGGAATGATTCGTAAATATTATCGTTTGATAGCGGTATCATTAATTGTGATATTTCTATATGGTGGTATGATATGGTACATTTTACCAATCAAAGAAGGAGTTTCTTGGGAAGGGCATTTATCAGGTTTTTTAATAGGAATACTTTTAGCCGTCATCTATAGAAAACATGGTCCGCAACCTGAAAAATACTATTGGGAAGATGAAAATTTTGATGAAGAAGATCCTCTTCTGATGTATGATGAACATCATGAAGAAGAATAATTCACCAATGACAGTTTACAGTTTGTTAGAACTGCCAGCGAAAGACTACTACTGTTAATTTCTCCTTTGTCTTACCACTTCATATAAGGCCACTCCACACGCTACAGATACGTTTAGTGATGCAATATCACCTAGTAATGGTAATTTAGCTGTAGCATCAGCTATTTTGAGAATGGCAGGTGAAATACCTTTATGTTCTGAACCCATAATTAAAGCGGTGGGCTTGTTAAATTCAACCTCATAAAGTGTGGTGTCCGTTTTTTCTGTAATGCCAACAATTTGGATACCTTCACCTTGTAAATGGTAGATCGCATCTAACAAATGGTTTACTTTACAAATAGGAATTTTAAAAGCAGCTCCGGCTGATGTTTTAATGGCATCGGCATTTAGTGGAGCACTTCCTTGATTAGGTATAATAATAGCATCTACACCTGTACATTCTGCTGTTCTTAAAATGGCACCAAAGTTTCTAACATCAGTTATTTGATCTAGAAGGAGATATAAAGGATTTTCTTTCTGGTTATTTACTATAATATCTTCTAAGGTATAGAAATCAATTGCAGAAATTTTTCCAACAACGCCTTGGTGGTTTTGATTTTTTGAAAGATGGTTTAGTTTTTCAATGGGTACATAACTTGATGAAATGTTATGTTGCTTTATAAGCGTATTTAATTCAGAGAACAAATGACCGCTAAGTCCTTTCTGAATATATACTTTTTCCATGGATTGGTCAGCATTTATCGCTTCAATAATTGCTCTTATACCAAATATGTTCGAGGTTTCTTTCATGTAGCAAAGGTATGTAATTTGGACATAAAAAAACCACCTCTCTCGAAGTTTCGAAAGAGGTGGTCTAAAATTAAAATATTATAATATTTTAGTTAGGATTTTGATCTGCTGTTGTAATAGCATCATTTAAAGTAATTTCATCTTCAGGAAGTTGAAATGTAAATGAATTTGATCCAGCTGGTAAATTAAAAAATCCAGAGTTTTGAGGATGTGTTGAACCTACATAATCTCTTGTTAAGCCTACACCCCATCTTTTCATATCTAAAAGTCCGAATCCTTCACCCCATAATTCAATTCTTCTGTTAAGACGAATTTCATCAATTAAGTCTTGTCCAGTGTTTGTAGATAAAGTATAAGAGCTATCTCTAGTTGTCATTAAATTATATAAAGCTTGAGCAGCTCCAGCATCATCACCCATTTCTGCTTTTGCTTCAGCTTCAATTAAATAATATTCAGCAACTCTCATATAAATGTAGTCTGCTTCAAAGTCAGTATTATCATAATACTTATAGTTATAAAACTGATCAGCTTGTCCTGCTTTAATGTAACCATTGTCTGGTCCAAACCAGTTACTACGAATATCGGTAGACTTGATTTCAGCATATAACCTTGGATCAATAGTCCTATGGTGAGCTAACTGACCAGGGTAACCTAATGTAGTACCATAATTTGATTGATTTTGAGCGGAAAAAGATTGCATTTGCGAAATGAAAGATGCATAGTAACTGTTTGTATCTACATTTAGATCTGCACCCCAAATTACTTCAGGATTATAAATAAATTGAAAACCATCTAACAAGTCAGAACCACTTAAAGACCCAGCACCTTGTGCAATTATAGCATTATCAATAGCTTTTTGGTATTTACTATTGTCAATTGTACCCCAAACTAAGTAAAATTTAGCTAAAAGAGCAGCAACAACTTCTTGATTTACAGCTGTTTTATCAGGTCTTGCATAACCATCTAAACCGTCAAAAGCTTCTGTTAAATCAGTTTCAATTTGATTGTATACATCTTGAACAGTTAATCTACCAAAACCAGGACCATTAAGAACGTCAGCCGTTGGATCAATAATAGGAACTCCTAAATCAGTTAATGCAGGTTGTCCTTTTTGATAAATTTGTATTAAATACAAATAAGCATATCCTCTAATTGCTTTTGCTCTTGAGAAAACATATTTAAGATCATCAGTTAAGCTTTCTTCAGGTACATTACCTATTAAACCAATAGTTTGGTTTGCTCCTTTAATGATTTCGTAATAATAATTCCAAATTACACTTGTTGCGTTTAAATTTTGAACACGACCAGTATAATTATAAAGTGTCATGTACCAACCCGTGTTAGATTCTAATGTTTCCATGTCATTAGACATAATATCCATCATCAAATCTATTGATTTTTGTCCATAATCATTATGGCCAGTTGTACCACCAACACCATAAGTTCTTAAATTATTAATGGTACCGGCATCAAATGATGATGCGATATTTAATAATGCTTCAGGTGATTCAGCAGATAATTCTGCAATTGTTTCATCTGTTACAATATTTTGAAGATCTGAAGTTATAAACTCCTCGCTACAACTTGTAAATGCAGCGGCAGTTATTAATAATAAAAATATTTTTTTCATAATTTCTTTTTTTAAAATTTAACAGTTACACCAAAAGCAACAGTTTTTAGTGTTGAGTATCTTACAGTGTTATTACCACCGGTTACACTTGCACGTGGATCAAAACCTTGTCTGTCAGATTTAGTCCATAATGCTAAGTTGTTAGCTAATCCATAAACTCTAATATTGTCAATACCTACTTTGTCTAAAACACTTTCTGGAATAGAATAACCTAAAGAAATGTTATTTAAACTAATATGTGTAGCATCCTCTAAATAAAAGTCAGAAGTTGAATAGTTATTAGACCCTTCTACGATACGAGGTAATGATGCTGTTGTATTATCATAGCTCCAAGTTTGTGAATAATCATTATGGAAATTTTGACCTGTTTTACCAGTGAAACCGCCACTATAGATATTATCATACGCATAACCTCCAATTTGGTAAGAAAAATCTAAACCAAAGTCGAAGTTTTTGTAATTCACAGTGGTAGAAAAACCACCATAAACATCAGGTAAAGCAGTTTTACCTATTGCGTACTCAGTAGCTCTTGAATAATCTTCAGTTATTCCGTTAGTTGGTGTAGTACCATCTTCTTCGAAATCAAAATCAGTTCCCCATTGTGTCATACCTGTAGTCGAATTTACACCTTCAAACTTACGAGTAAAATAATCATAAGCACCACCACCTTTTACCCAACGGTAAATACCATTGTCAATAAATTCTCTACCAGGTGCTAATTTTGTAATTTCATTTTTATAAGAAGTTGCGTTTACATCAAAATCCCATGTTAAATTTTCATTATTAATAATGTTGTAAGCAATACTTAACTCAACTCCTGTGTTCTGCATGTCCATAACATTTTCTGGAACTGATGGTAATCCACTAGAAGGTGATAAAGGTCTGTTATACAATAAATCAGAAATTTTTCTTTGAAAGTATTCAGCTTCAATTGTAAGTTTGTCGTTAAACATTCTCAATTCAAAACCAGCATTAAAATTTGTCGAAGTTTCCCATTTCAAATCTTCATTACCAAGTACAGTTTTAGTTAAGCTAAAATCTAAACCATCAGAAACAACATCCCATTGATCTAAATACGGAGCATAATTTCTAATAATTACATTGCCAGTATATGATAATGGATAATAAACAACGTCGTTACCTAATTGCCCAAAACTAGTTTTTAATTTCAATTCAGAAATCCAACTTACATCAGCCATAAAGTTTTCTTGAGAAACTCTCCATGCTGCACCAGCACCATAAAATGTACCCCATCTGTTATCTGGACTGAAAACAGAAGAACCATCTCTCCTAATACTACCGTTAATGTAATATTTATTATCGAAATCGTATAATGCTCTAGCAAA
The DNA here is from genome assembly GCF_016406085.1 of Aureibaculum flavum. Lineage (GTDB taxonomy): Bacteria > Bacteroidota > Bacteroidia > Flavobacteriales > Flavobacteriaceae > Aureibaculum > Aureibaculum flavum. The sequence goes on from NZ_JAEHFJ010000005.1 coordinate 344,021, forward strand.
ATATGCTTCTAAGTTATACTCATTAGCACCACCTCTTACACTACCAGAACCATCATTTTCAGCAAATAAGTCTAAAGACAAATCTGTAGAAATAAATTGATCTTTTTTATCAGCTTCAATGTTTTTAAAGTTGTAATTAGAAGATTCATGACCTACTAAGATGTCAATAGTATGACGATCACCTAGTAATGTTGAATAATTTAATAATTGTTGATTAGTAAAAGTTTGTCCTCTACCATATTCTTCAGTAATTCTTGCGTTTGGAGCAATACCACTACCAACAATTTTGTTCGTGTAATCAACAGTATTGTAATTAGCTAAATCAAGACCAAAGTTATAAGTAAATGTAAAGTCTTTTAAAAATTTAATTTTAGAATAAAATCTACTTGTGAAATTATCTCTTTGACTTTCGTTTACATTTAATTTTTGAAGGGCAACCGGATTTGAAAAACCATTAAATGGTCTTACACCTAGAGAATTTGGAGAAGTAACAGCTTCAGAATCATATAGTTTGTTGCCGTTAGCATCCGTAACAGGAATTCCTGTTGCATGATCTAAAGCATATACAGGATAAATAGGAGCAACAACTCTTACCCAGTTAAAGTTACCTGTAATGTTATTAGTTAATGTTCCTTTTTGCTCTCTATTAGAATAGTTTACATTGGCACCAAATTTAATGTTATCTGTAACATCAGAATCAATTGTAGTATTAAAAGTATATCTTTTAAAACCAGTATTAATATTATACCCAGTGTTGTCTTCATGACCAGCAGAGAAAAAGTAAGTAGTATTTTCACTACCACCAGAAACACTTAAGTAAGCCGTGTTAACACCACTTGAATTGTCAAATAATTCATCTTCCCAATCTGAAGTCCATAAAGGGCTTCCTGATCTAATTTGACCATTAGGAGAAACAACAGAAGTATTGTCACCACCATAAGTGTTGTACACTAGACCTACAGGGCCAGTGATTAATTCATCAGATGCTTTTTGACCAGCATCAGCTTCAGATAAACCACCATCTGTAATAAATCCACCTTTTAACATTTTGTGGTAAGTTTCATAATAGTCACCACCATTATCTATAAAATCGTAATCTTTTACGGCTCTATCAGTAAAACTAGTTCTAAGATCTAAATTCACACTTAGTTTACCTTTTTTACCTTTTTTAGTTGTAATAATTACAACACCATTTGCACCACGGCTACCATATAAAGAAGCTGCAGATGCATCTTTTACAAACGACATTGATTCAATGTCATTTGGGTTTATACTTGTAATAGATTCATTGAACGGTACACCGTCAACAACATAAAGAGGCTCAGAAGAACCTGTTAATGAACCAATACCTCTAAAACGTACAGAAGGAGCAGCTCCAGGTTGACCTGACCCTGCATAGATTTGCACACCAGCAACTTTACCAGTTAAACCAGTAATTGCATTACCAGAAGGTGCTTTAGCAAATTCTTCTGATTTAATTTCGGCTACAGAACCAGTTAATGATTCTTTTTTCTGGGTACCATAAGCTGTAACAACAACTTCTTCTAATAAGTTGTCAGATTGCATTACTATACTTATAGTATTGTTATTTCCAACAGTTTTTTGAATTGATTGCATACCTACAAAGCTAAAAACAAGTACATCACCAGCTTTTGCTTTGATGGAATAATTACCATCAAAATCTGTGTCAGTACCAATAGTGGTACCTTTAATTAAAATGTTTACTCCTGGTAAAGGCCCTGTTTCATCAGAAACTGTACCTGAAACAGTTTTTTCTTGTGCAAACGTTAATTGCACCATAAACGCTAGTAATAGCGTTAAAAATCCACTAAACTTTGTTTTCATATTATCATTATTTGAATTAATTGTGGCAAAAGTGATAAAATTATGTTAATAAAACAACTATTTAACATAAATTACGTTAAAGTAGGCTTGTTTATTAAGGAGATATTATTGTAAGATGATAGTGTTTTGGAATGGTTGCGTCATTTTACAAAATAAAAAGCCGTCTACTAATAAATAGTAGACGGCTTATATGAGATTTTTACTTATTTATTGGTCCCACCAAAATCTTGAGGTGTTTTTATCTGTACTTGGAGATAATGTTCCAACACCTGCATTATAATTTGTTTCGTTTAAACTAGATTCTTCTGTAGGATAATTATACCTTCTTGGTATTTGCCCATCATTAAAGAAATCAGTGGCTGGTATTAACGTTGGGAAATCAGTACGTCTCCATTCAGACCAAGCATCAAAGCCGTTAGGAAAAAGTGAAACCCATTTTTCTTCAGCAATTACTTTTGTAGCTCCAGCGGCAACCATGTCAGCAACTCTTGCAGTAGCATACGTAGATGCACTTCCGCCAATAGTGGTGCCATAATGAGCATCAAGTGTTTGAAAAGATCTTTCAATTCCCAATTTTAACATTGCACTTGCGTTTTCACTAGTCCAACCTAAATTAGCTGCATCAGCTCTATTTAAGTAAGTATAAGAAGAAGTTAATAATTGTAAAGGGGCTAACTCTGTCCAAATTAAATCTGACATCCCTGCTTTTCCTGCTCCACTACCATTTGCAAAGCCATAAGGAACTCCATCTTTAGTTGGGTCGTTAGAATAAACATTAATTCTTCCGTCTAATAATGTATTTGACGTAGTACCCAATCCTTTTAGAGCATCTGTAAATTCTTGTGATAGAAAGTAATCCGGTTTTCTATTTGCAGCAAAGGGGTTTTGAAAATCTTCGTTATATAAAAACCAAGCCTCATCTGCTAAGTCTTCAATTACACCGCTAGGGTCACTTAAAGCTTCATTGAAAGCCGTTGCTGCTATACCAGATGCAGAAGGGTATTTATTAGATAATTGTAAAGAAAATTGTAAAATAAGTGAATTCACCATTTTTTTCCACTTTGCAACGTCACCGCCGAATAGGATATCACCAGTAGGGCCTAATTTCGTGTCATCTAGGTTATCTCTAGATGTTTTCAACTGGGCTAACATAGATTCGTATATACTACTTTGGCTATCATAAACTGGACTTAAATTATCTTTATCCTGTAAGGCCTGAGCGTAAGGTATATCTCCCCAAGTATCTGTTATTCTTTTAAAGATAATTATTTTAAAAATTTCTGCAACTGCAATTTGGTTTACAGGAGCACCTTGACTTAATAGAATAGTATTATGATTTGCTTCATCTGAATTAATATCAATAACTAATTGTAAATTAGATAAAGTTTGCACATAATAATTGTACCAACTAACAGCGGCTTCATTATAGAGCATTTCATCTACATAAGTTACTTGCGTTTGATACTGAACATATAATGTTGGTTTTAATAAGTCATTTCTACCCGTTAATGTAGAGTATCGAGACATAGCACCTGCCATTAAAGATGAAGTGTTTGCTTCTCCAGCTCCATTTGGATTTACGTTTGTATCTCCGAAATCGACATTCTCACAAGCTCCAAGAGCAACTAAGAGTGTTGTTAAGATTATATATTTAAATTTTTTCATCGTTTTTTTATTAAAAAGTTAATTTAACGTTTAGACCGTAACTTCGTGTTCCTGGCATTTGTCCATTCTCACCATAAGATTGAGACATTTCTGAAGGGTCCCAACCTTGTGTGTTGTCTTTAGATACAGAGATTAGCCATAAGTTTCTAGCAATAAAACTAATGCTAGCACCTGAAAGTGTATTGTTTAATAATTTTTTTGAAAAATTATAAGTCAAACTTACATCTCTAAGTTTAATATAGCTAGCGTCATGTATAAATGGTTCTGCAAGTCTATTCGAATAGTATTGTGTGTTGTAGTCATATGTTTCAACATACATATCAATTGGTGTACCCGTATCAGAAACTCCAACTACATGTGTACCACCACCATCAGCTACAGCATCACGTTTAGGGTTACCCTTATCATTATTACCAGCCGTACTTTCTAATAATCCAGAAGAAGATCCCCACATTTCACTTAATGAGAAAAACTTACCTCCTTTTTGGAAGTCAATAGATGCGGTTAAACTTAAGTTTTTATAACTAAATCCATTCAATATACCACCTGTAAATTCAGGTAGAATACTACCTAAATATTGAGCTGTTTCTACTGAATATAATCCATTAGATTGCAATACCGCATTACCGTCAGCATCTCTTTCAATAGCAGTACCTCTTAATTGGCCCCAATCACTACCTAATTCATGAGTAACGTATACAAAACCAAATGCATCATTACCACCGGGAGCTTCTAAAGATTTTAAATCTCCAGGTAAACTAACAATTGTAGTTGTGTTTTTAGCGAAGTTAGCTGTGATGTCCCAACTAAAGTCATCAGATTTAACTGGAGTTGCAGTAAGGGTAAGTTCTACACCTTTTCTTTCTGACTCCCCAGCATTAGTTAAGTAACTGTCGTATCCTGTTCCTCTTGATACACTAATAGGGATTATTTCATCCTTTCTATTTTCTTTGTAATACGTAAAGCTTAGGCCAAGTCTATTTTTAAGAAAACGGGTATCAAAACCAACTTCTAATGAAGTGTTTATTGCTGGTTTAATATTAGGATCTAAAATGTCAGTATTAGTATATTCTAATGAAATACCATCATAAGGTTTGTCCGATAGAGCATATGCAGGGTCTAATTTGTAAGCATCTAAATCATTACCTACTTGTGCCCAACCTGCTCTAATTTTACCAAAAGTTAAAATATCGTTGTTGTCAATTAACTCAGAGAAAATAAAACTTGTTCCGACTGAAGGGTATCCATAACCGTTGCTATTCTCAGGTAAAGCAGAACTCCAATCTTTTCTATACGTACCGTCTAAGTAAAGCATGTTTTTGTAGCCAAAAGATGCTTTACCGTACATACTACGCACTTCTTTTTTACTAACGTACGTATTTGGTGATGGTGCAATACCTGCATTAGAAAAGGTATATACATCAGGTATAATAAGTCCACCTATTTTTGCACCTGTATCCATTTCAGCTCTAAATCTATCGTAGTTGTTAACTCTTATGTTTCCTCCTACAAATGCATCAACATCAAAGTCACCAAACTTGTTTGTGTAATTCAGTGCTGCATTATAATTGTTTTCTGAACGTGTACGTCTGGTAACTCCAAATGAGTTAGACCATGAATTGTATAATTCAGGTGCAGCAGAAAATTGAAGGCTATATGGAACGTAATAATTGTTTTTCATTTCATCTTTCGTTCTCGTAGCACCTCCAGTTAACTTCCAATTGTCATTAAATTTATAGGTTAGATTCACACTACCTGCAAAATTATTGTTTCTATCAACATTTTTATATTCTCTTGCGTAGTAATATGGGTTAAACCAAAAGGCTGGTTTTTTGTAACCACCACCATAAGCATAGTAATCAGGACCCCACCAGTTCCAAGTGGCATTATATCCATCTGGAGTTTTTAAATCAATTAGTTCTTTTAATTTATCAGTGTCAATGTTTCTACCAAACCATTGGTTAAAGTTACCTGAAGATTGGTTACTGTATCCATCATCAAAATCTCCTTGAGTTTTCGATACAGAATAATTTAGAGTAGTAGCAACATTAAATTTATCTGTAACATCAAAATCAAAATTTGCTGCTACAAATTGCTTATCAAATTTAGAATAGGGTACTACACCAGATTGATCTAAATCTGTAAATGAAATTCTAGCATTATAATTGTCTCCTCCACCACTTACGGCTACAGAGTTCTTTAAAGAAACTCCAGTGTCGTAAAAGTTTTTGATATTATCAGGCTGAGCTTCATATTTTGCAGTTTGCCCGAAGTATGGACTGTCTGGCCAAAATGAATACCAAGGTAAATAATCACCACCATCAAATTTAGCACCCCAACTTTCGTCAGCATAATTATTATCCCATTGAATATATCTTTCACCATCAAACGATGACCATTCTGGAATTGCTGCTGTAGCTCCGTCAAAGGTTCCTAAACTAGCTTCGCCGTCATAACCTTGGCCGTACTCATTTTGAAATTTAGGTAAGTAAGCTACTTTTTCAAAGGTAACTGAACTTAACAATTCTACACCGATACCATTTGTAGTCCCTTTTTTTGTTGTAATTACAACTACACCTGCATCGGCTCTTTGACCGTATAAAGCAGTTGCGTTTGGTCCTTTTAATACATTTAGACTAGCTACGTTGTTCATGTCGACATCACTAGGGTTGTCAATAGCGATTCCATCTACTACATAAAGAGGGTCGTTATCAGAGGTTAAAGACATTGCACCTCTAATTCTTATCTTACCAGCTTCTCCTAACTTGGAACCGGCTTGACCTTGAATTTGTACACCTGCAACTTTACCTGCAATAGCAGATTTCATGTTAACATCTTGTGAGATGTTTAAATTTTCTGATTTAATTTCTTGAGAAGCGTAAGTTAGAGTTCTTGTTTCTCTCTTAATACCAAGAGCTGTAACAACAACTTCTTCAAGAACATTGTCAGCGGCCATTACCACGTTGACAGTGTTCGAAGAACCTACTTTTACCTCTTTGGCTGACATACCAATAAAGCTAAACGACAGGATATCTCCTGGTTTTGCTTGAATAGTATATTTACCATCAAAATCAGTTTCGGTACCTGATGTAGTACCTTTAATAATTACGCTAACACCCGGTAAAGGTCCTGTTTCGTCAGAAACTGTACCTGTGATAGTCTTTTCTTGTGCAAACGTAATTTGCACGACTAACGCTAGTAATAGCGTTAGAAATCCATTAAACTTTGTTTTCATACTTTTATTTATTTGAATTAAATTTAACCAAAAGTCATAAAAATATGTTAACAAAAAAAATTTTATCCTAATAATTTTTAAAATAACCTTAAAATTTTGTTAATTATTTAAAAAAACTATGAATTTTTTCTGAATTCAGAAAAAATTAACAATTTTTATATGAAAGCGTGAATTATTAATATTTAAAGGAGTTTTAGAAGATGCTCCAAGGGCGTAACTTAGATTTACAAATCCGATTTTTGAAGAGAATGCATAGCCTAAACCTAATGCGTATAGTTTTGAAGTTAAATTGTTATGGTTTGTATAACCAAAATCGGAAATAGAATAGAGGTATGATGCATTGTTTGTAACGTATCTATATTCTAAATTGAGGGTGCTAAAAGATGAGGTTAGAATACTTTCTTCGTCAAAACCTCTTATGCTATTTGAGCCTCCCACCCTTAAAAGTTCGTTATTGTAAAGATTTTTAGAGTTAATTAAGCCGCTTTGGTTTTGTAGGAATATATGATTTTTATGGTTTAATGTCCATAAGAAGTTGCTTTTCAAATAAATCTTAAGTTGATTGTCTTTTGTTGTGGCATTTCTTTTACCAATAAGTGCTTCTAAAATGAAATTGAATTTTGTTTTGAATATATTGTTGAAATTAGGGATAGCATAATTGTAGTTTAAGCCGTAATGTAAAGTTGAATAATCTTCAGTATTGTTGTTAATATTTGTCAATAAATTCAATGAGCTTTCTGATTTCAATACGAGTCCGACTGAATTTCTATTGTTAATTTTAAAAGGTAGGGCAAATTTAAATAAGGTATTTACAAAAGAGGAATCTTGTTTGTAGATGTTTAATGCTAAATAGGGTGATGTTTTTGAATTGAATATGTAGGGTAATGAAATGTCAATGTTAAACACCTGTCTATCGCTTCCATTATTTTTCCAAATTAAGTTTAAATTTTCACCTGAATTGAAAAGGTTGTTCAATGATAAATCAAGATATCCATTTAAAGAAAGACCTTTTCCGTTTTCTTTTGAGGTGAATCCAATGAGGCCGTCAAATTTATTTGCATTTTCCTTTTTTAGATTTAAATAAACGATTGTTGAATCTTTAGTGAAAAGTACTTCTGGAGATTTTATTTCTGAAACAAACGGAAGATTTTTAGTTGCAGTTGAAGCATCCTTCATTTTCTGTTTACTGAAAGTTTCATTTTGCTTTATACCTAAATGTTGAATTAAAAATGATTTAGGAAAAGTAGTGTATCCATTTATTGTTACTTTATTTATTTTTCTAACACTTGTTTTCTTGATCAATAAAAACGATTCAATTAAAGTGTCATTTTTAATGGTGATGTTTTTTAAAGAAACTTCAGAAAAAGATTGACCTTCTTTTTCGAGTGTATTGGTAATTTGATGTAAAGTGTTTGTTAGTTTTGATGGCTGTACTTCAAAATAGTTTGAGGTTGCATTTTTTGAAATAGTGGATAGTTGGTCTTGATTAATTTCATTTTTATCAAAATAGATACGAATATATTGTATTTGATTTCTCAGGTTGAAAACAGCTGTATAACTACTGTCGGTTTTTATGAGGCTGTCAATACTGTTATTTATAAAGCCAGATTTTTCAATTTCTATTTTTATAGAGTCTAAAGTTTTAAATATGGATTTTTCTGTAAAATGATGCTTTTTGAAATGTATATTCTGTAAAAACAATGTTGAAGTGCTGTCAATAGCAGAAATATTCAATTCTTTTTTTTGACCATAACAATGGTTAAAAAAGAGGATTAAAAAGAGTGTATATATATATGGTGTAAATTTCTGTTTCAAATCAGTTCAAAATTAGTTTAAAACTGTTAAAAATGGACATATTTGAAAATGTTTTTAAAATGATGATAAATTTTAGGCAACACCTGTTTGTAGAAACAGAAATTATTTATACATTTGCACACTCTTAAAAAAGAGGTTTATTTTTAATAAGTAAAATAATAATTAATTTATATGCCAACTATACAGCAATTAGTACGCAAGGGAAGAACCCAAATAACTAAGAAGAACAAATCGGCTGCATTAAATTCTTGTCCACAAAGAAGAGGCGTATGTACACGTGTTTATACTACTACACCAAAAAAACCAAATTCTGCTATGCGTAAAGTAGCAAGGGTGAGGTTGACAAATGGTAATGAAGTGAATGCATACATACCTGGTGAAGGACATAATTTACAAGAGCACTCGATAGTATTAGTTAGAGGAGGAAGAGTAAAAGATTTGCCTGGGGTAAAATATCACGTAGTTCGTGGTGCTTTAGATACTGCAGGAGTTGAAGGACGAACACAAAGACGTTCTAAATACGGAACTAAACGTCCTAAGAAATAATTTTAACGCTTTAATGTAAGAAGTAATGAGAAAAAGAAGTGCAAAGAAAAGACATTTGTTGCCAGATCCAAGATTTCAAGATCAGCTGGTAACTCGTTTTGTAAATAATTTAATGAAAGACGGTAAGAAGTCTGTAGCGTTTAAAGTTTTTTATGATGCGATGGATATCGTTGAAGAGAAAAAACAAGACGAAGAGAAAACATCTTTGGAGGTTTGGAAAGAAGCGTTATCTAACGTTATGCCACATGTTGAAGTGAGAAGTAGAAGAGTAGGTGGTGCAACATTTCAAATACCAATGCAAATTAGACCAGATAGAAAAGTTTCTATGGCTATGAAATGGATGATTTCATATTCTAGAAAACGTAATGAAAAATCTATGGCTCAACGTTTAGCAAATGAAGTTTTAGCTGCGGCTAAAGAAGAAGGTGCGGCAGTTAAGAAAAGAACTGATGTGCATAAAATGGCGGAAGCTAATAAAGCGTTTTCACACTTTAGATTTTAAGAAATGGCAAGAGATTTAAAATATACAAGGAATATAGGTATTGCCGCTCATATTGATGCGGGGAAAACTACAACTACAGAACGTGTGTTGTTTTACACTGGTGTTTCTCATAAAATTGGTGAGGTTCATGATGGTGCAGCAACAATGGACTGGATGGAGCAAGAGCAAGAAAGAGGTATTACAATTACTTCTGCTGCTACTACTTGTGAATGGGTTTTTCCACGTTTGAATGGTGAACCAACTCCTGAATCAAAAAGTTATCACTGTAACATTATTGATACTCCAGGTCACGTTGATTTTACTGTAGAGGTAAATCGTTCGTTGAGAGTACTTGATGGATTGGTGTTTTTGTTTTCAGCAGTTGATGGTGTTGAGCCACAATCTGAAACAAACTGGAGATTAGCTGATAATTATAAAGTGCCAAGAATTGGATTCGTTAATAAAATGGATCGTCAAGGCTCAGACTTTATGATGGTTAACAGACAGGTAAAAGAAATGTTAGGTTCTAATGCAGTTCCTATCGTTTTACCTATTGGTGAAGAAGGAGATTTTAAAGGAGTAGTTGATCTAGTTAAGAACAGAGCAATTATATGGCATGAGGAAAATATGGGAGCTACTTTTGATGTAGTTGATATTCCTGAAGATTTAAAAGAAGACGCAAGAAAACATAGAGCTTTATTGATTGAAGAAGTTGCTAGTTATGATGAGAACTTATTAGAAAAGTTCATGGAAGATGAAGATTCAATTACTGAGGATGAAGTACATGCTGCACTAAGAGCTGCGGTTATGGATATGGCAATTATACCAATGATATGTGGTTCGGCATTTAAAAATAAGGGAGTTCAATTCTTATTAGATGCTGTTTGTCGTTATTTACCATCACCTTTGGATAAAGATGCTATTATTGGTACTGATCCAGATACAGGTGAAAAAATTGAAAGAAAGCCGGATGTAAAAGAACCATTTGCTGCCTTAGCTTTTAAAATAGCAACAGATCCTTTTGTAGGACGTTTAGCATTTTTTAGAGCATATTCAGGGCATTTAGATGCTGGTTCATATGTGTTGAACAATCGTTCTGGTAAAAAAGAACGTATTTCTCGTATCTATCAGATGCACGCTAATAAGCAAAATGCAATTGATTATATCGAGGCTGGAGATATAGGTGCTGCTGTTGGTTTTAAAAGTATTAAAACTGGTGATACGTTATCTGATGAGAAACATCCTATTGTTTTAGAATCAATGGATTTTCCTGATCCAGTAATTGGTATCGCGGTGGAGCCAAAAACAAAAGTTGATGTTGATAAACTTGGAGTTGCTTTAGGTAAATTAGCTGAAGAAGATCCAACATTTACAGTAAGAACAGATGAAGCTTCTGGACAAACCATTATTTCTGGTATGGGAGAACTTCACTTAGATATTATTGTTGATAGACTACGTCGTGAATTTAAAGTAGAAGTAGATCAAGGTGAGCCTCAAGTAGAGTATAAAGAAGCATTAACAAAAAGTGCAGAAACTAGAGAAGTTTATAAAAAACAATCTGGTGGTCGTGGTAAGTTTGCTGACATTGTATTTGAAATGGGACCTGTTGATGAAGATTTTGTAGGTGAAGGCTTACAATTTGAAGATAAGATTAAAGGTGGACGTATTCCAAAAGAATTTATTCCTTCGGTAGAAAAAGGTTTTACTGCAGCAATGAAAAACGGACCTTTGGCTGGTTATGAGATGGATTCTATGAAAATTACATTGACAGATGGTTCTTTTCACCCTGTGGATTCTGATGCATTATCTTTTGAATTAGCAGCAAAAATGGGTTATAAATCTGCGGCTAAGGCAGCAGGTGCAGTAATTATGGAGCCTATTATGAAAATGGAAGTACTTACACCAGAAGAGAACATGGGAGATATTGTTGGTGATTTAAATAGAAGAAGAGGTCAGGTAGTAAGTATGTCAGATAGAGCAGGTGCAAAAGTGATTAAAGGAACAGTACCATTATCAGAAATGTTTGGTTATGTAACTTCTTTAAGAACATTGTCATCAGGTAGAGCAACATCTACAATGGAGTTTTCACATTACGAAGCAACTCCATCTAATATTTCTGCTGAAGTAATTAAAAAAGCACAAGGTTAATTTACTAAATAGACAAAGATGAGTCAAAAAATTAGAATAAAATTAAAATCTTACGATCATAATTTAGTAGATAAATCTGCTGAGAAAATCGTAAAAACAGTTAAGAGTACAGGTGCTGTTATTAATGGGCCAATTCCATTACCAACTCACAAGAAAATATTTACAGTATTAAGATCACCACACGTAAATAAGAAATCTAGAGAACAATTTCAATTAAGTTCTTATAAAAGATTACTAGATATTTATAGTTCATCATCAAAAACAATTGATGCTTTAATGAAGTTAGAATTGCCAAGTGGTGTTGAAGTAGAGATCAAAGTATAATTATTAAGGGATGCAATTTATTTGTATCTCAACATGTCCTAAGCGGTTGACGAGGGAAAAACGGAAAAAAATACATTCAGGGTTGAATTATTTTTGACCCTATTTTTTTGAAAAAAAAGTAAATAAATAATTAATTAATAAATAAGTAAAATGTCTGGGTTAATAGGAAGAAAAATTGGAATGACCAGTATTTTTGATGACAACGGGAAAAATATTCCTTGTACGGTTATCGAAGCAGGTCCGTGTGTAGTTACCCAAGTCAGAACCAAAGAAGTTGACGGCTATGAAGCCTTACAACTAGGTTTCGATGACAAAGCAGAAAAGCAGACAACTAAAGCGTTAAAAGGACACTTTAAGAAAGCTGGAACAACTGCCAAAAGTCGCGTTGCTGAATTTCAAGGTTTTGATGAGGAGTACAAATTAGGTGATTCAATCACTGTAGAACACTTTAAAGAAGGTGAATTTGTTGATGTTGCAGGTACCTCTAAAGGTAAAGGCTTTCAAGGGGTTGTAAAACGTCATGGCTTTGCTGGTGTTGGTCAAGCAACTCACGGTCAACATAACCGTCTTAGAGCTCCTGGTTCTATAGGTGCAGCATCTTATCCTGCAAGAGTATTTAAGGGTATGAGAATGGCCGGTAGAATGGGTGGTGATAAAGTGAAAGTTCAAAATTTAAGAGTTTTAAAAGTAATAGCTGAAAAGAATCTTATTGTAGTTAAAGGAGCTATTCCTGGTCATAAAAACGCTTACATAACTATTCAGAAATAATGAAAGTAGAAGTTATAGATATCAACGGGAAAAAAACTGGAAGAAAAGTTGAGCTTTCAGATGCGATTTTTGCAATAGAACCAAATAAGCATGCTGTTTATTTAGATGTTAAGCAATTTTTAGCAAATCAAAGACAAGGTACTCACAAAGCGAAAGAAAGAGCTGAGATAAAAGGTAGTACTAGAAAGATAAAGAAACAAAAAGGTACAGGTACGGCACGTGCAGGTTCTATTAAATCGCCAGTTTTTAGAGGTGGTGGTAGAATTTTTGGCCCTAGACCTAGAAGTTATAGTTTTAAATTGAATAAAGGTTTAAAACGATTAGCTAGACAATCAGCACTATCAATCAAAGCAAAAGACAACAATATTGTTGTTGTAGAGAACTTTGAATTTGATGCTCCAAAAACAAAAAACTTTACAAATGTTTTAAATGCTTTAGAGCTAAATAACAAAAAAACGTTGTTTGTGTTGGATGCTTCAAATAAAAATGTATATTTGTCCTCTCGCAATTTAAAAGGCACTAGCGTTGTAAACGCTTCATCATTAAGCACTTACGGGATGCTTAACGCAAATAAAATTGTTCTTACGGAAGGAAGTATAGGAGAAATTGAATCAAATCTTAGCAAGTAATAGCATGAGCATTTTAATAAAACCAATTATTACGGAAAAAGCAAACGAACTGAGTGAATTGCATAATAGATTCACGTTTGAGGTTGATAAGCGTGCAAATAAGATAGAGATAAAGAATGCTGTTGAGAGCACTTATGGTGTTTCAGTTAGTAAAGTTAGAACTTTGAATTATCCGGTAAAGCGTAATACAAAATTTACCAAAAAAGGAGTTGTAACTGGTAAAATAGGAGCTTATAAAAAAGCTATTATTGAATTAGCTGACGGAGATAGCATAGATTTTTATAGCAATATTTAAGACGAAAAAAGATGTCATTAAGAAAATTAAAACCAGTAACTCCAGGTCAACGTCATAAAGTATTAAATACTTTTGAAACGTTAACTACTGACAAACCTGAAAAGAGTTTGTTAGCACCGAAAAAAAGATCTGGTGGTAGAAATAGTGGAGGAAAGATGACCATGCGATATTTAGGTGGTGGTCATAAAAAGAGATACCGTATTATCGATTTTAAAAGAGAGAAAGACGGTATACCAGCTACAGTAAAGTCTATAGAGTATGATCCTAATCGTACTGCTTATATCGCTTTATTAAATTATGCAGATGGTGAAAAAAGATATGTAATTGCTCAAGCTGGATTACAGGTTGGACAAACAGTATTATCTGGAGAGAAAGCAACGCCAGAAGTTGGTAATGCTAAAATCTTAAAAGATTTACCATTAGGTACAATCATTTCTTGTATTGAATTACATCCTGGTCAAGGAGCAGTTATAGCTCGTAGTGCAGGTTCTTTTGCTCAGTTAATTGCAAGAGAAGGAAAATATGGAACAATCAAAATGCCTTCTAGTGAAGTAAGATTAATTTTACTTACATGTAAAGCAACTATAGGTGTTGTATCTAATTCAGATCATCAATTGGAAGTATCTGGTAAAGCAGGTAGATCAAGATGGCAAGGTAGAAGACCAAGAACTAGACCAGTAGTTATGAATCCAGTAGATCATCCAATGGGTGGTGGTGAAGGTAAATCTTCAGGTGGACATCCAAGATCTAGAAACGGTATTCCTGCAAAAGGATATAAAACACGTTCTAAGACGAAAGCGAGTAATAAGTATATCGTAGAACGTAGAAAAAAATAAGAGAAAGATATGGCACGTTCATTAAAAAAAGGACCTTACGTTTTCCATAAATTGGAAAAGAAAGTACAAACTAATATAGATTCTGGAAAAAAATCTGTAATCAAAACATGGTCAAGAGCCTCAATGATTACACCTGACTTTGTTGGACAAACAATTGGAGTTCACAATGGTCGTCAATTTGTTCCGGTATATATTACTGAAAACATGGTAGGTCATAAATTAGGAGAATTTTCACCAACACGTTCATTTAGAGGACATGGTGGTACGAAAAATAAAGGTAAAAGATAAGCAATGGGAGTTCGAAAAAAATTAAGAGCACAGCAGCTTAAAGAAGATCGCAAAACTAAATTTTTTGCAAAGTTAAATGGTTGTCCAACTTCGCCAAGAAAAATGCGATTGGTTGCTGATCAGATTAGAGGTGTTGAAGTAGAAAAGGCATTAGCTCTTTTGAAATTCAGTCCAAAGGCAGCTTCACGCGATTTAGAGAAGTTGACTTTGTCTGCAATAGCAAACTGGCAAGCAAAAAATGAAGATGCAAATATCGAGGATGCTGGATTATTTGTAAAAGAAATTTATGTTGATAGTGCAGCAATGTTAAAGAGATTAAGACCGGCTCCACAAGGGCGTGCACATAGAATAAGAAAACGTTCTAATCATGTTACTATGATATTAGGAGAAAAAAATAATACAAGCAATTCGTAAATAGTATGGGACAAAAAACTAATCCAATAGGAAATCGTTTAGGAATTATCAGAGGATGGGAATCTAACTGGTATGGTGGAAATGACTACGGCGATAAGCTTGCAGAAGATTATAAAATTAGAGAGTACGTACACACTAGATTAGCTAAAGCAAGTGTTGCTAGAGTTATTATAGAACGTACACTTAAATTGATAACGATAACAATTACTACGGCTCGTCCTGGAATTATTATTGGAAAAGGTGGTCAAGAAGTTGATAAGTTAAAAGAAGAACTTAAAAAGATTACTGGTAAAGAAGTACAGATAAATATTTTTGAAATTAAACGTCCTGAATTAGATGCTTTTTTAGTAGCAACTAGTATTGCACGTCAAATTGAAAATAGAATATCTTATAGAAGAGCTATAAAAATGGCTATAGCAGCTACAATTCGAATGAATGCTGAAGGTATTAAGGTACAAATTTCAGGTCGTTTAAATGGAGCTGAAATGGCACGTTCTGAGTCTTATAAAGAAGGAAGAATTCCTCTTTCTACATTTAGAGCTGACATTGATTATGCTTTAGTAGAATCTCATACTACTTATGGAAGAATAGGTGTTAAAGTATGGATTATGAAAGGTGAAGTATATGGTAAGAGAGAATTGTCTCCTTTAGTAGGCTTGTCTAAGAAACAAGGTAAAGGTGGTCAAAAAGGTGGAGGAAGAAAGCCTCAAAGAAGAAAATAATTTTTTAAAGTTTTAAGAAATGTTACAACCAAAAAGAACGAAATATCGTAAAGTACAGAAGGCTAAAGGGAACATGAAAGGGAATGCCCAAAGGGGTCATAGACTTTCAAACGGTATGTTCGGTATAAAATCTTTAGATCAAGATCTACTTACATCACGTCAGATTGAGGCAGCTCGTATTGCAGCAACGCGTTATATGAAAAGACAAGGAAGTATTTGGATTAAAATATTTCCAGACAAACCTATTACAAAGAAACCTTTAGAGGTTCGTATGGGTAAAGGTAAAGGTGCTCCAGAATATTTTGTAGCTGTGGTAAAACCAGGTAGAATTTTATTTGAAATCGGAGGTGTATCAATCGAAGTTGCTAAAGAAGCACTAAGATTAGCAGCACAGAAATTACCTGTAAGAACAAAGTTTATAATTGCAAGGGATTACGACGAAAACGAGGCCTAAAAGATAAGAGATGAAACAATCAGAAATTAAAGAATTAGCTGTAGCAGATATACAGGAAAAATTGGCAGGAGTAAAAAAGAACTATTCAGATCTTAAAATGGCACATGCTATTTCTCCACTTGAGAACCCAATTCAACTGAGAGATTTAAGAAAGACAGTTGCAAGATTAGCCACAGAATTAACTAAAAGAGAAGTACAGTAATTGTATTCATATTTACAAGATGGAAAAAAGAAATCTTAGAAAAGAAAGAATAGGAGTTGTTTCAAGTAACAAAATGGAGAAATCTATTGTTGTTAATGAAGTTTCAAAAGCAAAACACCCTATGTACGGAAAGTTCGTTATCAAGACGAAGAAATATGTTGCACATGACGAAAAAAACGACTGCAATGAGGGTGATACTGTAAAGATCATGGAAACTAGACCTTTAAGTAAAACCAAGCGTTGGAGATTAGTAGAAATCTTAGAAAGAGCTAAATAATTATGTTACAACAAGAATCAAGATTAAAAGTAGCTGACAATACCGGTGCAAAAGAAGTGTTGGTAATAAGAGTTTTAGGCGGAACAAAAAGGCGTTACGCTTCTGTTGGCGATAAAATTGTAGTGTCGGTAAAACATGCTACACCTAACGGCACAGTAAAGAAAGGACAAGTTTCTAGAGCAGTTGTGGTACGAACAAAAAAAGAAGTACGTCGTAAAGATGGTTCTTATATAAGATTTGATGATAATGCATGTGTATTATTAACACCAACTGAGGAGATGAGAGGTACTCGTGTTTTTGGACCAGTGGCTAGAGAACTTCGTGAAAAACAATTCATGAAAATTGTATCACTTGCACCTGAAGTGCTTTAAAATTATAGATGATGATAAAGATCAAACTAAAAACAGGCGATACTGTTAGAGTAACAACAGGAGAAGATAAAGGTAAAGAAGGAAAAATTGTTAAAATTCTTAAAGATAAGAACAAAGCAGTTGTAGAGGGTGTTAATATGGTATCTAAACATACGAAACCAAGTGCTCAAAATCCTCAAGGCGGAATTTCAAAATTTGAAGCTCCTATCCAAATATCTAACATTATGTTAGTAGAAAATGGCAATACCACTAGAGTGGGATATAAAATTGAGGGCGACAAAAAAGTAAGATTCTCTAAAAAATCAAAAGAAATTATTTAGTTATGGCATACGTACCTAGACTTAAAGAAGAATATAATAGCAGAATTAAGGCTGCTTTAACCGAAGAGTTCGGCTATAAAAATATTATGCAAGTTCCTAAATTACAAAAAATTGTAATTAGTAAAGGTGTAGGTGCTGCAGTAGCTGATAAAAAGTTAATTGATTATGCTCTTGACGAAGTAACCAAAATATCTGGTCAAAAAGCAATAGCAACAATGTCTAAAAAAGATGTTGCATCGTTTAAATTACGTAAAGGAATGCCAATTGGTGTTAAAGTTACGTTACGAGGACAAAGAATGTACGAATTTTTAGATAGATTAGTAACTGCATCATTACCACGTGTAAGAGATTTTAGAGGTATAAAATCTACAGGTTTTGACGGAAGAGGTAATTACAATTTAGGAATAATTGAACAAATTATTTTTCCTGAAATTGATATTGATAAGGTGAATAAAATTAGTGGTATGGATATTACTTTTGTAACTTCTGCCGATACTGATAAAGAAGCAAAATCATTGTTAAACGAATTAGGTTTACCATTTAAAAAAAATTAAGACATGGCTAAAGAATCAATGAAAGCCCGTGAGGTAAAAAGAAGAAAAACAGTAGCTAAATATGCTGAGAGACGTAAAGCTTTGAAAGAAGCTGGCGATTTTGAAGGATTACAAAAGTTACCTAAAAACGCTTCTCCTGTTCGATTACACAATCGTTGTAAATTAACAGGAAGACCTAAAGGGTATATGAGAACCTTCGGAATTTCTCGTGTAACATTTCGTGAAATGGCTAACCAAGGTTTAATACCTGGTGTTAGAAAAGCGAGTTGGTAAAATTATAAATTGGTTTCAGGTTTAATCTAAAGGTTAAAAACCAAAACCGTAATTAAATATATATGTATACAGATCCTATTGCAGATTATTTAACAAGAATTAGAAATGCAGCGAATGCAGGACTAAGAGTTGTTGAAATACCAGCTTCTAACTTAAAGAAGGAAATGACTAAGATTTTATTTGATCAAGGTTATATCTTAAGTTATAAGTTTGAAGAAAATAAAGTTCAAGATTCTATTAAGATTGCTTTGAAATATGATAGTGTTTCAAAACAACCTGTAATTAAGAAAATTGAAAGAATTAGTAAACCAGGTTTACGTAAATATGTAAATACTTCTGATTTACCAAGAGTTTTAAACGGTCTTGGTATTGCGATAGTGTCAACCTCTAAAGGTGTGATGACTAACAAACAGGCCAAATTGGAAAATGTTGGTGGAGAAGTTTTATGTTACGTTTACTAATAAAGAATAAGAGATGTCAAGAATAGGAAATAATCCAGTGGCGATTCCAGAAGGAGTTACTATAGATGTTAAAGATAATGTAGTTACCGTTAAAGGAAAATTAGGCGAGTTAAAGCAAGAATTTTCTAATGTAACTATTAAAGTTGAAGACGGAAATATTTTAGTAACACGTCCTTCAGATAGTAAAGAAGATAAGGCAAAGCATGGTTTGTACCGAGCTCTTATGTTTAATATGATTGAAGGAGTTTCTAAAGGTTGGTCAAAGGAGTTAGAATTAGTTGGTGTTGGTTATAGAGCTAGTCATCAAGGACAAAGATTAGATTTGGCTTTAGGGTTTTCACATAATATTGTTTTAAATTTGGCTCCAGAAGTTAAAGTGGAAACAGTATCAGAAAAAGGTAAAAATCCAATTGTAAAATTAAGTTCTTTTGACAAACAGTTAGTAGGACAGGTAGCTGCTAAGATTCGTTCTTATCGTAAACCAGAGCCTTACAAAGGAAAAGGAATTAAATTTGTAGGAGAAGAATTAAGAAGAAAAGCAGGTAAATCTGCATAATAAATAGATATTATGGCATTATCAAAGCTTCAGAGAAGACAAAGAATTAAGCAAAGAATTAGAAAAATTGTTTCAGGTACAAATGAAAAGCCAAGGCTTTCAGTATTTAGAAGTAATAAAGAAATTGATGCTCAATTAATAGATGATATTACGGGTAACACATTAGTTGCAGTATCATCAAGAGATAAAGGAATTGCTGCCAAAGGCACAAAAATTGAAGTAGCTGCTGCAGTAGGTAAAGCATTGGCTGAAAAAGCGACAAAATCTGGAATAGAAGGTGTTGCTTTTGATAGAAATGGTTATTTATACCACGGTAGAGTAAAGGCTCTTGCGGATGGAGCAAGAGAAGCAGGATTAAAATTTTAATTAAGATTTATGTATCAAAAATACGGAAACGTTGAACACGTAAAACCAAGTGGATTAGATTTAAAAGATCATTTGGTTGGAGTACAAAGGGTTACTAAAGTAACAAAAGGTGGTAGAACATTTGGTTTTTCAGCAATTGTTGTTGTTGGTAATGAAAATGGTGTTGTAGGTCATGGTCTTGGAAAATCTAAGGATGTTGCCTCTGCTATTGCAAAAGCTATTGAAGACGCTAAGAAAAATTTAATAAGAATACCAATCATAAAACATACTATACCTCATGAACAAAAAGGTAAGTATGCTGGTGCAAAAGTATTTTTAAAACCTGCTACTCATGGTACTGGTGTAATTGCTGGTGGTGCTGTACGTATGGTATTAGAGTCTGTTGGTGTACATGATGTATTATCGAAATCACAAGGTTCTTCAAATCCTCATAACGTGGTAAAAGCAACTTTTGATGCTTTATTGCAAATGCGTGATGCAAATACTATTGCTAAAGAAAGAGGAATTTCTTTAAACAAAGTTTTTAACGGATAAAACTAAGAGGAGATGAAAAAAATTAAAGTAAAACAAGTACGTAGTCAAATCAGACGTCCTCAAGATCAAAAAAGAACTTTAGAGTCATTGGGTTTACGTAAATTGAATCAGGTTGTTGAGCATGATGCTTCACCAACTATTCTAGGTATGGTAAATAAAGTTAAACACTTAGTTTCTGTAGAGGAAGTTAAATAAGATAACGATATGGAATTAAACAACTTAAGACCTGCCAAAGGTGCAGTTAAAAGTAAAGCGAAAAGAATAGGTAGAGGTCAAGGATCTGGTAAAGGTGGTACAGCTACAAGAGGTCATAACGGTGCTAAGTCTCGTTCTGGATATTCTAAGAAAATAGGTTTTGAAGGTGGTCAAATGCCAATTCAACGTCGTTTACCTAAATTTGGGTTCACTAACATTAACCGAAAAGAATACGCAGCTATAAATTTAGATACCTTACAAACTATGGTAGATAATGGTAGCATTAAAGATACAGTTACTTTTGAAATTCTAGTTAATAATGGAGTTGTTGGTAAAAATGACTTGGTTAAAATTTTAGGTAGAGGAGAATTAAAAGCGAAATTAGATATTACTGTACATAAATTTACTGCAACAGCAAAAGAAGCTATTGAAAAAGTAGGTGGAAAAGCAGTAACATTATAAGAAATAAATGAAAAAATTTATAAGTACCATACAAGATATTTGGAGAATTGAAGAGTTAAGAAACAAGATTATCTTAACACTTGGATTAATGGTTGTTTATCGTTTAGCTGCTCAAGTAACATTGCCAGGTATTGATGGAACTCAATTAACAAATCTTGCTAATAAGACTAGTGATAATAATTTATTAGGATTGTTAAATGCCTTTACTGGTGGAGCATTTGCTCAAGCTTCAGTAATGGCATTAGGTATTATGCCTTATATTTCTGCATCTATTGTGGTTCAGTTGATGGGTATAGCAGTACCTTATTTACAAAAATTACAGAAGGAAGGTGAAAGTGGTCGTAAAAAGATCAATCAAATAACACGTTGGTTAACCATTGGTATTTTACTATTACAAGCTCCGGCTTATATTGCAAGTTTACCAAGTTTAGGTATTCCTGAAACAGCATTTTTATTAGGTAGAGGGCCGTTATTCTGGTTTTCATCTATTCTTTTATTAACTACGGGTACTGTGTTTGCAATGTGGTTGGGTGAAAGAATTACTGATAAAGGTATTGGTAATGGTATTTCATTATTAATTATGATTGGTATTATCGCACGATTACCATCAACATTTATGCAAGAATTTACTTCTAGGGTTACACAATCTAATGGAGGATTATTAATGGTTTTAATTGAAGTAATACTTTGGTTAGTAGCTATTTTAGCATGTGTTTTCTTAGTCACCGCGGTTCGAAGAATAGCTGTTCAGTATGCTAGGCGTACAGTTGCAGGTAATGTTGAAGATGCTGCTGGAGCAAGACAATATATTCCATTGAAATTAAATTCATCTGGTGTTATGCCGATAATTTTTGCTCAAGCTTTAATGTTTGTGCCTCAATTATTATCAAGTGCAGAAAATAATACCTTGAAATCTATGGGTATTGCTTTTCAAGATATGTTTGGTTTTTGGTATAATGTAGTGTTTGCGATTTTAATTATAATTTTCAGTTATTTTTATACAGCAATTACAATTCCCACCAATAAAATGGCTGATGATTTGAAAAGGAGTGGAGGCTTTTTACCAGGAATAAGACCAGGTAAAGAAACGGCTGACTACTTAGATACTATTTTATCAAGAATAACATTTCCAGGTTCAATATTTTTAGCTCTGTTGGCTATACTACCCGCTTTTATTGTAAAAGCAGGTGTGCAACCGGGTTGGGCTATATTTTATGGAGGTACATCATTATTAATTATGGTGGGTGTTGCTATAGATACAATACAACAAATAAATTCACATTTATTAAATCGTCATTATGATGGTTTAATGAAAACAGGAACTAATAGAAAATCAGTAGTATAATATGGCAAAACAACAAGCAATAGAGCAAGACGGAACAATAATTGAAGCATTGTCAAATGCAATGTTTCGCGTTGAGCTAGAAAATGGTCATATTGTAACCGCACACATTTCAGGTAAAATGCGTATGCACTACATTAAATTACTACCTGGAGATAAAGTAAAATTAGAAATGAGTCCTTATGATTTAACTAAGGCTCGAATAACTTACAGATACTAAAAATATAACGATGAAGGTAAGAGCATCAGTAAAAAAGAGAAGTGCCGACTGCAAAATAGTTCGCAGAAAAGGTAGATTATATGTAATCAATAAAAAGAATCCTAGATTTAAACAAAGACAAGGATAATTATGGCAAGAATAGCGGGTATAGATATACCAAAAAACAAAAGAGGAGTTATTTCATTAACTTACATCTATGGTGTTGGCAGAAATAGAGCAAAAGAAGTTTTAGCCAATGCGAAGGTAGATGAAAACACGAAAGTTCAAGATTGGACTGATGATGAAATCAGTAGAATTAGAGAACAAGTTGGTACTTACACTATAGAAGGTGAATTGCGTTCTGAAACTCAAATGAACATTAAGCGTTTAATGGATATTGGATGTTATAGAGGTATTCGTCATAGATCAGGTTTACCATTAAGAGGTCAAAGAACTAAGAATAATTCTAGAACTAGAAAAGGTAAAAGAAAAACTGTTGCTAACAAAAAGAAAGCAACTAAATAATTTATAAGGGTTTGTGCAAGTAGTTATCTTTTTAACTTACTTTGTACAATCTACTAATGACTATTAATTATGGCAAAAACAAGTTCAAAAGCGAGTTCAAAAAAACGTAAAGTTATCGTTGATGCTATTGGTGAAGCTCACATTCAAGCGACATTCAATAATATCATAATTTCTTTAACGAATAAAAAAGGAGATGTTATTTCTTGGTCTTCTGCAGGTAAGCAAGGGTTTAGAGGTTCTAAAAAGAATACACCTTATGCTGCTCAAACTGCAGCTGAAGATTGTGCTAAAGTTGCACATGAAGCAGGATTGAGAAAAGTGAAAGTATATGTAAAAGGTCCAGGTAATGGTAGAGAATCTGCTATTAGAACCATACATAATGCTGGTATCGAAGTAACTGAAATAATTGATGTTACTCCATTACCTCACAACGGATGTCGTCCTCCTAAAAGACGTAGAGTATAAGTTGAATTAATTTCAACAACTCCAATAAAAAATACTGAATATAATTTAGTAACTGTTAATATAAATTTTAATCAATTAGAAGGAAATATAGATTATCGAAGGATAAGCCTTAATTCATAATCCCTTTTATAAAACAAAAAGAAATGGCAAGATATACAGGACCCAAAACTAAAATAGCTCGTAAATTTGGCGAGGCAATCTTCGGAGATGATAAATCATTCGAAAAAAGAAATTATCCTCCAGGACAACACGGTAACAACCGTCGTCGTGGTAAAAAATCTGAGTACGCTGTCCAGTTAATGGAAAAGCAGAAAGCAAAATACACTTACGGAATTTTAGAACGTCAGTTTAGAAATTTATTCGAAAAAGCATCTAGAAGTAGAGGTATTACGGGTGAGATTTTAATTCAATTATGTGAATCTCGTTTAGATAACGTTGTTTTCAGAATGGGTATTTCTCCTTCTCGTAGTGGAGCTCGTCAATTAGTTTCTCACAGACATATCACTGTTAATGGTGAATTAGTTAATATTCCTTCTTATTCTTTAAAAGCAGGTGATGTTATCGGAGTTAGAGAAAAATCTAAATCTTTAGTGGCTATTGAAAATTCATTAGCTAATAATAGTGCAGTATTTGAGTGGTTAAACTGGAATAGTGATACAATGCAAGGTACTTTTGTAACTGTACCAGAAAGAATTCAAATTCCAGAAAATATTAATGAACAATTTATTGTAGAATTATACTCTAAATAATTAAAGATAGTATTTGAACTTATGGCAATATTAAATTTTCAAAAACCCGATAAAGTAATAATGATCGAATCTACTGATTTTGAAGGTAGATTTGAATTCAGACCTTTAGAACCAGGTTATGGTTTAACAGTTGGTAATGCACTACGTAGAGTTTTATTATCTTCATTAGAAGGATACGCAATTACATCTTTAAGAATTGAAGGTGTTGAGCATGAATTTTCTACAGTAAAAGGTGTTGTAGAAGATGTTACTGAAATGATTTTGAACTTAAAACAAGTACGTTTTAAGCAACAAATTGAAGAAACTGAAAACGAAACAGTAACGGTAACAGTAACTGGTAAAGATCAGTTAACTGCTGGTGATTTTCAAAACTTTATTTCAGGTTTTCAAGTATTGAATCCTGATTTAGTTATTTGTAAAATGGAAAAATCAGTTAAACTTGATTTAGAATTTACAATAGAAAAAGGTAGAGGATTTGTTTTATCTGAAGAGAATAAAAAAGCAAACGCTGCTTTAGGTACTATATTTACTGATGCAATTTTTACACCAATAAAAAATGTAAAATATGCAGTAGAGAACTTTCGTGTGGAGCAAAAGACAGATTATGAAAAATTAATCTTTGATATTGTAACTGACGGTTCAATAAACCCTAAAGATGCATTAACTGAAGCTGCAAAAATATTGATTCACCACTTTATGTTATTCTCTGATGAGCGTATTACTTTAGAGGCTGATGAAATTGCACAAACTGAAACTTATGATGAAGAATCACTTCACATGAGACAGTTGTTAAAAACGAGGTTGATTGATATGGATCTTTCAGTAAGAGCATTAAATTGTTTAAAAGCTGCTGAAGTTGATACTTTAGGTGATTTAGTATCATTCAATAAAAACGACTTAATGAAGTTTAGAAACTTTGGTAAAAAATCATTAACTGAATTAGATGAGTTAGTGAATGTCAAAGGGTTAACTTTTGGAATGGATTTAAGTAAATATAAGTTAGACAAAGAATAAGGATAGTAAGAGATGAGACACGGAAAGAAATTTAATCATTTAAGTAGAAAAACTGCTCATAGAAAAGCCATGTTAGCTAATATGGCATGTTCATTAATAGAGCATAAACGTATAAATACAACGGTTGCTAAAGCGAAAGCGGTAAGACAATTTGTTGAACCTTTAATCACAAAATCAAAAGCTGATACTACTCACAATAGAAGAATAGTTTTTGCTTATTTGAGACAAAAAGAGGCAGTAACTGAATTGTTTAGAGAAGTTGCTACTAAAGTAGCAGACAGACCAGGAGGTTATGTTAGAATTATCAAATTGGGTAACCGATTAGGTGATAATGCTGATATGGCTATGGTAGAATTAGTAGATTACAATACTACTTACAATCCTAATAGCAATAAGAAGAAAAATACTAGAAGAAGTAGAAGAGGTGGTAGTAAAGCTACTACAGCTGTACCTCCAGTTCCAGTTGCTGATAAAAAAGCTTCTAATTCAGAAGAGGAAGAATAGAATGTTAATAAACATTAAATATAAAAAGGATAAGCTAATTTAGTTTATCCTTTTTTTTATATTATTTTTGTAAAAATCATATACGCTAAATGAAATATCAAACTAGAAAAAAGGCAATCGTTTTATTAGCTGATGGAACTATTTTTGAAGGGAAATCAATAGGCATAGAAGGTTCATCAACAGGAGAGATTTGTTTTAATACAGGAATGACCGGATATCAAGAAATTTTTACAGATCCCTCATATTTTGGACAATTAATGGTAGCTACCAATGCACATATTGGTAACTATGGTGTCAAGGAAGCTGAAGTTGAATCAGATGGAATAAAAATTTCTGGATTAATTTGTAGAAACTTTAGTTTTGATTATTCACGCCCTGATGCTGATGGTTCTTTAAAAGATTGGTTTGAAAAACACAATTTGATTGCAATTTCTGATGTGGATACGAGAGCTCTAGTAACTTATATTAGAGAAAATGGAGCGATGAATGCGATTATTTCAACGGAGATAGATGATATTGAAAAATTAAAAAAGCAATTGGCAGAAGTTCCTAATATGGATGGGTTAGAATTGGCATCTCAAGTGTCAACAGACAAACCTTATTATGTGGGTGATGAGAATGCTAAATATAAAATTTCGGCATTGGACATTGGTATAAAAAAGAATATTCTTAGAAATTTAGCCAATAGAGATGCGTATATAAAAGTTTTCCCTTATAACTCAACTTTTGAGGAAATGAGTAGTTTTAATCCAGATGGATACTTTTTGTCTAACGGTCCTGGAGATCCAGAACCATTATTAGAAGCTCAGAAAGTTGCTAAAGAAATTATTGAAAAGAATTTACCGCTATTTGGAATTTGTCTAGGGCATCAAGTAATTGCTTTGGCAAATGGAATTAGCACGTATAAAATGCACCACGGTCATAGAGGAATTAATCATCCTGTAAAAAATCTAATTTCTGGAAAAGGTGAAATAACATCTCAGAATCACGGATTTGCAATTAACAAAGAAGAAACTGAAAAGAATGAAAATGTAGAAATAACACACATGCATTTAAATGATCATACCGTAGCAGGTATTCGGATCAAAAATAAAAAGTGTTTTTCTGTACAATACCATCCAGAGGCGAGTCCGGGACCAAATGACTCGGTATATCTTTTTGATCAATTCTTTGAAATGATTGAAAGTAATTAATACAATTTTGTAAATGTAAAAGGAATCTTCTGCAAGCTGAATTGACCTAATTTTTATCGAAAACGTTGTCGTATATAAGGTTTATTTTTAAGGTAAAAACGGTAGTAATTGCGTAAATTTACAATAACAATTTAAGAGAGTTTAAAACATTAAATAATAACAAAAAATAGTAAAGTCATGAGCATTATAATTAACATTCACGCACGTCAAATTTTTGATTCAAGAGGTAATCCAACTGTAGAAGTTGATGTAATTACAGATAGTGGTATATTAGGTAGAGCTGCAGTACCATCTGGAGCATCAACAGGAGAACATGAAGCTGTTGAATTACGCGATGGTGGTAAAGCTTATATGGGTAAAGGTGTTTTAAAAGCCGTTGCTAATGTTAATGATATAATTGCTGAAGAATTAATTGGAACTTCTGTTTTTGAACAAGCGTTGATTGACAAATTAATGATTGAGTTAGATGGTACACCCAATAAATCTAAGTTAGGAGCAAATGCTATTTTAGGTGTTTCTTTAGCTGTTGCTAAAGCTGCTGCTAATGAATTAGGTATGCCTCTTTATCGTTATGTAGGAGGTGTTTCTGCAAAAACGTTACCAGTACCAATGATGAATATCATCAACGGTGGTTCGCATTCAGATGCTCCTATTGCTTTTCAAGAGTTTATGATTATGCCAGTAAAGGCCAAAAACTTTACGCATGCTTTGCAAATGGGAACAGAGATTTTCCATAACTTAAAGAAAGTATTACACGATAGAGGTTTAAGTACAGCTGTGGGTGATGAAGGTGGTTTTGCACCAAACTTAGCTGGAGGTACAGAAGATGCTTTAGATACTATTGCAAAAGCTGTTTCTAATGCAGGTTACAAATTAGGTGACGAAATTATGATTGCTTTAGATTGTGCATCTGCAGAATTTTTTGTTGATGGTAAATACGATTACACAAAATTTGAAGGTGATAAAGGTGTAATAAGAACTTCTAAAGAACAAGCAGAATATCTAGCTGAATTGGCTGCTAAATATCCAATTATCTCTATTGAAGATGGAATGGATGAAAATGACTGGGATGGAACTAAATATCTTACTGAATTAATTGGAGATAAAGTTCAATTAGTTGGTGATGATTTATTTGTTACAAATGTAGAGCGTTTAGCAAAAGGTATTGAGAATGGCATTGCGAATTCAATTTTAATTAAAGTAAATCAAATTGGTTCTCTTACAGAAACTATTGCTGCTGTAAATATGGCAAAAGATGCTGGATATACAACGGTAATGAGTCACAGATCAGGTGAAACAGAAGATAATACTATTGCTGATTTAGCGGTAGCGTTAAATTGTGGTCAAATTAAAACTGGTTCTGCTTCTCGTTCAGATCGTATGGCTAAGTACAATCAATTATTACGTATAGAGGAAGAATTAGGAGATGTAGCTTATTATCCTCAAGAAAAAGCATTTAAGGTTAAATAATTTTAATTATAAGTGAATATAAAAAGCGATTATCTTAGATAATCGCTTTTTTTTATGCGGAATATTAAATTCAATTTTTTTCTTAAAATTATTATAGTAATTTTTGTAAATTAGCGTTATACTATATTTAATAAAATTTAAGCAAAATACATGTCAGAAAAAGCAACTTTAGCAATAAATGGAAAGTCGTATGAATTTCCGGTCGTAAAAGGTACTGAAGATGAATTAGGAATTGATATAAGCTCGCTAAGAACTAGTACAGACGGAGTTATAACGTTAGATCCAGGGTTTAAAAACACGGGGTCGTGTGAGAGTGCTATTACATTTTTAGATGGTGAAAAAGGAATTTTACATTATAGAGGCTACGGTATTGAAGAACTAGCTGAAAAGGCACACTTTTTAGAAGTTGTCTATTTACTAATATTTGGAGAATTACCAACTGAAAAAGAGTTGGATAAATTTCATTATGATATTCAACATCAATCTATTGTAGATGAGGATGTTAAGAAAATATTAGATGCTTTTCCAAAATCGGCACACCCAATGGGCGTATTGTGTTCATTAACAAGTGCATTAACCGCTTTTAATCCAACGTCAGTAGATGTTCGGTCTGAAGAGGCGATGTACAAATCGATAGTTAAGATTTTAGGTAAGTTTCCAGTATTGGTGGCTTGGACCATGCGTAAAAAAATGGGGTTACCTCTAAATTATGGAAGCACATCGTTAGGGTATGTAGAGAATGTCTTACAAATGATGTTTAGACAACCTAATGAAGAGTATACTTTAAATCCTATTGTAGTAGAAGCCTTAGATAAGCTATTAATTTTACATGCAGACCATGAGCAAAATTGTTCAACAAGTACTGTGCGTATTGCAGGTTCTTCTCATGCAGGTTTATTCGTGTCATTGGCATCAGGTATTTCAGCTCTTTGGGGACCATTACATGGTGGTGCAAACCAAGCGGTTATAGAAATGTTAGAAGCTATAAAAGCTGATGGTGGTGATACTAAAAAATTCATGGCCAAAGCTAAAGATAAAAACGATCCTTTTAGATTAATGGGCTTCGGTCATCGTGTTTATAAAAACTTTGATCCTCGAGCTAAAATTATTAAAAAAGCAGCTGATGAAGTTTTAGCAGATTTAGGAATTGAAGATCCAATTTTAGAAATCGCTAAAGGCTTAGAAAAAGAAGCTTTGGAAGATCCTTATTTCGTAGAAAGAAAACTATATCCAAATGTTGATTTCTATTCAGGTATCATTTATAGAGCGTTAGGTATTCCAACAGAAATGTTTACGGTAATGTTTGCTTTAGGTCGTTTACCAGGATGGATTGCTCAATGGAGAGAAATGCGTTTAAACAAAGAACCTATTGGTAGACCACGTCAAATATATATTGGTGAAACCTTAAGACCTTTTATACCAGTAGAAAAACGATAATTATCAATTTTAAAATATCTATAATGTCATTTTTTCCATATTTTTGGGGAAAATGACATTTTTTATATGCTTAAACTAAATATACAAAACGAAACTTCAAGACTACGAGCAGTAATCTTAGGTATTGCAAACAGTAATGGTTCAGCACCTTCTGTTGAAGAAGCGTATGACCCTAAGTCAATTGAGCATATTCTGGCAGGTACCTATCCGAAGCAAGAAGATATGATACTTGAAATGGAAGCCTTAGATGCGGTTTTTAAAAAATATGATGTGCATGTTTTTAGACCAAAATCAATAGAGAATTACAATCAGATTTTTACTAGAGATATTGCCTTTGTCATTGAAGATAAATTTATAAAATCAAATATACTGCCTGACCGAGATCGAGAAATCGAGGCTATAGATTATGTTATAGCTCAAATAGATCCTATAAACGTAATTAAATTACCAGAAAAGGTACATGTAGAAGGCGGTGATGTAATGCCATGGAATGAGTACATTTTTGTAGGTGTTTATACGGGTGATGATTACGCTGATTTAATTACTGCACGTACTAATAGTTATGCCGTTGAAGCTTTACAAGAATTGTTTCCTAACAAAAAGGTAAAATCATTTGAGCTGCGTAAATCTAATACAGATGCTAAAGATAATGCCTTGCATTTAGATTGTTGTTTTCAACCTATTGGTAAAGACAAAGCGATACTCCATAAAAATGGATTCTTAATTGAAGAAGAGTACAATTGGTTGGTCAATTATTTTGGAGCTGAAAATACTTATGAAATTTCAAAAGAAGAAATGTATAATATGAATAGTAATATATTTTCTATTTCTGAAAAAGTGGTCGTTTCTGAACGTAATTTTACACGCTTAAATACATGGTTGCGTCAACACGGTTTTACGGTTGAAGAAGTGCCGTATGCCGAAATTGCCAAACAAGAAGGATTGTTGCGTTGTTCTACAATGCCATTGATACGCGACTAAAATATTTAATCTTCTGATTTTCTTAGTGAAACTAAAATACCTATCAGCAAGGACATGCCTATAAAGGTTAGCGAAACCCATTCTGGAAATTTAAAGTGATGTGCTAAAATTAATTTTACACCTACAAAGGTTAAAATAGCGACCAAACTGTATTTAAGATATTCAAATTTATTAAGCATATTTGAAAGAAAGAAATACATAGACCGTAGCCCCAAAATAGCAAAGATATTAGAGCTAAATACCAAAAATGGATCTGAAGTAATGGCTAAGATGGCAGGCACAGAATCTAGGGCGAATAATATATCTGTAAACTCAATTACAACCAACGTTATAAACAGTGGTGTTGCCGCTTTTATATGTCTTAACTGCATAAAAAACTTTTGCCCATCCATTTGAGTGGTTATTGGCATTACTTTTCTAAGCGTTCTATATACAAAAGACTTTTTAGGATTATACGTTTCTTCTTTTTGTGTTAGCATTTTAAAGGCCGTAAATAGTAAAAAAGCTCCAAAAACATAAGTAGTAAAACTGAATTTATTAATAAGCACTACACCAAAGAAAATCATTAAAGCTCTAAAAATGATTGCACCTAAAATACCCCAAAATAGAACGCGATGTTGGTATTTTAATGGAATGTTAAAGGAGGTGAAAATAACGGCAATCACAAAAATATTATCAATACTTAATGAAAGTTCTATTAAATAGCCCGTAATATATTTGATAGTAGCATCAGTAGCCGTTAATTGATCTGGGTTATTAATAGTGCCCGAACCATATAGCCAATAAATAACACCCGAAAAAAGAAAGGAAAGCGTCACCCAAACTGCTGTCCATGCCGAAGCTTCTTTAATACTAATAACATGCGGATTTTTATTAAAAACACCTAAATCTAATGCTAAGAAAATTAAAATTGCTAAAATAAAAAGACCCCAAACAACCATATATATATTAATGTATTAAATGAATGTAAAAATATATTATTTACAGATTCAAAATTAACGGGAAGAGAAAATATTTTGTTTCATTTTAAACATTTCTTTTGTTTATTAATCTTTCATTACTGAAATTTAGAGCATTAATTATGATTTACTTCCGTGATTATAAGGTTTGAATCTTTTACAAAGAAAGTCAAATGATTATTTAGCCTAAACCTATATAAATTCCTTATTTTTAACTTTTAAAATTTACCAAGAAAATGGCATCAATACAAGAACAAATCAATCAACTCCGAGAAGTATTACGTGAACATAATTATAACTATTATGTGTTAGATAATGCCACCATTTCCGATTATGATTTTGATATGAAGCTCAAAGAATTACAAGAGTTGGAGACAAAGCACCCTGAGTTTTTTGATGCCAGTTCACCTACACAACGTGTTGGTGGAGAAATTACGAAGAATTTTGAAACGATTACCCATAAAAATAGAATGTATTCGTTGAGTAATAGTTATTCTAAAGAAGATTTATTGGATTGGGAAAAACGCGTTCAAAAAATATTAGGAACCGAAGCGGTTGCATATACTTGTGAGCTTAAATATGATGGTGCCTCTATCAATTTAACCTATGAGAATGGTCAATTGATAAAAGCCGTAACGAGAGGTGATGGATTTCAAGGAGATAATGTTACTGCCAATATTAAAACCATACGCTCAATTCCGTTGCAATTAAAAAGTAATTTTGTTGCCGATTTTGAAATTAGAGGTGAAATTATTTTACCGCTCGAAGGGTTTGCTAAAATGAATGAAGCTAGGGTAGAGGCAGGAGATGATCCTTATATGAATCCAAGAAATACGGCAAGTGGTAGTTTAAAATTGCAAGATAGTGCAGAGGTGGCTAAACGACCATTAGATTGCTTACTATATCATGTGGTGGCAGAACGACTACCTTTTAAAACCCATTATGAAGCCTTAGAAAATGCTAAAAAAGCGGGATTTAAAATTCCTGATACTATAAAAGTAGCAAAGTCCATAGACGAAATATTAGACTATATTAATTTTTGGGATACTGAACGATTCAATTTACCTTATGAAACTGATGGTGTGGTAATAAAAGTAAACTCGTTACATCAACAAGATGAATTAGGGTATACAGCCAAAGCTCCACGTTGGGCAATAGCTTATAAATTTAAAGCAGAGCAAAAAAGCACCGTTTTAAATAGTATTTCTTATCAAGTGGGTAGAACTGGAGCCATAACACCAGTTGCTAATTTAGAACCGGTTGAGTTAGCTGGTACCATTGTAAAACGTGCATCGTTGCATAATGCTGACCAAATAGAAAAACTAGATATTCGTATTAATGATACTGTATTTGTAGAAAAAGGCGGTGAAATTATACCTAAAGTAGTAGGGGTAGATTTAACAAAAAGACCCGCAGATTCTCAACCTACGGTTTATGCTACACATTGTCCGGAATGCAATACAGCGTTGGTAAGAACTGAAGGAGATGCTAAACATTATTGCCCTAATGAATATGGTTGTCCGACGCAGATTGCAGGTAGAATTCAACATTTTATCAGTAGAAAAGCCATGGATATTGAAGGCTTGGGAGGTGAAACGGTTGCCTTGTTAGCTAAGGAGAACTTAATTACAAATTATGCCGACTTGTATGAGTTAAAAACGGAACAAATTATTCCGTTAGAAAGAATGGCTGAAAAATCTGCCGAAAATATGATTAAAGGAATTGAAAAATCAAAAGAAATTCCATTTGAACGTGTTTTATTTGCTTTGGGAATTCGATTTGTTGGTGAAACAGTTGCTAAAAAATTGGCTAAATATTTTAAGAACATTGATAGTTTACTCAATGCAAGTTTTGAAGAATTAATAGCCGTTGATGAAATAGGAGACCGTATAGCCCAAAGTATCATTGATTTTTCAGACAACCCTCTTAATATTGACTTGGTAAATAGATTAAAAAGCTATGGCGTGCAAATGGAGCTTTCCGCCAAGGCGTTGGAAAATCAGACAGATGAATTGCAAGGTAAGATTTTTGTAGTATCAGGTGTTTTTACAAAAATGAGTAGAAACGAACTTAAAAAATCAATTGAAGATAATGGTGGTAAAGTATCAAGCTCCATATCTAAAAAGACCAATTATATTATTGCAGGTGATAATATGGGGCCCAGTAAACGTACCAAAGCGGAAGATTTAGGTATTCCTATTATTTCAGAAGATGATTATATAGCGATGATATAATGGCTACAACCAAAAATATTAATAAGGTTACTATTATTACAACTCTTTTTGTAATGGTTTCACTTTGTGATATGGTAGGTGTTGTTTTCAATATAGAACTACTGCGTAGTGTTTTTAAACCCATGTTAATGCTAACGCTTTTGACACTCTATGTAGTGTCAATGCAGCAAGTTAATGGCTGGTATGTCGGTGCTTTAGTGTTTTCCTTTTTTGGTGATGTATTATTGTTATTTGAAGGCGAACTTTATTTTATGTTAGGTTTAATTTCCTTTTTAATAGCACATATCATTTACATTAAAATAGTATTAGGTTGGATTAATACCTCTAGTTTAAAAACAATACTCATTGCAACCATACCCTTTTTATTAGTGTTTTTTGCACTCATCAATTTATTGAAAAATAGTTTAAATGAATTGTTTGTGCCTGTGGTGGTTTATGGTATTACCATTTCTGTGATGGGCATCGTTTCCTTATTATTTTACTTAAATAGAAAAAGTGTCGCTTCAAAATATATGTTTATGGGTGCTTGTCTTTTTATTATTTCCGATTCTGTGTTGGCAATAAATAAGTTTTATACTACCAATAATTTGTTCCCTATCATTATTATGCTCACCTATTTAGCGGCTCAATATTTAATTTTAAGAGCTGTACTTACCCATGCAAAAACAAACAAATAGTTTGTTTATCAAGCTATTAAGGTTTCTGAAAGCTATTAAACAGTAATTTTCTAATAGCGTCACTAATTTTTTGGAATGTTAATCTCCTGTTAAAATCAAACTTTTAATTAAACTATTTTTAATAGTTACAGTCAAAGCAGTATAACATTAAAATAAATATCATGAAAAATTTAGAAACAAAAAATAAATCCCTTATAGGAAATAGTAAACCGATGAGAAGAAATTTAGTAATTGGAGGTTTTATGGCCTTATTAACTGTAGGTGCTTTTGCTCAAAACAATAAAAGAGGCTTTAATAAATCAGCGATGACACCTGATCAAATGGCAGAATTACAAACAAAAAAAATGGCATTAAATTTAGACCTTACAGATGCTCAGCAAAAAAAGGTTTATGATTTAAACAAAGAACAAGCTATTGTGCGTGATGCAAGAAGAAAAGAGATGCAAGCCTTACGTGAAAAAGGAGAAAAACCAGCGAACAGAAATTCATATGACAAACAAAAAGCAAGATTAGATGCACAATTGGCTCGTCAAGAATCTATGAAAAAGATTTTAAATGAAGACCAATATGAAACCTATAAAACTACAACCAAACGCAGAGGAGATAAAATGAAAAAACAAGGAAAGCGTAACATGAAGAAGCAAAACTCTAAAGGTAATAGAGGAAATAACAGATTAAATAATAATTAATAATTAATAATTTAGATTTAGTTTTGGAAAATCGTTACTGATACGAAAGTATTTATGACGATTTTTTTATTGTAAAAAGTTATTTTACTATTGCAATTACTCAACAAAAATTTTCTGGCCTACAGACAGTTCATTATTCTTTAAACCATTTAACCACTTTAATTTATCAACGGTTAAGTTGTTGTTTTTAGCTAAAGAATACAAGGTGTCTCCTTTAGATACAATGATATATTTAGAAGTAACATCATCTTTTGTTTTTTTAATTACCTTACCATTGTAAAGATAGCTTTCATCAAAGTCGTCATACTTATCTAATTCATAAGTTTCTATAAGTGTAATTAACTTTGCAGGATATCTAGGGTCTGTTGCATAACCCGCTTTTCTCAAACCTTTTGACCAACCTTTATAATCTTTTTTACGAAGCTCAAACAAACCAGCATAACGTTTTCTGTCAAATAAAAATAAAGAATGATCTCTAAAAGAGGTTAATGGATGTTCATATTTTCTAAAACATTCTTGACGAGCATCATCATCATGATACATACGTTTACCATCCCAAGTATGACACTTTATACCAAAATGATTGTTGCCTTTCACTGAAAGTCTACTCTTACCGCTGTTAGATTCTAATATACCTTGTGCCAAGGTAATACTAGCAGGTATTTTATACGCTATCATTTCTAAAATGGCAATATCATTATATTCATCAATATACGCCATTGTGTTTTCATTCAAATTAGGCTTACGTCTCAATAGATCTGCATGAATAACATCAGCTTCATCTATTTTTTGAAGTTTTACGGGTGTTACCGTCTTTTTTACGACTTTATTTTGTTGTCGTTGATCTATTATTTTTTGTGATGTTGTTCTTTTGTGTGAGCCACAACTGGCAAAGACACTTAAAATAATAATACTCAAAACTATATTTAGATACTTCATTTTAAATTAATTGCAAATAATTCTTTTGTTTTAATACAGTGTTCATTCCTGCTATTCCTTGTAAACCGCCAGTATGAATTGCCAGTATTTTACTTCCTTTTTTAAATACATTATTTTTCGCCATAGCTACAATACCGTAAATCATTTTTCCGGTATAAATAGGGTCTAAGGGAATATCAGTTGTCAGCTTAAAATTATTTATAAATGTAATAAGCTCATCATTTATTTTAGCGTAACCACCAAAATGAAATTTGGTATTTAATTCCCAATTGTTCTTGGTTGCCCATTTGGCAATTTCATCATTTAAAAAATCTCCTTTAAGTGATGAAAATCCTATCACTTTCTGTTGAGGTGCGGTACTATTTATAATACCAGAAATAGTGCCACCTGTTCCAACAGATGTGCAAATATAATCAAAGCTTTTGTCTTCTTTTGTTAAAATTTCCTCGCAACCTTTTATGGCTAAACTATTTGTACCTCCTTCAGGTATTAAATAGTAGCTACCCAATTCGTCTTTTAAAGTACTTAAAAATGCTGTATTTTCTTTTTCACGATATAAACTTCTAGTGATAAACTTAAACTGCATTCCGCATTTTTGAGCAAATGCCAAGGTTGCATTTCCTTCAATTTTATCAACAAGTTCTTCGCCTCTGATAATTCCTATGGTTTTAAACCCAAATTTTAATCCTACAGCAGCTGTAGCAGCAATATGGTTAGAATAGGCACCGCCAAAAGTGAGTAAGGTGTCAAAGCCTTGCTCTCTGGCAGCAATTAAATTATACTTTAATTTTCTATATTTATTACCAGATATTTCAGGATGTATTTCATCTTCTCGTTTAATAACAAGTTCAATATCCTCCAATAATGGAAAATGCACCGATTGGTTTCTGCTGTTTACGTTAAAATCCATATCATGGCGAAATTAGTGAATTTATTTAATGATATTTACGGTAAATTTACCTCATAAATAAAATTGCATGTTTAATAATTTACCGAAATTAGAACCTGAGGATTATTATCTCACGGAAAAAGGATACAAAGTGTTTACAGAGAAATACCATTTAAAACGTGGGTATTGTTGTAAAAGCGGATGTAGACATTGTCCTTATGGTTATGATAAAAAAACAGATTCTTGTGATAATTAGAGAATAATAAACGGTTTATAATAAATAAATACCAATGAACGAATTTCATCAACAAATTTTAAAAGGTATTCCAAACCAACTTCCCAATCTTAAAACGTATGATTCGGAAATAAATCATGCTCCAAAACGAAAAGCCATTTTATCAGAAGATGAAAAAAAGTTGGCTCTTAAAAATGCACTTCGTTATTTTGATGCTAAATTTCATGCCACATTATTACCTGAATTTAAGGAAGAACTAGAAACATACGGTAGAATTTATATGTATCGGTTTAAACCTGAGTATAAAATGTATGCCAGACCGATAGAAGCCTATCCTGGAAAATCATTGCAAGCCAAAGCCATAATGCATATGATTCAAAATAATTTGGACAATGCCGTAGCACAACATCCGCACGAATTGATAACTTATGGAGGCAATGGAGCGGTGTTTCAAAATTGGGCTCAGTATTTATTAACGATGCAGTATTTGGCTGAAATGACTGATGAGCAAACCTTAACGATGTATTCAGGTCATCCCATGGGGCTGTTTCCTTCGCATAAAAATGCACCACGGGTTGTGGTTACTAACGGTATGATGATTCCTAATTATTCCAAACCCGATGACTGGGAGAAATTTAATGCCTTAGGAGTAACTCAATATGGGCAAATGACTGCGGGTAGTTTTATGTATATCGGTCCGCAAGGTATTGTACATGGAACTACGATTACAGTTTTAAATGCGGGTCGAAAAATTGCAAAACAAGGTGAAGGATTAGCGGGAAAATTGTTTGTGACTTCTGGGCTTGGAGGTATGAGCGGAGCACAACCTAAAGCCGGGAATATTGCAGGCTGTATCACAGTATGTGCTGAGGTTAATTTAAAGGCGGTTGAAACACGACATTCACAAGGTTGGGTAGATGAAGTTTTTGATGATTTAGACGTGTTAGTACAGCGTGTTCGTAAAGCAAAAGCAAATAAGGAAGTAGTCTCCATAGCCTATCATGGAAACGTGGTTGCCGTTTGGGAACAATTTGATAAGCAAAATATATATATCGATTTAGGTTCTGACCAAACCTCATTACATAATCCTTGGGCAGGCGGTTATTATCCTGTGGGGTTGTCTTTCGAGGCGGCTACTGAATTAATCGTAACAAATCCTGCTGCGTTTAAAGAAAAAGTTCAAGAAAGTTTACGGCGTCAAGCCGATGCTATTAACAAGCATACAGCAAAAGGCACTTACTTTTTTGATTATGGTAATGCATTTTTGTTAGAAGCATCACGAGCTGGAGCTGATGTAATGGCTGCAAACGGAATAGATTTTAAATATAAGAGTTACGTACAAGATATTATGGGGCCCATGTGTTTCGATTATGGTTTTGGACCTTTTCGATGGGTTTGTGTATCTGGAAAGGTTGAAGATTTAGAAAAAGCAGATGCTATTGCTTGTGCAGTTTTAGAAGAAATGATGCAGCATTCGCCAGCTGAAATACAACAGCAAATGGCTGATAATGTGAAATGGATAAAAGGAGCACAAGAAAATAAATTAGTAGTGGGTTCGCAGGCCAGAATCTTATATGCAGATGCCGA
The DNA here is from genome assembly GCF_016406085.1 of Aureibaculum flavum. Lineage (GTDB taxonomy): Bacteria > Bacteroidota > Bacteroidia > Flavobacteriales > Flavobacteriaceae > Aureibaculum > Aureibaculum flavum. The sequence goes on from NZ_JAEHFJ010000005.1 coordinate 383,145, forward strand.
AGGTCGCATTAAAATAGCCAAGGCGTTTAACAATGCGATTGCTGCTGGTGAAATTGGCCCTGTTGTTTTAGGAAGAGATCACCATGATGTTTCTGGCACAGACTCTCCTTTTAGAGAGACCTCAAATATTTATGATGGCTCAAAGTTTACTGCAGATATGGCCATACAAAATGTAATTGGAGATAGCTTTAGAGGAGCCACCTGGGTATCTATTCATAACGGTGGTGGCGTTGGATGGGGAGAGGTTGTTAATGGTGGTTTCGGCATGGTTATTGATGGTAGTAAAGAAGCTGAACAACGTTTGCAAGCCATGTTATTTTGGGATGTAAACAATGGTATTGCTAGACGAAGTTGGGCAAGAAATAAAGAAGCTATATTTGCTATAAAGCGTGCGATGGAAGTAGAACCCAATTTAAAAGTTACGCTTCCTAATATAGTTGACGATATGTTATTAGGTTAAACCGTTATTAAAAAAAATAATTATGAAATACGTAAAATTACTTTCAGTGGTTGTGGTACTTTTTTTAGTATCCTCTTGTGCATCAGTTAGAGTCTCTTCAGATTATGATAGAGAAGTTGATTTTAACCAATACAAAACGTTTGCTTTTTATAAAAAAGGAATTGACAAAGTAGACATTTCTGATTTAGACAAACGTAGAATATTACGAGCGGTTGAGGCAGATTTAATAGCTAAAGGATTTACTAAATCTGAAAATCCAGATTTATTGGTAAATATCTTTACCAAGTCTAGAGAAAAAATTAATGTGTATAACAATAATTACAACGGTTGGTACCCTTGGTATTATGGTGGTTTTGGCCCTTACGGATTCGGAATGGGAGCTTATAATAATGTAACTCGATCTACAGAAGGTACGTTATTTATCGACTTAATAGATGCCAATAAAAAAGAATTGGCTTGGCAAGGAATGGGTACAGGTGCGTTAGCATCTTCAAATAATATTTCTAAAAAAGAAGCACGTATAAAAGAATTTGTAACAGAAATTATGGCGAAATATCCGCCAATGGCAGAATAGCAATTTTTCTGTTTTTTTTGAGAAACCCGAATTGAGCTTTGCTTGGTTCGGGTTTTTCTTTGTTATTACTTATCCGTTGGTTAACCGTTAAAAACGTTTAGTGCTAATCATATTAAATGATAATGTCAATAATTACGGTGCTTGTAGTGCTATTGTGAAAATAATAATTACATTTATAGTATTAAACAATGGCGTAGCTATTACATATACACTATTGTTGTACCCAATTTAAAAAATGCAGAAAACCGATGAATATATCGCAAGCAGGTTAGTATGGAAAGCTGAACAATATAAGCTTCCTACTGAATATTCATTATACTTTAAAAATCTTACGCAAAAAAAGAAGGACTATTATTATGAATACATAATGGACCAAAATATTGGAATAGCAACGTTACTTTTTACACAACCAAATAGTACTAAATGGACTATTATTGGGACTCGAAAAATTGTCTGGGGAGATAATGGAAAATTGGAATCCTTATTATTTTCAAATATTAAGAAAATCAAACCTCATTCTCTTGATAGTAAGGAGGAAATGGAAGAAGCATTTAACGGTGCTTTACCAAAAATGGAATGGACTGAATTGACTTTGACAAAAAAAAGCGATGAAAAAGCCAATGTTTATGCATTAAAAGGTTCTGACTTTTTTGCTATGTGGAATATAATAAGAATGGTATGGCAGCTCAATTCCCAATAAAAACTAGGTACAACAAAACCTAAACTTAATGTGGGCTAAGGTATTAGAACGAATGGTTAGCGTATATTTATGAGGTCGCAAATTCTTTGGGATTTCGTTTTGATACAAAATAAGAAAAAACAAAACCAAAAGATTATGATACGTGCGTGGCGGAAAGCAAACGCTAGTTTGCTCCCGTACTGTTCGTAACTCAACAATTATAAACCATTAAAAAAATGACTAAAAATATATTATTATTGTTTTTTTTCACTTTAGCGATGTTCTTTTCAATAAATATTAATTCTCAAGAATTGATACCTTTACAAGTAAATAATAGTTGGAAATATATTGAAAAAGTTAAGATAAAAGGAAAACTTATTAAAACTGATACCTTGATTAGTCGAGTAGAAAAAACCATGGATTTTAATAATAAAAAATGGTTCTATATGACTGAACTTAATTCTAAGTACATTGTGAGAAATGACGAAAAAGGACAATATGAAATTGATACTTTAAGAACTCAAAATAATGGAGATTTTAAAGAAGTTTTAATGTTTAGAAATGATAATAAATTAAATCAAAATCCCTATAAAGTTTATGAGACTATAAAAGTAAAAATAGATGACAAAATAACTTTAATAAAAACTGAAATAGGACAATTTGAATGTATAAAATATACAATAATTCCTCATGAAGCACTTGAAAATGAATTTTATGAATTCTATTTTAAACCAGGAATTGGACTAATTTATCATAAGTGGGTAGAAAATGACAAAATAACAACATCAGAATTGATTCAGTATAATATTGAATAATGTTTTACAACAAAGTGTGCAATTTATTGCTCCCGATTTTCCTGGGGAAAAGCCTCGAACGTAAACTCGGACTTATCTTATCACAAACCAAATATGTACACCATAAAAATGACATCTCTAAAAACCCTATTTCTTCTTATTTATATATTTCAAATTAGTACAGGTTTCAGTCAAGTCAATAAGACAAAACTAAAAACTGTGCTGCGAGATGAAAAAAAAAATATTATTGAAACGCGTAATGTTGATAAACTTGGCAATCTTAGTAATAATGAAGAAGGTGTCTGTATCGTAAAAAGAAAATATGATAAAAATTCAAATATGTTGATGGAATCTTATTTTGACAAAGATGGAAAAAGGGCTGCTGGATTTCATAATTTTTCTATTTGGAAGTTTAAATATGATAAAAATAATAATAAAGTATATCAAGCACATTACGACATTAATGAAAACCTTATGGCAGATAATATGGGCGTGGCAATTTATAAGTTTAGATATAACAAGCAAAATAAAATGACTTTTCAAGGCCATTATGGTTGCAATAAAAAACTACTCAAAGCAAATTCAAATATTCTACACTCTAAGTGGTATTGGAAATATAACGCAAATGGAGATTTAATAAAGTTAAGAACTAAAGACAAATAAACAAACCGTTGTACAACAAAATACTGTGGTGAAAAAAAGAAAAATTATTCATTTTTTAATTAAAGTACTTTTGTAGGTGTCCTCATATATTAATCTTTATTTAGCAATAGCAAAGGCTTGGTTTAATAGTTTATTACATGCAGTAAATGCGAGTTCCTTACGCTTTTCTACTTTATTCATTCTTCTTTGCTCGCTTATACTACTTCCATTTTGTCTAATTAATGTTGTTAAACCAATTTAACTATGTAATTAACTTGCTCTTGTAAAAGCAATCAAATCTACCTGTTAAAACAACTAACGTTAAAGCAGCTTTATTACTAATGCGAAGTATACTTTTCTTGTATTTTAAAATATCTTGATGTAGGTGTTTCTATTTTTATAAACAGTTTTAAAAAACAATTATTTTATCTTAAATTCAACGCGGAATTTCAACTTTTATTTATTTGATAAAAAAAAATCATGAAAACATTTTTTACCAAACTTAGCTTAAGTAAGCTCTTAATTATAAATACATTCTTACTATATTCTATTTTTTCAAATGCCCAATTTAATAACAATTATTTCACTTATTTTCCTCAAGCCTATTTTGATATAAAAGACGCTTCATCCAAGCTGGAAGCAGGTATGTCTACTATTAGAGGGGTTGCCTTTACACGAGATAGAAATGAAGCTGGTTTAAAAAAAGTTAAGCATTATGGTAGAAATACAATTGTTATGCTTTTTCCTGTTACCGATTACTTGATAGAATGGCAAAAATTAGTGGGTAAAACGGAGACTAAGCCCAACGCAAATGTTATTATGGACAAAGTAGCGTTTCAATATAGAATTGAAGCACTTACGGACGAATATGGTAATTTTACCTTTAAAAATATTAAGCCAGGCAAATACTTTCTACAATGTGATATTGATTTTGTAGGAGTTGCTTCTGATTATGCAAGAACAGGAACGGTCTATTATGGTTTAATAGCCTCTAGTCCAATTTATGAGAAATACTTTTACAATTACAATGGTAGAAGTAGAACAACTTTAATGGTAGAGATTGAAACTGATGGACAAGTAAAAGAGGTGAAATTAAAACCTAATATTTTTCAGAGTTATAAAAATATTGGCAGTCAATTTATCGCTACACAGAATTGCTATTTTAAAAATAACCTTCAAAACGGAAAGTGTAATGAATATAATGAAAATGGAACATTAAGTGCCGTTGCTGAATGGAAAGATGGACTGCAGCACGGAGAAACCACCTTATATCATCCCAATGGGAAAATGCAGGCAACAGGCAAGGTGAAAAAAGGTTTTAATACTGGAGTATGGAAATATTTTGATAAGAACGAAAAGTTAGAATCGGAAAGGAATTTTGTATTTAAAAAGGACATTGGCTATTTAGAGGGGGCAGCCAATTATTATTACTCATCGGGAGTGATACAAGCCGAAGGAGAGTTTTTAAGAAATTTTAGAAATGGGGTTTGGAAGTATTATGATAAGGCGGGAAATATAACTTCAGAAGAAACCTATGTTTATAAAAACAAAACTAGTTATCTTGAAGGGGATGTTGTTATTTATTATCCTAGTGGTAAGATAAAAGAGAAAGACGTCTATGTAAACGGAAAAGCAAATGGAGAAGTTATTACTTATTATGAAAGTGGTGAAATTAAAATGAAAGCCTTATTTAAAGATGATCTAAAACATGGCCCCGTTATTTATTATAACGAAATAGGGGAAATTACCAAGCAAGAAAATTATAGTAATGGTGAACTTGAAAAATAATGAATCTCAATTTATTTAAAGAGTACAACGTCATACTGCATTAGTTACTTAAGTAGACATGAAGTATATTCAAAAAGCCATTTTTTCGTTCAATAAATGTTCTTATGAGTGATTTGAGAGCGAAATGTAAATAGTAATATTTTAAAATATGAAACGCACAATTTAGGCAAACAGCGTACAATTATGCGTAACTTTGTATGCTTTAATTTAGACGATGTCCAAATTAATTTGGAACTAATAATAGTGTAATGAATTACAAACATTTAGTAAAAGAGATAAAAGAAAATAGTCAGCGTTTTAAAAGTAAAAACGCCATCTTTTATAAGAATAATGAGCTTAATAAATGGGAAGGTGTTTCTTGGTTAGATTTTGAATCTCGCATAGAAACATTGTCAAAAGCCCTTTTAAATTATGGAATATCGGTACAACAGAATATTGCTATTTTTGCCGAAAATATGCCAAATTGGATAATTGCAGATGTCGCAATTATGCGTGTTAGAGCAGTTACGATACCTATTTACGCTACAAATTCTAAAAAAGAGGTTGAATATGTAGTCAATGATGCTGAGGTGAGTCTACTTTTTGTTGGCGATCAAAATGAATATGATAAAGCTTACGAACTTCTAGAAACTTCCAAGTATTTAAAATTAATTGTAGCCTTAACAAAAACGATAAAACTCCATCAATCAAACAATTCTATTTATTTAGAAGATTTTATAGCATTTGAGCCTTCAGAACAGATTGAAAAGGAACTTCAAAAAAGGTATTACGAGTGTGATTTAAATGATTTAGCAAGTATCATTTATACTTCAGGTACAACAGGAGAACCCAAAGGTGTAATGTTGGATTATACTAATTTTGGTGCTTCTTTAAATGGACATGATTATGAATTAAATGTTTCAGAAAGAGATGTTTCGTTAAGTTTTCTACCTTTAAGTCATATTTACGAACGGAGCTGGGTTTTCTTTTGTTTACATAGAGGTATCGAAGTTTATTTTAATCAAGATCCTAAAAAAATTGTGGAGGTTTTAAAAGAAGTAGAACCAACCTTAATGTGTACCGTGCCTCGAATATTTGAGAAAATATTTGCCGCAATTCAAGATAAAAGAAAGGAAGCTTCGCCAACTAAAATGAAATTAGCAAGTTGGGCGTTGGGTGTTGGTAATAATTATTATAATAAACATAAACGAATTGCTAAAAAAGTACCGCTATTTTTAAAATTGAAATATAAAATAGCAAATAAATTAGTGCTAAGTAAATTGCGTGACGTATTTGGTAGTCGGATAAGGTTTATGCCATGTGGAGGTGCTCCTTTAGCAGCAGATATGGTCTCCTTTTTTCATTCATTTGGGCTCAATATTAAATGTGGCTATGGTTTAACCGAAACCACGGCAACGGTTACGCTCTTTGGAGATACTAATTTTGAATTTAATTCGGCAGGAAAACCTATAGAAGGATCTCAAATTAAAATTGGTAATAATAATGAGGTTTTAGTAAAAGGTCCAGGAGTAATGAAAGGTTATTACAAAAAACCAGAGGCTACTGCAGAAGTTTTTGACAATGGTTGGTTTAAAACAGGAGATGCAGGTAGAATAGATGAAAAAGGTAACCTAATAATTACCGATAGAATTAAAGATTTAATGAAAACGTCTGGCGGAAAATATATTGCACCGCAAAAATTAGAAACCGCTTTAATTACCGATTCGTTTATTGAGCAAATTGCAGTTATTGGAGATCAACAAAAATACGTTACGGCACTTGCAGTACCCAGTTTTGAGAATTTAAAGAAATATGCTTTAGAACATAAAATCACCTTTAAAGATGTTGAAGAATTAATTACGAATAATCAGATTATTGACCTATTTGAAAAACGATTTGAAGAGCTTCAAAAAGAATTCTCAAAATTTGAAAAAATAAAAAAATTCACTTTACTCCCTAAAAGCTTTAGCATAGAAGCAGGTGAAATTACAGCAACCTTAAAATTAAAGCGAAAAGTTATACAGAAAAAATATAAAGAACTTATTGATAAAATGTATTCAGATTAAGTACTATCAAATAAAGCTGAGTATGAGAGGTATGTCATATAAAGTTGAAATGTTTTAATGAATTGTTGGGTAATGAGGGATGATTTATTATAAAGATTTTATCTTTCCATTTTTAAAAGCTTTAAATATAAAGTTGTTATATTTCAAAGTAAATAATACTGGAGTAGTAGTTCTATTATAATCTAAATTTATAAAAATTGAATAATGATAAAATCTCTTTTATTATGTGTCTTTTTGTATTCTTCCATCGCGGTTTGTCAGAAAAAAATATGTATTACTGTTGATGACTTACCAACCGTAAGTTACAGTCTAAAAACTAGTCAAGTTGATTTATTAATTACTAACAAGTTATTTAATGCTTTCAAAGACAATAACATAGTCGCAATAGGATTTGTAAACGAATCAAAATTGTATAAAAAAGGAAAGTTGGATCCTCAAAAAGTACATTTACTTGATCTTTGGTTGCAAAGTGGACTTGATTTAGGAAATCACACTTTTTCTCATGTAGATTATAATAAAGTTTCTGATATCGTTTTTTTTGATGATCTATTAAAAGGTGAAAAAGTAATAAAACCATTGATGCATAAATATGGGAAAACTCCCAAATATTTTCGTCATCCTTACTTACATGCCGGCTCAGATTCTATCTCATATAAAAAACTTAAAACATTTCTAAATGATAATAATTATATAGTGTCACCAGTTACTATTGACAATGATGACTACCTTTTTGCAAAATCCTATCATAATGCTTTCGTTGATAAAAATGAAACGTTAATGAAAGAAATAGGTGAAAAGTATATAAATTATATGGAACAAAAAGTGCTCTTTTTTGAATCAAAATCTAAAGAGATTTTCAATAGAGAAATTACACAAACTTTGTTGATACACGCAAGTTTATTAAACGCAGATTATATTGAGAATCTAATAATAATGCTGAAAAAACACAACTATTCTTTTGTTTCACAAGAAGAAGCTTTAAAAACTCCTGAGTATTCAACTGAAGTTACTTCATATACTCAATACGGATATTCTTGGATTTATAGATGGGGATTCAGTATGGGGAATGATAAAAAAATTATGGAGGGAGATGTTGCAACACCGGATGAAATTATAAATCTCTCAAAAAAATAAAATTCGTATATTACTTTATATTGTATAAAATCGATATCTAGGTTTGATTATTTTAAGACTTTATTTAGTTAAAATAAATACCCTTATCTTTAAGCTTTAAAAAAATAATAGGGTTTTATATTTTTTAAAGCATAACATCTACTAAAAGTAACGAATTACGCTTTCTTAATAATTTTAATATTGAAAATTAAGATGAATACTGAAATTGAACCGAATGAATATCAAAAAATAAGTGATGATAGAGTGTATATTCTTCTCTGCTACGAAGAGATGTTAACGCGAATAAATGAGCACGAAACCATAAAACTACTACACTTATATAAAACATCTCAAAATGAAACTTTAGAATATTCCGTATCTGATGAAAAAATAGTACAGGCATTAGGTATTTATTTTCAGTTGATAACTTTAGTCGAAGAAAACGCTGCCATTCAATACCACAGGCAACTGGAAAATGAAAATGGAATTGCTGCAAATAGAGGCTCTTGGGGAGAAACTTTTAAGATTTGGATTGAACAAGGCTTGAGTGAAGAAAAGATTGTTGAATTATTGTCTTCTCTAAATGTGATGCCCGTTTTAACCGCACATCCAACTGAGTCGAAACGAATTGCCATCATAGAATTACAAAGAGAGCTGTACTTATTATTGGTACAAAAGGAAAATTCTATTCTTTCCAAAATTGAGAAAAATTCTATCCGAGAAAAGATTATCAATTTATTAGAACGTTGGTGGAGAACCGGAGATACATATCTTGAAAAGCCTGATTTGACTTCAGAACGTAACAACATTGTGTATTACCTAAGTAAGGTATTCCCTTTGGTATTAGAAAAAAGCGATGAAAGGTTGAAGGAATCTTGGATAGCTGCAGGGTTCAATGCTAATAAATTAACGGATCCAGAGCATTATCCGTATTTTAATTTTGGTAGTTGGGTTGGAGGAGATCGTGATGGTCATCCTTTTGTGACACCTAGTTTTACGAGAGATACACTCTTAATACATCGTGAAAAAGCATTAGATATTATTCATAAACAATTGGTGAATTTAGCCACTCGTTTAACGTTGTCTGGAATTAAAAACCCTGTGCCCATTGCACTACTTGAAGCTGTAAGTAAGCAAGCAAAAATATTGGGAGCGTCTGGAGAAAAAGCGTTAAAACGTAATCCGCATGAACCTTGGCGACAATATGTTAGCCTGTTGGTAATAAAAATTGAAAACACTATTGCTGAAAAATTTGGTGAATCAGATTCTTACTATAGGTCGAGCACCGTATTGCAAGAAGATTTAAAATTTATTAGAAATATTTTAATAGAAGGTGGAGCACAAGGAATAGCAGAAGATATTTTGTTTCCAGTAGAAAGAACAGTTCAATGTTTCGGATTTCATCTTGCCAAATTAGATATTAGACAAAACAGTGGTTATCATGAAAAAGTAATTACACAGATATTAGAAAAATCTGGATTCGAAAAATTTGATTTTCATAATTGGGATGAAAAAACACGTGTTTCTTTTTTAACAGAAGAATTAGAAAAACACGCTCCTTTAACTAATAATACAATTTCATATGGATTAGAAGCAGATAATGTACTAGACTATTTTAGAGTGGTTAGGCAACATATTAGTTTATATGGTTCAGAAGGAATTGGATCTTTAATTGTTAGTATGACGAGAAGCCTTAGTGACTTGTTGGTTATGTATTTATTAATGAGAGAAACGCAACTTTTAAATACAGATTTACGTGTGGTTCCATTGTTGGAAACTATAGAAGATTTAGAAGGAGGCGATAAAATATTAGAAGATTTTTTAAATTTTCCCATCACTAAAGAGCGTCTTAAATTAATGTCAAATACGCAAGAAGTAATGGTTGGGTATAGTGACAGTAATAAAGATGGTGGCGTGTTAGCGAGTAAATGGCATTTACATAAAGCTGAAGAAAGTCTTTGCAACATTGGCGAAAAGCATAATGTAAAAATTATATTTTTCCATGGTAGAGGTGGTACTATAAGTAGAGGTGGTGGTAAATATCATCGTTTTATGGAAAGTATGCCTAAAAATACCGTAAATGGTCAAATAAAATTAACAACACAAGGAGAATCAATTGCACAACAATTTGGTAATCTTTTAACAGCAACGTACAATTTAGAAATGTTAGCGTCAGGTGTGGCTCGACAAACTATGAAGATGCACTCATCTGCAAATGATGAAATTTATCCCTATGAGACGTTAGATTGGATTACAGATAAATCGGTAGCTTTTTATAAAAACATGGTTCAGCATGATGATTTTATACAGTTTTTTAGTGAAGCGACTTCAATTGATTTATTAGAGAAAAGTAAAATAGGATCGAGACCTGCACGGCGATCTGGACAACGTACATTAAGTGATTTAAGGGCTATACCATGGGTTTTTAGTTGGAATTTATCACGTTTTACCTTGACGGGTTGGTTTGGTGTTGGGCACGCCTTAAAAGAACTTAAACAAAATAAAGTATCAAAATTTAATGAGCTAAAACAACATGTTGATTCTTGGCCTTTTTTAAGGTTTATGTTAATTCAAATAGAAACAAATTTAATCCTTGCGAATTCGGAACTGATGAAAGTGTATTCAGAACTCGTTTCTGACAAAGACATTAAAACTAATTTTTTAAATCTAATTTTAACGGATTATAAAGAAGGCATTATTCACATTGAAGATTTACTAGGTGAGTCAGCTTCCGTTAGAAGAATAGGCCAAATTGAAAATTTGAAAAGAAGAGAAAAAGAATTGGAAGTATTACACAAACTTCATATTCAATATTTAAAAGAATGGAGAAGTTTAATGGTTACCAATCCAATTGAGGGTGATCAATTATTGACAAAACTACTGAGCATTACAAATTCGTTATCAGGAGGGCTAAAAAATACAGGTTAATAGAATACATCATCGAAAGAAAAACATATCGAAATCAAAAGAGTACAGAAATTAAAAAGGCATTATTCTTTTACTAAAATGTTTCTGTACTTTTAGTTATTCCAGAGCCTTAATTTAGTTGTTGCTAAAGTGCTATTCTTTGGACTAGATATCTTTAATTATATATGACCAATAAATCACATGCTGTAATTGTATTAGGAGCCACAGGTGCCGTGGGAAACCAGGTGCTTAATTACTTAATAAAGAGGGCAGAGGTTCTTCAAATATCAACGTTAGGTCGTAGATTAGTGCCAGACCTATCTGAAACATTGGTAGTACAACATAGTGTAGATGTTTTTGATCCAAATACGTATCAAGAAATAGTGAAAAATCATCAAGTGGCCATTTGTACGTTTGGTTTAGGTGAACCGTCTAAAGTAAGTAAAGAAGACTTTGTCAAAATAGATAAAACTGCAGTAATTTCTTTTGCTAAAGCCTGTAAAGAAGTTGGTGTTACACACTTTCAATTATTATCTTCCGTTGGTATTAATGCAAAGTCAGCATCTTTTTATTTACGGAGTAAAGGAGAGCTAGTCAATGAACTAGAAGCAATGAGTTTTGATAGACTCAGTATTTTTCAACCTTCAATGATTATAACAAAAACGAATAGATATGGGATAGCTCAAGGGATAACATTAAAGGTGTGGCCTGTACTGAGTCGTGTGTTATTTGGTCCATTAAAAAAGTTTAGAGGTATTGATGTTGAGCATTTAGGAAAAGCTTTTGTTACAAATATGTTCGAAAATAAAATGGGTTTAGAAATGATTACTTGGGAAGACATAAAGAGGCTTTCTAAATTATAGATTTAAGGGTTACATGTATCAATAATTGTTCTCTGCTTTTAATTCTATACTTTTTCCAAATATTAAAGAATTTGTCTGTACGTTTAAATTAATAATAGTAATAATTCAATAACTTACATTCCTTTTAGAAACAACAGCAGGCTCAAGTATATTATAATAAATTTGGAAGAACATCATAAATTTACGAAATCTATAATTCAATCAATGAAAACACTTCTCAAAGGAGAAGTTCATTTTGTTGAAAATTATCATAGCTGGATAGTTGAAGTTACTGTTAAATGGAATAGAAGAATAATAACAATCTTAATAAACTCTAGAAAGACAGATTTAGAGACTGAATTTTTAGACTGTTCACTAACTAAGGCACCCCTATTTACTTTTCTCAGTAGATCTGAAACTTATAATTTTTCAGGAAAAAAAAGTCCATTTTCAGAATTATTATTAGAAAGTATTGAAACGCAATGTTTAATGGATAGTAAGAATCCGAAAATTGAGCTGGAAGGGAAATCTTTTATTTTTAAAGGAGGCATCCGTAAAAAAGATGTAACTAGTTTGTCAAATGTTTTTAAACTATATGAAATGTTACTAAACGAAATTGATTATTTACATCATGAAAATCTGACATCTTAATTAGTAGCTTAGTTTTTTTATGAATTCAAATTATGGTTTTTATATTGGTAACAATTCTTGCAGTTCATCATATAAAAATAACAATTCAAGAAATTAAGTTTTATTTTGTAGAAGGATATATGGAATTTTGAAAAAACTAAATCAATAGTACGATGGAAGAAACAATTAAGATTTTTATTTATATCCATGCTTTTTTTGGAGGACTGGGATTAATAACCGGATTGGGCAGTATAATTGTGAAAAAAGGAAGTAAACCTCATAAAGTTATGGGGAAATTATTTTCGATTGGTATGATAACAAGCTCATTAATTATAATACCAATTTCTTGGATGCCCAATCATCAAAACATACTTCTTTTCCTAATTGGATTGTTTACCATCTATTTAGTAATTTCAGGAAATCAAATATTAACGTTTAAATTGAAAAGCAAAAAAGCAGCGAAACCAATTGATAAAATTATATCTGGGAGTATGTTATCATTATCAGTATTAATGATATTATTTGGAGCTTATGGTTTGATGAAAGTAAACGATTTGAATTATTTATTATTTATTTTCTTTGGAGGTTTTGGACTTCTAGTAACCATAAAAGATTTTATTTTTTATAAAAATATTATAATTGGTAAAAATGAATGGCTAAGAAATCATGTTGGAAAAATGATTGGAGCTTTTATTGCATCGGTTACGGCATTTTTAGTCGCCGGTTTAGGTATTTGGAATTTATTTGCTTGGACGTTACCTACCATTTTGGGCACTGTGTATATACTGTATTGGAAAAGAAAATTAAAACCTAAAAAGGTTGAAAAACATTAAAGCGTTTCTTACAAGAAGCGATTGTCACAGATAAAATTAATACAAATGATTCACTTAATAGTAGGGAATACAGGTGCTGGAAAAACTACGTATGCTAACGAATTGAAAAAAGAAACAAATGGGGTTATTTTCTCCATTGATAAATGGAATAACACACTTTTTATGGCTGATAAGAAACCAACGGACGGATTGGAATGGTTTCTTGAAAGAATTGAACGTGCTGAAAAAATGATTATGGATTTAGTAGATCAGTTAGAAAACGCAAATACAGATGCTATTCTTGATTTAGGATTTTCAAAATTTGAACACAGAGAAAAGTTTAGAAAATTTGCTAAAGCGAAGGGCTATGAAATAACAATACATTTTTTAAACATTTCAAAAGAAACCCGATTGAACAGAATTACAAAACGTAATACTGAAAAAGGAGTAACATTTGAGTTTGAAGTGACTAAAGAAAACTTTGACTTTATGGAGGGTTGGTTTGAGAAACCTAATAGTAAAGAAATGCTTAATGGAATACATATAACATCCTAAATCACAACGTAGAATTTACTCCTCAAACAAACTTTTATCCAAGCCAGGTACAATACGCAACGCATTTTTATAATATACTTTTTTCAATACATCATCGGGTAAATCTAAGCCGTACATTGGCCAAAAAGCATGGTATTTTTTATGGTATGGAAAGTATTCATCATTAGATTCTAACACTCTAAAATACGTTGGAAATTCTTCTGGTTTCCAGCTGTCTTTTCCAAATAAAATTCGATCCTGATATTTTATAAAAAAGGCTTTTGCAAAACGTGGTTGTCTACCCAATTCAGCGATAATCGCACCGATGCCAACATTCATATTGGGCATTTCATCTAATAGCTCACTCAATTTACCCAAATCATTCGCAAACCAACCCATGTGAGCATTTATAAAAGTAGTTTCAGGATGTTTTTTGAACATATGATGTTGTTCTGCAATAATTTGCTCCCATGGAGCAGGGTCATTTGCTTCACGTTTTCTTCGCGGATGAGTTTTGAGTTCTAACCAACGCTCATTATCACCATCAAATGTATCCCAAAACGATTTAGGATCTGCAGCATGGATTAAAACAGGTACACCTAATTCGCCGCAAAGTGCCCATATTGGATCCAATCTTTTATCGTCAATAGCAATTCTATTTCCGTCAGTGTCTTTATTTCTGAGTCCTAAACTTTTATAAACCTTTAGTCCTCTTGCTCCATTTTTAACATCTGCTCTTAGCTGATTTACTGCATCTTTTGCCCAGTCTTTTTTACCAACTCCATCAAAGTCTACATTGGCAAAAACAACAAAACGGTTGGGGTAATTTTCAGCAATATTGGCAACAGATTGTTGCAGGTCTTTTCCTGATCGGCCACTTAAATTTACCATAATACCCATGTTAAGCGTATCCATTGCAGCAATAACTGGGCTTAAATCTTGTTTCGGCATGTTGTATTGATGTCCGTGCACGTCAATAAATGGAAACTTAGCTTTTTTTATAATCTTACCAGGAATAACTAAGGTTGATTTAGGATTGTATTCTTCAAAAGTTAAGTCTTGTGCTATTAGAGTTGTGTGTACAAGAAAAAGAACGAGGCTTATTTTAAAAAATTTTATCATTGATGTTTTCTTTGGGGTATACTAAAGAAGTATTTAAAAATGTTATTTGAAAGTAAATTATTCGATACGTTTTCCTTGTGTGGTAAAAGAAAGGCCTTGTTGGCTCATTGTTGAGCTCATAATACCCTCGAAAAGCGGATCTGGAGATTTTTTTGGAATATTCCAGTCAAAAATAAAATTAGAACCTGTACCACCTTCAATATCGGCTTCGTCAATAATTATCTCTACAGTTTCAAGTGGAGCTAGGTAAATAGGTTGTTTAATATAAGTGCGTACTAAATGCCCTTTTGTATGGTAGTAATCAGCTTTTAGAATATAAATTGTATCATTAAAACTCGTATTTCTCAAGCTTACCATCGCCGTAAGGTTATGTGTTTTATGTTCAGTATAACTATATATTTGGGAGTATACGGAAAGATAGGTTCTGCCAAATTGTAGTGAGTCTTTTTGACTTATGTTTATGGTTCTTTTTTTCCAGTCAACAGCATCAAATTCATCTTTACCTAGATTTAAGTCACATGATGAAGCTAACACGATAATCAATAAGAGATAGGTAATTTTTTTCATATTTTATGTTAATTTATAAATGATATTATGGTGTTGGCAAACAAAGATAAAGAAATTATTGCAACAACTTTGATAACTATTTCACTATAGGTTTTTAATTACTAATAATTAGAATATTTTTGCAATTATAAATGTAAATGATATTGTTTTTCTGTAAATAGAAGAAGGATAAAAAAACGGATACTAATGGGATTATTAAAAGAATTTAAAGAATTTGCAGTAAAGGGTAATATGATGGATATGGCCATTGGTGTTATCATTGGTGCATCATTTAATAAGGTAATAGATGTGCTGGTAAAAAAAGTATTGATGCCACCATTGTCTTATTTAACAAATGGAATCGATTTTAAGGATAAGATAATAATTCTGAGAGATGCAGAATTGAATAGTGCAGGAGAAATTATTCAAGAAAAAATAGCCTTAGGCTATGGAGCGTTGTTTGAGGCTTTTCTAGATTTTATTATTATAGGTTTTACGGTTTTTATTGTGGTAAAATTTATGAATAGGTTACGTAATAAAGCTCAAGATACTAAGGATGATACTGTAGTAACTCCTAAAGATATTCAGTTACTGTCAGATTTAACTGATTTAATGAAAGAACAAAATGAATTATTGAGAAATAAATAAATGCTTTTGATTCTAAGAGGGAGTCAAATAATTCTTCTCGATATTTTTAAGAACAAAATATCGAGAAGAATAACTATAAATTATAGTTTAATTAAGTTTTTTTCAAGATTAATATCTTGTAACATGTCTTCAGTGAATTTATAATGACCTCTAAATGTTATTATTTTAAAGCGGTTGTCTTTCATACGAGTTAATACTTCTAAAAAACGCCATTTAGATTTCAATTGATTAGGTTCAGCTGATTTTAAACTTACTTCGAAGTAGTGTTTTCTACCTGCTTTTTCACCAACAATATCTGGTGTTACTGAAAAATCTGTCCCTTTTTGGGAGTAAGATTTTGGAGTCTCATAACCTTCAATGTCCGCCTTTATGTTTTCAAAACCTAACTTCTCAACATAAGTAACCGAATCTTGGAATAATTTTTGATTTTCTGTTTTATCTATTGCTATCATAACGAGCAAAATACAAAATTTTAATGAGAAATCCAAATTAAAAATAAGGTAATAACTCTCAAAACATTTGAAAATCAGATAATTAATAGATCACTTTTTTGTTCTTTACAGTACGTTATCTTTTATTTCTTGAACTACTTCAGGGTTCAATAGGGTAGAGGTATCGCCTAAATTACTCATATCTCTACTTGCAATTTTTCTTAATATTCTACGCATAATTTTACCAGAACGTGTTTTAGGCAATCCACTTGTGAATTGAATTTTATCTAATTTGGCAATTGGGCCAATATGTTCGGTAATGATCTGATTAATTTCTTTTCTAACATTGTCATGAATTCTACTTTCTCCAGTTTCCTTAAGAATAATATAACCATAAAGGGCATTACCTTTAATATCATGAGGAAAACCTACAACAGCCGATTCAGAAACCGCAGGATGCTCATTTATTGCATCTTCAATTGGAGCAGTACCTAAATTGTGACCAGAAACTATAATAACATCATCCACACGTCCGGTAATTCGATAATAGCCCACTTCGTCGCGTAATGCACCATCACCCGTAAAATATTTATCTTTAAATGCTGTGAAATACGTTTCTTTATAACGTTGATGATTACCCCAAATGGTTCTAGCCATTGATGGCCAAGGGAATTTTATACATAACCTACCATCGACTTGATTACCTTTTATTTCTTCGCCGTTTTCATCCATCAAAGCGGGTTGAATTCCTGGAAAAGGTAATGTAGCATAGGTTGGTTTTGTAGGGGTAACATAAGGTAATGGAGTAATCATAATGCCACCTGTTTCTGTTTGCCACCACGTATCTACAATAGGACTTTTCTTTTTACCTATAACATCATTATACCAGTGCCAAGCTTCTTCATTGATTGGTTCGCCTACTGATCCTAAAACTTTTAAAGAGGATAGATCATGTTTTTCTGGAAAGTCAATATTTTGTTTTGCCAAGGCTCTAATTGCAGTAGGTGCCGTATAAAATTGATTAATTTTATGCTTAGCAATCACTTCCCAAAAGCGTCCAAAATCTGGATAGCTAGGTACGCCTTCAAACATAACGGAAGTTGCACCATTGGCTAATGGACCATAAACGATATAACTGTGACCCGTAATCCAACCTATATCAGCTGTACACCAATACACATCATTTTCTTTGTATTGAAAAACATTTTTAAAGGTATAAGCGGTATATACCATATATCCAGCATTGGTATGTACCATACCTTTAGGCATACCTGTTGAGCCTGAAGTGTAAAGAATAAACAGAGGGTCTTC
This sequence comes from Aureibaculum flavum, assembly GCF_016406085.1. Lineage (GTDB taxonomy): Bacteria > Bacteroidota > Bacteroidia > Flavobacteriales > Flavobacteriaceae > Aureibaculum > Aureibaculum flavum. The sequence goes on from NZ_JAEHFJ010000005.1 coordinate 401,023, forward strand.
TGCATCCATAATTTCAGCGGCACACTCCATTGAAGCTTTATCTAATAGAGGTTGCAACCATTTGTCGCGACCCTCTTTCATCGTTATATCTGAGTTAATTCTATTTACCACTAAAACATCTTTAACGGAAGGGCATTCATCTAAAGCCACGTCTACAATACCTTTTAAATCAATTGTTTTTGCTCCTCTGTACGATCCGTCAGATGTAATAACCATCTTACAGTCACTGTCATTAATTCTCGTAGATAAAGCGTTTGAAGAGAACCCTGCAAATACAACAGAGTGTACGGCTCCAATTCTAGCACAAGCCAATAAGGAAATTGCCAATTCAGGTATCATGGGTAAATAAATACATACACGATCTCCTTTTTCAATACCATGGTCTTTAAGCACATTAGCAAGTTGGTTTACACGCTCGTATAATCTTCTATAGGTGATATGCTGGGCGGCTTCATCAGGGCTGTTAGGCTCAAATAAGATAGCCGTTTTATCGCCTTTTGTAGCCAAATGCCTATCAATACAATTTTCAGTAATATTAAGTTTAGCACCCTCAAACCATTTTATTTCAGGTTTGGAAAAATCCCAACTCAATACATTATCCCATTTTTTACGCCACATAAAATGCTCTTCAGCAATTTCTGACCAGAAATTTTCTGGATCTCTGATTGACTTTCTATAAACTTGATAATATTCTTCTAAATGTTTGATACTGTAATTACTCATAATTATTTATTTTATTATTGCAACATAAAAGTTATAGGCAACCAATAGCTAATATCGCTAGGTTCATTGTTTACTTCTCCTGGTTCTAATTTTGGTATTTCTGATACTAATTTTTCAGCTTCGGTTTCAGCTATTTTGTAGTTGGAATAGATGTCAATATTTGTAATCTCTCCTTTTTTTGAAATTGTAAAAAAACAGTGAATTTTATGTCTGCCTTCGGGTAGGATAGTTAACGCTGAGATGTTAAATTTTTTCGAAATGAATTTCTGTAATGTTTGTGTAAAACAATCTTTTTGCTCTTCAATAGCATTGAATGATTTACATGTTTCAAATGTTGGTGGTCTTGTAATGATGGGGTCATTTATACTAACATCATTTTTTTTTGATTTAATTTCTTTAATGGTAATGCCATCAGTGAGTTTACCCTTTTCAAGTACAATTGAATCGTTAGCTTTATCATTATTTTGAGCATATGATAATGCTGAAATTACAATAATACAGAAGGTTAAAATTATTTTTAATTTCATTTTTTGGTTTTAATGTGTTGCATCCCCTGCATTAGATGGTATTCTAATATTTTCAACAATTTCTTGAACTTCTGCAGGAGGTGGAGGAGTAAATTTAGAAATTATTATTGAAAAAATGAAATTTATTAGCATTGCTACCGTACCAAATCCTTCAGGTGAAATACCAAACCACCATTCTGCTTCAGTTCCACCACCAAACCATTGAAATTTAAATTTTAGCATGTAAAATAACATGGATAATATACCTACAACCATTCCTGCAATTGCTCCTTCTTTATTCATGCGTTTATCAAAAATACCGAGTATGATAGCTGGGAAAAAAGAAGCTGCTGCTAAACCGAATGCCAAGGCGACGGTTGCGGCGACAAAATCGGGTGGGTTTATACCAAAATACCCTGCAATAACTACAGCAACGACAGCTGAAAGTCGAGCGGCTATTAGTTCACTTTTGTCTGAAATATCAGGTTTCAATTGTTTTTTTATTAAATCGTGCGAAACCGAGGTTGAGATTACTAATAGCAAACCAGCTGCTGTTGATAATGCCGCTGCCAATCCTCCTGCTGCCACCAAAGCAATAACCCAATTGGGAAGCTTTGCAATTTCAGGATTTGCCAATACCATTATATCGGGATCCACTGTCAATTCATTAATAGTTTCATCAGCAACATATTGAATTTTACCATCACTATTTTTGTCATCGAATGTAATAAGCCCTGTGGTTTCCCATTTAGAAAACCAAGCAGGCATTTCTGAATATTCTTTTTCGCTTACAGTATCAATTAAATTTGTTCGAGCAAACACTGAAATTGCTGGTGCAGTAGTATATAAAATAGCAATAAATAATAAAGCATATCCAGCAGATTTTCGAGCATCTTTTACTTTAGGAACCGTAAAAAATCGGACAATTACATGTGGTAATCCTGCCGTACCTACCATAAGTGCAGCCGTAATAAAGAAGATATCAATTAATGATTTTGATCCGTTCGTATAAGCAGCAAAACCTAAATCTGTAGAAAGTCCGTCTAGTTTATCTAGTAAATAAACACTTTCTCCAGTAACTTTACCTCCCATTCCTAATTGTGGAATTGGATTGCCCGTCATCTGAATGGAGATAAAAATGGCAGGAACCATAAAGGCAAATATCAAAACACAATATTGAGCTACTTGTGTATACGTAATCCCTTTCATACCTCCAAGTACGGCATAAAATAATACGATGATCATACCTATAAAGACACCTGTGTTAATATCGACTTCTAAAAATCTAGAAAAAACCAAACCAACACCTCGCATTTGTCCAGCAACATAAGTAAAGGAGACAATCAAAGCACATATTACAGCTACTGTTCTTGCAATATTCGAATAATAACGATCTCCAATAAAATCAGGTACTGTAAATTTTCCAAATTTTCTTAGATATGGGGCTAAAAGGAGGGCGAGTAACACATATCCGCCAGTCCATCCCATTAAATAAACAGAACCATCATAACCATTAAAAGAAATAAGGCCCGCCATACCAAGAAAAGAAGCAGCTGACATCCAATCTGCAGCTGTTGCTAATCCGTTAGCTAATGGAGAAACTCCGCCGCCTGCTACGTAAAATTCTTTGGTAGATCCTGCCCTGGCCCAAATAGCAATACCTATATATAATGTGAAAGTTGCAACAACGATAATGTATGTCCAAATTTGTACAGTCATGTGATTTAATTAGTTAGTAGTGGGTTTGAAATGAAGATGGGTTGTTGGGTAAATTTATTTATGAATATTATTTTTAAGTGTCATATCCATATTTTTTATCTAATTTGTTCATCAAGCGTACATATACAAAAATAAGTATGACAAAAACATAAATAGAACCTTGCTGGGCAAACCAAAATCCAAGTTTAAAGCCACCGAGTCGTATTGTATTTAATTGTTCAACGAGTATAATTCCGAAAACATAGGAGACTAAAAACCAAATAGCCAGTAGAATAGCGAGGTATTTTAAGTTTTCTCTCCAGTATTTTTTGTGTTTTTCCATAGCTATAATCCGTAAAATATGTAGCAAGATAAAAATATAATCTTTAATTTGTAGTGTTATTTAAATTTATGATAGAAATTTTAGAAGTTTTCTTACACTATTGGGAAATTATTGCACTTTTTTTTGCAGTTTCTTTACTTTACGCTTCTGTAGGTTTTGGAGGTGGATCTAGTTACTTGGCTATTTTAGCCTTAACGGGATTAAGTTTTATCCAATTTAGAGCTATTGCTTTATTATGTAACATTGTTGTTGTAAGTGGAGGTACATTTATTTTTATAAAAAACGGATATTTTGATTGGCGAAAGATTATTCCGTTGAGCATTATTAGTGTACCTCTTGCTTTTTTAGGAGGATATTTAAAAATAAGTCAGGCTTTCTTTTTTGTTTTATTGGGTAGTACACTTGTAATAGCAGCTGTATTAATGTGGGTAAGTAAATATTTAGTAGACCACTCAGGTAAGATAAGGCAACAATCAGTGGTAAAGAATAGCTTTTTAGGAGGAGTTATAGGTTTTGTTTCTGGAATGGTAGGAATTGGTGGAGGTGTTTTTTTATCACCATTGTTACATTTAACACATTGGGATACTCCTAAAAAAATAGCAGCTACGTCTAGCTTTTTTATTCTGGTAAATTCTATTGCAGGGTTGTTGGGGCAGTATCTTACACATCACAATAATAGCAGCTTCACATTTAATTCAAATTTAGCTATAGCACTTATGATAACTGTATTTTTTGGTGGCCAAATTGGGTCGCGACTAGGAGCTAGAAAGCTATCTCCTTTTCTAATAAAAAGAGTTACAGCGGTTTTAATTGCACTTGTAGGAATTCGGATTTTGTGGAAATATGTAATTAATTAACAGTGGTTACTCGTCTAATTTACCCGAATGTAATGCTTTTATAATACCATCAGCTAATCCTATTTTTGGAACATAAATATTCTTTGCTCCACTCCATTTCATAGCATTAATGTAAATTTTACTTGCAGGTATAATAACATCTGCACGGTCTGGATTTAAACCTAGTTCACTGATTAGTTGCTCATAAGTCATTTGTTTTAAGAACTTATAATGTGCTCGCATATAAATATAAGAAAGTGGTTTTCCTTCTGCTCTGGTAGACATTTTAAAAATTTTGTTGATATTTCCTCCAGAACCGATTAAGGCAATTTTTGAAAGGCCTTCACTTTTATTTTCAATCCAGTTTTTAATTTTTTTATTAATTTCTTTATGAGTTTGTTTGTCAATAGCTCGTACGGTACCCATTTTAAAGGATTTAGAAGCTATAATTTTACCTTTACTAAAAAAGGTTAATTCGGTACTACCACCACCAACATCTACATATAAATATGATTTATCACCTAAAATTAACTCATTTAAATCGGTAGCTGAAATAATTGCGGCTTCCGTTTTTCCGTTTATGATATCGATATTAACTCCTGATTCTTTATAAATCTTCTCAATAACCTCTTGACCATTTTTTGCTTCTCGCATTGCAGAAGTGGCACAAGCTTTATATTTTTCAACACCATGAACATCCATCAATAACTTAAAGGCTTTCATGGTGTTAATCATTCGGGTTTGGTTATTTTCCGAAATAACACCCGTTGTAAATGCATCTGCACCTAATCTTACTGGAACCCGAACCAATGATGATTTTCTATATTGAGTAGGTGAATTTTCTTGAACAATTACATTGGAAACCAATAACCTGACGGCATTAGAACCAATATCGATAGCGGCGTATTTTTTTATTTCCAAACTATGCTTTATTTATAATGTTTAGGGAACTCTTGTAAAAACGTTTTCCCTTTTTTTATGTTTTTCCAATGTTTTATGTCAAACTTAATGCCGATTACACCACAAGTAGGAACGTGGCTAATAGGATCGCTACCAAATGTATTCACAAAAGTATTGATACCATGATCATGACTAAAAATAATGGCAGACTTAAATCCATCATCCAAGGCTTTAACTGTTTTAATGAGGTAACCATCACTAAAACTATATAATGATTTACTTATTTTTAAATTGGCCAAGGGATAATTAAATGTGTAGCCAAATATCATTGCCGTGTGTAAAGCCCGTGCCGCACAACTAGACAAAAACACATTGGGTGGCTTAACTTTTTTAAGAAGTTCTTTTGAAATTAAATAAGCATCGTTTATGCCTCTTTCTTTTAAAGGTCTGTCAATATCTTCAATCGAAGAATATTCCCATGATGATTTTGCGTGTCTAACGATATAAAGTGTTTTCATGTTAAGCTCCGCTGTCGCGGGAAATATTTTTTAGTTAAAAGACAGACTTAATTGTCATAAAGCTAAATTACTATTAAAACGTAAATTACAAAAGTAAATTATGGTGCCAATCGTTCTTTTTTCCAATTAAATTCAAAATCTAATGTATACCTGATTCTGTCGTGCATTCTATTAGGTCTGCCTTGCCAAAATTCAATACTTATTGGTTTTATTAAAAAACCACCCCAATTATGAGGACGAGGTATTTCTTTACCCTCAAATTCATTCTCATATTCTTTTAACCGCTCGTCTAATTCTTTTCTTGAAGATACTACTTCACTTTGATTAGATGCCCAAGCTCCCAATTTACTCCCGTCAGGGCGAGTTTCATAATAGCCATCTGATAAATTTTTAGCTAACTTTTCAGCTACACCTTTTATGATGATTTGGCGTTCTAATGCGGGCCAGAAAAAAGACAAGCAGATATTGGGGTTTTTAAAAATGGCTTTTCCTTTTTCAGAATTATAATTGGTATAAAAGATAAAACCTTCCCAAGTAAATTTTTTCAAAAGAACGACTCTGTTTTTAGGGAAACCATCTAAACCAATGGTGGAAATATTCATGGCATTTGCTTCATGAACACTTTCATCATTATCAGCAACCAAAAACCAATCTCTAAATAATTCTATAGGATTTTCTGGAGTATTTTCTTCCAGTAAATCATCCTTTTCATAGGTCTTTCTATAATTACTTAGGTCTTTTTCCATATTGTAAAGTTACTTTTTCTTTCTGATAAACCATAATCCTATCACGGTAATCAATCCATTTATAGGTAATATCTCCCAATGAAATTGATAGAAGTTATTTTCAATTGAATAATTTTCTGCACATTCCCATGCTGGTTTTCCGCATGAAATTATATTTTCATAATCTAAATAATAAGCATAGAGAACAGGAGAAATGCTAATTAAATAGGTTAATGCAATAGATAGTAGAGCAATAATCCATGCGTATTTATCCTTAATTTGATATTTTGTAATAATACCGAACATAAATAAACCCAACAGAGGTCCATAGGTGAACGTAGCAAATTTAAAAAGGTTACTGACTACATTACCATCAAGTTCATTAAAAATAATAACTACTACTATCAATAAAAGAGAGACACCAATATGTACTTTTTTACGCAATGGAATTTGTTTCTCTTTTGGTCTTTTTTCGATACCTAAAAAATCTACTGAAATAGAGGTGGTTAATGAAGTTAATGCACTATCAGCACTTGAATAGGCTGCAGCAATTAAGCCGATAATAAAAACAACAGCTAGCGGTGTACCTAAATCTTGATTCATGGCAATTTCAGGGAATAATAAATCGGTTCTTGTTCTACCATCGACTACAGGAATTTCAATCCCTAATTTATCTGCATATATAAAGAGTAATGCACCTAAAGATAAGAAGAAGAAATTAACAATAACTAATAATACAGACATCGAAATCATGTTTTTTTGAGCATCACCTTTGTTTTTACACGTTAGGTTTTTCTGCATCATATCTTGATCTAATCCAGTCATGGCTATAGTTATAAAAATACCTCCAATAAAGTATTTCCAAAAGTAAGTAGCACTATTTGGGTTGTCAAAAAAGAATATTTGACCTCTTTCTGCAAAGGCGTCTGTTTTTAAAAACTCAATGTAAGACCAATCAAGTTTTTCATTAATTAGATAAATAGCAAGACCTACAGCTGTTAACATGGTCAAGGTTTGTAACGTATCTGTCCAAACAATGGTTTTTATTCCGCCTTTAAAGGTATAAAGCCAAATCAGAAGTATTGAAATAACCACGGTAAGCCAAAAGGGTACACCCATTTGTTCAAAAACAATATACTGCATGGCAAGTGCAACTAAAAATAGTCTAAATGATGCACCAGTAACTCTTGAAAGTAAGAAGAAAAAGGCTCCTGTTTTGTAACTCACTTTTCCAAAGCGTTGTTCTAAATATTGATAAATAGAAGTAACGTTTAATTTATAATAAATGGGTAATAAGATAAATGCAATTAATAGATAGCCAACTAAAAATCCGAACACACCTTGCATGTACGCAAATTGTGATCCGCCAATCATTCCTGGCACAGAAATGAAAGTTACTCCAGACAATGAGGCTCCAATCATTCCAAACGCAACGATATACCAAGGTGATTTGTTGTTTGCTTTGAAAAAAGTCTCATTAGTTGCTGACTTTCCGGTAAGAAATGAGATGAGTATTAACACACCAAAGTAGGCGGCTATTAAAAGGAGAATATGAATGGGTTGCATAGGTTCGTTTTAATTTTGAGGTACGAATATAAGGTTTTTTTTAGTTTAAGATTTAGGATTTTGACCTCAGAATTTCTAGTTTAATTTTTATAAATTAGCCACCATGAATTTTTCTTCAAAACTCTTAGAAAATGCGGTGAATGAGGTGTCTCAATTGCCCGGAATTGGAAAGCGTACCGCTTTACGTTTAGTATTGCATTTATTAAAACAACCTAAAGAACGGACCACATATTTAACCGAGGCGTTGCAAAACTTAAAAGAGAAGGTGAAGTTGTGTAAAAATTGCCACAATATTTCTGATGTTGATCTGTGTGAAATTTGTGCTAATAAAAACAGAAACGATGAGCTAATTTGTGTAGTTGAAGATATTAGAGATGTGATGGCTATTGAAAGTACAGCTCAGTTTAGAGGAATGTATCATGTTTTAGGAGGTAAAATTTCTCCTATTGAAGGTGTTGGTCCACAAAATTTAACCATAGATAGTTTGGTTGCTAAAGTCAGAGGAGGTACAATAAAAGAAATTATTTTTGCATTGAGTCCTACCATGGAAGGTGATACTACCAACTTTTATATCTATAAACAGTTGGAAGATTTAGATATTAGTGTTTCTACAATTGCGAGAGGAATAGCTGTAGGTAATGAGTTAGAATATGCCGATGAAATTACCTTAGGTAGAAGTATTTTAAATAGAATTCCTTTTGAAGGGAGTTTGAAGCAAGGGTAAAAATAAAAACAACAAATCTCAAGTACCAAATTTCAATTGTTTTTTTTGTATCTGAGTTTGAGTTTAACTCTTAAACATTATACAGATAAAAAGTCAAGAACAATTATTTCAGTAAAAATTCTTATTTTAGTTGCAGGAGAAATTGCATATGTGATGAGGAGAGCCACAGGTAATTGTTAATTAACATAATATGAATTTAGAAATACACCATAACGGAGAAAGTGATTATTTAGATTCACTTAAAGAAAAGTTTAAAGTTAAAATTCTGGCTATTAAGAATAGTAAGCTGTTAACTCCTAAAAGTAAAAAAGTAAGAATAAAGACCATAAAACGTGCTTTTTTAAAGGAAAAGAAAGAGACGGGCTATAATAATTTTTAAAGGAATTGAAAAAAATTATAGATATATTAATTTCAATTCTAATTATTGCAGTGGCAATTCTTAGTGTTATGCATGTCGATTTCCCTGGAAGGAGGGTTATTATATATGGTGCTATTATTTATGTTTTGGCTGATATTGGTCTAAAAGCATATAAAAAGAAGAAAAAAGTGTAAACTTATTCTTTATCCCAACTTCTTTTACTCCTAATTCTCTTATATAATTTTATACCCAACATCAATAAAATGGAAACCCCAAGTATACCTAAGGTTCCAAAAATCCAACCAATAGAATTTTTTAGTACAACCAAGAATACAATGGCAAAGAGCAAGATAGTGGCCACTTCGTTCCAAATTCGCAATCCGAAAGAAGAATAGTTAAGAAAACCTTTTTCAATTTGATTGACCATGTGTTGACACGAAAAATGATATAGATACAGCAGTAAAACAAATACTAATTTAATCCACATCCAAGAGGTTGATAACCAAATAGGTTGAACAATCAACAACCATGTTGCAAAAATCAATGTTAAAATCGCAGAAGGCCAAGTTATGATATACCAAAGCCTTTTAATCATTAATTTGTATTGCTTTTGTAAGATGCCCTTTTCTAAATTCGGTTTTTTTTCTGCTTCTTTAAAATAGATAAAAAGCCTAATAATATAAAAAAGTCCTGCAAACCATGTGGTTACAAAAATAATGTGTAATGATTTAAGGTAGAGGTAATTCATTTTTGGTTAAAGAATAATTTAACGATTAACGATTTTTGATTTTTGAATTGTTGCTTTTTGAAGTTTTATACTTGCGACAAAAATTGAAATTAATTGATTGTTTTCGTCCAGGGCATTGTCTAAATCCTCTTGATTCTCGAGATAAAGATTAGCTCTACTTATTATTTTTAAACAATTAAAATTTTCTCTTAATTCTTTTAAACAAACTCCCATTTTATGAACAAAGTCTTTATGAGACTCTGCACTTCTAGCTTCTCCATAATTCAATGCCGGAGAACCTGATGACCTGATTAATTGATTACCATAATAATTAGCAGCGTAACTGGTCTTAAGATTATCATAAATAGCAATAACAAGAACAGAAAAATTTATTAACCTATCTTCTAGTTTATTGGTTTCCATTAATTCTTAATTCAGAAATCGTTAATTGTTACTCAAAAATCGTTACTCAAATATTAACTGGTTCACCAACCCATTCATTCACCCAATTTACCATCACATCTACCCAGTCATCATTATCATTTAGACAAGGTATGTGTTTGTATCCTTGACCACCTGCACTTTTAAACTGATGCTCGCCTTCCATCGCAATTTCCTCTAGGGTCTCTAAGCAGTCAGCTACAAAAGCAGGAGTAATTACGGCTAAATTTTTAACACCCTCTTTTCCAAATTTCTCCAATTCAAAATCGGTGTAAGGTTTTAACCAAGGGTCTTTTAACAATCTAGATTGGAACGAATTACTGTACGTTCCTTCTTTTAATTGTAATGTTTTTGCAATGGCTTTTGTGGTTTCAAAGCACTGATGTCTATAACAGGTTCTATGAGCTTTTGAATGCGTATCGCAACACGAACCGTCAATTTTACAATGTGAATTTGTGGTATCTGATTTTATAATATGTCGTTCCGGAATTCCATGATATGAAAACAAAATATGATCATATTCAAATCCCGATAAGTGACGTTTTAAATTGGCACTCATTACCTTTATATAATCGCTATTGTTATAAAATACGGGCATTACATCCATCTTAATTGTTGGATATTTTTTTCTGTTAATTTCCTTAGCTTTTTCCACTACGGTTTCAAAAGAAGACATGGCGTAATGTGGATATAATGGTACGAGTAATATCTCTTCTACACCTCTTTTTACAAGTTGTGCAATTCCACTTTCAATACTCATGGAACCATAACGCATTCCTAAGGCTACAGGAATTTCTAACTTGTCAGCAACTTTTTTAGAGAAGCGTTCAGATATAACCACTAAAGGAGATCCTTCTTTCCACCATATTTTTTTATAGGCTTTGGCCGATTTTTTAGGACGCGTGTTTAGAATAATGCCTTTTATGAGCAAATATCTTTTCCATCGTGGAATGTCGATAACACGCTCATCCATCAAAAATTCATCCAAATACTTTCTAACATCCTTTACTTTGGTGCTGTCAGGAGAGCCTAGATTGACTAATAAAATTCCTTTCTTCATTAATTACAAATTGGCTTACAAAAATACAATTATTCGTGAAGTTTTGATGAAAAAATGTTGTTTACTCATTCTGGCCACTGTTTTACTCAATTTGTATTTCTCGTTGTTAAAATAATAAATATATTTACGATATCATTAGGATAAAGTCGTCTTAAGTTGTTTTATTCTTGAAGCAATATTGTTGCTACCACTTTATATTAAATCACTTTTACTTTTATACACATGAAGAAATATATTCCTGTAATTTTACTATTTGTATGCTCAATACTGTCTGCACAACAAAAATATCAGAGTTTACTTTGGAAAATATCAGGGAATAATCTAGAAAAGGATTCTTACCTGTATGGTACTATGCATGTCAGTAGTAAAGTGGCTTTTCGCTTAGACGATGTATTCTATAAGTCTTTAGAGAAAAGTGAAGTTGTTGCTTTAGAGTCAGACCCAACAGAATGGCTAGAAAATAGTTACGATATGATTAATGCGGGTATGAGTTATTATGGAGCAGGTAACTTTTACAATAAAGATTTTTATGGAGCTTTATTTGAATTGCCTTTTCCACAAAAGTTGGCCATTAGAAATGCGATACGTTTAGATAATACATTAGTGAATAGCTACCTGTATAGAAAGCAATCAGGTTCTGATAATTTTGAAGAAGAAACCTATTTAGATATGTTTATATATCAAGCTGGTAAGAAAAATCACAAACCTGTTGTTGGACTTGAAGACTTTAATGAGTCTAGGTATTTAGTTACCAAGGCAAGTTATAATTCTATAAAAAAGCAGCAAGACACTTGGTTAAAAAAGTTGTACAAAGAAAAACCAATGTATATGTTAACTGAGGATGCTTACAGAGATCGGAATTTAGATTTATTAGATTCTATTGGAGAGGCTACAAATACGGAGCATTTTAGAAAATATATGTTATATCAGCGTAATGAAAATATGGTTAATGTATTAGACTCTTTAATACAGCATAAATCAGTTTTTTCGGGAGTTGGTGCTGCTCACTTACCTGGGGAAAACGGGGTTATCGAAATGTTGAGAAGAAGAGGTTATTCGGTAACGGCTTTAACATCTAAAAGAACGTCACTTGCCACTACAATGAAAAATAAATTGGAATCAACTATTGTTGAACCAACATTAAAGTTAGAAGCTACCCCTGACAATTTTTTGAGTATTCAAAGTTTTGAAAAATTATTAGAGCTCAATTTTTTAAATCAAAAATATTATGTTGCTACAGATATGGCAAATGGAGGTTATTTAGCGATAACGAGAATGAATACATTTGATTATTTAAATACTAATGGAAGTACAAAAATTAGCTTAGACGATATTGATCATTTACTTTATGAAGATATTCCTGGGAAAATAATTAAAAAAGAAATACTAACGACACCTTATCCTGGTATTAGTATTTTAAACAAAACAAAGAAAGAAGACTATCAAAAATATCATATATATAAAACACCATTAGAAATCGTAATTATTAAATTAGGAGGTAAAGGTGACTATGCATTAAAACATGCAGATAAAATTTTCAACTCTATTTCTTTTAGACCTTTAACAAGTAAATGGTCGGAGTTTTCGCCTAGTTTTGGTAAATATTCTGTTCAAATGCCACAAAATTACAATTCAGAAAGCTTTAATGTTGCGGGTAAGAATTTGATCCAATCATATGACGATTCTGGATATTATTTTTTACAAGAAGTACCGGTGCACGATGTGAATTATATTGAAGAAGATAAGTTTGAAGCAGAATACATTCACCATGCTTTTTATAAAAATTTAAAATTAACTAAGCAATTTGGAAAAGAGGTTTCAGATAAATATGCAGCTTATCAGTCTAATGCTATTTTAGATTCAGCCACGCATCAACAACTTGCATTAAAAAGTATTGTGAAAGATGAGTCTTACTATTTATTAGGCTATGTTGGTAAAGATTCTCTTGTTGCAAATACGTATTTCAATTCGTTTAAATTAAAAGATATTATTTATAAAGAAGAGTTTAAACAAGTACAAGATACCGCATTATATTTTACGGTAAAGACAAATACTAAACCGCCATTTCCAATGAACCTTTATGGTGGAGGTGTAAAGCAAAAGCCTTATGCTGCACATAATAATACCACACAATACAGTTCTAAGACCAATGAAAATATTGTAGTTACTAGAACTAAATATCACGATTTGCAGATGTTTGAAAACATTGATAGTCTTTGGAGTCAAGCAGAGAAAGCGTATTCATATAAATTTAAGTTGGTAAATAAAAAGAAGCAAAAGGAAAATGGGCTTTATACCTATACTTTTTTAGCAAAAGATAGTTTAAGTGCAAAACGAATACGGGTCAAAAAAATTCTAAAATTAGGAGTGCTGTATGAGTTAAAAACAATGGAAGATAGTTTAAGTACTTCTTCCAAATTTGTTGATACGTTTTATAAAACATTTACGCCAATAGATACGCTCTTAGGAAGAGATGTGTTTGAAGATAAAGTAGTTGATTATTTTAAGGCCTTAAAAAGTAATGACAGCCTTGCGGATAATGCTCATTATTTGTTGAATTTTAGCGAAAAGGATGTTAATGCTATGATTTCCATTTTAAACACACATGAGTTTTCTAAAGATAATAAGTATGCTAAAGGTTATATTATAGGAGAATTATCTAAGTTGAAAAGTGAAAAAATTGTACCTTTTTTAAAACAATTATATATAAAATCTTATAGTGAGCCTGAAACACAAATTGATATTATCAAAGCATTAGTTGCTAAAAAGCATAGTGAATCTTATAAAACAATATTAGATTTATTAGAGAATGATTTTCCTGTAGGTAACTATTCCATGAATACAATTTTTGATAATCCATTACGTAATGATTCTTTGAAATTAAAGAAGAAGTTGTTTCCTGAATTATTAAAATACTCTTCTATTCAAGAGTATAAAAAACCAATTTATAGTTTATTGTCAAGGTTAAAAGATAGTAGTTTTATTAAGCCAAAAGTTTATAAGAAATATAAAGAACAGTTGCTTAACGACGCTAAAATTGAGTTAAAGCGAAGTCTTACAGATGTGCAATCTTACAGTAATTCTTCTTCAGTGGAATCGTTGTTGGGGTATTATGTTAATTTATTAGATCCTTTTAGAGAGGAAAAGAATGTAGCACAGTTTTATACGAAACTTTTAGAAAGTAGTGATATTGATGCTTTGTGTAATTATTATGTGTTATTAAAATCAAAAGGGTTAATAATACCTCAAAAATTAAAAGATAAGACTATTGGAAAAACGGAAAATGTATATACATTAATTGATAAATTAGAGAAACATAAGTTGCTACCGGAAGTTTTAAAAACAGATCAATTTCAACAAAAATATGCTCAATCTAGGTTGTTCGCTAATGCTTATTACGATAAGGAAAAGGATGAAATATCATTCTTTAAAAAAGAAAAATTAACAGTAGGGAAGAAAAATTTAGAGGTCTATTTCTTTAAAATGAAAAATGTAAATGATTATGGTGATGTAGATTGGTTGCATTACATTGCTTTTGAAAAGGATGGAAATCAAATAAATATTAAACCTTATTATTTAACTGCAAATAGAGGATTAATGTTAAACGATACAAAAACTGATAATGAATTAGTTGACGAAGCCTTAAATTTAATGAAATATAAAAATAGGAAACGTTTAAATTCAAATCAAAATACTGATGTTTCACTTGGAGGGCATTATTAATTCATAGTCGATTGGAATTGGAAATAATTCAGAATAAAACCAACCTATGAACTCCCTTTACATTCTCAAAATAGAGAAGCTATAATTTTATGTTGAATGTAGTTATGAAGCCACAGATTAATGAATTGAATATGGAGTTCGCTGTTAACTCAATTGATTTGTAATTTCATACAAAGCAATAGCTAAGCTGTGAATTACATTCATTGATGAGTTTTTTCCAAACATGGGTATTGCGATACTTTTATCGAGTAAGTCTATATTGCTTATACCATTTCGCTCACTTCCAACCACCAAAGCAATTTTTGAATACACTTTAAAATCAAAATCTTGAATTGCAGTGCTATTGTCTGTAATTTCTAAACCAACTACCAGTACACCATTTTTTTTAAGGTTCAGTATCAGGTCGTTAAAATCTGAATATCTAGTATGTTCTATTTGATCTATTGTGTTTCTCGATGTTTTTTGAATTTTTCTATTTTGTAAATTGGCAGAGTTTTCATGAAGGTATATCTTCTCAATACCAAAAGATTCTGCAATTCTAAAACACATTCCAATATTTTCAGGAGTTCGTATGGCATCACAAACTATTGTTATTGGAAATTTTCTTTTGTTGTTTACGGTCTCGTTATGTGTAAGCTGCTTCATCTAACTTTGTAATGCTAAAACATATTTTTTAGGTGTAGTTCCATATTTCTTTTTAAATGCTGCAATAAAATGGCTAGAAGTGCTGTAGCCAACTTTTAATCCGACCTCATTGACATTGAATTTATTGGTCTCTAAAAGTTTACGTGCTACTTCCATTTTGTAATCAAATAAAAAACTATACACAGTATCACCATAAATTTGTTTGAATCCTGTTTTTAATTTTTTTAAATTTAAGTCCACATCATTGGCTAAATCTTGTAAGCTTGGCGGCTCTGTCATATTTGCAATAATAATGTCTTTGGCTTTTCTAATTTTAAGCACATTGTGCTCATCAACTAAGAATGGGCATTGCTCAATGTCAGCTTCACCACCATGATTAAAATACAAACTTAATAATTCATAAATCTTTCCTTTCAAATAGAGTTTTTCTAAGGAGCTATTGATATTGAAATTAGTTATTTGATTTAGAACAACAGATAATGCAGGGGAAGTTACCTTGGTGTCATAATATTTTTTATCTCTATTATCATTCGTTAAAAAGTGAATAAAATCGGCTTCTTGCGAAAATAGCGAATGGAATTTTTTAATAGATATAAAGAGTGAAATTACCCATGACTTGGAGGGTAAGTCTAAATTTAAAGGTAAATCTGTTTGAGGATTGTATAGTAATAATGAATTGTCATCAGCGATATCAAAACTGTAATTTCCATTGTTAAATAAGAATTTTGAAGATCCTTTTAAACAGAAATGAAATTGGATGTAGCTACTGTCAATATCATGTGTAATTGTTTGAATATCATTACTTTCATTCAATGATTTAAGCAAGTGAATACCATCTTCAACTTCATTTTTTAGAATGGGACTTTCTGCGTTATTTTTTAAATCAATTTTAGGCATTTATCAAAATTTTATTATTTAGAATAGTTCTAAATTGGGCACGTTAAAATAGCATTAGTAGTAGCAAATATAGGGTTTATAATTAATTTTAAGCTTTTAGTAGTCTAAAAAACGTGAAGCGATATAAATAATCCTTTCAGCGTTGTTTTTATTCATATACTAATTATATTTTTGCTCCGATTGAAAAAATATGCAACGTTATAACATTTCCAAACATCATACTTTTTACTGTATTGGCTTAAGCTATGAAAAGGCAAATGCTGAAGTTCGTGGTCGTTTTAGCTTAACGGAATCTGCTAAGGTAGATTTGTTAAACGAAGCGGCGGCTGATGGTATAGAAGAATTAATGGTAATCTCAACATGTAACAGAACCGAAATATATGGTTTTGCAGCACACCCTTTTCAGCTCATTAAGTTACTATGTAAACACTCTAATGGAACCATTGAAGAGTTTGAAAAAGTAGCCTCTATTTATAAGAATAATGATGCAATTGATCATATTTTCCGAGTTGGAACTGGATTAGATAGTCAGATATTAGGTGATTTTGAAATTATTGGACAATTAAAGAAAAGTGCTTCACAATCTAAAAAATTAAATTTATTAAAGACTTTTTTAGATCGTTTAATAAATAATGTAATTACAGCAAGCAAACGTGTAAAAACCGAGACAGAAATTTGTTCTGGTGCCACATCGGTGTCATTTGCATCCGTTCAATATATACTTAATAATGTTCAGCAAATTTCAGATAAAAATATTCTGTTGTTTGGTACAGGTAAAATAGGTAGAAATACTTGCGATAATTTAGTAAAGCATACACATAACAAACATATAACTTTGGTTAATAGAACTAAAGATAAAGCATTGGAGGTAGCAGGAAAATTTGATGTTACAGTTGCTGATTTTACAAATTTAGAGTCAGAAATAAAAAAAGCCGATGTTTTAATTGTAGCCACTGGAGCTCCAATACCTACCGTTACAAAAGCGATATTATCTAATGATAAACCATTATTGGTTCTAGATTTATCCATACCCAAAAATGTATCAAATGATATAGAAGACCTAGAGAATGTGAATCTAGTTCATTTAGATGATCTCTCTAAAATCACCGATGATACGCTTAAAAATAGAACTGCACAAATTCCACTTGCAGAAGGAATAATAGATGAAATTAAAAAAGAGTTTAAAGCTTGGTTAGAAACACGTAAATTTGCTCCAACTATAAAAGCTTTAAAATTGCGATTGGAAGAAATCAAATTGGAAGAGATTAATTTTCAAAGAAAAAAAATAACTGATTTTAATGAGCAACAAGCTCAATTATTATCAGATAGGATTGTTCAGAAAATTACAAAACAATTTGCAAATCATTTAAAAGATAATGATTCTAATTCCGATGAAAGTATCGCATTAATTTCAAAGGTTTTTCAGCTGAAAAATTAACAATGGACAAAATAATTAGAATAGGCACTCGTGATAGTGAATTAGCGATGTGGCAAGCAAAAACCGTACAACATCAATTAGAATATTTAGGTTATAAGACCAAATTGATTTCTATAAAAGCTACGGGTGATTTAGTTTTAAATAAACCCATTTATGAAATGGGTATTACCGGCGTATTTACGCGAAACCTAGATATTGCAATGCTCAATGATGAAATTGATATTGCAGTACACTCGCTCAAAGATGTGCCTACTATTCTACCAGAAGGTATTGTGCAAGCTGCTGTTTTAAAAAGAGGGCCATCTGAAGATGTATTGATTTTTAAAGATAATGAGGAGTTTATGGCTCAAAAAGATGCCATTATTGCAACCGGTAGTTTACGACGTAAAGCTCAATGGTTACAGCGGTATCCTTCTCATAAGGTCGTTGGTTTAAGAGGTAATGTAAATACTAGGTTACAAAAAATAAAAGATAATGAAGATTGGAATGGTGGTATTTTCGCTGCCGCAGGATTAAAGCGTATTGGTATTGAACCTGAAAATTTAGTAACACTGAGTTGGATGATTCCTGCCCCGGCACAAGGAGCAATTATGATTTCTGCTCTTGAAAAAGATGAGTTTGTTAGAGAAGCTTGTGGTAAGTTAAATCATGAAGAAACTGAAATCTGTACCAATGTAGAGCGTAAGTTTTTAAACCTGTTAGAAGGCGGGTGTTCAGCACCAATAGGAGCTTTATGTTACATAAACGATGAAGAAATTACCCTAAAAGGGATTATTCTAAGTGAAGATGGTACGAGTAAGAAAGAAATAAATAAAACCGTAAAACTTAGAAAGCATATCTATTTGGCTCAAGATGCTGCAGAGTTTATTATAGATAGAGGAGGTAAAAAGTTGATGTCCAATTTTGATAAATTCGAAAAGAAATTTACACTATGCTCAACTAAAAAGTTAACGGTTAGTCAATCAAAATTGGTGCATGAAGATATTAAGGTAGATGATAGCGATTTTATAAAAGTAAGATTTAGTAGAATACCACAACCAGTATTGAAAAAAGAATTGGAAAATGTGATAATTACCAGTAAAAATACAGTGGAGTCACTTGAGACTAATTTTTCTTTACCTGAATTGCAGTTTAAAAACATTTATTGCGTAGGTCGTAGAACCAAAGCGTTGGTTGAGAAAAAAATTGGTCCAGTTAAATTAACGGCTAAAAATGCAAAGAAATTAGCCCCACTTGTTTTAAAAGATATAAAAAGTAAAGAAGTAACTTATTTTACGAGCAGTTTACGCTTAGACGAATTGCCAAGCTTTTTGGAAGAAAATGATGTGGTTGTTAATGAAGTTGAGGCTTATAAAACCATGTTAAGTCCTTTAAAAGTTGAGGATGACACTGATGGGATTTTATTTTATAGTCCGTCAACTGTGCAAAGTTATATGAAAGGAAATAAAGCGATTGGTATTGCTTTTTGTATAGGAGAGACGACAGCCTTAGAAGCGAAAAAATATTTTGACGAAGTAAAAGTAGCTTCTTTACCCACTGTTGAAAGTGTTATAGAGCTCGCTAATTTACACTTCGCAAAAAACTAGCATACACTAAAAGGTAGTCACTTAATTACCAAAGTATTTAGTGTTTGTAAGCCTTGTATCATGTTAATACACAAGTAATGTTTAGAACCCGAAGACTTAGAAAATCAGAAAATATTCGCAGATTAGTTAGAGAAACAAAATTGTCTGTTGATGATTTAATCTATCCACTTTTTATTGAAGAAGGTGAGAATATTGAAAAAGAAATTGTTTCAATGCCTGGCATAAAACGTTTTTCACTCGATCGAATTTCAAAAGAATTAGACGCCGTTGTTTCTTTAAATATTCCAGCAGTTTTGTTATTTGGAATTCCCTCAGAAAAAGATGATGAAGGAACGGAAACTTGGAGTGATCAAGGTATTATTCAAAAGGCGGTACGTTTTATAAAAAAGAATTATCCAAAATTATATGTAATTACTGATGTTTGTTTTTGTGAATATACTTCGCACGGACATTGTGGTATTTTACATGATAATGATGTTGATAATGATGCTACTTTGGTCAATATAGCCAAGCAGTCTATTTCTCATGCAAAGGCTGGAGCTGATATGATTGCACCATCTGGAATGATGGATGGAACGATTGCAATGGTGCGAGAAGCTCTAGATAATTCAGGGTTTTCAAATTTACCCATTATGGCCTATTCAGTAAAATATGCTTCCGCTTTTTATGGTCCTTTTAGAGATGCTGCAGATTCTGCACCAAGTTTTGGAGATCGTAAAACCTATCAAATGGATGCCGCTAATAGAGATGAAGCTATGCGTAAAGCTACGTTTGATGATGAAGAAGGGGCAGATATTCTTATGGTAAAACCAGCATTATCTTATTTAGATATTATACGAGATTTAAAGAATAATTTTGACAGACCTATAGCATGCTACAACGTGAGTGGTGAATATGCAATGATAAAAGCGGCAGGAGAAAAGGGTTGGATTGATGAAGAACGAGTAATGATGGAAAGCTTATTGTCCATGAAAAGGGCGGGAGCAGACATAATTATTACCTATTTTGCCAAAGAAGTTGCCAAAATATTAATAAGAAAGTAATGAGTATTAGAATTTCTATTGTATTGTTTTTAGTTTTTGGTTCATTATATGCTCAAAAAACAGAAAAAAAAGAAGTTTTACATCCAATATATGGAAAGGCAACTGAAGAAAAAATTTACAGCGATGATGGAAAACTTTTTAATCAACTAATTTATACCAACGATACAACCTATACGCAAGGTAATTTTGAAAAAGGTGAATGGAAAAATTACTATAAAAACGGCAAAATTAAAGCTAAGGGAGCGTATGTAAAACCAATGAAACGTGATTTTTTTGGAAGACGTTTTGTGAATAAAACAGGAGAATGGTTGTTTTATACAGAGGATGGGAAATTAGCTGAATTATTTAATTTGAAGGATAATAAAAAAAATGGAGCGTATATAACGTACCATACCAAAGGTACAATATCAGGAAAAGGTCAGTACAGCAAAGGGGAGTTAAATGGCTTAGCAAAGAAATTTTTTAAAAATGAACAATTACATAGAGCTATAGAGTATAAAGATGGAATGGTTTTTAATGTAAAGGAGTTTTATGATATCAATGGAAAAGAAATAGATTTTGGTACTTTAAAAGATGGTAAAGGTACTTTAAAAGTTTATGATTTGTCATCTGGAGCATTTCTGGAAACGATTACAATTAAGGGAGGGGCTGTTGTAAAAGAGTAACTGTATTATAATCTCAAAAGCAATTAACAAGGTAAAATCCTTTAATTTATAGAGATATAAGAAAATAAATTATTCAATTTAAGTTGAATAGAATATAAAAACAAATGGACTTTAAAAATTCAGAAAAACTATATAAAAAAGGATTAAAACATTTAGTGGGTGCCGTAAATTCTCCAGTTAGAGCTTTTGCTTCTGTGGGTGGTAATCCTTTATTTATTAAAAAAGCAAAAGGCACAGTTATTACTGATGTTGATGGTAATGATTATATAGATTATGTTTTGTCTTATGGTCCAATGATATTAGGTCATAGACATAAAAAAGTAGAAAAGGCAATTAAAAAGGCCTTAAAAAACGGATATACTTTTGGAGCCTCTACAAAAAATGAAATTAAGCTTGCTAAAATAGTTTGTGATGCTTTTCCAGGAATGGATAAAGTCCGATTTGTAAATTCAGGTACGGAAGCTGTACTAAGTGCATTGCGTTTGGCAAGAGCTTACACAGGTAATGATAAAATCATAAAATTCGCTGGCTGTTACCATGGGCATTCTGATGCCTTGTTGGTTGCAGCAGGTTCTGGGTTAGTGACATTAAGTTTACCAGGAAGCAAAGGAGTACCAGAAGGAGCCGTTAAAAATACTTTAATAGCAAACTATAATGATTTAGAAAGTGTAAAAGCACATTTTGAAAAGCATGATGATATTGCTGGGGTTATTATAGAGCCCATTGCTGGTAATATGGGAGTGGTGCTTCCTCAAGGTAATTTTTTAAAGGAGTTAAAAGCGTATTTAGAAACTAAAAATGCCTTGTTGATTGTTGATGAGGTAATGACTGGTTTTCGTTCTAAATTTGGTGGAGCACAAGAATTGTTAGGCGTGGAAGCTGATATTACTTGCTTAGGTAAGGTTATTGGTGGTGGTTTTCCTGTAGGTGCTTATGGGGCAAGAAATGAAATTATGGAAATGGTCTCGCCATTAGGAGCTATGTATCAGGCAGGAACGTTAAGTGGAAATCCAATTGCTATGGCAGCGGGAATTGCGACACTTACAGAGTTGAAAAAACAAAATCCCTATCAAAAATTCGATGAAATTGCGGCTAGACTAGAACAGATGTTAAGAGAAAAGGCAAATAAGCATGGTGTCGACATTGTTGTCAACCGATATGGCTCTATGATTAATCCTTTTTTTAAGAGAGGTGTAGTTACGAACTTTGAAGAAGCACAAGAGTCAGACACAAAAAAGTTTGCCGTATTTTTCTGGGAGTTGGTTAAAAATGGTATATTTTTACCGCCCTCACAATTTGAAGCATGGTTTTTATCATCTGCTTTAAGCGAGAAAGATCTAGAGCAAACAGAAAATGCAATTGATAAAGCCATGGAAGCAGTGGCAAAACAATAGTAATTAGACCTAAGTTACATTTATAATGATAAAAAACGATTTGTTTTTAAGAGCCTTAAAAGGCGAAACAGTTGACCGTCCTCCGGTTTGGATGATGCGTCAAGCAGGAAGATATTTACCAGAATTTATTGCCATTCGTGAAAAATACGACTTCTTTACAAGATGTCGTACACCTGAATTGGCAAGTGAAATTACAGTACAGCCAATTAGACGTTATGGAATGGATGCTGCTATTTTATTTTCAGATATTTTGGTTATTCCACAAGCAATGAATATTGAAGTGGAAATGAGACCGAATTTTGGGCCCTATTTACCAAATCCGGTAAGAGATCAAAAAGGCGTAGACGAGGTAATTGTACCTGATGTAAATGTAGAGTTAGATTATGTTATGCAGGCCATAAAAGCAACAAAAGAGTTGTTAAATAATGATATTCCATTAATTGGTTTTGCAGGGTCTCCATGGACAATTTTATGTTATGTAGTGCAAGGTCAAGGAAGTAAAAATTTTGATAAAGCCAAAGCTTTTTGTTTTACACAACCATTAGCTGCACATCAATTGTTGCAAAAAATAACAGATACTACGATTGCTTATTTAAAAGCAAAAGTGAAGGCAGGTGTTGATGTGGTTCAGATTTTTGATTCTTGGGGAGGAATGTTATCTCCGGTAGATTATCAAGAGTTTTCTTGGCAATACATCAATCAAATCATTGAGGCCCTAAAAGATGACGCTCCGGTTATTGCATTTGGAAAGGGTTGTTGGTTTGCTTTAAGTGAAATGGCAAAATCAAATGTTAGTGCATTAGGTGTGGATTGGACAATTACTCCTCAGAATGCCCGTTACTTATCTGGAGGAAAAATTACATTACAAGGTAATTTTGATCCGTCAAGATTATTGTCACCCCCTGCAACCATTAAAAAAATGGTGCATCAAATGATAAATGATTTTGGTAAAGATAAATATATTGTTAATTTAGGGCATGGAATTTTACCCAATATTCCGTTAGATAATGCGAAAGCATTTATTGATGCGGTAAAAGAATATGAATTTAATGGATAAGTTAGAGTTTATCAAATTAGTAAATAAAGGAAATGCTTGGTCATTTATTCTTTTATTTATTAGGCATCCATTAAGTTTTGGCCCCGCATTATTAGCAACGTATCAAACTGTAAAAGTTTCTGATGAATTGTATGGTAAATTACATCATAAAAATAATGTTACCAATGCTTTTAGGCATGCACTTTGGAATATATTAATTGCAAAAAAATGTTCTAGATGGCGTGGTAATACAAGAAGAGCAATACGTTTTGCTCAGCAAGTAACGGATTGGCACGAAGAGTTTTCACCTAATGAGCCCTTAGAAAAAGAAATGGATTCTCATAATAACCATGTAGGTAGAAAAATATTTATTCAGAATGACGAGCGGAATACACAGCAATTTATTGATGTTTTAATTGAAAAAGTAGCTGAAGCAAAAATGATTTATTCTGTAGAAGATATTAAAAAATATAGTAATGATTTAGTCTATATAGAAAAGTTAGAGGATTGATTTTGACACGTAATAATGCTGTAAATGATAAAGAATATTTTTAAAAGCATTCAGGCATATACCCAATCTTTCGGTTTAATTTCTAAATTAAAACTTTGGAAATATTTCTTCATCCCTATAATAATAAGCATTTTTACAGCATTGATAATTGGGTTCTTAGCCTATACGTTATCAGATAACATCGGTTACTATATCGCGAAGATATGGAGATGGGAGTGGGGCAAGGAAACTTTTACAACAATAAGTAGTTTTATAGGAGGGTTATCAATTGCCGTACTTGGATTGATTTTGTATAAACACATCATCATGGCATTATCGGCTCCTTTTATGAGTCCCGTTTCAGAAAAGATTGAAGCCCATCTTTCCGGAGTGCCATTATCAGAAATTCATCACCATAGAGAAACAACTTTTAGTAATCAGTTATGGAGAGGTATCAGAATAAATGTTAGAAATCTAGGTAAAGAACTACTATTTACTATTCCTATTTTGTTATTGAGTTTTATTCCGGTAATCAACATTTTTACAACAATAGTGCTCTTCTTAATTCAGGCTTATTATGCTGGTTTCGGAAATATGGATTACACATTAGAGCGTCATTTTAAATATAAAGAAAGCCTACTTTTTGTAAAGCAAAATAAAGGTTTGGCTTTAGGTAATGGTATTGTATTTATGTTATTTTTGATGATTCCTGTGATAGGAATTATTTTAGTGTTACCTTTTTCAGTTACAGCCGCTTCAATTGGTACAGTTACCCGTATAAATGAAAATAGTCTAATCTCAAATAATAAAACTAAGTTTTAATGATTGCACAATTTGATGGTTTTGAAGTTAGCAAAATACACAGCGGAGATGCATGGAAAATTTGCGACTTAGTGGTGTCCAATTCAGAACGTTTAAAACGATACTTTCCAAGTACATTAGCCCAAAATCTGAACCCTACTCTGTCTCAATTATATGTTGAAAAAAAAGTGAAGGAATTTCAGCAAAAACAAGAATTTATTTTTACCCTAAAAAATTCAAACAATCGTGAACTTGTTGGTATAATAGGGATTAAAGAATTAGATTGGGAGAAGAAACAAGGAGAATTTGCGTATTGTATTGGTTATGCTAATGAAGGTCAGGGATTAACATCAAAAGCAGTTAAAGCATTATTAATTTATGCATTTACAACCTTAGGATTAGAAACCTTGCAGATTATTTCACATAAAGACAATTTAGCAAGTGTTAAAGTGGCTGAGAACTGTAAATTTAACTGGATTAGAACACTTGAAAATGAATTTACTCCTGTTGGTGAACAACCAATTGATATGGAATTATATGAAGCCTATATTGGGCGTTTTGAAAAAAATAAATAATATCAATTAATATAAATTGGAAGAAGTTGATATTAGTTTGTTTAGAATAAAGGATATGAAAGATAAGTTTTACAATTACATACAGAAGTTACAAGACACCATAACTTCTAAGCTTGAAGAAGTAGATGGTAATGCTACATTCAAAGAAGACCTATGGAGTAGACCAGAAGGTGGTGGCGGTAGAACAAGAGTCATAGAAAATGGTGATGTTTTTGAAAAAGGAGGAGTTAATATTTCAGCCGTCCATGGCGAATTGCCTAAAACAATGCAACAGCATTTTGGAGTGGAAGAAGCTAATTTTTTTGCATGTGGATTAAGTCTCGTGTTGCATCCTAAAAATCCTTTTGTACCAACGGTTCATGCTAATTGGCGGTATTTTGAAATGTATAACAAAGATGGTGAAATTGTCGATTCTTGGTTTGGTGGTGGGCAAGACCTAACCCCATACTATTTATTTGAAGAAGATGCCACACACTTTCATCAAGTATGTAAAATAGCATGTGATACCCATAACACTGAATTCTATCCTAAATATAAAAAACGCTGTGACGAATACTTTTACAATACCCATCGCAATGAGGCTAGGGGGATTGGAGGTTTGTTTTTCGATTATTGTAAACAAACAGAGGTAATGTCCATGCAAAACTGGTATAACTATGTAACTGAAGTTGGAGATAGTTTTTTAGAAGCCTATGTACCTATAGTAGAAAAACGAAAAGAATTACCCTATTCGGAAGCACAACGTAAATGGCAAGAAATTCGACGTGGACGTTATGTAGAGTTCAATTTAGTGCATGATAAAGGAACTCTTTTCGGATTAAAAACGAATGGACGTATAGAGAGTATTTTGATGAGTTTGCCACCACATGTACAATGGGTATACAATCATACGCCTGAGAAAGGTAGCGAAGAAGAAAAAGTCCTTAAAGTTTTAGAAAACCCTAAAGAATGGGTATAGTTATTTCCAGATTATTGACTTTTTAGTTACTTCTTTAATAGCTCCACTAATATGAAATAACCTTGCTTTAACAAGCATTTTTCGACCTTCTAAATGTCTTGTGTAAAAGACGTTAGACTTGCCCATATGATCACTCCAATTTTTTAAGAAAATTTCACAACGTTCCTTTTTATCGCCAAATAGTTGTGGTACTGGAAAGTAGTTTTGAATATCTAACTTCTTACGATACCAAACATCTTTTACAATTACATAGCGTGGGTTTTCAATAGGTTGTAACATTTCGTTCAAGGCATTGATAAACAAAGTGCTTTCTATCTGGTTTGCACCTTGGATGGAGCAAGTAACATCTCCTTGATGTAGTAAATCTGTAATTATTTTAATCGTTGATTTCTCTGTGGTAAAATGGTGTAATTCATATAAGGTGTCCATAATAGCATTTGCCATTTTCTCTATGTCCTTATGAATTATACCATATTGTAAATACAACTTTATAGCTTTATAAGCTTTTTGCCCAAAATTAAGTCCTAAAAAGGCTAGCGTAGTATACACAAAATAGAGTACGCCTTTGCTAATAAGTAAATGTAAATTTTTTAATAAAAACTCAGGTAAGAAAAAAGAGAGTGTAATAGTCAGTTCTACAAAGGTGTATTTTACCGCGTCGTTAAAATAGATTTTCTTTTGTTTTGGATAAGGCTTTTTACCTTGAAAATATAGCTTAATTTCTCTACCTAATTTATTCCCTGTGAAAATGGCTGCATTCCATTTTTTAGAAATATCCTCACGTTTACTTGCAATTTCTAAGGTGTTGATGTTTATGGAATCAACATTTTCAAGTGTAATGTTTTTAGGTAAAGCCAAACGTTCAAAACCATTTGAAATATAGTTTTCTTCTGTATTTGATATTCCCAAAAAAGCATCAAACCTTCGTTTTAGTATTTCTAAATCTCTACCTCCGTCTTTAATGGTAGGATCTATGCACGCTAAATGCCAAATATTACCTGTTTTTGAGGGGTTATTAATTTGAGATCGAATTGCTCGCCCACGCATTTGATTTGAGGTTACGAACGAACCAACAAAAGATGCCAATATTAAGGTGTTAATTGCAGGAGCATCCCAGCCTTCTCCAAGCAATGACTTTGTGCCTACAAGTATTTTTATTTTTCCCTTTTCAAATAAATTGGTAATAGCGGCTACCAAGTGACTTTTTGAACTTGATTTTCCAGAAATGATTACATATTCTGCATCGCACTCTAGTGGCTTTATCGTATAATCATCTTCATTTTCATATAAATAAAATTCAGCCAATAGATTCGCATGGATAATGACTAAACTTCCTGATAAAACAGCAAGCATATGTTTATTTTCGATAGAGACCCTTAAGTTTTGGAAAATAGGTACAACACCAAGTTTATTAATGCTTTTAATGATGTTTTTGGGTGTGTTTAAAAACTCATTTCGTATGTAATCAGTAAGTATTACACTTTGTAATTGGTTACCAAGGTGCTGGAATTCATGATCAATAATCTTCACAATACTTTTTAATTTACTAGGGCTGCTAAAGAGCGATTTGTAAATACGATTATTACCAATGAAATTTACTTTATTATTATCAAGGATGTTTAACTTTTTAAGTCTTTTTTCAATAGTTAAAAGATAAGCTTCGTAATCAAGTAGGTTTAATCGATCATCTAAAATGTTTTGTAATAATAGTTCAACCCAATCATTTGTAAGGGGAGGAATTTCAACATCTTTTTCATTTTCAAAACCTAATATTTGAATTTTTTCGAATGGGATAATTTCTCCAGTAGATTTTAGGAAAATTATAATTGCAGAAAAGAATTCGGGATTGCCATACAATTCATCAATACAGCGAGATGGATCTTTATAAAAACGATGGTCTTGTAAAAATAATTTAAAAGTTTCGTCTGTTTTTAATTCATCGATAAATGCAGCAATTTCCTTTCGGAAATTAACAATGTAATTAATCTCTATATCGCTCGGCTTAGATAGATAGACATAGTCTTGGTGTGGGCATAAATTTTGCTCTTTCACTAAATCAGGAGTCGCAATTTCATCATCTATTTCGCCACAAAGCTGAAAGTATTTTGTGATTTCTGATCGGTCACTATCATAGGGTGGGGTAGCAGTAAGGGCAACAATGGTATGTGATGAACTTTGTTTTAAATCGTATAGGCATTTCCACCAGGCATTTTTTAAATGATGAGCTTCATCTAATACAATGGTTTCAATGCCATTGGTTTTAAAATAGTTAAAATAGTCTTCTTTGTTTTCAAAGGTTTTGTAAAAACTATGTAATGATTGATAAGTAGAGAAAGTGATTTCATATAATGATTTAATATCAAAAGATACTGATTTGAAATTTTTATCTGTGGTAAAAAAATGTTGTAGTCTATCTTCCCATTGATTTCTTATCGTTAACGTAGGTGTAAGTACTAAGGTCTTTTTACCAATTCTTTTTACTATTTCTAACCCTAATACTGTTTTTCCAGAACCTGGTGGAGCAATAACATGAAAATGGTCATCAGAAATATGAGTAGAAAAATTAGTTAAAAATTTTTCTTGATAACTTCTCCATGGATATATAAAGTTTAATTTTTTAAAAAGATTGGTTTGCAAGGGGGTAATTTTAAAATTTTTCAAAGCTATTACAATAAACGACAAACAAATGCGTTCTATTGACTTAATTTGGCAGTAATAAATCAATTTTTGTAGCATAATTCTTGAAAAAAGTAAAAACCCCTTTATTCAGGTGTTCTTAAAACTAGAATTGTATTTAGATTTGTCTCAACTAATAAACAAAAACCATTAAATTATGAAAAGAGTATTTTTAAGCTTAACAATGATTGCAGCATTAACATTAACATCTTGTAAAGAAGAGGCAAAGAAAGATGCAGCAGACGAAACAAAAACTGAAGAAGTTGCTACAACTGATGAAAAAACTGAAGAGGCACCAGCTGCTGAATCAACAGATGGAGTACCAAGCTTTAGTGATTCAGATGTACAAGCTTATGTTGATAGTTATGAGTCTTATATAGCCGACTATAAAAAAGCTGTAGAGAGTAAAGACATGACTGCTTTTGCTGACTTAGGTAAAAAAGGTCAAGATTTAGCTACTAAAGCTCAAGAGGTTTCTGGTAAAATTACTGGTGCTGATGCTGAAAAGCTTACAACTTACATGACTGCTAAATCAGAAGAGTTACAAGAACTTACAAAAAAGATGATGCAATAATTAGCATTTAAACATATTTATGGACCGTCTTGGCAATTGCTAAGACGGTCTTTTTTTTACGTGATGATTTAGTATTAAATTCCGAATTAGTAACTTTGCCTCTTATTTTTTATACCTTTGCAGGACTCTAAAATTTGTTTACTAGATGGCTAAATTTGAACTTAAATTGCCTAAAATGGGCGAAAGTGTTGCAGAAGCAACAATTACATCATGGTTAAAGGAAGTAGGTGACACTATTGAGCTAGATGAAGCAATTGTTGAGATTGCAACAGATAAAGTAGATTCTGAAGTGCCAAGTGAAGTTGAAGGCATTTTGGTTGAAAGGTTATATGATGTTGATGCTGTTGTAAAAGTAGGAGAAACACTTGCTATTATAGAAATTTCAGGAAATGGAGCAACAGAAGATGTTACTGTGGCAACAAGTGCACCTGAAGTAAAAACTGAAGAGCCTCAGGAAGTTAAAGCTATTGAAAATGCTATTGCCGAAGTAACAGCTGTAAAAGAAGCTGTTGCTGCCATTGGAGATTCACCAAGCGGTAAATTCTATTCACCTTTAGTGAAAACGATAGCTATAAAAGAAAATATTTCAATGACGGAATTAGAATCCATCGTTGGAACCGGTAAGGATAATCGAGTTACTAAAGATGATATTCTTGCCTATATAGAAAATAGAGGAAATACACCTGCAAATGGTGTTGAAACCAAAACAATTGCGACTGCAACACCAGTTCACTCTCAGAAACCAGTAACACCTGCCGCTCCAGTTTCTGTTAATGGTCAAGATGAAATTATAGAAATGTCCAGAATGGGTAAATTGGTTGCTCAGCACATGGTAAATTCTGTGCAGACTTCAGCTCATGTACAGTCATTTATTGAAGTTGATGTTACTAAAATTGTAAACTGGCGTAACAAGGTTAAAGATAGTTTTCAAAAAAGAGAAGGAGAAAAAATAACCTTTACACCTATTTTTATGGAAGCTATTGCTAAAACCATTAAGGATTTTCCGATGATTAATATTTCGGTTGATGGTGATCGCGTAATTAAAAAGAAAAATATCAATTTAGGCATGGCTGCTGCCTTGGCAGATGGAAACTTGATTGTCCCCGTAATTAAAAATGCCGACCAGTTGAATTTAATGGGTATGACCAAAGCGGTAAATGATTTAGCTTTACGGGCTAGAACAGGTAAATTAAAACCAGACGATACACAAGGAGGTACTTATACGGTTACAAACGTAGGTAGTTTTGGTAGTGTAATGGGTACGCCTATTATCAATCAACCACAAGTGGCAATATTAGCATTGGGTGCTATACGTAAGGTACCTGCCGTTATTGAAACCTCTGAGGGTGATTTTATTGGTATACGGCATAAAATGTTTTTATCACATTCTTATGATCACAGGGTGGTTAACGGTGCTTTGGGGGGTATGTTTATACAACGTGTTGCTAAATATTTGGAAGAGTTTGATGT
Source organism: Aureibaculum flavum (assembly GCF_016406085.1). GTDB lineage: Bacteria > Bacteroidota > Bacteroidia > Flavobacteriales > Flavobacteriaceae > Aureibaculum > Aureibaculum flavum. The sequence goes on from NZ_JAEHFJ010000005.1 coordinate 432,119, forward strand.
AAACAGGGAGTTTTAGATTAATTACTGATTTACCTATAAAGTATAAAAAAGCTGGGATTTATTCTCAGCATTTTTTTTGATGTAAAATTAATATTGTTTTAATTTTAATTATTAAATTTATTCTAAATGAAACAATATATGGATGATAAAATTTTTTGTAAAAGAATTATTACATCTTAAAATTTATTACATCTTTATACTTTAAAGTATAATTTTCACCAACTAATTTATACAAATTGACCTTGAAATAAGTTTTTTTAGGTATTATGGATTTATAAAATCTTAAGATGGTATAATCATCTTGAATTACTTTGTTTAATTCTCTGAGTTTGTAAAAATTCACATTATCCACACTATAAAGTAAATTGACTAACCATTCTTCATTAGGGTTGCTTTTGAAAATGAAATAATAATACTTACTATCATTCTTGATTTTAGGAATATCAGAGTAACCAACCTTGAACCATATTGGATTAATAAATTTAGATTCATTAAATTCTTGTAATGATAATGGTTTATCCAATAATTGCCATTTGTTTTTTTCGGGATAGTGAGTTATTATAGCTCTTTCAGGTGCCATGTCAAAATAAAAATCTGACACTTCTTGGTTTAATGAAGTTCCCCAAGTCGAATCAATTAGTATCCATTTTCCATTTAAATTAATGGCATTCCAAGCATGAGTATAATCTGAGTCATATCTTAGGTCAACATAATGATTTCTTTCATCTCTAATGTATCCTGAAATAATAACTGATTCAATGCCTAGTTCAGTTAAAAACCATTCGTATAATTTTGAATAGCCGTAACAAACTGCTTTTTTCATTTCAAAGATTTGTCTCGGGTAATAATTATAAGAATATTCATTATTATTCTCACGTAAAGAAGATTTTTTTTCTAGTAAGTTATCATCATACTTGATGTTTAGTCCAATCCAATAATAGATAAACTTTGCTTTTTCGATACTATCCGTAAATTTTGCATTTGTAAATGAAATTAAATCGGACATGTCTAGATTTTTTTTTGAGATTTCAAATGCTAAATCTCTAACTCTATTTGTTTGAGAGAAAGAAGAAATACAGAAAAGAAGGAATAATGTGAAAAAATATCTATTCATAATCGTTATTAGCAATGTTGTTAACCCAATTTTATTCAATTCTTTGTAAGTAGAAGAGCTATTAAATTTATTCAAAATTAAATAAGAAATCAAAATGTTAAATAATATGATTTCTTGTTACAAATTGTATCTTTGGTTTTTAAACATTCTACTTAACCAATTACCAAAATATTTCTAACAAGAATTATGGAATTAAAACTAAAAAAACCTATTGTATTTTTTGATCTTGAAACAACAGGAATCAACATTGCTAAAGACCGTATTGTGGAAATTTCAATATTAAAAGTGTTTCCAAACGGTAATAAAGAAAGTAAAACGTGGTTGGTAAATCCTGAAATGGAAATTCCTGCTGAGGTGGTTGCTATTCATGGTATTACCAATGAAAAAGTGGTAACAGAGCCTACTTTTGCAGAATTAGCTAAAGAAATTAATCAATTGATTGATGGTTGTGATTTGGCTGGTTTTAACTCAAATCGATTCGATATTCCGTTATTAGCTGAAGAATTTTTGCGTGTCGGTATAGATTTTGATATGAATAATAGAGTAGGGGTTGATGTACAAGTGATTTATCATAAAAAAGAACAACGTACCCTAAGTGCTGCCTATAACTATTATTGTGATAAAGATTTGGAAAATGCTCATTCGGCAGAGGCAGATACTAATGCAACCTATGAAATTTTAAAGGCACAATTAGACATGTATGATGATTTAGAAAATGATGTGAAATTTTTACATGAATTTTCTACACATAATAAAAGAGCTGACTTCGCAGGTTTTATTATGTTTAATGATAAAGACGAAGAAATTTTCACCTTTGGTAAATATAAAGGTAAAAAAGTAGCAGAGGTATTAGCAAAAGACAAGGGGTATTATTCTTGGATTCAAAATGCTGATTTTCCGCTCTACACAAAAAAAGTATTGACAGGTATTAAATTACGTAGTTTGAATAATAAATTATTTTAATAAATAAAACCATGTTTATAGAATTTGATATGTTGGCAGACTCCTCAAGAGTATGGGTTTATCAAGCAGACAGAACATTAAATCAATCTGAAGTTGATCAAATTTCAGAGTATTTGAGGAATTTTGTCAATAATTGGAAACGCCATGGTGATGATTTATCGGCCTCTTTTAAAATTGAATACAATCAATTTATTATTTTGGCTGTTGATGAAAACGTAAATGAAGTTTCAGGCTGTTCAATAGACAGTTCAGTACATATCATCAAAGAAATTGAAAAGGCTTTTGATGTTGATTTATTAAATAAAATGAACGTTTCTTTTAAAGATGGCACTAATATTAATACTGTTGGCTTAAATGATTTTAAGAAGTATGTTGCCGCAAATAAAATTAATGCTAATACTATTGTTTTTAATAATATGATTAATTCTAAAGCAGATTTGGCATCTGCTTGGGAAGTTGAAGCAAGCAAAAGCTGGCACGCCAAATTTTTAGTCTCTTAAATAATTTGAATATAAAATATATTACGCTTTTATGAATATCAGAATTCTCCCTTTAATTTTTGTTTTTTTTATTACTTTTATTAATGCTCAAGAAGAAAGTCCTTTAGATAAAAAGGATACCTATGGGCAAAATATTTGGGTAGATAGTATTATGAAATCAATGACCATTGACGAAAAGATTGGTCAACTTTTTATGATACCAGCATATTCTAACCGAGACGCTCAACATGAAGCTGATGTTACTGAATTGATAAATAAATACCATATTGGTGGATTGGTGTTTTTTCAAGGTACTCCTGAAAAAGAAGCGAAGATGACCAATAATTTTCAGAAAATTTCAAAAATTCCTTTAATGCTTGGTTTTGATGGAGAATGGGGACTAGATATGCGACTGGATAATACCTATCGTTTTCCTTGGAATATGACGTTGGGGGCTATTCAAGATGAAAGTTTAATAGAAGAATTTGGTGAAATGTTAGGTAAACACCATAGCCGTTTGGGTATTCATGTGAATTTTGCTCCAGTGGTTGATGTTAATATAAACCCTGCTAATCCGATAATCGGGAACCGTTCTTTTGGTGAAGATCCTAGAAATGTAGCGTCAAAAGCTGTTGCGTTTACTAAAGGTATGCAAAGCCAAAATGTATTGGCGAATGCAAAACATTTTCCAGGTCATGGAGATACAGATGCAGATTCTCATTTGACATTACCTACAATACCATTTTCAAGACAAAGATTAGATTCTGTAGAATTATATCCTTACAGAGAATTGTTTAAAAACGGTTTGGCCAGTATTATGGTTGCACATTTAAGTGTACCAGAATATGAACCTAATACGGCATTACCTTCTTCTTTGTCCAAAAGTATTGTAACTGATTTGTTGAAAGAAAAAATGGGATTTAAAGGCTTAATTTTTACGGATGCCTTAAATATGAAAGGTGCTGCAAATTTCTCTAGTCCGGCTGAAATTAACCTAGAGGTTATAAAAGCAGGTAATGATATTTTATTGATGCCTTTAGATATACCTGAATCAATTACAAAATTAAAAAAAGCGGTCACAGATAGTGTGATAACCACCAAACGTTTGGACGAATCTGTTAAAAAGATTTTGAAAGCTAAATACTGGGCAGGTTTAAATAATTACAAACCCATTGAGTTGAAAAATTTAAATGAGGATTTAAATGGACGAGATGCTGAAGTTTTACATTATAAATTAGTAGAAAATGCAACTACGTTATTAAAGAATGAGTTGGACTTGTTTCCTGTAAAAGATTTGGCTGAAGCCAAAATTGCTTATGTTAAATTGGGTGATGACGATAATACTACTTTTATCAACAGGTTAAATGATTATACGCAAGTAGATGTAGTTTCTGGTAAAAACCTTAATGATGTTATCAAAAAATTAAAAGACTATAACTTGGTAATTATAGGTTATCATAAATCTAACGAAAGTCCTTGGAAGGGTTTTAAATTCAGTAATAAAGAATTGGTTTGGTTACAAGAAATTGCAAGAAATAATCGTGTTATTTTAGATGTATTTGCAAGTGCTTATAGTTTACTAGACATTAAGACGTTTACCAATATTGAGAGTGTTTTTGTTTCTTATCAAAATAGTATCATTTCTCAAGATATATCTGCTCAGCAAATATTTGGAGCGTTAAGTGCAAAAGGTCGCTTGCCGGTTTCTATTCATAATGATTTTAAAGTGGGGTCTGGTATAAATTCTAGTAATTTATACAGATTGTCTTACGGAGTACCTGAAAGTGTGGGTATGGATACTAAAAAACTAGAACGTATAGATTCTTTAGCTCAAGAAGTTGTAAAAGAAAAAATGGCACCAGGCATGCAAGTGTTAGTAGCAAGAAGAGGGAAAGTAATCTATAGAAAAAGTTTTGGATATCACACCGATAAGCAAGAAACTAGAGTTCAGAATACCCATTTATATGATTTGGCTTCAATCACTAAAATTTTAGGAGGTTTGCCACTAATTATGAAAGCGGAAGAGGAGGGTAAGTTTAATTTAGAAACACCACTTGCTAAATTATTTCCAATTTTAAATAATACGGATAAAAAGGATATTAGTGTAAAGGAAGCTTTGTCGCATTATGGTCGCTTACGATCGTGGATACCCTATTATCTAAAAACGATGGATAGTGCTACTAAAAAACCGTCTGACAAGTTTTATAGACATGCGAGTTCAAAAGATTTTTCTATTAAAGTAGCCAATAAACTGTATCTAAGATCGGATTATAAAGATAGTATGTATCAGGCAATTGCAGATGCTCCTTTATTGACAAGAAAACGATATAAATATAGTGGGCTCGTCTTTTATCTATTTAATGATTATTTTACAAAAGAATATAAACAAACGATGGATGTATTGGATGATACCTTTTTTTATAAACCTTTAGGTGCTACTACATTAACGTATAATCCGTTAAAGAAATTTTCTGAAAAAATAATAGTACCTACTGAGCGTGATTTGTATTTTAGAAATCAGTTATTACGTGGTTATGTACATGATCAAGGTGCGGCCATGTTTGGTGGCGTTAATGCTAATGCAGGTTTGTTTTCTAATTCTAATGATGTTGCCAAAATGATGCAAATGTACATGCAAGAAGGTTATTATGGAGGAAAGCGATATTTTAAGGCAGAAACATTGAGAATGTTTAACAAAAGATACTATTCAAAAAACAACGTTCGCAGAGGTTTAGGTTTTGATAAGCCTCAATTAAACCCAAAAGTAAAGGCATCTTGTGGCTGTGTTTCACCAAAAAGCTTTGGGCATAGTGGTTATACAGGAACGTATACTTGGGCAGATCCTGAGAGTGAACTGGTATATGTATTTTTATCAAATAGAGTGTACCCAACTGCTGGAAATTCAGGTTTGGTAAAGCATAATATTAGAACCATTGCTCAACAAATTATACAAGATGCTATTGTAAAGGAGTAGATTCGATAGTTTATCTTTTGTGGTGTTTTGATAAAAATTAAAAAACTATGAAAAACGTATTATTGTTACTTTTACTTGTAACTATAAATAGTTACGGACAACAAATTAAAGGTGTTGTTTTAGATCAGATAAGCAACAAACCCTTAGAAAATGTTAATGTCTATATTAAAAATATAGAGAAGGGAACTACAACTAGTAATCAAGGTGAATTTTTCATAGAATCAAATAAATCTTTTAATAAGAACGACAGTATTAGTTTTTCTTATGTGGGGTATTTTACAGCAAATTATTCGCTTGGTAGCTTTTCTAATGGTAAAGTAACAATTCATCTTAAAAGGAATACGGAACAACTTAACGAAGTAAATATTTCAGTTGAACGAAAGCTAAAATATAGTTTAGAATTTAATGAGTTAACCTCAGTAAATAATGGTATTCACTCTTTTGGCTCTGTTTTGGTTAATGGTAAAATTTATATTATTGGAGGAGATAAATCTTATCTTATGAACCAAAGTCTAAGAGCCTTGGAAATGGAAAATCCTGGACGTCTTTTTAAAGATATAAATGCTTCGTTTGAAAAGTACGATAGTAATCTTAAAATTTATGATATTGAAAAGGATGAATGGACATATCCTGAATTGCAATTTAGAGAACGTGCGTATCACAATTTAAATTATTTTGAAGGTAAAATATACATTCATGGCGGTAAGCGATTATCAAGGAATAGAAAGCTAGAATATTTAGATGATAAAATTGAGCGTTTTGATATAAAAACAAATGAAATTTTAATAGATAATTCTAATCCGCATCAAGCTATCAATGCAGCTTCTTTTGTATTTGATAATAAGCTTATTGTATTAGGTGGATCAACTAAAGTAAAAACAAGTGGAACTAAAATATATAGCAATAAAACACATGTTTATAGTTCTGAATCAGGGTATTGGTACGAATTAAATGACATGCTGTTGGGTAAAGAAACAAAGGGGGTTTTAGTTAAGAATAATTATTATCTATTTGGAGGGTATAAAGATAATGTTCTAAACGCTGTTGAAACCTTAGACTTAATATCTGGAAAATGGAAAGAAGTTGGTAAATTATTTGAAAGAATGGAAAGACCTGGTTTAGCTACGGACGGTTCTGTCATTTATATTTTTGACGATAATGTGTTTGCAACGTATAATACTGAAACAAAACAATTGAATCAATACCACATCAATTTAAGATTAAAGTCGCCAGAAATGTACTATTATAAAAACAAGTTATATATTCTAGGAGGTTCTGTGCCAAGTAATTTTAGTAAACTGTCTTCGCCAAAAGTTTTTAGTATTGATCTGAAAGATTTAGAGAGTACAAAAATTAATAAGTATAAGAAATTTGATTATTAGTATTATACATTTATTTACTTTTAGCCAATAGTAAAACTAATAAAATACTTGTTACTAGATATAGTAAAGCAACTTGGCTACCAAAAAAATGATGAACTAATAAAGTTTGTAAACTATAAAATAAAGGAAATGCAGTAATACCTATTGCGAACTTTGTACTACTTACAAATTCTGCTTCTTGTATTTTAGGTTCAATGGCTTTGTAAATTAACATTGGTATAAAACTGTTTAAAGTAACAATACGTTTTAATATTTTCCAATAAATAGATGTATCCTTATCATTTAAATTCTTGGTACTACTTTGTTTTTTAAAATCGGAATGTAATATTTTATTATTAACAATTTCGGGCTGTAAAAAATTGACGCCACCTAATTTTTCTAATGTTTCATCATAATTTTCAATTTCAATATGTGTTGTCAATTCCTTCATTTTTTCACTAACAACATCTTTTAATTTTTGGGCAGAGCTGTTAAAATCATTTTTGTCATAAAAATCATTAGCTAGTACGGGTTTTCCATAATATATAGAAACACTTTCTCCGAATTTGTCAGCATTGGTATAATTCAATCCTACGGGAATAATGAATAGTTGAACGTTAGGGTGCTTTTCAAAAACACCAAAGGCAATTCTTGTAAATCCTTTACTTAAAGGTCTAACCCACCGTCTAATATCATGTGTGCCTTCTGGGAATATGAGTAAAGATCTCCGTTTGTTAAAAAGATCAAAGCAATAATTAAAAATAGCTTCGTTTTTAGCTAATGCTTGTTTACCATCTCTTAACCGATAAATTGGTAGCATATTTACAGTAGATAAAATCCACTTAACAAGACCAATTTTAAATGCACTAGCTCTAGTTAAAAAATGAATGTCTCTTGGTGAGGTTGTGGCAATGAGCAATGGGTCAATTAAAGCGTTTTTATGGTTGGCGACCATTAGGACGGCTCCTTTTCTGGGGATATTACTCTTGCCTTTTACTACTATTTTTTTATAGTAAAAGAAAAGCCCTGTACTTATAGAAACCTTAACTAATTGATACCAAATTCGTTTCAAAATCACGTGGTTATTTTAGTTGTTTTTAATGACCAATAATAGGCAAGTCCCAATCCAGAAGCTATATCCCAAATACCCCAAAAGGCAATGCAAAGAGCCATTCCACCCAAGCCAAGATCGTTAAAGAAATTAAAATATAATAATAAACCTAAACCTGAATTTTGAATACCTGTTTCTATAGCCAATGTTTTTTGATCATAATAATTGAGACGCATTGCTTTAGCGAAATAGAATCCTCCAAGATACCCCATAATATTATGAAAAATAACAATAAAAAACACGTAATGGATGTATTCAGAAAAGACATCAAGATTTTGTGAGAATGCAATTATTATAAAAATTAAAAATATAACAATAGAAACGGGTCTTAATATTTTTGCCAGTTTAAACGCTAAGTTCTTATAGTATTTGCGAGTTAACATCCCTAAAATTAGCGGGACTCCTAAAATAAGGGTAACCAATTTAGCAAGCGTAAACGGATCTAATTGAACTGTTCTTAATATTTGTGAAGTAGGTTCGTATAGATTGCCCCAAAAGGATAAGTTAATTGGTGTCATTAATACGGCAACTAAAGTAGCAAATGCAGTTAAGCTAACTGATAATGCAGCATTACCACCTGCTAATTGTGTCATAAAGTTAGAGATATTACCACCGGGACAGGCGGCAACCATAATCATTCCTAATGCAATACTCGGTGTAGGATTTATGAAGTAAACTAAAATAAATGTTATTAAAGGGAATAACACAAATTGACTAAAAATACCAACTAATACAATTTTTGGATTTTTAAATAAACGTTTAAAATCATCAATTGTAATACCTAACGCAACACCATACATAATGATGGCTAAGGTAATATTCAGTACCCATAGTCCACCACTATCAAAGTTTATTTGAACTTTGTCAACATGTTCATTGATGTTAATGTTTAAAAACATATTCAATAATATTAGCACCCATTTGCAGAGCTTTTTCTCGCACAGGTGCTGGGTTGTTGTGTACGACTTCATCTTCCCAGCCATCACTTAAATCACTTTCGTAATCATAAAAAAGAACTAACCTTCCTTCTATAAATAAACCAAAACCTTGTGCAGGTTTACCGTCATGTTCATGTATTTTAGGTAAACTTTTAAACGTATATGTCTGATTATAAATGGGATGGGTATATGGAATTTCTTGTAATTTAGATTCGGGAAATAATTTTTCTAGTTCGGTCCTGATATATTTATCTAATCCATAATTATCAGAAATGTGTAAAAAGCCTCCAGAAGTCAAATATTTTCTTAAATTTTCAATGTCACTATCGTCAAAAAAGACATTGCCATGCCCCGTCATAAATAAAATGGGGTAATTAAAAATATCAATGCTATTGGTTTCTACTGATTCAGGCTTTTCAGTAATAATTGTATTTATATTTTCGTTACTAAATTTTATTAAATTAGGTACTGCCGTGGGGTTTGCATACCAGTCTCCTCCTCCTTTATATTTTAAAATACCAACTTCTTGTGCATAGACAGAAGCATTTAAAAATAGGAATAAAAATAAAAATCTAAGCATAAATTACGAAACGTGTATCTACAAATCTATTAATTTTTTGCTTAACTCAATGTTAATAAGGGAATATTGTTTATTGTGGTAACTTTTGTATTTTTGTTCTTCTAAATTTATAAACTAAAATAAAATGAACTTTTCAAAGAAAAATCACGATTTCCACAAAACAAATAGAAAATTTATGAGTAAAAATCAAATTTTTAAAGTTGCTACAGTACTATTTATAGGATTAGCAATGGTAGGATGTAAAGATGCAAAAAATAAAACGGAAGCTTCAGAGGCTGAGGAGGTTGCAAAAACTACAGGAGAAGCAGTAGTATATAAAGCAGATGCTGATGGTTCAACTTTAGCATGGAAAGGAGCTAAATTAACGGGTACACATAATGGTACTATTAAAATGTCTGATGGTAGTTTTTCAGTGCAAGATGGTAAACTTGTAGGAGGTAATTTTATCGTTGATATGAATTCTATAACAGTCTTAGATATAGAAGATGCCGAAAAAAATGGTAATCTAACTGGGCATTTAAAAAGTGAAGACTTTTTTGATGTGGAAAATCATGGTAGTAGTGCTTTTGCTATAACAGGAGTTGAAGAAAAAGATGGTAAAACTTTTGTAAAGGGTAACTTAACAGTAAAAAATATAAAGAAAAACATTGAGTTTCCAGCAGTAATTACTGTTAGTGATACAGAAGTTTCTTTAAAAAGCGAGCCTTTTACGATTGATAGAACAGAATGGGATATCAAATACAAATCTGGAAAATTTGCTGACTTAGCAAAAGACAAATTAATTGAAGATAATATTGAACTTCAAGTTGAGGTAAAAGCATCAAAATAATTTAATTAGTTTTTAACTGATTTTCACGTAAAAACTATTCAATATTAAAAAAGCATCACAAACCTGTGATGTTTTTTTTTGCGTAAAGATTGTCCCGTCCTGAAATAGCGATGCACTAAAACTATAGTGTAATGAAAACAATAGCAAAGACGGGTTACGTAAAGCGTAGCCAAAAAGATTATTCGCTTTCTTTCAAGCTTCAGTTGGTTGAAGAAATTGAATCTGGCCAACTTAATAG
>NZ_JAEHFJ010000042.1 GCF_016406085.1 Aureibaculum flavum
GATCTAAAGTTACGATGGATTTTGAGGTCATCGCCCCGGGACAAAACGATGCCTTGCACCAAAACCGGTGCAAGCCAGGCGGTTGGGAACCAATCAAGAATATCCACGATCCGTACGTGCAAGAGATGGGAAGGTTTTCAGTGATGGAACACACACACAAGCTAGTAGGAGCATCAATGAAGTTCATCCGTGTGGTGAGTGGTGAGACTAGGCCGATGAGCGAAGGCAAAGAATACAGGCTTGTGGTTGAAGTGGCAGAACATATAATAACTTGTCCTCCAATGTTATCTGTTTCTGTCAAGTTTTACTTGGCAACTGTTCTGGAGAAGCCATTAGATCGATCTTGGCAACTCGAAGCTTTTGTGTCTTGTAATTAGAGTGTGGCTTCCACTCAGTCCTGCTCCTGTTGTTGTTTCATGAGGGAAGTTACATTACTATCTACTTAATAATCTACTTTAAATAATGCATGTCATGTATCATCTTTATCTATTAATAAATGGGAG
>NZ_JAEHFJ010000006.1 GCF_016406085.1 Aureibaculum flavum
AATCGTATTTTGAGCCTAGAATAATAGTGTGTAAATTTAATGAAGAAATTGTTTGTTTTTTAGCTCAGTTCTTTGTTGTATGCAGGTGCTTATATGTAACAGTTAGTTTATTCCTCAACAAATCTAACCTTTTTGTTTTCTTATAAACCTTTAAAATATTAAGGTATGCGATTATATCACATAAGAGTTATACTTCTTTTCATAAGCTATTGTGGTAGAAGGTCCATGACCGGTATAAACAATAGTAGCATCGGGCTTAATTAATAATTTCTTTTTAATACCATCTACTAAAATCTTTAAGTTGCCATATGGTACTTCTGTATGACCAATATCCCCCTTGAAAAGAACATCTCCACCAATCATAAAATCTTGCTGTTCACAGTAAAGGACTATACTTCCTGGTGAATGACCTGGTACATGAATAATCTCAAACCTAGACGTTCCTAAGGGTAGCGTATCTCCTTCTTTGACATAATTGGTTAATGGAGATACGGGTTCCATATGAAGATTAAACCAGCCAGCCATTTCTGGAACTCTTGGCATTAGTAAATTAGCTTCTTTATGACCTATTAAAGGAACTTTCCATTGCTTTAATACAAAGTTAACGCCTGCTACGTGGTCAAAATGTGCATGTGTCAGCACGATTTTAGTAACCTTTAATTGCTCTTTTTCTATAAAAGAAACTAGTATTTGTTCTTCTTCTGTATTCCAACAACCTGGATCTATAAGAATGCAATCTTTTGTTTCAGAGTCCCAAAGCACATATGTATTTACTTGAACGGGGTTGAATGGGAAAACTTGAACATGAATCATTGCTTTATATATTTATCATAGAATTCGCCAAACGAATCGTACGTAAATTTTACCGCATCTTTAGAAATTTGAGCATTAGGAACGTAAGCATCAAAACCGTGATATGCACCTTTATATAATTTGAACTTCACATCAATATTCTCCTGTTTCAAAGCATCAATGTAAGCAATTGTTTCATCCTTAAATGGTTCCATATCACCCACAAATGAGATGGTTGGAGGGAAGTTGGTGTAATCTTTATTTCTTGCTGCCGCTGCGTAAGCAGGAACTTCTTCATTATTAGCTTTAATATTTTTCAAATAAGAATCCCAACCTTTTTTATTTGATTTTGTATTCCAAACAGGAACCGATGTCATCTCTTTAGCCGAATTAGTATTCTGAAGGTCATCTATCATTGGATAAAAAGGCATTTGAAAAGCAATGTTAAAATCACCTGTATCTCTTGCTTTTATAGTAACAGCTGCTGTTAATCCACCACCACCACTATGACCAGCTACCATAAAATTATCATCATAAATGCCGAGTTCTTCAGCATTTTCTTTTGCCCACAACAAGGTGTCATAACAATCATTAAAAGCAGCAGGATAAGGAGTGTCTAAAGCTTTTCTATAAGCGGGAGCGATAACTATACATGGTCTTTTTTCAATAAATTGTTTAATAATATCAAGATTCGGCATCATTTCTGGACTTCCTAAAATATAACCTCCACCATGTATATATTGTAATAGAGGTAATCTCCCTTTAACATTTAGAGGTTTAAAAATGCGTACTCTAATATCAGGACCACCATTCTTACTTGGAATAAAACGTTCTTCATTATGTAGTCCTTTTATTTTTTTTCCATTAAACATACGAGCTGAGAAATTCATCATCTTAATACCCCAATTTCTACTTGCCAAATAAGTAAAGGATTTTAATGGCGTGTACATAGACTGAAGTCCTTTGTCTATTTGGTTTTTCATAATTTTTCTATATTTTAATTTGCTAAAACCTCGGCTAACACTTGCTTATAACTTGCAACAGATTGTGCTCCACCAACAGGTTCTGAGTCATTGAAAAACATGGTTGGTACACCTGATACTCCTTGGTTTTTCCAATATTGTAATTGTTGTTCAACGTGCTTACGAGCTTCTGTATCATCTAATTTTTTAATCCCTTCATCAGCGTTCAGTCCAACAGCCAGTAATTCCTTATATAGAACATCTTTGTCAGATATATCCTTTCGTTCGCTAAAAAAAGATGCTACTAAACGCGAATTTAATTCGGTCTGTAAACCATAACCTTTGGCATAGTCTAGTAAAATATGTGCATTTTTTGTATTCACCACTTTCATGCCATCAAAAAGATCAAATTTAAAGCCTTCAGCCTCAGCCATAGCAGCTAAGCGTAATTTATGTACATCTGTTTCCTCATTGCTTGCTCCATATTTTTGCGACCTGTATAGATATTGATCTATGCCTTCTGCAGGCAAACCTGGGTTTAATTCAAAAGGTTCCCATATGATTTCTACTTTATCTTGTAATTCCATTTCGGTAATGGCTTGCTGAAGTCTTTTGTATCCAATAAGACACCAAGGACAAACCACATCTGAAACGATGTTTATTTTTATCTTATCTGACATTTTTTCTAGTTTAAAATTAGTTTTTAGTCCAAGCTCTGCTTTCAAATGCTTTGTCTACTGGGATATCAAAGATGTGATTTGTGTAGTTACTCATTGTTTTAACAGCTGCCCCTGTAACAACACCAAGAATATGACTTTTTGTATAGCCTACATTCAAAAAGTTTTCAATATCTAATTCTGAAGGATAGCCTCGTTTCTCTATCATTATTTTAGAAAATAAACTTAATGCCTTCAATTTCTCATCAGGAATTTCTGTATTATTTCGTATTGCATCAGTTACTTCTTTAGGGACTTTTGACATACGGTCTGCAATAACACTATGTGCAGCCATACAGTATTCACATCCATTTTCATAATTCATAGATAAAAATATAACTTCCTGTTCTTGTGGAGTAAAACCTGCATTTTTTCTAAACGAATCATAAGCGTAGGTGTAGGCATCAAGTAACGCATCGTTATTTGCCATGGTGCCATACATATTGGCAATCATTCCAGCTCTTTTTTTAGAGGTTTCTAAAATGGAGCTTGATAACGTGTTTGCAGTTTCTATTGTTTTCGGTGCTAAGCTTACTTTCTTTATTGTATTCATAATTTCTATTTTTTTCTTCAGGGATGAAGTTTTAGTTTCTAATATGATGCAAGTATACAAAAGATACTACTGTTGTACAATACGTTACGTTTAGGTTAGCAAGTATACAAAAGGATAGTGTTGTTGATGTGAAGACTTTAGCGTTAAAAAAAAATAAACTTTTTTCAAGAAAAAATTAGTGACTTGTAAATTATAGCGATTAATGGATTTTAAGTTACCTTTGTAGTCTTAGTATATATTAGGTACTTATGTAAATCAGTTAGTTATGATTAGTAAATCTTAGTTTTTATAAAAGTTAAATAGAAATTTAGTAGTATGAATGACAAAAGAATGCAAGAGATGTTGGCTAATTTGGATGTAGAAAATCCATCAGAAGTATGTCCTATTAAAGATGTATTAGCTGCAATGTTGGATAAATGGACAATGATGATAGTATTAGTTCTTGGAAAACACAAAGTGCTCCGTTTTGCTGATGTAAAAAGAAGTGTGGTAGGCATATCTCCTAAAATGCTGACTAAATCGTTGCGAACTCTAGAAAGAGATGGTCATGTATTAAGAACTGTTTATCCAGAAGTACCTATTAGGGTAGAGTATAACTTAACTGATCAAGGCTATATATTTTTGAAAAAATTAGTCGATCTAGCTGATTGGATAGTACCTCACGTACCTACCATTGTAAAAAACAGAGAAGAATTTATTAAATAAACTGTAGAGGAATTAGAAATTCGGGAGAATTAAATAATGCTAATTTGTATTGGTCAAACCTGCTCTTTTACAAATTTTATTTCAAGTTGATAGTTCTATCATTTTAAAATTTGCTAGTGAAGGCTTTATTCATTTAACAATCCGATTATTTGACAGATGTTCCTCCACACTTGCATACAACGTTGTTGTATATGGTTTGTTGCGTGTTTCAAGCAACTAATTTAGTAAATAATTACCGACCAAGAAAGTCCGCGAGGACTTTCGTAAGTAAGCGAGAAGCCAGCAATAAATTATATACGGTGTTAGCGGTAGTTTTAAATTCGTATTTGCTTTGTCTTTCCATTTTTGGTTACAATGGCAACTCCTTCTTCAAATTTCATAGTATCGTATTCACAAGGAATTATTGTTTTTCCATCTAGATTCATCAAACCACGTTTATTGCCTTTTAAGGTTAGTACGTAATTATTTTCAACTTCAAACATATCGTATTCACAAGGAATTATTGTTTTTCCATCTAGATTCATCAAACCACGTTTATTACCTTTTAAGGTTAGTACGTAATTATTTTCAACTTCAAACATATCATATTCACAAGGAATTATTGTTTTTCCATCTAGATTCATCAAACCACGTTTATTGCCTTTTAGGGTTAGTACGTAATTATTTTCAACTTCAAACATATCATATTCACAAGGAATTATTGTTTCTCCATCTAGATTCATCAAACCGTGTTTGTTATTTTTTGTAACAAATACAAAAT
Organism: Aureibaculum flavum; assembly: GCF_016406085.1. GTDB lineage: Bacteria > Bacteroidota > Bacteroidia > Flavobacteriales > Flavobacteriaceae > Aureibaculum > Aureibaculum flavum. The sequence continues at coordinate 4,489 of NZ_JAEHFJ010000006.1, forward strand.
TTCCTTCGACTTTAAATTCATCAAATTCCTTAGAAAAATTAATTTTTTTGTTTTGACTTTCTAATATTACTTCCTCTTGTTTATTAGGTGATTTAGATTGTGCTTCAGTACTAAATATGTTTATGCCTATAAAAGTTAAAATAAAAAGAGAAGCAGATAAAATTGAAATTTTTTTCATTGTGTTTGTTTTTAAATTAAAGATGTCTTTTAAATACCATAGAACAGTATGGTTTTTAAAATCTGAATTTTGAATTGAGTTTTCAAAAAAATCAACTTCTAAGAATTCAGAAATAATTTTGATGGTAGAGCTTCTTGGTTTAACAGTACCAGATTCAATTCTTTGAATTGTACGTATTGTTATGTTGCATTTTTCTGCAACTTCAGCTTGCGTTAATCCTTTTGCTTTTCTTATTCTAATTAATTTTTTTCCGAAATCTAGTCTATCCATTCAAATTGAAATTTTAAGTAAAATTATCTCTAATCGTAAAACTTGCCAAAAATTTGAGGTGTTTTATATACGACATTTACGCGACATTTGGTTTTTTGTGTTATTTAATCATGACTTTTGATGTAAAAACGATGTTCATTCTAATTACCGCTAACAATTGTATAAACGCAATTGCCCTTCTTTTTTATTTATCCTATAAATGTAATTATTTTTTTTAGCATAATGCTACAACCTATATTATTATTGAACTTCTTACATTGTTTAAATAGTATTAGCCGTTTTTAACGGTTAAGCAACGGCTAAATTTTAGTAAATAAAAACCCAAATAAAGCCAAGCTTTATTTGGGTTTTAAAAATTGTAAATTTTTATAATATAATTGTCACTTACAAACGTCCTTGTTTTTTACGTCGGGTACGTTCTTTTTTAAGTAAGCTTAGTTCTCTACTGGTTTGTCCGGCTACAGAAGTATTTTCTTCTGCCCTACGTATTAAATAAGGCATCACATCTCTAACGGCTCCATACGGCATGTATTTAGAAACATTATAGCCTTCTTTTGCTAAATTGTAAGTTATATGGTCACTCATACCATACAATTGACCAAACCAAATGGTATCGTTATCTTTTGTTAGCCCTTTTTTTACTGCCAGCTCCATTGCTTTTAAGGTGCTTAATTCATTATGCGTACCTGCATATAAAGACAAACCTTGACCGGTAAGCATATATTCAATGGCCGCATCATAGTTTTCGTCAGTGGTTGCTTTATCTTTACAAATGGGCGAAGGATAGCCTTTTTCTTTTGCTCTTTCACGCTCTTTTTCCATATACGCTCCTCGCACCAATTTCATTCCTATTTTATAGCCTTTGGCTTCCGCTTTTTGATGTAAGTTCTTTAAATACTCTAAACGATCCCATCTGTACATTTGTAGCGTACTGAAAACAATCGCTTTCTCCGTATTATATTTCTCCATCATGCTTTCAATTAAATCGTCAGCTGCATCTTGCATCCAACTTTCTTCAGCATCAATTAATAAACATACATCTTTGTCATAAGCAGCTTTACATGCGGTATCAAAACGTTTTACTACTCTGCCCCAATCTCCTTGTTTTTCTTCAGTTAAGGTCTCTCCAGCGGTTACCTTTTCATACAAATTGAATCTTCCAAATCCTGAGGGTTTAAATACAGCGAACGGAATACTCCCTTTTTCTTTTGCAAAATTTATATTTTGTAAGGTCTTCTCTAATGCCAAATCAAACTGGTTTTCTGCCTCCTTACCTTCAACGGAATAATCTAACACAGAATGTACATGGTATTCGTACATTTTTTCTATGTTGTCTAAACAATCCTTCTCATCTACACCGCCACAAAAATGATCAAAAACAGAAGCTCTAATCAATTGTTCTACTGGTAAATGGGCTTTTAATGCAAAATTGGTGATGGCTGTGCCAATTCTAACCAACGGTTCACTTTTTATCATCTTAAATAAAAAGTAAGCTCGTTCTAACTCGGCATCTGATTTTAAAGCAAATGCCGTTTTTGTATCTTCAAATATTGTACTCATTCGGTTGATTTATGTATACAAATATAATAAGAAGATTGTTCTCTTCATTCACAGATTTCAATTTATCTCTCGCTTTAAAAAACGCCCATTTTTAGACTGTTTTTTTACATTTTTTTCTAGAAGTGATCCATTTTCCCATTCGAAAAAGTTACTAATGGGCTCCAAAAAAGACTTATTTTCGCATTAATACCAAAAGTTGAAACCAATTCACTTATTTTTCGATAAATTCGCAAATATTTTTTATTTCATATGACACAAGCATGTTAAAAATGATATGACGCAGTGGCATAATTATTTGCGAACAGTCCCAATTGCGAAACGTAGGGCTAGGATTCGTTAAAAACCAATACAAATCAACTCATGAAGCCAATTATTTCTGCCAGTTATTCTATTTATTTTAATGACGATGCGTATCAAAATTTAAACGATTATATCTCTAAAAATGAGATTAGTAAAGTTTATATTCTTACAGATAATAACTCGCACAAGTTTTGTTTACCAAAGTTTAAAACGAAAATTCCGAATAGTGTTACTATCCAAACCATTACTATAAAAGATGGTGAAATCAATAAAAATATTAACACCTGTGTTCATGTTTGGAAAAAATTAACTGAACTAGAGGCAGACCGTAAAAGTTTAATTATAAACATTGGTGGCGGTATGGTTACTGACCTTGGCGGATTTGTAGCGTCTACCTTTAAACGTGGAATTAAATTTATAAACATACCTACTACCCTTCTCAGTATGGTTGATGCTTCTGTTGGAAGTAAAACGGGCGTAGATTTAGACAATTTAAAAAATTTAGTAGGGCTGTTTTCTAATCCGGAAATGGTTTTAATTGACAGTACGTTTTTAGAGACCTTACCTGAACGAGAATTAAAATCTGGTGTGGCTGAAGTTATCAAATATGGTTTAACTTTTGACGCCGATTTATTAGCCACCATAAAACAAGATAAATGGAAAGAGGTTGCTGCTTTAAACAACATCATCTATCAATCTATTGAAATAAAAAATAAGGTAGTTTTAGAAGATTTTAAAGAAACAGGATTACGTAAAGTGCTTAACTTCGGACATACCGTGGGCCATGCTATTGAATCTTATTATTTAGACCATAAAGACTTAGACCGCTTATTACATGGAGAAGCCATTGCCATTGGAATGATTGTTGAAGCTTATATTTCTAAACAACAGTGTGGTTTTCCTGAAGCGGAACTAGATGCTCTTAAGCAATATGTACTTAAAACCTATGGAAAAACAACGATTTCAAAAGAACACATACCTGCTATTTTAGAATTGATGAAGCATGATAAAAAAAATATAAAAGGAACGGTTCGTTATATTTTATTAAAAAATATTGGCGAATTTGTTATTGATGCTGAGTCAAGTAATGAAATGGTTGTGGAAGGTTTAGCGTATTATGAACGCTAGAGGGTTTTAGAGTAGCTAGAATAGAGAATAGAGAATAGAGAATAGAGAATAGAGAATAGAGAATAGAGAAAATCGATATTGTAATCGTATACATGAGATTGCCACAGGTGTTTTAAGAAGTTATTTAAGAATAGACTTTATCGAATGCCTCGCAATGACAATTACACCAATAACTTCAATACATAACTATTGATAAAAATTAAAATAACATAACGATGAAAACAATAATTACAACTTCAAAAGCTCCAGCACCAATAGGTCCGTACAACCAAGCTGTTTTAGTCAATGGTATGCTTTTTACTTCTGGTCAAATTGCTTTTGATCCTGAAACAGGAAATTTGATTTTAGAAGATATTCAATCGGAAACCAAACAAGTAATGGAAAACTTAAAAGCGGTATTGGCTGAAGCGGATATGACTTTTGAAAATGTAGTAAAAACATCAATTTTTATAGCAGACATGAACGATTTTGCCAAAATTAATGAAATTTATGGTGCTTATTTTAATGACGAAACAGCTCCGGCAAGAGAAACCGTTCAAGTAGCTTGCTTACCTAAAAATGTAAATGTAGAAATTTCTATGATTGCTGTTAAATAGCTCCAATTAATAAATCGGCTGTTGCAGGATTGGTGGCCAAAGGCACATCATGTACATCACACAAACGCATGAGCATTAATACATCGGGTTCATGCGGGTGTTTTTCTAAGGGATCTCTAAAAAAGAGTACCATATTACATTTCCCTTCCGCTACTCTAGCTGCTATCTGAGCATCGCCTCCTAATGGCCCTGAAAGTAACTTTTGAACTTTAAATCCCGCTTTTTCCACTTTCTCTCCCGTAGTTCCGGTAGAAACAAATGTTATCTCTTTATTTAATAATATATCTCTGTGTTCATTTAAAAACTGAACCATCTCAGCTTTTTTTCCATCGTGTGCTATTAAAGCAATTTCCATATGTTCTTTTCTATTTGTTTTTACGCTGGAAAAATTAGGCATTACATAAAAATAAGACGCCCTGATAACGTTAAGATACTATTAATTTTAATGGATGTTTTTAGCATGATAGTTAACCAATCCTTCAATAGGTCTTCTCACAAAATTACCAACTTTGAAGCCCATTTCTGCACCCACTTCATTTATTTCGTCTTGTGCATAATACGCAATAGAACCTGCAAAATGCACGGGTACAGTTTTTATCTCTTCTTTATATTGCATTATCATACTTTTTGTAAATACTCTAATGCCACTTTTAATTAAATCTGTGCTATATTTTAAATCTTTATTTAAGAATAAAAATTCTGCAAAATCTGCTAAATAGGCATTGGGGTTCGGTTGTTTGTATAGATTATATTTAATAAAATCTTCATCCATATTATACCGCTCGGCCATACCTACTCGTAAACTTTCTGGCATTACCTTAAAAAAGTAATCTCTTATCATTTGCTTTCCGTAATAATTACCACTGGCATCATCCATTAACATATAGCCCAAAGATTTTACGCGTTGCTCAATACCTTCACCATTATAGTACGAACAATTAGAACCGGTACCTAATATACAAACCACAGCAGGCTCATTATTGTCAATAGTAGAATATATGGCTGCTAACGTGTCTTCAGCAACAACAACTTCGGCATTAGGAAATAATTTTTCTAATACTTCAGTTAATGCTTTATTGGGTCCATCAGTACCACAACCTGCTCCGTAAAAATAGATATGTTCTACATCATTTTTGTGAAGTTTTAGTCTATCACTTTCTTGAATTCTCCCCATTAACTCACCAGGAGTTAAAATAGCAGGGTTCAATCCTTTTGTTCTCACCTTTTCAAACAATTGGATGCCGTTGTCATCAATTGCTATCCAGTCACATTTTGTAGATCCTCCGTCTGTAATTATTGTCATAACCTAATATTTTAAAAAATTGAACTGACTCAAACTCCTTATTGTTTATCAAATGAAAAGTTTAAATCAGTGCAGTAAAAGTAGTTAACGAATTTAACAAAAAAGATGATAAACATCATAATAATTAAAAAAAATCATCTTAGGTAAAAACTGTTAATAGTATAGTTCATAACTAATTTCAAAAACGATTAGATAACCCCGTGAAAATCATAATTTTGATGTGTTATAATATTGATTATTACAACAACTCCTTTTTTCCCTATAAAAGTCCTAGATGTCCAATTTGGGACTTTTTTCAACTTATATTAGCCCAAATCGCCTTATTCTTTGTTATTTCTTGATAGGTTCTCTTTAATTGTAAATTATTTGGATCTAAAAAATTCGGGTCATTTTTTAAGAGTTCAAAAGCCATTTCTCTTGCTCGTTTTAAAATAGCACCATCTTTAACAAGGTCTGCAATCTTTAAATTTAAAACCCCACTTTGTTGAGTGCCCATTAAATCTCCAGGTCCACGTAATTTTAAATCAACCTCAGCAATTTCAAATCCGTCATTGGTGGCCACCATCGTTTCTAGTCTCGTTTTGGCATCGCTAGTTAATTTAAAACTCGTCATTAAAATACAAAAACTCTGTTCGGCCCCACGCCCTACTCTACCTCTTAATTGATGTAATTGAGAAAGTCCGAAACGCTCTGCACTTTCTATGACCATGGCACTTGCATTGGGTATATTAACGCCAACTTCTATTACCGTTGTAGCCACCATAATTTGTGTTTCATGGTTTATAAAACGATTCATTTCATAATCTTTATCGGCCGATTTCATTTGTCCGTGAACAATACTAATTTGATATTTTGGTTGCGGAAACTCTCTTGAAATACTTTCATAGCCATCCATTAAATCTTTAAAATCGAGTTTTTTTGATTCTTGTATTAATGGATATACCACATAAACCTGTCTGCCTTTCGCAATTTCTTCTTTCATAAATTTGAAAACACTCAACCTATTGCTGTCGTATCGATGAGCTGTAATGATTTGTTTTCTGCCTGGCGGTAACTCATCTATAATAGAAATATCTAAATCGCCATAGACACTCATTGCTAAAGTTCTAGGAATAGGTGTTGCCGTCATTACTAAAATGTGCGGAGGGATGGGAGCTGTTACCTTAGTTTGATTATTTGTCGCAGCTTTTTCTTCATTAGGTTCCGAAGTTTCCTGAGGGGATGGGCTTTTCATCCACATTTTTGCTCGTTGAGCTACCCCAAAGCGATGTTGCTCGTCAATAACCGCAATTCCTAACTTTTTGAATTGCACTTTATCTTCAAACAAGGCATGTGTACCTATTAATATATCTAAAGACCCATCTTCTAAGGCCGCATGAATAATTCTTCGTTCTTTTGTTTTTGTTGACCCGGTAAGGATTTTTACATGAATATCCATTTCAGATAATAATTCTGTAATGGCAATAAAATGTTGATTTGCTAATATTTCTGTTGGGGCTATTAAGGCCGCTTGAAATCCGTTATCTAAAGCAATTAAAATAGTTAAAAGTGCTACTATCGTTTTACCAGAACCTACATCTCCTTGTAAAAGCCTGTTCATTTGAGCACCCGTACTCATGTCTTTTCTAAATTCTTTAACCACTCGTTTTTGAGCATTGGTCAATTCAAAAGGTAAATAGTTGTTATAAAACGTGTTAAAATAATCGCCAATGGTATCAAAAACATAGCCCTTAATTTGGGTTTTATGAATCATGTTTTTGCGAATCAGTTGCAACTGAATAAAAAATAACTCTTCAAACTTTAAACGTTGTTGGGCTTTCGTTAACAGTTGTGGACTCTTAGGGAAATGAATATTAAATAAGGCTTCCCCTTTAGAAATTAAATGCAGCTTATCAATAATAGCTACGGGTAGGTTTTCTTGAAATCTATTTCCTAATTCGAGAAATAAGTTTTGAATCATTTTAGAGACAATCCTATTGGTGACTCCTTTTTTAGATAATAATTCAGTAGATGGATACACCGGCTGCATCGCCGTTTGTAAACTCTTTTTATATTCCGTTACCAATTCCAATTCAGGATGTGGCATACTGAAGGTACCGTTAAAATGATTTACTTTTCCAAAAGCTACATAGGCTGTATTTAGTTTTAAAGATTCTTTAATCCACTTTACACCTCTAAACCAAACCAATTCCATAGTGCCCGTGTCATCAATAAAAGTGGCCACAAGTCTACTTCCTCTTTTTTGTTGAACCGTTTTAATGTTTACTATTTTACCAACGACTTGGACTTCTGCCGAATTTTGTAGCAAACCGTTTACTTTAAAAAATTGAGTACGGTCCAAGTATCTGTTCGGAAAAAAATGCAACAAATCAGACAAAGTTCTAATACCTAATTCCTTACGCAGCAAATCCGCACGAGCAGAGCCGACACCTTTTAGGTATTCTATAGATGTATGTAAATTAGTAAATGCCAAGAATTAGTTTTGACAACGAAGATAGTAATTTGGATAGTTTTAACGAATAAGAATTTCTATATTTGAATCGAACTCTTTTTACAACGCAATGCAGAAACTTATAGTCCTATTTTTATTATTTACAAGTATTGTAGCTTGTCAAAAACCTAAAGTAAACGATAGCAACGAAAATAATAACACTGATTTTTCTACTTTAGAACTAAAAGTAGAACGCGGTGCTTTTCACTATGATACGTTTGTTTTAAAAGACAGCACTATTACTTTCTATCCACAAAAGGAAATGGATTCTTTGGAGCTTAGTGATTCCGTTGAATATCAAGATTACTATACAACATCTGAAAAGGCTATTTCTAAAGCAGATAGAGATACATTGGTTCAAAAAATAATAGCGGCTGATATTTGGGACTTAAAAGAGGAATATACTCCTAATGAATCTTGTACCAGTATGCTAACGGTAACGTTCAGTTTAAATGGTAAAACGAAGAAAATTGTTAGCGAAGATTTTGATCGTGGCTGTCCTGAAATTATTAAATATATTGAAAGTGAACTGGTAAGGCTTCATGGTAAGAAGCTTAAACGAATCTTTTTACCAGGATAGTTTGAAATTTCCAAATAGTTACTTCATAAAATATTAAATTATTCTTCTAAATAGATTTAAATGAAACTTAAAATTCCACCAGCCATCCAATTTTTAATCTTTGCTGTGGCAATGTTTATAATTACAAAATTAACAGGTAAAAATTTCTCATTTGCATTACAAAATGTAGTTGTGCTACTCTTATTTATTCTTGGGACCATCATTGGCCTTTTTTCGGTATTATCTTTTAAAAAAGCTCATACCTCAATTGATCCTATGCATCCTTCAAAAGCCACAAAGCTGATAATATCAGGTCTCTATCAGTATACTAGAAACCCAATGTATTTAGGCTTGGTGATCATACAAACGGCATTGTTTTTCGGATTTGGTAATTACTATAATATCATTATTTTATTTATCTATGGTTGGTATCTCACTAATTATCAAATTAAACCAGAAGAAGAGGCGTTGAAAGAAATATTTGGTGATGTATATACCCAATATTGTGAAAAAGTACGAAGATGGGTATGAAAAAAGCCGAACTAAAAGAGTTTTTAGATGTGAAGGTTGTTGAATACAACAACCCTAAATTTATTGAGTCTGACCCTATCCTTATTCCACATCGATTTCAGCTAAAAGAAGATATTGAAATTTCAGCTTTTTTAACCGCAACCATCGCTTGGGGAAATCGAAAAATGATCATCAATAATGCCAATAAAATGATGGAATTGTTGGATAATAGTCCACATGATTTTATTATCAATCATAAACCTAGTGAATTAAAATCATTAGAAAATTTTGTACATAGAACGTTTAACGGAAATGATTTTGCTTATTTTATACAGGCATTACAGCATATTTATAAAAACCATGGTGGCTTAGAGGCTGTATTTTCGCAACATATTGAAAATAATTCGACCCAAAATGCCATTCATAATTTAAAAAAAGTGTTTTTTGAGTTAGATCATTTACCAAGAACCCAAAAACATATTTCAGACCCATTAAAAGGCTCTGCTGCCAAACGGATCAATATGTTTTTACGATGGATGGCTAGAAAAGATACTGCTGGTGTAGATTTTGGAATCTGGGATTCCATTGCCCCATCAACATTGTCTTGTCCTTTAGATGTACATTCTGGTAATGTAGCCAGAAAATTAGGATTGCTTACCCGAAAGCAAAATGACGCCAAGGCCTTGGCGGAATTAGACCATAATTTACGTGAATTAGATCCAAAAGATCCAGTAAAATACGATTTTGCCTTATTCGGATTGGGAGTGTTTGAAAAGTTTTAGTGCCCTACTTCGCTTGCACTGACAGTATTATTAGTTACATTTGCACATTAATTCAAAAATAAAATTATTGTTTTTGAATTCATAGTTACACGAATAGAAAATTCAACGATTACACAATAGCAAATGCGTTTACATAGAAATTTAGTACTAGCCGTTATAGATTCACTTAATTATATTTATAATGACGGTTTATATGCCGATAAAGTTGTAGAAAAGACTTTAAAAAGAGATACCCGTTGGGGAGCCCGTGACAGAGCTTTTATTGCTGAAACAATTTATGATTGTGTCCGTTGGAAAAGACTCTACAACGAAATTGCAGGAACAAAAAATCATTTTTCACAAGAAAACTTATGGAAAATATTCACCGTTTGGGCTACATTAAAAGGAATTTCTTTACCAGATTGGAAACAATTTGAGGGTACACCTGTACGTCGTTTAAAAGGTAAATTTGATGAATTTCAAAGTAACCGTGCTATTCGCGAATCTATTCCAGATTGGTTAGACGAAATGGGGGTTAAAGAATTAGGCAAGCAATGGGATAAGGAAATTGAAGCCTTAAACCAACCAGCGAGTGTAATATTGAGAACCAACACCTTAAAAACCACTAAAAAAATTCTACATAAAGCGTTACTTGAAGAAGAAATAGGTTCTGAATTTGTTGAAGGATATCCTGATGCCTTAAAACTGATGGAACGCAAAAATGTATTTAGAACAGATATCTTTAAGCAAGGATTTTTTGAAGTACAAGATGCTTCATCACAATTAGTAGCTGCCTATTTAGATGTAAAACCAGGAATGCGTGTCATTGATGCATGTGCTGGAGCTGGAGGAAAAGCATTGCATTTAGCAGCGTTAATGGAAAACAAAGGGCAAATAATTGCACTTGACATTTATGGAAATAAACTGAAAGAATTAAAACGTAGAGCGAAACGAGCAGGAGCTCATAATATTGAACCTCGTACTATCGATTCTACCAAAGTAATTAAAAAACTCTATAATCAAGCAGACCGTGTGCTTATAGATTCACCATGTAGCGGATTGGGTGTTTTAAGAAGAAACCCAGATGCCAAATGGAAACTACAGCCTGAATTCATAGAAAACATTAAAAAAACGCAAGCAGAAATCTTAGAAAGTTACTCTAAATTTTTAAAGATTGGTGGAAAAATGGTGTATGCTACGTGTTCTATCTTACCGTCTGAAAATGAAAAGCAAGTACAGGCATTTCTAAAAACTCATGATAATTTTCATTTAGTTAAAGAGAAGAAAGTTTCACCAGCAAAATCTGGTTTTGACGGATTCTATATGGCTCTTATGGAGAGAACAGCTTAAAAATAGTAAATACCGTCTCCTTTCTGCACTTTAAGAACTCTGGGACGGTACTTTTATTCCTAAAAAAATAATATCTCTTTATTACTTCGTAGGCTATAAATACATAAAATGAATATTATACAGTCTTGGTTATGACGGTATTATTTTATTATATATGGGTATACATTTCCACCTCATGCATACAATTATCCACTAATTGGTACGTTTTATGATATAGCTATTGAAAAATCATATAAACATACCCTGTTATGCTATTAAAGAAATCTATATTTACATTACTACTGTTAGTGGCTTTTACGCTACCATTTAGTACTATTACTGCTCAACAAGACAGCATACCTAAAGAAAATTACAACGTTACTATTGGTAAATCTATCCTCAATAAAAAACTGTGGTCACAACCCTATCGTTATGAGGAAAAAGTACTTCAAACATTTAGCCTTCAAGTTAATATTGAACGTTTAAACCGAAAAGCAGAAGAATTTGATTTCAATTTATTTTCAATGACAGATGAGGAGAAAAAATGGAGAATTAGACCTGTAGCCATTTATTATTATAGAGCGGATAGAAAAATTTATTTAAAATCAAAAGCCGATAATCGTAATTATGAAGATTTTGAGAAATACCCATTAGAAGGCTATGATAATTTTGAAGCCAAAACCTATAAAACAAATACCTTAGGTATAAAAAAGAAACGTAAAGAATCTCCGTCTATACAGTCTTTAGATAAAATGAAATTGAGTACTTCAAAAATTACTTATTATTTAGATTTTCCTGTAAGGCCAGAATTTGACTATGGTAAAGTATATTTTAAAGATATCCCTGTTGGTTTTGCCGGTATAAAGCATTAACCAACCATACTACCTTCAATTAAAAAATGACAAAAAAAGAGCAGCTTTTACTAAGCTGCTCTTTTTTGTATTTAAGATGTGTTATGAACGCTAATTAATCGTTATCATAGACACCGTTTGCACCAATACCTGCAGAAAAGCTAGATAAAAATGTTCCGTCAAGGTCATAAACAGATACTTCAGAATTTTCTGTAAATCCTTTTACATCCGTATAAAACAATTTATCATCAACAACATTAAAGCCATATCCAATAAACCAAGAAGCGTCATCTACTTGAGTATCTACTAATTCTGTATTAACCAACGATGTTACATCAGTAGCATATTTAAAGATTTTAGATCCTGATATAAAATAGATATAATCATCTTCTACTTCTAATTTACTAACACTTGAAAGTCCATCTTCAAAAGTGATTTCACCTATAACATCATCCGTACTCGTATTTACTTTAGTAATACCTGTGCTGTGTAATGCATATAATATACCATCTTCAATCTCCATTGAGTTTAAACCATCTCCAACAGTTACTGAATCTATTACAGCATTCGTGTTTGCATCAATTACTGTAATTTCATTACCGTAACCCCAAGCTGCATTCATAACATATATCTTGTCATTATCTTCTTTAATTTCTTCAACCGTTTTATTAAGAGCAATTTGAGTAATGTATTCAAAGCTATTGGCATCAAAAACCTCAACCGATTGTTTACCACTATTGGTTACAAACAATTTATCGTTTTCTACCACTGCATATCTAGGTAATTCAATACTATCTGTAATAGTTTTAACACTATTAAAAGTATATCTGTTTACTACTTCAATTTTATTACTATTATTAACAACTAAAAAAGCATAATCATCATCAAAAGTTATTGACTGTAATATATCTCCCAAGTTACCTCCATTGATGCTTGAAAATACGGTATTTGTTTCTTGTAAAAAGTCACTATCAATAAATGTTATTGATGAATTTGGAGATCCGAAATTACCTTCGTTACTTACAATATAACCATTTTCAAAGTCACCTTTTGGTAATGGCTCTGGATCGTCAGAATCATCACATGAAGTAAATCCTAATAAGACTGCTAAACTTAATGTACTGAATTTAATAAATTTTCTAATCATTGTTTTTATAGTTTTAAAGTTAAATTAATATGATAGTTTGCACCTGGCATAGGTCTATAGGCCTTGGTTTCATAATTGGTATTAAAAAGGTTATTAACGCCCCCTCCAACAATCCAATTTCTATTTTTTGCAAATGCATAATTCATTGATAAGTTGGTCAATAAAAAATCATTTAGTACAGTGTCTGGATTGTTGTTAGAATAAGTGAAAACCTCTCCTGTATATATAGTGTTTAGCTGTGCAGAAAAATCTGCTATTTTGTAGGATATCCCTAAGGTTGCTTTATGATAGGGTACATATATAAGTTGATAATCCGTTTCTTTATTTTTAGATACGGTATAACTATACAACGTATTAATTTTAAATTGATGGTTACCTAAGGAAATTCCATATTGCAAATTGGTCTCAATTCCATAAGACTGTACCTTATTTGTATTTACCGGTCTCCATAATTCACCAGAATAAGGCAACCAACGTATTAAATCACTAATATCATTATAATAACCCGTTAGCGTAAATTTTAAATTCCGTAAATGAATTTCATTAGAAAGTTCATATTGTAAAGATGATTCTGCTTTTAAATCTGGGTTTTCAGCTCCGGGCCAGTACAAATCATTAAAAGTGGGAATTCTATAATTTTTAGATATGGATGTCTTTAAAGTATACTCAACAAATGGTTGCCAACTCGTACCCAATGAAAATAATAACGGACTGTCATAATCTTCATTCAACTCAGCTCTTAGCGTTGCCTGATAGGTAAAGTTTTTAGCTAAGTTGTGTTTTAAATACACATTTGCACTCCCAGTACTTCGTTGTACATTATCATAGTTTGTGCCTGTTGCCGTTGCTAAATTATATTCTCCACCTACATTAAATAATAGCTTTTTTAATTGTAATTGATAATTGTAATTGGCAATATACGTCCACCCATTACCATTATTTGAACCCTCACTTGTATTTATATCCGGATAAAACCGATACTTTTCATTAATTAATGCCAGCTTTACCGTTGATTGATTTTTGCCAGATTTATATTGATATTTACCCAATATCCGAAGGTGTTCATCACTATATTTATTACGGGTTTGTGTTGTTTCTATAATTGATAGATGCCTTTCACCCGTAAACCAATTAGAATAAATTGAAAAGGAGTTTTTTGCATTCGGATTATACGCAGCATTTAGCGATGCATTGATGTTATAAAATTGGCCATTTTCATTCTTTTGGTCTGAATCTTTGTATTCATAATCATTATCAGAATCTAAATAACTAAGCCCGATTTGCAAATTTGTTTTTGCACCAGATATACTGTGATTTGTACTTAAATTCTTGGTATTAAAGCTACCGTACGAAGTATATATTTCATGCGTATTTTCGGTATCGATATCTAAATTATTATTCAGATAGACTACACCACCAATAGCTCCCGTACCAAATTGAGAACTACCACCGCCTGGACGTACCAACACTTCACTAATATTTTGAGTATTGATTAGATTAAAATCCGTTTGTCCTAAAAAAGGAGAATTTATATTAATACCATTCCACACTACAGCGGTTTGTTGAGCGGTTGTACCTCTAAAAGAGGCTGAAGAAACCATACCAAAACCGTTTTCTTTAAAATAAATAGGTGTTTCAAATTGTAACACTTCGGTTAGTTGTGGACGATAATTTTTTAAAAGTTCTTTACTAATTTTTATAATAGGTTGACCAACAGATTTGTCTTCTAATTTATCAGCAGATAGAAAAACTGTATCCAAGACAGTACTGGTCACTTGCGAGAAGCAAGGAATACTAAATAAAAAAATAATGATTACGATGTTGTATCTCATAATTTCTGCTTATCCCGAACAGGTAATTTGTTTTTAAATGTTTTCAATTGGCAGGTCTCCTGGCTTGCGTCTTATTGTGAACCTTCCCGCAAAAAAAAGCAGTGGTAAGTAGTATTACAATAAGCATCTTGAAATTCATCAAGACTAAGCGTACAGTTGCGGGAACAGCTTCTGATTTTAACAGAATTCCCTTTTAATTTTCACTATTTTAACTTTTCAAATAGTGTAAAACCAATAAGCGGCAAATATAAGTTTTTTTTAGATTTTGGAGTAGCGATTACTATTAAAGTCACATTAATGGTGTACTATTTCTGAATTAGATAATTTTGATAAATAATAATTACACTATCCTTAAAATTAAGGCAGTAATTTATATGATTAGCATTAGTTTACCCCCTTTTTATTAGGATCCGTAAATTGATAGGATATTAAATTCTTAAAACAGACTGAGAACGGTTTCTTAAATTGGTCCCCAGTCCTATAACGATTTGTAAAACTGGTAAAAGGTAGCTATCCTATTCCTTTGTTACCTTATTTATTCTTTTTCTAAAAACATATGATGTTACTAAAGAAACGAATGCAATTACGGACAATAGCTCACCACCATCTTTGATCATAATATGAGCAAAAAATGCCAATATAACCGCAAAGAAAAAAGCGGAATAAGCCCATTCTTTTATACTATTGAATTTTGGGTTCCAAATAGCAAACAAACCTAAAAGTTTAGCCGTAGCATAAGGATAGATGATATATGTAGGATACCCTAGTTTTACAAATTCTGTTTTTATAAATTCATGATTAAAGAAATACATGCCTGCAGATAGTAAGATAACCATCGAAAAAACAACAGTTGCTATGTAATATATTATTTTATATTTTTTCATAATAACCCCCTATTGTTTACTTATTAATTCTGAAAGTACTTGTTTAAAAGTATCGACTGGCTGTGCTCCAGTTACGGCACTTTTTCTATCAAATACAATTGTTGGAACAGAGTTTATTCCTAAATTTTTCCAATACCCTTCTTCACTTTTCACATTGTAACGAGCTTCGTCGTTATCTAATTTAGCTAATCCTTCTGCTGCATTTAAGCCAACATCTAATAACGCTTGCTTTAAAATATCTCTTCTAGATACATCTTTCCGCTCACTAAAAAAGGCAGTAGTTAAACGCATTTTTAATTCCGTTTGCTTATTAAATTCTTTTGCATAATCTAATAAAACATGGGCATCAAAAGTATTGACTATTCGCATATCATCAAAATAATCGAATTTAAAACCAAGTGCCGCACCAACGTCAGTCATATTTTGTTTCGATGCTATTTGTTGCTCTTTAGTAGAACCATATTTCTCTGTAATATGTTCATCTACATTCTGACCTTCAGCAGGCATATCCGGATTCAATTCAAAAGGGTGCCATTCAATGTCTACTTGATCTTCAACACCTAGTTCAGCAATGGCTTTTTCTAAACGTTTGTAGCCAATGGTACACCAAGGACAAACAACATCAGAAACAATATCTATTTTTAATTTTTCTTTCATTTTTTAAAATGTTATCAATTCACTAATTTGTAATACTCCTTTTACATTACTGTAATTTTTTAAGTCAGCCGCAAAAAATTCCGCATGTGGACCAAATGACCCCTGAAAAGAGGCTACATCATCAAATAATAATTGTGCAATAGCAATATAAGGAGCAGCCTCACCAGGAACTCTACTTGCTACCCCTAAGTCTAACTCCAACCCTTTTAAGGCATCGCCAACTTTATTTGAAACCATTGGTAAATGATCATTTTTGTAATAGTCTATATCAAACTTTACATCTTTACCGTTTGGATACATAACAGATACTTTTATCATACTCTTTTATTTTTAAATTTCAAACCAGTAATCCTTCCGAATAAAAATACGAAAGGATTATTGATTAATTATTTTTTTTTTTAAACCCTAAGATTTCACATTCTCTTTAGACCAAGCAAACTTTTTAAAAGGAGCATCTACTGGAGTATTAGCAATATGATTTGTATAATTACTAATTACTTTTTGAGATAAACCTAATATAATTTCTAACACTTGTTGTTCTCCATAACCTGCTGCATAAAAAGCAGCTAACTCCTCTTGATTTACATGCCCACGATTACGTACAATACTTAAGGTCATGTTACGTAGAGCTTCCAACTTTGGATTTTCTAATGGTGTTTCATCACGTAACGCATTATTTATAGCATCATCTACCTTCATCATGCTGGCAATAGCAGTGTGTGCAGGTACACAATAATGACATTCGTGTTCTACGTTTATGGTTTGCCAAACTACAGTTAATTCTTCATTATTAAATGATGAGTCAACAAAAAGTTTATGAATTGTTTGATATGCTTCTAAGATACCTGGAGCTCCAGCTAAAACACCGTGCAACCCAGGAATCATTCCGTTTGATTTCAAAGATTGTTCTAAAAAAGTTTTGCTTCCTTCTGGAGCAGATTCAATGTCGTGAATTTTTAATGTTGTCATAATTTCTGTTTTATTTTGTTATTATTATTATTACTATTTTTTCTAAACAATCGTTTAGTTATTGTGCAAAAAAAAAGGCTTATATATTTTTAAACGTCATTTCAATATAGTCTTCAATTTCTTTTTGCGAATTTACTCTTGCTGCTGCTGCTAAACCATGTTTTGCTAGCAGTAAAAAATTGGCTTCTTTAAGAACCGTCTCTTCACTTTTCTTATGATCCATTCTTAATTTTTCAATAAACAATGCTTTCAAATTATCCATAAAGGCAACCATTTCCTCTTTAATCAATTGATCTTGGTTTTCTGAAAACTCATTATACGTATTGGTTACTAAACAGCCTTTTTGGTTTCCTTCTTTATAATTTGAACTTACAGAGTCATAGAAAAATTGTTTTATATCTTCTACACCATTCGTTGCTTTTTTTAATTTATCTAGTGTAGCACTCACTTTTGTTTTGTAACACTTTAAACTTTCAAGAAAGAGACCGTGTTTATTACCAAAACTAGAATAGATAGAAAATTTATTAATGCCCATTTCTTTTTCAAGCATTTGCATTGATGTTGTTTCGTAGCCTTTTTTCCAAAAAAGTTGCATTGCTTTTTCAACAACTTCATCTTCTCTATATTCTTTTTTCCTTGCCATTATTTCTAATTACTTTGCAAAACTAAACAATCGTTTAGTAATAACCAATTATTTTATCATTTATTTATAAATCTAATGCCAATTACTTCTTAAATAACAGCTATACAAACAAAATAAATATTTATCCCTTAAAATTTTTGATCATTTCTAAAGGCGATTTATGAGGTCTATCTGCTGCTTTTTCAAAATCTGAAGACACATTATAGGCACCTTCTTTTATACCTTCATAAATACCAGCAATTATGGTACCCATAAAATCGCCTAACGCTGCTTTTCGTTCAGTTGCATATTCTTCAAATGAAATACTATTAAAAACGAGTTGAGTATCATATATTTGGTTAATATATGTAACAAGCTCACTCTGTGTGATAGCATTACCAGCTAAATTATAGGTTTTGCCGTTGTGCTTTTCTTCTAAAAGCATTTTTGCATAAGCATACCCCAATTCCTCTCTACTAGTATAGGTACATTTTCCTTCTCCCGCACAATTTCTAATTTCACCTTCCTTAACATAAGTTTCTAAATACTCTAAATCAGGTTCTATATAAATTCCATTTCTTCCAATAACCCATTCCAATCCAGAACTTATAATGTCTTTTTCAGTTTGTCTGTTGGATTGTACAATAGGACTAAAAGCATTATTTTCTTCAGCTCCAACAATACTGGTGTATACTATTTTTTTTACACCATTACTCTTTGCCGCCTCAATCACATTTCTATGTTGAATAATTCTTTTTTGTGGTTCATCCATACCTGAGACCAACAGTACTATATCTATACCCTTTAATGCTAAATTAAAATCTTCACGATTATTATAATCACCTTTTCTAATTTCAACTCCTAAATGTTTTGCTTTTTCGGGTGTACGTGCAATCGCAATTACATGCTCTTTCCCTACTTCTTTAATTAAATGTTTTACAATTGAGCCTCCTAGTTTTCCGCTGGCTGATGTTACTGCTATTTTCATTGTATTGTTATTAAATTGTTATGTTGTATTTAAAATACAAAGTTGGGTATTAATCACAATTATTCAAAGGTAAATGTCGGTCTAAAAATGGTAAATTTATGATTACTTAAAGTACTAATTTTACAGCCTCTTCCATTTGTACTTGTGCCATATCTATAAGTTTTTCATTTCCAATAGGCCGTAAAACAGAAAGCTCTGTACAACCTAAAACAACAGGATTATTCTCTGAATACTTTTTAATAATTAAGTGGAACTTTTTAATTAAATTATCCGTTTCTTTTTCAGAATACACTTCTTTTCTTACTTCATCTATAAAGAGCATATCCTTTTCGGAAGGCTGCAGCACCTCAATACCATTGGCTTTAAAATGATCCTTAATATAGCTTGCTTTCATGCTAAAAATAGAACCAAATAAAACAATGCTATCCCATTTGTTTTTCTTAAGTTTTGATATTGTCAAATGAATTGGATGAAGTATGTTTTTTGTTATTTTTAACCTATCTATTGTTTCATGAAGTGTGATGTTAGGAATTAACAAATGTTCAACATTAAGCTGTTCTAATTGCGTTATATATTGTTTTACTGAAGTATCTAAAGCGTCAGAAGTATAAGGTAAAAGCGTATTGATAGTATTAAAATCAGTATTTAACAATACGAATGGACACGTACTATAACCTCCTTTTTTTAAGTTGTAAAATATATTTAATTGGCTTATATAAAAAGACGTGCTACGGCTACCAAGACCTAATATGCCAAGTGTTGTTTCTGTCATTTTTTAATTTCTAATTAAAACATAATCTGCAAAATACCCTTTGCTATCCATTATTTTATTTTCAATAGAAAAATCAGTATTTTCAATGATCTTCTCTATAAGTTCATCATTATATTTTCTTGAAATTTCTGTGTGTATTTTTTCTCCTTTTGCAAAATGATATGTTTTGCCTATAGTTTTTACCTCTACAGATTGTTCAACAGTACTTATTATAAAACTTTTGGCAACACCATCTTTCTCATCGTATTCAGGTTGATGTTTAAAGTTATTTAAGTTAAAATCACTCTTTAATTCCCTATTAATTCTATCTAGTAAATTAATATTAAAAGCTGCTGTAATTCCTTTACTGTCGTTATATGCTGGTAATACTATTTCTTCAGATTTAATTAAATCTACCCCTAACAAAAGTTTATCACCAGCTAAAAGGTTAGCCCCTAACTTATAGATAAATTCTGAAGCTAAATCGTCAGTCATATTTCCAATATTGGAACCCAAAAACAAGATGACTTTTGGCTTTTTACTTTCTTTTAAAGAATCTAACACTTCAAAATAATCACCTTGTTGCGTTTTAACCGACAGATTGGGAATAGCGGTATTCAAATCTTCCTTTAAAAGGTGTAATGCATTAGCAGAAATATCAATAGGAAAGTAATCAAATTTAAAGTTTTGACTGTCTAATTTTTTCAATAACTCTTTGGTCTTTAAGCCATCACCTGCACCTAATTCTATCAATTCAAAATAAGTATCCTTCTTTAAATCAAAAGTTTGAATTAATTGCTGCGTTTTATTTTTAAAAATATCTAACTCACTACGAGTTAAATAGTATTCTGGTAAATTCATTATTTCAACAAAAAGAGCATCTCCTTTTTTGTCGTAAAAATATTTTGAAGGGAGAGTTTTGGGGTTTGCTTCAAGTCCTTTTTTTACTTCATTTTTGAATGTTTCTATCATCTATTTAGCGAGTCTTATTCCTGTAAATTGCCATCTTTCAGTAGGGTTAAAAAAGTTTCGATATGTTGGTCGGCTATGATTTTTCGAGGTTGCCACTGAAGCACCTCTTAATACCATTTTATTACTCATAAATTTTCCATTATATTCACCAACGGCACCATTTTCTTTTGTGAAACCAGGGTAAGGTAGGTAAGCACTATTTGTCCATTCCCAACGTGGCCCCCAATTCAATTGACCAGCTGCAATTTCCCATTCAAATTCGGTAAGTAATCGCATACCTTTCCATTCGGCATAAGCGTTTGCTTCGTAATAATTTATGTGACATAAAATTGCGTTTCTATCTACTTTTTGCAATCCAGAAAGCGTGTAATGGTACCATTCTACATCCATTTTATGCCAATACATAGGTGCATTGATTGTGTTATTATTCACCCAAGACCAACCTTCGTCTAACCACAGATTAAAATCAGTGTACGCTCCAGATTCCATAAACTCCATGTATTCTCCATTAGTAACCAAATGGTTGTTTACAATAAAGTCGTTAACAAAAACCTTATGAACACCCAATTCATTATCATAACAAAAATCGGCTCCTTGATGTCCAATTTCATAGATACCAGCAGCAACACTTACTCTTTCTACACTTGTGTTTTTACCATGCACTAAAGCATAGTTATCATTAAAAACTGGAAAAATAGGATTGTGGCCTAACATGTACTTTACATCTGTAATCAACAATTCTTGATGTTGTTGTTCATGATTTAAACCAAGAGTAATCAAATTGATAATCTCTTTATCTGAAATAGTTTTTAAAAAAACTTGCATCTGAGTATCTACATACGTACGGTATTCATAAATTGAATCGGTACTTGGTCTAGACATATTACCTCTATTGGTTTGTAAAATACGACTACCCACATTATTATAATAGCTATTAAAAAGAAAATTAAAATTGGGATTAAATTCTTTATAATTATCTAAATAATTTTTAAGGATAAAAGTTTCAAAAAACCATGTTGTGTGAGCTAAATGCCATTTAGCAGGACTTGCAAATTGCACTACTTGAATTGAATAATCTTCCAGTTCTAAATGACTGCAAAAATCAATTGTAGCTTGTCGTATTTCTTTATATTTTTCACTAATATTCATTTTATTCTAATCCTTTTTTATCTGGGTTCCAAAATGGTTTTGTCTTAATTTGTTTTATATTCCATTTTAATTCATGTCTAAAATATTGATTTAATGCAATACATACTCTACTATCACCAGCAATATAAACTATTTTTTCTTTTTTTAATTTACCTGCCAATTGTTTTACAATTTTTAAAATTTCATCAATTGCGTTTTGTTCTAAACTATAAAAGTTAAAAGGAATAGAACCATCTACATCTTGAAAAAAATCATCACTGTTTTTTGTGTAAACTAGACTTTCTACATGCTTGGTGTTTGACAAGTTTCTATGTATAATATATAAATGTGAAAGTGCTGATAAATCACCAATCATTAAATAACTATCTGCGGTAGTATCCAATAAAAAATTCCCTTTTTTCCATTTAAAATAAACCGTATCTCCGATGTTACAATTTTGACCCCATTCTGCTCCAATGCCCTTACTTTCTGTCGCAATAGCTAAGTCTAAATAGCCTTCAGTGTGGTTAATATTCCATACACTATAGCTTCTCACTTTATCCTTAAAAGAAATATTATCATTGCCAATACCGATACCCAAACGTATAAAATAACCGGGCTCAAATTCTGCTTTCTTAATACTCTCACTTTTCAATCTAATTTGATAAACAGATGGTGAAAGTTGAACCTTATTTTCAATTATTGCATCTTGCAATACTACCTTTTTTAATATATTTTCTAGTAATCCCATTTTATTCTAAAGTGTTGACACTTTTCTCTTTTTACGTATTTTAATAAATTTACTTTTTACTGAAGGCATTCGTATAATAAAGCCTAAGCCAACAATAATGGCATAAATTAACCATGTTTTTTCTAATAGTACAATATGTAACAAACTTAAAAAGATGGCTATGTAAGCTAGGCTTTGAAGTTTTTTCCAATTCTTTTTTAGAAGCCTCATAGATTTTTTATTAGAGGTAAAAAACAAAGGAACTAAAATTAAAATCGCAATAAATCCGGCAATATAATTAAATTGAGAAAAGGTTTCTAAAAAGCCCTCTGCTATTAAAAAAATGATAAAATGAAGGAAGCTCCATACAGCAGTTGAAATACCCATGGCTTGCCTTACATAAAGATTGGTAACTCCAAAAATGATAAAGACCGGTGTTAAGGTTAACACGGCAGTCATCCATCTTATAGCAAATTCACCAGAGATATGATATAACATTTCTAAAGTGGTCATACCTTCACTACCAGCACCTTCAACTAAAGTAATTGAAAAACCATTTGTAAAATCAACGTTAATCATGTTTAAAATAATAAACATGGGGAATAAGGCTAATAGTGCAACTATCATCCAGCCATAATTCCTTTTTAAAAATACCATATTATTTGGTTGATTTCATTTCTGCTAATTCCTTTTCTAAAGCTTCTGCTTTTTCCTTGAATTTTTGCATAGCATTTTTTAGTTGACCTACTTTTTTGATCAGTTCATCATCTTGAACGGCTTTAAAAGTTGTTTCTCCGTTCGTTACTTTTATTTTTGATTTACCACCACAAGTTGGGCAGTTTGCTACATCACTCATATTATTTATTATTTATTGTTATTAATACCACTTTACCATTAAATTCAGTTTGAAATTTATATTTTTTATTTTGACTAACTGTCTTTAAAAATGCTAATGACTCTTCCATATTTGCATTGTCTACATAAACAATAGTATTGTTATTAAAATTTGGTTCTAACATTTGAAATATGGGCAAATACAAATCTTTCCAACCATCTAAAAACAACAAATCTATTGACGCTCTATGGTTTTTTAAAGTTTCCATGGCATCACCAATTCTAACTTCTATTATAGTGTTAACTCTCGCTTTTTTAAAATTTTCAATAGCTTTATGAGCTTTAGACTCTATTAATTCTGTTGTAATTATATGACCTTGAGTTTCAATTACTCCTTTTGCTAAATACAAGGTCGATATTCCGAATGAAGTGCCAAACTCAACAATATTTTTAAAATTATTGGACTTAATTAATTGCACTAAGCCTTCTCCTTGCTTTTTGGAGATGGAGAGATAGGCATCTTTAAAATCTGAAGGTTGCATAGGTGTAAACATACTTTTTGCAAGTCCTTTAATGATTTTATATTTATCTTTTTTTGAGTCGCTTAATAAGTAGTTTAAGGTATTCTCAATGTTGTTGTTCTTTACCAAATCCATAAATTTATAATTTAAATACACTGCAACGTTGACATAAACAATGCCTTAAATTTTTATCAAATTGAGTTTTAAATATACATGTGAAACCTACTCGCTTAGTAAGAATACATTTAAAATACAAAAATCGAATAGATTTGAAAAAACCTTTAACGCATATCACTTTTTTCCTAATTGAATCGCTACAATTATAAAACTATTCAGTTTTGTTTAAATGATCAATAATTCCACTGCTAAATACTGTTTTTAAGGTTCTTGCAGGTTTGTTTTCGTAACCGATGATAATCGAACTATGCACTATCATTTTTTCGAAATCAAAAACTATAGTTAAATAATCTTTTTTTCCTGTTTCGTGCCAATTGACTAAATACAAGTTATCACCAATTTTACGAGAACGATAAGAGATGTCTGAATTCCCATTACCTTTTGCTGGACCTGCAACCCATTCATATTCAGCTTTACCATTGCTAAACTCCATATGGATTGCAGTTCCGTTTTGATACTGAAAGTTCAGTGAGTAACCATCTAAAAAATGTTCTGGCTCACCAAATTGAAATTTACTTTCTTCGATGGTTTTGCTTTGAGCGAAACTATGTCCTACACTAAATAACGTAAGACAAACAAAAACGATTAATTTTGTTTTACCGACGAAGCTTTTATTATTTATCTTGTGTAAGTGATTTTTCTCTGAATAATTCATTTTCTATCAATTTAAAGTTTGATACAAAATTGGCACTTTACTCAATA
The DNA here is from genome assembly GCF_016406085.1 of Aureibaculum flavum. GTDB lineage: Bacteria > Bacteroidota > Bacteroidia > Flavobacteriales > Flavobacteriaceae > Aureibaculum > Aureibaculum flavum. The sequence continues at coordinate 29,239 of NZ_JAEHFJ010000006.1, forward strand.
GTCATAAAGGTAAATCTTCGTAAAAAAATGGTTAATATGAGAAACGAGATACTATAATTCGTTTTTAAACTGTTTGGGTGTAGTTCCAGTATGCTTTTTGAAGAATTTTGTAAAATTTGTGACCTCATCGAAACCTACAGCATATCCGATTTCCTTTAAACTATTATTAGTGCTTGCAATGGCTCTTTTTATTTCAAGAATCACAAAATCATCAATAAATTTTTTGGCAGTATTCAACGTAAATTCTTTAACTATTTGATTTAAATGTTTTGTAGATACCATCAAAACATTCGCATAGTCCTTTACATTCCGAGTGGAAACATACTTTTCTTCAACTAAATTTTTAAATTTAAAAAATAATGGATAATACTTGTTTTGATTGGGCTCTTTACCATCTTGAGATAAGCGTTCTAGTCTCAGTAAGTATAATTCAAGCATAGCAGCCACAATGTTTTTTTGGGCGAAAGTATTTTCCATTTCAAGTTCATCCTTTAATTGCTCAATAAACGTTTCGTTAAAATTACTTCCATCAACAGTTGTTTTGGAAATATGATAATTATAGAGATGTGAAATAAACTCAATGGACGATTTAGAAAAATAATTCAAAACAAATTCTTCGGTGAACAAAACAAGAAATCCATCATATTTAGGGTTTTCCTCAAATGCATGTACTTGTCCCTTTGCTATTTTTAATATTGAACCTACCTTTAATGGATATTCTTTTAAATCGACCTGATGACTCCCCTCACCTTTGGTAACAATTAACAAGGCAAAAAAACTAACTCTGTGAGGTAAATTGGGATTATGATCTAAACCTGTTTTTATTTTAGCAAATAACTTGGATAAATAAAGAAACTCGAACTCTGTTTCTTTTTTCTCGCTTTGAAATGATATGTTGGGAATGTTATTCAAATCGTTGTTATGTTTTCTTATTTTTAAATATAATGATTTCGATTTAAAAAATTATACTTCGTGATTTTTAAGCTCACTCTATTACATATTTCCTACATAGAGCAACACTTGGATGTTTTTCTAAGTTCTAATTACGCTAATTACAGATAGCTGTATAGATCTAAGACTCTTTTGTGTTTTTCAAAATCGCTCTTATATATTCACTATCCCAATGGTTATCATATTCAACAATACCTCTTTTAAAATCTTCATTTAAAAATTTTTCTTGTTGCTCTAACTCTTTTTTAACTTTAAAAATATAGTCATCATCATGGTTTGGTTCTGTTGCTAGCCTTCTTAAACTATCTTCGTCATATTTTATAAAATTTCTAACCTGTCTATTAATTGTATATTTTCTAAATCCTAATTTACTCAATACATCTTTAGCTAAGGTTAATGAAGTTTCTAGTGATTCGCGATAAATATTTTCGTTACCAAGATTTAATAACTCATAAGCATCAAACCTATCTTTTGTTCGGATCAATAATTCTACATGCGGATATTTATCTTTAATTAAACTACTAATTGCTTTAGAAACTGAAATTTTATTGGTTGCACATATAACAATTTTAGCTTCTGCAATACCTGCCGATTCTAATAAGTCAATACGTGTTGCATCTCCATAGTATACCTCAAAGCCCATTTTCCTTAGAAAATCTACACGACTAGAATCATGATCAAGTATGGTTGTTTCAACACCATGAGATCGCAAAAACCTTCCTATAGTGCTTCCGAAATTACCAAAACCAACTAATATAATTTTTTGAGATTTTGCAATATGATCCATAGGCCGTTTTACAGACTCTTTAGTACCAATTCTCGGCAATATTAAACGTTCGTTAATTATTCCAAGTATGGGTGTTAAAGACATACTAAGTGCAGTTATCACCAACATCATATCCATTTGATCTTGCTGTAAAATATTGAGTCCTGAAGCGAACGCCAGCAGTACAAATGCAAATTCTCCTATTTGTGCTAAGCTAAATGTCAATAACAACTTTTGATCTAATTTTAGTTTAAACAGATGACCAGTTATAAATAAAACTATCGCTTTTAAAACAATAATTGCAACTAAAATTCCGCCAATGGTAAGTGGACTGTTCGCTATAACGATAAAATTTATGGAAGCTCCAACCGCCATGAAGAAGAGGCCTAAAAGTAAATTTTTAAACGGTTCTAGCGTACTTTCTAATTCATGTTTAAACTCACTATTTGACAAAACTACTCCACCCAAAAAGGCACCTAAAGCAGGACTAATTCCAACATATTCCATTAAGAATGAAATAGAAAAAACGATTAAAAAAGCTGCTGCTATTAGTAACTCACGCACACCTGTCTTAGCTACTTTACGCATCATAGGAACTATTAAATATTTACCTGCAACTATTATTAATACCACTGATAAAATAATAGCCAATGTTTGTAAACCTATGGGTAGACTATTTAATAAATTAGAATGCCCATCTTGGTTTTCGGCAGAAACATTACCGTCTGAATTTGACAATAGTGGAATAAAACCCAACATAAAAATCACAATAATATCTTGAAAAAGTAATATGGAAAAGGAAGCAGTACCAAATGTGGAATCCATTAATCCTTTTTCCTTTATCGTTTGCATTGCAATTGCTGTGGATGATAATGCGACAGCCATAGAAATCACCAACGCTACTTTCCACTCTAAACCTAATAGTGTAAACAAAATATAAGAAAGTAACATGGTCCCTCCTACTTGTAGACCTCCCATGCCTACAATAGTTTTTCTCATTTTCCAGAAATTTTTTGGTTCAATCTCTAGCCCTATGAGAAACAACATCATTACGACACCAAACTCTGCAAAATGTAATATGTCATCACCTTCATTTCCAATAAAACCTAGTACATAAGGTCCGATTAATACACCTGCTAATAGATATCCAATGACAGAACTTAACCCAAATCGTTTGGCAATAGAAACACATAATATGGCTCCAGCTAAAAAGACAATGGCTTCAAACAGTAAACTTCCAGTCATATCTTATGAGATTTTTAATTTTTCTATATCATTTAAAAATAAAGTATCCTTAATATCAGATCGTTCCACAGTATTTTGAAGTAAGCCTATTAATTTCGAATATTGATTTGCATAAATTTGTAAATCTTCATCATTTAATTTGTGTGTTCCCATAACAGCAAATGGAGGCAAATACTTCATACCACATAATTTTGCAGTTTGTTCAAACGGTCTTAGAAATTGATTCACAGAAAAGCTATTTACACCCTCTGAACAATACATATCTTTTGACCCTCCAGTGGTTATTACATTAAGGCAGATTTTATCTTGTAGTGCTACCCCTTTAGGTCCATAGGCCCAATTAAACTCTAAAACCATGTCTATCCACTGTTTCATTAATGGTGGACAACTATACCAATATAATGGGTGATGCCAAATAATAACATCATGTTCATTTAGCAGTTCTTTTTCTTTATCTACATCAATATGAAAATCAGGATAACGTTCGTACAAATCGTGCAGCGTTACTCCTTCCTTATCCTTTATCCTTTCAATAAGTGCTGAATTTGCTCTTGACTTTTCAAATTTAGGATGCGAAAACAGAATTAGTATTTTTTTCATACGGCAAATTTAAATGAAAAAAAATAAGCGATTAGTATTTAACTTCTAATCGCTTATTTAAAATGTTTTAGGCCAGCCTTTATTTAAAATCAGATGCTTTGAACGGATATTTTCTTGGTGTTTTCTGAATAGTTATCCAATGTGCAACGGTAAACGATTTTACGCCCCATTGTCCATTAAAACGACCTAATCCTGAGTTTTTAACACCTCCAAAGGGTGCATAAGCACTATCATTTACGGGTTGGTCATTAATATGCGTCATACCAGCTTCAATACCTTGTGCAAATGCCATTCCTTTAGCTTCGTCTTGTGTAAATACAGCACTAGACAAACCAAAATCTGTAGCATTAGCTAAACGCAATGCGTCTTCCATATCTTTAGCACGCGTAATAGAAACTGCAGGTCCAAAAATCTCGTGTTTAAACAACGGACAATTTTCATCTGTATCTACAAAAACGTGCGGTGGCATATGCAAACCATCTGCTTCACCACCTAAAGCCATTTTATAACCTTGTGCTTTAGCTTCGTCTATTAAATTTTTAACGGTGTCAAATTGTGCTTGATCTATGATTGGTCCTACAAACGTGTCAGGATCATTCATATCTAAACGTTTTAAGGTTTTAACTTTTGCAATGAATTTTTCTGTGAATTCGTCATAGACTTTATCTTCTACAATAATTCTGTTAATAGCCATACAAATTTGACCTTGGTTCATAAATTTACCCCAAGCAGCAGCCTCAACAGCTTGATCAATATCAGCATCTTCAAGCACTACGAACGGACTGTTACCACCCAATTCTAATTCGATATTTTTAATGATATCAGCACTCAACGCATTTATTCCTACTTGACGACCAACCGGAGTTGAACCTGTAAAAGAAATTAATTTTGAAATTGGATGTTTGGTAATTGCAGTACCAATAGTACTTCCGCCACCTGGCAATACACTTAATAACCCCTTTGGAAAACCTGCTTCCTCTAAAAATGAAGCAAAAATTAATCCTCCAGTCACTATAGAAGTCGATGCTGGTTTTAAAACCACTGCATTACCAACTGCTAAGGCAGGACCTAAAGTACGTGCTGTTAACTGTCCTGGGAAATTCCAAGGAGAAATTAATCCTATAACCCCTAATGGTTTTCTAACTGCAATGGATTCTTTTCCTTCAATATCTCGCGGTAAAATTTTACCTTCTACTAATAATGGTAAATGCACAGCACTTTCAAAAACACTAGCTACCAATTCGGCTTCAAAATAACCTTTAGCTAAGGTTGCTCCTACTTCTTTTCGTGCCCATTCTGCAAATTCTTGTTTACGATTTCTAACAACCGTAGCTAGTTTTTGCATCATTCTGCTCTTTTCTGGAGGTAATACTGCAGCCCATTTTTTTTGTGCAATTGCAGCTGTTTCAAAAGCTTCATTTACATCATCTACAGTTGCACTACTTAAAGAAAATAATTCCTCTTGATTCCAAGGGTTAATATCTTTTATGGCTGGCCCTTTTCCGTCTTTCCATTCGCCACCCACAAATATTTTTTTGGTGTAATTAGGTAATTCTTCTTGTGTTTTCATTTTTAGTGTTTTTTTTGATTACTATCTTTAATAACCAATAATTATTATATCTCGTTTACTTGATGTAAATATTCTGGGATAGGACGTTCTAATGTTTCTGATAACACTTTACCAGTTTCCATAGAAAGTGCGTCTGTTGTAGAAAATTTCAGTGCAAATTCTTGTGTTTTCCATTCCTCAATAACTACCAACTGATTTGGATTTTCTAAAACCGTATATGCATTGAAAGAAACACAATCATCTTGTGCTCGCACATTCGGTATTTGCTTCTCGTATTGTGCTATCAGTTTTTTGTTTTCATCAGCTTTAATATCAAACAAAGCAATAACACGTAGTTCTGCTGAATTTGCAGTACTGCTAAACTCTTCAACTCCTTTTTCTTCGGAAACTTCACCAACCAAAACATAAGCTTTAGGTGGGTTTACAAGTGCTTCATTTGCTAATTCTGCTAGTTTTAGTTCGTAGGGTTGAGAACGATGAAATGCCACAGCCTCTTCTCCTGTAAACAATTCATATCCAAAAAACATATTAGGGTTTTGCTTGTCTTCAAACAAGCGAATACCCAAACATCCTGGTTCTTCAACACTTCCCTTTTTAACAGCAATTAAAGCCTCTTTAAATTGAGAACGGAATGCTGGTTTTACTTCAAACTGACCTATAACTTTTATCATCTTACTTGATTTTAAATTATTGATTAATTCTAAAGAGTAACAATCACTTTGCCAACCGTTCTTCCTTTTTCTACTTCTCTATGTGCGTCTGCCATATCTTCAAAAGCAAACGTTTTATAGATGTTTGGTTTAATAGCACCACTTTCTAACATTCCTTTTAAAGTGTTCATGTCTTTAGCGCTTGAATGCACTAAAATATTAGAAACCGTTTTGTTTCCTTTCTCTGCTATAGCTTTAGCTTCTTCGGGCATATCCATACCAAAAGTGGTAATTACTGTTCCTCCATCTTTTAAAACCTTAGTGGAGTTCACTAATACTTGACCACCTTGAGTATCTAATACAAAGTCGATATCAGATAAGATTTCTTCAAATTTTTGTGTGTGATAATCTATAGCTTCAGCTGCACCAATAGATAGTACAAAATCTTTGTTTTTAGCTGAAGCAGTAGTAATTACATACGCTCCGAAGCTTTTTGCTATTTGAATTGCAAAATGACCAACTCCACCAGAACCAGCTTGAATTAAAACTTTATCTCCTTTATTAATTTTTCCTTCTAAAATTTGTAATGCCGTTAAAGCAGCCAAAGTAGTCGCAGCAGCTTCTTCAAAAGAAACGTTGCTTGGCATAAGTGCTAAATGAGCTTCTGGAGCTGCAACAAATTCCGCGTATGCTTTACCTGCTCCTGGAAAGTTTACCATCCCAAAAACAGTATCACCTACTTTAAAATCGGTAACGGCTGTACCAGCCTCAGTTACTGTTCCTGCAATATCCCATCCTAAAATAACTGGACGATTTTTACCGTACATTGAATCCAACATTTTGTCAGTGTACTTTGGTTTTACATCTGCAGGGTTTAATGAAATTGCTTTAACAGCAACTAACACTTCGTTTTCTTTTATGCTTGGCTTTTCTACTTCTGCTAAATGAAGGTTTTCTGGTCCTCCTGCTTTTGTTAATACTATAGCTTTCATATTGTGTGTTTTTTAAAAAATTATATTTGATGAATTTGATTAAAATAAAGGATTATCGTTCGCAGATTTATCTCCTTTATTGAAGGTGTTAAACGCATCCCAATGTTCAGAAATTTTACCGTCTGTAATTCTAAAAACATCCATTGTAGAGGTTCTATCACCTTCTTTATTTGTAATTACTTGTACAAAAACTAGGTCTTTTTCTGCAACAATAAGATTGAAGTTGAGTTTAAATTTAGGAGCATCTTTTAACCAAATAGGTAACATTTCTTTAAGCGCTTCTCTACCGTCTGCAACATTAGGGTTGTGCTGAATGTAAACTGGACCAACATATTTATCTATGTTTTGATAATTCTGGTTTCCGAAGAGGTCTTGATAAAAATCTGTTACTACTTTTTTGTTTGCCTCTAAAGTCGCTTGCTCCTGATTTTGAACTTCTATTTTAGATTCCAAATTTGTAATGTTTTCATTTAATTTTTTTAATTCCGCAGAATTGTCTGTACAAGATGCAAATAAGATAGCACCAATTAATACTACTGTTAGTTGTACTTTTTTCATAATTTTAATTTTAGTTATTTGTTAATTTTAATGACACTATAAATCTATAAATGTCTTATAATTTAGTAATGGTAAAAATGCTCCCTTGGACTGTACTTTTGTGCCCTTCTTGATGTTTACTGATTTTATTAAGAAAGAGGCTCCCTACTTTTTATCGTAGACTACAGTCGCCCCTTTACCTTGTTTTAAGGTCAATCGCATCTGTGTAGCATTTACTTCGATTACAATTTCGTCATAACCCAAATCCAAATCCCCAATTTTACTTGTACGCGTAAAGAAAGTATCTTTCCAATCCCAAGTTCCCGTTAGTATTTTCCCGCCAAAGACTCCAAATATTTGTCCGTCGTGAGAAGCTACAGATGTACCTTCTTTATCACCGTAAAAATTATCGGCAGTTAATTTTAAATACTCCTCTTTTGTTTTAATTCGATGCCAGTTATCATCAATAGACTCGCTAGAAACCAAATTATTTGGAAGTGAAAAAGATTCAATTTTATTACTAAAGAGAATTGGTGCATATAGGGTATTGCCTAGAATACTTATATCTGCTAAACCTTTTGAAAAAGTTCCAACTAATTGTTTAGCATTATCGTTAATAAAAAACAAATCGCTAACCGTACCACCAGTCACTAAATATCCATCTTTAACTGCTGCTAAACCATCTAAAGCACCTAATTGATAGCCACTTTTAATCATCGTAGCTGTTTTGTCTTTTAGGTTGACTTTATACAAACTACCATACTTATCTGGAGTTAACTCTAATGATAATTCTGCACCAAAATCAGCTATAATTAAATTATCATCTTGGATGAAAATTCCGTTTGGATGCTTAATTTCTGGTGTTTGAAACCAAACCACTAGTTTGTTATTTTCTAAAGTGAAAATTTTTCCGCCTGCAATATCAGAGATAAAAACCTGTCCAGTTTTAGAAACTACAACATCATTTAATGAAACCACATCTGTTGATGTAAAGCTATTTATGAGCTTACCTTTTTTTACATCAATTATATGAAGTTCCTTACCATCACCTACATACAATTTGTCTTGGTATAAAGCTAAACCAGCAGGGTTGTTTAACCCTGTTACCCATTTATAATTATCTACTTTACCAGCTTTTGTAATTCGGCTTATATATCCTTTTTCATTCTGATTTACGTTAGAAACATACAACCAATCTTCAGTTGGAGAAGCTACTATAGATTCTGGCATAGCAAAACCCTCTAATTCCCAATTTTTAATTAATTCATTAGAAGAATTAACTTTTGTAGTCGCCAAATAATTGGTTTCATCTAAAACTTCTTTCAAAGCAAAAATCCCATTGTTTGATGCTGGGAAGCCTGTGTATAGGCTTAATAAAATCATCGTTTCAGAAATCTCATTTGGAGTTACACCAAGGTTTAGTGCTGCTTTCATATGAGATTTTAATTGTGATTTTGCATTGGCTTGTGTAGTAAGGCTGGCTATTATTAATAATTCTTTTGTCTTAAAATCTAAACCTGTTCTGTTGTAAATTTCTCCAAAACCATAACGAATAATATAATCTGCCATATCTGGAGACACGCTTTCAAAAGCGGCTTCCAGACCTTTTGAAGCGCCATCGCCATTTACCTCATTTACAATTTTTACGCCTGTTTTATAGTTATCTTCCTTTGTGTTTTGTGCAATACTCGCAAAAGAGAAAGACAATGCTAAAACTAAAATTATATACTTTTTCATTCTATTATTATTTTCCATTTTGCTTAGCGGTAGCCTTTGGAGCTGCACCTTGTTTTAAATCTTTATTTCTGAATTTTTCAGTTTCTGGAAGTTGTAAATTCACTTGATTTACTTCTTGAATTTCAATAGAAAGCTTATCAAATTTGATATCCTCTAAATGTCCACCCAATTTTATATCGTCTGATAAAAAGTGAAAATGCATTCCCGGAATTACAATATTTCCTAGATAATCTGGTGTAAATAAACCTACCAAAGTGCCCTTAATGTTGTCTCTAGTATACATTACACGAGTGTCTAAATATTCAAATAAAGACACATCTTCATTCTCTACTTTATGTGCAGAAGCCATCTTTAGATACTTAAATTCACCTTTAATTCTATACGCGTAAAAGCTATTTTTAGAGGTTGAATATTTCTGAAGTTCTCTAGTTAAGTCTTCATAAGACTCAATATTTTCAACAGTTACGGTTTGTTTCGGCTGAAAATTTATCATCGTCATATTTGGCGATTCTAAATCGTCTGGTGCTTCTGCGATTTCACCTTCGGCATCAATCGTATAGACCACTCCGTCTACAGCAACCAGCTCTCCAGCCAAATGATTTACGGTTCCAATACCAATGTTACCCTGTTGCACCATTTGTTGCGGGGTAATATCACCTTCGTAAATACTATTTAACAAGGCAACCGTTGGTGCATATTGGTGAATGGTGTTTTCGGTATGAGGCGCCAAACCGTGTTCGTCCACACCTTGAGAATGTGAATGTCCGTGTGCTTCTTCCGAAGTTGACATTGCTTCTTTTTTAGTCTCATTTCCGCAGCTTGCTAAAAGGGCCAACGAAAATAATAGCATTAGTTTTTTCATAATGATTGATTTTTTTTGTTCAACTGAATTAGTTTTCAGTAAACAACATATTTGCACTTCCTAATAAGTAATTTCTCCATCCAAAATTAGGATACGCTTTATCCATTTTCTGAATGAATTCTTCGCTATTTTTAGAAGCAGCAAGTAGTACTTTCATTTCTTCAAGATAATTAATTTTAATGGTCACATCTCCCGAAGTTTCGGGTGCACTGTGTGAAGAAAAATAGGTGGTATACCCTTTTTCCTGAAAATCAGAAAGCTCGTTAATTACGGTGTCTATAAATTCAGAATTAAAAATCATAGTATGGTTATCGTGCCCAACCATATGCAAATGGACAGCCTTTATTTCTGGCATTTCTACATCAAAACCAAAACCAGTTGGCGTAATAATAAAAGGAATTCCTGAAATTTCTTGTGCTCCTGCTTCTAGCAAATCGGTTGGCACTATTGTAGTTTCGTCTAGATCTTCACCTGAGACTTCTGCTAATTTTGAGAGCGATTCATTACCAGAATTCGTCATATAATCTAAAGATTCTTGATTAGAATATATATGGTTAAATTTTAGTTTATCCGTATCAAAAAAGTGCTTTCCTATTAAATGATAAGAAACCATCACATCAATATTTGTGTAACCTAAACCAACAATATAATCCACTAGTTCATTGTAATTATCTTTCATTGGTGGTGTTTCAATCAATACTCCTTTTCCGTTTTTTTCAATAAAAAAAGCGTGTGTATTAAAAAAACCTTTGGTTTCGTAAACGTGAACTTTAGTTTGACCGTAATCAAAAATTTGCATCGTACCCTTATCTAATTGTACTGCTTTTGTGTTTTCATTAAATGTTCTCATACTTGGTTCTTGAGCAGAAATTTCCTGAATGCCAACTGCAACTATAACTCCGAAAACTAATGCTGTAAATCTATTTTTCATTTTAAATATTTTTTAAATTTCAGTTACAAAATTCATGTATTGTTCTAAATCTCCAACAACAGCCTCATTCATTAATTTACCTGTTTTTTCTGCGTAAGGTTGGTGAAAATGAATATCCCAAACATCAGATTCTTTTCTCCAATGCTCATAAACAGCCAATGTATCGTCTTGGTCATCTACTGTGTATAAATCAAAAAGAATGTTTCCTTTTTCCTCTTTTCTGGTATGAGTAATATGGTCTTCAAACTGATTTAAAAGTTGTGCTCTAAATTCTGTTTTCAACTTAAATATGAAGAATATGATAAATACTTCATCTTCCGGATTTGCAGATTTAGAATGGTCTGGTAACGGATTAGTATCACCTAAGAAATAAAAATCTGGAGCACCTGCTAATGCAGTTTGTCCAACTTTCATTAACTTCTTTGTGTGTGGCTCGTTATCGTGAGATGTTATTGCTGCTTTGTCTGCCCAACGTTCGTAAACAAAAAATACATTGGCATCTGTATTCGATACAAATACCTTAATTTCTTTATTACCAGCTTCTTTTTGTGTTGCTGCTTGTGCTTCTTTTAAGGTTGTTGCAAAAGTAGTTGCGTGTTCTGGTTTTGCTGTAAATTTTACTATTGTACTTTTCATATCATTAAATTTTAAGAATTATTTTATTATGTCTGTGAAAGATTGCTTAGAAACTGCAACCCTAAATTTGTGTAACGAAATTCATATACTGTTCTAAACCTCCAACAACAGCTTCATTCATTAAAGCTCCTGTAATTTCAGAATATGGCTGTTTCATATGAATTTCCCATACGTCGGCTTCTTTTCTCCAATGTTCATAAACAACTAAAGTATCATTCTGACCTTCAACAGTGTATAAATCAAATAATAAATTCCCTTTTTCCTTACGAGTATTTTCAATATGAATTCCAAAACGTTCAATTAAACGTTCTCTATATCCATCTTTAATTTTAAAAATAAAGAAAATAATAAATAATTTGTCTTCTGAATTTGGTGTTTTAGCAGGAACTGGAGCTGGATTTGTTTCTCCTAGAATTAGAATATCTGGAGCACAAGCCAATGTACTTTCAGCAACTTTCATCATATTTGATGCGTGTGCTGTTTTTTTATGACTTTCTGATGCTGCTTCATTTTCCCAACTATCATAAGCAAAAATTATATTTGGGTTTTTAGTATCCACAAACAAATTCATTCCTTTAAAACCTTCTTCTTGTTGAGCTCCTTTTCTATTTTCTAACAACGCTTCCATAAAAGTTGCTCTACCTTCTAGTGTTGTTGTGAATTTTACTATTAAATTTATCATTTTCTTAAATTTTGTCTATTTGTTAATTATAACACTGTAATTATTTCTTCTTCTGGTAAACGAGATTTTGGCAATGCTGCGTTAAAATCTGAATCTTTTCTATATCCTAAAGACACAACAGCTAATGCTGTATACCCTTTTTCACGTAAGCCGAATTCTTCATCTAAAGCTTTAACATCTACACCTTCCATTGGGCAAGCGTCTATACCTAAAGCAGCAACTCCTAATAAAAGAGACCCCATATTTAAATAGACTTGTTTTTCCATCCAATGTGGTAAATCTTTAAGGTCGTATTTATGAATATCTGCAAACAACATACGTCCACCGTGCATTTGGTCTTTAAATTCTTGTGCAGCAAAACGACCGTCTTTATCTTCTTGCTCTAAAATGCTAGTCATATATGCATAGTCTGCATTTGTGCGAGCAGCAATAACAATTACGTGAGAGGCATCTAAAACCTTAGGTGTATTAAAATGAAAAAATCCTTGTGTTCCTTTAGCAATACGAGCTTTCCCTTCTGGAGTATCTGCAATTAAAAAATGCCAAGGTTGTAAGTTTACACTAGATGGACTTAAACGCAATAAATCTTTTACTTGTTTAAAATCTGCATCTGAGATCTTTTTAGTAGCATCAAATTCTTTTACGGAATAGCGGTTGTTTAAAATTTCAGTTAAATTCATTTTTGTTTTATTTATATGTTGATTCGTTATACTATCATTTTTATAGTGACAAAAGTATGTATAGTATTATTGTCTTGCAATAACGGTCGTAAAGTATAGTATGATATAAATTATTAACTAACTGATTTAAAGTTTTTTAAAAATAAAAAAATAACTATAAAAAATATAGTTGCATACTAAATTAAAGTATACTACCTTTGTGTTTTAAATTCAGGAAAAATTGCATAACTTAATTGGTAGTTATGTATTAAATAATATATAGAAATGGACCGAAAAGAACTATTTGAAAAAAAACCGAAAATCAAAATCAATGGTAAAATTTCATTTTGCCCTACAAGTGCTGCTATGGAACTTATTGGTGGTAAATGGAAAAGTGTTATCCTAACTCATTTAATTGGCGATAAAAAACGTTACAATGAATTACGAAAAGAGATTCCAGGTATTACGGAGCGTACCTTGAGTTTACAATTAAAACAATTAGAGGCCGATGGCATAGTAAACAGAAAAGTGTTTACAAAAAAACCGCCTTTAAAAGTAGAATATACGCTTACAGCGTTTGGACAAACGTTGGTTCCTATTTTAGAACTGATTACAGAATGGGGTTTACGAGCAGCAGAAACTAAAGGTGAATTTTTATTTGATGAATAAAAAAACTTTAAAAGCATAAAAGGCAGCCAATGGCTGCCTTTTTACTACATCATAAATTACAATTTTGTAACTTTTAAATACTTAAAAACCTTTAATAATTCCTTGATTTTAATCGCAAAATTCGCAATTGCAAACGTTGATAAAAATAAAGGTTTCCGTGTACGCTTTCTTTATGAATAGCATGATCTTTTCTCTTTGTTTTGTATAATGTAAAAGTTGCCATTATACTCCATATTAAATTTGACACAAACGAAGGGATCGCATTATAATAATAACAATTAATTGCAATTAAAAGTGCTCCAAAAAGATTTAAGTACTTCGCATAATCAAAATACTTTTTATTTTCTATAAGTGTTAGTCCGTAAGCAAGAATTAAAAAGCCAGAACCTGACCATCCTAATATATCAATTACTAATTTCATTTCTATTAATTTGTTTCATTTGTTGTTGTTAAACTATGAAGCAAATTTGCTGTAAGACCATTAATATATTATGATAAAAAAGCACCTATAAATGGTAATTTTTAGCCATTACAACATATTAAAATCGATTCCTAAATTCTATGGGTGTAATATGTTGATGTTTTTTAAAAAACTTTACAAAATTTGTAGGTTCATCAAAACCGAGTGTATATCCAATTTCTTTTACACTATCTGTAGTATGGACTAGCAAGCGTTTAGCTTCTAATATTATTCTAGCATCTATCATTTGCTTTGGTGTAATATCCATTATTTTTAAAGTGGCATTACTTAAACGCTTTTGAGTAACATTAAGCTGAATTGCGTATTTACTAACCGATTTTTGTGTTTGATACTGTTTGTCTAAAAAGTCTCTAAACTTAATTACACATTCTAAATCTGACCCTTTATTAATTTGTGTACTATTTTGATTTTGTCTTTCTCTCTCAGATAACAGCAATAAATTCTGAAGATAATTTCTAAGAATATCTGACTGATAATTGTCTTCATCTGAAGTTAATTCCGTTTTAATAAGTTTCATAAAACTATCAAATACAGAACTTAAACCTTTTACCTCAATACTAGAAATAGTATATAAATCATTAAAAAGCATACTACTTCTTAAAAACTTTGTGTCATATTCTGTTTTACAAAAAAAGTTGTCTGTAAATAAAAGTATTTCGCCATGTATAGGCTCTTTACTATCATAACATTGAACACTGTTTTTATCGACAAATAAGATAGAATTTGGTTGTATTTCAATAGGATGAAAATCTACCATATGCTTTGGCTTCCCACTTTTAAACCAAATAATCTGATAGAAATCAGTTCTATGTGGTATAATTAAATCATCAAAAAGATTCGCATAATGCGTGCCCAAGTCTAAAAGCTCAAACTCATGAGCTACTCCTTCTTTAAACCCATACTTTTTAATATTTGATGTCACTTATAGTGGTGTTTAATTATAAAACAAAAGTATCCATTTTTTGATTGTAAATTTCAGCATTTTTGCAATGAATTATAAATGCAAAATATAAAAAATAAGAATCTCTAACAATAAAAAACTCCGAGAGCTATTTCTGTCGGAGTTATAACCTAAATTTATTTAAACCTAAATTGCCCAATAAAGATTGGTAAAAAATTAAAGAACTATTTATAGTAAACCTTTGGTAATACTTAATAACTTTTCAATTTTACCTTCGTCATACGCATCTGGATGTGCAGGAGAAAAATATCCTTTAACTTCACCTTTATCATTGTCAAAATATTTACCTGAATCATTTTTATAGTCTTCAGACAATGCTAGATCAACCAAAATATCGCTCCCTTTTTCTACTGGTGACCAATGTTGACCAAACGCCTCTTTAACCATTTTTGTATTTAACAACGACCCTGGATTTACGGCAATAACTGTTATATTTGGCTCTTGTTGTGCTAAATTAAAACTCCACATCGTTAATGCTAATTTACTTTGTGCGTAGGTTGAATTTTCAGACTGTTGTTCTTTTCCTGTCAAAACAGCTTCAGAAACTGGTGCTTGTGCTGCAGAACTTAAATTGATAATTCTTGGTGCTTCCGATTTTTTTATGTTCGGAAGAATAGCATTCGTTAATACATAAGGAGCTAAATAATTAACTACCATTCTAATATCTAAACCATCCTTATTCTCTAAAGTTTTACTTTTAAAAACCCCCGCATTATTGATTAAAATATCAATTTTAGGAATTTCATTTTTAATTTTATCAGCCATTTTTATAACGGATTCTAAATCTGAAAAATCAGCTACAAAACCTACTATATTTTGATTATTTGAAGCCTCTTTAATTTCAGATATTACTTGAAACACTTTTGCTTCATTTCTTCCGTGCACATAAATGTTGTGACCTTTTTTAGCTAAATTTAAAGCAGTAATTTTACCTATTCCGTCTGTACTTCCTGTAATTAATATAGTTTTACTCATGATATTTTTATTTGTTTTATTCTAATGACACCTTGTGCGTGGCCGAAAGGTGTTTTTAGTTGTCAACTATGAAAACTTACATTTTCTAATTTTTTTCGAACCTTGGTATGAATTTCTCGCAATATCTTTTTTGCAATTCACTCTAAAGTAGCATCCTTAGTTATCATATTGCACCTTAAGTTTAAAGCTAAATGATTAACACAAATACTTCTTCATTTTTCAATATTATCGATCAAACAATTAACACCTAACCTAATGGATTGGTCGCTACACTTTTGCTGTCATCAAAAGTGGTACCCCTATATCCTTACCCTACAAATACATAAATATGACTATCTGAGTGGTATAGCTTACTCCGTTGGATAAATCAAATGATTATCTTGTGAATACTACGTTCTTTTTTCAAAACCGCGGCTACACATTTATCCTATTTTAAGTAGCATTAGATAAACCAAAAAAACAATCTAATCTCTGGATTATAAGACTCCGTTAATCTTCCGGTGGATAACCATGAATTTGTTCAAAAACGGCATCAAAATTTTTAAGAAGATAGGTGTTCAATTTCTTTTGATAATCCAGTTTTAGCCAACTTATAAAATTATTGGTGCTTTTACTTATACACTTGCTATAAACTTTTATCCTATTATCAATGTCTTCTTTAAGTAATTTTGCCAGTGTAAGGGCATCATAAACATCTTCACTGTTTTCTATACAGATATAGGCATGTTGTTCTATGGATTTTTCCAATACCACTTTAGAGGTTTCTCCGGAAAAGGTGGTATCCTTATATAAGGCACTAATATCCAAGTAAGTGTCCTTCGATTTTGAAAATTCTGACCGAATGTCATCGGCCAACTCATGTTTAAAGGTACTTTCAATAGCTTCATCGTCCTTAATACGGTCTATGTAGTAATTCGGAGATTTAAAAATGGCCTCCCAGTTTAGATCTGCACCCCAAGGACCAAAACGATAGATATTATTACCAAGATCTATAACAGTAAATTTAGATTTGTTGTTCAATACCCGAGACCCCCTACCAATCATTTGGTAGTACAAAGTCAAGGATTTCGTGGCCCTGTTTAAAATAATGGTATCTATAGTGGGTTCATCAAAACCAGTCGTCAGAATACTTACAGATGTTAGTATGGCATCGGGAGTTTCATGAAACCACTTTAAAATTTGTTTTCGTTGTTTTTTGGTAGCGGTATTGTCCAGATGCATAATGGGTAACCCTGCATTGTTAAAGGTATGGTATACCTGGACTGAGGTATCTATACCATTGTTGAATATCAATGTTTTTTTACCCTTGGAATGTATCAAATAAGCTTCTAGTAATTTATTTAACATCGACGGACTCGTATATAGGTCCGAAGAAGATTTAACTGTATAATCCCCATTGGAACCTATCTCCAAAGAAGTCAGTCCCATGTCATACTGGTGTGTTTCCGCTCTAGCCAGAAAGTCGTTTTCAATTAAATTTTCTATGGATTCGCCAGGAATCAGCTCATCGTAGTTGCTATTCATGGGCAACTCCTTATTGGAACTTAAGGGCGTAGCTGTAACCCCAAGAATAAATGAGTTTTCGAAAAATTTGAACAGTTTTGTAAAGGAATTATAATGAGCCTCATCTACAATGACCAAACCAACGTCCGAGATATTCAATATACCGTCGTTAAGCCTATTATTTAGCGTTTCCACCATGGCAACATAACAGTTGTAGCGTTCATGGTCATCTAAATTGGCTTTGCTATTGACTACTTTATTGACCACTCCAAAACTGGTAAGCATTTTAGAAGTCTGGTTACAGAGCTCTACGCGATGTGTCATGACCAAAACCTTTTTTGAGTGATTTTTAAGGTATTGTCTGACCATTTCAGAGAAAATTACGGTCTTTCCGCCACCAGTGGGTAATTGATATAAGAGGTGGTAATCATCTCTTTCATTATCGAACTTTTCAAATATCTGATTGATAGCACCTTGCTGGTAGCTGTAAAGTTCTTTGTCCGTCTTCTTTTCCTGTATTTCAAATAAGGGCTGTTGCATAATATCTTTTTCTTGAGTGTGCAAATGTAAAACCTTCGACAAGTTATTACTAATATTTTGAAAAGCTTTCCGAAACAATTCCTTATTATTTCCTTAAATGATATCCCATGGTAGATATTCATCGAAGGAATTTCACCAAATTAATCCCTAAAACAGGCGTCCATCAGAAAGTTGATCACTTGCAACCGATGATGCAAAGTCATTCAGTATTTAACTCGATTTTATCAAAAAGAAACGCCTCCTACTATAGGTTAAAACCTGAAAATATAAAAAGGTTTTGTTGATAAACCTTTGCCCTCATTATATACAGCTCCTCTGCTTACTTGTGCTGCAGACACATACATATAATCATCTACATGATTATAACTTACACCATGTGACCATAACATATTAGGGTTCTTTATCATCGTTTTCACACTTTTATCTTTTGCTAAAACTACAGCTACACTATTCGTTTCTAAAGCCGTGAGGTAAATATCCCCCCTATATCGATACGCATTCCCCCATTTTTTTGGTTTCTCTGAATAGGTTTCAATTTTACGATCCAATTCTCGATACTCATTTCTCGTACCTCAAAATTCAATCGTAGTGACATCACATTAAAAAACCTTCTAAAACTATTTTACCTTTTGCGTTTCCGGTTTCTAAGAAAGCGTGTGCTTTTCTAAGATTTTCCGCATTAATAGTTCCGAAATTTTCACCTAAAGTGGTTCTTATCGTTCCGTTATCTATTAATTGAGAAACTTTGTTTAAAATGTTATGTTGCTCTATCATATCTTCCGTTTGAAACATAGCACGCGTAAACATTAATTCTATATGTGTTGAAACTGCTTTCCCTTTAAAAGGCATAACATTTAAGACCTTTGGGTCATCAATAAATCCGAATTTACCTTGTGGTTTAATCAGCTTTACAATTTCATCAATGTGTTGTTCTGTACCATTTAAACTCACTACATATTCTGGAGCAGGAAGGCTATATTTTTCAAACTCTTCGCTCAATTTATTTCTGTGGTTGATTACCGTATCTGCACCTAATTCTTTTAACCAATCTGTAGTTTCTTCGCGAGAAGCGGTAGCAATAATGTTCAGTTTTGTTAACTTCTTGGCTAATTGCACCATAATAGAACCAACGCCTCCAGCTGCTCCTATTATTAAAATAGATTTATTGGCATCGTCTTTAGACACCTGTAATCTATCAAATAACATTTCGTAAGCAGTAAGTGTTGTTAATGGTAACGCAGCAGCTTCAGCATACGATAAACTTGATGGCTTTTTACCAACAATACGTTCATCTACCACTTGATATTGAGCGTAACTTCCTTGACGTGTAAAATCGCCAGCATACCAAACTTCATCACCAACATTAAAAAGGGTAACGTTTTCTCCAATTGCTGTTACAATTCCGGTAGCATCCCAACCTATAACTTTCCATTCGTCACCTTGTACAGGCATATTTGCACGAACTTTATAATCTGCAGGATTTACAGAAATGGCTTTTATTTCTACTAAAATGTCTTTTCCTGTTGCTTTTGGTTTGTTTAATTCTATATCTTGTAATGCGTTTTCATCTTCAATTGGAAGATTCTCTTTGTATCCTACTGCTTTCATATTTTATTATTTTTTCTTGTAACTTTTAATACCGTTATAAATGCCCATATTTCAATAGCGACAATGACTACATGTATCCAAAAATCTACCATTGGTGAAGTAGGAGCGTTTAATAACGGAAATAATGGGTCAATTATCATTTCTTGTCCTTCGCGAAAAATATTCATAAACAAAACCACCAAAAATTGCTTCGGATTCTGAGTGATTAGAACATAAATTGAGGCGAGTGCCATAACCAATGTTCTTGCTCCCATCTCATAAATAAGATTTAGAGTAGGCACACCGTCTACAGCAATGCCAGAATCTACCATCATCTGATGATTGAAAAAATACATATAGACTTGTCCTAGCATTATTAGGGTCAACAGAATCTGAACTATATTGACCCACAAGGGTATTTTTAAATTATTCATATTGCTATATTACAGTGATAATTTCACTTTGTGGTAATCTAGATTTTGGTGTTTTTTCTGTTGAATTAAAATCAGATGCTGCTCTATAACCTAAAGAAACAACTACTAGAGACGTAAATCCTTTTGCTCTTAATCCGAATTCTTCATCTAAAGCTTTTACATCAACACCTTCCATTGGCGTTGCATCGATACCTAAACTAGCTACACCTAATAAAAAGTTACCAATGTTAAGGTATACTTGTTTTTCCATCCAATGTTGATAATCCTTTAAATCATATTTATGAATATCGGCAAAAGCGTTCATTCCTCCGTACATTCCGTTCTTTATGTCTTCATTAGGAAATCTTCCGTCTTTATCCTGTACTTCTAAAAGGTGTTTAAAAAAAGTATCATCTGCACCTTCACTTGTTTTTGAACAAAACAGTACAACTGCTGACGCATTCGTTATTTTTGGTTCATTAAAATGAAAAAAGCCTTGTGTTCCTTTTGTCATACGTGCTTTTCCTTCTGCAGTTTCAGCAACTATAAAATGCCAAGGTTGAAGGTTTACACTTGAAGGACTCATCCTTAATAAGTTTTTAACCTGTGCCATATCTTCTTCAGATATTTTCTTGGTTGTGTCGTATTCCTTTGTTGAATATCTCCAGTTTAATGTTTCTTGTAAATTCATTTTTATATATTTTTTTATTTAACTATCATTTTTATAGTGACAAAAGTAAGTATAGTATTAAAACCTCACAATAACGGTCATAAATGATAGTACTAAAATAAATAGAAAATCAACCCAAATTGATGTATTGAAAAAGGGATTACTTGCATAATTAAAGGTGAATTAGACGCTAATTCTTAAAACTTTCACAAAAAAGATAATAAACATGTTTTTAAAACTACAAAACGTACATTACGTTTAAGTTACTCCTTTATTAATACCATTTTTGGTTTTATCCAACCCATCTAAAGGTCAAGTTTATTCGTGGTCTAATTTTTTTTGTGGTCTTCGGAATTTTATGCTTCCAATTGTCTTGAGTGGCACCTTGCATTAGCAATAAACTTCCGTGTTTTAAAGGAATGTCTAAGCGTTTTAAATCTTTTCGAGTTACGTGCTTTAATTGAAAAGGTCTCGTTTCCCCAAAAGTTACAGAGCCAATAACCGTGTTTTTACGTTGAGCAGCATCATAATCCTGATGCCAATCTACGCTATCTTTTCCGTCGCGATAATAATTAAGTAAACAACGTGTAAATTTGATGTCAACTTCTTTTTCAATTCGTTTTTTTATGAATAACAAATCGTCATTCCATAAATGCATTTTACTTTTGGTATTAGTATATTGAATGTCTTTACTAATATCGCCATACCAAGCGATAAGCCTTGGATAATCTACCAATTTACCGTGAATCGTAATCTGTTCTTGTTGCCAAGGTGTATTTTCTAATAAACTTTTATATAACTTATTGCTTTCTTCTATGCTAAAGAAATTTTCAAATAAAATAACATCTGCCCCAGGCACATCAAATTCCGTTTTACGAACTTCGTCAGTCGAAAACAAGTCGATTTGATTGAATGATTCCATAATAATCCTATTCTAAATTATTGGCTTTTAGTCGGTTTTTTCTAAGATCTTTTACAAAAAAACCAAACATAATGATGATAAAAAACGAAAACGGCAACGAGGTTATAATTAACAAGCGTTGCACAGCCTCTAAAACATTGACATTTGCCTTAATATTTCCTAAAAGAATTAAAGCAATGGTTGCTAATAAGATAAAAACAGACCAAATGACACGATGGGTTTTATTTGGATTTTTAGACCCTTTATCTGTAAACATACTTAACACGAATACAGCAGAATCCACTGATGTAATTAAAAAACTGATTAATAAAAATATAGACGTTATATTTAGAAATGTAGCGAGCGGATAATGCTCAAAAAACACAAAAATCGATGAGAACACATTACCAAATTGGTTATCGTAAGCTCCCCAAGCTTCAATTAAATTAAATGCTGAAGATCCAAAAACCGAAAACCAAAAAAATGTACCCAAAGAAGGAATAATTAATACCCCTAATAACAACTGCCGTATGGTTCGACCTTTAGAAATACGAGCAATAAAAATACCTGTAAAAGGTGCCCAAGCTAACCAAAATGCCCAATAATAGAAGGTCCAACCCGTTAAAAACTCTAAACCAGGATTATAATCTCCAATAGCCAAACTCATAGGTATAAAGTCGATGATATACTGATATAAAGCAGTAAAAAAAGAAGCGACAATGCCTTGTACATCGCTTGTAATAAAGACGAATAACAAGATGACCAACGTTACAATTATGTTTAATTTTGAAAATATTTTAATCCCTTTATTAACACCTTGCCAAGCAGAATAACATGCTATTGTTGAGATAAAAACACATAGAATTATAGTTGTTGCTAATCCTAAATCTGCACTAAAAACATGATTTAGTCCCCCATTAATTTGAGTCGTACCCAAACCAATTGCAGCTATTAAGCCAAAAATAGTGGTGATAATAGTAATTATATCCACACTACCTCTTATCGGTTTGCTTTTAATACGATCTTCAATGGTGGCACTAATTCTGACTTTCTTTTTATTGACGTGTAATGCATAGCCAACAATAACTGCAAATAGTCCATAAAATGCCCAAGCAGTAATTCCCCATTGATAAAACGTGAATTCTAATGCAATAGTTTCATTAGTTACACCAGATGCAAAAGGCGGATTTTGTTGCATAAAAACAGGTTCTTGTACTGCTCGTAATAAAATACCAGACCCCATTCCTGCACTATATAACATAGCAGTCCATGCCCATAGTGAATGTTCTGGTTTAGAGCTTGGTGTGCCTAATTTTATGTTTCCGTATTTGGAAAATGCTACCAATAACAATGCTACAACACAACCAAACCCTAAGTACAAATAAAAGTATCCAAAATAATTCCGAACCCATAACGAGGTACTTTCAATAGCGTTATAACTTGCTTCAGTTGCAAAAAATACAACTAAAGTGCATATAAAAATGATACCTACCGAAATAGATAATATCGAATGTTTTTGAATGTGTTTTAAAATCAAAACTATTGGTTTATGCAAAAATAGGGATTAGAATATAAATCCTAATCCCTAAGCATTATTTACTCAGTTGTTATTTACTGCTTCACAACTATTTGCTGAGCTTCATTTTTCTGTTTATGGTTTAAATAAAAATTATTAATCAAAACTATTATGATCATAAAAGCGGCTGAATAACCGTATTTTCTTCCTAATTAATGATAAAAATAAAATTAACCTCTTACTAAATCATAGACTGTAAATAATCAAAAAGCCATTTATTTTTCACTTGTCATTAGTAAATTAATGCCATTCGTTAAACCATGTAACATGGAAACTCTAGAGATACTAACAAAACCATGTTAAAAACATTTGTCATTTTTGTTTCTTTTGACACATCCTTAACCATCTAAATATGTATTTTTACTGCTCACAAAAGCAAAGCAATGATCTATTTTTTTGGAGAACCCCACACCAAAGTGTTTGCCGTTCAAACCGCAAGTAATTTAACAACAGAGACCATTAATAAACTTACTTGGTTATTTGGTAATAAAACCATGCTGCAACAAGCAACTATTGATGCTTATTTTGTTGGACCACGTGCTGCAATGATAACACCTTGGAGCACCAATGCTGTTGAAATAACTCAAAACATGGGTATTGAGGGGATATTAAGAATAGAAGAATTCATCGCTTCAACTGAAATATTTGCAGATTTTGACCCTATGCTTTTTCAAAAATATATAATATTAAATCAAGAGATTTTTGATGTTCATGTGCAACCAGAAGCGGTTTTAGAAATTGAAAATATCGCATATTATAATCAACAAGAAGGACTTTCATTAAGTGATGATGAAGTAGAATACCTCGAAAATTTATCTGCAAAATTATTTAAAGAATCCGGGAGAAAACTAACAGATTCTGAGGTCTTCGGATTCTCACAAGTAAATAGTGAACATTGTCGTCATAAAATATTCAATGGCTCTTTTGTCATTGACGGTAAGGAAAAACCATCTTCTTTATTCAAATTGATTAAAAATACTTCTGAAATACATCCTAATGATATAGTTTCAGCATATAAAGATAATGTGGCTTTTATTAAGGGTCCAAAAGTGGAACAATTTGCTCCAAAAACTGCTGACAAGCCTGATTTTTACGAAGTTAAAGATTATAATTCTGTAATATCCTTAAAAGCAGAAACACATAATTTTCCAACAACTGTTGAACCTTTCAACGGTGCAGCAACCGGTTCCGGTGGTGAAATTCGCGATAGACTCGCTGGTGGAAAAGGCTCTTTACCTTTAGCTGGAACCGCCGTATATATGACTTCGTATTCTCGATTAGAGCAAGAAAGACCGTGGGAGGAAGCGATGCCAGCACGTCCTTGGTTGTACCAAACACCAATAGATATTTTAATTAAAGCATCTAATGGAGCTTCTGATTTTGGTAATAAATTCGGTCAACCCTTAATATGCGGATCTGTTTTAACCTTTGAACATGGAGAACACTCTAGAAAATTAGGTTACGACAAAGTGATTATGCAAGCTGGAGGTATCGGATATGGAAAAGCAGAGCAAGCATTAAAAGACACACCAAAAATAGGTGATAAAATTGTACTATTAGGTGGTGATAATTATAGAATTGGAATGGGTGGTGCCGCAGTATCGTCTGCTGATACAGGTGCCTTTGAAAGTGGTATTGAATTAAATGCCGTACAACGTTCAAATCCTGAAATGCAAAAAAGAGCGGCAAACGCCATTCGTGGTATGGTAGAAAGCGATATAAATCATATTGTTTCTATTCACGATCATGGAGCGGGTGGTCATCTGAATTGCCTTTCTGAATTGGTAGAAGATACGGGTGGAAAAATTGATATGGACAAACTTCCTGTTGGAGATCCGACACTATCCGCTAAAGAAATTATCGGTAATGAGTCTCAAGAAAGAATGGGATTGGTTATTGGTGAAAAACATTTAGAAAATTTACAACGAATTGCAGAAAGGGAGCGTTCTCCTATTTATACTGTTGGTGATGTTACAGGTGATAATCGTTTTACCTTTGAGTCAAAAACGACTGGTGAAAAGCCAATGGACTTAGCGTTGGAAGATATGTTTGGTAGCTCTCCAAAAACGATAATGAATGATGTAACCATTCAACGAAATTATGAGGAGTTGGTATATGATAATGATAAATTTACAGACTACCTTAAACAGGTATTACAGTTAGAAGCTGTTGCCTGTAAAGACTGGTTGACAAATAAAGTAGACCGATGTGTGGGTGGTAAAGTTGCCAAACAACAATGTGTTGGCCCATTACAATTACCACTTAACAATTGTGCGGTAATGGCGTTGGACTATAAAGGTAAAGAAGGAATTGCAACGAGTATAGGACACTCTCCTATTTCAGGTTTAATTGATCCTGTTGCTGGTAGTAGAAATTCAATTGCAGAAGCATTGACAAATATTATCTGGGCACCACTTGAAGAGGGACTCAAGAGTATTTCACTTTCAGCAAACTGGATGTGGCCTTGTAGAAATGAAGGTGAAGATGCTCGTTTATACAAAGCTGTTGAAGCTATTTCAGAGTTTGCCATTGAACTAGGTATAAATGTACCTACAGGGAAAGATTCTTTGTCAATGAAACAAAAATATCCTAATGAAGAGGTAATCGCTCCAGGAACTGTAATTATTTCGGCCGCAGGTCATTGTAATGATATTACTAAAGTTGTTGAACCTGTATTGCAGTCAAATAAAGGTGAAATTTATTATATAAATATGTCATCAGATTTCCACTCATTAGGAGGAAGTTCTTTTGCTCAAATTTTAAATAAAGTGGGTTATGATGCTCCTACAGCTAATCACTCAGAGATGTTCGCAACTACTTTCAATACAATTCAAGACTTAATAAAGAGTGACAAAATTGTAGCGGGGCATGATGTTGGCTCTGGTGGTTTAATTACCACATTGTTAGAAATGTGTTTTGCAGACAATAACTTAGGTGCTGAAATTGATTTATCTTCTGTCTCTGAAAAAGACACTATTAAGCTTTTATTTTCTGAAAATGCTGGTATTGTATTTCAAGCTAACAATGCTATTGAAAAAATATTAGATGAGGCTAATATAGATTTTTTCAACATAGGAAAAGTAACTACTACAGGATCATTAAATATTATTAATTATGACGAAAAATTAGCATTAGACATTTCTGAGTATAGAGATATTTGGTATAAAACATCTTATTTATTAGATGAACATCAAACCGCAAATAATTTAGCTCAAGATAGATTTGAAAATTATAAAAACCAACCGTTAGCCTACGTGTTTCCAAAACATTTTACGGGTAAGCTGAAAGATATAACAGAATTGTCAGGTCACGCGTCCCGAGATATTCGGGAGAGACCTAAAGCCGCTATTCTCCGTGAAAAAGGTAGTAATTCGGAACGCGAAATGGCAAATGCAATGTATTTGGCAGGATTTGATGTAAAAGATGTTCACATGACCGATCTAATTTCTGGTCGTGAAAATTTAGAAGATATTCAATTTTTAGGAGCTGTTGGCGGATTTAGTAATTCGGATGTGTTGGGTTCTGCTAAAGGTTGGGCAGGTGCCATTAAATATAACGAAAAAGCGAATAAGGTAATCAACGATTTCTTTGCTAGAGAAGATACCTTATCTGTTGGAATTTGCAATGGTTGTCAGTTATTTATGGAATTGGAAGTTGTCAATCCCGATCATACGATCCATGGAAAAATGGAACATAACGACTCTCATAAACATGAAAGTTCTTTTACTTCTGTACATATTCAAGAAAACAATTCAATAATGCTATCTTCTTTAGTCGGTAGTACTTTAGGTGTTTGGATTAGTCATGGTGAAGGTAAATTTAACTTACCCATGTCCGAAGACAATTATGATATTGTCGCCAAATATGGTTATGCTGAATATCCTCACAACCCTAATGGTTCTGATTATAACACTGCCATGTTATGTGATAACAGTGGGCGTCACTTAGTAACAATGCCACATATAGAACGCTCTACATTCCAATGGAATTGGGCAAACTATCCTGCAGGAAGAAAAGATGAAGTTTCTCCTTGGCTAGAAGCATTTGTAAATGCTAGAAAATGGATTGAAAAGAAAAACCCATCCTAAATCCTTCCCGTAAGGAAGGACTTTAACTATTACATTATTACTACTTATCAAATTATAATAAATATCAATGAGAACGGCTCCTCCCTTTAGCCAAAGGGAGGTGGCATCAGACAAAGGAGGATGGCGGAGGGTTTGAAGGCCCAAACCACAAGATTTTAGCACGGGTTTGCTATAAAACCCAAAGGTCCGAGCTTTCAAACTCCGTTTTCTCCCGCGAAAAGCGGGATTCATCCTCCTTTATATCCAAAAGATAGAGCTAAAAAAAGTGAATTTATGCTTTTGCTAACAACTTATTTATCCGCTTTACCAACGCAGGACCTTCATAGATAAAACCTGTATAGACTTGTACTAAATCTGCACCTGCCTCCATTTTTTCAAGGGCGTCTTCCGCAGAATGAATTCCACCAACACCAATTATAGGAAATGCTTTATTAGATTTATCAGCTAAAAATCGAATCACTTCTGTAGAACGATTGGTTAAAGGTTTACCACTTAAACCTCCTGTTTCATTTTTATTTTCAGATTGTAAACCTTCTCTAGAAATTGTAGTATTTGTAGCTATTACACCATCAATTTTTGTGGTTTCAATTATATCAATAATATCAAGTAATTGTGTATCCGTTAAATCGGGAGCAATTTTTAATAAAATTGGTTTTCTAGTGGCTTTTTTATTATTTTCTTCTTGTAAGGTGTTTAACAATTTTGTTAAAGGTTCTTTCTCTTGCAAGTCTCTTAAATTAGGAGTATTGGGTGAGCTCACATTGACCACGAAATAATCAACTACATCAAAAAGTTTATTAAAACAGATTATATAATCGTCAATAGCATTTTCATTAGGCGTAATCTTATTTTTACCAATATTACCACCTATAATAATTTCTGTTTTTTTATTCCTTAATCGTTCAACTGCAGCATCTACACCTTCATTATTAAACCCCATTCTGTTAATAATACCACCATCTTCTTTAAGCCGAAAAAGGCGTTTTTTAGGATTTCCTGGTTGTGGCTTTGGTGTTACCGTTCCAATTTCAATAAATCCGAATCCATAATAGGAAAGTTCATCAAATAAAAAGGCATTTTTATCCATTCCCGCTGCTAAACCCACCGGATTTTTAAACGTTAGTCCAAATAAATTACGTTCTAACTTTTTATCTTCAACAGTAAATTTACCTTTAACTATGGCTTTTATAAAAGGAATTTTAAAACCATTTTTTATACTAGAAAATGTAAAATGGTGGACTTTTTCAGGATCAAATAAAAACAGTACTTTTCTAATGAGTTTATACATTGCTTACGCTCTTAATTCTGCTTTTAATTTGGTTTCAAATGTTTGTTGTAGCTTATTCATTACACCGTCAATTTGATTGTCTGTTAACGTCTGTTTATCATCTTGTAATATAAAACTAACGGCATAAGACTTTTTACCTTCTGGCAATTTATCACCTTCATACACATCAAATAAATCGACAGATTTTAATATTTTTCTATCGGTTTGAATTGCCAATTGAAACACTTCATTAAAAGTCACTTTCTTATCCAATAATAAAGAGAAATCTCTTTTAACCGATGGAAACTTAGTTAAACCACTTACTTTAAGTGTTTTGTTTTTAATGAATTGAAGCATCACATCCCAATTAAAGTCTGCATAAAGAACTTCTTGTTTAATTCCAAATTGTTTGGTTATAGTAGCCTTTACCACACCAAAATCTACAAGCGTTTCTTTTCCAACCTGTAATGATATACCTTCTGAAAAGAAATCATTTTCAAGTGGTCGCGATTTATATGAGCTAAGACCAACTCTTTCTAAAACATTTTGAACGATCCCCTTTCCGTAAAAGAAATCAGATTTTTTTGTTTTAAGCAACCAATTATTATCATTTCTATTCCCTGATATTAAAAGGGAAAAATGTTTTTGTTCTTCATACTTACCATCAAATTTATGATAGGTATTTCCAAATTCAAACAATTTAATATCACTACTTTTTCTATTGATATTATAGGCTACTGCTTCTAAACCACTAAAAAGTAAGGTCTGTCTTAACACAGATAAATCAGCACTTAACGGATTAAGCATGGTTACATTATGCTTCGTGTCTATTTGTTCTGAAAATTCAACATAATCAGGACTTGTTAATGAATTGGCCATCATTTCATAAAACCCTTGACTTGCCAGTTGATTGCTAATTAAATTCTGTAATTTATTAGCATCTGGTTTAGGAGCATATGAAATTGAAGTATTCAACTTCGGTGAAGTTTTGACATTATTATAGCCATAAACTCTTAAAATTTCTTCAATAATATCTGCCTCTCTCGTAACATCAACTCGGTATGCCGGTATGGTTAATCCTAAACCGGAATCAGTTTGATTGTTAATTTTTATATCTAATGAAGCTAAGATATTTTTAATGGTATCTGGTTTTAACCTTTCACCAATTAGTTTTTCTGCATTATCGAATGAAAAGCGTACTTGATGATCTTCTATTTTATTCGGGTAAATATCAATTAAGTCAGAAGAAATTTCTCCTCCCGATATTTCTTCAATTAACAAAGCTGCTCTTTTTAGAGCATAATCCGTAATATTTGGATCAATCCCTCTTTCAAAACGGAAAGAAGCATCCGTATTTAAACCAAATCTTTTTGCTGTTTTACGAATAGAAACAGCATCAAAATAAGCACTTTCTAAAAAGATAGCGGTTGTATTTTTACTTACACCAGAATCTAAACCACCATAAACACCTGCAATACATAAAGGATTTGAATCGCCATCGCAAATCATAATATCATCCTTATGTAACTTACGAGTTTCTCCATCTAAGGTTACAAACTCAGTATCTTTTGGTAAATTCTTTACAATAATTTTATTTCCATTGATTTTTGCAGCATCAAAAGCATGTAAAGGTTGCCCCAACTCATGTAACACATAATTGGTAATATCAACGATATTATTAATTGGATTTACGCCTATAGCCTTTAATTTATCTTGCATCCATTTAGGAGAGTCTTCAACTTTAATCCCCGTAATTGTTACACCCGCATAACGTGGTACTTGCTTTTTATTAGCAACGTCAACCTGTATTTTTAAGGAACGGATGTCAACATCAAAATTACTTACGGAAGGAGTTATTAATTCTTCATCAATATTTAGTTGTAGTAAACCCGCTTTTAAATCGCGTGCTACACCAAAATGACTCATAGCATCTGATCTATTGGGAGTTAATCCAATTTCAAAAACATAATCTGTCGTTATTTCAAACAATTCAGCAGCAGGCGTACCTGCTTTTACTTTTTTATCTAAGACTAAAATACCATCATGACCTTCACCCAGTCCTAACTCATCCTCAGCACAAATCATTCCGTGACTCGCTTCACCTCTTATATTTCCTTTTTTAATTTTAAATCCGTTACCTTCTTTATCATATAATGTGGTACCGACAGTTGCTACTGGAACTTTTTGACCAGCATCTACATTAGGAGCTCCACATACAATTTGTACAGGCTCTCCATTGCCCAAGTCTACAGTAGTCACTTTTAATCGATCTGCATTAGGATGCTTTTCGCAAGTCAATACCTCTCCTACTACAATCCCATCTAAACTTCCTTTTATTGATTCTACCTTATCAATACCTTCTACTTCCAAGCCTAAATCGGTTAAAATTTCACCAACCTTTTCTACCTCTAAATCAATCTTTAAGAATTGTTGTAACCAATTATAAGAAATCTTCATTTATTCTATTTTTTTTAATATCGGCACAAAGATAATCAATACATTTTACTAGTTGCAATAGGGAATGTATAAATTTCATCAACAAAAAATTAATATAATTACAATCATATTAAACACTGTTTTTCGCTTGTTTATTACTTTTAATTTTTATACTTTGCATTACCAAATTACAAAAATATGCCCATAGAAATTACGAGATTATTTGATTTCCCCTACTATCAATTGGAGAAATACAATTTAGACGCCGCATTGGTAACTAAATATAATGGAGAATGGGTAAAAACATCCACTAAAGAATATTTAGATAAAGCGAATGCATTAAGTAGAGCTTTACTCAAAATGGGAGTAAAAAAGAATGATAAAATTGCAATTATATCTTCTACGAACCGAACGGATTGGAATATTACAGATATAGGTGTTTTGCAAACAGGTGCTCAAAACGTTCCTATATACCCC
This sequence comes from Aureibaculum flavum, assembly GCF_016406085.1. Taxonomy (GTDB): domain Bacteria; phylum Bacteroidota; class Bacteroidia; order Flavobacteriales; family Flavobacteriaceae; genus Aureibaculum; species Aureibaculum flavum. The sequence continues at coordinate 60,601 of NZ_JAEHFJ010000006.1, forward strand.
ACTATATCAGCGGAAGATTATGAATATGTATTAAACCATAGTGAATCTATATATTGTTTTGTTTCTGATAGTGAAGTATTAGCTAAAGTTAATGCTATCAAAAGTAAAACCAGTTTAAAAGAAGTTTTTTGTTTCGATCATATTGAAGGATGTAAACATTATTCTGAACTGTTTGAGTTAGGTAAAGACTTAGATAACCAACCCGAATTAGATCAACGAAAAAGTGAGGTTTTATATACTGATTTGGCTACTATTATTTATACATCAGGTACAACTGGAAAACCCAAAGGAGTTATGCTTTCGCATAAAAACATTGTTAGCAATGCCTTAGATAGCGACCCTAGATTGCCTTTAATTGACGGTCAGACCAGAATTTTAAGCTTTTTACCAATATGTCATATTTTTGAAAGATTATTAATTTATTTATATCAATATGCAGGATGTACCGTCTATTATGCAGAAGGTTTAGATAAAATTGGTGATAACATTAAGGAAGTTCAACCCCATATGATGAGTGTTGTACCTCGTTTATTGGAAAAATTATATGATAAAATATATGCCAAAGGAGGAGAATTAACAGGTATCAAAAAAGCCTTGTTTTATTGGGCCGTTGAAATTGGTGAAAAATTTGAGCCATACGAGGCTAATGGTTGGTGGTATGAATTTAAACTTAAAATTGCCAGAAAATTAATTTTCAGTAAATGGCAAGAAGCCCTAGGAGGCAACTTAGGCACCATGGTTTCTGGTAGTGCCGCTTTAAACCCCAGATTGGCAAGGATATTTTGTGCGGCAGGTATGTACGTTATGGAAGGTTATGGCCTGACAGAAACTTCTCCTGTAGTTGCTGTTAATATGTATAAAGACAAAATGTTTAAAATAGGTGCGGTTGGAAAACCTATTAGAAATGTTGAAGTAACTATTGCCGAAGATGGCGAAATATTAGTTAAAGGCCCCAATGTGATGATGGGTTATTATAAAGATCCTGAAAAAACAGCAAGTGTAATGACTGGAGATTATTTCCATACGGGAGATAAAGGAGAGATAGATAGTGAAGGTTTCCTGAAAATTACAGGACGTAAAAAAGAAATGTTTAAAACCTCTGGAGGTAAATATGTTATACCTACACTTTTAGAAAATATTTTAAAAGAATCTCAATTTATAGAACAAATAATGGTGATTGGTGAAGGCGAAAAAATGCCAGCAGCATTAATCCAACCTAATTTTGATTTTATAAAGGAATGGGCAAAAAGAAAAAATGCAACCATCGGTAATAATGATCAAGAAATTATTAAGAATCCTGAAGTAATTCAACGTATTCAAAAAGATGTAGATAAATGCAATAAAAACTTTGGTAAATGGGAACAAATTAAGCGTTTTGAACTCACTCCCGATGTTTGGAGCATAGATGGCGGGCACTTAACACCTACCATGAAAATGAAACGAGCCATTATAAAAGAAATATATAAAGATTTATACGATAAGATATATAGTAATTAATACCTTTGTCCTCACCCAAGATTATAGAAAACAATAATCTTGACCTCTCCGAAGGTGAGGTAAAAAATTTGTTGGAATTTGAATTTTAAATTTTGATTTTTTAAATTTTCTATGGAACATTTTATAGTATCGGCACGTAAATATAGACCTCAGGTTTTTGATGATGTTGTGGGGCAAAAAGCCATTACAAATACGCTAGAAAATGCTATAAAAAACAACCATTTAGCACAAGCTTTGTTGTTTACAGGCCCCAGAGGAGTTGGAAAAACTACATGTGCAAGAATTCTAGCAAAAAGAATTAATCAAGCCAATGCAGAAACGATTGACCCTAATGAAGATTTTGCTTTTAACATCTTTGAATTAGATGCAGCTTCTAATAATTCGGTTGATGATATAAGGAATCTTACAGATCAGGTTCGTATACCTCCACAAACAGGAAAATATAAAGTTTATATAATTGATGAGGTACACATGTTATCTCAAGCTGCGTTTAATGCATTTTTAAAAACTTTAGAAGAGCCTCCTGCTCACGCTATATTTATTTTAGCAACCACAGAAAAACATAAAATTATTCCTACCATTTTATCAAGATGTCAAATATTTGATTTTAAACGGATTGGTGTTGTTGATATCAAAGAATACCTACATAAAATAACCAAGGAAGAAAAAATTGAGGCAGATGATGATGCCCTGCATATTATCGCTCAAAAAGCGGATGGAGCTTTACGTGATGCTCTTTCTATTTTTGACAGAGTCGTTAGTTTTTCTAATGATACTATTACAAGGCAGGCCGTTGCAGAAAACTTAAATGTATTAGATTATGATTCTTATTTTAAGATTACTGATTTAATTCTTGAAAATAATATACCTCAGGTATTAATTGCTTTTAATGAAATTTTAGCTCAAGGTTTTGAAGGTCATCATTTTATTGCTGGTTTAGCATCACATTATAGAGACCTACTTGTTGCAAAAGACAGTATAACTATTCCATTATTGGAAGTTGGTGAGTCTACAAAAAAACAATACGACGAACAAAGTAAGAAATGTGAAATATCCTTTTTACTTAAAGGGATTGATTTAGCCAATGACTGCGATTTAAAGTACAAAAGCAGTAAAAATCAACGGCTGTTAGTGGAATTAACTTTAATGCAATTGGCATCCATCACTTTTCCGAATACGGACGAAAAAAAAAAGCATAAAAACTACATAATTCCCGCCATACACTTTATAAGTACTTCTGTTGCTAAAAAAAATAAAGTGGCTCCAGTACTTTCTAAAAAGCCAACGGCTGTAGTTGAAAAAACTAAAATTAAGGAAGCACAAAAGACACCTATAGAGAAACCAACGCTATCCACAAGAACAACAAGGCGTTCTTCTGCCCTATCTCTTAAAAGTATTCATAAAAAGAAAGAAACCGTTAAAAAAACGGATGATGAATTAGAAGATAATTCTAATAAACCAAGGGACGAATTTTCAGAAGCTGAATTCTTAGAATTTTGGAAGCAATATATTGAAGGATTAGAGAAAAAAGGCGTTCGTAACCTGGTCGCTATTTTAAAAGCGGATATTCCTAAAGTTAAAAAAAACAGCATTCAATTAGATATGCCTAGTGCAATGATGAAAACCGAACTTTTAAAGGTAAAACCTAAATTAGTACGCTATTTTCGTGAAAAACTAAATAATTACGGCATTGATTTGGTGATTAATATTAATGAAGATAATCAAAAAAAATTCGCCTATACGCCACAGGAGAAGTATAATAAATTATTGGAAAAGAACCAGGCTTTGGCATTACTAAAAAGTAAATTTAAACTCGATTTATAACAAAACTATGTTAGGACTTAAATTTGAAACAGAAACTTCATGGGCAGAAATTGCCAAAAATGATTTACAGCAAATATTAACAGATCATGCATTTTTAGAGCAAAAAGCGGCTTCTAATGCGGTTTCTATTATCATAAATTACTCTGAAGAAACAGAATTAGTTTCGGCAATGAGTGAAATTGCCATAGAAGAAATGCAACATTTTAAAATGGTGCATGATTTAATGACTGCAAGGGGGATGGTATTGGGCAGATCTCAATCAAATAACTATGCCAAAGATTTACAAGGCTTTTTTGTAAAAACAAAGGACAGAAATGAAGCTTTAATTCAACGTTTATTAGTTGCAGCACTTATAGAAGCTAGAAGTTGTGAACGTTTTAAAGTGTTTTCAGAAAATTTGGAAGATCAAGAATTATCTGAATTTTATAAAGATTTAATGATTTCTGAGGCCAATCATTATACTTTGTTCTTAGGTTTTGCGAGAAAATATCAGGATAAAGATATTGTCAACAAGAAATGGGATCAATTATTAGCCTTTGAAGCAGAGTTGATGAAAGCAGGAGGTAAAACAGCAAAAGTACATGGCTAGAAAGCAACTCAAACGATTCAACTAACGATCTCAAATAATTTAAGAGGAACTAGAACAGTTATAATATTCAACAAATAAAATGAATTTGCGTATACCATTAATAGTTGCATTTCTAAGTCGCCTATTTGTTTTGTTCCAAAAAAGTATTTCCGAGATAAATACCTATCGTGAATAGTACTATAGACTTTATGAAAACTGGTAGAAAATAATAAGAAATAAATTTTTGATTTTAAAATAGTAAGGAGAAAAGCTACTTGTAGTGTTAAGCTCATACTTAACCTTTCGCTTCTCTCCTTTCTCCCCTGAGTTAAACTCCTAAGAGTAATACTTTTATATTTTTTACTAATTCTACTTTTAATAGAAGGAGAAAAGCTACTTGTAGATTTGAATCTTCATTCATAATTTTCACTTCTCTCCTTTCTCCCCTGAGTTAAACTCCTAAGAGTAATACTTTTATATTTTTTACTAATTCTATTTTTAATAGAAGGAGAAAAGCTACTTGTAGATTTGAATCTTCATTCATAATTTTCACTTCTCTCCTTTCTCCCCTGAGTTAAACTCCTAAGAGTAATATTTTTATATGTATACTAACTTTAGTTTAATAGAAGGAGAAAAGTTACTTGTAGATATGAACTTTAATTCATAATTTTCACTCCTCTCCTTTCTCCCCTAATTTTAGTATTCAGATATTATAACGTCGTATTTTCGTTTCTATTATATATTAATTTTATAAAGCAAATGTATGTTCTCAGACCATACCAGTCAATAGTGTAAATGGGTGTTTTTAAAAATCAAGGAAAATGGGTAGTTTTTAGGTTTTTACCTAACGCGTTGACATTCAATTATTTCAATCGTTTGTTTTGATGCTAAGGATGAACATTGTTATAAATAAATTCAAAAATTATAGAAAAATAATTCTAAATATTTTCATCATTTAAAGAATTTTTAGGGAAAATGGGTAGTTTGGGGGCTCATTATTACTTGCTTTTATCGCATTTATTATTGGGAAAATAAAATAAAAGACACCAATTACTGCAAATCCAAGTAATCCTAGACCAAAAAATAGTATTAATGGAATACATATTAGCATGTAAATTATCATACTTAACCGAAAATTGATAATTGATCTTCCATGTTCGTCCATAGTAAAAACTTTATCCTTATTTGTGATCCATATATATAACGGTACTAATAATCCTCCTACTAAAGTTACCAAATCTAAAAGTTGGCTTAAATGTGTAATTACAATTAATTGATTGTTTCGCTTCATAGGATGTGTTTTAGAGTGTTTGTTTTCTTATAAGACGCATTATTTTAGAAAATGTTACAAACATAGCTTTACTAAACACCCGTAAAACAAGAGAATTTGCTACTTTTGCATAGAAATTAAATTATGAATACACAAGATACAATTATTGCTTTAGCAACTCCTTCCGGTTCTGGTGCCATTGCCGTTATACGGTTATCAGGTAGTAATGCCATTTCTATTGCCAGTAGCTATTTTAAGTCTATTCATAATAAAAAATTATCCAATCAAAAGACACATACGATTCATTTGGGTAATATAATTGATGGTGAGCGTGTAATTGATGAAGTTTTAATTTCTCTCTTTAAGAATCCTCAATCATATACTGGTGAAGATGTAGTTGAAATTTCTTGCCATGGCTCACTATATATCCAGCAAGAAATTATGCAACTTTTTGTGAGTAATGGATGTAGAATAGCTGACCCTGGTGAATTTACTTTACGAGCTTTTTTGAACGGTAAATTAGACCTTAGCCAAGCGGAGGCTGTAGCTGACCTAATAGCTTCTGATTCCAAAGCTTCTCATCAAATTGCCATGCAACAGATGCGGGGTGGTTTTTCTAATGAAATTGAAAATCTGAGACAAGACCTTTTGAATTTTGCTTCTCTAATTGAATTGGAATTAGATTTTTCTGAAGAAGATGTTGAATTTGCAAATAGAGACGATTTCCAAAAATTGGTCACTAAAATCTCAACTGTCCTAAAAGCATTAATTGATTCGTTTGCTTTTGGTAATGTTCTAAAAAACGGTATTCCAGTTGCCATTATCGGAGAACCCAATGTAGGTAAGTCTACATTATTAAACACATTATTAAATGAGGAAAAAGCAATAGTAAGCTCTATTGCGGGTACAACTAGAGATGCCATTGAAGATGAATTAATTATTGAAGGAGTAGCGTATCGCTTTATTGATACGGCCGGAATAAGAGATACCACTGATGAAATTGAGAGTATCGGAATTAAAAAAACTTTCGAAAAAACGGCACAAGCTCAATTGATTATTTATTTATTTGACGCATCAATAATTAGAAGTAGACATGATGGTGAAATAACTGAATTATTGAATTTGATCAAACATGAAATTGAAAAGGTTTCCATAAAGTTTCCTGATAAAAAAATGTTGATAATTGCAAATAAATCTGATTTACTTTCCGAAAAAGAAATGGATCAGATTGAAAACCAAATTCCTAATATCTTATTTCTTTCTGCAAAAGAAAACGAAGGTATTCATGAATTAAAAGATCAACTAACTGAATTATCTAATATTGGAGTCTTAAGTAATAATCAGACCATTGTAAGTAATAGTCGCCACTTTGCCATATTAAACAAGGCCCTAATTGAAATTAAAAATGTTCAATTTGGAATTGACAACAGCATCAGTTCTGATTTAATAGCTATCGATATCCGCCAAGCCCTACTCTATTTGGGTGAAATTACTGGAGCAGTAACTAATGAGGATTTGTTAGGTAATATTTTTGCTAACTTTTGTATTGGGAAGTAAATTACATCTTTTAGTTTTTACTTCATCTCTTTTTATTGCGGAATACAAACCATTGCCCACATAATTAACTTTCTTTAATCTTACGTTATTACGACAATATAACCTCTTTGGTACTACACATATTAATTTTGTTGCACAATGTTACTTCATAATGAAAATAGTCCTTTTATTAAATTTAATGTTAAGTTAATTTTATAATGGTTTGTGAACTTAACGTTATTACAATTCTCTTATAATTACCATCACTTTAAAAAAAATGTTATAATAATAAATAAAATTAGACTTAGAAATTACGTAAAACTAAAAATATAAACACCACTACTGCATACATTTAAAAACGTTTTGTTAAAAAATTAAAATTTATAAAATTCCATTTCTACGATTTTTATAGCATAATCTTTTTTAATCTTTCCAATAACTTAAATGTAATACTTCTCTAACAATAAGTTAACCCATTCGGTACTTTCTGGTTCTGTTTAAATAATAATTTTGGGAATCAATTTTAACACTAAAACGTAAAATTTTTACTCATGTATAAGAAGTTACTCTATCTATTTTTTAGCATTTGTCTTTTTTCATGTGCAACTACAAACGAGTCAAATGTTGTCACAGTACTAACTACAAAGGACGGCTCCAACATTCAAAAGATTCAAAGTATTAACTGGACTAAAAATAAGATTCACCCAAAAATCAGTTGGAATCACCATCAGTTTCAAGATCTTTTTTCTTCTATACAAAGTATAACCGTGGTAGAAATAAAAAGTCCAGGTAAAAGAATAAAAGCTGCAGTCGAATACGCTACATCTGGATTTATAAAAACAAGTGATTTTGCTAAAAGCTCAGAAGCATTGGTGGCTATAAACGGCTCCTTTTTCGACACCAAAAATGGAGGCTCAATTGTCTTTTTTAAGAAAAATGGATTAATTATTAATCAAACTAAAGAAGGTTTTACCCCGACAAGAGAATCAGTTGGATTTTCAATTAACAAAAGCGAATCCATGGAAATTATAAAAAAACCAATTAATGGTTGGGCTGGTGCCACGGAAAAAACCATTTTAAGCTCTGGCCCATTACTTCGTTACCATGATGTTAATGCCTCTCAAGAAAAAACCAAATTTAATACAAATAGACATCCTAGAACAGCCATTGGACGCACCCAAGATGGTCGAATATTAGCTGTTGTAGTTGATGGGCGTTCCTCGCAAGGGCAAGGAGTTTCAATAAAAGAATTAGCTCAACTGATGCACGCGTTGGGCTGTGTTGACGCTATGAATTTAGATGGAGGCGGATCTTCTACCGTATGGATAAAAAATAGTGGCATTGTAAATTTTCCAAGTGACAATAAAATGTATGATCACCAAGGTGAACGTGCTGTAGTAAATGCAATAATTTTTAAAGAATAATAACTTTTAATACCCAAACCTAAATTAATATTATGAACATTAGAAAATTACGAAGTGTATGGTTTTTAATTTACCTGTTGTATTCAATCAACAGTTTTTCACAAGAAATAAAAATTGATGGAGAAATTAAAGATGAAGAAAACATAGCCATTCCCGGCGTTACTGTTTTAATAAAAGGCACCAAAAAAGGGGCAGTTAGCGATTTTGATGGGAAATTTACGATTACAGTACCTGATGGCGAAAATAGTATTTTAGTTTTCTCATCTGTCGGTTATAAAACTCATGAATTAAAAATAGCAAATCAAGTAAATCTACAAGTCCGCCTGCTTGTAGATAATGAAAGTTTAGAAGAAGTAGTTGTTGTAGGGTATGGCACACAGAAAAAAGAAAACTTAACTGGTGCAACAAGTCAAATTGAAGCTAAAGATATTGCTTTAAGACCTTCATCCAATATTTCAACGGCATTACAAGGCTTATTACCAGGCTTAAATATTCAAGTAAATTCTGGAGATCCTTCTGCAACACCAGACATCAACATTAGAGGGTTCAACTCTATTAATGGAGGTAGTCCATTAGTCTTAATAGATGGTATCGTAGGTGATATAACACGGGTTAATCCACAAGATATAAAAAGTGTTACCGTTTTAAAAGATGCTGCTTCAGCGGCAATATACGGAGCTAGAGGAGCCTTTGGGGTAATATTAATAACCACTAAGACAGGTAAGCCAGGAGAAATGAAGGTAGAATACACCAACAATTTTGCATGGACTACAACCACGACGCGAACTGATTATATTTCTGACCCTTATGTATATGGTAAAACAATAGATGCCGCAATTTTCGGTTACAATGGAACTAGTTTCACCGGTTATAATGATGATGATTGGGAGACCATTCAAGGAGTTGCCAATGGCACAATAGAACCATTTCATCAAGTGCAACCTAATGGAACTAATAAGTTTTTTTATAAAACAGATTGGTATAATTATTTATTTAAAAAATGGCAACCTTCACAAAACCATAATGTTTCTATTTCCGGAGGAACAGAAAAATTACATGGATATTTGTCAGGAAGATTGTATGATAGAGAGACCATAAACAATTTTCAAGATGGTGGATTGAAACAAAACAATATAAAGACAACGCTAACCTTTAAGCCAACAAGCTGGTTAGAGCTATCAAACAATGTTTTATTTAATCGTGAGCAAAATAAAGAGTATGGAGGCTTTAGAAGTGGGTATGGAGGTATTTGGAGTACTACAACTTGGTATGACTTAGCAGCTTTTTATCCAAATGAAATGGATGGGATTCCAACGGATATTGGAAGAAGTGGAAATGGTGGTCAAGGTGGACATGCAGCTATGGAAGCTGGTAATAATTATCGCACTTTCAACTCAGAAGAATTTACCAATACATTTAGGGTCAAAATAACCCCAGCTAAAAATTTAGAACTAAATTTTGATTACAGTAATAGAATTTCTAATATTTCTAATAGTTACCGACTAAACGAATTTGAATATTTAGCATCTAGCCGTCTTACAATGCAAACAGCAGGATTAAATAGGTTGACTGAATATAGAAATAGAAATTACTATAATGCTATGAATATATTCGGATCTTATTCAACATCAGTTGCAGAAGATCATAATTTTAAATTACTATTAGGTTATAATCAAGAGGACTATGAAGCTGATAATGTAACTGCAGAACAGGGAGGTCTTTTGGTAAGAGATGAATCTAATCTTTCTTTTGGCACTGAATTGTTACGGGCAGATGGTTCTGCTCAACTTTGGGCCGTTCAAGGTTTTTTCGGACGATTTAACTACGATTATAAAAATAAATATTTGCTAGAAGTAAATGCTAGATACGACGGATCCTCACGTTTTCCAAAAGATAGTAGATGGGGATTCTTTCCATCAATTTCTGCAGGATGGCAAATTAATCGTGAAGATTTTTGGGAACCACTTAGTAGCACTGTAAGCACAATTAAACTTAGAGCTTCTTATGGTGAACTAGGAAACCAAAGTATTGGTGTAAACACTTTTCAAAGTTTGATGGGAACAGGTCAAACAAGCTGGTTAAACAATGGTGATCGATTAAATTATGTAAGTGCTCCAGGGCCTTTACCAACAACCGTAAGTTGGGAGACTACAAAAAGTTTAGATTTTGGAATTGATCTTGGATTTTTTAATAATAAATTAAATGCTACGTTTGACTGGTACGAGAAAAACATTGAAGGAATGTACTTGCCAGGAACACCGTTACCAGCAGTATTTGGATCTTCAGAACCTAAAGAAAATTTAGCTTCTTTACGTAATAGAGGTTTTGAATTGAGCTTGAACTATAGAAATTCTTTTATTGTAGGAGGATCTCCGCTATCATTAAGTGCAACAGCAACAGTTTCTAATTTTAAAGGAATTATTACAAAATACGAAAACCCTGAAGGTTTAATGAGCTCATACTGGGAAGGTCAAGAATTAGGTGTGATTTATGGTTATCAAACTGATGGTCAATTTCAATCTGATGAAGAAGCGTTGGCTTATCAGAATTCATTTGCAAATCCATCAGGTGACTTAAGTCAAGTTTATAGATACATTCTTAACATTGTTCAGAATAGTGAGTGGAATAAATTAAGAGCAGGTGATGTTAAATATCTAGATACAGATGGTGATGGAAGTATTGATCGTGGTAATTATACGTTAGACGATCATGGAGATTTAAAACCAATTGGTAATGCAATGCCAAAATTCCCATTCGGATTTAATATCAATGCTTCATGGAAGGGTCTTGATTTATCTATTGCAGGTGCTGGAGTTGGTAAACAAAATTGGTACCCAACTGGTGATATCTATTGGGGTCCATACCAAAGACCCTATTTAACTTTAATAAGAAAGGATTTAGTAGACCAAGCATGGACAAGTGAAAGCCCAGGTCAGTATCCTCAAATCTATAGAGGCTACTCTTCTTTAGGAAGCGGTCGATCACTCTACGAAATGAATGACCATTATCTTAAAAATATTGGATATTTAAGAATCAAGAACCTTACTTTAGGATATACTATACCTGAAAACCTAACCTCTAAATTTAATATTGACCGCCTGCGTTTCTATATTAGTGGAGAAAATATTCTTACCTGGAGATTTGGAGATTTAACAAAATACGTTGACCCTGAGCAAGCAGGATCAGCTATAAACTATTCAAGCCCAGGTAGTGCTGTTGGTCGTGCTGATTTACGGTCTTATCCAATGGGAAAAACCTTCTCAATGGGCATAAACATATCCTTATAATTAATAAACATTTAAGCTTTTTAAAAATGAAACATTTAACTTATTTATTGCTCATACTATTGACATTTTCAAGTTGTGAAGACTACTTAGAACGTGCTCCTAAAGATCAGGTTGATTCAGCGTTTTTCTTTAATTCAGCCAAAGACTTAGAAGTTGCAACTAACGATTTTTACTCAATGTTACCAGGTAAAGAAGTATATACTGATGATTCTTCTTCTGATAATGTAGTAACATTATCCACTGCTGATAGATTGAAAGGAACTAGAATTGTACCTACAAAAAGAGGAACTGGAGGGTGGTCATGGAGCAACTTACGTGATATCAATTTTTTTCTAGAGAATTATACAAAAGTTGATGATGAAGAGGCCCTGAAAGAATATGGTGGAATTGCGAGATTTTTCAGAGCATTTTTCTACTTTGATAAAGTTAAAGATTTTGGTGATGTACCATGGTATAGTAAAGTATTAAATGCTGGAGATGAGGATTTATATAAAGCTCGAGATTCAAGAGAACTGGTTATGGATTCAATAATGGCTGATATTGATTATGCTATTGAAAACATTCCTGCTCAAGTTGAAGTAAGTAAAATTACCAAGTATACTGCACTAATTTTAAAAGCAAGAATTGCCTTGTTTGAAGGAACTTTTAGGAAATATCATAATTTAAGTGGTCATGCAGCCTTTTTAGAAGCCGCTGCTGATGCTTCTAAAAAATTGATAACCTCTGGTACATATTCTATTTATTCTATTGGAGGTCCTGAAGCTGCATACCGTAATTTATTTTCAAGAAATGATCAAGATGCTACAGAAACTATTTTAGCAAGAGATTTTGATCGCGAAAAACAAACACATAATCTTGGCTACTTAATGACAGCTCCTACCAATGGAGCCTACGGACTTACCAAAGATTTAGTAAATAGCTATTTAATGTCTGATGGATCACCATTTACAAATAAACCAAACTATGGTACAATGCAATATTATCAAGAAATACAGAACAGAGATCCTAGGTTAACGCAAACCACCGCTGGACCTAATTTTATTGTTAATGGTGAAGGCTCGGTTGAGCCAGTGACACTTAATGGAACCACAACAGGTTATAGAATTATCAAAGGCTTGCCATCTAGAGATCAATGGAATGCCGCATTTTTTGATGTCGTAATTTTTAGATACGCTGAAGCTCTTTTAATTTATGCTGAGGCAAAAGCGGAATTAGGTACATTAACCCAAGAAGATTTAGATATTAGTGTAAATGTTTTAAGAGATCGTGTTAGTATGCCTCATTTAGTAATGGAAAATGCAAATACTAATCCAGATGCTTATCAAGATGCAATGTATACCAATGTTGATAATGGAGCCAATAAAGGAGTAATCTTAGAGATTAGAAGAGAAAGAAGAGTCGAATTGTTTAATGAAGGTCTGCGTTGGGACGATTTAATGAGGTGGAAAGAAGGAAAAAAAGTTGAACAACCCATGCTTGGATTATACTTTCCAAATTTAGGATCTTTTGATTTTAATAATGATGGAACAGCAGATGTTTATGTACACAATGGAGATATTTCAGGTGCACCAACTGGGATAACTTCATATATTAATGTGCAACAACGAACACTAACCAACGGTAATGAAGGTAATTTAAATCCGTTTAGTGAAGGAGGATCTTTTGATGAAAGTAGAGATTATTATTATCCAATTCCTTTAGAAGATTTGGCATTAAATGATAACTTAATTCAAAATCCGAATTGGTAAACTGTCGCACCAATTGTTGAAATCAATTAAATTATGAAAATAAATATTATTGTAGCCTTTTTTAGTACTTTGTTGGTTAGCGTAACATGTATTGCCCAAGAATTAAAGAGGAATAATCGTTTAAATATTCCAGATATTCCAGGCTATATGACATTAAAAGCAGATTTTCATTTACATACGGTCTTTTCGGATGGACATGTTTGGCCTACTTTTAGAGTAAGAGAAGCTCAACAAAACGGCTTAGATGTTATTTCATTAACTGAGCATATCGATTATGAAGGTTTTCCAAATGAATTGGCCTATAATCGAGAAAGAGCATTTGAAATTGCAGAAGCAGCAGCAGAAAACACAGAAGTATTAGTAGTACGGGGAGTCGAAATTTCTCCCCGTGTTCCTCCTTACCATCACAATGCTCTTTTTCTTAAAAATGTTGATAAAATACCCTATCAGTATATGAAAGACACACATAACACCTTTATTATGAAGGATAAAATTGAACGATCAGAATTGTTGGCACCGTTTTTAGAAGCACAACGTCAAGGTGGTTTTGTATTTTATAACCACCCCAGTTATAATTGGTGGGATAAAAAAGATACTCTTTTGTTTACAGATTTCCATCAAGAATTATTAGATAAAGAAATTTTGGCTGGTGTTGAGGTTTCAAATTCTGGTAGATATAACAAGATTGCCCATGAGTTTGCTGAAAAATATGATTTAACTATCATATGTAATTCAGATGAACATTACGATATAGCTTCAAGGTATAAAGATAATCATAGACCGATGACTTTAGTGTTTGCCAAAGAGAAAACAGAGGCCGCAGTCGCCGAGGCACTTCGAAAAAAACGAACATTGGCCTATTTTAGAGACTATTTAGTTGGACGTTTTCCAGAAGCTGATGCTTTTTTTAGAGCTTCAATTGAAATTATTCCAGAAAAAGGAAAAGGTAAAAACTCTCCTTTATTAAAAGTTCACATTAAAAATACTACACAAATACCTTATCGAGTTCAGTTGAAAACAGACTATTTAATAGAAGATTTACCCTTAGGCCAACTAATCATTCCTGCAAATGAAACTAAAACCATTATTCTAAATCCCATTTGGAAATACCCTAAAATTATCACTTTAGATTTTGTTGTTCAGAATATATTAGTTTCCCCAGAAGAGGCTCTTAAAACAACTATCACAGTTCCTATTGACTAAAAAACTTAAATAAAAACAAAAATAACTATTATGGAATGAGTAATAACTAGAATTAATATACATTAGCAACAGCAAAACCGTTGACATCCACTACTTCTTCACCACTACTACCCTATTCTTTAAAAGTTAATCTATATATATTCTAAAAATAAAACATAAAGAAATGATTGAATGTATTTTACCATGGTGTAAATTTATTTAATTGATAAAGTATCTTTGCAATTCAAACCTGATGCTACTATGAATATTTCAAATCTTATAGGAACGTATAACATTATTGGAAGTAACCAAGATGATACTGATATTAATTACAAAGGAACACTAACTTTAAAACTTGATTCAGATAACAGAATACAAGCAAAATGGTTAATTAATAACAACCAAGAACAAAATGGAACAGGTTTTTTTAAGGATAATATATTAGTAGTTAACTTTAATTATTTAGGAGAAAATAATATCATTTTTAAGGGTGTTGTAGTCTATAAATGCATATCGAAGGATATTTTGGAAGGGTTTTGGTCTGAAGAATTTGGAGATCCATTATATCTCGGTGAAGAAAATTGCTTCAGAGTAAAAGATAAAAATGAACTCATAAACTAAAAAATTTCTATAAAATTTACTAAAAGCGAGATTAAATCTTTTTTGTAGTCAATAATTTTTAATATAATGAACAGCAATAAAAGATATTTTTTTAGAGGACTATCTTAAATTATATTTTTTGATTTATAAATTTTATGGTAGATATCAATTTTATGGATGGCTTGAGGTTTATCTAATAGCCTATCATTTCTTTTTTGAAGTATCATAAATTGCTTTCAAAAGACTATTCTTCTCATCCGTATCATTGCCCAATTCCCAAAACATAATTCCTCCCAAATTATTTTTTATAGCATATTCTGTTTTTAGTTTAACCGAAACGGTATCGTCATAAGAGATAAAAATACTGTCCTTGGCACTAAACAGATAAGGTGCTTTCGCAATGGAATCCCAATATCTTTGATAATTACTGTTACTTTCAAATTGATTTCTAATTTGCATATAGGGACTCCATCCTATATATGACCCCGTATTGGTTTGATATAAGCCATTATTAGTAGGTGGTACTCCTTTCCAAGCCCTACCGTAAAAGGCAGCCCCAATAACAATTTGTTCTGGTGAGATGCCATTTTCAAGGCAATAATCAATTATCTTCTCCGCTGATTGGGGCTCAAAGCTATAACCGTTCTTTTTCATTTCCTCATTTTTGGCATCAACAAATTTTCCATAAGGTGTAGCCTTCAAATCCACTGATTTGATCCAACCTAGAGCCGTGTGATGACCTGTAAAGGTGGACGTTGCAATAATTTGATCATAGGTCATTACATTTATATAATCGACATATTTCATCACCTCCTTAATCTCTATATTTTTATAATAGTATTTCCATCCTGCGGAAGCAAAGGTTAAAGTCTGCTTATTATCTAAAGTATTCAAACCTTCCCTAAGTTCCTTCATTAAAAGCGTGAAATTTTCTTTGTCTTCAGGCCTAGCACCTGTATTAGCCGCAGGAATACCCGGATATTCCCAATCTATATCCAGGCCGTCCAATTTATATTTTGTTATAAATTGTACTACACTGCTTACAAATTTTTGCCGATTTTCCGCAGTGTGAGCCATGTCAGAAAACCCATCTGCCCCCCATCCTCCGCATGCAATCATTACTTTTAAGCTCGGGTGGTTCTTTTTCTCCGCTACCAATTGTTGAAGTTTAACTACCAAACCCTCATTACTAAATTTCATTTCACCATCAATTACTTTGGTGAAGGAGTATATAATATGCGTCAATTGATCTAATGGAAGTTGCTTGGGATTATTATACCATCTTGGGACATAGTAGGCTATAACAGCGATTGGGTCTTTTTGGCTATCATTGTTCCAATCCTTAGGAAGGATAAAAGCAATGAGTATAAAAAACAAATAACCGAAATATTTCATTTTGAAAAATTTTGTAAACAAATTTAACGAAAAAAAGAATATCAATAGTGGTATTATTCTTCCTTAAAGACAGAATGAAAAACAATATCTTATATAAATAGCAAATAGTATTCTGCTATTCCCCCACCCCAAACACCACTACCTCAATGTTTATGGAAATAAAAAAAATATCGGTAAATAAATCTTTAAATTTATATTGAAAAAACCGAAATTTTATTGTTAAGATTACATACTATAAAATTCAATCAAATTTGCTTCATAATATTGATCCCCTAATTTGGTTAATAAATTACGAATCACATTACTGTCACCATCTATTGCCAACGCAGAATAACCTACATTATTCAATTTACCTAATCTTAAATCTATAATATTAATATCTTTTGAAGATAAAGCAGAGAGCAAAATCAACAACACTCCAGGAGCATTTTTATGTTTGGTTAATATTACTTTTTCACTTAATGCCAATTTTAATTCAACACCATCCATTTCTAATAAATAAACACCTTCTCTATAGTAATTTGGCAATCGGGCATTCTTTTTATAGGTTAAATTATGAAACAATTCAGCACTCGCACTTGTACCATTTACAAAGTCAATGGCACTTTGAATGTTTCCATTATCACTTTCAATCGATAAAAATGCCACTGCAGTACCATCATTATTTGACTTTAATCGTGCCGTTTCAACGTTTATTCCTTCAGAGGCCAAAGTATTAAACAATGAAGAAATAACTCCGGGTTTATCTACATGTTCAGAAAACAATCCATTTACAGGTAAATCTGCAGATATTGGAATTTCATTTGTAACCGTTATTGACTTTCCCCATTTACGTATTCGAATTGCATTGTAATCCCCCATTCCTGTAGAATTTTTATAGATGTCTACAAATTCTAAAAATGAGCCCCCAAAAGAAAAATCAGGAATAATTCTTCGATGGGCTATATCCAATCGTTGATTTAGCAATTCAATACCTTTATTTAATACCGTATATTTCACTTTTAAATCATGATCATCATAGATGGTACGATTCTCTGGAATTAATTTTGAATAACTAACATAGCTATTATAACCTGCTTCTTGAATATATTCAAGACTCTCCTTAAAATTTAATGCGTAATAGCGAACATGATGCGTATCGGTTCCTACGCAAACTGGTATTTGAAGTTCATTTGCTCTTCTTAAGATACTCTGAATCGGATAAACACCTACTCCTTTAAATTTACCTGCCATATCTACATCTATTGAAAGATTCCGATCCGCAATCAACTCTAATAGTGTTCTAACCTTATTTGCTAAAGGATGTGAACTCGTCTCAAAATTCAATAATGCTTCAGGCATATCAACATTCAGTTTTGGTAAATCTATATGCCCAACAATTTGAATCATATCACCAAAACATTCAATCATTTGAATAGTTTCGTTAAAATAACCATCCCAATAGGCCTCCAGACTTCCTCTCATTTCCAACAATTGGAGAGCTTCCTCTTTTGAACCATCATAAGGCAAACCTTCTGGTGCAAAATGTACTGAGCCAATAACATAATCAGCACCTTCTGCCTGAAATATTTTTGAACGACTCCACTGCAATCCTAAATCAGCACCCATCCATTCTAGCTCAACACCGTATTTAATATTTATTTTACCTTCGTACTTTTTACGAAGACCCGCAATTCGTTTTGGATAATTTAAATATGATCTATTGCCACGAATAAACTTTACGTTTGTTTCTCTTTCCGCTATATATCTAAAATTTGTTAAGCGAGGAGAGTGTATTATAAAGGTAATACTCGGATGATTTGCTTCTATAGCTTTATCAACAACTTTTTCTAATTTATCAATACCATGTTTTACACGATCTTGTTCGGTTCCGGCATGAATACCATGTGTCTCCCAAATAAAGTCATTCAGTTTTTTCATGTGTTTATTTTTATTTTTTTAGCGGACATCCCCTCCCGTCCCAACGCTTCGGGATCGGGTTCGAGACTGTTCGCAAATAATCATTTCCTTAGGTGATAAAATTTTGAACATGCTCGTTTCATCAATCAATTGCTTTAAAATTTATTTACTGACTTACAAAATTAACAATTGGTTTAGAATTAATGGCTAAAATATCATTTGTTTTGAATTTAATTCAATAGCGTATTTCAATAATTAGTCTTGAATAAATATAATATGCCCATATAACACAAAAATAACTAAGGCTAAAACAATAGTTTCATAGAACCCTTAAACACATATTGTAAGGAACATAAATCTTATTTTAATGACATTTAATAAAACAACATCCACAAAAAAAAAGCAACCAAAAATGTACTATTTCACTACTACTCTACTCATGAATACCCTTTTACTTAAAACGTTATTAAGATGTGTATTACAAAGTAATGCTATTTATTATTGTAAAGATGTAATCTAATAAAGAGTGAATTAGTAGTAAGAAAAATTGGAATTAAATACTTACGAAACTTAAGTTATATAAACGACTCATAAAATAATAACTAAATAGAATATTTATTTTTTTAACAAAATTTTTAACTACTCCTAATTCTAGTTATTATACCTTTGCATTACTGATGAAACAACTATTTTTCAAAATATCATCCTTTTTAATGGCAATTGTAGTTTTGTTCTCTACGATGTCATTTAGTATTGAAACGCACTATTGTGGAGATACTATGGTTGATACCGCTATCTTTCATAAGTTGGAAACATGTGGAATGGAAATGAAAAAATCTACCGATTCTTCAGATTGCAACGTTACCATAAAAGATTGTTGCACTGATGAACAAATAAGTATTGAAGGACAAGATGAACTAAATATAACATTTGATACTTTAGCTTTTGACCAACAACTTTTTTTAACCTCATTTGTTTTTTCTTACAATACCCTTTTTAACAGTTTAGAAGAAAATGCAGCTTTATACAGAGATTACATTACTCCACTCGTCATAAGGCAAATTTACAAGCTTGACGAGACGTACATAATTTGATTTTTAAACAACAGACTTTTTTATCCAGTGGATGCTTTCCATTAGGATAATTCCTTGTATTCGGTGTTTTCTTAACACCATTGTCTAATTGTTTAATTTTCAAGCCAATGCTAAATAAAAGCATAAAATTTCTAATAGAAAACAAACTTGTTGCAGTATTAATGCTCGTTCTATTTATAGGATGGGGTACAGTTAATGCTCCTTTTAATTGGGATACTGGTTTTTTACCAAGTAAACCCGTAGCTGTTGACGCCATACCCGATATTGGAGAAAATCAACAAATCGTTTTTACAAAATGGGATGGTCGTTCTCCTCAAGATATCGAAGACCAAATTACGTATCCATTAACCAGTTCACTTCTAGGAATTCCAGGCGTAAAAACGGTTCGTAGTTCCTCTATGTTTGGGTTTTCAAGTATCTATATCATTTTTGAAGAGGAAATAGAATTTTATTGGAGTCGAAGTAGAATTCTCGAAAAATTAAACTCATTACCCAGTGGTTTATTACCTGATGGTGTTAATCCTGCTTTGGGGCCTGACGCCACAGGTTTAGGACAAATATTTTGGTACACACTAGAAGGTCGAGATGAAAAAGGTAATGTAACTGGAGGTTGGGATTTACAAGAATTACGAAGTATTCAAGATTACTACGTAAAGTATGCGTTGTCATCTGCAAGTGGTGTATCAGAAGTAGCCTCTATTGGTGGTTACGTTCAGGAATATCAAATAGATGTAAATCCCGAATTGATGCGTCAGTACAAAATCGAGTTGAATCAAGTTGTAAAGGCGGTTAAGGAGAGCAACAGAGATATTGGTGCACAAACATTGGAAATTAATAAAGCCGAATACTTGGTACGCGGTTTAGGATATGTTAAGTCTATTGCAGATATAGAAAATGCAGTGGTTACCTCTGAAGATTTTACTTCAATCAAAATCAAAGACCTTGGCAATGTGTCTTTAGGTCCAGCCGCACGAAGAGGTATATTAGACAAAGAAGGTGCTGAAGTAGTAGGTGCAGTTGTAGTAGCTCGTTATGGGGCTAATCCGATGGAAGTAATCAATAATGTAAAAGAAAAAATAAATGAATTGAGTGCTGGATTACCTTCAAAAGTATTGGCAGATGGAAGAACGTCTCAAGTAACCATCGTCCCTTTCTATGACAGAACAGAGCTCATACAAGAAACGTTGGGAACACTTAACGAAGCTTTGACATTGGAAATATTGATAACAATTTTAGTCATTATTATTATGGTTTTTAATCTTCGTGCATCTATCCTGATATCCGGACTTTTACCCGTCGCTGTTTTAATGGTGTTTATTGCAATGAAATTTTTTGGAGTAGATGCTAATATTGTGGCGTTATCAGGTATCGCTATTGCAATTGGTACCATGGTCGATGTAGGTGTTATACTATCTGAAAATATTATCAGGCACTTGGACGAAGATGATGGAAAACTACCGATAAACACGGTTGTTTATAATGCTACTGCGGAGGTATCTGGAGCAATTGTTACGGCAGTAATGACCACCATTATTAGTTTTATTCCCGTCTTTACAATGATTGGTGCAGAAGGTAAATTATTTAGACCATTGGCATTTACAAAAACCTTTGCATTAACGGCATCTATAATCGTGGCGTTGTTCTTAATCCCTCCTTTCGCAGCCTTTTTGTTTAGAAAGAAGCGTATAAAAAAGACGTCTGGATTTGTAATCAATGGGCTCTTAATTGCATTTGGTATCACAACCATTTTCTTTGGATATTGGTTAGGGGTAATCCTAATTGCATTTGGTATTACTACGCTATTGAAATTACAAGATAAGTTGACAGAAAAACGGGCCAATTTCATTAACATTGGTATATCAGTTTTCGCAATTTTAATCCTTTTAGCCGAATATTGGCGACCTTTAGGTGTTGATAGAAGCATGCTATGGAATCTTGTCTTTGTTGGATTAATCTGTTTTGGGCTAATAGGTGTCTTTATCTTATTCAGACACTATTATACACTGATTTTAAGATGGGCTTTAGCCAATAAAATACTATTCTTATCTATACCAACGCTCATTGTAATCGCTGGTATTTTTATTATGAAAAACACAGGAAAAGAGTTTATGCCTTCTTTAAATGAAGGATCATTCTTATTAATGCCAACTTCTATGCCACACGCAGGAGTGGAAGAAAACAAACGGATTTTACAACAATTGGATATGGCCGTGGCCAGTATTCCTGAAATCAAAACAGTTGTTGGTAAATCAGGGAGAACAGAATCTGCATTAGACCCAGCCCCCTTATCCATGTATGAAAATGTTATTCAGTATAAATCAGAATATATATTGAATGAAAAAGGAAAAAGGCAACGTTACAAAGTGAATGATGAAGGTTTTTTTGAAAGTAGAAATGGTAGTTTGATTGAAAATCCAAATAAAGCGGTTGGTTCTAAAGTCGTTGAAAATGCTCGAAAGGCTGGTGAAAAAGTTTTAATAACAGTAGACGAATCATCTAAAAACCTAATTGTTGATGATGATGGCGAATTTTTCAGAAACTGGCGACCAGAAATAAAATCACCTGACGATATATGGAAAGAGATCGTAAAAGTTACTAAGTTACCAGGAGTTACATCCGCACCTAAATTACAACCCATTGAAACCCGATTGGTAATGCTCCAGACAGGTATGCGTGCACCCATGGGCATTAAGGTAAAAGGACAAGATTTAAAACAAATTGAAGCTTTTGGAATTCAATTAGAAACAATTTTGAAACAAGCTGAGGGTGTTAAAACCGAAGCTGTTTTTGCAGATAGAATCGTAGGAAAACCCTATTTATTAATTGATATAAACAGAGAAAAACTTGCACGATATGGGGTAACGATTGAAGAAGTACAGAATGTACTTAAAGTAGCCGTAGGCGGAATGGTATTAACACAAACCGTTGAAGGTCGCGAACGTTATGGGGTTCGTGTTCGCTATCCGAGGGAATTGCGAGAAAACCCGAACGATTTAAAAAAGATTTACATTCCTGTTGAAAAAGGTAACCCCGTGCCATTAAGCGAATTGGCCACCATTCGATACGAACAAGGACCGCAAGTCATTAAAAGTGAAGATACCTTTTTAGTGGGTTATGTATTGTTTGACAAATTAGATGGTTTTGCAGAAGTTAATGTAGTTGAAAATGCCCAATCTTTGATTCAGGAGAAAATAGATTCAGGTGCATTGATCGTTCCTAAGGGTATCAACTATCAATTTACAGGTACCTATGAAAATCAATTACGAGCAGAGAAAACCTTAGCTGTAGTAGTGCCATTAGCGTTGGCCATTATATTCTTGATTTTATATTTCCAATTTAGGTCAGTAGCCACATCATTAATGGTTTTTACGGGAATTGCCGTAGCCTTTGCTGGTGGATTTATAATGATTTGGTTATACGGTCAAAATTGGTTTTTAAACTTCAGTTTTTTCGGAGAAAATTTACGAGAATTATTTCAAATGCACACCATTAATTTGAGCGTTGCCGTATGGGTTGGTTTTATCGCCTTGTTCGGTATTGCCACAGATGACGGTGTGGTAATGGCAACCTATTTAACCCAAACCTTTGATAGAAATACACCTGATACAAAACATGAAATAAGAGCCTCAGTAGTTGAAGCTGGTGTAAAACGTATTCGGCCCTGTTTGATGACCACGGCAACGACTATATTGGCATTATTGCCCGTTTTAACATCAACCGGACGAGGAAGTGATATTATGATACCTATGGCAATTCCGAGTTTTGGCGGTATGCTCATTGCATTAATAACCTTATTTGTTGTTCCTGTTCTTTATAGTTGGAAACAAGAATTTTTATTAGAAAAAAGAGTAAAGAATATTGATAGTAGAGAGAATAGAATATAGACTAAAAAAAATGACAATGAAAAACTATAATATGCAAATCGTTCTGAAATCAGTATTTCTACTTTGTTCTATATTCTTTGTTCTTAAAGGAAATGCACAACAGTTGGAATTACTTATTGATGACGCATTAAAAAACAGTCCTGAAATCCAAAAATTCGAATTGCAATATGGCATTGCTTCTGAAAAAATAAATGAAGTTAACGCGATTCCAAATGCTGAATTTTCCGTTGGTTATTTTGTTAGTGAGCCAGAAACGAGAACAGGTGCACAACGTTTCAAAGTGTCTGCCAAACAAATGATGCCTTGGTTTGGCTCAATTACGGCAAGGGGAAATTATGTAAGCTCTTTGGCCGATGCTAAATATGAGGATATTGTAATTGCTAAAAGAAAATTAGTCGCCTCTGTTTCGCAATCCTATTACAATTTGTATGCTAATAGGGCAAAGCAAAAAGTGTTGATGCAAAATATTGAATTGCTCGAAACTTACGAAACGTTGGCTTTGACTTCTGTTGAAGTAGGCAAAGCGTCAGCAGTAGACGTATTGCGATTACAAATGCGTCAAAATGAGTTAGAACAACTTAAAGAAGTATTGGTACAACAATATTTAGGGGAGCAAACAGCACTCAATAAATTGTTGAACCGTGATAAAGATATTGTAGTGAATGTGGTTGAAGAACTAACTATTCCATCTGAAACCGACTTAATCAATACAGAAAATTTATCCCTACATCCCGAATTGATTAAATATGACAAACTCTACCAATCGTTTGAGCAGTCCGAGCTATTAAATCAGAAGGAAAGCCTTCCTATGATTGGTTTTGGGTTGGATTATGTGAATGTTGACAAAAGACCAAATATGGATTTTAGCGATAACGGAAAAGATATAGTAATGCCAATGGTGTCGGTATCAATACCAATCTTTAACAAAAAGTATAAATCTCAAACCAAACAAAACGAATTACAACAGCAGGAAATAACTTCACAAAAACAGGAACGATTGAACAAACTGGAAACCGTTTTGGATAAAGCCGTGAACGATAGAATTTCTGCAAGAATCAGTTACAAAACGCAAACGAAGAATTTGAAACAAGCTAATGATGCCGAAGAAATATTAATTAGAAGTTATGAAACAGGAACGATTGATTTTAATGACGTACTAGACATTCAGGAATTGCAATTGAAGTTTGAAATGAACCAGATTGAATCTGTTAAAACCTATTATGTGCAATCAACGATAATTAATTATTTAACGGGTTAAAACATTTTTTAAACAAGTTAAAGAAATTGTAAAAATCAAACTTACTTAAGTAAAAATCAAATTATTAATTCTAAAAATTAAAAAATTATGAACTACTATTTTAACAAAACAATCAAAGGTACTTTTGAAGACGTTATCGATAAAGTTACTAAAGGATTGAAAGATGAAGGTTTTGGTATACTCACAGAAATTGATATAAAAGAAACCTTAAAGAAAAAACTGGATGTAAACTTTAGAAAGTATAGGATTCTCGGAGCTTGTAACCCTCCCTATGCACATAAAGCGTTGCAAGCAGAAGATAAAATTGGAACCATGTTGCCCTGCAATGTTATTGTACAGGAAATTGAAGAAGGAGTTATTGAGGTAGCCGCAATAAACCCAATGGTATCAATGCAGGCCGTAAAAAATGAAAAATTGAACGCTGTAGCCAATGAAATAACTTCGATGCTGGAAAATGTAATTGAAAAATTATAAGGCTTTAAAAAAAAGGATAAATAACAAATCATAAACTTAAATCAAATAAAATGAACTTTTCGAAGAAAAATCACGAACTCAGAAACAACAATAAAAATGTTGTGAGTAAAAAAGTAAAATTAACAATACCAATTATGGTGATGGTTTTTGTATGCCTAACAGTAATATCTTGTAAAGACAATAAAAAGGAAAACTCAGCTGATACGATGCACTCTGAAATGAACCATGACACAGAGCAAAGTGTAAAAGCAAACTTTAACGATGAAAAAACGGCATCAGTATATCAGCATTATATTCATATTAAGACTGCCTTGGTAAATTCAAATGCTGCCGAAGCACATTCTGGTGCGAAGATTTTAATTGAAAATACAGATAATGCTGCATTGAAAACTGCGGTTTCAATGATTGCGGATTCTGATGATATCGAAACCCAACGAAAAGCATTTTCCGATGTAACTGCTCAAATAGAACCGCTCTTAAAAGAGGCATTGTCATCTGGAAAAATATATAAACAATTTTGCCCAATGGCATTTGATAATACTGGAGGATATTGGCTATCTAATAATAATGAAATACAAAATCCATATTATGGTAAAAAGATGCTTAAATGTGGAAAGGTTACAGAAACCATTGAAAAACTATAAAGTAAATGGTAAAACCATAGTTTGACTCTATTATTATATTAAAACTTAAAACAAAATGAAACATACTTATCACATACATGGAATGACGTGCAACGGTTGTCGTAGTCACGTTGAAGAAACACTTTCAAAAGTAATAGGAGTTTCAAAAGCTGCCGTTAATTTAGAAAAGGCAGAAGCAACTATTGAAATGGAATCACATATTCCGATTGAAAAATTTCAAAAGGCTTTAAAAAATGATGGAGGTAGTTATAGTATCCATAAGTTAGGGGAACAACATCACATGAATGAAGAAAAAGATGTATTACCAAAAGGAAAGGGTACAGGAACGTTTTATTGCCCCATGCATTGCGAAGGCGAAAAAACCTATGACAAAGCAGGCGACTGCCCTGTCTGTGGAATGGATTTAGTGGAAGAACAAAATCTATCAGCGACAATAACAGAGCAATGGACCTGCCCAATGCATCCAGAAATTGTAAAAGATGAAGCGGGCTCATGCCCTATCTGCGGAATGGATTTAGTACCTATGCAACCCGACCAATCGGCAGAAGAAAAAACCTATCATAAACTATTAAAAAAGTTTAAGATTGCAGTGGTATTTACATTGCCAATTTTTTTAATGGCAATGAGTGAAATGCTTACGAACAATCCGTTATATGATATAATGGAGCAAAAATATTGGAATTGGATTCAGTTTGGATTCTCTATCCCAGTTGTTTTTTATGCTACATGGATGTTTTTTGAACGTGCCTATAAAAGTATAAAAACGTGGAACCTCAATATGTTCACACTCATTGGTATTGGTGCAGGAGTGGCTTGGTTATTTAGTGTGTTTGGTATGCTTTTTCCAGATCTTTTTCCGAGTCAATTCAAAACGGAATCTGGTGCGGTACATGTGTATTTTGAAGCAGCTACCGTCATTCTAACTCTGGTTCTTTTAGGACAACTTTTGGAAGCAAGAGCACATAGCAAAACCAATTCAGCGGTAAAAGAGTTACTAAAATTAGCACCTAACAAAGCATCAAAAATAGTTGATGGAGAAGAAATTGAAGTAAGCATTGACGCCATAAAATTAAGTGATATTCTGAAAGTAAAACCTGGAGACAAAATTCCTGTGGATGGTGTAATAACTGAAGGAAATACTACTATTGACGAGTCTATGATTTCTGGCGAACCTATTCCGGTAAATAAATCAGAAGGTGATAAAGTAAATAGTGGAACAATTAACGGTAACCAATCTTTTTTAATGCAAGCGGAAAGAGTAGGCAGTGACACCTTACTTTCTCAGATTATTCAAATGGTTAATAATGCGAGTCGAAGTCGTGCACCCATTCAAAATTTAGCAGATAAGGTGTCTGGATACTTCGTGCCGGTTGTGGTAATAATTTCTTTATTAACTTTTACTGTCTGGGCTATTTGGGGACCAGAACCTGTTTATGTTTATGCGTTTGTAAATGCCATTGCCGTATTAATAATTGCATGTCCCTGTGCATTAGGATTGGCGACTCCAATGTCCGTAATGGTTGGTGTGGGTAAAGGAGCTCAAAACGGCGTATTGATTAAAAATGCTGAAGCTCTTGAAAGACTCGACAAAGTAGATACATTAATCATTGATAAAACAGGAACAATTACCGAAGGAAAACCGACCGTTGAAAAAATAGGTGCGTTCAATAACAATTTGAGTGAAACTGAAATACTTCAATATATAGTGTCATTAAATAGTAATAGTGAACACCCATTAGCAGAGGCTACCGTTAAATATGGTAAAGAGCAAAATACTAGTCCTGAAGCTTCTGGTTTTAAATCAGATGGGTTTAGTGCAGTAACTGGTAAAGGTGTTGAAGCCACTATTAAAGATAAAAAAGTAGCATTAGGTAATCCTAAAATGATGGAATATGCCAACGCAGAGATAACCTCAAAAATGAAAGCAGAAGCTGAAACTTATCAAAAACAGGGAAAAACGGTTTCTTATTTATCGATAGATAAGATAGTTGTTGGTTATGTAGTCATAGGTGATAAAATAAAAAAAACTAGTGCAAAGTCAATTGCGGACCTTCAAGGAAGAGATATTGCAGTAATTATGCTTACAGGCGACAATCACGATACAGCACAAGCTGTAGCAACAGCACTCAACCTTACCGATTTTAAAGCAAGTATGCTACCTGAAGACAAACTTAAAGTGGTAGAGCAATTGCAAAAAGAAGGTAAAATAGTTGCTATGGCGGGTGATGGTATTAATGATGCACCAGCCTTGGCAAAAAGTGATGTTGGTATTGCCATGGGCACGGGTACAGATGTGGCTATTGAAAGTGCAATGATCACCTTGGTTAAAGGCGATTTACATGGAATCGTTAAGGCCAGAAATTTAAGTCACGCCGTTATGAAAAACATAAAGCAAAATCTGTTTTTTGCACTTATATATAATACAATAGGCATACCTATTGCAGCAGGAGTTTTATTTCCGTTTTTTGGAATCTTATTATCACCGATGATTGCGGCTTTAGCAATGAGTTTTAGCTCAGTTTCTGTCATAGCGAATGCGTTACGATTAAGAACAATTAATGTTTAACTACTAAATCAAATTCGAATGGAAAATTCAAAACAAAAATCAAATACAAATTACACCACATTCTTTTTTATGTTGGGTGGTTCATTTATAGCAATGTATATGACAATGTACTTAAATACTTATTCAATAGACCATGTGTATTTTAGTTTAACTCGATTTTATATGACCTGTTTAGGAATTTCAGCAATGGCAGTGATAATGCTGCTCTTTATGCTGAAAATGTATAAAAACAAAAAGAAGAACCTAGCTATTCTTGTTGGAAGTTTTGTATTGTTTGTTGGTGCATTAGGTTTGGTCAGAGCACAAAGCCCCATTGTAGGAGATATCTTTTGGATGAAAGCAATGATTCCTCATCATTCAATTGCCATCTTAACAAGTGAAAGAGCAGATATACAAGACCCAGAAGTGAAACAATTGGCAGAGAACATAATTAAAGCTCAACGAAAAGAAATTGAGGAAATGAAAGCAATGATAAAACGATTAGAAAACAATAAATAGAATGAAAAAATATGCAATTTATATCGGGATATTGGTCACAGGGCTACTATTGGGATGGGTCATTTTTGGTAATTCGTCCAATAAGGAAACGGAGCATAATCATAACGAAGTAGCAGAAGCCAATCAAATGTGGACCTGTTCAATGCACCCACAAATTATGAAATCAGAACCAGGCGATTGCCCGATTTGTGGCATGGAATTAATTCCTGCCGAAAGTGGTGCGGATGGTCTGCTGGCAGACCAATTTAAGCTCACTGAAAACGCAATGGCCTTGGCTAATGTTCAGACTTCCATTGTTGGCAATGGTAAAGTGAACGATAATACTATAAAATTATCTGGGAAAATTGTTGAAAATGAAGAATCTAACGCAGTCCAAGTAAGCTACTTTTCAGGAAGGATTGAACGGTTGAATGTGAGTTTTACTGGAGAAGAAATTCGTAAAGGGCAATTATTGGCCACCATTTATTCGCCTGAATTATATGCTGCTCAACAAGAGTTGTTGACAGCATCTTCTTTAAAAGAATCTCAACCTGCTTTGTATAAAGCTGTAAGAAATAAATTGAAACTCTGGAAACTTTCTGAAAGTCAAATCAACAACATTGAAACATCAGGTAAAGTTTTAGAAAATTTTCCTGTTTATGCGACTGTTTCAGGTACGGTATCAGAAAAGTTGGTTGAGCAAGGAGAATCTATAAAACAAGGACAACCACTATTAAAAATAGCCAATCTCAATACAGTATGGGCAAATTTCGATGTCTATGAAAATCAGATTTCTTTATTCAAAAAAGGACAAGAAGTAACCATAATAACGAATGCCCATTCCGATAAGAAATTCAAAGGTATAGTTTCATTCATAGACCCTATATTAAATACAAAAACAAGAACCATAAAATTAAGAGTCGTACTAAATAATACAAATAATGCCTTTAAACCAGGAATGTTTGTTGAAGGTAAAGTTGAGGGAACTACTTCCTCAAAAAAGGAAATTTTAAATATTCCATCCACAGCTGTTTTATGGACTGGAGAACGATCGGTTGTTTATGTAAAAACAAATCCTAACCAACCCATTTTTGAAATGAGAGAAATAA
Organism: Aureibaculum flavum; assembly: GCF_016406085.1. Classification (GTDB taxonomy): domain Bacteria; phylum Bacteroidota; class Bacteroidia; order Flavobacteriales; family Flavobacteriaceae; genus Aureibaculum; species Aureibaculum flavum. Next base: position 90,337 of record NZ_JAEHFJ010000006.1, read on the forward strand.
AATTAGGCATTTCAATAGGAGATAACTATGAAGTGTTAAGTGGATTGGAGAATGGTGAAGAAATAGTCACCAATGGAACTTTTACAATTGATGCCGCAGCACAATTAAAGGGTAAAAAGTCAATGATGAATAAAGAAGGTGGAAAAATAACTAGTGGACATGAAGGGCATATAGGAAAAGAAACTTCAAACACCGATAAAAAAACTGACCATTCTGAAATGAATGAACGAATTAAAGTGTCTATAAAATTCCAAGAACAATTAAAAAGTGTTTATGAAAACTACATAAATCTAAAAGATGCATTGGTCAATGATGACTCTAAAAAGGCAAAAGAAGCAGCCACGACTGTTGTTAATAGCTTGGGGGATATTAACATGAAATTGTTATCTGATAAAAATTCCCATAGTGATTGGATGAAGTTAGAAAGTGAAATTAAGACGGTAGCGAATTCCATTGCCTCTGAAACAGAAATCAATAAGCAAAGAAGTCATTTTGAACAATTATCTTTACACTTAATAAGTGCTGTTGAATCATTTGGCGTTAACGAAAAAGTGTATCGACAATTCTGCCCAATGGCAGATAATAATAAAGGTTCGTATTGGTTAAGTAAAGAAGAAAAAGTATTGAATCCTTACTTCGGTAAAGTAATGCATAACTGCGGTAATGTAACTAATGTTATAGAATAATGAGAAAAAAGAAAATCAATTTAAGAGATTTAAAAACCAGTTCTGAAAAAGAACATAGTCACGATGATGGTCATAATCATAGCAGTCCAGAGGAAGTTTTCAAATTTAAAACCTATTTGCCTGCCATTTTCAGTTTTGTAATCTTGATTATTGGAATAGCTATGGATTTCTTTGATGTATCATTTTTTAAAGATTGGGTGCGTATTATTTGGTATGTAGTAGCATATCTTCCCGTAGGTTTTCCAGTAATAAACGAAGGTTGGAAAAGTATAAAAAATGGCCATTTTTTTACGGAATTTCTCTTAATGTCCATTGCCACAATAGGTGCATTTGCCATAGGCGAATATCCCGAAGGTGTTGCTGTAATGTTATTCTATGCTGTTGGAGAGTTATTTCAAAACGCCGCAGTCAACCAAGCAAAGTCAAACATCAAAGCATTGCTAGATGTGAGGCCGAATGAAGCTTTGGTATATCGCAACAGTAATTATATTTCTGTAAATCCAGAAACGGTTGAGATTGGCGAAAAAGTACAAGTACGAGTTGGAGAAAAAATCCCATTGGATGGTATTTTACTTTCTAAAAAAGGCTCATTCAATACAGCTGCCTTAACAGGCGAAAGTAAACCAGATACCATTGCAAAAGGTGAAGAAGTTTTTGCGGGAAGTATTAATTTGGATGGAGTCATAGAAATTGAAACGACCAAGGAGTTTAAGGACAGTTCTATTGCCCGAATTCTAGATATGGTGCAAAATGCCACTGCACGAAAATCAAAAACAGAATTGTTTATTAGGAAATTTGCACGTATTTACACACCTATTGTTGTATTCTTGGCGATTGGTGTTACCTTAATACCTTACTTTTTTGTAGAAGATTATGAATTTAAAGATTGGTTGTATCGAGCATTGATTTTCTTGGTTATTTCTTGTCCTTGTGCCTTAGTAATATCTATACCCTTGGGCTACTTTGGTGGATTGGGGGCAGCTTCAAAAAATGGTATTCTATTTAAAGGAGCTTCTTTTCTAGATGCAATGACCAAAATAAATACCCTAGTTATGGATAAAACGGGAACCGTTACTAAAGGTGTATTTAAAATCAAAGAGATTAAAGCGATTGGTTGGGATGAAAAAGAGTTTATGAAATACCTCATGGCCATGGAAGAGCAATCTACACATCCTATTGCCAAAGCAATCTTGGAATACAAAGCTGAAGGAGAAGATTTTGAAGCGACCGAAGTATCAGAAATAGCGGGAAAAGGTTTAAAAGGAACAGTAAATGGTAAAGGCGTACTGGTCGGTAACGAAGCCTTAATGACGGCTAATACTATAGAAATTTTAGCGGAAACAGAAACAATTGTAGAATCAATTGTTTTAGTAGCAATTGATTCTACATTTGCTGGCTATGTGGTTATTGCAGATGAATTAAAAGAAGATGTAAAAGAAACTATTATCAATCTACATAAAGTTGGTATTACCAATATTATAATGCTTTCTGGAGATAAAGATTCTATTACACAAAAAGTAGCATCCGAATTAAATATTCAAAAAGCCAAAGGAGGTTTGTTACCAGAAGACAAACTAAATGAAGTGGAATCTTTAAAACGAAATCAAAAAAATAAGATAGCCTTTATCGGAGATGGTATTAATGACGCACCAGTTTTAGCAGCTAGTGATGTTGGCATTGCAATGGGAGGTCTAGGAAGCGATGTTGCCATAGAAACCGCAGATGTGATTATTCAGACAGACCAACCATCAAAAGTAGTAAAAGCCATTAAAATAAGTCGCTCCACTCGAAAAATCGTGTGGCAAAATATAATACTTGCATTTGGTGTTAAGATAGTTGTTTTAATATTAGGGGCAGGTGGACTGGCTACAATGTGGGAAGCAGTATTCGCAGATGTTGGAGTGGCTTTGTTAGCAATATTAAATGCCGTGAGATTGCAAAGAATGGAATGGAAATGAAATTGTTTAAAATCAACAGTCTCTATAAATTCAATAGCCCGTAAACAGAAACAAAAGAGCAAAGAAGTAATTTTGAACAATTATCGTCACACTTAATAAGAGCCGTTGAATCATTTGGTCTTAATCAAAAAGTGTATCATCAATTCTGACCAAGGCAAATGATGAAAAAGGAGCCTATTGGTGAAGCAAAGAAGAAAAAGTATTGAATCCTTACTTCGGTAAAAAAATGCATAACTGCGGTATTGTAACTCGTATCATAGAATGATAATTTAATAACAAATTTACGATAAAATCAGACTAAATTTTTACTAAAGGAAAACAATAGGATACCTTCTTTTGGCAACTAATCACCTAAAAATAAATAATGTTTTCAGAGTTTTTAAGATAATGTATCTTTACATAATCATTCTTATTCTTGATTGGGTACTATCTCTTTTTGAAGGATAATAAGTTTCAATTTATTTTAAAAAATAATTGATAGGCTAATTCTGCATCGTATTGTATTCTTTTTCGGTTACCTCATTACCTTTAGAATCAAAAAAGTAAGGCTTATCATTTAGTTTCATTTTCACATATGTATTACTAAAATAATAAGTATCTGCTTCATCATAAATTATAGGGATAACAATTTCCCCATTTGCGTTTATAAATCCGATTTTATCTTTCACTTCTACCCTAGCTAATCCGTTTTCAAAACCAGTAACACCATCATAATGTAATGGAATTACAAGTACTCCGGTTCCATTTATAAATCCATATTTATTTTTAATTTTCACGATTGCTCTATTTCCTAAAAATGGATGGACCTCATCATAACCAACAGGCGTAAATACTTTTTTATTTTCTAAATTGATAAAGTATTCATCTTGATTCCAACTCTTTTCTACTAAAAACAAACCATTGCTTGAGGCCGTATGTTGGGCATAAGAATATTCAATTGGTATTATCACTTTTCCGTAGTAATCAACAAATCCATACTTATCCTCTTTTTTTACTCTAAAAAGTCCATTTTTATAAGCAAGCACTTCGTCGTATATCATTGGAACCACTATGTTACCCAAACTATCAATTACACCGTGCATACTATGGCGTTTATTTTTAATAGTATTATGAGTTAATGGTTGCTTATATCCATAAGCTAAACCCTTGCTAAAACTAGACAGATCTATATATTCACAAGGAATAATTGATTCTCCTTTACGATTTATATAACCGTAAAATTCGTTCTTTTCAACTTTAATCAATCCATTTTTATCATCCAATCTGCCAAGCTCATCATATTTTGTAGTTGTAATTTTAACACCATTAAAGTCATAAACTTCCCATTGCTCATCTTTTTTTAGTCTGAACAGTTTTTGTTCTTCCCACATTTGAGCTTCATCATAAATGGGTTTGACAATTTCTTCTCCTTTGGTATTGATATACCCTTGATTTAATAGATAACTATAATCATCTTCTTCAATTCTTATTTCTGCTACATGAGCAATGCCATATTCAAAATCTGAAACATAAGCATAGTTATAGTTGGTTAACTCTTTTCCATCGTTACTAAGCAAGGCATATTTACCATTGTCATCCTTTTTAAAATAAGACAACGTATCTTTTTGGGCGAAACAATTTAAGGTAATACCAATAAGAAATAGAATAAGTGTTTCTTTCATTTTTATAGGTTTTAATAACTAGAAATAGTTTAATGTAATATGATATAAAAAATGTATTTACATTTAAATCTGATAACGAAAATCTTTTAATGAATCACTAACATAACTGTTGACAATTACTTGTCCATCAATAATAGCCCATATTAATGGTGCAAATACAAAAAAAAGATACTATATTTTACTATTTTATTTGACACCTCTTTGGTAAAAAAGATTATAAGGTATACAACTAAATAATAAACAAAAAGAATTCCAGAACCAATACCTAGTATCTGCATCCATGTCCCCATAACTAGCATAACTATTGTTACTTTTAATAATATGCCCATAATTATTAAGATTATTCTTATTTTAATAAGCTACTGCCATTCATAAGGTAATACTTATTATTTATCAAAAGTAGACGTAATCTATTTCTAACCAAATTATCAATGTTTATTTGTTGGGTTAATTTATATTTACATGATTACAAGAACAAAAAAAACCACTAAAAGTGGTTTTTATGTAAGCGTCTGATCTCATGAATTATTTTTTCATTTTCTTATGTATTTGTTCAATAAGTTCTGTTGTAGAACTATAGGTGTCATCATTTTTTTTGGCAATTCTAATGGCTTCTTTTGCCAAAATTAAAGCTTGCTTATAATTGCCAGTTTTAAATAATAAGGCAGCATAGGTATCCGTATTAAAATAATCTTTATCTAGCTCTATAGAACGCTTAACCATCTTAATTCCTTTTTGTAGTATAGCTGCATCTGTTTCATTCTCATAGATATCCCAAGCCATATTATTAAGTTCAAATGCATCATTCCAGTCAATTTCTTCACCATTAACAAATTCTATGGTTGAAACTAATTTATTATTAGCATCATATTCTTTTATGGTTCCTTTACCCGCTTTCAATGTTCCTTTATCCAAGGTTTTTCCATTTTCATCAAAGTAGGATATTACTTCAACAATTTTACCTGCTTTCCATAATTGGACCCTTTTTATTTGGCCATTATCATAATAAGAAGTCCATTTTCCATATTTCCTATCATTTAAATAATTACCTATTTCAATAACGTTACCACTCTCATTATAAAATTTCCATTCACCATTTCGATTATTTCTATAATAATTTACACTTTCTACTGTAGCATCACTTGCAGCTTCAACAGCATCACCTGCGGCTTCAGCAACCGTCTCAATAGCACCTTCTTCTACTTCAACATATTCTATTATTTCTTCCTCTTCAGTCTGTTCAATCTGATTAGAAGCATCAATAACCGCATCTTCTCTTACAACTGTATTACTATTTTCATCATTGTTTTCCCATTTGCTTATTCTGACATCTTCCTTATAGTTTTCAATCTTAAATAATTGCCCAGATTCAGTATAGTAATTCCATTGACCATGCTTTTTTCCATGTGAATAATTACCTTCTAGTTTTTCCTGCCAATTGTCATATTGTTGTTTCCAAGGACCATCCTTTTTTCCATTATCATCAAATCCTCCTGAAACCATAAGTCTACCATTATCATAATATATTTCATTTCTATATATTATCCCACTATAATACCTTGTCACTTTCTTAGTTGTACCATCATAATAATACTCCTTCCAAGTTCCTATTTTTTTTCCATTTTCATAAGATCCATATTCTTTAAGTTCTCCATTTTCATAAAAGGTTTTATAAGTTCCTGTTTTCTCACCATTATCATCAAGAATAATTGTAGTTTTTACATTGCCATTATCCCAATAGGTTTGTTCTTCTTGTGCATTTAAACTCATAGCCAAGCAACCCAAAATAATAATTAAGATTCCGTTTTTTTTCATTTTTCGATTTGATTACGTTTTAATAACCTTTTTGTAAGGTGATTATTGTTTTAATAGAAGGTGAAATTAGTTAATGCTTATCAACTGTCAAGTAGTAAATGTATATTTGTTTGTATTGAGTCTATAATCGTTTTAAGCCAGTTGTATATAAGAACTTCTTTTTTTATAATTAAGGTCTATGATCGCCAATTTTCAATGACTTAACTTATGTGATTTTTTAAAAGTTATGATTTAATCAATAATGAATCAATAAAATAATGTTTACTATCTAAAAAGTGCTTATTAATTCTAAAACCACTTTGTTCAGCAAGATGATCTAATTCAACTAAACTATATTTTTTTGATAATTCTGTCCATATCAATTCATCATTAGAAAAATTAAAACGCTTATTTAACTTTTTAAGCAGTACTTGTAGATCACCTCCGTCTTTTGCAAATGTATTATTCATCTATAGCTTTTAGTTTTTCTAAAGTGGTTGGTATTAGTTCTGAAATGGTAGGATGCAATACCACAGAATCTCTTATTAATGTATAGGTTTTTTTAGCATACATCACGTTTAAAATACTGGTAACAACTTCGTCTCCGCCTGTTCCTAAAACACAAGCACCAATAATTTGATCAGTATCTGCGTCTACCAAAATACTCATAAAACCATAGGTTTCCGCTTTTTCTTTGGCCCTAGCAATTCTAGACATTTCGCGTTTGCCTTCCAATACATTTATTCCTTTAGATAATGCTTCTGCTTTTGTCATTCCACAACGACCTAAAGGTGGATCTACAAATAATCCATATGTAGAAATTCTATCAGAAATTTTTCTTCTTTTATCAGCAAATAAATAATTTTCAACGATTTGATAGTCATTATATGCCGTATGTGTAAAAGCTCCTTTTCCGTTACAATCTCCTAATGCAAAAATGCCTTTTACATTGGTTTCGCAATAGTCGTTTACATTTACAAACCCCCTTTCATTTACGGAAATAGTTGTGTTTTCTATCTTTACAATGTCAGTATTAGGTTTTCTACCTATGGCTAACAACAAATGAGATCCTGAAACTTCAATATCATCATTTATTTTTAAAGAAACTTGATTACCATTATATGAAGGTGTTATCTTTTTTGCATTAAAAACAAATTCAATACCATCAGCTTTTAAAAACTTTAGAATTTCATCGCTAATAGCGATATCTTCTCTACTTATTATACGCTCACCGCGTTCTATAATAGTTACTTTACTTCCAAAACGCTTAAATATCTGTCCAAATTCCAATCCTATATAACTTCCACCAACAATAATAAGGTGCTTTGGAAGCTCTTTTAAGTTTAAAACAGAGACATTGGTTAAGTGCGGAATGTCTTTATATTCATCAGGGACAAATGCTCTTCCACCGATATTAATAAAAATTTCATCAGCTGTTAAAATTTCATCATTTACACTTACTTCATTATCGGAGATAAAATGAGCTTCCCCTTGAAAGAAATGAATATGTTTATTATTTTCAATGGCACTATGTATACCTTGCACTGACTTTGCGATTAAGGCATCTTTTCTATCTTTTATGGCATTCATATTGGCTTTAAAAGAGCCTTCAAAATCTACACCAACATCATTACTATGTTTAATATCCCACATTCTCCGGGCACTGGCCACATAGGTTTTAGTTGGGGTACAACCCACATTTAGACAGGTACCTCCAACTTGTGTTTTTTCTATAAATGCTACTTTCTTACCTTTTGATGCTAATGAAAAAAGCAATGGTGTACCCGCTTGACCCGAGCCTATAATAATACTATCAAATTTTTGTTTCATATTTTAATTTTATATTGTGCTATTTTAAAGTTGAAATAGCTTAACGTTAGACGAGCCTTATACCAGAAAACACCCATTGTAAAACAGAATGAAAAAAGTTTCTATTTGTCTTTCTACTGTGGTTTTTTTGGTGTTACTATGCAGGCTCCTCGAAATACTTGCAAATTCACCATAAATTTTCCGTTATACTCACCTAAAGCACCATCTGCTTTAGTGAAATTTGGATATGGTTGGTAAACACTGGCGGTCTACCCCAAAAGTTATCCTTAATTTAATTGGTCAGCTGCTATATCCTATTTAAATTCCGTTGGTAAACGCATTTTTTTTTAAGAATACAAAGGCATAACCTTTGTAAAAATCGTATACATTACCGGTTAATTAGGGTTAAATATTTTCCAATCCATTAAATTGTGACAACTACATCTTTCCAAAAAGCAACGTGATTTTTTATTTGTTTTGCAGCTTCCGAAGGAGTTTTGTAATACCAACCAGCATCCTTTGATACTTTACCATTAACCTCTATGTCGTAATAGGATGCTAGACCTTTCCAAGGACATGTACTTTCATGTGAACTTTCTTTAAAATATTGAATATTTAAACTCTCTAATGGAAAATAGTGGTTGCCTTCTAATTCTATAGTGTTATTACTCTCAGCTATTATACTATTATTAAATATTGCTTTCATATTATGTATCGATTTAAATTTTAAATGGCCTTCTATAAATCTATTATAGAAAGTTTATTTTGACTTTTATCTTTGGTTTATAAAGCATTCCATTTTACGTAATAGTTGCTGTATCAATTCATATTCCAACAGTTTCATTTAATAATGAATAGCATTGAATCTTTTAAAAATAACTAATTATAATTAATAAACATAATTTAGTTTATTTTCAGTCATCAATTTGCATTAATGTATTCCCGCATTATTTCAGATATATAGGTTTATAATACAAATTTTTGAAAGGTTTTAAAATAGTATATTTGATTTATTATAATTACGGACTTAAATTTTCATGGAAGATAATAAAGGTGATACATCAGTTGTATTTGAGAACTGGGTCAATGAGTTTAGTGATGCTCTTTACTCATGGGCATTATACAAGACTTCCTCTAAAGAAACAGCAGAAGATTTAGTTCAAGACACCTTTGTGTCTGCTTTTCACAACATAGATAGTTTTAAAAGACAAAGCCAACCAAAAACTTGGTTATTTTCTATTCTGAATAATAAAATCATTGATTATTATCGTAAAAACGCGAAAATTAAAAAGCACGAATTTAAGCTCTCCGAAAAGGCAGGGTTTCAATTATCTGATAATTTATTTAATGAAACTAATGGCTGGAAAACTAGAGAAATAGCCCCTATTTGGGATCAAGAAGAGGAATTATTAGACAACCCAGAATTTAATGGTGTTATGGCTGCTTGTATTGATAATTTACCAGAAAAATGGAAAACCGCTATCACTTCAAAGTATTTAACAGATAAAAAGGCGAAAGAAATTTGTCAGGATTTAGGCATTACTGTGTCGAATTATTGGCAGATTGTGCATAGAGCTAAACTTTTACTAAAAGAATGTTTAGAAACAAATTGGGTCTGAAAAGAAGTAATAAAATGAAAAAAATACTACAAAAAATAATGAATAAATTAATTAACTCATGTAAAAAGACTACTGAGCTAATAGATAAAGAAGCTATTTCTAAATTAACTTTAACAGAAAAAGCACAATTACAACTGCACAAGTCTATGTGTAAAACATGTGATGCATATGCACATCGTTCAAAATTTTTAGACAATGCTATTGGTAAATTATTTAACCATAACGCTCCACATAATAAGACGAAACTTTCCGATGATAGCAAGTCTAAAATTCTTGAAAAACTAAAAAAATAATAATTTTTAATATTTTTTTGTCAGGAAATAAAAACTCTGAGTCTATTCTTTTGTAAACCAAAAAATAGATAATAAAATGAGTATCACAAAAAAAATAGTTCTAGGTCTCGGTATCGTTATTATAATCATTGGCATTATTGGAGCCATGATGTTTTTTAAGCCCCAAAGAGATGTACAAAACACCAAAACAGATTTCAGTTATCAGGCAAGTGAAATCGTAAATGAATACCTTACGGATTCCAATAATGCAAACAATAAATATTTAGACGAAGAAGGCAATTCTAAAGTTTTAGAAATAGAAGGTCTTGTTGCTAAAATCTCTGAAGACTTCAATAATCAAAAAGTAATCCTATTAAAATCTGCAACGGATAAAGCCGGTGTAAGCTGCACTTTTACAAAAGACACCAACGAGCATACATTAAATATTAAAACTGGTGATAAAATAACCGTAAAAGGTGTGATTCGATCTGGAGCCGCATTTGATGCTGATTTAGATATGTATGAAAACGTAATCCTAGAAAAATGTGATATTATTTCTAAATAGACAAGTAAATAAAAAGTATAACTATAATCATTAAATTTTAAAATAAATGAAAAAATCATTCTTAACAATCGTAGCATTAGTAGCAATTACAGTAAGTTCATTTGCTCAAAAACAAGTAAGTTCAAAGACGCATCTAAAATTTTTCTCTACAACACCAGCAGAGGATATTGAAGCTAACAATTACAAAGCTATAAGTACATTAGATACGAGTACAGGAGATCTTGTATTTTCAGTACCTATGCAAAGTTTTGAATTTGAAAAAGCACTGATGCAAGAGCATTTTAACAGTAAAAAATTTTTAAATACAAAAGCAAATCCTAAAGCAAAATTAAAAGCAAAACTTGTTAATCTTGACAATGTTAAATTTAACACTGATGGCTCTTATACTGCAAATGTGGAAGGTGATTTAACCATAAATGGTGTTACTAAACCCATAAATGAGAAAGTAACTTTTAAGATAGAGGGAGGTAAAATTAATCTTACTTCTAAATTCAATCTAACGTTGGCAGATTATGAAGTGGCTTTCAAAAAAGGAAAACCTTCAACAAATATTGCTAAAACCGTAGAAGTAACTGTTGAAGCAAATTTTTAGTTTTTGATTTTGAGTTTTTAGAAAGGAGGCATTGCAACCTTTCTTGTATATACCAGTGAATACTATTTTCACTGGTATTTTTCTATGAACTTAAGTATCGATTCAGCGTATTTTAAAAGCATTCTTTCTTTAAAAAACTGGACTCAAAACCAATTTGAAACTTTCTATAAATTGAAGTATGAAAATCTTTTGTCAAGAAAATCTAAACGAAATAAAAAAGGTATTGCATCAATTAACAAATGAGCAATATAACGTTCCTTCCTGCACTTTATTTGGAGCCACTATTGGGCAACATGTGAGACATATTTTAGAGTTTTACCAAAGCCTTTTATCAGGTGTAAAAACGAATACAATTAATTACGACAGCCGTAAGAGAAATGTTTTAATTGAAACAGACACGCATTATGCTATTCAAATAATTGACAGTATAAATGATGGTTTAAAAACTATTAACGCTGATAAGTTACTCATTCTTGAAGGCGATTTTTGTGCGAAAGAAGGAAAAAAAATAAAAATACAGACTTCTCTTTTAAGAGAATTAGCTTACTGTTTAGAGCATAGCATACATCATCAAGCACTAATTAAAGTTGGGTTGTTAGAACTAAATAGCATCTCCCTAATTGAAGACACTTTTGGATTAGCACCAGCAACATTAAGATATAGAAAACAATGTAAAAAGTAACATTTCGATTATTGGAATGTCGAGTAAATGCAACTCTTATTTCTCGCGTTTCTTTTTTTAAAATTTTATTTCTTATCAATTACCAGTTCTTTAGTATCCTTTTAAATTTTAAAACGTATTCCAGTTTTGAAATAGTAAAAGTTATTCTTATTGACCGTAGTTACCGTATTATGTTTTTTGTCTTTTAATTTGGCACTACTACTAATGATATTGGCAAGGTTTGCATAGAGTTCCAGATGTTTTGTGAGTTTGTATTCATATCTAAAACCAGCAATGATAATAGACATGTTTGCCTTATTTGCAATATCTTCATCATTCACTAAAAGTCCATCTTGAATATTGGCTGTAAACCCGTCCAATTCAGCAACCATTTTAAATCTAGATTTTTCAGAAAAATGGTATTGTAAGTTCGATTTAGGGACCCCTAAATTATAAGACCACTTGGGATGAAATTTTCGATAATAACTAATAAATGGAAGTGGAAAGGGAATTCCCCTATTTTCTGAATAGGATACACCGAGAATCAACCGATAAGGTTTAGACACAGTACTATCCTTTCTTTTGTCATTAATAAAAACTAAATCACCTGAGAATACTGCATCTTCAAAGGTTAGTTTCTTTACCAAATTCGAGCTATAACCTGTTGATAACCGAGCTCCAATACGCCAATTATCATTCATCTTGTAGGTATAACCAATGTTTATATCTAGCAATTGGAAGTCATCAATTGCATCGATATCAAAATTAGTAACTCGTTTATCAAAAGACAATTCTATTTTACTGTAGTCCAACCCTACCAATAAAAAACTATCCTCATTTAGTTTTATAGGATAATTGAACAAACCTCTAAAGCGATCGTAACCAACATCTGAATTACCTATAGGTAGTCTTGTATAATCTATTTTAGCAAGGTTAGACAATTGTGCAGAACAAAACATTGTACCCATTAAAAAAATGATTACAATTTTAAATAAATTTTGTCTCATATATAATTTTTCAAGTAGCTGTTTTACAGGGTTTATTAAGTTTCGAAAAGAAGAAATTATATTTTTTTAACGGAATATAGGAATTGCAGCTACACAATTTCACAAGTAATTAATATCTGAATAGCCGTTAACCGTTTATATAACTTTAGAAATCTCACTATTAATTATAGTATTTGCTCTAGTAAATTAAAAAAGTAATTAAAACAGCTCCTTTATAATTTGCTCTTCTGTAATACCTTCTGCTTCTGCCTTATAATTTTTCACGATTCTATGGCGTAAAATAGCTTCTGCAACCGCTTGAACATCTTCAATATCAGGTGAGAATTTACCATGAATGGCTGCATACCCTTTTGCTGCAATTATTAAGTTTTGTGAAGCTCTTGGGCCAGCTCCCCAATCAATATAATCATTTACAATTTGTGCTGCTTTTGTAGAATTAGGTCGTGTTTTAGAAACCAAACTTACCGCATATTCTATTACATTGTCAGCAACAGGAATACGTCTTATTAAATGTTGTAAATTCAAAATTTCTTGAGCCGAAAAAATAGGGTTAATAACTTTAACCTCATCGTTTGTAGTGCTTTTTACAATATCAACCTCTTCTTGATAGGTAGGATAATCTAAAAATATAGAAAACATAAACCTATCCAATTGTGCTTCAGGCAATGGATAGGTCCCTTCTTGTTCTATTGGGTTTTGCGTTGCCAATACAAAAAATGGAGCATCTAACTTATATTGATGACCCGCTACCGTAACTGACTTTTCTTGCATTGCCTCTAATAAAGCGGCTTGTGTCTTAGGTGGAGTTCTATTAATTTCATCAGCTAAGACGATATTAGAAAAAATCGGTCCTTTTATAAATTTAAAATGTCTATTTTCATCTAATATCTCACTACCAATAATATCAGAAGGCATTAAATCTGGCGTAAATTGAATCCGCTTAAAATCTAAGCCTAAAGTTTGTGAAATAGTGTTTACCAATAAAGTTTTAGCTAAGCCTGGAACTCCAATTAGTAAAGAGTGACCTCCACATAAAACGGAAAGCAATACATGATCTATTGCATCGTGTTGGCCAATAATAATTTTACCAACCTCTTGTTGAAGTTCTTTATACTTAATTACTAAATTTTCGACTGCTGCTACGTCAGACATTGACAACTATTTAATGGTTTAATTTATACTACTAATGCATTATGAATTTACTGACTATTGAGGACTTTCTTTTTTCCAATTGTTTTTAAAATCACAATTGCTATAGTCCTTATTTATTTTAATATAAGTATCTCCTATTTTATCTTTAGTCCATTTAGCAATGGTTTCTTCTTTTTTCTTTTGTAAAGCTAACCCTTGTATTTTAACATAATCCTTAACTAAATCAGCCGTATGTGCATCGGTTTTAGATTTCATTAAGATTATTTTAAACATTTCTTTTCCTTCTCTAGTTCTATCTAAAAACACATCGGTTACGTCTCCTTTTTTTAAGGTGCTAACACGGGCATACAGTGTAGGATCCATTCTTGTTAAATCAAACTTAGAGTCATTCGTTTCAGGATTCATTAACAACCCTTTGTTCGCTTTTGTTTCTTTTTCTTCAGAATATTTTACAACCGCATCATCGTACGAAATCTTTAGTTTTAAGATTTCTGTTCTAATATTTTCTAAAGAATCTTTTACTTTTTCTTTCTGCTCATTCGTAACTTCTGGTTGCATTAATAAGTGTCTGGCATCGCGTTGTTTCCCCTTTACCTTTTCCACTTGTAAAATATGATATCCAAAATCAGATTTAAAAGGCTCAGACATTTCACCTTCATCTAAACTAAACGCAGCTTCTTTAAATTCAGTTACAAATTGACTTTCTCTTGTAATTGTATACAAACCACTATTTTCAGTTACACCAGGATCTTCTGAATACAAAATAGCTTTCATTTTAAAGTTACTACCATTTTCAACATCCTTTTTAATTTCCTTAAGTTTATCAATTACTCTTTCAACTTCCTCTTTAGATGGTTCTGCATACATTACAATTTGTTGTAACTCAATTTCTGCACCAATTTCAGGCAAATTATTTTCGTCTTCTAAACTTTTATAGTAATTCCGAACTTCTTCTGGAGTAACATCAACTTCTTCTGTCAATTGACGTTGCATTTTCTGAACCATCAAAGCTTCTTTTTCAACTTCATTAAATTCTTTTCTAAGATCAGCCATATCATTAAATCCATAATAATTATAGACTTTTTCTTCAGAGCCTAATTGTTGTAAGAAATAAGCAATTTTTTGTTCTACATTTTGGTTTATTTCCGCTTCTGTAACAACAACACTATCAATTACTGCATGGTGAGACAACAATTTTCTTTCCATAATTTGCTCTAGCATTTCACAGTCAGATATATCTACCTTACCTTCACTTTGCTGTTCAAATTCTAATTTATAAGCAGCAATTTCAGATTCTAATACAATGTTTTTTCCAACAACAGTAGCAACACCATCTAATTTTACTCTTTTTTGAGTTTGAGTAGAATCCTGTGCTTGCGTGGTAAATGTAAATCCTAATAATATAAGTACTATAAACTTTTTTAACATATTAATATATTTGAAATTCTTTATTTTTAATGGCATCTTCCGTTAATGTTTCTTCAATTTTCTTTAATAACTCAAGCTTACGCTTGTGCAATATCATTTGTTTTATGGTAGGTATGGCATAACTCATTGGAGCCGTATCATTCCGCAATAATACATCTTTAATTTTAACTAGGTAAACCCCTGTTGAATCTTCTTTATGAATAAATTTATTTTTCTTCAAAAAATCATTTTTATCATAACTTTTAAGGAATGACGCATTCTTTAAAACATCGTCATATTTTATCCAAATAGAATCATTTAAATTATGAGATTTTAATTGTAATTCTTGGTTCATTATTTTAATATCAGAATCGTGTTTATCATCTTTAAATAATGAAATAAACTCCTTTGCATTATTAATCTTTTCATCAAAAAAGATATACCTAAACTTTATAAGAGCTTCATTCAATTTAAAAATCTCTGTATTATCTCCATAAAATTTTTCGATATCCTCTTCAGTAACTAGCGTATCTAATTCTTGTTTTACTACTGCTTCTTTATATTTATTGATCAATAAATCCTGGTGATATTGATTTACCAATGTGTTAATGTGCTCTTTCTCTTCGTGAAGATTAATTTTAGCTTTTTGAACCAACAATTGTTCTCTAGCCCACTTATTTATATAATTTTTCACAAAAATTAAACTATCTTCTTGTGAAATATTATCAGGCAGTATTTCATTAATATCTTTTTCATATAAAACATTTTCATATACTTTAGCTACAGGATTTCCTTCATTTTCAGATCGTTTACACGAAAAAATGGCTAAAACTACAATTATATATATGATTCTATAATTCAAATTAATTTTGATTTTGCTTCATCATTTTTTTTAAAAGCTTTTTATTAACTTTTACTGGATATTGTTTTTTTAATTCTACAATCCAATCTTTTTCTAGCTGTTCTTGAAAATCATTAATTACCAATCCACGAGCCTTTTTAAATTGCATCGGTTCTGATGGTAATATTTTTATCGTTTTAACGACCACAAAGTTATTCGTATTTTCTTCATAAACATCAGAAACTCCTATAGAATCTAAAGAAAATTTCTTAGGGAATTTTTTGTGATTTTCTTCTAAAATTCCTTTTGTAAAAATAACATGTATAATAGGGTCTTCATTTACTACTGCTTTTATCTCATCAAGACTTTTACCAGAAGCAAGCATGCTTTGAACTTCATCAGCCTTTTCTTTAACCGTACATGATGCTAAAATAACATCTCCTCTTTTCTTTAAAACATATTTATCTGAATGTTCATTAAAATACTGTTGCAACGCAACCGTATCTTTTTCTGCTTTTTTCCATACTTTGTCTTGCAAAAGCTCAAAAAGTAATAAGCCATCTTTATACTCTTGCATCGTAAACGCAAAGTCTACTTCTGTTTTTTCTAAATTGGCCTTAAAATAATCCAATACTTTTAATTCTATAAAGCTATTGTAAATCTCTTTTTGATTTGTGTTTTTCCCATTACTATAAGCCACCAATTCAGATACTTTCGTTGCTTCCCCATTAATTGTAAAAAGTTCTTTATCTAACATTTTATTGAGCTCAAGCGTATTGTTTTTCAAGAACAGTTGTTGCAATTCTTCATCCTTATTTATCGTATAAGAATTCATTAGTTTTTTTACGACTGACTTTCCTGCTCTTTGAGAACGCTCGTTCTTTTCAATTTTCTGAACCAACTCCGTTCTTCTACTTTCTAAATCTGTAATAGGATGTTTCTTTATTAATTTTACAATATGCCATCCATAAACCGTTTTAAAAGGTTGGGAAACATCATTAACTTCCTTTAAAGAAAATGCCACATCAGAAAATGACTTGATCATTCTATTGGCACTAAATTTTGGCAATGCACCTCCATTTAAAGCTGATGTTTTATCGTCGGAATGTAAATTCGCTAAAAAATGGAATGGACTTCCTTGCTTTACCTTAGCATATACCTCTTCAATTTTAGTTTTGGCATATAATGAATCTGTCGGATTTTCCTTTATCATAATATGAGCTACTTCTACCTCGCCTTGTGATGCTCTTTTATCATTGACTCTTACAATATGATAACCAAATTGGGTTCTAAACGGCATTGAAACCTTATCTACCACAGTATTATATGCAGCATTTTCAAAGTCATAAACCATATCAAAAACAGTGAAATACCCTAAATTACCTCCATTTTGCTGTGCTGAAGGATCTTCAGAATATTCTTTCGCAATGTCCTCAAAGGGTTGCCCATTTACAACTTTTAATCTCACTTCAATTATTTTCTTATATGCTTTTAAAGTATCCGCAGGTGATGCCTTTTTAGGAACTCCTACCAATATATGACTGGCATTAATTTCTAACTGACTTCTTTCAAATGCCTCTTGTACTAAAGCTTCTGTAATTTTACTATCCGTTAAGTATGGAATAATTAATTGCTCTCGATAAGAATTTAACTCCTTTTTAAATGACGCTACCGTATCGTACTTAAGGTCATAAGCTTGTTTTAGTTTCAGCTTATAGTTCACATATAAATCTAAATATTCTTCGATAGATTTTTTATTTTCTTCGGCAACAATATCTCTGTTTTTATTAAAAACTCGCGTAAATTCGTCCTTATAAACAGGTTCATTTGCTACAGTAAAAAGTATATCTTTTTTGCTTTGTGCCCCAATGTAAAAAGAGTTTACAAAGAAAAGACAAATCAATAGGTTCTTTAAATTCATAAAAAGTTTAATGTTGTAAATTCTGATTGTTTAGAACGCCCAAAAATATTTTATATTTATATATAATCCTGTTAAAAATATCACAAAGATATAACGCCTTCTACTTTGGCCACTTCTTTATATTTTTCTATAATTGCATCTGCATTAGCCATTTGAACTAAAATGGATAAACTGACATATTTACCCGTTTTCGAAGTTTTCTTCTCAATTACAGCTCCTGTATGATCAAATATTACTTCTATTTCTAACATCTTACTATCGTCTGCAGGGATAATAAATTTATACAAATATTTTGTAGGAAACTCAGTAGTTTCCTCTAATCTATGCTTTAATTTTTTATAAAATTCAATTTGTTCGCTCATCACTTTTTTTTGTAAGATATATGGCAATTAATGTACCATAACGAGTTGTCATTATATAAAATGATCAATCACTGACAAAAATACAGATAAAATTTAGTTTCTTTGTTATATGACAAGCAATCTAAAAACTTCTCCAAAAAAAATTGTAATCACAGGAGGCCCTGGAACAGGTAAAACTACTTTAATAAACGAATTAGAGCGTAGAAATCTTATCTGTATCCCTGAAATATCGAGACAAATCACTTTGGAAGCAAGGACTAACGGTATTGAATATTTGTTTTTAAATGATCCTTTATTGTTTAGTAAACTACTGTTAGAAGGAAGAGAAAATCAATATTTAGATGCTTTAAAATTAGATGCTGATATTATCTTTTTCGATAGAGGTATTCCAGACATTCACGCCTATATGAATCATACGGAGACTCAATTTCCTCATATATATATTCAAAAAAGTAAAAAATACAAATATGATAGTGTGTTTTTATTACCACCATGGAAAGAAATTTACACCACTGATGATGAACGTTACGAAAGTTTTGAAATGGCCACCGATTTGTACCAACATTTAAAACATGCCTATACCGAATTAGGATATAACATCATAGAAGTACCTGTAGGCGATATAGATTTAAGAGTTGATTTTATTCTAGACAATGTGAAACCTAACTAATGGAAACTGCAAGAACGCTGCTGAATACCTACTGGGGCTATCCCAACTTTAGAGCTTCGCAAGAACAAATTATTAACACCATTTTAGAGGGTAAAAATGTAGTTGCCATTTTGCCAACCGGTGGTGGTAAATCTATCTGTTATCAAATACCTGCATTATTAAAAAAAGGAGTTTGCTTAGTTGTATCGCCTCTAATTGCATTAATGAATGACCAAGTAAGCAATCTAAAAGAAAAAGGCATAAAAGCTATTGCTATCACTTCTAATCTAAATCAAGAACAGGCTATACAAGCATTTGATAATTTACAATTTGGTAATTATAAATTCTTATATGTTTCACCAGAAAAGTTACAATCTGATTTTATTCAAGAAAAACTAAAACAATTAGATATTAACCTAATTGCTGTTGATGAGGCTCATTGTATCTCAGAGTGGGGACATGATTTTAGACCTGCCTATTTAAAAATACCTGCAATTAAAGAATTAGGTATTGATGCTCCAATACTTGCTTTAACCGCCACAGCGACGCGTCGAGTTTTAGACGATTTAATGAAAAATTTAGAAATAGAAGATGCTACTGTTTTTAAACAATCATTGGTTCGAAAAAAATTAGCTCTAAAAATATCTAGACATGAAGATGTTTATTTTGAGATAAAAAAGTTACTTAAAAAGACTAACAGCACCACCATAATTTATGTAAATAGCCGACGACGCGTACAAGATTTTAGCAATCATTTAAACAAAAACAATTTTAAAAGCTCGTATTATCATGCGGGATTATCGAATGAAGAAAAGCAACGTTCTTTTGATAATTGGATGGAAGAAAAAACACCAATAATGGTAGCTACCAATGCTTTTGGAATGGGTATAGACAAAGATAATGTTGCATTAATTATCCATGTCGATTTACCTTTTAGTTTAGAAAACTACATGCAAGAAGCTGGTAGAGCAGGTAGAGATGGTAATGACGCCAGCTCCATTCTTTTTGCGAATGATCACACTATCAATAACCTAAAAAATCAGTATCAAAAAGGTGTGGTTACACCTGAATTTGCAAAAGATATTTACAATCATTTAAATCAATATTTTTACATTGCATTTGGAGAAAGACCAGAACATCAATTTGAATTTGACCTTGCTACATTTTGCCATACTTACAAAACGAATATATTAAAAACATACAACGCTTTAAAATTATTAGAACGAGAACAAGTACTTTTATTTAACGAAGGTTTTAACAAACAATCTATGTTAAAATTTATAATGCCTCCAAACCGTGTTTTAGATTATGCGGAGCGAACCAACAATAATCTTGTTAAAATAATTTTGAGAACGCACGGCGGTATTTTTGATAATTTTATAAAAATAAATGAATCTGTTTTATCCAAAAAATTGGAGACACAAGTCTCTACAATTAAAGGCATGTTAATAAAACTAGAGAAAGATGGTTTGCTCAATTATAAAAACAATAAAAATACAAGTGAATTACAGTTTTTAGTTCCAAGAGAAGATAACAGAACTATTAATGCCATTTCTAAAGACATTAATCAATATAATAATATAAAATTAGAAAAGATTAATGCCATTATTGATTACGCTGAAAATGATACTATTTGTAGAAGTAAATTGCTACTCAATTATTTTGATGAAAAATTAGAGGTAAACTGTGGTATATGCGATGTTTGCTTAGCGAACAATTTTAGAGCAACAACCAACACCAATTTATCAAATCAAATTTTAGAGCTATTAAGGGTAAAGAAACAGTTGTCTAGTAAAGAAATTGCTATCCTTTTAAATGTCCCCTCTTCTACCCTAATAAAGAGCCTACAAAACCTATTGGATACTGATAAAATAACTATAAATTCGCAAAATAAATTAGAACTAGTACCAAAATGACTGATGTTAGAATAGTATTTATGGGCACACCCGATTTTGCTGTGGGTGTATTAAAAGCCTTAATAGAAAACGATTATAATGTAGTAGGTGTAATTACCGCACCTGACAGACCGTCTGGTAGAGGCAGAAAATTAAATCAATCTGCCGTAAAAAAATATGCATTAGAGCAAGACCTCCCCATTTTACAACCCACCAATTTAAAAAATGAGTTCTTTCTGTCAGAACTAAAAGAACTTAATGCCAATTTACAAATTGTAGTAGCTTTTAGAATGTTACCTAAGGTAGTATGGCAAATGCCAGAAATAGGCACTTTTAACTTGCATGCATCTTTATTACCAAACTATAGAGGAGCTGCACCTATTAATTGGGCAATAATTAATGGTGAAACAACAACGGGTGTAACTACTTTTTTTATTGATGATAAAATTGATACGGGTGCTATACTATTAAAGGACGAGATTTCAATTGATAAAAATGATACCGCTGGAACTTTGCACGATAAGTTAATGGAATTGGGTAGTGGACTTGTAGTAAAAACTGTAAAACTGATTGAAGAAGGTAAAGTTAAAACCACACCACAACATCAATTTGATGAGGATGAATTAAAAGACGCCCCAAAGATTTTTAAAGACACTTGTCAAATAGATTGGAACTTATCATTGGATGAGGTCTATAATAAGATTAGAGGCTTAAATCCTTATCCTGGTGCTTGGACAGTTCTTACTAATAATGAGGAAACTTTTGAAATGAAGATTTTTAATGTAAAAAAGGAAAAAGAACAGCACCTCCATGCTATAGGAAAATTAGTTGTTGGTAAATCAGAATTGAAGGTTGCCTTAAATAATGGATACCTAATTATTGAAGAGTTACAATTACCAGGTAAACGTAAAATGAAAGTTAGCGACTTACTCAATGGGTATAAATTTGACCAAAATGCACGTGTTCAATAATATTGTGTAGGTTAAGCTAGATTAACAAAAAATTAACATGAATGCCTATTATCAGTG
Organism: Aureibaculum flavum; assembly: GCF_016406085.1. GTDB lineage: Bacteria > Bacteroidota > Bacteroidia > Flavobacteriales > Flavobacteriaceae > Aureibaculum > Aureibaculum flavum. The sequence continues at coordinate 112,216 of NZ_JAEHFJ010000006.1, forward strand.
ACCTTGCGTTAAAAAGACGAGTTAAAAACTCGTGGTTATTAACAATTGACCCCGTTTTATTAACAAAATAAGACTTTTTCATAGGTAAAACTTGCGTTAACCCTTATAAAATCTATATTTGTTCAGCTTAAACAAGCAATTAATTATTAATCAATTTTAAATTTAAAAATTATGAACAAATCAGAATTAGTAGAATCTATGGCTGCAGACGCAGGAATTTCAAAAGCAGCTGCAAAAAAAGCATTAGATTCAGTTATGGGTAATGTAGAACAAACTTTAAAGAAAGGCGGAAGAGTTTCTTTAGTAGGTTTTGGTTCTTGGTCAGTTTCTAAAAGAGCTGCTAGAGATGGAAGAAATCCTCAAACTGGAAAAACTATAAAAATTGCTGCTAAAAATGTAGTGAAATTTAAGCCAGGTGCTGAATTAAAAAGTTCTGTAAACTAATTTTAGTTCACACAAAAACGTAAAGGCTCTCATTTTTCAATGAGAGCTTTTTTTTTATATCAATTTCTTCATATTTTTTTCTACCTTGACTTTCGGTAATCTATATTGCTATAGATTACACAATCACCTAAAGTAACTTTTTTTTCAAAAAAATATCTTCCTTATTTTTTGTCATCCATTAATATTGGCAACTCACACCAATTTAAATCTAATAATAATTACTATATTAGTGGGTAATTAAATAACTTATGGGACAAACAGAATTAACAAAAGGCAAATTGCTTATTGCGGAACCCTCAATTTTAAACGATACCTCATTTAATAGATCTGTAATATTATTATCTGAACACAACGATCAAGGTTCAATTGGTTTTATAATTAATAAGCCTTCACAGTATGTATTAGGCGATTTATTACCAGAAATAGATTCTGATCTAACCATTTATAAAGGTGGCCCCGTTTCTGAAGAAAATTTATATTTTGTGCATCGCGTACCACATTTAATTCCTGATAGTATTGAAATAACAGATGGTATTTTTTGGGGAGGTGATTTTGAAGTTGTACAAGAATTATTAGAAAAAGACGAGCTTGATAAAGAGGATATCCGCTTTTTTCTGGGGTATTCAGGATGGAGTAAAGATCAATTACAAGACGAATTAGAAACTACTTCATGGATCGTTATAGAAAACCAATATCAAAATATATTTGGAATTTCTGACCAATCTTTCTGGAAAGATCAATTGATGAAATTTGGTGGCGAGTACAAACTATGGGCAAATGCTCCTGAGAATCCGAGTTTGAATTAAAATTTATGTAATTGCTATAATGATTATAAATGCAATGTTTTTATACAATAGGTTTGTGCAACATTTGTCATAACCAACGAAAATTATGAAATTTAAACTTAATTTATGAAAATGGAATTCGCAAGAATGATTATAATCATGTTTGGATTTCTTATAATTGTAACTGGTTTATAATGTTTTTTAATCCCCAAAAAGTAAGATTTATATTAAGAAAATTACTTATTTGCGACCTCTAAAACCCTTTCAAGTTAAAAGTACGTTGAGATTAACCTTCTATCCAGTTTATATTATTAACTTCTAAGAATAATAAGGTAACAATTCTAGGCCTAACCAATTACCGTAATGTTAACCACAATCTTGAAATTATACATATGAGATATTTAATAGTTTTATTTTTTGTTTTTGCCTCTTGTAAAAAATCCCCTGAAAACAAAACGGAACCCAAATCACTGGCAGAAATTCATAACCAAGCCATTTTTGTTGATACGCACAATGACATTCTGCTTCATACCATGGAAAAAAGTTTTCTAATTGATGATGACCTAACAGGAAAAACACATAGTGATTTGAACAGAATGAAACAAGGTGGTTTAGATGTTCAATTTTTCTCCGTGTGGAGTGATGGCAATCAATTAAACCCATATAAATATGCCAATGCACAAATAGACAGTTTAGATGCCGTAATTAAAAGAAATCCGACTAAAATAGTTAAGGTTGCCAATACCGAAGAACTATTAAAAGTTGTGCAGCAGCATAAAATAGCAGCACTCATTGGTTTAGAAGGTGGTCATCAATTTGAAAATGATATAGATAAGTTAGATACACTTTTCAATCGTGGTGTACGCTATATAACCCTTACTTGGAACAACTCTACACCTTGGGCAACAAGTGCCTCTGATGAAACAAAAAAAGAGGGTACACTTAATTCGGAAGGTGAAAAAGGATTGACTAAATTTGGAAAACAAATTGTCAATAAAATGAACACATTAGGTATCATGGTTGATATTTCACATGTTGGAGAGCAAACCTTTTGGGATGTAATTGCTACTACTACAAAACCTATTATAGCCTCGCATAGTTCTGTTTATAATATCTGTCCTCATCCTAGAAACTTAAATGACGATCAAATAAAGGCCATTGCTAAAAATGGTGGTGTTATTCAGATTAATTTCAATTCTGGCTTTATAGATGCTACCGTTGCAAAAAAGGAAGAAAAATTTCTCATAAAACATAAAACTGAAATAGATTCTTTGAAGCAATTAGGTATAAACCCTTATTTAGCGGAAGAATCAATGTATTCTAAATATCGTCTAGAAACTGAAGAATTAAAAGCTCCGTTTCATTTAGTTATTGATCATATTGAATACATCATAAAATTAGTTGGTGTTGATTATGTCGGTATCGGTTCTGATTTTGATGGAATTGTTTTACCTCCTAAACAATTAAATGACGTTACAACATATCCATTAATTACAAAAGCATTAATAGAAAGAGGGTATAGCGAAAAAGATATTGATAAAATACTTGGAGGTAATATCTTAAGAGTATTAAAAGCAAATGAATAAAAAGAATATGACTTCTTACCTATTTTCAAACTTGAAAACGCAAATATCCTTAACTCATGTCTAGTTAAAATGTAGTTATTTTAAATTGTATATGAATTACACTAAGAACCTAACAGTTATTGCAGCGTTCATCATTATGCCTACTTTAAAAAATCAGCTCCAAATATTTATGGGATTACAGTCAACACAATTTAACATAATTTTTATATTTTATTTGGTAAAAGAACTAAATTTGTACCCTCTTATTTAAGATAAAAAGAATAATGAGTATAAGACATCAAATTTTTATTTGTCTAACTGTGTTTACAATGATTGCAATTAATAACATACTTTCTAAAGTTCAAATAGTTTAAATGAAAAGGTGGAATCAAATACTTAGCGTAGTTCTACTTATTTCAGTGTACTGTTTTGGTATTTATGTTCCTGCAAAAACATCTTTATCTTCAGTCACACAAACGGTTGAACAAAATAGTGAGCAAAAGGAATTTTCATCTACCGTTTCTAATGTTCTTTACCCGCATACGCAACAATTCGATAATTTATTTTCTGAATTCACAGAATTTACATCGCCTATTTTCAAATTGGGTAATGAAGTTTTTTGGGCAATTTTCCGTTCAAATGAAATACTGCTTAATGCAAAATTTAAACAGTATAAAAGTCACTTAAAAACACAACTGATCAGATCTAGAAAGACTGATCTCATATTTCCTTTCCATAATTTTTGGTAATTTTTTTTCGTTTAAACTACCTCTTGCGTAGTTGTATTTAACGTATTGATATGTTGTGATTTATCACTTCATACAAAAATTATTATATCAAAATTTAAAAAAACATACAATGGATTTAGGAACAACCATTATAGGAAGTGTAAGTGTTGCAATATGTGCAATGCCTTTTGTAATAACAAATAGAAGTAAAAAGAAAAAAGTAAAACAATTATTAATATCACTTAAAGACCTTGCGGCAGCACATAGCTCTGAAATAACGGAACATGATATTTTCAAATACTACGCCATTGGCATAGACGCGACTAAAAACTCCGTTTCTTTTATACTAAAAACTGAGGACGATGAGCAATCCTATTTTATTAACCTCTCTTCGATTAAAAAATGTGAAATCGTTAAAGTGGGTAGTTCAGGTGCTCATTCCGATAAGGATATTGACAAACTTGACTTAAAACTTACTTCAGTTGAAAAAAATAAACCTGATATTATGTTAGAGTTTTATAATGCTGAAGTTAGCTATCAATTGAGTGAAGAGTTACAATCAATAGAGAAATGGAATAAAATAATTAATAATCTGCTGAACAGTAAATAATAAAGCTCATCAGAAAATAATATGTATAAGCAATAGCTGAAATCAATTATAGAAAAGTAAGCTTACTTTAGTTAACTTTACCCTATCATTAAAAGGTTAGAAATGGAGAGCCGCTATTGCTTATATATTAAAACAACTTGAAATAATTACATTAGATACGTAACAAATTAAAAATGAATTGGATTATATTAATCATTGCCGGCCTATTTGAAGTTGCTTTTGCCGCATGTCTCGGAAAAGCAAAAGAAGCCACAGGTACAGAAGTAACGTATTGGTATATTGGTTTTTTAGTTTGTTTATCAGTAAGTATGTTTTTACTACTAAAAGCAACTCAAGAACTACCTATAGGAACTGCCTATGCCGTTTGGACAGGTATTGGTGCCGTTGGAACTGTACTGTTAGGCATTATAATTTTTAAAGAACCGGCTACCTTCTGGCGATTATTTTTTATTTCAACATTAATAATTTCAATTGTAGGACTAAAACTAGTTTCAAATTAAAACTAATTGTAGTAAAAAAACACCTCTAATTTTCTATTCAATAATTATTTATTATTTTTAGTACCCAACCATTTTTTTCTATTCTCTTGTACCTTATTACTTACTTTTTCTTGCAAATTGGTACTATAATCTTTATTGGAATTAAAAGTAAACGTAGTTTCTTTTTGCTTACCTAAACGTTTATAAATTAATTTTACAGTTTGATTAGGTTGAAACTGCCCAAAATATGTTGCATCTTTTGTTTCCGAATCTATAACCATTCCATCCATTGAAATAAATTCGTCATCAATTGCCAAACCAGCGTTGTAGGCAGCACTACCTTCTGTAGGATTTGAAGCAACTTTAAAATTTCTTATTCTCACTCCTAAATCTAATTGATTCGTCATAGTCTGTTCAAAATTTACACCTACAGTTGCTAACAACGTTTTATACGCTGGCATTTTACTCTCGAAAATATAATTTGAGAAAAAATCTGTGGCAAATGAGGCTCCTGCATAATTAGTCAGTACATTTTGTAAATCTCTAACCGTATATGGTATTTCATTGCTGCCATGTGTTTTCCATAATAGTTTCATAAAATCATCTAGATTTTTGTCAGCATCTAAATCTCTCAAAGATAAATCAAGAGCTAAGCCCAACACACTTCCATACGTATAATAGCTAATAAAAGTATTTTCTCTATTTACAGGATCTACAGATGTGGCTGCATCTACGAAAGGAGCTTGATAACTCATTTCAATGGGATTAAAATATTTCCGTGCAGGCGAATTCCATACATAATTAATTCCACCAGATAAACCTTCAACATATTTTTTCTCCGTCATTAATCCCGCTCTACATAATATTAAATTGGTGTAATAACTTGTAAATCCTTCTGCAAACCAAAGCTCACCAGACATATTAGCATCTGTATAATCAAACGGTTCTAAGGTTTGTGGTCTAATCCGTTCTACATTCCAGCAATGAAAAAATTCGTGAGATACGGTACCAATATTTCTTTCCATTCCGCCTGCAGCCAAACTTCTTGTACTGGTTACAATTGTAGAATTTCTATGTTCCATACCATCACCAGAGGCATTTGGAATATAACATGCTAAAAAAGTGTATTCTCCAAAATCATAATCAGGTAATTCTCCAAAGACTTTTTGTTGCTCTAAAACTACTTTTTTTACTTTTTCAAAATAAGTGTCAAGTTCTGCCTCTGTTCCGTTATGGTGTAATGCAAAATTTATTTTTAATTCTTTTGACCCATTTTGTACCATAAAACTTCTAACAGAATGGTTGCTAATTTCGGTGGGACTATCCATAAAGTAATCTAAGTTTGGAGCATAAAAAGTATTATTATCCAAGCCTTTTAACTGTGTAGCCACTTTCCATTTTAAATCTTTACGAACATCAAATTTCACCTTAATAGGTCTATGTTCATAATCGAGAGCATACATAAATGTAGCGGGAATGTTCAAATGAGCATGCGTTTCGTCAATCTGACTGTACGTGCCATCTCCCCTATTTCCAAATAGTGTGTAGGTTACTTTTACGGTTCCATCATGACTAACAATGTTCCATTGATGTGGATCGGAACGTGTAACTGATAAGGCAGTACCTTTACTATCTACCGCTTTAACATTGTAAACATTTTTTGCAAATTCATGCACTGCATACCTACCTGGTGATGTTCTACTCATTCGCAATTGCAACATTTTATTTTCAAGATTGGAAAACACAGCAGTTATTTGTGCCTCATGTTGTTCAGCCTTATCGAAGGATATGGAATATTCATTTGATGTTTGACTGAAGCCAGTAAATGATAAAAATACAGTTAGTAAAACGATCAGAATTCTATTTTTCATTTTTGTTATTTAATTAAAATTTTAAGTAGATAATTATGTATTGTTTATGTTAAGCTCTAACTAATTAAATTACCATCAGCATCCCATTTGGCTAATTCACCTCGTTTAGATTGATCAACACATTTTGCCAACCATTCGGCATCATATTCAAACCCATGTGCCTTTAACACATCCTCAGGAACACCATCCCAAACATTTGGCGTATTTCCTTTATAGCCTAAGTCTTTTATTCCCATTTCAGTAGTGTAGTATCCCGTTAGGGTTAAATTTCGCATACTGGTAAAGAATTTTTCTCCTTGTTTATGTTCCGGCTTTGTTTTTTTGGGATAGGCAATTAAATCGCAAATGGCGAGTTGTTCCTCAGTTGAACACAATTTGAATTCCTTTCCATTTTTTTTATTGCTATAACTATCTAGCCACATGATACCTCCTCGTATAGGTACTTGATGATACGGCATGTCTTTCATTATGAATTCAATAAATCCCGGTACATTCGCATCGGTTGCAGATCCAAAATCATCATTCTTTGGCAAAATGATATCACAAATAACAGCTACAGTTTCTAACTCGTGTTCATTAAAAAATACTTCTTCATGAAGCCTTTTATCTCTAGCTTTCTCTTTTGGAGTACGTCCGTAGAAAGGTGTATTCTCCGCTTCAGGTAATGCAACTGATGTACTATCTGCTTTAGGAGCACAGCCTTGTACGGTTAATCCTACAGCAACAGAACCCAGTAATAACGACTTAATAGTATCTCTTCTGTTCATCATACTATATATTTTGTTTATTTAATTGATCAACTATATAATCACATGTTCTCCATGATAAAGCTAAAATGGTCCATGTTGGATTTTTATCTGCCTGTGAAACAAAGGGTCCGCCATCAACTATAAAAACATTATCAACATCATGCAATTGCATATATTTATTGGTCACTGATTTTTTAGGATCATTCCCCATACGGGTTGTACCTACTTCGTGAATAATCTGACCCGGTTTTAATAAGCCATAATCTCTATCTGCACCAGGTCTTTCTCCACTAATCACTTTCCCTCCCATTCCATCTATAATCTCATCAAAAGTTTCAACCATATGTTTGGCCTGTAACTTTTCGTGTTGCGACCAAGTATAATTAAATCGTAAAACGGGTATACCCCATTCATCTACCATATCAGGATCAATTTCACAATAATTATCTTCTCGTGCAATACATTCTCCTCTACCCGCCATGCCGACAATTGAGCCGTAAAAACGTTTAACATCATCGCGTAAGGCATTGCCATAACCCCCTATTTCTCCTCCAATATATTCATTAAGATTGTTGGCGTTGAAACCAAATCCATATGATGGCATACCTAAACCTCCCCAAACTTCAACATGATACCCTCTCGGAAAATCTAACTTTTTATCATTACCCCACCAAGGTGAATATACATGTAAACCACCAACGCCATCTTCATTATATATTTTTCTATTCATTAATTCTGGCACAAAGCCCACACGGTCAGCCCCAGTAGAATCATGAAGGTATTTACCTACCATTCCGCTACTATTACCTAAGCCATTTTGATGTGTTTTACTTTTTGAATTCAATAAAATTCTTGCTGTACTACATGCAGAAGCTGCTAAAACAACTATTTTAGCATTAAGTTGATATTCCTTTCTATCTTTTTTATCGATATAAATGACGCCCGTAGCTTTACCACTATCATTTGTAACCACTTCTCTAACCATAGCATCTGTAAACAAGGTTATTTGTCCACCCGATTTTTGAGCTGGAAAAATAAGACATGATCCCGATGAAAAATCGGCATAAACACTACAACTTCGGCTACATTGGCTGCAGTAAAAACAGATTCCTCTATCTTCATTTATTTTTTTGGTAAGAATAGAAAGTCTTGAGGGAATAACAGGAATACCCATTTTTTCGGCACCCTTTTTATAATACATTTCATGCAATCTAGGTTTCGGAGCTGGCAAGAAAAATCCATCTGGCTCATTCGCAATACCTTCTTTACTGCCAAAGACACCAATTAATTTATCAACCTTATCATAATATGGTTTTACATCTTCATATGAAATCGGCCAGTCATCACCTAAACCATCATGACTTCTTCGTTTAAAATCTAAAGGACCGAATCGTAAAGATATGCGTCCCCAATGATTGGTTCTTCCACCTAACATCCTAGACCGAAACCATTCAAATTCAGTTCCATTTTTTCTAGTGTAAGGTTCTCCTTCAATTTCCCATCCACCATAAGCGGCATCAAATTCACCAAAAGCTCTTGTAGTCCCTGCTCCTCTTCGCGGTGATTCATAGGGCCACTTTAGTTGATTCTTTTGTTCTGCATCTGCCGGATCAAAATGTGGACCTGCCTCAACAACCGCTATATTTAGACCTGCTTCTGATAGTATTTTTGTCGCCATTCCTCCTCCAGCACCAGACCCTACAATAATTACATCAAACTCTTTGGGTGATTTTTTTATTTGCATATATGATGATTGATTTTCATTAAATTGACTTAAATAGTTCGCTATAATGCAAAGAATTTAAGTCAGTTCTTCAAATATAAGTAATCTAACTAACATATTATTTTACCTTAACAATAATATATTTATTAATTAGTTCTATTATTGCAAAATAATAGAACTCAATGAACTACATCTTATTTGACGGAAATGTACGCAACAATTTATTGCCATTTACCTATACACGACCCGTTGCCGATATTAGAATTGGTATTTTAACCATTAGAGAAAAATGGGAAAAACACTTAGGTCTGACGACCACCACATTAACCGAAGACTATTTAGAAGAAAAATATCCAATGGTTGAAATGGAAACAAATGTAATGCTAAATGCTTCATTTTTACCTACCGAACAATTGGTTGAAATGGTACAAACATTACAAGAAAATCAGGCAATCTATTATAAGGATGAAATTGTTGCCTTTTTTACAACTGAAACGCAAGAAGAAGTTGATTTTGATGCTTATGAAGCCATTATCTATAATGAAGAATTGCTTCAATTAAAATGTGTAAGTGATATTTTTTCATTGAATGAAAAAGCAATTCAAAGTGATTTTCACCTCGTTACTAATGGTAGAAAATCAGAGCCTATACCTGACACCGTAAATTGTATTAATAAAGAAAATATTTTTCTTGAAGAAGGTGTAGAAATAAATTTTGTTACGTTAAACGCATCAAGCGGCCCTATATATATTGGAAAAGATGCTAGTATTTGGGAGGGCTCTACAGTAAGAGGACCATTGGCTCTGTGCAATAATGCCGTTATAAAAATGGGAACAAAGGTTTATGGAGCTACCACTTTGGGTCCGTTTAGTAAAGTGGGCGGTGAATTAAGTAATGTGGTTATTTTTGGATATTCAAGTAAAGGTCACGACGGTTATTTAGGCAATTCTGTAATTGGGGAGTGGTGTAATCTAGGTGCGGATACTAACAATTCAAATTTAAAAAATAATTATGCACACGTTAAATTATGGGATTATGAAACTGATCGCTTTGAAAGCACAGGTTTACAATTTTGTGGCTTAATGATGGGCGACCATTCTAAATGTGGAATTAATACGATGTTTAATACGGGTACGGTAGTTGGTGTTAGTGCCAATGTATATGGTAGTAATTTCCCTAGAAACTTTATTCCTTCTTTTTCATGGGGTGGTGCCTCTGGTTTTACTGAGTATAGAATGAATAGAGTTAATGACGTAGCAAAAATGGTAATGCTTAGAAAGCATGTCATATATACGGAACAAGATCAAAGGATATTACAATGTGTTTTTGAACTCTCTCAAAAGTACAGAAAACAACATCATTAAATTTCATTAAAAACATCTCGTTTAATATCAATTTTTACCGTAAAATCTTCTTCAACTCGTATTCGAAATTGGATAAATAGTCTTTTTTTTAATTTTTTCTATTTTTTTTTAGATTTACTTCCTATTTCACTTATTTACTTTTAAACTACTGTACTACAAATACTTAACCCTAACTCAAAAGAATGAAACTTGTAGTAAAACAGTAAATAATCCATAAAACAGTACTATTTATTGCATAGTACTGTAACAAAATATTAATTATCTCGTCTACTAAGTATAAATGAATATAAAATTTATAAAATGAGTCCTGAAGTTTGGGATAGAAAAACAAGAAAAATTAAATTTAAAAACAACAATTATGAAAACTACAAAAAATCGAACAAAATTAACTTTTGGAAACACTTCTAGCCGAGTTTGGAATAACAACAGACGCTATAGCTAATAAAAAAATTAAATCTAAAAACAACAATTATGAAAACTACAAAAAATCGAACAAAATTAACAATTGGAAATACTTCTAGCCGAGTTTGGAATAACAACAGACGCTACAGATAGAAAAAAAAACTAACCTTTAAAAACTATAAATTATGAACACAATAAGCAAAACAATAACTGAATCAGGAATAAATACACTTTTACCTTCTACTAAAATTAGAAAAAAAACACTTTGGACTAACTATAGACACTACAATTTCTAATAGCGTATGAAAAATGTTCAAACAAACAGCTAAAAGATAAGCCATAACTGACTTATCTTTTTTGTTTTTAACCTTATTTCTCTTTCTTATCTGGCACCGGATCATAACCACTTCTACCCCATGGATGGCAACTAAATATTCTCTTTATTGATAACCATCCTCCTTTAAAAAGTCCATGTTTTTGCAAAGCCTCCACTGTATAATGAGAGCACGTTGGTGTAAATCTACAACTTGCCGGTGTATAAGGTGAAATGACAGTTTGATAAAACCTAACAAGTAAAATAAACGGATATGTAAGTATTTTTTTAATCTGATACTATTTAAATTGCAAAAGTTGTTCCGTCTTTTCCATCCTTTAACTGGACACCAGCAGCTGCCAATTGATCTCTTATTTGATCAGACAATGCCCAATCTTTATTAATCCGAGCTTCATTACGCATATCAATCAATAATTCTACAACATTACTCAATTTTTCTGAACTATCCGTTGAAGTAACATTTTCTAGACCTAAGACATCAAAAATAAATGTATTAAAAGTAGCCTTAAATGTTTTTAAATCATTAGATGATAAAGTCTCTTTTTTCTCCACTAACAAATTTATAGTTTTTACACCTTCAAATAAATTTGCGATTAAAATGGGACTATTAAAATCGTCATTCATGGCATTATAACAACTCTGAATCCATTCAGAAATATCTATTGAAGACGCATTACTTTCTTGTATATTATCTAATAAATTAACTGCATTCATTAAACGATAATACCCTTTTTCAGATGCCACTAAAGCGTCATTTGAAAAATCTAAGATACTTCTATAATGTGCTTGTAACATAAAAAAGCGTGCTACAGTAGCAGGAAAAGGCTTACTTAAAATAGCATTATTACCGGTAATTATTTCTTCAGGTAAGATATAATTACCGGTTGATTTTGCCATTTTTTTGCCATTCAAAATCAACATATTTCCATGCATCCAATACTTAACAGGAGTTATATTATTGTGAGCTTGAGCTTGTGCTATTTCACATTCATGATGTGGGAACTTTAAATCCATTCCTCCTCCATGAATATCAAATTGTTCGCCCAAATACTTTGTACTCATAGCGGTACATTCTAAATGCCATCCGGGAAAGCCATCACTCCATGGAGAAGGCCAACGCATAATATGCTCTGGTTGAGCCTTTTTCCACAAGGCAAAATCTTGAGGGTTTCTCTTTTCAGACTGTCCATCTAAAACACGGGTGTTATGAATGGCATCTTCAATATTTCTTCCACTTAAGATACCATAATGTTCTTTCTCATTATACTTTAAAACATCAAAATATACAGAACCATTCACTTCGTATGCTAAGCCATTATCAATTATACTTTTTATAATCTCTATCTGTTCAATGATATGCCCCGTAGCGGTCGGTTCAATATTTGGTGGTAATAAATTGAATTTTCTCAATACATTATGAAAATCAACAGTGTAACGCTGAACAACTTCCATAGGCTCAATCTCTTCCAGACGTGCTTTTTTTGCAATTCTATCTTCACCAACATCAGCATCATTTTCTAAATGCCCAGCATCCGTAATATTTCTTACATAACGAACTTTATACCCTAAATGTTTAAAATAACGATATACTAAATCGAAAGACATAAAGGTTCTAACATTACCTAAATGCACATTGCTATATACCGTAGGTCCGCAAACATACATACCAATATAACCTTCGTTTATTGAAACAAAATCCTCTTTCTGATTAGAAAGTGAATTATAAATCTTTACTTTTTGTTGTTTATACAACTCCATAAAATATGCTCTTTTTTAGAAGCTCTAAAGGTAACAACATTTTAAATAGTGGCAGGTTAGAAATAGACAAAAATTAAAACCAATTCTTTTGATCCTATTTTTATTCATTTCTTGTGGGCTGATGCTTAGGCATCTCCTAAATAAAAAAATAAAACTATCCTCAAAAATTTATTGAGTTTGTAAAAATCTGTTTATTTCTGACCTGCCACTGTGTACTAAAAAACCACTAAATTTATGAAATTTAGTGGTTCAAATGAGTTAGTAATTTAAAAACTAGTTTAAGAAACTTAACGTGCCATATTTTACATTCATTTTGAATTTCGCATCCTTTGGAGCCTTAATAATTATCGTTCTTTTTACTTTTACTTTTTCTCTGTCTCCTAAAACACCAATTATAATATTTCTTTTTTCATTAGCTTCAGCTACATTTACTCGCAATTTACCATTAATAACAACTTGATCTTTTCTTTCTTTAGCTTGTTGTTTTCTAAGTTCAATTTGCTTTTTTATCAACTCTTTACGTTGTTCTACATGTTTCTTTTGTTGCTCTGCCATTTTTTCCAGTTCAACCTTTAATACTGCTGAATGTTCTTTTGTATTTTCAGCATCTTTTTCCCAATTTACTTTATTTTTTTCTAATTTTTTTTCCATTTCTTTTTGCCATTCTTTTAAATAGCCTTTGTCCTCTTTATATTTTTTATAATCAAATTTGGGCAACTTCTCCTGAAAATGAAAATCAAAATCTAACACTACAGGTAATTCAGGCGATTCTGGAAAAACCATAATATCATTATTTAATTCTATTAGATTATCTAAGTTTACCTCAGGGAAATTATAATCATAGTCTTCATTGAACCTTCCTTTCACAATAATTCTGTTATTACTATTAATATTATCAGATGAAAAAAAGTAATTTGCTCCGCCATTCGATTTTGAGGAAATTTCCACTTCACTTTTATTTCCAACTGCATTGAATATCCAATTATCTAAGGTTCTTTCTGCTTTTTCATCTTCCGCACCTTCTACTTCTATAATGGCTTCAATACTTACTTTGTTTTTACTCCATGTTTCAATTTTCACATCAGTATTTCTTGTATTTACGTCAATTATAACATCTTTGTTTGTATTAAAGTCTTCGTTGTATGTTCTTCGATGGTTTTGAGCACCAATGGTTGTACTAAGCATTAGTAGTAACCCTAATATTTTATATAGTGTTGTCTTCATTTTGAATTGTTTTATTTGATTTAATTTCTTTGAGTTTATCTTTTAATTCCAATAGAAGTTGCAACCTTAATTGTAAATTATTTATTAATGCATTTACGATGTTTTCATTAATATCGTCAGTAATTAGCTTTTTGCTCAACACTTTATAATCATCTGACAACACTGATACTTTTTCTAAATAACTATCTAGTATTTCTTTATTATCGTCAGTGACTTCAATTCCGAGTAATTCATAATTGATTGCCGTTTCATAGTTATTTTCTATTTGTTTTAATTCTGGAGATATAGCGGCGAGGTCGATTTTTTCATCAATTACCTCTGTTTGAATGTCATTATTTCCAATTAAAAAATATCCAGCACTTATCAATACCAAAATGGATGCGGCTATTTTTAGAAACAAATAATTTTTCCTTTTTTTAGGTTGTTGTTTTTGCAACCTGTTTTCAAAACGTTGTCTATGATTAGATAACATTTCTAGCTTTTCACCTTCATTTTCTTTTATGATTTCTTTTATATCTTTAAGCATAGTTTTTTTGTTTTAGCATTTCCTTTAATTTATTTTTTGCTCTAAATAATTGTGATCGTGATGCTACTTCAGTTATATTTAGTATTTGAGCAATTTCTTGATGATCATAACCTTCTAATAAAAATAGCTTTAAGGTAATTTTATAATTTTCAGCCAATTGTTCAATCGCATAATAAACTTGATCTATAGAAATGGAACTTTGAACCTTCCAATTATCCTCATCTGATAATTGTAAATGATTTTCATTTATTTCAACAATTGTCAGTTTTCTCCTTTTTAAGTAATCTAAACATTGGTTGATTACAATTTTTTTTAACCAAGCTCCAAAGGCAACACTTTCATTAAATTGATTTAATTTTTGAAAAGCTTTTATAAAAGATTCCTGCATCATATCTTCTGCCAACGCTTTATCTTTCATAAAATTAAATGCTGTTTTAAACATTGCATCACAATACAAATCATAAACTTTCATCTGTGCTTTACAATTGTTTTTTTTGCATTTAATAATTAGATCTCTATGCAAGAATTTGGTTTGATTCATTATAGCTATTGGCTATTTCTATTTGTTCAATTATTTCTTAAACTCATATTAAATACGATGAAAAAAAAGTAGTGTTGCACTTTTATCAAAATATTATTTTAAATCTACAACAATTCCCTCTTATTACTAAAAGTCATAAGTAGGTACAAAATATTAATTAAGATTGTAAGTATAGGTGAATTTATGGTAATCGAGAAAGTAAGTATCGCTAAATAAGAGTTGTTCCTGCTAAAAAAAGTATGGCAAATTAGACAATAGTAGACCTATCAAATATTCCCGGTTATTGGCTGTAATGGCCTATCGAATCAATCAAATAAAATTGTAATTATTCTACAATTTCTAATTCAAATATTAAATCTGTATCTGGTGGTATCGGCCCACGCCCTTGAGTTCCATAGGCTAAATGAGAGGGAATAAAAAGCATTACTTTATCTTCAATATTCATTTTTTGTAAACCTTCCTTAAATCCATGTATTAGTTCCGCATCTGGACTATAATCCATTTTTTTAGGATTATAACCACCTCTTGCTTCTACTTTAGGATCGTATTTTAAATAAAGTTCAGCTATTTCTTTATTATTTGTAGTAAAAAGCTCTCCCGAATTAAAATAACCTGAATAATAAACATTAACCGCAGTACCTAATTTAGGTTTTGCTCCTTCTCCTTTATGTATAAAATAAATTTTTAGTCCTGAGTGCAAACTATCCGCGTTTGCCTCAAAGGTTTCTTTTTGCTTTAAAAAATTAGTTTTAGCCGTTTTGGCCATTTCTTCTTTTATTTCAGCTTCTTTTTCTAATTTCTTAAAATAGTCACCAAATATTTTTGGTGCATTAAACTTCTTTGATTCATTTCCTATTCTAATAATTTGAACTTTGTTTATTACATCATCCTTAGCAATAGAATCTAATACTTGTGCACCTTCTACAACATTTCCAAAAACGGAGTGTACGCCATCTAAATTTGGAGCATCTTTTAAGGTAATAAAAAACTGACTCCCGTTGGTATCAAAACCAGCATTGGCCATGGATAAAATTCCTTTTTTACTATGTGTTAGAATTAGCTCGCCATTGTCATCTAAAGGAAACTCATCTTCAAATTGATAACCTGGCCCTCCAGCACCCGTTCCTTGAGGATCGCCTCCTTGAATTATATAGTCTTTAACAACCCTATGGAATAATAATCCTTCATAAAAATGCTTATTCCTAAATCTTTTAGCTACATATGGATTCGTTCCTTCCGCTAAGGAAACAAAATTTGACACCGTAATTGGTACTTTTTTATATTCCAATTGCACTAAAATGGAGCCTTTATCAGTTTGAATATCTGCATACAATCCCTTTTCCAAATCAGTATAGTTGTTTGATTTACAGGAAGAAATAACAACTATAACTACGAGAAAAAAAATCTTAGCTATTCTCATTTTACTTATTTTTAAGAACTTTAGTTAAAGTAACCGTGTACTGTAACGGTTGGTTAGAATTAATTTTTTGATATCCAGAGTACCCATATGCTTTATGAGATGGAAATAAAAAAGTAACCGTCTCACCTTCTTTCATTAGTTTAATTCCATCTTGTAAACCTGTAATAAGTTCCTGCTTGTCGACAAGATAATTCTTCTCACCTAATTCTTCTTTGGTATAAATCGTTTTATTATTTACATCTTTAATTTCGTAGGTGAAAACTACTTCATCTCCAGTTTTTGGTAAATCGATTATTTCAGTATTTTTTATATTGTAGTAATACCAAAACCCTTTTTCAGAAGTAATATATTCTTTTGTAGTGTCAGATTGCATTAATGCAATTAACGCCTCTTCTTCTACTTTGTTGATAATTTTATTTCGCTCAATTGACTCCTCTAAAAAAGAAGATGTTTTTTGGACAACTGGTTTTCTGGGTTGTGGAGTTGTACATGAAATTATTAAAGCAAGTAAACTTATGCTAAACCCAATGGTTAAAATATTTTTAATTTTAGTATTCATAAGAATTTTCTAATTCATTTTTATAATCTGGTAAAAGTTCCATAAAGTGTTTCACTGTATCTTGCAAAGGAATTTCGCTTCTACCACCTGCAGCATTTAAATGACCGCCACCGTTAAAATGATTACGAGCAAATTCATTTACAGAAAATTTTCCTTTGGATCGTAAAGACATTTTAATAATACCTTGCTTTTGATCTTCAATAAATATAACGGCAAAAACAATACCTGCAACAGACAATCCATAATTTACAAAACCTTCTGTATCTCCTTTTTTGAAATTCTTACTATTGAGTTCCTGCTGAGAAATGGTAATAAATGCCGTTCTATATTCATGCATTACCTTTAAATTACTTAATGCTGTACCTAGTAATTGTAAACGACTATAGGTGTTTGTATCATATAAACGGTTATGTATTTTTGTATGATCAATACCTACATCCATCAAATTGGCTATAATTCGGTGCGTTGTACTTGAAGTCGCTTGATATTTAAACGAGCCTGTATCAGTAAGAATTCCCGTATAAATACAACTGGCAATATCTTTATCAATACTTTCTAACGCATCTACTTTATCCATAAAATGATAAATCATTTCACAAGTAGAGGCTATAGAAGCATCTGAGTACATATACTTGGCGTAATCATCTGGTTGTTCATGATGATCTATCATTATGTATATGGGACTAATTCGTTCTAAAACATGCTCCATTTGATGCCCTACCCTATGCAGTGCATTAAAGTCTAGCGTAAAAACAATGTCAGCTTCCTCTAAGAGTTTTGTACCTTCTTCAACATTTTCATCAAATACAATTATTTTATCCTGATTTGGCAACCACTTTAAAAAGTCTGGACAATCATTTGGAGAAACTACTTTAACTTCATGATTTCCTATTAATAAATAATGGTATAAAGCTAAACTAGAGCCATATGCGTCACCATCTGGATTTCTATGTGAGACAATAACTATTTTTTTAGGAGTAGATAACAACTCCTTTACTTCTTGTATATCTTTCGTATTCATTGCTCGCGAATATACAATATTTTAATATTTTTTATCCTTTAGTATTAAAACAAAAAGTTAAAATGAATTCGTTTTTTTTAATAAAACGATTACTTTTGCATTTCAATAAAAGAAAATTTAAAAATGACAACAAACAGAACTTTTACAATGCTTAAGCCTGATTCAATTGAAAAAGGTAATATTGGAGCTATTTTAGAAAAAATAAATGCTGCAGGATTTAGAATCGTAGCCATGAAATTAACTCAAATGACGGAAAATGATGCGAAAGCATTTTATGCGGTTCATAATGAAAGACCATTTTTTGGCGAGTTAGTTGAATATATGACACGCGGACCTATTGTTGCAGCTATTTTAGAAAAATCTAATGCTGTTGATGATTTTAGAGCGTTAATTGGAGCCACAAACCCAGAAGACGCAGCTGAAGGTACAATTAGAAAATTATTCGCTACATCTATTAGCGAAAACGCTGTTCACGGAAGTGATAGCGATGAAAATGCAGCTATTGAAGGTGCTTTTCATTTTGCTGGACGTGAGATGTTTTAATATTAGAAATAATATACTTTAAGTATAAGTGACTTATTCTCATATCTTAAAAGAAAACATATAGAACAAAAAAAATGCCTCGTATTTACGAGGCATTTTTTATTAATTCACTGTAGATTAAGTATTCTTAATACTTAATTGCTTTTTTACTGATTTCAGTTCCATTTTCAAAAGTAGTATTTAAAATCAATACCGTACCTTTTCTAATATTCTGAGTATTTACTCTGAACTCACTTTCATTTGGTAACATATTCACTAGTAATCTACCAGTTATATCATACATTTTCAATTCTTTAACAACCGTTTTAGATTTTACCAACAACGCATCATCTTCATTTATAACGACAAAGTCATTGTTTAAATCAAAATCATCAACACCTAAAGTTGCTTTAGTAAACTGAAGTGTAAATCTATCATCTGAAGTATAACCATCATTGAAATCTACGGGTACTGATACATCAAAGTTATAAGCACCTTGTTTTAAATCATGAGTTATGTTTAATTCATTATCTACTAAGTAGATATCATTATCTCGCAACACTCCTTCAAAACGATCTATACTTATAGAATATGATACTGTAGCATCTTCTATATAGGTCTTAAATGCCAATGGTACTTTTTTCTCAACTGAAAAACTACTCAATCCTTGAATACCATAATTCAACGTGTCAATTTTTGAATATAAATTTACATAGCCTTCACTTATTTTTATACCATCATAAGCTCTATCAAAACCATCGGTAGCATTTTCAGCAAACCCAACTAAAATTTGACTAAAAGCACCTCCAGTACTACTTTCCATATTTAACCAAATTCTGTCCTTTTCTACTACAGATGAAGACTTTTTTGTATCCGTACCTCTAAAAAATTCTGTGTTACCACCTTTAATACGCATACCATCAGTGAACGTTACATTCTGTATGACCGAGTTGGTTTGAACCATAAACCCTTGACCTGAACCTATTATTCCATTTGGTGTAGGCCCTCCTGTATCTGCTGGTGCACCAGCTAGACCGCCCAATAAATTATACGATGCATAATCATCATTCGTATATTGTTCACCCGTTGTACTTTGGTTATTTGCGGTATTATGTGTCCAAAACCATATAGTCCCATTTATTGAAACCACATTATTACCATCACTAATAAATTCATCTGCATCAATTGCAGAAGGATAAGGGTTACCCACTAAATTTAAATCATCATTTGAATTGCCATTATTATTAAAAATAATGTCATTTCCTCCTGCATCCAAATCCGTTGAACCATTATTTGGTGTACCCGTAAAGGACACCGTTGCTTGCATAGGATAAGTTCCTGCTTCTGGAGATTGTGATATATAACCTTTACCTGGTTTCATTG
Organism: Aureibaculum flavum; assembly: GCF_016406085.1. Classification (GTDB taxonomy): domain Bacteria; phylum Bacteroidota; class Bacteroidia; order Flavobacteriales; family Flavobacteriaceae; genus Aureibaculum; species Aureibaculum flavum. The sequence goes on from NZ_JAEHFJ010000006.1 coordinate 132,224, forward strand.
CAAGACCTGCAGCCGGAATCCACTCTCCTAATGCCTGACTTCCTCCATATAAAATGTCATTACTTGCAGACTGATCCCAATAATACAATCTAGTTTGCTGATAAGTTCCTGGAGCAAATACACTTGACATATTTGCACTCTCTACTGGAGATGACCAATACGTATAATCATCACTATCATTTAATAATGTAGTTGTTTCTAATTTAGTAATAACGCCTGTAACTGAAACTGGATCTGTACCAGGGGCTAATACATTTACGGAATACAAAGATTCTTGATCACCAATGGTAAATGTGCCATTTACTACCAAATTATCATTTACCTCTACATAATTGGAAGTACCACTATTAAAATTAAGATTACCATTAACTGTTAGATTACATGCTCCGAATGACCCATCAGTAGCATTATATGTTCCATTAACAATTGCATTTCTTGTTCTACCCGGCGTACCATTACTCCATGCAGTTGTCCATACAGTTGAACCTAACAATTGTGTTCCTAAAGCAATATTACTGTCCGGGTCAGCTGTATTCACTTCATCTAAAAATAACTCGATATAATTACTACTATCAAAAACCAATGATGGTTGTTGAGTAGTACCACACCCTTTAATTAGACTTTTATTACTTCCCCAAACTGGTGGAAAGCCTGTCGACGGAGGTACAACTCCTACAATATCAATTCTGTCATTATAACAATTTACTCCCGTAGACGTAGAAATTAAAATAACATCATTACCCGTAAAATTACATACGGCTGTTGGTATAACGTGTGCAGTACCTAAATTGGCAGCACCTGGTAAAAGAGGCGTCCCCACGTTATTTCTAAAAAGTATAACTTCTCCTGGCTGTATTGCCCCCAATGCACCGCTAATTCCTACACTCTGTGCAGGAGCCTTTGTATTTATTTGTCCTTCTCTTGTAAATGTATTTTCATATAAAGCTAGGTTGTAAACTCCAGCCGTAATTATTTGCGTTGAAATATTTTTAACTTCTATCCATCGGTCATTCCCTGCCCCTTCATAGTATTGTGTAATCATAAGCGGACTACCTGTATTTGTATCTACAGCGGTACCTGAAATAGCAAAGGTGTACGGATTCTCATCACTATCGTCATTGGCAATAGAAACCGTTGCATTTCTAGTAGTTAATGCCACACCTGTAGGGTCAAAAATTATTCCGAATGTTGTACTTCCTGATGCAGCGATGGGACTTGTAGGTATTGCTATTAAAGTAAAGTCAGCAGCATCTACACCTGAAATAGTTACATAAGGACTTGGGTCTGTTAAAGTCAAATCTAACGTACCATTATTTTCAATGGTAAAAACATGTGTTACACTCCCTGTAGAAACATCTATAGCACCAAAATCAGTATCATTTGCAATACTTGTGGTAAGGTCTCCATTATTAACAGGATTTCCTAAACCAGTTATGTCCATTTCTGGACCAGGTACAATACCATTACCTTGTATTAAAAAAATAAAATTTAAATCGGTTGTATCATCACTGTCAATTCTAATTGTTGCAGTTTGAGGCCCAGTACTAGTTGGACTAAAAGTAACATCAAACGTTGTTGAACCAGAAACCGGTATTGGGCTCGTTGGTAAATTAGAAACTACAAATTCACCTGCTCCAATAATACCTACAATAGGTACACCCGTTAAATTTAAAGGGGCGGTACCCGTGTTTTCAATGGTAAATGTATGTGTAATACTTGATGCTATCGCCACATTACCGTATTCCGTATCATCAGTCACTGTTGGTGAAAAATCAAAATTTGCAATAGGGTTACCTAAACCACTGACTTCAATCTCTGGTGTATTAACAACCCCTGTTCCTGAAATTTGATATAAAAAGTTAGTATTCGCAGCATCATCACTTTGTATAATCACGTTAGCAGTATAATACTGGGAAGCTGGAGTAACTGCAGGTGTAAACTCAACATCAAACGTACTAAAACTACCAGCCGGAATCGGCGTAGTAGGAAAACTAGTTACATTAAATGTTCCTGCACCACCCGGTACATTTACAACAGGAGAACCTATCAAGTTCAATGGAGCTGTACCTGAATTTGAAATGGTAAACGTATGTGTTTGAGAACCACCAACCGTAACATTACCAAAACTAGTGTCATCAATTATACTTGGAGTTACATCAAAGTTCGCTATTGGCACTCCTAAACCACTAAGAACAATTGTAGGTGATGTCGCGGGCGGAGTTGTAGCAGTACCCTTAAAATTTAGAGAATGACTAGTACTTGTACTTCCCAGCAAACCGAATTTAGTTGCGATTAAATTTTGAGTAGCAAGTTTTATACCTATAGGACTTACTGGATTAAAAGTAATTTCAAATGTTCTTGATTGGAATCCTGGTATAACTAAATTCACATTTGGGCTTCCTCCAGTAGTACCTGTAAAATCAGTAATAGCCCCTGTCATTCCATTATCAGAAATTGATATTAAACTTAAGGTGTTGTTTGAAACTGTAAAAGTATGTGTTACAACAGCAGCACCTATATCTAGTGAGCCAAAATCTGTATCATCGGTTGGAGTAGGGACGTTAGAACCATTACTTGATATGGTAATCCCAAGTCCTGTAATGGTTATGTCCTGAGCCTGCACAAAGAAAACTGCAAACAAAGCCATTAAACATAGTAATTTTTTCATCATTTTTTATTAGTGTTAGCGTCTTTAGAGACTTTTTCTTATTTTGCAAATATACTAATTATAAACAAATGTTAATTAAGCTTAACGCTTTTTATTAACATTTTATTTAACTTTTCGTTTAAAAGTTTTACAATTTTTTCTTTTCCATAACTTAGCTCTTCTCGTAAAACCGAAGAATTCAGCTTTACCGTTAAAATACCATTTCTAAATTGCACGTCAGTGGTGTAACTTACTACTCCACTCCCCATTACCTCTGCCCAAGCCTCTTTTATCAATACGAGATCAATACCTTTTTGTAATTTATTTTCGCCCAAAACGTTCTCCATTACTTCTTTTATCGATAAAAATTCGTTATTTCTTCTGTTGCTCATAGTCTAGTTTAATTCAAACATTTTATAGGGTTGATCTGTTTTTTTAATTACATTTTCAGTCCTTTCAGCATGTGTGTCTGTAATAAATATTTGTCCAAAATTGTCATCATTAACCAAATCTACAATTTTTGACACTCTATTTTCATCTAATTTATCAAAAATATCATCTAACAACAATATAGGTGTTTTTTTTGATTGCATTTGAATAAAATCAAATTCTGCCAACTTTAATGCTATAAGATATGTTTTTTGCTGTCCTTGCGATCCAAACTTCTTTATAGGATACTCCTCTATACTATATAACAAGTCATCACGCTGAATTCCTACCGAGGTGTATTGTAAAACCCTATCTTTTTCTAAACTATTTTGCAATAACTCTTCAAAATCTGTTTTATCCAACTGACTTTTATAGGTAAAACTAACATTTTCCCCTTCACTACTAATGTGTTTATGTCTTCTTTCTAATATTGGAGCAAAATCTTCCGAAAATTGTTTACGTTTTTTATAAATTTTATCACCAAAATTGATGAGTTGCTTATTATAAACATCAATATTCAAAGCGTCAAAAGTATGGTTAGATGCAAAATATTTTAATAAGGCATTGCGTTGTGAAAGTACTTTATTGTAACTAATCAAATCTTGCAAGTAATACTTATCTGATTGAGCGATGACACTATCCATAAATTTACGTCGAACATCACTACCTTCACTAATTAAATTCGTATCATTTGGAGAAATAATGACGACGGGAATCAACCCAATATGCTCAGAAAGCTTTTCATAATCTTTCCCATTCCGTTTTACAACCTTTTTCTGACCTTTTTTAAAACTGCAATTAATTAACTCTTCCCTTTCGTCAAGATTAAAAAGACCTTCTACCACAAAAAATTCCTTTTCATGTTGAATGTTCTGGCTTGCTATACTATTAAAATACCCTTTTGTAAATGCTAAGTGATAAATTGCATCTAAAACATTTGTTTTACCTACACCATTATAGCCAACAAAACAATTTATTTTAGTATTGAATTCAAATGCTTCCGCCTCAAAATTCTTATAATTAACAAGGCTTATTTTCTTTAAATACATGTTTTATATGAAGTTCATTGCAAAAAAACGAAATTTACATCAATAATAAGAATATTATATCATAAAAAATTATACTTTTGCACCCACAAATTTTGACATAGAAATGGCAACATATAAGAAAAAAGGCAATAAGGCTAAAATTGATAAGGTTTCAAAAGTAGAAGAAGAAAGCACAACAGCAGAAGTGTTTAACACTTTAGATGAAACAGCTTCGAAATCTGAAAAATGGATTGAGAAAAATAGTAAACCTTTAATTATTGGTTTCGTAGCACTTGCGGCAGTAATATTAGGTTATTTAGCTTATAACAATTTTGTTAAGGAGCCAAAAAGTATTGATGCAGCAAATGAATTAGCGTATCCTAAAAGCTTTTTTGATCAAGCCGAATCAGGCTCTGCAACAATAGCGGTAGATTCTCTTTATAAATTAGCCCTTAATGGTGCAGACGGAAAATATGGCTTAATTGACATCATTGATAATTACGGAAGCACAGATGCTGGTAATTTAGCAAAATATATGGCAGGTATATCTTTCTTAAAAACAAATGATTATGAAAATGCTGAAAAATATTTGAATTCATTCTCTACAGATGATGAAATTTTAGGAGCTATAGCGGAAGGTAACTTAGGGGATCTTTATTCAGACACTAACCAACCTGAAGATGCTATTGACAGTTATATAAAAGCTGCTAATTTCAAAAGTAATGAGTTTACTTCTCCTTTGTATTTATTTAAGGCAGGTAACATTGCTATGGATTTAGAAAATTATACGAAAGCTGAAGAATTGTTCACTAGAATAAAAAATGAATATCCTAATTCTGATGAAGGACTTAAAATTGATATTTATTTAAATAGAGCTAGACTAGCTGCTCAAAATTAAGCCTACATGGCAACTACAAACTTATCAGATTACGATAAATCAATACTTGGCAATGCTAAAAAATTAAAATTTGGTATTGTTGTTTCCGAATGGAATACTTCAGTTACAGAAAATCTTTATAAAGGTGCACATGCTACCTTATTAGATAATGGAGCTTTGGATACTAATATCACAAGACTGAATGTACCTGGTAGCTTTGAATTAGTTTACGGAAGTAAACACCTACTTAAACAAGGTAAATTTGATGCCATAATTGCCATTGGATGCGTGATTCAAGGTGAAACTAAACATTTTGATTTTGTTTGCGAAGCCGTTTCGCAAGGCATTAAAGATTTAAATATTCAATTTGATGTACCTACTATTTTTTGTGTATTAACGGATAACACATTACAACAATCTGTTGATAGATCAGGAGGAAAACATGGTAACAAAGGTGTAGAATGTGCAGTGGCCGCCATTAAAATGGCAACATTAGCATAGTTTTAACAGGTATTTCCCTAATAAATTTTGATTGCCCCTATTTATTTCTGTAAATTTGATTTTGGTTTAATTTTTGGTGTAAATCAGCTAAATTTATAATTAAACATTAACTATTATGGGATTTATTAAACGTAAAAACAAAAAATTTGAATATTCTCCAAGATATTATAAAGGAGAGGGCAATCCATACAAGATTGAACATAAGTTTGACGAGTTTAGAACAACTGTTGGAAAAAATTCTCTAAAAACAAAATTTAGCAATGCCTTTGAAGAAACTAAAAGCTCTAAAGGCATCAATAAAACAATAGCAATTACAGTTGCTATTTTAGTGTTACTATTTCTATTTATAATAGATTTTGATCTATCCATTTTTCAAATGAAATAAATGTCAGATATCATTCAACTACTTCCTGATCATGTTGCCAATCAGATTGCTGCCGGCGAAGTGGTTCAACGTCCTGCTTCCGTTGTAAAAGAATTGCTAGAAAATGCTATAGATGCAGGTGCTACGGAAATAAAATTACTCATTAAAGATGCAGGTAAAACCCTAGTTCAAGTTATTGATAATGGCAAAGGTATGAGTACTACAGATGCTAGATTATCTTTTGAACGCCATGCTACTTCAAAAATTAGAACTGCAGAAGATTTATTTAATTTAAATACCAAAGGTTTTCGAGGAGAAGCATTGGCCTCTATTGCCGCTATTGCACATGTTGAAGTTAAAACGAAACAAGTAGATCAAGAATTAGGTACACATATAAAAATTGAAGGTAGTACGATTCAGAATCAAGATGTTATTGCTACACCGACAGGCACGAGTATTGCGGTAAAACACTTATTTTTTAACATACCTGCTCGTAGAAATTTTCTAAAATCTAATTCGATTGAATTACGTCATATAAAAGATGAATTCTATCGTGTAGCTCTTACCCACCCTTCCATTGCATTTGACTTTTACAGTAATGATAGCGAAGTACTGAATTTAAACAGTAGTAATTTGCGTCAACGCATAGTAGCTGTCTTCGGAAAAAAAATAAACGAAAAACTTGTCCCAATTCAAGAACATACCGATATTATTACAATTGAAGGTTTTGTATCAAAACCAGAATTTGCTAAGAAAAAACGTGGCGAACAATTTTTCTTTGTAAACAATAGATTTATTAAAAACGGATATTTGCATCATGCTGTAATCAATGCTTTTGATCAATTATTACCGCCAGGTCATCATCCTTCTTATTTTTTGTATCTCAGCGTTCCTCCAAATACAATTGACATAAATATTCATCCAACTAAAACGGAAATAAAATTTGAGAATGAACATGCCCTTTATGCCATTTTACGTTCTACCGTAAAGCATAGCTTAGGACAATATAATGTGTCACCTGTTTTAGATTTTAATAGAGATGCTACTATGGATGTTCCTTATTCATTTAAGGATAAGACATCTGTTTCTACACCCAAAATAACCGTTAACCCGAGTTTTAATCCTTTTGAAAGTGAGTCTAACTCAAAATCATATGACAAACCCAAAACGGCCCAATGGGAATCTTTATATTCGGGAACAGAAACAGCATTAGATGTCCAAGAAATTGAAGTGGAGGCTGATGTTGTACATAAAGATTTGTTCAATTCTTCTGAAAACGAAATAAAAGTAAAAACACTTCAAGTACATAAAAAATATATACTTAGTGTAATCAAATCAGGTGTTGTGTACATTAATCAAAATTTAGCACATCAACGAGTTTTATATGAAGAGTTTTTAACGAAAATGACTATTGAAGACACTTCTAGTCAACAATTACTATTTCCGTTAGAAATAGCTTTCAATAAAGGAGACATAACGCTTTGTAAAGAAATTCAACCCGATTTAGAAAGTGTAGGGTTTCAGTTTGACAAAATTGACAATGATACCATTACATTAGATGGAATTCCTGTAAATGTGAATCAAAACAATGTTCAAGGTTTATTTGAAGAGCTTTTTGAAGACATAAAGAATGAAATACCTGATTCTAGTTTCAGCCAATTGGATGCCATAGCTAAAAGCTTGGCAAGAAGTTTGGCTATAAAAAATGGAACCAAGCTTAACAGTAAAGAGCAAGAGGAGTTATTACAACAATTATTTTCATGTAAAGAGCCCAATCAGTCACCTTTTGGTAAAAAAACATTTATTACACTTTCTTCTGAAGAAATTCAACTTAAATTTGACAATTAAACCCTTTATAAATTACAGCAATGGGAAAAATAACTGATACGGTTAAACATATCATCATAATAAATGTGCTGCTCTTTCTAGTAGCGAGATTTGCTTATCCGCCTTTACAGGACTTATTTGCTTTACATTTTCCGACAAATCCAGAATTTGGTATTTGGCAATATGTTACACATATGTTTATGCATAGTCAACAATCCTTAATGCATATCGGGTTTAACATGTTAGGCGTTTGGATGTTTGGTAGTCCTTTGGAACAACTTTGGGGTCGTAATAAATTTATTTTCTTTTATTTTTCTGCTGGTATCGGTGCTGGTTTAATTTATAGTGCTGTAAACTACTTTCAATATACAAGTATTTATAACGATATCATTTCTATGGGATTTAGTAGTTCTGATATTCAGAATTTATTAAATACTGGAAGTTCATCTTCTGGAATATTTGATAAATTTTCTCAAGAAGAATTACTAAAATTCTACAGGCTTTATAACACGCCCGCTGTTGGTGCATCTGGTGCTCTCTATGGGGTATTGGTCGCATTTGGAATGAGTTTTCCAAATGCTAAATTGGCTTTAATATTTTTTCCAGTTCCGGTTGCAGCCAAATACTTTATTCCTGTTTTAATTGCATTAGATTTATTTTCTGGTCTCACAGGATACTCAATTTTTGGAGATGGAGTCGCTCATTTTGCTCACGTAGGAGGTGCTATTGTGGGATTAATCATTATGTTGTATTGGAAAAAGAATCAATTTAAACGGTGGGATAAATAAAATACTTTGAACACATTAAAAGATCAAATATTATACAGAATAAAATCAGCAAACATTGCTGAGCAAATTATCTATGCCAATATTATTTTATATATAATAACCTTATTGTTTAAGGTGTTATCTGGTTTTATGCAATGGCACGATAATTTATTTGTTAACTGGCTCTCTTTACCTGCAGACTTTAACTTATTTCTTACTAAACCTTGGACCCTAATTACGTATGGATTTTTGCATGCCGATTTTTTACACATTTTATTTAATTTAATATTCCTGTTTTATATTGGAAACCTATTTTTAGATTTCTTTTCAAAACGTGATTTTTTAATTTATTATATAGCGGGTATTGTTGTTGGAGGCATAATTTACCTTGCCAGTTATAATTTTTTTCCGGCCTTAAAAGGAAGTAATGCGGTTTTATTAGGTGCATCAGCTGGTGTAACTGCAATTCTGGTAGGTATTGCAGCTAAGGTACCCAATTACGCCATCCATTTAAGGTTTATTGGGGCGGTAAAATTATGGCATATTGCTGTAGCTATGATCTTTATTGATATTATTCAACTACCTGTAAATAACACTGGAGGACATTTAGCACATTTAGGTGGTGCTCTAATTGGTTTTCTACTCACCAACCAAGCAAATAATGGAAAGAACTTAAATCAGCTCTTCGGATCACTATTTAAATCTAAAAAGAAAGAGCCTTTGAGAACAGTTTATAAAAACCCTAATCCTCAAAAAAAGACAAAAAACACTGTCAATGACCAACAAAAGATAGATGCCATATTAGATAAAATAAGTAAATCTGGCTATGAAACTTTAACTCAGGAAGAAAAAGATTTTCTTTTTAATGTTGGTAAAAAATAACGTGGTAATTTTATACGGTGAAGAAACTATCTTTTTTTAATAAAATACTATTTATCATTAATACAATCTTTGCGATTGCATTAATTTTCGCAATTTTTTTACCGGGATTATCTCCAAATAAATTTGGTGTATTTTCTTTATTCAGCATAGTAGTTCCTGCAGTTATAATTGTAAATATTTTATTTGTAATATATTGGATAGTAATCGGCTTTAAAAAGCAACTTTTACAGTCATTTATAGTATTGATAATATCCTATCTTTTTATTCCTCAATTATATAAATTTAATGATAATATTAATCAAGAAGATTCTAACACAATAAGCTTAATGAGTTTTAATGTGAGGAAATTTAATATGTATAAATGGATAAAAGTTGATGATATAGAATCAAAAATTAAAGATTTTATTGAAAATGAAGATCCAGATATCTTAGCATTGCAAGAATATAGAATTCCTAAAAATTTTAAATTAAAATATCCTTATTTTAGCAACCCACCTGCTGAAAATTATTCTGACTCTATTCAAAATAGCAAACATAGAATTGCATTAGGCATATATTCGAAATATCCCATTGTAAAAGAAGGCATAATTAAATACGCAAGAACATCATCGGCAGCAATGTTTATTGATGTTTTAAAGAATAAGGATACCATAAGAATTTATACTTTTCACATGGCCTCTTTAGGAATTGTACCTAATCAGCATTACTTTGGCCACGATGATTCAGAAAAATTAGTAAAAAAAGTACGCCAATCTTTTAAAGTTCAACAACAACAAATAGACTCCTTAAATAAGCATATAAATACCTGTAAGCACAAAGTAATAGTAACGGGTGATTTAAACAACACAGCCTATTCATGGGCTTACAATAATGTTAGAAAGAATTTTAAAGATACATATTTGGAGGCTGGTCAAGGATTTGGGACTACTTATAAATTTAATAAATTTCCCTTACGTATTGATTATATTTTTGTGGATAACCACTTTAAAGTTAAATCACATAAAAATTATGACATACAACTCTCAGACCATTACCCTGTTATGGCAACATTAAAACTTAAAGATTAGTTGTTAATCTTTTAAACTTTATATTACTTTTTACACTGCAACTTTAATAAACTTAAAACATACCTTTGTTCTGGTATCTTTAAATCATCACTCACAAATTTTTCAATGAACTGAAAACCAACATTTTTTATCATCTTTAAGGATGCAATATTTTCAGTTGCAACTACTGCTATAATATTTTTTATTTTTATTGATTTACAATACGCTATCAACCCACTAAGAACTTCCGTTCCATAACCACTACCCCAATATTCTTCTAAAAATCGATACCCTATTTCATCTTTATTATGTTCGTCTTTAACTAATGCAACTGTACCAATAAATACCCCATCTTCACTTCTAGTTATTGCATAAATATAAAAATCATTTCCTTCTTTATCATAAACATCAATTAATTTGGGTAATTCTTCCTTATTCTCTTCATAGGTCATCGGTCGACCTCTGACATATTTCATCACATTTTTATTTGACTGCATTTTATTGAAAGCTTTAAAATCTTCCATAATTAACCTTCTTACTTGCAACCTTTTTGTTTTAAAAATTGTCATTATCCTTAATTTAAGTCTATATATTCATCAAAAAAGCTGTTAAATTGTCCTTTCTTGAAAGTCCCAATTTTTTACGCAACCTATATCGAGCTAACTCTACTCCTCCTTTTGATATATTCATTACTTCAGCTATTTCTTTAGTTGACATATTAATTAGTAAATAGGTAGACAAATCTAATTCACGCGGGGTTATATGTTCATATTTCTCTTGTAAGCGTTTAAGAAATTCAAAATGCACATTCTTAATATGTTTTTCTAAATCCTTCCAACTTTTGTCTGCATTTATTTCCTTTAAAACACTTTTTTTAAGACTGTGTAATTGCGATTTTGTTTCAGGGCTTATCTCAGAAGTTTCTAATTTTTTTAATTTATCAATTATTCCATTCAAAATTTTATTTTTTTTAACAACTTGTAACGAATTACTTACCAACTCCTTATCCTTGGCTAAAATTCTTGTTTGCAATTTATCACGGTTTAAATCCTCAATTTCTTTTTCCAACCTATATTGTTCAGATATAATTTTTGCTTCTTTTTCCAAATAACGTTTTCGGTGTTCTAGAGTCTCATAATATTTATCCTTTCTAATTTTTAAGTTCATCCATAAAGAAATAAAATATATACTCAATATTACAAACAAAGAATAACATATATAAGCTATATAATGACGATACCAAGGTGGATTAATTCTAAATTTTAGGACCGTTGAATTAGAAATATTACTATAACTATTCTTAACCCTAACATACATTTGATATTCATTCTCTACTAAATTGGTATATTCCTTTATTGCATTCTTGGTCCATAAACTCCATTCTTTATCAAATGGTTCTAACTTATACGAATACAATTTCGGTTCTCTATTATACTCTGGTGACGAGAACGTGAATTTTATATTATTTGACTTATATGGAATTTTTATATTAAAAGAGCTTTGCTGTGGGTTGCCCTGCATAATTGTATCGTTTTCATAAATAAAACTTCTAATAACAGCTTTTGGTATTGCTATTTTATTTGGTATGGTTCCATCATAATGTGCTAACCCATCAATTAATCCTATAAAAATATTCGTACTATCTTTTGTGTTGACTGATAAATAATTCTGTACCAAATTTCCTGTCAAATTAGCAAATGGTTTAATCACATTGGTATAGTCTCTATTTTTATTTTTCATTAGCACCCCTAAAGATTCATCAAAAACATACCATAAATTACCTAACGAATCTTCAATTAATGTATTTATAGTAGCTATATCCTTAAAATAATTACTCAACTTTCTATCTTCAAAAAATCTATCCTGTCCTTTTGAATAAGAATAAAAATGATTATTTGATTGAAAATAAACTTCATTATTTATTCTTTGTAAGCTATTTATAGTGTTAAGGGTATCATTAAATTTAGTTATGGTTTTTATAGAGTTAAACTCTAGATAATCTTCTGAAATTTCCATTTGATAGAGTAAATTATCTCTTTTCAACCATAAAAAATTACCATCATGTTCGAATATATTTGAAGCTTTATCGAATTCGCCAATATGATTTTTATAAATTAAACCGGTTTTAGTTTTTTCAAATATGGAAAACCCACCATAATTAGAACCAATAATTACATTCGGTTGGTTGGGTATTTCTTTAAATCCGTAATAACCAATATTATCCAGTACTTTGGCAACCTTATTATTCTTTATAAGCATGGCTCCTCTATTATTTGCACACACTAAATCATCACCAATAACTTGTATATTCCAAGTTTGTGCCGTTGTACCTTCTACTAATTTAAAGGTATCATCTGAAAAGGTATTGTTCAATAAACGGTAAAAAAGACCCTGGTTGGTGGCAACATATAAATATCCTTTATGAATTATTGTTGCATATACAGTACTCAAGTTTTGACCTGAACCAAAATAGGTGAAAGGTGAATTTATACTCACATGAGTGATTCCATTATCTAGGCCTAACCAAAGATTACTATTACTATCAATAAATGAGCTAAGAATTGTATTATTTTGAAGTCCCTTGTCTAAGTTTATATGTTGCTTAATCTTTCCATTCAAATTGCTAATAATAATTCCATCTAAAACCGTATTAAATACAATTGAATTATTTATTATAATTGCACCAAGTGAACTGTTTTTCTTAACAAACTCATTTGCTTCAGTCTCCCAAGGTTCAACTTTTTTATTTTGATAGGTATACAATCCTTTTTCTAATAGAGCAAAAAGTAATGTATTATTTGGCATTTTTAAAATACTCCATATTTCTGTATTTTTCAATACTTCAGTCCCCTTTAGATATATTAAAACCCCATTTACATATTCAAAAACTCCATACTCCGTGTCTTGAAAATAAAGTTTGTTATCGACTAAAAATGAAAACTGAAATCGTTTAGGAGCTTCTAACGTTTTAATTATATTATCCTTGAAAATATATGCCCTATGAAAAGTTTGAAAAATAACTTCATCATTAACTATATGAATCTTCCAAATAAAATCAGTCGTTTTACTTTCTGTACTATCAATTAATGACAATAATGATTTAAATACAAGTTTTCCCTTTAAGTTAGATTCAAAATAACCAAATTGATTATAACCACCGACATAAATACGTCCATTTGTTCTATCATATTTTACACTTCTTATATTAGACGAATTAGGAATTTTATATAATTGCCATGAATTTCCGTCAAATTGAAGTAACCCATTATTATTGGCAAAATAAATATTGCCAATTGTATCTTGATCAATTTGCCAATTTTGAGTACCAGCATTATAATCTGTTTTTGTGAAATTATTAATTTTTGGCAATCCATTATTTTTAACCTGGCCACTAATGCTTTTTACACCAAAACATAAAAGAATAAATACTAAATAGATTGATAATTTATTACGTAAAAACATCATTTAAACTAGATTTCTTATTAAAGAAGGTATTTACACCAAATGTAGTGTTTTATTTTTGACATTAATATAAAATTAATTTATTTTAACATTTTTACTCACCTGATTATTAAGATAATATATTCATTTTGATGTGTTTTTGTATAATTAACATATCCATGTTGATGTGTTTTTGTATAATTAATAAATTTACTAAAAAGTTAAATATTGGTTAAATTCGTATCATTATTAACTCAAACACTAATTATATGAAATTCAGAAAACATTATGTTTTACTCTTTCTATCTATGTTTATTTCATGGATGGTAAGTGCACAGTCTGTTACCGTTAATGGTACAATTAAAGATGGTAGTGGAGAACCTGTTCCTGGGGCCACTATTCTAGTAAAAGGAACAACACAAGGAACAACATCAGATTTTGATGGAAACTATCAAATCGATGTTTCGTCTGAAGGTGTACTCGTTTTTAGCTTCGTCGGATTTACAACGGTTGAAGAACACGTAAATGGGAGAACTGAAATTAACGTTACTCTAAACGAAGATGCTCAAGCTTTAGAAGAAGTTGTAGTAGTGGGTTATGGTACACAAAAGAAAAGTGTGGTAACCGGTGCTATTTCTAGTATCAAACAAAGTGATTTAGAAGACTTACCTATTACAAGGGTCGAACAATCATTACAAGGTAGAGCTTCTGGTCTTACTATAGCGTCTAATTCTGGTCAACCAGGATCTTCCTCAACCATAAGAGTACGTGGTATTACAACATTAAATAATAACAATCCGTTGTGGGTAGTTGATGGCGTTGTAGTAGACAATGGAGGAATTGGTTATTTAAATCAGGCCGATATCGAGTCTATCGAAGTTTTAAAAGATGGTGCTTCTGCAGCCATTTATGGTTCTAGAGCCGCTACCGGAGTTATTTTGGTAACTACTAAAAAGGGTAAAGCTGGCAAAATGAATGTCAATTACAATGGATATGTAGGTGTTTCATCACCATCACGGAAATTAGATTTATTAAATGGTACTCAATATGCAACTTTAATGAATGAAGCCTCTATAGCAGGTGGTGGTTCCATTTTATTTGCAAACCCAGAATCTTATGGAGAAGGTACAGATTGGCAAGATGAAATTTTTAACAATGGAGCCGTTCGTACTAGTAACGAATTAAGTTTAAGTGGTGGTAATGACAAATCTACTTTCTATGTTTCCTTTGGTTTAACTGATCAAGAAGGTATTGTAGCTACTAAAATTTCAAATTATGTTAGACAAAATATACGTTTGAATTCTACGCATAAGATTACGGATAAAATTACTTTCGGACAAACAGCTGCTTATTCTCATGAAAAAGTAGTTGGAATTGGGAATACTAATAGTGAATATGGTGGACCATTAGCATCTGCTATTAACTTAGATCCATTAACGCCAGTGGTAGAGACTGATCCTGTTTTGGCAAATCAAGCTCCTTATACAAATGCTGGTATTTTTAGAAATAGTAATGGTGATCCTTATGCCATTTCAAGCTTAGTAGGTCAAGAAATGGCGAATCCATTGGCATATATACAAACTAGGTTAGGTAACTATCAATGGTCAGATAATTTTGTTGGAAATGCTTATGTAGAAATAGAACCCATTGAAGGTTTAAAAGTTAGATCAACTGTTGGTGCTAAGCTAGCCTATTGGGGTGAAGAGAACTTTACACCTGTGTCTTATTTAAACTCTGCATTTGTTGTAGGTCAAAATAACATCAATAAACAAACGAATAGAGGTTTTGCATGGAACATAGAAAATACTGTTTCTTATGATAAATCCATAGGTGATCATAATTTTACGGCATTACTAGGTCAGGGTACTTATGTTGATGGAATTACAGGTAAAAGTTCTGTTACCTATTACGATATTCCTACTAATGATTACAGAGAAGCTGCATTTATTTCCGGTCATCCTGCTGATAAAATCACGGCTTACGCTGTAGATGATTATTCACACACCGTGTATTCACTATTTGGTAGATTAAATTATAATTACAAGGAAAAATATATGTTTACTGGAATTGTTCGAAGAGATGGTTCTACAAAATTTGGTGATAATAATAAATTTGGTTATTTCCCGTCATTTTCAGCTGGGTGGAATCCTGTTTTAGAAGATTTTTGGCCTGAAAACAATGTAGTAAATCAATTGAAAATTAGAGGTGGATACGGTGTTGTTGGTAATGATTCAAGTGATAATTTTTTATATTTAGCAACCATAGGAAGTGGTCGTAATTACCCAATTGGCACAGCCGGTTCTGTAGTAGCTGGTAATAGTCCAAATGCACCATCAAACCCTGATTTAAAATGGGAAGAAACTAGTCAACTTAATATAGGTTTTGACGCTAGATTCTTTCAATATTTTAGTTTTACTTTTGATTATTATAATAAAAAAACAACCGGAATATTACAACAAATTGTATTACCAGGTTATATTGGCACCACTGGAAATCCATGGGGGAATGTAGCTGACATGGATAATAAAGGGGTAGATTTAGAATTAGGTTATTCTAAAACATTTGAAGATTTTAAAGTTTCTGCAAATGCAAATATCGGTTATGTAAAAAATGAGGTTACTTATTTAGGTAACGGTGTTGACTTTTTAACCGGAGGCGAAAGTATTCAGTCTAGTACTTATCCTATTACAAGAACACAAATTGGACAACCTTACAGTTCTTTTTATGGATTCAAAACGGATGGTATCTTCCAAAATCAAGCTGAAATAGATGCGTATACCAATACTGATGGAAGTTTAATTCAACCGAATGCTGTACCTGGTGATTTTAGATATGTTAATGTTGATGGAGAAGGAACTATAACTTCTGATGACAGAACTTTTATTGGAAATCCATTACCTGATTTCACTTTCGGATTTACTGTAAATCTTTCCTATAAAAATTTCGATTTTATGGCATTTGCACAAGGTGCGGCTGGCAACCAAATTTATCAAGCGTTAAGACGTTTAGATATTGGTAGTGCCAATTACCAAACTAATGCATTAAATAGATGGACTGGAGAAGGTACTTCTAATTCTTATCCGAGATTAACTACAAATGACACTAATTTGAATTTTAACAACCCTTCTGATTTCTATTTAGAAGATGGGGATTATTTGAGATTTAAAACCATTCAATTGGGTTATACGTTGCCAAATTCTATTATTGATAAAATAGGTTTATCTAAAATTAGATTATACATAACTGGAGAAAATTTATTCACTTTTACAAAATACAGTGGCTTTGATCCAGAAATTGGAGGTAACGTATTAGGTATTGATAGAGGTTATTATCCTCAAGCCAAAACTGGAATGTTGGGTATAAATGTTCAATTTTAAAAAATAAAATTATGAAACTAAAAAATATAAAAATTATAGTTGGGCTATTGATGATATCGCTTTTAGGTATCTCTTGTAATAAGGATTTCATTGAACTAGATCCTAAAGGTGATGTACCTTTAGAAGACAATTATTACGCCAATGATGCAGAAGTTTATTCGGGTGTTATTGCCGTCTACGATATCTTGGGAAAAGAATCAAGTACCTTCGAAAATATGATCACCATGATGAATGCTGGTTCTGATGATTATTACGCAGGAGGTGGGGGTGCTACTGATGGAACCGGTATACAGTCCTTTTCAGATTATTCTATTAGTGAATCTACGATTCCTAGTAGTTTTTGGAGCACTTATTATCAAGGAATTTTTAGAGCTAACGTTTTACTTACACAACTACCAGAAGCACCTATAACTGATGCCAATAGAGTACGTTATACTGCCGAGACAAAAACGTTGAGAGCTTATTATTATTTTCAATTGGTACGTATGTTTAAAAATATACCATTAATTTTAGAAAGAATTCCTACTGCTGACATCTATAATGTGCCGCAGGTAGCACCTGAAGCCGTTTATGCACAAATTGAACAAGATTTAGTAGATGCTAAAACTGGTTTACCAAACAACTTGACAGATGTAACCACAGAAGCTGGGCGACTTACCAAAGGTTCCGCACAAGCATTATTAGGTAAAGTATATTTGTATCAAGGTAAAAATACCGAAGCCGCAACTGAATTTGCAGAAGTAAATGGAACACCTGGTGGAACTAGTACGTATGGATATAAATTAGTCGATAATTTCGCTGACTTATGGAATATTGAAAACAAATTCAACTCGGAGGCTATTATTGAAGTTGCAAGTACGGATAAAGCCAATGTTGGCTGGGGTGAATGGGGAGATGGAAGAAACGATGGAAACACTATAAACACTATGGTTGCTCCAAGAAGTATTTCAAGACCAAGTGGTTCAACTGCCCCAGATTATGCATCTGGTTGGAGTTTTAACACCGTTACCTTAGACTTATATGATGTTTTGAAAGATGACCCAAGATTTGAGGCAACTATTGCTGATTTTAAAGCTTTAAAAGCAGCAGGGCAAATAGATTATATTCCTGGGTATAAAGACACAGGATATTTCTTGAACAAATTTATGCCTTTAAACTCTGAAGTAACCACTGGTGGTGGTGAACCCATCTTAAACTACAGACAAAATGTTTATGCCATCCGTTTAGCTGACACTTATTTAATGGAAGCTGAAGCTTTAGGAGGTTCTGGTGCAAGAGCACAAGCCTTATTAGATGCTGTAAGAGCAAGAGTAGGCTTATCATCAATTCCAGTTTCTTTAGATGCTATTGCAAAAGAACGTAGATTGGAATTAGCGGGTGAAGGTCATCGATTTTTTGACTTAGTCAGAACAGGAAAAGCTGCATCGGCGTTAGCGGATAGAGGATTTACAGCAGGTAAGAACGAAATTTTTCCAATTCCTTTAAAAGAAATGGAAAATACGATAATTGAACAAAATCCAAACTACTAAACTTTAAATAAAATCTTATGAACTTAAAAATAAAATTTAACAACTACCTATACCTTTTTATAGGATTAATAGGCTTGGGAACTATTGTAGCTTGCCAACCCGATGATTTTGGGAGTGGCAACGGATTAGGGACGGCTCCATCAAATTTAGAAATTACCGCTACAATTGTTGGACAAGATGCAGCTAATCCAAATGGTGATGGTAAAGGAATTGTAAACTTTACAGCATCAGCATCTGACGTTATTACTTATAAATATATTTATGACGGTAAAGAAACGATGGCTCCTGCAGGTGAAGCGACGATGACTTTTTCATCAACTGGTGTCAAAAGCTATGATGTAACTGTTGTGGCCTACGGTGCCGGAGGAGATAGTGCTACAGAAACTATTACGGTTGAAGTTTTAGTACTATATGTAGCACCTGAAGATTTATTGGAAATGTTATATGGTGATTCAGAAAAAACGTGGAGAATAAAAGCAGAATCTGCAGGTCATTTTGGTCTTGGCTCTGCTGGAGAAACTTCTGCGGCTTGGTGGTCAGCTAATCCAAATGATAAGGCTGGTAAAGGTACTTATGATGATAGAATTACTTTCAAATCTGATGGTACATACAACTACGTTACCAATGGAGATATTTACGGACAAGCTTCTCCTTTAGATGCTGATTTCGGAACTTCATGGACTGCAAATTCAGATAATGAGTACGAAAATTATCCTGTAGATGATTTTTCTAGTAGTTGGGAATTATCGGCTCCTAGCGATCAAGAAACATTAACCTTCAATGGTAAAGGTTTCCACGGCTTCTATGTAGGAGGCACTCATGCTTATAAAATCATGGAGCGTTCTGAAACAGAAATGACAATAAGAACTATTGGAGCAGACGGAAATGCTTGGTATTGTATATTAACCTCAGAGGATTAAAGCCTAACCAATTTATAAACTCTTGTTATTCTTAAAACATATAGAAGTCTAACAATTGACATAAAACAAATATTTATTTGAGTTAGTAAAGATTATAGCCCGTAGTTCTAAAGATTGCGGGCTATTTTCGATTTTAACAAATCCAATTTTTGCCTTTTTTTAATTTAAAGTATTTAAGAAATGAAACTAAAACACCTTTATATCCCCTGTTTATGCTTCGCATTATTTTCTTGTAATGACAAAGCAGATACTAAGATAGACACTCCACAAGAAAGTATAAATACTAAAAAATTCAGTACAAAAGATAAAACTATCGTAGTTTACACTACAGCAGATAATACCAATTTGCGTCTTACCAAAACAGATAGCCTTACTTTCCAACATGCAGAACAACCTTTAGAAACTGAAATTTCTGTGTTTGTTAACCCTAATAAAACATTTCAAACCTTTATCGGTATCGGAGGTGCAATAACTGATGCCAGTGCTGAAACTTTCGCTCAACTAAGTGCTGATAAGCAAAAAGAATTATTAAAAGCTTATTACAGTAAAGAAGATGGAATTGGTTATTCCTTATTAAGAACTAGTATTCATAGTTCTGATTTCGGTTCTGGAAGCCATACCTATATAAAAGAAGGAGATTCTGCTCTTACAACTTTTTCAATTGAACATGATATGAAATATCGCATCCCCATGATGAAAAGAGCTATTGAAACAGCTGGCGGTAAATTATTGACCTATGCTTCTCCTTGGAGTCCACCGGCTTTTATGAAAAGTAATAAGAGTATGCTAAAGGGAGGTACGTTACTCCCCAACTATTATCAAAGTTGGGCCACTTATTACACTAAATTTATTAAAGCTTATGAAAAAGAAGGTATGCCAATTTGGGGGATTACCATCCAAAATGAACCTATGGCAACTCAAACCTGGGAATCATGTATCTATTCAGCAGAAGCGGAACGTGATTTTTTAAAGAATTATTTAGGCCCGACTATGGAAACAGAAGGTTTAGGTGATAAAAATATTGTAATATGGGATCATAATAGAGATTTAATAACCAATAGAGCCAACGTAATTCTTTCTGACCCAGAAGCTTCTAAATACGTTTGGGGAACGGGTTTTCATTGGTATGAAACCTGGACAGGGGGCGACCCAATGTTTGACAACCTAAAAGCTGTTAATGAATCCTTTCCTGATAAAAAATTATTATTCACCGAAGGCTGTAATGAAAATTTTGATGCTACTAAATATCAATATTGGCCTAATGCTGAACGTTATGGAAATTCTATGATTAACGATTTTAATAACGGTACTGTAGGTTGGACTGATTGGAATATTTTATTAGATCAGAATGGTGGTCCTAACCATGTTGGTAATTTTTGCTTCGCTCCTATCCATGCTGATACAACTACCGGCCAACTTATTTACACACCTTCTTACTATTATATTGGTCATTTTTCAAAATTTATTCGCCCTGAAGCTAAAAGAGTTAGCACTGCAGTAAGTCGAAGTGTATTAATTAGTACATCCTTTCTAAATGATGATGATAAAATAGTTACCGTTGTAATGAACAAAAGTGACAAAACTATTAGCTACAACTTATTTGTGGCTCAAGAAAAAACAGTGGTTAAAATTCCACCTCATGCCATGCAAACATTACTTTACTAAATAAAAAAGTCATTGAAAATGAAACAAATCATTTTAAAACCTTTAAAAACAATACTTAAGAATCTATCGGTTCTACTTTTAGTAGGATTGCTCGCCAACTGTAGTTCTTCTAGTGATAAAGAACCTATTGATGAACCCGAAGAGCCTATATTAACAAGCGATATTGATTTTTGGTTAACAAAAGGAGATCGTAGTGTACTTTTGAGTCAACAAGAAACGGTTTTAAGTTTTGGAACTAAAGCAAATAATTATCCTCAAATTGAAATAAACGAAGGACAAACATTTCAAACGATAGATGGGTTTGGCTTTACATTAACCGGCGGTAGTGCAATGGTAATAAATGAATTATCATCAGAAAAGAAAGCCGAATTATTACAAGAATTATTTGGCAATGGTAATAACGATATATCCATTAATTATATCCGATTAAGTATTGGTGCTTCTGATTTAGATCCTGCTCCTTACAGCTATAATGATTTGGAAAGTGGTAAAACAGATTTAAACTTAGATAACTTTAGTTTAGATGCTGATGTAAGTGGTGTAATTCCTCTATTGAAAGAAATTTTAAAAATCAATCCAAACATCAAAATTATGGCAACTCCTTGGTCGCCTCCAGTATGGATGAAAGATAATGATAGCTTTAAAGGTGGCAGTTTACAAACGAAATACTATGAAGTATATGCCAATTATTTTGTAAAATATATTCAAGCTATGAATGCAGAGGGTATTATTATAGATGCCATAACGCCACAAAATGAACCATTGCATCCTGGAAATGTACCTAGCTTATTAATGACTGCATCAGAACAAATCAATTTTATAAAAAACAATTTGGGGCCAGCTTTTAAGGCTGCTAACATTACAACTAAAATAGTTGCCTATGATCATAATTGTGACCAACCAGAATATCCAATAACCGTACTTAATGATGCTGATGCTAAACCTTTTATAGATGGTGCTGCATTTCATTTATATGCTGGTGATATTAATGCCTTAACTACATTTCACAATGCCCATTCCGATAAAAATGTGTATTTCACAGAACAATACACTGCCTCTACTGGAGAATTTAAAGGAGATTTAAAATGGCATTTAAAAAATGTAATTATTGGTTCTATGAGAAATTGGAGCAAAACTGCATTAGAATGGAACCTTGCTAATAACACTTCTTTCGAACCCCATACCGATGGTGGTTGTACTACCTGTAAAGGAGCAGTAACCATAAGCTCTAGCGGAAATATAACTAGGAATGTAGGTTATTATATTGTTGCACATGCATCTAAATTTGTTCCGCAAGGC
Source organism: Aureibaculum flavum (assembly GCF_016406085.1). Classification (GTDB taxonomy): domain Bacteria; phylum Bacteroidota; class Bacteroidia; order Flavobacteriales; family Flavobacteriaceae; genus Aureibaculum; species Aureibaculum flavum. The sequence goes on from NZ_JAEHFJ010000006.1 coordinate 154,823, forward strand.
TCTACTAGAATTGAAAGTAATATTACTGAAGATTTAAATAATGTTGCTTTTAAAACTCCTGATGGAAAAATAGTATTAATTGTAGAAAATGATGGTACTACCAACCAGGTATTTACAATTAAGTACAAAGACAAATGGTCTATTGCAGCACTAGATGCTGGTTCTGTGGGAACCTTTGTCTGGTAATAATTAAATTTTAATCTAATTTATATTATGAAAAACTTAGTCTTAATTTTATTTTTAGCAATGTTTCATCTTGCTACATCTCAAAACTTTCTGCATCAAGATGGACAAAACATTGTTGATAAAGATGGAAACAACATATTACTAAGAGGTTTAGGTCTTGGGGGATGGATGGTACAAGAAGGTTATATGTTGCAAACTGGAGCGTTTGCCGGCCCGCAACATATTATCAAAGAAAAAATTATTGATCTTATTGGTGAACAAAAGACAAAGACATTTTACGATTCCTATTTAACAAATGGTATTACTAAAAGAGATATCGATTCACTTGCGGCTTGGGGGTTTAACTCCATTAGGTTACCTATGCATTATAACTTATACACACCTGCTATTGAAGATGAAACAACTGATGAAATTACGTGGATAGAGAAAGGTTTTAAGATGACTGATGATGTACTCGAATGGTGTAAAGAAAATAAAATATATCTAATTTTAGATTTACATGCCGCTCCTGGAGGTCAAGGTAAAGATGCGAATATTTCCGATTACGACCCTTCAAAACCTTCACTTTGGGAAAGTGAAGCAAACCAAAAAAAAATGATTGCATTATGGCGAAAATTAGCCAATCGCTACAAAGACGAACAATGGATTGCAGGTTATGATATTATAAATGAGCCTAATTGGGGATTTACAGGTGAAAATAAAAATGGCTGTGACGAAACATCAAATGCTCCTTTAAGAGAGTTAATGATTGCTACTACAAAAGCAATCAGAGAAGTTGATAACAATCATATAATTTTTATCGAAGGCAATTGTTGGGGAAATAATTACAAAGGTGTTTTGCCTGTTTGGGATAATAACATGGTACTAAGCTTTCATAAATACTGGAATTATAACACCATAGAATCTATTCAACAAATGTTAGATTACCGAACCCAGTACAACATTCCTATTTGGCTTGGTGAAAGTGGAGAAAATTCTAATGTATGGTTTAAAGATGCCATTAGCTTGGTAGAAAAAAATAATATTGGTTGGGCATTTTGGCCTATGAAAAAAGTAGATAATATAGCTGGTGTGACTTCTGTTACTATGAATCCTGATTTTGAAACTATCAAAGATTATTGGAAAGATGGAGGTGAAAAACCTTCTGAGACCTTTGCTTTTAATGCTTTAATGCAATTAGCTGAAAATTATAATATGGAAAATGTTACTATTAAACCCGATGTAATTGACGCCATGTTCAGACAAGTAAAGACAAACACTACGATTCCTTTTAAAAAACATACTGTTCCTGGGATTGTATATGCTACGGAATATGATTTGGGAACTAACGGTTATGCATATAAAGATGAAGATTTTATTAATTATAAAACAAATACCGGAATTCAAGGTCCATGGAATAAAGGAAAAAAAATGCGGAATGATGGTGTTGATATTCAACTTTGTAAAGATGATAATTCAAATGGATATGAGGTTTTTGACATTCAGGATGGAGAATGGTTACACTATACTGTTAACGCTCTAAAGGGAGGTTCTTATGACATATTAATTCGATATTCAAGTTCTATTGAAGAAGCTATAATTCATTTAGAAAATGAAAAAAAGCACATCTTAAAACCATTAACACTTACGAATACAACTGACAAAAGTGCAATTTATAAGATCGTAACTTTAAAGGATATAAAATTAGCAAAAGGAGAAAATAAAATTAAAGTAGTTTTTGACAAAGGCGGCTTTGTTTTAAACTATTTAGAATTTAAAATAAAAAAATAAAATTCCATGTATAACATAAAATCATTATTGTTCGTATTCTTATCAATAGCAATAGTATCATGCAGCGGTGACAGTGATAACGAAGAACCTGCAACTACAAAGCCATCTAACCTTTCAATTATTGAAAATGTAGCTGGAGTAGATAATGAAAATCCAAATGGAGATGGTAGTGGAATCGTAAACTTTACTATTAATGCTACAAATGCGACTTCTTATAAAGTATTGATAAATAATGAAACCTTAGATTTAACTGAAAACACATTTAGTTATACCTTTACTAAAAAAGGAACGAATGACCATACTATTATAGTTTCTGCTTACAACGCTAGCGGATTTACGAGTACAACCTCTACCTTTAAAGTCTATGTAAATGATGTGCTAGCCTTAGTATGGCAAGATGAGTTTGACCAAGATGGTGCTCCAAATGGTTCTAATTGGGGCTATAATATTGGTAATGGTGATAATGGTTGGGGAAATAGTGAATCTGAATACTATACCAATCGCTTAGATAATGCTAAAGTTGAAAACGGACTTTTAAAAATTACAGCGAAAAAGGAATCTTATGAAGGTTTTCAATATACCTCTGCCAGATTACTAAGTCAAGATAAATTTGAATTCACCTATGGAAGAGTTGATGTTAAAGCTAAACTCCCTGCTGGTGGTGGTCTATGGCCTGCAATTTGGATGCTTGGAGCCAATATAAATACAGTGGGCTGGCCTACTTGTGGTGAAATTGATATTATGGAATATGTAGGAAATAATCCGGGACATATTTCAAGTGCTCTACACACCGCTTCTAGCTCAGGAGCAACAGTTAATTATAAAGCAAACACGATAACGAATGAAACTACTGAGTTTCATATCTACTCAATGGTTTGGACAGAAGAAAGTATTACTTTTTTATTGGATGATGTAGAATATTACACCTATAATCCAAGTACAAAAAACAATCAGACATGGCCATTTACAGACAAACAGTTTATTATTTTAAATGTTGCTGTAGGCGGTAATTTAGGAGGTACTATTGATCCCGATTTTGCTACATCAACCATGGAAATTGATTATGTACGTGTATATCAATAAACGTAACTCGTTTAAATATACATGAGATAAAATGATTGCTACAAAAACCAAGCTGAGTTTTCTATCATTAAAAGAAACACACTATTAAACTTTTTGTACTTTTGCATTTTATCAAAGTAATGGTATGCCAATACAACAAAAAGTCGCTTTTTATACACTCGGATGTAAACTAAATTTTTCTGAAACCTCAACAATTGCTCGAGGTTTTCAAGATAAAGGCTTTACACGGGTAGACTTTAACGAAAAAGCAGATATCTATGTCATTAATACCTGTTCAGTGACTGATAACGCAGATAAACGATTTAAAACTATCGTAAAATCAGCTCTAAAACAGAATGATAAGGCTTTTCTAATTGCTATTGGATGTTATGCCCAATTAAAACCTGAGGAACTAGCAAAAGTTGATGGGGTTGATTTGGTTTTGGGTGCTACTGAAAAATTCAATGTTACCGATTATATCAATGATCTGTCAAAAAATGACAAAGGAGAAGTGCATTCATGTGAAATTTCAGATGCTAATTTCTATGAAGGCTCCTACTCTATTGGTGATAGAACACGTGCCTTTTTAAAAGTTCAAGATGGTTGCGACTATAAATGTACCTATTGTACTATTCCTTTAGCTCGCGGTATTTCTAGAAGTGATACCTTAGAAAATGTTTTGCAAAATGCAAAAGAAATTTCTGAACGTGGTATTAAAGAAATTGTATTGACAGGTGTTAATATTGGTGATTATGGTAAAGGTGAATTTGGTAACAAAAAACACGAACATACCTTTTTTGAACTAGTGCAAGCCTTAGAAAATGTTGAAGGTATACATCGTTTACGTATTTCTTCAATTGAGCCTAATTTGCTAAAAGACAAAACAATTGACTTTGTAGCAAATTCAAAAACTTTTGTGCCTCACTTTCATATCCCCTTACAAAGTGGTAGCGATGATTTATTGAAAAGAATGAAACGTCGTTATTTAAGTACTACGTATACAAATAGAGTTCAGCAAATAAAAGAAACGATGCCCAACGCCTGTATTGGAGTTGATGTTATTGTAGGCTTTCCTGGAGAAACCGATGCCCATTTTTTAGAAACATATAATTATTTAAATGAACTAGACATATCCTATTTACACGTTTTTACGTACTCAGAACGTCCAAATACGGAAGCTGTTTTAATGGATCAAGTTGTCCCAAAAAATGTACGCCATAAACGTAGCAAAATGCTGAGAGGTTTATCCGTTAAAAAACGCAGAGCCTTTTATGAAAGTCAATTAGGGAATGAATTGACAGTATTGTTTGAAAATGAAAACAAAGAAGGTTATATTCATGGTTTTACTGAAAATTACGTTAAGGTAAAAACACCATGGAATCCTGAATTTGTAAATACCCTACATCCTATTAAATTAAGAGAAATTGATGAAGACGGAATTGTTAAATTTGATTTTGTAAAACAACCTGATTTTGTAGCATGACAAATAAAAAGCACCTCTATTTTGTACCAGGTTTAGCGGCTAGTCCAGAGATATTTGAATACATAAAACTACCTATTGAACAGTATGAAATTCATCATTTAGATTGGTTAATACCTGATACGAAAGAAGAAAATATTCAACATTATGCAAAAAGAATGTGTGATCGAATTACACATAAAAACCCTATTTTACTTGGAGTATCTTTTGGTGGTGTTGTTGTTCAAGAAATGAGTAAACTTATTACCACAGAAAAAGTTATTATTATTTCAAGTGTAAAATGTAGAGATGAAATTCCGAAACGTTTAAAGTTAGCTAAAATTACAAAAGCATACAAACTCTTTCCTGTAAAGGCAGTAACCAATATTGAAAGCTTAGCAAAGTATGCCTTTGGTGATACTATAAAAAAACGTGCAGAACTCTATAAAAAATACCTTTCCATGCGAGATGACAATTATCTTCCTTGGGCAATTCATAACGTATTAAACTGGTCTCAGGAAATACCATTACCCAATATAATTCATATTCATGGTAATAATGATAGTGTTTTTCCCATTAAACATGTCAAAGGTTGTAAAGTTATAAAAGGAGGTACCCATTCAATGATAATAAATAAGGCAAGACCAATTTCTAAGATATTGCTAGAAGTTATTTAGTATCTTTAACGCAACATTATTCCTTACTTAGAATTAAAAACAACACTCTATTTAAAAAAGAATAAACCTTAAATTTTAGAAGTCGCACTATACTTATGAAGATTGAAAAAACATTTATCAAAGATTTATTAATTATTACACCTAATGTTTTTACAGATGACAGAGGTTACTTTTCAGAAAGTTACAACAAAAGAAATCTGGAAAATTTAGTTACTGATGAATTTGTACAAGACAATGAATCTCTATCGCATAAAGGAGTACTTAGAGGTTTACATTTTCAAGTTCCGCCATTTGCACAATCTAAACTCGTTCGTGTCATTACAGGAAGTGTTTTAGATGTTGTTGTAGACTTAAGAAAAGATTCACAGACTTATGGACAACATTTTAAGCAAATATTATCAAGCAAAAACAAGACACAACTATATGTACCTAAAGGATTTGCTCATGGTTTTTCTGTACTCGAAGACAATACTATATTTAGTTATAAATGTTCAGATTATTATAATAAAGCCTCTGAAAAAGCAATTTTATGGAACGATAGCACGTTAAATATAGATTGGCAAATTAAAATGCCAATTATTTCTGAAAAGGATAAAATTGCAGAAAATTTCGCTAATTTTGTATCACCCTTTTAACAATCCCCAATATTATGAATAAGCCTCTTCGCATACTAGTTATATTAAGTGTTATTATTTTAAGTGGTGTTTTAATTAATGCCGCACAGCAAGACAGTGTAACTGAATATGATCATACAGATACTACTGAAGTTACTGTCGAAAACGATAAAATAACAAGTGATTCTTATAATATCAAAGCTATAAAAATACCAGATAATTTAGAGTTTGCTGGTGAAAGAGTTCCTTTGGAGAAAGATTACATTAAAGAAGATGTAGATAGAGAGTTTTTAGTGAATACCTATTGGCAATCTAATGGTCTATTGTGGATTAAACGTGCAAATAAATACTTTCCAATCATAGAACCTATTTTAAAAGAAAAAGGTTTACCTGACGATTTTAAATATATAGCGGTTATTGAAAGTAATTTAATGAACGTAACCTCACCGGCTGGTGCAAAAGGATTTTGGCAACAATTAAGCGGTGCGGCAAGAGATAACGGCTTGGAAGTAAACAGTAATGTTGACGAACGTTATCATTTAGAAAAAACGACTCGTGCAGCTTGTGATTACTTAATCGACGCTAAAAAAACATTTGGCACTTGGGCTTTAGCTGCGGCTACATATCATTCCGGTAAAGGAAATATTAATAAATACTTAAGAGAACAAATGGTTGATAGTTATTATGATTTACTATCAGGCCCTAATACAGAACGTTATTTACCTAGAATTTTAGCAGCGAAGTATATCTTAAGCAATCCTAAAAAATATGGTTTTCAATTTGATGAGTCTGATTTATATACATATCCTGAACACACAACGATCAAAGTAGATACCGCTATTGCGAATTTAGCTCAATTTGCTAAAGAGCATAACACGACATATAGGGAATTGAAAATTTTAAATCCTTGGTTGCGTGAAAATAAATTGAATAATAAATCACGTAAAGTTTATTACATAGATATACCTAAGTAATCAATTTAAAAGATTTGATATTGCTCGCTGTTATAGAAGTGTTACCTTTAATAGGATGCCATTTCTTTTCTTGCACTTTCAAAGTCTGACATAATTTCATTAACAATTTCAGAAGCTGGTTTTATCGTATGGATTAATCCTGCTATTTGACCTATTTCTAATTCCCCCTCTTCTAAATCACCTTCAAACATACCTTTTTTGGCCCTAGCCCTACCGAGTAAATCTTTTAGATCATCAATTGTAGGGTTCTTTTTATACAAATCTTGAACATCATTAAAAAACTTATTCTTTAACAAACGAACGGGAGCCAGTTCTTTTAAAGTCAACTGTGTATCTCCTTCCTTGGCCTCTACTACTTTTTGTTTAAAATTAATATGCGAAGATGCTTCTTCACTAGCTACAAACCTACTCCCAATTTGAACAGCATCTGCCCCCAACACCATTGCGGCTAGCATTCCTCTTCCAGTTGCTATACCTCCAGCAGCAATAAGTGGAATGTTTATTTTTTCTTTTACCATGGGGATTAATGTAAATGTAGTAGTCTCATCACGACCATTATGTCCTCCTGCTTCAAAACCTTCAGCTACAATTGCATCAACTCCAGCTTCTTGAGCCTTTAAAGCAAATTTCAAAGAACTGACAACATGTACTACGGTAATACCATTTTCCTTTAGAAAAGAAGTATATGTCTTCGGATTACCTGCAGATGTAAAAACAATTTTAACTTCTTCATCAATAATAATTTGAAGAAGTTCTTTTACGTTTGGATATAACATGGGCACATTTACACCAAAGGGCATATCTGTAGCTTTTTTACATTTTTGAATATGTTCCTTTAACACATCAGGATACATAGATCCAGCTCCAATCAAACCCAGTCCACCTGCATTACTAACCGCTGATGCCAATCGCCACCCACTAGCCCATACCATTCCTGCTTGAATTAATGGATATTTAATATCAAATAAATTTGTGATTTTATTATGTTCTAACATTGATTTAATTTAAGAAATTACTCCTGATCCTAACAACTCATCATCTTGATACCACGACACAAATTGACCTTCAGTGATGGCTGATTGTTGATTTTCGAATTCCACATATAGTCCGCCATTCATCTTGTATATGGTAGCATTTTCCAACGCTTGCCTATATCTAATTCTAGCCTTAACTTGTAACTGTTCACCATTTTTTAACACTAAGTCTTCACGAACCCAATGAATTTCATTATTATTTACAAAAAGAACATTTCTATAGAGTCCTTTATGATTTTTCCCTTCACCAGTATAAATAATATTGTCTTTAACATCTGTTTCTATAACAAAGAGCGGTTCTACCGTTCCACCAACAGCTAATCCTTTTCGTTGACCTTTAGTAAAATAATGAGCACCTTGATGTTTACCAACTACTTTTCCATCATTTAAATGATATTCATATTTTGTTGCTTTATAGACCAATTCTTCTTCTTTAGATTCAAATTTAGTTTGAGATCTATTGAAAACTGGAGCATCATTAGGTATTTGAACGATAGTACCTTCTTTAGGCTGTAATTTTTGCTGTAAAAATTCTGGTAATCGTACTTTACCTATAAAACATAAGCCTTGTGAATCTTTCTTTTCTGCAGTAATTAAATCTAATTCATTGGCAATTTTCCTCACTTCAGGCTTTGTCAACTCTCCGATAGGAAATAAAGTAGTTGCCAATTGTTCTTGCGATAATTGACATAAAAAATAAGACTGATCTTTATTAACATCTTTACCTGCTAGTAATTGATAAGTTTCTTTACCATTATTCTCAATAATACCTTTTCTACAATAATGACCTGTTGCTACATAGTCAGCACCTAACTCTAAAGCTATTTTTAGAAAGACATCAAATTTAATTTCTCTATTACACAGTACATCAGGGTTTGGTGTCCTTCCTATTTCATATTCACGAAACATATAATCAACTATACGTTCCTTATATTCTTCACTCAAATCTACAACCTGAAAAGGAATTCCCAATTTTTCAGCAACTAGCATGGCGTCATTACTATCTTCTAACCATGGACATTCATTAGATATTGTAACCGAATCATCATGCCAATTTTTCATAAATAAGCCAATAACTTCATATCCCTGTTCTTTCAATAAATAAGCGGCAACGCTAGAATCTACACCTCCTGAAAGTCCTACTACGACTCTTTTCATTTTTAATATAATTTAAATGCAAAGATAAGCATAGCTAAGGATATAAAAAACACCTCATTCATTAAGATGCACTGTAGAAATACAAATTCAATATTGCTAAAGAAATGTTAAATCTACTGTTTTGTTTAACTTTTTTACGAAATGATTAAACATTATTGAAATTTATTTATATATTTGTCAAAACTTTAAACATAAAAACGATGAAAAAACTATCAAAATTATTACCAGCATTTTTAGCCTTATTCCTAGTATTCTCATTTGTATCCTGTGATGACGATGATGATCCTAAACAACCAGAAATTAAAACCATCACTGATTTTGTACAAGCAAATGAAGCCAATTACGGACTTCTACTTGAAGCATTAACTAAAGCAGATGGAGGATTGGCAACTGTACTTGACGGTCCTGGACCTTTTACAGTTTTTGCACCAAACGATGCTGCATTTACAGCCTTTCTTTCTGCTAACGGTTTTGCAAATATTGACGCCGTACCAACTGATGTCTTATCACAGATCCTTTTAAATCATGTTGTTAGCGGAGCTGTTAAATCAACAGGTTTATCAACTGGATATATTGAAACATTATCTACATTATCTCCTGGTTCAGGAAATTTAAATATGTATGTAAATACTGAAGGTGGAGTTACTTTAAACGGCGGAGCGAAAGTTACTGCTGCTGACAATGTGTTAGAAAATGGAGTTGTTCACTTAGTAGATGAAGTTATTGGATTACCAACAATTGTAACTTTTGCTACTGCAGATGCTAATTTTTCAACTTTGGTAGCTGCCTTAACAAGAGCAGATCAACCTGATTTTGTAGCCACTTTGTCTACAGCAAATGGCACAGACCCTGCTCCATTTACAGTTTTCGCTCCAACAAACGATGCTTTTGGTAGTTTATTAACTGAGTTAAATGCTGATGGTTTGGATGATATAGATGGGCAAACATTGACAGCCGCCTTACAACACCATGTTGTAGCAGGTGCGAATGTTTTATCTTCTGCATTAACTGATAATATGACAGTTTCAACGTTAGGTGGAGACATCACCGCAAACGTTACGGGAGGTGCCACATTAACAGATGCTAATGATAGAGTAAGTAATATAGTAGCTGTAGATGTTCAAGCTGCAAACGGAGTAATACACGTAATAGATAAAGTGATATTACCACCTTTAAATTAAAATATAGTTTGGTTGGTTAGTTAGTTAGTTAGTTAAAAGGCCTTAATACAATTGTATTAAGGCCTTTTTCTATATTATAAATTAATTTTTTTCTTGTTTTATTGGACGCTCTTTCTTTTTGTTGGGTTGCTCAGTACTAATTAACTCTCCATCTACATAATTCTCCCAAGTTCCTACTTTCTTATCATCCTTGAATTCTCCTTTTGTTGTAAGTTCACCTGTTTTTCTATTATAATAAACCGCTTTTCCATTTAACAAACCATTCTTATAATTAAAGTGTTGATATAAATGTCCCTTTATAGAATACTTTCTATAGACACTATCCAATTTACCGTTTTTAAAATAGCCAACTTCTGTAGGTTTACCTGTATTATAAAACGTTTTATAGTCTCCTTCTAACTTACCATCTACATAATTTTCTTCTGACATAATTGTTTTACCATCTTCATGAAAATATTGCCACTTCCCTACTCTTTTTTTACCATCCATTTTACCACTACTTAGCAATAATCCTTCATCACTGTAAAAGCTAACATCAGCAATACCATCATTTGACTCGAATTTCTTTATTACATTCGGATAATCCGACTGAGCTGCTGAGTAATACTTAAATGTACCTACTTCTTTGCCATGTTCAAAAGTACCTCTATAACGAATTCTACTATTACTGTAATATTTTTTCCAAACTCCATGTCTGTTACCATTTTCATCTAATTGATTACTATCATCTTGTGAAAATGACAACTGAGAGCCTAAAATGGCGACTATCAAAAATATATAGGGTAGTTTAATTTTTTTCATAAACATTGATCTTTTCTATTTCGTTAAACAAATAATGTTCCAACTTTAATTTTTATAACAATTTAACGCAACATTCAATGATAAATTATAGAGATAATGAAGAATATTAATAACTGGTATACAAAAAAAAAGTTAATATTTATAATATTTTCCTTTTTTTTCTGTTAAAATACATCCAAAATGTGGAGATTAAAACAGTTTTTAATTCTTAATGTAGTATATGAACGCAGTTAAAAATATGAACAAATATTCTTTAATAAAAGAACTAAACATAATACCAAATACAAATAGAGAAAGTCTTAAGAAACTATCAAAAATTATTCTTACAGACCAGTCTTTATTTGAATCATTGGTAGAAATATCATTTGATTATGATAATGATATTTCATTAAAAGCTATAGCCACATTAGAGATCGTTGTTGAGCAACGTCTTGATTGGATAGCCTATAACTTATCCTATTTCACTAAGAACATCTCTAAGTTAACTGATGAGAATGCAATCAAATCTGTATCAAAAATATGCAGTTTAATAGCCCAAGAATATACCTCTAAATTCGATTCGCCAATTAAACTGATATTAACACATGAACAATTATCTGAAATAATTGAAACGTGTTTTGATTGGATGTTAAAAGATTATAAATCCAATACCAAAACCAATGCAATGGACACATTATTCTACATTGGTAAAAAAATTGGATGGATTCATTATGAAATGAAATTGATAATTAATAAAAACATTGCGAATGAAAGTGCCAATTATGCGTCAAAAGCTAAAAAAGTATTGGATTTAATTGAAAAAACAACCGTTGCTTAGAAAAGCTCTTAATTACTTTTCTGTTCATTAGTTTTCATTTATTTTTACAGTCTAATTTAGACTAAATGATCCTTAACGAATTAAGTGCCGTTTCACCAATTGATGGCAGATACAGAAATAAAATATCAAATTTAGCTCCTTTTTTTTCGGAAGAAGCATTAATAAAATACCGTGTTAAAGTAGAAATTGAATATTTTATCGCATTAACAGAAATACCACTTCCTCAATTAAGTGATTACGATAAAAACACAAATACAGCACTACGTGCTATTTATATAGATTTTTCAACAAAAGATGCCCAAAGTATCAAGGACATTGAAAAAGTCACCAACCATGATGTAAAGGCTGTTGAATATTTTATAAAAGAAAAATTTGACATTTTAAATTTACAGAAGTTCAAAGAGTTTATCCATTTCGGACTTACATCACAAGACATAAACAATACTGCAATTCCACTTTCTATTCATGATGCTTTTGATACCGTTTACTATCCGGATTTAGCAACATTAATTGAAAAATTAAGAATCTTATCTAATGACTGGGCAGAAATCCCCATGTTAGCACGTACACATGGCCAACCAGCATCACCAACTAGACTAGGTAAAGAGTTTATGGTTTTTGTAGAACGTATTGAACAACAAGTAAAGCAATTGCAAAACATACCGTATGCCGCTAAATTTGGTGGAGCCACAGGTAATTTTAACGCTCATAAAGTTGCTTATCCTAATATAGACTGGAAAAAATTTGGTACTAATTTCGTAGAAAACATCTTAGGATTACATCATTCTTTTCCTACCACTCAAATTGAACATTACGATCATATCGCTGGTATTTTTGATGCTTTAAAGCGAATAAACACAATAGTAATAGATTTAGATAGAGATATATGGACTTATATTTCCATGAATTATTTTAAACAAAAAATAAAAGCTGGCGAAGTGGGCTCTTCTGCAATGCCACATAAGGTAAATCCAATAGATTTTGAAAATTCGGAAGGTAATTTAGGAATGGCTAATGCTATTTTTGAGCACTTGTCTGCAAAACTTCCAATTTCTAGATTGCAACGTGATTTAACCGACTCAACAGTACTAAGAAATGTGGGCGTTCCTTTTGCTCATACATTAATTGGTTTTTCTTCTACCTTAAAAGGACTTAACAAGTTATTGTTAAATAAAGAAAAATTTGAAGAAGATTTAGAAAACAATTGGGCTGTTGTTGCAGAGGCAATTCAAACCATTTTACGTAGAGAAAGTTATCCAAATCCATATGAAGCCTTAAAAGGATTGACGAGAACTAATGCTGTGATTAACCAAAAATCAATGGCTGACTTTATTGATAGCTTAGAAGTGAATAATAGCATAAAAACAGAACTAAAAGCAATTACTCCGTCTAATTACACTGGAATATAATGCGATATTTAATTGTCATATTAACTTTTATTCTCATTTATTCTTGTGCTGAACAAGGAGATGTAGATCAATTTAAAATTGGCACATTTAAAACCCATTTAGATGAGTCAGATGCTACATCTGTCGCTTTTAGAAATGACAATATTCAAATTGAAACCTATGACAATGTAAAGGATACTTTTGCTATTAAATGGAATTCAAACTTTGAGTATGAGTTGACAAAACTAAAGCCAAAAACACAATTAGACAGCACCCCTTTTATTGTAAAAATAACAGGAATTAAAGACAATTCCTATTCATTTACTGCTCATTACAAAGGTTCTAATTTTAAACAAAAAGGAACTGCGATTAAGTTGAATAGTGAAAAGTCAGAAAAACAAGGTGATTAATAATAACAATTCTTCAATAAAACAAACTATAAAATTATGGCTACAGGATTTTTTGCCTTATTAGATGATATTGCCGCTTTGATGGATGATGTTGCTGTTATGGGCAAAATTGCGACAAAAAAAACAGCTGGCATATTAGGTGATGATTTAGCCGTTAATGCAGAAAAAGCATCAGGCTTTATGTCTTCAAGAGAAATTCCTGTATTGTGGGCCATTACAAAAGGTTCTTTTTTGAACAAACTAATTATCTTACCTATTGCATTTTTATTGAGTGCATTTTTACCTTGGGCCGTGACACTTATATTAATTTTAGGTGGTGTTTATTTAGCCTATGAAGGTGTCGAAAAAATATATGAATATTTTGTACCACACCATCATGAAGTAGCTATTATTGAAGAAAAAGAACTAACAAAAGAAGAAGTATTAGCAGTTGAAAAAACGAAAATAAGATCAGCCATTATAACTGACTTTATTTTATCTATTGAAATTGTAATTATTGCATTAGGTACAGTCCTTGACAAACCTTTGCTCACACAAATAATGGTAGTTTCGGTGGTAGCGATTATTGCAACAATAGGTGTTTATGGTATTGTAGCTTTAATTGTTAGAATGGATGACTTAGGTATGCGATTTGTAAAACTAAGTAAAGACAAAAAAAATATATCATTTTATTTTGGTAAATTTTTAATAAATGCTTTACCTATGATTATTAGAGCTTTAGGTGTTATAGGTACTATTGCATTATTATTAGTAGCTGGCGGTATCTTTGTTCATTATATAGACTTTTTTCACCATCTCTCAGAAGACTTATTATCATCTGTACCATCAATTCTAAAGGAGTTTATTTTTGGGTTACTGATTGGCTTTATAGCATTATTGATTATAAATTCTGGTAAGTTTCTTTGGAAAAAAATAAAGAAGTAAAAATCTATTTAAGATTTTAGTATCTTTGTAGCTTGAGAAAAAAGTATTCACATAAAATTCTGTCTACACTTGTAGCCATAGTTGTTCTTTTGCCCTTTGCATTTCAAACACTGCATGCTATAGAAGGTCATGAACATTATTTTTGTAATGCTAAATTAGAAAAACACTTCCATAAAAAGCAAATTGATTGTCATTTTTACCATTTAAAAATCACCTACAATTCATTTGATTTTAATAGCAGTTTTACTTTCTATAAACCGCACTCTTATTTTCAACTTTTTGATTCGTACAGTCAAACTTACTTTTATTCATTTGAGAGTACAAAATCTTCAAGAGCACCCCCTTCTATTATTGCTTAATTAGTTTTTTATCAACGCATTAACAATAATAAAATTTACAAAAATGAAAATTTATTTATCTATACTTATGGTATGGTGTGGCCTTGTATTACATGCTCAACACACGCTTTCAGGAAAAATTATTGACACCAACAACCAGCCTCTTATTGAAGCCGATGTTTATGCTCCAGATTTGCATAAAGGCACAATAACAGATATGGACGGTAATTATATCTTAAAAAATTTACCAAAAGGTACTTTAACAATTGTTATCGGTTATGTCGGATATAATTCAAAATCCGTAACCGTTGAAATTACTGAAGAAAGTACAGTATTAGATGTAACCTTAGAAGAATCTGTCTTTAATATGGACGAAATTATATTATCTACTCCATTTAACAAATTGCAAAGCGAAAATGTAATGAAGGTAGAACACAAAACGGTTCAACAACTACAACGCTCGGGAGCAGTAAGTCTAATTGAGGGTATTTCTAACGTTGCTGGTGTTTCTCAAATATCAACAGGGATGGGTATTGGAAAACCTGTAATTAGAGGTTTAAGCGGTAATAGAGTATTGGTTTATTCGCAAGGGGTGCGTTTAGAAAACCAACAGTTTGGAGATGAACACGGGCTTGGATTAAATGATAACGGTGTTGAAAGTGTAGAAATTATTAAAGGTCCAGCTTCCCTTTTATACGGATCTGATGCTTTAGGGGGAGTCTTGTATTTTAATCCTGAAAAGTATGCTAATGCGAATATTACTACTGCCACCATTAGTCAAAAATATTTTACCAATACTATGGGAAGTAATACTTCATTTAATTTTAAATCTTCTTCTGAAAATATAAAATTTATAGCGTCTATGGGCTATAACTCTCATCACGATTATAAAATACCAGACGGAACGCATGTTACCAATTCTCGATTTAATGAGTTTGACGTTAAATCTGCATTAGGCTTCGAGTTGAAAAATTTCAGTTCTGACAATCGTTTTAATTTAACCTCATCAAACATCGGTATCGCTGAAGAAATTGGTGTACAAAACGCTAATATTATTCCACAAAATCCATATCAAAAAATTGATAATTATATTGTAAGCTCACACAATCATGTCTATTTTAATGATTCTAATTTGGATATTCATTTGGGGTATACCGCAAATAATCGAAGAGAATTTGAAGATGAGCATGAACATGAAGAAGAACACGAGGAAGAAGAGCATGAAGAAGAGCATGAAGAAGAGCATGAAGAACATTTAGAACCTTCATTACAAATGAAGCTTAAAACGTTTACTTATGATGTGCAATATCATTTACCCACAATTGGTCAGTTCGAGAGTATTTTAGGTGTACAAGGTTTAACACAAAGCAATACTAATTTTGGAGAAGAGCTATTAATACCTGATGCTAACATGAATGACTTGGGTGTATTTGCTATGGTAAATACAAAATGGGATACCCATTTTTTACAAGGAGGTATTCGCTTTGACACAAGAAATATTAATACAGAAAAACATATTGTAGAAAATGAGGGAGATGAACATATATTTGATGCCATTGATAATTCATACAACAGTTTCACTGCTTCTTTAGGTTATAAAACTACATTATTTGATAAGGTAGAGACGCGATTAAATTTAGCTACAGGTTTTCGTGCTCCTAATTTAGCAGAGTTGACTTCAAATGGTGTACATCATGGTACTAATAGATATGAAATAGGAAATTCTGATTTAAATAACGAACAAAATTATCAAATAGATTTAGCTTTTGAATATAAAAACGAACACATTGAATTTTTTGCCAATGGTTTCTTAAATGTGATTAAGAATTATATATTTTTAACTCCTACAGGAACAACTATTGAAGATATTGACGCCTATACCTACATACAAGATGACTCGAAGTTGTATGGTAGTGAATTTGGTTTCCACTTACACCCTCACCCTTTGGATTGGTTGCATTTAGAAAGTAGTTTTGAAATGGTTATTGGAAAACAAGACAATGGAGATTACTTACCACTAATACCAGCAAATCAGTTTAATAATACCTTACGCGGTGAGTTTAATATTAAAAATTGGATCTCTAATGGTTATGCATCCATAAAATTGGAAAGTGTATTAAACCAAAACAACGTGGGACTGTTTGAAACAAAATCTGATGGCTACCAATTATTACATTTAGGTCTTGGTGGAGATATAAAAATTAACAACACTAAGTTTAACCTCAGCTTTACACTTAACAACGCCTTAGATACAGAGTATATTTCGCATTTATCACGTTTAAAAAGTGAAGGCATTTATAATATTGGAAGAACAGCAATGTTGGGCTTAAAATTTAATATTTAGTCTGAAAAACTATCGTAATTTTATTATTTTCAATTCTTAATAAAATTACGATAGTTTCATAAATACATTGACAATAACAACAATCAGTGTATTATTTAAGAATTATGAAGTGATATGAACTATCATAAAACTTAATGAGAAAGGTACATTACTCATTTCAATAAAATAATAGTTTTGATTGGGTAATTTGTATGAATTAACATCAAGGTCGTAAGCTAAATTTTAGAATTTATATAATTCATTTTCAACTTCATTTTATATCTTCGTGGTCGTTCAATTCGCTTTAGTATTATAGATAAAATAAAAACGTTGCGTTAAAAAAATAACGCGAAAATCATGTCTTTTAACATATTGCTACTATTGGATAAAACGGTTACAATCAATTATTATAAATACTTATTCTATAAACTCATATGAAAGATTTAAAAAATAAAAAAGCAATAATTACCGGTGGTGGAAGAGGACTCGGAAAAGCTACAGCTATTGCGTTTGCTAAAGAAGGTATAGACGTTGCTATAACTGGAAGAAATGAAGCTATTTTAAAAGAAACCGTTTCTGAATTAGAAGCTTTTGGCATTAAAGCAATTTATTCCGTATTTGATGTAAGCAACTATGAAGAAGTCAAGCAAAGTATTAAAACTATCATAAAAACCTTAGGTTCAGTTGATATTTTAGTAAATAATGCAGGAATTGCAGCATTCGGCACTTTTAATGAAATGGAAGTTAGCCAATGGAGCCAAATTATTCAAACTAATGTGATGGGAATGTATTATGTGACTAAAGAAATTTTACCTCATTTAATAGCAAAAAATGAAGGTGATATTATTAATGTTTCGTCTACAGCTGGATTAAATGGAAATGCAAGTACATCAGCTTATTCCGCTTCAAAATTTGCCGTTATTGGAATGTCAGAATCCTTAATGAAAGAAGTTCGTAAAAATAATATTAGAGTTTGTACACTAACCCCAAGTACTATAGCATCTGATATGTCAATTGAACTAGGTATTGCCACCAAAGATTCTCAAGATAGTGTTTTACAACCTGAAGATTTTGCAGAATTAATAGTTGCAGGATTAAAACTACCAAGAAGAGCTATGCTTAAAAGTGCAGCCCTATGGTCTACAAATCCTTAATTCAATTAAAAGTACACTAATTTTACAATCCGTGCACTTTGAAAGCGACCATAAAAGATAAAAATTCTTAGAACGATATACAAATAGTGACCGAGCTAAATATAAAGTGAAATTATAATACTTTTAACATTACTTTACTTTTAGCTACGGTTTCTTCCCACTCATTTTCAGGGTTACTATCATTTGTAATACCGCCACCAATATAAATTTCAATAGTATTTTTTATAAGTTGCATACATCTTAAATTAACATATAGATTTGAAGTTCCTGCTAAGTTTAATTCTCCTAAAAATCCGGTATAAAACTCCCGATTATAATTTTCATTTTGTAAAATAAAGTCTTTCGCTTCTTGCTTAGGTACTCCGCACACAGCTGGTGTTGGATGTAATAAATTAATTATATTTTTTAATGTTAGTTCTGGTGATAATTCTCCTGAAATATCAGTGCGGAGATGTAGTAAATTTCCAGCTTTTGTAGTATAAGGTTTAGAGACCCTAAAATCATTCAGTACTCCACTTTTCTCGAACTGTTCTAATATAAAGTCTGTAACATGTTTTTGTTCAGTTATCTCTTTTGCTTCCCATTTAACATCATTGTAATCAGAATCGTCAATAGAGGAATTCTTGTTTTCAATATAAACCTGAGTACCCGCCAATGCCATTGTGGCAAACGTGTTTTTATGAACCTTTAACAAAGTTTCAGGCGTTGCTCCTAACCACAACCCCACTTTAGGATGAAACCAACAATATACTAATGCATTATTATAACTTCCAAGTAGTTTTTTAAAGGTTTCAACTAAGTTAAATTCTGTTGCAGGAATAGCCTGCTTTCTAGAGAGTACAACTTTTTTATAATTATTCTTTTCTAAAAATTTAATTCCATCTTCCACTAATACTATATGACTCGCTTTTGAACTTTCTAAATTAGATACCAATGACAAATCCTTTTGGTTATCTTTAAAAAACGTATTGATAAATTTAGCAGTATATAGTTGAGATTCTGATATTGGAAATAAAATAGAAGGTAAAGCAGTGTCAAAAGGTGCAAAAACGAACCCAGAATCTAAATAGTCTTTGGTATTATAAAGGTCATTATTTGTTTGAAAAAAACCTTTAACAAAATCACTATCAGGCTGCCTATATACAACAAAAGGTTTTTTAGTTTCAAAAGCTTGTTGAACCTTTGCGAAAAGTTCATTTATAGATTTATTTTCAAACATTCTATTTAAGTGTTTTTAAAATTTCACTTTTTATCACGTCAAAATTTGACCAAACTAATTCATGGCCAACACCTTTAAGGGTGATCATTTTAAATTTATCTGCATCAATTTTCTGTTGTAAAAATATTGAATTCTTATAGGGTACAATCCAATCAGCATCACCTTGAATATTTACAATTGGTGAAGGACTTTTATTCCATAATTCCGCATACTTGGGCAAATCGGATAGGTGTGAATATTTTTCTTTCGCTGCCGCTTGTACTTTTTTAGGCAGTATCCATCGTGTTAATTTCCAATCATATATTTTTAATCCCCAAAACATAGGTTCTAAATCAGCATTTACAGCACTAGCCAAAGATACTTTATACTTGTAATTTTTGGGTGAAGCTAATACTATTGGACCCCCATAAGAATAGCCTATTAACACAATTTTTTCTGCAGGAATACCATTAGTAACGGCATCTAAAAGACCCAATTCAAAAGCTATAGATCCTTGAACATTACCCGTATGTTCCATACCATATCCTACCCTATCATAACTTAGTAAATTTGCCCTTACATTTAAAGTGCTATCCGTTAAATACCTTTTATAGTCTAAAAAATCTCCAGGAGAGCCATGTACAAAAACTAATGTTAACAAACTGGTATCAATTTTTTGCTGCATTTCCGCCACACGATATTCAAACCCATTATACGTTTTGTGTATGATTTTAGGATATAAACCATTTATAGATAATTCCGTTAAGGCTTTTTTATCAGATGTTGGACTTAAAAAAATATGAGCGGCAATCACTAAACCAATAAAAAACACCAAAAGAAAAATCCCGATAATTTTTAAAATCTTCTTTATTCTTTTCGGCATCATTATCCTTTTCTATTCAGAACAATTACAGTAAGCTTACAAATAGAAATCAATTTTTCTTGTTCATCAACAATCCTAATTTCCCATAATTGTGTTGTTCTACCTTTATGGATAGGTTTTGCTATAGCGGTAACTACACCTTCTCTTATGCCACGAATATGATTTGCTGTGATTTCCAATCCACGTATTTCTTGTGTATTGATATCAATAGAAAAATGAGCTGCTGTACTACCAACACTTTCCGCTAAGGCCACTGAAGCACCACCATGCAACAAGCCTGCTGGTTGATGCACTCGGGCATTAACAGGCATCGTTGCCACTAGATAATTCTCGCCAATATCAGTATACACAATATTCAACGTTGCCATCAAAGTATTCTCTGTACGCCTATTTAGTTCTTCTAATAATGCTTCTTTATCCATAAAACAGTTCTATTTGCTGTAAAAGTAATGAAAAGACTATAAAAGAAAAAGTTACTTTCAGTTCTTATTATTTATAACAAATACATAACTTTGCCCCAGACTATAATGCTATGATATATAAAATAAGATTGATATTAGATACTAAAGAAGATGTTGTAAGAGATATAGCTATTGATTTTAACGATTCATTAGAAGACTTGCATAATACAATAACCAATGCCTTTGGTTTTGATGGTACAGAAATGGCTGCTTTTTATCTAACAGATGGTGATTGGAACCAAGGTGAAGAAATTCCTTTGTTTGATATGAACGAAACGGAAGCTAATATTTCTATGCAAGGTTTTATTCTTAGAGATATTTTAACTGAGGATAAGGGCAAACTACTTTATGTCTATGATTTCTTTTCAATGTGGACATTCTATGTTGAGTTGATTAGTATTGAAGAAAAAACGCCTCAAGTTGAATTACCAAGTATATTACTTTCAGTGGGATTGGTACCAAGCGAAGCTCCAGATAAGGAATTTATCAGTGAGGATAGTTCTAATGGTGATGATGACGATGATTTCGATGCTATGGAAAATTTTGATGATTTTGACTTCGACAACTTCGATGAGTTGATGAATTAAAAAAGTTCGTACTCCTCTGTGTAAAGGCAATACCCTGAAACCTTAATTCAATTTTTGAGATTAAAAATTATTGATTAGATTAACTACATAAAGTAGAAAAACTTTTTTTTCTGTTACGAAATTCAATTTCGTTCGTCTTATTTAATGTAATCAAACAATCACAATCTTGGAAACCATCTTATCCCTCAGAAATTTAGATAAAAAATTTGGAAGTGTACATGCGGTAAATAACTTATCCTTTGATATTGAAAAAGGTAATGTTTATGGTATTTTAGGTCCAAATGGTAGTGGAAAATCTACTACTTTAGGAATCATCTTAAATGTTGTCAATAAAACCTCTGGAGAATTCAGTTGGTTTGACGGAAATATTTCTACACATGAAGCATTAAAAAAAGTTGGAGCAATTATAGAGCGTCCTAATTTCTATCCGTACATGACCGCGGTTCAAAATTTAAAACTTATTTGTAAAATCAAAGGCGTTTCTTATGATAAGATTGATGAAAAACTAAAAGTTGTTAATTTATTTGAGCGTAGAGATAGTAAGTTTAAAACCTATTCTTTAGGTATGAAACAACGATTGGCTATTGCTTCTGCCCTATTGAACGACCCCGAAATTTTAATTCTAGATGAACCTACCAACGGACTCGATCCACAAGGAATTCATGAAATTCGTAAAATTATTAAAGACATTGCCAGTAATGGTACTACAATTCTTTTAGCATCTCACTTATTAGATGAAGTAGAAAAAGTATGTTCGCATGTGGTTGTGATCCGTAATGGTGTTAAACTTTATTCTGGAGCTGTTGATGGTATTACCGCTACCAATGGCTATTTTGAATTAAATACAGAGTCCGATTCTGAAAAACTTAAGGAATTATTAGTAAAGCATCCCGCAATTGCTAACGTAAAAGAAGAAGAAGGAAAATTTATAGCCTCCTTGGAAAATGAATTGTCAGCATCTGAAATCAATACTTATTTATTTAAAAACGGAATAACACTATCGCATTTAGTGAAACGAATGCCAAGTTTAGAGCAACAGTTTTTAACCCTTACCAACAACAACTAACCTACAAGCTACCACAAAATGTTACGACTTTTAAACATAGAATTCCACAAACTAAAACACAACAGAGCTAGTAGAGTACTTACTATCATCTACTTTGCATTACTAACATCAATTGCTTTGATTGCAGCGATAAAATTTGATGTTGGTGTCATAAAATTCCATTTAGCCGATCAAGGTATTTTTAACTTTCCTTATATATGGCATTTCAACACTTATATGGCTTCCATCTTTAAGTTCTTTTTACTTTTGGTAATTGTCTCTATGATGGCTAATGAGTATAGTAATAAAACATTAAAACAAAACTTAATTGATGGTTTAAGTAAAAAGGAATTTATTCTTTCAAAATTTTATACTGTAATTGTTTTTGCCGCAATTTCTACATTTTTTGTATTTGTAGTTTCTATGATTTTAGGGCTAATTTATTCAGATTTTAATGAGCTGAGTATAATTTTTTCTGATCTAGGCTACCTATTGGCCTTCTTTATAAAATTAACTGCGTTCTTTTCGTTTGGTCTTTTTATGGGGATTTTAGTGAAACGATCGGCCTTTGCGGTTGGAGGTATTCTCGTATGGTTTTTTATAGAAAATATTTTTAAGGGATTTCTATATTGGAAATTTAATTCTGATAAATTCGCTTCAAATGATACTGTTAGTAGCGATTCATTATCTTCCATTGGGGTAAATGATATTATGCAGTTTTTTCCTTTAGAGTCCATGGCAAACTTGATCAAACAACCTTTTACAAAATTAAATGCCATACAAACAGCCGGGAAACAATTAGGACAAGATTTTGCTTTTGATGTTAGTGTACATTGGTATCAAATTGCAATTGCTACTGTTTGGATATTTATCTTTATTTATGCTTCTTACGCCTTATTAAAGAAAAGAGATTTATAGAACGCAATTTTTTATCCCAAAACATTTTAAAGGTTTCGTTGCTCTTTTAAATAACGAGCAAAAAAAAATGGGTATTGTTTATGAACCAATACCCATTATTTAACTAACTAACTAACTAACTAACTCAAATAATATACTACAAATTTAAGGTAGAATTTTTTGATTAATGTTAAATTACTATTAAACAATTTGCAATTAATGTTAATAATTGTTAAAATTTTAAGATTTAAATTGAATTATATGGAAATTAATTATTTTCAATTAGAAGGGTCGAAATCTAAAATAGAAGTTTTCTAGAAAATTGTTTATTTAAAAAAAAGTATTTCAGTTCTATTCAAAAAAAAATGGGCATTGTTTATGAACCAACACCCATTATTTAACTAACTAACTCAAATAATATACCGCAAATTTAAGGTGGAATTCATCGTTTAATGTTAAATTAATATTAAACAATTTATGCTTTGTGTTAAATAATGTTAACGATAACGTTATCGTATTTCTTTATCTCTTTTTCATCGAATTATATACTAAATTATGAATTCATATTAGTTCATACTTAAAGCGTTTATCATATGCTATTAATACAAATTAGTTCATTATTTTTGTAGGATGCAATTCGACTTAAAATCAGAATTTAAACCTACAGGTGATCAACCTGAAGCCATTAGACAACTTACGGAAGCTATTGCTTCAGGAGAAAACTATCAAACATTGTTAGGTGTTACGGGTTCTGGTAAAACTTTTACAGTAGCCAATGTTGTTAATAACATTCAACGACCTACGTTGGTATTGGCTCATAATAAAACCTTAGCGGCACAATTGTATTCTGAGTTTAAGCATTTTTTTCCTAATAATGCGGTAGAATATTTTGTATCCTATTATGACTATTATCAACCTGAAGCCTATATTCCTTCAAGCGGATTGTATATTGAAAAAGATCTATCCATAAATGATGATATTGAACGACTTCGATTAAGCACAACATCTTCGTTATTATCTGGTCGTAGAGATGTGTTAGTAGTGGCCTCAGTTTCTTGTTTATATGGTATCGGTAATCCCGTTGAATTTAAAAAGAATGTCATTCATATTGAGGTAGATCAAAAGATTCCTCGTACCAAGTTTTTACATCAATTGGTTACCAGCTTATATTCTAGAACAGAATTTGAGGTAAAAAGCGGAACCTTTAAAGTAAAAGGAGACACAATAACTATTTTCCCTTCCTATGGTGATTATGGCTATCGTGTTCATTTCTTTGGTGATGAAATTGAAGAAATGGAAAGTTTTGATATTGTCAACAATCAAATCATTGAAAAATTTGAAAAATTAACTATATATCCGGCCAATTTATTTGTCACTTCTCCAGATGTATTGCAAAATGCAATTCATGCCATACAAGAAGACATGGTTAAGCAGGTTGATTACTTTAAAGAAATAGGCAAACATCTTGAAGCAAAACGTTTAAAGGAACGTACCGAGTTTGATTTAGAAATGATTCGCGAATTAGGGTATTGTAGTGGAATAGAAAATTACTCGCGTTACCTTGACGGAAGACAACCAGGTACACGGCCTTTCTGTTTATTAGATTATTTTCCTGAGGACTATTTAATGGTGATTGATGAAAGTCATGTTACCATACCGCAAACCCATGCCATGTATGGAGGCGACCGTTCTCGAAAAGAAAATTTAGTAGAATACGGATTTCGATTACCCGCTGCTATGGATAACCGTCCTCTAAAATTTGAAGAATTTGAGGAAATTCAGAATCAGGTAATTTATGTGAGTGCCACACCTGCAGATTATGAATTACAAAAAACAGAAGGTGTTTTTGTCGAACAGATTATCCGTCCAACCGGTTTATTAGACCCTGAAATTGAAATCAGACCTAGTTTAAATCAGATTGATGACTTAATAGAAGAAATTCAATTACGTGTAGAAAGAGACGAGCGGACTTTAGTTACTACATTAACGAAGAGAATGGCAGAAGAACTAACCAAATATTTAAGTAGAATTAACATCCGATGTCGCTATATACATAGTGATGTAGATACGTTGGAACGCGTTGAAATCATGCAACACCTTCGTAAAGGCCTGTTTGATGTATTAGTTGGTGTAAACCTATTAAGAGAAGGATTAGATTTACCTGAAGTCTCATTAGTTGCTATTTTAGATGCCGATAAAGAAGGTTTTTTACGTAGCCAACGCTCTTTAACCCAAACAGTTGGTAGAGCTGCAAGAAACATTAATGGTAGAGCTATTATGTATGCCGATAAAATTACCAACAGCATGCAGTTAACCATTGACGCAACTAATGGACGGCGTGAAAAACAAATTGCATACAATACAAAACATAACATTACCCCAACTCAAATTAAAAAGAGTTTAGACGATAGTTTAAGTAAAAATAATATTAGTTCTTTTCATTATGATGCCGCTGCAACTAAAGCTGCTGAAGAGGATTTAGAATATTTACCAAAACCTGAAATTGAAAAACGCATTAGAGATCGTCAAAAAATGATGGAAAAAGCTGCGAAAGCATTAGACTTTTTAGTTGCCGCTCAATTAAGAGATGAGATTAAGGTGTTGAAAGAGCAGTTGTAAACTTAATCTGTTATATTCACCTTTTATAACATAGATACATATTGAAAAATATATTAAAATATACTCTTTTAGCCTCGATATTGATCAATGCTATCTTAGCTTACCAAATTTTTAAATCAGATCGTCTGGATCGAACACCTCCTTGGCATCCTTTTGTACTTAATTCCCAATTAAATTTGAAATCAATAGTTAAAGATGGATATCGTTTTACAAGTATGCCTTGTGGTCAAGTACAATTTACTAAACAAATCGCAGATACATTAATACAATATGAAGTCACAATAGATTGTAATAAATATGATGGTAAATATCAGCCATTATCAGAAGGTAATGAAGAACAAGTAGTTCTTATGGATAATCAAAATAACAACAAAATTCATTCTGAAAAGCAATCAAAAAAACTGGAAGACGAGATTACAAATAATAAGTTTTACCCATGGAAATTTGATAATATTAAAGATTGTTATCAAAACATTAGTTGGAGAGTTTTCAATATTTCATTGGGATCTGCCATTGACAGTTCCTTTATTAGAACTTACGTACATAAGAAAGGAGGGGATATTATAGAATCCACAGAAAATTGGGATACCAAAACAGGTGGTAATTTCATGGTAAGCCATAATGAATCTAGTCTATATTTCTTCTGTACTTTGATTAACGATAACAATCAAAAGGAAGAAAAATGGGAATTTAGAATCATTAGAACTATTCCTAAACTCGATCAAAAATTATTTATAAAAGAAAAAGAGTGGCAAAATAAAAGAACTGAATACTATCAACAATAAATAACCCACTAAAATTAATAATTAGTGGGTTAAATTTTCAACAATTATTACCTCCTATTTTATCATTCTCCTCTTTACAAAGTAGGTAACTACCCCTCCAATAATTAGTAAAGGCCAAAGATAAACAACACCTAAAATTATTTGTTTAATTAAATTCCATCCAAAAGAAAAACCTTCCTTTATCTCTGAGAAAAAACTACGACTGAAAGAATTTGGCTGTTCTTTATAATCTACTGTTTCATAAATGCTTAATTCAACTGTGCTAAAAGTAACTTTATTCGACAGATATTTTAGTCTTCCCTGAGCTGCTTCAATTTCTTCTTGTATTGCACCTAGTTTTGCTTCAGTTGCTAAAATATCCTCTACATTTTTAGCATTCTTTCGAAGTATGGTTTCATAACGTTCTTTAACTTCTAACTTAGTCTTTAAACGAGATTGAATATCTATATATTCCTCTGTAATGTCTTGAGTAGTGATATTTTCAAAATCAATAAACTCTGCTATAATACTCAATGAATCAATTAAAGTTGTAAAATTATGGTTTGGTACTTTAATAATTAGCCTATTCTCTTTCTGAGATAAATCGTTTTGAGATCTTTGCTCTGATATATAGCCTTGAAATTGATTTATGAGCACATTCACCTCTTTTGAAGCTTTCTTTAATTGTTTAACTTTATAACGTAATGATGCCGATTTTATAATTTTCAAATTATCAGGTAGCTTTGTAATATTGGGGGTTTCAATTTCATTTTGCTCTTCAGAAACAGCATCATACTCACTTGAAATACTAACATTTTCGACAGCTAACTTTTCCCGGTGTCCATTATTACATGATATTAAAATAATACCTAAGATGTTAAGCACTATAATTTTTGATACGAAATTCATTCCTTTTGTGTTCATAATTATCTATTTTTAAATTTTCTTGGAACAAACGTATACCAATGGACAAAAAATGCCTTGCAAAACACTTGTAAACCCATTGTAATCCATTTTACAATTATTAATCATTTACTATTTAGCATTTTACATAGTTGAACCCAACAGATAAATATCATTTTAATCAATTAAAAAAGGCAATCACATTGTCTTATTTTAAAGAAAATGTCGCATCTGAGTCCATAGAAAACTGGAAAGGAGAAGAAATTTCAGCTTTTCAAGAAGATTTATTACAAAAACAAAAATCAAGTATCAGTGAAAAATGGTTTTATACGTACATAAAAAAAGAAGCAGATAAATTACCTCGAATAGATATTTTAAATCTTTTGAGTGCTTATGCTGGGTATCAAAATTGGCATACTTTAAAAACAACATTTCCTGACAGCACCATTAAAGTTTCTAAATGGAATAACAAATTTTATTTTTTATTACTTTTTCCAATACTCGCATTAGTATTTTATTTTACAAATAAAAAAAATGAGTTTCAATTTTGCTTTATTGATCAAGATAAAAACGAAAGTGTAACTTCTGTTTTAGATATTAAAATAATTCATGATTTTGAATCGCCTATTTATTTAAAAACGGATAGTTTAGGTTGCTTCACCTATAAAACGAAGGAAAAGAATATTCGATTTGTAGTTCAATCACCTTACTTTAAAACAGATACTGTTTACAGAAACATAACAACACAAGCTAATAATACTATAAATTTAAATACGGATGACTATGCTTTAATGCTACAATATTATGCAAATGGGAATGTGCAAGATTTAAAAAACAGAAAAAAACAATTGCAAAATCTAATAGCGGACGATGCACAGATTTATCAAGTTTTTTCACAAAACAATGGTGTGGAAATTTATGCTAAAGAAGATTTTATAAACAAACTAATAGTACCAACGAGTAGTTTAAAGAAACTAAAGGTACTAAGTAAAACATATATAGATGGTAAAATCATTAAACTTAAATTCATTATCAGATAATTATAAATAAACGCATACAACACTAAAAGGTAAATCCTTAAAATGAAAAGAATTTCAATCTACATAGTCTTATTTTTAATTGCTTCTTGCTCAAAGGCTCCGAAGGATACTAACATTATGAATAATGATTCTTCAATAAAGAAATATTACGAAGTAGATACAGAAGATTTTCAATATCAAAACATGAGCAAACAAAAGTTACAAGATTTGTTTGATTTATTGGTTTTACAAAAAGAATATCCAGAATTTAATCAGGACATTACTGATCAGCTTAATGAAATCTATGATGGTGAAATTTCAATTTCTGATAAAATTAAAGATATTGCTATCAAAAGTATAAAAGTAATTGAACCAATAAAAAAGCTTTCTGATTCATTACAATCATTAAAAATTTGTTTTGAAGTACAATCCAATCTTGGAATAACAAATGATTCTCTCTTGGTTATTATTAAGACAAAAAAAATAGTATTGGATGATCAAGACCTGGAATCAAAGAAATTAATGTTTAAAAAAATAAACTAAAATTTCGATATCGTATTGGTTATCCTTATAAAAGGCCCTATAAATTATTGAATAACTATCCAAAAGTTTAAATAATCATCTATTGAAAAAATCATTTTCTAACTAAAAAACATTAAATTAGACTCCTATTATATTAACAACCTAATCTATATATTATGGTACCATTTATTGTTATCGGCGGAATTATCGTTCTAATTGCCCTTTTCCTTATTTCTGTTTTCAACAAATTTGTCAAAAATAAAAATGTCGTTAAAGATGCTTGGAGTAATATTGATGTTGCTTTAAAACGTCGTTATGACCTAATACCCAACTTAGTAGAAACGGTAAAAGGATATGCTAAACATGAAAAATCTACTTTAGAAGCTGTAATTAGTGCTAGAAATGCTGCTATGGAAGTACCTACAGGTGATATTAATGCTAAAATAAAAGCTGAAAACCAGTTGCAACAAACCTTACGTAGTATTTTTGCTTTAAGCGAGGCCTATCCTGATTTAAAAGCCAATACCAATTATTTAGATTTACAAGAAAAACTAAATACTATAGAAGAAAATCTAGAACGTAGTCGTAGATACTATAACGGTACAGTAAGAGAGAATAATACCTACGGAGAAAGTTTTCCTGGTGTTCTTGTAGCCGGAATGTTCAACTATCAACATTTTGACTATTTTGAAGCCGATGAAGTAAGTAGAGAAAATGTTAAAGTAGATTTTTCTTAAAAGACTTTGTATACACACATTTAAAACAAAATTAATTGTGAACTATATCAGTTTTTAGCTATGATAAAAACACTTACTTTATTTCTTTTATTTTTCACCTCTGCCATTGGTTTTTCTCAAGATTTTACGGTTGATAGCTGTTCGGTAGATATTTACATCAATCAAAAAGGATATTTTGATGTTGTAGAAAATTACAATCTAAATTTTGAAGCTCAAAAACATGGTATTTTCCGTACAATTATTACCGAATATGACCTATTAACTTACGATCAAAAGAAAGAAAAAAGAAAAATTAGAATCAGTGCTATTGAAGTACCTAATTACAATTTTGAAAAACCATTTGATTTTGAACAACGTTTAAGTAAATCATTAGAAATTAAAATCGGCGATAAAGATAAATTCGTAATTGGTCCTCAAAAATACCAAATAAAATATCGTGTTCACAATGCCTTTCTTTTTGAAGAAAATCAAATACGTTTTTATTGGAATATAAAACCTGACGGTTGGGCTGCCTCTTTTCAGAACATAAACTTTAAAATACATATACCCAAAGGTATTACCGTAAACGCTGATAGTTATTACGTTTATTCTGGATATACTGGCACTACTGAAAAAAGTGATGAATTTGTTTTATCCTATGAAAATAATATTATTTCAGGTACCAGTAAAGATGGTTTTCAATCAAATCCTGGAGAAAGTGTAACTATTTTATTAAATCTTCCTGAAAATTCTATTGCAGAAATAAAACCGTTATGGCCTTTTTGGACTAATTACGGTTGGTCTTTTATTATACTGGGGCTGATAGCGGGGTTTTATTCTGTTTGGAAAAAATATGGTAAAGATGATGATGTAGTCAGTACTACTAGTTATTATCCTCCTGATAACATTGACCCACCAATGGCTGGCTATTTAATTAACGATAGAAACGACACTTCTGATATTATATCACTGCTACCCTATTGGGGTGCCAAAGGTTTTTTGAAAATTGAAGAAATTCCTAAAGGTGGACTATTTAGTAAGGCAGATACAAAACTAATTAAGTTAAAACCATTACCCAGCTCTGCTTCTCCATATGAACACGAAATATTTGATGGATTATTTGGTGGTTCTTTGCAATTAAGTAGTAAAGGAAAGGCGAAAAGCTTTTTAAACGACATATTTGGAGTAGAATCAATTAAGCTAAATCCTAATGAAATATTAGTCAGTAGTTTAAAAGAAACTTTTTATACCACAATGGCCAGTGCCGGAAGCATGTTAAAAGAAAACGCTCAACTTTATTATGAGGCTGAATCAAAAAAAATAAGAACTATTACCTATATCCTTTTGTTTCTAGGAGGGATCGTTTTGGGAATAGTAGGTTTACTATTCTGGGGACCAATAGCCGCAATTTGTATTGTAATTACTTGTATAATTCTTATTTTATTTAACACCTATATGATTAAAAAAAATAAAAAAGGAAACAAAGTCTTTTCTGAATTAAAAGGGTTTAAGCAATTTATAAAAATTGCAGAAGAAAACAAATTGAAAATGTTATTAAACGATGATCCAGGTTATTTTGAAACCACTATGGCTTATGCTTTAGCATTTGGTATGTTTAAAAAATGGGCAAATAAATTTGATGACTTAAATATGGAACCACCAAGCTGGTATAGTTCAGCAACCGGTAACTACATATCAATGAATAGTTTTTCAAAATCGTTTTCAAATGTTATGTCAAACACATCTTCTACTATGGTCAGTTCTCCTTCAAGTAATAGCGGTGGATCTTCTGGTGGCGGATCATCAGGTGGTGGATTTGGCGGCGGCGGTGGCGGAAGCTGGTAATAACAATATCTTAGATAAAATTGATATCATTTTTTTTTCGTAATATCGTAAACTGAAATTTTAAACTAAATTTCTATCAATCAACGATAATTATTAACTCAATTTATTTTTATGAAAAAACTTTTATCCCTATTAGCAATAGCTGCTGTACTTATAAGCTGTAATAGTACAAAAAAAGCTACCACAGCTGTACCTGCAAAACCAACTTTGACAGTTGAAGATTATGCTAAATCAATTACAGCTGAAGAACTTAAAGAAGCATTATATGTATACGCATCGGACGAATTTGAAGGTAGAGATACAGGAGAACCTGGTCAGAAAAAAGCTATAGAGTTTATTAAAAAACACTATGTTGCTTTAAATATACCTTCTGCATTACCAGACAATGATTACTTTCAAGAAGTACCGCTTGAACGCACAAGCTCACCTGAGGTTGCAGTAAACGTTAACGGTAAAGATTATAAATCTGTAGATGATTTTGTGACATTTTCGGGTAGTAATGGAACAATTAATACCGAAGAAATAGTATATGTAGGTTACGGTATTGATGATGAAAAATACTCCGACTATAAGAATATAGATGTTTCAGGTAAAGTTGTTTTGTTTAAAAATGGGGAACCAAAAAATAAAGACGGTAAATATATTATTTCTGGAACTGAAGAAAGTACTGGAAAATGGTCTAATATGCGTCAAGAATTCAGTTCTAAGACAGATATCGCTAAAGAGAAAGGTGCGAAAGCCGCTTTCTATTACAACCCTGATGCTTATGCAAACATTGCAAAGCGTTTTGGTTCTGGAAGAACTAGAATGGATCTGAAAAGTACAGAAAAAAAGGAAGATGAAATAGTTTTTATGCTTGTTAATACTACTTTGGCAGAGGCTATAGTAAGTGATATTGCCACAAATTCAACATCTAAATCCGTAAAACTTCCTGCTGTTTTAACTTACAAATCTAATATTGAAGATTTTAATTCAGAAAACGTAGTCGCATATATTAAAGGATCTGAAAAACCTGACGAATATGTTATTATCTCTGCTCATTTAGACCATGTTGGTGTAAAAGATGGAAACGTTTATAACGGTGCTGACGATGACGGTTCTGGTACTGTAGCTATTTTAGAGATTGCAGAAGCTTTTAAAAAAGCAGCTGATAATGGACAAGGTCCAAAAAGGTCTGTTGTATTTCTTCACGTAACCGGAGAAGAAAAGGGATTATTAGGTTCTCGTTATTATGCCGATGTTGACCCTATATTTCCTCTTGAAAATACAGTTGTTGATTTAAATATAGATATGGTTGGTCGTAGTGACCCTAAAAGAACGGAAGGTGATCGCAATTATGTTTACCTCATTGGTAGTGATAAATTAAGTAGTGATTTACATACTATTTCAGAAGAAGTAAATAAAAAGTATACCAATGTAGAATTGGATTATACCTATAATGATGAAAATGATCCGAATAGATTTTACTATCGTTCTGATCATTATAATTTTGCCAAAAATAATATCCCTGTAATTTTTTATTTTAATGGAACCCATGATGATTATCATCAACATACAGATACTCCAGACAAAATAGAATATGATTTACTAGAAAACAGATCTCGTTTAGTTTTTCACACTGCTTGGGAATTAGCAAATCGTGATCAGCGTATTGTAGTTGATAAACCTACTGAGAAAAAATAATTTACATGCCGTATAAAAAACCTTGTACTATCAACAAGGTTTTTTTTATGCTTCAAATTAGCTTAAATTTGAATCTTATGAAAACAGCTACCATTACCGTACTGAAAAAAGAATTAAAATATAAGTCCAGTGATGAACTTTTAAATTTATGTTTAACATTATCTAAATTTAAAAAAGAGAACAAAGAACTACTCACCTATCTTTTATTTGAAGCTTCAGATGAAGAAGCATTTATACAGAGTGTAAAAGATGAAGTTTCAGAATTATTCAATCAAATAAATACTGCGAGCTATTTCTATATTAAGAAATCTGTTCGAAAAATTTTAAGGCTGATTAAAAAATATATCCGCTATTCAAAAAAGAAAGAAACAGAAGTAGAATTATTAATCTATTTCTGCACTGAACTAAAAGAAATGCATCCTCCCATGGAGAGAAACACAAGTTTATTAAATATTTTTGATAGGCAGGTAATTCTCATAAAAAAGGCAATAGCTACATTACATGAAGACTTGCAATATGATTATAATTTAGAACTTGAAGAAGTTATTTAGAAAAGAGAACCCATGTCAATACTTCAATTTGAATTGTCAGAATTAGAAAAAGCACTTATACATTCTGATAAACACGCCTCTAGTGTGTCTTCAAGTAACATCGCTTGGCATATTGATCATTCCTTAAAAGTAATTCATAAGGTGAGTACGGTTTTAATAGATTCTGATCCTTCTAAATATAAATGGAAGTTTAACAAATGGAGATTTATAATCTTTATAAAAGGTTCTTTCCCTAGAGGTAAAGTAAAAGCACCAAAACATGTTCGCCCTCCTGAAATTATTAAACTAGAAGATATAAAATTACAACTAAAAGAGGTTCAGAAAAACTTAACTGATATAGAAAAACTACCTTCTAAAAGCCATTTTGATCATCCTATTTTCGGACAATTGCATTTAAAAAAAACCATTCGATTTCTAGAATTACATACCACACATCATATAAAAATAATAAACGATATACTTAAAGCAATTTAATATGAAATACCTTAGTCTTATGCTGATTATTACTACTATTATCAGTTGTAAAAATGATTCACAAAAAGATACTAAACCGTCAACCGAAAACGAAAAAAAAATCTCCTTTTTTGTTGGAACCTATACAGACAGTCTAAGTGAAGGAATATATTCGTATTCCCTTTCGAATAGTGGTAACATAAAAAAAATAAAGCTGGCAGCAAAAACGGTAAATCCATCATTTTTAACGAAATCTGCAGATGGTAAATACTTGTTAGCCGTAAATGAAATTAATTCTGTGGATAGTATGGGCACTTTGGAGTCTTATAAAATTACAGGTGATAGTTTAGCGTTTATGAGTAGACAATCTTCAGGTGGAGCACACCCCTGTTTTGTAGGTGTAAATAAGAATGGTTATGTTTTAACGGCCAACTATTCAAGTGGAAACTTAGGTCTGTTTAAATTAAACAAAGAGGGTAATTTATCTGACTTGTTAGATAAAAAACAACATTATACGAATCATCATGTAGAAAGAGGACAATGGGAACCTCATGCACATTCTGCCTATTTTATGAATGATTCGCTAATAGTATCTGCAGATTTGGGAACAAATGATCTTTGGTTTTACACGTTAGATACAGTAGAAAATAAATTAAAAGGAACCATAAAAGAAACATTAAGAATAGGTGTAGATCCTAAACCAGGACCGAGACATATTGCATTTCAACCACAAAAAGATTGGATGTATGTTATTAACGAATTAAATAGTACAATTTCTCTAATAAAAAAAGATAAAGACGAAAAGTACATGGTACAATCTTCCGTTTCTACCTTGCCTGAAGGTTACACAGAAAAAAGTTTCTGTGCTGATATTCATATATCTAACGATGGTAAATTTTTATATGCTTCGAATCGTGGACATAATAGTATCGCAATTTTTGAAATTAATCAAGAATATGGTGAGTTAACAGCTATTGGATATGAGTCTGTAAAAGGTGATTGGCCTAGAAATTTTACTCTTTCTCCGAATAATGATTTTTTATTAGTGGCTAATCAACGTTCAGAAAACATAGTGTCATTTAAACGAGACAAAGTAACGGGCTTACTAACATTTGTTGAAGAAATTAATGTGCCTTCACCCGTTTGTATTCTGTTTTAATTTCCTTTTGGTGATTATAAAATAAAAAATCCCGCCAATTGGCGGGATTTTTATTACGCATTAAATTTCTAAATATTTATTTAGTTACCTTTTTTATAATCTGCTAAGAATGTGGCTAAACCAATGTCAGTCAGCGGATGATTTAACAATCCGTCTATTGCACTAATTGGACCCGTCATAACATCTGCACCTATTTTAGCACAATCAATAACATGCATGGTATGTCTTATAGAAGCTGCTAAGATCTGAGTATCAAAACCATAGTTATCATAGATTAATCTTATTTCTTGAATTAGACCTAATCCATCCGTTGAAATATCATCTAAACGACCAATAAATGGAGATACATAAGTAGCTCCTGCTTTTGCTGCTAATAAAGCTTGTCCAGCTGAAAACACCAATGTACAATTCGTTTTTATTCCTTTATCAGAAAAATACTTTATCGCCTTTATACCTTCTCGTATCATTGGTATTTTTACCACAATTTGAGAATGTAGTTTTGCCAATGCTTCGCCTTCTCTCACCATTCCTTCAAAATCTGTAGAAATAACTTCAGCACTTACATCTCCTTCTACAATTTCACAAATAGCTTTGTAATGGTTTATGATATTATTGTACCCTGTGATTCCTTCTTTAGCCATTAATGTCGGATTGGTAGTAACACCATCTAAAACACCTAATTCTTGGGCTTCTTTAATTTGATCTAAGTTTGCCGTATCTATAAAAAACTTCATGCTTTATCCTTCGTTAAGTTTAATTAAGCAAAAATAAATCTGTGATAAATTTTGCTTATTAAGATAACGTTTAACTTAATAACATATTACTGAAAGCATAAATTATTCAAGATATTAAACATAAGTACGTCAAATAATAATTAAAACCAAAATGAAATAGAGTATCTTAGATTTCTTTAAAAGAATACTAAAAGCTATAATTTATAATGATTCATTAGTAATTTTTCATACCAAGAATCTGGTAATATACGTTTTAAAACTATTGAAAACTTCTCCATAAATCCACCAACTTTGTAATGAATTTTTGGTTGTTTTTGCTGTATGATCTTATAAACAGAATGAGCCATCACTTCAGGATCTAGCCCACCATCAACATGTTGATCCATTAATGCTAAGTTTTCCGCGTACTTTTCTTTATATGCTGACGTATCAAAAACAGGAGTATGATATCTACCTGCCGCAATGTTTGTAGCAAAATCACCTGGAGCCACATTTGTAATATGTATTCCAAATTCTTTAACCTCCATACGTGTAGCTTCAGTAATGACCTCCAAGGCACCTTTACTTGCTGAGTAAATTCCCCTAAAAGGCAAGCCCATATAACCAGCTATTGAAGTAATATTAATAATTAACCCTGATTTTTGTTGACGCATTTGAGGTAAAACTGCCTTCATCACATCAATGGGTCCAAACAGGTTGGTATTAAAAACAGCACGCATCTCATCAGTAGGCGTATCTTCTATAGGCCCAGTAATACCCATACCTGCATTATTGATTAATATATCTAAATGGCCTTCATTTTTTACAATTGTAGCCACTGCTTTTTCAATAGTAACCACTTCAAGTACATTTAAAGCAAGCATTTTCACTCCATTTATAGCAGGCTCTTTAGGGTTACGACTCGTACCATAAACAACCATACCTTTTTGATGTAAATATTCGGCTATACTTTTACCAATTCCTGATGAAGCACCAGTAATTAAAACAACTTTTGACATGCTATTTGTTTAAAGTGTAAATGTAAGAAATTATTAAATGAAGTTATTTTGGATATTTTTTTTTCTGAAGCTATTTAACTTACTAAATAAATTAAATAAAAAATGGGTAAGCGACCTACATCACACCGCTACGACCTAATACCTTTGCTGCATTCCTGCCCTGGAGGATTCAAAGGGAGCTGGTTGTGTAGGACTTACCCACGGCAAAAATACAATCAATTTCGTTCTCTGCAAGTTTTTTTTGCAATATTTTAAAGATATAATTCACATAAAAATTAATTGTTTAATAGTTAAATACTTATATTTGCTCTGACTAACCTAATATAAAATTAATATGAATTCTAGCATAAAAAAAATAGGCGTAAACTTTGGTCTAATACTAGCTCTTTTACTTTCTTTACCCACGTTACTTGCTTATGCCGTTAGTGCAGATATATTAGTAAATTGGTGGACCTTAATCTTTGTGTTTTTTGCTGTAATCATATGTGGTTTATTGGTTATTGGCTATTCTAAGAAAGCTCAAGAAGGTTTTATTAGCTTTAAAGATGCATTTACTGCATTTTTTGTCATGCTGATTATTGCCATCTCTATATCTACGGTAATAAGTATTGTTATTTTCAATGTAGTTGATCCCGAATTTAAGAATGTGATCAAGCAAAAAAACATTGAATTGGTAGAAGGTCAGAGAGATTGGATAATGAGTAAAATGGTCAATTCAACTGAAGATGAAATTGACGATATGAATGCTCAATTTGATAAAAACTTGGAAGAAATGAATAGTAAGGACCAATATAGTGTTGGAAATCAAATACAAGGTTTATTCGTTTTCACCGTATTCTTTTCTGTTTTCGGATTACTATTAGCTGCAATTTTAAAGAAAAAAGAACCACTCAATTAGTTACATTTATGAACATTTCAGTAGTTATCCCACTACTTAACGAAGACGAGTCTTTAAACGAATTATATGATTGGATTGCAAAAGTTATGCAAGCCCATAAGTTTAGTTATGAAATTATCTTTATTGATGATGGAAGCACAGATAATTCTTGGCAAGTCATCGAGGATTTATCAAAAAAGGACTCCGCTGTCAAAGGAATTCGTTTTCAAAAAAACTATGGTAAATCTCAAGCTTTAAATGCCGGATTTAAAATAACAAAAGGCGATGTGGTTATTACCATGGATGCTGATTTGCAGGACAGCCCGGATGAAATTCCAGAACTTTACGAACTGATTACTAAAAAGAACTTAGATCTTGTTTCTGGTTGGAAAAAGAAACGCTACGATTCTAAAATTAGAAAAAACATACCTTCAAAACTGTTTAATGCAGCCGCAAGAAGAACATCAGGCTTAAAACTTCACGACTTTAATTGTGGACTAAAAGCTTATAAAAGTATCGTCATTAAAAGTGTTGATGTTTATGGTGAAATGCACCGTTACATTCCCGTTTTGGCAAAAAATGAAGGTTTCACGAAAATTGATGAAAAAGTAGTTCAACATCAAGCCAGAAAATATGGAACTACAAAATTCGGAATAGATAGATTCGTCAACGGATTTTTAGATTTAATTACCATTTGGTTTTTGTCCAAGTTTGCCAAACGACCAATGCACCTGTTTGGTTTATTGGGTAGTTTTATGTTTTTTATTGGATTCTGTTTTGCATTATATTTAGGTATTGACAAAATGTTTTTCAATACTTCAGGTAGATTACTTACAGAGCGACCTCAATTTTATGCTTCTATTGTAGCTATGATTATTGGTACACAACTATTCTTAGCAGGATTTTTAGGTGAGCTTATACTCCGTTCTAAAAGAAATGATGAACGTTATAAAATTAGTGAAGTCGTTTAATTTATTAAGCGGCAATAGATACTTTAAAAACTACTTGTGTAGTGTTTTTGTATTGTTACTTTTTGAATCTTATTTTTTACCCTTTAATTCTTTCAATTAATCCTTATATTTGTT
Organism: Aureibaculum flavum; assembly: GCF_016406085.1. Taxonomy (GTDB): domain Bacteria; phylum Bacteroidota; class Bacteroidia; order Flavobacteriales; family Flavobacteriaceae; genus Aureibaculum; species Aureibaculum flavum. The sequence continues at coordinate 194,092 of NZ_JAEHFJ010000006.1, forward strand.
TAAAATTAAACCTTATGAGCACTCAACAAATATTAGAAAAAGCTAAACAATGGCTAGTTGCACCTTTTGATGCCACTACTCAAGAAAAAGTACAGAAATTAATTGATAATAATGACAATAACTTAACTGAAAGTTTCTATAAAGATATGGAATTTGGTACCGGCGGAATGCGAGGTATCATGGGAGTAGGTACTAATCGTATCAATCAATATACGTTGGGTAGAGCTACACAGGGTTTGGCAAATTACTTACATCAAACTTTTCCTGACAAAGAACTTAAAGTTGCCATTGCTTTTGATTGTCGTCATAATAGTAAATCATTAGCAAAAATAGTAGCTGACGTACTTACAGCTAATAATATTAGAGCCTTATTGTTCGAGGACTTAAGAACAACTCCAGAACTTTCTTTTGCAGTTAGACATTTAGCTTGCGACGCAGGTATCGTTTTAACAGCTTCTCACAATCCTCCAGAATATAATGGCTATAAAGTATATTGGAACGATGGTGGACAAATTGTACCTCCACACGATAAAAAAATTATAGAAGAAGTAAACTCGGTAAATTTTGACAAAATTAATTTTAAAGCCAATGAGAATTTATTAAGTATCATTGGTAAAGAAGTTGATGACGCATTTAATAAAGCGTCTGTTGCTAATGGTACTTTTAACACTCCAAATAGAAATAAATTAAAAATTGTCTTTACTTCATTACATGGAACTTCTATAATGTCAGTTCCTAAAGTGTTGAAAATGGCTGGCTTTAAAGATGTACATATTGTAAAAGAACAAGAGAAACCAGATGGTGATTTCCCTACTGTTGCTTCTCCAAATCCAGAAGAACCAGCTGCCTTAAAAATGGCAACTGATTTAGCCGAAAAAATTGGTGCCGATATTGTAATAGGTACCGACCCTGATTCTGATAGATTAGGTATTGCTGTTAGAAATTTAGAAAATAAATTAGTATTACTTAATGGTAACCAAACCATGGCGGTAATGACTGACTATTTAATTAAACAATGGCATGAAGATGGAAGACTAAACGGAAACCAATTTGTTGCAACTACCATCGTATCTACGAATTTGATCGAAAAAATTGCTCAAAGTTATAATGTGGTTACTAAAGTTTGTTTAACAGGATTTAAATGGATTGCAGATCTAATAAGAGAAGCAGAAGGTGAACAAGAATTTATTGGTGGCGGTGAAGAAAGTTTTGGATATATGGTAGGCGATTTTATTCGTGATAAGGATGCCGTAACTGCTACGCTACTCGCCTGTGAAATTGCTGCTAATGCAAAAAACAACAATTCAACGATCTATAAAGAATTGTTGAACTTGTATTCTAAACATGGGTATTACAAAGAGTATTTAATCTCATTAACAAAAAAGGGAATGGATGGGGCTCAACAAATAAGCCAAATGATGGTGGATATGAGAAATAGCCCTTTGAAAAATATAGATGGATCACCAGTTGAATTTTTATTTGATTATGAATCTTCCATTTGTACAAATTTATTGACTGGAGAAAAGACAGCTATAGATTTACCAAAATCAAATGTCTTAATTTACCAAACAAAAGATGGTACTAAAGTAGCGGCAAGGCCTAGTGGAACTGAACCTAAAATTAAATTCTATTTTAGTGTTAATCTTCCTTTAGAAAAAACTGAAGATGCAACTATTGTTGATAAATTACTCACTCAGAAAATTGATCGAATCATCAAAGAGATGCAATTAAATTAATGGAGTATTTTAAAAAGATTTTACGCTTTGCTTATCCTTATAAATTATATGGCATATTAAACATTATTTTTAATGTTTTATATGCCTTATTTAGTGGCTTATCTTTTATGGTATTAATGCCACTATTGAAAGTTATATTTAATCCTGAACTTAATCAAGTTACTGAAAAGCCAGTGTATGAAGGCATTGCTTCTTTATCTGATTTTTTTAACAATTATGTAAGCTACCAAATTACATCAATTGCTGGTGACGATAAGTCTAAGGCATTGTTAGTAGTTATTGTATTGATAATGATTGTGTTTTTCTTAAAAAACATATTCAATTATTTAGCCATGTATTACATTACATTTTTACGTAATGGCGTTTTAAAAGATTTAAGAAATGAACTTTATAAAAAAACCGTAGAATTACCTCTTTCCTACTTTTCTGAAAAGAGAAAAGGTGATATTATGGCAAGAATAGGTACCGATGTTTTAGAAATACAACATTCTTTTCTTTCTATTTTAGAGTTACTTTTTAGAGAGCCGTTGACCATTATTTTTACAATAATTTTTATGTTAACACTAAGCCCTCAGCTTACATTATTCGTTTTTATATTTATCCCACTTTCAGGTTTTTTAATTTCTTTAGTTGGAAAAAATTTAAAACGAAAATCGGATAGAGTACAAAAAGAACAGGGATACTTTTTATCTTTAATTGAAGAAACATTAAGTGGGCTTCGTATTATTAAAGGTTTTAACGCTGAAGGCATCTTTAACAAAAAATTCAACGAATCAACTAGTAGATTCAATAAATTTTCTAATAGTTTATTAAATAGAACCAATTTGGCCAGCCCTACTAGTGAATTTTTGGGTATCGGAGTTATTGCTGTCCTTTTATGGTATGGTGGTACTTTAGTGTTAGTTGATAAATCTTTAAGTAGTGAAGCTTTTTTAACTTTTATGGGCTTGGCATATAACATTCTAACTCCTGCAAAAGCAATTTCTAAAGCTAGCTATAGTATAAAAAAAGGGAATGCTGCCGCAGAACGCGTATTAGAAATAATTGAAACCGAAAATCCTTTAAAAGATAAAGAAAATGCTATTGTAATTGATGGCTTTTATGATGAAGTTAAGTTTGATCATATATCCTTTAAATATGATGAGGAATTTGTTTTAAAAGATTTTTCGCTGACAATTCCTAAAGGAAAAACCGTAGCTTTAGTTGGACAATCGGGCAGCGGAAAATCGACCTTAGCGAATTTAATTACTCGCTTTTATGATGTGAATTCTGGAAGTATCACTATAGACGGATTGGACATTAAAGAGTTAACCATAAAATCTTTGCGTGCTCAATTGGGTATTGTTACCCAAGACGCCATTCTATTTAATGATTCTATAAAAAACAACCTCCTTTTAGGTGATGAAAATGCTACTGATGAACAAATTATAGAAGCTTTAAAAATTGCCAATGCATGGGAATTCGTAAGTGAATTACCAAAGGGAATAGACACTAATATTGGTGATTCAGGTGGTAAACTCTCAGGCGGACAAAAACAACGTTTAAGTATTGCAAGAGCCGTTCTTAAAAACCCTCCAATTATGGTGTTAGACGAAGCTACCTCTGCATTAGATACTGAATCAGAAAGATTAGTACAAGTTGCGTTGGAAAATATGATGAAAAATAGAACGTCATTGGTTATTGCACATCGCTTATCAACGATTCAAAAAGCAGATACCATTGTAGTACTTCAAAAAGGTGTTATTATGGAGCAAGGTAAACACTCAGAATTAATGGCAAATAACGGTATCTATAGAAAACTAGTTGAAATGCAGTCACTAGGATAATTAAATTATGTTCAAAGTAACTTTTGATCCCAAATTTAGAATCCTAATCCTTAAAATCTGAAACATTGAACAATACAATTGATAGCCTAAAATGGCGTTATGCCTGCAAAAAATTTGATGAAACAAAAATAGTGTCTGAAGACAAAATTGATATTTTATCAGAAGCCTTTAATCTTACAGCAACCTCTTTCGGCCTGCAACCCATAAAAATGCTTATTGTAAAGAATAAGGAATTGCAAAAGCAACTGATGTCGCATTCTTTTAATCAACAACAACTGTTTACGGCATCACATGTATTGGTTCTATGTATTCAAGACTATTTCACTTTAGAAGATATTGACAACTATTTTGATCTTGAAAAGGAAATAAGGGGCACTTCAGAAGATATTATAAAAAAATATAGAAAACAATTAAAAGGTATATTTTCAAATAAATCTACCATCGAAAAACAAGAGTCTGCAATTAATCAAGCCTATATTGCCTTGGGTAATTTAATGACCGTTTGTGCTATAGAAAAAATAGATGCCTGCCCAATGGAAGGCTTTAATGCTCAGAAATTTGATGAAGTTTTAGATTTAAAAGAAGACGGCTTAAAATCAGTTTTAGTTTTACCTGTGGGTTACAGAGCCGATGACGATTTTATGAGTACTCTAAAAAAAGTAAGAAAACCTGTTGAAAATACAGTCATAAGAAAATAATTATTAAATCTAATAGTATTCAAAGAACGGTGAAATTAGTTCATCTTTAACCACCGTATTAGATTTAAAACTGGTTCTTCATTAACAAGTTAAAAATTAAATTGATTAATAAACGATTAAACAAGATAGAAAATGAACAATGAAATAAGAAACCTAGAACCCAAAGCTATTTGGAACAATTTTGCTGATTTGAATGCTGTACCTAGAGCGTCTAAAAAGGAAGAACGTGTTATTCAGTTTATGGTAAATTTTGGTAAAAAATTAGGTTTAACCACTAAGGTAGATAATGTCGGTAATGTTATCATCACTAAACCTGCAACAGCAGGTATGGAAAATAAAAAGACCGTGGTTTTGCAGTCCCATTTAGATATGGTACATCAAAAAAATAATGAAACCAATTTTGATTTCTCAAAACAAGGAATTCAAATGATTGTTGATGGTGACTGGGTTAAGGCTAAAGGCACTACATTAGGTGCAGACAATGGACTAGGAGTGGCTACCATAATGAGCATCTTACAAAGTACAGACATACCGCACCCAGCTCTTGAAGCTTTATTTACTATTGATGAAGAAACGGGAATGACAGGTGCTATGGGCCTAGAAGGAGGATGGTTAAATGGTGAAATACTTTTAAACCTAGATACTGAAGATGATGATGAAATTGGTGTTGGTTGTGCCGGAGGTATTGACATTACCGCTTCAAAAGCATATAAACCAGTTAGAACTTCTGATAATGTTACCGCTTTTAAAATAACCGTGAATGGATTACAAGGTGGACATTCAGGTATGGATATTCATAAAGGTTTTGGTAATGCTAATAAACTAATGAATCGCATTCTCTTTGATCTAAAAAAGGTAATGTCTATTTCAGAGATTGACGGAGGTGGTTTACGAAATGCTATTCCAAGAGAAAGTAATGCCATTGTTGTAACAAATAATTTAGATGACTTTACCGCTCAGTTTACTATAATTTCTAAAGCGATAATTGCAGAATACAAATCGATTGAAGAAGATATAGAAATAACTTGTAATGGCTGTGACAAACCCGTAAATGCCCTTTCAAAACAAGATCAAAATACGTTATTGAAAGTTATATATGCGATTCATAATGGAGTATTTAGAATGAGTCCTGATATTAAAGATTTAGTAGAGACTTCTAATAATGTTGCTCGTGTCTTGGTTAAAGATGGTCAAATTAAAATACTTTGTCTTACACGTAGCTCTGTAGATTCTGGTAAGGACAATTTAGTAAACACCATTTCATCTGTATTTGAATTGGCTCACTATTCTGTAAGAACCTCAGGTACTTATCCTGGCTGGAAACCAAATCCTGATTCTAACATTCTAAAAGTGTTAGAAAAAACCTATCAAGATTTATTCAATGAAAAGCCTCACGTTATGGCCTGCCATGCAGGTTTAGAATGTGGTATCTTAGGACAAAATTATCCTAAAATGGATATGATTTCTTTTGGTCCAACTATAAAAGGAGCACACTCTCCTGATGAAAGAGCAAGTATTAGTTCTACACAGAAATTTTGGAAATATGTCTTGGAGATTTTAAAAGAGATTCCAGAAAAGGATTAAAACCAAAGAATACCATTAAACTCAATATACGTTTAATGGTATTCCTTTTTATTGTACTAAATATTGACTATTACTTGTCCTCTAACTCGTAGCCAAAATCTTTTCCTTTTCCAACTTGAGATACCCCTTCTGTCATCCACTTTGGTGCTGGTACCCCTTTTAAATAATGGTCAAAAAACTGCATCATTCTTATGGATAAATCTTGTCTGTTTTTTTGTTTTCTTAAATTATGTGCTTCGTTATTATAAACCAATAACCAAGCTGGTTTATTTAGCCTACGCATACCCATAAACATTTCAATACCTTGATAGTAAGGTACCGCTCCATCAGCATCATTATGCATCATCAACAATGGCGTTTCAATCTTTGGAATACCAAATACAGGCGAATTTTCGATATACAAATCAAAACCTTCCCAAAGCGTCTTACCAATTCTACTTTGTGTTTTTTCGTATTGAAAGGCTCGGCTTAAACCACTTTGCCAGCGAATTCCTCCATAGGCAGAAGTCATGTTACTTACCGGTGCACCTGCCATTGCCGCTTTAAATTTATTTGTTACAGTCACTAAATACGCTACTTGATAACCACCCCAACTTTGGCCTTGGATAGCCATATTATCACTATCAATATAGCCTAATTTCTCAACCGCATCAACACCTGAAACAATGCAATTATAAGCACTTTGACCGGGCTTACCATCTGTATAAACAATATCTGGTACGAAAACTACGTAATCATTACTCACCAAATAACTCATATTTACAGTTGAAGCACTTGGTCTTGGAGTATGATAACTATTTAAACTATTACTTCGTTTTTCATAGAAATAACTAATTAATGGATATTTCTTAGTGGCATCAAAATTATCAGGTTTGTATATAATTCCATCCAATTTTGTACCGTCGTATGCCGTCCAACTAAATTTCTCAGAAGTACCCCATAAAAAGTCTTTTTGCTGTGGATTAGCATCAGTAATTTGTCTCGATCTTTTTCCATCAAAATATTGTAAATCCGGAAATACTTTAAAATTCTCTTTAGTATATAATAGAACATCTGCTCCTTTTGCTTTTCTAAATCCACCTAAAACCATTTTATCTGCACTTAATAATTCTTTTGCACGATAACTTGTAGCATTCAGTCCAGCAATTGTATTTGTTTTATTTGTTTTGTCAAAAACATCAACTAATAACTGCTTCTTAAAATAAGAGGCATTATTTCTATTTTCAATATCCAAACGTAATGTTCTGTATTCAAGATTCTTTTTTCTTCCATCTTTGGTTATATTTACTGGTGACTTAACACTCTTTACATCAACTTTCCAAATATCAAATTGATCATTTAATAAAGCAAACCCTTCTTTATCAAAACCACCAAAACCATAAGATCCGGCTGTGGCTGGATGATCATCTTCAACATCGTAAAAAGGAACACCAATATTTTGAGTTAAATTTATTTTCTTGTTGTTTGTTAAATCTAATGCCCACCAATGTTGACTCTCCCCTTCAAAATAAATAGCATAATTACCATCTGGTGCTAAATAAGGACGAGCAGAACTACCTTCCATGGCCAATTCTTTCACACCCGTTTCTGTATTTATAATATAATAATCTGATAACCAAGGATACTCCCAAGAACGTTCCACATCATAGGGACTAGAAGAGTTTCCTAATATATATTTTTGCTCTTTATCAGTATCAAAAAGTACATTATTAATTGATTCGTCTTGCAATTGCACTACTTTATCATTACTCAAATTAATGTATGATAAATAGGCTTTATCCTTTAAAGAAGCTAATTTCGATTTTTGCTCAGGCTGTATTAACTTATCTTTATAATTCCAAACATCAACTTCTGGAATTTCTTCTTTTAACAACGTTGTGTCAATATCATAATTGACTATTGGTTTAGAATAAAAATATAACCGTTTTGAATGTTCAGAAAAATAAGGATTTTGAGCACCACTCAACTCCCAATCTGTACGTAAATTCTTTCCTAACGTATCTGTAACTTGTTTTAAACTATTCTTCGTAAGATAGAATAATTCATATTTTAAGGAATCTTTGCCAATAGAATCTTTAGCTGATAAAAAAGCTAAATAATCACCTCTTTTATCAATAGCTAATCTATCATATGCATACCTACCTGTATCAATAACTTTCTCATTTCCATTAGAAAAATCATATTGAAAAACACCAATATCTCCTTTCTTTTTTATTTTAGTTTTTGTAAAATATAAGGCGAGTGCGTCTTCTGCTAATTTTAAAGATTTGATATAAAAAATAGTATCGGACGTTTTACTAATGAGATTATAAACCAAGGCGTAATCAGCTTCGAGTGCAGGGTTTTTAGTTTTTATACTATCTTTTTTCTTGTCCTTAACACCCTTCGATTCTTTAGATTTCGTTTGAGTTGTATCTTTTGGTGGTTTTAAGTTTTTGATTTTTTCAACAACTAGCCAATCATTATATTTTTCGGGAACATCAAAACTTTTAACTCTTAAAATACTATCTATAATTTTGTTAGCGGCCACATCAAAAATCAAGAGCTTACTTTTAGATTGTTTATCTTTTTTTACCTCCTTTTTTTTCTCTGCTCTAATAGTTTGATAATCTGATTTTTGAAGGAAAAATACAAATTTATTATCGTTAGAAATCTTAGCTCCACTTCCATTGTGAAATGTATTAGATTTACCTGTTTTTACATTGTAAATTTTCAAATAGCCATCTCCTCTGGTTGTTGCAGTCCCTACAGAAGTAACTACTAATTTACCATTGTCAGAAACTTGGGGACTTTCTATTTTTTTCCATAAATCGTAATCATCGTGCGTAAGACTCCTTTTTTGCTGAGCGTAACTCAATGAAAAACTTAGTACTATTAAAAATAAGGTGATTTTTTTTAACATAATTATAAGGGGTTAATTGAACCATAAATATACAATTATATATAAAAACGAATAATTAGTAGGGCTGAAATATTAAAAAAAGGAATTTGACTTCTTCTATCCCTATAAATTTAAAGGATACAAAAGGAATATGACAATAAAATAGAATTGAAAAGCCTTTTATCATTTAAGTAAATAAGGCTATTGCACTTCTACCCCTCACTTTAAAAGGTAATCAATAAAAACCTACTTACATTTTTAAAATGTAAAGCCCACTATGTTTCTGTTTAAAATCAAGGCTTTTATAAAGGCTTATGGCTGCTTGTCGTTTCTCATTACTAAAAAGTAAAATCTCCGACAGTCCTTTTTTCTTACCTTCCTCCAATAACGTATTCATTAATTTTCTCCCCAAACCTTTACCTCTATAATTATGATCAACCACCACATCTTCAACCCAACCTTTATAACCGGAAATTACAGTGTAGTTACACATTAAAGCCATACCCGCCAATTTTTCACCATCCATACAATAGGCAAAAACAATATCGTTCTTTGGGTTAAATAGAGTCGCTAAATCAATTTGATTAATTTCTGAATTTAATTCACCGAAAAGTGCTTTAACTTGTTTTGATAAATTTTCATTGACTTCAGAAGCTTTTAAAATGGAAACTTTCATGGTTATATTGTTTGTTTAATTAGAAAAAAATGTATTCTATTTTAAAGATATGTAAATTTTTGATAGACAGCACATTTTATGTTCAATATGCAATGAATTGATATATTGGAGACAACATATTCAAAAAATCATTATTTATTTTTTATTCTTCGGTTTTCCAACCTCAAACTACCTCCTTAATAATACGTAAAACGTCTCACTTTAGCAATATGTTTCGCCAATCTAATGACCTGATGGCTATAGCCATATTCGTTGTCATACCAAACATAAACAATTGCATTTTTACCATCATCAGTGACTATAGTGGCATTACTATCAAATATTGCAGGAGCGGAAGCACCAACAATATCAGAAGAAACCAATTCATTACTTAAAGAATATTGAATTTGCTCTACCAAATCGCCCTCTAAAGCATATTTTTTCATTACCAAATTAAGGCTTAATTTACTAGTTGAATTATCTAAACGCAAATTTAAAATAGCCAAAGATCCATTCGGAACGGGTACCCGAATGGCATTGGAAGATAGTTTTCCTTCCAAAGGTGGTAATGCTTTTGCAACCGCACTACCCGCACCCGTTTCTGTAATTACCATATTCAACGCTGCTGCTCTACCTCTCCGGTACTTTTTATGCATATTATCTACTAGATTCTGATCATTGGTATACGCATGAATAGTTTCTAAATGTCCACTTATAATCCCAAAACTATCCTCAATTACTTTTAAAATCGGAGTAATAGCATTGGTGGTACATGATGCCGCCGAAAAAATTGAGACTTTATCAGGATCATAATTAAAATGATTCACACCATGCACTATATTAGGGATCCCTTTTCCTGGAGCCGTAAGTAAAACCTTATCCGCTCCTTTACTTAATAAATGACGACTTAATGCTTCCTTATCGCGAAACGCTCCTGTATTGTCAATAATAAGTGCTTCATTTATACCATATCTGGTATAATCTATTTCTTCAGGATTACGAGCAGAGATCATAAACACCGTTGTACCATTAATGATTAAAGCACTATTTTCAACATCGGTCTTTACTGTTCCTGGAAAATTACCATGGACAGAATCATTTCTTAATAAAGAAGCTCTTTTTTCTAATATGGTTTCTGTAATTTCTCCTCGTGTTACAATGGCACGCAATCGCATTTGTTTGCCTTTGCCTGTTCTCACCATTAATTCTCGTGCTACTAATCTGCCAATTCTACCAAAACCATATAGTACAACATCTTTAGGCTCAATGGCATCCGTTTTTTCTGCTCCTTTTAATTTATCACTTACAAAATCAATCACATCCTCATCTTCTTCTGTGAGATGAAACTCATACGCTAGTTTACCAATATCTAATTTTGCAGGTGGTAAATCTACTTCCTGAATAGCTCTAGAGATTTCAACAGCATCAAAAATAGAAATGGGCTTTTGCACAAATTCACTAGCATATTCTATCAAGTTTAAAATTTCACTTACATTTCTATTAATTAATTGATTTCTAAAAAGTATCAATTCTATAGCATTGTCATACCAGAGATCACTAATAATTTTAATAAATTCAACCGTGGCTCTTCTTCTATCGGCCTGAAATGCTAATTCTGATTCGTAGGTTTGGTCTAATGCCATTGCTTATATAGTTTTATTCCCCTTCGATTTAAAGGAAAAGTATTTTAATACAAAAGTACTATTTCAAACGTTTTCGTAAAAGATTTAGTTTATTTTTCAATAAAAAAAAATCCCCCAATACAATTGGAGGATTTCTACTAAACCATTAATACTATTAGTTTCCTACAGCTATTCTATAATATTCTACGTAACCTTCATCATTTAACACTTGAACAATTACCTGTTCACCTTTATGCTGTCTTAAAATATCTTCGGCATCTTTTACTTCATAAATTTTGGTATCTGCAATGTTTAAAATGATATCTCCATCTTTAACACCATTCTTTCTCAAATTAGCACTTCGTACTTTTTCTAATTGCAGTCCGTAATTAATTCTAAACTTAGTCGCATCTTTTTTGGAAATTTTCTTTAAGCTACCTAGTAGATTTTTAGAAAAATCTAATTCATCTATAGTTTCTTTACCAAATTGATTTCCCAATTTCACTTCAAACTGTTTCTCTTCATCATCTCTTAAAACCGTAACATTAACTTTATTTCCAGGTCTTTTAGTGCTTAAGAACCCTTTCAAATCTGAAAATTGGTTAATTTTGATATTATCCATTTGAATAATGATATCATTCTTTTCAAGTCCAGCTTTAATTGCTCCTCCGCTCTCGGTTACACCGGCCACTAAAACACCCTGAGTCTGATTTATATTCAACTCTTTAGCCAATTCACCGTTTAATTCTGCAGATTGAATACCTAAATAAGCCGTACGTACATCTCCATACTCCATTAAGTCTTCTATTACTTTTTTAGCGATATTAGAAGGTACAGCAAAAGAATATCCTACATAAGAACCCGTTTGAGAGCTAATTGCTGTATTAATTCCTACCAATTCTCCTCTTACATTAACTAAAGCTCCTCCACTATTACCAGGATTTACTGCTGCATCCGTTTGTATAAAGGATTCGACCATTTTACCACCAGAAATATTAATATTTCTAGCTTTAGCACTAACAATACCCGCGGTAACCGTTGATGTTAAATTAAAAGGATTACCAACTGCCAATACCCATTCACCCACCTTAACATTATCTGAATTTGCAAAAGAAACAAATGGTAAATCATCGGCATCTATCTTTATTAAGGCAATGTCCGTACTTGGATCAGACCCTATAACTTCAGCTACGTATGATTTCTGATCATTCAATGTAATTTGCAATTCCTTTGCTCCATTAATTACATGGTTATTTGTAATTATATATCCATCAGGAGAAATGATTACACCTGACCCTGTACCAACAGTTGTTCTTCCTCCACCTCCTGCTCCTTCACCATAGAAAAACTCTGCTAAAGGATTTGACTTCGAAACAGAAGTGTTTTTTACATGCACCACTGCATGTACAGTACCTTCCGCCGCTTTTGTAAAATCTGTTGCTTCTGCAATATAACTTGAGCTCGGTATATTATAATTCGCTTGGACTATTTTCGGTTCATTTGAGGATTTATTACTATTTATATTTTCATTATTACCTAAAACAAATACATAGGCACCTAACGCAATAACTCCTCCTAATAGGGAAGCGAAAACTAAACTTACTATTTTTTTCATTTTCTAAAAATTTTATATTTTTAAATTATATTTCTAATTAACATTCAAAATTAACAACTTATTTTATGGTAAAAACCACTTTAACGATACTTTAACGCCGTTATTAACGGTACTTTAACAAAATACAAATCAATTGGGCAGATTAAAAAAATGTTTACATTTGCACCATGAGTCAAATTGAATTTTATAAATATCAAGGTACAGGAAACGATTTTGTTATGATTGATAATCGCCAACAACAGTTTCCCAAAAATGATACCAAATTAATAGCGAAGCTGTGCGACCGAAAATTTGGCATAGGAGCAGATGGTTTAATACTTCTGGAACTGTCAAAATTGCATGATTTCACTATGAAATATTATAATGCAGACGGAAATGAAGGTAGTATGTGCGGCAATGGAGGGCGATGTATAGTGGCTTTTTCGAAACAACTAAAAGTGATTGAAACCAATACAACTTTTGATGCCGTTGATGGCTTACATGAAGCTCATATAAAAGATGGTATAGTTAGTTTAAAAATGAAAGATGTAGCTGAAGTTGAACAATTTTCAGATTATTTGTTTTTAGATACAGGCTCTCCTCATCATATTGCTTTTGTAGATGGCGTTCAGGATTTTGATGTTTATAATACAGGGAAAAGTATTAGATATGGTGCTCCTTATTTTGAAAAAGGAACGAATGTAAACTTTGTGGAGCAACAAAATGAAAATACTTTTAAAATCCGCACCTATGAGCGTGGTGTAGAAGATGAAACCTTAAGTTGCGGTACGGGTGCAACTGCTGCAGCCATAGCTGCATTTCATTCAAAAAAAACAAGTAAAAAAAATGTTTTTTTAGAAACCCTAGGTGGAACATTGGAAGTTTCTTTTGGCCCAGATACTAATTCTTATAAAAATGTGTTTTTAAAAGGAAAAGCAACAATGGTATTTAAAGGTTTTTTTGAATTATAATAAGAAGATGCGAGCACTAACAGGAAACAACGTTCACTTAAGAGCTTTAGAACCAGAAGATCTAGAGTTTTTATACGAGATTGAAAATGATTCAACTTTTTGGGAAGTTAGTAGTACAGAAACTCCCTATTCTAAATATATTTTACAACAATATTTAGCAAATGCACACTTAGACATTTATGAGGCAAAACAACTTCGCTTGGTTATCGCTATTAATAAATCTGACGAACCTATCGGTTTAATTGATCTTTTCGATTTTAACCCACAACATAAACGTGCGGGAATTGGCATTTTACTATTAGAAAATGAACAACAAAAAGGATATGCCTCGGAAGCTTTAGAATTGTTGATTGATTATAGTTTTAAAAATCTAAACTTACATCAATTATTCGCCAACATCACCAAAGACAATAAAAAGAGTACAAAACTGTTTAAAAAATATCATTTTAAAGAAGTTGGTATTAAAAAAGAGTGGATTTTTATGGAAGGAGAATTCAAAGATGAAGTTCTGTATCAATTAGTGAACTCTTAAAGTACTTAGAAATAGATCCTAAAAAACACAATTAATTACAGACGAATTAGATTCTTTAAATACATCTTAATGAAGCTTAAAAAAATAATACTAGCCATAATTGCAATACTCCTTATTGGAGGAGGACTAATTGCTTATCAATTCTACGGAAAAATATACAGCACCAATGTAAAAGAGGATACCGCTATTTTTATCCCTACCAATGCTACTTTTGATGAAGTAAAAGAGGTTTTATCTCCTGTAGTGAGTAATATTGATAGTTTTGTTTGGGTAGCCAATCAAAAGAACTATCCTAATGTTATAAAATCAGGGAAATACCTTATTAAAAAAGGAATGAGTAATAACGCCTTAATTGACTTATTACGAAGCGGAAAACAAACACCTTTAACACTTACATTTAACAATCAAGATACTTTAGAAAAATTAGCGGGTAGAATAGCAGCTCAAATTGAACCGGACTCTCTTCAAATATTAACAGCTTTAACAGATTCGAAATTTTTAGCTGAGAATAATTTTACTAAAGCTACGGTATTAGGCCTTTTTATACCGAACTCTTACGAGTTTTATTGGAATACCTCTGTTGAAAATTTTAGAAATAAAATGTTGAAAGAATATGACCGATTTTGGAATACAGATAGAATTGCAAAGGCAAAAAAGCTAAATATGTCTAAGAATAATGTTATTACCTTGGCATCTATAGTTCAAAAGGAAACGGCTAAAGTAAGTGAACGTCCTACAGTTGCGGGACTTTATTTAAATCGCTATAGAGATGGTTGGGCATTACAGGCCGATCCAACTGTTATATTTGCATTGAAACAAAAACATGGTCAAGACTATGAGGTAAAGCGTGTATTAAATGCTGATCTATTAATAGATTCACCTTACAATACTTATAAGAATACGGGCCTACCTCCTGCTCCAATTGCGATGCCTGACATTTCTTCTATAGACGCGGTGCTAAATTCTGAAAATCATGAATATTATTATATGTGTGCGAGCATATCAAATATCGGGTCTCATGAATTTGCGAGAACACTATCACAGCATAACCTAAATGCTAAAAAATACCAACAATGGCTTAATAAGCAAGGTGTGAATAGATAATTGTTATTACTTTTACCGCTTAGATAAAAGTATTCTGTTTTGAATAAAATCAAAAGTTTATTGAATAAAATGAGTTCACGTGATATGTCTATGACGGATCGTACAAAAAACAAATCTTTTCAAGTAAACTCAATTAGAATTATTTTTGTCCCAATTTTCCTATTATTCTTTTGTTTTACATCCGTGGCTCAGTATAAGTCTACTTTTTGGACAAAATCAGATAGTCTTAATGTTAAGAGAAAAAATGCCGTTTATATAACAGAAGGATCATTAGCCAGTTTAGCTTTATTAGGTATTCATCAACTATGGTATGCTAATTATGATTCCTCTTCTTTTCATACCATTAATGATAGTAATGATTGGTTACAAATGGATAAAGCTGGACATACCATGAGTGCTTATTATGTAGGTAAAATGGGAATGAATGTTTTAGATTGGGCAGGTGAAAGTAAAAAGAATCAATTACTATACGGTGCAACCTTAGGTTTTGGCTTTTTAAGCGTAGTAGAAATCTTTGACGGATTTTCAAAAGAGTGGGGATTTTCACCATCAGATATTTTAGCAAATGCAACAGGTGCTGGTCTTTTAATAGGACAAGAATTATTATGGGATGAACAACGTATTTTAATGAAATACTCTTTTCACACTACGAAATACGCTAACCGACGACCAGAACTATTAGGTGAAAACTTTTTAGAACAAACCTTAAAGGATTACAATGGCCAAACATATTGGTTATCTGCAAATATCTGGTCATTTGCAAAAGAGAGTCGTTTTCCAAAATGGTTGAATATAGCTTTTGGTTATGGAGCGGATGGTATGATCTCTAGCAATACTGATTATTTTATTGATAATGCCATTATCAATCCACCACAACGACTCAGACAGTATTATTTAAGTTTAGATGTCGATTTATCTAAAATAAAAACACAATCAAAGTTCCTGAAAACACTCTTCTCAACGATAAACTTTATCAAATTACCAGCCCCAACACTCGAAATAAACTCTAATGGGCGTACCAAATTCCACATGCTGTATTTTTAAACTGTTGATTACTAATTAATTAAAAATTAGGTTTGTTTAAATAAATTGTTATATATTTGCCGACTGATTTGAAAAATGCGTTTAACCCCCTTTAATGCATCAACAATGAAAAAGAAAACTAGTAAACTATTAGTATTATTAGTATCCATTTTTACTATATACGGTTTTACCGATATGTATAAAATAGAAACTAAAACAGCAAAATACAATGTGCCTAGTGCAGATTATTTTGCTACCGTACCTCAACTTGCAGAACCTTTTGTTGATTTTGACTCTCCTAATATTGGTAAATCCTTTATTGGTTTTAAAGAAGCGTTGGCTTTTAAAGAATCACAAGGAAAGTATAACAGAATTAACACGTATGGATACTTAGGCAAGTACCAATTTGGTAAAGGAACCTTAAAACGGTTTAAAATCTACGATACTGCTGAATTTTTAAAAGACCCCCAATTGCAGGAAGAAGCCTTTTTAGCTTTATGTTCTGTAAACAAATGGATCTTAAAAAGAGATATCAAAAGGTTTGTAGGTAAAACTATTAATGGCGTTAAAATTACTGAATCTGGTATTTTAGCAGCCGCACACCTTGCCGGTGCTGGTAATGTAAAAACATATTTACGTAGCTATGGTCAAATAACTTTTGAAGATGCATACGGAAGTAGCATAAAATATTACATTAAGAAATTTGCTGGCTATGACACTTCGTTTATCGAAGCAAACAGACATCCTGTTTTATAAAAGACTGATTTAAACTTAAAATCAGAACAATAATTCTAACTATCAACGAAGATCCTCAATGTTACATTGGGGATTTTTACATTTTATGAATAATAAAAATAGCAGGTCGTTTATGTAAATTCACTTTTTGCCTTTTCCAATCATTTACTGTCATTGTCTTAATAAATTCTGTAGACAATGTGATATCTACTGCGATACATAATTTTGTTTGACCAGAGAGCGTTTGCTTCAAATCTTCAAGCAATTTCTCGTTGCGATAGGGTGTTTCTATAAAAATTTGTGATTGATTTTTATCAAAAGATAATTTCTCTAAATGCTTAATACTTTTCTTACGTTCTCCTTTTTCAATCGGCAAATAGCCATTAAACGCGAAGCTCTGTCCATTTAAACCGGACGCCATCATTGCCATGATAATAGAAGATGGCCCTACCAAAGGAACAACACTAATACCTTTTTGATGTGCTAGCTGTACTATTGAAGCTCCCGGATCAGCGACTGCTGGCACGCCTGCTTCTGACAACAACCCTACATTCACACCTTCAGCACAAACATCTAAGTAATTTTGTATTTCTAAGATATCTGTAAATTTATCAAGAAGGTATATTGTTAAATTGGGTTGGGACTTTCTAGGTGATATTTTCTTTATAAATCGTCGAGCCGTTTTTTCATTTTCAACAATATAATGATCTGTCCGCTCAATTATTTGTTTCACCGACATCGGTAATACTTCCAAAGGTTCATTATCACCTAAAGTAGTAGGTATTAAATAAAGTTTCCCTTTACTATTCTCCATCATTCAGTGTATTAGCAATTATTGCACATGACTTATCTAGCATTTGATAAACATTTTCGAAACCACGTTCTGTATCGTGATACGGATCGGGAACATCAACATTTTCATCTGGAAACAATTCATTGAGAATCATTTTAACCTTAGCACTATCATTTTCATTTCTTGCTAAACGTAAAATATCATCTCTATTAAAAGCATCCATTACATAAATCAAATCGAATTCATCAAAATCTGATTGTTGAAATTTTCTACAACGCTGATCTGTAATGTCAATGTTATATTTTTTAGCAACAGCAATAGAACGACTATCAGGTAATTTACCAATATGGTAACCTCCTGTTCCTGCTGAGTCTATAAAAACTTTTTGCGAATTAACTTTAGATTTTAAAATACCTTCAGCTAATGGTGAGCGACAAATATTACCGAGGCAAACCATTAAAATACGAGTCATTGTATGAGTATTAAAATGATAACTTTTTAGTTATATCTTCAACGTACTTTTTAAATTGCTTATCAGTTTCGGTAAGGTTATCTACAGTTTTACAAGCATGTAATACCGTAGCATGATCTCTACTTCCTATTTGAGAACCAATACTAGCTAACGAAGCTTTAGTCATACGTTTTGCAAAGTACATAGCTAATTGACGAGCTTGTACAATATGACGCTTACGTGTTTTAGATTGCAATGTAGTTACGTCCATTTCAAAATATTTAGAAACTACTTTCTGAATATAATCAATAGAAACTTCACGTTTAGTGTTTTTAACAAACTTATCAACTATTTGTTTAGTAAGAGCTAACGTAAATTCTTTTCTGTTAAAAGAAGCTTGGGCAATCATAGAAATAAGCACTCCTTCTAACTCCCGCACATTTGATTTTATATTTTTAGCAATATACTCAACTATCTCATCAGGCATCTCTACACCGTCTCTAAATAGTTTTTTCTGTAAAATTAAAATTCTTGTTTCATAATCAGGTGCCATCAATTCAGCTGACAATCCCCATTTAAAACGTGACAACAAGCGTTGTTCAATATCTTGCATATCTACAGGAGCCTTGTCAGATGTCAAAATTACCTGTTTACCATTTTGATGTAAATGATTAAAAATATGGAAAAAGACATCTTGCGTACCTGATTTACCAGACAAAAACTGCACATCATCAACAATTAAAACATCTATCATCTGATAAAAATGAATAAAATCGTTACGCGTGTTTCCTTTTACGGAATCAATATATTGTTGTGTAAATTTTTCAGCAGAGATATACAGTACTGTTTTTTCTGGGTATTTATCTTTAATATCAACACCTATAGCATGAGATAAATGCGTTTTACCTAAACCAACACCTCCATAAATCAACAAAGGATTAAATGAAGTTCCACCTGGCTTATTAGCAACTGCCATACTCGCAGACCTTGCTAAACGGTTTGAATCTCCTTCTATAAAACTATCGAAATTATAATTTGGGTTAAGTTGAGATTCTATTTTTACTTTCTGAATACCTGGTATAATAAAAGGGTTTCTTAACTCTCTTTTATCAATTTCCAACGGTACAGTAATTCCCTGACTATTAAATGGTTTTCTATTAGAACTTGGTATTTTAACGGTATGCGGATTTTTACTACTATACGCATTTTCCATCCTAACATCATACACTAATTTAGCATCATCACCTAACTCCCTTACCAAAGCAACTCTTAACAATTTAATGTAATGCTCTTCCAACCATTCGTAGAAGAACTTACTCGGAACTTGAATAGTTAACGCTTCTCCAGCTATTTTTACGGGTAAAATTGGTTCAAACCATGTTTTATATGCTTGGGGTTTAATATTATCTTTGATAAAAGACAAACAATTATTCCAAACTGAAGTAGCTGTTTTACTCATTCTAATTATTTAGTTTTGTTAGTTTAAAAAAGAGCCTAAAATTGGGGTTATGCTCTCTCTTATTTCGAGCTACAAAAATGTGAATAAATTTTATTATAAAAAATTTTATTATCCTTGTTTTTCAACTTTTTTTTTATTACACTCGACTTCAAATATAGCGAATTTATGTTGAATCATGAAATAAATATTAGAGTACGTTACGGCGA
The DNA here is from genome assembly GCF_016406085.1 of Aureibaculum flavum. Lineage (GTDB taxonomy): Bacteria > Bacteroidota > Bacteroidia > Flavobacteriales > Flavobacteriaceae > Aureibaculum > Aureibaculum flavum. Next base: position 213,962 of record NZ_JAEHFJ010000006.1, read on the forward strand.
GACTGATCAAATGAAATATGTGTACTATGGCAATTACGCTCAATACTTCGAAATGGGTAGAGTTGAATGGCTACGCAACCTAGGTTTGTCCTATAAAAAGATGGAAGAATTTGGCGTTATGTTACCCGTTATAAATATGAATATCAACTATTTAAAACCTGCCAAATATGACGACCTACTTACCCTTAAAACTACATTGATTAAACTACCCGGATTTAAAATTGATTTTGCCTACGAACTTTACAATGAAGCGGATGAGTTATTAACAAAAGCAACAACTACTTTAGTCTTTATTGACATAAAACGCAACAGACCAACGAAAGCTCCTGAATACATATTAGAAAAAATTAATCCGTATTTTTAATTAAATAATTTTCCAATTGATATATCTCGATTCTTCTAACGCTAATTGTAACTTTTTAGCTTCACTTTTTCTTATTGTAATTACAAATTCACACTTCATTTCCATTATTTGTTCTACAATATCTGCAGAAGTTTCTTTAATTATTCTCATTACAACGTTCATTTGAGCGTATTCAAAAGATAATTGAAACTGCGTATTTATAGTCTTAATCACTATTTTTGATGATTCCAATGCAAGTTGTGCCGCCGTTTTATAAGCATTTACCAAGCCGCCAACCCCCAATTTAGTACCTCCAAAATAACGAACAACTACCACCAAAACATTGGTCACGTCTTTGGATAGAATTTGTCCATAAATCGGTTGGCCTGCAGAATTATTAGGTTCACCATCATCATTTACACGATAATGCACATCTTCTATACCAACTTGCCATGCATAACACCAATGCCTCGCCTTATGGTGTTGACTTTTAAGATTATCAATAAGTTGCTTTACATTTCCCTCATTGACTAATGGATAGGCATAGCCTAAAAACTTACTGCCTCTATCTTTAAATAGTACTTCTTCCGAAGGTTTCAATATGGTTTTATAGGTATCGATATTTATTATTTTAATATTTACTCAAATTTAATTACAAAACCTTTGGAACCAAAATTTTTAATGAATCAAACTTAATTTCTTTTTTTGAAATTTCAACACCTTTAATATAAGGAGCTTTTACTCCCTCATAAAAAGTTGAATTCCCAACAAAAACCCTCGCTTCATCCCATAAATTGGCATCAATGAAAGATTGTAACGTTTTAGCACCTCCTTCTACAAGGACTGATTGAATTTCATTTTGATATAAATAATCACAAATCTGCCGAGGAACATTTTCTGAAAAATCAATTTTACGATACACCAAAGATTGCTCTTCCCTGTTTTCAACTTCGTTAAAAACAACGGTCTTATTGCCCCCATCTAACACATGACAACTCTCTGGAAATCGCAATTCTTTATCCAACACTAATCTTAACGGATTTTCTCCCGCCCAATCACGGACATCTAATTTAGGGTTGTCTTGCAACACAGTATTCGTCCCTACTAAAATAGCCGGCTCTTCAGCTCTCCATTTATGCACCAATTGACGTGAGTATCGGTTGGTAATCCATACCGGTTCATTTTTCACAACTCTTTTGGCTGGAGCGATAAAGCCACCTGATGTTTCTGCCCATTTTAATACAATAAAAGGTCTTTTTTTATTATGAAAAGTGAAAAAGCGATGGTTTAACGCTATACATTCGTTTTCTAAAATACCAACAATAACCTCACAACCCGACTTTCTTAATTTTTCAATTCCTTTTCCCGCAACTGCCTCAAAAGGATCTACACATCCCACAACAACTTTTTGCAATTTATGCTTAACAATCAAATCAGAACAAGGAGGTGTTTTTCCAAAATGATTACATGGCTCTAAACTCACATAAAGTGTTGATTTTTGCAACTTACTTTTGTCTACAACCGAATTAATCGCGTTTACTTCTGCGTGATTCCCTCCATATGGGCTGGTAAAACCTTCTCCAATAATAGCATCATCACATATAATAACACAACCGACCATAGGATTTGGTCTTGTTAAACCCAATCCGTTTTTTGCCAATTCTAAACAGCGTTTTATGTATTTTTCATGTATCTTCACATCGCAAAAATACAGATTTAAAAAGATATGATTATTCGAAAAATAGAACCGAAAGATAATCAAGAAATAGAGCAGATAATTAAAGAAACTATATTAGAATTTGGCTTACCTACTCATGGTACTGCTTATGAAGATATAGAAACCACAAAAATGCATGCGTCATATCAACAAGATAACGAAGTTTATTTTGTCTTAGAAAATGAAAATAAAATTGTTGGCGGTGCTGGAATCAAAGCTTTAAAAAATAATATTGAAGCCGTTTGCGAACTTCAAAAAATGTACTTCAGCCCTATAGCCAGAGGAAAAGGTGTAGGTAGCGTTCTTATAAAAAAATGCTTACAAGAAGCGAAAAATTTCAGATTTACTGCATGTTACATAGAAACGGACCCGAGAATGGAGGCGGCAATTCACTTATACAAAAAGAATGGTTTTACCTCTTTAGAAAGTTCTTTAGGTGATACTGGACACAGCTCTTGTAGCGTTTGGATGCTAAAAACTTTATAAATGAACTTATTACAATTAAAATCTCTTTTTATAGATGAATTAACGGATACTTATCCTAAAGAGGAAATTTTGTCTTTTTATTATTTATTAATCGAAGGTTTGTTGCACTTACAAAAAAAGGAAGTCTTTCTGGAGCCCACTATTGAATTATCTACTCAGCAATTAAGTGAGTTTAAAAATTCTATAGCACTTTTAAAACAAGAAAAGCCAATTCAATATATTTTAGGCAGCACAGAATTTTGCGGCTTCACCTTTAAAGTTAATAAAAACGTGTTGATCCCTAGACCTGAAACTGAAGAATTAGTAAGTTGGATTTGTTCAGATAGAATTTCTGATATTTCAAATCAAAAAGATACAGACAGCAGCAAAACATCTATTTTAGACATTGGAACGGGTAGCGGTTGTATTGCAATTAGCCTTGCTAAAAAATATCGTAACGCTAATGTTAGTGCTTTAGATGTTTCAAAAAATGCTTTAAGTACAGCAAAAGAGAATGCCATAGCAAATGATGTTGCTATTCATTTCATTGAACAAGACATTTTAAACTTACCTCTTAGACTTAACACTACCGTGTTTAAAAAGTATGACATTATTGTAAGTAATCCCCCATATGTTCGCGAATTGGAGAAACAAGAAATGCAAAATAATGTATTACAGAACGAACCTCATTTAGCCCTATTTGTAGCTAACGACAACCCACTTTTGTTTTATGATAAAATAGCAGAATTTGCCAAAGAGAACCTAACAGAAAATGGATTGCTTTATTTTGAGATCAATCAGTATTTGGCTTCTGAAACCGCTATATTGTTAAAACAAAAGGGATTTAATAGGATTGAAATACGAGAAGATATCTACGGAAACAAAAGAATGTTAAAAGCAACTAACAAATCAAATCTTTAATTAACTTTGTAAATTAAATTTTGCGACATTAATGAATAATCTTAAAACAACAAATACATTATTGCTAATTTTAGTGGTACCTGTAGTATTCTATTTACTAAATATACTTTCGTTTATTTTTATACCATTGGTATTCTCAATGTTTATTGCATTATTATTTTTACCATTGTTGCGTTGGTTACAGAAAAAAGGAATAGCTAAAGCCATAAGCATCTCTATAGTTATCCTTATTATTATTGGGGGCTTAAAGATTATAGCCGAACTGATACAATTATCTAGTAGAGAAATAATTGCCACAAACGAAGCTTTTATCGAAAAAGCCCAACTAAAATTAGTCGCTATTTTAAATTCTTACCAAGATTTTTTTGGAGTTGAACAAGGTGGAGACACTAATTTTTTAAATCATTTTCTGAATAAAGACAATTTCGGATCAACCATTAGTTATATTGGTAATACGTTAACAATGACGTTAATGACTGCATTTTTCGTTGTTTTATGGCTTGCTGAGTCCATTAATGTTCAAAAACTAATGAACAACACTATCCTTAGACAAAAGCATACTTCTGTAAAGACTTTTATGAAAATTGAGAAAGACTTAATAAAATTCATTAAAGTAAAATTTTTAGTGAGTTTAGGAACGGGAATTTTCACTGGATTAGCCTGTTACTTTTTTGATGTTAGTTTTCCTATTTTTTGGGGACTATTTGCCTTTGTCATAAACTTTGTTCAAATGATAGGCTCTTTTATAACTGTGATTCTATTAGCTATATTTGCTTTTGTAGAATTAGACCCTAATAGTATTTTATTATTTTTTGTCTTAACAATTACAGGAGTACAAGTTTTATTTGGCAGTATTTTAGAACCCATTTTTATGGGAAAATCATTCTCTATAAATATTATTACTGTATTGGTAATGCTAATGTTTTGGGGCTTTATCTGGGGCGTTCCAGGTATGATCATGTCTATTCCAATAACAGTATTCATAAAAATCATATTAGAACAATATCCAGAAACAAGAGTAATAGCAAATATTATTTCCGGAAACGACACTGTAACTCCATTACCTGTCAAAAAATAATACTAGCTCTTTAAATTCAGATTTCCTTTAGATTCTTTGAATATCTTTAGCTCTTAAATGCTAAACACATTCCCCTACTATGTGTTTTCTTTTAAAAGATATTACGATTAATTTGATTGAATTCAACCCCCTACTTAATCGTGAAAAATTAATTGAAAATTTTTAACGCTAACATTATGAGGAGTTGTATTGCTTTATTCTTGACCTTTTCTTTTACAATTTTTACATATTCGCAAGATTTAGGCTACGGTCTTGTTGCAAATGATTTGACCAACAGACCAATGCAAGATATTGCTAAACCGGGTTATCTTCAAACCATTACAGACCCTTCTTTTGGAACCACGATTAGACGGATTACGAATGCAGCTACCGGCGAAATTATAAAACCAATGTATAGCACTATACAAGCTTGGAATGCGGATGAATCTTATATGATTGTTTATCAAGTAGGTAAAGGTCACTTACTTTTAAACGGAACAACCTATCAATTTATTAAAACGTTAGATGTTAAGCCAGATGATATTGAGCAACTATTTTGGGACTTTAACAATCCCAAATATTTTTACTATTTAGAAGCTACGTCTGATGATTTTATCAAATACAATGTAGACACCAACGCTAAAGAAATTTTAGTCAATTTAGACACAGCGTCAGGCTGCAATGGTAATATAAGTTTAGGTAATGACGTACAAATGATGTCTTGGAATTCTGACATCATTAGTTTTAGGTGCGATAATAGAAGTGCTTTTTATTATAAAATTTCAACAGGAGTTACAACCTCTTTTAATATCAATAACATAAATTACCTTGCCCCTATGCCAACACCGTCTGGCAATTACTTTTATCATGATAAAATATCTTACAATTCGGCTGGAAATATACAAACTACGTTAAATGAATTAAAAGGCGAACATTCATGTATGGGAAAATTAGCGAATGGAAACGATGCCTATTTCGCCGTTGCTTTTGACCCAACATCACAAGGTGGTTGTACCGGAGACATTGTAGCTCATGACATGGCAAGTGGAGAATGTTATTCAATCATAAGTGAATCACAAGGTTATAATTACACACAATCGGGTACTCACATATCTGCACTTGCTCATAAAAATACACAACCGGGATGGGTAGCAGCTTCTTTAGTGGGCTATAAAGATGGTGGTCAAAATGGACAAACACTTTTAGATCAGGAATTAGTTATTGCTAAAGCGGATAAAAACAACATTAAAGTTTATAGAATTGGTCATCATAGAGCTGACGAAGATCAATTTGACTATTGGGGAGAACCACATGCCGTTTTAAGTCCTACGGGTACCAGAGTGCTTTTCGGATCTGACTGGAGTGGCTCTGATGATGGTAAATCAATAGATTGCTATGTAGTAGAACTACCCATATATAATTCAGCATTAGCCGTGACTGATAATATCTTAGACAATTCAATAAACATATATCCCAATCCTGTTGCGGATCAAATCACCATTAATAATGATAGTGGGCAAAAAATAAAGAAGGTCTCCTTTTTTAATATGAAAGGGCAGAAAATTAAAACACAAAACTTAACGAATAGCACTATTGATGTTTCCACTATTTCGGGCGGAATATACTTGTTAACCATACACCTTGAGAATGCTATAATAAACAAGAAAATTGTTATTGAAAAATAAGCTAGTATTAATATTAGGTTTCAGGACTGTTAATCTATCACATTCTCCATAAAAACTTATTCGAAATACATAATTTCGGTCATAAATTGTATTATTTTTGTAGCTTCAAAAATAAATTAAAATAATTATGTCTTCGAAATACAATCAGTGGTATCATCCCTACACTCCAGCAAAAAAATTCAGTAAAAAGGTTGCTTATTTTAGTATGGAATTTGGGATTGACCAAGCCTTAAACATATATTCAGGTGGTTTAGGATTTTTAGCCGGTTCACATATGCGTTCAGCTTTTGAATTAAAGCAAAACCAAATCGGTATTGGAATGTTATGGAAATATGGCTATTATGATCAAAACAGGAATGAAGATCAAACCATGAAAGCCGATTTCACTGAAAAGCATTTCGATTTCTTAGAAGATTCAGGCTTAGAAGTAGAAATAAAACTACATGATAACCCTTCAGTAAAAGTTAGGGCAATGGTGCTTAAACCAGAGATCTTTGGTACTGTACCTATCTATTTGTTAACCACTGACGTTGAAGGTAATGACCATTTATCTAGAACTATTACCAATCATCTTTATGATTCTAATGAAGTAACACGTGTATCACAAAGTATCGTTTTGGGGCTTGCTGGTGCAAAAATTGTTGAAGCCTTAGGAGGAGCAGATGTCTATCATTTGAATGAAGGCCATGGTTTACCCGCTTTTTATTATTTAAGAGATCAAGGTGTAAAAAAGAGCCAAATGGTTTTTACTACGCACACTCCAGAAAAAGCAGGAAACGAGGAACGTGAAGCTCGTTTTCTAAACCGTTGTGGATTTTTTGGAAGAAACCTGTCTAATGATGAGCTATCAAAAGAAGCTGTAAATGGAGGAATGATTAATTATACTATGTCAGCCTTAAGAATGGCGAAAAAATCAAACGCAGTTTCTAAATTGCATGCTAAGGTTTCTCAAGAAATGTGGAAAGACTTTAAAGGTGTCAGTAAAATTATACCAATAACCAATGCTCAAAATCAGAAATTTTGGCAAGATGAGAAAATAAAGAAAGCTGCTAAAACTAAAAACGAGAAGGCATTTACCAAAAGAAAAACGGAATTAAAATCAGATTTATTTTCCGAAGTTTATATGCAAACAGGTAAACAATTTGATCCAACTATTTTAACAATAGTTTGGGCACGTCGTTTTGCAGGCTACAAAAGAGCTGACTTATTACTTTTTGATATTGAACGTTTTGAAAGACTTATTTCAAATGAAAAATATCCTGTACAAATTATTTGGGCAGGCAAACCTTATCCTTTTGATTATGGAGCTATTGATAGTTTTAATTATTTAGTGAACTACTCAAAACCTAGAAAGAATATTACCGTACTTACAGGTTATGAAATTGAATTATCAAAAAAACTAAAAGAAGGTTCCAACATTTGGTTAAATACACCAAGAATTACGAGAGAAGCTTCTGGTACCAGTGGAATGACAGCTGCGATGAATGGATCTGTAAATGTATCTACAAATGACGGGTGGATACCCGAATTTGTAAAAGATGGCAAAAACTGTTTTGTTTTTCCTGAAGTAGATCATAATTTACCTTCTTGGGATCAAGATAGATTAGATAGTGAAAGCCTTTATGATATTTTAGAAAATAAAGTCTTACCTACTTACTATGATTCTCCAAAAAAATGGCAAGAAATTGTATTCAATGGCATTGATGATGTACTTCCTGAATTTGGAAGTAAGCGTATGGCAACACAATACTATAAAGAGCTTTATTAGTTCTAATTGACTTTCGTTTGTTAATCATAAATAACAAACGAAAGTCAATATAAAATGCACCTAAAACAATATGAGAATAGATATAATTACTGTTTCACCTGACCTTATTAAAAGCCCTTTTGAGCATTCAATAATCAAAAGAGCCATTGATAAAGAATTGGTGGAAATTCATTTTCATAATTTAAGAGATTATGCCGTTAATAAATATGGAAAAATAGATGATTCACCTTACGGCGGAGAATCTGGTATGGTGATGATGATTGAACCCATTGATAAATGCATTTCAAAGTTGAAATTAGAGCGGAATTACGATGAAGTAATTTATATGACGCCAGATGCAGAAATGTTAAATCAACAAACAGCAAATACGTTATCTTTAAAAGAGAATATTATTATTTTATGTGGCCATTATAAGGGTATAGACCATCGTGTACGCGACTTATTGGTTACTAAAGAAATTTCAATTGGTGATTATGTACTCAGTGGTGGCGAGTTAGCAGCTGCCGTTTTATCAGATAGTATTATCCGATTAATACCCGGAGTTTTAGGTGATGAAACCTCTGCTTTAAGTGATTCATTTCAGGATGGGTTGTTGGCTCCTCCCGTTTACACAAGACCTTCAGAGTATAACGGATTAAAAGTACCAGCAATTTTACTATCAGGTAATTTTCCTAAAATTGAAGAATGGCGAACAGAAAAAGCTATAGAAAGGACAAAAAACATACGGCCTGACTTATTAAAAAAGAGTGAAAAATAATTTTAACATTTCACCACTCACTTCAAAAATAATTTATTATATTTGCACACTCAAAATCAACCTCTGACGAAAATCGTGAATGTTGATCTTTGAAATTTTCTCAAAATATAAAAAATGGAAGATTTAGTAAAATTTGTACAAAACGAATTTGTAGCAAAAAATGAAATTCCTGAGTTTGCTGCCGGAGACACAATTACTGTGTATTATGAAATTAAGGAAGGTGAAAAAAAACGTACGCAATTTTTTAAAGGTGTAGTTATTCAACGTAGAGGTTCAGGTTTATCTGAAACTTTTACAATTAGAAAAATGTCTGGTACTGTAGGTGTTGAAAGAATATTCCCTATTAACTTACCTGCAATTCAAAAAATTGAAATAAACAAAAAAGGTGCTGTAAGAAGAGCTAGAATTTTCTACTTTAGAAAACTTACTGGTAAAAAAGCTAGAATTAAAGAAGTACAACGCTAAACAATTAGTGTTCAATATATCAAACCCCATTTCTTTTAAAGAAATGGGGTTTTTCTATGAGCTTAAGTTTTTAACAAATGTTAATAAACACTACTCATAACTTATTAATAACTAGAAGGCTACATTATTTTTAATTCTGTACTACTTAGTTATCTTTGACGTAAGATTTTAAAGTAAACATCTGATTTAGATATACGTTTAGTATTCGTACCAGACTATAGCTCAAACTAGTTTACTGAAAATCTGAAAAGAACGTTCTTTTTATTGTTTCTAATAACAAAACCTTTACCAAGTGTTTAGCATGAATAATTGGAACTGTTACTGTTATTAAAACAACTTAAAATACAACTACAGACATAATGATACAATTTAAATTGTAACATCTTACTGATTGTAAATGTATTTTAATGAAATCTTTAACTGAGTACACTATTTAATAATAGTCATTATGATTCGCAAGTCATCATAAACTTGAGTTAACGATTTCAGCTAATAGCCATAATTGAAATTTATTTCTGTTATGGCTTTAGTTTTTTTTATAAAAGTCTCCCCCTTTGATTACTGCAATTTCTGTTGATTATAAAAAGGCATAAGAAACTCCCTATTTTAACTCCCTGTTTTCAGTGGTTATAATTCACTTCTTTATAGGCGATATCTTTAACCATTACTTGATTATTTTTATTGAATCATTTACAATAAGTAATGCACGACAGTTTTATACGTTATATGTTACTTATAATCCATCTAGAATCATAATATTAAATGAAGTATCCTATAAAATCATTTTTAGCCATATTGACCATAACCTGTTTTAGTTCTTTTGCAATAGCCCAAAATATTAATTTAACTACTGAAAAAATAATTACACCCAAATTAGGTAAAAGTCATGATATCTCTGAAAGCGGTATAAAAGCTTATCAGAAGATTCAAACCAAATTAAATCGAATCCAAAAGGATTATGAAACAATGGGACCTGAAAGAATATCGAAATCAGATGTTGAATATTTAGAGTTGCACGAAATGGATACACCACCCAATTCAACGGATACTCCTGGTTGCAGCTGGTATTGTGCTGCATTAATAAATAACGTTATCGCCAGCAGTACGCTTGACGATTCTGATGCCTATAAAGCCTGGAATATCCATGATTTTGACTTGTCTAATACGTGGGCTACAAATAAAAACAAAGGTATTGGTGAGCACATAACTTTCGTTTTTGGCAAAACAAAATCCTTATCAATTCATCAAATACAAATTTATAATGGATACCAAAAGTCAGAATCTACTTGGAAAAATAATAGTAGAGCAAAAAAGATAGCCTTAAGTATAAATGGTAAACATTATGCTTACCTTGAACTAGAAGATGTAAAAAATGTTCAAATATTTACTATTGATGCTCAAAAATTTTTAGCTGACACCAATCTAACTTTCGAATTTAAAATTATGGAAATCTATCCTGGAAAAAAATATGAGGATTTGTGTATCTCTGAAATTAATTTTGATGGTGCAGGAGATCATTAAAAATTGATTTAATAAAGAGTAAATTTAAAAAATTCTTAGACATCTGTTATTAACATTTGTTTATAACTGTTGTTCATATCAAGTTAACAAATTACATTACACAATTCACACAATTAAAGGCTTTTAAGTGTACTTTTAACCACTTGAATCTAAATTCAAAATAATAATTTACCCCTTTTTGTTTTTATTTTGAAAATACTATGAGTTTTAGATTCAAGATGTATTGTTCTTAAACTTTATGTTAGCATGGTGTTTAGCACACGATAGATAATATTAATAAAAGAGCATCAACTAAAAGCACCTTTTTATTTAAGGTGCTTTTTGCATATAAAGAAATTGAAGTAAAATGCTAACAAATTCTTAAATCTTATAGAATTTTATGCTTTTATGTGTAGATTTGCTTTCGCTAAATCAAAAAAAATTAATTAATATAAAAGAGTACATGTCAAAATCAGCACCTATTATCTATACAAAAACAGACGAAGCTCCTGCATTAGCAACGGCTTCTTTCTTACCAATAGTACAAGCATTTACTAAATCTTCTGGTATTACAATTGAACCCAAAGACATTTCTTTAGCTGCAAGAATATTGGCAGCTTTTTCTGATTTTTTAAGAGAGGATCAAAAAGTTGTTGATGCATTGGCTGAATTAGCAATATTAGTTAATAAACCTGAAGCAAACATTATTAAATTACCCAATGTAAGTGCTTCTATTCCACAATTAAAGGCGGCAATTGAAGAATTACAATCTAAGGGTTATGCCCTACCCGATTATCCGGATGAGCCGAAGAATGATGAAGAAAAGAGTATCAAAAGTAGATATGAAAAAATTAAAGGTAGTGCTGTAAATCCAGTATTACGTGAAGGAAACTCTGACAGAAGAGCTCCTAAAGCGGTGAAAAATTACGCCAAAAGAAATCCACATTCAATGGGGGCTTGGTCATCTAGTTCAAAAACACACGTTGCAACCATGACTCATGGTGATTTTTTCCATAATGAAAAATCAGTTACGCTTCCAGCGGCAACATCAATAAAAATAATACACACAGACAATCAAGGTAAAACAACCGCTCTAAAAGAAAATTTAGAATTACTAAAAGGTGAAATTATTGATGCTACAATAATGAGTAAAAAGGCATTGATTCAATTTTTAGAAGAACAGGTTATAGATGCTAAAGAAAAAGGTGTGTTATTTTCTTTACACATGAAGGCAACAATGATGAAAGTCTCTGATCCTATTATTTTTGGCCATGCTGTTCGTGTTTTCTTTAAAAATGTTTTTGAGAAACATGCTGCTGTTTTAGATAAAATTGGAGTTGATGTTAATAATGGATTTGGAAATTTACTATCTCAATTAGATGAATTACCAGAAGCTACACGAAAAGAAATTGAGGCCGATATTGAAGCTGATTTAAAAAACGGACCCGCATTGGCAATGGTTAATTCTGCCAAAGGTATTACAAACTTAAATGTTCCTAGTGACGTGATCATTGATGCATCAATGCCAGCAATGATCAGAACTTCTGGACAAATGTGGAATGCTGAAGGAAAACAACAAGATACGAAAGCTGTAATTCCTGATAGTTCATATGCAGGTATTTATGAAGCTACCATAGACTTCTGTAAAGAAAATGGTGCATTTGACCCAACAACTATGGGTACCGTACCAAACGTGGGACTAATGGCTCAAAAAGCTGAAGAATATGGTTCTCATGACAAAACTTTTGAAATAAAAAGTGACGGTAAAGTTCAAGTTATAGATACAAACGGTAACGTTTTATTGGAACATAATGTAGAACAGGGTGATATTTGGCGTATGTGTCAAGCGAAAGACGCTCCAATTCAAAACTGGATCAAACTTGCCGTTGATAGAGCAAAAGCAACACAAATACCAACTGTATTTTGGTTGGATAAAAATAGAGCTCACGATGCTGAATTAATTAAAAAAGTAAATCAATATTTACCGAACCACGATACTTCAGGACTAGAAATTAAAATTCTTTCGCCAGTTGAGGCAACGTTATATACGCTAAAAAGATTAAAAAATGGAGAGGATACTATTTCTGTAAGTGGTAACGTGCTCCGGGATTATTTAACGGATCTCTTTCCTATTTTAGAAGTAGGTACCAGTGCGAAAATGCTATCTATTGTTCCATTAATGAATGGTGGTGGTTTATTTGAAACGGGTGCGGGTGGTTCAGCTCCAAAACACGTACAACAATTTTTAGAAGAAAACCATTTAAGATGGGATTCTTTAGGTGAATTCTTAGCATTAGCAGTATCCTTAGATTATTATGGTAATGTAAATAATAATGAAAAAGCTAAAGTTTTAGCAGAAACATTAGATGACGCCACCGATAAGTTATTGGAAACTAGTAAGAACCCTTCACGTAAAGTAGGTGAACTAGATAACCGAGGTAGTCAATTTTACTTGACTCTATATTGGGCAGAAGCTCTTGCTTCTCAAACTAAAGACACTGAATTACAGCATCATTTTAAGCCTGTTGCAGAAGAATTAAAGTCTAATGAGAGTGAAATTGTAAATCATTTAAATGAAATACAAGGTGTACCTGTAAACATAGATGGGTATTACGCTCCGAAGGAATCTTTAGTAACTGAAGCTATGAGACCTGATGAGAAGTTTAATCTAATTATTGAAAATATTTAGTAAGATAGAGTAAAATATATTTTCGTTAATTTTTTTTTTTGTAATTTGGTTATGTTAAACACATAAATTATGAATAAAAAAAAACTTGCTCTTGCAGGTGGCATTATTTTAATTTTAATAATAGCTTACTTCTTTTACAAAAAAGAAAATGACGAAAATGTATCGCTCACTGCTAAAGTACAAAAAGGAACTTTTAAAAACGAAGTAATTATATCTGGTGAGGCTCAATCTACGAGTTCGAAAGATATAAATGGTCCTATAAATGCCAGACGACATAATATCTATCAGCTAAAAATACAAGATTTGGTAGCTGAAGGTACTGTCGTAAAAAAAGGTGGATATATAGGTAAACTTGATGCTTCTGAAGTTAATGGAAAAATTAACGATGCCTTATTAAATTTAGAAAATGCACAATCTAAATATACACAACAGCAGCTGGACACTACCCTTTCATTAAAACAAGAAAGAAACGGAATAAAAGATTTACAATTTGAAATTGAAGAAGCTAAATTGGAAGCTAAGCAATCTATTTATGAGGCTCCTTCAATTATAAGGCAATTGGAGATAAAACTTGAAAAACTTGATAGAGATTTAAGGGAAAAAACAGAAGATTACTCGATCAAAAAACGACAAGCTAATGCCAAAATGATTGAAGTTGGCACTGAAGTTTCTAAAATCAAAAAGAAAATTGAAGAATTAAACAGTCTACAAAAGGAATTTACTATTTATTCTGAAGATGAAGGGATGGTTACTTATGTAAAGGATTGGAATGGAACAAAAAAGAAAGTTGGTTCTACCATTTCTCCTTGGGAACCTGCTATTGCTAGTTTACCAGATTTGACAAAAATGGAATCCAAAACATATAGTAATGAGGTCGATATTAGAAAAATAAAAAAAGATTTAGTAGTAAAAATTGGCTTTGATGCTTTTCCAGATATAGAATTGGATGGTATTGTAACTGATGTTGCTAATGTAGGTGAAAACAAAAGAGGTTCAGATATTAAATTATTTCAAGTTTTAATAAAATTGAATGAGATAAACAAAAATATTAGGCCCGGTATGACAACTTCTAATCGCATTCTAACGCATCAAGAAGAAGATGTACTTATGGTGCCCCTTGAGGCCATTTTCTCTAAAGATTCTATTAGTTATACTTTTGTAAAATCAGGATATTCTATCAACAAAAAGCAAGTTGAACTTGGGTTAGCTAATAATGAAATGGTTATTATAACTAATGGGCTAGAAGAAAATGATGTTGTTTATTTAAACAAGCCAGAAAATTCAGATGATAATTCTATAACGCTATTGAAAAAATAGTATGGTAGATAAAATCTTCATAGAAAAATTAAAAGCTAACTTTAGTGAAGCCTATCGCGTAATTATCACAAACAAAGTAAGAACTTTTTTAACTGCATTAGGTATCATTTTTGGTGTTGCTGCAGTCATAGCGATGTTAGCTATTGGCAATGGTGCTGAAAAAGAAATCTTAGCCCAATTGGAGTTAGTGGGCGTAAATAATGTTGTTATTACACCGTTGCCAGACAATGAAGATTCGAATAATAGTGATGAATATGAAGAGGATGGTGAAAATAGCGAACCCAAAAGATTTTCTAAAGGTCTAGACATTTTAGACGCCCTTAGTATACAGAAAAACATTCCTTCGGTAAAATTAGTGAGTCCAGAAATTATTTTAGACACCTATGTAATTAATAATGGCAAACAAAATTCGGTGAAACTTATAGGAGTTAGCCCTCTTTTTTTCAAAGCTTCAAACATTAATATTGAAACTGGATCTAACTTCTCAGAATATCAAACTTCAAATGCCCTTTCTGTCTGTATAATTGGTAAAAAAGTAGAGAAAAAATTATTTACCGGAGAAAGTGCACTCGGAAAAAGTATAAAGGTAAAAAATGTTTGGCTCCAAGTCGTAGGAATTATTGAGGATAAATTAATTTCAGAAAAAGCTCAAGAAAATTTAGGCATTAGAGACTTAAATCAAGATGTGTATATACCCTTAAAAACATTTTTAGTTAGATATAGAGATCGAAAAATTATTACTGACAATATAGACATTAGCAATTTTGAAAATCAAAATACTGGCCCTAAGAAAAGGATTCCTAGAGGAAATTATCATCAAATTGATAAATTAACAGTTCAAGTAAACAACACAAATGAACTGCAAGCTACAGCAGATGTTTTAAGCAGAATGATTAAACGGAGGCATAATGATGTATTGGATTTTGAAATTACCATCCCAATACAACTTCTAAAACAGCAACAAAAAACGAAACAAATTTTTAATGTGGTATTAAGTATAATTGCTGGTATTTCTCTGTTAATTGGAGGTATTGGAATTATGAATATTATGTTGGCCTCGGTGTTAGAAAGAACCAAAGAAATTGGTATTATAAGAGCGATCGGGGCAACTCAAGAAGACGTGATTTTACAATTTTTATCAGAATCTGTACTTATTAGCATAGGTGGTGGAATCATAGGAATTATTGTAGGAATTATTGGTGCATATGTAATACAATTTGCCACTGGTATTGAAACCATATTATCAATTAATTCAATAATATTATCATTTTTTGTAGCAATAATTATTGGTATTGTCTTTGGAATTGCACCAGCAAGAGCAGCTGCTAACAAGAGACCCATTGAAGCCATTAGAGATGAATAAGCTCCTTGAATAAATACACTTTGCCATTCGTATTTATCATTTATTATGGAAAGAGCTAGCTATATGAAATAAACAATTATAACAACCATCATTAAATAAGACCAAAGGGTTGGCTAAATTTTATTCAAATGAAAAAAATATTAATCTTACTTTTAGTTATCTTCCCATGTATAACTTTTGGTCAATCTAAAACTATAACGTTAAACGAAGCCATAAAAATTGCAAGGCAAAAATCTCCGGACTATAAAACGAACTTAAATAAAAATCAAGCTAGTTATTGGCGATTTAAAAATTACAGAGCTAGTTTTTTACCTCAATTAGAATTAAGTGCCACCCTACCTGAATTCTCAAATTATACAAGAAGATTAACTAATGATCAAGGGGAAGATATATTTGTAAATCAAAACCAATCTAGAATAGAAGGTAATTTATCTTTATCTCAAAACATTCCTTTTACAGGAGGTACTTTATCTGTTGGTTCTAGTTTAGAAAGAGTTGATATTTATGGAAATAATGAAAATACAGGTTATTCAGTAGTACCGTTTTCCTTAAGTTACTTTCAAAGTTCAATATTTTATAATCCCTTTAAATGGAATAAAAAAATTGAACCTCTTATTTATGAGGAATCGAAGCGAGATTTTGTTGAAAATATGGAGCAAATTTCTTTAAATACCTGTAGTCGTTATTTTGCCCTTCTCAATGCTCAAACACAGTTAGACATTGCAGAAAAAAACTTATCGAACCAAGACACCTTGTTCCAAATTGCAAAAGGCAGATTTAGAATGGGTAAAATTGCAGAAAATGACCTATTACAAATGGAACTCGCCCTTTTAAACTCAAAAAACAAACTTACAACGGTTTCTATTTCCTTAAAAAAGGCATCGCAAGATTTTGCCCGTTATTTAGAGCTAGATTCTGAAACTATTCAATTAGAAATACCGAGTAAATTATCGCTTTTTACTGTCGATGTTGAAAAAGCAATGGCAGAAGCTCAAAATAATAGAAAAGCTGTAATAGAATTTAGAAGAAGACGCTTAGAGTCTGAAAAGGAATTAGCACGAGTTAAAGGTAGTAACAAATTAACGCTTGGTTTAAATGCTAATTTTGGAATTTCTCAACAAGGTGATGTTTTCGATGAGCTGTATCAAAATTACAATAAACAACAGTATTTTTCTTTATCTGTTGGGCTACCCATTTTTGATTGGGGCGTTTCAAAATCTCAGCGTAAAATGGCAGAAGCTAATTTAGACTTGCTCAATAATAATATAGAGCAGGAAAAGCAAGCTTTTGAACAGGAAATTTATTTGCATACGCTTAATTGGTCTAACCAAAGAGAGTTTTTATTAACGTCTGAGAAGGCTCAAGAAATTGGAAATAAAAGATATGACATCACTAAAAAAAGATATATTTTAGGAAAAATATCAATTACTGATTTAAATTTAGCTCAAGAAGAAAAAGACAAAGCTGCAGTTCAATATTTAAATTCTTTACAGAAATTTTGGGTAGATTATTATACATTGAGAAAATTAACGCTTTATGATTTTATAAATGATAAGAAAATAACTTCAGACGATATCTTTAATGAATAAAATTTTGTTCAATTTTAAGGCATAAAAAATTATTAATAAGCCAAATCAATTGTATAAATTCTATTAAATAAAAGTTAAAAGCCGCTTTCGAGCGGCTTTTTTTAATATTTTTACCTTAAAATTTGATAATTTGAGCAAACTAAAACTAACTTCACTCCTATTTCTTTTATTTTACGGTACACACCTTTTCTCTCAAGAAAAATTCACGCTGAGTGGAACTATCTCAGAAAACTCTAGTAATGAAACACTTATCGGAGTCTCAATTGTTTTTCCCGAATTACAAACTGGCACCACTACAAATGAATATGGGTTCTACTCTATAACATTACCAGAAGGAACGTATAATGTGCTCATAAGCTATATAGGTTTTAAAGATATTCAAACGAGTATCATTTTAGAAAATGATATTTCTAAAAACTTTAGTTTAGAAGAAATGACAGAAGCATTAGATGAAGTTATCATAAAAGAAAATGTAGAAAAACTCAATATCAGAAAACCGCAAATGAGTGTTAATGCACTGACTTCTGCTACAATTAAACAGATGCCCGTGGTTCTAGGTGAGGTTGATGTTATAAAATCTATTACATTATTACCTGGAGTAACTAATGCAGGTGAAGGATCATCTGGATTTAATGTTCGTGGCGGGGCTGCAGATCAAAATTTAATTTTATTAGATGAAGCAACGATATATAACTCATCACATTTATTTGGTTTCTTTTCTGTTTTTAATCCCGACGCCATAAAAGATCTAAAACTATATAAAGGAGGAATACCTGCTAGATATGGTGGTAGAGTCTCTTCTGTTTTAGATATTTACCAAAAAGAAGGTAACAGTAAAACATTTCATGCGAATGGCGGTATAGGAATTGTTTCAAGTAGGCTAATGTTAGAAGGCCCATTAAAAAAGGATAAAGGTTCTTTTTTATTAGGTGGTAGAGGTTCATATGCTCATTTATTTCTACCCTTATTTGATCTTGACAATGTGGCCTATTTTTATGATTTAAATACCAAATTAAGTTATAAACTAAATCCTAATAATAATATTTATTTATCTGGTTATTTTGGTCGAGATGTTTTTAGTATTTCTGATAGTTTTCAAAATACTTATGGAAATACCGTGGTAAACTTTAGGTGGAATCATTTATTTTCAGATAAATTATTTTCTAATGTTTCATTGATTTATTCAGATTACTATTATGGATTAAAACTAAATTTAGTAGAATTTAATTGGAATTCAGGTATCCAAAATTTTAATGTTAAGTATGATTTTAAACACTATTTGAGTAATACATTTAAATTAGAATACGGTTTAAATAGTATTTATTACAAATTTAATCCTGGTGAAATTGAACCTTCAACGCCAACTTCAGGTATTAATCGTTTTAAGTTAATAGACAAATATGCTTTTGAAAACGCACTATATATTGATGCTGAACATCAACTAACGGATAAGTTAGCCTTATCATATGGATTGAGGTATAGTTCTTTTATACGCTTAGGGCAAGACGAATTAAATATATATGAAAATGATAATCCCATTATTTTTAACGAAGCCCTTCAGATCTATGAGAAAGCAGAACCCGTTGGAACGGAATCGCTAAAAAGAAGTGAAACCATAAAATCTTTTGGTAATTTAGAACCTCGATTTTCATTAGCCTATCAATTAAATGATGTATCATCCGTAAAGTTGAGTTATAATAAAATGAGTCAATATTTGCATTTACTATCAAATACCAGCTCACCAACACCTTTAGATGTTTGGGCTCCTAGTGGCAAATACATAAAACCTCAATTACTCAATCAATACGCTATTGGATACTTTAAAAGTATTAATGATGATAAATATTCAGTTGAAGTAGAAAGTTTCTTTAAGGATATTAAAAACCGAATTGATTATGTTGATGGAACAGATCTAATTGCCAACAATGCTATTGAGCAAGTTATACTTAATGGGGAAGCTAGAGCTTATGGTTTAGAATTTTTATTGAGGAAAAATGAAGGGAAATTTAAAGGCTGGTTGGCATATACCTTATCTCGATCGGAACAAAAAACGCCTGGAAGAACAGCTTCAGAAATTGGAATAAATAATGGCAATTGGTATAAAACAGGGTATGACAAAACCCATGACATTTCTTTAACCGGAAGTTATGAGTTAAATAAAAAATGGACTTTTAGCTCTAATTTTATATTTCAAACGGGGCAGCCTACTACCTACCCTGATTCGCAATATCTATATAATGGTGTTACTATTCCTAGCTTTACGGCTAGAAATGAATATAGATTACCAACATATCATCGTTTAGATATTTCAGCGAATTATGTACCAAAACCAAATAAGAACAAAGGATGGCAAAGCGAATGGGTTTTTGGTCTATATAATATATATGATAGAAAAAATGCTGCTTCTATAAATTTTAGTACGAATAATGAAACTGGGGTTAATGAAGCCACGCGATTGTCCATTTTCGGTATAGTTCCTTCTATATCTTATAATTTTAGATTTTAAGAAGATTATGAAAAAAATATTATTTTTTATTGTGTTGATTGGTTTTATGTCTTGTGAAGATGTTATTGATGTAGATTTACCTCAATCAGAACCAAGATTGATTATTGATGCTTCAATCAACTGGCTTAAAGGAACAACGGGTAGTTCACAATTAATAAAATTAAGCCTTTCTGCTCCTTATTTCGATACTATTATTCCCCCCGCGAACAATGCTGAAGTTAAAATAACCAATTCACAAAATACTGAATTTGTATTTACTGAAGAAAGTGATTCAGGGTTTTACACAAATAATACATTTACTCCTGTTATTGATGAAACATACCAATTAACCATAGTCTATAATAGCGAAACCTATATTGCCTCAGAAACCTTAAAGTCTGTTAGTCCCATAACACGTATTGAGCAAAGCCAAACGGGTGGATTTTTAGCTGAAGACTATGAAATTAAAGCCTATACACAAGATCCTGCAAATGAAGACAATTACTATCTTCTTGAATTTTCGAATGATATACCCACATTACCTACCTTAGAAGTTTTTAAAGATGAATTTGTCAATGGCAATGAGATCTTTGCCTACTTTTCTGATGAGGATTTAGATGTTGGTAACGAAATTAAAATAAGGTCTTACGGTACTTCTGAACGCTATTATGAATTTATGTTTATACTTTTACAACAGACTAGTGATGGCGGTGGAGGGCCTTTTGAAACCCAACCAGCAACTGTAAGAGGTAACTGTATAAATACAACAAACAAAGAAAATTATCCATTAGGCTATTTCAGATTATCAGAAGTAGATGAATTCACGTACGAAATTCAGTAAGTTGAATAAAAAATAATGTGTACTTTTGAATTTTAAGTACTAACTATAATAATCAAATGAACTTTACTAAAACCACCGAACAAGACTCTAATTATAATCATCTTGACAAGATGAATATTAATGAATTATTAACGAATATAAATAATGAAGATAAAACAGTAGCTGAGGCTGTAGAGAAAGCAATTCCGAATATAGAAAATTTAGTTACACCAGCCGTCTCAAAATTGAGGGATGGTGGACGTTTGTTTTATATTGGTGCTGGTACAAGTGGTCGATTAGGTATTTTAGATGCCTCAGAATGTCCGCCAACTTTTGGTGTTCCTTTTGATCTTGTAATTGGTTTAATTGCAGGTGGCGATATTGCTATTAGAAAAGCAGTTGAAAATGCGGAAGATTCTAAAACGCAAGGCTGGAAAGACTTACAAGACTATAACATTTCAGATAAAGACGTTGTAGTAGGTATTGCAGCATCAGGTACAACACCTTATGTTATTTCTGCCCTAGAAAAATGTAATGAAAAAGGAATTATTACGGGTTGTATTACTTGTAATGATGCGAGTCCATTAGCATTAACTGCAAAATATCCTATTGTTGTAGTTGTTGGGCCTGAATTTGTTACAGGTAGCTCACGAATGAAAGCCGGTACTGCTCAAAAGATGGTGTTAAACATGATTACAACTACCATTATGATTCAGTTAGGAAAAGTAAAAGGTAACAAAATGGTAGACATGCAGCTCTCTAACAATAAATTAGTAGATAGAGGTCATAAAATGTTAATGAAAGAACTTAATATAGAAAGACCTATAGCAGAAACACTTATTAAAAAATATGGTAATGTAAGAAATGCCATAAATAATTATCTCCTTGAAAAAGAATAAACCGACTTTATTTAGTGCTTTAAAATATTTAGGCATAGCTTTTCCGCTTCTTTTTATTGCCCCAGTAGTAATTACAATTGGGTTTAAAGCTCTGAGAAAAGATGGTAATTATATTTTTTTGATTTTAGGGTTAGCGTTGGGCTTAGTTGCAATTTTGTCAACGGCTTATGGTTTGATGAAAATTTCAAGATTTTTATTTGATAAGAATGATAAAGGCTAGAATTTTCTTTACAAAATTATCTCATTCTGAACATTGGCCCACCTATTTTTTTTATGTTCCCCTAATCCCCTATTTCTTATATAAAGCAATACTTGCAAGAAGTCTTACATTTTTTTTAGCCGTAAATCCAGCCATTAAATATTCAGGTATGGGAACTGAATCTAAATACAAAACACTTGGTTTATTACCTGAAGCTTATATACCTAAATCCTTACTCATTTCTCCTACTACTGAATTTAGTTCTGTTTTAGATTCTTTAAAAAAAGCAGAAATAATTTTCCCCTTAATTGCAAAACCAGATATTGGTTTTAGAGGTTTTTTGGTTAAAAAAATTGACAGTATTACTGATTTAGAAAATTATCTTAAAGTAATATCTATCGACATTATATTACAAGAATATGCAGCTTACTCTGAAGAATGTGGCTTATTTTATTATAAAATTCCAGGCGAAAAAAAAGGTAAAATTACCTCTATAACCTTAAAGAAATTTATTACGGTTACAGGTAATGGTGTAGATAGCCTATCTCAATTAATTTTAAATGATAATCGTGCCTTTTTGTATTATAAATTATTTCAGAATTTACATATAAATAAACTTAATACTATTCCTAATAAAGGTAAAATTATTAAGTTAACGGTTATAGGTAATCATTCTAAAGGAACTCAATTTGTTAATGGAAATCATTTAATTGATAACGAATTAGAGCTGTTTTTAGATCAATTAACTGCAAATTTAAGTGGGTTTAACTATGGCCGCTTTGATATAAAATTTCAATCTTTAGAGAAATTAAAAAAAGCTGAGGACTTTAAAATACTTGAACTAAATGGTGCTATCGCAGAACCTACACATATTTATGACACCGATAAATCCAATTATTTTGTTTCACTAAAAACAATTTTGATTCATTGGAATATAATTAACAAGATTGCCATAAAAAACCATAATAGCTTTAAAATACCCTACCCTTCACTTATTCCTTTTTTAAAAGAAATGTTTTGGTTGAAAAAATATGCTCAGCTATTAAAGAAGCATCAAAAATAGTATCATACGTTACAAACGTAATACAGTAAATACTATTACTGAATTTTCATCGTTCTAGATTTACAATTAAATGCTAAACATGAAAATATCTATTCTTCACAAAAAAATTGTGGTACCAATACTTAATAAAGAAATTATTTCTGATTTTAAAGTCTTTCATCTTTTAAGGTTTTAGAAAAAAGATGAAAATCTTTATACCAACCAACTTAGAACTCGCAAAACACTTCGTTAAGTTATATTTTTAAGTTTAAAAGTATAAATATTTAATATCCAATTCTTTCCAAAAAACTTAGATCAATAATCCTTGAGGTATAAAAACCTATTGCGTTGTTGTATCATCAAGTATAATAATTTGTCATTGAGACAACTATTTTTTTTTAATAAAGTAATTAATCCATTATGAAAATATTTAAATTTTTATTCCTCCTTCTAATTTCATCGGCAGTATATGGGCAGGTCAAAATAGGCGATAATCCCAACACTATTGATACTTTTTCTTTATTAGAGCTAGAAAGCTCAAATAAAGCTTTTGTGTTAACCAGAGTTTCTAACATTGAGATGAACAATATGACTCCCTTAAATGGAGCATTAGTTTATAATACCGATGAAAAATGTATTTTCCAATACGCGGGAACCTGGACCAATTTGTGTGATACAGGTACGGATAATCAACAATTAAGTTTTGATTCAAATACTAACATCTTAAGTCTTGTCGATGGTGGTACAGTAGATTTATCAAAATTTATAAATACAGATGATCAAAAATTAAGTATCACTAATAACATCTTAACATTGGAAGATGGTGGTACGATAGACTTAAGTAATTACTTAGACAATACTGACAATCAAGAAATTTCTGAGTTTAGCTTAGCGGGTTCTATTTTAACTATTACCTTAGAAAATGGAAATACACAAACAGTTGACATTGCTGCTGCAAGTTCAGATGATCAAAAATTAAGTATTGATAATAACATCTTAACATTAGAAGATGGTGGTACTGTTGATTTAAATAATTATTTAGACAATACAGATAATCAAGAAATTTCTGAGTTTAGCTTAGCGGGTTCTATTTTAACTATTACCTTAGAAAATGGAAACACACAAACGGTTGATATTGCCGCTGCAAGTTCTGATGATCAAAAATTAAGTATCACTAATAACATCTTAACGTTGGAAGATGGTGGTACTGTTGATTTAAATAATTATTTAGACAATACAGATAATCAAGAAATTTCTGAGTTTAGCTTAGCAGGTTCTATACTTACCATTACATTAGAAAATGGAAACACACAAACAGTTGACATAGCTAGTTCTAGTTCTGATGATCAAAAATTAAGTATCACTAATAACATCCTAACATTAGAAGATGGTGGCACGGTAGACTTAAGTAATTACTTAGACAATACAGACAATCAAGAAATTTCTGAGTTTAGCTTAGCAGGTTCTATTTTAACGATTACCTTAGAAAATGGAAATACACAAACGGTTGATATTGCCGCTGCAAATTCTGATGATCAAAAATTAAGTATCGATAACAACATCTTAACATTAGAAGATGGTGGCACGGTAGACTTAAGTAATTACTTAGACAATACTGATAATCAAGAAATTTCTGAGTTTAGCTTAGCGGGTTCTATTTTAACTATTACCTTAGAAAATGGAAACACACAAAC
>NZ_JAEHFJ010000007.1 GCF_016406085.1 Aureibaculum flavum
ACGATATTAGTATCGTTAAGCTTTAAGTTATAAATTTAATCCTTTAATAATCTGTATCGGTTATTTAGGACTAGACAGATGAAACAATCTACATCTCATTATAAATTAAATAAGGAAACAGTATGAGTTGCTACAATCCCGGCAGTTTCTGTGCGAAGTCTGCTTTCACCTAATGAAACGGGTTTGTAATTATTATGTAAAGCAAGTTCAATTTCTGAAATAGAAAAATCACCTTCAGGTCCAATTAAAATTGTTGCATTGTGCTTTGGTGTTAATACATCTTTTAGATGCTTTTTATCAGTCTCTTCACAATGTGCTATAAATAATTGGTCACTATTGTTTTTCTTAATAAATTCAGAAAAAGAAGTGAGTTCATTTAATTGAGGTAATTGATATTTAAGAGATTGTTTCATTGCAGATTCTAAAATGCGATTTAATCTGTCCATTTTAATAATTTTCCGCTCAGAATGGTCGCAACGTAAAGGGGTAATTTGATCAATTCCTATTTCTGTGGCTTTTTCTAAAAACCATTCAAATCGATCAATATTTTTTGTAGGAGCCATAGCGACATGCAGATTGTAATTCCATGGCTTCTGTTTAGTTTCAATATTTAATATTTTTACCGTACAATTTTTGTCACTACTTATTATAATTTCAGAGGTAATCAGTTCTCCTTTACCATTCGTGATAAAAAGTTGATCACCGGTATTTTTACGCAAGACTTTAACAATATGTCTACTTTCTGTTTTATCAAAAGTAAAGGTCTCCGAGTCATTGGATATGTTAGCGGTGTAAAAAAGCTGCATGTTAATTATTCAAAGTTTATACTTCTAATTGCTAATATCTTTTCTATATGTTCTTCTTCTTTTGTTAATGGTGGGATCAAAATTTTTCCATAATTGGTGGATAGCTTGATTCTCTTCTAATTCTGATGATCTAATACAATCTTCGATACCTTTTTCTTTAAAAGTTCTATAGTATTCATCAAAAATAATTGCAGTTACCCCTTTGTTTTGGTAATCTGGTCTAATTCCAATTAAATAAAATAAAACTTCTTTACTGTTTTTTCTAGCATTTAAAAGATGGAATAATCCAAAGGGGAAAAGTTTACCATTTGCTTTTTGCAAGGCCTTTGCAAAACTTGGCATTACAATTGAAAAAGCGATAATTTTATCGTCTTTATCACTTACAAACTTAATGTATTCGGGATTAATAAAACTAATATACTTTTTCTTGAAATAGGCTTTTTGCTTTTCGGATATAGGAACAAAAGTAGATAACTTAGCGTAGGTGTCATTAAATAAATCAAACATCTCATCTACATAAGGCATAATTTCTTTTGTCTTGGTAAACGTAATTGATTTTAGACCATACCTTCTTTTGATCAATGCTTGGGCTTTCTGAAAAACTTCAGGATTTCTCACATTATTAAATGAAAAGATACTTTCTATAAATTCCTTCTCTTTAACATACCCTAATTGCTCAAAGTGCGATTTATAATAAGGATGACTGTACCAAGTAATCATGTTTCCTATTTGGTCAAAACCTTCACTTAGTACACCAACTTTATCGAGGTTTGAAAAACCTAATGGCCCTTCAATATATTCTAAGTTATTCTGTTTTCCAATTTCGTTAACTTTATCTAATAAAGCTTTTGTAACTTCTAAATCATCGATAACATCAAACCAACCGAACCTCATTTTTTTTAATCCTTGTTGTTTAATTTCAACGAAATTTAAAACAGCAGCAACTCTACCAACGATTTTATTATTTTTATATGCTAACAGGAAATGAACTTTGGCATTGTCTAACGCCGGATTTTTAGTTTTATCAAAGCCTTCTAATTCATCCTTAATAATAGGAGGAATCCAATAGGGATTGTTTTTGAAAATTGAAAAAGGAAACTTTACGAATTTTTTTAAATCACTTTTTGAAGTAATTTCTTTAATTGTAATCATCTATAAATAATTAAGGGCTTTTTAATTATTTCAAATCTACAAAAAAGAAATAGATAATTAATTTATAATAGCGAATACAAACTGTGAATTAAATTTTTAGAAAATAGATTTACTATTTAGATGAGCAATAACAGTTAATTAATTGCTGTTAGGGTCATAATTTTTATCGTAATTCTTGGTGTCTTTTTTCTTTTGTTTCTGATCCGCTTTTTGTTGTTTTTTGTCATCCTTCGCTTTTTTCTTCGCTTCTTTTTCTAATCGTTTTTGAGCTTTGGTTTGCTTAGGTTTTAAGGTTTTAATTTTTTTCTTACCCGCTTTTACACTTTTAACTTTTCTTTGTTTTTTGTCTTTTTTAGAAAAAATTCTGGAAAAGAAGCCACCTCCATTATTGTCTTTTGTTGCTTTCCCTTCAGAATCTAATGTGCTAAAACCATCAATATGTCTGTCTAACCTCCACGCAATACCGGCTCCAAAAAAGAAACTATCATCTCCGCGTTCATCCTTTATATAACGAAAAGCAGCGTCTACTTGCATATTCTTATTTAACAAATAAGCACTCCCTACTCCGTATTGAAAATCGTTTGGTACATTTTTTCTTAAAAAACCTTGATTCTCAGCGAATACAGAAACTTTTGGTGTTAGTGAATAAGTAGCAGTGATAATGTATGAATTTTCAGAATCATCCGTAAAGGTCTTATCCATTATAAAATTTGTAATTAAAACAAATTTATTTGTAAGATCGTTTTGTGTGAAAAGTGCAAACCTCGGACTTAAACCTCCTGGGTTTTTATGTAATTTACTAAGCAAGTTCGTGTTAAGTCCTGCATAAACACCTACCGCGGGAATAAGTCTTTTCCAATCGTAACTGTTTCTTTTTTTCCAACTTCGTATTTCCTTTGATTTGTCTGTGTATGTTGGTGAGTAGACAAGATACTTTGCTCCAACGGTAAATTTACTCAATCCTAAAGCAGATTCACTATAAATAGTAGGTTGTGTGTAGTTTCTGTCTTCTTGACCAAATGATAAGTCTAAGTTTAATTCTAATTTTTCAAAAAATTGACTCGTTCTAAAAATAAGGTCTGTACCGTATGACTTACTATTGTAGTTAATTGTTTCTGCTGTAACTTGGTCGTAGTATAAGTAATTACCTATATTTTTATAGAAGAACCCTGCTTCCACCTGGTAAACATTTTTACCAACGCTATAAGGGCTGTCTGAGAAACCTGGTCGTTTAGAATTTATGACTTCTGTATACTGTGCAGCACTTATTAGATAGCAAAAACTAAAAATAAAAACCAAGACGAATTTTCTCATGCGGGAGTGTTAAGACTAAAAATTATCAATTTATGTATTACTTAACGTATTTGTTGCTTTCAAATTGTTATTTTTGGGAACTAATTTGAAAAATCTTTTATTTAGGTTTTATTTTATGCAAGAAGCTGGTATTATGAATTTTATAAGAACACTACTCATTATTTTAGCTATTTATTATGCTCTTAAAATTATAGGAAGATATTTATTTCCTATTTTTATGAAGAAAATGATGCAAAATGTTGAGAAAAAATTTAATGAACAACAAGGAAGGACAACAACTCAAAAGCAACATGTAAAAGAGGGGGAAACAATCATTGATAAAGCCCCTAGTACAAATGCGAAAAGTAATAATGATGTTGGGGAGTATGTTGATTATGAAGATGTTGAATGATTTTTGTCTGGTGGTTAACAAAAATAATTATACAAAAATTATAAAAAGAGATAATGAATAATAAATACCTACGTTTTTTAATTGCCATTTTAGTATTTGTTATTGTATCAGTGGCTTATTTTTCTCCTATTTTAGAAGGTAAAAAAATATTTCAAAGTGACATCGCTCAGTTTAAGGGTATGTCTAAGGAAATAGTTGAGTATAGAAAAGAAAAAGATGCTGAACCTTACTGGACAAATAAGGCTTTTGGTGGCATGCCAGCATATAATGTTAGTGCATATTATCCAAACAATTATATAAAAAAAGCAGATTTATTACTACGCTTTTTACCTAGACCAGCAGACTACTTATTTTTGTATTTTTTAGGTTTTTTTGTTCTACTATATGTGCTTAAGGTCGATTGGAGGCTAGCTATTATAGGAGCTTTGGCTTTTGGCTTTTCAACTTATTTTATAAGCCTTTTTGGAGCAGGACATAATGCGAAATCACATGCCATTGCTTATATGCCAATGGTTTTAGCGGGGATTTTGTTGGTTTTTCAACGAAAGTATTTGTCTGGTTTTACACTAACGGCTCTGGCCTTAGCTTTTGAAGTAAATGCAAGTCATCCACAGATGACTTATTATTTACTCTTTATGATATTAATTTTAGGTATTGTGTATTTAGTAGATGCCATTAAGCAAAAAACAATCCCAAATTTTATTAAAAGTACTCTTATTTTGGCAGGGGCAGCAGTATTGGCTATTGGCGTTAATTCAACAAGTTTATTGGCTACGAAAGAATATGCTTCACACAGTACACGTAGTAAAAGTGAATTAACCATTACCTCAGAAGGTACCCCAAAAGAACATATATCTTCAGGATTAGATAGAGAGTATATTACGGAGTATAGCTATGGAATAGCAGAGAGCTTTAGTCTTTTAATACCAAGATTTTATGGAGGTGGAAATAGAGAGAATTTAGGTAAAGACACGGAGACCTATGCTTTTTTAAAGAATAAGTTTGGAAGGGCAGAAGCTAAGAATTTTTCAGAAAACTTCCCTGGTTATTGGGGAGAACAAACAATAATTGAAGCTCCGTTTTATATAGGAGCCGTGTTGATATTTCTTTTTGTGCTAGGGTTGTTTCTAGTAAAAGGAAATTTGAAAAAATGGTTGCTAGCGGCTACTATTTTTTCTCTTTTATTAAGTTGGGGGAAACACTTTCCTGCATTAACCAACTTTTTTATTGATTATGTACCCATGTATAATAAGTTTAGAGCGGTATCTTCTATTCAAGTAATAGCTGAGTTGGCAGTACCTTTATTAGCAATAATTACATTGAATCAGTTTTTAAAAGATGAAAATAATAAAACTAACAAATTAAAGTATCTAAAGTATGCACTTTATGGAGTTGGAGGCTTGATATTATTTTTTACGTTATTTGGTACCAGTCTTTTTAATTTTGAGAGTTTTAGAGATCCAGGTATGGCGGGAATTGAGAAGCAATTTCCTGGCTTTATGGATACTATTATTTCTGAAAGAAAATCACTTTTCTTTAATGATAGTTTACGTTCTTTAATTTTAATTTTAATATCTGGAGGACTATTATGGGCATTTTTAAAAGAGAAAATTAATAAAAATGTAGTAATTATTTCCTTTGCAGTTTTAATTTTATTCGATTTGGTCGGAGTAGATAGACGCTATGTAAATGATGATGATTTTGTTTCTAAAAAACAAGAAGAGATTCCATTTGCAGCGAATCAATTTGATAAAGAAATACTTAAAGATAAATCGTATTACAGAGTAGCCAATTTTGCAGTTAATCCGATGAATGATGGTAGTACGTCGTATTTTCATAATTCGATTGGTGGATACCATGCGGCAAAACCGCGGAGATATCAAGAGTTGTTTGAATATCAAATTGCGAAAAATAATATGCAGGTATTAAATATGTTAAATACCAAATACATTCTTTTTCAAGATCAAGACCGGGTAACAAGAATGCAAAAGAATGACGATGCTAATGGTAACGCTTGGTTTGTAGATGAGGTAGAAGTTGTTAATTCTACCAATGAAGAAATTATAGCCTTGGATAGCTTGAATACTAAAAGAAAAGCAGTTGTTAATTCTGAATTTAAGAGCATGTTGAGTCAAACTTCTTTTACAAAAGATAGCTTGGCATCAATAATATTAACTTCTTACCAGCCTAATGAATTAAAATACGATTCAAATAGCAGTAATGAGCAATTGGCCATTTTTTCAGACATGTATTATAAAGAGGGGTGGAATGCATATATTGATGGTAAATTAGCACCTTACTTTAGGGCAAATTATGTGTTAAGAGCGATGGTAATACCATCAGGTAAACATGAAATTGTTTTTAAATTTGAACCAACCGTAATCAAAACAGGAAATACCATTACTATGATTTCATATGCTCTGTTATTATTGATTCCTATTGGATGGTTTTTTATTGATAAAAAGAAAAATGTACAATCAACTACCGAGTAAAAGATACGATCATACTATTAAATTTTTACTAAAAGTATTGCCTAGTCCTGCTACAATTTTAGATCTAGGTATTAGAAATCCGTTTAGTGAAATTATGGAAGAACACGGCTATACCGTCATTAATACAAATGGTGAAGATTTAGACTTGTTACCTGAAATTGTAAAAGAGCACAACGTAGATGCAGTCACAGCATTTGAAATATTTGAACATCTCTTAGCTCCATTTAATGTGTTAAGTGCAATTGAATCTACTAAATTAATTGCTACAATACCCCTTAATCTTTGGTTTGCAAAGGCTTATCGGTCTAAAACAGATAAATGGGATCGGCATTATCATGAATTTGAAGATTGGCAATTTGATTGGTTGTTAGAAAAATCAAATTGGACTATAAAAGAAACAGAAAAATGGACGAGTCCAATTAATCAAATTGGATTTAGACCCATTTTAAGAAAGTATACACCTCGCTATTATGCAGTTTATGCCGAAAAAAATGTCAGATAATAAATTTATTTGCATGATTGTTGACGGTTCTTATCCACAAGATATTAGGGTAAGAAAAGAGGCAGAAGCATTGATTGACTTTGGTAAAAAAATAATTGTAGTTTGTCCTAGAAAAAATAAACAAGCTAAACAGGAAATTGTAAATGGTGTGCAGGTTTATAGGATAGGTTCTAACTATACTACCGTTAAAAAGGGAATTAATGATATTATTGAAAGTGTATTTAATATCAATCCTTTTTTCTTTTTTAATTTAAAGAAAATTTTCAGAAAGTATTCCATTGAATTTTTACATGTACATGATTTACCATTGGCAGGTACGGCATATGCATTTAGGAAAAAAGTTGAAAAAGGTTTGGTTTTAGATTTACACGAAAACTATCCTGAAGCCTTAAAAACTTGGTTTTCATGGAAAAAAAGTAGACTGATTAGAATAAAGAATATGTTGTTTTTTAACCCTAAGCATTGGTCTAAAAAAGAAGAAAAATACTGTAGAAAGTTTGATAAAATTGTTTGTGTAGTTGATGAAATGAAGGAGAAGTTGATAAATAATTTTCATATTGAAGAAGAAAAATTTACAGTGATATCTAATTATGAAAAGAAAAATTTTGCAGAAAATTTCAATACAGAAGTTGCACAAAATATAATTGATAAAGATTTCTTTTCTATAACATATGTTGGCGGATTTGGCCCGCATCGTGGTTTAGATACTGCGATTAGAGGAATGCAAAAGGTGCTTCATCATGTTCCAACAGCAAAGTTGTATTTAATAGGGAAAGGAAGTATAGATGTAGAAAACAAATTAAAAGAAATCGTTAAGCAACTGAAATTAGAAAATGCTGTTGAGTTTGTTGGATATAGGCCTTTTGATGAAGTGGCAACTATAATGAAAAAGTCCAACTTAAATATAATACCACATAAGGCCAACGACCATACAGATAATACGATACCTCATAAGCTATTTCAAATTATGATGAGTAAAAGCTTATTATTGGTTAGTTCATGTAAACCATTAAAACGAATCGTTGAGAAATATGATGCAGGCTTGGTTTTTGAAGCTGGAAATGCGGAAGATTTTGCATTAAAAGTTACTAATGCCGTTACAAATTATGATGCATTAAAATATAAAACTGAAAATGCGTATACTGCAGTTATGGACAAGGGTGAAAATTGGGATGAGGAAAGTTTGAAGTTACTCAAATTGTATGATAAATTAGAAATTTGAAAGTTCTTATAATAACATATTATTGGCCTCCTTCAGGTGGTTCTGGCGTACAACGTTGGTTAAAATTTGTGAAATATTTGACGCAATTTGATATCGAACCTGTGGTTTATACTGTTGATGAGCCTAACTATGCCATAGAGGATAAAACATTAGAAAATGAGGTGCCAAAGTCTGTAAAAGTTATCAAGCAACCCATAAAAGAACCCAATGATATTTTAAAACTTTTTGGTACTAAAAATAAAAAAACAAGTGCAGGGTTTTTAAGTGAAAACCCCTCGTTTTTTGGTAAAATAATGCAATATATAAGAGCTAATTATTTTATACCAGATGCTAGAAAATTTTGGGTTAAACCATCTGTTACATATTTAACTGAATATTTAATAAATAATCCAGTTGATGTTATTATTACTACAGGTCCACCACATAGTTTACATTTAATTGGCTTACAATTAAAAAATAAATTAGGATTAAAATGGATTGCTGATTTTAGAGATCCTTGGACGGATATTGATTACTTTCAAAAATTACCATTAACAATAAAAAGTAAAAAAAAGCACCATCAATTAGAAAATGAAGTGGTGAGCAAAGCAGATTGCGTGTTAGTGGTCGGTAATACGATGAAAGAGAATTTTCTTAAATTTAATAAGAATGTTCAAGTAATAACGAATGGCTACGATGGAGATCGGAATTCATCTAAAAATGAATTGGATAAAAAGTTCACTTTAGTTCATGTCGGTTTAGTAAATGCAGATAGAAATCCGAAAGTGTTATTTGAGGTTTTGTCAGAATTGATAGCTGAAAATACAAGCTTCGCAAAAGATTGTAAGTTGGTTTTTGTAGGGAAATTGGCAAATGAAGTTATAGAAAATTTGGACCAAAATAATTTAAAATCACATACAGAGATTATCGATTATTTACCGCATAAAGAAGTGATTGGTTTTCAAAGAAAAGCTCAAATTTTATTATTGCTTGTAAACGATGTGCCTAGTTCAAAAGGAATAATTACAGGTAAAATATTTGAATATTTACAATCTGAACGCCCAATTTTGGCAATTGGACCTGAAGATGGTGATTTAGCAGATATATTGAGTGAAACAAGTTCTGGTGAGGTAATTGACTTTAATGATGCATGTAAAATGAAGAGATCTATTGAAAAATTATATTCAGACTACCAGCAAAATGAATTGATTTCAGGAACTAAAAACATTGATAAGTACCATCGTAAAGCATTGACTGAACAGCTATCAATTATTATAAAACAATTGGCATCATGAAAAAGATTGTAACTATTTTAGGAGCAAGGCCACAATTTGTAAAGGCAGCGGTGTTAAGCAGAATTATTCGTGAACACGGAGAGTTCGAAGAGATAATTGTACATACTGGTCAACATTTTGATCAAAATATGAGCGATATCTTCTTTGAAGAGATGGAAATACCTAAGCCCAAATACAATTTGCATATAAATGGACTTAGTCATGCTGCAATGACAGGACAAATGTTAATTGGGGTTGAAAAAATACTGTTAGATGAAAAGCCATTGGCTGTTGTTGTTTATGGGGATACCAATTCGACATTAGCAGGTGCGTTAGCTGCTAAAAAAATGGGCATTAGCGTAATTCATGTTGAAGCTGGTTTACGATCTTTTAATATGAACATGCCTGAAGAAATTAATAGAATAGCTACAGATACTATTTCTGATTTATTACTTTGTCCAACTGATGTTGGTGTACAAAATTTAAAGAAAGAAGGTATACTTGGTTCTGAGAAAGTGGTGAAGTCAGGTGATATTATGAAAGATGCGGTAACGTATTATTCAAAAAAGGCTAATGAAAAATCGAGCATTTGTAATAAATTAATGCTCGAGGAAAATAACTTTGTATTAGCCACCATCCATAGACAAGATAATACAGTACATGTTGAAAAGCTAAAGGCTATTTTTACTGGTTTAGATGAAATTAATGTTCAATGTAAAGTGGTAATGCCATTGCATCCAAGAACAAAAAAAATAATTGAAGAAAATAATATTGAAACAAGTATTACAATTATAGAACCTGTTGGATATTTTGATATGCTCTCCTTATTAAAACACTGTAAAATGGTTGTTACTGATAGTGGTGGATTACAAAAAGAAGCTTACTTTAACAAAAAACATTGTATTATTGCTCGAGAAGAAACAGAATGGGTTGAGTTGGTACAAAATGGATTTGCAAAAACGGTTGGCAGTAATCAGTTAAAGATGATAGAAGCTTTTGATTATTTTAAATCAAAAAAATCTGACTTTTCTAAAAATCTATATGGGAAAGATGTAGGCCTGAAAATATATAACGAAATAATGAATTTAATAAAATAAGATATGCAATTACCTAAATTTTTACTCGGAGACAATACTGATTTTCCTGATGATATTTTTATCATACATACAGATTATCCTCAATTTATTATTAATTTAGTGAATGATGAAATTGAATGGCTGGAAGATGTTACTGGAGAGAATGAAGATGAGCTCACTAATGAAATAAATGATTTGATAGAACAAGCATCCTCTTTTTATGATAGAGAGATGGAAAGGTATAAAGAATAAAAAAAAAAGCTCCAATTTTAATTGGAGCTTTTATTATTAAAAAAAGGAAATTATAATCCTCCTTTCAATTCATCTTGCCACTTTGCTAATTCAGTCCATTTACCTTCCGCAGCCATTTTAGCCTGAGCTGACCATGTTTTAGGTTTATGAACTCTATAACGAGGACCTGCATTGTCTAATATCTTTTGTAATCTACTTAGCTCGGATTCTGAAAGTTGTTTAAAACTCCAAATTCCATCATCGTTTAGTAAACCTTTAATTTTTGGACCAATACCTTCTACTTTCGTTAAGTCATCTTTTATAGAATCGTCAGCTTTAGCTGGAATAATCGCTTTTGCTGGAATCACCGCTGCCGCTAGAGATGCAGTAGTAGCAGCGGCAGTTGCAGCTAGTACTCCTTTTTCTTTACGACAAGCTGCTAAATCAGCTTCTAAGCTTTTTATTTTAGAAGAATAATCAGTGGTATCATTTGTACCACCAAAGATTTTTGATAATAACCATCCTAAAATAATTCCTAATATAAACGCTGCTAATAACCATAAAAACCATGGCCAAAACATATCGGAACCATCGCATGCTGTTGTATTTATTTGTAATGCTAACATAATTTTATTTTTTAGTTGATTAATTAATTTCTAATTCCACTCTTCTGTTTTTCTCCATCCCTTCCTCTGTATCATTTGACGCAATTGGATTATTCTCACCTTCAGTACCCACAGAAATTCTTTCTACTGCGATACCCAATTTGATTAATATATTTCTAATAGTTTTAGCTCTATCTAAACCTAGTTTCATGTTATAACCAGGGTTACCTTTATTATCTGTATGACCTGTAACCGAAATTGTTTTTTCGTTGTTTTTTAATTGCTCAACGATGTTTTTTAGATAGTCGTTAATGTTTTCATTTTCCAATTTTTTGGTTGAGTTGTATGGAAAATAAATTAGGGTTTTGTTATCAACTTCTTGAATGTTTTCATTTCTAACTTTCCACTCTAAAATTGTACCCCCAAACGATGCTGTTTTTGCATCTTCTGAATCTAAAATTAATTTGCTATCAATCTCCATTCTATTCATTGCTACAGAATCAGATAGCATTAGTCTTACGGCATCAGCTCTTGCTAATCCAAGGTTTTCAAAAGAAGTAGTGTTGGTTTCATCCTTATAATAAGGACCAAGAATTCTTAAAATTTTACCTTCACCATCTGCAGATTGAATTTCCTTTTTTTTATTAAACCAAAGGTCATTTGTAACGGGTTTGTGTGAATTCCAATTGTAAACGAGTGGTCCATACTTGACTGGTTTTGTCAATGGTGGTACATTTTCTTTTGTTTCAGTTTGCACGGTGTTATCGCAGCAGAGCATGGTGTTTTTATACCATTCCCAGCCAAACCATGCCAAAATAATAAACAAAAGAATTAGCACGAATGCTAAAAATTTCTTCATTTTTTGTGGTTTTAGTTAATATTTAGTTTTGTTAAAATTAAGCAAAATAAATATAACCATATAATTTTGAATGGGATAGCTTTATTTTTTTGCTGATTCAACCAGCTCTAATTGATTGATATTTATTTTTGTAGTAAACATTCCGTAATTAAGAGTGGCAATATTTTTTTCAATTTTATCAATGGTTCCAACAGATTTACCATCTGGTAAACGTACTCTGTCATTAACCTTAAAATTATAATCAGCTTTTACTTTTTCAATTTGTTTTTTTAGCGTGTTTTTTTTCTGTCTAATTTTTTTAACCTCAACCAAGACTTCTTTTTTAACCTCCTCTAATTCCTTTTCTATTGTTTTTTTTGTTTCCGTTTCCTCCTTCTTTTGGACTTTTGTTTTTTTAATAGGTTTATGGAGCGTTACGTATTTGTTCTTCTCCATTAATATCCATTTCATAAAATCGGCTAATAATTTCTTTTTATTATTAGATTGGAAATATGTATTTGACATTTCATTTACCTTTCTGCCTATAGAAAGCATTTTCTGATTATTGTCGTATAATTCCTGAAAACTCTCAAGTTTATCTTGAATTTTCGATTCCTTTTCAGAAAGATTATCAGAATGCATTTTAGCCTTATCTTGCTCTTTTTCTAAATTTTCTGAAGTTCTTTGAAGTTTGTTGCGTTCTTTTTGAAGTTTAGAAATTGTTTTATCTAATCTAATTTTACCGCGTTCAACTTTCTTTTTTGCTCTATTTATTAAGCTGAAAGGAATGCCATTTTTTTGAGCAACTTCAAATGTAAATGAACTTCCGGCCTGACCGATAAAAAGTTTAAATAAAGGTTCCAATGTTCTTTCGTCAAATTGCATATTGGCGTTGGTTACATTTTCAAGCTCATTGGCTAAAACTTTTAAATTAGAATAGTGTGTGGTAATTACACCATAAGCGTTTTTACTGTAAAATTCTTCTAAGAAAATTTCAGCCAATGCTCCTCCTAATTCAGGGTCGCTACCAGTACCAAATTCATCAATTAAAAAAAGTGTGTTATTATCGCATTTACGCAAAAAATCACGCATATTTTTTAAACGATAACTGTAGGTACTTAATTGATTTTCTATAGATTGATTGTCGCCAATATCGGTTAGGATTGTGTCAAAAAAATAGACTTCACTACGTTCATGTACAGGTATTAAAATAGCAGACTGAATCATAACCTGTAATAAGCCGATAGTCTTTAAAGTAATACTTTTACCGCCAGCATTAGGTCCAGAAATAACAATAATTTGTTGATTCTGATTTAGTTCTAAAGTTTGCGGAATAGTACTAATGTTTTTTTTAGTGTTTGCTTCTAATAATATGGGATGATAAGCATCTCGAAATAATACTTTCTTACTATGAGAAAACTTTGGTAATAAGCCGTTGATTTTTTGAGCATATTTTGTTTTTGCAGAAACGGTATCTAGATGTGTTAGATAATACTGATATTGTTCTAAAAAACTCTTATAAGGCCTAATTTGATTGGTCAGCATTTTTAATATACGGACAATTTCTTGTTGCTCTTCGTAGATTAAATCTTGTAGCCTTCTGCTTAATCTTAGCGTGGCTTCAGGTGCTATATAAACAATACTTCCTGTTTTGGAATTACCTAATAAAGAGCCTTTTACTTTTTTTCTGTGCATGGCTTGCACTGCCAAAACTCTTTGATTATCAATAACTGATTCTCTAATATCATCTAAATAATCATTACTGGCATAATGATTAAGTGCTTTTGTAAAACTGTTACCAATTTCACCTCTTACGCTATTTATTTCTTTACGGATTGCTTTTAATTCGGCACTTGCGTTATCTGATACTTCACCAAAACGATTAATAATTTTATGAATACCTTCATGAATTTCTTTGGTATAGTCAATTTTTTGAGAATTCTTAAAAAGGGAAGGAAAGTATTCTGCAAATTTTTTAAAGAAGTTGAGTAATTCAATTGTTGTTTCTGATAAAGTAGCAATTTTTTGAAAAGCTTGTGCTTCTAAAAAACTATTCTCTACACCTAACAAATGAATTTCTTTTGTTATTTCATCAAATTGATGATTTGGTATTCTATTATCATTTTCAAAGGAACCTAAATATTCATTGGTTTGATGTAATTCATCAATTAGGGTTTCTTTCTTTTGAATAGGTACAATTTCTAATACAGCTTTTTTACCTAAGTCCGTTTGACAATAATTTGCTATATGGCTTAAGACCACATCAAACTCTAAATCTTTAAGTGTTTTATTAGTAATTTTACGCTTCAAAATTGTATTTTTGGTCAAGCAAAAGTAACTAAAATAATAGTCTTTTCTATTGAAGATATTTTCTAATTGGAATGTATGGATTTGAGTATAGCAAAAAGCTGGAAACCAATTGTAGCAAAAGAATTTGAGGCTACCTATTTTAAGGATTTAGTTTCTTTTGTGAAAACGGAATACCATCAGTTTACGTGCTACCCCAAAAGTTCAGCTATTTTTGCAGCATTTGATTATTGTTCTTTTGATGATTTAAAAGTTGTTGTAATTGGACAAGACCCGTACCATGGAGTAGGGCAGGCTAACGGTTTGTGTTTTTCAGTAAATGAAAATGTAGCAATACCGCCATCATTACAAAATATATTCAAGGAAATCGAGGCAGATTTGGGTAAGTCATCCCCAGAAAATGGAAATTTAGAACATTGGGCAAGGCAAGGAGTATTACTACTAAATGCAACGTTAACGGTAAGAGCTCATGAAGCTGGATCTCATCAAAAAAAAGGATGGGAAACTTTTACTGACACGGTAATCTCACAAATTTCTAAGAATAAAGAAAATGTAGTTTTTTTATTATGGGGAGGTTTTGCTAAAAAGAAGGCGAAACTTATAGATGATAAAAAACATACTATTTTAACCAGTGGTCATCCTTCACCATTAAGTGCCAATCGAGGTTATTGGTTCGGCAATAAACATTTTAGCAAGACGAATGAGTTTTTAAAAAGTAAAAAATTACAACCAATTGATTGGTGATTTTTTCTAGAACCTAATAATTATTTAAAGATTTAACAAGGCTTCTCAATTAATAATTGTAAATTCGCGTGCAATTAATTATTATTTAATTTAATTGTAAATGAATACTCAAAATCCGAAATTTGTTGGAGAAGGTTTAACCTACGACGACGTACTTTTAGTCCCTGCTTTTTCTGAAGTACTACCACGCGAAGTAAATATCCAAACAAAATTTACCAGAAATATTACTATAAATATACCTATTGTATCCGCTGCTATGGATACGGTTACTGAATCTGCAATGGCAATAGCTATGGCTCGTGAAGGTGGTATCGGTGTACTTCATAAAAATATGACAATACAACAACAGGCGGTTAAAGTACGTAAAGTAAAACGTGCTGAGAGCGGTATGATTATAGACCCTGTAACACTTCCTTTAACAGCAACCGTTGAAGATGCCAATAATAGTATGCGTGAGCATGGTATTGGAGGAATTCCAATTGTAGATGATAATGGTATGTTAAAAGGTATTGTTACCAATAGAGATTTACGTTTTGAGCATAAAAGTAATAAGCCTATTGTAGAGGTAATGACAAGCAAGAATTTAGTTACTGCACCTGTTGGAACTTCATTAAAAGATGCAGAAAAAATATTACAGCAATATAAGATTGAAAAATTATTAATTGTTGAAGGTGAAAAACTGGAAGGCCTTATTACATTTAGAGATATTACCAAAGTAACGCAAAAACCTATTGCGAATAAAGATAGTTTTGGTAGGTTAAGAGTAGCTGCTGCTATTGGTGTAACACCTGATGCTTTAGATAGAGCAGAGGCTCTAATAAATGCCGGAGTTGATGCTCTAATTATAGATACAGCACACGGGCATACTAAAGGTGTAGTGAATGTGCTTAAAGAAATTAAGAAAAAATTTAAAAATATTGATGTGGTAGTAGGTAATATTGCTACACCAGAAGCTGCAAAGTATTTAGTTGAGGCTGGTGCTGATGCCGTTAAAGTGGGGATTGGTCCCGGTTCAATATGTACTACAAGAGTTGTAGCAGGAGTTGGTTTTCCTCAATTTTCAGCTGTATTAGCCGTTGCTGAAGCTATTAAAGGAAGTGGAGTGCCTGTTATTGCCGATGGAGGTATTCGTTATACGGGAGATATCCCTAAGGCTGTTGCTGCCGGAGCTGACACCGTTATGTTAGGTTCTTTATTGGCTGGGACAAAAGAATCGCCAGGAGAAACAATTATTTACGAAGGAAGAAAATTTAAGTCATATCGTGGGATGGGTTCTGTTGAAGCGATGAGACAAGGAAGTAAAGACCGTTATTTTCAGGATGTTGAAGATGATATTAAAAAATTAGTACCGGAAGGTATTGTAGGTCGTGTGCCTTATAAGGGTGATCTTTACGAAAGTATTCATCAATTTATTGGAGGTTTAAGAGCTGGAATGGGCTATTGTGGAGCAAAAGACATCGAAACTTTAAAAGAAACTGGAAAATTCGTTAAAATAACGGCATCTGGTATTAATGAAAGTCACCCACATGATGTAATGATTACGAAAGAATCTCCTAACTATTCAAGAAGGTAAATAAAATAACTAGAGAATTAAAAAGGGAAAGAAATTGGGAATTAAACATAAAATTTCGTTAAATAACAAAACCTTTTGAAGTAATTTATACTTTTATTAAATAAGGCACGTTATTTTAATGCATTTAATTCCCATTCCGTAGTTTTTGGAAAATTTTACAATTTTCTAAGCTGCGGAATGTTCTTTTATAACGTGCCTATACTATAAATATCTTTGTAAAAGAGGATAATTTAAATGTTTAATTATTCCACAATATACACTTTTTTTATATAATCTAACTTCGGAAAAGTTGATTTCAAGTACGAATTTCCCGATTTTTGAATTGAATCTTGCCTTCTTCCAGGTTTTTCGCCATAGCCATTATAAATTTCCTTAACGACATCCATTCCATCAATAACTTTTGCAATTACAGGAAAACCAGTAACGTCACTATACGATAAAGAGTCAAGTCTATCATTATTCTTTAAGTTGATAAATAATTGGGTATCTCTAGTTCTTTTGCCCCCTCGGGCAAATGCTATGGTACCTTCTTCATTACTTTTCTTAACAGTTTCATCTGCAATTTTATAAGTACTCCAAGCTTTATTTAAATCGGCATTATCATGAATTCCAAACTGAACCACAAAATTGGGTACAACTCTATAGAACGCAATATCAGTATAAAAATCACTAGAAATTAGTTGGTATAATCTATCAACAGCTAAAGGAGACCATTCGCGATGTGCTTCAATGACAAAATTGCCTTTTGTAGTTTCGAAACGAGCTTTAAATACTACCGGAGCTTCTGTTTTAAGCCACTTTTCTTTGATTATTTTCTTGCTACAAGAACTTGTAATAATTATAAGGAAAACTAAAAATGAATACGTAAATAATTTCATTAGCGATTATAAATGGTTTTAGTTAATTCGATTTATGCGGAATTTCTTACACACAAACTTATCGAAAATCTCTGAAAAAACTAAAAAATAGCTAACTTTATGTTTTATGGGGTATTACTTGTTTTGATTATTTGGTAGTTTCATCAACAACTATGGCTAATTTATTACCGAACGGACTAATAGCTAATCTAGTAATACCTTTTAGTCCATAGGAAGATAATGAAGCAAACTCGACCCAGGTTTTGTCAACACCAGGTTTTAATTTGTATAATGTATCACCTTTACCCATAATCATTGTGCCATCTGGTGTCCATGCCAAATCTTGAGCACCTTCTAAGGGATCAGCAAGATATTTTTTTTCACTAGTTATAGGGCTAATAGAATAAATTTCAGGATCTTCATGCTCTAAACTAATAATACTCAATAAGTCTGTATTTGGAATTTTTAAGATAGACCTACCAATATTTTTATCAATTGGATATTTAATTTTATACTTTAAATTAGAAACTTCTAAAGATGAGGGATCTCCTATTACAAAGGAAACTAACATTTTTTTAGAAATCCATGCATGGTAACCAACCGGTAGGTTTTCTATAAG
Organism: Aureibaculum flavum; assembly: GCF_016406085.1. Lineage (GTDB taxonomy): Bacteria > Bacteroidota > Bacteroidia > Flavobacteriales > Flavobacteriaceae > Aureibaculum > Aureibaculum flavum. The sequence goes on from NZ_JAEHFJ010000007.1 coordinate 17,983, forward strand.
TACTTCTTGTTTCTTACCATTAAATTTATACTTCCACAAAAGTTGCTCGCCATCTTGGTCTAATCTAACTGCTGTAAAATAATTTTTATCAAAAGTCTGAATGGGAGAGTATTCATTGGCTTCCGTGTTTGTTAACCATACGTTTACATTATTTTTAATATCGTAAAGTGCAATGTCAGTTTGCTCGTTTCTTGTAGAGGCATATAATACACCAGAACCGTCATTTAAAAATGAAGGTTGGTTGTCGTAGCCCTTATTGTCAGATATGTTAATAGGATTGTCGATAACAAGAATACTATCTCCTTGAATAAAATCAAATAGATAGATATCTGTATCGGTTTGACTAAAACCGAAAGAAGTAACTGTTAGTAATAAACAAAGTATTTTTATTTTCATATTCATTTCATATCTATTGTATCGCTTTTCAATTTTGTATTAAAAAGGAAGTACAAGATCATTAATTTTTAAATAAGTTGTTTAGTTTAGAAATATGGGTTTCAACAAATATAGATATTATTTGAATTGAATTGTAATTCAATATTATTATTTTTATGTCAATTCTATATAATACTTGCTTACTGATAAGTATAGATACAATAACTCTGCCAAAAAAATAATGGTAAACAAGCAAAAAATATTGCTAAGCATTAATTGTAATAAACTTTAATGTTTTATAATGAGGCCTGTTTTTTAATTATCTAAATAGATTAACTTAATTTAAAGCATTCATTAAAATCTAAAAAGCCATTTTAATATTGCTATTAAAATGGCTTTCAGATTGGTTGGTTGATTGCTTTTTTGGTTATCATAAAATAACCTAGGTTTTTAGTTGGTTGGTTTAAAACGTATTTAAAACATCTTTTTAATTAATACCTTTGCAGGTACATTTTCCTTTATAACGTCGTAGTCTGTCAATTTATTTTGAATGCTATTAATTAATTTTTTTGAAACTGTTTTTTTTCTATTCCATTTGGTTAGTGATAACCATGTTTTTACATCTTCTACTTTTAACTGATAACGTTCTGAAAAATGAGTAATTAATTTATCGTTTTCTAAAGGATTTTCAAAATGCTTTAGCTGTTTGTTAATTACCTTTATCATTCTTTTAATAGCTTCTGGTTCCTCTTTTAGTATATTGTTACGTACAGCTATTACAAAACAAGGCCAAGGAGTTTCTAGGCTATCTAATCTTCTGAAAGTGCCATTATCTACATAAGGCTTTGTCATAAAATGCTCCCACATAAAATAGTCGGCTGATCCATCAGACAATGCATTAACACCACCGTTTAAATTTTTAACAAGCACATATTTTAATTGATCAACGTTAAACCCTTGTTTTACGGCGTTTACTTTTGCCATAAGTTGAGATCCTGAACCAGGTCTGCTTATAGCAATTTTAGCATTTTTTAGCTCTTGTACGGAATTGAATTTTGAACTTTCTGCAACATGAATACCCCACAACAAAGGAGAATCGACATATGTTTTTACAATTTTACTAGGATTACCCGCAATTATGTCTTTTATAATACCTTCTGTCAATATAACGGCAGCATCAATACTTCCAACGCGTAATGCAGAACACATGGCACCTGTACCTCCTGGAAATTCTTTCCATTGTAGGTCAATATGCTTGTCTTTAAACTTATTGTTTTCAATGGCCATATGCCAAGGTAAATTGAAGTGTTCTGGTACACCTCCAATGGTTATTTTTTTCATGCTGCAACTAGCTTTTCTAAAGTGTATTTTATTAACTTTTCTATAGTTTTATGTGTATCCTTACTGAAGGTCCCATTTGCTCTATTTGCAATTATAGCATTCATAGAAAGTGCCTCATGACCTAATAGTTTTGCTAAACCATAAATGGCAGAAGTTTCCATTTCAAGATTCGTAATTTTTAAACCATTGAAACTGAAATTGTCAATTTTAGAGTTCAATTTAGCGTCTTGTAAAGCTAATCTAAGCACTCGTCCTTGAGGGCCGTAAAATCCATTTGCAGTTGCAGTAAAGCCACTAAAAGTATCATTACTTGATAAAAGGGCTTCTAATACAGCACTTCCTTTAACAATATACGGTCTAGCTTTTCTATTGTTCCAATCTGTATGTTTTATAAAAGCATTTTCAATATCACTTTCAAGTATCTGTTCACAGGCATATGAATGTAATGTTCCATCCATACCCAGCCCATACTTTGATAAAACAAAACGGTCTATAGGTATATCCTTTTGCAAAGAACCGGAAGTACCAATTCGTACAATTGAAAGTTTTTTATGCTCTGGTTTTATCATTCTAGTGTCTAGATTAATATTGACCAATGCATCCAATTCATTCATTACGATGTCAATATTATCAGGTCCAATACCTGTTGAGATTACCGTAAGTTTTTTACCTTTTAAAATCCCTGTTATGGTTTTAAATTCTCTTTTTTGCGTTTCAAAGATGATGCTATCAAAATGATTGGCAACCTTTGCTACTCTATCCTGATCACCAACAAGAATAATAGTGTCTGCTATATGTTCGGGTTTTAAGTTTAGATGATATACACTACCATCTTTATTTAAAATTAGTTCAGATTCGGGAATACGTTTTGTGTTCAATGTTTGAAATTTTAGGTATTAGAATATATGATTTTAAAAATTACAGCTTGTTGTGCGGTGTAAACCATTTTATCCTCCTACGCGTTTAACAGCGAAGCCTTTTTCTTTTAAAAGCTCCATAATTTTATCTCTAAGATCGCCTTGGATAATAATTTTATCATCTTTAAAGCTACCACCAACGCTAAATTTTGTTTTTATTTCTTTGGCTAATTTTTTAAAATCAGACGTTGCTCCAGTGTACCCTTCTAAAATTGTTATGGGTTTCCCTTTACGTTTTTCATATTTACAAATAATAGGATCGTCTTGTAACCAAATAGTACTTTTTTCTTTTGGCTTTTCTTCCTTTTCAGGCTTATGTTCTGGAAATAAATTTTTTAATTGATCTTGTAAATCCATTGTGTTAAAATAGGAGATTTTGGATATTAAGCTTTAGAATTATTGGCTTTGAATAGTTACTTTTTTATTAAGCCTAATTCTATTAGTCGTTCCGTTAAAAACTCACCTGCAGTAATATCATCATATAATTTTGGATGTTCACTATCAATACAGTTTTCTAAACAATTAAGTGGCATTTCGCTAATTGGGTGCATAAAGAAAGGAATAGAATAACGTGATGTTCCCCAATTTTCTCTAGGTGGGTTTACAACTCTATGAATAGTAGATTTTAACCTATTGTTAGAATGACGAGAAAGCATATCGCCAACGTTAATAACTACTTCGTCAGGTTGTGCAATAGCATCTAACCATTCACCTTTATGATTTTGTACTTGTAAACCTCTACCTTGAGCACCCATTAATAAGGTAATTAAATTGATGTCACCATGGGCTGCTGCTCTTACAGCATCTTTCGGTTCACTCGTAATTGGCGGATAATGAATTGGTCTTAAAATACTGTTACCATTTTTTATATAATTGTCAAAATAATGTTCATCTAAATCTAAAAATAGAGCAAGTGCTCTTAAAACATAAACACCCGTTTTTTCTAACATTTGATACGTTTCTTTACCTACTTTATTAAATTCAGGTAATTCTTTAACCGTTACATTATCAGGATATTCCGCTTTTAATTTATCATCATCTTCTACGTATTGACCAAAATGCCAAAATTCTTTTAAATCGCCTTCTTTTTTACCTTTTGCACTTTCTTTTCCAAAGGAAACATAACCGCGTTGTCCGCCAATGCCTTCTATTTCATAGTTGTGTTTGGTTTCTAGAGGAAGAGCGAAGAATTTTTTTATTTCACTATATAAATTATCAACCAAATTATCGCTTAAAAAATGCCCCTTTAATGCTACAAAGCCAATGTCTTCATAGGCTTTGCCAATCTCGTTAACGAATTTTTGTTTTCTTTTAGGGTCATCAGATAGAAAATCAGATAAATCTACACTTGGTATATTTTGCATGCTAAATTCTTTTAGTAGTAGTAAAATTAAAGAAAAATTATCATTTCGCCTTTTTATACAGCGGAATTAAATAAGAAAGCGTGTAATTAAAGCTGAATCCAGAGTTGTTTAAAAAGACACGATTAAAGCCTGGAATAAATAAGTTTTTAAAATTATCAGGTTGTTTTGAAGTAAACATTTTTTTACCACTAAAGCTAAATCCCATAAATAAATTATTGAATAGTTCAGCTTTAACACCTAATACAATTTCACCCCAATGTCCATTTAAACCATCAAATTTTTGTCCGTTTTGAACAATACTAACCTCATCATAAAAAGGGTCGTTATTTATTGTATATGAATTTAGGGTTTGACTGAATGTGCTAAAACCGTAACGAAAACCAACATAGATCATGTTTTCCATGTCTAACCAGTTTTCATAGGCATTGTAATCAATACCTAATTTGATGTAGGAACCGTTTGTGGTGAAATTAATAAAATCTTCGTCCGTTGTATTTTCTATATAGCCTAGTTCTGCCGCTATAAAATATTTTTTTGAAATGCGATAATCTCCTACAATTTCAAATCCTTTTCTAGCATCGTCTAATACAGTGTGTATGGGGTTGTATAAATCTATCCCAATACGTAAACCATATTTATTTAAATAAACAGAATCTTTCTTTGTTGACCCGATACCTTGTGAAAAAGAAATCGTGAAATAGAGTAAGAACAATATGTTAATGCAGTATCGTAACATGTGCTTCGGTTTCATCTTCTATTTCTGTTTGTGATAGTAACAAACTTTTTATCCATTTATCAGAATCATTAAAGTTTCTGCTAATAGTGACATTGTTAAATATGGATTTATAGCCACATGAACGCCCAACAAATACTTCTTCAGTTGTGTAACTTACAAGTATCGTATCTCTATTAAATAGTAAGTCATCTTTACTGTTAGCAGTTAAAACAATCTTGGTTTGATTATCATAAACATTTAATGGAATACCAACAGAGTCAATTTGAACAGTATCTAAACTTTTACCAATACCATCTATGTCTATTATTTCAATAGCTAAATTATTTACAGATTTTTCGTTTTCAGAATCATCAAAATCATAAAAGACAACAATTAAATTAGGTGTAATTGGGTCAATACAAACTTCATCGCGTTCGCAACTATTCAACATTACAATTGTTGAAATAATTAAGAATAAAATGGTTATATTTTTTCTCATTTGGTCTCTAAACATGCTTTTACAAAAGCCACAAATAAAGGATGTGGATTTAACACTGTACTTTTATATTCAGGATGGTATTGTACACCTACAAAATAAGGATGATTAGGAAGTTCAATAGTTTCGACAAGTTTGGTTTCTGGATTAATTCCAGAAATTTTCATGCCTGCCTTGGTGAATTTCTCCAAATAATCATTATTAAATTCATAGCGATGTCTGTGACGTTCGCTAATCATTTCTGTGTTATAAGCCTCGTATACTTTTGTTCCTTTTTCCAATTTACAATCCCATGCCCCTAAACGCATAGTGCCTCCCATGTCAGAAATATTTTTCTGTTCTTCCATTAAATTAATAACAGGGTGAGGTGTTTTCTTATCCATTTCAGTAGAATTAGCATCCTCTAATCCTAATACATTTCTAGCAAACTCAATAACTGCCATTTGCATACCTAAACAGATGCCTAAAAATGGAATGTTATTCTCTCTAATATATTGTATTGCTTTTATTTTACCTTCAACACCTCTTACACCAAAACCAGGAGCTACCAATACACCATCTAAACCTTTTAATTTGCTTTCCGCATTTTCAACAGTTAGACTTTCGGAATGTATCCAGTGTAGATTTACGTTAATTTCTTGAGAAGAACCCGCATGAATAAAAGCTTCTGATATTGACTTGTAGGCATCTTGTAATTCAACATATTTACCTACTAAACCAATTTCTACAGTATGTTTTGGGTTTTTATGTTTACGTAAAAACTCATTCCATTCCGTTAAATTAGGCTTTGGACTGGTTTCTAATTTTAATTTTTTAAGAACTACTTGATCTAAACCTTCTTTATACATTAAATTAGGAACATCATAAATAGTATTTACGTCAATAGATTCAATAACATCTTCTTGTTGTACATTGCAAAAAAGAGCTAACTTTCTTTTGATATCATCACCAATAGGATGCTCTGTTCTACATACCAAAACATCAGGATTTACACCGCTTTGCATTAACATTTTTACGGAATGCTGTGTAGGTTTTGTCTTCAATTCTCCGGCTGCGGCTAAATAAGGAATTAATGTTAAATGAATAACCACTGCATTTTCTCGTCCCAATTCCCATTCTAATTGCCTAACGGCCTCTATATAAGGTAACGACTCAATGTCACCTACGGTACCACCAATCTCAGTAATGATGATGTCATAATCTCCAGTATTACCTAAAAGTCGAATTCTTCTTTTAATCTCATCAGTAATATGTGGTATAACCTGTACGGTTTTACCTAAAAAATCTCCTCTTCGTTCTTTATCAATAACTGATTGATATATTCTACCAGTGGTAACATTATTTGCCTGTGAAGTAGGTATGTTTAAAAACCTTTCGTAATGCCCTAAATCTAAGTCAGTTTCTGCACCATCATTAGTTACATAGCACTCACCATGTTCATAAGGATTTAATGTGCCTGGATCAATGTTAATGTACGGATCCAATTTCTGTATGGTCACAGAGTAACCTCTAACTTGTAATAATTTAGCTAAAGATGCTGCAATAATGCCTTTGCCAAGAGATGAAGTTACGCCTCCGGTTACGAAAACATATTTGGTATTTTTCATGCGTTAATATTTAATGTTTTTAAGAGTTCGCATGCGGTTCGCCATTTGACTTTCTCGCAGAAGATGAGATATTGAACATGCTCGTTTCATATACTATTTGGTTTGGTCAAAAGTACAAACTCTAAATGTAATGACAAATGAAAATTGTTGGAATGTTCTAAAATGTAATTTGACCGTATAGGTTTTGGAGGAAGTGAGACTTAAAATGTTTTGAGAGTTGATTTTTTTACTTGATATTTTTTGTTATTTTAGTCAAAATGTTGTATCTAAAAACATTAACGAAAAGGTTATCGTAACTTCATAAATAACATGACATCTGTCATATTATTTGGCGTGCCCATTATATAATTTTACAGTGTAATAAGAAGTAATAATATAATTAATTAAAAATCTATACTTATGAATATTTCGCACATCGAACATATCGGCATAGCGGTCGATAACTTAGAAGAATCAATTAAATATTATGAAGGTGTTTTAGGCATGAAATGCTATAGCATAGAAGAAGTAATTGATCAGAAAGTGAAAACAGCGTTTTTTTTAGTAGGTAATACAAAAATAGAATTACTTGAAAGCACATCGCCTGATGGTCCAATTGGTAAATTTATAGAGAAAAAAGGTCAAGGTATACACCATATAGCTTTTGCTGTTGATGATGCTACAAAAGCACTTCAAACTGCAGAAGAAAGAGGTGTACGATTAATTGATAAAGTGTCTCGTAAAGGAGCAGAAGGTTTAAATATCGGCTTTTTACATCCAAAATCAACACTTGGAGTGCTTACAGAACTTTGTTCAAAACAATAAATAAAAAAAATAATATTTATATAAAAATGGCAAATCAAGATAAAATTAACGAATTAATCGAAAAAAGAGCCAAAGCGAGATTAGGCGGTGGTGAAAAGCGAATTGATTCTCAACATGCTAAAGGAAAATTAACAGCACGTGAACGTATTGATATACTACTAGATGATGATAGTTTTGAAGAATTTGATATGTTTGTTACGCACCGTACAAAATCTTTCGGATTAGATAAACAAATTTATCTTTCTGATGGTGTTGTAACAGGTCATGGCACAATTGATGGCAGAATTGTTTATATTTTTGCTCAAGATTTTACAGTATTTGGAGGTTCACTTTCCGAAACATATGCTCTTAAAATATGTAAAGTAATGGATATGGCCATGAAAATTGGTGTACCCGTTATCGGATTAAATGATAGTGGTGGAGCTCGTATTCAAGAAGGAGTGAGATCATTAGCTGGGTATGCTGAAATTTTCCAAAGAAATATTATGGCATCTGGAGTCATTCCTCAAATTTCTTCAATCTTAGGCCCTTGTGCTGGTGGAGCTGTTTACTCACCTGCATTAACAGATTTTACGATAATGACAGATCAAACAAGTTATATGTTTGTTACCGGACCAAAAGTAGTTAAAACAGTTACAGGAGAGGTTGTTACTGCTGAACAATTAGGTGGTGCAACTATACATTCTACAAAATCTGGGGTTTCTCACTTCCTTGCAGAATCTGATGAAGAGAATCTGTTATTGATCAGAAAGTTAATGAGCTACCTTCCTTCAAATAATTTGGAAGATCCACCAAGTATAGTTACTTCTGATCCTATTGATCGGTTAGATGATATATTAAATGAGATGATGCCCGAAAATCCTAATGAACCTTACGATATCGTAGATGTTATTTCTACCATTGTAGATAATGGAGAATTTACGGAAGTCCACAGAAGTTATGCTAGAAATATAGTAGTAGGCTTTGCCAGGTTTAACGGTCATCCTGTTGGAATTGTAGCGAATCAACCTAAGTTTTTTGCTGGTGTGTTAGACACTGAAGCTTCAAGAAAAGCAGCGAGGTTTGTACGTTTTTGTGATGCTTTTAATATCCCTATTGTAACACTGGTTGATGTACCAGGCTTCTTACCAGGAACAGGTCAAGAGTATAATGGAATAATTCTTCATGGAGCAAAATTATTATTCGCTTATGGAGAAGCTACAGTACCAAAAATTACCATTACACTACGTAAATCTTATGGTGGTGCACATGATGTAATGAGCTGTAAACAGTTAAGGGGTGATTTAAACTACGCATGGCCAACTGCAGAAATTGCGGTAATGGGTGCTAAAGGTGCGGTCGAAGTTCTAGAAGGTTCTGCAATTAGAAAAATTGATGATGCTGATGAGAAACAAGAATATATCGATAAAAAAGAAGATGAATATGCTGCTAAGTTTGCAAATCCTTATGTAGCTGCTAAATATGGTTTTATTGATGATGTTATTGAACCTAGAAATACGCGTTTTAGAATAATTAGAGGTTTGGAATTACTAGCTAACAAAAAAGAAGTAAACCCACCTAAGAAACATTCAAACATACCATTATAATGATAAATCTACCATTACAAATAGATACAATAAGCGAAGGATACATTATCCTAGCAACAGGCTTGTTTATAGTTTTTAGTTCATTGATTTTGTTAACTGTTTTTTTTAAATTAGGAGTTCCTGCATTACTAAATGCATATAAAGCATTGAAAGGCTTAGGTAAAAAGGAAGAGAAAAAAGAAACATCAGTTGTAATTAAAAGTGAAAAAGATTTTACAGGTGAAACTGCCGCTGCAATTGCAACGGCACTGCACATGTACTTGAATGAGCAGCACGACAATGAAAATGCAGTATTAACCATTAAACAAGCTAGAAAATTATACTCACCATGGAGTTCTAAAATATATGGTACTCACCAGAAATTATAATTGATTCTGGATGGTTTATAAATTAATTTTCATAATGAATTCCTTAATATAAATAATAATGAAAAATTTTAAGTTTAAAATATACGACAATAGTTACAGTGTTAAAATTGTTTCCCATGAAGATAATCTAATAAATTTAGAGGTCAATGGTACTTCTTATGAAGTTGAAATGAAGGCTGAAGTTAAAAAATCAAAAACGCCAGTATTGGTTCGTTCTGCGGCTAAAGCTCCTGCAACTCCTGTAAAAGTAAATCCGGGTTCATCAAAAACAAAAATTTTAGCTCCAATACCTGGTATTGTAGTTTCTATTGACGTTAAAGTTGGTGATGTTATAAAAGTAAATGACAGATTGCTAGTATTAGATGCCATGAAAATGGAAAATCAAATAGCAGCGGAAAAAGCGGGTACAGTAACTGCTGTTCTTATTAAGCCTGGTCAGCAGGTATTACAGAGTGAAGTATTAATAGAATTATCATAATTTATAAACCTTAAGGTTTATAAATTTAAACGTAGAAAAATGAAGAAAGTATTAATAATATTCGGAGTGTTGTCACTTCTCATCTTTATCAGACCGGTTTTAGGTTTGAATACAACAACTAAAGACACTAATTCACAAGGTATCGAACAGCTTGAAAATGTCGAAAACGAAAGTTTTGTGAGTGAAGCGTTTGAAGGTATAAAGCAATTTTATAATTATACAGGTTTTGCAAATGTCACAGGTGGACATTTAGTCATGATAATTATTGGTATTGTATTTATTTATTTAGGAATAAAATTTGATTACGAACCTTTACTTTTAATACCTATTGGTGCTGGTGTAATTATAGGTAATATTCCTTTTGTAGCAGGTAATATGACAGGTATCTATGAAAGTGGATCTGTGTTGAACTTTTTATATTTTGGAGTTGTAAAAGGTATTTACCCACCATTGATATTTTTAGGGATTGGTGCCATGACAGATTTCTCATCTCTAATAGCAAATCCAAAATTAATGTTATTGGGTGCAGCAGCACAAATTGGGGTTTTTGCAACATTTATGGGAGCTCTTTACTTAGGTTTTAAATTACCTGAAGCAGGTGCAATTGGAATCATTGGTGGAGCCGATGGCCCTACTGCAATTTTCCTTTCCTCTAAATTAGCTAATGGTGTTAATATATTAGCAGATGGTACAACGGTTAAAAATTTAATTGGCCCAATAGCAATTGCAGCTTATTCTTATATGGCTTTAGTACCAGTTATTCAACCACCTATTATGAGATTGTTAATCTCTAAAAAAGATAGAAAAATTAGAATGAAACCACCAAGAGCGGTTTCTCAAAAGGAAAAAATGATCTTTCCAGTTGCAGCTTTAATATTAACTACTTTTATTTCTCCTAGTTCGTTACCATTATTAGGTATGCTTTTCTTTGGTAATTTATTAAAAGAATCTGGTAGAACTGAAAGATTAGCAGATACTGCAAGAACTAAAATGATTGATATTGTAACTATATTATTAGGAGTTACGGTAGGAGCATCTACTCAGGCAGATATTTTTATCACAAGTGATTCCTTATTAATTTTCGGATTAGGTGCATTATCATTTGTAATTGCAACTATGGGAGGTTTGTTTTTTGCTAAATTGATGAACCTTTTCCTAAAAGGTGACAATAAAATAAATCCATTAATTGGAGCCGCAGGTGTTTCTGCTGTACCAGATAGTGCAAGGGTAGTGCATGCGGAAGCTTTAAAATCAGATCCTCATAATTACTTATTGATGCATGCTATGGCACCAAATGTTGCCGGTGTAATTGGTTCTGCAATTGCTGCGGGTATCCTATTAAGTTTTTTATCATAATAAATTATTCAAACTAAAATAACAAGAAAATGAACATACCAAATAAAATGTCAGCAGCAGAAGCTGTAAAACATATAAAGTCAGGAGATAGAGTATTAATTCAAGGAGGTTCTGCTACACCGCAAGAATTGATTAAGGCAATGGTTGCCAGAGCACCTGAATTGAAAAACGTAGAATTAGTACATTTACATACAGAAGGTGAATGTGGCTATGTGGCTCCAGAATTGAGTGAAAGTTTCCATACGAATGCCTTTTTTATTGGTGGAAATGTTAGAAAAATGGTGGGTAAAACCGTAGACTATATTCCAATTTTTTTAAGTGATATACCAAGTTTATTTCGCGAAGGTTATATGGACTTAGATGTGGTAATGGTAAACGTTTCACCTCCAGACAAACATGGGTTTTGTTCATTAGGAGTTTCTGTAGATATTGTAATTGCTGCTATTGAAAAAACTAAAAAAGTTATTGCACAAATAAACCCACGTATGCCACGTACTTTTGGCGATGCTTTAGTGCACATAAAAAACTTTGATGCTTGTGTAGAAATAGTTGAAGAACTTCATGAAATGAAATTAGTCACTCCTTCGGAAGCAGAAATACAAATTGGGAAAAATGTGGCTGGTATTATTGAAGATGGAGCCACCCTTCAAATGGGTATTGGTGCTATTCCTAATGCAGTTTTAAGCTTTTTAACCAATCATAAAAATTTAGGTGTACATACTGAAATGTTTGCTGAAGGTATTATTGATTTAGTAGAAAAAGGTGTTGTAAACGGTTCTCAGAAAAAAGTAAATCCATTTAAGATTGTTTCTGGATTTGCAATGGGAACACGCAGGTTGTATGATTTTATGGATGATAATCCTGAAATAGAAATGAAAGATATTGCTTATGTAAATGATACCGCAATTATCCGTCAAAACCCAAGAGCAACTGCCATTAACTCTGCTATTGAAATAGATTTTACAGGTCAAGTTTGTGCTGATTCTATCGGTACAAGAATGTTCTCTGGTGTTGGTGGTCAAATGGACTTTATGCGAGGATCAGCATTGTCTGAAGGTGGTAAGCCAATTATTGCTATTACATCTGAAACTTTGAAAGGAGTTTCTAAAATTGTACCGATGTTAAAATATGGTGCTGGTGTAGTTACCACTAGGGCTCATGCGAGATATGTAGCTACAGAATATGGTGTTGCATTTTTGTTTGGAAAAACATTAAAACAACGTGCTCAAGCATTACGCGATATTGCACATCCTAATCATAGAGAAGAATTAGATAAAGCTATTTTTGAGAGATTCGGAAGTAGTTTAATGATAAAATAAATATATTAAATTGCTGATGTTTTATAATCATTGGTAATTCAATTCTATCTTAATTAATATAAAATATTATGAACGATACAAATAAAAAGCTTTTTTCAGACTTTAAGCCTGCTACAAAACAGGAGTGGTTAGAGAAAGTAAATATAGATTTAAAAGGAGCTGATTTTAATAGAAAGCTTGTTTGGAAAAATTTAAGTAAAATAAATTTCCAGCCTTTATATCTTGCAGAAGATAAAATAGAATTTTTAAACAATACGGGCAAAAATTCACAATCATTAATAAATTATAGAAAAATTATTGTTGATTCTGCAGAAAAGGCTAACCAATTGGCTTTAAAAGCAGTTGAGGAAGGAATGACTGGGTTGCTTTTTGAAATAAGTGAAAATATTTCTGTTAGTACCCTGTTAGAAGGAATTAATTTTAAAGAAACAGTAGTTTCATTTAATTTAAAATCGAATACATTAAATTCTGCTAAAGACTTTATTGCCTACGTAAAAAAAATAGATATTTCTCCAAGTGATGTGAAAGGTTATTTTAATACGGCTTTAATTTCAGATTATGTTACTAGTGGTGAATTGTATTTAACGCAGTTTGCAATCAATGCAGAATTGATAAAAATTACTGCGGATTTTCCAAACTATAAAGCGGTAACTATTTCGGCCAATGAATATTTAAATACAGGAGCAAATCAAGTTCAAGAGGTAGCATACACTTTAAGCTCATTGGTTTTCATTATTGAAAATCTGTTGGAAAAAGGAATGGAGGTACAAGCAATTTTTGATAATCTTAATTTCCGTTTCGCTATTGGGGCTGAATATTTTATAGAGATTGGAAAGTTTAGAGCTTTTAACCATCTATTGAGTGAAATTGCTAATAAATATGGTGTAACGAAATTTTCAAGCACGTTGGTTGCTAAAACATCTATTTGGAATAAGTCAGTTACCGATGCTCATACCAATTTGTTACGAGCAACAACTGAAGCCATGTCAGCTATATTAGGTAATGTAGATGGTGTTGTAATTGATGCATATGATAAAGAATTTAATAATCCTTCAGATTTTTCAAGTAGAATTGCTGGTAATATTTCAACAATTTTAAAAGAAGAATCTTATTTTGGAAAGGTTTCAAACCCAGTAGATGGTTCTTATTATATAGAAGAAGTTAGTACCAAAATTGCTAAAAAAGCCTTAGAGCTTTTCTTAGCAATTGAGACTAATGGTGGTTATTATGAATCGTTTGAAAGCGAATTAATTCAACAACAAATTGCTGAAATTCGTCAAGAAAAAATAAAACTACTTAATCAAAGAAGACTTATTCTTGTTGGTGTTAACAAATATCCAAACTTAATGGAAACTGTGAGTGCTGATATTTTAGGAGGTACTGATGAAGAGGTTTCTTCTAAGATTTTAAAACCTAGAAGAGCTTCTTTAGAAATTGAAGCGATTAGAAAAGTAACTGAAGAATTAGTTAAACAAACGAATAAACGACCAATTGTTGAACTTTCAAGTTTTGGTAATTTAACAATGCGTAAGGCTAGAGCCGCTTTTGCTTATGACTTTATTGGCGTAAGTGGATTTGAAGTAAGACAAGAAAAAAGTTATAAAGACGCATTAGAGGCAGCAGAAGAAAGTGCAAAATCTGATTCAAATGTTGTTGTTATTTGTAGTTCAGATCAAGATTATGATGAAAGTGCCCTTAATTTTGTTAAGGCGTTCCGAGCATTAAATAAAGATAAAGTACTCTTATTAGCGGGTAATCCTACAAATATAATCGATGAATTAACTGAATCTGGACTAGACGGATGTATCCATATGAAAACGGATATTATTTCTACTATTTCTAAAGTTCAAAATATTATTCAGAAAACAATTAAATCCATAAAAGCATGAAACCAGATTTTTCAGATTTAACAATAAATAAAGCAGTTAAGAAAAAAACTGCTTCTTCGGAGAATCAAGAGGTTTGGAATACTCCTGAAGGAATACCTGTAAAAAAAGAATTTACAGAAGAAGATATAAAAAATGCTGAGCACTTAAAATTTGTTGCAGGTATACCTCCGTTTTTAGGAGGGCCTTATAGTGCAATGTACGCTATGCGTCCATGGACCATACGTCAATATGCTGGTTTTTCAACTGCAGAGGAATCTAATGCTTTTTATAGAAGAAACTTAGCGGCAGGTCAAAAAGGACTTTCTGTAGCATTTGATTTAGCCACACACCGTGGTTACGATTCAGATCACCCTCGTGTAACTGGAGATGTTGGTAAGGCTGGGGTTGCTATAGATTCAATTTTAGATATGGAAATTTTGTTCGATCAAATTCCATTAGATAAAATGTCTGTTTCTATGACTATGAACGGTGCTGTATTACCGATTATGGCTTTTTATATAGCTGCGGCAAAAAAACAAGGAGTTTCTTTAGATCATCTTTCTGGTACGATACAAAATGATATTTTGAAAGAGTTTATGGTGCGTAATACATACATTTATCCACCATTACCATCAATGAAAATTATTGGAGATATTTTTGATTATACTACTCAAAAGATGCCGAAATTTAATTCAATTTCAATTAGTGGTTACCATATGCAGGAAGCAGGGGCAACGGCTGATATTGAATTGGCTTACACCTTGGCAGATGGTATGGAATATATTAGAACAGGGCTAGCATCTGGTCTTAAAATTGATGAATTTGCTCCAAGATTATCATTTTTCTGGGCGGTAGGTATGAATCACTTTATGGAAATTGCAAAAATGCGTGCGGGACGTATGCTTTGGGCAAAAATCATAAAATCTTTTAATCCGAAAAACCCAAAATCAATGGCATTGCGTACGCATAGCCAGACATCAGGTTGGAGTTTAAGTGAGCAAGATCCATATAATAACGTGGCCAGAACTTGTGTTGAAGCAATGGCTGCTGCATTGGGAGGTACTCAATCTTTACATACGAATGCTTTAGATGAAGCTATTGCTTTACCTACTGATTTCTCTGCAAGGATTGCACGTAATACACAAATCTTTATTCAAGACGAAACGCAAATCACAAAATCAGTTGACCCTTGGGCAGGTTCTTATTATGTAGAATTCCTAACACAAGAAATTGCAAAAAAAGCTTGGAAACTGATAGAGGAGGTTGAAGAGTTGGGTGGTATGGCAAAAGCCATTGAAACCGGTGTGCCTAAAATGAGAATTGAAGAAGCATCTGCACGAAAACAAGCACGTTTAGATTCTGGACAAGATATTTTAGTGGGTGTAAATAAATTCAAAACAAAAGAGAAATCAAATATAGAAATTTTAGAAGTTGATAATACCGTTGTTAGAGATTCTCAAATTGCACGATTGAAAAAATTAAAAGCGAATAGAGACCAATCTGTTGTCGATGCTAATTTAGCTGCATTGTCAGCCTGTGCTGAAACAGGTAAAGGTAATTTATTAGAATTGGCAGTTGAAGCTGCTGAAAATTTTGCCACGTTAGGTGAAATTTCTGATGCTTTAGAAGTTCATTTTGGTCGCCATAAAGCCAATACTCAATTAATAAGTGGTGTATATAGTAAAGAAGTAGATAACGATAGTGTTTTTGCGAAAGCTCAAAAATTAACGGATAAATTTGCTGAAATTGAAGGTCGTAGACCAAGGGTAATGATTGCCAAAATGGGACAAGATGGCCATGATAGAGGTGCAAAAGTTGTTGCTTCTAGTTTTGCTGATTTAGGTTTTGATGTTGATATGGGGTCATTATTTCAAACGCCTGAAGAAGTGGCTAAGCAAGCTGTAGAAAATGATGTTCACTTTGTTGGGGCTTCAAGTTTAGCGGCTGGTCATAAAACTTTAATTCCTCAATTAATTGGAGAATTAGAAAAGTTAGGAAGACCTGATATTATGGTGTTCGCGGGTGGAGTAATTCCTGCACAAGATTATGACTATTTACTAGAACGAAAAGTAGCTGCCATATTTGGACCAGGTACTGTAATTTCTGAGTCAGCCATTACTATTATGGAGAAATATTTAGAACAAGATTAGTACTAATTATATTTAAAAAACCCAGCATTTATTTCTAATTGCTGGGTTTTTTGTTTGAAGTAATTAGGTATATTAAATCTTACGCCATACTGATTTGGCTGTAGCACAAACTTTATCGCTACCTTTAATCTTTATAGTATGTATAAAAGAATTTTCATTTCCATCTTCTTTGGTTAATGATATAATAACGTCACCATATTTGGCTTCTGCAATAAAGCGACCGTCTATTTCATGTAAATAATAATTATCTACAATATGTTCTGGTATAGATTCAATAACCCATTGTAAATACCTAATGTTATTTACATGTTTATTCATATCAGTATCAAATCTATTCACTTTAAATGTTTCGAAAGGGATATCATTGTCCGTAATTAGAGGTGGTATTTTAAGCTTTATATCTCTATTAAAAGAGACTTCACTATTATAGGACCATTTTTGTTTTATATCCTCATAAATAGGAAATGGTTTTCGTTTTTCAACATCAAAGAAAAGCCATAATCCTTTAGCTCTACCAATGATGTTTTGTTGTTCATCAAAAATAATATTTTCTCTATACCCCTTAATTAAAGAGTAGCTAGATAACCAAGTTCTTATTGTAATTTTTTCTTTATAATTTGGATATCGATCCATTTGAAAAGCTCCAGAAACTAAGACCCAACCAATATTATTAGAAATGAGATCGTATAAGCTATGATTTATGGAATAGCAATGGTCAGCAGCAGTCTCTTCTAACAATGCTAACATTGTGGTGGGTGAAGCTAAACCCAATTTGTTCATTTCAAAATATCTAAGCTCAAATTGCTTGTCAAAATAATAATCAGACGTTGTCATTATAAATTTTTATAAGTAGTGAGCAAATTATATTTCTAAAAAGAAGCCTTAAACTTTTTAATTATGTTTTCGGCAGCCTTTACTGGTGATATTTCTGAAGAAATAACTTTTTCTTCTAAACCAGTAAGCTCCTTCGAAATGTCTTTAGAACCATAGAATAATTCTTTTAAAGAATCATTTATGTTATTATACATCCATTGTATTTTTTGACGGTTTCTGTTTTTAACAAAATAACCGTTGTCATAAACTAATTTTTTATAATTTCCAATTTCATCCCATACCCATTCGATACCTGTATTTTTTATAGCAGAAACAGTACTTACTAAAGGGCTCCATCCAGATTCTGATAATGGAAAAATATGTAAAGCATTTTGATATTGTCTTTTGGCCATTTGGCTCATTTTAACATTATCACCATCAGCCTTATTAATAACCAACATGTCAGCCATTTCCATAATACCTTTTTTGATGCCTTGTAGTTCGTCACCAGCACCAGCTAGCATCAATAATAAAAAGAAATCAGTCATGCTATGCACGGCGGTTTCTGATTGTCCAACACCTACCGTTTCAACAAGTATAACATCATAACCAGCAGCTTCACATAGAAACATTGTTTCTCCCGTTTTGTTGGCTACGCCACCTAAAGTATCACCTGAGGCGGAAGGTCTAATATAGGCTTCGTCCAAATTGGCTAAATCTTCCATACGGGTTTTATCACCCAAAATACTTCCCTTTGAACGTTGGCTACTTGGGTCAATTGATAAAATGGCAACTTTATGGCCTTTAGAAATTAAGAGTTTACCAAAGGCTTCAATAAATGTACTTTTACCAACACCGGGTACACCGGTTATGCCAATTCTAATAGAATTACCGGAGTTTGGCAAAATCGATTGGATAATCTCTTTTGCGAGTTTTTTATCACTGGTTAAATTACTTTCAATAATTGTGATTGCTCGTGATAAAAGAACTCGATCTCCAGCAAGTACTCCATTAATATATTCGGCGGCATTTAGTCTGTTTTTTGACTTGTAATTCTTCATGAATTATGTGGTTTTTGATCAATAATTATGGGCTATCAAAAATATCACATATATGATAAAAAAGCGAATATATTGGCGTCTTTATTTTTCTGTTTTAGGGTCGTTTTACTTCTGAAAGAAAATAAGGATTAAGAAAGAGTAGCGGTGTTTTTTATAGAAATACTATCCGCAAAAAAATTATACACCTACGGCTTTAAATTGCAGGTGAATTAAGAATTGTGTCCTTTGTTTAGTTTTTAAAATATTGTTTAACGACCATCCTGTAAGGCAAATACTTTCTTTAAAACGTCAGTGGTACGTGAAGCAGCGTTGGTTCTAATTTCTTTTTCTTCAACAGCAATCATAGTATAAACTCCAGTTAATGCTTCTTGAGTAACATAATTTGTCAAATCTGGATTAACCTTTTTTACAAAAGGTATAGTGTTGTACTTGCCAATTAAATTTGCCCATATTTTATCAGCACCTACTTTATCAAAAGACGTTTTTATAACAGGTTCAAATTTGGCGTATAATGCATCTGCCGTACCTGTTTTTAAAAATTCGGTTGCGGCATTATCTTCACCTAATAAAATATTTTTGGCATCCGTAAATGTTATTCCTTTTACGGCATCTACAAATATAGGAGTTGCTTCACTTACAGCATCTTCAGCAGCTCGGTTCAATATTTTTATTCCTTCGTCGGCTAGTTTACTAAGTCCAATATCTCTTAGAGCTTTATCTACCTTTTGCAATTCATCAGGTAAACCTATTTTGACTAAACTATTACCATAAAAACCATTTTCTAAGGTTAATTTTTGAACCTGCTCGTCTATTCCTTTATCTAAAGCTTGTTTTAACCCACTAGCAATATCAGTATTGCTTAAAGTGCCACTCGGTAGTGTATTAACTACTTGTTGCAATTCAGCACAAGAGCTTAATGAAATAAAAAGAATAAAGAAAATTGATTTAAAATAAAGCTTAGACATAATATATTTTTAGGCCACAAATTTATTCTTTTTTGAATTGGAAAGAAGAAATAGCGGGTACTATTTTATTGTTAAAATTAAATAAGGCTTGATTTTCCCATGGAGAACCGTCTGTAGCCTCATTTCCATTATAGGAAATAAGTTCGCCACCCCAATAGCAAATGCCCTTACCGTTCTTTGTTGAAATAATGAATTCTTTTATCTTGCCCATAAAATCTTGCTGACCTTGAAAGGTTGCAGGATATTGTGGTAAAATTTGCTCTGAATTACCTATAATATTATTTGTAAAGTCATTCCAATCGAATGTAAAGGGATAGGCCGTTTCAGCAAAAAGAATTTCTTTCTGATACTTTTCGCTTAATTCTGAGAGTGTTGTCTTAACTTTTTCTAAGTCTTTTCCATGCCAAATAGGATAATATGATAGACCTATATAGTCATAATCAACAGTTTTTAATTGATCAAAAAACCAATCAGAATTATCAATACCTGCGAAATGAATCATAATTTTAGTTTCTTTAGAAAGGTCTCTTACCGCCTTTGTACCTGTGTTTAATATTTCTAAAAACTGATTTTTATTTGAATTAATATCTCCGTAGGGTAGCAGTAGGCCAGAGTTTATTTCATTGCCTATTTGAATGATGTCAGGTTTAATACCTACTATAATTTTTTGTGTATACCTGTAGATGCTATCTTTTAGAACTGAAAAAGAAAGGTTTTGCCATTTACTGGGAGGAATTTGTTTTCCAGAATCTGCCCAAGTATCAGAATAATGCACGGATAACCATACTTTTAATCCTAAATTATGAAGTCGGTCAGCAAATAATTTAACCTCTTTAAAACTAGAATGGTCATTTACTGGATGATTCCAAATTCTAAGCCTAACGGTATTAACACCATTGTTTTTCAAAATTGAAATAACATCTTCTGGACTCCCTTTTGTATTGTAAAAGGTAATATTTTTAGATTCAATTTCGGGTAAAGAAGATAGGTCTGTGGCACTAATATAGTCCTTGTCTAAAGATTGAATATATTCTTCTGGAGTACTGTTTGAACAAGATGTTAAAAAGATAACGAGAATTATAATGAGATACCTCATTCCTTTTTACTGAATAAGCTATTCATATGATTTAAGCTTGCACTTACATCAAAGTATAAGCCTTCAATAAGAAACTCATTTTCTTTTAATGTCAGATAATCAAAATGATCAATAAGACTTTGTTTACCACCAAATTCATAGCCTAAAAGGCTTAATAAGCTGTATTCATGAGTTGGACTAATAACATAATATGCAGTTTCTTTTGAATGTCCATCACCTGAACTAAGCATAGCATCTGTAATAATTCTCATTTTTGTGTAGTCTTTTATGAGGCTAATAGAATCTTTGATTTGCTTATCAGCGTAGATTTTATAATTAATTGCATTTAAGTTAAAAGGATTATGCTTTAAAACAGAATCAGAATATTTAATAATGTTTTTTAAGTCTACAGCTTCGTAATTTTTCTTTCTTAACGTAATTCTTAAACTATCATTATAATCAGACCTTGTATAAGGTGAATAGCTTTTTTGATAAATAAAACCATAATACAAATGCCTTTTTTCTTTTAAGGTCATCGTAGTATCTGCATTACTGAATTTTTCTAATAATTTCGGGTAAAAAAGAGACGAATTGTTTTGACTAATATTCTTTTTAATCTGATCGTAATTGGGCTTTTTAATACTTATATTTTGGGAAAAACCAACATTAAAACAAAATATTAAAATAATGGACAGCAATATTTTTTTCATTCAATTTTAATTTTAAGACCACTGAAATTTTTCAACAAACATCGCCTCAAGGTCTCGAAATATATATCCCTCAAACCAATTTCAGAACAATGTGTATAAACTCCTATTCGAAACGAATTTAATTATTTTTAATAGAACGACCAAAATTTTAAATTATTACTGAATTTTAGATTAGATTTGGCCTTTTAAATATGGAGTCTTCAATGCAACAAATAACAAACACAATTTTAATGGTTCGTCCTGTAAAATTTAGGATGAATGAACAAACTGCGGTCAACAATTATTTTCAAGAAGATTTAAAACTTAAAAATAATGAAATTAACAATAAAGCTCAACAGGAGTTTGATGCTTTTGTTGCAAAATTAAGGTCCGTTGGGGTAACTGTTATTGTTGTGCAAGATCTTGAAAGTCAAGATACTCCAGATTCAATTTTCCCGAACAATTGGGTTTCTTTTCATGAAAATGGAGATGTTGCAATTTATCCTATGTTTGCTGAAAATAGACGACCAGAACGACGAGAAGATATTTTTGATGAGATTGAAAATCATGGATATTTAATAAATAACATAGTAGATTATACGACAGCAGAAGAAGAAAATATTTTCTTAGAGGGGACGGGGAGTTTAGCCTTAGATAGAAAAAATAGAAAAGCCTATTGTGCTTTATCTCCAAGAGCAGTTGAAGAGCTAATTATTGAATTCTGTGAAGATTTTGAATATACACCAGTTATTTTTACAGCTTATCAAACTGTTAAAAATGAACGCTTACCTATTTATCACACCAATGTTATGATGTGTTTGGCGGAAACATTTGCTATTATTTGTTTAGATTGTATTGATGATAAAAAAGAACGTAAGAATGTTCTTAAACATTTAAAGGAAGATGGATTGGAAGTTATTGTAATCACAGAAGAACAAGTGGCCCGTTTTGCAGGTAATATGTTACAGGTTAAAAGTAAAGATGAAAAGAGGTATTTAGTAATGAGTGAAGCGGCTCACAGCTCGTTAACCAAAGATCAAATTACTAAAATTAATAAGCATTGTAATATTGTGTCAAGTCCAATAGATACTATAGAAACATGTGGAGGTGGAAGTGCAAGGTGTATGATGGCAGAGGTGTTTTTACCAAAAGGAGATTAAAGTGTTGCTAATTATTCTACCCTAACACTATCTGGAACTAGTATGGTATAATTCCCTTTATTTCGTATCACGTCTCTAACAATAGAGGAGGAGATATACGATGTTTTTGCTGAAGTCAGTAAGAAAACAGTTTCAACTGGTGATAAATCTCTATTGGTATGAGCAATGGCTTTTTCAAATTCAAAATCGGCTGGATTTCGTAATCCACGTAAAATAAAGTCAGCATCTATTTCTTTACAAAAATCAACCGTTAACCCTTTATAGGTAACCACTTTTACTTTCGGAAAATTTTTAAAAGTTTCTTCAATAAATTGTTTTCTCTTTTTTAATGAAAACATATATTTCTTTTCGGCATTGATACCAATGGCAACAACGACTTCATCAAAAACTTTAACACCACGTTTAATAATGTCATAATGGCCTAAGGTTAAGGGATCGAAAGATCCTGGAAATAATGCTCGTTTCATAAAATTAAATATCAAATTTCAAGCAGCAAATTACAAATAATATCCAAATTACAAGGTTTAAAGCATTCAAATACGAAGTTTATATGTTTGTCTATTGTTGAAGCATTGGAATTTATTTATTGATCTTTACCTTTATACTCCACTCATATTCAAATTTAGAAACAGAATCACCTTGTTCGTCAATACCTTCAGCTACCATTGTTAATGTTACACCTTCGTTAGTTGCAATAGTTTTATCAATGGCCGTTTTTACAAGTCCACCATCCTTACAAATAAAATTTATTCTTCCAGTTGCCTTTTTAGTAAAAGTTCCTGTCTGCTTGGTAACAAGCATTGATATTTTTTTGCCACTTTCATCAATTTGCTTCATCACTAAAATACCAGTTGCTAATTCAGATGCCATGCCTTGAGTTGCCCAATACAATGATTTAAAAGGATTTTGATTTATCCACTTGTGCTTTACTGTGGCGATGGCTTCATTATCATCTATAGATTTGACCCTTACGCCAGAAATATATGCAGAGGGAAGCTTAAATAATAAGAATTTATTTAAGTTTTTGACGGTGAATTTTGACATGTAAGTTATTTTAATGCAATATAGTGAAATTATAAATTTAAACAATTTCAATAGATTAATTAAATGCAAAATGTTTTAAAAGCGTTGTCTAACAGCGTGTTACGTGAGTTTTTAATCTCTTTGATTTCAGTTGTATCGCCAACACATATGTTAAATAAATGTTAAAATATAGTACTAAGTATTGCACAGTACTATCTTTTATACATATATTTGCATAAGAAAGTATTATATACAATTTGATTATGCTAACACAAAACGAAAAAAATACAGGATTTTTAATTCACTTATCAGCTTTTTTAAGCTTTGTTTTTCCATTCGGTAGTATTATTGGCCCTGTAATTATGTGGTCAATTAGTAAAGATAAAAGCGAGTATTTAGATGAAAATGGAATAGCAGCAGTGAATTTTAATTTAAGTTATACCCTGTACTTATTTATTTTGGGAATGATACTATTTCCTTTCGCCTTTGGAAGTTTCTTTAATTATTTGAGGCGAATTGATGATTTTGATCATTTAAATAATTTTCATTTTAATTTTCATTTTGATAATCTTTTTGGAATTCTAAGTATAGGAAGCATAATAGCGATAGTAGCCTTTTTAAGATATATATTAATTGTTGTGGCCGCTATAAAAGCCAATAGAGGAGAGGTATATAATTATCCACTGACTATAAATTTCATTAAACGGGATAAAATCAAATAACACAAACAAACCAAAACTAAATATAATGATACAAATTTTAACAACATTACTCATTTTTATGATTAATTTTATTGTAATAGTAATGGGTAATTAAACGGACACATAATGAAGATAGAAAATACAAAAGCACAAATGCGAAAAGGCGTTTTAGAATTTTGCATCCTATCCATTTTACAGGATGGGGATGCTTATACTAGCGAGATTTTATCGAGCCTAAAAGATGCAAAATTGCTTGTGGTTGAAGGTACAATTTACCCGCTTTTAACGAGACTTAAAAACGCAGGTTTACTCAGTTATCGTTGGGAAGAATCAACATCTGGTCCGCCAAGAAAATATTACGGACTAACAGAAACTGGCACATTATTTTTAAAAGAACTAACTACAACTTGGGCGGAACTTGTCTTAGCTGTAAAAACAGTAACTACAAAAAAATCAACAAAAAAATGAACAAGACAATAAATATAAATTTAGGAGGAATCTTTTTTCATATTGATGAAGAGGCTTATCAAAAATTGAGAAGATATTTAGATGCTATCCGTCGTTCATTAAGTGACGACCCACAAGGTAGAGACGAAATTATCAATGATATTGAGTCCCGTATAAGTGAATTGCTTTCAGAGCGAGTTAAAGATCCGAGACAAGTCATAAGCGAAGTTGATATTGATGAGGTAATTGCAGTTATGGGGCAACCAGAAGATTATATGATAGATGAGGAATTGTTTACTGATGATTCTGGTAAAAATTACAGTAGTAAATCGACTAAGAAAAAACTATTTAGAGATGGAGATGATAAGTTTATCGGAGGTGTAGCCTCTGGTATGGCTCATTATTTTGATGTCGATGCTATATGGATTAGAATAGGTTGGTTGGTAGCTACTTTTGGACTTGGGTTTGGACCTTTGGTTTACATCATTCTATGGATTTTATTACCTGAAGCGAAAACTACAGCAGATAAATTACAAATGGAAGGTGAACCTGTTAATATCACTAACATTGAAAAGAAAATTAGAGCTGAATTTGAAGATGTTTCAGAGAGTGTAAAAGGTGCTGCTAGTGAAGTTTCTGACGCTGTAAAGGGAGCTTATAATAATGTGTCTGGTGCTGTAAAAAAAAAAGACGTAAGAAGAGGAAACTCTAGAACTAGGTCTGGCCTTCAGGATGTTATCGATACATTAGGTAGGGTGTTGGCTGGTATTTTTTTAGTATTAGGGAAGTTTATTGGTGTCATCGTTATTGTAGTTTCTGTAATTTCTTTAATTGCATTAGTGATAAGCTTATTTACCGCAGGTACGGTCGATTTTATGGGAATGGATTCCTTTTTTGATGATGATTTTCAGATGCTAAGCGGTACAGGAGTTCCTATATGGTTAGTTTCATTATTGATTTTGATTTTAATTGGAATTCCTATTTTTATGCTGTTTGTTTTAGGATTGTTTATCCTTTCTAATAAAACTAAAATATTGAGTAGACCCACAAAATTAGTGTTTCTTGGAATTTGGATTGTTGCTCTTCTATCTGCAATTTTCTTCGGAATAAAACAAGGTGCAGAATTTGCAAACGAAGGCTCTTCAATAGAGAAAAACGAATTATCTATGATGTCATCAGATACCTTAACCATAAAAATGGTTGATAATGAAGATCTGTCTAATAACAATAATTTTAACCATAAAATCTATTTCAAAAAAGTATTAGATGCTAATGATCAAATAAAATTTTACTCTAATGATGTAAATATTTCAATTAGAAAATCAGATAGCACAGAAGCATATACTAAAATTTACAGAAGAGCAAATGGTAGAACTCGGTTAATTGCCAGAGAAAATGCAGAACGTATTGAGTATAATTATCAGCAGTCTGGAAACAATTTAGTGTTTGATAGCTATTTTTTAACAGATAGTAGAAATACATTTAGAAATCAAGATTTAAAAATCAACTTATATATTCCCGAAAATAAAGTAGTTTATTTTGAAGAGTCATCTCGCGTATTTTTAAGAAATATTAAGACTGTTAACAATATGTATAGTAGAGATATGGCTAAGCACTATTTTAAAATGACAGATGAAGGATTAGAATGTTTAGATTGCCCTCCTCCAAAATCTGAGAATAATGATAATGATGATGATGATGATGAAACTGAAAAAGACGGTGTTAATATCAAATTAAATGATGATAGCCTAAAGGTTGAAATCAATGATAATGGTGAAAAAGCTGAAATTAATATTGATGAAAACGGAGTTGTTATAAAATAATAACAGTTTATCGTACTTAAAATACAATTCAGTAACTTAAAATTGTGTTCATCATTCATTTGACGGATTTTTGAGTAAATTAATTAAAATTAACAAACTAAAAAACATGAAAAATATATTAAAATTAACGACAGTAATCGTATTGTTTTTGACGACCAGCTGCATGCTAGATGGTGTTAAGGGAAATAGAAATGTGATTACCCAAGAAAGAACAATTACCTCAGATTTTGATGCCATTTCTGTGAGTAATGGTATAGAAGTACGCTTGACAATGAGTGATAATACTTCTTTATCAGTGGAGGCAGATGAAAATTTGCACGACTTAATTATTACAGAAGTAGAAGACGGCGTTTTACGTATCTATTCTGAAAAAAATATATGGAGTGCAAAGTCTAAAAAAGTGTATTTAACCGCCAAAGATATTATTAAGATTAAAGCAACTAGCGGGGCAAATATATATTCTGAAAATACAATATCAGCAGATGAGTTTGATGTTCGAACTTCAAGTGGAGCAAATGTGAAATTAATGTTGGATGTTTCTGATTTAATTTGTAATGCGAGTAGTGGCTCTGGAGCAAGTTTAAAAGGTGCTACAGGTAGTTTTTCTGCAAACGCATCAAGTGGAAGTAATATTAGAGCTAATGATTTAATTACAAAAACGTGTAACGCTGATGTTTCTAGTGGAGCTAATGTGTCAGTTAACGTAACAGAAAGTATTGATGCCAATGCAAGTAGTGGTGGAGGTATTAGATACTCAGGTAATCCAGAAAATGTTCAGAAAAATAGTTCTTCTGGTGGCAGCATAAGAGGATAAAAAGAAAACATAGACCTAAATATTTCTATAATTATGGTACAAAAAAAAGAGTCTGTTTTATTAAACAGACTCTTTTTTATTTTTTAATATAGATAGTGACCTATTAGTTTTCTAAAGCAGCCAAATATCTTTCAGCATCTAAAGCAGCCATACAACCTGTACCTGCAGCAGTTATTGCTTGTCTATATTCTTTGTCTTGTACATCACCAGCAGCAAAAACACCTGGTAATTTTGTTTTAGTAGATTTTCCTTTAGTTATCAAATAACCAGTTTCATCCATATCTAAAACGCCATTAAATAATTCAGTATTTGGTTTATGCCCAATTGCAATAAAAACACCAGTTACAGCAATTTCGTGTTTTTCACCTGTTTTATTGTTTACAACACGAACTCCTTCAACAACTTGATCTCCTAATACTTCATCTAATTCTGTAAAATACAACACTTCTAAATTTTCAGTGTTAGCCACTCTATGTTGCATAGCTTTTGACGCTCTCATTTCATCACGACGAACCAAAAGAGTTACCTTTTTACACAGTTTAGACAAGTAAGTAGCTTCTTCTGCAGCAGTATCTCCACCACCAACAACAATAACATCTTGGCCTTTGTAAAAGAATCCATCACATGTAGCACATGCAGAAACACCACCACCTTTTAATCTTTCTTCGCTAGGTAAACCTAGATATTTTGCAGTAGCACCCGTTGAGATTATGACACTTTCCGCTTCTATTTCTTTTGAACCATCAATGGTTACTTTATGAATACCACCAACTTTATCACTAAACGCTACTTTGGTAGCCAGTCCGAATCTTACTTCTGTATCAAAACGCTCGGCTTGTTTTTTAAAATCTTCCATCATTTGGGTACCATCAACACCTTCAGGGTAGCCAGGGTAATTATCAACTTCAGTAGTTGTTGTTAATTGTCCACCAGGTTCTAAACCGGTATACATTACTGGTTTTAAATCTGCTCTTGCGGCGTATATAGCTGCAGCATAACCTGCTGGGCCCGATCCAATAATAAGGCATTTTATTTTTTCTATATTTTCTGACATTATATTATGTTTTAGAAAAGCAAATTTAGAATATTTTTACCGCTAATCAAGTTAGTTCTTATCATTTTTTATAATCTATTAATAAGCTAAACTTATAGTATTATCTTAGGTTTAAGGCTATATATTAAATACTTAGTATTAAGGCAATGCGTTTGTCATAATTAATAGCGTTAAATTTTAAGTGGTTTGAGTCAAATTATGTAAAATTTTGTCAATAAATTTGCAGGTATATTGACTATATACATGTATAACTTAAAATTTATAAATAGATGAGAAAATTATTGTTTACCACTATTTTAATAGCTGGTTTTGTTTGTCAAACCAAGGCACAAGAAATTTCAAAGCATGCATTGGGGTTTCGATTAGGAGATAATGATGGTTTTGGTGGTGAAATTTCTTATCAAACAAAATTAAGTGCTATAAATAGATTAGAAATAGATTTAGGTTTGAGAAATACGAAATACCGAAATGCTTGGAAACTATCAGGTATTTATCAATGGGTATGGAATATTGATGGCGGTTTTAACTGGTATGCAGGATTCGGAGCAGGTATTGGTACTTGGAATCATAAAGACAAATATAAAGAAGACTATGATGATGGACTTTTTATTAACGCTGATGGAAATATTGGAATAGAATATAACTTTGATATTCCTTTATTAGTGTCAATTGATTTTAGACCTGAATTTGGAATTGTGAATACTTATGGTGATAATTTAGATGTTGATTTGGCTTTAAGTTTAAGATATCAGTTATAAAAAATTAGGGTCAATTATTTTTAATTGACCCTAATTTTTAAGAATGTGTTTTCATGGATGCCTTCCGTTTTTGTAATTGCTTTTCTATATCTTTAATTGTTGCATCAGTAGCAGCTTCCCAACTGTTTTCATCAGAAGTTGCAAAAATTAAAGGTCCAGGTAAGCTTAATCTTATATCACATATTTTACCCTTTCCTGTAGGGTCATTTTCTAATTTGTAAGATACATCTGCTTTAATAATCCAATCATATTTTTTTTCTAATTTTTCTAAACGTTCTGTAACAAACGTTTCCATCGTCTCACTTGTTGGCATTTTTACGAATTGAATAATTATTTCCATATTAGTTTATTTTTAATTAATAATAGTTAAATTTAATACACTATTCTTAGATAAAAAAATTATCGTGTTATTATAATTTAAAAAATGAAATCGTTTTCCTTTTTTACTATCGTTCTATTATGTATTACCATTTTGGCAATTGATGTTTTAGCATTTCTTGGATTGCAACCTATGCTAACTTTAATTAATTCCCCATTAATTAAAACTGCTATTGATATTTCTTTTTGGTTATTCTCTTTGGGATTGATTATTTCAATCTTAATTTTAAAAATTAAAATGGACTCCATACATCCAGGAAGAAAACAGCTTTTAATTTCAAGTTTATACGGTTTAACAGTATCTTCTTTTATTCCAAAATTAATTTTTGTTGTGGTCATTGCTATACTATATTTTACAAATCAATTAGTGCCAAATTCTAAATGGTTCATTATTGTGCTAGCATTGCTTTCCGGATTTTTACCATTTTTTGTAATTGTGTATGCCATTTTTAAAGCAGCTTATAGATTCAAAGTATATGATGTTGATGTAGCATTTGATTATTTGCCTGAAGATTTTATAGGTTTTAAAATTGTTCAAATTTCTGACGTTCACATTGGTAGTTTTAATTATCGATATAAAATTTTAGAAAGGGCAGTGGAACTCATTAATGAATGTAAGCCTGATCTTATTTTTTTTACTGGAGATATGGTTAATAATTATGCGTGGGAACTCAATGGTTGGTCTAAGATTTTTGAAAAACTAGAGGCTAAACAAGGAAAATTTGCCGTTTTAGGTAATCATGATTATGGCGATTATAGTCAATGGAAAAGACCAAAAGACAAAAAAAATAATTTTGAATCCATAAAATATTTCTTTAAAAAAATAGATTTCAATTTATTATTAAATAATGCTGTAATTATTAAACGAAACTCTAGTGAAGTTGCTATTGTTGGGGTCGAGAATTGGGGTTATCCACCTTTTAAGCAATATGGTAATTTAGATAAAGCGTTAAAGGGAATGGAATCTGTTCCGTTTAAAATATTATTATCTCATGACCCTTCACATTGGCCAGCAGAAGTTATTGATAAAACCAATATTGCGTTAACGCTTTCAGGGCATACACACGGTATGCAAGCTGGATTTAATTTAAAAAACAAAAAATGGAGCCCGATACAATATAAATATAAACACTGGGCAGGGCTTTACAAACAAAACAACCAATATTTATATGTTAATAGAGGCTTGGGGTGGCTAGGTTTTCCGGGTAGAATTGGAATGAGGCCTGAAATTACGGTCCTTACATTGAGTAGAGCCCCCAAAAAGCAGGGGTGAAATTTCCCCCAATTAGGGTTTGTTTAAACATCTTCTTTTTGTGCATTTTTGTAATGCATATAAATCAAAAATTAATACTACTAAAATAATCAATTATGAAATTAGAAAACACAAACAACCTTCGAAATATGAAATTGTTAGCCTTACTTTTTATAATGATAAGCTCTTTTTCTTTTGCTCAAATAGATAAATCATATATTGATGTTAGCGGACAAGTTGAGTATTCAAGAGAGGTAGATAAATATTCAGCTACCATTATTGTATCTGAAGACTTAGCCTATAATAGTTATGATGAGAATACAAGTTTTGAAAAAATAAAAAGTGACTATTTTGATAAATTGAAAAGTAATAATGTTGATGTGTCAAAATTGAAGGAAGATGCCTTGGCCTATACAGCCATGGGATATAGAAAAAAAGGAATGGTGTATCAATTTGAAACTACTTCTCAATCAAAGTTTATTGAATTGCTTTCGACAGGTTTTTCAGGTGTTAATATTAATGAAAAATATGTATATTATAAACCATTAACTTCTCAGCAAGTTGAAGACTTATCAAAGAAAGCCATTGAAGATGCCAAGACTAGAGCTGAACTGATTGCGAAAAGTGCAGGAAAAAAAATTGGAACTATACTTACCTTAAATAATTATAGAGAAGAAAGTAAAAGAGCGTTTTATAGCACTAGAGATCTTACAGATCATATTTTTTCAGTAAACGTTAGATACGAGTTACAATAATATTACTAAAAAGTGATAGCCGAATAATTAGATTTAATCGGCTATTTTTATTTAAAACTATTCTTTTCCCAATCTTTAATTAATTCTATTTGCTCAGAGGTTAAAACGTCACCTTGCGGAGGCATAGAGCCATCTTCAACGCGTCCTATTAAGTCTCTATTGAGAACTGCATCTTTAACGTTTTCTAAGGTAACTAATGCCATTGGAGCTCCATTTTTTTGAGGGTCTGAATGACAGCTATTACATTTACTGTCAATTAAATTTTTAATGTTTGTTGTGTAGGTAATGTTATTTATAGGTTCGTCAACTGGGTCATCATCTTTTGAAGTACATGAGGTAAACGTTAAAATAAAAATTGTAATAAAAATTAAATTTTTCATCATGAAATTGTTTTAATGATAGTCCCTGAATTATAAGTAAACTTATTTTTTAAAATATTATTTGATTTTACAAGCAGATTTATAAAATGAAATGTTTTTATGGTTTCGTATTTCAGACTTAATTTTTCGGAATATTTCCAGTTAATTTTAAAAATGGATTCAAATTGCTGTTTTGTTTGAGAACTATTAAAGTCTATTACTTTAAATTTGTAAGATGTAGTAGCAAAATATATTTTGGATTAAAAAATAAATATGGAAACAAAAAGATATTGCTTTTCTTGCGATTTAAAAGATGACTCTAAATTAATTGCGGAATACAAGGAATACCATGCGGCAGGAAATATATGGCCAGAAATCACGAAAAGTATTAAAGATGCCGGTATTGTCGATATGCAAATTTACGTTACGGGAAATCGTATGTTTATGATTATGGAAGTTGATAAAACGTTTAGCTTTGAAAGAAAAACAGAGATGGACGCCAATAATCCTAAAGTACAAGAATGGGAAAAGTTGATGTGGAACTATCAACAAGCATTACCTTGGGCAAAAGAGGGAGAAAAATGGATAGCGTTAGATAGCATTTTTAAGCTCTAATTATTTACAGACTATTTGTTGTGGAAAATTATAAAAGAGAAGTTATATTGATTTTAAAGTTTTATAATAAAACACATACATGCTAACCCATCCTATGTTAACTAAAGAGATACATCACCATTTCATATTTCACAAGCCTTACGGTTATTTAAGTCAATTTGTAAATAACCAAAACAAAAGGAAAAATAAACGTTTAATAGGTGAACTTCATGATTTTCCTGAGGGAGTAATGGCAATAGGTCGTTTGGACGAAAACTCTGAAGGTTTATTGTTATTAACTACTGACGGTAAGAAGAGTGAACATATCCGTAGTAAAAAGGTTGAAAAGGAGTACTA
The DNA here is from genome assembly GCF_016406085.1 of Aureibaculum flavum. GTDB lineage: Bacteria > Bacteroidota > Bacteroidia > Flavobacteriales > Flavobacteriaceae > Aureibaculum > Aureibaculum flavum. Next base: position 50,805 of record NZ_JAEHFJ010000007.1, read on the forward strand.
TGCATTAGTAGATGGTGTTATTAATGATGATGCCATTGAAGCACTACAAAAAGGGATAATAATAGGAGTAAATGGAGAAGAATATACAACGAAACCATGTAGAGCATTTCACGTACACTCGTTAACAGAATATCCTATTGAAGATAGAAAAGTAAGAGATGAACGACATGGTCCTAAAAGCTGGGTAGGTATAGTGTTAACAGAAGGTAAATTTAGACAAGTACGCAAGATGACTGCGGCGGTAGGGTTTCCAACATTACGATTAGTGCGGGTTAGAATAGGTAATGTAAAACTTGAATTACCCGCCGGTGTAGTAAAGGAAGTTGATGATTTTGATGCTTAAAAAAAGTATGACATTTTTTATTACCACAACGATTTAAAATTCAACGACGTTGGTAATGTCTTCAATTAAAAAAAGTCTAAAATCAAATGATTTTGGTTTTTTTAATAGGCCGGGGCGAGAGGATTATTCGCTTCGCTCATGATCCTGAAGAGGATTCGTAGCTAAAGAAAACATTTATTCGCTTTGCTCATATTTTTTTTGTTTTATTCAAGTCTCTGAGCAAGCTCAAACTTGTAAAAACAAAAAAACTTTTCATGTTCATGAAAAGTTTTCTTTTGTCGGGGCGAGAGGATTATTCGCTTTGCTCATGATCCTTAATGGGCTTTGTTGCTTATTAAAAGCCAAATTGCTAACGCAATTTACTGTCTTTTATCATTTGTCCACTTACATTCAACTTTGTTGATGACGTGTTCAAATAAAAAAAGCCTAAAAAATTGTAAAATTTTTTAGGCTTTTAATAGTCGGGGCGAGAGGATTCGAACCTCCGATCTCTGGTCCCCCAGACCAGCACTTTAACCGGACTAAGCTACGCCCCGAATTTTATATTATTATCTTCTAAAAATCTTTTAGCACCTCTTTTTTTTATTTTTCTTTCAATAGTAACAGCCTCATTTCTAGATAAAACTTCAAATTTGTAAACCAATTTCCAAGGTATACCATTTTTAGTAGATTTCACTTGTCCTTTATTATGTCTAATTATTCTTTCTTCAAAATTATTAGTTTGGCCTATATAAAATCTATTCTACAACGAACTAAACATTATATATACTTCAAATGCTACCAACTTTTATTTAATTTTTTATTAAAAATTATTTATATACATTGAACCTCCGATCTCCACGCTCACGGCGTGGCACTTTAATCATGCCTTAGGCTTGATAGACCGGACTAAGTCCTGTCACGCCAATGGCGTGGTACGCCCCGAAATGGGTTGGCTAAAATAAAAATATTATCCAACATCATCGTCATCTAAATGCTCTAAAATTTCTATGCCATGCTGTAAAACTATTGAATTTGGTATGGTTATGTTTTCTCCTTTGTCTGTTTTCATAAAAAGAAAGAATCCTGAAATATCCGTTACCGTTCCAACCCAATCATAATCTTTGTCAATAATTCTAATTCTATGGCCAATTCTTACGGGATGATTAAAAAATAAAATCACGCTTGCGGTGAGGTTTGAAAGAATTGACCATTGGGCGATAAAACCAACTCCCAAAACGGCCAAAATTGAAGATATAAAAACGGTAAAATCCCTAAAGTCAACACCCCATATTATCGCTATAAAAACACCTAACAGAATATATAATATTAAATAATGAAGGTTTAAAATAATCTTTCTTCTATTTAAATCTATAGATTTTAAAATGGTAAATTTCTTAATGGCTAGTTTAATTAATTGACCAATAATTAATAAAGAAACAATTAAACCTATTGTTAATAGAATTTGATACTTATGGTTAATAATCATTAGATTTAATATAAATAGAATTAAGTTGCAAAATTAATACTTTAGCGGTAAATTTATCTACTTTAACCCTCCGTTTTTACTAATAAAATAAATAAAAAAACTTTTAACTAACCTAACCATGGCCGAAATCAGTAACAAAAAAAAATATGTTTTAAAAAATAATTATTTAACCTTAACTGTTAAAAAAAATGGTGCCGAAATGGTTAGTTTAAAAAAGGATAATACTGAATATGTTTGGCAAGCAAATACTCAATTTTGGGCAAGACATGCTCCTATTCTATTTCCGATTGTGGGAAGATTAATTGACAATGAATATCTGTATAAGGGTCAACATTATAGTATGAACCAGCACGGTTTTGCTAGAGATAGTGATTTTGAAGTAATTGATAAAACAGATAATAGTATTTGTTTAGAATTATCTAGTACTGAAAAATTGAAAAAAATATACCCCTTTAACTTTAAACTACAAGTTGCCTATACCTTAGAAGATAGGTCATTACGAACAGAATATACAATAATAAATCCATCCAAAAATGATGATTTATATTTCTCAATTGGTGCTCATCCTGCGTTTAATTGTCCTTTTGAAAAAGGGCACTCAAGAAATGAATATCAATTGATTTTTGATAAACAACTAGCTCCGGAATCAGATGTAATAGAAGATGGCTTACGTTGTACTAAAACATCAAAAGTATTTGAGGAAAAAGGTTTGTTAACGATACACAATTCGCTTTTTGACAATGACGCTATAATTTTTAATCCTAACCCATTTTCTAAAGTAACGTTTGTACATAAACCTTCTCAAAAAGCCTATATGAGTGTTTCATTTACGAATTATCCATATTTAGGAATTTGGTCTTCAAATCAAGATGCTCCATTTGTTTGTATAGAACCATGGCATGGAATTACTGATCATAAAGATCACAATAAAGAATTACCTCAAAAAGAAGGTGTTATTAAGCTTGTAGCTAATGAGAAATTTAGTTGTGAATTTACAGTTGAGGTGCTATAGTGTTGAAATTAATTACTTTAAATTTTAATAATGGTAGTGTGAAATTCAGAAATAAGGATTATTTTGCTAATATTTTTATTAGTGAATTCTAATATTAAAAACCATTCGTCGACACTTTCAGGTTAATCACCTATAGTAAAAGTGCAATTAACCAATGATTATTTTTAAATAATGGATTAGGATTACTTTTATAGTCTAATTAGACTAAAATAAGTGGTAAAATGAAAAATTTGAAAGTATTATTAATCGAAGATGATTTAATAGAAGTAATGAAATTTAAGCGAGCTATTTCTTCGCTGGATCTAAATCATCAAGTAATTGAAGCCAATAATGGTGAAGATGCCTTAAAGATTTTAGAAGAAAAAGACAATATTCCCGACATAATCTTGTTAGACTTAAACATGCCTAAAATTAACGGAATAGAATTTCTATCTATACTTAAAAAGGATAGTACTCTAAAATATGTACCAACTGTTATTCTTACAACCTCAAGCAATCAACGAGATTTATTGGCATGTTACGAAATTGGAATTGCCGGTTATGTGCTAAAACCTTTAAAGTATGAAGAATACGTTGTTAAAATTGAAAAATTATTAGCGTATTGGAGTATTAATGAATTAAAAAAAATATAAATGAAAGGAATTGTTTTTACTGAGTTTTTAGATTTAGTTGAAGATAAATTTGGACTAGAAATGGTTGATAAAATAATCAATGAATCCGATTTAGAATCAAATGGAGCTTATACGGCTGTTGGAACCTATAGTTTTTCTGAAATGTTACAACTGTTACAACACCTTAGTAAAAACACCGGTATTTCTATAGATGACTTATTATTGGTTTATGCTGAACACTTTTTTGCCGTATTAGCTGATAGTTATCCTGGACTTATTGAAAAATATAATGACCCTATAGAAATGTTAGCATCAATTGAAAATCATATTCATATTGAAGTTAGAAAAATATATCCGGATGCTGAACTTCCTACTTTTGAAATTTTAGAAAGAACAGACAATTCCTTAATTATGATTTATAAGTCTAGCCGAGCTATGCATTATTTTGGATTAGGTTTAATGAATAAAACTTTTGAGCATTTTAATTCTTCTGCCACTATTGATTTAGAAAAAATAAAAGAAGATGGTACTGAAGTTAAGTTTACAATTCATAAAAATTAATGAGTCAGGATCAGGTAGACATATTAAAACGAGCATTAGCTAGAGAGAAATCTGCAAGAAAACAAGCTGAAAAAATATTAGAGCACAAAGCAACCGAACTCTTCGAAGTCAATCAGAAGTTAAAAAAATCTAATATAGGTTTAGAAAAATTACTTTTAAGAACGGATTCGCAATTGCAAGGTGTTTTTGAAAATATTGTAGATGCTTATGTTATTATTGATCTATCTGGAAACATTCTTAAGATGAATGATGCCGCTGTATCCTTACTGGGGTTTAAACATGCTAAAGAAAATTTTAACCTCATGAAAATGGTTCACTTTAGTGAATTAAAAAGAGTTCAAGAGTCATTTAAAAATCTTTTTGACGAAGGATCTATAACAGACTTTAATGTTAATCTAATAACAAAAGATAAACAATCAAAAATTGTTCATATCAATGCGAGTATAATTTATGACGAAGGAGTTCCGGTGGCTGCCCAAGGTATTGTTAGAGACATTACCAAAGAAAAAGCACATGAAGAACAACTAATTGCATCAGAAAGTAGATTATCTACACTTATTCTTAATTTAGATAGTGGTGTCGTACTTGAGGATGAAAATCGAAACATTGTACTTACTAATAATAAATTTACTGAGCTTTTTAATATTGATAGTGCCCCAAGTGAATTAATAGGACAGGATTGTTTAGCATCTTCAAAGCAGAATAGTGTTTTATTTAAAAATCCGGAAGGTTTTTTAAATAGAATGCGAGAAATCGATGCAAAAAAGGAGACGGTAATTGGTGATGAGTTGGAAATGGTTAATGATAAAATTTTAGAACGAAATTATATACCAATAGTTCAAGGAGAGCAATTGAAGGGGTATTTATGGACTTTTAAAGATGTTACTCTCAACAGAACTTATAGGAAAAGTTTAGAGGTTGAAAAACAAAAATACTATAGCATAATTTCTAATATGAATTTAGGCTTGATAGAGGTAGATCTTAATGATAGAATTTTGATGGTAAATCAAAGTTTGGTTAATATGACGGGCTATTCTGAAAAAGAACTAATAGGTATAAAAGGAAAGGACATTCTTCCTTTAAAAAAGGATGAAGGTATATTAAAGGAAAAGTTACGCGAAAGGAAGCAAGGAAAAACAGAGTCTTATGAATTGAGAATAAAAACTAAGGCAGGAGAAATTAGACATTGGTTGGTAAGTGGTGCACCTAATTATAACATTAAAGGTGAAATCATAGGTTCAATAGGTATCAACTTTGATATTACCGAAATTAAAAACCTTCAGCTTCAAAAGGAAAGTTTACTTAAAAAGTTGGAGAAAAGTAATGACGAACTACATGAATATGCTCATATCGTTTCACACGATTTAAAATCACCTTTACGCAGTATTTACGCACTAACAACTTGGCTTAAAGAAGATAATAAAGATAAACTAGACGCTACGAGCGTACAAAATTTTGATCTCATAGAGTCCACTTTAGAGAAAATGGAACAGTTAATTACTGATATCCTAAAATATTCAAGTATTGGTTCTGATGAACATGATAAGGTACATGTAGATATTGATACACTAATAAAAGACTTATTAGAAATTAGTTATACACCAGATCATATCAAAATAAATGTTCAAAATGAATTGCCAATTATTTTGGGTAATAAGACAAAGCTTCAGCAGTTATTTCAAAACCTTATAAGCAATGCCGTAAAATTTATAGATAAAGAGGAAGGCTTTATAGATATATGTTTTGAAGAACTTGAAAATCACTATCAATTTTCAGTTAAAGATAACGGAATGGGGATTGATGAAAAATTCCATGATAAAATATTTAAAATATTCCATTCACTAAATAAACGAAAAGATTCTACGGGTATAGGATTATCTATTGTTAAAAAAATTGTTGAATTACACGAGGGTGAAATTTGGTTAGAAAGTCAACCTAACGTAGGTACAACTTTTTACTTCACGTTAAAAAAATAAAAATGAAAATAGTTCAATTACAAAAAAATAAAGGTAAAAATTGGATGTACATATCCCCAGAGCAAAAATTAACCAATCCGTTAGTTCTTGTTTTTGGAAATAGATTTCTATTAGAAGACTCTGAGATCTACAGTGAAATTAAAACAATATTTCCTGACGGACACATTGTTTTTGGTTCAACATGTGCAGATATAATAGGTGACACAGTTGATGAGGAAAGTATCTCAATTACAGCAATGGAATTTGAAAAAAGCCAATTTTTAATTAAGACAAGTAATATTATAAATACAGAGTTAGATAGTTTTAAAACCGGAAATAATCTTATTAAACAATTACCTTCAGAAGGTTTAAAATTTATTTATGTTATTTCAGAAGGTAGTTTTGTTAATGGAAGCGAATTAACAAAAGGTATGAATGCTGCTACTGATAATAACATATTAATAACAGGTGGTTTATGCGGTGATGCAGCACGTTTTGAAAAAACACTTGCCTCATATAATGAAGCTCCGAAAGAAGGAGAAATAGTAGCTATTGGTTTTTATGGTGAAACATTAGAAGTTACATTCTCTATTTATGGAGGTTGGACACCTTTTGGACCAGAACGTATTGTTACAAAATCAGAGGCAAATGTGTTATTTGAACTAGATAACCAACCCGCACTAGATTTATATAAAAAATATTTAGGAGAAAAGTCGAAAGAGTTACCAGGATCCGCTTTATTGTATCCGTTAAATGTAAAATCTAATGATGAAAAACAATCTATTGTTAGAAGTATATTAAATATTGATGAAGATAATAATGCTGTAATTTTAGCTGGAGATATTCCAGAAAACTCTAAAGTGCAATTGATGATGACACATGTTGATAATATTGCAAATGCATCTGAAAGAGCAGCGAAACAAGCTTTAGAATTAAGGCAAAACAAACCGGAATTGGCTCTTTTAGTAAGTTGTATTGGTAGAAAATTAGTCTTAGACCAACGTGTTGAAGAAGAAATAGAAGAAGTCTTAAACGTTGTGGGCACTGAAACTGTTCTATCTGGATTTTACTCTTATGGAGAAATAGCACCTTTTCATGGAGAAAATAAGTGTCAATTACATAATCAAACCATGACAATAACGCTAATAAGCGAATAATGAACTCTTTATTAAAACGGCAAATTCGTAAATATTTAAATGATGCTCAAGTAGCTGACAAAAATCTAGAACAATTTTTGGAGGCTATTAATAGCTCCTATAATAACTTTGACGAGCAATTTACCATGCAGCAAAGAGCTATGGGAATTAGTTCAGAAGAATTGTTTGATGCAAATCAACAATTAAGAGAAGAATCTAAAGTTCAGCAAGAAGTTATTAATAAATTAAAGCGGGTAATAGAAACCCTCAAATTTTACGATTTACCAGAGCATGAAACTAAGGGAAACTTAGAATTAGACGGTTTAAAATTGGTAGAATTTATCGATAACCAAACTAAAGAAATTGTTCAGATAAATAAACAACGAGAAATATTATTAAGTGAACTGGCGTATCAAAATCAAGAATTAAGTGATTATGCTCACATGGTTTCTCACGATTTAAAATCACCGTTGCGAAGTATAGATTCATTAACAGCATGGTTAAAGGAAGATTATCAAGAAGTGATTGATGAAAAGGGAAAAGAAAGTCTAGAATTAATACGTAATAATGTTGAAAAAATGGAATTGCTAATTAATGGTATTTTAGAGTATTCAACCATAGGTAATAACAAAGAAGAATTTTACGACGTAAATATTGATGTACTTTTTAATGATATAATTAATTTAATAGAAGTACCTGAACATATTACAATTCATAAATCAAAAGTATTACCGCGTATAAAAGGAGATAAATACAGGTTACAACAGTTGTTTCAAAATTTAATTACGAATGCCATTAATTACAATGACAAAGAAAAAGGCATTATAGAAATAGGTTACGAAGATAAAAATGATTTTTGGCAGTTTTACATAAAAGATAATGGTATTGGCATAGATCAGGCTTATTTTGAAAAGATTTTTAAAACCTTTCAGAAATTAGAAAATAAAATTGGATCTACAGGCATTGGACTATCCATAGTTAAGAAAATTGTCGATTTATATGGTGGAAAAATATGGCTAGAATCGCAATTAACTAAAGGAACTACATTTTATTTTACATTAAAAAAAGAACCATATGGAACAACCTAATTTATCATATATTAATAGCATGTCAGGTGGTGATAAAGCCTTTGAACAAAAACTTATTGAAATAATAAAGTTAGAGTTTCCAGAAGAAAAAAAGATATATTTCTCAAATTTTAATGCAAAGGATTTTAAACAAATTGCTGAGAATGTTCATAAACTTAAACATAAAATTAGTATTTTAGGGCTTGAAAAAAGTTATGAGGTTGCAGTAGCTTATGAAAATAATTTACATGATGGTAATACAGACCTTCATGAACAGTTCGAAGCTATATTAACTACCATAACTAATTATCTAGAACTTTTATAATTAGTGATTTATGAATTGTATTATTATTGATGATGAAGCCACGGCCAGACTTATAATTAATCAATTATGCTCTAATATAAAAAGCCTTACGGTTGTAGATGATTTTCCAAATGCAATTCAAGCTATTAAGTTTTTAAATCAAAATGAGATAGATTTAATATTTTTGGATATCCATATGCCTGATTTTACGGGCTTTGACTTTATTGATACATTAAAAAATCCACCAAAAATTATTTTAACAACATCAGATGCTAATTTTGCAATTCAAGCATTTGAATACGATTGTATTGTAGATTATTTAGTAAAACCAATTACTCCAGAACGTTTTCAAAAAGCCATTTTAAAAGCTGAATCTATAAAAACGGAAGTTAAAAAATCTATAAAAATTGATAAAGAAAGTACTTTGTCTGATAATCATTTATATGTTAACATAGATAGGCGGTTAATTAAAATTGATATTCCTAGTATTTATCTGGTTGAGGCAAAAGGTGATTATATTCGTGTAAAAACCGAAGATAAAAATTATACAGTGCATTCAACCTTAAAAAAAATAGAAGATAAATTACCTAAAGATTTGTTTTTAAAAGTACATCGCTCTTTTATCATAAACATAAAAAAGATCATTGATATAGAAGATAATAGTGTGTTGATTAAGAAAGATGTAATTCCTGTAAGTCGTTCAAATAGGCCAGAATTAATGAAACGGTTGAACTTGCTTTAAATACTTAACTGCCGTATTAAACCATTCGTCTACACTTACCTTTCATCCAACGAATATTAAAATTAAAGCTTCCCGAGTACTATAAATTTGTGGTATAAAATATATATCATGAAAAAATTATTATTTCTTTTTATACTAAGTTTCATAAATGTAAACGCTCAAGATGTTCCGTTTAACTGTGATTACAATGCATACCTTTTTCAAAACAATGATGTTTATGCAATTGACTTAGCATCAGGAAATTCATATACGGTTGCTACCGATATAACAAAGGGAAGTGTTAATGCAACGGCCTATAACCCTGCAGATGGTTTTATATGGGGTTCATTAAGTAGCCCAGAAAAATCAATAGTACGTATTGGTAAGAATTTTCAAACCACTACCTATTATATAGATGAATTACCTTCTAGCAGTCGTTATGTAGGTGATGTTAGTTCTAAAGGTATCTATTATTTGAAAGGTGGTGGTAAAACGTATTATAAAATTGATTTGAATCCTGAATCTGATAATTATACAAAATATATTGGTACAGAGAACTTATCTCAAAGTATAAGTGTGCACGATTGGGCTTTTAATGCGGTAGATGGAAACTTATATGCCGTAGAAAAAAAGACTAATATTTTATATAGAATTAATCCTGAAACTAGTAATGTACAATCACTAGGAGTTGTGCCTATTCTAACGGGATTAAATTATACTTATGGAGCTGTATACTTTGATGCTTCTGGACGTTTTTATGTATCTGCAAATCAAACAGGAACTATTTATGTTATTCAAAAGGTACAAGATTTAAATGGTAAAAATGGTATGGATTCGAACTTATTCGCATTTGGTCCTTCAAGCTCAAGTAATGATGGTGCTCGTTGTCCTACCGCTCCAGTAGTTCAAGAAGATTGTACTAATGGTATAGATGATGATGGTGATGGTTTAATTGACTGTGAAGATCCTTCGTGTTCAGGTTATGCTGCTTGTCCTGTACTTGTAGCTCCAACTTCAACTGCTAATTCTGGTGGGTTAGAAAGTAATAATAGATTGTCGCAACAAATTAGTAAACGAAATTTTGAACGTACTAAAACGAGTTATAAGTTTGACAAGGCAACCGCTAAAAAGCTTTCAAAATCAATGGGGTATGCAAAGAAATCAAATAAAGTAGGTATAGAATTAACTGATTTTATTCCTTTTGGTACTATTGGAGAAGATAACATTATAGAATCGTCTCCGACAGATTTAATTAAAATAACAAATGCTACCAATATATATTCGGTAGATTACATGAAAGAAAATCAAGCCGTTGCTTCCATTTTATTACTTGAAACAGAAAAAGGTGTATATGAGCATACCAAATACATTTGCGATCGATTATTAGGAGCGGAACTAATTTCAGTATCAACTATTGAAATAAAAGAACAACAATTTATTAAAGCACTAATAAGAAATATAGATGGTTCGTTAGAGTTCGTATTAAGTTTATCAGCAAAACCAACAAACAGTAATAGTAATTTTGAAATTGAAAGTCACTGGAATTTAGATAGATATGAAAAGGAAGTTCCTTACTATAACTTTCAAATTTGGTCAAATTCTTTAGATGATTTATTAAAGTTAGGTGAAGAAGTACTAAATTTATTAGATGTACAAAAGCCAGTAACAAGTTATAATAATTCTACACCGCCAACAGTATTTGTTAGAAAAGGAAAATACATTAACGGTAAGTTAGATTTAGAGATTGTAAATACCAACAAGAGTAAGTCAGTAGTTTTTGATGGCGGATTAAGAGCAAGTGAAACAGGTTTTTTGGAGTATGTATCCACAAATGTAGATTTGGATGGTAATTACATATCTAATGTGCAGGTAGATGCTGGTAACTTATTTGATATAGGGTTTAGAATTGGTGATGGTTTAAATACACCGGATGATTTATTTATGTCTGATGGACCTTGGGGATATGATGATGCAGCTCCAAGTACATCAGTAATGAAATATAACATTGAATCGAATGATTATACTTTTAATGATGATGATTTTCCAATTGAAAGAAATATAGAAATAGAAGCAACAACGAGTGAATATATAGCTGCCTATAGGGCGTTAACTCCGAAATTCAGTCCTATAGATTTATCAGATTATAACAGTTTGAAATTGAAGGCAAAAGGAACAGGGACGCTAATAATTAGATTAGTGAAAAAAGGTATTTCCAATTGGGAAATTCAATTTAAAACTTCAATTACATTAACCGAAAATTTACAAGATTTTACGGTACCTTTTTCAGATTTCACATCTAATAATGGTGAAAGTTTAGAATTAACAGATGTAACTTCATTGGTTTTTACGATGCTTGCAGAAAGTGGTGCTAAAGAGACTAAAGAAATGAACTTAAAACAATTGCGTTTTTCAACAGGTAAGACGTTGGCAGTTGAAAATGTAAACAGCAATGATAATTTATTAAACCCTATTGCTGTTCCAAACCCAATGATTAATAGTACAAAGATTCATTTTACCTCAGAGCATGCTGAAAAAGTAACCTTATTGGTATATAGCCAATTAGGTTCATTGATAAAACAGGTGTCAATTCAAACCGTTGTCGGAAAAAATGAGATACCTCTAAACAGAGATAATTTGTCTCCAGGTATTTATCTATGCAAGGTAAAAAGTAATTATGTCAATTATAAAACAACCAAACTAATTGTAAAGTGATTATTGGGGAATATTCATTAGTGTTAAGGCAAAAGAGTTTCTCTTTTGCTTTTTTTTCTTGGATCTAAAAATAAATAGGAGATACTATTTCTACTTTCTAAAGACAGGAGAATCAAATAAATACCATTTAAAACGAATCCCAATTTCAGTAAATGTAAAACCAGCAGCAGTGGCAGAAGCAATATTACTTCGTGTTCCGAAAATATTAGCTGCAGCACGCGATGAAAATTTATATCCTAATTTAGCTTGGATTCTGTAGGTACTTTGACTACTATCATCTTCAATATATTGCAATCCTGTGGCTGCAGTTAACTCATAAAACCATTCCTTTGGTTTGGTTATAACTTCATCTTTTATCAAATTAACAAATACCTCAACAGCATTAAATTTATTAGGACTAAAATAGACAGTTGGTACTTGATTTTTGAAAGTAATATATTGGTAGTTTAAACCAGCCTTTAAAGAGGGTTTACTTAAAATATTATAGTATAAAGATGTGAACAATAGATTTCTTGTATTATCGTCATTTTGAGAGGTGTAATAGTATTGTGTAAACCAACCTAATTTAAAATTAGTACTTAAATTATAATTTGCATAATAGTTGTTTTGTACAATTTCACGATCTAATAATTCAGCATTAAAACTTTGTATTTCACGTTTGTAACCAATATCTAATGTCTGTAATTTAAACGGTTTAATATTAAAAGACAGGTCTGTTAATAGCTGTGTATAGTCTGTGTCATTTGCATTAGCGGCCATTATACCTGCTGTACCTCTAAAAGTGATGTTGGGTAATAGCTGATAAGCCAAACCTAAACTAAAATCATTAGAAGTAGCCTTATTATCGGTTACAGAATTACTTGTATTTCTGTAATTGTAACTACCCAATACTTTCAGTTTCGTAGATAACGGAAATTCTAAGTTGTTGTTAAAAGCAAATGCTTCATTGTCTCCATTGTCAAAAGTATACGAAGCTTTTCCTTCATACGATGGCGTAAAACTTGTATTTAAGTTTTTTATAAAATTTGAGGCATCTTTTTGGTTGTTATAAAACTTTAACGTGTTTTCAGCTGAGGTATATGCACCGTTATAAAAACCCAGTGCTTTTAAAGCGTTAGCTTTTCCTAAATTACCGTCAAAAGAGGTACTGTCGTTAACTAAAATTTGGTTGTAATCCGTAACACTCTTTTTAAAATCACTTTTATAAATGTTTAGCGTTGCACGTAAAGCTAATATCCAGTTTTCGTTAGTATTGGTTTTTACTAAATTAGCAATAAGATTATCTGCGGGTTTAAATTTCTTATTCCAAATTAGGGCTTGAATATGACGTTCTGTAGTAGGTTGTACAAGTGATTTGTCAGTAATTGTATCTAAACTGTTATAGGCTTGTTTGCTAAGTTCTAGAGCTTCTTTTTCTTTTCCGTTTAGGTGAGATACCAATGCCAATCCATTTAAAGCTGTTATTTTATTATTTGGTTCAGTGGCTAAAAGATCATATGTAGCTTTTGCATCATCCAACCTGTTTGCAATTAAATAAAGGTTAGCTAAGTTTAACAACGTTTCTTTGTCATTCTTAAAAAGGGTTAGGTTTTCCTTTAAAAGTGATTCTGCTTCATTGTATTTTTGTGCTTGTTGTTTTTGATAGGCATAGCCTAAATACATATACTTTTTAGAAGTTAATGCGTTAGGATTTCCTGGTAAAACTTCTAATGCTTTGTTTACATAAACTAAAGCATCTTCGTATTCTTTTAAATTAGAAAGTGTATTGGCATAACTTAATAAAGCAGGGAAACTTTTCGGGTCTTCATCTATCAAACTTTTAAAATAGGTTTTAGCTTTGGTAAAATTGCTATTCCATAATAAGGACTCTCCATAATTAAGTTTTACTTCAAAATCGCTAGGGTAATCAGCCAAAAGATTTGTGAATAAGGTATTGGCTTCTTCAGGTTTTCCATTAAGTCCAATGGCACGCCCATAACATAAACGTGCAGTTTTATTATCTGGATAGTCTTTTAAAACGGTTTGAAAAAACGTTTCCGCTTCTGCATATTTTCCTGTTTCTAAATACGTAAAACCTTCTTGCATCTCTTGAGAATAGATAACAGTAGATGCTAAAACGGAAAACAGAAGCAATAGCTTTTTCATAATCATAGTGTAATAAATTTAATAGAAATCAGAGTTAATCATTAGTAATTAATCATTCGTCTATAGAAAACTATCAACTTAACGAAATTCAATTACCTTTTATTCTTTTAGTATTGATATTTGTATCATAAATAAAGCAATATAAATTTAATAAATAGAAATTATGGACATTAAAATATCAAAAACGGATAATATATTTAACGTAGAAGGACAAATTAACTGGTCTACAGCAAATTATTTTAAAACGCATTTTACTATTACGCTTAACTCTTCAAGAGAATTGACTATTGATATTAATAAAGTCTCAGAAATTGATGATAGCGGGATGTTGGCTTTAAAATCAATTTATGCAAATGCTTTAAAATGGAATAAACCATTTTCTATCGTTGGTACAAGTTCAAATGATCTCTATAAGGAATTTCGTTCTATTGACCGAGCTTAATAAAAAACAAAATTAGGTGCAGCGTCATTTCTTTTAAACAACATGCTCTAGTTTTTATCGTTATAGAAATAATTAATTTTAGTACAGCTAAACACTTAACATACTTGTTACCATATGGTAAAGGTATAGCATTAACGAATAAAAGTAAATGCAAACGGATTCCAACTATATTATATAAAGCTTTAAAAACTTTTTATAAAATAAAGTCAAACCTCCTCTTTAAGTTTATTTAGCTCCAGTTGTAAGACACTGTACGATAGTTTCAATAATAATAAATAATTTTAAGAAGTACACTGTTTTCAAAAAAATAAACAAATGCAATTTATAGCCTCATTAAAATCTAAAAAAATTACTCCAGAACAATTATTTATGATAAGTGTTTTGATAGTAAATGGAGGTAATTATTTATACAATTTGATTCTTGGTCGCTTATTAGGGCCAGCTCAATTCGCTGATGCCGCTGTTTTAATTACGTTCTTATTGGTATTAAGCTTTGCAGCAATGACTTTTCAATTGGTAACGGCTAAATTTTCGGTCCTTTTTGAAAATGAAATTTTAAAAAGTTTTATTTCAAAAGTATACAAAAATGCCTTTGTTGTGGGTATTATTATGGGATTACTAATAGTTGTTTTTGCCAAACAACTACAAACTCTCTTTAATACTTCATCAGCAAATATGTTTATTGTTTTTGGCTGTGGCGTGCCGCTTTATTTTTTAATGAGTGTTAATCGTGGTGTATTTCAAGGTAAAAAGAACTTCAAATCATTATCCATTACGTATCAAGGTGAAATGCTCAGTAGATTAATTATTACGCTAGGACTTATTTTGATTTTTGACATACAATCTTCGGTAGTAATTGCTATTGGTATAATCGCTTCTTTTGTGTTCGGACTGATACCTTTTAAGATGCCAACACTTATACCAAAGAAAGCTTTAGCATTAAGTAAATCGCATTCAAAAGAAATAAGAGCTTTTTTTATAATCACCGTATTTTATGAATTAACCCAAATCATAATCAATAATAGTGATATTCTATTGGTAAAACATTATTTTGAGTCGTATGAGGCAGGTTTATATGCGTCGTTAGCATTAATTGGTAGGATCGTTTATTTTATCGCTTGGATGTTTGTGATGTTACTCTTACCAACGGTAGTTCAATTAAAAAAAGATGGAAAAGAAACCGCATCTATACTTTTTAAATATGTAGGTTATATAGCCGCAATATCTATAGTTATAATAGTACTTTGCTTAAGTTTTCCTGAAACTATAATTACACTTTTATTTGGAGATAGTTATATCGCTATGGCTCCATTATTATGGAAGTATGCCATCGCTACTTCAATGTTTGCCATATCTAATATTTTCGCTTACTACTACTTGTCTTTAGATAAATATGTACCTGTTGTTATTACAGGTGTGTTTGGTGTATTGCAAATGGGATTGGTTATTTTTTTTCACGACAGTTTAGAGCAAGTAGTTCATATGCAAATAATAGCGATGTTATTATTACTAGGTATTCAATTAGCATTTTTTAAATACAATCAAATAAAGGAAAAAACGAGTTAATCTAAAGAAAATTACCATTCAACGATGGTAAAGGTTATTCTAACTAATTGTACCTAGTTTCGAATACATAAAGAGTGAAATTTGCATCATAATTAATACAATATATAAATTAAGAGATCATGAAATTAGCAATCGTTACAGCATATCCTCCTAGTAAAGTTACTTTAAATGAATACGCATATCATTTAGTAAAACACTTCAGACAAAAAGAAGAAGTAACGGAATTGGTATTATTAACCGATTTTACAGAAGGTGCAAAGGATATTGAATTTACGGAAGCTGGTTGTAAGATTACGGTTAAGGAATGTTGGAAATTTAATAGCTATACAAACTTGTTTAAGGTAACTAAAGCGATAAATAAAATGAAACCAGATGCAGTGTTGTTTAATTTACAATTTATGAAATTTGGTGATAAAAAAGTAGCTGCCGCTTTAGGTTTAATGCTACCATTAGTATGTAAGCTTAAGAAAATACCTAATGTTGTTTTACTTCATAATATCTTAGAAGAAGTAGATTTAGGAAGTGCTGGTTTTACGACTAATAAATTAATGCAAAAGATTTACGGATTTATAGGTTCTACATTAACAAGATTAATACTTCAAGCGGATACTGTTGCGGTTACTATGGAGAAATATGTGACTATACTTGAAGCTAAATATAAAGCAAAAAATGTAAAGTTAATTCCGCACGGTACATTTGAAATTCCTGAAGAACCAGATTATAAAGTACCTACAAAACCAATGCAGATTATGACGTTTGGTAAGTTTGGAACGTATAAAAAAGTAGAGGGAATGATTGAAGCCGTTGAGAAAGTTAGAAAATCAACAGGTTTAGATCTAGAAGTTGTTATTGCAGGAACTGATAATCCAAATGTTCCCGGATATTTAGCAAAAGTGGAAGAAGATTACAAACATATTCCACAAGTACGTTTTACAGGCTATGTGGAAGAAAATGAAGTACCAACAATTTTCAACGAAAGTGCAGTAGTTGTTTTTCCATATACTTCTACAACAGGTAGTTCAGGCGTTTTACATCAAGCGGGTAGTTACGGTAAGGCTGTAATTATGCCAGATTTAGGAGATTTAGCCTTGTTAGTACAAGATGAAGGTTATAAAGGGGAGTTCTTTGAGCCTACTTCTGTAGATAGTTTAGCAAGTGCTATTGAAAGTATCGTAACTAATGAAGCTTATAGAATAGAATTAGGTAAAGCAAATTATAAAGCGGCAACAGCATTGCCAATGAGTACAATTGCTGATATGTATTTGAATACTTTTGATACTATTATTGCTAAAAAAACAAAAGGTACTGCGGTGACTGCTTAATCATTATTGATTAGAAATATATTTGAAAGCAGGTTTGTTTTCTCCATTTTTATCTATAAAACCATAGAATTCTTGAGCTTTCTTACGCCAAGGAAGGCGGCCTACCACAGCAGTAGGTATTTCATTAAAGTCATATAAAGTCCAAGATATAAATTGTAAATTATTAGCTGCAATTATTTCTTGGACTTTTTTATGGTAGTTGGCTTGATCGTCATCAGAGCTACCAAAAGGTTTCCAAAGGCCACTATAAGACGAAATACCAAATTCTTGAAGTACTAACGGTTTGTTAGGTATTTCCGTTCTCATAATTTTTATAGCTGCATCTAATTTATCTAAATCTTCATAGTAATGGAATGATACAATATCTACTTTATTTTTTAAAATAGAAGTGCTTTGTGTATTAGACCAACCAATAGTTACTGGGTGTATACTGTCTACTGATTTTACTAAATCGATCATGTTATCTAACCAAGCAATTACATTTGTTTTTCCTCGCGATTTGAAATCTAAATTTGGTTCATTTTTAATATCCCAACCTAACAACGCCTTATGATTCTTTAAGGATGAAACAATAGTAGCTGCATGGTGTTGATTAAGCGTCCAATTTAAAACAGAGTAATCACCAAAAAAATCGAAAAGAGTTACGACCACTTTCAAATTTTGAGATTCAGCTAAATCTAATACCTGTTTCAATTTATTTAGTTTCTCAGGTTTAACATGTGCTTTGCCAAAATCTTCATAGGGTACAAATATTCTGATACTGTTTAAACCTGATTTTTTTATAATTTTAAAATCCTTTTCAATAATACTGGTATCAAATTTATCTCCAAACATATCCCATGGTGAATCTTGAGGATAATAGTTAATACCTTTTAATGATTTAAAATCTTTTGAAGCGGATTCAAATTTATTTATATCATCGGCACTTACTTCTTTTATCATATGCCTGATACGCCATAAACCATCTTCTAATAACAATATGATTTTGTAAGTAGATTTTTCTTTATTTTCTAAAACTAAGGCATCGTCCTGATAAATTCTTTTATATTCCGTAACATCTTTATCCGTAATAACAGCCAGTTTACCATCTTCACTAAAAAAATCTAGAGTAGGGTTGTGGCTTAAAGTAGTCCCTACAATTGAAATATTTTTATCATTATTTTGTTCAACAAATTCAATGATGTTTTTCCGAGCAGTTTCGGTATAATAGTCATCAATGCCAGTTAAAGAATTGGTTTTAAAAGCAACATGTTTTACATACCATGCATCTAGATAATCATTTTGAATGGCATATAAAGTTTGATCATCCATTACTCGTCCCTCATTATTTAATGAAGCCCATTCTAATTGAGGTAAGTATTGATCTATTTTTTTTATTTCCGTGCGTAACATTCCGCTGCGGTCTGCACCTGTATTTAAATAGCTATACAAACTGCTAATACCAAACAATATAAAAATAATTACAGCGATGTAAGATAACACTAGAGTACCACGCAATATGTTTCTGTTTATACCTCTCATAGCTTCGTGTTAATGAATGATTTTTCAATTTTAGCAGCTTTAATTTTTAAGGTATATGTTTTACTTGGAAACGTGTTTTTATCTAAAGTAAAAATAGCATAACCATTTGAAGAACTTTTAGAGAGTGTTTTTAGCTTTTGATCATTTTTGTAAACCGAAAGTAATACTTCCAAGCCATCAGGTATCATCTGATCCATAAAGCTTTTTAATGGTCCAACGGTTATGGTTCTGTTATCTTCAGCAAACGTTACTTGAAAATCTGAAATAATAGACTTGTATGATAATTCTATCACATCACTTTCTGCCATTCCTTCGATAATGGCTTTTACAGTCCAATTTTCCTCGTGATCCGGATGAATCATTTTGGCAAATGCAATTCCATTGAGAGTAGTGCCAGATGTTTTTAAAATATTTTTTGAAGTGTTGGTTATAAAAAAGTTAACAAAAGTACCATCACTAACTATATTTCCATAGGTGTCTTTTATAATAGATGTTGAAAAAGTAGTGATTTGATTACCGTCGGAATAGTCATGATTTCTTTCAGATGAAATACTGAAATTTGTCGGAATTCCTGGCATAACATTGATAGTATTTTCCTTAGAGTTTAAACCCAAACACTCAGAAGACACTAAAATTCTTCCTGTTTTTGATTCTGAATATATGTTTGTATAGGCAATTCTATTTTTCATAATGATGGTATCATCATTTTCATTTTCCAAAAATTGATGCTTTACGGTCACCTTTGTGCTGTCAGCTAATGGGTTGTCATAAATATCTGTTGGAATAACAACGAACATTGAATAATCTGAACCACCAGCAGCGATACTTGGAGGACCTAAATAAATTTCAAGTGTTTCTGTTTTTTGTTTTGGATGTATGTAGAATTTTCCTGAAAGTGATTGATTACCTAATAATTTCCAGTTTACAATTCCCGTTTTGTTAGAGATTAACTCAGGGATGTTAAAATTTAATATCTCAGAATCTGTTTCTGATTTAATAACAGTAGAACCATAGCTATTACTTACATAGAGTCTAGGTTTTTCTTCATTCGTATTTGAGAATTTTAAAATAATAGGGTTTCCAGCTACATATGCTGTGTTTTTGGTAAGTAGCTGAAAATTTTCCATAGTACTGCTAGAAGGTATTGCTAGCAAAGCTAACAATCCCGAAATTATCAGATATGTGAATTTTATTTTCATTAATTTGGACTCCCTATATAGGTGTTAATTTCTATTTTTATAAAACTATAATTCGCATTTTTAATAGGCTGTAAAACAGTATTTGTTTGATTGTTAATTCTATTTGGTACTACCTTTTTGGAAATAGATTTGTTGGGTAAACCATTGACATAACAGTTTTTCATATCTTCATTTATTAAAGTTATGATGTCATTTTTTAAAACTGAATATTCAAATGTTTGCTGGCGTTGTTGCCTAATACCTTCCGAAATAAATTGATGGTCTACCCAAAGCATATTTTTATTGGCATCATAATATGTTATCAATAATTGCGGAATAGTAACTTCTTCAATACCTGAATTAAAAAGCTTTCCAATAATGCTTTCTTCTGAAATATCTAAATCACTTAATGTAGTCCCTTTATATAAATCTGAACTTGATACATTTCCAGCAACTTGTAAGTTGAATTTGGTGGGTTGTTCTTCAAATTCAATAGGTGTAAACTCATCAGGATTGAATGTTTTTGGAATAGAATCTTGTGTTTTAGACCATGCAATACCTTCAAAATTGATTTTAAAAGAACTCACTTCTTTCGGCATAAGTTTGTGCTTTACATGGTATTTTGCATTATAAGTAGCTAATTCCTTATTCTCGTCGTTATATAGAGTACCTTTTAGAACCACATCTGCAGGTACATTGTCAATATTTTGGACTTCACCAATTAATGCATAACTCTTATTGTGTTTAACTAATTTAGCTGAAAGAATTTCTAAATTAGGTTGCTTTAAAACATCTTCATGGTGTGTTTGTTCAGTCGTTATTCGCCTCCTCCCTTGATTGAAATATTTGGTTACATTATCTGAATACAATTGATCTGGAGGTAAGTCTGTACCTATCGCTTCAGGCTGAACATACCATTTACTTTTATGTTTGACCAAATACTTATAGTCGGTTTTATTAATTTTTTCTAATGGCGTAATCCAATTGGTATTTACCTTTATAGTGGCTAAACTATCTGTTTGAGAAAGGACTATGGTTTCAATGGCATCTAATTTGGCATAAGAACTCAATAACCCATCAGTTACTGAAATTTCCAACATATATTGGTCCATTGGTAAATTACTTTCAGGATTTATGAGACTATATGCCTTTTCATATTCTTTAAAATCTAAGGCATCGTAATAGGATAACAAAGCATTTTCAGGGGAATGATGTGAATCATTTTTAATGTAAAATAGATAGACACCATATAATACTATAATAGCGACTATTAAGGACCAAATATGAGTAATTCTAAGAACGCCTACAGAGAATTTTGAGTAATTATTTTTAAACTTTAAAAAATCAGGTATAGCTTTTATCTTTGTTTTTAAGGCATTTACCATAAACATTTGAATGTTTAAAATAAAAGCGATAATTACGGTTATAAAGGGCATTAATCCCCATAATATTTTTTGCCATTGAGCAACATCATCTTTAGGAATTATTGACGAAACGGGAGGTACATTTAATTTTTCCCAGACTTGAATCCCATTTTCTAGTTGTCGTAAGCGTTGCCAACCACAGAAATATAAAATAGGATCGTAAAACTTATCGTTTGAGAAAATGTATTTAAAATTATATTTTTCAGGAGTGGTTAAAAATTGTTGCAAAGATCCAACACCTTCAACACCTTTAAATTTTGAATTTTCTAAACGTTCAATAGGCCGTGTGGTTAATTCAGGTAAACGTCTCGCTGAATGATAATTTCCATCGACACTCATGGCATTGGTTTGTGCGGATAGCCACGCCATTTGATCTCCAAATCCCAACGTCATATAACGCCATTGGTCGTGCTGGTCTTGATTTAGAAAATTGATTATAGGCAACATCTTTATTTTTTGAGGTTGAGAAGGCCTGAAATAGCTTAAACTCATTGTAAAGATTGTCATAAATAGGAAGAGGCCTGCTAATATGCCCCCAATCAATCGATGGTAAATTGCACCATATTTTTTTTGAATTAAGTCTTTTAAATCTCCATCAACAAAGCGGTATGCAAATTCACCAAAAAGAGGTAAAGACATTATAGATGCCCAGAGTGTAAATCGGTCTAATGTTAAAATATTAAAAGCGGTTTCACCCAAAAACATTCTAGGAATGGGCGTAGTACCTCCAGTTCCTAAAATAGTAAGAATTGTAATTGAGAGCCCAAAAAACAAATAACGTTTACTATAGTATCTGTAAAATATATAAGGTAACAGTAGTAATAAAACACCCCAAGGAATTAAAAAAAACACTAATCCAGATGAAGTTATCTCTAAAAAATTATCTCTAGACCCGTGTGGTATAGGTACTTGTGTAATTGGGTTTGCTTTAGAATTTATCCAATAAGGTAAGAGGCATCCAACAATTATGGTAAGTGAGAGTATTCCAAAACTCACAATACGCTTAAAAAGTTGCATAAAACTAGTGAGAAATACTTTGAACGTTATGGCCTTAGCAGAATCTACTTTTTCTCTAGAAACATCCATAATAACCATTCCTATTAATGGGAATATGAAGAATATCATACCGAAAATAGGGGTAACATGATGTGATGTTACGGTTACTGCAATTAAAGAAAGTGACGTGAATAGGTATTTATAACGACCTGTTTTTATCCATAAGTATATTTCTGGTAGCGAGTGCATTAGCACGGAAATGCCAATAATACTGGGTAATTGACCAAAAATATGAAGTGTTTCAACGAATGATGATGAAAAAACGGCTAAAATGGCAGCATAGCCCGCCACTGTTTTATTTGAGGTGATGAGCAATGAAAACCTATAAACACCCGTTATAAATAATATGATACTAATTAAAGCGACGGTAAACATGCCAAATTTAAGCCCTCCAACATAAGAAAGTGCACCGATGGATTGATGTACTAATGGTGGGTAGCTCATTACTGTAAAACCCGTGTACCATTTGTCGTTCCAAGGTTCGAACCAACTACCGGCATAATGTTCCGCGAAAAATAGATGTATAAGTGCGTCGTAGGTTGTTTCTAGGGTAAAGAATATTGAAGTACCGTGAAAGGCAATACCTATAAGTAATGCGACAATTAAGTATTTATTGGTTTTTTCTTTCATTTAAAGTGAACGACAATATCCACATGGTAAATATAAAAAATTTAATTAGCATATTTTATTTATCTATACAAATAAACCATTCATCTAAAGATAGTGATGGTTTTAACTAAAAAGTAATTTTAAAGTACTGTGACACTTTACATTTGTCACACAATTAATAACGTAAATCAATTATCATGAAAATATTAGCAATAGACGACCAGCAATTAGTTTTATTACCCTTGGAAAAAAGGTTACTAGAATTAGGTTATGATGTTAAAATTGAAACCGATGCCGTTAAGGGCTTAGAATTGTTCGAATCGTTTACTCCTGACTTAGTGATAGTTGATATTAATATGCCGGAAATGTCAGGTATAGATGTTGTTAAACATATTAGAATTGCAAAAAAATCTCAGACTCCAATAATGGTATTGTCTGGAGATACAAAAGATGAAACGATTACAGAAGGTTTTGATTTGGGAATTAATGATTACATGAAAAAACCACTAAGTTTAAATGAAATTAGTGCACGTGTAAAGCGGTTGATTGGTGCTCCTGATGTTGATAGTATAGTTGCCAAAAGCAATGTAATGATACAAGAACGCTGTGTAGGTGTTGTAATACCTTGTTATAATGAAGAAGAACGTTTATTTAGTAAGGAATTTACAGATTATATAGATAAAAATTCTGGATACCACTTATGTTTTGTGAATGATGGAAGTAAGGATAAAACGTTAGAGGTATTAAAGGAATTACAAAAAGGAAGAGAAGACTTTATTACGGTATATGATTGTGAGAAAAATGGAGGAAAGGCGGAAGCTGTTCGTTTAGGTATGTTGCATATGGCTAAAAAAGAAGATTTAGATTATATTGGATTTTTAGATGCTGATTTGTCTACCGATTTAGCAGATTTTGATGATTTGGTTAAAACAATTGAAACTTCAGAATTTAAAATAGTAAGTGGCTCTCGTATTTCAAGAATGGGAGCAAACATTACAAAAGAATCTGCTCGAAAAATTATTAGTTTAACGATTAATTTTATTATCAGAAAGATTTTGAAAATGGATTTTAAAGACACACAATGTGGAGCTAAAATATTTAGTAAAGATGTAATAGAAGTTGCTTTCGGCGAAAAATTTGTAACACAATGGATTTTCGATGTTGAGATTTTTAAAAGAATGAGTATCCATTTTGGATTAAAACAAGCAAAAACAATGCTTTGTGAGCAACCTTTAAAAAGATGGATTCATGCGGATGGATCTAAGTTATCAATGAAAGATTCCGTAAAAATTGTTGGTCAATTGGGACAAATTGCATGGGTGTATAGAAATAAAAAAAGTCAAATGGAGCCTAGTTTAACGAATTAAAAAAAGTCAAACTATTAAAGTTGTTATTTATCAATGTTCTTATTAAAAGCCCAAAAATCTATGATTTTTGGGCTTTTTTGAATTCATAGAATTTTATGAATGGTAATAACATCATCTTTTTATTACTAAGTGACTCAGCACTTTCTAAATAGAAATTTTTTATCCTGTGTTAAAATCACTCATAACTTCTCTTAGTAGACTTGATTTTGGGTTATAAAGGGGAACATAGTGATATTAATAGTTCTATAAATTTTAGAAAAGTTAAAATTGAAAGGAGGTTTACTTCACGTTTCACTCGTTGATCCTGTTATGGGTTTCTAAAGAGGAAGAATTAACTAATTAATTATTATAAGTATTATTAAAAAAAAAAAGGTAATTAACAAGATTTCTCCTCGTTCCTCGTCGTGATCCTGAAGAAGGGGCGTTGCTCATTAAAAGCCTAAAATGTCGATGCCATTTTAACGTCTTTTTTTATTTGTTTACTTATGCTCAACTTCGTTGGTAGTTTTGCATTTTATTATAATTAACAGGATTACTCCTCGTAACTTATCGTGATCCTGCCGTGGGTTTAAAAGAAAGGTTTGTTTAATTAACTTTATATGAATTATATAAATTAGGATAATTTACAGGATTACTCCTCGTTCCTCGTCGTGATCCTGTAATGGGGCGTTGCTCATTAAAAGCCTAAAATGTCGATGCCATTTTAACGTCTTTTTTCATTTATTACTTATGCTCAACTTCGTTGGTAGTTTTGCATTTTATTGTAATTTACAGGATTACTCCTCGTTCCTTATCATGATCCTGTAATGGGGCGTTGCTCATTAAAAGTTAAAATACTATCGTATTTTGATTGCTTTTTTTATTTGTTTACTTATGCTCAACTTCGTTGGCAACGTAAACAAATAAAAAAAGCCTAAAGAATCAAAGATTCTTTAGGCTTTTAATGGTCGGGGTGGCAGGATTCGAACCTGCGACCTCCGCGTCCCAAACGCGGCGCGATAACCGGGCTACGCTACACCCCGAAAATGGTTATCACTAAAATTAAGAACTCTTAATAGTGTACTCTTAAATTTAGAGGTGCAAATATATAATTTTTATTAATAGTGACAATACATAATTATTTGTATTTTTAGTCCAATAAAATAAATAAGTTTATTATGAAATCTTTTAAATTCTTTTTATTAATTTTTATCACTGTAAATTATTCCGCTTGTGCACAACAAGTAGATTCAGAAATAAAAGCAGAGGAACCTATTGGAGTAAATTATACTACTGAATTAATTATAGATGAACTTAGTATACCCTGGGGTATGGCATTTTTACCAGATGGTAGTCTATTAATTACGGAAAAATCTGGAGAACTGATTCATTTTAAAAATAATGAAAGAGTTACAATATCTGGTTTGCCTGAGGTTTATAATAGAGGGCAAGGAGGATTGTTAGATGTAATTATTCATCCTAAATTCAGTGAAAATGGCTGGATCTATTTTTCTTATGCCTCACAAGAGGGAGATGGAGATGGTGGAAATACGGCTATTATGAGAGCTAAGTTAGATGGAAACACCTTAATTGATAAACAAGTATTATATAAAGCGGAACCGAATACCACTAAAGGTCAACATTTTGGTTCGCGATTAGTTTTTGATAATGAGGGGTTTTTATATTTTTCTGTTGGCGATAGAGGTAATCGTGATGAAAATCCCCAAGATATTACCAGAGATTGTGGGAAAATATATCGCTTAAATGATGATGGTACCGTACCAAATGATAATCCATTTATAAGTGAACCTAATGCTAAAACGGCTATTTATTCTTATGGTCATAGAAATCCACAGGGTATGTTCAAGCATCCTGAAACAGGAGAAATTTGGACTCATGAGCATGGTCCGCAAGGAGGTGATGAGATAAATATTATCCAGAAAGGATTAAATTATGGTTGGCCAAAAATTAGTTATGGAATTAATTATAGTGGGACCACTTTAACTGAAAATACAGCTTTACCGGGTATGGAGCAACCTCTTTTTTATTGGGTTCCTTCTATCGCACCTAGTGGGTTTGCTATTATTTCTTCAGATAAATACCCTGAATGGAAAGGTGATTTACTAGTAGGCTCATTAAAATTTCAATATTTAGAACGGTTAGTGTTGGAAAATAATAAAGTTGTAAAACGAGAAAAATTATTTGAAGGTTTAGGAAGAGTCAGAAATGTTGTACAAGCACCTGATGGTTATATTTATGTGAGCATTGAAAATTTAGGAATTGTTAAAATTGTACCGAAATCATGAGTAGATTAGTAATGTTTAGTGTAGTTTATTTGTTGTGTTTTAATGTTTTTGGGCAAAATAGTGCAAATAATGAAGATGTAATTGATAGTATTGATAGAGGTGTCATTATTTATGAAGATTTCTGTATGAATTGTCACTTGGTTGATGGAGAGGGTGTTAAAAATGTGATTCCGCCATTGGCTGCATCAGATTTTTTAATGAAAAAGAGATCGGAAAGCTTAAAAGTAGTAAAGTTTGGTCAGTCAGGAAAGATGGTAGTCAATGGAAAAACCTATAATGGTTCAATGGCCGCTATGGGGTTAACCAATCAAGAAATAGCAGACGTAATGAACTATATAACCAATAGTTTTGGTAACTCAAATGCTATAAAGTTTACGGAACAAGAAGTTTTAAAAATAGAGAAGTAGAATCAGGCATATTTGGTTAAATTTGCACCAATAAAAATATTAATATTTATATAATTCATGCTCGTAATTGGAATTGCCGGAGGTACCGGAAGTGGTAAAACCACGGTTGTAAATCAGATCATTAATGAATTGGCAAATGAGGACGTTACCGTAATTTCTCAAGATTCGTATTATCATGAAACGGATAATTTATCTATTACAGAGCGTGCGAAAATTAATTTTGACCATCCTAGAGCTATTGATTTTGACTTATTAGTCAAACATATAGCTCAATTAAAAAAAGGAAAAACTATTTTGCAACCCGTATATTCATTTGCTA
The DNA here is from genome assembly GCF_016406085.1 of Aureibaculum flavum. Taxonomy (GTDB): domain Bacteria; phylum Bacteroidota; class Bacteroidia; order Flavobacteriales; family Flavobacteriaceae; genus Aureibaculum; species Aureibaculum flavum. Next base: position 78,336 of record NZ_JAEHFJ010000007.1, read on the forward strand.
TGCACAATAGAACAAAGGATACGGTAAAAACGCATGCAAGTAAGGTGTTAATTGTAGAGGGGATTTTAATTTTTTCCCATAAAGATTTACGAGATATGATGGATATTAAAGTATTTGTGCATGCAGATTCTGATGAGCGACTTATCCGCAGATTAAAAAGAGATATTACAGAAAGAGCGAGAGATATGGATGAGGTTTTACAACGTTATCAGAGCACCTTAAAACCCATGCATGATCAATTTATTGAACCGATGAAAGAGTATGCTGATATTATAATACCGAATAATAAATACAATACGGTAGCTATTGATATTGTGAGAACCATCATTAATGAAAGACTGCAATAAATGACCTTTAAAGAGTTTCGACAATATAAAGTGGTTCGATTTTTAAGCAACAGGTATATTCTTATTTTACTGTTGTTTTTAGTTTGGATGTTGTTTTTTGATGAGAATTCTTATTTGAATCATCGAGAATTGAATCGGGAACGAAGTAAAATAAAAAATACGATTGAGTTTTATGATGATGGATCTGAATACGATAAAAAATTAATTAAAAATTTACAAGATCCAGACTCGTTAGAAAAATTTGCTAGAGAAGAATATAAGATGAAGCGGAAAGATGAAGACATCTTTATTATTGATTTTGATTCAATAAAAGAAAAATAATGAGCCATTTTTTATTTGACGAATTTTATCAAGTATCTGCCAAAGAATGGAAACAAAAGATTCAATTTGATCTTAAAGGAGCCGATTATAATAAAACGTTGGTTTGGGAGTCTAATGAAGGTATAAAAGTAAAACCTTTTTACCATAAAGACGACACCAAGTTTTTACCTATCGTTACTTCTAAAAAGAAATACTCTATTTGTCAATCTATATTTATTTCTGACGTTAAAGTCGCTAGTTTTTTAGCAAAAGACGCCCTAAAACGAGGGGCAAAGTCTATTGAGTTTGAAGCTCATGCTGAATTCGATATTCATCAATTACTTGACCAGATACTTCATTCTGGAGATACAAAAGATAATGTTCAAATTTATTTTAAACTTAATTTTTTATCGGAAACGTTTTTAATAAGACTAATTGAGAAATGTGATGACCTACCTGTTTTTCTGAATGTTGATTTAATTGGTAATCTTGCCAAAACGGGTAATTGGTTTAAAAACAAAAAAGAAGACTATACTGTTTTAGAAAACATACTTAAAAAAGCTACAACAAATGCCAATGTACTTTCTGTTGATGCTGGACTATACCAGAATGCAGGTGCAGATATTGTTCAGCAAGTGGCTTATACTCTAGGTCATGGTAATGAATACTTAAATACGATTACTGGTGATACAAAACAAATTGTTGACGCGATCTCATTTCAATTTGCTATTGGTGGCAATTACTTCTTTGAAATTGCCAAACTGAGGGCTTTTGAATATTTATGGCAATTACTTACCAAGGAATATGATGTTAATATAAAAGCGGAGTTGTTTGTAAAACCAAGTTTACGCAATAAAACATTGTATGATTCTAGTGTAAATATGTTACGCACTACAACGGAATGTATGAGTGCAATTTTGGGTGGAGCGGATGTTATTTCTAATGTGTCTTATGATAGTTTATATCATAAAAAAAATGAATTTGGTGAACGAATTGCAAGAAATCAACTTTTAATTTTACAGGAAGAAAGTTACTTTAAAGAGGTGAGTCAGGTCGCTGAAGGTTCTTATTATATAGAGTCGTTAACCAAAGAAATTACTGAAAAGGCGTTACAGTTATTTAAAAATATTGAAAAAAGTGGTGGTTTTTTAAACCAATTAGAGGCCGGTACAATTCAACGTAAAATTGAGCAAAGTGCAGTAAAGGAACAGCAGCTCTTTGATAAAGGAGAAATAACCTTGTTAGGAGGCAACAAATATTCTAATGTCGATGAAAGAATGAAGACTGAATTAGAATTGTATCCATTCGTGAAAATAAAACCACGTAAAACGGAAATTAGACCAATTATTACGAAAAGATTGGCTGAGAGTTTGGAACAGGAAAGGATAGAAAAAGAATAAATGCCAAGAAAAAACATCCAACATATAAAATTGAATACAATGAGTTCTGAAGATAGAACGCAAGAGTTTCAACATGAAAATTTTGTGGCAGGTATTGCACCCTTTCTTCGTGGTAATAATTCCACAATGTACGTGAGTAACCCATGGACTATTCGTGAATGTGTTGATTTTTCAACTGTTGAAGAAACGAATTCTTTTTATAGAAAAAATATCGCAAAGGGGCAAAAAGGATTATATGTGATGTTGAACACGACAACACATCATGGTTTTGATTCAGATGCTGAAGAAGGAAGTAAATCAGGTCTTGTCATCGATTCTATTGAGGATATGAAAATTCTCTTTGATCAAATTCCTTTAGATGAAATCTCTATTTTTATGTCGATTAATGGAGTTGTATTACCCATTTTGGCATTTTATATTGCAGCTGCTAAAGAGCAAGGAGTAAATGTATCACAATTAAGTGGAACTATCCAAAGTGATATTCTTAACGAGTTAACGATGCAAAGTACAGATCTATCTCTACCAATAGCTTCAATGAAAATTAGTATTGATATTTTTGATTTTACAAGTGAAAATATGCCTAAATTCAGTTCAAGTTCAATATCTGGCTATCAAATTCAAGAAGTAGGTGCTACACCTGAAATTGAATTAGCATATACATTGGCTAAGGGTTTAGAATACCTAAGAATGGGTTTAAATTCTGGCGAGGATATCGATACGTTGGCTTTAAAATTATCTTTTTCATGGTGTATAGGTATGGAGCATTTTAAGGAGATTGCTAAACTTAGAGCAGGAAGAATGTTATGGGCAAAAATTGTAAAACAATTCAATCCCAAAAAGCAAGAATCAATGGCTCTTCGTTCTCATTGTAGAACTAGTAAAAGTAGTTTAATGACACGAGATCCTTTTAATAATTTCGCAAGAACTACAATTGAAGCTATGGCTGCTGCTTTTGGAGGTACACAATCTTTGTGTAGTCCTGCATTTGATGCAGGGATAAAATTACCATCTGATATATCACACAGAAAAGCAAATTCTACTCAAATTTATATTCAAGAGGAAACCAATATAACAAAAACAGTTGATCCTTGGGCAGGATCTTATTATGTAGAGGAATTAACTGAAAAGATGGCCAAAGAAGCTTGGAAATTGATTCAAGAAATTGAAGAACTTGGTGGTTTGTCTAAAGCTATTGAACTAGGAATTCCTAAAATGAGAATAGAAGTAGCGGCCGCAAAAAAACAAGCTACTATTGATAGTGGAGAAGCTATTAAAGTAGGTGTTCAAAAATATCAATTTAAGGAGAAAGCTGTTTCAGCTTCTTTAGCTGCAGATAATGACGCTCAAATAAAAAGATTAAAAACCTTGAAATCGAATAGGAATCAACAACTAGTAGATGCCGCACTTTTAAATTTAAGTACTAATGCCAAATCAGGAACGGGAAATTTATTAGCTTTGGCTGTAGTCGCTGCAGAACACAGAGCTACACTAAAAGAAATGTGTAAAGCATTAGGAATAGCTGCTGATAAATAAAATTAAAATTTAATTATTGACATGAAAAGTAAGGCAACCAAAAATGATAATCAATTTAAAAAGGCATCAGAATTATCTGATTCATTTGCTGAATTAGAAGGTCGTCGTCCGCGAATTATGTTGGCAACAATGGGGCAAGATGATCATTATCTTGAAGTAAAAGTAGTAGCTACGAGTTTTGCAGATTTAGGTTTTGATGTAGATATTGGTCCGTTATTTCAAACTCCCAAAGAGGCCGCAAAACAAGCCGTAGAAAATGATGTTCATATATTAGGTGTTTTGTCTTTAGCTGATGGAAATAAAATTTTAATTCCACAAGTTATAGAAGAACTGAAAAAATATGGTAGAGAAGATATAATGGTTATCGCCGGTGGTGTTATACCTCCAAATGATTATCAGCTTTTAATTGATAGTGGGGTAATGATCGTATTTAGCCCAGAAACCAATATTTCCGAAGCTGCCATTGATATATTACAATTATTAATTGAAAGTTAGATTCTATTTCAATAATCTAACTCCCGACTCTTCTAATGTAATAGCTCTATTTTTATACAGAAACCCTATTGCTTTTTTAAATGCCTTTTTACTCATACCTAGAGTGCTGTATATTTCTTCAGGAGAGCTTTTATCCGTTAATGGAAGTAAACCATCGTTTTTAGATAGAGCGGTTAGAATCAAGTTGCTATTCGCATCGTTAAATTTTCTATATCCAATAGGTTGAATTGAGATGTCAATATGATTGTCTTCTCTTACTTTTTTTACATATCCTTTTAATTGATCTCCAATGTTAATGGTAGTAAAAACTTCATTTTCATAAACAAGTCCTTTGTGTTCATTATTTATAATAACAACATAGCCTAAATCTGTTTGTTGATAGACTAACAAATCGACTTCTTCTCCAGCTTCTATAGTAATATTTATATTTTGTAATTGCTTTTCAATATAACTGCTAGCAAACAATCTATTGGTAGCTTCATCTATATCTAAATACACAACATACCATTTACCTTCAGCCATTTCATCTTTTTGCTCACCAAAAGGTACTAGTAGATCTTTGTCTAATCCCCAATTTAAAAATGCACCAACTTTAGTTAAAGCCACTACTTGAAGTAATGCAAATTGATACAATTGTATTTTTGGTTTTTTAAAAGTAGCTACCTTTTTTCCATCATTGTCATGATAAACAAAGACTTCAATTGAGGTTCCTATTTCAGAATTTTCTGGCGTAATTTGTTCAGAACAGAACACCTTTTCATCGTCAATATCATTTAAAATGAATCCATCTTCTGTTTTCTCTAAAATGTTAAGTGTATTGTATTCTCCTAAAGTGATCATTACTATAATTTTTTGCGAAAGTACTGTTTCTTTTTATAATTAAATTGTATCCAACCTTTGTTTCGTTAATTTATCCTTAACCTCTCCGGTATGTTTTATTGAAGAAGGTTCAAAAAGTAAGACCCAAACTTCATTTATGGCAACGGGTTTATGGTCTATTCCTTTTGGGATGATAAGCATTTCACTTTCTTTTAATTTTACCTTTTTGTCTCTAAACTCAATTGTTAATGTTCCTTTTATAATAAAAAACAATTCGTCTTCCTCTTTATGATTGTGCCAAACAAATTCACCTTTTAGTTTTGCTAACTTTACATCTTGTCCGTTTAATTGACCAATAATTTTTGGTGTCCAATGCTCTTGAAAAAGCGAAAATTTATCATTTAAATTAATAACTTCCATTGGGTTAATTTTCTAAAAATTGAGGGGCTTTTCTGTGTTGTGTTCCTTGTTCGTAAGCATAAGCAATTTCTATAAGTATAGGTTCGCTCCAAGCTCTCCCAAAAAAGGAAATTCCTACAGGTAAGGCATCTATAAACCCCATAGGAACAGTAATGTTTGGATATCCAGCTCTTGCCGCAGGTGAAGAACTTCCTAAACCAAAAGAATCACCATTGATATGATCTGTTTTCCATGCCGGACCTCCAGTTGGTGAAATTATGGCATCTAAATTATGCTCATCCATAACTTTATCTATACCATTTTCTCTAGCACCACTAAGCATTTTTGATAATGTTTCTTTATAAGCCTCACTATCTAAGCCTTTTTTTTCTTGAGCCATTTCTAAATATCTCTGATTATAAAATGCCATTTCGATGGAGTCTTTTTTGTTGAATGAAATTAACGCTTCTAAGTTTTTGATTTTTCCATCTTTTCCTAATGACTTAAAGTAGTTATTAAGTCCATCTTTGTATTCAAATAACATTACTTGAAAAGATAATCCGCCTACATTATTATCTGAGATTTTATTAATTTCCACAACTTCTGCACCTTGACTTTTTATAAATGCTACGGCATCATTAAAAAGGGTATCCACTTTATAATTATTACCCAGAGGAGCCGTATAAATTCCAATTTTTTTACCTTTTAGTCCATCTTCATTTAAAAACTGGGTATAATCACTTTTAAAATTGTTATGGCTAACTAAGGTCTTACTATCAGTAGAATCAACACCTGTTAATGCACCTAAACATATGACAGCATCGGTTAGTGTTCTAGACATGGGGCCTGCTGTGTCTTGTGTAAATGATATTGGAATAATACCTGAACGGCTTATTAAGCCAACAGTTGGTTTTATACCTACAATACCATTGTTATTCGAAGGGCAAACAATTGAGCCATTTGTTTCTGTACCTATGGCTAAGACTGTTAAATTTGCAGAAACAGCGACGCCAGAACCAGCACTTGAACCACATGGGTTTCTATCTAAAACATATGGGTTTTTTGTTTGACCTCCAATACCGCTCCATCCACTTGATGACATTTCGCCTCTAAAGTTGGCCCATTCGCTTAAATTTGCTTTTCCTAGAATTACGGCCCCAGCTTCTCTTAATTTTTTAGCAACGTAGCTATCTTGTAAAGGTTTTGAATTCTGAAGAGCTCTTGAACCTGCTGTAGTAAACATATGATCATTGGTGTCTATGTTATCTTTTAATAAAACAGGTATTCCATGCATGGCACCTCTAGATTTTCCAGCTTTTAATTCTTTATCTAGTGCTGCAGCAATTGATAATGCATCTGGGTTTACTTGTATGATAGAATTTAAATTCGGCCCACTTTTATCTATACGTTCTATTTGATCGATATAATTCTGAATTACTTCTGTTATGGTGAAATCTTCATTATTATATCCCTCTTGTAATTCTGCAATTGTAATTTCTTCCAATTCAAAATTATTAGTTGAGCTGTTTGATTTATTTTGATCTTTTTTAGAAGTGCAGGAGATAACTAATAAGAAAATTATAATAGATGTTATCTTAAAAAAGAAAGTGTTTGAATTTGGTTTTAGTAGCATATTTATTAGATTAATAAAGTATTGTACTAAGGTAATTAAATTTATTTTATACTATCCATATGTTGTTGCACTTGATCAGAATACTCATCTACAACAACCCATTGATGATTACAAGTTGTTCCATGCTCTTCTTTCCATTTAGCATATGTACCGTATTCATCTACTTCACGAGTACTAATTAGTTCAACTTTTTTGCCAAATAACGAACGCTCAAAGTCTTGTACTCCACAAACTGAACATGTTCTCCAAGTGGTTTTACTCGATAAAATTAACACTAGAAGTAATGCGAAAATTAGTGTTACCAAATACATTGACTTTATTTTCAAATCTTGAATTTAATTTTTGTAAAAGTTAAATATAAAAAAAACCGAAGTATCTATCAAATACTTCGGTTTAAATTTAGTTATAAATTTTGTTATTCTTCACTTTTACTAAGCATGGCAGTTTGTAAGGCTGCTTCTTTTGAACTTAAAGTAAATGTGTATTTATCATCTAAAAATACTTGCATAAGCTCTCTTTCCTCACTTACCCAATAGTACGCATCTTTCATTCCTTTACCTTGATGAACAAATTTATGAAGTTTCATATCCTTACCATTAATCTTAGTAGTTGTAGTACCTAAGTAATTAACAGTATGGTTTTTTAAAACATACAATTTCGTTTCGTCTAAAGCATTAAATTTAAATGTACCTCTTCTGTCAAAAGGTAATTTAGGAATAATTGCCCATAAATTAAATGTAGGAATTGTTCTTGCCGGTATTTTTAAAGTTGCATTGTATTTTGCAAAAGTAAAGCGTTGTACATCTGGATCTGAATCTATTTCGTCAACGTAGTCTCCTTTGAAATGCCAAAAAGATATATCATTTTTATCGGTCTTGATTTTTGTTCCTGTAAAATTTACAGGTTCAATATTAGAATCTATTGTACCGTGAAATTTAAATTCTTTAGCGATTACCATTTTTTCAGATTCGCATGAAGTACTTAAACTGAAATTCAAAACTTCACTATCAAAATTGGCTTTTACTACCGTATTTATTGTATTTTGATTGTTAGAATCTAATTTTTGAAAACTAATATAACCTTCAGTGTCTAATGAAGTATACCAATAAATGTTTTCTAAGTTTTCTTGCGAAAAACTAGTGATACTTAGGCATAACATGCCTAGAAATAAGGGGAGTTTTTTAATCATAGTGTTTTTTTATTAAGGTTAAAATTTTAAAATTGCATATAATTCTTCACTGATAAAACAACTACAAGTCAAAAATTCCTACCTATAAAACTAAATTATTTGTAAATATACTACAATTTTTAATTGATTGTTTATTAATTAGACTTACGTTCGGCTCGTCTCTGTTCCCTTTTAGCCTTACGTTCAGCTTTACGTTGCTCTTTTTCTAGTGTAGTATTATTCTTGTTAAATAGATTCTCAAAAAATAAATTAAATTTTGAGTCTTCTAAATAATCTTCGCAGTCTAAGGCATCTGCATATTGCTCAGGAAGAGGGGGAAACGAAGCACTATATTGCTTTTTTACATTTTGTAATGTTTTTCCTACTAACGGGAGAGCTAGTTTACTTCCAGATCCGTTTGTACCCGAGTTAAATCGAATGCTTGGTGAGGATGCACCAACTCTAGATACCATTACTAATTTTGGCGTATAAGCAGCAAACCAGGCATCTGCATAGTCTTGTGATGTACCTGTTTTACCCGCGATAGGGATATTTATACCATATTTGTTTTTTAATGAAGTTCCGGTTCCTTCATTTATAGCCTTTTGTAGCATAGCCGAAAGTAAAATCGAGGTGTTTTTACTAATTACTCTATCATTTTCAGATGGCTTTAATAATTTGTTTTCATAAATTATGTTTCCATCTCCTGTTTTAATACTTAAAACAGTCTTTGGTTCTACTAAATAACCACCATTGGCAAATGCACTATAAGCTCTGCTCAATTCATAGATACTTGAATTTGCGGTACCTAATGCTACAGATGGTTTTTTAGGTAATTCTGAAGTGAAACCTAAATCTTTCCATAACTTTTCTAAATTGGCAAAAGGGATATTTAAAAATAAGTTTACTGTAGGAATATTCATAGATTTAGCTAAAGCAGCTGCCATAGAATAATTGCCACCCGTTGAATTGTCATAATTACTCGGTTGCCAATTGTCAAAATCAGAAATTATTAAGGATTTATTATCCAAATAAGAGCATGGCATAATTCCCTGTTCCAATCCTGAAGCATATAAAATAGGTTTAAAGGTTGAAGCGATTTGACGTTGGGCAAATATTTGATCGTAAGGTTGGGTTCCAAAGTCAATACCACCAACCCATGTTTTTACCGCTCCTGTTTGAGGATCTAAGGCTAGTAAGCCAGCGTGTAATAACGTTAATGATTGACTTATGCTATCACGTATAGATATTGAATCCGTATAAACGCCATCCCAACTAAACAATTCTCTATTTTGTTTTTCATTGGCTTTATCGGATAATTTTAAACGGTTTAGTTCTTTTGTGATTAGTTTATTTAAGGTTTTTAAACTATTTCCTGAATGGTATTGTTTTCGTAAGCGAGTTTGCATTACACTTAAATGGCTTTTAAATGCATTTAGTGCTTGGTTTTGTAATTGTAAATTAAGTGTTGTGGTAATAATAAGTCCATCCTTGTTCGAAGTGAGTTCTGTGTTGTTTTCACTATTGTAATCTTCTAAAATTTTATTAACTTCATCTTTTACCTGAACTAAAAAATAATTTGCTGGCCCTTCTGATTCTAAATTGGCATAATCGAGTTGTAAAGGAATATTTTGAAGTGAATCTTTTATTTTTGCTGTTATATAATTGTATTTTTCTAATTGTGTTAATACTACGTTTCTTCTTCTTTTAGCGTTGTCTGGATATATTCTGGGGTTATAATAGGTATTTGCCTTTAACATCCCCACAAGTATAGCAGCTTCTTCAATTTTTATTTCTTCAATAGGTTTGTTAAAAAAACGTCTAGAAGCAGCTTCAATTCCTAATACATTTTCTCCAAAAGGAACTGTATTTAAATAAAGTGTTAAAATATCTTCTTTAGAGTATATCTTTTCTAATCGATACGCCAAAAAAGCTTCTTTACTTTTGTTAACGAGCATGCTTAAAGGGCCATGATTTTTACGACCATACATGTTTTTTGCTAATTGTTGATTAATGGTACTTCCTCCACCAGAGCTTTTATCACGAAAAAGAATCGTTTTAAAAAGTACTCTTAATAAGCTCCGAGAATCAACACCGTCATGCTCAAAATATCTCGCGTCTTCAGTAGCAACTAAGGCATTAATTAAGTGTTTTGGTAACTGTTCATATTTAATGTTTGTTCTGTTTTCTGAAAAAAACTTACCTAATAACTCATCATCTTCCGATAATACTAAGGTGGCTGTCTGATTTTTAAAAGCTTTTAATTCCTCAATAGTGTGTATAGGGCCAAAGACGCCATAATATATCGATGTTAAAAAGAGACCAATTAAAACAGCCAGCAACGTCAGGCTTATTATTAAATATTTTAGTATTTTTTTTAACATATAAATAACTAAGGGAGTTTATGCAGTTTTAAACGACAACTTATTGTTCATATTCTTGTTTAGAATGGCAATTATAAACAATTTATAAACATTTTAAGAAAAAAATCAACCTTTAAAATCATGATAATCTTTAAGGGCTCAATCTTTTAATCTTACAATTAGAATACGTAATTTTGCAAACCTATTTTCAAATTAATAAAAAACACGATAATATGTTTCATAAATTTATAAAATTAGGAATTGCAGCTGCTATTGTAGTATGGGCTGTTTTTCAATTTGCTGACAAGCACATAGGTAATGGTATAGCTTTATTGTTTTTAGCAGGGATTTTCATTTTCTTTTATTTTAAGAATGAATTTTTGTTGTTGTCATTTATGAGATTGCGTAAACAAGATTTTCCAGGAGCACAAAAATGGTTGGGTTATATTAAAAACCCTTCAGGTGCCTTAGTACGTAAACAAGAAGGGTATTTAAACTTTTTACATGGTATTTTAGTTTCTCAAACTAATTTAACACAAGCTGAAAAATATTTCAAAAAAGCATTGAGTTTAGGTCTGTCAATGGATCATGATGCAGCAATGGCTAAATTACAGTTAGCTGGTGTGGCTATGACCAAGAGAAGAAAGCGTGAAGCAACTACTTTGATTGCGGAAGCAAAAAAATTAGATAAGCATGGTGTGCTTAATGATCAGATAAAAATGATGAAGCAACAAATGAAAAAGATTTAAATTTAAATCTTTTTAACTTCAAAACGCACAACTACTTAGAATGTAAATCATTATCTAGATTAGATGTTAGGTTAGTTTCATTAACTATTTTTCTAGAAGAAGAAGAACCTGAGAAATGACTTATGGTAATGTTGTTACTCAAATAAACATTTGGAAATTACTTGAACTTGGTAGGTTAATAGTCTGCAAAGAGTGGGGTAAATACAGAATGTAAATAGTTACTTTTACCATATGCCTTTTAATGATTTATAACTCCTCTTCAAGAAATGGTTCTCGCTGTTGCTTAGCAAAATAAGATTGTAAACTACGTAGTTATAGAATTGATAATAAAAGGACCTTAGAAACGGTTGTTTTTCAAATAATTCAACAGGAGTGGAATATTATAACGAAATCTCTTTGATGCGAAATGAATAAAGATTAAATAGTATGTGTACTATTTAAGAAGTTATTCTTCTTTCAGTTATTGTAAACTTTAATTTTAAACCATTAAAAAAAGACCACGAAAAAAAACCTCGAAATTAATATTTCGAGGTTTTTTTAATAGTTGAAAATCAAAAAGATTATTTTTTCTTTTTGAATTTATCATATTTGTTTTTGAACTTGTCAATTCTACCAGCACTATCAACCAATTTAACTTTACCAGTATAGTAAGGGTGAGAAGTTCTTGAAATCTCTAATTTAATTAAAGGATACTCAACACCTTCAACTTCTAACGTCTCCTTTGAATCGGCAGTAGATTTTGTTAAAAAAACATCTTCGTTAGACATGTCTTTAAAAGCTACCATTCTATAATTTTCAGGATGAATTCCTTTTTTCATCTTAGTATTTTTTAATTGTTATAATTTATAAGCCATTTTTGTAAAATAATCTACTTGGCTATTTTGAGACTGCAAATTTAATACTATTTTTGAAAATTCAAACATAATCTGAACTATTTTATATGAAAAAGCATAAAATAATTTTATCGCTGGTATTAATTGCATCATTTTTAGGCTCATGTGGTAACACATATAAGCTGAAATTGAGCTCGCCAAAATCAATGAAAATCAATGAAAATCTAACGTTGTCAGTAACTGAAGAAAATAATAAGCCTATTGATTCTGTTAGATATTATCTAGACGGAAAACGTTTGCCAGGAAATAAGGATGTTAAATTGAATACTACAAAATTAGGTTCTCATGCTATTTCGGCTACTGTTTTTTATGGTGAAGAACAAAAAAAGTTGACCAATACGATTCTTGTTTTTGCTGATAAAGCACCTGAAATTTATTCGTATGAAATTGTAAATGAATATCCACACGATGAAAATGCTTTTACGCAGGGTTTAGAGTATCATAACGGATTTTTATACGAAAGTACCGGACAAAATGGTGAGTCAACATTAAGAAAAGTGGAACTGAAAACGGGTAAAGTTTTACAAAAGATAGATTTAGATAAAAGTTATTTTGGAGAAGGCATGACTATTTATAATGATAAAGTGTACATGTTAACTTGGCAGGCAGGAAAGGGTTTTGTTTTTAATTTAGAAACCTTTGAAAAGGAAAAAGAATTTAAATATGTGCAAAGTAAACAAGGATGGGGTTTAACGCATAACTCTGAGAAACTCATTAAATCTGATGGAACGGATAAAATTTGGTTCTTAAATCCAGAAACAGGTGTAGAAGAGTCTCATATAGAGGCTTATGCACACGATAGAGCGGTTCCTAAATTAAATGAATTAGAATTCATTAAGGGAAAAATATATGCTAATGTTTGGCAACGTAATAGTATAGTAATTGTTAATCCTGATACAGGTGCATTAGAAGGGATAGCTGATTTAGCTGGGCTACAGGAGAAAGTAGGTCAAAAAGGTGATGATAATGTGCTAAATGGAATTGCCTATGATGAAGAAAATGATCGTCTTTTTGTTACCGGAAAAGATTGGAATACTTTATTTGAGATAAAATTAAATAAAAAGTAATAAATAACTTAGCAAGTAGTTATACCTTATAAATACCCTCAATAATGCGATTATTGTATTCAATTCTTATTGTTTTAATTATTTTAGGGATATCTTCTTGTCGTAAAGATTTTGGTACAATTGTAAGTTCTGGTAATTTAGAATTTTCAGTAGATACGGTACTGTTAAATAGGGTCTTTGATGATATTAGTTCAAGCACACAAACTTTTAAGGTGTATAATAGAAGTAATGAAGCCATTACTATTCCTACTATTAAATTGGGAAGGGGAGATAATTCTTTCTATCGCTTAAATGTAGATGGCGTTCCAGGAAAGTCATTTGAGAATATAGATATCTTGGCAAATGATAGTATTTATGTTTTTGTTGAAGCAACGGTTGATTTTGAGCAAATTACGGATACTGAGTTTTTCTATAGAGATTCTGTTGTTTTTCAGTCAGAGTCCAGTGAACAAGATGTGAAATTGGAAGCTTTAGTATTAGATGTCAATTTGATAAAACCTGATCGAACAGAACAACCAGATGGCAGTTTTGTTTATGAAACTATTATTCTTGGGCAAAACACAGATGGTGATTTGTTAGGTGTTCGAGGGTCAACTTTGTCAGGAAACAATACATTCACAAATACAAAACCATACCTGATTTATGGGTATGTGGGGGTTGCAGAAAACACAACTTTAACGATTGATGCAGGAGCTACTTTATATTTTCATGACAATTCAGGGATCGTAGTGGGAAAAAACGCGACTTTAAAGGTAAATGGAGCATTTGAAAATGAAGTTTTGTTTGAAGACGATAGGCTTGAACCTGAATTTGAGGATGTTTCGGGACAATGGGGAACCATCTGGTTACGGGCTGGAAGTAAAAATAATAGTATCAACTATGCAATAATTAAAAATAATGTTATTGGTGTATTAGCTGATTCTATTGGTAATGCAAATCCAACCCTAACAATTAAAAATACAGAGATTTACAATACGTCTAATTATGGTGTTTTAGGTAGGGAGACCAATATTTTGGGAGAGAATGTCGTAATTGGTAATAGTGGGCAATCTACATTGGCGTGTACTGTAGGTGGCACTTATAATTTTACGCACTGTACTTTTGCAAATTATTGGCGTAGTGGTTTTCGGCAATATCCAAGTGTATTGGTGAATAATTTCTTTAGTTATTACGATGAAAGTAATACCGAAGTTATTGAAACCCGTAATTTATATGCGGCAAACTTTACCAATTGTATTATTGATGGAAATCAGGATGTAGAATTTGTATTAGATAAAGTTGAAGGAGCAGACTTCAATTTTAATGTTAAAAATAGCATGTTAAAATTTAATACGACAAATACGGAAGTGTTAGACAACCCTATATTTGATTTTACAAATGCTTCTTTATATCAAAGCGTGATTCTTAACGGTAATCTTGATTATAAAGACGCTCAAGAAAATGAATTAATCATAGGTGAAGCGTCTGAAGCAATTGGAACTGCAGATGTAAATGCTGCTTTACAAGTACCTAATGATATTTTAAATGTGAGCAGAACTACTTCACCAGATATCGGTGCATATCAACATATTATTTTTGAAGAGGAAGAAAATTAGTTGGCATTAGGAAGTTTCCAGTAAAAAGTAATAATATTACTCAAACCGCCCATACCAGCTCCAATCATAGAATAATTCATTATCGAAATCAAACTTACCATAATTGGCGGTATCATTTTTATGAACCCTAAAAATTTTCATGTCTGGAAATACATTTAGAATTTTTTTAATGGAGTCAATTTGTTGTTCAGATACATTTTTATCTGCGATAAGGTTAAAATATAAGATATTTACTTCTTCTTCAAATTGTGCTCTTTCTGAATAAACGATAGATTTAATATTTTTTAATACATTATTATTTTGATCATTATACTGAACAATTAATTCTTTATTATTATATCCAACAAATAAATCAATTCCATACTGCATGTAATCACTTTTGATCATCTCAAAATCAGCTACAGGTAAATCTATTTGAAAATCAAATTGTCTTAAATAATGTTTCCAGTAATCATTGACTTTGAAAAATACGGGATAAGTAAAAGCAGAATCGTCTAAGTTTTTTATAAATAAAGAATCTCCATTCAGCTTATAATCAAAAATGAAACTAGTCTTGTAGCCTTCGACGAATTTTAACAAAGGTAAATTCATTTTTATTTGACTGATATCAGCACTCCATGTTCCTTTTCTTTTATTTCTATGTTCATAAGAAGAAATTGAATCCTTATAAAACCTTATTTCAACCGATCCTCCAGACGGATAATTATTCCAAGTGCCAAGTAATTCTTTTTCATACTTATTTTTAGAACAACTTATTAAAGCAAAAAATAAAAATAACTGTACAGTTATTTTAATGAAAAATCTCATAGGTTTAGTTTTTATAAACCTTTCCTTCTTTCATTACAAAAACAATATTTTCCATAGTGTTGATGTTTTTAGTAGGGTCTTCGTCCGTAGCCACAATATCAGCTATAAAGCCAATTTTTATTTGACCAATTTCAGTTGACATTTCTAATACTTTTGCATTGGTAATCGTTGCAGACTGAATGGTTTCTATTGCCGGCATACCAGCTTCTACCATATAGTCAAATTCTTTACCATTATCACCATGGTCATAAACACCAGCATCTGTACCAAAAGCAATGGAAACTCCTTTTTCATAGGCTTTGCCAAAAGTACTTTGAATTTTAGGTCCAATAGCTAATGCTTTTGGTACTATAATTTCAGGAAAGTATCCTTTAATTTTTGCCTTATCAGCAACTGATTTCCCAGCTGTTATCGTCGGTACATAGTACGCATCATGTTTTATCATGAGTTCCATGGTTTCTTCACTCATTAAAGTACCATGTTCTATGGTTTTAACACCACCTATTATGGCTCTTTGCATGCCTTCATCACCATGAGCATGTGCGGCAACATGCATTCCATAATCTTTAGCCGTTTCGCATATTGCTTTTATTTCCTCTATTGTAAATTGTGGATTTTGCCCACTTTTAGCAACACTTAATACACCACCTGTAGCTGTGATTTTTATGAGGTCAGCACCATTTTTGTAACGCTGTCTCACTGCTTTTCGAGCATCTTCAACGCTATTTACAACACCCTCTTTAGGACCAGGATTTCCCATAAGTTTCTTGCTAAACCCATTGGTTGGGTCTGCATGACCTCCAGTTGTTGCCAACGATTTTTCAGCTGTAAATATTCTAGGACCATCAACCTTTCCTTGATTAATAGCGTTTCGTAAGGATACGTTTACGCCACTTCCTCCAAGATCTCTAACAGTTGTAAATCCTGCTAATAAAGTAGACTTTGCAAAACCTTGAGCGTCAAAAGCAATATCTGCGTCATTCAATACAAAGGGTTCTATATAGCTTTTTGGACTCAGTTGTCCTTCTAAATGAACATGCATATCAATTAGACCGGGCATTACAGTCTTAGATTTTAAATCGATACTAATATCTTTTTTAGATTTCGGATTTATGTATCCGCTTTTTATATCCGTAATTTTATTTCCAGAAACAATAACTGTCATTTCAGTAAGAACTTTACCGTTTTTAGTGTCAATCAGCTTACCACAATGTAAATAGGTGTTCTGTGAAGATAAAATGAGACTGAATAAAAGGCAAAAACTAATAAGAAAATTTTTCATAATGTAGGTTGCTGAGTTAATGATTATATTTGATGCTTAAAAGTAAGGAATTTTAATTGCTTTTATTGATAATAATATTGAATCAGATAGAATGGTTGTGAAAAACATAGTAGTAACAGGAGCAAGTAGAGGTATTGGATATGAGATAGTGAAGCTTTTGAGCAAGGAGGGACATCAAGTGTTGGCAATTTCAAGAAACACATCAACATTAGAAGCTTTAAAAAAAAGTTATAATAATATATCTGTATTAGGAGTTGACATCTCAGACGATGAACAGTTAAATACGATTTCAACGTTTGTAAAGGATAATTGGAATGCTGTTGATGTTTTAATACATAATGCAGGAGCTATTGTCAACAAGCCATTTGCAGAGACGAGTTCAAAAGAATTCTTAGAAGTGTATAAAGTCAACGTATTTGCTGTGGCAAGTTTGACTAAAATTATGTTACCTTATTTAAAAGCAGGTAGTCATGTTGTTGCAGTGAGTAGCATGGGCGGTATTCAAGGAAGTATGAAGTTTCCGGGGTTGTCAGCATACAGTTCTTCAAAAGGAGCTGTTATTACGTTGATGGAATTGTTAGCAGAAGAATTTAAGGATAAACAAATTGCATTTAACACGTTAGCATTAGGAGCAGTACAGACGGAAATGTTAGCAGCAGCTTTTCCAGGATATCAAGCACCCACAACTCCTGAAGAAATGGCAGCTTATATTGCTAATTTTGCTTTAACAGGTAATCAGTTTTATAACGGTAAAGTGTTGCAAGTGTCGTCTTCAACACCTTAATACAATGAAAGAAAGACAAATTTTAGAAAAATATATACCTTTTGCTTCGATTGATTTGGTAATTGATTTACTGAATAAATATCCGTGTAAATTAAAAATTGTAAATAATAGAAAGACAAAACATGGCGATTTTAGAAAGTTAAATACGGGTCAATTTCAAATTACTATTAATAATGATTTGAATCACTATCGTTTCTTATTGACTTTAATACACGAAATAGCTCATTTGGTAACACATCAAAAGCAGAAACGTGTAAAACCACATGGGATTGAATGGAAAATGAATTTTCAGCATTTAATGTTGCCATATGTGACTCCAGAAATTTACCCAACTGAAATATTACCTTATTTAGCACGTTATTTACAGAACCCAAAGGCAAGTACCGATGCGGATGCAAAATTATCTTTGGCGTTAAAAAAATATGATGAAGAGAATGAATTAAATTATATTTTTGAATTAGCACCAAAGAATAAATTTATTCATAATAATCGTATTTTTGAAATGATTGAAAAGCGAAGAACACGATATGAGTGTGTTGAGGTTAAAACGAAAAAAAGATATTTATTTCATCAAAATGCCGAAGTAGAGGTTATTAAATAGCAAATTTATTATATTCTTTAAAAAAAATAAACACTAGAAATAGTAATTAAACATTAAAAAATGCAACAAAACTATTACGCAGTAATTATGGCAGGTGGTGTTGGCTCAAGGTTTTGGCCGGTGAGTACTACACAATTCCCAAAACAATTCCATGACATGTTAGGGAAAGGAGATTCTTTATTGCAACGTACCTTTAAGAGACTCTCAACTTTAATTCCGAAAGAAAATATTTTAATAGCAACAAATGCAATTTATAAGGAACTTGTTTTAGAACAATTACCCGAATGTACAGAGAAACAATTATTGTTAGAACCTGCAATGCGTAATACAGCTCCTTGTATTTTATATGCTGCATTAAAAATTCAACAAAAAGATCCGAATGCGGTTATGGTTGTAGCTCCATCTGATCATTGGATTGATAATGAGCAAGAATTTATAAATAATATTCAAACCGCTTTTAATGCTTGTGAAAAAGAGGATATTTTAATGACCTTGGGCATACAGCCTAATAGTCCTAATACAGGTTATGGTTATATTAAATTTGAAAATGATGATTCTGAAATAAAAAAAGTTATTAATTTTACAGAGAAACCTGATTTAGAAACGGCTACTAAATTTGTAGAAAGTGGAGATTATGTTTGGAACGCAGGAATTTTTATTTGGAGTGTAAAGAGTATTGTTAACGCATTTGAGAATTATTTACCAGAAATGAACACCTTGTTTTGTGAAGGGAATAATGCTTACAATACCAATTTGGAAGATGATTTTATAAGTAATAATTATCAAAAGGCAGAAAATATTTCCATCGATTATGGGATTATGCAAAAGGCGAAAAATATTTATACCTTGCCAGTTGAATTTGGATGGAATGATTTAGGAACTTGGAGTTCATTACACGAAAAATTAGAAAAGGACGAAGATAATAACGCCGTTGTAAATGCAAAAACCATTTTTAATGATTCTTCAGGGAATATGGTGAGTACTACAAAATATAAGCATGTTGTTATTCAAGGTTTAGAAGATTTTATTGTAGTAGAAAAAGAAGACGTATTGTTAATTTGTCCTAAAAAGAATGAACAGGATATTAAACAAATAGTTTCTCAGGTTAAAGAAAAATTTGGCAAAGATTTAGTTTAAAAAAGAATAAGTTCTATAAACCATGGAAGAAAACAAAAAGGTTGAAGTTGATCTTGATGTGAAAAATAAAGAAACCCAAAAGAAAGTTACGGGTATCTTAGGTGGTATAAAAGAGTTTTTAATAGATCTTTTAGACATAAAACACGACACGAATAAGGAAGGAACGGTGCAAGCGATCAAGGATAATATTTCCATGAAAGGTCATACGGCTTGGATTTTGGTCTTTTCAATTCTTATAGCTTCCATAGGTTTAAATGCGAACTCAACAGCTGTTGTCATTGGAGCCATGTTAATATCGCCTTTAATGGGGCCAATTTTAGGAGTTGGCTTGTCCATAGGTATTAATGATATTGATACATTAAGACGCTCCATGGTTAATCTAGGGGTTATGGTTGGGTTAAGTTTGCTAACTTCTTTCTTGTTTTTCAGTATCCCTTTGTTTCAAGATCCGACTACTGAAATTTTAGCAAGAACAAGACCTGATGTTCGTGATGTTTTTATAGCACTTGCAGGTGGTTTGGCACTTATTATAGCGGTTAGTAGACCTTCTGCTCAAACTAATACTGTTGCTGGTGTTGCAATTGCTACAGCTTTAATGCCACCATTATGTACGGCTGGTTATGGTTTGGCTACTGGGCAGTTTTCCTATTTTCTTGGGGCTATGTTTTTGTTCACTATCAATACCATTTTCATAGCATTAGCAACATTTGTAATTGTTAAGTTTTTAAGCTTTCCGATGGTTAAGTATATAAATTCAGCTAAACGGAAGCGAATTAGTCAATTTGCATCAGTAGTTGCATTTATTATATTGGCTGGAAGTATATATTCATTTTATAATTTGTTTAGAGAAAATGAATTTAAAAAAACAGCACAGTCTTTTATTTATGAACTAAAAGAAAATGGAGTGTCCATAATTGGAGAAGACGACAAAAATATTGATTACACTAATAAAAGTATAACATTGCCATTATTCAATCCCGTTTCTGATGCTCAAGTTGGTATTTGGAAAAACAGGATGGGGGAGTTAGGTTTGGGGGATGTTGAGTTGAAAATTCAGCAGCAGGATGATACAGAAATGTTAGCACAAGTGAAAAATTTACAGGATCTGTATTCTCAAAATCAAAAAATAATTACTTCTCGTGATGAAAATATCAAAGAAAAAGAGGATAGAATTAGATTGTTAGAAAATGAACTTAATAAATTTTATAAAGATCAAATCCCTTTTAAATCGGTCAGTGAAGAAGCGAAAATAAATTATGATGGTATTGAGAAGATGAGCTATGCTAAAAAAGTGGTAACTGATTTTTCTAAAATCGATTCAATAGCTTTTTTTAGTATAAAATGGAAAGATAAAATGCCAAAAAAGGAGTTGAATATGCAAGAGGAAAAACTCAAATTATGGTTAAAAACCAGACTAGCATTAGATACTTTGAAAATTGTTAGAGAGTAGAATAGCGTAATTATTTTTTTAAATCTTTAGCTTTATGAGCATCATCTTATTAAGAGCCGCTATTGTCTTGTCTTAATTGTGCTTCTCTTACTTTTTTAAATAAGTTAGAAGAATAAACAAAATCAACCAATGATTCATTATCTGTTTTAAAAACTTCGTCATTGGTACCTTCCCATTCTTTAACACCATGCTTCAATAATATAATTTTTTCACCAATTTCCATCACAGAATTCATGTCATGGCTATTAATTATGGTGGTTATATTATATTCTTTCGTAATTTCTTGAATTAAATTGTCAATTACTGTAGAGGTTTTTGGGTCTAAACCTGAATTAGGTTCATCACAAAATAGATATTTAGGATTCATCACAATCGCTCTGGCAATTGCTACCCGTTTTTGCATTCCACCAGAAAGTTCTGCAGGAAATTTTTTATTTGCATTTTGTAAATTTACACGGTCTAAAACAAAATTTACACGCTCAAGTTTTTCTTCATATGGCTGATTTGTAAACATTTTTAAAGGAAACATTACATTTTCTTCAACAGTAGAACTGTCAAATAATGCACTTCCTTGAAAGACCATACCAATATCCTTTTTTAAATCACGCTTCTCATTATTGCTCATTTCATTATAGATCTGACCATCATAAATAATATCGCCTTTTTCAGGTTGTATTAAACCTAACAAACATTTTAAGAATACCGTTTTCCCAGATCCACTGGTACCAATAACCAAGCTGGTTTTTCCATTTTCAAAAGTAGCATCAATGCCCTTCAATACTTGAACGCCATCAAACTCTTTATTTAAATTCCTTACTTCAATCATTTTCCTAAAAGCATTTGGGTTAAAAAGTAATTCAATACAATTATTACAATGCTCGTCCATACCACAGCACGTGTACTCGCTTTACCCACTTCAATAGCTCCTCCTTTGACATAAAAGCCTTGGTATGCAGGTATTGTTGCAATAACAAAAGCAAATACGGAGGTTTTAATCATAGAATAAACCAAATGAAAAGGTTCAAATTCACTTCTAATTCCCATTATATAATCTGCAGAGCTAACTAAGCCTGTTAAGTTTCCAGCAACCCATCCACCAAAAATACCAAGCCAAATACTAATAATAATAACGAATGGATAAAAGAAGACGTTGGCAATAATTTTAGGGAGCACTAAATAGTTTAAAGAATTGATACCCATTACTTCAAGAGCATCAATCTGTTCTGTAACTCGCATCGTACCAATACTAGAAGTAATGTACGAGCCTACTTTTCCTGCTAAAATAATTGAAATTAAGGTTGGTGAAAATTCTAATATTAACGATTCTCTAGATGCATATCCAATTAAATATTTAGGTGTAATGGGATTGTCCAAATTTAAAGCGGTTTGAATAACCACAACACCACCAACGAAAAAGGATATAAAAGCAACTATTCCTATAGAGTTAATACCCAAATCTTCAATTTCTTTAAAAATAGATTCTCTAAAAATAGATCCTTTTTGAGGTCTTTTAAAAACCTCTTTAAGCATAATAAAATACTTACCAATATATTTAAAATAGTTGATCAAATTATAGGTTTCTGTTATTGGAAATGAATTAACATTAATTTAATTTTCAAATATCAAAAATATAATATTAAATGTAAAAAAAGCCCTAATTTTGATTTTAATATAAAATATCATCGATGAAAAATTTATTATCTTTTGTTCTAACCTTAGTTTTATTCATTTCTAGTTTCGCTCAAAATTCTGTTGTAAAAGAACCAACGTTCAGTCTTACTGCAATCGAAATGCAACGCCCTAAATTAGTTGTTGGTATTGTAGTTGATCAAATGCGTTATGACTATTTAACACGATTTTACAATAGATATGGAAATGATGGTTTTAAAAGAATAATTGATGGTGGGTTTAGTTGTGAAAATGGGCATTATAATTACATCCCGACCTATACAGCTGTTGGGCATACCTCTATATATACAGGTACTACACCAAGTTATCACGGTATAATTGGTAACAATTGGTATGATAAGTTCGCTAAAAAGTCTATTTATTGTGTAGATGATGGTGATTATAAGAGCGTTGGAGCAGATGATGGAGGTAGAAAGTCGCCACGTAGAATGTTAGTTACCACAATAGGTGATGAGCTTAAAATGGCACAAAATAAGAGAGGTAAAGTCATAGGGTTAAGTATAAAAGATAGATCAGCTATTTTACCTGCTGGGCATGCCGCGGATGGTTCTTATTGGTTTCAAGGAGAAAAAGAAGGTAAGTTTATTACCAGTTCATATTATATGGATAAATTACCGAAATGGGTTCAAGAATTTAATAAGAACGGTAATGCCAAGAAATATTTGAATTCTACTTGGAATACGCTTTATGATATAAATACATACACTGAAAGTATAGCAGATGATAATAAGTTTGAAGGTTTGTTTAAAGGGAAAAAAACACCAACATTTCCATATGATTTAAAAAAATTGAAGAGGAATAATGGCAATTACGATCTTTTAAAGGCTGTACCTTATGGTAATACTATTGTAAAAGATTTTGCAGAGGCAGCTATAGTTGGTGAGAACTTAGGTCAAACACAAAATGTAACTGATTTTTTAGCGGTTAGTTTTTCTAGTACTGATTATGTAGGCCATAAATTTGGGGTTGATTCCAAAGAAATTGAAGATACGTATTTAAGATTGGATAAAGAGTTGGCTTCATTTTTTAAGTTTTTAGACGAAAAGGTGGGTAAAGGTAATTACACCTTATTTTTAACTGCAGATCATGCTGCTGTACAGGTTCCTTCTTACTTAAAGACGTTAAAAATACCTTCAGGTTATTTTGATAATAAAAATTTTAAAAAGAAAGCAAATGCCTTTCTTTTAGAGAAGTATAAATCTGATGATTTGATTGAAGACATCTCTAATTTTCAAATCTTTTTAAACAAAAGTAAAATTAAAGAGTTGAAATTAGAGGCGAATGAAGTTGCTCAAAGCTTAGCAGATGAAGTTATTAATTATAAAGGTATTTCTAGAGCAGTAACCGCTCGTACCATGCAAACCACCAATTTTACCGAGGGTATAATGCACTTTTTACAAAATGGTTACAATCAAAAATTTTCTGGTGATGTATTGTTAGTGCCAAACCCAGCTACAATAAGCTATTCAAAAACAGGTTCTACGCATGGTTCAGGTTATAATTATGATACGCATGTGCCTATAATTTTTTATGGTAAAGGTATTAAGCAAGGCTCAAGTAAAAGTCTTGTAAATATTACAGATATCGCTCCAACAATGTCAAGTTTGTTGGAAATTACATTTCCTAATGCCACTTCAGGTAAAGTAATACAAGAGGTTTTAGAGGATTAGATTTATTGTTTAAGAACGATATGAAAATATTTTAATAGAATAGGAGTTTGACTGTTTAGGTGTGGATTTCTTTTTTAAATTCTTGAATTTTTCTATAGTCATGAACGTTTAATATGCCTATAAGTTCTATCCAGCTAATAATTTCATGTTTATAATAATGAACAAAAATATCTTTAAAGTAAGTTAGCTTGTAATTTTCAGTTTGTAGAAAGTTATATTCTAGCTTTTTACCATTTTTTAGAGTTAAAATGAGAACATTATCCATTCCATTTGATTTTGAAGGTGAGAATTCAAGCGTCAAATTTGTATGTATGCCTCTTACATCATACGTTGTAGGAAATGCTAATTTTTCTATTTCAGAAAGTTTGTAGGTGCAGCTTCCCAATTGAACACGATCCTCCCAAAATACTATTTTACCAAAATGTTCTCCGATGTCTCTTTCGTAACGAAAAAAGTTGCTTGTAATTAGAATAAATACATAAAATAATAAAAGCATTCCAATAACTCTATCCCAACCATCAAAATCAAATCCAAATTGTTTGACTAAATACTCTAATAGAAAAACTAGGATAGTCAAGGAAATAGCAATACTATTTTCTGGAGAAATATAAATTCCCTTTCTTCTTTTATAAATTTCAAGGCTTCTTGGCCTCATTGAGGAGTGTCTAAATGATAATAACTTTAGGCTTAATGTTTATAAACTACTGCGTTAATGTTCATGCCAGCACCTACGGATGCTAAAATAATTACATCTCCTTCATTTAGGTTATGATTTTCTATTTTTCCTTTTAATACTAAATCGAGTAGAGTAGGGATAGTAGCCACAGAGCTATTACCTAATTTATGAATGTTCATAGGCATAACATTTTCTGGAACTTGAGATTTATATAACCTAAAAAAACGTTTGATGATGGCCTCGTCCATCTTTTCATTGGCTTGATGTATAAATATTTTTTTAACCTCTTCAATAGGGGTTCCACTTTTGTCTAAAGCCTTTTTCATGGCTAAAGGCACATTATTTAAGGAGTATTCATAAATTTTTCGTCCCAACATTTTTATATACCGAACACCCTCATTGGTGTTGGGTTTATTTGACTCGCCGAAATACAAATAATTAGATTCTTCAATAGTATCAGATAGTGCAGCATAACTTAATATTCCGTTTTCACTATTTTCTTTGGCTTCCATAATGCAAGCACCTGCACCATCAGCAAAAATCATTGAATCTCTATCGTGATTGTCAACTACCCTTGATAAGGTTTCAGAACCAATAACCAAACATTTTTGTGCTTCACCAGATTTTATATAAATATGAGCTTGTATAACACCCTGTAGCCATCCTGGGCAACCGAATATAATGTCATAAGCTACACAATTGGAGTTTTTTATTTTTAAATTATGCTTTACTCTTGCGGCTAAACTTGGTAAAATGTCAGTTTGAATACTTCCTTTTTTAACGTCTCCAAAATTTTGAGCAACGATGATGTAGTCCAATTCTTCAGGATCAATACCAGAGTCATCAATAGCTCGTTGAGCAGCAATGGTAGCAATGTCTGAAGAGTTTATATTATCTTTTACATAACGTCTTTCTCCGATGCCTGTAATAGATTTAAATTTTTCTATGATTACTTCATTTGATGTAGTAAAAAGTTCTTTATTGTCATCATAAAATTGATGCTCACTAAAATCACTATTTTTAATAGTTATTGAGGGGATGAAACTGCCGTTTCCAGTGATAACTGACTTCATATAAAAAAGGTCTAGGGTGCTGAATTACAACCAACGGCTAAATTAATTATTTTAAGCTTAGTAATTAAATTTTAAAAAGAATATTTTAAGAATTACTACTCATTTTTATTTCCATAACTGTAGCAATAGACAAGGCTCTTGTCTTTGCCATTTCTGATTTTTCACCTTTAAAGTTGTCGTCAATAGACGAAGTGAAATGTAATAACCACCTTTTAAAGTGTTCATGCTTAAAAGGCTTACGTTCATTGAGAATTAAATGAGGTTGCATGGCATTTCTTTGGTAATCAGTGGCACTAAATAAAATTCCATTCCAAAAATCAGTTACAATATTCAGGTGTTCTTCTAAATGATTTTCATTAATAACATCTTCAAAGAAATGCTTAACAATATCATCTGATAACAATTTCTTGTATAGCTCAGTAATTATAAAATGGATGTCTTCTCTAGTTTTAATATCTTGCATAAGATGGAGCACTTAATCGTTTATCTAATAAAAGAAAATTAATTATAAAAAGCTACTGTCAAAACCAAAAGGTAATAAATCTTTTAAGGCATTTACTTTAACAACTTTTCCTTCTTCTCCCATAAAATAAATTTCTATGGCTTGCTTTTGTTTGTGCTCGTATTCTGCAATACTTTGTCTGCAAGCACCACAAGGGCCAACAGGGTTGGTTACTTTATGTTTCGAAGAACTTGCTGAAATGGCAATAGCTAAAATTGTGCATTCCGGGTAATTGGCACCTGCATTATAAATAGCAACACGTTCTGCACATAAGCCAGAAGGGAAAGCAGCATTTTCTTGATTGTTACCTAGTACTATTTCATTATTGTCAAGTAAGATAGCGGCACCAACATTAAAATTGGAATATGGGGCATAGGCTTTCTCACGAGCTTTTATCGCCTCGTTCATTAAACTACGAGCATTCGTGTCGAGTTCATCAATATTTTCGAATAATAGATATTCAATTTTACTTTGTATTTTTTGCATAAAAAGCTACACTTTGGGGATGATACTATTTCTTACTTAAAATTACCTCTTTAAATTTCATTATTGGTACTTTTAAATAAGAATTGAAATAAAAAAATCATTTTAGCTAAAATACTAAAATGATTTTTGAAATTATATTATTTAATATGAATCTTAATAATCAAAGATGTCACCAAAATTAAATGTTAAAGAAAAGCGTAAGGTGTTTTCTAAAGGATTGTTAACGTCAGATGAGTTTATCAAGTAGGACATATCTAAATTTAAACTTTTAAATTTAAATCCAGCTCCTAGTGTAAAATATTTTCGAGCTCCTTTCAATTCGTTTTCGTTAAAATATCCAAGACGAAGTCCCAATGTATTGTCATACATATATTCAGCACCTAATGCCCAAGTAAATTCTTTGAGTTCTTCACTAAATCCGTTTGGAGCATCGCCAAAAGATTGAAACATACCTGGTAAAAATCCAACATCATCATCTTTTCCTTCGAGAATTTCTTCTGTTGAAGAATCTCTAATAGGAGGTGTCGGTACTAATAATTTATTGAATTCAAGGTTGGTCGTTACAGAGTTCATATCATCTAAGATAAATTCAAATCCACCACCTAATTTTAAATTCGTAGGTATAAAACTTTCTCTACCTCCATCAGATAAAGTTACTTTGGGGCCAATGTTAGATAAATTAAATCCACCACGCCAAATACCATTAAAATTACCGTAATTTTTCTCTGGAGATTGATAGTAACCAGCAATATCAACAGCAAAAGTATTTACAGTTTTTAAGTCAGAATTTTCTACTCTTAATGCATAATCCGAACGTATATAACGGACACCAACGGCCAATGCAAATGTTTCATTTAATTTTAATGAATAAGAACCATCAAAAGATAATTCGTTAGGGTTTTCAGTTCCAATTGGATTTCCGCCCGAATCAGTTAAATCTATGGTTCCAAGTGAAAAGTATTTTAAACTTGCACCCCAAGCACTTTGTTCATTAATTTTATTTGAAAACGTTAAACTACTAACAAATACATCGTTCGTTAAGTTACGTAACCATGGTGTATAATTTACACCTACTGCGAACTGAGTATCCGAAAAAGCAAACTTAGCAGGGTTATGATGTTGAGAATTGGCATCAGGTTTGGTAGCTACACCAATATCGCCCATACCTCCAGCACGAGCATCTGGTACAATTGTTAAAAATGGAGCGGCCGTGGTTATCGGATTTGGTTCGTCTTGTGCGTTAGCTACATGTAAGCATAAGAATGCTATAAGTAGTAATAATGAGTTTTTCATCAGAATAGTTAAGTTAGGGATTTTGAACATTTTGATTTTACTGTAAAATGACAAGTTTTTCAAATTTTTCGTTTTTAGTATTTGTTAATGTCGATTTAACATTGAGTTTATAAATGTAAACCCCTTTTCCAATTTTATTACCAAAGTCATCTAAACCATTCCATGATATGGAACGTGATAGATTTTCAGACTGTACGTTTTGGTTAATGGTTTTAATTAATTTACCAGAAACTGTAAATATCTGAACTTGAACCTCTAACGGTTCATTTGGTTTGTTGTGATTAAACCAAAACTCTGTATAATTTATAAAAGGATTAGGATAATTAAGAACATTACTCAATACCAAATCGCTGTTATCTACTACAACAAAATTTAACGTTGCTTCTGATGAATTATTGTATGTGTCCCAAACTTTAAAATTTAGGGTATGTAAACCAGGTTCTAAATTTCGAAAAGGGAATTTCACTTTTCCTGTAGTAAAGTCGTCCAGTTCGGTCTCGTAAAAATCATTTAATATATAAGGGTTGGCTTGGTCTCCATCTAAAATGGCAACTATATCATGGTCAACGGCAGTAATTGAAGTATTAATACCTGAGCTATCTTCTAAAATGGCAATTAAATTTGGAGATTCACTTGTGTTACCTCCATCTGCAAAAGATTCATCATCCATAAAAAGCTGAATGGTTGGGCCAATATTATCTTCTGGAGCATTTTCATCTATACCTCCAATAATTATTTCTTGATTTACACCGCCTTTGTCAATTAGTTCATTGTCTGCATATAAACTAATTTTAGCATTTCCGTACGCAATTCTTATATCTTTCGGAACAATAAAATCAAAATTAAAAATACCATTTTTTATAGAAGCTCTTCCTGTAAAAATTTTACTTTCAATAGCATCAAAAGAAAGTTTGTTACCAAAATTATTATTATCTAATGTAATTCGGTCTACTGATTTATCATAAATGGTTGCAGACAACTCGCCATTAAAATCTGTTAAATTATTTCCTAGAGCATCTTTTACAACTCCTTCTAAACTTATTTTAGATAAGGCTTTTAATGTATCGGTTGCTGAGGTAATGTTTTGTCCGTTTAATTTAGTAAGCTCAATACTTGGTTTTGGACGTGCGAGTTTCATTGCGGGGTCACCTAAATAAAAAACAAATAAACGTTGCGTGGTATTTGGAGCTGTGGGGTCATTTTTCATGGCCATCAGAGCTTCAGCAATGGTATAGTCTTCTCCGTTGAATCCAAAAAGTTTTTTGGTTAATATGTCGTTAAAACGTTGCCCAACACTGATAAAAATTTCACGCGTTGTAGTAATTAAACTTGTGGCACCTCCATAAGGATTTAAAAAAACAAACTCGCCGGCAGTGGGTCTAAGTGGGTTATCAAATTTGGAAAACTCACACGTAACAGTTATAAAGAGCGGTAATTTGTTGGGGTTGTTCCAATCATTTATAGCTGAGGTTTCCAGAATACGCTCGTTAGCCCAACCATCTTCCCCGCCATGCCCGAAATAATTTATGACTAAAGATCCTGTTTCAACAGCGTTATTTATAGCTTCGTTTACATCAGGATAGCGTTCGCCACCAGCAGAAGTTTCCTGCACATAGGCATCAGCATAGATCTTTGACAAATTATAAATAGGTCGTCTGTTTTTAAGCGTATCGGCTAATTTTTCTACGGTTTCTTGAAGTATAAACTCACTAGCCACATCAGGATCATCAGCCACTAACGTAATTCTATTACGCCAATCTCCAAAAGATTCTATATTATAATAGTTTAAGGTTTTATCAACAGTAGTCTTGGCTTCACTTACTGTAGATATTGGAAACCTTCCTGTTGCCACATCTTGATTATCAGCATTACTCAATTCACCTTCATCATCATCCATCATACCATAATAATCATCTGTAACATAAGAACGTGCTAAATCAAAACTTTCTAAAGATTGAAAAGAGGGTACGATATTATTGTTATCGTTAATCCGATCTTTAAAATCATAAGAAGCATCGCCAAATAGACAGACATATTTAATTCTAGATTCTTGACTAGATGCATTTAAATACAAATGTCTAATAAAATCGCGAATAGCGGTTAAATCAGGTGAGCCAGAACCAAATTCATTATATATATGGTCTAAATTAATTACCCGAACCACTAAGTTAGAATTCTCCCTATGGTATGTAGCCAATCTTTCTGCTTCATTCATTAAAAAATCTTGAGTGATAATTACATAATCGATATCTTTTAAAGCCTGTAAATTTTGATTAGGAATTTTGGTCTGCTCAATAATTTTTGGTTTGTAATAATCATTTTCGTTCAGTACGATAAATTCTTGTAATGAACCTCCATACATATTAAAACTAAATAGATCTAAATTTGATTGATTGGTGATGATTTTTGGATTAATACCATCTGTAACATTCCAGACTTGATCAATTTTCAAATTGTTTTCTATTTGATAATTAAAAAGCGTAGAATTTGATTGGGATTCAAAATTTCTAAAGGAAAATTGGTTGCCATTTGCAGTTAGCTTTTTAACTCCAATTAGTTCTACATAATCTAAATAGGCTTTAGCCGAAGGGTTACCATTATTATTGTAAGTAATTTCTACTGCTATACTTGAGGTGTTCACAGTTGCATTCTGAGAACTTTCACGTGGAATGGCAAGTGTTAAATTACCTGAAGTTGAAGGTACTGCAGGTAAGCTAATGTTCATTAAATTCTGACCATTCACTTTTATATCAAATGAAGATGCTGTAGAGGATATGGCTACACCTCTTACTCTTATCGTAATAGGTTGTGAAACGTCTAGGTTCTCAAATTGAAATATTTTCGTTGTAGTATTCTCAAAACTTAATTCCTTACCAAACCATTGTTGTCCGTTTGCAAATAAATTTGTTATGTCATTTTCAATAAAATCATAATCATTATATGTAGTTATTGTTTCTGTTGCGGTTGCTAAAATATCAGGAGCAGTTGTAATGCGTTTACCCAAACCATTATCAACGGTTAAGAAATAATAGGCCTTATCACTATAAATATTATTAATGTGTTTAGATTGGGAAGGTTGTGACGGAATAATATTCCAACCATGTGGCCCTATACCATAAAAGAGGATATAATCATTAGTATCAAAACTACTATCTTCTTCACCATTTACAAAAATTGCATTTTCTTGCAATCCATCATATCTGAAATCAGCATTTTTTTGAGGTAGTAATTGTCCACCATTTCCAAAGATCCTGATGTTTTTAGGATTTATATCAGTTGTGTTTACTCCTAGGTTTTGTAAAAACTGTTTGTCTATTTTAAAAACACCAGTAGTATCAATTGAAAATTTGTACCAGGTACCTTGAGATAATACAGCGTTTTTAACCGTTGAATAAGATTTTGTATTGGATACAGTATTTCTATCAATGTTTTGAGAGTAAACAAAGAAAGGGGCTATATATAATAGGTGTACTAATGATCTAAAAAACTTTTTCAAATGAAATGACTTCATATATAAATTAAATGTCTCGCAAGATAATCATACTTATTTTATATTAAGCATATATCAAATCTAAACAGTATAGAGCTTGTTTGGACGGTTTGTTTTAAATGCTTGCAAATTTAAATAGAATTAATCTCATTTTTTATAACATAACATATAATAAAGAAATAAAACTATCGTTATACTAGCATTAACAGGCATAATGTGTCAAAAAAATACACCCCTAATGCCGAATGATTCAACTCTAAAAGAATAAATTAAGAAGTTTAAATATGAGAAGGTATATCGGAAACAAAGTTTTGTTAACAGTATTAGTAGCTGCTACTTTAATAAGTTGTGGTAAAAAGTCCAGAACACATTCTGAACTTACAGGTTGGAAATTTAACGATCCAACTTATGGTGGTTTTACAGCTAATACAAACTATGCTGGTCAAAAAGTTCCACCAGGAATGGTACTAATTGAAGGAGGTACATTTACCATGGGTAGTGTAACTGATGATGTAATGTTCGACTGGAACACTACACCAACAAAACAACAAGTACGTTCATTCTATATGGATGAAGCTGAGGTTACAAACTTAGAATATTTGTTTTATTTACAATATTTAGAGAAAGTATATCCTCCATCAGATGATAGTTATAGAAAAATTTATCAATCTGCATTACCAGATACATTAGTTTGGAGAGATGCTCTTGGTTTTAATGAGTTATTATCTGAAGCATATTTACGTCACCCATCATATTCTGATTATCCAGTTGTAGGTGTATCTTGGTTGCAAGCTACTGAATACTGTAAATGGAGAACGGATAGGGTTAATGAAAAAATATTAATGGATAAAGGTGTACTTAAGTCTTTATTTGATATGGATTCTGTAACTGTAGAAGGTAAAAATAGATTTGATACAGGTACTTATTTAGCAAATCCTGATTTGTTATTTGATGGTAACGAAGATATTTATGGCAGAGGTTTGTATGATCCAAATGCTCAAGTAAAGAAACAAAGTAAAAAAGAAAGAAAGGCAGCTAAAAATGCTGACGATGCCGCTGGAGATGATGGTGAAAAATTATCAAGAAAAGATAGAAAGTCTAAAAAATCTGATCAAGGTTTTACAGGTCGTCACGTTAAAACGTCTGATGGTATGTTAACACAACGTTTTAGATTACCAACTGAAGCTGAATGGGAGTATGCTGCAAAAGCTGAAATTGAAAATAGAGAATACAATACTATTAGAGGAAGAAAAAAATATTCTTGGAATGGTTCAACAACTAGAGATGATTCAAGAAGAAGAGGTGGTGACCAATTAGCCAACTTTAAACAAGGTAAAGGTGATTATAGTGGTTTAGCAGGATGGAGTAATGATGGTGCTGACATCACAATTAGAGTTAAATCTTATGATTCTAATGCATTTGGACTGTATGATATGTCTGGTAATGTGGCAGAATGGGTAGCTGATGTTTATAGACCAATTATAGATAACGATGCAAATGACTTTAACTATTTTAGAGGAAATGTATTTAAAAAACCTTTAATTGATGAAGAAGGTAAGGTAGTTGTTGTTGATTATAACAGTATAGAGTTTGATACATTGGATAATGGTAAAATTGTACCTAAAGATTTACCAGGTAGTATTAAATATGTGCCAATTACTAAGCGTGATGCTTTTATGAGACCTAATTATGAAAAAGCTGATAATATTGCTATCGGTGATGGAGATATGGCTTCAACTAAAAACTACTATCAAGATGAGGAAGATATGGAAAATCAACCAAGAATGTATAATTCACCTAAAACACCAAAACAAATTGGAGAAAGTGGATTAATCATTCAACAATATGATACGAAAACTAGAAACACTTTAATTAGTGATCAAGCTAGAGTTTATAAAGGAGGTTCATGGAAAGATAGAGCTTATTGGTTAGACCCAGCTCAACGTAGATATTTGCCAGAATATATGGCTACAAATTATATCGGATTTAGATGTGCAACTGACAAGTTAGGTGCTATGTCTTATAAAAGAAGACGTAAGGAACCACAAAGATAAGTCTTGCTATAGAATAAATATTTAAAACTCAATACATTTTGTATTGAGTTTTTTTTTAGTTTTAACCCATGGAATGTCAAGATAAAAATTATAGAAATTGTTAAAGTGATAATTTATACATTCCATTTGACCATAAAAATAATATACATTGACACATGAATATTTCAGAACTCTATTTAATTTATAAACAGACCTATCAAGTATCTACAGATACTAGAAAAGTGGAAAAAGGTTGTGTTTTTTTTGCATTAAAAGGTGATAATTTTAATGGTAATAAATTTGCTGAAGATGCTTTAAAAAAAGGAGCAGCTTTTGCGGTTGTAGATGAAGCTGTATATCAAACAAAACCAACTATTATTTTAGTAAATGATGTTTTGAAAACGATGCAGGCATTAGCTTCTTATCATAGAAATGAACTTGGGATACCGATTATTGGTCTAACAGGGAGTAACGGTAAAACCACAACTAAAGAGTTGATTAACGCTGTTCTTTCTGAGAAATACAATACAACTGCGACAAAGGGTAATTTAAACAATCATATTGGTGTGCCGTTGACACTACTTTCAATGACACCAAAAACTGAAATTGGTATCGTTGAAATGGGGGCGAATCATTTAAAAGAAATTGAATTTTTATGTAACATTGCCCAACCTGATTACGGTTATATTACGAACTTCGGAAAGGCTCATTTAGAAGGGTTTGGTAGTATTGAAGGTGTAATAGAAGGTAAGTCAGAATTATACACTTATTTAAAAAGTAAAAATAAAACTGCTTTTGTAAATGCCAACGATCCTATTCAATTAGAAAAATCAACAGCTATTAATCAAGTAACATTTGGTGGAGAAAATGGTGACGTTCCTGTTCGTTTTGTAGAGGCTAATCCGTTTGTTCATGTTCAATTTAATAATGAAATTGTAAAAAGTCAATTGATTGGAGCTTATAATTATAATAATATTTCGGCGGCATTAGCTATTGGTAATTTCTTTAAAGTGAAAAGTGAAGATAGTATTAAGGCTATAGAGAATTATGTACCTAGTAATAATCGCTCTCAAATAATTCATAAAGAATCTAATAAAATTGTTTTGGATGCCTATAATGCCAATCCGAGTAGTATGGAAGTTGCTTTAGAAAATTTATCAAATTTAACGGATTCTCATAAAATTGCAATTTTGGGTGATATGTTTGAATTAGGAAAAACAGCTGAAGCTGAGCATCAATTTATTGTTGATTTGTTAAGTAAACTCTCAATTACAAAAGCATACTTAATTGGAGAGAATTTTTATAAATGCAGTGTTAATGAAGATAAGATTCAACTATTTAATTCTTACGAAGCGTTTAAAGCGTATTTTTCAACTCTCAATATTATGAACACAACACTATTAATTAAAGCATCAAGAGGTATGGCTTTAGAGCGAGTATTGGAAATAGTTTAATCTTACTTTTGTTTTAATAAAAATTCTTTAAAAGCGTTCCAATAATTTTCATGACCGTCATTCTTTTTCCATAAGGCTTTAGAACCGTGGTATCCTTTTAACTTAGGCTTAAATTGTGTAATTAAGTTTGGCTTAATTTGACTTAATAGTTTTTCCACAGGTTTGATTTCTCGTTTAGAAGACGTTGCAAATACAGGGATACTTATTGATTTTATAGTTTGCTTTAATTTTATACCTGTTAAATATTCTCCTGGGCTAAAGACAGCAATAGCCTTTGTTTTTAAATTCTCACTACCAATCCACAAAGCTAACGAAGCAGAGTAGGAGCTACCTACTAAAATAACAGGTTGTTCTCCATTTATTTTATACAAATAATCTATAGCGGCCTCAACATCTTGTTTGGCTCCAGCATAACCAACATTTCTTAATTTATTGTTTGCATCAATCGCAGTTTGGTTAACAATTCCATTTATTTCTTGACCAGAACGCTGATCTATTGCCATGCAAGAAAAACCTAATGCATTCAGCTCTATCGCGGTATTTAAATATTCACCACGACTATAGCCTGCCTGATGACATAACAAAACTGTTGGGGGTATGTTTTCTAGAAAGTAAGTGTCAGCCGTAATAATTACAGAATCTTTGGCATAAAATGTAATCGTTTTAGAATCTAAAATAGATTCTTGGGCCGGAATATCTGATAAATATAAAAGACCAATAAGTAAAATATAAAAACGCATAGTATAGATTTATGTTACCAAGATAATAAATTTAAATAACTAATTTTATTGTTCTAATTAACTATTTTTTCAAACTTTTTAGCACAACCTTCAGTACATGGATATCATAATTGTAGCTTATTTTCAATAAGCTTATAATTAATATTATACTCAGAAGAATTACATTCGTTTTTTACAAAAATAATCTCAGTTTTATCATTAGATAAGCCAACGGTATCCTTTTTCGTATCACTATTCGTAGAGTAAAAAGACTCAATTGATATGATTTTTTTATTTTTAAAGAATTCAATAATTTTCTCATTTACAATGGGTTATAATTACCACTGCCATCACCTGGATCTCAATATTGTTCAATCAATTTACATCTGCCAATTAATTCTTCATTTTATAAGATTACATCTTCTTCTTTTGTACAAGAAGAAAGAATAGCTATTGTAAGTACCAAAAATATAGGTCGATTCGTTGTTTAATTTTGAATAATAAATGCTATTGGTCGAAAAAAGTTGTGTACGAATAGTATTTTGGTTTATTTTAGATTTTTATATTTAAATTTTAATCTAATCAACCCCGTATCATGAATAAAATCTTAAGTTTTTTATTAATAACAATTTTATTTATTTCTTGTAAAGACAAATCAGATACAGAAATATTGAAAACTAAAGTTCCTGTTTATGCTTGGACAGGAGGGCCTGGTGAAGCTACAGATGCAGAGCTTTTGGCCAGTTTTAAAGGTTTTAAAGATCATGGTGTTGATGGGCTAATGTATAATGGAGGTCAAAACCCTGAAACATATAAACGGGTGGGTAAAATAGCCAAAGAGGCAGGTTTAGAATTCCATACTTGGATTCCAACAATGAGACAAGACCCAAGTGACACATTAACTGCCGATTTGTTTGGTGTTAATGGAGAAGGCGATTCAGCTTTTGATAAACCAGTATATGTTAAGCATTATACATTTTTATGCCCAAATAAAGAAAAAGTAGTTGATTATTTAACAGATTTATATAGTAAGATCGCTGATGTTGATGAGGTCGATGGTATTCATTTAGATTATATCCGTTTTCCAGATGTAATATTAGCAAACGGTTTATGGGAAAAATATAATTTGGTAATGGATAAAGAGTTTCCAAAATACGATTATTGTTATTGCGATAAGTGCGTGTCCGATTTCAAAGCGAAATCAGGTATTGATATAAAAGAAGTTGAAGATCCTTCACAAGTGGAGGAATGGAAACAATTCAGATATGATTTAATTACAAATATGGTGAATAAAATTGCTGAGGTAGTCCATGCAAAAGGAAAGCAATTAAATGCAGCCGTTTTTCCGGGACCTTCATTAGCGAAAAAAATGGTGCGTCAAGAATGGGAAAAATGGGACTTAGATGCAATTTTTCCAATGAATTACAATGATTTTTATTTAGAAGATACCAAATGGGTTGGTGAAATGGTAAAAGAAGAGGTGGCGTCAGTTAATAACGCCAAACCAATTTATAGCGGACTATTTATAACACCATTTCCTAATGAAAAGGCAGAACATCCAGATCCTGAAGATCACGGTGTTTCTCCAGAAGAATTAGTGGATGCTATTGAACAGTCTATGATAAACGGAGCTGCGGGAATTTGTTTATTTACACCAGGGCGTATGACTGATGAGCACTGGAAAGTATTTAAAGAAGCTATTTATAAGGACTATAGTAAAATTGAAGATTGATGGATTTTATATTTATTGAAAAAAAATCATTTTTGTAAAAAATTAAGCATAACATATTACTATATAACCTGTTCGAAAGAAGATGAATTAATATGAATTAATAGTATTAAAGAAGTATGGGAATAATTCTGGAGAAATAGAAACATTTCCGTAATCTAAATCTTTTCTAACTAAGTCAAGATAAATACCCCAATCAGCAGCTGAAGATTGAGTTCCAAATATTTTGAAATACTGCTTTAATACTTTTTCATCATCAACAAATATGCATAATTTGCCAAAACAATCGTTGATTTCGGATTCTGTCGGTCTTTTTTCGTCAATTTTCCTATTTTTTGGAACTTGTTTACCAATCCACTTTTTCGAAGCAAATTCTCTTGACATCAAATTAACAGATTGATATATTATATCTCTTTTTGAATTTAAATAATTTTCTTTTTTTAGAATTTCGGATGCGGTAAATGGTTGCATATTATTTATTTTTTTTAAGTATTCATGTTTTACTTTTTCAATTTTTTTATTATTATAATAATTTATGATACTTGGGATTATAGCAACGACTAAACCAATAATAATACCTTGAATTAATTGGTTGTTAAAAATATTTTCCATAATAAGTATATTTTTTATTTAACGACTTTACTAATTTATTTAATTAATAGTTTTTTAATTTAGTATTACAATATCTCTTTGGGTACAATTTTTCGAGTCCATGCCTTAATACGTTTGGCTGTTTTAACTTCACTATCAGGATTAAAGTCTGTAGTAGTTTGCCATGAATTTTCGGGTTTAAACTCAATTTCCATGCCTTTTAAAACATTGTTAGATATCTTTTTATTGTTGATAATTGCCAAACATTCTGTATTAAGATTGGCACTTCTTGGGTCTAAATTAAAAGTTCCTATCACTGTTGTTTCACCATCAACTACCATTGATTTTGAATGTAAGCCAAAAATGGGTTTAAAATCTAACTTGGCTTGTAAATGGCCTGTCATTATTTTAAAACGCTCTTCGGCATCTGGTTTGAATTCATAGATTTCTACACCAGTTTCTAACAACGCTTTTCTATCTCGTTGATAGCCGCTAAAAGCTTCTAGATTATCTGTAGAGGCTAAACTATTGGTCAAAATTCTAATTTTCACACCGCGTTCTACAGCATTTTTAAACAGGTTACGACTCAATGTTGTCGTAATTAAATAGGGCGTTTGAATGTCTAAAGACGTTTTTGCATTTTTCACTAATTTAATCAATGCATCTGTAGTATATCCGCCACCACCTAAACCTTCAGAGCCATCATTTTTTCCTGGTGCGTCAGAAATAAATGCTACTTCTTTAGTCCAAACTAAACCGCCTGACTCTATTATTTTTTTAAAGGTAGTAGGTAAATTTTCAATTTGTGTCCTTATCTGTGGCCAAAAATTGTCTGGATTACATGCATATTGATGTAATTTTTCAAACCGGTTAGGGTCATTAAATTTTTCGGGTAACTCATCAGCTAAATTTTTAATGGGTACGCTTAAATTATTATTCCAAAACTGTTCAAAGGACTGCTCCACTTTTGGAGCAATTTTGCCAAGCAGTAATACATCTCTATCCCTAAAATTATATTCATGGTCATAATCAAAATATTCATCAGCAATATTTCGGCCTCCCGTAATCACTACTTTATTATCAACAATAAAGGTTTTATTGTGCATTCTTAAGTTTGCAGATCTAAAGTCAGTTGCAAACTTTTTAAGTTTACTAACTATACTTTTACCAAAATTTACACCAGGATTATAGACTTTTATAGAAATGTTTTCATGGCTTTCCATCATTAATATATCCTCTAACTCTGCATCAACCATAATATCATCAACCAAAATTCTGACTTTTACACCACGGTCAGCTGCTCTAATCAAATAATCACATGCTATAAGTCCTACATTATCAGTTGAAAATATAAAATACTGTATATCAATTGTTTTTTCAGCATTTTGTGTAAGCCAAGCTCTTGTGGTCAAAGATCCACCACCATCTTCTAAAACATAAACACCAGTTTTCGTTTGCATTTCCCCCTCAATAGCTGCTAATTCTTTAGAAAGACTAGTGCTGTCATTACTATGAATTGTTTCGCAGAAGTTTTGACTATTAACTATTTCGGGAATTGGTTTTTTGCAATTGCTAAGTAATAGAATGAGTAAAATCGTTGCTGAATAATACTTCGAATAGCTTATATGAGTCATTTATTTTTAATAGAAGATTGGTTAAAGGTATTATAAATCATCAGTAAAATGACCTTTGTGTTTATCTTTTTCAAATTTACTCTTATTATATGTTGAAGACTTATTTTTAGCTATTGAAAGGCTTTTCCATTGTTCACCTTTTATTAATTTACCAACAAAAACGAGTTGACCTATATGATAAGAATAATGACACAATTGTCTATTAATAGCTTCTAGAGCGGTGTGGCCTTCGTTTCTGATATAAATAATTCGTTGTAAATCTTTCGCTTTTAAGTTGTCAATTATAAGAAATAAACAAGCCCATCCCTTTTCCCATGCTCTAGTCATTTCGGTTTTTGAAGTATAACTGTCCTCAAATTCTGAATCTCTATGTCTCCAATCTTTTTCACCATCTTCAGTGTAAAAATATGTCCAACGAGACAACATATTACCTACGATATGTTTTACGATAATGGCAATGCTATTGCTATCTTTATGGAGAGACCAATGAATTTCAGTATCACTAACTTGATCAAAAGTCTTATCGCCTAAGCTTTTGTAATAATTAAATTGTTTTTGAATGCTGTCTATATAATTTTTGTTCATATTTTAAAAAAAAAGAGTCCTCGCTACAAGGACTCTAAATTTAATAAAATAATATTAGTTATTTTTTCTCTGCGGGAACAAACTTTATAGAGCTTGTATTCACGCAATAACGTTGTCCTGTGGTCTCTTTAGGACCATCATCAAAAACATGACCCAAATGTCCATCACATGTTGTACACGTTATTTCCGTTCTAATCATACCAGCACTATTGTCCTTTTTAAAATCAACCGTTCCAGGAATCGCATCATCGAAAGAAGGCCAGCCGCAGTGACTTTCATATTTACTTCCTGATTTAAATAACTGGGCATTACAAGCTCTACAAACATAAGTGCCTTTTTCAAAATGTTTTGTATAGCCAGTGTCACCTGGTCTATCAGTACCTTTTTGACGTAATACATAGTATTCTTGATCAGTTAATTCAGCTTTCCATTCTGCGTCTGTTTTTACAATTTTATCTTTATTGTCTGTCATGTTTTTGTTTTCTTTTTTTGATTTTTGAGCATTACCAGTACAGCTAGCCAGTACCGTAATACATAATAAAGTGATTATACTTTTCATACTTTTAAAATGTTTATTCTTAGCATTTATATGCTTTAAGAAAGTGATTTTTTTAGTGGTGAAGCGGTTCAAATAGTTTACAATTAGTTTTTTATAAATTTAATTATTTTCCCAATTATTTTAGGTTCTCTAAGAATCCTTCTATGTCCTAAACCATTTGAAATTAAAAGCTCACCATTACTTAGGTTTTGTCGTATTTTATAAGCGGAACTTACATCGGCATCATAATCTTCCATATCATGTACTACCAAGGTAGGGATGGTTACTTTTTTAGAACTAGTATTGGCAGCTAATGATTCCAAATCTACTTTAAATTTAGCTCTTATTTGTGCTTTCATTAATTCCGAAATTTTTGGCTTTAGCTTTAATTTTTTTACAAAAAGATCTAAAAATTTGTTGTTTGAACTTTCTACGCCAATGACAATCAGTTTGTTTATAAATGTTTTTTTAGCTAATGCTGCTAATAAAGAAATGCCTCCGAAAGAATGACCTATTGCAGCTTCAAATGGCCCAAATTTTTCATTTAGATATTCAATAGTTGCTATTGCTTCTAACATATTGGTAATTTTACCAGAAGAAAGCCCGTGTGCGGGTAAATCAAAACTAACAACCATCATGCCGTTTTCAAGAAGTTTATCAGCTATTTCGTAGAGTTGAGTGCCCCGTCCGGCCCATCCATGTACTAAAAGAACTTTTGTTTTTGAAAATCCATATTCATAAACATTTACATCTTTTTGGATTGATGGAATATTTACTAAAATATTTTTAGCACTCTTTCGCATCATTTCCTCTCGTTCAGGAGTTTTAAATTTGGGAGGAGTCGTAAATAGTTTTATGGCAAAATTTGCAGCTAATTTGTTAGAAAATAATTGTAATATTTTTCCTGTTCGAATAATAGAACTCGGTATTTCAAAATTGTTTTTTTTTGGCATTATTTTGGATTAATTACAATAAATATTAGCAAATACGAAGTTAATCATTTTTTGTATATTTATATTTGCATTCTTAAAACTTAAAAAAACAAGATGAAAAAAATTATTGCATTAACTATTGTGACCTTATTTTTAATTAGTTGCAGTACAGTGCCAATTACTGGAAGGAAAAGAGTGAACTTTGTAAGCGATGCTGAAGTTTTACCTATGGCCTTCGCTCAATACAAGGGGTTTTTGGAAGAAAATAAATTATCTACCAATGCTTCGAAAACTAAAGAAATTAAAGATATAGGTGCTAGAATATCTCAAGCTGTTGATCGATTTATGCGTGTAAATGGTATGAAAGCAGAAGCTGATAGTTACCAATGGGAGTTTAATTTAG
The DNA here is from genome assembly GCF_016406085.1 of Aureibaculum flavum. Lineage (GTDB taxonomy): Bacteria > Bacteroidota > Bacteroidia > Flavobacteriales > Flavobacteriaceae > Aureibaculum > Aureibaculum flavum. Next base: position 120,655 of record NZ_JAEHFJ010000007.1, read on the forward strand.
TTGAAGATGAAACGGTTAATGCTTGGTGTATGCCAGGTGGAAAAGTCGTTTTTTATACAGGTATTTTGCCTATTTGTAAAAATTCCGATGGAATTGCTGCTGTAATGGGACATGAGGTTGCTCATGCCTTCGCTAAACATGGTCAAGAACGTATGTCAACTGGTCAATTACAACAGTTAGGTGGCGTTGCAGTTGCTGTTGCAACTGCAAACAAATCAGCTGAACAGCAGCAAATATGGAATACTGCTTATGGTTTAGGTTCTCAAGTTGGAATTATGTTGCCATTTAGTAGAACTCACGAACGAGAAGCTGACAGATTAGGACTAGTATTTATGATTATGGCAGGTTATAATGGTGAAGAAGCAGCCGAAGTGTGGGTGAGAATGAGTGAACGTGCAGGAGGAGAGGCTCCGCCTCAAATTCTAAGTACGCACCCATCTAATGAATCAAGAATAGCCGATTTGAAGGCTTATTTACCTGAAGCAAGAGCTCATGCAAAAAAGTATAATGCGAAAGCATTGACAAGTGAATAAAGATGAATGAATTGATTGGTTTTGATCACATAAAACGATATTTTATATCTGAAAAAATTTAGGATTGGTTAATGTATTTTCCCCAATCTTTTAAAATTATTAGTACATTGTAAGCCGTATTTCATCAGAAATACGGCTTTTTATTTACAATCAACCAACCCTATGTTAAAAAAAGGAGACAAGAAACTAATCAATGCGTGGTCATTTTATGACTGGGCAAATTCGGTATATTCTTTGGTAATTGGTACCGCTGTTTTTCCTATTTATTATGAGTCTGTTACAGAAGGTGGTAACGGTGTAGTCCAATTTTTAGGTTCTGAATGGTATAACACAACGATTTATTCGTATGCTCTCGGATTTTCTTTCTTAATTGTGGCTTTATTGTCCCCAATACTTTCTGCTATCGCAGATTATACCGGTAATAAGAAACGATTTTTAAAATTTTTCTGTCTGTTAGGTTCCCTATCTGTAATGATGTTATTTTTTTTCACAGGTAAGGAAAACGTATGGATTGGAATTGTCTTCACTATTTTAGCCAGTATTGGTTTTTGGGGCAGTATGGTTTTTTATAATGCCTATTTACCTGAAGTTGCTTTTCCTGAACAACAAGATAAAGTGAGTGCTAAGGGATTTATGCTGGGCTATGTAGGTTCTGTAATTTTATTAGGATTTAACTTATCAATGGTTATGATGCCTGAGTTATATGGTATAACTGATGCCACACTTCCGGCTAGAATATCATTTTTAACCGTAGGTCTTTGGTGGATAGGGTTCGCACAGTATACTTTTAAAAATCTCCCTAATAACCCTTACAAACGAAAACCAGAAAAAGATTTCATTTTTAAAGGCTACAAAGAGTTGCGAGTGGTTTTGAAAGAAATAAAAACGCAATCGCAATTGAAAATATTATTAATTTCATTTTTTTTATATAGTGTAGGTGTACAGACAATAATATTATTAGCATCTATTTTTGGTACTAAAGATCTAGGCTTAGAAACAAGTAATTTAATTATTACAATTTTACTCATTCAAATTGTTGGAGTAGTGGGGGCTTACTTTTTTTCCAGACTGTCTACTAGAATTGGAAATATAAGTGCGTTAAAAATAACAATAATAATTTGGGCTTTTGCCTGTGTTGGAGCTTATCTTTTAAATAGAGAAGATCCTAATGTGTATTTAAAGTTTTATGTTTTGGGTGCGTTTTTAGGTTTTGTGCTAGGTGCTATTCAGACCTTGTCTAGATCTACATATTCTAAATTAATACCAGATGAAACACAAGATCATGCAACCTATTTTAGCTTCTTTGATGTAACAGAAAAGCTTGCTATAGTTGTAGGGATGGTTATTGCTGGTGTTGTAACTTCATATACGAGTTCTCTTAAATTATTTATTTTAATCTTAGGAGTATTTTTTATTGCAGGATTTATTGTGTTAAGTTTTATGAAAGCATCTAAGTATGTTAAATAAGGAGCCGTTGTTCTAGTTTATAATGATAAAGCAACCTATCTTAACTTTGGACATCTAAGATAAAATAGACACGCTAATATGATGTTTAAAACGATAAAAATTATATGTTTCTTTATAGTTAGTATATTATTTATTTCATGTCAAAAAGATGAGGATCCTGAAGAAAATCAGGAAATTTATTTTGAGCAATTTAGTATTAATTATGCATGGGGTTTAAATTATAACCATTGGATAATTGATAATGAAGGTAATGTAAGGGTAAATAAAGAAAGAGATTCAATCATTTGGATTGATACAGATAACTTGAATAGTTATAAAGAAATGTTCGACGCTATAGTTTTTAGAATTGATAAAAGTGAGCTTGAACAATATGTAGCTTTAATTTCAAAAGCAGCTAAGGGGAAAGTTGTTGAAAGCAAACAAAATCGTGCTGATTTTGGAAGTGTGAGGTTTAATTGTTTTATAAAAAACAATCATAATTATAAAACAGTTGTGCTTACTGAAATGAGTGATCTTTTAGATAAGAAAAACCTGAGTACAGAAGCTGAAAAACTTGCAATTTGGTTAAAAGAATTGAATCTTAAGATGAATTCTAATTAAAAAACACACCTTAAGATTAAATTCTAATAATTTGATTGTTAGTTCTTAACAGAGATTATTATTAACGTTTACCACTTCTCTTACCTCCACTAAAACCTCCACTTTTCTTACCACCTTTATATCCACCTCCACTAGAGCTTTTTCCTTTATATCCGCCACCAGAGCTGCCTCCAGAACGTCTTTCTCTTCCGCCACCGCCTGAATTTCTATCACCACCACCGAAGCTGCGTTTTTTACCACTTCTTCGTCCACCGCCACCTTTTGGTTTAGTGGTTACCTCTACAATTACAGACCTACCTTCAAATTCTGCATGTTGAAATGCTTCAACGGCTTGTTCTGCAAAAGCTTTATCAATTTCGAAGAATGAGAAACTTTTAAGAATTTCTATTTGCCCAATTTCAACATCACTCTTTTTAAGATTTTCGTTGATTAATCCTATCAATCTGGCAGGATTTAATCCGTCCATTTTCCCTAAATTGATATAGAATCTTGTAAAATTCTCATCAGTACTTCTAGTTCTTCGTTCTCTAGAATCGTCACCATTAAGGTCTTCAGCACCTTGGTAATAGGATAAGAATTGATTAAACTCTATAGAAACAAATCGTTTTATTAATTCGTCATGTTCAATATCTTTCAATTGAGCATAAATACCTTCTAAATAAGGATTTATTTGATCCTCATTTACTTCAACATCTTTTACCTTTTCAATCAGTTTGAATAATTGCTTTTCGCAAATTTCTTTACCGCCAGGTACCTGTTGAGCTATGAATTTTTTACCAATTTTACTTTCAATTGGTCTAAGAGAATTCTTCTCTCTGTTCGTAATTATTGCAATAGAAATACCTTCTTTACCAGCTCTACCCGTTCTACCACTTCTATGTGTATAGTTTTCTGCTTGATCTGGTAATTTATAGTTGATAACATGTGTTAAGTCATCTACATCTAAACCTCTTGCTGCTACATCAGTAGCCACTAAAATTTGTAAATGTTTAGCTCTAAACTTCTCCATCACTATATCACGCTGAGCCTGTGATAAATCACCATGTAAAGCATCTGCATTATAACCATCATCAATTAAATTGGCGGCTACACTTTTTGTTTCTCTTCTTGTTCTACAAAAAACGATTGCATATATGTTAGGGTTAACATCTGCTAATCTTTTCAAGGTTGGGTATCTATTTTTTTCAGAAACTAAATAGTATTCATGTGAAACTTTATCTGCACCAGCATTCTTTTTTCCTGCACTAATTTCTACAGGTTTAGTCATGTAGTTTTTAGCAATAGCATCTACTTCTCTAGGAAAAGTAGCTGAAAACAATAGCGTTTGTTTTTCTTTTGGTGTTACTTCTAATATCTGGTCTAAATCATCTTTAAACCCCATATTTAACATCTCATCGGCCTCATCTAATACGACCCACTTAATGTCTTTCAGTTTTAACTGTTTACGTTTAATTAAATCTACAGTTCTACCTGGAGTACCTACTACAATTTGAGCACCTCTTTTTAATCCACGAATCTGCTCGTCAATATTGGCTCCACCGTAAACGGTAACCACATTAACACGTTTCATGTATTTACAGAAATCTTCAATGTTTTTTCCTATTTGAATAGCTAGCTCCCGTGTAGGAGACAAAATAATAGCTTGTGTAGCCTTACTTTCTAAATCTAATTTTTCAAGAATTGGTAAACTAAATGCGGCAGTTTTTCCGGTACCCGTTTGTGCAAATGCTTTTAAGTCATTAGAAGCATTAATAATTTGCGGTATCGCTTGTTGTTGGATTGGTGTAGGTTTTTCGTAACCTAGATCGGTCAAAGCATTGACAATTTCTTGGCGTAGGCCAAGTTCATTAAATAAAGACATATATTAAAAATTTATCAAACTAAGGCTTCCCAATAGTGCTGTCTTAGCAGATAAATAAGCCTTTTCGTTTATGAATGTGCAAAAGTAGTCTTAATTTAATGATTATGAGAGGTTTTTAAGATTAATTAGTAAAATAGACGAATCAATCTTTATTTAATTTGCCTGATTTGTTTCTCAAAACTACGATTGGAGAGATGTGTCATATTGTTTTGAATTCTCCCATCTTTGTCTATTAAAATAGCTCTAGGGAAATTAATGTCTAACCAATCAATGCCTTCATCAATACGGTATTGATTGACTTTATTTAGCTTTTTAAGTTTGATTAAACTTTTCCACTCGGCTTCTTGATAAGCAGAAGTAAGACCAATAAAATTATATTCTGGATATTTTTTTTCTAAATAATTAAAACGTTTAGCAAAATTTTCCATTTCACTAGAGTTGGAAGGCCAAGTACATATTACCGTTTTTTTATTTTTAATAATGGTATTTAACTGAATGGATACACCATTTATATTGTTAGGTGAAATATTTGGTAACTTAAAGCCTTTAGCTAATTTTTTTGAAACCTCTATTAAATTTGAAATTTCAGCTACACTTTTTTTATCCGTAGAATGATCAAAAAATAAGCGTACAGCTCTTTCTTTTTCTACAATAGGGGTATCTTCATTTAATAGGGCATACCAAATACCCATATATAAAAAGTTGTTTTTAACCGATTCTGTTTTAATGTTTTCCAGTGCCGCTTGCATCATGTTAACATCTATGTCGCTTTTAAAACTATCTAAAACTTGTTTTTCATAGGCTAAATGATGTAAATAGGCTCTTACATAACTTTGATGTGGATAAAATCCAGTTAACTCTTTATCGTCGAGATCTATATTTTTTCTAAATTTAAAGAATCTTGGACTTATTCTAGGGTGTTCCATAGACCCTATAGATTTCATATGATTATGTGGGTAGATTTCCTTTTTTTTGTATAAAGGATAATTAATCGCGGTGTTTACCAATTTGTTAAATAGGATTGAACTTTCAGGAACTTCCGATTTAAACTGTGAGTAAAGTAGATTTTTTAATATTAATACAGAATCAATTTTTGATTGAAATAAGCTATCACTTAGTTTATAATAGTTGTTAAACTCATTATCTTCCTTTTGATTAACTAAAAATAAATTGATTAAAAAGTTATTGCGTTCAGCACCCTTTCCACTAAAAACAAGCGATTCATCAAAATCCCAAGTATTTAACCTTATAAGTAAGCTATCATTAGATTCTAAATATACATATTGGAATTCGTTACCATGTTTGAATTTGTAAAATCCGTTAGTGCATTTGTTTAATTTTATTAAAAATTTATTATTGATACTTAGCTTAGAAGAATCAATCAGTTGATCTTGATAATAAAAATAAACCTTGTCTGATTTCGGATTTATAATTTGTCCACCAAAATAAGCCTTGTCGGTTACAGCCTTATCTTTACAACTTACAATTAGTAATGTTGTAAAAGATAAAAACAATATTTTAGATGAAAAAAATGAAAGTAATTGTCTTGCCAAATTTGTTAGGTTTTTCTGAACAACACAAAAATAGCCATTCAAACCCCCAAAATTAGTTAATAGGATGTTAAATTAAGCAGTTGTGTATTTCAAATGACGCCTATTAATTTGCCTAAAAAGAGTTTATTTGGCAATTCTAAATTGAAGTAAAGAATGATGTTTTAAATTTTTTTAAAAACTAAGAAAGAGTGCTGCGTTTTAAATTATATACAGTTCTTTTCGCTAATAGCTAGGCATTTCTTACTTTTGCACGGAATTTAAAAAAATTATAATGTTATCAGTTTCTAATTTATCAGTACAATTCGGAAAACGCATCTTATTTGATGAAGTAAATACCATATTTACACAAGGTAATTGCTATGGGATAATAGGTGCAAATGGAGCAGGGAAATCTACTTTTTTAAAGATTATTGCTGGTGATATCGATCCAACTTCAGGGCATGTTTCTTTAGAAAAAGGAAAACGAATGTCTGTGCTGTCACAAGATCATAATGCCTCAGATGAATATCCTGTTTTAGAAGCTGTAATTAGAGGTAACAAATCACTTTTTAAAATTAAGTCAGAAATTGATGCTTTATATGCTGATTATACTGATGAAAATGCAGAGAAAATTGGAGAGTTGCAAGTGAAGTTTGAAGAAATGAACGGTTGGAATGCTGAGAGTAATGCAGCAGCAATGTTGTCTAATTTAGGTGTAAAAGAAGATCAGCACTTCACCTTGATGAAAGATTTAGATGGTAAGGCGAAAGTACGTGTATTATTGGCACAAGCTTTATTTGGAAATCCAGATGTCTTAATAATGGATGAGCCTACCAATGATTTGGATTATGAAACCATTAAGTGGTTAGAAAACTTTTTGGCCAATTATGAAAATACAGTTATTGTAGTTTCACATGATAGGCACTTTTTAGATGCGGTATGTACTCATATTTCTGATATTGATTTTGGTAAAATCAACAACTATTCTGGTAATTATTCTTTTTGGTACGAATCTAGTCAACTGGCAGCTCGTCAAAGATCTCAGCAAAATAAAAAAGCAGAAGAAAAGAAAAAAGAATTAGAAGAATTTATACGTAGATTTTCTGCGAATGTTGCTAAATCTAAGCAAGCAACTAGTAGAAAAAAGATGATTGAGAAATTAAATATTTCTGATATAAAGCCATCGAGTAGGAGGTATCCAGCCATAATATTTGACCGTGACCGTGAAGCAGGTGATCAGATATTAAATATTGAAGGTTTACAAAAATCTATTGATGGTGAATTGTTATTTGATAATATTAATCTCAATTTAACCAAAGGAGATAAGGTGGTCATCTTTTCAAAAGATTCAAGAGCAGTTACTGCATTTTTCGAAATTATCAATGGAAATATGAAGCAAGATGCAGGAAAGTTTGCTTGGGGGGTTACCACAACACAGGCCTATTTACCTTTAGAGAATGCACACTTTTTTGATAATGAATTAAGTCTAGTAGACTGGTTAAGACAATGGGCTACAACAGAAGAAGAAAGAGAAGAAGTTTATATCCGTGGGTTTTTAGGAAAAATGATTTTTAGTGGAGAGGAAGCTTTAAAACAATGTAATGTATTGTCGGGTGGTGAAAAAGTACGTTGTATGTTATCAAGAATGATGATGCTGAGAGCAAATGTATTGATGTTAGATGAACCGACAAACCACTTGGACTTAGAATCTATACAAGCTTTTAATAATTCACTTACGAACTTTAAGGGTACTGTTTTATTTGCAACGCACGATCATGAATTTGCACAAACTGTTGCCAATCGTGTTATTGAATTAACGCCGCAAGGAGCTATAGACAGATATACTACGTTTGATGATTATTTCGAAAACGATAAGATAAAAGAACAACGAGAAAAAATGTATCAGGTTTAAAAATAAAAGACGCGATATTTCGCGTCTTTTATTTTAACTATTGTTAATTGCAGCCTCAAATTTATGAGGTTAGATTTATTTTTGTAAATTTTAAAGATTTTCAGACTACTTATAGATTGAATATTGCCAATTTACTTATGGTCTCGCAACTTCGTAACCACCACCTTTTGACTTTTTATAAAAAACGCCATTTAATTTGTAATACTTTACACCTGCCATTACTACATTCTCACCGCCTTTAGGTAAATTTTTAAGTTTAGCACCTTTTGGAGCTGTTCTTAATACAAATCTCTTTTTTATTTTTGCATACCAAACACCATCAATAATATAGTAATCAATGTTTTTATAGACAATTTTTTCAGGTTGTTTGTCTGAACTGTTTATTGTTTCCTTATTAGTAGTAGCTGCATCAGATTGGGCGTTCATACTATTGAATGATAACATAGCAATACCCAAAATGGCAATAATTCTTAATTTTTTCATCTTTTTCTTTCCTTTTTTCCGGTGCAAATTTAAAAAATAACATTGTACTGCCAAATTCTCAGAGTATTAGTTTTTATTCATATTACCACCTCTATTTCTATATCGTTTTAATAATTCCTTATTAAAGTTTTGTTCTGCACTTAATAACTTTATAATTTTCTTAGAAGATATTACACCCGTTAGATCTTTTTTTAATTTTTGTTTCGCTTTGGCAACATTACCATCAATTTCCACAAATTCTTCTAAAATAGTATCAGCCTCTGAGTCACTCAATTGATCGACTCCACCGGCCGTTCTAATTTGTTTAAATATTTGGCCTGTTTTAACGTTTTTAATTTTTTGATACTCACTTGAGTAGGCGTTGTAAATGGGCCAAAACTTTTCTGCTTCATCAACAGTTAATTCCAATGCCTCCGTAATAAAAGCAGTTTTATAGGCCTTTATTTTTTCGTTATTATTACGCTGAGCTACTCCAGTAAAAACTGTAAATAACAATATTCCAAATATGATTTTTTTTAAATTCATCAGTTTTCTAGTATTAAGTTCTCAATATCCGTGCCATTTAAAAATTCTATAATTTCGTCATCTTCGAAAATAGGTTGGCTTTCCAATTCAATATCTTCAAATACATCCGTTATTTCGTAAGTGTCAAAGGCAATTAAATCTTCATCAATCCATTGTTCTATTTCGGCAGAAGCCAATTGATCTAAACTAGTATCCGTGGTGCTGTTGTTATAATTTATAAAAATAAATATTAATAATGACGCTGCCGCCGCAAGAGGAATTAACCTTTTTAAGAATATAGTTTTGAAGTCAATAACTTTGGACTTACTTTTTTTACTTTTAATCTTTTCTAAGACATGGTCTTCAATTGAATCTAAATAGTTTTTAGGAATTTTGTATCCTGATTCTTTTTTCTCATTATCCAATTGTAGTTTTTGTAATACATTTTCTTCAATAGAGTTAAAATAATCATCAGGATTTTCAAATCCCTCTTTTTTAGGAAATGTTTCACTAGTCATTTTAGCAAAAACAGCATCTTCAACCATATCAAAATACGCTTGTGGAGTTTTATATCCTGATTTTTTAATATGTTCTAGTTTCTTTTTTGACATCTTATCTTTTAGACTGTAATTTTTTGTAATGGTTTAATACTTATTTTGTTATATATTTTTCAATCTTTTTTACTGCGTGATGGTATGAGGCTTTTAATGCTCCAACAGAGGTTTCTAAAACATCAGAAATATCCTGATATTTCATATTGTCAAAATACTTCATGTTAAACACCAATTGCTGTTTTTGCGGTAATGTAGCAACTGCTTTTTGTAATTTTAATTGAATTTCATCACCATCAAAATAAACATCTGATTCTAAGTTCTGTATCATCTCACCTTGCAATTCATTGACATCAACTTGCCTCATTTTGGCTCTCTTATTGATAAATGTAATGGACTCATTGGTCGCAATTCTATACATCCATGAGTAAATTTTACTATCCGCATTAAATTTGTCAATATTTTTATAAACTTTAATAAATGTATTCTGTAAAACATCATCAGCATCATCATGTGAAATTACTATTTTACGGATATGCCAATACAAACGTTCTTTATATAAAGCCATCAATGCTCTAAACGCTTTTTCTTGCGTTAATGGATTTTTTAATTCAGATATGAGATCGCGTTCTACTATCAATAAAGTACTTTTTATTCTTAGACTATAAAGATAGTGAAAGGTTTAAATTAGTTGGATTGTTTTTAGTATTTATGTGGAGTAGGTTTCACAGAAAGTCCTCAAAGAGTTTTGCAATCATTTATTCTTTTAAACCACGAATTTCAATATGATAAACTTACAATCCTATCTTCAACTTTAGATTCAATACTCTTCCCGATAAGTAATTAGGAATTCCGATAGAGCGTGAGGAAGAAATATCTCTTACCCAAGTATTGGTAATTGAATTTTGAACATCAAACATATTAAAGAGTTCAATACCCAAAGAGAATTCTTTAAAATTTTCTAGCCATTTGATGTTGGTGGTATTTTCTGCATCTTTAAAAACATAAGACATGCCGATGTCTGATCTGAAATAATCTTTCAATCTGCTTTGAAAAATATAAGGATCAGCATACGATGGAGAACCTCCTGGAAGTCCCGTGTTATATACCATATTCAGATACATTTTTAAATTTGGATAATTGGGAACGTAATCTTGAAACAATACCGCAAATTTTAAACGTTGATCAGTAGGTCTCGCAATATAACCTTGGTTATCGATATTCTCTTCCGTTTTTAGATACCCAAAACTAAAGTAAGATTCTGTACCTTCTACGAACTCTCCATTGATACGAGCATCAAATCCAACAGCATAAGCTTTGGCATTATTTATAGCTCTATAACGTATTTGTACATTGTCAACGGTAAATGGATTTACATCTGTTAAAGATTTAAAATAGGCTTCGGTAACCAATTTAAAAGGTCTATTCCATAATTTAAAACTGTAATCATTACCCAATACAAAATGAATAGAGCGTTGGGCTTTTACTTCTGGATGCACCATACCTGAAGAATCTCTTAATTCTCTATAGAATGGAGGTTGGTAATAATAACCACCGGAAACTCTGAAAAGCATGTCTTTTTTCCAATCTGGTTTTATTGCAAATTGTGCTCGAGGACTTATCACCGTATGTCCTTTTTCTTCAGTGCCTTCGGCTTTAATTTTCCAGTTTTGAGCTCTAACCCCTAAGTTAAACCACAACTGAGTGTCATTTAGATATGTAGATTTACTCCATTGTCCAAACCCCGAAATTCTGTTGATTTGAACATTGTTTGTAGCTCTTACGCTGGTAAATGGTACAATTGGTCCGGTATAAGAATTATAAGGTTCGTCATTACTTGGTAGCAAGTTAGGAGGTCTTAAGGAGAATCCAGCAGAGTCAATCACTTCCCATTCAACGATACGGTCTTTTATGTCTTCTAATTGGTATTTGGCTCCAAATTCAAAAAGGTGTTTGTCTTTTTTTAGCGTTGCTTTTACTTGAATGTTTGTAATTAAAGCATCTAAATCATTACGAGCATGGTCTAATTGAGAACCAATGGCTTGCGAAAATTCTACATCTCCAAAGCTATCACTACCAAAATCAGCATTTACAGTGCCAATACCATAAAAAGCTAAAATATCGTAATGTTCTTCTTCTTGCGTATTATAAGCAGATGATGTTAATTCTAATTTAAGATTGTCATTTACTAAATAAGTACCTTTTAAAGCACCAAAAAGCGTTAAGTATTGATCTGTTTCTTTACCTCTGTAATTTACAATAAGGGCTTTGGGATCACTAATAGTTCCAAATTTCGTTTCTCTACTCACAGGTGTGTATTTGTAATTGTTAAGAGAGAAATTACCTAAAAAATCTAAACTAAACTTATTGTTAAATTGATACGAAACGTAGGTCTGAACATCCGTAAAACTAGGTTTAAAATTAGTTTCTATATCTTTTTGATTGACAAAAAGGCTATTATTTCTATATCTAGCTCCCAGTATGGCAGAAAGCTTTTTGTCTTTAGAGATTCCTTCTGCAGTTAAACTTCCTCCTAAAAGACTTGCTTCTAATCCAATGCCAAAAGATTTTGGTTTCTTATAGGTAATATCTAAAACCGAAGATAATTTATCGCCATATTTTGCTTGAAACCCACCTGCAGAAAATTTGACATTTTGTGTTAAATTAGGGTTTACAAAACTTAAACCTTCTTGCTGACCAGAACGGACTAAGAAGGGTCTGTAAACTTCAATACCATTAACATAAACTAAATTTTCATCATAATTACCTCCTCTTACATTGTACTGTGTACTCAGTTCGTTATTACCACTTACACCTAGTCCAATATTTTTTAAAGTACCTTCAATTCCAGCATTAGCACTCGGTAATTTTTTTATCGTTTCAATAGGAACTTTATCAATGCCTTGAGCATCATCTTTTTTATCCTTAACAACAACCGTTTCTATTTCTTCAATTTTGATTTTAAGTTTAGGTGAAAAAAATAAATTTCTATTTTTTGGAATTTTCACTTTTTTATTGAGAGTGGTGTATGCAATATGACTAAAGATAACTGTAACCTCTGTATTTGCAGGAAGTGAAAGTGTATACCTTCCGTTACTATCGGTAGTAGTTCCCTTTTGGTTATAGGTAACAGAAACATCTTCAATAGGTTTGCCTTCTTCATTTTTTACAGTACCTTTTATAGTTGCTGTCTGTGCTATAGCAATACTGGTAAAAAAGAAAAATACGACTAAAAAAGAAATTGATGCTTTCAACAATGATTGTCTTTAGTGAAATATGGTTTAATACTCCAAATCGGTTTGCTATGCCGAATTTATAAATTACAACGATGATATATAGCTACCCTACTTGGTATTAAACGATGCAATATACACATTAGTATTGTTTACATTATCAACAACCGTAAGTTTTAACTTGTGTTTTACACCTTCAATTTTACCATCATTAAAATCGTAAGTCAATAGGTTTTTCTTAGGCTCATATTCAAATAATACCCACTTACCATCAATCTCTCCTCTGTACGATTTTATTCCAGATAAATTATCAGTAATTTTTAATTTTAAATAACGGTATTTCGATAGCCACTGTTTATCCTTGAAATTAACGGGACTAATTTTTGGAGCTACAGAATCAATTGCCAATGTGTAATTTCCTAAGCTTCTACTTAACGTGTAAACTTTGTTGTCTTTTCTTTTTGTTGAGGCATAAGATCGTCTTCCTTTTTTATTTATGGATGCAATAATAACTTGCTTTTTGTCCTTGGCAGGATAGTCAGAAATATCAAAAGTTAAGGTAAAGTTACGATGCAATGGAACACCACCATTATGTAATTTTACAATGTTGTTAGCATAACTAAAATCGAAATAAATGTCCTCATAAAAACTGTTTTTAGGAAAAGCAACACTTATATTTTCTTTGTTAATTTTGTTGAACTCATTCGCTCTGAAAAAATGAGGCGTTTTTTCAGATTTCGTTTTTACGATGGTAGTTGTCTTTTTTCCTTTAATAGGAATAATTAGTTTGGTTGTGTTCCCCTTAAAATCTTTAGCCGTAATTTCTACGTTATAAGATGATCCATCCTCAATGGTTAAATAACCATTGTTAATTAATGATTTGTAAATACTTAGTTTGTTAGAAGGTTCTACAAAACACCTTTGAATTTTTTGTCTTTTTTTATAATATCGTTCATAATCTACTAAGGTGTTTATGTAACGGGTTTCCGCAAAACTGACAGTATTTACTTCATGCTCATAAACTTTTTTGCCATTAACGGTCATTTGTAAATTGAAAATACCATTGTTGTTTAAGGCTCCATCTAATTTATCAACGGCATTAATACCAATACCAATTTTTCCATAAGCAGTTATGGGATTGGCAACTAAGTTTCCATTCTTATTTTTGATAATTAATTCTTTAACGGCATTCGTTCCGTCAACATTTGTAGAATCACCAAAAGAATAAACCACTCCGGCTCTTATCAAAGGGTTTTGATGATCGGGAATGTCGATACCAAAAAACATTGGATTTATGGGATTTGATTTTCCGTCTCTAATTTCAAAATGTAGGTGTGGTCCACCAGAACTCCCTGAGTTACCACTATATGCAACTAGTTTTCCTTTCTCTACTTTTAAGGCATTGGCTTGAGGGAATAATTCTAATGTATACCTCTGTTTTTTATATTGTTGTTTTTTAACATATGCCTCAACTTCAGGAGCAAACTTTTTTAAATGTCCATAAACCGTTGTGTAACCGTTTGGGTGTGTAATATAAAGTGCCTTACCATAGCCCCAATGTGCAACATTTATTCGAGATACATAACCATCAGCCGCAGCCACAACATTTAATCCTTCACGTTGTTGTGTTTTTATATCCAATCCTCCATGGAAATGATTGGTACGTAATTCACCAAAAGTACCTGATAAAATTAGGGGCACTTCTAATGGTTTAATAAAGTAATCTTTCGGGTAATTGGCTTGTGAAAATCCTTGGAAAAAGACCAAGAAAAGCAAGGTAACTAAAATTGTTTTTCTCATGATAAGGGCAAAAATAATCAATCAAATTTGAATTAAAAAATATTATAAATGATGTTAATTAATTGCTTAACAATCAGAAATTTAGATTGAATAATTAATAATATTTTAAAAAACCTTGTTTAATTCTAAATAGAACACTAAATTTGTTGATAATGTTTAGAATCTCTGTATTTAATGAGTAATGTTTTAGAAATAGTTGATTCCCTGCAAAGTAAGCTTGAAAACTTACTTACCAAATATGAATTATTGAAGATTGAAAACCAACAGTTGTTGGAGAAAAGTGAAAACTTAGTTCAAGAAGTTCGAAAAGGGAAAGAATCTATAAACGCTATTGAAAGTAAATACGAATCATTAAAAGTTGCAAATGCGATGGTAGGCAGCAAAGAAGATAAACATTCAACTAAATTGAAAATAAATACATTAATACGCGAAATTGATAAGTGTATATTGCAGTTAAGTGAATAAACCCGATGGAAGATAAGTTAAAGATAAAAGTAACTATTGGAGATAGAGTTTATCCTTTGACTATAAACAGTGAAGGTGAAGAGGAAGGTGTAAGGAAAGCTGTCAAAAAAATAAACGACTTAATAAAACGCTTTGAAGAGAATTATGAAGTTAGAGATAAGCAAGACGTTTTAGCCATGTGTGCATTACAATTTGCCTCTTTACAGGAAGTGAAAAGTATTTATAATGATCAGGATGGTGAAGAAATAGAAAAAAAATTACTAGAAATGAGTGAAGTTTTAGATGCTCATTTATAATATACGTTCTTTAAAATATAACAATTACTGCCTACATTTAGTTATTTGTTCATTAAACTCAACATTATTTTTTTAAAAAGGGTGAGTCTAAGCTAGTAAAGCATGCCGCATGTGCCAAATTTATTTTGGATTTGGCGGATCCTTGATCAGCCAGTTAGCCCTAAACTTGTCTTACAAGGAGTTTAAAAAACCGTACTAGATGTAGGCTTTTTTTATGGACACCGTTCAAGTTGTTGAGCTGTGTTCTATTACACCAATTTACCTAAAACTAAAACAATGGATGGAATGATATTACCAATAATTATTGGTATTGTAGTAGGTTTGATTATCGGGTTTTTTATTGCAAAAGCTCTAGAGAAAAACAAAGCATCTGCTATACTGAAGGATGCAAAAAGCCAAGCCTCATCAATTATTAAAACAGCAAAAACCGATGCTGAAGTATTAAAAAAGGATAAAGTATTACAAGCTAAAGAGAAATTTATTGAACTCAAATCGGAACACGAAAAGGTGATTCTAAGTAGAGATAGAAAAGTTTCTGAAGCTGAAAAAAGAATACGAGAAAAGGAATCTAAAGTAGCTCAAGAACTTGATAAGAGCAGTAAGCTGAATAAGAAATTAGAAGAAAAAGCTGCCGATTACGATTTTAGAATTGATTTTTTAGAAAAGAAACAAACTGAGGCTGAAAAATTGCATAAAAAACATGTTGAACATCTTGAGGTAATTTCAGGACTTTCTGCTGAAGATGCGAAGAAGGAATTAGTTACTTCTTTAAGAGATGAAGCTAAATCAGATGCAATGAGCTACATTCAAGACACGCTTGAAGAAGCTAAATTGACCGCTCAACAGGAAGCTAAAAAGATTATTTTAAGTACGATACAGCGTATAGGTGTAGAGCAAACAGTAGAAAACTGTGTCTCTGTCTTTAACTTAGAATCTGATGATGTTAAAGGAAGAATCATTGGTAGGGAAGGAAGAAATATTAGAGCTATAGAATCTGCTACTGGTGTTGAAATTATTGTTGATGATACTCCAGAAGCAATTATTCTTTCATGTTTCGATCCAATACGTAGAGAGATTGCGAGATTGTCGCTTCACAAATTGGTAACAGATGGTAGAATTCATCCTGCTAGAATTGAAGAAATAGTCGCAAAAACTTCTAAAGAAATTAATCAAGAAATTATTGAAGTTGGTAAACGTACCGTAATCGACTTAGGAATTCATGGGTTACACCCTGAATTAATCAAAGTTGTTGGTAGAATGAAATACCGTTCTTCTTATGGACAAAATTTATTACAACACTCGAGAGAAGTTGCTAATTTATGTGCATTAATGGCTGCGGAATTAGGTTTAAATCCTAAAGTGGCCAAACGTGCAGGTTTATTGCATGATATTGGTAAAGTACCAGAAACGGAGAGTGAATTACCTCATGCTTTATTAGGTATGGAATGGGCTCAGAAATACGGTGAAAAACCTGATGTTTGTAATGCGATTGGTGCTCACCATGACGAGATAGAAATGAAATCGTTATATGCTCCAATTGTTCAAGTTTGTGATGCTATTTCAGGGGCTAGACCTGGTGCTAGACGTCAAGTGTTAGATTCTTATATTCAACGTTTAAAAGACCTTGAAAATGTAGCATTTGGTTTTGCAGGTGTACAAAAAGCCTACGCTATTCAAGCGGGTAGAGAATTACGTGTTATTGTTGAAAGTGAAAAAGTAGATGATATAAAAGCATCAGAATTATCATTTAATATTTCACAAAAAATTCAAAATGACATGACCTATCCTGGACAGGTTCGTGTTACTGTAATTAGAGAAACAAGAGCTGTAAATATTGCAAAATAATTGTGAAAGGATTTATAAATGATACCCTAATTGATTGTGATAATGCACAAATAAGTGCTTATGATTTAGGTTTAAATAGAGGATATGCCGTTTTCGATTTTTTTAGAATCGTAAACGGCAATTTTCGTTTTTTATCAGACCATTTAGATCGATTTGTCAATTCAATTTACTTAGCTAAAATTCCTAATCCCTATACTAAATCTCAACTACAGGATAAAGTATTAGAACTACAAATCATAAATAAAGTAGATAATGGTTATATTAGAATTACATTAACTGCAGGTACATCACTCAACTTTGGTTCATTAGCTGCATCTACCTTAATTGTTTTAACTGGTGTTTCAGGTGCGAATACAAAAACTGATTATACGGAAGGAGTAAAACTAATTTCTAAAACGCATCAAAGATCTTTTCCTAAAATAAAGAGTACCGATTATTTCTTTCCTCAAATGCTTCATCAAGAATTACAAGCCGCAAATGCCACAGATGTATTGTACGCAACTGATTTTATTACAGAAACTTCTCGTGCTAATATTTTTTGTGTAAAAGATGGAAAAGTCAGTACTCCTCAAAAGAATATTTTAGAAGGTATTACTCGAAAAAAAATAGTGACGATGGAACCATCCATAATCTTAGCTGATATAACTATTAAAGATTTATATACTTCTGATGAAGTATTTATTACAAGTTCAAGTAAAGAGTTGATGCCTGTTGTGCAGATTGATAATCAGATTATTGGAACAGGAAAAGTGGGGCAAGTTTATAGAGACTTACACACTCAGTTTTCTTCATTCTGTAAGGAATAATTATTACACTAAAATATCATAGGTGGTAAAGCTAATAAGAACAAATTCTGCAAATAAAGATTTTATTGCATTGGTTAAATTTCTCGATGCTGATTTAGCCATACGAGATGGTGAAGATCATGATTTTTACAATCAATTTAATAAATTGGATAGTATAAATCATGTGGTAGTGTTATACGAAAATGAAATTCCAATTGGCTGTGGTGCGGTTAAAGAGTTTGAATCAAGTACTATGGAAGTTAAACGCATGTTTACATTGCATGAGGCTAGAGGTAAAGGAGCGGCAAGTAAAGTGCTTAATGAATTAGAAAAATGGACAGCGGAATTGTTTTATACGCGACTTGTTTTAGAAACAGGATTACAACAACCAGAAGCCATTGCTTTGTATGAAAAATGTGGCTATAACAAAATATCCAATTACGGACAATATGCAGGTGTTGAGAATAGCGTTTGTTTTGAGAAAGTTATATAAAGTCAATTGTTTTAATCCGTTTAGTTACACCGCATATTGCCAACTTATTTCCTCGGATGATATTTTTCTACGACCTCCTTTAGAAAAGACTTATCTACATGCATGTAAATTTCTGTGGTAGTAATGCTTTCATGACCTAACATTTGCTGAATCGAGCGAAGGTCAGCCCCATTTTCTAACAAATGTGTAGCAAAAGAGTGTCTAAATGTATGTGGACTTACAGTTTTACCAAGTTCGGCTTTTAGAGCCAACTCTTTAATAATCATAAATACCATATTCCGTGAGAGTTGCTTTCCTCTTCTGTTTAAGAACAGCGTATCTTCAAACCCTTTTTTTACGTTGATATGAATCCTTATTTGTTTTATATAAATAGTAACAAACTTTTGAGTTTCGATATTTATAGGTACAAAACGCTCTTTATCTCCTTTACCAGTAACTTTTATAAAACCTTCAGCAAAAAATAAGTCTGATATTTGTAAAGTAATTAATTCCGTTACTCGCAAGCCACAGCTGTATAAAGTCTCTAACATAGCTCTGTTACGTTCACCTTCTGGTGTGCTAAGGTCAATTTGATTTATGATTAAGTCAATCTCTTCAATAGCTAGAGTATCTGGTAATTTTCTACCAATTTTAGGTGTTTCTAGAATTGCAGTGGGATTGTCTTTTCTATAATTTTCAAAAATTAAATAATCAAAAAAACTGCGTAGACCCGAAATTATTCGCGATTGACTTCTCGCATTTACTTCTTTAGAAATGTGATAAATAAATTGTTGAATGGTTTCATCGGTAATATTTTTAGGAGAAATTTTAATCTCATTTTCTTCTAAAAAAAGAATTAATTTTTCAACATCTCTCGTGTAACTTTGAACTGAATTAGCCGATAAGCCACGTTCAATTTTAAGATATAATTGATAATCATGTAAAGCGTTTTGCCAAGTCATGCTGAGATGGTAGTTTTTTTATATATTGCAATATTAAATTAAAAAAATCGAAACGAGTGAAAATAATCATTATCAACGGACCAAATTTAAACTTATTAGGTAAACGTGAGCCAACTATTTACGGTAATGCCTCGTTTGAGGAATATTTTAATAGTTTAAAAAAGCAATATCCCAACATTCAACTTGAATATTTTCAATCGAATATTGAAGGTGAACTTATTGATAAAATGCATGAAGTTGGTTTTGATTATCATGGTATCATCTTAAATGCGGCTGCTTATACACATACCTCTGTAGGTATTGGAGATGCTGTAAAAGCTATTGAAACCCCTGTGGTTGAAGTGCATATCTCTAATGTTTATGCTCGTGAAGAGTTTAGACAGCATTCTTATATTTCCCCTAATGCAGCTGGAGTTTTGGTAGGGTTTGGATTAAAAGGATATCAGTTAGCTTTAGAAAGTTTTATAAAATAGTGAGTTTTTCCGTTTGAGCAATTGTGTTATACAATTTAAAAACGTGAATTTGACAACGAGAGTTCTCTTGAGCTAATCCATTTTATTTAAAAAGTAATGAATAGTTATGTGTTGATAAGCTCGTTAATACCTATAAATTGCACTCCTTTTTTACGTAATTCAATTTGTTGCTGGTGATAAACATCTTTATCTAATGCTTGTACGGCTTCATTGATAACAATACACTTAAAACCTTCATTTAGAGCGTCAATTATAGAGAAATAGACACATATATCTGCAGCCAATCCACAAAAATAAATTTCACGAACTCCTTTATCTTTTAGATACCCAGTTAATCCGGTAGATTTTAATTGGGCGTTGTCATAAAAAGCACTATAACTATCAATTTCTACAGAAGTTCCTTTTCTGAAAATAGCTTCAATAGCTTGATCATTAAGTTTTGGATGCAAGGCAGCACCTAGTGTGTCTTGTATACAATGTGTAGGCCATAAGGTTTGTGATAGTCCATCAATGGTAATAACGTCAAACTCTTTTTTATCTGTGTGGTTAATAGCAAAGCTAATATGGTTTTTAGGATGCCAATCTTGCGTTGCTACAATCAAATCAAAATGCGATTGCACTTGATTGATGATAGGTATAATGGTGTGGCCGTCAGGCACAGGTAAATTACCATTAGGTATAAAATCTGGCTGAACATCTATTAATAGTAAAGCTTGCATATGTTTAAACAGGTTAAATTTTACGTGCTTTGATTAGTGCTTCTTGCTCTTTTTTGAGTACTGTACTTATTCCTATTTTGTATTGATGTGGATTGTAAAAACGTTTGTATTCTAGTGGTAGTTGAGCAAAACGCTCACGACTATATTCTGCAATTTCTGAAAGCGTACGGAGTTTAATTTTAATTTCTCCTTCGCCCATTACTTCTTTTAGTAACGGTTCTTGTTTTAAACTATCAATATCCATTTGCTTAAATGGGTCAAAAGGATGATGCATTGTTTTAACATGATTCTCGGTTTTTAAACTAATAACATCAGCCCCAATCCATGTACCCTCCTCAGATGTTACACGGTAAACTTGCTTGGCGTGTGGTAATGTGATTTTTTCTAGATTTTCTGAAATTTTAATTCTTGGTTTTCCATTAGAAAAGGCAAGTTTATACACACCATCTAGAGCTCCATTTGGTTTGCCAATTACCAAATTAGTACCTACGCCATAGATGTCAATGGGTGCATTTTGTTCTTGCAAACTTTTTATTACATATTCATCTAATTGATTTGATGCTGCTATTTTTACATAGTGTAGTCCGGCTGCATCTAGAAGTTTTCTGCTTTCTTTGGCAAAATAAGCTAAATCTCCACTATCCAAACGAATAGCAAATAATTTTTCACCACGTGCTTCCATTTCTTTGGCTACGATAATGGCATTGGGGATACCACTTTTTAAGGTGTTATAAGTGTCAACTAAAAGGACACATTTTTTTGGTAGTTGTATGGCAAAGTCTCTAAAAGATTCGAGCTCATTATCATAACTTTGCACAAAGGAATGAGCCATTGTTCCTGAAATAGGAATATTAAAATCTTCTCCAGCAATAACATTACTAGTGCCATCAAAACCACCAATAAAGGCAGCACGAGAAGCATAATAACCGCCTGGTCCTTGTGCTCGTCTAAGTCCAAAATCTAATAAAGAGCGATTACCAGCAATAAATCGCATACGACGAGCTTTGGTTGCTATTAAACTTTGAAAATTAAGTAAGTTTAGTACTATTGTTTCAATGAGTTGAGCTTCAATGAGAGTGCCTTCTACACGGAGCGTCGGCCGGTTTGGAAAAATTACATCACCTTCCATAACAGAAAATATTTTTCCATTAAAGCGGAATTTTTCTAAATAATCTAAAAAATCATCAGGAAAATTTTGAGTTTTTAAAAACGAGATATCTTCCTGGCTAAATTGTAAATTTTTCAGTTTTTGTAATAAATCTTCAAGACCAGCAAAAATAGTATAGCCTCCTTCAAAAGGGTTTTTTCTAAAGTAATAATCAAACACAGCTGTTTGCTCATGTTTATTATTTTTAAAATAGGCTTGTGCCATCCTGAGTTGGTACAAATCGGTATAAGTAGCAGAAATTTTGAACACGTCTTGTTTTTAAACAAAGATAAGTATTAGTCTTTAAGTATAATCTTAATTAATTATACTTTTTTATGAAAAATAGAATAAACTAAAGGGCTATGTGAGGTAATAAGTAGTTAAAAAGCCTTAAAAATAGTGACAAAATTTAAAAAAGAATGCTGTTTTTTTAAATCGAACACATTCGTTTATATTTTTAACTTCTAATCATTATCTTTGCACGATACAAAAAAATGCAGAACGCCAATGTTTTCAAATTTAAGTGATAAATTAGATAAAGCTATTCATGTCTTAAAAGGACATGGTCAAATAACAGAAATAAATGTTGCAGAAACATTAAAGGAAGTCCGTAGGGCTTTGTTAGATGCCGATGTTAATTATAAAATAGCTAAAGAATTTACCTCTCGTGTAAAAGAAAAAGCCCTAGGTCAAAACGTGTTAACCACGTTAAATCCAGGTCAGTTACTTGTAAAAATAGTTAAAGATGAGTTGACAGAACTCATGGGCGGTGAAACCGTTGGAATTAATTTAAAAGGTGCTCCTACTGTAATTTTAATGTCCGGTTTACAAGGGTCTGGTAAAACTACTTTTTCTGGTAAATTGGCTAATTATCTAAAGACCAAAAAATCAAAAGAAGTTTTATTAGTAGGTTGTGATGTTTACAGACCTGCGGCAATAAATCAATTAAAGGTTGTTGGCGAGCAGATTGGCGTTGAGGTTTATGCGGAAGAAGGTAACCAGAATCCTGTTGAGATTTCTGAAAATGCCATAAAGTATGCTAAAGCAAATAGCAAGAATGTTGTCATTATAGATACTGCTGGTCGTTTGGCTGTTGATGAAACGATGATGACCGAGATCTCAAATATTCATAAAGCTGTAAATCCACAAGAAACATTGTTTGTGGTAGATTCTATGACAGGGCAAGATGCTGTAAATACGGCAAAAGCCTTTAATGATGTCTTGAATTTTGAAGGAGTTATCTTAACGAAGTTAGATGGTGATACCAGAGGTGGTGCGGCTTTATCTATAAAATCTGTGGTTGATAAACCGATAAAGTTTATTGGTACAGGTGAAAAAATGGAAGCCATTGATGTTTTTCATCCAGATAGGATGGCAGAACGTATTTTGGGGATGGGTGATGTAGTTTCTTTGGTAGAAAGAGCTCAAGAGCAATATGACGAAGAAGAAGCTAGAAAAATACAGAAGAAAATAGCTAAAAACCAATTCGGATTTGATGATTTCTTAAAACAAATTCAACAAATCAAGAAAATGGGTAACATGAAAGATTTGGTGGGTATGATTCCGGGTGTTGGTAAGGCTATGAAGGATATAGATATCGATGATGATGCTTTTAAAGGAATTGAAGCTATTATACATTCAATGACACCTTTAGAAAGAAGTACACCAACGGCAATTAATGCAAGTAGAAAGAAACGGATTGCAAAAGGTTCAGGAACCTCTGTTCAAGAAGTGAATCAACTCATGAAGCAATTTGATCAAATGAGCAAAATGATGAAAATGATGCAAGGTGGTGGTGGCAAAAAAATGATGCAAATGATGAAGGGGATGAAATAAAACGAGAGTTGAGACTTGAGTAATGTGACTTGAGACTCAACTAAAAATAATATTAATATTTCATATTTTTATAATGATAATTCTTGACGGTAAAAAAACATCAGCGGATTTAAAATCTGAAATTGCTGAATCAGTAAAATTATTAAAATCACAAGGAAAAAAAACACCGCATCTTGCAGCCGTGTTAGTGGGTACTGACGGAGCAAGTATGACTTATGTTGGAGCAAAAGTTAAAGCCTGTGAATTGGTAGGTTTTGAATCTACATTAATAGATTTGCCGGAAGAAACTACTGAAGAGAAATTATTACAAGAAATTGAAAGTCTCAATAATAATGATAGTATTGATGGTTTTATAGTTCAGTTACCCTTGCCAAAACATATTGATGAACAGAAAGTTTTGATGGCTGTAAACCCAGATAAAGATGTTGATGGGTTTCACCCAACTAATGTTGGGAAAATGACCTTAGATTTACCTTCTTTTTTACCTGCTACACCGTATGGAATTTTAGAGCTTCTTGAAAGATATGAAGTTGAAACATCTGGTAAACATGTTGTTGTTATTGGAAGAAGTCATATTGTTGGTAGACCAATGAGTATATTAATGAGTCAAAAACGTAAAGCAGGTAATGCTACTGTAACCGTTGCTCACAGTCGTACAAAAAATCTAAAGAAATTAACATTACAAGCTGATATTATTGTTGCCGCTTTAGGAATTGCAGAATTTCTTACTGGTGATATGGTAAAGGAAGATGTGGTTGTTATTGATGTTGGTATTACCAGAGTTGATGATGCTACAAAAAAAAGAGGTTATAAATTAGCCGGAGATGTGCATTTTGAAAGTGTAAGTAAAAAGGCAAGTTATATCACTCCAGTTCCTGGTGGTGTTGGGCCAATGACTATTGCAATGCTTTTGAAAAACACACTGTTAGCTTGCGAAAATAAGGAGTAAAGTTTATTCGATTGAATTCCAGATATCTAGATATATTTTCCAGTCTTCATTTACTTTTTTCCAAACAATAACATATTTGCCTTTAAAAGCGGAAGTAGTATTGTTTTTGTTGTTTTTGGAAGTTCCTTCAAAGTATCCATAATCATATGCATAATTGTCAATTACGTTAATTTCTTTTGGAGTAACTTTATGTGATTCTATTTTTATGTGTTTGGGTATAGTCCACCGTTTTTTAATGGCGTCATATCCCTCAATTATATCAGAATTCTCAGGGAAAATTTTGCCATCTTCACTATAAAAAGAAGTTAATTTTTCAACATTACCATCGATATAAGCTTTCGAAAATTCTTTGGTGTTTTTCAAAATCATGCTAACATCCTCACCCTTACCGACATACTCTTGAGCGTTAACAGAAATGGTTAATAGTAAAAACAGTAAAAAAGCATTAACTTTAGATGACATAGTGACTTTAAATTAACTGAGTATTGAAAGAAGCGTAATAAGAACCGCAACAATAACTTTAACAAGAATCATGGTATATGAATTTTCATCAAAATTACAAATTCTGTTATGGTTACCGTATCATTATTAAAATAATTAGTAAACATTTAACCTTTATTTTAACAGAATTTTTATCAAAATAGTTTTAAGCTATTTGGCGAAAAGCTGATTCACATCTTTAAAAGCTTTAAATTCTAATGCATTTCCTGCTGGGTCTAAAAAAAACATAGTGGCTTGCTCTCCTATTTCACCTTCAAAACGGATGTAGGGCTCAATTATAAATTCCACATTTTTAGACTTTAATTTACTCGCAAAATCTTGAAAAGTATCCCACTCTAATACGACACCGTAATGTGGCACAGGTACACTTTTTCCATCAACAGCGTTTGTATGAGCTGTTTCTTCAGATTTTGGCTTGAAATGGATCACTAATTGATGTCCAAAAAAATTAAAATCGACCCAATGATCACTACTTCTACCTTCTTCACATTCTAAAACAGTATTGTAAAATTTTCTGCACTCGGCTAGGTTATGAACGGGAATTGCAATGTGGAATGGCTGTACTTTTGTCATCGTTTTTGTTTTTTAAGATTCTCTATTTACTGCATCAATTGAAAAAGCGGGCAGGCAAATTGCGAGATATTCACATGCTTCACTAAACGGATTTGAATACTGAACTCTTGCATTCTTTTTTATTTTAATGGATTGTCCCGTTTCTAAAACTATTTTTTCACCTTCAATAATAAATTGTTTTTTGCCTTTTATGATATACGTATATTCATCAAATTCAGGAGTCTGAAAAGGTTCAGACCAGCCTGGAGGAGCTATCATATGAGCAATGCTTACATCTGAATTACCATCGGTTGCTAAGCCAAAATGTTCTTCAATTACTTTTCCGTCATCAGTAGGCACAATAAATGGTGATTTCTGTATTTGAAAATGCTTCATTTTTTAATTATTTGTTTTCTGTAAAAATAAGAGTTATTCCTCTTCGTACAAATTTAACTTATTGTTTAATAATATAATTTCGGTTTGTAAATTTTCAACACGTTTTAAAAGTTTGTTTACAACATCTAATCCTTCCATATTAATATCTAAATCAAAATGTAAACGTATCAATTTTTCAATAGCACTGATATGATTTTTAGCTACACATTGAGTTTTTTCTATGTTAACGATTTCAACCAATTCATATTCGCTTAAGGTGTCTAAAAAAGATGTGGGTACATTATAATGAAGACAAAATTGCTGTATTGATATATAATTATCTGTGTCCATAATTACTGTAATTTTTTAAGTTCTTGAAATAATTCTTTCTCTTTAATGGAAAGATTTTTAGGCATCTCAATGGTATAGGTAATATACAGATTACCATATTCTCCTTCTTTTTTGTACTTAGGAAAACCTTTACCACTCAATTTAACTTTGGTGCCATTTTGTGTTTCTGGCTTCACTTGCAATTTTACCTTACCATCAAAGGTGTCTACGGTAATATCACCACCTAAAATAGCTGTATAAATATCAATAGAAGCATCGGTGTAAAGATGCTCATGATCTCGTTTAAACTTGGTGTTATTAATTATTGAAAAGGTAATGAACAAGTCGCCATTTGGACCACCATTAACACCTTTACTACCATGTCCTTTAATTTTAATTACCTGTCCATTTTCTATACCTGCTGGAATAGTAATTCTTATATTCTTACCGTTTACGGTTAATGTACGCTTGTGTGTTGTATAAACATCTATAAGATTCAGTTTTAATTCTGCATTAAAATCTTGTCCTCTAAACTTAACACCAGCACTACTTCGTTGACCGGAATTTCTACCGCCGAACATAGATTCAAAAAAATCTGAAAAATCATGCTCTGAAGAACTACCGGAGTAGGTACGTTGCCCTGAATTTCCTTGGTATTGATTTTGTTGTTTTGCCTTTTCAAACTGATCAGCATGCTGCCAGTCTTTACCATACTCATCGTATTTTTTTCTGTTTTCGGGATTACTTAAGACTTCATTGGCCTCGTTAATTTCTTTGAACTTTTTTTCAGATTCTTTATTATTTGGATTTAAATCTGGATGATATTTTCTGGCTAATTTTCTATAGGCTTTTTTAATGTCCTTTTCTGATGCCGATTTTGATATTTCTAATATTTTATAGTAATCTATAAATGCCATTTATTTAGATTTTTAAATTTTAATAATATCTGTGGGTGTCTCCACTAAAATAGTAATTTCTCCTCGCAAGGCAATTGGCTGTTTCATTATTTCAGGATTATTTTGTATCATCTTTATCCAATCATCAGTAGAGAAGTTGTGATGTTCAAAATGTTTAGCATAAGCGGGATGTTCTTGATTGATCAAATCTTTTACTTCCAAATTTAATTTATCAGCTAATTCAACAAGTTGTGTACCAGTTAATTTGGTTTTTAACATGTCTATTTCATGTATTGGCAATCCTTCTGATTTAGCATAAGCTAATGTTTGCTTTGCCCTTACTGAATTTGAATTATAATACAGTGTAATTTGTCTTTTTGGTGTCGCTATTTCTCCCATCTATTTATAATATATAACTATTGACTTATAAAAGTAGGAAAAAAGAGATAGAATAGTACTGATTAATATCATTTTAAATTTTAAACCTTAAGCTTAATATTACGTATAAATTAAAATATATGAAACTTACTTTTTTTGGAGGAGCGGGTACGGTAACAGGTTCTAAAATAGTATTAGAAGTTAATTATAAAAAAATATTAATTGATTGTGGCTTATTCCAAGGGCTTAAAGAATTACGCTTAAAAAATAGAGAACCACTCCCAATAAACCTAAGCGATTTAGATGTTGTGTTATTAACTCATGCTCATTTAGATCATTGTGGTTATTTACCTGTATTGGTGAAAAACGGTTATCAAGGTAAAATTTATTGTACCGAAGCGACTAGAGATTTAACAGAAATTATATTATTAGATAGTGGTAAAATTCAAAAGGAAGAGGCCGAAAGAGCTAATAAATATGGGTATACTAAGCATAAGCCCGCGGAGCCTTTATACGATGTAGATGATGCTAAAGATACCCTAGCTCATTTTAAAACTTTTGAAGAAAATGTATGGCATCCTATTGACAAAGAAATTAGATTTAAGTTTTTAAATAGTGGTCATATTTTGGGTAGTGTTTTTATTGTTTTAGATGTAAAAGGGAAAATATTTGTTTTTTCTGGAGATATTGGTAGAAAGGAACCTATACTTTTACATCCCTATACATACATTCAGAAAGCAGATTATTTGGTAATTGAATCTACTTACGGTAATAGAATTCACAAAAATGTTTCTATTGAAGATGAATTGTTAAGAATAATAAAACATACCTATACGAAAAGAGGTATATTAATAATTCCAACATTTTCAGTAGAAAGAGCTCAAGAAATTATTTATTTATTAAGTGTTTTAAAACGAAGAAATTTATTACCCAATGTTCCCATTTATTTAGATAGCCCAATGGGCGTAAATGCAACGAAGGTTTATTTTAAACATACAAAAAATCATACGTTAACCACGGCAGATATTAATAGTATGATAGCAACGGTAGAATTGATAAGTAATATTGATGCCTCAAAAGCGGTGGTAAATGATGATAACCCAAAGATAGTTTTAGCGGGTAGTGGAATGATTACAGGTGGACGCGTACTTCATTATTTGGATAAATATATTGGTGATAAAAAAAATAGTGTTTTAATTGTTGGTTTTCAGGCGGAAGGCACAAGAGGTAGGGCTTTATTGGAAGGAGATAGAGAAATTAAATTTTTTGGTAAATACCATAAAATTCAGGCAGAAGTCTTTAAGATTAATGCATTTTCTGGCCATGCAGATCAGAGTGAATTATTAGATTGGTTAACTCATTTTACCAGTCCACCAACGCTTACATTTATCAATCATGGAGAACCACATCAAAGTCAAGCATTAAGAACTAAAATAAAAACGGATTTAGGATGGAATTGTACTGTGGCCAAAATGAATAAAGAGTATTACTTAAGTTAAAAAGGGTACTTAACAGTTATTCTTTATTGAATAATTCTACTGTGTAAGATAATAATTCTGTGCCTCCAGCTTTACCATGCCCTGGAATGACATGTTCTATGGTTGGTAATTCCTTTATGATTTTTAAAACGGTAGTTGACCAATCTGCGGTATTAGCATCTTCCAAATTTCCTTTTTTTGCTCCAATTGATTTTATCAGACAACCTCCAAAAAGGACTTTTTCGCTGGGTATGTAGCTTACAATATTGTCTTTAGTATGTCCTTCTCCAAAATATGAATTTCTTATGATTTCACCTTTTAGAACTAGTTTTTTTTGAAGGTCTAAAGTGACTTGAGGTAATTCTGCACTTTTATCTTTTAGCAATGCTATGGTTTTTTCAGAGGCATATGATTCTATATTATTTTTGTGAAACTCATTTAATCCGCCAATGCAGTCGATATGAAAATGAGTTACCACCACACCTTTAATGTCGACCTTTTTATTATTCTGAAGCCAATCTATTAGTTCTTCTGAAGTGGTATTATCCGTAGGAGTATCAAAGACCATAGCTTCATCGTCTTTAATAAACAGCATACCATTACAGGCTACCTTTCCAAAATCTTGAGTTTGTAAATAAGAGATATGAATAAATATATTTTCTGTTACTTGTTGGATTACAAGGTTTTCAGATTTATATATTTCTTTTTCAGTTTGCGTTTGACATGAAACTAAAATTAAAAATAAAAGTAGACTTGTTAGCTGTTTAATTTTCATTTTGGTGTATTAATAAGCTTTAAAAATAGTAAATCCTTTATGAATTCATTAATTTTGCCCCCTAATTTTTTATTTTGATGAATATTCAAGAAACCATAAACAAAGCGATTAGAGCTGGATTGCAAGAGATTTATAATGTTGACATTGAAAATGTTGAGTTTCAAGCTACTCGAAAAGATTTTGAAGGAGATATAACTGTAGTGGTTTTTCCGTTTTTAAAAGTAATTAAAGGCAACCCTGTTGAAATAGGTACAAAGTTAGGTATGTATCTTACTGATAATGTTACTGAAATCACAAAATTCAATGTGGTTAAAGGTTTTTTAAATCTAGTATTGAGTGATGCTTATTTTATTGAAAACTTTGAGAAGAGCTATCAAATAGATAATTTTGGAATTAAAGAACCTGAGTCAGGTGAGAAATCGGTAATGGTTGAATATTCTTCGCCAAACACAAACAAACCATTGCACTTAGGTCATATCCGAAATAATTTATTGGGTTATTCAGTTGCTGAAATTATAAAAGCATCGGGTAAAAAAGTATATAAAACGCAGATAATTAATGACCGTGGTATTCATATTTGTAAAAGTATGTTGGCTTGGCAAAAATGGGGAAATGGAGAAACACCAGATAGTACAAGCCTAAAAGGTGATAAGTTGGTGGGTAATTATTATGTGAAATTTGATCAAGAATACAAAAAAGAGATTCTCGATTTAGTTTCTAAAGGGTACGCTGAAGATGATGCTAAAAAACAAGCTCCATTACTTCTAGAAGCTCAAGAAATGCTTCAAAAATGGGAAGCTAGTGATAAAGACGTTGTTGATTTATGGAAAGAAATGAATCAATGGGTTTATGACGGTTTCGAACAAACTTACAAAGCTCTTGGTGTTGATTTTGATAAGAATTATTATGAAAGTGATACCTATTTATTAGGTAAAGATATTGTAGCAGAAGGCTTACAAAAAGGTATCTTTTATAAAAAGGATGACGGATCCGTTTGGATAGATTTAACAGATGATGGTCTAGATGAGAAAATAGTTTTGCGTTCTGATGGTACAGCGGTGTATATGACACAAGATATTGGAACGGCAATACAACGAATTAAAGATTACCCAGATGTTGGAGGGTTGGTTTATACCGTGGGTAACGAGCAAGATTACCATTTTAAAGTACTTTTTTTGATACTTAAAAAATTAGGGTTTGATTGGGCAAAAAATCTTTACCATTTGAGTTATGGTATGGTTGATTTACCTTCAGGAAAAATGAAATCGCGTGAAGGAACGGTGGTTGATGCTGATGATTTACTGCTGGATATGACCAATACGGCTAAAGAAATTTCTGAAGATCTAGGAAAACTAGAAGGGTATACCGATGGAGAAAAAGCAAGCTTATTTAAAACCATTGGATTAGGAGCTTTAAAATACCATATTCTAAAAGTTGATCCTAAAAAGCGAATCCTTTTTGATCCTAAAGAGTCTATAGATTTTCAAGGAAATACAGGGCCTTTTATTCAGTATACGTATGCAAGAATACAATCTATACTGCGAAAAGCAGATTTTGATTTTGCTGTAGTATCAAATGGAAATGAAACCGTTTTAGAAGATAAAGAAAAATCAGTCTTAAAACAGTTGGCTTTATTTCCAGAGGTTGTACAACAAGCCGCTGAAAATTATAGTCCTGCTGTTATCGCAAATTATACCTACGACTTGGTTAAAGAATACAATTCTTTCTATCAAAGTATTCCTATTTTAGCTGCCGAAGACGAGCAAGAAAAGATATTTAGAGTACAGTTATCCAAAAAAACAAGTGAAGTTATAAAGAGTGCATTTGATATGTTAGGGATTGAGGTGCCTGAGAGAATGTAGTAAAATAATTATATGAATATACAACTAATTTGTTCTGATATTGACGGAACACTTTTAAATAAAGATAGAGAACTCTCAATGGCAACAATTGAGCAGATAAAAAGATTATCTCATATTCCTTTTATACTAATTTCTTCTAGAATGCCAAAGGCAATGACGCATTTGCAAGATCAATTGGGGATTGAAAATTTAGCTCTAATTGCATATAATGGCGGCTTGGTTTTAGAAAATGAAACGGTTGTAGATTCTACCGAAATATCTACCAGCATTATCGACAAATTGCATAAAACAATTTTGAACACTGAATTACATTTTAGCTTGTATCATGCCAATGAATGGTATGTGCCTGAGTTAGATTATTGGGCAAAAAGAGAGGCTAATAATACAAAGGTTAATCCTGATATTCAGGCTATTGATGTAACTATTGCGAACTGGAAAAAGGAAGAAAAAGGAGCTCATAAAATCATGATAATGGGCGATGCTGAAGATATTGATCGTGTGGTTGAGATTATAAAAGACCAATTTGATTCAGAAATCATTGGGTATCGATCAAAAGATACCTATTTAGAAATTGCTCCTAAATCCATTTCTAAAAAGACTGCCATTGAGGTTTTATTAAATAGTCATTATCCCAAATTAGCATTAGAAAATGTGGTTGCTTTTGGTGATAATTATAATGATATTGAAATGCTAAAAGCCGTTGGTGTTGGTGTCGCTGTTTCTAATGCTATAGATGAGGTGCTAGCTATAAGTAATGAAATTACAGACACCAATAAGAACGATGGTGTGGCTAAATATTTGAGAGATTTTTTATAGAATTTTTGAGGGATTAAAATACAGCGTAGCGTGATTTTTATTTTGGAATATCTTTAAAAAAAATCGTCGAGTGTAAACATTACTCGTACTTGGTAATCCATCAATTATATAAACCTTATCTTTGCGAACTTATAAAAAACTATGACATTTAAAGACTTAGGCATTGTTGAGCCGATATTAAAAGCCTTAAACGAAAAAGGCTATACAAACCCAACACCAATTCAAGAACAAGCAATACCCATTTTATTAAAAGGTAAAGACCTTATGGGCTGTGCCCAAACCGGTACCGGTAAAACGGCCGCCTTTGCCATTCCTATTATACAGCATATTTATAATAACAATCAAAACGGTAGAGATTCTAAAAAAATTAAAGCCCTAGTAGTTACACCTACACGTGAGTTAGCCATTCAAATTTTTGACAACTTTAAAATCTACGGTAAAAATACAGGCATAAAATGCAACGTTATTTTTGGCGGTGTAAAGCAACATGCTCAAACAGCAGCTCTTCGACAAGGAGTTGATGTTCTTGTGGCAACACCAGGTAGATTATTAGATTTGATGAACCAAGGTTTTATCAGCTTAAGAGATATTGAGTATTTTGTATTAGATGAGGCGGATCAGATGTTGGACATGGGGTTTATACACGATATTAAAAAAATATTAGCCAAATTACCTCAAAAAAGACAGTCACTTTTCTTTTCAGCGACAATGCCTAAAAGTATTGTAGAATTATCTAGAAAAATATTGGGTAATTTTGATACAGTGACAATAAAACCAGAACAAGCTACTGCCGAAAAAGTGGAACAAGCTATTTATTTTGTCCACAAAAAAGCAAAAATAAAACTATTAATTCATTTATTAGAAACGCAATCTATAAACTCTACATTGGTGTTTTCTAGAACAAAGCACGGAGCAAATAAAATTGTGAAATTACTTGAAAAATCGGGAATTAATGCTGCGGCTATCCATGGTAATAAATCACAGGGAGCAAGAGTTAAAGCTTTAGAAGGTTTTAAAGATGGTAAAATAAAAGTATTAGTTGCAACTGATATTGCAGCACGGGGTATTGATATCGATGAATTAGCATTGGTTGTAAATTATGATTTACCAAATATTGCAGAAACATATGTACACAGAATTGGTAGAACAGGCCGTGCAAAAGCAAGTGGAATTGCAGTTTCATTTTGTGATCAAGAAGAAAGAGCTTATTTACGTGATATTGAAAAATTAATCAAGCAAAAAATTCCTGTTATTTCAGAACATCCTTTTATTAATTTTAAAGATGATAATCCAGGAAGTGACGAAAAGCCAAGAAGACAGTCTAGGTCTAATAACTCATCTAATAGGGATAGTAGAAATGGGAATAAGATCAAGAAAAATCCTAATAAAAAACGTCGTGAATCTAACTCTAATTCTAGAAATAGATAAAGCTTTTAAATAGATTATGATACTGTTTGATTTTAATGAAAATACCGACATATCTCTTTGGACAGTTACCAATGATGCTGTTATGGGAGGTAAATCGAATGGTGAATTTTTACTCGACAAAGAAGGTAATGCGGTTTATAAAGGCGAGGTGTCTTTGGAAAATAATGGCGGATTTTCTTCAGTCAAATCTACTTTTGAACCAAAAAATATTGCGAATTATAATACTTTTGTTTTAAAGGTTAAAGGAGATGGTAAAACATATCATTTTAGAATAAAATCAGATATATCTCAACGTCATTCTTATATCCATAAATTTGAGACTACAGGTGAATGGCAAACTATAGAAATTCCTATGGCTGATTTATATCCAGTATTTAGAGGTAGAAAGCTGGATATACCTAATTTTTCAGATAAAATTTTGGTGTCAATAATATTTCTTATTGGCAATAAGAAAAATGAATTTTTTCAATTAAAAATAGCAAGTATTGATATAAAATAATTAGTTATATTTAACCTAATGTAAAGCTAAAATCAAAATAATTTTAAGCTTTATATTTTATTAATTATTTTAGAAGTCCGTATATGAAACCAACTATATTTTTACTACTCATGTTTTCATTTCTTTCAAATAATAAAGTATCTGCTCAAGATTGGCCTAACCTTAATAAATTCAAAATAGACAACGCACGTATAGCAAAAGAAGCGATTGATCAAAACCGTATTGTGTTTATGGGAAATTCTATTACGGAAGGGTGGCTGAAATTAGATACTGCTTTTTTTGACAATAAAAATTATATAAACAGAGGGATAAGTGGGCAAACCACACCCCAAATGTTACTAAGATTTAGGGCTGATGTAATTAATTTGAAACCTAAAGTTGTGGTAATTCTTGCGGGTACAAATGATATTGCTGGCAATACTGGACCAATGAGTTTCGATATGATTATGGATAATATGAAGTCTATGTGTGAGTTGGCAAAAGCTAATGCTATCAACGTTGTATTATCTTCGGTACTTCCTGCCTATGATTATCCTTGGCGTAAAGGATTAAATCCGAATGAAAAAATTCCCGAATTAAATAAACTATTAAAAGCATATGCTGATGAAAATGAAATGGTTTATTTAGATTATTTCTCAGCTATGGTTGATAATGATAATGGTATGAAAAAAATATATACTGAAGATGGTGTACACCCCAATAAAGAAGGCTACCAAGTTATGGGACCTCTTGTTGAATCGGCCATTTTAAGAGCTTTGAAAAATTAAATTACAGCTTTTTATTTTCATGATTGTTGTAATTCTAAGTCCTTCAGAATCACCTCAAAATGAAGCTACCATTACTACTTTATTCCCAATTGTAATAAATTTAGTGGTTATTCATTTTAAAAGATACCGTTTCCTTAGCTAGATTGGTTATTCAGCTAAATAATTAATAATAATAAATTATAATGATTATTTTTATCGCTTAATCAATCATTATGAAAATTAAAGCATTCTATCCTCATTTATTCGCTATTTGCATTGGTGTTATTAGTTTAACTTCATGCGAAACCATCGTCAAAAAAACTGCTGTTCCTAAAAATTTAGCTGAGCAACAAGTGATTCCAAAACCTATCAATGTAAAGGCCACTGGTAGTTCATTTGAAATAAATAGCAATACTTCTATTCAGTATCAGTCTGACGAATTACAACCTATTGCAACGTATCTTGCTGAAATATTACGTCCTGCTACTGGATTTGAAATTCCAGTAAAAATAATGGATTCAAAACCATCCTCTGATCATATATTTTTAACGTTAACCGATAGTGTTTCTTCTGTAGAAGGTTATCAGTTGGAGACAAAAGAAAACGGTATCGTAATCAAGGCAAATAAACCTGCGGGTTTGTTTTATGGTGTACAAACGTTGCGACAATTATTACCGGCAAGTATTGAAAAAGGCACTAAAGTATCTGACACCTTGTTAGTGGCTACAGGAATAATTACAGATAGTCCATCATATGGTTATCGTGGTGCAATGCTCGATGTATCTCGTCACTTTTTTGGAGTAGATGATGTGAAAAGAGTAATTGATTTACTTTCAATTTATAAAATGAATAGGTTGCATTTGCACCTTTCTGACGATCAAGGTTGGCGTATAGAAATAAAATCATGGCCAAACTTAACCACACACGGAGGAAGTTCAGAAGTAGGAGGTGGAGAAGGTGGATTTTACACGCAAGAGCAATATAAAGACATTGTTAAATACGCTCAAGATCGTTTTATAACTATTGTTCCAGAAATAGATATGCCAGGGCATACAAACGCAGCCTTAGCTTCTTACCCAGAATTAAATTGTAATGGAAAAGCACCAGAATTATACCACGGAACAAAAGTTGGTTTTAGTACATTTTGTATTGATAAAGAGATTACCTATAAATTTATTGATGATGTATTTGGTGAATTAGCAGCTATGACTCCCGGAGAATATATACATATTGGTGGAGACGAATCTCACGTTACTCCTATAAAGGATTATATTCGTTTTATTAATAGAGCTCAGAAAATTGTTGAAAAGCATGGAAAAAAAGTTGTGGGTTGGGATGAAATTGCACATGCTACATTATTGCCAAATACTGTGGTACAATATTGGTCAAAAGGCGAAAATGCTATCAAAGGTATTGAGCAAGGAGCGAAAGTATTGATGTCTCCAGCAACAAAGGCATATTTAGATATGCAATATGATTCTATTACTCCAATTGGACTACACTGGGCCGCTTATATAGAGGTTGATGAAGCTTATAATTGGGATTTAGCCACTTTTGAGGAAGGGATTTCGAAAGAAAATATAATAGGTATAGATGCTCCTTTGTGGACTGAAACTGTTGAGACCATGGACGATATTGAGTATTTGGTCTTTCCTAGAGTTATGGGGCTAGCAGAAATAGGATGGACGCCAGCGTCTCAAAGAAGTTGGGATGAGTACAAAGTGAGACTGGGTAAGCATAAGGATAGGTTGGACGCTTTAGATATAAATTATTATCCTTCTACTCGTGTACCATGGGAATCTTTACTTAGTAGCAACGATAGTCTTGTAAAAAAATAAGAACAATAGGGTTCTCATTACATTCTAAACTTTAAAACATAAAAGTGCAAGGCTTATTTTAATCAATTTGTCTTGCACTTTTTATTTTTTACCAAATCAAATTTATTGGATATGAACTACCTTTTAAAATATCTTTTTCTCAGTTTTTTATGTTTTAGTTGTTCCAAAACCAATAAAAAAGAAGAAGTAAAAAATGTTGATAATAATGATTATAAAGTAATAGCATATGTTCAAGGTTATCAAGATAATTGGGGTGAAAATTTAGAAAAAGCAAGACAGATAACACATATTAATTATGCTTTTGCCAACATAAAAAATGGTAAAGTTATTGAAGGTTATAGTGTAGATACGGAAGCATTAAAAAAACTAAATGCATTAAAGTCAATAAACCCCAATTTAAAAATATTGATTTCTATTGGCGGATGGTCTTGGTCTAAAAATTTTTCAGATATCGCACTAACGGAACAATCAAGAGAAATTTTCGCAAATAGTGCCATTGATTTTATGAAAAAGCACAAGATTGATGGTATTGATTTAGATTGGGAATATCCAGGACAGAATGGTGATAACAATACATTTAGACCTGAAGACAAGGAAAATTTCACAGCTTTACTAAAACGAATTCGAGAAAAATTAGAAGCTATAAAACCAGAACATTATTTATTGACTATTGCTACAGGAGCAAATCAAGCGTATTTAGACCATACAGATATGGCAAAAGCTCATCAATACTTAGATTTTATAAATATAATGACTTATGACTATTATACTGGTGGGTCAAATAGTACTGGTCATCATTCAAACTTGTTTTCTTCGTCATTAAATCCTAATGGAGTTAGTTCTGCGAAAGCTGTAGAAGAACATGTAAACGCAGGAATTCCAATAGAGAAATTAGTGCTAGGAGTGCCCTTTTATGGGAGATGGTGGAAAGGAGTAAATGCAGAAAATAATGGATTATATCAAGACTCTTCGGGCAAAAGAGGAAGTTACAACTTCAAGGAAATTGAAGAAAATTACATTGATAAAAACGGATTTGTAGCTCTTTGGGATGATGAAGCAAAAGCTCCTTACTTATGGAATGCTAAAGAAAATCAATTTGTAACTTATGAAAATTCCAAATCACTAAAGTTTAAAATTAATTATATCAAAGATAAAAAAATGGGTGGTGTCATGTTTTGGCAATTTAACCAAGATAGTGGTACGTTGCTAAACACTATTTCAGGTAACTTAAAGTAACTTAAGTGTTTAATTGTTTTATTCACGAGCAAGTAAGTGTAATCTTATTGTAACGTAATATAGCCTATCTCAGTTTTCTCAATATCTTTGGTAAATTAGTTTAGAAACTACTGACTTATTTATCATCATTCTATTGCCGTATTTTCATTTCAACTAATCATATTTACCTATATTTGTCGCCACCAAAAAAAATAGGATGTTAGAAAGAAAAGTCGGTACTTTAATTGTGTTTTGTTTGTTATTTAGTGTCTTTACTAATGCACAAAAGGATACGGTAAAATTGGAGGAGGTAATTGTTACATCAAACAGAATATCAATTCCTTATTTTAAAACTTCAAGAACAATAAATCTAATTACAGCTAAAGAAATAAAAAACTCTACGGCAACAAATGTTGTAGAAGTTTTACAACAGGTTGCGGGAATTGATGTAAGACAACGCGGTGTTGATGGTACACAATCAGATCTTTATATTAGAGGCGGTAGCTTTGATCAAACACTTATTTTAATTGATGGCATAAAAATGGATGATGCCCAAACAGGGCACCATACTATGAATGCTATGGTAGCCTTAGATAATATAGAACGTATTGAAGTCATTAAAGGTCCAGCTGCTAGAGTATTTGGACAAAACGCCTTTGCTGGAGCTATAAATATTGTGACTAAAAAAATCCAATCAAATGCATTATCGGCATCGCTTGGGTATGGTTCTTATAATAATTTAAAGGCATCAATAGGATATAGAAAAACCTTCGCTAATGGAGGAGGTTTTCAAATCCATGCACAAAAACAAAAATCGGATGGTTATAGAACAAATTCTGATTTTGATAACACGGCCGTATTTTTAAAATCACAAGTTAAAAATTATAATTTTTTAGTTTCATTAAGTGAGCGAAAATTTGGTGCAGAAAATTTCTACACCTCAAATCCTGATTGGAAAGAATATGAAGAAACACAAACGAGTTTATTTGCAGTTTCTTCTGTCTACAGAGCTAAGAATTTAATTATAAAGCCTAGAATTTATTGGAGAAGAAATCAAGATATATTTTTATTGAAAAGATATGAGCCTAGTTTTTTTAGGAATTTGCATATCACAAATAAAATTGCTGCAGAAACTAATTTTGAATTGAGCTCTGATTTGGGGAAAACGGGATTTGGAATAGACTTAAATAAAGTGTTTTTGTCAAGTAATAATTTAGGTGATCGTGATCGATTTATGCTCACTTCATTTTTAGAACATCGTTTTGAAATTGGTGATTTAGATCTAACGCCGGGATTAGCATTTACCTATTTTTCTGATTTTGATGCTCAACTATTTCCTGGTTTAGATGTTGGATATGGGGTGACAGATCACATCAAGTTATATGGAAATATAGGCTATACGTATCGGATACCAACCTTTACAGATTTATACTATTCTGATCCAGGCACGGAAGGTAATTCTGATTTAAAACCAGAATCTGCCTTGTCTGAAGAAATTGGATTTAAGTATACCACTGAAAAATTTCAGGTTAATGTTGCTGTTTTTAATCGGACTTCTGATGATTTAATTGATTATACCAAAGAGGTTGAAGCTGATAAATGGAAAGCTCAAAATTTTAGTAAAGTAAATACCAAAGGTTTTGAAACTTCAGTTAATTATAATTTTGAAGTTAGTAATTATAATCAAAATATAAAATTAGGATATAATTTTATAGATGATGATATAAAAGACGTAAACGTTGCATTTACCAGATATGGATTAAATAGTTTAAAGCATCAATTTACTTCTAGTTTACATACTCAATTTTTGTCTTTTCTAGATCAAAGTCTGAGTTTTAGATTTGTAGAAAGAACGAATGGGCAAACGTATAATTTGGTTGATTTTAAGTTAAGAGCCAAGCTAAATAAATTAGAAATTACAGCAAAGGCTAATAATATTTTTAATACGGAATATAGAGAACAAGGTTTGGTGCCTATGCCAAAAGGAAATTTTATGTTCGGATTAACCTATAATTTATATTAATCAACCATAGCATAATACTCCAAAAGGGTTTGTTTTTATCAAGTAAAAATATTTGGCAAAGGTTATGATTTTTATAAAGTAGATAACTCTAGTGGAGTTAATAAATGAGATTATAATTGCAAATTCTTACAAATCCGTATATTTATACCCAAACCTTTTTTCATGAGATTTTTACTGTTATTTGTGTTTGTATTTAGTATTGCTTGCTCACAACCCAATACAACTCCACTTGAACAAGTTTTAGCATCTGAAAACCAGAAGATACGTGCAGTAATGGATAGCTTAGAGCAGTACGAGGTGCAAATTTTATATACGGAAGTAATTAGAGATGAAGCTAATATACCTTCATTTAAAGATGATAGGTTTCAAGTTAATGATAGTAATTATTTTTATCCTGCAAGCACTGTAAAATTTCCAACCACAATTTTGGCTTTGGAAAAGCTAAATGAAGATGGTCGTTTTGACAGAAATACCAATTTTTTTGTTGAAGGAGATACTTTAGTCACAACATTTGGTAATGAAATTAAGAAAATATTTGCAGTTAGTGACAATACGTCTAACAATAGGTTATTTGAATATTTAGGGCAAGATGAAATCAATAATCGATTAGAAAGTAAAGGAATAAATGCTCGTATTTCACATAGATTATCTATTCCTAATTCAGATGAACTAACGACAAAATCACTGGTCTTTTATTTAAATGACAGTACCACAACTCCTACAAAGTCTATAATTAATAAACCTTTAGAACCGCTAACTATTAAAAAATTAAGCAAAGGAGTAGGCTATTTAGATGATGATGAGTTGATCAAAGAACCGATGAGTTTTTCCTTTAAAAACTATTTACCTATCACTTCATTGCATAATACAATGAAGCAATTGATGTTTCCTGAACTATATCCGAAAGAAAAACAGTTTCATTTAACAGAAAGTGACAGAGAATTTTTAATCAATATGATGAAAATAACACCAAAGGAAGCTGGTTATATTGGTGATGATTATTACGACAGTTATGTGAATTTTTTGGTTTTTGGAGATGATAAAGCACCAATGCCAGATACTATAGAAATTTACAATAAGGTTGGGTATGCTTATGGATACTTAACTGATTGTGCGTATATCAAAAATAGAAAAACGAATAAAGAATATATTATTACGGCCACTATTCATACCAATAAAAATAAAATTTATAATGATGGTGTTTATGAAACAGAATCCATCGGAATTCCTTTTTTGGCAGAGTTAGGTAGGCAGTTAGTTATTGAATAAACTTCAATTTACATTTTAATTTTGGTAATTTTAGGGTGATATTTTCCTACTAAATCTAATGCTGCTGAACCGTACCAAGGATGCAATTCCATTACTAAACTACCAGCTTTTATAGCTGGGTCAGTTTCAGTTAATTTTTTGGCTTCTTTTACTGTTTCAACATTAAAAATATAAATACCTCTTAATTCTCCATCGTCTAAAAATGGTCCAGCAATTGCCAATTTACCTTCCCTTGAAAGTCTTTTTATATTTGACATATGTGCCATTTGTAAATCAGCAGCTTTAATTGAGTCTTTGATTCTGTTGGGACCTTTTTTTAAAAAGGCAATAACATAACGTTTCATACCATAGTCATCTGCACCTA
This sequence comes from Aureibaculum flavum, assembly GCF_016406085.1. Lineage (GTDB taxonomy): Bacteria > Bacteroidota > Bacteroidia > Flavobacteriales > Flavobacteriaceae > Aureibaculum > Aureibaculum flavum. Next base: position 162,425 of record NZ_JAEHFJ010000007.1, read on the forward strand.
ATTCTTTGGCAAGTTTTTTATCAAAAGAAGAGATATCCTCTTGAGCATAGAATGAAGTTGCTATTAAAATTGTGAAAATTAGAAGTAAAGTTTTCATACGTTTTTTTAAGTTTATATTTCTTCCAATACAGATTTTCCTATTGATTTATCTCCAGAAGTCCATTGCCAAGTTTCATGTAATCTAAGCTTTCCAGTAGACATAATTTCAGGAGTCGATTTACAATTACCAGTCATTATTTCACCATTTTTATTAACTTGATGATAGGTCATTTCAATGTTTCCTTCACTATCAACCAAGCCAATTAAATGACCCGTAATTATTTGTCCACCTGAATAATTGGAGGTAAGTATATTGCCTTTTTGTTTATATTCAAAAACGGTTTCGGTTGTAGTTTCTCCATTTTCACTATTTGATATAGGGCGAAATTTTTTGTTATTATAATTCATCATTTGGATGATTTTACCTCGTTATAATTTTTTTTAAGAGCTAATTATATTGGCCTTTTAAAGACTCTTCTTTATTAAATTATAAAACATACTTGTTAAAGATATCCTCTAACTCTTCTTCTGGATTATAACAGAGTCCTGAGTGTGTTTTAGAGCTTTGTATAATGGTACTTCTACAAGCGGCTAACCACCTAAACCTATCAGATAATTCCAGTTTACCTATAGGGCCACCGGTAGATGCTCCATCACAAATTAATTTCCAAGCATTTAAATATTCATTCAATACTTCTAGCTCTGTTTCAGGAGAAAATACCTTTAATAATTCGTGATTAACGTTGTATTTTATACCTAGAAATTTTTTCCGTTTAGAAAACAGAATTACACCAACATTAAAAAATTCTTCGCGTTCTACTCTAGGAACAACTCTGATTATGGCATATTCAAATGTAACTCTATCTTGCATCCGTTGCTTCTTTAACTAAAATATCAATCATAGATAATTTAGTAGTTATAAACTGAATATATGCTACTCTCATTTCATCAGGATTTAAAGTGTCAGATTCACTGAGCAACCAGTCTTCTGGAATATTTGAAACTATTTCAATAATTTTATTTTTATGAAGTAACTTTTGTATTTCTATTGAAGCTTCCTTTAAACAAGTAGCTCGTTGTAAAAGTACATGGTCTTTAATATATGGAAAAGTCCTTTTAAGATGGCTTTCCCAATTTTCCCAGTTATGATGAAAATAGAAACTAGCTCCGTTATCTATAACCCACAGTTCATTATTCCAATTCAGTAAATTGGTGTTTTTGGCTGTTCGATCAATATTACTAATTAGGCTATCTAAAATAACCACTTTGGAAGCCGTCAATGCATCAACTTTTGAAACTAAAGGGTCGAAAGTAATGGAACCAGATAAATAATGCAATCCTAAGTTTAAACCAATACTAAATTTAAGTAAGTCTTGTATTTCTTCATCGGGTTCTGTCTTGCTAAAAGAATCATCCAAATTCATAAAAACCAATTCAGGAACTTTTAATCCAATGGCTCGAGCTAGTTCTCCACCAATAAATTCAGCAATAAGAGCCTTTTTTCCCTGTCCTGCTCCTCTAAATTTAAGCACATATAGAAAACCATCATCAGCTTTTACAATCGCGGGTAGCGAACCACCTTCTCTTAATGGATGTACATATTGAACAACATCTACTGTTCTAATATCAATTTTATTCATGAATACTAAAATAGTAAAAATATTAGGTTGAGAGCCTAAAGATATTTTTATTATTAAAATATATTTGTTTATAATAATGATTTAGCGGTTGACTAATTTTAAAAATACAATCACGATAAAGCGGTTAATTTAATATATACATAAGTGAAAAAAATGAAATGAAAATCCATAAGGTAAACGCTAAAAGTATAGGTTTTATACCTGAAGATTTTAGATCTTTAATTGAAATTGTTGAGCCTACAATAAAGAGCGTAACTATTAATAAGCGTTTTGCCATTAAAACAATTTTATGAGTAGCTGGTTCAGGGATAATATGATAACTATTTATGATTATTGCTAAGACAAATAGAATTATAAAATAAGGAATCTTTATGCGTTCTCCTTTTGTTTTAAATAGAAACATTGAAAACATTGACAAAGGGATAATCCATAAGGTTCTTGATAGTTTTACAGTGGTTGCAATTTTTAAGGCTTCATCTCCATAACCTATTGCGGCTCCTACAACCGAACTGGTATCATGTATTGCTACAGCACACCATAAACCAAATTGTTGTTGTGTTAAGTTGAGTAAGTGGCCAATGGCAGGGAAAACAAACAGAGCAATAGAATTGAATAGAAATACAATTCCTAAAGCGATACTTATAATATTACTTTTAGCTTTAATTACCGGTGAAATTGCTGCTATAGCACTACCACCACAAATGGCAGTGCCAGAGGTTATAAGATGTCCTAATTTTAAATCTATCTTCAAAAGCCGTGTAAATAATAATCCTAATGATACCGTTAGTAGTATTGAAAAAATGGTTAAGCCAAACCCATCTTTACTTGCTGTTAGGGTCTCTTTTAAGAACATACCAAACCCTAATCCAATAACCGAAATTTTTAGAAAATAATGAATAGCTTTGTGACTATATGATTTAAAAGGATTATTAAAAATAAGTACAAATACGAAACCTAACAGTAATGCTGATGGACTGTTTATTTTGCCTAATAGGGCAATAACAATAATAAGTAGATAGACTGTTTTTGAAAAAATACCTTTCATATCAATTCGCTATATTTGATACAAAAGTAATTTTATCAAATAACTTCTAAGCAAAGTAATATGTTATCTGAGATAACTAATGGTTATAACTCATTCGTATAAATTTTTCAAAATTTTCGATTTTACTTGACTGATAACCAGTTCTTTTTACAAAATAAAACCACCGTTCTATACCTTGGCTATTAATATCTATTATTTTTAATTTGTTATTAATCAGGTCATTATTAATAGCATGTATAGAAAGAAGTGCATAATCATCAGAATGGTATAAATAATTTTTAATGGCTTCTGTACTGTTTAAAGAGACCACACTATTCAGTTTTTTTATGTTATTATCTTTTAAAAACTGATCAATAATGTCCTTAGTACCAGAGCCTTTTTCGCGTTCTATAATAGGTAGATTTTGTAATGTTTTAATATCTATACTACCTTTTTTAAAAGAATTATTTTTGTAATTAGTAACAAGTACGATTTCATCTTTAATAAATTTTTCAAAATGTAACTTTGTATTGGTTACGCTTCCTTCTGTGATGCCAAAATCTATATAATCATTTAATATTAACTCTTCAATGTTGGTAGAATTATCACTAATAATTTCAAATTTTGTTTGCGGAAATTGGGTTCTGAATTTGGCTATTACTTTCGGAATAATATAATTGGATAACGTGGTACTTACACCGAAACTTATAAACTCAGGAAAAAGTTCTTTTTTATGAAGAAATTGTTCCTCCATTTCAGAATATATAGCAAGTATTTTATGAGTATATACAAGAAATGACTTTCCTTCTGCGGTTAGCTCAATTGAGTTTCTCTTTCTTATAAATAATGTAGTTTTATATTCTTCTTCTAAATTTTTTATGGCCTTTGAAACTGCAGGTTGAGAAACAAATAATTGTTCTGCAGCTTTTGTAAAACTTAAGTGCTTAGCAACAATTTTGAATATATGTAACTTGGTTTTCATTGACTTTTATAAAAAAAATATCGGATTTATTTTCGGTTTTGTTATAAGCCGTTTTTTATTCTAATTGTTTAATGAGATTGATATTATAGAGTTCAATTTTTGTCAAAAAACTACTTACGTTTTTATGCTCTGCTCTATACCATTTTTGATTTCTGAAATATTTATCCATTTTTCCATCTTTAATAAAAATGTATCCATACCGTGCATATATTTCATTTTTCATTATTTTTAATTCCTCAGCACTCATTTTTTTTAGCTCATCCTTGCGTAATTTTTTAAAAGACGCTCTTCCATACTTTCCATAATAGATGTTTTCAAATTGAAGTTTTGTCTTTGTTCCTATTTCAAATTCGCTATCTTCAATCCAACTGGTCCAAGGATTATTAATTTTTAATCCATTTAAAAATTCTCCATTTTCAGTTTTATACCTGATGAATTGTCCAGTATGCTGGTCGCTTACAAACGTTCCTCCTTTATCAATTTTAATATTAGTTATGTTTAAATAGTTACTTTTCCTAAGGCCTGTTTTCTCTTCCCAGTATCCGCTTTGAACTTGACCAATTATACCGTCTTCAGTAAAAAACAAATGAAAATCAGATTCACTTTCACTTTCCCCGAAATGATAAGATCCGGCGTATTCAATTTCAAATTTAGGTATCCAATTTGTTAATTCAGAAGCTTTTATTTCTTGTCCTCCCCAATATTGAGCAGCGGTGAAATTTGATATAAATAATAAGATTAGTAATATTCTCATGTTTTTTTTTAATGGCTTACGTTGTTGTATATGGTTTGTTGCGATTTCGTGCGTGTAAATTTCGCTATTAGGTGGTCGAATCCATAGAAAATCTGTAGACTTTTCATAAAATACTAAATAGTTTTAATTGGTAAAAAGAGTGATTAGAAAGATGGTTTCCGAACCGCCCTATACGAGACCTTATGTACAGAGGTGTAAGGGGGTGCTCCCTCAATTGTAAGGTGTTTAGCTACTATTCATAAACGCTTATGGTGTGTTCTTAGAAACTTTTATCGCCCAAGCATGCTCACTAGGTGGGTTTTCTTGAATCGATTTAGGGATCTTTACAATAAATCCTTTATCTCTTTTTTCCCATTTCAATTTTTTATTCACTCCCAGTAAAGTAATTTTAACACCATCATTTGGTTGAAAACTTGAAATGTAAATTTCTGATGGAGGAGTTGTTTCCTCATCATCTGTTGAGTAAATCACATAAATAGCATCTTTCTTTTGTGTAAAATATACCTGTTTTTCTTGATAAGGCTTCATTACACGCGTGTTATAAATAGCTTCACCGTTAATTTTTAGCCATTTTCCCATAGCATAAAGACGTTCAAGATCAATTTCAGAAAAAGTTCCATCAGACTTTGGTCCAACATTAAACTCTATATTTCCATTATGACTGACGCAATCTATTATGGTATTAATAACCTTCTTAGGTGATAGTATATTATCAGGATGCTCATTTTTATTATAGCCATAGCTATTTCCAAAACCTCGCCACATCGCCCATGTTTTTGTGCTATCTATATTAGCATAATATTCTACATGACTAAAATCACCATATACTCCTCTGGTATCGGAAAATCCTTCCTTTTTTTGACCAAAACGATCGTTAATAACAACTTCTTGACCACGAGCTACTGCTTGATTATAATAGTAAGCAAGAATCTGGCGAGATCTCCAGTGAGGGTATGGATAATCCCATTCCCCATCGAAACAAATGTAGTCTGGGTGATACTTATCAATTAACTCTTTAATTTGAGGAATCATAAAATCATCTACATACTCGTTAAGAATACCGTCTTTATCTTCGTCTTTAAGTACCTTTAACCCTTTATAATTGTTTAAATCGTTATTTTCTTTATAAATTGGATTGTTCCATTCATAAAAGGAATAGTAAAATCCTATTTTAATATCATTTTTTCTTGCGGCCTCCACCATTTCTCCATACAAATCGCGTTTAGGCCCCATCTTTTTTGAGTTTCGGTCAGTGTATTTACTGTCAAAAATGCAAAATCCATCATGATGTTTTGAAGTAATAAAAAAGTACTTAACTCCAGCTTTTTTCATGATTTTCATCCACTCGTCTGCATCAAAATTTTTAGCATCAAAACCTTCGATTTCACCAGTTATTAAATTTTTAGTACCATCAATAAAATCATCATAACTGGCATCACCATAGATTTTTTTATGATGTTTTTTTACAGCTTCATTTTGTTTAAGCCACTCCCAATACCATTCTGAATAGGCCACTCCATAAGGTGTGTCTTTTTTTGGTGTCCATCCTGGTACGGCATAAGGTCCCCAATGTGCACTAAGACCTACTTTTCTATCAAGAAACCAATCAGGCATTGGATGCTCCACAAGAGACTTCCATTGAGGTACATAAGGACCTGCTTCAATTACCTCGGCTAACATTGGATGAAGTTCTCCATGTGGTGGATCTTCAGTTGGTACTTGTGCATAAATATATGTACAGCATAGAGAAATGATAATTAATACTGTAATTTTTTGCTTAATAATTTTATTTGTACTTTTCATTAATTTGAGTGTTCTCATATTTTATAATTCATTCTAATCATATGCCATTCAATAATTGTGTAAACGCAATACATTGTGTTTGTACGACAATATACATGCAATATACACAATTTTATTTTTTTTGTAAGGCTGGTTTCTTTTTTCGACTACCTAAAAAAATAAACATAAAATACATGAGAAATTTAACACTAGTTATTGCATTATTTATTTCAACAATTTCATTTTCGCAAATTGATGCTGAACATTTAGAAATAGGAGATGCTGCTCCGGTAATTACCGGAACCGATCAATTTGATAATAAAATAAGCTCTTCAAAAATATTAGAGGACAATAAAATTATTCTTATTTTTTATAGAGGTAATTGGTGTCCTCATTGTAGAAAGCATTTAAAAACATTACAAGAAAACTTAACGGCTTTAAATGAAAAAGGATATGCTGTGGTAGTAGTTACACCTGAAAAGGTAGAAAAAACTAAGGAAACTGCAGAACAGTTTGGAAGTACTTTTTCTATTTTACATGATGTTGATAATACAATAATGAACAATTATAAAGTTGCTTTTGAGGTAAACGAAAAAAGTGTACTTAAAAGTTTTAGTGCAACTCAGAAAAAATTAGCAGAATATAACGAAGAAAATAATAATGTATTACCTGTACCAGCTACATATATTATAAATAAAAAAGGTGAAATTGAGTTTGTACATTACGACCCAAATTACTCTAACCGTTTTGATGTTACTGAGTTATTGAAATAGTAGGAAAACGATAATATATGATATTAAAATTCCAAATGGTTAGCTTAAAAGTAACTATTTGGAATTTTTATTTTAGCACTGAAAAAAGAAGTGACGTTTTGTTTAACGCTTAACTAATAGCACCACATTCTCTACATGATGGGTTTGTGGAAACATATCTACCGCTTGTGTTTTAACAAGCTTATATTTTTCGTCTAATAAGGCTAGATCTCTGGCCTGTGTAGCTGAATTACAACTTACATATACAATTTTTTCGGCTTCAATTTTCAAGAGTTGCTCTATAACATTTTTGTGCATACCATCTCTTGGCGGATCCGTAATAATTACATCTGGTTTACCGTTTTTTGCAATAAATTCATCTGTAAAAACTTTAGCCATATCACCTACAAAAAAGTTAGTATTGTTGATGTTGTTATTTTTGGCATTTTCTTTAGCATCTGCAATAGCTTCAGGTACACTTTCTATTCCTATTACTTTTTTTGCTTGCTTAGAAATAAACTGAGCAATAGTACCTGTACCTGTATACAAATCGTACACCACTTCATTGCCAGATAAATTGGCAAAATCTCTCGTTATTTTATACAATTCATAAGCTTGTGATGAATTAGTTTGGTAAAAGGACTTGGCATTAATTTTAAATTTTAACCCTTCCATTTCCTCAAAAATATGGTCGCGACCTTTAAAGCAAACTATTTCTTGATCATAAAAAGTATCATTAGCTTTCTGATTTACCAAATACTGTAATGAGGTTATTTGTGGAAATTTTTCGGCTACAAAATTCAATAACAATTCTCGTTTTTCTATGTCATCATCATAAAATTGAACTATGAGCATAATTTCTCCATTAGAAGAAATACGAACCATCATGGTACGTAATAATCCACTTTGTTCACGAGGATTAAAAAAACTTAAATTGTTTTCTGTGGCAAATTCTTTAATTGAATTTCTAAGATCATTAGAAGGGTCTTCTTGTAGATGACATTTTTTAATATCTAATATTTTGTCCCACATACCTGCAATATGAAACCCTAGTGCGTTTTTATTTTCAATAGTAACATCAGAGTTTATCTCTTCCAACGTCAACCAACGACTGCTAGAAAATGAAAATTCCATTTTGTTTCTATAAAAATAATGCTTGCTAGCTCCTAAAATGGGTGTAATTTCAGGTAATTCGATATGACCGATCCGTTGTAGATTATTAGTAACTTCCTTTTCCTTGTAGAACAGCTGATCTTCATATTTCATATGTTGCCATTTACAACCACCACAATTTTCAAAGTGTTCGCAAACGGGTGTTGTTCTTTTATCAGAAAAGGTTTTGAAATTAATGGATTTACCTTCGTAGTAGGCCTTACGCTGCTTAAAAGTTTGTACATCAACTACATCTCCAGGTATCGCATTTGATAAAAAAATAACTTTACCATCTGGTGCCTTAGCTACTGATTTACCTTTAGCTCCAGCATCAAGAACTTCAATATCTTCAAAAATTTTATGCTTATTTTTTCTTGCCATTTTGCAAAGGTAAGGGTTTGGTTAGAAATAAATTTTATAAATTAGTTTCAAATGCTACTATTTAGTATGTAATTCATCTACATGCATCATATAAGTAGCAATGGTGTTTAACATTTCATCGGACAACCCTTTAACAAAACCATTGATGTTGTCTTGCATAATAGCAACTTGGCTAGCGGTTGTATCTACAATTGGTTCAGCTTTACCTTTTAAAAAGGCTACGATATTTCCGTTTTTTTCTTTATAAATACGCATAATATCTAGAACAGAAGGACCTATTTTCTTGTTTTTAATATCATGACAAGTAACACATGTTTTTTCGGAGAAGAGTCTATTACCAAGAAAAATTTGAGAGTCTAAACTTAATGGCCCACGTGTTGGGGCTTCTTTTATTTTATCATCAACTGATTTTTTATCAGAAGCACAATTACAGCAAAGTAGCAATACGAAAGCAATTAGAAATAAACGCATGTTTTTTTTGTATTAGTTAGCACTAACAAATATAATTAAATTGGTAATAGCAGTGACGAACTTGCATTAAACAAAAAAGCATCTGCCTTAGGCAGATGCTTTTTTGTTTAATTGATAGATTGCTTATTTACCAGCATCTCTCATGTAAGCAGATAATGCTTGTAATTCTTCAGCACTCATGTCTTTTACAAATCCATCAAGGTTTGCTTTCATTATAGCTACTTGACCAGGGTCAGTATCAACAATAGCATCAGCATTACCTTTTAAAAACTTAACGATATTAGCATCTTTTTCTTCATAAATTTTTATGATGTCTTTTAAAGAAGGGCCAATAACTTTAGTGTCTAAGGCATGACAAGTAGTACAGGTTTTATCTGTAAACAGTTTTTTACCCATAGCTATTTGAGTATCTTTATCAGATGCAGTATCAGTAGTTGTAGTTTCTTTAACTACTTCTTCCTTAACTACTTCTTCTTTTACTTGTTCTACATCCTTTTTAACATCTTCTTTCTTTTTGTCGCCACAACTTGTAGCTATCATTGCTAAAGCGATAAACAGAATTGATAATTTTTTCATAATTTTAGTTTTTAATACAGCGTAAATTTAATTAAATATAAATTTCTAACTAAATAATTGAATACATATTGTAATAGAATTTCTAATTTAGAGATATTCTAAATTATTTATGGTTAGAATTTTAGTTTAGTTGAAAATTATCCTAAAATTTAACTAAATTTGTCAACGGCTAAATTTACTATTTTATTAAAATTAGCTCTTAAAAAAAACAGTAGATGTTAGATAGATTATATATTGTAAAACAACGTTTTGATGAAGTTTCTGATTTAATTATTCAGCCAGATATTATTACTGATCAGAAAAGATATGTAAAACTTAATAAAGAATACAAAGACCTTAAAACTATTGTAGATAAAGGGGAAGAGTATAAAGTTATATTGAGTAGGGTAGATGAGGCAAAAGAAATTATTGATGATGGGTCTGATGCTGAAATGGTGGAGATGGCACAAATGCAATTAGGGGAAGCTTCTGAAAAATTAGAAAAATTAGAGTCAGATATAAAATACATGCTGATACCTAAAGATCCAGAAGATGCAAAAGACGTAATGGTCGAAATTAGAGCGGGTACAGGTGGTGATGAGGCTAGTATTTTTGCAGGAGACCTTTATAGAATGTACACTAAATTCTGTTCAGATAAAGGATGGAAAACCGAATTAGTTGATGTCAGTGAAGGTACTTCAGGTGGTTTTAAAGAGGTTATTTTTAGTATATCAGGTGAAGATGTTTATGGTGATATGAAATTTGAGGCCGGTGTACATCGTGTACAACGTGTACCGCAAACTGAAACCCAAGGTAGAGTGCACACTTCGGCTGCAACCGTGATGGTTTTACCAGAAGCTGAAGAGTTTGACGTAGAACTTGATATGAAAGATGTAAAAATTATTAGAACAACATCTACAGGTCCTGGTGGGCAGAGTGTAAATACTACGTATTCTGCAATTCAACTGAAACACATTCCTACTGGTATTGAGGCAAAGTGTCAAGATCAGAAATCGCAACATAAAAATTTAGAAAAAGCTATTAAAGTATTACGTTCTAGATTATACGAATCTGAATTGGCAAAAAAACAAGCTGCTGACTCCATAAAACGTAAAAGTATGGTTTCGAGTGGTGATAGATCTGCAAAAATTAGAACGTATAATTATCCTCAAGGTCGTGTTACTGAGCATAGAATTGGATTAACTCTTTACGATTTAAGTAATATTATTAATGGTGACATCCATAAAATTGTTGAAGAATTAAAACTTGCTGAAAATGCTGAAAAATTGAAAGAATCAGGCGAAATACTATAAATTACTACAGACTTTTTTTATATTTAACGGACAATAGTTACAATAATGAAATTATTTTCAAAAGCCAGAAATCAATTAGTGAAAACTTCTGGTTTTAGTAAATATTTAGTATATGCCTTTGGCGAAATTATTCTAGTCGTTACTGGTATTTTGATAGCTCTATCAATTAATAATTGGAGTGAAGATAAAAAACAAACAAAAAATTTAGATAATATTTTACATATTTTTAGAAGTGATATAGTTAGAGATACTACAAGAGCTGACTATATAATTAAATATTATAAAAAGCAAGATTCCGTGGGTAGGTTAGCCCTTAGCGATAGTATTTCTAAAGATTTTTATAAAAAAAATGGAGATCTTCAATCTATTATTTTTACAGGTATTCCGTTAGCAATTACTAGAAATGGTTATGACCTACTTAAAAATTATAGTTATGATGTAGAGATAGCTCAAGATTCTACAGTGGTGTACGGATTGGCTTTGTACAATGAAATTAACGCAAGTTTTATAGACTTAAATACGAAAATTGAAAAGGATGTTTATGAAAACACCTTAAATATGAAAGAGAATTATAATTTTGCCGCTGATATGTACATGAGAAGAGAAAATCAAAAGGCAAGAGATTATTTTAAGTCTGATGACTTTAAGAACCGATTAGCGTTGAATCTACAATTGAAAGCTCAAGGAGCTGTAAGCTTATTGCAAGGATTTAATGCGGCTTCTAAAATGCTATTAGAGAAGATGGATAAGCGTTTAAATAATTAAATTTCAATTATTATACTTGTTTAAATACTAACGTATATAAACTATTCGTTTAATTTGAATACATTACCTTTAGTTTACAACCCGAATTATTAATTTTGCCTTACAATTGTTAGAAACCAATGAATTTTACAGGTTTAAAAAAGAAAACAGCTGCACAGTATTATCAAAAACAATTAAAAAAATTAAAAAGTACAAATGATAATATTCCGACAAAAATAAAAACAATTGGCGTGTTGGCCGATTCGCGATTATTTGGTGGTTATGATATTTCTAGAAATTTGAGTCAGAAATTAAAAATGCCTCATAAAAGCTTAGAAATTATCATTTTTGAAAACCTAAAAGACGATTTTGTAACGCAACATTACAATACCTTTTCTGAAAAGGATTTGGGAATGTTTGGTAAACCAAAAGCATCTAATGTATTAGATTTCGTAAATGCTGATTATGATTTGTTAATCAATTATTGTAGTCATTCAAGTATTTACACAAATATATTATCAATGCGATCACAAGCGAAATTTAAAGTGAGTTTTGCCAATGAAGAATTACAAAATTTGTATGATTTTACCATTGCTGTTGAAGGAAATAAAATTGATGTTTTTAACGATGAGTTAGCAAAGTATTTACAGATTTTTAATTTAATAGAATGACACAATTTTATGGTACTGGAGCGGCTCTAGTAACTCCTTTTAAAGTAGATAAATCAGTTGATTATGAGGCTTTAGTAAGACTCGTTAATTTTCAGATTGACAATGGTATTGACTATTTAGTGGTTATGGGAACTACTGGAGAACCTGCAACGTTAACGAATGATGAAAAACAGAAAGTAATAAAGACGGTTGTTGAAGTAAACAATGGTCAGTTACCTTTGGTTATTGGTATTGGTGGTAACAATACGCAAGCTGTTATCAATGAAATACAAGAAACGGATTTATCAGCATTTGATGCTATTCTTTCTGTTTCTCCGTATTACAACAAACCTACGCAAGAAGGAATTTATCAGCACTTTAAGGCGATTGCATCCATAAGTTCTAAACCAATTATTATATATAACGTGCCTAGTAGAACAGGGGTGAGCATGACTCCAACAACGATCTTAAGATTAGCTTCTGATTGTTCAAATATTATTGGTGTAAAAGAAGCCTCTGGTGATATGGATCAGGCATTTAAGTTGCTGCAAAATAAACCAGAAGGATTTTTAGTTTTATCTGGTGATGATATGGTTGCATTACCAATGGTATTAATGGGTGGTGCTGGAGTAATCACTGTAATTGGTCAAGGCATTCCAGGTGATTTTTCTAAAATGATAAAATTAGCTTTAGAAGGTAAAAGTAAGGAGGCCTCTAAGTTGCATTTTAAATTAATGAATAGTATATATTATATTTTTGAAGAGGGTAACCCAGCAGGAATTAAAGCTTTACTTCAAAAACGTTCCATTTGTGAATCTTCGGTAAGACTTCCTTTGGTAGAAGCGAGTGCGGAATTGCAAGAAAAAATTAGTAACTTTATCGATAATTATTAATAAAGTTAAACGTAGAAAAATAGATAAAAAATGTTGATTAAAGAAGTAGAAAAAGCCCTGAATGAGCAAATAACAATAGAAGCAGAGTCTTCTCAAATTTATTTGGCAATGGCATCTTGGGCAGAAGTAAAAGGATTAGAAGGTGTTGCTGAGTTTATGTATGCACAATCTGATGAAGAAAGACAACATATGCTAAAATTAGTAAAATATATTAATGAAAGGGGAGGGCATGCTAAAGTTTCCCAGTTGAACGCACCTTCATCTTCATTTGGTTCTTTCAAAGAAATGTTTGAAACCTTATTTAAACACGAAGTTCATGTTTCTGAAAGTATAAATGAATTGGTACATATTTGTCTTCAGGTTAAAGATTATGCTACACATAATTTTTTACAGTGGTATGTGGCTGAACAGATTGAAGAAGAGGCTGTTGCGAGAAATATTCTTGATAAAATCAACTTGATTGGTGATGATAAAGGAGGGTTGTATTTATTTGATAATGATATAAAGCAACTTACCGTTCAGTCTTCAGTTCAAATACAACCTTAAAGTTATATTTCGTACTATTAACAAAGTTTTAGTAATCATTATTCTAACAATAAAATAACAAATTTTACATTTGCTTTTCGCTTAAAGCGATGCTCTACGATGAGCTATTAAAAAATAGTTTTTATTAATTAGTTTTAAATAAGTACTTTTGCAAAATGTTTAGAATAAAACAACTTGGTTTATTGGTTATCATTGCGGTGACTTTTTCAGCTTGTAGTGAATACCATAAGGTGTTAAACAAAGGCACAACTGAAGATCAGTATAAATTGGCTACTCAACTATTTGAAGAGGGTAGTTATAATAAATCCATTAACTTATTTGAGAAGGTAATTCCAAAATATGGTGCGAAACCTCAAATGGAGCGTATCCAATATATGGTGGGTGAAGCAAATTTTAAAACAAAAAGTTATGAATTAGCCGCTTATTATTTTGAACGTTTTATTGGAAACTATCCTTCGAGTTCGAAAATAGAAGATGCTACTTTCTTAGCAGCACAAAGTTATTATTATGATTCACCAAAATCAAGTAGAGATCAGGCAAATACACACAAGGCGTTAACTGCTCTGCAAAATTTTATTGATAAATTTCCGGAATCTGAGAAAATTAAAGAAGCAAATCAGTATTATGATGATTTAGCTACAAGATTAGAGAAAAAAGCATTTGACATTGCTAAACAGTATTATATTACAGAAAAATATCAAGCTGCAATTATGGCTTTTGATATTTTTATTGAAGATAATTTTGGTACAGAATATAAAGAAGAAGCACTTGCTTATAAGTTTTTGGCAGCTTATAAATTGGCAATGAACAGTGCAGAATTTAAAAAAGAAGAACGTATTACTAATGCGACCGCTTCTTTTGATAGATTAAAGAAAAACTTTCCTGAATCAGAAAGGTTAAAAGAGTTTTCTTCTAAAGTAGAAGATTTGAATAAAGAGTTAGAAAAGTTAAAAGAACTATACGCAAAATATACTAAAAATGGATTATAAAAATTCTGAAGCACCGCTATCTACTATTACTTATGATAGAAGTAAAATTGAAGCACCTACTCATAACATTTATGAGTCAATTTCAATAATGGCAAAAAGGGCTAATCAAATTAATGAAGACCTTAAAAAGGAACTTATTGATAAGTTAGAAGAATTTGCTACACATAATGATAGCTTAGAAGAAGTTTTTGAAAATAAAGAACAAATTGAGGTTTCTCGTTTTTACGAAAAATTACCTAAACCTACAGCAATGGCAGTTGAAGAATGGTTACATGGTGATATCTATTACAGAAACCCAGAAGAAACTGAAGCTAAGTAATAATGTCTGTTTTAAGCGGTAAAAATATTCTTTTGGGGGTAACCGCAGGAATCGCTGCTTATAAAACCACCTACTTAGTTAGACTTTTTATAAAAGCAGGAGCTCATGTGAAAGTTGTCATGACTCCTGCTTCTAAAGATTTTGTTACTCCACTCACACTTTCTACACTTTCCAAAAATCCAGTTTATTCTACTTTTTACGATAAAGATGATGAGAATGAAATATGGAACAACCATGTTGATTTAGGTCTATGGGCAGATCTTGTTGTAATAGCTCCGGCAACAGCAAATACCATGTCCAAAATGGCAAATGGAATTTGCGATAACTTGTTGCTAGCTACTTATTTGTCCTCTAAATGTAAAGTTTATTTTGCCCCGGCAATGGATTTAGACATGTACAAACACAATTCAACCAAAGATAATTTACAAAAATTAGAAACTTTTGGAAATATTATGATTCCCGCTGAAATTGGTGAATTGGCTAGTGGTTTAGAAGGTGAAGGTAGAATGGCTGAACCTGAAAATATTTTAGCTTTTATTGAAAACCACATAATTTCAGGATTACCTTTACGGAATAAAAAAGTACTTATTACAGCCGGACCAACGTATGAAGCTATTGATCCTGTTCGTTTTATTGGTAATCATTCTTCTGGTAAAATGGGGTTCGAATTAGCAAAAGAAGCTGCGAATCTAGGAGCAGAGGTTATTTTAATTTCTGGTCCATCCAATGAAAGTATAAAACATGCGTTAATTAAGAGGATAGATGTTGTAACTGCTGAAGAAATGTATACAGCGGTACATGAACATTATGCAACGTGTAATATAGCAATATTGTCTGCAGCAGTAGCTGATTTTAAACCAGATCATGCTGCAGTTGATAAAATAAAAAAGATAGATGCCGTATTAAATATTAATTTAGTACCAACTAAGGATATATTGGCTTCTCTTGGGGAAGCTAAAAAGCATCAATTTTTAGTCGGTTTTGCTTTGGAAACTTCTAATGAATTAGAAAATGCTAAAGGTAAATTAAGACGTAAAAATCTTGATTTAATAGTATTAAATTCACTAAATGATAAAGGAGCAGGTTTTAAAAAAGCCACCAATAAAATAACGCTTATTGATACTGAGGAAAAGTGTCAACGTTTTGAAACAAAGTCAAAAACAGAAGTCGCAAAAGATATTTTTAATGAAATACTCAAAAAGCATCAAGCATAGTATATTATTCGTATTATTTTTATGTGCTACTTTTAAAATGAGTGGTCAAGAATTGAATGCTCTTGTCATTGTAAATTCAGATCAAGTTCAAAGTAGTAATAAACAATTATACGATAATCTGCAGGCTTCAATTTCAGATTACATTAATAACACAAAATGGACTGATAAAAATTATAAACCTCAAGAACGTATAAATTGTGCCATTACATTAACTATATTAGAGCAACCCTCAACTAATGATTTTAAAGGTAATATTTCCATTATTGCTACACGGCCAGTATATAACTCTACTTATCAAAGTCCCATTTTAAATTATAAAGACAATAACTTGTCGTTTAATTATACTGAATTTCAAAACTTGATTTATAACGAAAATAGTTTCCAATCTAATTTAGTTTCTATTCTTACTTTTTATGTTTACACCGTTTTAGGTATTGATGCGGACTCTTTTGAGCTTAATGGTGGTGAAGAATATCATAAACAAGCTGAAAAAGTAGTAAACCTTGCTCAACAAGGAGGTTTTTCTGGTTGGAATAGAATAGATGGTAATAATACGAGATATCAATTAAATGAGAACATTTTATCTCCAACGTATAAGGACTTTAGAACTGCACTTTATAAATATCACTTAGATGGGTTAGATCTTATGAGTGAAGATAAGAAAACAGCCAAATCAAATATTAGTGATGCAGTTCTGCTTTTAAATAATATTTATAATACTCGCCCCAATGCTTTTTTATTACGAGTTTTTATGGATACTAAATCGGATGAAATTGTTGATATATTTTCAGATGGTCCACGAATTAATGCGGTAAAACTTAAAGAGACTTTACTTAAAATTTATCCCTCGTATAACGAAAAATGGGATCAAATTAAAATCTAAAATATCAATCGAATTTCCTGTTTAGTGTATTAAAAATTGTATTTATGCTTATCTTAGCGTAATAATTCAATTTTAATTTGATCTTCTCATATATTTTGTACTTAAAAATAATTTCAAAAAGAGTATTTGTCATTTTCATAATTTTGTTAGTTTCAAGTTGTGTAAGTAAGACAGGTAATAATAACACCAAACCAAAAGCGATAAAGAACCCAAATGTTGTATTTATAGCTGTTGACGATTTACGTCCGGAATTAGGTTGTTATGATAATGCCATAATAAAGTCGCCTAACATAGATAATTTAGCTTCAGAAGGTTTAGTGTTTACAAACCATTTTGTACAGGTTCCTACATGTGGAGCATCAAGATATAGTCTAATGACTGGTCTTAGACCTAAAAAAACATCTCATCTCTTAAATAATGCATTTGAAAGTGAAATGGGCCATAAGTTAGATACCATTCAACCAGAATCTTTTGTACATCAATTTAAAAAGAACGGGTATTATACTGTTGGTATTGGTAAAATGAGCCATTCTGCTGATGGATTGGTGTATGGTTATGAAGAAGCCCCGTCTGCCATAAAAGAAATGCCAAATAGTTGGAACGAGTTTCTCTTCAATAGTGGTAAATGGAAAACCGGATGGAATGCCTTTTTTGCTTATGCCAATGGAGAGAATAGACAGAGCCTTAAAAGACAGGTTAAACCTTATGAATCTGGAGATGTAGATGATAATGGTTATCCTGATGGACTAACTGCTGAGTTAGCTATTGCTAAATTAAAAGAATTAAAAAATAAGAATAATCCTTTTTTTCTTGGTGTAGGTTTTTTTAAACCACACTTACCCTTTAATGCTCCCAAAAAATACTGGGATCTTTATGATAGAAGTGATATGCCACTGGCACCGAACCCATTTATCCCAAAAAATGTAAATAAGAATAGTCTTCAGAAAAGTGGTGAGTTTAATGGATATCAACTTACTGATGAAAAAGCCGGATTAACTAAGCCATTGTCAGATGCGTATTCAAAAAAATTGACACATGCATATTATGCCGCTGTTAGTTATGTTGATGCTCAAATTGGTAAAATTATTACTGAGATTAAGGCACTTGGTTTGGATGAAAATACAATTGTTGTAATTTGGGGCGATCATGGTTGGCATTTGGGAAATGATTTAGTTTGGGGGAAACACACACTGTTCGATGTCGCCTTAAGAAGTGCTCTTATCATAAAAGTACCAGGAACGATGTCACAAGGGAAAAAGGTGAATACAGTTGTAGAATCTGTAGATATTTACCCAACCTTAATGGAATTATGTGGAATCTCTGCTGATTACCCACTTGATGGAAAGAGCTTAGTAAATACTATTTCTAACCCTGATACTATTCAAAAT
Organism: Aureibaculum flavum; assembly: GCF_016406085.1. GTDB lineage: Bacteria > Bacteroidota > Bacteroidia > Flavobacteriales > Flavobacteriaceae > Aureibaculum > Aureibaculum flavum. The sequence continues at coordinate 180,896 of NZ_JAEHFJ010000007.1, forward strand.
AGTGTTGCTTACAGTTATTTTAATAATGGAATTTCTATGAGAACCAATCAATATCGACTTACTAAATATTGGAGAACTGAAGAGCCTACATTGGAATTGTATGATCATGATAAGGACCCTTGGGAGACAAAAAATATTGCAAAAGAAAATCCTGAAATTGTTAGACTTTTATTGCCTTTATTAGCCAAAGGAAATACAGGTCTGTATAATTAGACGGTCAATAATTTTCGAGTAAATATTCACATAACATAGAAAAGTACTTAAGCATTGAAATCAATACAACACTTCGCCATATTAATTAGTAATCGAGTCAATAAAAAGGAATTAATTAATAGAATTTTATCTCAAAATATATACGGACAATTGGCCGTATTTAATAAATCGAAAGGGGTATTATTTTCTGACATTGCAATTGCTGATTTTATTGCCAAAGAACATAGATATCATACTATAGAAATAACAACATCTGAAAAGAGACAATTAAATACCTTTTCTTCTGGAGAGCGGAGAAAAGCCTTTTTAAAATACTGTCTAGCTCAAAAGCCAGATTATATTATTTTCGATAACCCATTTGATCATTTAGATCATCAATCAAGAATAGATTTAGGAGATCAGTTGATAGAGTTATCTCAAACAATATCAATTATTCAATTGGCAAATCGAGATGAAAATATGCTTCCATTTATAAAAGAGAAATGGTATTTAGAAGATAATAATTTTTTGTTTTCAGAAATAAAAAAAACACCTAGAATAAAAACGACCACGTTAAATTCCGAAATTCCTGGCTCTTTATTATCATTTAGTCAAGATTATAAAAGTGTTGTAAAATTTGAAGATGTTTCGGTAAGTTATAATGATAAGGTAATTGTAAAAGATATAACTTGGGATGTTAAAAAGGGTGAGTTTTGGCAATTAATTGGACCAAATGGATCTGGGAAAAGTACTATTCTATCTTTAATAACAGGCGATAATCCAAAAGCGTATGGTCAAAACATATCTATTTTCGGTAAAAAGAAAGGAACTGGTGAAAGTATTTGGGATATCAAAAGTAGGATAGGTCATTTTTCGACTAATATAGCAGAATTGTTTAAAAGAAATCAAACCGTTGAACACATGGTTTTATCAGGTTTTTTTGATTCCATTGGTTTATATAAAGAACCTTCAGATTTACAGCAACACAAAGCGGAACAATGGTTGGAGATTATTGATATGACTCAATTAAAAGATACCTATTTCAATAGATTGACACTGGGGCAACAGAGGTTGGTGTTGATAGTTAGAGCATTAGTGAAACAGCCGCCATTGTTAATTTTAGATGAACCGATAGAGGGGCTTGATCAAGAAAATTCCAACTTGGTTACGCAACTAATAAATACTTTAATAGAAAAAACGAAAATTACAATACTTTATGTTTCGCATACCATTGAAAAATCATTGGAACCCACTAATATTTATGAATTAATACCATCTGAAAATGGTTCAAGCGGACAATTATTATTATAGATTTGAATTTTTAACACTATTTTTCATAAGATGCTTAGAGCGAATTAGATTATTTCTCAAACGTAAAAACTTTAATGAGTTCAACAAAAAAGGCTTAATTTTGGAATTGATTTTAAACAACTATTTCTGATAGAATAAAATGTAAAATGTAAAATGTTCAATGTTTCTAGTTGAATAATTAAGTTACTAATAAATAATAAATTGACAAGATGTTAGCATCATTATCCATAAAAAATTACGCCTTAATTGACCATTTAGAAGTTGATTTTCAAGATGGTTTCTCTATTATTACTGGTGAAACAGGTGCAGGTAAATCAATTTTACTTGGTGCATTAGGACTCGTATTAGGAAAGAGAGCAGACCTGTCAAGCCTAAAAATAAAAGATGAGAAGTGTATTATTGAAGGAGAATTTTTAATAGATAAATTTGACTTACAATTATTTTTTGAGACCAATGATTTAGATTTTGAAAAACGAACAATCATTAGACGTGAAATTTTACCAAGTGGAAAATCAAGGGCTTTTATTAATGACACTCCAACAAAACTTTCGGTACTTACAAGTTTAAGCGATAAATTGATTGATGTGCATTCGCAACATCAAACATTACAATTGGCAGATAATGAATTTCAATTTTTGGTTATTGATGCTTTAGCAAATAATTCTAAAACGTTAACCTCCTTTAAAAAAGGATTGAAAATTTATAAAAAGCTAAGCAAAGAATTTAAAGAAATAGAAAATCGTCAAGTTGAAGCTCAAAGTCAACATGATTATAATTCATTTTTATTAGATGAATTGATAGAAGCTGATTTTAAAGAAAACGAGCAGGGAATTTTAGAAGAAACGTTAGAGAAACTCAATCATGTTGAAGAGATAAAATTACTCTTGACAGATGCTCAGAATTTGGTTGATTTGGAAGATACCGGATTAAGTGATGGATTGTTAAATTATGTAAATATTATTCAAAAGTTGTCTAAGTATGGTAAAACGTTTGAGGATTTGTCAGACAGAATATCAAGTTTAAAAATTGATTTTGATGATATAACTAAAGAACTTGAAAATAGTAATGATGGAGTAGATTATAGTCCTCAAGAAATTGAAAAATATAATGACCGTCTTCAATTACTATATAATTTACAAAAAAAACATCAAGTAGCAACTATAAATGATCTGCTAGAGAAAAAGCAAATTTTGGAAGTAAAAGTTAGTGCTGTTGAAAATGCTGATGAAATTGTAAAAGCAAAGAAAATAGAAATCTTAGAGGTTGAGAAAAAGCTGGACAACTGCTCTGATATTTTACATCATAGTAGAAAGAAGGCAATTCCAGAATTAATTAAACAATTAGAGACGTTACTTAAGAATTTGGAAATGCCGAATACATCCTTTAAAATTAATATAATAAAAGGGACAGCATTTTTTAGTAATGGTAAAGATGAGTTAGAATTTTTAATATCTACAAATAAAGGTAGTAATTATGAAACACTCAAGAAAATTGCTTCAGGAGGTGAAATGTCTAGAATTATGTTAGCTGTTAAATCTATTTTATGTAATTATTCCAATTTACCGACTATAATTTTTGACGAAATAGATACGGGTGTATCTGGAGAAGTTTCAAATAGAATCGCTAAGGTGATGTCGACGATGAGTAAACATATGCAAGTTATTGCAATTACACATTTACCTCAAATAGCAGCAAAAGGACAATATCATTATAAAGTTTATAAAACGGATAAGAATAAACAAACGTTAACCAATATTAAAATTTTATCTCAAGAACAGCGTATACAAGAGCTAGCAGAGATGTTAAGTGGGAAAGATATTGCGGAAACTGCTATTGTTCACGCGAAGCAATTACTAGATCAAGAAATTCATTAATTGGCTGAGTAATTAAAGAATATTACATTAATTTTGCACTTTCTAAAACAGATATAATAAAAGCTTTATATGTACAATTTATTGAAAGGAAAACGAGGAATTATTTTTGGAGCATTAGATGAAAATTCTATAGCTTGGAAAACAGCAGAAAGAGCTCATGAAGAGGGGGCAACTTTTGTGTTAACCAACGCTCCAATTGCAATGAGAATGGGGCAAATTGATAAGTTAGCTGAAAAAACGAATTCTGAAGTTATACCTGCAGATGCCACTTCAATAGAAGATTTGGAGAATTTGGTTGAAAAAGCAACAGAAATTTTAGGAGGAAAATTAGATTTTGTATTGCACTCTATTGGAATGTCTGTAAATGTTAGAAAAAAGATACCTTATACCGAATCTAATTATGATTTTACGACTAAAGGTTGGGATGTTTCCGCTGTATCTTTTCATAAAGTAATGAGTGTTTTATACAAAAAAGATGCAATGAATGAATGGGGATCTATCGTTGCATTAACATATATGGCAGCACAACGTGTTTTTCCAGACTATAATGACATGGCTGATAATAAAGCGTATTTAGAATCAATTGCCAGAAGTTTTGGTTACTATTTTGGTTCAGATAAAAAAGTAAGGGTCAATACGATATCTCAGTCTCCAACACCGACAACAGCAGGTCAAGGGGTAAAAGGTTTTGATGGTTTTATCGCATATGCCGAAAAAATGTCACCTTTAGGAAATGCCACAGCACAAGAGTGTGCCGATTATACTATTTCATTATTTTCAGATTTAACAAAAAAAGTAACATTACAAAATTTATTTCATGATGGCGGATTTTCTAACATGGGTGTTAGTCAGTCAGTTATGGATTATTTTATAAAAGAATAATATTTTAATATTTCGAATAACCTATTATATAATTATAATACCTTTTATACCTTTTTTTTATAATTTTTTTAATAAAAAATCGTTATGTGGGTATTGACAACCTATTTTAATAATAAAATTATGAACAGAAAAACTACATACGGATTTTTAATCGCGTTTTTCTTCGTATTTACTGGACTAGTTCAGGCGAATGTAAATGAAATTGACGACGTTGTTGCACCACCTACCAATGATAATTGTGCTAATGCTACAACTTTAACAGTTAACCCTAATTATTTGTGCGGAACTGTATCTTCTGGAACTTTAGTTGATGCAACAGCATCTTCAATAGCATCAGATGGATTAGGTGGTAGTTGCTTGCCATCTGGCAGCACTAAAGCAAATGATGATGTCTGGTTTAAGTTTACAGCTACTGATGCGACTCATAGAGTTAAATTATCAAATTTTGCAGGTAGTCCAACGGATTTATACGCAAATGTTTTCAACGGAGGTATTGTTGGAAGTTGCCCTACAGCGACAACAGACACTCCTATTTATTGTAGTGATAATAATAATTTTGATTTGAATGGCCTTGTTGCTGGTAATACCTATTTTATACGTATCTATAGTAATTCTACCGCAAGTGGTGCCACTACAACTTTTAACATATGTATTGGAACAAATCCAATAGCTCCACCAAATGATGATTGTGGTAATGCTATATCAATTGGTAGTTTACCTCATGATGTTAATTATGATGCAACTTCTGCAACTAACAATGCTGGTTTTATTTCAGCATCTGGATGTGTTTCTTTGAATGATGGTGTGTGGTTTACAATGGTTGGAGATGGTGGAACTATTTCTATGACTGCTGCCCCTGATTCTTGGGATTTAGGCATAGCTGTTTATACTGGGTCATGTGGAACATTTACTTGTGTTGAGGATAGTAATAGTGGAACAGTAGATGTTATTGAAGGAATTACGTTTACTTCAACCCTTGGTGCCGTTTATTATATAAATGTAGGGTATCCTAGTGGAACTGTAAATGGTGCTGAAGGAGCTTTTGATTTAGCCATAACATCTTCAACATTATCAATAGATAAAATTTTAGCTAAAGGCTTTTCTTATTATCCAAATCCAGTGGATAAGGTTTTAAAAATGAGAGCTAATGAAAATATTCAACAAATTAGTTTGTATTCTGTTTTAGGTAAAGAAATTAAGAGAGTACATCAAAATGATATTCAAGCTGAATTAAGTTTAGACCAATTACCAGCAGGAACTTATTTCGTAAAAGCTATGGTTGGGGGTAGTACAGGAACATTTAAAATACTTAAGAAATAAATAGATTTCGATAATATTTGTAAAAGACTCTCTATTTCGAGAGTCTTTTTTTTATGTCCAAAATATATAAATGCAATCCTTATCTTTGAGATATAAAAAATTAACTATTTGGATCTTCAATTTTCAATAATAATTCCCGTTTATAATCGTCCAGATGAACTTGACGAGCTTTTGCTCAGTCTTGTTGCTCAGAAATTTAAAGAGAATTTTGAGATTGTTGTTGTAGAGGATGGTTCAAATCTAACCTCTAAACATATAATTGGTAAGTTTAAGAATAAACTGAATATTAATTATTTAATAAAGGATAATTCAGGGCCTGGTTTAAGTAGAAATTATGGTATGCAAAAAGCTACAGGTAATTATTACATCATTTTAGATTCCGATTGTATTTTACCTGAGAATTACTTGAGCACAGTTTTAGAGACCTTGTTAAACAATTACACAGACGCATTTGGTGGTGCCGATGCAGCACATCCTTCTTTTACAACAATACAGAAAGCAATAAATTACGCTATGACTTCTGTTTTAACCACAGGAGGACTTCGTGGAAATAAAAACTTAAAAAAATTCCAACCTAGAAGCTTTAATATGGGGATTTCAAAAAAAGCATTTTTAGAAACTGGTGGTTTTAGTGCTTTACGCTTTGGAGAAGATATAAATTTGACTTTTAGATTGTGGGAAAATAATTTTGAGACGCAGTTTATTGAACAAGCATATGTTTATCATAAGAGACGTGTTAATTGGACTAGTTTTTATAGACAAACTTTTAACTTCGGTTCTGCGAGACCAATATTAAATAGACTTCATCCAAACACGGGTAAGATTACTTATTGGTTTCCCAGTATTTTTGTAATTGGTTTGTTCCTGTCATTAATAGGACTTATTTTTCATTTTAACTGGTTAGTCTTATTTTTTATTAGTTATTTTATTTTCATATTTTTTGATGCTTTGTTTAAGAATCAGAATGTGATGGTGGCCCTTTTAAGTATTGTAGCTACGTTAGTCATGTTTTTTGGATATGGGTTAGGTTTTTTGCAATCAATGTTTAGATTGTCAATACTTTCTAAACCTCTAGAAGATACTTTTCCAAAAATGTTTGGATAAAATTTAAAACGGATTTTATGAATTACGATTTAAAACTTGTTTTTTGTATTTTTAAACCATTATAATTATAAATAAAAACTTTTATTAACTCACTACTAGTTGAAAAAACACAATTAAATAGAAAAAAATAAATGCAGTACGCAAAAAATATATTGGAAACGATAGGTAATACGCCATTAGTAAAGTTAAATAACATTACTAAAGAAATTGATGCATTAGTCTTGGCTAAAGTTGAAACTTTTAATCCAGGAAATTCAGTAAAAGATAGAATGGCATTAAAAATGATTGATGACGCCGAAGCTGATGGTAGATTAAAACCTGGAGGAACTATAATAGAAGGAACTTCTGGTAATACAGGGATGGGTTTGGCGTTAGTCGCAATAGTCAGGGGTTATAAATTAATCTGTGTAATAAGTGACAAACAATCCAAAGAAAAAATGGATATTTTAAGAGCAGTAGGAGCAGAGGTAATTGTTTGCCCTACTAATGTTGAGCCTGATGATCCTCGTTCTTATTATTCTGTTTCTAAAAGATTAGCTACGGAAACACCAAATTCGTGGTACGTAAATCAATATGATAATCCTTCTAATAGTTTAGCCCATTACGAGCAGACAGGACCAGAAATATGGGAGCAAACTGACGGTAAAATAACACATTTTGTAGCTGGTGTTGGTACAGGAGGAACAATTTCAGGAGTGGGTAAATTTTTGAAAGAGAAAAATCCTAATATTAAAATTTGGGGAATAGATACTTATGGGTCAGTATTTAAAAAGTATCATGAGACTGGTATTTTTGATGAGAATGAGATTTATCCTTATATTACAGAAGGTATTGGAGAAGACATTTTGCCTAAGAATGTTAACTTTGACATTATAGATGGTTTTACAAAGGTTACTGATAAAGATGCCGCCGTTTTTACAAGAAAGTTGGCAATAGAAGAAGGAATTTTTTGTGGGAATTCAGCAGGGTCTGCAATTAAAGGGTTATTACAGTTGAAGGAACATTTTAAACCGGAAGATGTTGTGGTGGTATTGTTTCATGATCATGGTAGTCGTTATGTTGGTAAAATGTTTAATGATGATTGGATGAGAGAACGAGGCTTTTTAGATGAAGAAATTACCAAAGCTATAGATTTAATTAAAGATAGAGTTGGTAACCAACTCGTAACTGCTAAAACGGAAGAGTTAGTTTCTCATGCTATTGAGCGTATGCGTACGCATGATATTTCTCAAATTCCTGTTGAAGATCAAAATGGTTTTGTGGGATCTATAGATGAGAGTGATTTATTCAGACTTTATTTTGAAGATAAAAATATAGCAGATAAACCAATTAAGGAAGTAATGCGTAAAGCATTCCCTATTGTAAATAAGGATGCATCGATTGACAAAATTTCTAATTTAATAGATAAAGATAATAAAGCTGTGTTAGTTGATTTAGAAAACGGTTCATATCAAATCATTACCAAATACGATGTGATTTCTGCAATACGTTAGCTTTAAGGAATTAATTTTACTGTAACTAATTTGATAAATTAATGATAATTTGAAGATAAACGCTTAAACTAGATTGCCAATGTAAATAATGAATGATATCGTAATTTAAAAATTGATAAATCACAACGAGCTAAATGTTTAAAGAAGATTTTCTACATTATATATGGAAGTACAAATTATTTTCTACTGAAAATTTAAGCACTACCTTGCAAGAAACAGTAGTAATCATAAATAGTGGCGATCATAATTTTAATTCAGGTTCTGATTTTTTTAATGCAAAACTGAAAATTGGAGATCAACTCTGGGCAGGGAATGTAGAAATTCATATTAAATCATCAGATTGGTATGTGCACGGTCACGAGAAGGATAGTAATTATGATAATACTATTTTACATGTTGTTTGGCAGCATGACGTTGATGTGCACCGAAAAGACAATAGTGTAATTCCCACGTTAGAATTAAAAAATTATACTCAAAAAGATATTCTAGATAATTATCATCAATTATTTTCATCACAAGATAAATGGATAAACTGTGAGAGTGATATTAAAGATGTAGATAAATTTCAATTAAAAAATTGGTTAGAACGTTTATACATTGAGCGATTAGAAGAAAAATCTAAACTTATTGAACAATTACTGGTAAGTTCTAAAAATGATTGGGAAGCTGTTTTGTTTAAAATGTTAGCGAAAAATTTTGGACTAAAAGTTAATGGTGATGCTTTTTTTAATCTTGCCAATAAACTCGATTATACTTTAATTAGAAAGCAATCGAATAGTTTAAATTCACTAGAAGCATTATTATTTGGTCAAGCCAATTTATTAACTGATGAAATTCAAGATCCATATTATATCAATTTACAGAATGAGTACCGTTTCTTGAAATCCAAATTTAAGTTATCACATCAAATTGTTACACCATTTCAATTCTTTAGATTAAGGCCTAATAATTTCCCTACAATTCGCATTGCACAATTAGCGGCATTATTTAATAAACATCAGAACCTATTTTCTGAAATTGTTTCAATAACAGATATTCATGAACTCTATAAGTTATTTGATATTAGTTTAACTAGCTTTTGGAAGACGCATTATTCTTTTACTTCACAATCTAAAAGGAGTAGTAAAAAACTAACTAAATCTTTTGTTGATTTATTGTTGATTAATACAATTATACCATTAAAATTCATCTATTTAAAGTCTATTGGTAAATTAAATGAATCAGAGATTATAAAATCTATTAGGCAATTGAAGCCTGAGGTAAATGGTATAATAAATAAGTTTGATCAATTGGAAATTACATCTAAGTCGGCATTAGAAAGTCAAGCTTTATTGCAACTGAAAAATAGTTATTGTACAAAGCAAAGATGTTTGGAATGTGTAGTAGGTAAATATTTAATTGGTAACTAAAAATATTAAATTTTCTACACACCCTGTATTCAGGGATAGTATTATTACGGTAAAGTGTCCTTTTTTTGGTTTGATTCTTGTATAGATTTGTAGTATCAATAAACCTACAAGTATGAAAAAGATATTAAACGAGAACTATGTGCAATTTAATTTGTTAAATTTGCGACTTAGTTGTTATATGAAAAAGACATTAAATATTCTCGTAATCTGTGTTCTGGTTATGCTCACTTCATGTGCTGAAAAGACCCAAACAAAGAACATAGAAATTCCAAAATCAGATTATAGAGCTGATTTTAATCAGTTCTTTGCATCTAATCGTAATTCGATTATTACGGATAAAATAAATGAAATAAGAGTTGATAGCCTACAATGGTTAGAAACGCTTTATAAGAATGTCAATTATTCTACATTATGGGTGTCAGACTCTATCACATTAAATAAAGATGGAAGTAAATTGTTAGAAGCTTTGTCAGATGCTAAATCGTATGGATTAGACACGAGGTTATATCCAATTAACGAATTAAGAGAAATTCATAAGGAAATTGAAGGTATAGCCGATAAAAAAAGTAGGTATGCCTTGTTAAGCAGATTAGAGGTGCTTTTGTCTTATGAGTATATGAGATTTGGTAGGCATTTAAATTATGGTGTTTTAGACTCTTTAAACGAGGTGTCTATTTTACCGCGTAAAAAATTTAATATTAATTTACCTAAGTACTTACAGATTGCTTATGAGAAAGATAGTTTAATGGAAAAATTGATTGATTTTCAGCCGAAACAACCAGAATACAGAAATCTGCAGAAAGGATTGGCAAAGTATTTGGAACACGCTAGTTTGTCAACAGAGACAGTAGCAGTAGTTAACTTTAGACAAGACTCTGTAAAATCAATTGTTCAGGCAAAAAAGGCTCTAGTTTTGCATAATTATTTATCAGAAGAACATAAAGATTCTCTTTACGCAAGTGCAATAGAAAACTTTCAGTTAGATCATGGTTTAAAGTCAGATGGTTTAATAGGTACAAATACTGCGAAAGCATTATCTGTAAGTCCTTATGAATATTACCAACAAATTAAAGCGAGTTTAGAAAGATGGAGATGGAAAGAAAATTGGCCTACAGATTACTTATTTGTGAATATACCATCTTACCAATTAAGAGTTGTTAATGACAATAAATTATCTAAAAAGTTTAATGTTGTGGTTGGAAGTGTTAAAAACCAAACTCCAGAAATAATAGACTCTTTACAATATATTATTGCTTATCCTTATTGGAACGTTCCTAAGACCATATCTGTAAGAGAAATATTAGTTAAAGCTAAAAGAGATTCTACTTATTTAATAAGAAATAATTTTGAGGTTATTGGTAAGGATAGAAAAAAAATTGATCCTACTACTGTAGATTGGGGTGAGGTTAATAAAGCTAATTTTAATTATTCTTTTAGGCAACAAGGAGGTGGTATAAATGCCTTGGGGTATGTGAAGTTTATATTTCCCAATAAGGATGCAATCTATTTACATGACACACCTTCAAAATCTTATTTTAATAGAGAGATAAGAGCATATAGTCATGGATGTGTAAGAGTTCAAAATGCACTAGATTTAGCAGATTACTTGTTAGAAAAAGACCAGAATCGCTACACTATGGATACCGTGAATACATATATAAAAAAGAGAAAAGAAAAGTGGATGCCTATGAAAAAGAATGTTCCTGTGTTTTTATATTACGTATCAGTAGAAGCTGATAGTTCAGGGAAAATTACTTTTTTTAAGGATGTTTATGGCGAAGATAAAAAGCTAATTAGAAGCATGGCAATAAACAATATATAGAAATTAGATATACAAAAAACAGCTCAACGAAAGTTAAGCTGTTTTAAAAATTGTTAGTTATATTTATTTTGTTAGTTTTTCGAATCTAAAATATTTTCCATCGAAATAAGTTTAGATTTAGATAAGTATTGTTCTTGCGGATAATATACAAACACACAACTGCCTTCTTTAATTTTATTTATTATTACGGTGTAATCTTTATCAGGTAGTGCAGGACATCCCCAACTTCTTCCTAACCTACCATTTGATTGTATGAAATCAGGATTGGCATAATCAGCAGAGTGTATCACGATAGCACGTTCTCTGGCTTTATTATTAGAAAATTCTAATCCATCTAAACGTAAAGAAAGTCCATGTTTACCACTATAGGTCTCAGCTGTTTTATAAAAACCAATACTTGATTGATGACTATTAACTTTATTTGAAAATTTCTTGGCATATTCTAAACCTGACTTTTCACCATGAGCAACAACACTTTTATGCTCAATAGTTTGTGTTTCCATGTTTATCAGATAAAATCTTTCCGTATTTGCAGAAACACTCATATCTATTAAAGTTAAATACTTAGAATTTTTAAGTTGTTGTTGGTTTTGTAATTGAACATAACCCTTTAGAGCATGTTTAAAAGCTTCAAAATCTAAGTTATTATCGTTAATTTTTTGGTATATATCTTCAGAATAAGAAGAGAATGCACTTTCTGTATTAGAAGTCGGTTTGTCAGTATCGTTATTATATGAAATTGGAGTTTCCCATGCGTAAATAGGGAAAATTAGAATAAAACTGATAGTTAAGGTAAGAATTTTTCTATACATCTAAATTAGTTTCTTTTGTTATTAAACATTCTAAGTAGTATTTTTCCTACCTAGATAACGTTAATTTTTTTCAAATCTTTTTTAATAATAATCGGGTCGAAAAAAATTATTTAAAAAAACTTAATTCATAGCAACAGAAAATAATAACTCTTAAATCTCAGATTTATTGCATAATACACTGCTAAAAAAATAATTTATTAATAATTAATTATTTTTTCTTAGTTGCATTTTCAGAGTATTTCTGTTTGTTTAATTCGTCTTGCAATTCTCTTCTTAATTTTTGTTCACGTTCTATAGAGCGTTGTCTATGACTTTCATATTCTTCTTCAATCTCAGCTTTTGCTTTTTTAGCATCTACAGTTACAGTATTACTTCTTTTAAATTTACCAATAAAAAACAATAATAGTCCTGTTAATGCAGCTATAATTGTCCAAAGTATAGTATTGTAACCAGTTTTACTCATAGGGATACCCAATAGCTTAATACTGTCTTTTTCTTCAGTAACGGCTGATAAGTTTCCTTTAGTGGCTTCTAACTTAACGTTTAATGAGTCAATTTCTATTTTTTGAGCACTAACAACGTTTTGACTTTCTGCATAAATCTTGCGAGCTTCCTTTAAAGAATCGATCACATTATTTTTGAATTTAAAAAGATTATTAGTTTTTACACTGCGATAATCTTCCCATTTCGGAGATTTTTTATACATATAATCAAATTGGCTTTCAATAGTACCACTATTTAAGGAACCTTTATCTTCCTCTTCTTGGGCGAAAATAATACCTGTTGTAGATACACAAAGGAGAAATGTGATTAGAATTTTAGCGAATTTCATTTGTTTTTATTTAGAGTTGTATAATTCAGCGTTCAAAAGTAAATAATTACTTCTAAACATGAAAGTTAAAGCACAGAAAAAAGTTGAGCAGTTTAGTATAATTTTTTATATTTTAACGGATTAACCTCATTCATAACGTTATAAAGACTTTCAAAAATATCTTCGATAGAGGGTTTTGAAAAATAATCACCATCCGTACCATAGGCTGCTCTATGATTTTTTGAAGTAATAGTCAATGGTTTACTGTCTAAAAATTGATATGCATTTTGCTTGTTTAATATTTGATCTAAAAGATATGCCGAAGCACCACCGGGAACATCTTCATCTATAATAACGAGTCTGTTGGTTTTTTCAATACTTTTAACGACTTCTTTATTTAAATCAAAAGGTAATAATGTCTGAGCATCTATAATTTCAATATCAATTTCGGCTTTTAATAATTCCTTAGAAGCTTCCTCTACTAATTTTAATGTAGAACCATAAGAGACTACAGTAATATCAGAACCTTCTTTTATGGTTTCAACAACACCAATAGGCGTTGTAAACTGACCTAAGTTGGTTGGTAATTTTTCTTTTAATCTATAACCATTTAAATTTTCAACGATTAATGCAGGTTCATCACTTTTTAGCAGTGTATTATAAAATCCTGCAGCCTTGGTCATATTTCGTGGTGTAAGAATATATATACCTCTTAACAGGTGTGTAATAGCCCCCATATGCGATCCTGAATGCCAAATACCTTCTAATCGATGTCCTCTAGTTCTTATAATTAAAGGAGCTTTTTGCTTACCAAAAGTTCTATAACGCAGTGTTGCTAAATCATCACTTAAAATTTGTAATCCATATAATAAATAATCGAGATACTGAATTTCTGCGATAGGTCTTAACCCACGCATAGCCATGCCAATACCTTGTCCCATAATACTGGCTTCTCTAATACCGGTATCAGCAACTCTTAATTCACCATATTTTTGTTGTAAACCTTCCAAGCCTTGATTAACATCACCAATTTTACCCGCATCTTCTCCAAAAATAAGGACATTGTCGTGTTGTGATAAAATAGTATCAAAATTATCTCTTAATACGATTCTAGCATCAACAATTTCTGCATCTTTAGCATAAGTAGGTTTAATTTCTTTTATAGAAGTGGCAGTGTTTTTGAATTCACTATACAGATGTGTACTGTAATTATACTGCTGCTCTTTTTCATAACTATTAATCCAGTTGATCAAAGGGGCTTTCGCGTTATTGTTTTCGTTTCTAACGTAAACCAAGCATTTTCTTGCTGTCGATAAAATATCCTTTTTTAAGGGAGCCTCTAACGTTTCTAAATCATTTTTTAGTTTTGCAATAAAAGGTTTATTCTCACTTTGGTTAGCTAAATCATTTAATAAAGAAACCACTTTTTTTTGTGTTGAAATAATACCTTGCGAGTAAGCAGTCCATGCGGATCGTTTTGCAGCACTAACTTCTTTTTTAGCATTTTTCTCAATAGTTATAAGCTCTTCTTCATTCTCAAAAACATCAAGTATCCACTCTTTCATTTTAGCGTTACAGTCATGTGCTGCTTCCCACTCTAGCCGTTCTGCACTTTTATACCTTTCGTGCGATCCAGATGTAGAATGCCCTTGGGGTTGCGTTAGTTCTTTTACATGTATTAAAACGGGTACATGGTTTTTTCTTGCAATTGTGGAGGCTTCATTGTAAACATCGATTAGTTTTGAATAATCCCATCCATTAACTACAAAAATTTCGTAACCATCAACATCATTTGTACGTCGAAAACCTTCTAAAATTTCTGAAATACTTTCTTTTGTGGTTTGATGTTTTGCGTGAACCGATATACCATATTCGTCATCCCATACACTAATAACCATAGGGACTTGTAAAACACCTGCGGCATTAAAAGTTTCAAAAAAATGTCCCTCAGATGTACTTGCATTACCAATTGTACCCCAAGCTATTTCGTTACCGTTATTAGAAAATGTATTATATTTTTTAAGTTCAGGAATTTCTCTAAACATTTTAGACGCTTGAGCAAGTCCAAGCAAACGTGGCATTTGTCCTGATGTAGGCGAAATATCTGCACTAACATTTTTTTGCTTCATTAGGTTTTTCCATGAGCCGTCATCATTAAGGGAATGTGTAGTGAAATGTCCTCCCATTTGTCGTCCTGCTGAATAAGGTTCTGCCTCAATATCAGTGTGGGCATATAGCCCTGCAAAAAATTGTGCAGGTGTTAATTCTCCAATAGCCATCATAAAAGTTTGATCGCGATAATAACCTGAACGCCAATCTCCATTTTTAAAGGCCTTTGCCAATGCCAATTGTGGCACTTCCTTTCCGTCTCCAAAAATACCAAATTTAGCTTTTCCAGTCAACACCTCTCTTCTTCCTAATAGGCTACATTCTCTGCTAATAACCGCAATTTTATAATCTTCAAGAATTTCTTTTTTAAAATCTTCATACGACAATTTATGCTCTGGTTCTAAGGTTTTTTCTGACATATATTACTTTTATTGGAGTCTCGCAAAAGTACGATTTTTAAGAGAGAAAAGAAAATTTATGGTTTTGGTTTTTTATATATTCATATATATGATTTTCTATATTGGAGTTACTGTAGTATTAAAAAAATAAAACCTCGAATATTTTCGAGGTTTAGAAATAATTTAATTCAAATAATAATTTACTCTAATTTCATTGCTTCATTAAATACATCTTCTATTTGCTTATACATATATTGTAAATGAGCATTTGTCATGCGGTCAGAAACTTTAGGTATGGTTCTCTTTAAGTCTTTTTTTAAGCTTGTTAAATAGCTCAAAGCAAGTGCTCTTGTATCAGTATTTACGGTTAAGCTTTGAGAAAGAATGGCCATAAGCCCTGAAAGTCCTTTTTTAGCTTTTTCAGGTCTATATAAGGCTATCATGTTTTTTAAGTAAGCTTTTTGAACATGTCTTTGATAGATACTCGGACTAAATTTTCTGCCCATATCCAAATCATGCCACACAATAGTATAAAGATCATCAAGGTATTCTTGAGGCTTATAAACTTCTAATGAAGATGCTGTAGCTTCTTTTTGAAATTCTTGTCCGAATTCAGCTAAATCACGTTCATATCTTTCAGCTATAAATCCCATTCTACTTAGCTGTATTCCACTTAAAAGACTAGACATAACACCTTCCATAGTTTTTATTACTTCTTCTTTAGACTGAGGTGATTTTATTTTATTTAAAATTTGATTATCCAATAACCAAACAGGTTCTTTTAAAATGTTATCTCTTAAAAAATAAAGAGCTTCTTTTTGTCTTTCTTTAGAAACCATTCCATAAACATCACCTTCTTCTTCCACGGATTTTGGTGTAACATAAATACCACCAATATTAGTTTTTACATGGGTGATGTATCTCGAATATTGTCCTAAAAGAGCAGTATATGAATTTTTTAAATTTTGATAATCATCACTTTCTCGTTCCTTCGTCCAATAGATTAAATTTGGCAATATTCGCTTTAAGTTTTTAATACCATAGGTACTTGCTAAGGCGGCATTATCACCTAAATCTTCAGTTTGTGAACGAGGATCGTAATCTCTACCTTCTCCACCAAACCATAATCTTGGATTATTAGTAGCTCTATTTACAATCAGTTTACTCAGCATTTCCCTTTCTTCATCTTCAGACATTGATCCTGAAAATTTTGTATAACCCCAAAGGATGGCCCATTTATCATAATCTCCAATTCTGGGCATTAGATTTTCCATACTTATCGAGTCTTCTGGCTGAGCAACATAATTAAATCGAGCATAATCCATTATTGACGAAGTATGACCATTTTTACTTAACCATTTATTATTTCGCAAGCTGTCTACAGGAGTTGCGTAACTAGCCCCCATATTATGTCTTAAACCGAGTGTGTGTCCTATTTCATGGGAAGAAACAAACCGAATTAAATTACCCATAAGTTCATCATCGATTTTCATTTTACGAGCTCGTGAGTCAACAGCACCAGTTTGTATCATATACCAGCTGTTTAATAGACTCATTAGATTGTGATACCATCCTACATGCGATTCTATAATTTCGCCACTTCTAGGGTCAACAATATTAGGTCCGTATGCATTTTTCATTGGAGAAGCAAAATATCTTATTACGGAAAATCTTGCATCTTCTAAGCTCATTGTACTATCCTTAACCGGCCACACTTTACCTGTTATAGCGTTTTTAAAACCTGCAGCTTCAAAAGCAATATTCCAATCATTAATACCATCTATTAAATGAGGAACCCATTTTTTTGGTGTAGCAGGGTCTATATAATATACTATTTTTTTTTTTGGTTCAACCAACTGACCATCTTTCCATTTTTCTAAATCTTTTTCTTGAGGTTCTAATCGCCATCTATGAATAAAGGCTTTCTCTTCAACCTTTTGTTGGTTATCATCATATTGTAGGTTAACACTCGCAAAATACCCCACCCTCGAGTCATAAATTCTTTTTCGCATGGGTGTCGTTGGTAATAACACAAAAGAATTGTTTATTTCTAAGGTAACCATGCCTGATAAAACTGCTGCAGGCACATCTTTATAAATACTTTCAGAACTCGTTTTTGCCGTATAGGTTTTTACAGATTTTATTTCGGTGTTAATTGGAAATGTTTTAATCTCTGATATAAACGATTTACTTTTATCAAGCGAAATTAATTTGTACCGCGTTTTTTGTGCTTTACTTAAGGTTAATAAGTAGTTGTCACTATTCAAAAAATCGGTCACTTCAAAAACAAATGCCCCCGTAAGATCATTTGTAGCATTAATTTCAAAAGCTTCAACAATAGGAGCTACGTTAGAATTTTCTACCGCTTGAGCGATGGCATCTTCTTCAGATGCCGTGCTAATAGAAGTTTTAATTCTTAACAGTATTTTGTCGTTAGGTGCTTTTTCGAAAAAAATCACTCTTTTCCCAATTTCTTCACCACCATAGTATCCGCCTAATTCGGGTGTTCTGATGAATCGTGATACCACCAAAATTTTTTTATTCAATAGAGATTTTGAAAGTTCAAAATAATACTTATTTTCAACCTGATGTATTTTAATTAATCCGTTTTTTGTAATTGCTTCTTTTGTAATTATCTTTTTGTATGGCTCTATTTTTACAACCGTATCAAGTTTTACTAAATTACTGTTATCTATTTTAATTGAGGATCTAAAAAGTCCACAAGAACTTAATAGCAATGATGAAATTATCATTGCTATTAATACTGATTTATTAAAATTCATAGAATTCTATTTTAATGATTTAACTTTATACTAGGATTAAGTATTCTTACTTTTAAAGGAATTTCAAAAGTATAATGTGTACTACCTTTAGCCAAAGTTTCAATAGGTGCTTCATTTGGGTCGTTATCCGGATAACGGCTCACATCTGGCATTTCGCCTAAAAGACCAAGACGTTTCATGTCCATCCAACGGGTTAGGGTATAGGCTAATTCTCTTCGTCTTTCTTGCATAACATGTGTCAAAGCTTCTTCTTTGCTTTCTGCAATTAATATTAAATCTGGAGCATCATCTGGCAGCCTTTTGAGACGTAAATTATTCACCAATTCCATGGCTATGGTAAAATCGCCTAAGCGTGCTTCATATTCTGCTTGTATCATAAGCATTTCAGGGTAGCTAATACCAGTATTTTCGCGATTATCATTACGTGTTTTTAGTCCACTTGTTTGCGTTAAAGTGAATAAAGGTACTCTAATGTCATTTTCACCATAAAGGTCTAATAGGGTTTTTGAATAAGCAGGTGTACTGCTTAAACCATAAGTACTTAACCAAATTTTTTCATTATTCTGTTCCTCTTTAGGGAATTCTGTTCCTTCAAGAAACATATTGTAATCTAAAACCTTGTCAATTTGAGAACTTTCCAAAGCTAATGTCGCATAAGCATTTGCTTGTTCAAAATTTCCTAAGTAAAGATAAATACGAGCCAATAACCCTTGTGCTCCAAACTTTGTAACTCTATAACGTGTAGCTTGTATTTCAGGTAATAATAGTATTGCCTTTTCTAAATTACTAATAATATGCTCAAATGAATCTTTTAGTGTTGCTCGTGGAGGAATTTCTTCGGTTACACTTGTAGAGCTCATTAACGGAATTCCTAAATCGGAAGGATTTGTTATAGGGTCGTAAGTATTCGCAAAGACGGTAAGTAGATGGAACTCGGCCATAGACTTAACAGTTAGTGCTTCTCCTAAAATTTCATCTTTTTGTTGTTGTGACCCTTCCGTTGCATCTTGAATATTATTGATGATAGAATTGGCATAATAAATACTTCCATACATTAAATACCAAACTTGAGGTGTATCTGAAATATCAGTATCTAAATCCGTTTTCCAAAAATATGAATTTACGATTGGAGTTTCGTCTTCAATACCAAGGTTTAAATATACATTATCGGTCATGTACAGTAAATTATTATCTCCAATACTGTGCATACGTCCAGTGTTTAAAAGTAATTCATAGTCTTCAACGGTTTCGGGTATAACCTCTCCTCGCGGTGTAACTTCTAAAAAATCATCACAAGCCGTAAATAAGCAAATGATAGCTGCTACTAATACTATTTTATAATTTTTCATTTGTTTTATTTTATAATTTTTATTGATCATATTAAAATTGAGTGGTTAAAGAAATACTGTAGATGGGTTGCGTACTTAAACCACGAATACCGGTAACTGGATTGATAGCATCTGAATCGATGTTTTTATTGGCCAAATTAAACTTGAAAGCATTTTGAACCTGAAGACGCAATCGGGTATCCAATAATTTTACACGATCTAATAAATGATTAGGTAACCTGTATGTAAGGTTTATATCTGTTATGTTAATTTGATCAGCTTTTATCACATTACGATCTGCCTTGGTGTAGATGGTGTTACCAAAACTAGAAGCACTATAATTAGGATCTCTGAAGGCTGGTTTTACTCTAGGAATATCAGTAGTCAGTTCATCACCAGGTTGTTTCCAATAATTTTCCGTACCCATAAGTGGATAGTCAGCTCTTGTGTTAGGGGTTTCAATTCTTGAGTAATGTCCACCATAAAACATAACTTGAGCAAAGAACTCAAAATTACCAAAACTTACATGATTACTTAATCCAAGTACTTGTTTTGGAGTTGTGGTTCCACTATTTACTAAATCTTCAAATTGAATTTGATCAGAACCAGAAATTGTACTTATAGAGCCGTCATTACGAACTCGCATAGGGTCTCCAAATTCACTTAATCCTGCATATTGATAACTAAGTAATGAATTTAAGGCATAACCTTCTAAAGGAGAGCTACTGTTTATATAATACTGAGACCGGTATGCATTTGGATTTGATTCGTAAACTTTTAAAATAGTATTGGTGTTAAAAGATGCGGTAAGTGAACTCGACCAGTTAAAATTATCTGTGTCTACGATTCTTGCATTTAACCAAAGCTCTAATCCTTTATTTTCAATCGCTGCCGTATTTGATGTGTAATTTAAAAATCCTGTTGTAGGGTCAGCTAATGTGCTTCCAAGAACATCTTCCGTTTTTTTACGATACCAATCAATTGAACCAGAAATGCTATTGTTGAATAAGCCAAAATCTATACCAAGGTTTAAGTTTGTTGTGTTTTCCCATCTAATAGATTCATTTACAGGAGAGATAATGCTATTTGATAATACAGATGGAGATACTAATCTGTTTTGAATAGTTCTTAATATTAAAAAACGTCCGCTATTACTTTGGGGAACATTTCCTGTTAAGCCGTATGCAGCTCTTAATTTAAATTCATTTAACCAATTAGAAGTACCTTGTAAAAACGTTTCTTTATGTAGTTGCCAGTTAGCACCTATAGACCACTGCGGTTTGTTTCTATAGCGTGAATCTGTTCCAAATAAGTTAGATTGATCTAAGCGTACGCTCCCCGTTAAAATGTATTTTTCATTAAAAGAATAGGTCATTTGCGAGTAATAAGATCTAAATCTTCGGTCTGAAAATGCTTCATCAAAATAATTGGCAGTATTAACAAATGGGTTTCCAAAACCTAAAGATGGAAATCCGGACTTTACATCTCTACTCTCTAATGCAGCTAAATCAACTGAGCCTATAATTAGACTTTGACCATTATAGCCAAAAAACGAACTCAAGTAGCTTTGTGATTCTGTTTTACGAACTTCTGTACCTAGGATTCCAGAGAGCTGATGTCTTTCTTTATCGTCTAAATAAGTATTGAGGTTAAACTGAGCTCTGAGTGTAAGTGCTTTTATTGTATGATTTGTTTTTTTTAGAATATCACCTTGTGGTATATGCACAAATAAAGGATTACCCGTAGATTCATCTTGCTGTGCAGAACGATTCAATACATCTCTAACCAAATAATTATCTTCATTAAAAAGCTGATCATCAATCTCATTGTCATGTTCAAAAGCTCCTCCTAAATCCAGGTTTAGCCATTCTGTTATTTTTGTATTCAATTTTACTTGACCACGAATGGCATTTCTGTTTCTATTGTTTTTTTCGGTTAAAAAATCAGAATATGGTTTTAATCTTCTATCATAAAGGCCCAATGCTATTCCTTCGGCATTCAATGCGTCTGAACCTTTTAAGTTTTTATAGTTTGGTAAAGCATTACCTTGGTCGTCTATTATTCGTGTATAAGGTAAAAGTGATGAATAGGTGGGCACATTGCCACGTTGACTATTCCGTTCGTTAGTATAAATAGCTCCAATATCCAAAGTGAAACGATCAGAAATATTATAAGTAGAGTTTAGGTTAGCAATAAATCTTTTATTATCATCAAATTGTTCGTTTCCACTGTAGTCAACATAATTAAGACCTACTCTGTAAAGATTATTTTCTCCACCACCACTCATACTTAGGTCATAATTATTAATGATTGAAGTTCTATAAAACAAATCTTTATATTCATTAAGGTTGTGATATTTTCCTAATTCTTTCAATGAAGCATTAGCTTGTTCTTCTGTTATTAGACCTTCTTTAAAATCTAATCCTATTGATCTTACTGGAGAAGGTTGTGTATATCTCTCAGCAGGACGAGAGCTTGTACTTTGTAATTCTGTTGCATATTCAATACCTATAAATTCTGGAGACTTGGCGTAATTCAGGTCTGAAAAATTAGAAGATGTTTGAAACGAAGTTGAGTTTCTAAAAGTAATTACAGGTTTTCCTTTTCTACCATTTTTTGTTTCTATTACAATAACTCCGTTTGCGGCACGAGCACCATATATGGTACTTGCAGATGCGTCTTTTAATACGGATACAGAAGCAATAGTATTCGGATTAATAGAGTTTAATGAAACTTCAGTTGGAAAACCGTCAATTACAATTAAAGGCAATTTTACTCCATCAAAAGTAGAAACACCTCGAATAGTTAACTGCTCATCTGCAGGAACATTGGGATTTCTAGCATTATAAACCAAACCTGGTAAACGACCTTCTAAATTTTCTAAAAAATTACCATTAATTGATGTACGTTGATTAATCTCTTTGGCAGATATCACTGAAGCGGCTCCGGTTAATTGGTCACGTTCTATATTTTGATATCCAGTAGATACCAAGACCACATCTTCTAATTGATTCATAGACTCTATTAGAGTAATATCTAATGTGTTTTGTTTTCCGACAGCTATTTCTTTAGGCTCATATCCAATACTAGAAAAAGTTAAGATGACATCATTATTAGAAACAGTAATAGCGTAATTTCCTTCAAAATCGCTTACGACGCCTTTCTTGGTGCCTTTAATTTTTACAGTAACACCGACTAAAGGCATTCCAGCTTCATCAGTAATTGTACCATTTACCTGATGTTGAATTTTGAAATTTTTTTCCTTAAATTGATTTATAATGATGGTATTTTCAACAGATAATTTAAACTGATAGCCATAGTTTGATAAACTAAGCTTTAACAATTTACTTGTTGCAATAGAACCCTTCTTTAATAATACCTTTGGAGTATTTTTAAACATGTCAGCCTGAAAGATGAATGTGTAATCAGTCTGTTGTTGAATGAGTTCAAAAACTTGATCTACTGTTATAGTCTTGTCTTTGTCAATAATAACTATCGAGTTTTGGGGGAAAACATCATTATTTGTTAATCCAAAAATGGTTGTGCAACATAAAAACAAAAATGTTCTCATAATAAAATTGGTGAATTTTTTTCTTTCAAAGAAAAAACTGCGTTTAAAATTAATTTCCATAAATTTATTGTCTGTTAGTTAATAATTAATTAATAGATGAATATTGGGATAAAGTGATGTACTGTCCAAGGTCTATACTTTATCCCTTTTTTATTTTATATCTATAGTATCAGTGCTAATTTTATAATCATTTATAAAACCTGTATTTTTTATATTTGATAAAATACTTTCGAGCTGTTGCTTTTTATTTAAAGTACCTGTGAATTTAATGGCTTCTAGGTCTTTGTTTTGAAAGCTAAAATCTATATTATACCATCTTGAAAGAACAACCATAATATCTTTTAAAGGTTTGTTTTTAAAACGAAATAGACCTTTTCTCCAAGACGTTTCTAAGGTTACATCAACATTTTCTACACTAATTTCTTTAGATATTTTATTAAATACAGTTTGTTGATTAGGTTCTAAATACTGGTTATCTTTATTCCCAATATTTACAGCTACTTTACCTTCAACTAAAGTGGTTAACACAAAATTTTCATCTTTATACGACTTTATGTTAAATTGAGTGCCTAGTACATTAACTTCTTGAGAAGAACTAATTACTTTAAAAGCATCACCATTATGAGCTTTACTTGGTGATACTTCAAAATATGCTTCGCCATAATTTAAAGTTATAGTTCTAGTTTCTCCGGATATAAATTGTGAAGGATATTTCAATTGTGATTCTGAATTTAGCCAAACCTTAGTGCTATCAGATAATTGTATAAAAAACTGCCCCCCTCTAGGTATGGTTAAATAATTGTATTTAACTTCTTCCTGATGGTTAAGAGTTATATTTTTATAAATTAATTTTTCACCATTACTATTAACGTTTTTGCTTGTAAAGCTTTTACCTTTCGTTAAAGCGATGGTAGTGCCATCTTCTAAGGTTAAGGTAGCTTTATCAGTACCAATTAAAATATTATTTTTTACTACTACAGATGTAGGATTACTTTTTTTATTAAAATAAAATATTGAAAAGGATGTAACTACAGCAATAGAGGCAGCAACTGCATATTTCCAATAAAGACTTCTACGCTTAGTTCGAAAAATATTTTTTTCTATATGGTTCCATCCTTCTATTTTATCAATAGCATCATGTTTTTCTTTTCGTTTATTAATTTTTGATGTTTCAGTAAGGTTACTCACGATGTAATCTTTATCTGTTTTATCAAAAATTTCAGGTAATTCTATTTCAAAAGAATTTTTGCCCGATAAAATAAGATTGGCTAATTTTTTTGAATACGTAAATATTTTTTTAGAGATCGACATTAATAAAACTTGTTGTTATACTTATAAGACGACAAAAGTTTAATGTAGGGTTAAAAAGTTGAGAAAATAATTTAATCAAATATTGAAATAATAAGTATAAAATATTCTTTTAACACAGGGCGTAGTCTTTTGTAAGCAATTTTTTTCTGTGCTTTTACTGTATTTATTGAGATAGAGAGTGATTCAGCAATTGCTGCATTAGAATATTCCTTAATACTTAATTTTATAATCTCTGCACATTTTTCTGGTAAGGTGTTAATCGCATGTTCAATTATTATTGACGTTTCTGTAATGACTACCTCACGTAAAAAAACAGATTCCGTTTCTAAGTTTATTATACTCTCGAAAGCATGTGATTCAGTTTTCTTATGAATACTACTTTTTAAGTAATCTAAGGCCTTATTTCTAACTGCAGTGAATAGGAAAGATTTGACTGTTTTTTTACTATTAAAAGAAATTTTATTTTCCCAAATTTTTATAAATATTTCCTGTACAATATCTTTAGATATTTCAGAATCCTTTATAAATGTATTTGAAAAAACGCATAAAGATGCATAATGAGACTCAAATAACTTTTTGTATTCTTTTAAAGATAATTTGTATTTTTTCTTTTTTTCCATTTAAAATACCTGAATCCTTCTGAATTAAGGATCGTCGGTTTAATATTTTTTTTGAGAAATCTAAAAATCAAACAAAGCTAAATAAAACAAATTAATTCTCAATAGATAAGAGAACTTAATGGGTATTTGAAATATTTTAATTGATTTTTTTGAAGTAATCTGATATTTAAATCAATTAATTTGCAGAATTATTATTTTAATAAGCGGATAATAAAACAGAAGTAAATTATTTATCAACTCTGTTTTTGCAGTAGGCTACTATTTGAATTATTTACCTCATATTATTTAGTTTAGAAAAATCCTCTTCTAATTAGTCCTATCAGTTTTTCTGGTGCTAATGTAATTACAAATCTAATTTTTGAGGCATAATTTGGTCTAAAAGGTTCAAACCCTAAACTAGATTGTATTGGAAAATAAACCTCAAAAAAGTTATGGACAAAGTTTAATCTGATACCGCTGTCGTACCTAAATAAAGCTCGGTTGTTTTTATTTTTGTAAAAACCGGCATCCGCATAGGCTTCAATCCAACTCCAAATACTCATACTATTATTCGTAGAAAGCATCCATTGATTAGCAAAAGGGTTATCAAACATAGATTTAAAACCTCCTTCTGTAATAATAATTTGTTGACTTAAAAATCCTGATTTTTCAGATCTTCCTAAAAAGTTGTAATCGAATAAATAATCTGATGGACGATCTAAAGAAAAGCTAAAGAAATCGCTTTCTGTTTTATTCGACAGAAATGTACCAAAGTAAAGCCTAAAATCATATTGTCTATGAGTATCGGTTAATTTTCTATATCTAAAGTCTAACGCTATTTTACTAAATTTTTCAGCCAGCTGAAAATCTATATTATAACGTAAGTCTTGAATAATATCTGGTTTGGTATAACCATACCGTAGATTTAAAATATTATAATTGTCTGATTCTAATTTGGGTGCGAACTTAGGAATCTCTTTATTTACAATTACATACCGTGCTGATAAGGCACTGCCGCCAACATCACGTAAACTTTTACGTTTAAATTCAACAGACGCAAACGGTGATATTCTGACATAGCTCAAGTTCTTATCATAATGAAAATTACTGGCACTAATACCAATTCTATACCTATATACAGAAGTCTCTTCGGGTATGTGTTGATAAACAAAAGATGCTGCACCTGTAATTTTTCCACTATTTGTTCCGTACGTGGGCGTAATTTTATACAACCATTTTTTCTTAAATACAGCTTCGTTATATAAGCTAGGGCCTAAGATTAGCCCATCATATAAATTGTAACCAGTATAAAAATTATAAAAAACTTGATTGTAATAAGGGTTCTCCACATCTTTAAAGAATCGAAATTGTATTGGCTTATTTAATAAGCCTTTTAAATTTTTCCAATTATCTCTTAGGTTTAATTCTGGATATAAATATTCGTAATTTAATGATAACCGGTCATAGTCTCCTTTTGGAATTGAAATGGTAGTAGTAGAGTCAATATCAGTTAACCATTTTCTGAAGGTTATTTCTTTTTTATTAATACCATAGAGTGCAATAGGAACAGTTATATTTCTTCTGTTTTTAATTGTAATTTCAACAGAATCTTTGGTTTGTTTTATTTTCTTTATAGTGTAATCTATTTTTTTCTTAGTGTTAATATAATCACCAAAAAACCAACTTAAATCCTTATCCGACTTTTCAGTAATGATACTTTTAAACAAATTACTACTAGTTTCCTTATGCAAACTTTCTGAATAAAACTGTTTTATACTTTTGAAGACGATACTATCATTTAAATACTCATCTAAATATTGTAAACCTAGCCCTGCCTTATATTTATTGACAATTTTTCTATTAAAATTGGATAAGGAATCGGCTC
Organism: Aureibaculum flavum; assembly: GCF_016406085.1. Lineage (GTDB taxonomy): Bacteria > Bacteroidota > Bacteroidia > Flavobacteriales > Flavobacteriaceae > Aureibaculum > Aureibaculum flavum. Next base: position 207,910 of record NZ_JAEHFJ010000007.1, read on the forward strand.
TTGTGGTTAATGCTTGGTCATAATTTTTACGTGCTGCAAATTGATATACAAAAGGGTACTTATCATTAATACCTAATTTGGCTATGTTGAAACTTCGTACTCCCCAAATTTTAGAAATATTACCTAATGCCTTAATTTCAGGATAATATTGCTCAACATACTTTATCATAAGAAAGTTCTGAATTCCATCCAAAACCCAGGCATCTTTTCTTCGATTTACAATAATTGTATTCTCTAAATATTTTCTAGTTAATGCTTTAAACATTTTTATATCCCATTCAAAAGCTCCAGAAAAAGGATTAAACATTTTTGGTAATTGGTTTAAACCATATATGGGATTTTTGCTATAACTAATGCTGTTTACTAAAAGTTTGTCATTTGGATATTTACCAATGTGCTCTTCAATAAAAGCTAATTCCCTAGTAACGATATCTGTTTTTAAAGAATTACTTAATGAAGTTCCATTTAAATTTGTAATAATTTTCGGGCTAGTTTCAAAATCAATAAAATCGTTAATCACATTAAAATTAAGTTCAATATCAATTCTATTTTTACCTTTTAAATGGTAGGTTGTAAACGGTGGGCTAGTACTTTTTGTATACTCTAAATCTGTATTGAAATGTACTCCTTGAGGAATTGAAAATTTTATGTCATATGCTGAAGGTTGCATATATAAATCATCCATGTTTAAATTACTCATGGTTTGCCATTCTCCATCAAATACAGCGGGGGTTATATACCAATATCTTAAATTATAGGTGTTATTCTTTTGACCGTATTCAGTAAATATTGAAGATGGAACTTTTGTAATATAAGTTAAGGATAAAACAACTGAGTCTTTCGATTTTAAAGGCTTATTCAAAATTACCTTTATAATGTCTGGCTCATTTTTATCGATGAGCCATTTATCAGAAACATAATTACTAGAAATGTTTTTAATGATTGTTCCTCCTCTTAAATTGGACTTTGCAAAATATAAACTTTTATCATAATCTTCAATCAACCTTTTAGATAAAGGAGTGTGCCTATTTTTATATGAGGCAGCCCAATTATGAAAATAAAGTGTATCTAATGTGACTTTCGAAACATTATGATACGTTATTTTATGTTGAATTTTAAGTTCTTTATTTTGATAGTCAAGTTTAGCGTCAATGGTAGTTTTGTTATGCTGAGCATTACAAATAAAGGCCGAAAAACAGCATAAAGCGATAATGTATTTTGATATCCTCAATTTATAGTTTTATAAATTTTAACGTTGAGGTTGTGTTTTGTAGTTTTATATAATAGATACCACTTGTCAAATTGGTTGCGTCAATCTTTTCATTTTCTTCGTTTAGTCTAACTGATTTAATTTTTTGCCCCATACTATTATATATAACAATATGCTTTTCAAAAATACTAGCATTCACATCTAAAGAAAAATAGTCTTTGACTACATTACCATTTTTAAACTTTAAATAATCGGCCGTATGGGTTAGGTTGTTAGTCGCTAGTGTTTTGTCTGTTTCTAGTTGCATAACTACAGGTAAATGGTCACTCATATTATATAATGCTTCTCTTATTTCTTGATTAAATGTACCCGTACAAGTTGGGTCATTTATGGCTTTATTATAACAATTACCGTTATTTCCAAACGCTTTATAGGAGTCTGGTGTGTATTTTAATGTGCTACTGTTTTTTAAATTATCAGAAATTAAAATAAAATCAAATCGATCATCAATACCACCACCAGCACCTCTATTATTAAAGTTCACGTTAGAATCTCTACTTGATTGTGTATGTATATCTTGATATGTAGAATTATTATGCCAATTCCCATCTTTATTAATCGGGTCATGCAAAACAATTGCATTTGTGGGGTCTAATAATTCTTGATATGCCCCCTCTTGACCAGTGTATAGGTTAAAATCACCAGAAATAAGTACAAAATGGTCTGATGGAATGTTAACGAGTGTACTTGTAAAGTCCAGAACCATATCTAATCGTTTATCTTCATTTGCAAAACCTTGACTTGATTTTAAATGTGTAACAAAAACATCTAAATAAATAGGATTTGTTGTGTTATCTGGCGTGTTTAATTTAAAAAGATAATGATTAATATCTCTAATGCCAGTTGTAATTAAATCTTGACTAACTAAAATTAATTTCTTTTTATTAAAGAAAACCAGTTGCTGTAAATCCGTTGTCAAATTTGATTGATTAGAAATAAAAGCAGCTTTAGCATATCTATTATCATTAGTTTGTAACGAAGTACCTAAAATGGAATTAGCACCTTCTTCAGATTGCAATTCGCAAACCATAAATAAGTCCGGTTGATAATCATCTAAAATTACTTTTAAAATAGTTGGCCTATTTGTTGGTGGTGCCTCCGGAAATTCTAATAAGTTATAAAACATAGTCTTAATAATGTTTTGAGCTTCTAGTACAGAAGTCAAAAGAATCATTATTAAGATGACTAGTTTTAGTTTCATTATTTCAATGTTAAGATTATGCTGCGTATATTTCTTATCTTTTTTTATATTAATATTACTTCAATCAATAGGGTGTATATATTAGAAGTTTGGACTCAAACTATATTTTTTATAAAAGTTATTTAGTATATCAACAACTTCCTTTTCAGTATCAACAATTTGAATCAAATCCATATCCTCAGCACTTGCATTACCAAATTTTCCAATTAAAACTTCCTTTACCCAATCAAAAATACCGTTCCAAAATTCAGAGCCCACTAAAATAATTGGAAATTTTCCAATCTTTTTAGTTTGAATTAATGTTACAGCCTCAAAAAGTTCATCTAATGTTCCAAATCCACCAGGCATTACTACGAACCCTTGAGCATATTTTACAAACATTACTTTACGAACAAAAAAGTAATCAAACATTACATTTTTATCATGATCTATATAGGGGTTGTCATGCTGTTCAAAGGGTAAATCAATGTTTAGTCCAACCGAAGCACCTTCGCCTCTATGAGCTCCTTTATTACCAGCTTCCATAATACCAGGACCACCACCTGTAATAACACCAAAACCATTTTGTGTTAATTCATAGGCAATGTTTTCAGCCAATTTATAATATTTTTGATCAGGTTTTGTCCTTGCTGAACCAAAAATACTAACACAAGGTCCAATTTTACTCATCTTTTCGTAACCATTTACAAACTCAGCCATTATTTTAAAAATGGCCCAAGTATCATTGGTTTTTATTTCATTCCACGTTTTATGTTGAAATTTTTCAATTATTTTTCGTTCTTCATTTAAATTTAACGCTGACGACATATATTTTCTCTTTTTAGTTTAATTTATTTCTATAAGTTGCTAATGTAATTCTTTTTTTAGAAACTGTGCAGTGTAGCTAGTTTCTACTTTGATGATTTCCTCAGGTGTTCCAGTGCATAATACCTTACCACCATTTTTCCCACCTTCAGGGCCAATATCTATAATGTAATCGGCCAATTTTACAACATCTAAGTTGTGTTCTATAATTAAAACAGTATTACCTTTATCAGTCAACTTGTTTAACACTTTCATTAAAACATCAATATCTTCAAAATGTAAACCAGTTGTAGGCTCATCTAAAATATAAAATGTATTTCCTGTATCCTTTTTCGATAGTTCAGTGGCTAATTTAATGCGTTGTGCTTCTCCACCTGAAAGGGTAGTAGATTGTTGTCCTAAAGTTATGTAACCTAAACCAACATCTTTTATGGTTTTAACCTTTCTATGTATTTTTGGAATGTGTTCAAAAAACTTTACACTTTCATCAATGGTCATGTTAAGTACATCAGAAATTGATTTTCCCTTATAGCGTATTTCCAACGTTTCTCTATCAAAACGTTTGCCCATACATGTTTCGCATTCCACATAAACATCAGGTAAAAAATTCATTTCAATAACTCGTACACCACCACCTTCACAAGTTTCACATCTACCTTCTTTTACATTAAAAGAAAACCTTCCAGGTTTGTAACCTCTAATAAGAGCCTCGGGAGTCTTTGCAAAAAGATTACGAATTTCACTGAAAACACCTGTGTATGTGGCAGGGTTTGATCTTGGGGTTCTACCAATAGGAGATTGATTAATGTCTATGATTTTATCAACATGTTCTAATCCAGTAATACTTTTGTAAGGCATTGGTACTTTAACACCTTTATATATATGTTGATTTAAAATAGGATATAACGTTTCATTAATTAAAGTTGACTTTCCACTTCCAGACACTCCTGTAACACAAATCATTTTACCTAATGGTAAAGTAACCGTTACATTTTTTAAATTATTTCCTGTAGCACCTTTTAAAATAAGAACTTTACCGTTTCCGATTCTTCTTGTTTTAGGAATCTCAATTTTTTTAGTACCATTTATATAATCAGCTGTTAAGGTATGGCTTTTCAATAATTCTTTTGGAGTAGAGCTACTGATAATCTCACCACCAAATTTTCCTGCTTTAGGGCCAATATCAATTACATAATCGGCTTGCTCAATCATATCTTTGTCATGTTCAACAACCAAAACAGAATTTCCAATGTCTCTCAATTTTTGAAGAGAATCTATAAGTCTATGATTGTCTCTTTGGTGCAATCCGATACTTGGCTCATCTAAAATATATAATACACCCACAAGTTGAGACCCAATTTGAGTTGCTAATCTTATTCGTTGTGCTTCACCTCCTGATAAGGTTTTAGAACTTCTATTCAATGCTAAGTAATCCAAGCCTACATCCAATAAAAATTGAATTCTAGTTTCAATTTCTTTTATGATTTCAGAAGCAATTGCGGTTTGTTTTTTACTAAGTTTATTTTTAACATTTTTAAACCAATCTGCCAACTGAACAATATCCATGTCTGCTAAATCGGCAATGTTTTTTCCTTGAATTTTAAAATGTAACGATTCTACTTTTAAACGAGAACCACCACAAACAGAGCAGTTATTCTCATCCATATAAGTAGATGCCCAACGCTTTATTGAAACGGAACTCGTTTCATCAAATTGATATTTTATAAAATTGGCAATTCCCTCAAAATCAATAGCGTAAGATCTGGTTATGCCCATTTCTTTAGATAGTACTTCAAATTTTTCTTTACCTCCATATAATATAACATCTAACCCTTCTTTGGGAATTTTGTTAATGGGTGTCGTTAATTTGAACTGGTATCGTTCCGCAATAAGTTCTATTTGTTTTAAAATCCATTTACTCTTTTGCTCGTTGATTGGTGCAATACCACCATTGGCAATAGAAACCTCTGGGTCAGGAATTATTTTGTCAATATTAACTTCATTTACAGTTCCTAAACCATTACAATTATCGCAAGCACCTTTTGGTGAGTTAAACGAAAATGAGTTGGGCTCAGGCTTGGGGTAGGAGATACCCGTTGTAGGACACATTAGACTTCTACTAAAATATCTAGTTTTATTGGTCTCAACATCTAAAACTAAAATAGTATCATCACCATGGTACATCGCTGTCTTAATAGTTTCTTCTACTCTTTTTTGTTGCTTTTTTTCAACCAACAATCTATCAATAACTATTTCTATATCATGCGTTTTATAACGATCTAAACGCATTCCTTTTTCAATATCTATAACTTGACCATCTACACGAACTTTAACAAATCCTTGTTTCGAAATTTGCTCAAAAAGTTCACGATAATGTCCCTTTCGGGATTTAATAACAGGAGCTAATATATTTACCTTTTTAGAATCGAAATCAGTTAAAATCAAATCAATAATTTGTTCATCTGAATAGCTGACCATCTTTTCACCACTATTGTAAGAATAAGCATCAGCAGCTCGGGCAAATAATAACCTTAAAAAATCGTAAACTTCAGTAATTGTGCCAACTGTAGATCGAGGACTTTTACTCGTAGTTTTTTGTTCAATTGCAATTACTGGAGATAAACCATCAATTTTGTCAACATCAGGACGTTCTAATCCTCCTAAGAACTGTCGGGCATAAGCTGAAAAAGTTTCAATATACCTTCTTTGTCCTTCGGCATAAATAGTGTCAAAAGCCAATGAAGATTTTCCACTACCACTTAAGCCAGTAATAACAACAAGTTTCTCTCTAGGTATTTTAACATCAATGTTCTTTAAATTATGGACTCTTGCCCCTTGAACATCTATATAGTTTTCAGACATATTTTTATAAAAAGTTGGAAAAATGCAAAGATAATTAATTGAGAACAGAATTAATGGTAAATTTAGCTCTTAATGATAATTATAATACATATTCAATTATAAAATTATTAAATTGCATCGAAATATAATAGAATGAAAATAGTCCAATCTTTGCGATATTTTTTTGAAAAAAGAGGCTTTGAAGTTTCTTCAAGGTTGGCTGATAAAATGGGAATGAGAGTAACCAATGTAAGGTTATTTTTCATCTATATATCTTTTATAACACTAGGTTTTTGGTTTGGTATTTATTTAACCTTGGCATTTTTATTAAAATTAAAGGATATGGTTTATACGAAACGCAGTTCAGTTTTTGATCTTTAAGCTATGAACATTTTTAAACCTAAATTATATATAGCTCTTTTATTATTTATAGGAGTAATTTGTGTCGGTGTTTTTGGATATATGTATTTTTCAGATGATACCTTTATCAATGCTCTGTACATGACTATTATAACCATAACAACTGTAGGTTTTGGTGAAGTTCATCCTTTGAGTCAATCGGAAAGGTTATTTACAATTTTTCTAATTTTAATGAGTGTATTAACGTTGGGTTACGCAGCGTCTGTAATAACTCAATATATTGCTAGTGGAGAATTCCTTAAAAACATAAAAACTAAAAAGGTGCAGAAAACAATTGATAAGCTAAGCGGTCATACCATTGTTTGTGGCTATGGTAGAAATGGTAAGCAGGCAACTGTTAAATTAATTAAATATAAAAAGCCATTTGTTATTATTGAAAATAACGAAGAACGAATTTTAGAAATTGAAGAACAAAATTTACTATATATTAAAGGAGATGCAACTATTGATGATTTTTTGGTAAAAGCAGCGATTGGTAAAGCCTCAAGTTTAATTACTGCATTGCCTTCTGATGCTAATAACCTCTATGTAGTTTTATCGGCCAGGCAATTAAATAAAGAATTGACTATTGTTAGCAGAGCATCAAATGATTCCTCTGATGCAAAATTGCGAATTGCTGGTGCTAATAATGTAATTATGCCAGATAAATTAGGTGGAGAGCACATGGCTTCCTTATTAGTTACGCCTGATATTGTAGAATTTGTAGATAAACTGGCAGCTGATTCTGAAAACGCTACACATCTTGAAGAAATTGTTGTAGATAACCTGCCAAAGGAATTTCTACTAAAGTCAATCCGTGATTTAGATTTACGAAAAAAAACAGGTTGCTCTGTGATAGGCTTTAAAACGCCAGATCATGAATATATAATTAATCCAGATGCCGAAACTAAGCTGGTAATGGACTCTAAGTTGATAATATTAGGCAGTGCGAAGCAAATTCAAAAATTAAATAAATTATTTTAATGGGAGGGAAGTTAGTGATTACTGGCAGCAATGGTCTGCTTGGTCAAAAGTTGGTGAATTTATTTTCGCAATTGGAAAGTTTTGAGGTTACTGCAATTTCTCGCGGTGATGATAGGAATGAAACCGCAAAAAATTATACTTATAAGAGTGTAGATATAACAGACCATTTAAAATTAAACACTTTACTTGATGATGTAAAGCCTAATTATATTATTAATTGTGCTGCGATGACTAATGTAGATCAATGCGAAAAAGAACAAGTTGAATGTGATAAGATCAATGTTGATTCTCTGAGGGTAATTGCAAAAGCTACGAAGAAACATCATTCTCATTTAATTCATATCTCTACTGATTTCATTTTTGATGGAGAAAATGGTCCTTATTCGGAGGAGGATAAACCGAATCCAATTAATTATTATGGTCTCTCAAAACTGAAAGGAGAGTTAATTTTAAAAGAGGCTCAAATTAACTATACTATATTAAGGACTATACTTGTTTATGGATTGGTAGATAATATGAGTAAGAATAATATTGTTTCTTGGATAAAGAATGGTGTAGAAAACAAGCAAACACTGACCATTGTAAATGACCAATTCAGAATGCCAACCTTGGTGGATGATTTGGCAGAAGCCTGTTTTTTGGCAATACAAAATACCGCGTATGGTATTTTTAATGTTTCTAGCAGTGAATTATTAAGCATTTATGAGGCTGCTTTGCAAGTTGCAGAAGCTTTTAATCTTGATACTTCTTACATCAAATCAATTCCAACTAGTCAATTAAAGCAGCCTGCAAAAAGGCCAAGCAAAACAGGATTTGATTTAAGCAAGTCAGAAAAGATACTAAAGTTACCTATCGTGACTTTTAAGAATCGACTTCAAGTGTTTAAAAATCAGCTCTTAAAACTAGAATAATAATAATTGAAGTTAATATCTCTGATTATTGTTAATAACTTTAAACCTTGTTAAGTGTGAATCTATAAAGATATTGTTTATATTTGTGCCCCTTTTAGAGGTTTTTATATTGGTTTTAAGGCATTTAAATAAATGACAAAAAAAATATAAAATAAAATTGAAATAATGTTGTTAGATAATAAAAAGAGGTGTATGTTTGCACCCGCAATTGAGAGGGGTATATGATGAGAGTTAGTTGCGAT
>NZ_JAEHFJ010000008.1 GCF_016406085.1 Aureibaculum flavum
ACTCACAACAACTTGAAAACGAGATCTAAGTCTCACAGAACTGAACGTGATTTAAAGTAGAAAAGAGAGAGGATTATTCCCGAAACTTCGGGATTGTCGAAGTCTGTAGCTTCACCGTATATATTAACCTTAATTCTCTCTTTTATTCTTTCTGATTAAGTATCTAATTTAATGAATTACAAACTTAAGCCGTATATAATTTATTGCTGGCTTCTTGCCTACTTGCGAATCCCGAAGTCTCGGGACTCGCGGTTTTTCTCCCGAAGCCTCGGGACGGTAATTATTTACTAAATTAGTTGCTTGAAACACGCAACAAACTAAAGAAACACGTTATGTCACATTTAGAGAAAGAAAAGAACAGCTATGAAAACTCCAATATTATTTGTGAAATTTGGACAAAAAGAACATATTGAAGGACTTCAAAATAAAGGTCTATTATATCTTAACACTGTAGACTTTTTTAAAAAATTAGAATCTGAACAAGGTGCTAGAGGAGATTTTTTAGAAGGTGCTTCTGAAATAAAAAATATTTATGAGCAAGATGAATCGATTCTAACTATTAATCCAGGAGGAAAAGATGAAATCCACCTTAATTTGACTAAAGCACAAATTCGTCAGTTCTTCAATTATAAAGGAAATATTTTCAGTCTTTTTTCAATATTTAATAATAAGAAAGAAACACAGGAAATTGAATTTGAAAAATCTATGAAATCCTTTGGAGACACTGCCTTAATTATTACTAATGTGAGTGAATTTCTAAAAAGAGTGAAATTAGAATTAGATAGACAAAAATATAAATTTGATTGGAGACTTGTTGACTACTACAATGAGAACGAAAGGAACTTAAAAGAACTCAATATATTCAGTAAAGCTTCAACTTTTCAAAATCAGAATGAATTTAGAATTTATGTTGAAAACGTAAATAACAAACCTTTGAAAATTGAAATAGGCTCAATCAAGGAAATATCTTACATTGTAGAATCGGAAAAATTAACAAAACTGAAAATTGAAAGAATAAAAACGTAACATAACATAGAACTGAGCTAAAAACAAATAATTTCTTAATTAAATTTGTGCACTATTATTCTAGGCTCAAAATACTATTATTTGGTGTTTTGAGCTTTTATTTTAATGCTCTTTATTTTAATAAAACGGAAAATAGGTTTCATCATTGGGGAAATCCGTAACAATTTGAATAATCATTAACATAATGTACTATGTGCTTATTTTATATTTAATTTCTTTATGTTAAAATAACCAAAAATACTTATTATTAAAAAGCACACGATACTAAATATAGTAACAGAGGAAATACCAAAAATTAAAGGCATTTTATCACCTAGAGAAACGGATAAAACACTAAACGAATAAGGAAAATAAATGGATAGTTGTGGAGCTTGTGAAACAATGATACCTATAATAGCTAAAAACATTCCAAAACCTAAAGGAATAACAAAGTTCTTAAATCTGAAACTTAACCAAAATTGAATTCCTATAATACCAAAAGAAGCCAAAAAAGATGTCATTAACATTTTCAGGTAACGCAAATGTTCTGGCGGAAAATTTAAAAAACCTAAATCTGGATAAACAAAACCTAACAAAACACCTGATAAGATAATTGCGATATAGTAGTATACATAAGTAACTATTATAGCCAAAATGACAATGCTTAATTTTCCGAAATATATACTCGATTTGGGCACAGGCAATGCAAATAAATGCTTTATGCCTAATGATTTATGCTCTATTTGCATAATCAAACTCGTAATTAAGACAATAAACATAGGTATAAAAAAGGGCGTAGAATTTTCAATTTGAGTCACCATAAATTTTTCCCAAGGATTTATTCCTGCTAATGGCACTAAGGTTTCACGCTCAAAAATGTAAGCTACAATAAATAATATAGGAAAAAGAACTGCACTAATAATTGTTAGCCAAAAAGCAAATGTTCGTTTTAACTTAATAAGTTCATTTTTTAAGCTTGCGGTATAATATAATATTGTTGACATACTATTAATTTTCGGTTAATGATAAAAAGAGCTCTTCTAAATTGTTCTTAATGGATACTTGATAAATCTTAATTCTTTCAGCTCTTAAAACATCTATCACATCTGTTATTTCATTTTTATTTTTCACTTCAATTTGTAGTAAATCATCAAGTAACGAAATGTTTTCCATTTTTAAATTCTTAAGTACAGACAAGCCTTTAATAGGGGTATCCACTTCTATTTCAAATTTGATATTTGTTCCTTTAGATTCTTTTAAGCTTGCCACAGTATCTTGATATAACATCTTACCATTTCTAATAATACCAACGTGTGTACATGTTTTTTCAATTTCACTTAACAAGTGACTTGAAATAAAAATTGTTGTCCCCAACCTTTTGTTTAAGTCTTTGATAAGGGTACGCATTTCTATAATTCCTTTTGGGTCTAATCCATTTGTTGGCTCGTCTAAAATGATTAGTTCAGGATTACTTAATAAAGAAATGGCTAATCCTAAACGTTGTTTCATCCCTAGCGAATATTCTTTTATCCTTTTGTTTTTAGCTTTAGTTAGGTTTACAATTTCTAATACTTCATAAATTCTATTTGACGGTATATTTTGTCTGTAGTTAGCAGCAATTTTCAAATTATCAATCGCATTTAAATGCTCATATAAAGACGGATTTTCTATCAAGGCACCTACCTTATTTAATACTTTAAGTCTTGATTGTCCACTAAAAAGTTCACCAAAAAGAGAAACAGTTCCAGAGTTTTTCTTTAAAAGGCCAAGAATTAGACGAATGGTGGTACTTTTCCCTGAGCCATTTGGACCTAAAAAACCATAAATACTTCCCTTGGGAACTTTAAGCTCTAAATCTTCAATATCTTTCTTGTTTTTGGAATAAGAAAAATTGAGGTTTTTGGTTTCTACAACAAGTTGATTCATTTTTAAAGTTTAATGGGTTGGTATATTATCAAAACGATTAAAGTGAAAAAGTGTAACAAACTATACTATAAAATAAGAATAATTTTATGCATTTTCAGGGAGTAACACATTGAACAACAAACTGCTGAGGTAAGAGAAAGTGAAGAGTTATTAATTTTTCATTTAAGTACTTCGATAGGCATGCTCATATATTAATCTTGATTTAGAGAAAGCAAAAGCCTGTTATAAGTGAATATTAAAAATGGCACAAAGGATTGTTCTCTTTTCGAATTTATTTGCTAAATTAGGTGTTTAAATATACAACTTATCACACGCAATTTGATAGAAGAGGGGACTGGTGATAGTTCTGGATTGTTATTGTAAAACATATTATAGTTCTTCTTTTTTCTATCTAAAGATATATTACAAACTAAAGAAACACGTTGGCGGTAATTTGGATAAAACCATATGTAGCTATTAAAAATGTACCTAATTGACAAACCATATATTTCAGATTTTCTTATCGATACGATAAAAGATAATCACTATCAAGTTGTTGCAACAAAAGCGGCTAAAGAATTAGTGGCTGACGATTCCTTAAATTGGATTAGCGAAGAAGATGCTATAGCAAATATAAAAAACAATCCTTCTCAGCGTATGTATTCCAATTCAGAGAATGTTCTCAGTTGGATAGAAAACCACTTTGAGGAAAGTGAATTGTCAAAACAAATCAATATCCTTAAAGACAAGGTTAAATTCAGAGAGCAGATTAAAGCCATATTTCCAGAATTTAAATTCCGAAAAATCAAGTTAGAAAACATTCCGAATATTGCTACCCAGGAATTGTCATTTCCGTTTGTCATAAAGCCATCCATCGGGTTTTTAAGTGTTGGTGTCTATATTATAAAAGATGAAAACGATTGGATTAAGGCAAAAGAGGAAATAACACCCCACAATCTTAAAAGTATTTTTCCGAAAAATGTACTCGATACTTCCCACTTTATTATTGAGGATTTTATTCAAGGTGAAGAATACGCTATAGATTACTATCATAATGATAAGGGGGAGGTAGTTATATTAAATATTTTGCACCACATTTTTTCATCGGGAACGGATACAAGCGACCGAGTTTATTCGACTTCTAAAGCAATTGTTAATCAATATAAATCTGAATTGGAGCAGTTTTTAAGTACAATTGGCAATAAACTTAATTTAAAAAATTTCCCGGCTCATGCAGAAGTAAGAATAGATAAGAACGGCAAAATAATTCCTATTGAAATCAATCCACTTCGTTTTGGAGGTTGGTGTACTACGGGTGATTTATCAGGAATTGCAATAGGGCTTAATTCCTACAAATACTATTTTGAAAATACTTGCCCAAATTGGGATACTGTATACCAAGGCCAAGAAAACAAAATATTTAGCATAATCGTTTTAGATAACAATTCAGGTATTAAGCCTGATGATATTGCAAGTTTTGATTATAAAGCACTTGCAGATGATTTTGAAAACCCTATTTTGATAAGAGCCTTAGATATAAACACATATCCACTTTTTGGTTTTGTTTTTGCAGAAACTGACGAAAGAAACAAAGAGGAATTAAGCGATATTCTCAGTTCAGATTTGAGAAAATATATCATTGTTAGAAAATAAATACTGCACCAACAAAGATCTGAGGTAAAAACGAATCTTTTCTTTATTGAATTTCTTCACTATTATTCTAGGCTCAGTATACTATTATTTGGTGTTTTGTTCTTTCTATACTTAAGTTTATAACTATATTTATAAATGCTAACTTAAGTTATGCAAAACCGTTGCCTATAATATGAAAAAATCAATTTTTAAATTAATATTTATAGTATTTTTAACGATATGTAGTTGTAAAACAACACAAATAGAAAAAACTGAACCGAATTCAGAACCAACGAAAGTTGAATTTACTCAATTCGATTTAGGAGCAATAGATTTGCCGAAACTGAAAAGACAAGTAAATGACTTTGAATCTGTTTTTACTGTTGAGCAACTTGAAAAATTGACTTTAAAAATTAGAGAGTTTGAGAAAAAAACAGCTAATCAAATAGCCATTGTATCAATAGAATCCATTGGAAAATATACGGATTTTGACAAGTTTGCCATTGACTTATCAAATTATAACGGAATTGGATTAAAAGAAAAAGACATCGGACTATCTATTGTTTTTAGTAAGAGCTTAAGAAAAATAAGAATTTCAACAGGAATTGGAACTGAAAACATTCTGACAGACGAAATTTGTAAACAAATAATTGACCAAACTATTATTCCCGAATTTAGAAATGGAGATTATTACAGTGGAATCGAAAAAGGTTTGACGGAATTAATAGCTAAATGGAAATAATATACCGAGGGCAACAAAGTGCTAATGTAAAAAACAAATAACATTTCATTCATTTTTCGCTAAGGTACTGCCATAGGCATCATCATATATTAATCTTGATTGAGTAATAACAATAGCCTGTTTTAATAGTTTAATACCAAGGGCACAAAGGATTGTTTTCTTTTCAGATTTAATTGCTACATTAGGTGTTTAAATATACAACTTATCGCACGCAATTTGATAGAAGAGGGGACTGGCTATAGTTCTGGATTGTTATTGTAAAACACATTATAGTTCTTCTTTTTTTCTGTCTAAAGAGATATTACAAACTAAAGAAACACGTTGTGTGTCATATTAGAAAAACCCGAAATGGATAAAAAATTAAAATTGATATATCTACTTCTTATATTGACTCTAAACTTTTCTTGCCTAGAAAAGAAATCAACAGAAAAAGAAACTCATAAGCCTGAATTGGTTGTGACTTCAAAAACTTACACCTTAAAATTCACTTCAGGAATACGTTCTATCTTTCAAGATAGCAGAGGAAATTATTGGCTTGGAAGTACTCAAGAAGGAGTGGCCGTTTATGACGGTAATTCATTCACTTACTTCACAATCAATGAAGGATTGACTGATAACCAAATTCACAGAATACGAGAAGATAAAGAAGGCATTATTTGGTTTAACACTCAAAACGGAGTGAGTAGTTATGATGGAAAATTGATAAAGAACCATACAAGTACAGAAAATGGTATTTCTAAAAATTTAAATCCAGAATCATTCAATGATACTTCCCGGAATAAATGGGCGAAAACGGATAACGACTTATGGTTTGGTGCTGGAATGAAAGAAGGGGTATTTAGATATGATGGTCAAAAAATCGATTATTTAGACTTTCCTCCCCATAAAGTACTTAATCATAATGATAATTTATTTGCTGTAACCAGCATTTCGAAAGGAAAAAACAATATGATTTGGTTTGGTACTTATGCAGGCGTTTTTGGTTATAATGGAAACGAATTTGTAATTATTAATGATGAAACATTAGGCTTTGATAGAAATATTGAACCTCTGCATATTAGAAGTATTTTAGAAGACTCAAAAGGCAGACTTTGGATGGGGAATAATGGAATTGGCGTATTACTGAAGGAAGGTGATTCAATTATCAATTTTTCTAAAAAAAATAACTTAATTCATCCGACAAGTGGAAGAAAAGGTGATAAATCAATGCCAGGCACTCTCGAACACATTTTCACAATTACAGAAGATAGTCAAGGTAATATTTGGTTTGGAGACAGAGATGCGGGAATTTGGAAATATGATAATATAACGATGACCAATTACACAAAAGAAGCTGGACTTCTAAATGATTACGCTCTATCGATTTTTGAAGATAATAAAGGCGAATTGTGGTTTGGAATGGTAGACGGAAACATATATAAATTTAACGGAAAGACTTTTGAAAAGCAATTTTAAGAAATACCAACGCAAAACAAAGTACTGTTGTAAAAAATAACAAAAATTTCAATACTTTATAAAAAAAAGTACTACGTTAGTTTTTGTCATATGCTATTTTGTTTGAGCGATTACAAACCTGTTTTAACAACATTTGACAAACGAAGCTCAAGGGTATTTCATATTCATTTAATTGCTAAAATAGCTGCTTAAATACACAACAAACGATATACGTATTTTGTACTTCATATCGAATATTCGGGACAAACGACTTACCAATGATACAAGTGTGTGAATTACAACTCAATTCAAAAAAATAATCGGATTTAGAAATACTGAAATTAATAAATTAGTAAGGTTTCTAAGCCTATCGAGATTGATGTAAACACTTAAACTGGAGATAAAATGATAATACAACCTGAATTTAATTTGCGAGATTCAAAAAAATGACACCACAACGCCATATATAATTAATTGCTTGCTCGGTCTCTGTACTTTTGATAAGCCTCCAACATATACCTGGAAAGTAATTCACTACTAAAACCAACAGTTTTATTTTAGTTAATAATGGGCTTTAAAAAAGATTGAAGGACAAAACATACATCTGAAGTTGCACTATTCAAAATGCAATAAAAAACAATTAATCTTATTGTTATATTAAAGATTATTGCCAAAAAATTATTGAATTTTCAAACTTTATTGTCAATTGCTGATTTTTTTATAAATTAGTGCTCGTTTAAAACTCCAAAAATTAAAACATGAAGAAATTAATTACTTTTACGCTATCTATTTTGTTTATTTCAACTGTTGTAGTTGCACAAACTCCTTCTAGAGCAACGCAGGATGGGCATTCAAATCAAAATAAATTTAGACAGCTTAAAGATGTACTAGCAACACCTAATACGCAACGTACAGCCTCTGGTGCTCCTGGTAAAGACTATACACAGCAAAAAGTAGATTATGTTATCGATATTGTTTTAGATGATACGAAACAAAAAATTACGGGAAGCGAAACAATTACGTACCATAATAATTCAGCAGATGATCTTACCTATTTATGGTTACAATTAGATCAAAATATGCGTGCTGCAGATTCTAAAACCCCAGATATTCAACCCAGTAGAATTCCGGAAGGCACAACAAAAGCTAGGTTTGACAAAGCCTATGTCAACAAACCTTTTGATGGTGGATTCAATATTACAAGTGTCACCAATATAGATGATAGTAGTTTGTCACATACCATAAATCAAACCATGATGCGGATAAACTTAACAAAACCTTTAGCTGCTGGAGAAACATTTCAATTTAAAGTTTCTTGGTGGTACACTATAAACAATCACAGAACTCAAGGCGGTAGGTCTGGTTATGAGCATTTCCCTGCTGATGGTAATAACAATTATGTTATTGCACAATTCTTTCCGAGATTATGTGTGTATGATAATGTAGAAGGTTGGCAAAATGATCAATTTTGGGGAAGAAGTGAATTTGCCTTAGAGTTTGGAGATTATACGGTAAATATTACCACGCCTTCTGACCATATGCTTGGAGCAACCGGTGTATTGATGAATGAAAAAGATATTTTAACAAAAACACAACTAAAAAGATTAGCTGAAGCAAAAAAATCTTTTGATAATCCGGTAGTAATTCAAACACAAGACGAAGCTATAAAAACTGAAAAAGGCTTTTCTAAGAAAACAAAAACATGGAAGTTTTTTGCAGAAAATGTGAGAGATTATGCTTTTGCTACCTCTAGAAAATTTATTTGGGATGGTATGGCTGTTGATATTAATGGAAAAACGGTTATGGCATATTCCTATTATTCTAAAGAAGCAAATCCATTATATGGAGATCACTCTACAAGAGCTACCGCTCAAACCCTAAAAACATATTCTAGATATACCTTTGATTACCCGTATCACAAAGCTATTTCTGTAGATGGACAAATGGGAATGGAATATCCGCAAATATGTTTCAATCCCGGAAGACCTAAAGCAGATGGAACCTACTCAGACAGAACAAAATACAGAATGATAGGCGTGACTATTCACGAAGTTGGACATAACTTTTTTCCGATGATTGTAAATTCTGATGAGCGTCAATGGACTTGGATGGATGAAGGTTTAAATTCATTTGTTCAAATGTTGGCCATGATGGATTATGAGGAAGGATATCCTTTAGGAAGAGGGTTGCCAAAAAATATTGTTGATTATATGGATGGTGATCAATCTAGAATTGCTCCGATCATGTCAAAAGGGGATAATGTATATAGTTTTGGTAGCAATGCCTATGCAAAACCTGCAACTGCGTTGTGGATTTTACGCGAAACCATAATGGGTAAAGAATTATTTGATCATGCTTTTAGAACCTACTCTCAACGATGGATGTTTAAACACCCAACACCTGCAGATTTCTTTAGATCAATGGAAGATGCTTCTGCAATTGACTTAGATTGGTTCTGGAGAGGTTGGTTCTATACCACTGACGTCACTGATATTGGTATTAAAAATGTAAAAAAGTTCTATGCCGAAGCAGGTAAAGAAGATGAAATTAATTTTGTTGAAGATACTACAAAAGCATTAAAATTTGCGTCTGCCCAAAAAGCCAATTCGAAATTTTTCTACGAAATTACATTTGATAAGCCAGGTGGTTTAGTAATGCCAATTATTGTTGAGTATACCTATGCAGATGGTTCAAAAGATAGAAAAACGTATCCAGCTCAAATTTGGAGATACAATGATAAAGAAGTTACTAAGGCCATTTATTCTACTAAAGAAATCATAAATATCGCCATAGATCCAGATTTAGAGACTGCTGATGTAGATACTTCAAATAATAGCTGGCCCAAAAAGCAAAAATCTGAATTTGATAAATTTAAAAGTAAAATAAAGGGGTAATTTTTATTATTACCGCTGTTTCTTATACGGATTAAAGTCAATTGTAACTTTAATCCGTTCTATTATGCTTTCTAATTATAGCTCAAAAAGTAGTGGTATTTAGCGTAAGAGCACTGTGGTGCAATTCACGAAAAATTATTGGTATCTTTAGACTTTTATTAACCATTTTTTTGAATAAGACATTTTAGAAATGAGCAAAACATTTAAAATAATAAGAGCAATATTTGTACTGATTTCGAGTTGGTTTATGATTGGAATAGGGTATACCACAACAAAGGGGCATCCAACAAGTACATTTTTAATCCTCTTTGGAATGGTTTGCTTTTTTGTTGGATGTATAGGGCTAATTAGAGCATTCAAACCGACTAAAAAATCTTAATTAAAAAATAAACAGAAAATTATTTATTGTCTGAAATGAATACTAAATACGTTTGGTAACAGTGCGACCATCTCTTCTTCAAGAACTAATGGAATATATTTTAGTTCACTTTTAAAAATAAAATGTAACATTTTTTGAGTTCCGCATCTAAAGAGAAATCAAAACTTAGAAACAATGAAAAATGTTATTGTATTATTAGTCTCCGTTGTATTTACCTTCTCAATTTACGCAACCAATGAAAATCAACCTATCCATATAGAAGTTATAGGGAAAGGGAAACCTATAGTATTCATTCCTGGTTTTACAGTTCCTGGAGATATTTGGAATCCATTAGTAAAAGAGCTAGAAAAGAATTACGAATGCCACATTGTTACGTTAGCAGGTTTTGGAGGAAATGAACCTATTGAATTTCCTTGGTTACCAAAAGTAAACGAGGCCATTAAAAGCTATATTGTAAAAAATAATTTACATAATGCAACTATAATTGGTCACAGTTTAGGAGGTACAATTGCCGCTTGGCTTGCGAGTAATGATGATTTGAAACTATCAAAAATCGTAATAATTGATGGTCTACCAGCTTCAGGAGCACTAATGATTCCTGATTACAAACCTGAAAACTTGGTCTATGAAAACCCCTATAATGATCGGCAATTAGCCCTGAGTGATAAAGAATTTGAACAAATGGCAGTAGCGATGTCAAAAGGAATGAGCACCAAAGAGTCCGCACAAGTAAGAATTAAAAATTGGATACTCGAAGCAGACCGAAAAACATATGTTTATGGATATACCGATTATCTGAAATTAGACCTTAGAGAAGATTTAAAAAAGATATCGATTCCTGTAACCATAATTGCAGCATCAAAACCTTTTGGAAAAGAGATGGTTACACAAACTTATAAAAGTCAATACGAAAATTTAAAAAAATATGATTTTATTGTAGCGGAGGACAGTGCCCATTTTATTATGTTAGACAAACCGAAATGGTTTTTAAATCAAATACAAATGATTTTATCATCAAAGAATGAATAGAGAACAAGAGTTTACCAGTATTTATAATTCACACGCTTCTAAAGTCCGTAGATTGTGTTTAGGTTATGCATCTGGTAATGATGAGCTAGCAAAAGAATGGCTTCAAGAAACTTTTATTAAAGTTTGGAAACATAGCAATTCATTTAAGGGGAAGTCCTCAATTGACACGTGGATTTATAGAATAGCTGTAAATGTATGTTTAGGAGATTTACGTAAATCTAAAAAAAACTTGACTATAAATGAAGATGTTTTAACAACAAGTAGTGCTGATGATACTGATGATGCTACTGTTGCAACAGAAAAGAATATCAAAAAAATGTATCATTGTATTGATCAACTAAACGAGCAAAATAAAGCTTTGATATTATTAGAACTAGAAAACATACCACAAGCAACTATTGCAGATACCGTGGGTTTAGCACACGGAACATTAAGAACACGTTTAAGTCGTATTCGAAAATCACTTTTAAAATGTATTAAAAATGGAAAATGATAATTTAGATAAGTTATGGGGAAGTCAAGGTAATGATATCTCAACCTATACTGCTAAAGACATAATTACAAAAGCAAAGAAACAACGCAATAGTCAATATATCAGTATCACTGTGATGTCTGTAACTGTGGTGGTTTTATTGGTCTATGCTTTTTATTTCGCATTCAGTCAATGGAATACCTTTAATCTAGGACTTTTACTGATGATTTCTAGTCTTACATTTCGAATTGTCTTGGAGTTTTATACTGTATATCGTAAAGAAAAACAACTTATTTCAATGGCTCAAAAACCGTACTACGCCTATCTGAAAAGGTTTTACAAAATTCGATTACTAATAAATTATGTGATAACACCCGTTTGTATTGCAGTTTACATTATTGGATTTTATCTGCTATTGCCTTATTTTAAGGAATACTTTTCCAAAGGATTCTATACCTACATTATAATTTCAGGTGTTATTTCTCTTCTTGGTGTTATCGCCATTATAATATACGGTACCATCAAAGAACATCGTTTTTTAAAACAATTGAATAAAGGATAAATAAAATGGCTTGGTTTTTATTTATTAAATTAGGTGCTTAAACATTGCAACACAGGAGTAAAGCGAACTATTAACAAATACAGTATAAGCAAGCGAAGAAATGAACTACGAATTTTATGCAGAAATAGAAGATAAAATTGATGTTCTAAATTATATTATTAATGAGTTAGAATTGAAAATATTTGACTCATATTCCAAATATGACGAATCAATTATTGAATATAAAAGTGTTGAAGAAATTATCAATCATAATGATTTAAAAAATGGTACGGAGTATGCGACAAGTTTTAGACTGTGGCATCCAATTTTTAGTCCTAAAGTTTTAGTTGAAAAAATTAATTTAAATCCTGAAAAATGTAATGGTCATACCTTTAGATATGCAGCTAGAGGGTGGGGAATGATAAACTTACATTTTGGTGGATTAAAAAAAAATAGACTTCACCGTTCATCAATTGGACATTTTAATGAAAAAGGAGCATTGAGAATTGAAACATCTAATCATATAAATGGAAAAGTAACTGATTGGAACTGGAAAGATATTTCTAAAATTTCAAGAAAACTAAAATACCAAATAGATAAAAAAATGACTGTTGAAAAAATTAGCAGTTATGGAGTATTAGCAGCGGCCTATAAATTAAAAGAAAATGGATCAGAATTGGCGTATGGAATTGTGAATTTAAGAGATATGCTGTAAATATAGCAGGCTTGTAACTTTTTTGATTAAGAAATTATTTACGAATTAAGACACTTCTTATCTTGTATTCAGAGACTTAGGAATTTTATTGATATGTCAGGATGGTTTATATTTGTTTAGTTGCTTAATCATGCAACTAAACAAATACACATACGTTACATATAATCTTGACCCGTCCCGAAAAATGAACATACCGAGGCATACCTATGAATGATATATATGTAATTATAGCAATGTTTATAATCTTGATAAGCCATTTGGCAGCGATTATTATCGGGTATAAACTGCGAAAAACAACTTTAATAATACCATATTTAAATGCTGTATTAGTGATCGGTATATTTATTTTTTGGGTATTAAATAGCATGTATATAAAGCAACATAATTTTGAAGTTAGAGAATTGTTTGTAATTGGTATGGAAGCCTGTATTTTAATATTCGCTCTTTACTCCATTATGGGTTATTACAAAAAAAAATATGTAAAAGTGATCAATTATATTGGCTTTGCAATTCATTTGTTGGCTACCACAGGAATGCTTTATTATATTGCAACATTTAAATTTGATCGACTTTTTTAATGATAAATTGGGCTGGTTTATAAGTAACAATTGAATCAACACAGCAAAACGACTACTCTTATTTAGAAAGATTAAAATATAATATGAAAATTAAAACAAACCATTTATTACTAGTTACACTTCTTGTCTTAAACACTTTAAATTCCTTTAGTCAACAAACGGACCAAGTAAAAACAATCTTTGAGCTATTTAATATGGCTGCTGAGGGGTGTAGCCTTTTAGATAATAATCAGGAGGATGTAGTAGAATCCATAATGATGGGTGAAAATGTTAGTAATAAGAAAAATGAGGTGAATGAAAAGGATTTAGATTTATTAATGAAAGCGTACACTCCGTTATTTAAAAGGAATGATAAGGTTTCATCAAAATATGAAAAAAAAGCACCAATTGTTAAATTTGAAAATGGCAATCAGTCTTTCAAAAAAGATGGCAAATATGGGATAAAGAATGCTAAAGGAACAATTTTAATTCCCGCAGAATTTCATACAATAGTTCAAAGTGGAGAAAATGGTTTTGTAGGTTATGAAAACCAGTTTTGCAATTATTATTTAAATGACGGCGAAAAACTTTTAAGGGGAGATTATTATTACATTAAACCCACAGTTAAAAATACGCTAATTGTTCAAACAAAAGAAGGCTTTGGTGTAATATCAAAAAATGAGGAAGTCATTATTTCACCTTCATATTATCATATTAAAGATGTGTTTAAGAATGAACAATTTTATTATTGGGTACTAAAATCAAAGAAAATCGGATTTTATATGAGTGAAAATGCAAAAGACACCACATTCATTAATACGACACCCAATGAAATAGAATTTATAGATTCTATTTATTGGAAAAGTTATAGGACTATAATTAATAGTAAAACAAAAAGAAATTTATTTTGTGGAAAATACGTTGTAGAAGTTGTAAGTGATAAGCATCAACTTGCACTTATACGTAAGTATAGTAATCGCTTAAAATACTTAATCAAATTTAATGGAGATTTAGTGAATAACCTACCCTTTGCTGACATTAGAAAATTTAGAGATAATAATTTGGCAATTGCATCAATAAAAAAGGAACGAAAATCATTCTATGGTCTTATTGATAAAAATGGAGAATGGATAATAAAACCTATATATAGCAGATTGCAATTTCTTAATGACAGTAAACTCTTAGCAACTGATAGTAATAAAAAAACAGGCATATTAACTATTGAAAATAAAACCATTATTGCATTTGATTATGATAACGTTCAAAAAATAAATGAACACTATGCTTTAGCAGTTAAATTAGATAATAAATTAATTAGTTCTGATATAATTGATTTGCAAAATGCTGAAATTATAAAATCTAAAGTGCCTTATGCTATCATAACTAAGGCTAAAAGGTGTGACACAGAAGTTTTTATTGGAAAAAGGAATAGAACAGAATGTGTCTTAAATAGTGATTTTGAAAAAATTAGCCCCGCTGATTATACGAGGGTGTTTTATGGCCCAAATGACAATTTGTTTATAGGAACAAATTTTTTAGAAAATAACAAGAGACAAAGTCAGGTGTTTAATTGTAAAGGGAAATTGCAAACCTTAAATATTAAAGGGAAAACCTACGATACTTTTTATAATTATGAAGAAATTACTCCAGAGTTGCACCATGTCTTGCTTTTAACTGGGGAAGGGTATTTTGTCAGTACCAAAGGAAAAGCAATTGAAAATAATACGCATTGGCAATATATTGAATATAGTAATATAAAAGACTTATTTATAACCATGAAATATGGAGGTAAATACGGAATTATAAATAGTTTGGGAGAGACAATAATTCCACCCTTATTTAAATACATTAGTACCTTTGATAGTGAAACCGGTTTGGCTAAATATAGTTTTGACAAAAACCGAAAAGGATATATCACGGTTGATGGTAAATTGTTATTTGGTACAAAATATATTGAAACAGGAGTATTAGATTATGGTAATTTCAAAGTAAAAAATAATGAAAAATGGGGTGTTGTAAACCTGAATGGAGATGAAATAGTTCCTATAAAATATTCTGAAATTTGGCTAAATGGTGGGCTTATTTATGTGAAGCAAGGAAATTCAGTACAGCATTTCGATTTGTTAGGTAATTTTATGGAATAAGTTCATTAATATAAATAGGAGATGAAATTGACTTTTCTTCAGGGGCATATTCAAAATAGGGAATAGGGGATAAGCTACGTTTCATTTACATGCATAGTCCCAGAAAATTGAAACATCCGTTCTGCTACTATAATAGACCTGTGTTATGGAATAATTCTCTTTGTATATGAAAACTATAATTCGATTCCAATGAGTACAACATGGACTTTTATTGGTATTCTTGCCGGGCGTGAAATAGCAATAAATTACCTACTTAATAAAGGAAAATTAAAAACTTCTTATAAACTCATTGCTAAAGATTTTGCAAAAGTTAGTATCGGGCTTGCCATTAGTATTTTCATCGTTTATTTGATTCAATTTATTAAAACGATCTAAAACATATCACTGTGCTATTACTCAATTTTTTAATGGAAGAGTACCAAAAGAAATGGATCGAAAAAACGAACTTACTTAAAAAGTGTCGTGAAAATGGAAGAAACACCTTACTTGCGTTCTTGAAAGGATGCTATAGCCGCTTCTACACAACGTTCGCCATCCATCGCTGCAGAAACGATTCCTCCCGCATAACCACCACCTTCGCCACAAGGAAATAAACCCTCTATTTGTGGATGCTCTAAATTTTCGTTTCTAGGAATTTTAACAGGAGAAGACGTTCTCGATTCTACACCTACAACATTAGCTTCTTCGGTATAAAAGCCTTTCATTTTTTCACCAAAAACTTTAAATCCCGTTCGCAATCTACTACCTATAATTTTGGGTAATAGTGAATGTAACGTAGCTGATTTTAATCCCGGTTGATAAGATGTTGAATTCAAATCTGTAGATAATTTACCAGTTACAAAATCAGTCAATCGTTGTGCGGGTGCCGTTTGTGTTTTTCCACCTGCATTAAATGCTAATTTCTCTAAACTCTTTTGGAATTCCAACCCTTTTAAATCTCCAAATTGATTGAAATTAGAAATGTCTTTCTCTACATCAATTTCTACAACAATTCCTGAGTTTGCAAACTCATTATTTCGTTTTGAAGGTGACATACCGTTAACTACAACTTCGCCCATGGCGGTTGCTGCAGGTACAATAAAACCACCTGGACACATGCAAAAAGAATAGACACCACGGTCTTTTACCTGATGTACTAAACTATAAGGTGCGGCTGGTAAAAGTTCATCTCTTTTACCTTCACAATGGTATTGAATAGAATCAATAATATGTTGAGGATGCTCTACACGAACCCCCATAGCAAATGATTTAGCTTCTATGGCAATATCTTTTTTATGTAATAAATAGTAAATGTCTCTCGCAGAATGCCCAGTAGCTAAAATAACTGCTTGGGTATCCATTTCAATATTATTCTGTAGGCGAATGGCTTTTAGGCTGTTGTTTTTAATGACAAAATCAACAACGCGACTTTCAAAATGAATTTCTCCACCATGTTTTAAAATAACCTCTCTAATATTTTCTACTATTTTAGGTAGTTTGTTGGTACCTATATGTGGATGTGCATCAATTAGAATTTGCTCCGTTGCTCCATGAAATACAAACTGTTCAAATATCCGTCTTACATTTCCACGTTTTAAACTTCGGGTGTATAATTTGCCATCCGAATAGGTGCCAGCACCACCTTCACCAAAACAGTAATTTGAATCTTCATCTACAAAATGGTCTTGGTTAATGGCTTTTAAATCACGTCTTCGTTCTTGTACTTTTTTACCACGTTCTAAAACAATAGGTTTATAACCTAATTCAATACAACGTAAGGCGGCAAACATACCAGCGGGACCGAATCCAATAATGTGAATGGGTTTTGCATTAGCAACATCTTTATAATGAAACGCTTTAATTGTAGGCTCAGGTGCAGGTTCATTGATATACACTGCAACCTTATAATTGGTGATAATTGTGGGCTTACGAGCATCAATAGATTTTCTTAAAATTTTGACACTTTCAATATGCTTAACTGCAGTTGATAATTGCTGAGCAGCCTTAATTTTTAGAATGTCTGCAATTTTTTCTTCTTTTAACTTTACCCGGAGCTGTATTTCTTTTACCATCACTGCAAAAGTAGTTAAATTCAGAACACAAAATCACGATTAGAATTTATGATTTTAGGAAGAATTATGAAAATACGATTGCGTAGTATGTAATAATAATGAATAGAAATACCAATCCTAAGGCTAAAAATCGCAACGCTCTATTTACATTTTTAAATTTTAAGGCAGCAATTTTTGAATTGATATAGACTTGTTGTCCTAATTGATCAAACAATCGATCTTCATCCTTGCTAATTTCATGAAACAATTTCGAGAACTGTTTAATGTCACCAAATTTGGTAATTACATCACCAAAAAAGAAAATATTTTTATCAAACTTCGTTTCAATCCTCGGCATAAAGCATCGAATACAGAAGTACACCGAAATAATAGTACATATAAGCCAAAGGCCTAAGAGAATATATAAAAAGGTGTGGTACGTATCTGTACCTGAAACACTTGCAAAGCTTTTATATATAAAATTGAATAAAATTCCATAGAATGAAAGAATTAAACCTGCCTTAATTTCGGAGGCCTTAATTAAATTAAAAATATAATTGATGCTTCCCCAATAATGATCTACTAAATCATCTGTGTGTTTGTTTTTAATTTGGGGTGGGTTTTGCTGTGCTTCCGGTATTTCCATATTCCTAAATTGTTTATATTTCAATTGCGATACCTCGCGTTTGGACTACTTAATTTTTTATGCCCTAACTCTTAAACTGAACATTTGTTTTATTCCAATACTTCATAAATAGTTATTGCCTCCGATTTGTTTTTCACAGTTATACTGCCTAATGATTTGCAAACAAATGATTCTTTAATGTGCTCATGGCAGGTTTCACAAATAATTATTTGATTTTCCTTGGCAGCATCTTGCAATCGTGCGGCGGTATTAACAGTATCTCCAATAACGGTATAATCTAATCTTTTTAAACTTACGGAGCCTATATTCCCAGAAATCATCTCCCCACTTTTTATACCGATAGACACTTTTGGTTTAAATTTAAATGTATCGCCCATTTCGGGGAGATTATTTATTTTATTTCGTACCGCTAATGCTGCATCAATGGCTCTGTCTAAATGAAACTCTCCTCTAAAGACCGCCATAATGGCATCGCCAATGAATTTATCGATATACCCTTCTTGGTTCATTATTTCTTTTACCATCTCATCGAAATAAGAATTAATCATTTTAACTACAGTGTCTGCAGGAGCATTTTCACTAATTTTTGTAAACCCGCAAATGTCTATAAAAACGACGGTAGCTTCAATAGTTTCATTAGCCATAATCGTATTTTCATACTCACGGCTTCCCATAAAATTGAGCACATTTTCATCAACATACATTTTTAAAATGTTGTTTTCCTTTATCGCTTGGAGGGTTTCTTTAATGTGTTTTGCGTGTTTTATGGTTTTTTCCATAGTCAACGTAAGATCCTCAAAATTAATAGGCTTTGTAATAAAATCAAAAGCACCACGGTTCATGGCAACACGTATGTTATCCATATCGCCATAAGCAGAAACAATAACCGATTTAATGAGTGGACTCGATTCACTCAATTTAGTCAACAAGGTTAAACCATCCATTTCGGGCATGTTAATGTCGCTCAAAACGATATCAGTATCAGGATCGGCAATCAATTTTTCAAGAGCGTCTTTACCATTGATTGCAAATAGAAATTCATACTCTTTTTGCCGAATTTGTTTACGGAATTTCTGTTTAATCAGCGTTTCTAAATCCGGCTCATCGTCTACTACTAGTATTTTTGCCATTAGATATTATGTATTAGTTTATCTTTTAATAATTTAAAATCAACAGGTTTGGTTAAAAAGTCGTCTGCTCCTAAACTCTTGGCAGTGTTAAAATTTTCTTCATCACCATACGCGGTTATCATCATTACTACTGGAGGTGGTGCTAGATATTCCTTTTTAATTTTTTTTAACAATTCCAATCCGCTCATACCAGGCATGTTAATATCTGAAAGAATTAAAACGGCTTCTTGTTTCATACTCTCCAATACAGTTAAGGCTTCTTCTCCAGAAAAGGCAAATACGAACTCGAGTTCTCCTTTGCGAATTTCTTTTCTAAAACGTTGTTGAAATAAGGTCTTAACATCGTGCTCGTCGTCAACTACTAATATTTTCATAACTTAAAGAATTTTATATTTATTGGGTTAATTGATTTATTTTGGAATACTAATGGTAAAGGTGGTTCCTTCGCCTTCTTGGCTTTCAACTTTCAGATCGCCACCATGTGATCTTACAATATCGTAGCTCATAGAGAGTCCTAATCCCGTTCCTTGTCCTGAGGGTTTGGTAGTAAAAAAGGGTTGAAAAATTTTATCTACTATTTCCTTAGGAATTCCTGAACCATTATCTTTTATTTTTATGATAACTTGATCTCCTACTTTTTTGGTGCTTATCCAAATCGTTGGGTCTTTCACTGTTATCTCAGGTGTTTTTGAGTTTGGGGAGATGGCATGTAATGCATTGGTAATTAAATTCAAAATTACTCTACCCATATCTTGACCTGCTACATTAATTAAACCAATAGACTCGTCAAAATCTGTATTTAAGGTAGCGTTAAAAGATTTGTCTTTAGCTCGGAGTCCGTGATACGCCAATCGCAAATACTCGTCGGCAATCGCATTGATATTTGTCGGTTCTTTTTCTCCACTGGTATTGCGACTGTGCTTTAACATTCCCTTTACAATAGAATCTGCACGCTTGCCATGATGATTAATTTTTTTCTGGTTTTCTTTGATATCATTAGAAATCTCTATCACTTCTTCGTTGTTACCCGCTTTTAATTCTTCTTGCATCTCATCAATCAGTTCTACATTTATCTCAGAAAAATTATTGACAAAGTTTAATGGATTTTGAATTTCATGGGCTATACCCGCGGTAAGTTCACCCAAACTTGCCATTTTTTCAGATTGGATCAATTGTGATTGTGTTGCTTTCAAATCTTCAATGGAAGCTTCCAATTCATTGGTTCTTTCTTTAACTTTTTCTTCCAAAAATTTATTTTCTCTCTTTAATTTTTTTGCTCTAAAGGCAATATAAATTCTTAAAATACCCACTGCTATTAGCCCAAAAATAAGATAGGCCCACCAGGTTTGCCACCAAGGTGGACTAATACGGAATGTCATTACGTCTGGTGTTGACCATTGCTTATTAAAACTTCTGGAAGCTACTTTAAATGTATACTCACCAGGTTCTAAATTATAATAATTTTTTGTTTTTGTTGCGTTTGCGGCGTAGGTCCAATCTAAATCTTCGCCATCCAAAATAAAGCGATAGCTAAGTTGGTTTCTATTAAAAACATCGCCACTGGAATAACTAAAGCTTAAACTATTTTGATCAAAAGGCAATACAAGACCAACTGGTATACTATAGGGCTTTTTAATGGAATCCCATTTTATATTTTTCATGTTGGTATCGGATGAGGATGCTTTAGAAATAGAGTCATTATCCGCTTTGCTGTCAAACTTTAAATTTTCATCCAATACAAACATATTATTAATATGAACCGTACTTATGGTAGTATCTGGTTTGGGGCCATTGTTCATTATTACAAGTTTGTAAACATTTGCGAGATCAACAACACCGGCCCAAAACTGTCCATTTTTAAGAAATGTACTAGAGCCTGACAAATAATCATTGGCTTTAAACCCAAAGCCTCCATTATAGTTGTAAAATCCACTATCGTACGTTTTAACAGACGATTTTTCAATGGGAATTAGTCCATTTGCACTTGCGGCATACATCTTATCGTCTTTTTCAACGATATCATACATTTCGTCAGGTATCAATCCATTCTCTTCTTGTAAATTAGTAAGTGTGTTTTCTTCAAAATTTAATATAGCAATACCGTTCAGTGTTGTTACCCATAGTTCGCCTTCTTTTGAAAAGTTGACTACACCCACGTTATTATAACAGAGTCCCTCTTTTGTTCCTAAATAGCTAATGGTATTGTTCTTTAAATTCACTTTTGCTAAACCTTTATTTTGCGTTGGAACCCAAAGTATTTCTTCTGAACCATCATAAACTATTGCAATAGCAAACAACGTTTGTAATATATTAGGGTCTGTTTTAGAGATCAATTTTTTTAAGCTATTTTTTTCTATATCGTATTGATACAAACCAGTTGCATTGTATATCATAAACTGATGTTCGTCTAATGCTGCAAACCCAGAAACTCTTAAGTTTAAGTTTTCATTACCAGCATATTGGGTAATTTTATTATTTTGTCGGTCAAAAATGATAAAACCATACCCATTTTGTATAAAATAAATATCTTTAGAAATTTCTTTTAAATAATTAATCGAATTAATATCTATACCTTTTATTTGCTCATTCGTTATTTTTTTTATGGTATTCAGTTGTGGGTCAATAATCGAAATACCACCTCTACTTCCCAGCCATAGTTCTCCTCTAGAGTTTTCTTCTATTTCCCAAACTTCATTATTTAATAATCCATCAGCCGTACTCAAATATTGGGTATTAAGTGTGTATTCATTTGTTATAATCACACCTTTATCTGTTGTGGCAATCCATAAAGACCCATCTTTTCTTTTTAGGGTACCAATTCTACTTCCGCTAGCAAACATAAGGCTGTTCATTGCTATTGTTTTTGACTGCTTTAAATCATGATGTAAAACAAACATTTTATCCTCACCAGCAATCCAATAATTGCCTTGGTCATCTTCTTCTATTCTATGGCCTGGTATGTTAAATCCATTTTCTGCTGAGAGCACGTTAATTTTTTTGTCTGTTAACGATACTCGTAACACTTCAGATTCAGGAGTATTGACATTCTGAGATTGAGGATTTAATTGACATACCCAAATAGTACCCGTTTTATCTTCTTTAATATCAAAAACCGAGAAATTAGAATTATAATCGGTAGTGCCTTGTAATTTTTTAAAAGAGGTTCGTTCCTTGTTTAAGACCACCAGTCCGTCCAAATATCCAAGCCATAAATTATTTTCACGGTCCTCTAAAATCGTCATTGCAGAATTACTTACATTTTCCAATTTTTGCAAATTATTCATCGCTGCATCAATGGTATAAAAAGCATTTGTGTAAGAAGCGATGTACATGGTTCCACTATGGTCACATGCTATGTCTACGCCTACAAATTCTGCAATAGAAGGTTTTATTAAATAGGCTATATCTTTTTCAAAATCTAACACATGAATGTCATTATATACAGTGACTAACCAAAGTCGTCCTAATTGATCAAAAGTCATATCAACAACTCTTGGGTAATTATAGGTAAAAGCATTTTCACCATCGTAGCGTGTTAAGGTAGACGCTGTTGATAAGCTGGAGGTGGAGCCCATCCAAATTTCTCCATCTTCTGTTTCTATTATAGAAGTTATTTCATTGGTTATCAAGCCTTCATTTACAGAAAGTTGTAACAGGTTGTTTTTGGTGCCTTCCATAATTACAGGAGCCTTCATTTTAGTGATGATAGGCTTTTTTATGGTCGATTTTGTTACGGTAAAAGGTACAGAATCTAGCTTTAGTTTTTCAGAAGGTACATTGTCCCAATCCAAATCATATTCTTTCATTGGAGTTTTCAATGGTTTAAATTGGTTCAATTCAAACGGTTTACTGGGTAAGGCGTCAATGTTTAAAGAATAGGATACGGGGGTTGTTAGGGCGTCATTCGTTAGGGTTTCCCATTCAAAGGGTTCTGGGTCTGTAAATTTTAAAGGAATCGTTTCAGGAACCTTGTAGTTGCCAACTTTAGTCTCCGTTTCTGATTTGCTATTTTTTTGACAAGAAATAAGAAACAGGCCAAAGACTAGGCACGTAAGAAAAATATAACGTTTCATTAATAGATTGATTTTCATTTGGATGTGGTTGTTGTATTTGTAAATATAATAGAAAATTTTGTACCTATACCTTCCTTCGTTTCTACTTTTAGCTCGCCGCCATGGGCTTTAATAATATCATAACTCATGCTCAAACCCAACCCTGTACCTTGTCCTGTGGGTTTTGTAGTAAAGAAAGGTTGAAAAATTTTATCTATTATTTTTTTTGGAATACCATTACCATTGTCTTCAACTAAGATTTCAATGGTATTAGCTTTCTTTTTTGTACTCACAGAAACGGTGGGTTCGTAGTCTTGTATATTCTGTTTTTTACGATCATTTACGGCATAAAAGGCATTGGTTATTAAATTGAGAATCAGACGACCAATATCTTGTGGAATGACTTTTATTTTTTCCAAACTGGTATCAAAATCTGTTTTCAGTGTAGCGTTAAAACTTTTGTCTTTTGCACGCAATCCATGATAGGCCAGGCGTAAATATTCGTCCGCCAAGGCATTAATATCTGTAGGTTCTTTTTGTCCACTGTTGCTTCGACTGTGTTGCAACATCCCTTTTACAATGGCATCGGCTCGTTTACCATGATGGTTTATTTTTTCAAGGTTTTGTTTAATGTCTTTGGCAATGTTTTTCGCTTCTTCTAGGTCTCCGTTATCAAGCTCCTCATTCATTTCATCAATCAACTCATTACTTATTTCAGAAAAATTATTGACAAAGTTTAATGGATTTTGGATTTCATGAGCAATACCAGCGGTGAGCTCTCCTAAACTTGCCATTTTTTCGGATTGAATCAATTGCGATTGCGTTGCTTTTAACGCGGTATAAGCATCAGCGTTGTCCAGGGCTATGGCAGTATAGGAAGCTAAATTTTGTAATAAATTTAAATGATAGTCCGTATATGCATTTTTTTCAAAGCTTTGGATGGTAATCACTCCAAGTACTCGTTTTTTAGAGATCAAAGGTAAATAGATAATGGATGTAGGCTCTTCTGTCTTAGTCCCGTCATTAAAGACCGTTTCAGGTTCTTTATAGTGTTCAATATAATTTTTATATTCCAGTTGCACATCATTTATAAAAATGGGCTTTTGGTTTTCTATGCACCATACCGGAAATTGATTTTTGTCGGTAGTATCTCTAAAGTAGACAGGGTAAGCCTTTCCTTTCTCCATAGCCAATCGGTATTCTATTTTATGTTTTTCGGGGTGATAAATTCCGACTCCGAAAATGGAGGCATCCGCTAATTCATTGACATGTTCGTATAATTTATGGAATATATCGTCTAAATCTAGAGAGGAAGTAATTTTTTTCCCAATTTCACTCAGCATTTCCACATTTCTTTTCCGATCATTCTCTGCCTGTAAAGCTTTGGCATCTGATTCTGCAGCCTCAGTTCGGAGTTCCATTTCCCGAATTTGTGAGCGTTGACGTTCTTTCAAGATTAATTTTCTACGTTGAAATCGATGTACAGTAAAAATTAGTGATCCTATCAAAATCGCATATATGCCATAGGCCCACCAGGTTTTATACCAAGGAGACTTAATACTTATAAATATTGATTTACCTTCTTCATTCCAAACACCATACGCATTGGAGGCACGGATAATAAATTCATAATCACCTGGATCAAGATTGGTGTATGATGCATAATTCCGATTGTCATAAATCCAATCGTTATCATACCCTTTGAGTATATGTGCATATTGATTTTTTTTAGGATTGGCATAATGCAAGGCGGCAAATTCAAAACTTAAATTATTCTGATTGTGTGCCATTGTTATGGTATCTGTGGAGAGTAAATCCTTTTTTAGTGGAGAAGCTTCACCCATATTATAAACCGATTGGTTAGAAATTAAAAGATTAGATAAAATTAAGTTTGGAGGCACATCATTGGTTTTTATTTTACTAACGGCATTTAAGCCATGTTCGCCACCAAAGTAAAACCTACCTTCAGGGGTCACAGTTGCTACTTGAGATAGGAATGAATCGCCGCCAAGACCATCTTCTGAACTATAGTTTATAAAAGTAACTTTACCCAATGTTTTACTTGTTACCATTTGTGACAATCCGTTTTGGGTAGATAACCACATTTCACCATTTTTTCCAATGACTACTGATTCTATTAAATTTGTGGGTAAGCCATCGGATTCATTATAATGTGTAAAAGTTTCAGTTTTTGGATCTAATTTGTTTAAGCCTGCGTTTGTAGCAATCCAGACAAACCCTTTTTTATCAAGATTAATATCAAATATTGCATTGCTACTTATAGCATTTTCAATATTGGGATCAGCAAGGTATGATTTGACCGTATTATCTTTTAAATTAATTTTATTAAGTCCACCAGCATCTGTACCCACCCAAAGAAAGTCATCTGTAAGTTTCATGGAAAGGATATTGCTACCGGTGATAACTAATTTGTCCGAATCTTTCTTTAAAAGTGTTTCAACCAACGTTTTGTCAGCGGTGTTTAATTGGATAAGTATTGTGCCATAGAGTTTAGTTTTAGTTGGTGCATCTTCATTCCAAACCCCGAAGCTATGGCTATCGTCGGACCTATACTTAAGTTCGTAATTACCGGGTTCTAATTCAATTTGCTGTATTTCAATTCTGTTTTTTAGGCCACCACCGGCATATTTAGTATTATTAAAATTATTTGAAATCCATAACGTATCTTTAACAGTATTTTCTAAAGAACCAAAATCAGCCATACTACCTATATCCCCTTCGCCTATAGATACTATGAGGTAAGTGCCAGATTTAGTTATTTCAAAGGATTGACTAAGATTTTGATTATCTGTTACTTCTAAAAATTTAGCAATGGCTTTATCACTAGTACTCCAGTTATTAATATTTTCTAAAAGTTCGTCAGGATAGGTTTGTGTGTAGGAACTGGTAATCCGCTTAAACGTGCCTTTTTTAGTGTCAAAATAATTCAGTCCATTACTGGTACCGACCCAAAAGTTATTTTTGGCATCTGTTTTTAAAACCCGAATCTTGTCGTCTGAAATACTATTTTCATCTTTTTCATTGTAAACAAACCGCCTTTTCTCGTTCCAATTTCTATCCAATTCAATAATACCGTCGCTCCAAGACCCCAAATAAACCGTACCATCAGAAAGTTCACCGATACTGCGAACGGCACCACCGTATGTATCATTTATAACCTTATATTTTACCTGTTTAAAGGTTTGGTTTTTTTCGTTAAAAATATTTAGGCCTTCCCCACGTGTACCAACATAGAGCGTGTTCGGGTTTACTTTAGAAGAAAGTAATCCAAATAGACCATTCATACTAATGCTTTGCTCATTACTTTGATCGTGAGTATAGTGTATAAAAGGTTTACTTTCGGGATTATGTGTTAAAATACCTTTGTTTATGCTACCCATCCAAAAAATACCACTTTTATCGATAATAAAGTGTGAAAAAGTGACACTCATACCGATGCCTTTGGCTTCATACACTCCGTTTACCGGAATCACTTGAAATGCATCTGAAATTCCTTTAAATTTTAAAATTCCTCGATAGTTATTGGCTATCCAAATATTACCTTCATTATCTTGTATAATATCATTCAAAAGATTCCAAAGCTCTGCCTGGTTTTCAGTATACGTTTGTAATGTTTTTAATTTGTTTTTTATAGGATCATACTTATAAACTCCATTTCTAGTGGTTATCCAAATGATGTTTTCACTATCTACGAATAAAGCTGTAATACCATTTACATCACTGGTAAAATCAACAGTTTCGGTATCCTCAAAAGAAACAGGATCAAATTTCGTTGCATTTTTAGCACGATGCATCAATCCATGCGTAAAGGAACCGAACCAAAGCCCACCATTGGCATCATCGGTTATTGCAAATACGGCATTATTGGTCACAGTGCCTTCAGATGAATTAGGTATGTTATAATCTGCTGGTTTCCATGTATCATTTTCTTTATCGTAAAATACCAGTTCTGCTGATCTTGATGCCGCCCAAATTGTTTTTTGAGAATCTATATAGATATTAAAAACGGCACTAATTCCTGGTGGAAGGTTAAATAGTGTTGTAAAATCATAGTTCGTAAAGGTTTTTTTATCTCTATTAAATTTGGAGACACCGGCATCGGTGCCTATCCAAAGGTTATGTTCGTCATCTTCGGCAATACTCCAAAGGCTATTGTTTGCTAAACTAGTGGTTTTTCCAAGGACATTTTTAAAGGTAGTAAAAGTATAACCGTCATATTTTTGCAAACCATTACTGGTGGCAATCCATATGAGGCCGAAGCTATCTTGGAAAACATCTTTAACGTTGGGAACCGCCAAGCCATCACCAATAGAAATGTAATCAGGATCAATTTGTTGGGCTAATAATTTAGTTGGAAACAAAAAAGTTACCAAGAATAGACCTAAGATTAGAAGAACAAGGCTTCGCTTTTGTATAGATTGATTTGTTTTCATTTGGTTAGGTTGTTGTATTTGTTAGTACTATTGAAAATGTTGTTCCTTTGCCTTCTTCTGTTTGTACTTTTAGCTCACCACCGTGACCCTTTGTAATAATATCATAGCTCATGCTCAAACCTAACCCTGTACCTTGACCGGTGGGCTTTGTGGTAAAAAAGGGTTGAAAGATTTTGTCGAGTATATGTTTCGGAATTCCATTTCCATTGTCTTTTACTGAAATGATAATCTGATTTTTAAGTTGCTTTGTTGAAACTGAAACTGTTGGTTCATATTTTTTAATTCCTGATTTCTTTTTTTCATCAACAGCATAAAAAGCGTTGGTTATCAAATTCAGAATTACACGGCCAATGTCTTGAGGTATAACATTTACAAGACCAATACTTTTATCAAAATCGGTTATCAATTCGGCATTAAAACTTTTGTCTTTGGCCCTCAGACCATGGTATGCCAATCTGAGATATTCATCTGCTAGTTTATTGATATCAGTAAGTTCCTTTTCACCTTCGCTACTTCGACTATGCTGTAACATGCCTTTTACAATACCATCGGCTCGTTTACCATGGTGATTTATTTTTTCAAGGTTTTGTTTAATATCTATTGAAATGGCTTTCGCTTCTTCAATATCTCCATTATCTAATTCTTCATTCATTTCATCAATGAGCTCAGTGCTGACTTCAGAGAAATTATTAACAAAGTTTAATGGATTTTGAATTTCGTGAGCAATACCCGCAGTCAATTCTCCTAAACTTGCCATTTTCTCAGACTGGATTAACTGCGATTGGGTTGCTTTAAGATCGTTTAAAGATTGATTTAATTCTGATGTTCTTTCTTTTACTTTTAATTCTAATTTCTCATTTTGCGAAGCAATTAACGAACTTTTTTCAGCTTCAATCTTTACCAGTTCTATCGCATTTTGCCGCATATTTTCATTCTTCTCTCTCATGCGATAGGCAACAAATGCTAACATTCCCAGGTATAAAACAGCCTTACCAATTAAGTCACTATTAACAGAATACAATCTTAAACTAAGATGATCGCCAGTAGAGAACCATCTGAACATAAGTCCAATAAAAGTTATAGTATAAGATAAAAATAAACTAAACATGACTACCCTAACAGACATTACTTTTTTTCTAGATTTTAAAGCGTATAAGAGTAAGAAAATGGCAATCCCAATTCCCGTAATTAGGTACGATAGAAAACTGTAATACATGGTTAAAGGTGCAACTAAACAAAATAGAATCAACCATTTATGAAGTTTTCCATATAACATCCTATAGCCGAATAAAAGACATAATACAGGGAAGAAGAAATATAAAAAAAAATGGACATAAGATAATAGAATCATGATGTGAGATGGTAGAGTAAAGAATAAACTATCCCCACCATAGAATGCCGTACTAATATTAAATATGAACATTATAGTTGAAAAAAGGGCTATGATGAATAACTCCTTTTCTTCTCTAATTAGAATATAGAGAAGCCAGAAAAGAATGGAGAAAATAAAAGAACTAAATAGATCAAATAAAGCTTTCTTACCCAACAAACTCATATAGTCAAAATAGTCATTGGTAATAATTCTGGTAGAACCTATTTCTGCGATTTTAGCAACGCCCCAATACTTACTATAATCTACATAATGTATGGCTAATGTATGTACCCTATTAGGTTCTAAAAATATTGGGGTTCTAATTTCGAAATTTTGAATATGCTCTTTGAATGACGCTCTGTCGTTCCCTTTTTCACCAAATTGACGCAATAATTTTCCGTTTAAGTAAATACCCTCTGCTGCGTGATCTTCTTTGTCTAAGTAGAGTGGAAGACTTGCAATAGCACTATCAATGGTAAATTGTAACCTAAACCAGCCTTCAAATTTGCCAGAACTATCTGCCATGTCATTTGATATCTGTGAAGGACTTAAGCGTTCCCAACCCCTTAAATCAATGTCTATGGGAGACGAATCTTGGTCATTTCCTGATTTAAATATCCAACCAGCCCTATTTTTTATGATTAAGCCAAAAAGCGGATCTAAATCTGACTTAGTGAAATGGACGATTGTATCCAGTGCCAATCTGTTTTTATTTACAGGGTTTTCCTGTCCACTTGCTGTAAATAGCATACAGAAAAATAGACTAATTGATATTAGTGTTTGTCTAATCATTGATTCTTAAGTTAATAGTAAATAAAGTACCTTTGCTTTTGTTTGTTTCAACTTGTATTGCCCCACCATTTTGAAATAATATCATTGCTATTTAAATGTTTTATTGGTTTCCTCTATGATTCTATCCATAGCATTTTCAAGGCCTTCAAGAGCCTTGATATAATTTAATATGGCCCAAGATTGATTATCCATCACATTTTCAAATTCTATATCCTGAAACATACCATAGTTATCATGCTTAAGTTTTGTTTTGTTATTCCACTGTAATAAGCCATAATTGTCTATGTTTTTCATAGAAGCGTTCTTGCTTAGATAAGGTAAAAAAAGATCTTGACCAATTTCATCCAATGTGAGATAGTTTTCTTGATTTTCTTCTAATTTACTCGACCACTCAAATAGCTGTGCCCGCAAAGAATCTGAAGAAATTAAATTTAGTTTTCCAGAAGATATTAAGTCTAAAACCACAGCTTGACTTGGTTTATAGGTTCTATAATCTAAAGTTTGTGCTAGTAGGCTATCCAGATTATATTTATCAAGAATTTCCTTAGGTTCGCCAATTAAATTCATAATGTCTTTTGCACATGAAAGGATCTTTTTGTGATGCTTAATATATTCTTGAAGATTTACCCTATTCTTTTTAAATTCAAAATTTAGATTCTTAACAATACGTTGCTCGTCTCTCTTATTACCAGATTCATTATTCCAATTATTTATCTGCAAAGCAATCAAAATTCCAATAACCACGAGGATGATTTCTCCAATGGCATACTTGAAGTACTTGGAAGTTTTACCTTCTTCGAGAAGGTTTTTTCGGATTTGACGGAAGAATTTTATCATATTTTAGATTAAAGATAGCTAAGCCACCATTTGTCTTTGTTATTGGCTTTATAGTTCATATATTTTTTACAAATAGGGTAGAGTAGAAGGATTACTCCAATCCATATTATATATACAGCAAAAAGTGAATAACCATAAGTCAGTAAATTTTTATTCAAAAAAGACGCAGCATCAATGATCATATCTTGCCAATGACCTCCAAAAATTAAAATACTCACGATAGCCAGTGTATGAATGACTAACATATGCAAGAAATAATAGAATAAGGGTACACGACCAAAGACCAAAAAGAAATCGGTTACTTTGTTTTTAGTGGTTTCAACAGCATACAAAAACAGCAGTGCAGGTCCCATTGTAATACATAGATATGATAAAGAAGGTGGATATTTGGTGACATTTAAAAATGAGATAATCGTTTTCGTAGTAGTTTCTTGTTGTGTCCATGGTACTAAATCGCCATATACATTTGACAATCTTAAAACAAAAAACAGAATAATGGCACCAAATCCAAGGTACAAAAGCCATTTTTTACGAACAGCAACATTAAACCCGTTTTGATAAAAAGTACCGAATAAATAACCCAGAGCCATCAGCCCAATCCAAGGAATTATAGGATAATGGATATAAAGTATGGAGTCGGGACTGAAAACGAAAAATTTTCCTTGGTGTAAAATATACCATAGTATAGCTTTAAAACTCTCGCCTTC
The DNA here is from genome assembly GCF_016406085.1 of Aureibaculum flavum. GTDB lineage: Bacteria > Bacteroidota > Bacteroidia > Flavobacteriales > Flavobacteriaceae > Aureibaculum > Aureibaculum flavum. The sequence goes on from NZ_JAEHFJ010000008.1 coordinate 31,470, forward strand.
TAACACAATGCCATCTAAAGCATTATGACCAGCAACTAGAATAATACCAATAGCAAAGATCACTTTTTTTGGTAAGTATATTAAAAACGAAAGAAAAACCATACAAATACCAATAGTCCATATTACCTGGACGATGATAAAACTATAGTTAAAATCAAAAGTCCAAATTAAATTATTGATGGTAAACTCTAGAATAATTAACCAAATTCCTCTTGAAAATAAAAATTTAAAAAGTTCATGTTTTGTTTTTTTACTACCATACAAAAAAGCGGAGTTTCCAGCCAAAAAAACAAATATAGGTGCACAGAAATGTGTAATAAAACGAGTAAAAAAAAGTATGGGTGTTGTCGTTTCTAGGTTGGTTGGATCTGAAAAAAAGGAACCATAATGAAAGTATGCACGTACATGATCTAGAGCCATAATTACCATGATAATCCCTCTAAGTATGTCGATAGATTCAATTCGGGTTGATTTTGGTTTCATGGGTTTTAGGTTGGGTTTTTAATTTAAAATAAACAACTCTTTTGGGCGTATTACTTTTCATGAATGACTTCCAGTTCATCATACTGTGTAATATGCCCTGCATTTGTGTTAAGCTTCTTCCGGTTTATACTTCCGTACTTATCTATTCCATAAATTTTGGATCCATGGTATCGTGCATGCCACCAATCAATTGCCTTTTTGATTGGTTATCCATTGGTTTACATTATCTTCTAACACATCTAATGGAATTGAACCACTACCGAGAACTACATCATGAAATAACCTAATATCAAATTGATCTTTAAGGGTTTCTTCAGATTTCTTTCTAAGCTCTTTTATTTTTAGCTCTCCAATTTTGTAAGCTAAGGCTTGTCCAGGCCAAGCGATATACCTATCGATTTCAACCGTAATATCATTTTCATTTTTTCCTGAATTCTTTACGAAATAGTCAATGGCTTCTTGTCTGGTCCATCCAAAAGCATGAATACCAGTATCAACCACCAAACGAATAGCACGCCACATTTCATACGTCAATTGTCCGTATTGAGAATAGGCATCTTTGTACATTCCAAGTTCTGGACCTAAACTTTCAGAATAGAGTCCCCAACCTTCAACAAATGCAGTGAAATTAAGCATCGTTCTAAACTCTGGAACGTTCTCTAACTCTTGTGCAAGTGAAATTTGTAAGTGATGGCCAGGCACAGCTTCATGAATAGTCAACGCTTCCATCTCCCATTTTGGTCTCGTTTTTAAGTTATAGGTATTCGCAAAGAAATAACCTGCCACACCTGTCTGCAAAGAACCTGGATTATAATAGGCAGTTGTGGTAGCTTGCTCTGAATAGGCAGGAACTTTTTTTACACCATAAGGTAGCCTTGGTAGTTTACCAAAAAGCTGAGGTAAAACAGGATCTATTTTTTTGCAAATGTCACGATAAGCCGAAAGTAATTCTTCGGGCGTGTTAAAATAAAACTGAGGGTCTTCTTTGAGGAAGGTATTAAATGCATTTAAATCTCCGTTGAAGCCTATATCAGATTTCACCTTTTCCATTTCGACTAATATTCTCGCTACTTCTGATAGTCCTAGGTCGTGGATTTCCTGAGCCGTCTTATTTGTGGTGGTATGAAACTTTATTTGCTGATTGTACCAAGCCGTTCCATTTGGTAATTCACTTAAACCGTAACTTTCTCTTGTATTAGGCAAATAAGTATCCGTCATAAAACTCCTGAACCTTTCTAAAGCTGGGTTTACGCTTTTGGAAATAATCGTTTTCACCTTCTCTTTTAAAAGATCATTTCCTTCTAGGTTTGCAAATGGTGTATAAAAAAGGCTTTTTATTGGAGTTTTAGCAATCATGCTTTTTAATTGCTCGGGTACCTGTACCACAGTATTTCGTGGCATCACAATTCCCTTTTCAATACCTTCAGATAAGGTTATTTCAATATTTTGTAGAAGTTGTGGTATACCCTTAAGTCTAGCTATAATGTTTTCTAATGCTTTTGAAGAATTGGTTGGCATCATTTGAATTATTGCAGGGATATACGTATGAACTCCCTGAATTTGGTCTATAATTAAATACTGTTCTGGAAACTGACTATTCATAGCATATTGGTCACCAACAGAGCGATTAAAAATGCTGAAATTAATCTTATCATCTTCCGTTAACTTATCTAGGTTAAACCAGTCTTTTGATGCGTTGAAAATCTTTAATACCGCTAAGTTTTTTTTTGTCCCTTCTGGTGAAACGTCATCCCATAAATGATTGAAATTAGGTTTTCCAAAAAAAGTAGCCATTCCGGGCGATGCTTCTAATTGACTTTCGGTATAGACTTCAAAAAGCACCTTTATCCGTTCACTTTCACTACTGAAATTTTTGATGTCTTTTATGTAGGCGAGTTTTTCGATAATAGTGCCATCAGGTAGATTTGCTTCTTGGGCATATCCATTCATAGTAGTTATAAGAAAGAAAGCTAGGCTTAGCAAAAAAAATACATTCTTTTTGATGATTTTTTTCATGTTGTTTTATTTTAAAATTATACTTCTGCGATGAATCAATTAATGTTATTAGGCTTTTGCTATTTACTCTTTTTTTCAATCTAAGTTCTAACCTGATGTTCTAAAACAGAAGGCGACATGTCACTTAGGATTGATATATAATCAGTATAATGAATAACCCCAATTTAGTCGAATTATATTTCCTCAGCATCCGCCAATTTTTTGGTATCAGCATACTGTTGAAACTTGACAATTTTATTGTCTTTTAAAGACCAGAAATGTGCCACTTGAGCATTATAAGATTTTCCTGTTTCTTTGTTTTTAACATCATATCGTAAAGTAGCCAACACTTTGTTGTTACTCATTTCATGAAGTTCAATATCAGATAGCTTAAAATATTCATGATCTGCTCCAAGACGAGCAAAAACACCATTTAAAATAGCCTCCGGACCAAAATATGGATTGCCGTCCGCCAAGGAATTACTTTCCGCTTCGTTCCATTCAATTTGAGCGTCCATACAGCCGAGAACTGTATGCATAGCACCGGTTGCAAATCCCTTATATAGTTTGTCAATGACCTGCATGTTTTGATTTTCTTTCATAATTTTTGATTTTAGTTTCTATTTTTCTGTTAATGGTTAATCGTATTTCATTTTAGATTACTCTTCTCTTGGTAAGCGTGAATCTCTTTCTGAAATTTGATACACAAGTGCTGCAATGACTGTGGCATTTATCTTCATGTCACGTTCAGGAACATATTCCAAAGCATCTAAATTAGTGTGATGCGTTACTGTACTGTAGTTTAACGGATCTTGAATGATTTGAAATCCTGGTATTTTGTAATAGTCAAAAACATCATGATCTGTAAAATTTGTATTTTGAATGGTTAGATTATTTACATCTAAATAGGTGTAAGGAGCTAACATATCTTCAAAAATGGGTCTGACCGCTTCGTTTCCCTGTAAATAAATTCCTCGCATTTGTCCTGCACCATTATCCATATTGATATAAGCAGAAATCTTTTCAACCTCTTTTTTTCTGGTAGTTTCTTTTACTTTTCCGTAATGCTTTTCGGCATAGGCCATAGAACCTAAATATCCTTGTTCTTCTCCTCCCCATAGTACCATTCTAATCGTTCGTTTTGGTTTTAGTCCAGACGACTTAATTATTCGCATCACTTCCATCATCACTGCTGAACCTGCTCCATTATCTGTGGCTCCAGATGCCGAATGCCAAGAATCAAAATGGGCACCAATCATCACCACTTCGTCTTTTAATTTTGGATCGGACCCTGTGATTTCTGCAATAATATTCACGTTATTTTCTGGTTTTAAATAGAGTTCAGAATCTAAATGGAATTTGATTTTCGGATTGATTTCTCTAGTTATTAAGCGTTTTAATTTTCCGAAATTTTCTGGCGAAATAGCAAAATAGGGGATTGATTTTACATGACTTTTCTTAAAATTATAAGTACCGCTTGGATGAATAATACCTGGAAAAAAAGGTGTAGTACCTAAAATACTTAAAGCACCTTCTGCTTTTAAGAATGCAAAAAAGGCATCATCCTTTCTCATAAAACTTTCGAAAATAACCTCTAAATCTTCAATTAGATCCATATCTCCAGCAGATGACCCTAATGGACTACTTGGTACGGGTACAATCGATTTTTTAGCTTCCTCAATTTGATCGTCTGTAAACCGTTTTGAAAGTGCATCAAATAGCATATTTTGCTCAGGTGCCGAACCCATTAATATGGTTTTTCCTTTTAATTTTCCGCTCCACTGTTTTTTTATAGCTTCTAAATCGGTGTGATTTTCAATTGAAACTAAATCGCCTATCTGTACGCCATTTGAACTTTCTGTCCACGCATATGGATAGGCCTGTATTTTCATATAAGCAGGTTCAGTCATTTCTACATTAAATGAGTTGACTTCCCAACCCATACAATCATCACAGTAATTTTCGAAATACACCTTGTCAACATCCCAATTTTCCATGGTTTTCTTTGCCCATTCTGCAGCCGTAAAATATTGATTTGTACCTGTAAGCCGAGGGGCGTAAACATCAGACAAATCAGTAATGAGGCTCATCACTTCCGATTTCTGAAAGCCTTCTGTGTTGATTTTAGAAATGGCTTGGGGTAGTGTTTGGCTAATTGCAGTGTATGATATTAGAAGTGATAGAATAAGAATTTTTGATATTACCTTCATGGTTTTTATTTTTCAGGGTTTATTATTTATTTTTTGGTTTATGCACTTCCAATTCTATTTCAATCATAAATTCAGGAACCGCCAGTTCTTTGACACCGAGCCAAGAACCTGTTGGAAAGTGCTTTTTATAAATTTCAGTTCTGTAACTAGCAAACTCTAAAAACTTTGCCATATCTGTAGTGAAGACATCTTCTTTTACAACATCATCGAACGTACAGCCATAGTGTTTTAATATTTTTTCTAAATCGGCATAGCAATTTTTCATTTGCTGTTCAAAATCCCCAACTGCTGTCGGATTCCCTTCATCATCCATGCTAACCGCTCCAGAGATTTTTATTGAATTACCTATTTTTACAGCATGGGAATAACCATAGGCTTTTTCTACTTCCGGACGTAACAGGAAGTATTCTGGTGTCTCATGTTCAGCCTTAGCATCTTTGTGCTTATTAGTTTCAGTGTGTCCGGTTGTGTCAGTATTGGTTTTTTCGTTGCAGCTTATAAATGACATTGCAACTACTAGTGCGATTACCAATGTTGTTAATTTTTTTGTTTTCATTTCATTGGTTTTTAATACAAAATATTATCAAGGACTTTTTCTAGATAGCGTTCGTTGGTTACGAATTTATCATCTGAATTGAAAATTTTAAAGACGTCTCTTTTCAGATCATTGAGTTCTTCATGTGTATATTCATGTTTTCCAATAACATATTCTATCTTATCAAATTGAGTATCTTCATCATCCTTTTTAAACTCCTTATATATTGGTTTAAAGGTTGCTTCATCTGCACTCGATTTTATGAGTTTCAATTCTTTTTTCTTTATTTTGGAATCTGCATTGGCACATAGCAACAGAATATAAATTTTCAATTCGTTTTTGGTCCAATTGGGTTCTTTATTTTTCATAATTGATAGTTTAATTCACTTAAAATATTTGATTTAAAAACGCTTTGGTGTCATAGCTACCAATAAAATCAGACCCACCAATAATTCCCACTTTTTTCAGGTATAATAATTTTTTAATGAAATAGTAATCACTAAGTATTTTACACTACTTAGCGATTAATATTAATTATTTAATTGTTACTTTTTGGGAGGTGTTAATGTCCATCCTGTGTTTTTCATAATGTTTGCTGTATCATAAAAATAACGCATCATTATTATTTTACCATTAGCAACTAAACTTGCAATATGAAATGGTATAACTATTGTATTTTCAGTCTCTTTATTTGTAATTGTGTTTGTACCCCATGCTAGTACCCATTCACCTTCATTCCAATTATCAGTAACTTTAACAGGTAAATAAAGGTCACCGCTGATTACATGTTTATAGGAATCAGTACTTTTTTTATAATAAATGGTATGTTCAGCAACAGTGAGAGAATCTAATCCACCGTCTAACCCATAAATCATGGCACCTGAATCTAATGTAGCACTCATTTTGGCTATATCTGCAGCTTGTAATGCGTTAACATAAGTCCGTACGAGATTTTCAGCCGAATCTGCATTTTCAAATTCTATGGTTGTTTCTTGTGCATTTGTGACGATTGGATTTAGAATAAGCACAATTGCTAAGACCATCATTCTTTTAAAATTTTTCATAATCGTTAGTTTTAAGGTTTATTGTGATTGTTAATTTTATTTATTCCGTAATAGGTGGATTTAGAGTAAATCCCAATTGTTGCAACAAATCCAGTTCATTATAAAACACATCTTCTCTATAAATTTTACCTTCTTTATCTAAATAAAGATGTGAAATTCCGTTAACTTTTATTTTCATGCCAGTAGCATTAATTTCACCAAAAATTCCAGTATGTGTACCTGTAAATATCCATACTATAAAGGCTTCATTATCTTTTATGAACTGGCTTGGAAAAGTAAAGTTCATATCAGGAAAACCGGTATGAAAAATGTGCATATTAGCCTTATGTTCATTTATATTAGATACCATTTCAATCCCATTCATATTTCTGATAAAATTTTCTGTAAGTAACGTATCCGCTTTATTCCTGCCAATACTATTCTGGCTAATTAAATAATTTGAAATTGTAGCTCTTATAGTAGTGTTCGATAAAGCTCCACTAGATTGTTGCGTTGGATTACACGAGAGTAAGATGGAGCCAATAAACATATATATTACAATCCTAAATTTCATAATTTCTCTTAGTATGCAACATCTAAATAGACATTTCTAAAGTTGAAAAACAAGTGGACTAGGACGAATGGATACTTTTAGTGTCCGAAGAATAAATTTTATTTTTCTACAGTTTTTTATTGCAAATTATAAATTGGTAAATTAGCGAAAACGGAATTACTACCGCTTTTAATGCATTTAATGAGAAGGTATTTACGGAAACTATTTTTATTTGGCTTTTTTACTATTTTTTATAGTAGTATTTGTGGTGCTCAAATTTTTGATTCGAATAAAGAGAATCCATATAACAAGGTTTTTATTGATACTGATAATTTTGGAGATTCCTACTTAGACATTTTAGAAGTTGCTTTACCCAAATTAAAAACAGATTCCATTAAATTTTCCGTGTTAAATGATTTGGCCTATTATTGGCATACACGAAATTTAAATAAAGCTTTGAGTTTTGCAATTCGGGGTTTAAAAATAACCAAACAAAAAAAAGATACACTTTGGCATGGAAAGTTTCAGATAACTCAAGGAGCAATTTTGCTTCGTATGGAAAAGCTAGACAGTGCTTTTTTTGTGTTGCAAGAGGCTAAAAGGAAAGTTAGAAAGCAAGATTTACCCAAGTTATATACAGAATTAGGTTATGTTTTTGAACGAAGAGGATTAATTGGCAAAGCTGCAGACTATGCTTTAGAAGCACTCAAATTGGGAGAAGACCTACAGGATAAACGTGCAATTGCTATGGCGTATAGTGATTTAAGTAATTTATTCTGGAAACAATCAAAATTTGACAAAGGGTTGGAGTACGGTTTAAGATCGGTTGCTCTTTTTGAAGAAGTTGGTATGAATGATTTAGATTATGACTTTACATTATATTTGGTTGGTAATAATTATTTAGCATTAAAGCGGCAGGAAGAAGCTCTTAAGTATTATAATCATGCTATTGCAATTGGCGAACGCTATGGTTTTTATAACAATTTAAGTGATATTTATATTTCGTTGACTGATTTAAATGCTTATTTAAATAAATTTGAACAAGCAGCATTGGCAGGTGAGAATGCAATTAAATATGCCAATTTATTGGATAATAATTTTATGCTGATGCGATCTTGGCTTTCTTTGGGTAATGCTCAGAATTTGGAAGGTAAATATCTTAGTGCTATAAAAAGTCTGCAAAATTCGATACGAATTGCAACGGTTGATTTTGGTGATAATTATTATTTAAGCCAGGCTTATAATAGTTTGGGTAGGGCACATGCAGGAAATCATGATTATCAAGAAGCCTATGCAGCCTTTGCACAATACGATCTATTGCAGAGTAAAGTGTTTACAGCTGAAGCTGATGAAAGAATTTCACAATTACAAACGGAATTTGAAGTTGCTCAAAAAGAGAATACAATTAAGTTACAAGAAACAGAGATAAAAAAACAAAAGTTAAGAGAAACATTAATTATTGTTATTTCAGTAATGCTTTTTATAGTGCTAACGCTTATCTATTATGCCTATCAAAACATTAGGAAGAAAAGGATTTTACTGCAGCAACAAAATAAAGAAAAAGAGTTCTTATTAAAAGAAATTCATCATCGTGTTAAGAATAATTTGGAGATCGTTTCAAGTTTATTGGCCTTACAATCTGCTCAAATTACCGATAAAAAAACGGTAGATGTTATGTTACATTGCCAGAATAGAGTGCATACAATGAGTTTGATTCATCAAAAGTTATATCAACGTAATAATTTGTCAAAGGTTGAAATGAAAGATTATTTTATAAATCTTAGTCAACATGTTTTGGACTCATTTGGAAATGACAATCGTATTTCATTAAAAGTAGATATGGAAGCTCTAGAAGTTGATATAGATATGGCTATTCCGTTAGGTTTAATCACTAATGAATTATTAACTAACGCCATGAAATATGCCTTTCCAAATAATAAGGTAGGTGAAATCTCTATAAATTTATCAAAAAGTAACAACAATGAATATACCCTAAATTTTAAGGATAATGGTATTGGGTTTGTTGGTACTGAAGTTTCTAAGGGGACAGGATTTGGTACTCAGTTAATTAATCTATTGGTAAGTCAATTGGGAGGTTTTATTGAAAAACATAATGAAAATGGTGCTTCCATTTCTATTCAGTTCTGTTTTGACAAAATTGCTTAGATGGTATGCAATCTTTTCATTAAATCAATTTTAAATGATTTACTCATAGGAACCACTTTTTTAGATACTATTAAATGGCTCCCAGCTACTTCATCAATTTTAGAGAGATTTACAATATAAGATCGATGTACTCTTAAAAAATGTGCCTTGGGCAGTTTTTCATTAATATCTTTTAAGGTGTTTACAATTAAAAACGCTTTGTCTTTGCAAAAAATACGACAGTAATTACGATCAGCTTCAATATAATAAATGTTTTTAATAGAAATTTTTACCATTTTATCATGATCTCTCACAAAAATGCAATCTTCTAATACATAAGGGTTTTTCTGCTCTATTTTTTCTGCTTCTAGTGTAATGGTGTCAATAGACAATTCTATAGCACGTTGTAAGTCCAAATTCTTAAAAGGTTTTGATATAAATGCAGCTGGTTTTGTGGTTTTTGCCTCGTTAAAATAGGAATCGTCTGTGTTTGCCGTTAGGTAAATTATTGGTATTTTATATTTAACCTGAATAAGTTTCGCCGTATCAATTCCGCTTAGTTTACCTTTCAGTTGAATATCCATTAATATAATGTCGGGTATATTTGCTTCTATTTGTTCTAAAGCATCTTCACCTCTAGGTACCATACCTACAACCTCATAACCTAATTTTTGTAATTGAAGAGAAATATTGGCAGCAATAATCATTTCATCCTCTACTATAAAAACTTTTACGGGTACTGACATTTTATCAAAGGGTTGGTTTATAGATTGATAAAGATAAGTTTTATTTTTTTATAATAATTATCGTACTATTAAAAGGAACGTCTTTTGTCAATTATTGTTTTTATTTCAAATAATGGAACTTGTATTCTCTAATATTTGTGACAATTTAGCTTTTTTATGAAACCTAAATGGAAAAAATACATTCTTAAATCATTATTAATCAAATTAAACACTACTTTTGCACCTCGAAAAAAAAATATATGCAATCTATTAGAAACATAGCTATTATAGCTCACGTCGATCACGGTAAAACTACCCTAGTTGATAAAATTATTGACCAAGCCCATATCTTGGATGAACGTAAAGAGCGTACTGACTTGTTGTTAGACAACAATGATTTAGAACGTGAACGTGGTATTACGATCTTGTCCAAAAACGTATCTGTCGTTTATAAAGGAGTAAAGATAAATGTAATTGATACCCCTGGTCACGCCGATTTTGGTGGAGAGGTAGAGCGTGTATTAAAAATGGCTGATGGTGTTTTATTACTAGTAGATGCATTTGAAGGTCCTATGCCTCAGACTCGTTTTGTATTAGGTAAAGCGTTGGAATTGGGTTTAACTCCAATTGTAGTCGTAAACAAAGTAGATAAAGAAAATTGTACACCTGATATTGTACATGAAAAAGTTTTTGATCTTATGTTTGCTTTAGACGCAACTGAAGAACAATTAGATTTTACAACGATATATGGTTCAGCTAAAAATGGTTGGATGAGTACAGATTGGCAAAAACCAACGACCGATATTGTAGATTTATTAGATGCTGTTTTGGAATCTATTCCTGAGTCTCCTTATAATGAAGGAACTCCTCAAATGCAAATTACTTCGTTAGATTTTTCTGCATTTACTGGAAGAATTGCAATTGGACGAATTTTTCGTGGAGATTTAGAAGTGGCTAAAGATTACATGTTATGTAAAGCTGATGGCTCTACTAAAAAAGTTAGAATTAAAGAATTACACGTGTTTGAAGGAATGGGTAAAGCCCAAGTAGAAAAAGTACGTTGTGGAGATATTTGTGCAATAACTGGTCTTGACGGATTTGAAATTGGTGATACAATTGCAGATTTAGAAAATCCAGAAGCATTGCCAAGAACAGAAATTGATCAACCAACAATGAGTATGTTGTTTACAATTAACAACTCTCCATTCTTTGGTAAAGAAGGTAAATTTGTTACTTCTCGTCATTTACGTGATAGATTATTCAAAGAATTAGAGAAAAATTTAGCTCTTAAAGTTGAAACTACTGATTCTGAAGATAAGTTTATCGTATTTGGACGTGGTGTATTGCATTTATCAGTTTTGATAGAAACTATGCGTCGTGAAGGTTACGAGTTACAAGTAGGTCGTCCTCAAGTAATTTTAAAAGAGATTGACGGTAAGAAATGTGAGCCTTTTGAAACATTAGTAATTGATGTACCAGAAGAAGTTTCTTCAAGAGCTGTACATTTAGTTTCATTGAGAAAAGGGGACTTGTTGGTAATGGAGCCTAAAGGAGATTTACAACATTTAGAATTCAACATTCCTTCAAGAGGGTTGATTGGATTACGTAATAAAATATTAACAGCAACTGCTGGTCAAGCAATTGTAAATCACAGATTTAGTTCATATGAACCTTTTAAAGGTGAATTTTCTGATGAGCCAAAAGGAGCTATTGTTTCAGCTGCCGCAGGTAAAGCTACTGCTTATGCTTTAGACCGTTTACAAGATAGAGGAAGGTTTTTCATTGATCCTAACGATGAGATCTATGTGGGTCAAGTCATAGGAGAAAATAGTAAAACAGAAGACATGGCTGTAAACTTGGTAAAAGGAAAGCAATTGACAAATATGCGTAAATCAGGTACTGATGAGGCCATGAAAATTTTCCCGAAAGTAGATTTTTCTTTAGAAGAATGTATGGAGTATATTAAAGATGATGAGTATTTAGAAATTACTCCAAAGAGCTTACGTATGCGTAAGATTACTTTTAAAGCGTAATTTCTATATTATAGATAAAACAATGTTAACCGTAAGGTTACTCATGTATAATTAAGTATTGTTTTTGTTGTGAATGTTCATGACAAAAGCAATACTTTTTTTTGTTTTACACCATTCTAATAAGACCCTTTAAATTTTTTGGTCACCTATTATGGAATGTTCTGAAAAGGATTTTATTCAGTAAATAGTTTCCAATATATGATGAATATCATTTTTTTAAGATTAGAGAAAAGTTAGTTTTGATAAACTCTTAAAATATGAAAAATCTAATTTTATGCTCTTTATTATTATTTGCGTTGGTAAGCTGTAATAATGATAAAAAACCATCAACACAAGCTACACTTTCTAATACGAAGACCGCAGAACAACAAGAAGAAGCCTATACGTTGTTTAAAAATACGTGTTATGCCTGCCATAGTATTACCAGTAAATCTCATGATGAGATTATTGCACCACCAATGATAGCCGTAAAGAAAAGATACTTAATGGCTAATCCTCAAAAAGAAGATTTCGTTAACGCAATAGTTAATTTTTCTAAAGAGCCTACTGAGCAAAAAGCATTAATGTTTGGAGCAGTACAACAATTTAGGGTAATGACAAATCTTAATTATAAAGAAGAGGACTTAAAAAAAATAGCAACTTATATTTATGAAAATGATATTGAAAAACCAGTTTGGTTTGATGCTCATTTTGATGAACAACAAGGGGGGAGAATGGGAGCAGGAAGACAAGGGAATAACAATTAGTATTTAAAGTAAGAATGCTATACTTTCTAATATTAACAGCACATTCATAAGCATGCTTTATAATTTTTTGTTAAATGTAGTTTACTTATATGTATTTTAGAAAATAGATGTAAATTGCAGGCTCAAAAAAAAATAACAGATGAAATTGAAATTTAACGCTATATTTTACATTTTTATATTAGGATTAGTACTGGTTTCTTGTAAAAAGGACGATGATGATGCAGAACCTTTTGATAATGAAGCACAGGCTTTATTGGACGATGAGGAATTAGTAGATTATTTACAGACGCATTATTATATTCCACCTACAGCAGATGAATCTTTTGGTGTTATAGATACAATCCTTAATGGAGAAGCATCTTTATTTTCAATGGTACAAACAGAAAATATAACGTATAATGATATTAATTTTAAGTTATATTATCTTATCAGTCAAGATGGAGTGGCTGGAGTGTATCCTAGTAAAACAGATCGTGTGTTAGTAAAATACAATGGTTTTGAGTTGGATAGTACAAATTTTGACAAGTCAACCAATTTTAGTTGGTTTGATTTAACTAACACTGTTACTGGATGGGGATATGGATTGCCATTTTTTAAAGGAGGTATTAATACTTCTGAGGATGGTGAGCCTTTAGCATTTGAAAATACGGGCAAAGGAGTCATCTTCTTTCCTTCAGGCTTAGGTTATGGTGAATATGGATCTGGTTCAATTGGAACAAGTGCACCTTTATTGTTTCATATAGAGTTGGCATTGGTGCAAAGAGCAGATACTGATGGTGATGGTATTTATGATTTATATGAAGATCTTGATGGAAATAAGGATTATAACGATGATGATACAGACGAAGATGCTATACCTAATTATGGAGACACAGATGACGATGGTGATGGTATATTAACTAGTGATGAGAATGCCGATCCTAATGGAGATGGTAACCCAGAAGATGCAAATGATGAGGATGGAGATAATATACCAGATTATTTAGATTCTGATAGTTAGAAATTAGTATTCCGTTGGCAGTAATAGTCGGCAGTATTTTAAAGTTCGTATTCAATTAAGACAACAACAAAAAAGCACCAAATTCATTGAATTTGGTGCTTTTTTTACATATTATTGATTTACTGAAGCGTGTTACCGCTACTGTAAATTACCTTCTATTATCATTAAATCGATAAGAAAGTCCAAATATGATTTGATTAGGTCTATTGTCTACTTCAATACCAGTGTTTAAAACACCATTATCTAGATCACCTTTTAAATCATTAGAAAATCCTTTTTCCCATCTAACATCTAGTCCAAACCTGCCTAATTCCAATCCTGTTCCAATTTGTAATCCAATACTGAAATCATCGGTTGTAATATTTTCAAATTCACTTTGACTAAAGTCAGATTTTGTAATATACTGAATTGATGGACCTGCAAAAACGTGTACAGGACCAATAATTTTAGTACCCAATAAAATAGGAATGTCTATTTTTTTGGTTTTAAAATCGGTATTCACATTTTCATCGGGATTGCTATACGAGTTATTTAACTGTGTATAATTAATCTCTGGACGTAAATACAATCCTAAAAAATGAATGCGTGACCATAAGCCAAGATGGAATCCTGCTTTGTTATCAGCTCCTGAAATTAAATTTTCGGCATTACTACCGACTTCAGAAACGACTTCAGAGAGATCGCCACCAAAGTTGTAATTGAGTCCGCCTTTTAATCCGAAATCAATTTTCTGTGCAAATACTAAACTTGAGGTTAAGGTAAGGGTTAGTAGTGTTAATACTAATTTTCTCATAATAATTAATTTTAGTTAAATGTATTTCTACTAAAACGCAAAATTCGAGCCAATATGCAGAATGTTGATAACTCCTAAATGTTAAAATTATTGTACAATCCTAAAATTCCCTATAAAAAAAGGGAGTAACGCGTTTCTAAACGTTCAAATAAAATAAAATAATTAACTATATGAATCCGAATTACAGCTTTTTAGGATTATAATTTCATCATTTCTATGTAAAACTTATGAACAGGAAAGCCCATTACATTATAAAAGCTACCTTCAATTTTTTCTACTGCTATATATCCCATCCACTCTTGTATGCCATATCCTCCAGCCTTATCAAAGGGTTTGTAATTATCAATATAAAAATCAATTTCCTCATCAGTCAATTTTTTAAAATGAACAATTGTAGTATCACTAATAATTGTTTTTTTACTTTTTGTTTTTAAACAAATAGAGCTGATCGCTTCATGTTGTTTTTCAGATAATAAATTCAACATTTCTCTAGCCTCTTCTGTATTCTTAGGCTTCCCTAACACTCTACCCGACACTCTTACTAAGGTATCTGCTGTTATAAGGATATCATTATCTTCCAACGTGGCTTCGTAGGCATCGGCTTTTAATTCAGCCAAATAACTGGTAATTTCATTTCCATGTAAATATTTAGGATAATCTTCATCAACATCAATAGAAACGGTGGTAAAAGGAATTCTTAAATCTCTAAGAAATTGTTTTCTTCTCGAGGATTGAGATCCTAATAAGATATTGTAATTTTTTAATTTATCGGTCAGCATAATAAATGGTTAAGGAGAGTATTACTATAGAAAAAATTCCTAATAGCATGATTAATTTTAATAGTCTACTTGCTCTAATATAGTCTTTTTTAGACTTAGCATATAATATTTTTGTCATAAAATAGAGTAGGGGCATAAGTACTACAATTAGCATATAGGCCAAAACAAATGGTACATTAGAAAAGCTATTAAAGCTATAGAAGGTAATTATTATTAAAGGAAAAAAACTGAGAGCAAAAATGACAGTATTGGCTCTTTTTCTACCTAAAATAATAGGTAGTGTTTTCATGTTCATATATTTGTCACCATTTACATCTTCTGCATCTTTTACCATTTCACGTAACAGCATAAATATAAAGGCAAAAACAGCATAATCTATCAGTACTCTAAAAGCGTAATATTGATTAATATCGTTTTCTTCAGTAACCATAGGGATGATGTCAAAAACACCAACAATTAAAATACTCATGGAAACTAATAATGATACAATTACATTACCAATTATAGGTCTTTTTTTTAAGTCTGAGTTATATACTTTTAACAATAATATGGTAATTACAAAAATGGCTACAAAAGAAAGTTTGTCAACAGTGTGAGCAACATATAATCCACAAAGCAGTCCTATGCTATTAAATATGTTATAGAGAAAGTTCGCTTGTTTTTTACTTATTTTTCGGCTTACTAAAACTTTGGTCGGTTTATTTATTTTGTCGGCTTCAACATCATAAATATCATTCATAATATAACCTGCAGCTGCAATGATAAGCGTAGTAAAAACTAATATTGCAAAAGTAAAATTAGATAATGCTGTATCAACTGAAAAGGAAGGGAAATAAACATACTTAAATAGAATTTGAATAAGAGCTATCATTACCAAGTTCTTCCACCGAACAAGTTGAAAAAAAGAGCTCAATGTCATTTATAGATTTTTTTTATCCTATCTAAATTTCTTTTACTGTCTCTATCCTTTAACGTTTCTCTTTTGTCATAGAGCTTTTTACCCTTTGCTAAGCCTATTTCCAACTTAGCCCAACCTTTATCCGTTAAAAATAATTTAAGTGGAATGATGGTAAGTCCAACATTCTGTACTTCTTTTTGAAGTTTTTTTAATTCACGCTTATTAAGGAGTAAGCGGCGTTCACTTTTGGGTTTATGATTGTATATATTTCCATTAATATATTCTTCTATAAACATATTAATGGCGAAAAGTTCACCTTTGTCATTAAACTCACAAAAGCTCTCTGTAATTCGAGCTTTACTAGCTCTAATTGATTTTATTTCAGTACCCGTAAGTTGAATTCCAGCCACATACGTGTCTAAAATTTCATACTCAAAACGAGCCTTTTTGTTCCTTATGTTAATCTTTGGTTGCATTACTACAAAATTAACTAAAATTGGAAGATTAAAAAGATTTAAATTTTAATATTTATAAGAACAATTGACGATTAATGGTTATTGCTAGATAATAACTATTGCGTGTAACGCTAATAAAACATACTTTGAGATTATCGGACTAAGTTTTAAACTAATAAATTCTCAGTAATTAAATAGTTTGTATCGAATTGAATTATTACTCCACATCAACCATAACATGCTCAATGGTATCTCCTTCAATAGTTACCAAATATAAATTATCATTATCGGTTTCATCTATATTTAAATATTCACCGTCACCAATCAGTTTATTAGCAAAGCCTGGTATTGTATTACTGTGGCCTACAATTAGAATAGCTTTGCCTTTCGTGTCTTTTAAAAACTGCTCAACATCCAAATTATTAGGATGGTATTTCTGAACGGTTAGTTTTTTAGATTTAGCAATTGGAGCTACCGTTTGAAGCGTGCGATTATAGTCTGTAGAATATATGGCATCAATTTTTAATTCATCAAAAATATTTTTCCATGATTTAGCTCTTTCTTTTCCTATTTTGTTGAGCTCTGGATTTTTATCAGTAGCATCCGTCTTAACTTTTTCAGCATGACGTATAAGATAATAGGTAGTTTTTTCTTTTTGTGAAAATGCTGTAACTGTTATTGAAAACAGCAAAATGGCGATGAGATACTTTTTCATTAGGTTGGTTAATTAGATCTTAATTGTTAGATATAAGTTGGTTAGCTATAGCATAAACGTATTAATAACAGTTTTCTTATATATTAAGTAATAATTAGTAATGAAGCTAAAACGAATTCTAAAGATCTATTTTATAACCAAAAAAAAACTGCCAAAGTAGGCAGCTTATATTCTTTAGATTTCTTTTTTCAAATCATCTTCTTTTTTTAAATAGAACCTATTCTTAATAGAATCCATTTTTTTGAAGATTTCATCTACATTATTATCATTGATTCTAAATCGTTTACTAAAGAAATCTTGATTGTAAAAATCGTGCATTTTAAACATATCTTCATTAAAGAAATCATTAGCCATTATACTATCTAAATGATTAAAATTATCATCAAATCCTATTTTAAATTTGTTGAAAAAATTTTGTTCTAAAATAGAATCATCTTTTATATTTGAATAGAAATAGGAGTATGTAGAATCAACACTAATTAAATTTCCATCTTCATCATATTCTTTATGAACACTGCTGTTTACAATTGGTTCAATACTATCTAACTGAGTTTCTGTTTTATCAGTCTGTTTTTGACCGGTACAACTTGTTAACGAAAAAGTTAACAACAATGTAGCTATTATTAAGTTTTTCATTTTTATATAATTTAAATTAAATAAAAGGGATAATTGTAATTTAATAATAAAAAAATGGGCGAATACTATCCGCCCATATCAATCATTATTTTACCTCAATCAATCGAGCTGGTTTTGGTTTTGCTTCTTCACGTTTAGGAATTACAATACTCAATTCTCCATTAGTGTAGGTTGCTTTAATTTTATCATTATCTACAATGTTTTTTGGTAAATTAAAACTTCTTTTAAAAGATTGATAACTGTACTCTCTTCGTGTATAATTATCTTTTTCCTCTTTGTTTTCTTCATTTTTTTCTGAAGAAATCGTCAATACATCATTATTTAAATCAATATTGAAATCTTTTTTGTCCATTCCTGGAGCTGCTAAATTTACTGTAAATCCATCTTCATCTTCTTTGATATTTACCGCAGGTAAACTTGTATTGGTTTCTGAAAAATTAGTTGAAGACCAATCTCTAAACAAATTGTCAAATACTGTAGGTATTACAGGAACACCATTGCTTTTTACTAACATAATAATTCATTTTTAAGTTAAACTTTTTTTATTTGTTAGGTGTAAAGCAAATTAAATACCAATTGATAATTTATGATATTTTGTCATCAAAAAAATAAACAAAATGACATTTTGTCTTCTGACTGCTAGGTGTTTATGACTTTTTTACAGTTTTTTTATTATTGAAATAAGAAAATTAATATTTCGTGTTTTATGTAATTAGCATTTCTTGTGGATAGTACTTTTTTTTAGATCAGCTTTATTTTAATCATTTAATGTTTCTTGAAATAGTTTGAAAATTCTACGGTATTCATCTCTCCAGCTTGAAGCTTCTACAAATCCATGACTTTCAACTGGAAATATCGCCATTTCCCAATTTTCTTTTTTAAGTTCAATAAGTCGTTGTGATAATTGTACAACATCCTGAAAATGAACGTTTGTATCTACCATTCCATGTAAAATAAGTAAATTTCCTTTTAATCCTTCCGCAAATTTAATAGGCGAACTTCTGTTGTAAGCGATACGATCTTCTACAGGTGTATTTAAAATAGGGGCGGTATAACCATGATTATAATTAGACCAATCTGCTACCGAACGTATTGCAGCTCCACTTTTAAATGTATCAGGGTATTTAAACATTGCCATTAAGGTAATAAAACCACCGTATGACCCACCATAAATACCTATTTTATCTTTGTTTACACCTTGGTTTTCTATAAGGTATTTGGCTCCATCAATTTGATCATCTAAATCTTTACCACCCATATGCCTGTAAATACCGGTACGCCAATCGCTACCATAGCCTGAACTTGCTCTAAAATCAATTGCTAGTACAGTATAACCATTATCTACGAGCATATTATGAAACATATATTCTCTAAAATAAGAAGACCACCAATGGTGTACATTTTGTAAGTAACCCGCACCATGAACAAATATTACGGCTGCACCATTATTTTTTTCGGCAGTTGGTTTTAATAGAGTAGCGGGTACATCAGCACCATCGTTACCTTTAAAACGTATAATTTCTGGTTGTTTCCAATTGTAGTCTTTAAATTCCTGAGTCACAGAATTTGTTAATTGTGTAATTTTACCATTCATTTTATTTGGCATTACATAAAGCTCCCAAGGTGTTGTACTGTTAGAATAACGAATAGCCAATTGTTTTTCATCTGGAGAGATGGTTACCTCATGACCACCTTTTAGCGATGTAATTTGGGTCATTTTTCTCGTTTTAATTGATAAGTGGTAAAAATGCTGTTCAAACGGACTTACTTTGTTAGTCACTAAATAAAATGATTTTTTGTCTTTGCTTAATGTGGTTTCTAAAACTTCGTAACTACCAGAGGTTACTGGGCTAATTTTACCAGTGTTTACATTAGCAATATAAATATGAGCATATCCCGTTTTTTCAGATTTAAACCATATCCTATTATTGTCTAGCCATTCTATAGTTCCTCTTGAAAACCATCCTACTTCAGGACCGCCAATCCAAGCGTCGTCATGTTGTCTGTCAATTAGTTTTAAGTCTCCTGTAGAAACATCTAAGCTCATTATCCATCTATCCTTATAGTCTTGCGATGTAATGTTGACTATAGCTTTATTATCATCTGAAAAAATGGGTGAACTGATAGTAACATAACGAGGGTTTTTAAATTTAGGATTAAAAACAGAGTCTTTAACAACATAATCTTTTAAATATTCAGGTTTGTCAAAAACACCTTCAATTTTATCTGTTTTTACTTGATAAATAGTGTCTTTATGGATGTTGTAAATCCAAGTTTCTGAAGTTGCTTGTTTTCCTCCAACTTTAGATCTCGTAGTAATATCTGTAGTGTAACCAGATGCTGTCACAAAATTTGGGACTACCGTGTTTTTATTTTTTACTGGTGAAAATAAATTATATACTACATAATTTAAATTGGGTGATATCTTTAAACCTCTCAATCTTTTGCCTTCTAAATAAATTGATCTAGGCTTTTTAACTTTAGTTAATTCCCTTCTGTATTTTGAGGCTTTTTGCACGTTTTCTCTCTCTCCTAAAACTTGAAAATTTTGTAATTGCTGGTCTTTCAACCATTGATCCTGTTCGGAAAGCTTTTTATCTTCATTTGGTTTTTTACCAGTATTAAAATTGGTTAATTGAGTTGTGGTTCCTTTTGAAATATTCCATTTAAAAAGGTTAGCATTACTTTGGAAAATAATATCTTTTTCATCGCCAGAAAATAGGGGGTTGGTTTCATATGCTAAGGTATTCGTAACCTGTGTAACCGCGAAATTTTTAGTGTTTAGTAAATAAATGTCTCCATTTTTTTCATAGACTTTCCAAAGGTTATCATGAGTATAAATACCATTACTAGTTTGGGTATGTAATTCTTCTGTGCTTAATTTTTTAATAGCCTTCGTATGAATAGCTACTTTGAACCGAGATGAGATGGTGTCAGCTTCAGGATTCCAGCTAAAATAAATTGACTTACTATCGTCTGACCAACTGATGCGTTCAGGTAAGTGTCCAACAAAAGCATCACCTTTCATTATTTGATCTAAAGATAATGTTGATTCGTTTTTTACTTGACTAATACCAGATAAACCTGAAAACAAACAGATTAATAAAAGTAATTTATTTAAAATTCTCATGATAACAATAAAATTGATTTGATTCCAAAGATAAGTTTTAATTTTCTAGTTATTAATGGCGTTTATATCACAACTTATAAGATGTACTTTATCAACTAATTAAAGGTGATGTAAATACCAAAAGAAACAAGATTTTATCTTTGGAATACTATAGTTTTACATATGTGCCATGTGAAATTATTTTTATTGTTACTATTTATTTTTAGAGAATACCCACTGTTTTACTTAATCTTGATTATTCAAGATCTACCATATCCACTAATCGAACAAATTCTAAACGATAACCCAATTTGTCTTTTCCTTTAGCATTTTCTGCAATAGTGATAATTTCTTCGAGACTTATTTTTTTCGCTATTTGTGATGCTCTTAGTTTCAAACCAAACAGGGCAACTGCAGATGCAAACCTTAAATCATTACTTGCGTTATCAAACTCAATAGTATTATCTTTTACTACATGCACCATTTCAATACTTTTGGTACCTTTTGGTTTTTTGTATCTAAATTTGATAGTGACCAATTCATCTTTAAACTTATCTTTAGAAGTGTTATCTGAATATTTTAAATCGCCAATTTCTTTTAAAAACTTACTAGTTTTGCCTTTCGGGATAATTTCATATAAAGCTGTAACACTATGATTACTTCCTAATTCACCAGCATCTTTTTTTTATCATCAATATCGTTTTTCTTGTCCAGTTGTGGTCAATGTAACGTGAGTTATCACAATCAAAATATTTACTTTCTTCATAATTGGTTAGATTTTAAATTCGATGTAAATCTACTATTATTGATATTTTGATAAAACTAAGGATGTGTTAACATTACCTTTTATTGAGAGATGTGCTATTATTGATTCGTAAATAAAAAACTAATTAAAACTTTCTGTCTCCGTTTTTCTAGCATCAGCAATTATTTCTGGAGGATAATCATATAGTTCTAAAACCTTAATGGCGTTTCTCGTTTTTAATTTTCCACTTTTCAATTTATGGTCAAACAGGAGTTCTTCATTTTCAATTTGCTCACTAAAATGAAACAATTCGTAATTTTCTTTTTTCAATAATTCAGTTAGTTCAATATCGTGTGTAGAAACTAAAACAATATGATTTTTTTTGTTGAGATAGGCTAAAATGGCTTTTCCACCCGAAATTCGTTCAACGGTATTGGTACCTTTAAAAATCTCATCTAAAACAAAAAGGCAAGGTTCTTCAGCTTGTGAAGCCTTTAATAATGCTTTTATAGTGAGTACTTCTTGCAGATAATAGCTTGTGTTTTCCTGTAAATCGTCTGTAATTCTAATGGAACTGTGTACTTTTAAAAATGGTGCGGTAAAGGTTTTTGCAAAACACAAATTTAATGTTTGTGCTAAAATACTATTGACAGCAATGGTTCTAATAAATGTTGTTTTACCAGACATATTCGAACCAGTCAACAACATGCTTTTATCAATTAAATTTAAATCATTTACAACACACTTTTCAATTAAAGGGTGGTAAATTTCCTGAGTTTCAATTTGTTTTTTATCCGTAAAGTTAGGAGTACATGTTTGTTCTTTCCCGGCCTTTAAGGAAGCAATGGAAATGGCGGCATCAATTTCTCCAATAAATAAGTAGAGTTGTTCAATACTTTTTTGCTCTTTAGAGATAGTGTCAATAAAGCTAAAAAATACAATCTGTTCTATATTAAATTGAATTTTTACTAGTTCTGTCACTAACCAGAAAAAGGCAGCAAATTCTCCTCCTATATGTTTCTCAAATCCTATAAACTTGGTTTTATAGCGGATGGAATCTAACTTTTTAAAAAAATCAACATTCTTAAAATGTGATTTTACTTTTTCAATCTTAATCAGTTCTTTACTTATTGTCAATCCTTTATTCAGCTGTGTTACACCATCTAAATAATAGGTGATATTTTCTTTATTTTTATAATGAGAAACGGTGTTTATTGCAAAAATGGGAATTAAAAGTAATAAAAATAACGGATGAACAAATACCAAGAAAATTGATGCAACAGCAGTTATGGTTAAGGCATAAATCCATTTTATATTTTTAGGTTTTTCTATCGTTTTATCATTTATTAATTTTTCTAACTCATAAGATGCGTTAGAATTTAAGTTCGATAGCAGTAATTGACATTTGAGTCTTAAATCATCATCATTACTAAAAACTTGACTAAAAGCACTAAACTTTTTTAGCTTTTCAAGAGTTCCAATGGTTCTTAATTTGTAGTATAAATATTGTTGACCAATTTTTGAAGAGGTACGGTCAATAAATTGAAAAACAGCATCAATGTCTAAATCTGATTTAACCCGGTCTGATATTAAATGATAGGCATCTTTTTTGTGAAAATTATTATAGTAATATTGACCAATAGATCGAAAGTGAAATCGCGTTGATTTTGGTTTGCCCCAATTGTCAATAAAATATTTTTTGAGTTTAGCTAATCTTTTTTTTCTGTTGTAATTACTTACCAAATAGATAACAATTAGTATGAAAAGTGTAGCTAAAATCCAGTTCATTGTGGGGTTGTTAGTTATTGAATATAAAAAATCAGGTCAGTTATGACCTGATTTTTTAAGATTAAGGTTTAAAGTTTTTCGAAATTACTTATTTCTAAAAACCAATTCGTCATCAAAAGCATCGAGAAGTATAGAGCTATTATCAACAACTTTACCCGCTAGAATTTCTTTCGATAATTCGTTCAACACTTTACGTTGTATCACTCTTTTTATAGGTCTTGCTCCAAATTGTGGGTCAAACCCTTGACGTGAAAGACTTTCAACAGCTTCATCTGTAGTGCTTAATGCAATTCCCTTATCAGCTAACATTTTAATCAAACCATTCAATTGTAGTTTTACAATTTGAGTAACTTCTGCTTTGTTTAAAGGCGTAAACATCACTATTTCATCAATTCTATTGATAAATTCAGGTCGAATTGTTTTACGTAAAAGACCTAATACATCTACTTTTGTGGCTTCGGTAACCTGTTCACGTTTATTCATGTCGAACTCTTTAAAATTCTCTTGTATAATGTCAGAACCCATGTTTGAGGTCATAATTATTATAGAGTTTTTAAAATCAGCTACACGACCTTTATTATCTGTAAGTCTTCCTTCATCTAATACCTGCAACAGGATGTTAAAAGTGTCAGGGTGTGCTTTTTCAATTTCATCCAACAGAATAACTGAATATGGTTTACGTCTAACAGCTTCAGTCAATTGTCCACCTTCTTCATATCCAACATATCCCGGAGGTGCTCCAACTAATCGGCTTACGGCATGACGCTCTTGATATTCACTCATATCTATTCTAGTCATGGCACTTTCATCGTTAAATAAATATTCTGCCAACGCTTTTGCCAATTCCGTTTTACCAACTCCTGTAGTTCCTAAAAATAAGAAACTACCCACAGGTCTTTTACTATCTTGTAATCCTGCTTTTGAACGTCTTACCGCATCGGCTACCGCTTCAATAGCCTCATTTTGACCAATTACACGGTGGTGTAATTCATCTTCTAAGTGTAGCAATTTTTCACGTTCGCTTTGCAGCATTTTCTGAACTGGAATACCTGTCCATTTTGCAACAACTTCTGCAATATCTTCGGCCGTTACTTCCTCTTTTATTAAAGCGTTGTCTTGATTGCTCAATACATCTTTTTGCAGTTCCGCTAACTTTTCTTCTTCTTCTTTTATTTTACCATAACGAATTTCTGCTACTTTACCATAGTCTCCATTACGCTCTGCTTTATCAGCTTCAGTTTTGTAATCATCAATTGCTTTTTTAGCAGCCTGAATTTGATCTACAACTTCTTTTTCGCTTTTCCATTTTGCATAGATACCTTCACGATCTTCTTTTAAATTAGCGACTTCTTCTTTTAAGCTTTTCAGTTTTTTCTCATCTTTTTCACGCTTTATGGCTTCAATTTCAATTTCTAATTGCATTATTTTTCGATCTAATGCATCTAACTCTTCAGGTTTAGAATTGATTTCCATACGTAATTTAGCAGCAGCTTCATCCATTAAATCAATCGCTTTATCTGGTAAAAATCGATCTGTGATATACCGTTGTGAAAGTTCTACTGCAGCAATAATAGCATCATCTTTAATTTGTACTTTATGATGCGTTTCATATTTATCTTTAATACCACGCAAAATTGAAATGGCACTTTCAGTATCAGGTTCATTAACCACTACTTTTTGGAAACGACGTTCTAATGCTTTGTCTTTTTCAAAATGTTTTTGGTATTCATCTAAAGTGGTTGCTCCAATGGCACGTAACTCACCTCTTGCCAATGCAGGTTTTAAAATGTTAGCAGCATCCATTGCTCCTTGTCCACCACCAGCACCAACTAGGGTATGAATTTCATCTATGAACAATACAATTTGTCCATCAGCACCAATCACTTCTTTAACAACTGATTTTAATCGTTCTTCAAATTCACCTTTATATTTTGCACCCGCTATAAGGGCACCCATATCTAAGGAATAAATAATTTTATCTGCTAAATTTTCAGGTACATCACCTTTTACAATTCTATGAGCTAAACCTTCTGCAATAGCAGTTTTACCCACACCTGGTTCACCAATTAATATGGGATTATTCTTTGTTCTACGTGATAAGATTTGTAGAATTCTACGAATTTCTTCATCACGACCAATTACAGGGTCTAACTTACCATCACTAGCCAATTGATTTAGGTTTTTACCATATTTACTTAGCGAGTTATAAGTATCTTCAGCTCCTTGACTAGTTACTTTACTACCTTTACGAAGTTCGGCAATAGCTGCTTTTAAATCCTTTTCAGTTACTCCGTTATCTTTAAATAATTGAGCAGTATCACCCTTAGACTTTAATATGGCTAATAAAATATGTTCAATAGAGATATACTCATCTGACATTTTCTTCGCAATATTTGCGGCATCAGAAAGCATTGTTCCCGCAACTCTTGAAAGCATTAATTCGCCTCCAGAAACTTTAGGGAAACTAGCGATTATATTATCTAATGTTTGTTTAAAAATATCAACATTTACGCCTAATTTATTAAGCAAAAATGGTATTACATTCTCATCAACCTCAAAAATACCTTTTAAGATATGTGCATTCTCTATTTGTTGATGTCCTAAGCCTTGTGCAATTTGCTGAGCTTGTTGCACTGCTTCCTGCGATTTTATTGTATAATTATTTAGATTCATCTTTCTTTTTTTATTAGAGCAGATGCAATTAGTGTTCCATTCGTAACATAAAATAGTTGAGCGACAAAATGGCTGTTTAGTGCTTAGTTTAGAGACAAAATGACATTTTTTAATGAATTTATTATAATATTGAGAGTCATTTAGGCACAACGTTTATTGTCAGTAATAAAATAGCTAACTTTGAAACTGAAATTGAAAACGAAATATTAACATGGGAATATTAAAAAGTTTGTTTGGTAGTTCTGAGGCTTCAAAACCCAAAAATAATTTTAATTGGATTGCTTTAAATTCAATGGAACAACTGGATGAAATTGAGCAAAAGTCGAATTCAAAATATCAAGCTATATTTAAACACAGCACGAGATGTGGAATTAGCAGTGGTGTACTTCGTCAGTTTGAGCGTCAAGAGGATACTGGAGAAGTAGATTTTTACTTGCTGGATCTATTGAGTTTTCGGCCAATTTCAGAAGAAATTTCTTCAAAATTTGGAGTGATGCATCAATCACCACAATTAATAGTATTAAAAGATGGTGCCGTAGTTGCACATGGTTCTCATTACGATATTATGAGTGTAAAAATTTAGAGTAACTATATATAGTTATTTAACGCTAATTGAACTTATAGGCCTTTACTATATTTTTTATTTTAAGTTTAAGATCTTCACCGGAATCATAAATCATTTGTTCACTTGTTGGAAAAGGAACCGACTTTTGTGAAGAGAAACCTAAGTATTCAGAATCTAAAGATCTTTTATCACCATTGTAATTACCATATATGTGTTCAAAAACAAACCCTGAAGTTATAGGGTATGCGTTAATTAATTGATTTGTTTGTAAATCAAAATAACTTACTTTGGCTGTTATATTAGCCTCTTTATGTTGTGTTAGTTTATTAAAAACACTTTTAACTTTTATAAATTTATCTTCCTTTATATCGTTACCAAGGCTATCTTTAGTTACATTTCCATTGGTATCTAAGACATATTTCCAACCATCCTTAATTTGCTTTTCCTTAATTAATTGTTTTTCATTTATGGCTTCGGGACTAATGTTTATACTTACAAACTCTAATACCATTTCATAATTGTAATTAATATCTTTTTGAGGGTTTGTGTGATATGTTGTCCATAAATCATTTAAACCATAAGTATTAAAATTTAACAATTCATTTTCTAAGTCTTCAGGAATTATCTTGTCACTGGCATTGTATGATTTCACCTTTACGTAATCTATCCCTTTTACATAAACATCTTCAATTCTTTGCTTGGTGTCTTTATAACCTGGGCTTAATTCTTCTAAATAGGTAAAGTCATCATATGCTTTTCTATAATCATATTTTGTAGTTGCTGATTCGGCTAAGCCTGAAGCATTTGAATAGAGATAAGATGCGAGTTTTTCTTTAGAAGCTAATATTTTATTGGTGTAATCACTAAATGAAAATTTTGCTTTTCTACCTTCTTCAGATAAGTACAGTGGAAGTAACGGTTGTATTCTTTCTTGAATAGACTCCAATTCTAAATAGCTATTGTAAACTTTTTCATAATTAGCTTCATTTCCTTCTTTCAACAAAAAATTAATTTCTTTATTTTCTCTTTTTGTATTCTTTGCAAAGGCATCTTCAAGCATTGTAATATACTTCTGATTTCCTTTTTTAGTTTTGTTCGCAGATAATTTAGCGATTGACGCATTAATTGCACTGTAATAATTTCCACTATTTAAAGCTTCTTGAGTTTTTTTGGTACCACTACAAGACACAAGTCCTATTGTTAATAGTAATAATAGTAGCGTTTTATATTTTTTAATTACGAAATTCATAATGATTAATTCAACTTTAAAAATGGTTTGAATAAATAACGGTTTGTTTTTTTAAATATTGCAATTCAATATTCTGCTCAAATTTATAATATAATAGGTTTATATAAACAACAAAACTCCTAAAATATTAACTATTTCAGGAGTTTTTATATGTTTTAAGTATAACGTAAAATCTTATCTAATTATGAGTTCTACCCTTCTTGCAAAATCAAATGAAGATTTGATTTTGTCAGCATCTTTACCTCTGAATTCTAAATTTATTCGGCCAGCTGAGATTCCTAATTCGGAAAGTTTTTCAAAAATTACTTGTGCTCTTTTTTCTGAAAGTGCGTTATCGTAATCAACACTCGTATTATTCGTATCAGAGGCATAACCTATTAAAGTTACTTCTTTTTCAGGATATGCCTTTAAGTAGTTAACTATTTTACTTATTGCATTCAATCCTGTTGCTTTTATTTCTGATTTGTTATTGTCGAAAAAGACATATTCATTTTGACTATAATTATTATCCGGTTCATTGGTAATATAATTATTGATAACAGGTTTTTCAATGATAGTTTTAGTACTGTCTATTATAATTGGTTCCATATTCTTAACTGACCAATCGATATGATCCTTTTTTCCTAGAGTATATGAAACCCCTAAATTGATACCGAAAGAATTGGTAGTATAAAGATCATTTTCTTGTAAATCGTTAATACCTGTAACTACATTTAAAGATGCTTTTAGAGCTAATTTATTATTAATTTTATACAAATTGTCGATACTTGTAGTTAAATGAAAGTTGCTATTTTCTCTAAATATTTTGGGGTTGTGTATTTTATGTAAATACGTATAATCTCCACCTACTCCCAATAATATGGTATAAACCTTGGTAAATTCCTCAAAGTTTAATACTCTACCTACATTGACTATACCTTGAATATTCGCTGAGTAATAATTTTCAATATTATCAGTATAGGTAGCAGATACTCGAACTCCAAATTTATTATTAAGCATATATCGACCACCTACATTGTAATTGGCAAAGGCGAATGAAGCCACATCTTGTATTTGTGTGATGCCTATAGAGGGTTCAATTGTTATTCTGGAATATTCTTGTGAATAAATTAGGGATGTCAACATTAAAAATGTTGTTAAAATTACTTTTTTCATAAGGGGAAATATTAGTTTATGTTAATGAATGATTTTTTGTACTATATATTCTATGAGGAAATATATGATACAGTTATATACTATTAGGCATCATGAATTACTCACATGAATAAAATAGTATGTGTTAGGTTTAGGTAGTTGTTGATAGAACAACTTAAGAGCTCTAATTCCTACCTGTTTTATTAATTTTTTTTAGATAAAGAGAAATTAAATCAAAGGAAAATATGTAATGTGTTGATAGTCAAAGATTAGTATGTTTTGATTCTTTTATTACATTAATGATAAATTACTATGAAGTAGTTATTCTTTTGAGAAACTAAATATTGAAAATACCACTAAATATTACAGCTAATTTTTATCTATAATTGTTATGAATAAAAGAGTTTGCCTAATTTATTGGTGCCAATAATGAAAATGGGTCAACATTTATATTTCTTAAAATCCAAAAAAGTATAAATAATCCTAAAACCAAAAACTGTATCTTTTTATTGTTAAAGATGCTTTTAGCACTTGTTTTAAAAAAATGGTTACTCAATTGTATTCCGTAATGGTAAATCAAGGCGATTATACCTAACAGTAACATTATATTATTCCGCAGTGCTTCTAAAAAATCACCATGTATTAAACTATGAAATGCACGTTGGCTGCCACAGCCAGGACAGTAAATGCCAGTGGTGTTATAGAGTGGGCATTTCAGTAAAATATTGAATTGACTGGAAGTACTACTAAAATAAAATAATGCTACTACCAATATAAATATTAGCGTAATTAATTTTTTATATTTCAAAATATTAAGAATATTGGCTTAGTAATTACAGAATTTTTTCTTACTTTATTTAAGGAAAACTGAAAGTATTATCTTCATTTTAAGATAATACAAGTTTTTGTTGTTCCATTTCATTGAGTTGATTAATAGTTTTTAAAAGCGATTTTTAACTGTAATGCTAAATATGTAAACTTTCCGATCAACCTACAAAAAGCCATATGAAATTCTCCTTTTAAAAGTTAAATATAGTACCATTGCACACCACAGCCTATACATTTTACACCCAATTATTTCAATGACAAGAAAACGTACTTTCTAACCAAGAGAGAATTACCCTGTTTATTCTGGTACTTTCGTTTTAGAAGTCTCTATGGTACCAAATTCATAAGAATCATAATTAACGGGTTCTCCATTTGCATTTACCAGTTTTAAAGGTGATATTGTTATGGTGGTTTTATAGGTCTCTGTGTAACTATTTTGTATATTTCTTGGCTCTGTTATGGTGCTAATGGTATCTGGGTCCAGATAATCATTAAGATCATTTCCGTTCGCATCAAGGGTAGAAGATTCATCTATTGTTAAAACACCATCACCATCATCATCAGCATCTAAATAATTAGGGATGCCATCACCATCTGTATCATCGTTGGTAGGATCTCCATCCCCATCAATATCCTCATTGTCGGTGGTAATATCATCACCGTCATCATCAGAGTCAATATAATTGGGTATACCATCGCCATCTGTATCCAATAATAAATCATCAGTTTCATCGACTCCATCATTGTCATCTTCTGAAAACTCAGTATTTACCAAAACAGTCCCTGTTCCTGTCCACTCTTGCGTAACCGTAGGAGAAGTTGGTGGTATATTTTGGCAGAAATAACTAGAGGTTGGTGCTTCGGACATTGTTCTATAGGTAATACTATTGGTTCCACTCTCTGAAACGGTAAATGTTTCTTCATTCCAATTATACGTTAAGAAGGTTTCTTCATCATCTGCGTCAAAATCAGAATCCAATTCAATAACAAAAGTTTCGTTTTCATTAATTTTGAACAGGACCACCTCACCGCAAGTTTCAATGTCTGTAGAGGAAAAGTCAAATTCAGGAATGTCTAGGCTACCATCATTACATGACAATACAAGTATCAGTAAAAAAAATAAATATATTCTGCTCATTTATAAACTTTAAATCTGTTCACTGACAAAAATAGGCGAAATACGCAACAAAGTAAAAATACTTGCTGTTAAATTTGATTACTTTTGTGCTCATAGAGCTCTTAATGGGCATTTGGTTTGATAACACAGAACACTACCTTATTAAGTGATTGAAATTAAATAAGTTAGTGAAAATATATTTAGATGAGTATAATTTATTTAGACAACGCAGCAACAACGCAGATAGATACTAAGGTAATTGAACGAATTACGGAAGTTATGACTAATGTTCATGGCAATCCGTCTTCAACACATCAAGTGGGTAGGAAAGCGAAATCAGTGGTTGAAGCAGCCAGAAAAAGCATAGCAAAACATTTTAATGTAACTGCGGGAGAGGTTGTGTTTACGGCAGGGGGAAGTGAAGCTGATAATTTAATACTGCGTAATGCAATTGTACATTTAGGAGTACAAAGAATAATTACGACTAAAATTGAACATCATGCCGTGTTACATACTATTGAAGCCTTGGCCGAAGAGTTTAATATCACCATCGATTTTTTAGAATTAGACGAACGGGGAGTGGTAAATTATAGTCAAATTGAGGCTCTTTTGAATTCAAATAAAGAAAAAACCTTAGTGAGTTTAATGTCAGTAAATAATGAATTGGGAAACATATTAGATAGCACGAAAGTCTCTGATTTATGTATAGCTCATAAGGCCTTTTTTCATTCAGATACGGTACAGGCTATTGGACATTATGCAATGGATTTACGAGAAGTACCGATTGACTTTATTACAGCGAGTGCTCATAAATTCCATGGACCAAAAGGTGTGGGATTTGCCATTTTTAAAAAAGGTTTTGGCATAAAACCCATGTTAATAGGAGGAGAGCAGGAGCGTGGTGCTAGAGCAGGAACAGAAAATGTGCCGCAAATAGCAGGAATGGAAATAGCATTAGATATAGCGTTGGAAAATGAAGAAATTGATAAAACATACATTACCAATTTAAAAAAGCATTTTATTAATCAAATTAAAAGTGAATTACCAACATTAGAATTTAACGGTTGTTCAGCAGATTTAGAACACAGTAGTTATACCATTTTAAATGTGCGTTTTCCAAAAGAATTACCAATGTTATTGTTCCAACTGGATCTAAAAGGTGTTGCGGCTTCAGGAGGCAGTGCTTGCCAAAGTGGAAGTGCAAAAGGCTCACATGTGCTGGAAGCCATTTTACCAGAACATAAGGTCAAATCAACTTCAGTTCGGTTTTCTTTTAGTAAATACAATACTTTAAAAGAAATTGATCAAGTTGTGGAAGTGTTGAAAAGTTTGGTTTAATTATTCATTTATTTTAAAACACTTTTTACCTCTTCTAGCTTTCCGTCAATACTATTAGGGATAGGAAGTCCTAACAATTTACAGAGCAGTGGATAAATGTGTATGTTTTTAAACGAAGGAGTGATATATCCGTTTTTAAAACCGGGACCATTGGCATAAAATATTCCGTGCATGTCTTTATACTTGGTATCTGGACCATGGATCCCCATTATTTTAATAGCGTTCTTTTTATACGATGCTATTCTTGAATTAGAACTAAAATAATAGCCAAAATCTGGAATTATCTGTAGCGTTCCCCAGTCTTTACTTTTAGGAATATATTCAAAACCCGGAGTGTTTGCAGTTTTATAAACTTTAAAGTGAACTTCTTTTTGTTTTAAATTCTTAAAAATAGCATCCGTGTCACTTTGTTTTTTTGGGTGAATATTTACAATGGCTCCATTATCTATGGTAACATACAAGCTATCGTTTTTAACCCTCTCTATAGGAATCAAATTTTCAGTTTTTTGTTCTGTCATACCATGATCAGAAACAATAATTATGTTGATAGGTAGACTCGTTGCTGCTGTACCTTTAAATAAATCACCTAAGTTTCTATCCAATTCAAATAATGTCTTTTTCAGTTCAGTATCATTATTTGGTCCAAAATCATGACCCGTATTATCCATGTCAGAAAAATACATGGTAATTAAATGTGGCCTTTTTTCTTCTGGTAATGCTAACCAATCAAGAGCTTGAGCTACTCGCGTTTCATTTTTTATACTTCCATCATAAATTTTATAATAGGTAGGGTGTTTACCTTGAATGTCGGCTTCAGAACCAACGAAAAAATAACTAGCAGAAACCATCTGATTTTTATCAGCTAGTATCCAAATTGGGGTACCTCCATAAAAACTACCATCTTCTACGGTCTCACGGTTTCCTAATTTATAAGTTGCATTTTTTTTATAACTATAGAATGAATTTCCAATAATACCGTGTTTATCTGGATACATCCCGGTGGCAATGGTATAATGATTTGGAAAGGTTTTAGAAGGAAATGAAGGAATTAAGGACTCCGCTTTTACACCATTTTTAATAAAATTAGTTAAATGAGGCGGTTTATATTTATCTACATAATCCCAACGAAAACCATCCAAGGAAATTAAAATTACATATGGTTTTTCAAGAGAAGCTTTTGAATTAACCGTAGTCGTTGGACTTGTTAATTTTGAACTTGAGCTACAAGAGGACAATACGATTACACAAATAAATAAAACAAGTTGGTAACTAAAGAATCTCTTAAGCATTAGGTTAGGTTTTTAGGTTGTCTTGAATGTAAAGATATAAAATCACTATAATTATTTGAGCAAACGAAGTTCGTATTTTTAAAGAAGAAAATCAAATAAAATAGAATCATAAAAAAAACCGAAGCTATTAACTTCGGTTTTGAATTTTCAACAATAATTTAAATAAATTATTTGTTTTTCTTTTTTTGTTCCTGTTGCACTTGAGCTTGCTTCATAGCATCATCTAAACGTTGTTTAAACTTGCTTTTTTTCTTTTCAGGCTTGGCTTTGTTTTCTTGTATTTGAGCGTGAATTTTATCTTCATCGATAATAAAATTCTTAATGACCAACATAATTATAATAGTAAGTAAGTTTGATACGAAATAGTATAAACTTAAACTACTTGCATAATTATTAAAAAAGAAAAGCATCATAAGAGGAGAAAAGTACATCATGTATTTCATCATCTTACTCATATCAGGCATACCTTCTTGTGTAGGTTGTTGCATGTTCATTTGCTGACTTTGCGTCATACGCATATAAAAGAATATAGCTATAGATGCTAAGATTGGAAATAAACTGACGTGATCTCCATAAAACCATATTTTAAAGGGTAATTGAGCAACCATATCATAAGAAGATAAATCATCTGCCCATAAAAAGCTTTTTTGTCGTAAACCTATCTCTGAAGGGAAAAATCTAAATAAAGCAAAGAATACTGGCATTTGAATCAATGCAGGTATACAACCAGCTAATGGACTAACTCCAGCTTTACGTTGTAACGCCATTGTTTCTTGTTGACGCTTCATTGCATTTTCTTTACCCTTAAGTCTTTCATTTATCGCTTGCATTTCAGGTCTTAACACCTTCATTTTTGCACTAGATAAATAAGATTTATATACCACAGGTGACATGATAATACGAACAATTATGGTCATTAAAATAATTATTAATCCATAATTGGTCATGTACGTACTTAAAAACGTAAATACAGGGATAAAGATAATTCTGTTAATCCAACCAAAAATACCCCAACCTAGGTCAGCCACATCTTTAATGTCTGTGCCTTCATACTTTTTGAATATTTTATAATCTGTAGGCCCATAATACCAGTTCATGGCATAATTAAGCTCACCATTTTTCATATCTAATGGTGCTTTTAAAGTAAACAGCTTTGTAAAGACGGTATCCTTTTCTTCATCTTTTACTAAATCTGTAGAAGAAACATTTGCAGAACTGAAAGGAGTCTCTGTTTTTAATAAAGAAGTAAAAAAGTGCTGTTTGTAGGCAACCCAGTTTACATCTTTTAACTCATCTTCATCTGTAAAACTTAAGTAACTTACATCATCATCAGCTTTATAGTAGAAATAACCGTACATATTTTCGGTCTTTATACTTTTTTCTTGACGGTAGGCTTTAAAGTCCCAATTCAATTGTAAAGGTTGTGTAGTATTTATTGCCCTATCCATGCCTTGAGATTTTATAGCAAAATCGAGCATATAATCTCCTGGTTTAATCTCGTAACGATATTCTAAATATTGGTCAGCCGATACTTTCAGTTTCATAGAAAGTACTTGGTTTTCCCCATTTTCAGATAAGGTTGGTTCAAAGAATAGATCTTTAGTGTTTAAAGTTCTATTATCCATTGTCGCAAAGTTGATATTAAAAAGAGCATTATTATCTTTTACGAGGTGTAATGGTTTTTGAGCGTTTGTTTTAAATTCTTTAAGCTCAACGTCTGTTATTTGTCCCCCTTTATTAGAAACTTTAATTTTTAATAAATCGTTTTCAATAATGGTTTCATTGGCGGATGCAGAGGGCAATGTTGCACTATATGCAAAAGCACCCAATTGGCTTTGAGCATTAGAAAGAGCCAAAGAATCTGTAGGGTTTACGGTTGTAATTGCTGAGTCAACGGTCTTTGTAGACGGTTGAGTTATTTGGTCTTGAACGCTTTGTATTGAATCTTGTATTTGCTCAGTTCTTTGCTTTTCAAGTTCTTCAGGTGTTGGTTGATTGGTGTACATATACCAAACCATAATAGCACCTAATAATAAAAAACCTATGAGCGAATTGACATCAAATTTCTTTTCTTCCATAATGTATAAAATCAACCCAACTATAGTATCAAGTTTTAAAGTAAAAAACAGATGGGTTTTTGAGACTGCGAAAATATGAAAAAGTAGGCATATAGGGTGTGTTTTAGTAAAAATATTGTTGGGAAAGAAGTAAGGATACTAAATTAGGAAGATAAAAGCTAACTGTCATTCCGACGAAGGACGAATCTGTTTAAATGATAGGTCTTGTTTATGAGATTCCTCGTGCCTCGGAATGACAATTGTTAACATTATACTCAATTATTTGAATTTTTAAAATTAAAACCCTTCTGCACTATCGTCACCTCTAGGATCGGCACCTCCTTCTAATTTACCATTGGGTAAAACTAAAATGGCATCTACTTTACCTATAATGCGAGAGTTACTTTGGTCAATGTTATATCCTTTATTTCGTAAATCGGGAAATATGATACTATCAAATGTAGTTTCAAATTTAATATCATCTGGATACCATTGATGATGAAATCGAGGTTGTGATACGGACTCTTGCATGGTCATATCGTATTCTAATACATTTAAAATGTTTTGCATTACCGAGGTGATAATTGTTGAACCGCCAGGGGTGCCAATCACCATTTTAAGTTTACCGTCTTTTTCTACAATGGTAGGTGTCATAGCACTTAACATTCTTTTTTGAGGGGCAATGGCATTCGCTTCCGCTCCTAATAATCCAAACATATTTGGCTCGCCAGGTTTAGAACTGAAGTCGTCCATTTCATTATTTAGAAAGAATCCAGCATCTTTAACATACACTTTAGAACCATAAGCTCCATTAATTGTAGTAGTAACCGCTACAGCATTTCCAAATTGATCGATAATGGAATAATGTGTTGTTTCGTCACTTTCAGGTAAGGTGATTTCGCCATACGTAATATCGGTAGATTTGGTTGCTTTATCCCAATTAAAATCAGACATTCTTTGCGATAAGTAATAGGGGGAAAGTAAGGTGTCAATAGGCACATGTACAAAATCAGGGTCACCTAAAAATTCAGATCTATCGGCATAAGTTCTTCGTTCTGCTTCGGTTATTAATTGAACATATTCTATAGAGTTATGAGCATATTGATTGATGTTATAGGGCTCAATACTTTTTAAAATTTGACCAATACAAATTCCTCCACTAGATGGTGGAGACATAGAAATGATCTTATTGCCTTTATAATCAAATGTTATTGGTTTTCTCCATTGTGCTTCATAGCTAGCCAAATCTTCTTTCGTTATAATTCCACCTAAACTTTGAACATAATCCACCAACATATCAGCTGTTTTTCCTTTATAGAATTCATCTCTGCCATTATCTCTTATTCTTGTTAATGTTAACGCTAGTGCAGGATATTTTATAGTATCACCAACCTGCCATTCTTTATCTAAAAGGATAGTACGTTTGTTTGCTTTCTCAAAAAGAGGGCGGTATGCATTCAACATTCTCGCTTGGTGCTTGGTAACAACAACACCATTCGTTGCCAAATCTATGGCAGGTTGCATAAGTTTTTCAATGGGTAGGGTGCCAAATTTTTTATGAACTTCAAATAACCCAGCCACAGTGCCAGGCACGCCAACAGCCATAGCTCCCAAAGTACTTTTATTGGGAATTACATTCCCTTTTTTATCTAAATACATATCTCTCGAGGCTTTGAGAGGAGCTTTTTCACGGTAGTCAATACTTCCTGTTTTACCATCTTTTAAACGGTAAACCATAAAGCCACCACCTCCAATATTGCCTGCAAATGGATAGGAGACAAGCAATGATAAATCAGTGGCAACCATAGCGTCAAAAGCATTTCCACCCTGTTTCATAATAGCTAATCCAATTTTGGAAGCCTCTTCTCTTGCAGATACCACCATGGCAGAATCGGCCAAAATACCATAGGTTCTATTAGCTACGGGTTCAAGTATTGTAGTTTTTGGGGCACTTTTTTTACATTGTATAACAAGGAAGCTAATGCTTAAAATAAGTAGGATTTTTTTCATTTAAATAAAATTATACGAACCTTTATGCTTAAGGTTATTTAGATAAGTCGTTGTAGGTTATGTTATTAATTACTGTTTCAGATGGAGCACAATTAAACGGTCATACCTCTATTTATTAAGTATTATTTTTGTTTGTTCAGATGATAAGTTACGTAAATCTTCAAAGAAAGTTGTAAAATCATCTTCAAAATCAGTATAATAGAGTTGTAAATCTTCAATGGCTAAATTCATTTTAGAGATATTTTTTGTTCTTTTATTCATACCTATTAATACCGTTTCTATTCCTTCGATAGTTCTATAATTGTACAACCAATTACCCTTGATCATATATGGCAATAGCTTTTTAATTTTTTCAGGTAGAATCTCATGATTATCGGTTAATAAGGTATAAAATTGTTGTGCATACGCATTCAGTTCTA
This sequence comes from Aureibaculum flavum, assembly GCF_016406085.1. Taxonomy (GTDB): domain Bacteria; phylum Bacteroidota; class Bacteroidia; order Flavobacteriales; family Flavobacteriaceae; genus Aureibaculum; species Aureibaculum flavum. The sequence goes on from NZ_JAEHFJ010000008.1 coordinate 69,535, forward strand.
TATCGCTGTATACTAACCAGTTTTTTGCCAAATAGTGATCGTATAAAATATCAATAATTACGCCGTCGTAATGTCGGTATCTTGGATGAAGCCTTTTTTTACTCTTACGAACAATTGGATGTGTATCCGTAAATGAATCAATTTTTCGATGGAGTTGAATTCCTTTTTGAACAGTAATAGGGAGGTGTTTATATTTATTTCCAACAATTCCATCGGCAATAAAATTACCAATTTTAAGTTCGTCGTTATTACCAGAAAGATAAATATGTGCTAAAAAGTTCATTCTCGAAAGGTAGGAAAAAAAGTCTTTCGTCGGCGTCTGCAGCAGTTAGTTTTTCTGTAATATTTAATTACAAATAATTAGAGCTTAAAGTTAAAAAAGTGTTCTGATGATTACTTATTATAACACGAAAGATTACGATAACTGAACGAATAAGATCCGTACTATGCAACTGAAAGTAAAATGAATGAAAATTTAAATAAGAATTTAAGTTGCCTTTTTTAGCTATTTTACTGGTTTTTCAAATGACCAATCCATTTTTTGGAAAGCAGCTACAAGACTGTCTTTTTCATTAGTTTTACAAACAAAGAAGTCATAATTGGCGATCATTGCTGTTAGCCCTTTCGTATTAATGCCTGCATTAGCAGAACTTAAATAATAACTTGGCCAATCATTAGCTCTAATAGATCTGAATTTATATTTTTCTGTATGCAACATGTTGGCTAATGCCTTTTTTACACCTTTTGCATCTTCACTATACCCCATTAATTTATAAAAGGTTAGTAATTGCCCAACTGCATCTTTAAAATATAAAATATCATTTTGAGCTTTGGTCCATTTGGCTAAAAAAGGGTTGGGTTCGATAACAATTTCACCTTTAAAATTCTTTTTATCCCAATTAGGAATAGATTGAACGGCAATATCTTTAAAGACGTAATCAAATTTCTTTGGATCTAAAAGTGCCAGCCAAATTTTTTCGGTAATATCAATTACTTCGTCCTCGTTGTAAAAAGAACTTCCTAATAATGATACGATATTTTGAATATCAGCTTTTTTAAAATTAGCGTCTTTTAAGTTGGGTTTTTCTTTTTTATATTCTTTTATAGTACTGTGGAAACGTATTGCAGAATAATCTGGTTGAGCAAAAAGGTCAACATTAAATGTAATTAACGCTAAACAGATAAGTATGATGTTTTTCATCATGTTGTCATTAGTTTTTATTTATTAATAGCTGGTTCGGCGTTGCATGGAAAAAAACCGCTCCCTTAAAGAACGGTTTTTTAATTACTTGAGTATAATTTTTTTATAAATTTTAGGGTTGAATAAAATCCCATTCAATTTTTTTGAAAAGCTCGGTTATTTCGTCCTTCTTTTCAAGTTTACATACTATGATGTTATAATATCCTTTCGTAACCAATGCTACTAATCCTTTTGGTGCTAAATCGGCATTTACAGTTTCTAAATAAGAATATGCCCAATCATCATCTTTAGGATCTTGAAAGTTAATATTTTTTGTGATTAATAATTCATTAAACGATGATTTCACACCTTCAGCATCATCACCATACGTTATTAATTCATAGTGACTTAATATTTTACTTAATGCCAATTGAAAATAGGGAAACTCGTCGCTATTGATAGTCCATTCAGTAAGGTATGGATTGGGTTCTAATACCAATTCACCATTAGCATTTACTTGCCCCCAGTTATTAATTGTTTTGACGGCAAAATCCTTAAAAACAAAATCAAATAGTTTAGGGTTAGAAAAAGCCAACCATGCTTTATCTACAATGTCTTTTTTTTCTTTCTCTGAGTAAAGTGAATCGCCAAGATTATCAATAATATTTGATAATAATTCTTTATCGATACCTAATTCTTGAGTTCTGGGTTCGTCGTTTTTGTATTCATATATTTTACTACTGAAAATAACCTTAGAGTAGTCAGTTGTTTGAGAAACTGCCACATAGGTGAATACTGTGAATGTTAAAATAGAGAGTAGTGTTCTTTTCATAGAGTTATTTTAATTACACTTCGCTTTTACACACGAAAATTAATAATATTTTAGTGAAATAATATTAATTTTATTAATACAATAAATTAAAATAGAATTTAGGGGTTCTATAAGACTGCTAAAGTAACGAATATTTCATTACATTACAATAAAATCAATATAAAGTATGGTTTTCTATTTAAATGGTAAGAAAATGGTAGTATTCTGTTTATTTAATAAAAAAACATACCGATTGGTCTTAAAATAAGCCTTAAAAACAGTAATTAAAATAATAAAATAAAAGGGGCTTAAAAGGTATTAACCGTTTAACATTACTGGCATAACAAGCATTGTAATATGCTCACCTTCTTCTAATCCATCTATTGGAGTTAAAATTCCAGCTCTATTGGGTAATGACATTTCTAATAATATTTCATTTGATTCTAAATTGTTTAACATCTCTGATAAAAATTTAGAATTAAAACCTATTTGCATATCATCACCTTCATAGTTACATTTTAGGCGTTCGTCTGCTTTATTTGAAAAATCAATATCTTCTGCAGAGATATTTAATTCAGTACCTGCCATTTTTAAACGTATTTGATGTGTCGTTTTACTTGAGAATATAGAAACACGACGAACAGAATTTAAAAATGAACTTCTTTCTAAAGTTAACTTATTTGGATTCTCTTTTGGAATTACCGCTTCGTAATTAGGATATTTACCATCAATTAAACGACAAACTAAAACTGTTTTGTCTATCGTAAATTTGGCATTAGCGTCGTTATATTCAACACTAACGTCTTCTTGAGAACCTGATAAAATATTCTTTAATAGGTTCAATGGTTTTTTAGGCATGATAAACTCAGCAACTTCACTTGCACTAACATCATTACGCGTATATTTAACCAGTTTATGAGCATCTGTAGCTACAAAAGTTAAGTTTTCTTTAGAAAACTGAAAGAAAACACCACTCATTACCGGACGTAAATCGTCGTTACCAGATGCAAAAATAGTTTTGGATATAGCTGTTGCTAATATATCTCCAGTAATTACAGTTTTACTAGGTTCTTCTAATTCAACGGCTTTCGGAAATTCTTCACCATCAGCATATGCTAAGGCGTACTTACCACTTTCAGAGCTGATCTCAAGCGTGTTATTTTCTTCAACAACAAAAGTTAAGGGTTGTTCCGGAAAAGTTTTTAAAGTATCTAATAATAATCTTGCATTGATTGCAACTTTACCATCTTCGTCAGCCTCAGCTTCAATAATTGTAGTCATTGTAGTTTCTAAATCTGATGCAGAAACTTTTAACTGATTATTTGACAATTCAAATAAGAAATTGTCTAAAATTGGTAATGTATTGCTATTATTGATAACACCTCCTAAAACTTGAAGTTGCTTTAATAATTGATTACTTGAAACTATAAATTTCATCTCTGTATAATAGGTTAAAATGTTCAATGTTTAGTCACTACCTTTTGTAGTAATTAAACGAGTTATATCAAAGCTCTTAATGAAGTCTTCTAATATATTTACAAATATAGATTAATATATAGGAGCTAAAAAAATAAATTTTACTGTTTTATTCACAATCGTAAATTTTAAGTAGATTTGTGAGCCTAAGATTTAATTAGACTCATTAAAATTTATGAAAAAAATACTATTATTACTGGTAATTCTTCTTTTTGTATTACCAATTAATGCTCAAAAGCCTAATAAACCCAGTACTTCTGAGATTTACGAATCGATACAGAAATTAAATTTTTTAGGAACAGTACTATATGTAGCTGCACATCCTGATGATGAAAATACACGATTAATCTCCTATTTTTCGAATCATATTAAAGCCAGAACGGGATATTTGTCAATAACTAGAGGTGATGGTGGACAAAATTTAATAGGTTCTGAATTACAAGAACTTTTAGGAGTTATAAGAACACAAGAGTTATTAGCTGCACGACGAACAGATGGTGGAGAGCAATTTTTTTCAAGAGCCAAAGATTTTGGGTATTCTAAGCATCCTGATGAAACCTTATCTATATGGAATAAAGAGGAAGTTTTAAAAGATGTGGTTTCAATTATTAGAAAATTCAAACCAGATGTAATTATTAATCGTTTCAATCATAGAACGCCAGGCACTACACATGGACATCATACATCATCGGCAATGTTAAGTGTAGCGGCATTTGATTTAGTTGGAGATAAAAATTTTAAAAGTCACAATTTATATGGAACGTGGCAACCAAAGAATTTATTTTTTAATACCTCTTGGTGGTTTTATGGAAGTCAAGAAAAATTTGATAAAGCTGATAAAACAAATTTATTAAGTTTTGATATGGGAGTTTATTATGCTTCTAAAGGATTGTCTAACCCTGAAATTGCGTCATTAAGTAGAAGTCAACATAGATCTCAAGGTTTTGGTAGCACAGGTTCTAGAGGTTCTGAATTAGAATATATAGAACTATTAAAAGGTACAATGCCAAAAAATGGAAATATCTTTGAAGGGGTTGACACATCTTGGAACAGAGTAGTGGGAGGGAAAGCCATTGCTGATATTTTGGGTAAAGTACAACAAGAATTTGATTTTAAGAATCCAGACCACAGCATACCTGAATTAATGAAAGCCTATCAATTGATTGATAATTTACCTGAGGGGCATTGGAAATCTTTAAAATTACCTGAAATTAAAAGTGTTATTGCAGCGTGTACGGGTTTGTATTTAGAGGCTAAATCAGAAAGTTCATATAGTGCTTTAAATGAAAAGGTGAATATTGACATTGAAGCCATTAATAGAAGTGATGTACCTATTAAATTAACTGGTGTTAATTTGATGACTTCTTTTGAAAGACCAATAAAAGGTCAAGGGTTTACACAGGTAAAAGATTTGGACAATAATCAATCATATACATATACAGATCAACTTTACATTTCTGATAAGGAACAATTTACGGCTCCTTATTGGTTAACTGATGTGAGTACGTTGGGGATGTATAAAGTTAAAGATCATACCTTAATAGGTAACCCAGAAACACCACATAAAGCCACGGCAGTTTTTAGTTTGGTGATTGACGGTTATCCTATTGACATAAAAAAGCCTATTGTTTATAAATATAACGATCCTGTAAAGGGTGAAGTGTATCAACCTTTTGAAATTTTACCAGTAGTAACGGCCAAAATTTCGAATAAAGTAAATATTTTTTCTGATCATTCAGCGAAAGAAATACCAGTAGTTATTAAATCTTCAAAAGATAATTTATCAGGTTCAGTTAATTTATGTTATCCTTCTGATTGGAAAGTGAGTCCCGAAAAGATCGATTTTACCATCGCTAATAAAGGTGGAGAAAAAACAGTTATTTTTACGATAACACCGCCAAAAAATCAAAGTGAAGGGTTAATGTCACCTATGGTAACTATCGGAGATAGTGTTTATACCAAAGAATTGATAAACATTGATTATGATCATATTCCGAAACAAACTATTTTAATGCCGTCAGAAGCTAAATTGGTGCGATTAGATATTAAAAAGAAAGGAAATTTAATAGGATATATTCAAGGTGCAGGAGATCAAATTCCAACAAGTTTGGCACAAATTGGTTTTAAAGTTGAGGAATTGAATGAAGACAATATAAGTTTAAATACATTGAACAAATACGATGCTGTTGTGTTGGGTATTAGAATCTACAATGTAAGTGATAAAGCAAAATTCTACCAAGCTGCACTACATAAATATGTAGAAAATGGAGGTACATTAATTGTTCAATACAATACGAATAGGGGATTGAAAGTAGATGCTGTGGCTCCTTATGAATTAAAATTATCGAGAGATAGGGTTGTAGAAGAAGATGCTACAGTCGGTTTTTTATCAGAAAATTATGGGTTGTTAACTTCCCCGAACAACATTGAGCCAAAAGATTTTGAGGGATGGATTCAAGAACGTGGCTTGTATTTTCCAAATGAATGGAGTAAAGATTTTACACCAATATTATCAATGCATGATAAAGGAGAATCTGCAAAAAAAGGAAGTCTGCTCGTATCAAAATACGGAAAAGGGCATTTTATATATACAGGAATTAGTTTTTTTAGAGAATTACCTGCTGGTGTACCCGGAGCTTATAAATTATTTGCTAATATGATTTCTGTTGGAAAAAAATAAGAACAAATCTAATGAACGAGGATAAAAAATATACATGGCAAAAATTATATACATGGGTTTTAGTGGCCAATGCATTTTACGTGGTATTGTTTTATTTAATAATGAAATTATTTTCTTAAAAAATAGCTATGCAGCAAATTGATTGGATAATTTTAATCTGTACTCTTATTTTTATAGTATCCTACGGTGTTTACAAAACTAGAGGAAGTAAAAATGTACAAGATTTTATTCGAGGAGGTAACGAATCTAAATGGTGGACCATCGGTTTGTCAGTTATGGCCACACAAGCGAGTGCCATAACATTTTTATCTACTCCTGGCCAAGCATTTCATGATGGAATGGGCTTTGTGCAATTCTATTTCGGCGTGCCTATTGCCATGGTTATTATTTGTTTGGTATTTATACCTATTTACCATCGTCTTAAAGTATTTACCGCATATGAATATCTCGAAAGTCGTTTTGATTTAAAAACGCGGAGTTTGGCAGCAATTTTATTTCTAATTCAAAGAGGATTAGCTGCGGGAATTACAATTTACGCACCAGCCATTATCTTATCAGCGGTGTTGGGTTGGGATTTGATTACGCTTAATATCACCATAGGAATTTTAGTGATTATTTATACAGTATCAGGTGGTACAAAAGCGGTGAGCGTAACTCAAAAAAGTCAAATGGCAGTTATTTTTACAGGTATGTTTATTGCTTTTTTTATGATTGTTAATGCCTTACCAGCTGATGTTACCTTTACAAAAGCTTTAGATATTGCCGGAGCTAGTGATAAAATGAAAGTATTAGATTTTTCGTTTGATTTTGATAATCGATACACATTTTGGAGTGGTATTATTGGAGGAAGCTTTTTAGCCTTATCTTACTTTGGTACAGATCAAAGTCAGGTACAACGTTACCTTTCGGGTAAGTCCATAAAAGAGATGCAATTAGGTTTGCTTTTTAATGGTTTCTTAAAAGTGCCCATGCAATTTTTTATACTCTTGGTTGGAGTAATGGTTTTTGTGTTTTATCAGTTTAATCCTACTCCTTTGAACTTTAGTCCAATAGCTACCGAGACGGTATTAAACTCATCCTATGCTAATGATTATAAAGTATTACAGGAAGAACAAGAATTGATTTTCGATAAGAAACAATTGCTAATTAATGAATTTGTAAAAACGGAGAATGAAGACTTGAGTAAACAAATATCTGAAATTAATACTATTGACAAGGAAAATAGGGAAGCTGCCAGGGTTCTCATAAAAGAAGCTGCAATAGAAAAAGATATAAAAGTAGAAGCTAATGATAAGGATTATGTTTTTATTCATTTCATTTTAAATAATTTACCAAGAGGTCTTATCGGTTTGTTATTGGCTGTAATATTATCAGCTGCAATGTCATCAACGGCATCAGAGTTAAATGCCTTAGGTTCAACCACCGCATTAGATTTATACAAACGGAATGTTGTTGGTGAGAAATCTGAAAAACATTTTATGTTCGCTTCTAAATGGTTTACATTATTATGGGGTATTATTGCCATTTTAATAGCCTGTGTTGCCAATTTATTTGACAACTTAATTCAATTGGTAAATATTATAGGTTCTATATTTTATGGCAATGTGTTAGGTATGTTCTTGTTGGCCTTTTTTATAAAATTTGTGAAGAGTAATGCAGTGTTTACAGCGGCACTTATTACACAAGTAATTGTTATAGCAATTTATTATTTTACAATGTTCTTACCAGAAAGTCAAGGCGATAAGGCAATGTTGAGTTATTTATGGTTGAATTTAATTGGTTGTGGTTTGGTAATGGGTATTGCAATTATTATACAAGCTACATCAGGAACAAAAAATAGGCAATTGGCTTCATAATTAAATGGTAACCAAGATATCAATAGGCATCCACACCTTGTTTTTTAATGTATACCAAACCTGAATCCATGATTGCTCTTGTACCTTCCAAGAAGCTGCTGTGATTTCAATTTCATAGTTTAGATATTCTTTGTTTGGATACTGTTCTTTTATTAATGCTTCTAAATCAAAAGGAATATGATTTGCTGTTATTTTAATGATTTCTTTTTCTTGAGGGGTTCCATATTTTGCTGTCGCTTCAGTTAAAGAGAGCATATTTAATTCTTTTGTTGTTTTTGAAATAAGCAAAGCGGTTTTTTCATTTTTTGCTAGAGCATCATGCGTTTCTTCTTTTGAATTTATTACGGTATCCTTTTTATCTTCACAAGAAAATATAAGAATCCATAAGAATACTAAAAATACAATATGTTTAAATTTTATCATCATAGGTTAGCAAGTAGTAAGTTAAGTAACGGAATGAAAATTAATAGGTTACGCATTTGTGCGAACTTCAATTGGTTTCCATTCATTTTCTATAAATAAATACCATACCGTAAGTTCTGTGCTTGTTGGTCTTTTCCATTGAGCTTCAAGAAAAAATACTTTTTTAGACTTATATTCTTTATTTGGAAAATAGGTATCTACAATGGCTAATTGCTCTTCAGAAAGATTTTTTTCTGCTACCTTTTTCTTATTACTGATTTGTGGCTCACCATAGACCTGAATGGCATTTGTGAATTTTACATGACTTAAATATAATTTTTCTTTTTGGATGTCATCCGCTTTAGTATTGGTGTTCACTACTTCTTTAGTATTACAAGAAATTAATGATAAAACGATTAGTAGGGTTGCAAAAATTTTCATGATGTTTGTTTTTATTATTTAAAACAAAAGTATCTGAAAACCTAGGTGTACAAAAGCTGGTTTTTGGTGAAAATGAGCACCCTGAATACAGGGGTGTTTTTTATAAATATCTGTAAGACATTAAATTATAGAGGTAGGGCTAAATAAGAAGCACAAGAAATTTTTTATTCTTCTCTAATTAGATTGTATTTTTTCATAATATCTAAAATATCAGCAATAGGCAAAGCCTTAATGGTATGGTTATTTCTACCGGTCATATCTTTAGCTGCGAACAGTGAATTGATAATAGCTTCTTCAGTAGCTTCAATTGTTGCCATAAATAGGGGCGTCGTTTTACCGTTTTTTAATTCTTTAGGTTGATAAAAAGCGGAGTCATTTTTTGAATCAATTAAATTTTCTTTTGCTGTAGAAAGAGCAATCACATAATCGCCACTTCCATTGGAGGCAATACCACCTGTTTTTGCGAGACCTAACATGGCTCTTTTTGCCATTCTTTCCAAGTTTCTTGAACCGATGGGAGCATCGGTAATTACAACAATCATACAAGAACCATCCGCTTCCATTTCATTCTTATAGGGGTAGCTATTGAGTTCTTTTGCAATGGGAGCACCATTGATTTGTAATACGCCGCCAAAATTAGTTTGTACTAAAACGCCAACGGTATAGCCTCCTAATGTTTCTGGTATCATTCTAGAAGAAGTTCCAATTCCACCTTTAAATCCAAAACAAACAGTTCCAGTTCCAGCACCAACATTACCTTCTTCTACATTTGAAGTACTTGCGTTTTTAATAGCGGCTAACACATGCTTTTCTTTAACATGCCTTCCTTGAATATCATTAAGATAACCATCATTGGTTTCACCAACAACGGAATTTACCGATCTTACATTATTGTTTTCGGGTTGGTTTAAAGTGTATGTAATCAATGCGTCAGAGGCTTTCGGAACACTTAAGGTGTTCGTTAAAATTATAGGGGTTTCTATATTCCCTAATTCTTTTACTTGACTATATCCTGCTAATTTTCCAAAACCATTACCTATATAAATAGCTGCTGGTATCTTTAATTGGAATATGTTTTTGGCGTGTGGTAAAATGGCGGTGACTCCGGTTCTAATGCTATCACCATCAATTAAAGTAGTGTGTCCTACTTTTACGCCATCCACATCAGTAATTGCGTTTTGTTTTCCCGTTTTCATAACGCCAATTTCAATACCATAATCTCGGGCTCTTTTTTCTTGAGATGAGATACTTTGAGAAATTAATACTGCAAAAAATAAAATATAGTTGAAGTTCATTTAGGTATAGAATAATTTGAATTTAAAGAGCTATTACAACCATTTTTTCTTCTTAAAATAGAATAACAAACCGATTCCGATAACAATAGAAATGGCCCAGAAATAATAATATCCATATTCCCATTTTAACTCAGGGATGGTTTCAAAATTCATTCCATAAATACCTGAAATAAAGGTTAGCGGAATAAAAATGGTAGCCATAATGGTAAGTACTTGCATTACCTGATTCATTTTAAGACTTAAGCTAGACAAGTAGCTATCTTTTAGACCAGAAACAACATCTCTATAAGATTCTAAGATGTCAATAATTTGAATGGTATGATCATGAACATCATTAAAATATTTAATATTTTTCGGACTAATAAATTTGTCATTATCACGAAGTAATTTATTTACAGATTCCCGTAAAGGATAGATAGACCTTCTCAATACTAATAAAATATTTTTGTAGGCATGAATTTTCTGTAAAGATTTTTGTGAGGGATCGTTAAAGATTTCATCCTCCAAATCTTCCAGGTCATTCCCAATATTTTCAATGGCAATAAAGTAATTATCAACGATAGAATCAATAAGTGAATAAAAAAGATAGTCATTTTTTTTACTTCGTATTTGTCCTTTAGGAGCTTCAATCCGCTCTCTTATATGGCCAAAGACATCTCCTGTTTTTTCTTGAAAGCTAATGACATAATCTTTACTTAAAACCAGACTAATTTGCTCACTATCAATGGTTTTTTCCACTTCGTCATAACGGAGCATCTTTAAAGATAAGAAGAGGTAATTTTCATATTCTTCAACTTTAGGCCTTTGATTGGTGTTAGAGACATCTTCAAGTAACAAATTGTCAAGGTTAAAAATATCATGAAATTCATTAATGAGCTGATAATTATGTATTCCATCAACATTAATCCAATTTACAGAATTGGGCTGCATGTTTTTATGAAGCTCAGCACAGGTGTCATATTTTACTTTAGAAAGCTCCTGAGGATTATAACTTATCATTTCTAATATAGCAGCTTCTGATCTTTCTTTACCAATATAGGTAATGCTACCAGGAGGCAAGCCCGCTTTTTTAGAGGCATTTGATTTCCTGTGTCTGATAGGTTTTTTTTTCAAGAGGTTTAAATTAAGGTTCTGACTCAAAGGTACTAAAATCTCAAGAATAATATTTAGATTAAACTTTTATAGTTAAAGCCTTATAAGTGAAAATTGATTTAAGAATACTTTTAAAATATTGGGAGATTATTATATAATTTTTTATAAACCTTTTCAAAAGTAACAAAAGTTAGATAATTAGTTATCTCTAGTTTAGGTAAATTATGAATCTTATATTATGGGGCTATACCGAAAACAAATTTTAATTTTTGTAAATTTTTATCTTCAGAATAATTTTTCAATAAACGAGTAGTAAGACGTTTCCCAGCTTCACAATTTTTTTTGTCAAATTTGCAATTATAACTATAGGCCAACGCAAGTCTGTAATTTGCTTCGTACTCATTTGGAAATAGTTTTACAGCTTGTTGGTAGCGATATATTGCATTATTCCAATGTCTTTTTTCAATCCACTTATCACCTTCATCCAAATAATAGCTGTAAGTATTGATATGTTCTTTTAAATAAATGTCTTTCTGATCTTCAATATTATCCAACTTTTGATTTTCAAAAACATTTGTTGAGTATAGAATAAAAAATAGAATAGGCAACAACAATGAAATTGTAACAAACCAAATCTTAATGTTTTCAAACTTTCTTTGCTTTATTACCCTTTCTCTAATTATTTTTAGTTCTTGTTTACTCGCTTTTTTTAAGTTAATTTTTCCTTTTGAAGCTTTATAATACTCTTTACGAGTACTCAAAAATGTACGATCTCTTTTAAAGAAGCTTTTTTTACGTAGCAAGTTTTTATTGTTACGTAAAATAGTAATCATACTTTGCATGCTTCCTTCGCCACCCATAATTATTGTTTTATATTATTTTAGCTTTAAAAAATTATTCTCGTGTAGAAAATGTAGGTAAACTCAACTTGAATTTTGCAGTAATAAGACGAATTACTATTACAATTAAAGAAGTAATAATGTAATTTATATTTACAGGTACATTAAATCTTGTTAAAACTAAAAAAGTTATGCCTCCTACAACACATGCACTTGCATAGATGATTTTTTTATGGAAAATAACTGGTATTTCATTACATAAAGTATCTCTAATTACGCCGCCAAAAGTAGCGGTAACTACTCCTAAAATGACACAAACAATAGGATGCAAATTTTGTTGAAGACCAATTTCAGTGCCAATAATAGTAAAAATGCCTAACCCAATGGTATCAAATAAAAATAAGGAAGTACTTAAATATTCTATCTTTTTCCTCATAATAATTGCAAAAATTGTAGCACCAATAATTGCATATACATAGTTTAGATCTAGCATCCAACCTACTGGTGTTCTGCCAATGAGTACATCACGTAAGGTTCCGCCGCCAATTGCAGTTGCAAAGGCAATAATAAAAACGCCAACAGGATCAAATTTTTTATGAATTGCGGTTAACGTACCAGAAATAGCAAATGCTATGGTACCTAAAATATCTAAAGAATAAAATATAGTCATGCGTTAAATTAATAAACATATTACAAGTATCAAATAACAACTAATGTTCACATCTCAATTAAAAGAAAACGAAATCATTTAATTTATTTTTGGTTTTTGCTATTTGATTTTTTATTGTTGTGTATAGTAATTATAATCTTTTATTACAACATCAACAAAATCCATTGCTCTTGAGTCCGTTTTTATATCTGTTATTTCAATAATTTTCTGCTGTAGTTTATCAATAACATTATGATTTCCTTTTCTTTTGGCTGTTCTGTATAATTCTTTTATAGACTGAATATCAGCGTCAGAAAGCATGGTAACTTGAGGATATGTGGGCACATAATTATCAGGAATATCGGCTACTAAGGTATCGTGTATTGTAACTCGCTTTTTTTCTGAAATAACCGTTGTAGATGCTGCAATATCTCCAAGACGTTGCCCTTTTCCATTTAATAATAACGTTAGTAATGCTATAGAGCCAGAAGCGATGTCTATATCAATTAAACGTAACATCCATCGTATTAAGTAACTTCCGAAAGTAGGTTTAGATCCATCTATTTTTACTACGCGTATTTTATTGGCATATTTCCCAGGTGTTTGTCCATTCATTAAAACTTCAAAGATTAAGCTGTAAAAGAAAATAGGTAATCCCATGATGGTAAGTATGAGCCAAGAATCCATATTTTGTTCAATACCAATAGCATTTAAAATGAAATACATTATGATATAATACCCAACAATTATCAATAGATCTATAAGATAAGAACCTATTCTGGTACTCACATTAGCAACATTTTGATTAATGCTTACATTTTGGGCGGTTTCTATTTGAAAATTATCCATTTTTACGTTTATTTGTACAAATAGTTTTGGAAACTAAAAACAGGCGAATATAAAAAGAATCTACAATTTAAAATATGATTTTTCTTTTTATAAAAGAATTAAAAAATAGCAATGCGAGAAGCGGCTTTTGTAAAAAAACATAAGGAAAGATGGCAATTATTTGAAAATGTGCTGTCCAACCAACAACAAATTTCGCCCGATAAATTATCTGATTTATATATAGAAATAACAGACGATTTAAGTTATGCCAAAACCTTCTATCCAAAAAGCAATACCGTAAAGTACTTAAATTCAGTAGCTTCTACTGCTCATAGAAAGATTTATAAAACGAAAAAAGAAGGAAAGAATAGACTTATTAGTTTCTTTAAAACAGAATTTCCTTTAGCGTTTTATACCCATCGTAAACAATTATTAATTGCGTTTTTAGTATTTGCATTTTTTACCATAGTAGGTGCCTTTTCTGCTGCAAAAGATGGTGACTTTGTAAGGCTTATACTTGGTGATTCTTATGTGAACATGACGCTAGAAAACATTGCGAAAGGAGATCCAATGGCTGTTTATAAGCAGGAAGGCGAAACGGCAATGGCGGTTTCAATAACCATTAATAACATAAAAGTAGCCATGTATGCTTTTTTATTGGGGATGTTATTCTCTGTAGGAACACTGTATATAATGATGCGTAATGGTATCATGTTAGGTTCCTTTTTATATTTTTTTTACGACAATGATTTACTCTGGGAATCTACCCGGACGATATGGATACACGGTACCATTGAAATTTCGGTGATAGTTATAGCCTCATGTGCTGGTATGGTATTAGGTAATGGTCTCCTTTTTCCGGGAACGTATACCCGATTAGATTCTTTTAAACGCAGTTTCAAGGCGGGGTTAAAAATTATGGTAAGTACCATTCCGTTTTTTATAGTCGCTGGTTTTTTAGAAGGATTTGTGACAAGACATACAGAAATGCCAGATTGGTTGGCTTTATTAATTATAGTGGCCTCTTTATTTAGTATATTATATTATTACGTTTATTATCCAATTAAATTAACCAAACAAAATCAAGAATATGGAGAATCATAGTTTTATTGAATTTAAAAAAGAAAGAGATTTAGGAGCAATTATCAATGATACTTTTGCCTTTATTAGAGAAAATTGGAAGTCTTATTTTAGTGCAGTTATAAAAATTGCAGGTCCTTTCATTTTGGCTGGATCAATATTGATGGTTGTAATTTTAGGTTATTACCTAGGAGTTGCAGGTGAAATGGCGGGTATGATCAATAGTTCAAACCCTAATGATGTGTTGGGGTTAATGGGACCCATATTTGGTTGGATGGGCTTGATGGCTATTGTATTTATGTTAGTCTTTATTATGGTGTCTTTAACTTCTTTATATTATATAAAATCTTATATTGAAAATAATGGAGAGGTGAACATTGAGGATGTGAAATCAAATACATATAAAAATATATTTAAGTTTTTAGGCTTAGGTATTCTTATAGTATTAATGGTGATCTTTGGAACTATTTTATGTTATTTACCAGGTATTTATCTATGGGTAGTATTATCCTTAGCAACTTCAATTATGGTATTTGAAGACAAAAGTGTTGGCGAAAGTATCTCACATTGTTTTGTCTTAATAAAAGAACAATGGTGGAACACTTTTGGGGTGTTACTTGTAGTAACTATTTTAGTTAATATATTAGGATATGCGTTTTCTATACCTGCAATGTTCTATGACTTGATAAGTGGAGGTACAACAATTGGAAGTAATGATCCTACAGAAATTGTAATGACGCTTAATGACCCAATTAGTATGGGTTTAAATATAATCTCCTTTATAGGTAAATTCGTATTGTCTTCAATTACATTAATAGCATCCGTTTTTATTTATTACGATTTAAATGAGCAAAAGAATTTAACAGGAACCATTGAAAAAATTGATAGTTTAGGTCAATAATCCTTTGAGAAAAATTTTATTTTACATATTCGTATTAGTTACTGTATACAGTAATGCTCAACAAGACTCTCTAAAGGTTCAGGTAGATAAGCAAGCCATTGAATTAAAAAAGTTTGACACTAACAACCTTGACGACTATAATGCGGATAAAAATTTCAATTATAAAGTTGAAGTAAGAGAGCCTTCCATGTTAGAGCGTGCACTCGATTGGTTGTATCGAGTGTTTTTGAATATGTTAAGAGCAATATTTGGTAATGAGGTTGCCACTGGTATTATGGGGTTTTTGGTTAGAATTATACCCTATGCTATAGCAGCGGTGGTATTGTTTTTATTGATAAAATTCTTTTTAAAAGTGAATACAAGTAGTCTTATTTCAGGTTCTACAAATACATCAACAGTTCGATTAACTAATGATGAAGAATTGATAAAGAGTGAAGACTTACCTAATTTAATTAAAAATGCAATTGCTCAAAAAAATTACAGACTTGCAGTAAGGTACTATTACCTCATGGTTTTACAAAAGCTGTCTAACTCAGAGATCATTGATTGGCAACAACAAAAAACAAACGAAGATTATATTAAGGAAATAACATCTGAAACTTTAAAACATAAGTTTGCGTCAGGCACTTATCTGTATGATTTTGTTTGGTATGGAAATTTTGAATTGAATGAAACGGAGTTTGTAAAAGCAGAAAATCAATTAAATGAACTTGCAAAATTGATAAAGTAATTTGAGTAAGAGATCTAAAATATTGTTAGGAGTTGCTATACTAGTGTTTATGGCTTTTATTTATTTGGAAAGCGTTAAACCTAAGCCCTTAAATTGGTTTCCTACTTATGCTGCAAACCACAAATTACCTTATGGAACATATGTGTTGCGTAACGAATTAGAAACTATTTTCCCTGATACAGAAATTCAAGACATTATAACTCCTCCTTATGTCTTTTTGCAAGACACAACCCAAATGGGAACCTATTTTTTTATTAATGATGGAGTAAATTTTGGTGAAGATGAGTTTAACAAGTTGTTGCAATTTGTAGAACGAGGTAACGACGTCTTTATATCAACACACGGCATTAATATTGATACCTTACATCTAAAAACAGAGGGAATTTCTTCAGTTGAATATGAGCAAGATGTGTTTTTTAAGCTTAACAATAAAAATTTAAGTAAGAAAGAATTTAGTTTTGATAGAGGTTTTTATAACACTACTTTTTCTGAAATTGATACCTTAAAGGCAATAGCCTTAGGTATAACAGGCTATTTAAATTCAGATGGGGAACGGGTTTCTGAAGGCATAAATTTCCTTAAAGAACCCTATGGAAAAGGGAATTTTTATTTTCATACTTTTCCTGAGGCTTTTACCAATTATTATATTTTAAAATCGCCTAACCAACAATATACTGCTTCACTGTTGTCTTATTTAGATGCTTCAAAACCCATACTTTGGGATGCTTATTATAAAACGGGCAAGAGCAAAATAACATCGCCCATGCAATACATATTAGGTTCAAAAAGTTTGAAATGGGCCTATTATATCACATTGATAGGGGTGCTAATTTTTATTATTTTCGAAGGGAAACGCAAGCAGCGTTATATTCCGATTCTTACACCATTAAAAAATCAAACGTTGGCATTTACGCGTACCATAGCAAATATGTATTACGAAAAGTCAGAACATAAAAATATTGCAGAACATAAGATTACCTATTTGTTAGAGTATATTCGCACTAAATTACATGTACCAACGGTAACCATTAATGATAGTTTTTATAATTATGTAGCTTCAAGAAGTGGACATAAATTGGACGATGTAAAAAAGCTTTTTAAACAGATAGAAATAATTCATCAAAAAAATACAATTACAAAGGAAGAATTGATAGGTCTTAATTCTTTAATAGAAAAATTTAAAAATCCAGTATAGACATGGAAAACACGGAACAAACTCCAGAAGAAGGCTTACATTTTAATAGCAGAATAGATTTAAGTAAGTTAAGAGTTGCGGTAGAGCAAATAAAAGAGCAATTACATCAAGTAATTGTGGGGCAAGAAGAATTTATGGAATTGCTGTTGGTAGCACTTTTGGCAGATGGACATGTACTGATAGAAGGGGTTCCTGGAGTCGCAAAAACAGTTACGGCTAAGTTATTAGCAAAAACGATTGCTACAGATTTTAATAGAATTCAGTTTACACCCGATTTAATGCCTTCAGATGTATTGGGTACATCAGTATTAAATATGAAAACATCGGATTTTGAGTTTAAAAAAGGACCCATATTTTCTAATCTCGTACTGATAGATGAAATTAATCGTGCACCAGCCAAGACACAAGCGGCTTTGTTTGAGGTAATGGAAGAACGCCAAATAACAATAGATGGTGCTAAATATATAATGCCACCACCGTTCATGGTATTGGCCACGCAGAATCCTATAGAGCAAGAAGGAACGTATGCGTTACCAGAAGCTCAATTAGATCGTTTTTTATTTAAAATTAATGTGGGCTATCCAAATTTAGAGGAAGAGGTGTTGATCATTCAGTCTCACAATAATCGTAAAGGAGCATCACCACAATCACAAGTGACATCAGTACTGTCTGAAAAAGATTTAGCCGAGTATAGAAGTAAGATTTATGAAATTTTAGTTGAAGAAAAGATTATTAAATACATAGCAGAAATCATTATTAAAACAAGAAATCATCCACATTTATACTTAGGAGGTTCGCCAAGAGCAAGTATTGCCGTGTTAATGGCATCTAAAGGTTTTGCCGCCATTAATGGTCGTGATTTTGTAATACCTGAAGATGTGAAAAAAGCGATGACTCCTGTTTTAAGACATAGAATTATTCTAACTCCAGAACGTGAAATGGAAGGAATGACCACAGATAAAGTAATAGAAATGATAGTTCAATCTGTAGAGGTGCCGAGATAGTTTATAATTGTAGAAGTTTAATTGTAAGATTGTCCCTTGTAGTGGACTTTATGGGTGTAATCCCTATTTAAAATATAAGAAAAAATGAGAATTATTCCCGCCATAGACATCATAGATGGTAAATGTGTACGATTATCGAAAGGTGATTATGCTACAAAAAAAATATATAATGAAAGTCCACTAGAAGTGGCTAAGCAATTTGAAGCACATGGCATCACGCATTTACATTTGGTAGATTTAGATGGTGCAAAAGCAAGTCATATTGTCAATTATAAGGTCTTAGAGAAGATTGCTTCTCAAACAAGTTTACATATTGACTTTGGTGGTGGATTAAAATCGGATGACGATCTTAAAATTGCATTTGACAGTGGTGCAAATCAGATTACTGGCGGTAGTATTGCGGTAAAAAATCCGGAGACTTTTAAAGGTTGGATTCAAAAATACGGTGCAGATAAAATTATTTTAGGTGCTGATGCTTTAGGTGAAAAAATTGCGATAAGCGGATGGTTAGAAGAGTCAGATAAAGAATTGATTCCTTTTGTGCATGGGTATCAAGAAGAAGGTATAAAATATGTTATTTGTACAGATATTAGTAAAGATGGGATGTTAGAAGGTCCGTCATTTGAATTGTATAAACGGCTGTTATCAGAAGTGCCAGAAATTAATTTAATAGCTTCTGGAGGTATTTCAACTTTTGATGAACTTCCTAAGCTAGCTGAGTTAGGTTGTGAAGGTACTATTATAGGAAAAGCTATCTATGAAAATAGAATAAGTTTGAAGCAATTAGAAGAATTTATATTAAAATAGAGATACGTTGAAAAAAATAATAATACTTACGGTGTTGCTTGTCTTTCAGGTATTTATAACTAATGCTCAGAAAGTGGAAACCGTTGTTGAAGTTTCGGAAATTAACGAATCTGTTAAAAAAGAAAAAGTAGTATTACCTTCCGAATTAGAAGATCTTACCATTGAAACATTAAAATTATCATACAGGCATCTTAACAGTTTACCCGATGGAATTTGGGAACTGAAAAAATTAAAAAAACTAGATGTATCACTTAATAACTTAACTGAAATTTCGGAATCAATTAAAAATTTACAACAGCTAGAATTTTTAGATTTGCGACATAACAGCTTAAAAACATTACCTAAAAGCATAGGTGATTTAAGTGCTATAAAAGAATTAAATTTAAATTTAAATAGAGGTATATTATTACCAGAAGCTTTTGGGAATCTATCAAATTTAGAGAAATTAGATTTGGGTAGAATATTTCATAATAAGTTGCCAGCGTCTTTTGTGAAATTACAACATCTTAAGTCTTTAGATTTATCTGAAAATGAACTCTCAAGTATATCAACAACTATTAAGTCCTTACATAGTTTAGAAGAATTATTCTTAGCTTATAATAATCTAAAGACGTTGCCTTATTGGTTGGGCGAAATGAAATCTATTAAAAAGATAAATTTATGGAACAATCAAATTGAAGAATTACCAGCATCTTTATGTAATTCTAAAACGTTAGAAAAATTACAGATTCCGAATAATAAAGTTAAAAAAATAGCTAGTAGTATTGGAAAATTAAGCACACTAAAAGTATTAAACCTGAGTGGTAATGAATTAATAACACTGCCAAAGACCATGGGGAATCTAATTTCATTAGAAGTGTTAGATTTAGGAAATAATAAATTAATTAGTATTCCTGATACCCTATGTAAACTTCCTAATCTAGTAGATTTAAACCTTCATAGGAATAAATTAACAGCATTACCAGAGGCTATCGATCAATTAAAATTAGAAGGTATTGACCTCGATAATAATTTAATTAAATCGCTACCTGAGTCTATAGGAAATGTAAATTGGAAAGAAATAGACCTAAAGAACAATTTATTAGAGCGTTTACCAAACTCTATTGGAAATATAACAGTTTTAACAGCCATAAGTTTATCTCATAATAAGCTTGTTGAATTGCCTGAAAGTTTTGGGAAACTAAGCAATTTAAAATATCTAGATTTAAATTCTAATCAACTTACAAAAATGCCAGCGTCTGTTGGTAATTTAAAAAAATTAATACGTCTAAATTTAGAGAATAATAATTTTTCAGAACAAGAACAATTAAGAATTAAAGAAGCTTTACCTAATTGTAAAATAAATTTTTAGTCAATGAGGTGCACCATCTGAAGAATAGTATAATAAAGCGAGGTTTTATGAAGTTTCAAAGGGTTATTCTAAAACTGGAATTCAGAATATATAATTAATTTAAAAGCATTCTCGCTGATGCGAGAGTAAAAGAAATCATGTTAACAAAAAGAATCATACCTTGTTTAGATATCAAGAACGGACGCACTGTTAAAGGTGTTAATTTTGTCGATTTAAGAGATGCTGGAGATCCAGTAGAATTGGCGGCTATTTATGCTGAAAACGGTGCCGATGAATTGGTATTCTTAGATATTTCTGCCACTGAAGAACGAAGAAAAACATTGGCCGACTTAGTATTACATGTTTCTGAAAAAGTAAACATACCCTTTACTGTTGGTGGTGGAATTTCTTCAGTTGAAGATGTTGATGTACTCTTAAAATGTGGAGCTGATAAAGTATCTATTAACTCGTCTGCCGTTAAAAATCCTGATTTAATCAATCAATTATCAGCTAAATTTGGCAGTCAGTGTATTGTAGTTGCTATAGATGCAAAACAAATTGATGGAAAATGGACCGTACATTTAGTAGGAGGAAAGGTACCTACGGAATTAGATTTGTTTGAATGGGCAAAAGAGGTAGAGCAAAGAGGAGCTGGTGAAATATTATTTACCTCTATGGATCATGATGGTACTAAAAACGGATTCGCAAATAAGGCATTGGCCAAATTATCAACGGAATTAAATATCCCGATAATTGCTTCGGGTGGAGCAGGTACTAATCAACATTTTATTGATACTTTTGTAGACGGAAAATCTGATGCAGCATTAGCAGCAAGTGTTTTTCATTTTAAAGAAATTGAAATTAACGAATTAAAAAAGGAATTGCAATCGCATAATATTCCTGTAAGGTTATAATTAATAGAACATGGAGATCGATTTTAATAAAAATAGTGACGGATTAGTACCCGCAATAATTCAAGATGCATTGACAAAAAATGTATTGATGTTGGGCTATATGAATGCCGAAGCTTATCAACAAACTATTGATAGTAAAAAAGTAACTTTTTTTAGTAGGACTAAAAATAGATTATGGACTAAAGGTGAAGAAAGTGGAAATTTTCTAAATTTAGTGGATATAAAGCTAGACTGCGATAATGATACCTTATTGGTAAGTGTTGTTCCAGTTGGGCCTACCTGTCATAAAGGAACGGATACCTGTTGGGGAGAAGATAACAAAACAACTTTCGGATTTTTATCAGAATTAGAATCGGTTATCACGGACAGAAAAGAAAATTCAGATGGAAAGAAAAGCTATGTGGCTTCACTATTTGAAGATGGCATGAACAAAATAGCTCAAAAAGTTGGTGAGGAGGCTGTTGAAGTGGTTATTGAAGCAAAAGATGACAATGACGATTTGTTTTTAAATGAGTCTGCTGATTTACTTTTTCATTATCTTATACTATTACAGGCGAAAGGATATAAACTAAATGATGTTGTTGAAGTGTTAAAGACACGGCATTAATTAACATTTTGTTAGAGTTATTGTAATATTTTGTTCCTATTTTTATACGATGAATAACATCTTTAAAAAAGGGTTACGTTTCGAAAACTACGAAGCTCCTAATATTTCTCCTTTTGATAAACTCTTTGAAATTTTTAAAGAGTTGATTACACATACTTCTGGTGATGTTGAAGAGGCCTTAGACTGGCTAGCACAACTAGATAAGGAGTATGATTTGACTACAGCTGAGTATACCCTTGATGATTTTATTGAAGATCTTAAAAAGAAGGGATACCTACGCGATGAAGTTGATCCTGAAAAGGGTGGTGGTATGACCATTACTGCGAAAACAGAACGTGCCATTCGGCAAAAGGCATTAGATCAAATTTTTGGCAATTTAAAGAGAAGTCGCTCTGGTAATCACAAAGCTAAAAGTATTGGGCAAGGAGACGAACATACAGGTGAGTTTCGTAATTATCGCTATGGAGATGGTCTTGATAATATCTCAATGACGGAAAGTATTAAAAATGCACAAATACATAATGGCATTGGTGAGTTTATACTAAACGAAAATGATTTAGTGGTAGAAGAAACTAACTTTAAGGCTCAGATGAGTACGGTTTTAATGATAGATATTAGCCATAGTATGATTTTATATGGTGAAGATCGTATTACTCCAGCCAAAAAAGTAGCCATGGCTTTAGCGGAATTAATTACAACACGATATCCAAAAGATACCTTAGATATTTTAGTGTTTGGTAATGATGCCTGGCCAATAGCTATCAAAGACTTGCCTTATTTAAAAGTAGGGCCCTATCATACAAATACGGTGGCTGGTTTACAATTGGCAATGGATATGCTCCGCAGAAAGCGGAATACGAATAAACAAATTTTTATGATAACGGATGGTAAGCCAAGTTGTTTGCGAATGCCTGATGGTCAGTATTATAAAAACAGCAATGGTTTAGATCAATTTATTGTTGAGAAATGTTATAATATGGCGAGCCAAGCTCGGAAATTACATATACCTATTACCACCTTTATGATTGCTCAAGATCAATATTTAATGCAGTTTGTACGTGAATTTACTCAAGCAAATCAAGGAAAAGCATTTTATACGGGTCTGCAAGGGTTGGGAGAAATGATTTTTGAGGATTATGAACAAAATAGAAAGAAACGATTAAAAGGATAAAAGACGATATGAAAATTGAAAATATAAAAACATTAGGTGCTTTAAAAAAAGCAGGGTATCAATCAAAGTCTATTAAAGATGAATTGAGAGACAACTTAATTGAAAAAATAAAATTAGAAGAAAATGTCTTTGAAGGTGTTTGGGGTTATGAAAATTCAGTAATTCCTGAATTAGAAACGGCTATTCTTTCGCGTCACAATATCAATTTACTAGGTTTACGTGGACAAGCAAAAACGCGTTTGGCTCGTTTAATGGTTAATTTATTAGATGAATATATTCCTGTTGTAGAAGGTTCTGAAATTAATGATGATCCCTTAAGACCGTTATCACGTTATGCGATTGATTTAATTAATGAAAAGCAACATGATACACCAATTGTATGGCTTCATAGAGATGAACGTTTTTATGAAAAATTAGCAACACCAGATGTTACGGTAGCAGATTTAATAGGAGATGTTGACCCCATAAAAGCAGCGAACTTAAAATTGAGCTATGCTGATGATCGGGTGATCCATTTCGGAATGATTCCGAGAGCCAATAGATCTATTTTTGTAATTAATGAGTTGCCGGATTTGCAAGCTCGGATTCAGGTTTCTTTATTTAATATTTTACAAGAAGGTGATATTCAAATTAGAGGTTTTAAATTGCGATTGCCTTTAGATTTACAATTCATCTTTACTGCAAATCCTGAAGACTATACCAATAGAGGAAGTATTGTTACGCCGTTAAAAGATAGAATAGGATCTCAAATATTGACCCATTACCCGGAGTCTATCGAAATTGCTCAAAAGATTACCAATCAAGAAGCAAATGCAGACAAACCTCAGTTGGAGAAAATCCATGTGCCAGACATCGCAAAGAAATTGTTAGAACAAATTAGTTTTGAAGCGAGAGAAAGTGAATATATAGATGCTAAAAGTGGTGTAAGTGCACGTATGAGTATTACTATTTTTGAGAATTTATTAAGTACGGCAGAACGTAGGAGTATACGAACTTCTGATAGTGCTACCTCTGTTCGATTATTAGATTTTTTAGGCGTTATTCCTGCAATTACTGGTAAAGTAGAGTTGGTATATGAAGGCGAGCAAGAAGGAGCTTCTTTTGTAGCTAAAACCTTGATTGCTGATGCAATTAAAACCTTATTTCCAGATTATTTCCCTGAAATTCAAAAATTACAACACAAAGAGGAGGTTACGCCTTATGATAAAATCATACAATGGTTTTTCGAAGAAAGTAATTTTGAATTACTGGATGACATGACCGATGAAATGTATAAAAATGAACTCGATAAAATTAAAGCATTGGACGTATTGATAGATAAGTATCAACCAGAGGTTGCTGAAAACGATCGTTATTTCTTTAAAGAATTTGTATTGTGGGCACTCGTAGAGCATAAAAAATTAAATAAAAGTAGATTTACAAAAGGATATCGATTTAATGACCTGTATGGAAGTTATATAAATGACCTTTAAAATTATCTTGCTTACCTTTGAAAGAATAAAATAAATTTATGGCGACTACAATACCGCAAGAAGCATTTGCTTTTTTTAAAAAACTAGAGAAAAATAATAATAGAGATTGGTTTAACGAACGTAAACCAGAGTTTAAGCAAATTGAGGCGGAGGTAAAGCAATTCTATAATGAATTATTAAAAAAAATACAAGAGCATGATGAGGTTGATAAATTAAAAATGTTTCGGATTTATAGAGATGTACGTTTCTCAAAGAATAAAGCTCCGTATAAAACGCATTTTGGTGGTTCTTATAACCGAATAAAACCAAAATTACGAGGAGGATATTATTTACAAATTGCTCCAGGTGATTCTTTTATAGCAACTGGTTTTTGGAACCCTGAAAAAGAAGATTTGTTGCGTATTCGTAAAGAGTTTGAATTGGATGCTACTGAAATTAATGACATTCTTAATGACAAAAGCTTTAAAAACATTTGGGGAGCTATGGTAGGTGATGCTGTTAAGACCGCTCCAAAAGGTTTTAGTAAAGAACATGAGAACATAGAATTAATTCGTAGAAAGCAATTTATGTTCATTAAAAAATATACAGATAAAGAGGTACTTTCAGCTAATTTTATGGATGAAGTGAATACTGCATTTAAAAGCATTCGTCCATATTTTAATTTGATGAGTGATATTTTAACAACAGACTTGAATGGAGTTTCTTTGATTGATTAGTGCTTTCATTGCGAGGAGCATTATAAAAATAACGTACTCGTTTAATGTGAATTGATGATGTGGCGTGGCAATCTTCTGAAGGCTATTGTTGCATGTTTTTGCATTGTCATGACAAACTAAAAACTGATAATCTTTACATCAAGGATGTCTATTCCTTCCCGTTTTTTCAAGGGGAGTTACCGTTTAGCGTAGGGATTTAATTAAACCAAACGGCATAACGTTGTCTTCTTAAGTCTAATGCTAATTTGGCTTCCATTTTTAAGGCCTCAGCTCTTGTTTTTATAGGGTTTATATGATTATATAAACTTGGACGTAAATACATACCATATTTTTCTACAATATTTGAAGATAGTTTATGCCCTTTTTTATTTCTATAGCCAGTTTTGTGTTGTTTGAAACGGTCTTCAGGGGTCTTACTGGTCATACCCACATA
The DNA here is from genome assembly GCF_016406085.1 of Aureibaculum flavum. Classification (GTDB taxonomy): domain Bacteria; phylum Bacteroidota; class Bacteroidia; order Flavobacteriales; family Flavobacteriaceae; genus Aureibaculum; species Aureibaculum flavum. Next base: position 95,444 of record NZ_JAEHFJ010000008.1, read on the forward strand.
AAGACACTGGAGTACGCCATTAAATTGTGGGTTGGCAGCTCTAAACCTTCTGTTGTCGGTAAAAACACGTTTAGATAACTCTATCACATATACACTATATTCTGTTTTAGCCATGTATCAAATTATTACGCAATATACTTTAAATCCTAAAAACAGCAATTAAGTATTATTAGTCTATAGGCTAATATTATGTCATTATTAGTCTGTAGGCTAATATTTAGTCATTATTAGTCTGTGGACTAATATTTTTTATATATTTGTAGTATGAAAACCGTAATTACAGGAGACCTAATAGACTCTACCAACTATCCACCGCAGCATTTAGATGCGATACTTAATGTGGTAAATACAGAATTTGAATACTTTCGAACTGCCTATGATGCGGATTTTAAAATATTTAGAGGCGATAGTTTTCAGGGTGTTGTGCTAGATTCTTCAAGAGCATTAGAATTGGTGCTTACGGTAAAGACAGCCGTTAATAAAATTCCAGCAAAAAATAAGAAAATAAGTGGGTTAACAGATTTTAGAATTGCTATAGGTATTGGTAATATTAATTTAAAAAGAGAATCAATTTTAGAATCTAATGGCGAAGCGTTCCATTTTTCGGGAAGAACATTAGATAGTATGAAAGGAGATTATCCACGTTTACTATTAAAAACGGCTGATGAAAATTTAAATGATGAGTTTAATGTGCATTTTGCTTTGTTAGATAGTGTAACAAGTAAATGGAGTGTCGCATCTGCTGAGGTGGCTTATTATTTACTTAAAGGTAAAAAGGAAACGGAAGTTGCAGAAATACTAGGTATAAATCAATCTGCGGTTAATCATCGAAAAAAAGCAGCCAATTGGGATGCCGTTGCCCTGTTGTTAGAACGTTATAAGTCAGCTATCGGAAACTATACCAACGCTTAAAAATGAGTATTAGAAAAAAAAAGAATAAATAAATGGACAACATTCTTATCATATTGCAATTGTTATTAGCTCATGTATTGACCGATTTTGTATTTCAAAATACTAAAATGGTGAAGCACAAACGCAATTATAAGGGTAAGTCATGGTATTTGTATGCTCATAGTTTATTGGCAGGTGTATTAACCTATATAATTTTACAGGATTGGAATCAGTTGTTCATTCCAATAGTTATTGTGATCACACATTTTTTTATAGACCTATGGAAGTTACATCAAAAGAAGGATAATTTAAAGTACTTTATCATTGATCAAATTTTGCACTTAATTATACTAGTACTTGCCTGGTTATACTTAATTAATGGATTTTCAGAAGTACTGCCCACAATAGCTACATTTTTTACATCAACACAAGCCTTAGCCATTTTCACAGGATATTTAATTGTGATTTTTCCAGTGGGCTTCATTATTGGTAAAGCAACAGAGCGTTGGCAAAAGGAAATATCAAACGAAGAAGCACAAAGTAGCTTGAATAAAGCAGGGCGTTATATCGGAATTTTTGAGCGTATATTGGTTTTGACTTTTATTTTAATTAATAATTTTGCCGCAATAGGGTTCTTGATAGGAGCGAAGTCCATTTTAAGGTTTAGTGATACAAAAGGGGCAAGAAAACAAACGGAATATGTCTTAATTGGTACCCTAATGAGTTTTGCCATTTGTATTATCATTGGATTGGCAATACGCTATCTAGTTTTCAAATAGTTGTAATTGATCCTTCAACCTTTCACTAATCATTTGCATCATTCTTTTACTAATTTCTGATGAATTTTCCGAGTAATATTGATATTCATCTAAGGTAAACATTCCTGTAACTAAACCCTTTAGGGCATTTCTGAATTTTGTGTTTTTCTGTACAGCATTGTCTATATAATTCATTTTCCCAGCAATAGGTAACTCATAAAAGGCATTCTTAAAGCGTTTAATATATGCTTTAAAAATGGCTATTAAGAGCTCATTCTGAAATTTTAATATGGGTCTAAGCGTAGTGTTTTGAAATTTTTCTATTTCAGAAATAGCTTCGACTTTATAATTTATGATGGGCCTGATACTTAATAAGTGCTCTTTTCTAGAATTCATGATGTATAAGTTTTATTTAAAAATAAGGATTATGTATATTTGATAGAGCATTTAGAAGAATAGTTGTCCACGTATTATCAACCAAAAGGAACACGTTTAAAAGTAATTCTAACGTAATTTAATACATATGAAATTTCACACTAGAAAATGGGTAAAACCTGAAGATTTAAACCCTAATGGAACCTTGTTTGGAGGAAGACTATTGTCTTGGATAGATGAAGAAGCCGCCTTGTTTACAATTATTCAATTAGAGAATACAAAAGTAGTAACCAAACGCATATCTCAAGTAGACTTTAAAAATTCTGCCCGGGAAGGAGATATTATCGAGATAGGTATTGAAGCAGTTAAATTTGGCATGGCGTCTTTAACCTTAGCATGTGAGGTTAGAAACAAAATGACACAAGAAACTATTTTAACCATCTCTAGTATTGTGATGGCAAACCTTGATGACAAGGGTAAGCCAAAAGCACATGGTAAAACGGAGATGGAATATGTTACGGATCGGTTAAAAAATAAGTAGCCTTACTTAAATTTAGAACTCAATTCTTGAAAATCTTTAGAGCTAGGTTCTTGAAATAATTCTAAATCAAAATGGGGAACGGTAGCAATCAAGTGTTCAAAAATATCGGCCATAATATGTTCATAGTTGATCCATCTTTTATCCTTTGAAAAAGTATAAATTTCTAATGGAATCCCTTTTGAAGTAGGCTCGAGATGACGCGTCATAATCATCATATCCTTATTGATTGCCGAATGTTCATTTAAATATAAATCGCAATACTTTCTAAATAAGCCAAGATTGGTTTGATTTCTGCCATTAACAATGATAGATCTGTCCGAATTATGTTCTGTATTATAATTATCAATATCAGATTGCCTGTGAGCTATATAATCGGTAAGAATTTGAATTTTTGAAAACTTTTTCAGGTCCTTATCTGTTAAAAATTTAATACTATTTGTTTTAATAATAAAAGCCCTTTTAATTCTTCTACCACCACTTTCTTGCATGCCTCTCCAGTTTTTAAAAGAATCAGAGATTAAAGCATATGTTGGTATTGTAGTAATCGTTAAATCCCAGTTAGATACTTTTACTGTGGCCAAATTTATTTCAACAACATCTCCATCGGCACCATACTTTTCCATGGTTATCCAGTCACCAATACGAACCATATCATTGATAGAAACTTGTATACTTGCTACAAAACCTAATATAGTATCTCTAAATATTAATAACAAAATAGCAGATGCGGCACCAAACGTGGCTAAGAATTTTAGGATACTTTGACCTGTAATTTCAGAAAAAATAAATACGGCTCCTACAAACCATAAAAAAATGACGATCACTTGAGCGTAACTGTCTAAGGGTTTATCTTTGAAATAATCTTTTTGCTTTAAGTACTCCTTGGTTGTTCTTAAAACACTTCTAAAAATCCAAACCATTAAAATTATAAGATATACATCGGTAATTTTAATAAAGAAGGTTTTCCAAACTTCAAAGTCTGCTAAAACAAATGGAATTAGCTTTCTAAGTATAATAAAAGGGATGATGTGAGCTATATATTTTGGAAAATTACTTTGAACCAAGTAGTCATCATAAGTAGTTTTGGTCTTAATGGTGAAAACTTTAAAGGTCCTTATTATTACTCTTTTAAGAATAAAATCAATCAATAGCAGTAAGACGATTAAAATAATCGCATTTATCAATAGGTTTAAATATAGGGCTACATCTTCAGATACATTATTGGTTATTAAAATATCATAAAACCATTTAAAATAATTGCTCATTATAGAAGGTGATTTTGGAAATTAAACTAAAATGCAAAACTAAAGAAAATGAAATAACTATCGTTGCTGTTATACATTTATATTGTATTATTGGTGTTCAAAATTATAATTTCATGATCGATAAAGTACCGGAAAACAAAGTATCATTTAAATATTCTTTTAAAGTTACGTTAAATGATATAGATGCATTAGGACATGTAAATAATGTAGCTTATTTAGCTTGGACGCAAATGGTTGCTAATATGCATTGGGAAAAACTAGCTTCAGATGAACTAAAGAAAAACGTTCAATGGTTTGTGCTTCGGCATGAAGTTGATTATGTACAACAAGCTTTTAACAATGACACTATAACTATTTATACGTGGATTGAAGATGTAAAAGGGGCACGGTCAAATCGGGTTTTTCGAATTTATCGTGAAGACGAACTTTTAGTGAAATGTAAAACGACATGGTGTTTGATAGATGCCGAAACTTTAAAACCAAAACGAATTGATAATGAATTAGCAGATTTATTTATCGTTTAAAGACGCAATACATTGCGTCTTTAAACGATATGTATTAGACTACTTTTTGTAAATCTGCAGCCACTTTTTGTACATCATCTAATACCCTTAATAAATTACCACTCCATAACTTACTAATCTGATCTTCGGTATAACCACGTTTAACCAGCTCGAGTGTTACATTAAAAGTTTCAGAAGCATCTGACCATCCTTCAATACCACCACCGCCATCAAAATCAGAAGAAATTCCTACATGGTCAATACCAATCAAATCTACCAAATAATCAATGTGATCTACAAAATCAGAAACGTCAACCGCACCAGGTGCATCTTTAATTGTTTCCATCTTACGATTCACCACAGATCTAGCTTTCATATAATTTGCATAATAAGTATCTCTGTCAGCTTCAGCTAGTTTTCTAGCTTCGCTTCTTTCTAAATACTTTACACCCATGGAGTCTAATACCTTTTTATAGATAGATTTTTCAAAAGCATTTCTTTTATTTTGTTTATTGGTGTTTACATACGATTTAAAGGCTACTGTTTGCACTACGCCATTCTTTTCTTTAATTAATTGCAATACTTCGTCAGTTAAGTTTCTGCTATGGTCGCATAAAGCTCTTGCGGCTGAATGTGAGGCTATTACTGGAGCTTTAGATAATGCAATAGCTTGTTTATTAGCTTCAATAGATGGGTGCGATAAATCTACCATTATACCATATTTATTCATTTCAGCGATAACTTCTTTACCTAAATCACTTAAACCTTTATGTAACCATACATTATCCTTTTCACCTGTATTTGAATCCGCTAATTGGCTATGTCCATTATGAGCTAAGGACATATATCTGGCTCCTAGATCATAAAATTTCTTTACATTAGAAATATCTGTTCCAATTGGATATCCATTTTCTACACCAATCATTGCCACTTTTTTTCCAGCTGCGTTTATTCTTCTAACGTCATCAGAAGTTAATGCTAATTCAATTTTATCTGGTGCAATTTCTTCAGTCAATCTATGAATAGCTTCAAATTTAGCCATTGCATTTGCATAAGCTTTTTTATACCCCGCCTTATTCAAATTACTTTGACCAGTGTAAACTATAAACCATGCCACATCAAGTCCACCTTCTTCCATTTTAGGCAAGTTAACTTGGTTTTCTAAACGTTGTGTATAATTTTTTTCTTTAAGAAAATTAGCTACATTAATATCATCATGGGTATCTAATGTAATAACGCGTTCATGAATTTCTTTGGCGTATGCTACAGTGTCTACTATTTTAGTTTCAACAATTTTAGTTTTAATGTCAGTAGAATCTGAAATCGTTTCTGAGGTTTCGGAAGTATCCGATTTTTTATTCATATTACAAGAAGTTAAAAAGACAATTGTAAGTAAAAGCAATGTAGTTCTCATGTATTTAAATTTAAGGTTGGTTAAGGTGTAAAATATGTATAATTATTTATATTTGAATCAAATATATCAATTATGAAACTATCTAAAAACATTTTACCAATTATTTTATTAACGATTTTTTATATTTCTTGTGAAAAACCTAAAGAAAACACACAAAAGGTAGAAGAAAATGAAAAATTAGAGCAAAAGGTCGAAAAAACAGAAGAAAATGTAATTGTTCCAAATCAAAAACTGACGAAAGAGCATCAAATTGCCTCGGCAGTTTTGGCAGCCCCTGAAGAAACAAGGGCAGGAGCAAAGGTATATGGGTATGATGATGAAGGAAATTTTATCACTTTAAGAGAAGGTACAAATGCGATGATTTGTATTGCTGACAATCCCAATAAAAAGGGATTTCAAGTAGTGGCATATCATAAAGATCTAGATCCATTTATGGCGAGAGGTAGAGCATTAAAAGCCGAAGGGAAGAAAACACAAGAATTAAGGGCAATACGAGAACAAGAGGGTAAGGATGGTAAATTAGAATTGCCTAAAAACCCCTCAACATTGCATGTTTTACAAGGTGAAAAAGGTGGTTTTGATGTTGAAAGTGCAACGAATGTAAATACGCATTATAGATATGTTGTTTATATGCCATTTGCCACTCAAGAAAGTACAGGTTTATCATTAAAACCTAATGCTCCGGGGCATCCTTGGTTGATGTTTCCAGGTACTGCAGGTGCACATATCATGATAACGCCACCGACTGAAAAATAAGAATAAAAGTAAACTTTAAAACCCGAAATAAGGTGTTGAACATCGTAATCTTATACGATGTAATTTTATAGCTATTTTATAAAATTTTATATTCGCAATCATTTTAAAAATAAGAAAATTTATATTGATTATGAGTAATACTTTATTTGACAAAGTTTGGGATGCCCATGTGGTACGTAAAATTGAAGGAGGACCAGATGTTTTTTTTATCGACAGACACTTAATACATGAGGTTACAAGTCCTGTTGCTTTCTTGGGGTTAAAAACTAGAGGCATTCAGGTTATGGAGCCGAAGCGAACTTTTGCTACAGCTGACCATAATACACCAACTATAAATCAACATTTACCGGTTGAGGATCCGCTTTCTGCTAATCAGTTAAGAGCCTTAGAAGAAAATTCTAAAGAGCACGGTATTCTACATTGGGGTTTAGGTCATGAAAATAATGGAATTGTTCATGTTGTAGGTCCAGAAAATGGAATTACATTACCAGGAGCAACTATAGTTTGTGGAGATTCACATACATCAACACATGGTGCTTTTGGAGCTATTGCTTTTGGTATTGGTACTTCAGAGGTTGAAATGGTGCTTTCTACGCAATGTATTATGCAGCCTAAGCCTAAAAAAATGAGAATTAATATCGTTGGGAAACTGAATAAAGCAGTGACACCTAAAGATGTTGCATTATATATTATTTCACAATTGTCAACTTCAGGTGCCACAGGTTATTTTGTAGAATATGCAGGTGATGTATTTGAGGAAATGTCCATGGAAGGAAGAATGACCGTTTGTAACTTAAGTATTGAGATGGGAGCTCGAGGTGGAATGATTGCCCCTGATGAAAAAACATTTGATTATATAAAAGGTAGAAAGTTTACACCAAAAGGAGCGGATTGGGATACAGCTATGGAGTATTGGAAAACGTTGAAAACTGATGCTGATGCTACTTTCGATAAAGAATATACATTTAATGCATCAGATATAGAACCCATGATTACGTATGGTACCAATCCAGGAATGGGTATGGGTATTTCTAATCAAATTCCACAATCAGATACCGTAAAAGATGGAAAAGCTACTTATGAGAAATCATTGAGCTATATGGGGTATGAACAAGGAGAATCTATGATTGGTAAAACTATAGATTTTGTTTTTGTTGGTAGTTGTACTAATGGTAGAATAGAAGATTTTAGATCTTTTGCATCTATTGTTAAAGGAAGAAAAAAAGCAGACAATGTTACCGCTTGGTTAGTACCAGGTTCACATAAAGTTGAAGCTCAAATTAAAGAAGAAGGTATTTTAGATATTTTAACAGATGCAGGTTTCGCATTAAGAGAGCCTGGTTGTTCAGCTTGTTTAGCAATGAATGATGATAAGGTACCTGCAGGGAAATATGCAGTAAGTACTTCAAATAGAAATTTTGAAGGCCGTCAAGGACCCGGTTCTCGTACATTATTAGCAAGTCCTTTAGTGGCAGCAGCAGCGGCAGTGACTGGAAAAGTAACTGATCCACGTGAATTGATGGCGTAAGCGTCTACCAAATAACAATAAGTATAATAATAGAATAACCATACAATGGCATACGATAAATTTAATATATTAAAAACATCAGCATACCCACTTTCAATAGAAAATGTGGATACCGATCAAATCATTCCTGCTCGTTTTTTAAAGGCTACAGAAAGAAAAGGTTTTGGAGATAATCTTTTTAGAGATTGGAGATACAATGCAGATGATAGTCCGAAAGTTGATTTTCCTTTAAACGATCCAAAATACAGTGGTAAAATTTTAGTAGGAGGAAGAAATTTTGGATCAGGATCTTCACGAGAGCATGCCGCTTGGGCAGTATATGACTTTGGATTCAGATGTGTAATTTCTAGTTTTTTTGCAGATATCTTTAGAGGGAATTGTTTGAATATTGGTGTTTTACCAGTTCAGGTAAGCGAAGAATTTTTACAAGAGATATTTGGAGCAATTGAAGCTAATCCGGACACGGAAATCAAAGTAGATTTACAAAATCAGACGGTTACACTTTTAAGTTCGGGTAACTCAGAATCGTTTGAAATTAATTCCTATAAAAAGGAAAATATGCTCAATGGTTTTGATGATATAGACTATTTACAAAATATAAAAGGAGAGATTCAAGAGTTTGTAAAAACTCGTCCTTTTTAATATAATTTTCTACAGCAGACCTATATGACCAAGCGTAAAATTGAAATTATGGACACCACCTTACGAGATGGTGAACAAACTAGTGGTGTATCATTTTCTTCATCAGAAAAGTTGACCATTGCTCAATTATTATTAGAAGAACTAAGGGTAGATCGAATTGAAGTTGCTTCAACGCGAGTTTCTGAAGGTGAATTTAATGCGGTTAAAAGCATAACGGAATGGGCTAAAGAAAAAGGTTATTTAGATAAAATAGAAGTTTTATCTTTTGTAGATAATGGATTGTCCATCGAGTGGATGAAAAATACAGGAGCCAAAGTTCAGAACTTACTGACCAAAGGCTCCTTAAATCATTTAAAATATCAGCTTAAAAAAACACCTGAGCAACACTTTTCAGAAATAAAAAAAGTTATAGAACTTGCTGTAGCCGCTTCAATTAAAACTAATGTTTATTTAGAAGATTGGAGTAATGGAATGCGTAATTCAGAAGCTTATGTCTATGAATATTTAGATTTTTTAGAAACGCAACCTGTAGAACGTATTTTATTACCAGATACTTTGGGGGTATTATCGCCAGAAGAAAGTTTTAAATATCTCTCCACCATTCGTGCTAAATATCCTAAAATGCATATTGATTTCCATGCACATAATGATTATGATTTGGGAGTTGCAAATGCCTTAGAAGGGGTAAAGGCAGGTGTAAACGGTTTGCATCTTACGGTTAATGGAATGGGTGAGCGAGCGGGCAATGCTCCGTTGGCTAGCGTTGTTGCTGTAATAAATGACTTTTTACCTGATGTTGAAATTGGTGTCAATGAAAAAGCGTTATATACAGTAAGTAAATTGGTAGAGACCTTCTCTGGTTTTAGAATACCGGTTAACAAACCTGTTTTAGGAGATAATGTCTTTACTCAAACCGCAGGTATTCATGCGGATGGCGATAGTAAAAAGAATCTTTACTTTAATGATTTGTTACCAGAACGATTTGGTAGAAAACGTAAGTATGCCTTAGGAAAAACCTCTGGAAAAGCCAATATTCAAAAGAATTTACAAGAGCTAGGTTTACAATTAAACGATGAAGATGTTTTAAAAGTAACGCAGCGTATTATTGAATTAGGTGATAAGAAAGAAGTAGTTACCAAGGAAGATTTACCTTATATAATTTCTGATGTATTGGATAGTAATGTTTATGAAGAACGTATTACTATTGAATCATACGTGTTAACACATGCTCAGGGGTTAAAACCATCAACTACCGTTTCTGTTAAAATTGATGGCGTCTTAATAGAAGAGCATTGTCAAGGTGATGGACAATTTGATGCGTTTATGAATGCGTTAGGTAAGGTGTATAAAAGTAAAGGGTTAACATTACCTAAACTTACAGATTACGCTGTTAGAATTCCACCAGGGTCGAGCTCTGATGCACTTTGTGAAACTGTTATTACTTGGAAAACAGCTGATAAAACTTTTAAAACAAGAGGGTTAGATTCTGATCAAACCGTCTCAGCTATAAAAGCGACTCAAAAGATGTTGAATATAATTTAACCTTAGTAAAGTTAAATATATAGCCAAATATTCCTTTTTTTTGATTAAATTACTACCTTAATTTTTGACTTAAAACTATGGTAGCTATAAATATTACTTCAATTTCAACAAAAATATTGTTCTCTTTTATTTGCTTGACTTTGTCAGTAGGTTCAGTGTTTGCCTATTCAAATTTTCAGGATGACTCAATTGCGTATGCTAATGAATATTTAGAATATGGCGGTGTTGTTTTAGATAGTGAAACTGGTAATGCATTGGTTTTTGCAACATTAACTGTTAAAGAAACAAATATCAGTACGATTACAAATTCCGATGGCCAATTTCTATTAAAAGTACCAAAAGATCTTGACAATGGAGTGTTAGTAATATCCTATATCGGATTTGATACGAAGGAGGTTTTATTGACAACGCTACAGGCTGAAGGTAATGAGATTGTATTAATCAATTCAATCATCAAGTTAAGTGAAATTAAATTGGTCGCTCCAAATGATGCTAAAGCTTTGGTGAAATCTACATTAAAGAAAAAAGCTGATAATAATGTAAATAAACCTGTCCTAATGACCGCTTTTTATAGAGAAACTATTAAAAAAGGTCGTAAAAATGCCTCTTTAGCTGAGGCAATTGTAAATGTGTATAAACAACCGTATACCTCATCTAGACAAGATGATATTGAGCTGTTTAAGGCAAGAAAAAGTACAGATTATAACAAGTTAGATACTGTAGCTTTAAAATTGCAAGGAGGTCCTTATAATCCGTTATATATAGATTTAATGAAGTACCCTGAATATATTTTTAATTCGGATATGATTAATTCTTATCGATTTAGCTTTGCTTCTTCAACAACAATTAATGGTAAAGCCGTTTATGTAGTCGAGTTTAAGCAACTAAATACGGTTACGGAACCTTTATATTATGGTAAATTATATATAGATGTTGAAACGTCAGCGTTAAAAAGTGCGATCTACAATTTAAATGTTGAAAATAAAGAATTAACGGGCGACCTATTTGTGCGAAAAAAACCGAGGGATATTAAAGTATACCCAACCAATGCAGCATATAGGGTGGATTATCGTGAAAAAGATGGTAAATATTATTATGGTTATGGAAATGTACAATTGAGTTTTAAAGTGAAACGGAAACGAAAATTGTTTAGTTCTAACTATTCATTAACGAGTGAAATGGCAGTAACCGATTGGAAATTTAATAGTAATAATGAGAAGTTAAAGAATAGAGAAAAGCTTAAGAAATCTGTCGTTATAAGTGATTCTGCATCAGGGTTTTCAGATCCAGGATTTTGGGGAGCTTATAATGTTATCGAACCTGAAAAGTCTATTGAATCTGCTATTAACAAAATAAAGAAGCAGTTAAAAAAAGCCAATAAAAGTTAAACTGCTCATCAATTCTATTATTAAGCGTACTTTTGCAGAAAATTACATTAAATTATGTCAACGTTTTCTGATTTAGGTGTTCAATCGTCTTATATAAAATCTTTGAAAGAATTAGGGATTACTGTTCCCACTGAAATTCAAGAAAAAGCTATTCCTGTACTTTTAAGTTCAAAAACAGATTTTATTGGATTAGCTCAAACAGGTACGGGTAAAACTGCTGCTTTCGGACTCCCTATATTACAAGCAATAGATCCTTCTAAAGATGAGATTCAGGCTTTAATTTTGGCTCCCACACGAGAGTTGGTACAACAAATTCAGAAACAATTATTTAGGTTTACAAAGTACCATTCAAAAAAAATATTTTCTGAAGGTATTTATGGTGGTGAAAAAATTGATATTCAATTGAAAAGAATTCAGCGTACTACCCACATTGTTGTTGCTACACCTGGACGATTAATTGATTTTATTGAAAGAGGAGAAATTGATTTACAACACATGAAGACGTTAGTTTTAGATGAGGCTGATGAAATGATGAGTATGGGTTTTAAACAAGATTTAAATACCATCTTAAAATATACAAGTGGACTTAGAAATACATGGTTGTTTTCAGCTACAATGCCTGATGAAATTCAAAGTATCATCAAGAAATACATGTCGCCAAAGGCGGTACGGATTGCAGTGAATGAAAATAATTTAGTCAATTCAAATATTAGTCATCAATATTTAATCACTACTATAAAGAAAAAAGTAGATGTCCTTATTCAGTTTTTAGAAAGTAAGCCTGAAGAACGCGGTATTATTTTTTGTAGAACAAAAGCTGGTACACAAAACCTTACAAATATTTTGAAAGAAGAAGGCTTCTCAGTAGGAGCTTTGGAAGGAGATATGCAGCAAAGAGATCGTGATAAGGTAATGCGAGCATTTAAAAATGAAAGTGTACAAATCCTTATTTCTACAGATGTTTCTGCTCGTGGTATTGATGTTAATAGTTTAGCCTTTGTAATTCACCACCAATTACCAGAACAACTAGAATATTATACCCATAGAAGTGGTAGAACGGCAAGAGCCGGAAAAAAAGGAGTTTCAATGGCATTGATTTTACCTAATGAATTACAAATGATTCATGGACTTCAAAAGAGCTTAGGCATAAAATTTACGGAGGTATTTACGTCTTAGAAAGTACTTACCTGTTTTTATTAAAAACAGCTCATTTAATCATTAAGAAATTTTTTAGTAAATTTCATTCATCTAACTGAATGTTGAATAGACTATTATGCTAAAGAATATCTGCCTATTTATGGTCTTATCCGTTGTAATTGGATGTAAGAAAAAAATTGAAGATCCTTTTACTTGGAAAACAATTAAAGTTACTGCTACTGCCTATAATTCTACAACAGCACAAACAGATGGGAATCCACATATTACCGCTTGGGGCGATAGTCTACGACCCGGAATGCCATATATTGCCGTTTCTAGAGATTTATTGAGAATGGGATTAAAGCATAATACACCCATAAAAATTGAAGGAATAAAAGGAACGTATCTTGTAAAAGATAAAATGCATTACCGTTGGAGAAATAAAATTGATATCTATATGGGTAAAGATATTAAGCGAGCGAAAGAGTGGGGCCGCAAGAAATTAGAGATACAATATGGTGTTATCGATACTACAAAAATAAAAAAATAATTTTTTTTGTGATTTTTCAGAGACTTCAGATACTAATGGAGTGTAATTAATTTTGAATGACCAAGAAACAAGCATTTACTGAAGTTATAAAAGAGAACCAAGGAATTATTTTTAAAATAACCTCAGTTTATACAAACCACAAAGAAGATCAACAAGATTTATATCAAGAAATAGTTTATCAGCTGTTTAAGTCTTATAAGACCTTTAAGGGTAACGCAAAAATTAGCACCTGGATGTATAGGGTCGCTTTAAATACATCAATAACCTACTTGAAAAAGGAAAAGAGAGGTGGCGTTCGAATTCCAATTGAAAAAATACTTACATATAAAACGGAACAAGAAGATACTATTATAGAAGATCGTATTGTGCTGTTACATACTCAGATTAAGAAATTGAATATTATAGAAAAAGGTATAATTCTGCTTTATTTAGAAGGAAAAAACTATGATGAAATAGCGGAAATAACCGGATTTACAAATACAAATGTGGGTACCAGATTATCTCGAATTAAAGAAAAATTAAAAACGCAAATTTTAAAGTAATATGGAACTAGAAGAAATGAAATCACTTTGGTCCAATTTATCTAAAGAAGTTGAACAACAAAAAATATTAACTGATAATTTAATTATGGAAATGACTAAGGAACGTATTAACTCGAAATTGAATAAAATAGCACTTCCTGAAATGATTGGAGCATTGGTTTGTTTTGCAGGAGCCTTATTTATTTTAGCAAATTTCTCAAAATTAGATACCTGGTATTTTATTACCTGTGGTATTTTTACTATTTCATATCTCATTTTACTGCCTATAGTTTCGTTAAGAAGTTTATTCAAAATGAAAAATGTTTCGCTTGATGATACTAATTATAAGCAGACCTTAATTAAATTTTCAAGAAACAAAAAAAGATATATGATGATTCAAAAATCAAGTATCTACTTTAGTCTTTTACTAGTATTTACAGCAATGCCTTTGGCAGGTAAAATAATAAATAATAAAGATATTTTCTTTGAAAGTAACATTTGGTATATCTATTTACCTGTAATGTTGGTATTTCTATTTTTCTTTTCAAGATGGGGAATTAAATGTGTAAATAATGTTACACAATCGAGTGAAGATTTATTAAAGGACCTTGAAAAATCGTCAAGTAGTAATTAAAATAATTTTTTTAAATGAAATTTTATTAATCTGATAATTAGTCGCTTATATAATATCTTCTAAATAATGTAAAAAAACATGGATTTTATGTAGGAGTTTTTGAATGGAAGTTGTTTTAATAATGAATAGTGAAATAATATTAATCAAATTATAAATTCAGATATACTATAAGATTAATAGAACAAAGGGGTAAAAACTGTCTTAACGCATTGGTGAGTTAAGGCAGTTTTTTTTTTGCGTTATTTTAAATTTTCAAAATACATTATTATATGTAATTAAGTTTAGTATTTTTGAAACGTTAAAAGTGGAAAATTGTACTCAATGAAATGTAGTGTATTGTTACTTGTTTTTATAGCCTTTTTTTCCTGTAAATCTGCTCAGAAAATTGTGGATAAACCAATAATTTTTGATCAAGAAAGGAAAGAGTTGACTTTAGCTTATTTATCTAATCGTTATGGGTTAGAACAAGAATCGCCAACAATTGAGCCTAAAATGGTGGTACTGCACTGGACGGCTATTCCTACTTTAGAAAGATCTTTTACTGCTTTTAATAAATCAGCTTTACCGAATTGGAGACCTGAATTGGTTGATAAGAGTTGGCTAAATGTTTCTTCACAATTTTTAGTAGCTCAAGATGGTACTATTTATCGTTTAATGCCCGAAACTTTTATGGCTAGGCATGTTATTGGATTAAACCATGCAGCAATTGGCATAGAAAATGTAGGAGGTACAAAAGATACACCATTGACATCAGCTCAATTAAAATCGAATATATGGTTGGTTACTTATTTAGCTAAAAAATATGATATTCAATATGTGATTGGACATTATGAATATACTAATTTTGAAGGTCATCCATTATGGTTGGAAAAAGATGGTAATTATAGGACCGAAAAAACCGATCCTGGTGTAGATTTTGTAAACAAAGTTAAAAGTGCTACAAAAAGCTTAAATTTGAAACCAACACCTTTAAAATTATAAATGATTTATACGAGGCATTAAAAATGATTTTATGATAATGCCGAGGGTAAAACTTCAACGAATAACTATCAAGACAATTAAACTATGAAATTAAGAATACTACTTATAACTATTATCCTATTAAGTACAGAATTAATGCTGGGTCAATCTGAAGAAATGACCAGCGAACTTTATAAGACTTATGAAAAGTTTAAAGAGGCAAGTCTAGACAAACGTAGAATTAAGCATAATACTATAAAGCCATTAGTTGATAAACTTCGTAAGAACCCTAAGTTTATTGTAAACAAAGTTGGAGAATCTATAGAAGGTCGCGATTTAAATCTAATTAGTATTGGTAATGGTAAAACCAATGTTTTTTTATGGTCACAAATGCATGGTGATGAACCAACAGCTACGCAAGCCATCTTTGATATTTTAAACTTTTTAGATAGTGATGATTTTTCGAAAGAGAAAAAGAAAATTTTAAAAAAATTGACCTTACATTTTTTACCGATGTTGAATCCCGATGGAGCGGAAGTTTTTACGAGAAGAAATGCATTAGGTGTTGATATAAATAGAGATGCATTACGTTTACAATCACCGGAAGGAAAAACGTTAAAGCGTGTTAGGGATAGTTTGAATGCTGAATTCGGATTTAATTTACATGACCAAAGTACCTATTACAATGCTGAGAGAACCGATAAACCTGCAACAATATCGTATTTGGCACCTGCCTATAATTATGAAAAGGAAATAAACGATGTTAGAGCCAATGCCATGAAGGTTATTGTTTATATGAATTCTATTATACAAAAATATGCCCCAGGACAAGTAGGGCGTTATAATGATGATTTTGAACCTAGAGCATTTGGCGATAATATTACAAAGTGGGGTACGAGTGCCATTTTAATAGAATCGGGTGGTTATTTAAATGATGTGGAAAAACAAGAAATTAGAAAACTAAATTATGTTTCTATACTTTCAGCAATTTATACAATAGCAAATGGAGATTATAATGATATCGCTGTTGAAGATTACAATAAAATTCCTCAGAATGATCGGAAATTATTTAATCTAAAAATTAAAAATCTTACCTATGAGCTAAACGGGAAACCTTATAAAATAGATTTAGGTATTAATCGTATAGAAGTTGATAATAGAGAAAATACAGATTTTTATAACGTTGGTAGAATTGTAGATCTAGGAGATTTGTCTACTTATTACGGATATGAAACTTTTGATGCAGAAGGTTATAAAATTGTTGCAGGTACATTATACCCAACTATGATTGCTTCTAGTACAAGTTACGAAAGACTGAATGCTTTATCGATGTTAAAAAAGGGATATGCCTATGTTAAAATGGCAAAATTACCTGATGTTAGATACACGAGTAAACCTATGACCGTATTAAAAGTAACTAAGGCTACTCCTAAATTGAATATTAATGTAGGTAGAAATCCGACCTTTTTATTGGAGAAAAACGGTACGATTGAGTACGCAGTGGTAAACGGTTATTTAATTAATCTAAATGGAGAAAACGCTAATTTTAAGAATGGTTTAATTTATAAGTAGCAGGTTACCAATTCATTCTTTTTATTAATCCGTTAATATGAGCATAATGGTGGACTGAATGCCATGCGTAAATTCCGATATTTTCAGCAAGAGAAACTTCTTCATTGGTTTCAGGGTGTACAAAAGTATGTTGTAACTCGTTAGCACTTAATCCCTTTAAAAAATACACCCATTTTTGATGTAAGGCATCTAAAGATCTTAAAGAGAGTAGGATGGGGGCAGATTTACCATCTCTAAGTTCAGCCCAACGATCTTCATAATAGGTTTTTATGATAGGTTTTACTTCTGTCAATGCCCATTTAAAACGAATATAACTGTTGTAATGGCTATCTGACAAATGATGTACAACTTGTCTTACCGTCCAACCACCAGGTCTGTAAGGTGTATCCAATTGCGAATCATTTAAATAGCTTACAAGTTTTGTCAATTGTTCTGGGAAATCTTCCAAAATTTGAATCCAATCTGTAATATGTTGAGAAGAAATGGGAGTGGGTATTTTTGCTTTACCTATAGGATATTTAAGAATATCGATGTCTGTTACTGGCATATTAGTTATAATTTTAAGAAGCAACAACGCTACAAATATAAAAAAAGACTCCATTTTGTGGAGTCTTTTTTTAATTTTTATAAAATCTTATGCGAAATTTTATTTCACATCTATTAATTCTACATCAAAGATTAATGGAGCATTTGGAGGAATAACACCACCAGCTCCTCTAGAACCATAAGCTAATTCAGAAGGAATTACCATACGTGCTTTATCGCCAACTTGTAATAGTTGAATACCTTCATCCCAACCTGCAATAACTTGGCCAACACCAATTGCAAATTCGATAGGTTCTTTACGTTCAAATGATGAATCGAAAACAGTACCATCTAATAACTGACCTCTGTAGTGTACAGAAACTTTAGCTCCTTTAGTTGCACTTTTTCCATTTCCTTTTTCCGTGATTTTATATCTTAATCCGCTATCCGTTTTTTCAAAACCTTTAGAAACATCACTCAATAATTTTTCAGAATTTTCTTTTTCTTCAGCTTCTCTTTTTGCTCTAGAACCTTCAAAAGTTCTAAAAGCCTCTATAGCGTTAAAGTCTTCCGCTTCTTTACCAACTCTTATAATTTCAATGCTTTCTGTTTTGTCATCTTGTTGAATACTGTCAACAACGTCTTGACCTTCTATAACATTTCCAAATATGGTGTGTTTATTATCTAACCAAGGGGTTGGTACATGTGTAATAAAAAACTGACTTCCGTTAGTTGCTGGACCAGAATTGGCCATAGATAAAACACCTGGTTTGTCATGTTTTAAATCAGGATGAAATTCGTCATCAAAACTATAACCTGGGTTTCCAGTACCTGTTCCTTGTGGACAACCACCTTGAATCATAAAATCAGGTATTACCCTGTGAAATTTTAAACCATCATAGTAAGGTGTTCCTTGTGGAAGTATCTTATTTTCTAAATTCCCTTCAGCTAGAGCTACAAAATTTCCAACTGTACCTGGTGTTTTGTCGTAAGTTAACTCAACTATTATTTCACCTTTGGTGGTGTTGAATTTTGCGTATAATCCGTCTTTCATTATTATATTTTTTAAATGTACTCGTTTTTAATTGTCGGCAAAGATAGTTTGCTTTTAAGCGAAATAAAAACCAAATACTATTTATTTAGTTCTTTTAATAGTATTTCAATGGCTTTATCTAATTGAGGCTGCTTACCTTCTAATCTATCTTTAAAGCTTTCAGCGACATAAACATCAGGACTTACACCTTCACTTTCTAAGTTTTTACCATCGAGGGTATAACATCCCCAAGAAGGTAATCGATAAAAAGAGCCATCAACTAAAGATTTACCTGTGGTAAAAATAATCCATCGATACGTTTCAGTTCCAACAATGGTACCTAAACCCAACTCTTTGAATCCACTCGCAGTCATCTCAGCATCAGATAATGATTGTTCATTAATTAAAAGAACAATTGGTTTATTACCATAATTAAAATTAGACTGACCGGTTAACTTCCCTTCTCTATATTTCCAATTTAAATATTTTTTTTGTTGTAAAAAATTAAGCACACCATCATGTACATTTCCACCTGTGTTAAAACGTAAGTCAACTATTAAAGCCTTTTTATCGGCCTCGTTACTTACTAAATTTTCTTTAAATTTTGTCAATTCTCCACCAGACATATTTTTCATATGAACATAGGCTATTTTATTATTTGATTTATTATCTACATAGTTTTGATTAAAATCTTGCCATTCATCATAAAGTAAGCTTTTGATAGTATTAGTTGATGCAGTATGAATATTTACTTTATGTTCAACACCTTTACGTTTCAATGTTAGCGTAATCTCATTTATAAAAGAGGGAACAGAGAAGTATTTTTCTCTATTTTCTGTTTTTAAAATTTTCACTCCATTTACGGCTACCAATTCATCACCCTTTTTTATGTTTTTACCTTTTACATCTGTCGGACTTTCCTTTACAATCGCATCTACGATAAACGGATCAGTATTATTAAATAAAATTCCGGTTGCTAAAGAACGCGTACCATAATAAACATCTTGTTCATCACCGTGAGAGTTGAATCCAAAATGTGATGTGTTCAATTCACCCAACATATCATTAAAAATTAAGCTCAAATCATTTCTACTGGTAACATTGGGTAAATATTGAGCATAATGGTCGCGTAATTTTTGCCAGTTTTGACCATGGAAATTTTCATCATAGAAATTCTCTTCCATACCCGCCCAAGCTTCATAAAACATTTGGTCAAATTCATTTACAAGAGCTTTATTAAATGTGAAATTGGTTTCAATTTCCTTTAACTTATTACCATCAATATCAAGTGTTGCAATAGCTCCATCAAAAAGGATATAATTGTTTTTAGATGAGGATACAATTTGATAACCATTAATGCCTTTATCACTTACACTTTCGGTTTTGTTTTTTTCAAAAGGTTCTAAAGTAGTTTTCCATAGTTTGTTTTTACCTTCACTATGATTAGAAATATAATAAATATAGGTTTTATCATCTTTTGTTATTACGGTAATATTTTCTTGCTGACCAAAACTTGGACTAATTTGTTTGAGACGTTCCATTGTATTATTTGGGTTAATAGTAACCACTGGTTTTACAACTTTTTCTTCCTCTTTATTTTTGTCTTTTTCCTTTTTTGATTTAGATTCCTCTTTTTTCTTTTCTTCAAATAATTTTTCAATCTTATCTAATTTAAAAGGGGCTTCATATTTATCTAAAGCCATTTGATAAATTTTAGAATTTGTAGTGCCCATAGGATAGCCTGGTTGTAGTTTATCAGAAGAAAAGTAGATAAATTTACCATCAGGAGACCAAGTAGGTTCTGATTCAGATACTTTGGTATTGGTTAAGTTTGTTGTTTTTTTTGTAGCGATTTCATAAGTAAAAATGTCAGATTCAAAATTGCGATGTGCATTGTAAACTACATACTTATCATCTGGAGAAAAATAAGGATTACTATTATAAAAACCCCATAATTCATCAGTTACAATGGTGTTTGTTTTAAAAGTAATTAAATCTAAAATCATTATATTATTTCTTCCACTGATATAAACACCCTTTGTTCTATCACTATTAAAAGTAAGTTGTCTATTATTTTTATTGTTTTTTGTAATTTGTTTTTTATTGGAATTATCTTCGGCATTTATTGAATACCAATTGTAGTACCCTTTTAAGGATTGCGAATAAAGTAACGTTTTATTGTTTTTTAACCATTTTACTTCTTGTACGGCTTCTATCGGGTCCGTTTTTATTTCTTTTATAAATTTTCCTTTTATATCAGAAATAAATAATCTACCTCTTGAAATAAAGGCTAACTTTTTATCATCTGGTGATACATCAAAATAGCTTATTTTACCTTTAGTTTTAAAACTCTGATCTTTATTTAAGGTATTGTTTTTAAAAATTCGAATTATCGGTTTATTCGTTTTACCAGAGGTTACATCATATACATAAATTTGATAATCTTTTCTAAAAACAACTTTTTCTCCATTGGCACTCACTTTAGGCCACATTATTGAAGTTTTAAAATTTGTAAGTGATTTTTTTACGCCATTATTAAATGTGTAAAGATTGTATTCATCATTGGCTTCATCAGATTTAAAATAAAGCGTTCCATTTTTATCGAAAGTGGCTCCAAAATCTTTACCTCTATATGTTGTATATTTTTTAAATGCCTTGGTTTTTGTATTGTATGATTTTATGTCAGGATTGTAATCTCCTTTATATCTTTTTCTATGTGCAAATCGACCACTTTCCCATGATTCGTTAAAATAAATTTCATCATTAATAGGATTTTCAACTACGTTATGTACCGTGTTAAAATAGTTTTCAAATAGTCGTATGGGCGTTCCACCATTTTTATGAATACTATAGGTTGTAAAACTATTAAACCTTCCAGAAGTAAAATAAATGGTAGCACTGTCCCAACTCCAAGAAGAAACTTTATCATCACTTTGATGAAAAGTAAGTTGCGTAATTTCTCCACCTTTTAAAGGAATAATGTATACATCTGCATTCCCAAATTGGGTACTAGAAAATGCTAACCATTTTCCGTCAGGAGATACGCTAGGATTGGTTTCTTCGCCTTCCATTGCCGTAAGTCTTTGAGCATTTCCTCCAGAAGTTGGTACTTTCCATAAATCACTATCCATACTGAAGATAATTGATTCGGCATCTGGTGTGAATGTTGGATCAAGTGTAAAAAAAGTATCGGTATCTTGAGCGGAGGTAAGATGGACTATTGAAAAAGCAATAGTCATTAACAGGAATTTATAGAACTTCATAATAATAAGGTTTGGTTTAAACCTTAAAATTACCAAATTTTATTAGAAACAAGATTAATTGCAGAAAAACGTATGGTTAAAATTATCTAGATCAATAATTTAACCTTTAAAATAAGAAACAAAACTATTTAATAATTTTAAAAGTCCCATTTTTATCACCAACTTCTACTTGAATTAAATAGACACCATCGGGCAAATTATCCATGTACAATTTAGATTCAGCAGCAACAGGTTTTTTTGACATTACTTTTTGGCCAATCGTATTGTAGACATTAACTATAGCAATGTTTTCATTTGCTCTTAAGGTTAATACATCATCCGTTACTGGATTAGGAGAATAATTAAATCCTACAGAAACTAAATCTTCAATACTCGCAGTTGTTGTGTTCAGTAAGGTATAGTGATCAATACCTACACCCCAAGTATAGGTGTTTTCATCATCATAAATAAATTTGACTTTAAAAGCATTATTAATATATGCGGTTACATCAATGGAAACACTTTGATTAGATCCAGTATTAGGAGCTGTATCATCGCCATTTACAAAGAGAACATTTTGCCATACTGTACCATCCCAAACATCAACCATAAAATTACCACTATTACTAAATGTCTGATGATTATAAACAAGCTCTATAGCAGCAGTAGAAACACTTGCAGCTATTAAATCTACTGTTGGACCTTCAAGTTCTACATAATTATTTACAAAACTATCACAGCTGTTGTCATTAAAAATCACCCCACCCGTAGAGAAACTTGCAGGTGTTGTATAGCCACTACCAATGAGAGAACCTGTATATCCAAACTGCCAAGTGCAGCCTGTAGGACCAGAAGTTGCAGACCAACCCTCAGGAATTACTGACGCATCAAAATTCTCCTCTTGAATTTGAGCGTTGCTTATCCAAGCGATACAGCATAACATACACAGTAAAATTACTTTTCTCATAGAATTGAATTTTAATTCCACTATAATTATTCGAATTCTACTTGATATATGTTTTTAAGTAGTAATTTTTTTCCATACTTTTTTGTTTATGATAAGCTCGTTATTAAACAGCATTCATCATTTATTATAAACAATCTAAGTTAGAGGTAAATAGTATAACGTAAAAAGTGTTAAAATATTTTAGAAAAAGTGTACTATAAAATAAACGTCAAAAATGTACGGAAACTATTAGAAACACTAATGCTCAGCATTAGTACAATAGCCCATGATATTACGGAATTAAAAACTAAATTTTACTTGAATTATCTAACAAATAAAAATCCATCAAAACCATAGCCGTTAAAGCTTCTACAATAGGTACAGCTCTGGGTACAACACAAGGATCATGTCTTCCTTTACCTTGCACATTTACGGCATTGCCATCAGCGTCTATGGTATCATATTTTTGAAGTAATGTGGCTACCGGTTTAAATGCGACGTTAAAATAAACATCCATTCCATTAGAAATACCACCTTGAATACCACCAGATAAATTTGTTTTAGTAGAACCATCCTCATTAAAAGCATCATTATGTTCAGATCCTTTTAGTTTTGTGCCTTCAAAACCACTACCATATTCAAACCCTTTTACAGCGTTTATGGTAAGCATGGCTTGACCTAATCTGGCATGTAATTTATCAAAAATGGGTTCGCCAAAACCTAAGGGTACATTTTTAGCTACACACGTAATGGTTCCACCAATGGTATCACCTTGTTTTTTAATAGCTTTAATATGATCTATCATTTTTGTTGCAGTTTCTGAATCAGGACAACGTACAGCATTTGATTCTGTTTGCGATAAATCTAATTCTTGATAGGATTTATCTAAAGTAATAGCTCCTACAGAATTGGTAAACGCATTAATTTTTATGTCTTTGAGTATTTGTTTGGCGATGGCACCTGCAACAATCCAATTGGCAGTTTCACGAGCAGATGAGCGTCCTCCACCTCTAAAATCTCTTAAACCATATTTCTTAGTATAGGTATAATCGGCGTGAGAAGGTCTAAACGTATTTTTAATATCTGAGTAATCTTGCGATTTTTGGTTGGTATTTTTAATTATAAAACCAATAGATGTACCCGTAGTTTGACCATCAAATATACCCGATAAAAACTCAACAGTGTCAGGTTCTTTACGTTGGGTAACAATAGCAGATTGCCCAGGTTTACGTCGATCTAATTCATTTTGAATCGCTTTAAAATCTAATGTGATACCAGCGGGACAGCCATCTATAACACCACCAATAGCGGCTCCATGTGATTCTCCAAACGTAGTCAGTTTAAATAATTTTCCTATACTGTTGCTCATTTACTAAAAATTGAAAAGCAAAGGTAAAATAATAATTCTATACTATAAGCTTAGGTTCAATATAACTTTTCTATCGTATTGTTATCTTTTTAAGGATTTGAATATTGAATATTCATTTTTATATTGATAAAACATTATAAATAACTCACCCTTTTAGCGGCTTTAAAATAGAATTCACCTGTGTCGCATCATTTATCATTTCATTCTGTTTATTATGCCAATTTGTAAAACGCAATCATTTTCATAAAATGACCTACGTCATTTTATGAAATATTAAGAAGACATAATTTTATATTAAAATAAAACAACATTAAAAGTCAGATTTTAAAGCGTCTATAATTTTTATTAGAACGGATTTATAGCATCAAAGTTTAGTAATTGAAGAGAGTATACAGTAACGTTAAGAATTAAATGAACCCATAAAAAATTTATTATGAATAATTTTAGATACAGACCAAAAGACAATTTTATTCAAGAGGCAGATTGGAAACAACTTTTTGTTCTTACAGAACACTGGAAATCTGACCTTTTATTTTTTGCAGATGATATAAAATTTCTACACGATTTAATTGATAAATATTTTCTATGGATAGCAAGAAAAGAACATATAGATAAGGTACAAGAGATAGAAATTAACTTGTTAAATGTAGATAGACAAAATTCTTTATTATTAAAGAAAACGAATAAACATCTAGAACATTTGGAAGCTTTAATTGATGATCCATTTAAATACGATGCTTATGAATTTAGAAATGAACATGAGCAACTCGAAGATGATTTATCTGATTTCTTAAAATCTTTTAGAAAAAATAGAAAGGAAGTTTTCAGTATTACAGAATTTATAATTGATAAAGAAGAATTGGTAAGGCATCTAGACTTTAGTAAAATTAAAAATTATGCATAATGTAGTTGATTTTGCATCAATAGGTAACATTGACCTGTGCCATTCTAATTAGAATTCATAGATATGATTTTACAATTCAAAATTGATAGGAGATGAAAAAATACAGATGGTTAATAGTTACGATAGTTGTTGTTATTGCGGCAATAGGTTATTTTTATGTAAGACCTAAAATTGAGTCAAAAAAAGTGGATTATACGTCTACTGTTTTTCAAAAAGGTGATATTGAGTCTGATGTGTCTAGCACAGGAACATTAGAAGCCATTAATACTGTAGATGTAGGTACACAAATATCAGGTACTATTTCTAAAATATATGTTGATTACAATGATCGGGTAAAGGCGGGGCAATTATTAGCTACGATGGACATGAAAATGCTAAGCACTGCATTAGAATCTGCTCAAGCCAATTTAGCCGTGAGTCAAGCACAATTGAATCAGGTTGAAGATGATTATAATAGAAATAAAGTGCTATTTGAAAAAGATGTTATATCTGAAAAGGAATTTAATACTTCAAAGTATAGTTATGAGCAGGCTGTTAGTTACAAAAAAGCATCTCAAGCTGCACTTACAAATGCACAAGTTAATATGGGATATGCAAAAATATTATCACCTATTAATGGTGTAGTTATTGAAAAAGCGGTAGATGAAGGACAGACTGTTGCTGCAAGTTTTTCTACACCAACAATGTTCATTATAGCGGAAGACTTGTCTAAAATGCAAATTTTGGCAGATGTTGATGAAAGTGACATTGGTTATGTAAAAGATAGTATGGACGTACGTTTTACCATACAAACTTATCCAGATAAAAAGTTTTTTGGTAAGGTAAGTCAGGTTCGATTACAGCCTACAGAAATAAATAATGTAGTTAATTATCAGGTGGTTATTGATATAGAAAATAAGGGAGGGTTATTAATACCTGGTATGACTACAAACATAGAGTTTATTACAGCTAAAGCAAATGATGTATGGCTTATAAATAATTCTGCTTTACGCTTTAGACCCACCGAAGCAATGCTAAAAGAAGTTAAACCTATATTAGAAGATAAGGCAAAAACAATTTTATCTGATTCTCTACAAGTAGTGTTTAAAAATGCAATTAACAATGAAGAGTTGTTTACGCCAACAAATTTCAAGAAAAATTTACCCGCCAATATTAATGGTTTCTTTTATAAGAATGAAAATGGAAAACTAGATTTCAAATTTATAGAAACAGGTATTACATCTGGGTTACAGTCTGAAGTTAAAAAATTTCTAGATGGATCGGAAATAAATGAAAGTATAAAGGCTATTAACGGTATAAAATCTAAAAAATAGAAAAAGATGCCTGCAAAAAAAGTCATAGAAACCAAAAAGCTAAACCGTATTTTTAAAAATGGTGAAATCGAGGTGCATGCCCTAACGGACATTGATATGATTATTGAAGAAGGTGAATTTGTAGCCATTATGGGGGCATCTGGTTCTGGAAAGTCAACCTTACTACATATTATTGGCTGTTTAGATAGAGCGACCTCAGGAGAATATGATTTAGACGGAGTGCAAGTAAATAAATTAGGTAAAAATCAGTTGGCAGATGTTCGAAATCAAAAAATAGGGTTCATTTTTCAAAGTTATAATTTATTAGCTAGAACTACAGCATTGGAAAATGTTGAATTGCCTCTTATTTATGATAGAACGGGGCAATTTCCGAACTCAAAAGAGTTGGCTCAAAAAGCCCTTGAACAAGTGGGTTTGGCAGATCGTATTTACCATAAAACGAATGAACTTTCAGGTGGACAACAACAGCGTGTCGCTATTGCTAGGGCATTGGTTAACAATCCCGCTCTTATTTTGGCGGATGAACCTACGGGTAATTTAGATAGTAAAGCCAGTATTGATATTGCCGATCTTTTTGTTCAATTGAATAACGAAGGAAAGACGATTGTAATGATTACGCACGAACCAGAAATTGCACAATTTGCGAAACGCATGATTTATTTAAGAGATGGGCAAATTATTTCTGATAAAATGATAGAAAAAAGAAGTACCAAAGCATTTGCACTCAAAGAATTAGAAAAACCAGTTGAAACACCTTAAAAGAATACTTATGAAAAGGTTTTTGAAAATATTTAAAGTTGCTTTTATATCTATCTATAAGAATAGGACGCGGAGTTTATTAACAATGCTAGGTATTATTATTGGAGTTGGAGCTGTTATTATGACCATATCAGCAGGTGAAGGAGCAACATTGGAGGTGGAAAACCAAATATCAGGGTTAGGTACCAATCTATTGATGATACAAACCAAGTCAGAACATAAGGCCGGTATAAATGTTAGAATGGGACGTCCCATTAATGAAAAAGATTTTGATATACTTAAAAAAAATTCAGTTTGGATGCCCCAATTATCTCCTTTAGTAGCTATTGGAGCACAAGCTATCGGACCAAGCGGTTATAAATCGACTATGGTCTATGGTGTTTCTTACGATTATTTTTATATCACTAGTAGAGCATTACAAACCGGTAGTTTTTTTACCGAAGATGATGTGCGAACAGCAAAAAAATATTGTGTTATTGGCCAAACCATACGTGAAGAACTTTTTCCAGGGGAAGACCCAATCGGTCATCAAATACGTATAGATAAAGTGCCTTTTACTGTACTCGGTCTTTTAACTGAAGAAGGTTCAGGTGGTATGCAGGATATGGATGATATAATATTGGCCCCTTATACAACAATTCAAAATAGGCTGTATGGTCATCAAAATGGTTATACTATGATTATGGCAAGTGCGTTAAGCGAAGATCATATTGCTGATGCTGAAATGGAAGCTTCTGAACTTTTAAGAGAGTCTCATAAAATAATGGATGGAGATGAAGATGATTTTGAAATTATGACGCAAATTGAACTGCAGGAAATTACGGGGAATGTTACAGGAATCTTAACCATTCTGTTAGGTGCCGTAGCTAGTATTTCATTAATTGTTGGAGGTATAGGTATCATGAATATAATGTTGGTTTCGGTTACTGAGCGAACACGTGAAATAGGTACTAGACTAGCAATTGGTGCAAGAGAAAGCGATATTTTAACGCAGTTTTTAATAGAAGCTATAGTGCTAAGCTTAGTGGGTGGTATTTTAGGAATAGTATTTGGAATTTTAGGAAATCAAATTATTTATAAAGTGACTGGGTTTTTTATTCCCACTGTTGGGTATTCCATACTCATTGGGTTTGGATTTTCAGCACTTGTTGGTGTGGCTTTTGGATATTTTCCAGCACGAAAAGCAGCAAAATTGAATCCGATAGATGCATTACGATATGAATAGAAAGTAACATAAAAGTAAGACAAATAAAAATATAAAATTATGAAAGATCTACATACCATACTTAAGGAAATTACAAAACTAACCTTGAATATTGAAATGAATTATCCTGAGCTTTATCGCTCATTAGATGAAAACCCGATGACATTACCTGTAACGAGTCATCCTCATATAGATAAAAAGGTAATGCAGGAATATTTAGAAGGCTTAAAGGAGTTGTTGGAGCGGTATGTAGCGGAAGAGAATACTAAAAACAAATGAAAAATCAACTTTTAAAATCTACATTATGGGAGAAATCGCTACATCAAATAGAGAAATAACTTTGTTTTATAGTTCAAATTCTGAAAGAGCAAAACAGGCTTTAGCGTATGCAAAAACAGAAGGATTGGCTATTCACGAAGTAGATATATTAAAAACGAAACTTACAGGTCTCCAAATAATAGAACTAGCGGAAAGATTACATATAGAAGTTGCTGATCTTGTAAATCAAGAACACCCTGCATATACTTCCCATTTGCAACATCATAATTTATCAACGGATGATTGGATAAAAATGATACGGCATAATCCAGAGATTATGAAACAACCCATTGCTTTGAAAGGCGATAAAACAGTATTGGTTGAAACACCTACGGATATTTTAAAAATATAAAAAACAATTCGAATAGCTTACATCAAGACAACTGAAGTGATGAAATTATTTTATTACTGTAACTGACCATGGTCATTTCAAGAATTCTTCTATTAAACTAGCTTTGGTATACCTTTAAACGAGTAGTGAAATATAAAATTTAATTTTTTAAATAATAAAGTCATGATTAAAGAAAACACAAAAAATTATAGTGATTCAAAAGCTTCAAAAACAAAAGAGCTCGGTATCTATATGGATCATTCAACGGCAAAATTAATTGATTTACGTTCAGAAAAAAATAGTTATACAATCACCTCTGAATTTACTTTTGAGACAAAAGAAGAGGCCCTAACTAGAAGTGAAAACCTTATGCATAATAAACGACAACAAATGCAGGAAGAATATTATGAGAAAATAGCTAAAGTCATTTTGAAATATGACGAAGTACTTCTTTTTGGATTAACTAAAGCTAAAACAGAACTCTATAATTTTCTGAATGAAGATTTACGTTTTAAGGATATTAAAATTAGTGTTGAGCCTGCCGATAAGTTAACGGTAAACCAACAAGATGCTTTTGTGAGAACTTTTTTTGAAAAATAAACCTTGTTAGTTTGTTATTGGGTATATCAATTAAAAAAAAATGAAAACATGGTGGTTAAAAAATAATTATCATTTTCTATAAATAAAATGAAAACATAACCAATTAAATTTTTTAATTATGATTAAAGACTATTCTAAACATTATAGTAATCTTACCAAGTTAATGGGGGAATTGGGAGCTGAAATGCCCGAAGTCATGGGTGGTTTTAATACGTTACATGAAGCTAGTATTAAAGAAGGTGTACTCTCTTCAAAAAATAAAGAGCTTATTGCATTAGGCATTGCTATAACGGTAAGGTGCGATGGTTGTATTGCTTTTCATGTACACGATGCTTTAAGTGCAGGAGCCAGTTCAGAAGAAATTATGGAAACTATTGGTGTTGCCATTCTAATGGGAGGAGGACCAGCATTAGTGTATGGTTGCCAAGCCATGGAGGCATTAAGTCAATTTGTGGTCTTAGAAAGATAGTTATTTCTTACCAGATTATTTTTGTAATTCTAAATAAAAATTGGTCATTTGTTCTTTCAAAGAATAAATAAAAATAAATAATGAAAAACCATAAATTACTAATTATCATTTTTGCGTTTATATTTCTTTATGGATGTAAAACGCAACAGGTTCATTCTAAACAAGAAGTAAGTGGAAATGTTCCTCTTCGAGAATATTCAATTCAGGCAGTTTTATGGCAGCAAAATGCAGCAGAATATAGAGCATTGGCCTATCAAGCATTTAATTTAGCACAGCTTCAGTTAGACAATATAATTGCGAATAACAAAGATACAAAGAAGCCTCTTGCAATAGTAACAGATATTGATGAAACGTTATTAGATAATAGTCCATACAGCGGAAAACAGATAGAACTTGATGAAGAATATACGTCACTCAGATGGGCAGAGTGGGTAAAACTAAAAAAAGCAGAAGCGATACCGGGTGCATTACAATTTTTTAATTATGCGAAAAGTAGCGGTGTAGAAGTGTTTTATATTTCTAACAGATCTATCAAGCAAAAAAATGAAACCATTGAGAATCTTCAATTAAGAGGATTTCCTTTTGCTGATAATGCACATGTTTTATTAAAAGATGAAACGAGCGGAAAAGAACCAAGAAGACTTCAAGTACAAGAAAATTTCGAAATTGTATTATTAATTGGTGATAATTTATCCGATTTCTCGGAAACATTTGAGAACAGTTCTACAACGGTTAGAAATAACAAGGTAGATAGTTTAAAATCGACATTTGGAACAACGTTTATTGTACTACCCAATCCAATGTATGGAGACTGGGAAACAAAGGGTATCATGGAAGGGAAATATGATTGGACAAATTTTCAAAAAGACTCACTTCGCGTAAAAAAAATAAAATCTTATTAAATGTCTTAGAAAGGTAATATTTTAAAGAATGATCTAAGTCATTTTGAATGTGGTATTAAATTTAAATCTTTGAGGTATAGAATACTGAGAGGTATGATACTGAATTTGCTATAAAACTGTAAGAGATTCCGAATAAAATGGAATCTCAGAAGAGGTATATACAACTCTTAAAAAAGAATTCTATTTTTTTAAGAAAATATATAACTAATATTATGTTATGGCAGGTTTAAAAATTCCAAAAAAACAGGAGCTTAAAAGATATAACAAACTATTTGCTGTACTCACAAAATACGGCTTTGAGGATGTTATGGCTCACAACCAAATAAAAAAAATAATTCCCAAAAGTTACCTTAAAAAACATCCTGATACACAAAAGAATCTTTCTTTTACCAAATTTGAGCGGATACGAATGGTGTTGGAAGAGTTGGGACCGACTTATGTGAAATTGGGACAAATATTTAGTAACAGAGAAGACATGTTGCCTCCTGGTTTAATAAAGGAACTTGTAAAGCTACAAGATCATGTACCTACATTAAAAAATTTCACTATTAATGAAGTTGTTGAAAAGGAACTAAAAATAACCCTTACAGATTATTTTCAATCAATTGATGCAACGCCATTAGCAGCGGCATCACTAGCCCAAGTACACAAAGCAATTTTATTAAATGGTAATGAAGTCGTATTAAAAGTACAACGGCCCGATATTAAGGAAACAATAGAAGCTGACATTTTGGTGATGACACAAGTTGCTAAGAGTTTAGAAAAACATAGCAGTCAAGCAAGAGCTTTTCAACCCATGCAAATTATAGCTTCTTTTGAAAAAAGTATTAGAGAAGAGCTTCTGTTTTTACATGAAGTAGAAAATATGGAGCACTTTGCTAAAGATTTTAAAGGCAATGCATCTATTTATGTACCTAAAGCGTATCGAGAATTATCTACAGACCAACTTATCTGTATGGAATTTATCGATGGAATTAAAGTTTCTGAAATTGACAAGCTTTCTTCGTTAAATATAGATTGTAGTGCTGTAGCAAAGATAGGCGTAGATTTATACTTAGAACAGATTTTAGAGCAAGGCTTTTTTCATGCAGATCCGCATCCTGGAAACATTTTTGTACTTCCAAAGACCCAACAAATTTGTTTTATTGATTTTGGCATGATGGGTTCAATTATGCCAAATGACAGAGAAACGTTAAGCGATCTCTTGTTGTATTTTATGAAAAGTGATGTTAAAAAAATAATTCAATTATTAGAGAAAATTGCGGTTAAATGCAACATTGATGATTATAAAAAATTAGAGTATGATTTGTATGAATTGATAGAAGGGGTAAGCAATACCTCTATTAAAAACATTAGAATGGGAACTGTTCTTAATCAGTTTAAATCCGTTTTATACGGAAACCATTTAATTTTACCCCACTATATGTATATGCTCATTCGTGGATTAATAATTATAGAAGGCGTAGGTTTAAAATTAGACCCTAAATTTAATATTACAGATAATTTAGAACCTTACACTTCTAAAATTACGAAAAAGCGTTTCAGTCTAAAACGTTTGTTAAAAAGGAACTTTACAAGATTACAAGATCTAAACAGTCTTGCTGATTCATTACCAGACAACATTAATATCATACTCAATAAAATTAAAGAAGGAAAATTAGTTATTGTACATAAGCACCAAGGGCTAAAAGAATTTCAAAACACATTGAATAAAGCTTCTAATCGTTTAGTTTTTGCGGTAATTATAGCCGCATTATCAATTGGTTCATCCATTTTAGTGATTGCTAAAATGCCTCCTTTGGTATATGGTATTCCTTTACTCGGAGCTATTGGTTTTATACTCTCTGCAGTTTTAGGATTTTATATCGTTATTTCCATTTTTAAGAATAAAGAGTATTGATTTTTTAATATTCAAAGATTATGCAAATACATCAAGAAATTAGCGAGTTGGTTGGGTCTTACATATTGGGTGTACTTATAAGTTTAGGTATTGGTTTAATATTGGGGCTTGAAAGAGAATATGACAAACTAAAAGAAGAAAGAGGTTTTGCAGGTATTCGTACATTTCCTATGGTTGCAATTCTAGGGTTTACTTTAGGGACATTAACTGAAAAATTTACGCCATGGCTCTTAATCGTAGGTTTTGGTTCATTTATTTTCTTTTTGGTACTTAATCATTTTTACCAGAAACAGGAAGAATATGCTAAGGGGATTACCACCAATATCGCATTGATCGTCACTTTTGTTTTAGGGGTTATGATCTCGGCTGAATATTATCGAAATGCGGTAGCTACTGCTGTTATAATTGTAACATTACTTTCTCTCAAAAATCGATTTCATTCTGTTATTAGTAATATAACTTCTGAAGAACTATTCGCATTTATAAAGTTTTCAATAATAGCGTTATTAATTCTGCCTTTTCTACCTAACAAAACGTATGGCCCAGATAATTTGCTCAACCCTTTTGAAATCGGTTCCATAATCGTAATTGTCTCTTTTTTAAATTTCATAGGCTATTTTTTAGTGAAATTTGTAGGTTCTAAAAAAGGGATTCTTCTTACCGCTATTCTTGGCGGTTTAATATCTAGTACAGCAGTGGCTTGGAATTACGCATCAAGAAGCAAGGATTCTCCAGAACTTTCTAAAAAATATAGTGCAGGTATCATTGTGGCCTCGGCAATTATGTTTCCTAGAATAGCCTTATTAGCTTATATATTTAACAATGCAATTCTTAAGTATTTAGCAATTCCGTTTGGTTTATTGACTTTGATTTGTATTGTGGCTACATTACTCTTAATGCGAAAAGATGACAGTAAGCCAGATACTGATATTAAACTGGGTAATCCGCTTAACATGTTAAATGCTATCGGGTTTGGGGTAGTGTATTTAGTGATCCTTTTTGCCGTTTATTATAGTAATCGATTTTTTGGTGAAAGTGGTTTGTATTATTCTGCATTAATAGCAGGTTTGGCAGACACCGATGCCATTACTATTAGCATGGCTAAGTTTTCTTTAGATGGTGAAAAATTGCAACTCGCATCATCAGTTATAATTGCAGCTACGATGAGTAATATGTTTGTAAAGCTTATCACTACAATAATAAAAGGTTCAAAAACTGCCGGCAAATTAGTGAGCTACGCTTTTGGCAGTGTCATTTTGGTGGGTGTTATCTATATTCTCATCCATAACTGATAAAGAACTTTATTTACTCTTCATTTATCATTCCTAGGTTCTAAATAAAAATAATTAAAAAACTTTCTTCTTTATGAACATGCTGACCTAGGTCAGTGTCACTATTGTTTAAGCAAATTAATTTTGTTGGTATAATTTAGACAGGGCGTATAAATTTTCTGTCAATTAAATAAGAATATAATGGGAAAATTAAACTCAGAAGAAGCAAAAGTAATCGGAAATAATTTGGGTATCGATTGGAATGCTATTCGATTAGAAGAATTCACAAAAGGTGTAAATGTTGAATTTGAACATGGCACTAGATATCCAGAAACCAATGTGACTAATAATGATAAAGAATTAACAGGAAAAATAGCTTGGGCACATTTAAAAGAGTTTCCTGATTATTATACGCGGTTAGAGAAAATGGAAAATAAAGCGGAAGCGTATTGGAAAGAACGAGAGTTAAACTAATGTGAAAATTTTATTTGCTCTGACCTGGGTCAGTGTATAACTGTTCAGAGCTATCTAATTTTGACCTATAAATTTTTAATAAGAAATAAAGAATAATAACAACAATATATAATTTAAAAAAATGAAATCATGGAAACAAAATCAGAATTTTTAAGCGAAGCTATGGTTAAGTTACTTAATTATCGTGTAGAACAAGAAGAGTATTCTTCAAGAATATACTTGGCCATGTCTACTTGGTTAGATGATAAGGGGTTTGTGGGAGGTTCTAAGCTATTTAAACAATATAGTGATGAAGAAATTGTACATGCAAATAAAGCAAGAAAAATGCTTTTAGCAAATGGGTTACGACCTGTAACACCAGCTTTAAAACAACCAAAACAAGATTTTTTAAGTCTATCTGATGTCATACTATCAGCATTGGCACATGAACAAGAAATTACTAGACAATGTTATGCACTTACTAAAGCTGCCCATGACGAAGGCAATTTTATGGTAGTTGAATTGGGCTTATGGTATTCTAAAGAACAAGCAGAGGAATTAAGTAAAGTGCAGTATTTAATAGATCGATTGGAAGCTTTTGGAGAAGAGTTAAGTATGTTGAGAAAATTGGATGATGAAATGGGTCAATTGGCATCATAATTAGTTCGTGAAATTTACATAAAATAGAAAAAAAATAACATTTAAATAACAAATAAAATGGCAAATATTATAGTAGTTCCCTTTAAGGAAGAAAAAAAAGCGATAGAAGCTTTACACAAAATTAAAGAATTAGACGCTTATGGAGATATTACCCTCTATGAACATATGATGATTCGAAAAAAAGAAAACAATCAATTTGAAGTATTAAACGATCAAACTGATGAAGAAGGCTGGAGAACCTTAACTGGTGCTGCAGTTGGTGGTTTATTAGGAGCCATTGCAGGACCTGTAGGTTTTGTTATCGGATTATATTCAGGTTTAGCCGTAGGTGCAATTGCCGATGTAAGTCGTTATGATTTTGAAGATGATTTTGTAAAAAAAGTAAGTAATCAAATGACTGTGGGTACCATTGCTATAATTGCTGAGGTAGGAGAAGACAGTTCCGTTTTTATTAATGAAGCTCTTGAACCTTATACTTCAGAGATTATGAGAAGTGAAGCAGGAATAGAATTTGACGATTATGTAGATGAGCAAATCGAAGATATCGAAGATAAAATTGAAGATCAACGCGAAAAACTTAAAAAAGCCACTAAGGAAGAAAAGGTTAAAATAAAATCTAAAATAGCTGAATTGAAAGCAAAACGAAAATCCAAAATTGCGGCATTGGAAACAAGAAGAAAACAGATGCTAAAGGCTATTAAAGATAAATCGGATGCTCGTTTAAAACAAATGGAAAATCGTTTGAAAGAATATGAACATTCTGTAACAAGTTCTATAGTAAAAGCTAGGAAAAATAGATTGAAAAAAAGAATCAAAAAAGAAGAAGAAAAATTATACCAATTACATGATGCCTTAGGTGAAGATATTGTGGATTGATTATAAGATTTTTTAATATTTAAAATGTAGTAGAGATGGGAAAGTTAATTTTAGTGAGACATGGAAAAAGTATATGGAATGTAGAAAATATATTTACAGGATGGACAGATGTTGATATAGCAGCTGAAGGTATTGGAGAAGCCATAATAGCTGGTGAAATAATTCGAGATCGTAATATATCCATTGATATTTGTTTTTCATCTTATTTGAAAAGAGCCATAAAAACTGCTGCTATAATTTTGGATACCAGTGATATGATGTACATAGATTTTATAAAAAGTTGGAAGCTAAATGAGCGTAATTACGGTGCTTGGCAAGGAAGAAATAAAGATGAAGTAAAAAGAGATGTTGGTGAAGATTTTTATTGGAAGGTTAGGAGGGGATTTAGCACTCCACCTCCTAAATTATCCGTAGATGATGAACGGAATCCGAAATTCGATGAGAAATACAAAAAAGTCAATGTAAATGAATTACCCATCGGTGAATCATTACAAGACACCAAACAAAGAACAGTCTCCTATTTTTATGAAGCTATTGTCCCTGAACTTGTAAAAGGTAAGACGGTATTGGTGGCAGCTCACGGAAATTCTATTCGGGCTTTAATAGGTCATATTGATGGTGTTGTTGCTGAAGAAATGCCTAAAGTTGAGGTGCAGACAGGTGTTTTAAATATTTATGATTTTGATGATATCATGAATGTTAAAGAGAAATATGTACTTCAAAAAGATGTTGAAGTATTTCATTAAAACAGCTCAAAATGAAGACATGTGTTGCAAATTTATTCATACTGATTATGCTAATAGGTATTATTTGTACAAGCTGTGGCACTGCTAAAACAAAAACGGTACATAGGTCAAAAAAAAATACGAAGACAGCCAATATGGACTTAAATAAAAACGCCAAAAATGCTATAAAAGATATTGATATCACTGAAAATGAAGAATGGAAAAAAATTAATAGTGATTCTCAAAAAAAAATATTAGAAATAGAGAATCAAATTGAAGCATTAAGAGGGAAGATTGCAAATCATGACAAAAAAGATCAAAAGAAAAAAATCAAAACACTGGATTCATTAGAAGAAAAAAAGAATATACTCAAATCGAGATTAGTTAAAATTAACAAAAGAATTAAATCAAATATAGAGGATATAAATAGAACACAAGAAGTAGTGACAATAGCTTTCGAAAAGGACTTTGTTCAAGATTTAAATGAGCTTTTAAAAGGGCTTAGAGATTTTTTAAAAAATTAATAAAAATAAATAGTAATGAAAAAAAATATTTTGTCCTTTACCATAATAGTTCTTATGGTAGGGAGCATTTTAACAAGCTGTGGAACTGCAGTAAAGAAAGATGTTGCATCTGCTAAAGAAAATGCAAAAGCAACACATAATGATTTGAATCAGGCAAGAAAAGATTCTCAAATAGAACTTAGTACTACTATGAAATCAGATTGGGACAAATTCAAAGTAGATTCTCAAGTTGCATTAGACAATAGTAAAATCGAAATTGAGAAATTACGCGGGGAAATAGCAAGTGCCAATGAAACACGTCAGCAAGAGTTAAATAAAGAACTTGACAAATTAGAACAAAATAGGAATAATCTTAAAAAAAGATTGAAACAAAAAAACAATTCACTCGAAAAAAGTTTGACTAAAATTAATGAAGCCGACAATATATTAAGAAAAGATTTTCAAAAACAGTTTGTTTCGGATATGAATGAGTTACAAACAGCATTAAAAGATTTTTTCAGTAAAAACGCTATATAACACAGTAATAAGATCTCTTAATAATAACAATAAAATAATAACAATGTAAATATTAAAATTATGAAAACAAAAATTTTATCCTTTACCGTAATCGTTTTTATGGTGGGAAGCATTTTAACAAGTTGTGGTAATCAATCCAAACAAGATGCAAAAGAAGTAAAACAAGATGCAAAAGAATTAAGTAAAGATTTAAAACAAGGAGCAAAAGACTCTAGTCAAGAAATTAAAACAGCAGTACAATCAGATTGGAATACATTTAAAACTTCATCTGAAAAAGCTATTGAAAATACAGACAAAGAAATTAAAGTGCTTAGAACAAAAATTGCTAAAGCCAATAAAAATGAAAAAGAAAAATTGACAAAAGCATTGAATAAGTTAGAAGAAAAAAACAAAGAACTTAAAGAAAAACTAGTACAAAGAGGTAATGAATTTAAAGAAGATGTAATTGATTTTAACGAATCAGCAAAAGCAAACGAACAAAAATTTGAAAGAGAGTTTACTCATGATATGGATGAATTAGATACCGCTTTAAAAGATCTTTTTAAAAATAACGTAGACTAATAATTCTAAACTATAAAATCATGGCAACTTCAATTTTAAGTTCAGCACAAGCTGCAGTAAAAAATTGGTGGATTTCTCTCTTAATAGGTATCCTATATATTATTGCAGGAGTTTGGGTGTTTCAAACACCATTAGAAAGTTATGTATCATTAAGTATTATTTTTAGTGTATTCATCTTTGTTTCAGGTATCTCTCAAATCGCTTTATCTATTTCAAGTAAAAATGAAATGCAAGATTGGGGATGGTATTTGGCTGGTGGTATTCTAGATCTTATAATAGGTATATTATTGATAACACATCCGTTAATGACTATGGCCATTTTACCTTTTTATGTAGGTTTTTGGTTACTATTTCAAGGTTTTATGGCAATTGGTTTGTCATTTCAATTAAAATCAGTTGGAGGTCCTTCTTGGGGATGGTTACTATTTTTAGGAATTCTTACATTATTATTTTCATTTCTATTATTAGCAAATCCAATTTTAGCAGGCGTAAGTATTGTTTATATGACAGCTATGGCATTTGTTACCGCTGGTATATTTAGAATCATATTGGCCTTTAATTTAAAAAAAATAAAAAATACTATAGATTAATTAATATAAGCAATGTTATAACTGTAAACTGATACAAGTTTTTTTAATTTGGTGTTTTCTTTGTTGTCATATTTATAAACCCATTTGTTGGGTAGCTAATATTAAAAACTGACTTATAGAAAATTCGTTGATAGCTATAATCCTGTTTTTTAATTTTCATAATTGAAAATTTTAGAAATCATGATAAAAAACAATAAAGAAATTAAAGCCTATTTAGTAGGTGGAGGTATTGGATCTATGGCAGCTGCCGCATTTATGATCCGAGATGGAGAGATTCCAGGAGAAAATATAACAATTTATGAAGCACTACCAGTATTGGGTGGAGTTTTAGATGCTGCTGGAAATGCAGAAAGTGGTTACTCAATGCGTGGAGGACGTATGTTATGTGCAGATATTTATGAGTGCATGTGGTCTCTAATGAAAACGATTCCATCACTAACAGACCCTAATATATCTGTTTATGACGAAACTGTAGAATTCAATAAAGTGGTTAAAACGGATGCTCATGCACGTATTATCAACAAAAACCGTGCGGTTCCAGATCTTTCTTCATTGGGTTTATCAATGCACAATCGATTTGAACTACTTAGACTATTAGAAACCAGTGAAGAAAAACTTGGAAATGATAGGATTACAGATTGGTTGTCGCCAGAACTTTTAGAATCAAATTTTTGGTACATGTGGATTACTTCATTTGCTTTTGAACCTTGGCATAGTGCTGTAGAATTCAAACGTTATATGCATCGTTTCTTAAAACAGTTTACACAAATTGCAACCATGGGTGGAATTTCACGTACGGTTTACAATGAATATGATTCGATTGTACGTCCTCTTGAAGCTTGGTTAGTAGAAAAAGGAGTTAAGATTTTAAAAGGACATAAGGTTACCGATTTGAATCTCGATTTTGATGATGAAGATGGTAAATGGGCTGTAAACAAGCTAGAATACGATTTTGAAGGTAAAACAGAAACAATTCCCATTAGTAAAAATGACCTAGTATTTTTCCAAAATGGTTCAATGGGAGATGCAACCAGTATTGGGTCAATGACAAGCCCTCCAGAACATTTAACTAAAGAAGATAGTAAAGGTTGGGTTTTATGGGAAAAATTAGCAAAAGGACGGCCTGAATTTGGTAATCCTGCTGTATTTAACTCTAGCATACCAGAGTCTAATTGGGAATCATTTATTGTAACGTTAAAAGATCCCGTGTTTTTTGATAAAATGGAAGAATTGACAGGAAATAAACATGGTACAGGGGCTTTAGTCACTTTTAAGGATTCGAATTGGTTATTATCAGTTGTATTAAAACACCAAAGACGTTATCCACAACAACCAGATGGTGTACAGGTATTTTGGGGCTATTCTTTACGACCTGATCGAATTGGAGACTTCGTTAGTAAGTCAATGACCGATTGTAATGGTAAAGATATCCTTAAAGAAATATGTGGACATCTTCGATTTGATATGGATGAGGTGTTTTCAAAAGCAACCTGTATTCCTTGTAGAATGCCATATATCACTAGTATGTTCATGCCTCGTACAAATACAGATCGACCATTACCTGTACCAAAAACTTCAAGAAATTTGGCCTTTGTAAGTCAATTTGTAGAGATTCCTCATGATACCGTTTTTACAGTTGAATTTTCTGTGCGAGCAGCACAGATGGCAGTTTATGAATTATTGGATATTGATTTAGAAATACCACCTATTACACGTCATGATAAAAATTTAAAAGTGAATCTTGAAGCGGCACTTAGAACGTTAAAATAGGAAAATAACAAGTCCTCAAGGAACGTTTGGACTTTTCTTGAGGATAAAAAAATAGTATTGATTAATTATTATAAGCAGTGTTATAAGAGATAGAGGACATAAACCTTTTCAGTTTAGTTTGTTAATTGTCTCCATACGTGAATTTTTTTAATGGGTATAATACATGTTAAGAATTGGTTTATAGAAAATACTTTATCTGTTAAAGCACTGCTTTTTTATTCAGAGTAATAAAATTATAGAAAAAATGAAAAATAAAAATCCAAAAGACGCAAATGTTTATTTAATAGGAAGCGGTATTGCTTCACTTGCAAGTGCCGTTTACCTTGTTAAAGATGCAAAGGTACCTGGAAAGAATATTCATATTTTAGAAAAGGACAATATACTCGGTGGTGCACTTGATGGGT
This sequence comes from Aureibaculum flavum, assembly GCF_016406085.1. Taxonomy (GTDB): domain Bacteria; phylum Bacteroidota; class Bacteroidia; order Flavobacteriales; family Flavobacteriaceae; genus Aureibaculum; species Aureibaculum flavum. Next base: position 136,586 of record NZ_JAEHFJ010000008.1, read on the forward strand.
CGGGTAATAAAGATGATGGTTTTGTAGTAAGAGGTGGTAGAATGCATGAAAAACATTATACTTGTTATTGGGATTTGCTTTCTTATATACCTTCTTATGATGATCCTAAAATTTCTGTAAGAGATGAATCTTTTGAATTTAATAAAAAGTTCGTTTCAAATGGTCAGGCTCGATTATTAAAAAATGGAGAAAAAATTGATGTCTCATCTTACGGATTATCTTTAAAACAACAAGCGGAGTTTTTAAGACTCTTATTTTCTTCAGAAAAATCATTAGGTAACAAAAGAATAGAAGATTGGTTTGATCAAGCTTTTTTTGAAACTAATTTCTGGCATATCTGGACATCTATGTTTGCATTTCAAAAATGGAGTAGTGTTGCTGAAATGAGAAGATATATGAAGCGTTTTATTCATTTGATTGATGGATTAAAAAGATTAGGTGGCGTTATGCGAACCAAATACAATCAATACCATTCTGTGGTGATACCTTTAAAAAGATATTTAGATGAATATGGTGTGAATTTTGATTTAGGTCACGAGGTTGTAGATATCGATTTTAACCTTTCTTCAGATAAAAAAACAGCTACGGTATTGCATTTAAAAGATAAAGATGAAATAGTTTTAGGAAAAAATGACTATGTTTTTATTACCAATGGTTCTATTACAGAAAGTACGGATAATGGTGCATGGGATAGACCTGCTAAACTTAAAGGAATAGCAGCATCAGGATCATGGAAGTTGTGGAAAAAAATAGCTAAAAAAGACGATGTTTTTGGTAATCCAAGTCCTTTTTGTGATCATATCGATTTACAAAAATGGTATTCGTTTACAGTTACTTTAAAAGATAATACTTTTCATGAATATATGGAGAATTTTTCTGGTAATGTTGATGGTACAGGTGGTTTAGTAACCCTGACCGATTCTAATTGGATGATGTCTATTGTAATTGCACGTCAACCACATTTTCCTAATCAACCTAAGGATGTTAAAGTATTCTGGGGGTACGGATTATATCCTGATCGTAAAGGTAACTACATTAATAAAACAATGGCAGAATGTACAGGTAAAGAAATTTTGGAAGAATTATGGTATCATTTAAAAGTTCACGATTTAATGAAATCTATTGTAAATTCTGGAAAAGTAAACTGTATACCTACAGCAATGCCATTCATAGATAGTGAGTTTATGCCAAGAGAGATTGGAGATAGACCACAAGTTATTCCTGCTGGGGCAACAAATTTTGCATTTTTAGGTCAATTTGCAGAAGTGCCAAAAGATGTGGTGTTTACTGTAGAGTATTCTGTAAGAACAGCTCAAACTGCTGTCTATGGATTATTTGAAACAGATAAGAAAGTGATGCCTGTTTATGATTCTATTCATAAACCAAAGGTATTATTAAAAGCTATTAAAGCTATTACTGGGTAGTTATTATTAATTATTTGGTGTTACATTTTTAATAAAGAATTGTTGTGGAATGAAATTGTACAGTGGTGCTATAACAGTTATTGAACATACGTTTTTTTGGTTTGTATTCGTGTTTGTGTTTTTTTGGATAAATACATTAATAGGAACTACAGATATTGCCAATTGGCTTATAGAAAATACCTTAACAGTTATAGCACTGCTTTTTTTAATTTTCACTTATAAATCGTATCGTTTTAGCGATTTTAGTTATTTATTAATCTGTGTTTTTTTATGCTTGCATGTATATGGTTCTGAATATACCTATGCCGAGAATCCATTTGGATTTTGGCTTCAAGAAGTCTTGCATTCCTCCAGAAACCCTTATGATAGGTTGGTGCATTTTAGTTTCGGGTTGTTATTGTATTATCCTTTGAATGAGTGTATTATAAAATGGTTAAAACTTCAAAAAAGAGAAGCATTTATTCTCCCTATTTTAACAATTCTTTCGGCAAGTGCTTTATATGAAATTATTGAATGGTTGGTGGCCGATGTATTTTTTGTAGAACAAGGCATTTCATATTTAGGAACTCAAGGTGATGTTTGGGATTCTCAAAAGGATATGGCAGTGGCTTTTATAGGCACTTTACTCGGAGCAGTATTCTATTATTTGCATGGCTTATTTTTGCATTTTTATTCATAAATGTATACTTGTAAGAAAGACAATTTCTCTTACTTTTTAATTTTCTCTTATCCCTAATTTATTTATTGTTGAAAGACTTCACTTTGTGAAAGTTTTAAAAAATAATTAAACTGATGTAGGTCATTGTTGTCATTTTTCAATTGAAATATCTTTGGTTGATAATTAAAAAAATAGAAACATGAAAACACCAAACATTGGAATTTCAAGAGAAAACAGACAGGCTATTGCCGACCAATTGTCTAAAATATTGGCAGATGAATTTGTATTGTATTCAAAAACACTAAATTTTCACTGGAACATTCAGGGACCTGACTTTCATTCAGTACATCTTTATCTCGAAACTTTATATGAAGATCAACAAGAAGTTGTTGATACCGTAGCCGAAAAAATACGTATGCTTGGTCATTATGTACCCGCAACTTTAAAAGACTATTCAGAATTGACTCACCTTACCGAAGAAACAAAGGGAGGTAATGATAGTCAAAGCATATTTGCCGAGTTACTAGAAGACCATGAAAGCATAATCGTTTTTATTAGAGAAGAAATACAACCTATAGCAGACACATGGAAAGCTGAAGGTATTAGCGATTATATTACAGGACTAATGGAACAGCATGAAAAAACTGCTTGGATGTTACGTTCACATTTAAAGTAATTTAAGTTACTACATATTTATCGATGATACGTTTTACAAAATTGATAAAAGCGGTATAATCATTAATAAATAGTAATTGAAGATGTTAGGTTGTAGCAAAATTTAAGTGATTATGCTTAGAAATATTAAAATCGCATTGTGGATAGTCCTCTTAGGATTGACTGGTTTATGGGTATTGGCAAATACGCCTTTACCAGATGTAATGACAGGAAAAGCTGTACGTGATTTATTCATTCAATATTCCGGTATCATTGGCATTGGAGTAATGAGTATCGCGATGGTGCTTGCACTTCGTCCCGTTTGGTTGGAACCCATGCTTGGTGGGTTAGATAAATCGTATAGACTTCACAAGTGGTTGGGTATTATTGGGTTAGGGACTGCGATCTTTCATTGGATTGCAGCGAGAGCTCCACACTGGTTATCGAGCCTTGGGTTAATAGAAGGTGGGCGTCGTCATGGTGGTGGTGCAAATTCAGTATCAGATTCACTTAATCAGGTTCAGGCATTTTTTGATGGACTACATGGGCCTGCAAAGTTCATAGGTCAATGGGCATTCTATGGCTTGGTTCTTTTGATGGTATTGGCCTTAATAAAGCGATTTCCTTACCGGATTTTTGCTAAGACCCACACAATAATAGCAGTGGTGTATCTCGTTTTAGTATTTCACACAGTGGTGCTATTAGACTTTTCATCATGGACACAGCCATTAGGTATTGTAATGGGTCTTTTGTTAGTAGCAGGTGTAGTCTCGGCTATCCTTGTGTTGACACGTCAGGTTGGTAAGCGACGACAAGTTGAAGGTACTATTGAAGCACAACACTATTTTCCAAAAATGAAGGTTTTGGAAACCTTAATTCTACTTAAGGATGGTTGGAAAGGACACAAGAGCGGTCAATTTGCGTTTGTTAGTTTTGATCAGAAAGAAGGGCACCACCCCTATACTATCGCCTCTGACTGGGATGCAAATAATCCACGTATTATGTTTATAACTAAAGCATTGGGAGACTACACAAACCACCTACCTGAAAAACTAAATATTGGTGACAAAGCAATTGTAGAGGGACCTTATGGCTGCTTTACTTTTGATGATGCGGCTAAACGTCAAATTTGGATTGGTGGTGGTATTGGTATTACACCTTTTATTGCTAGAATGAAACACCTCGCCCATAATTCAGCTTCTCAACCTATAGATTTATTCCATTGCACCACCGAATTAGAATCGGATGCCTTGAAGAAATTAACTGCAGATGCTGCAGCTGCCAATGTTACATTGCATGTAATAATTGATAGTAGAGATGGTCAATTAAACGGAGAAAAGTTACGTACTATGGTGCCTGACTGGAAGTCGGCCAGTGTTTGGTTTTGTGGTCCCATTGGTTTTGGAAAAGCATTACACAACGACCTTTTGAAAAACGGACTACCCGCTGAAAAATTTCATCAGGAGTTGTTTAGCATGCGTTAAGGGAAAGGAGAAAAGGGTATAATTTATCAATTTGGAACATTTAATGATTCACATTGAGGTGCCGTCCATGGCTTTATTATTGAATACGATACAAAGCCTCAATAAAAATTTTTATACTCATTTGTTTAAATGAACAAACAGTATATACCTAAATAATTTTTACGTTGATCAATTAAAAATTAATTAAAATGATTTACAGACTTATACTATTCTTAGTACTTAATATTGCAGCACTTGGTGTTGGAGGATTTTTAGCAGGCAATGGAGCTTCTTCCGATTGGTATGCACATATAGACAAAGCTCCATGGACTCCACCAGGTTGGGTTTTTGGCTTTGCATGGGTTACCATTATGATTTGTTTTAGTTTTTACTTAGCCTATTTATGGCCAGAAATTGAAAACAAAAATGTACTCATTGGTTTATTGGTCGTACAGTATTTATTGAATATGGCATGGAATCCGACATTCTTCTATTATCATTATGTGCTGGCAGGCCTATTGGTTTTAATTGGACTTGTATTTGTTGTCGGGGTCTTTTTATTTTTTTATTGGCCTGAGTTAAAATTAAAATCAATATTGATCATTCCTTATTTTATTTGGTTATTAATTGCAACCTCACTCAATGGGTACGTCTTATTTAAAAATCAAATTATTATATAAAAACAGCTTGTAAAAACGGATGATATATTTAGATTCTTATGCAAGGACAATACAATTCTCACGTTGTTAAAGTTTTCAAAAAAAGTTTTATACTGATGTAGGTCAGGGTTATCACATAAGAACCATTATATCTTTGATGTATAATTAGTGTTTAATTTAATTTATAAAATTATGAGAACAGATTCAAGTATTAAAAGAGATGTTTTGGATGAATTAATATGGCAACCAAGCATTGACGAAACGCAAATTGGGGTTGTTGTAAAAAATGGTGTTGTAACACTTACAGGGATTGTAGATAGTTACATGAAAAAACAAGAAGTAGAAAATGCTGTAAAAAGTGTGTTGGGCGTAAAAGCTGTAGCTGAAGATATTGAAGTTAAATATGGTAATGATTCAAATACTTCAGATTCAGAAATAGCTACAGCCGCAGTTAGAGCCTTAAAATGGAATATTACAGTGCCTGAGAAAAAAATTAAAGTAAAAGTTGAAGATGGTTGGGTTTATCTAACAGGTGAAGTCGTGTGGGATTTTGAAAAAAATTCAGCTAAAAATGCTATTAAAAATATTCCTGGTGTAAAATATGTAGTAAATAACATTACACTTAAAAATAATATTGACGCTATCAATATAAAAGAAAAAATTAAAAAAGCATTTGAACGCTCTGCCGATATTGATTCGAAAAGTATTACTGTTAACACAGAGGGACATAATGTGAAGTTAACCGGTAAAGTACATTCTTTAAAAGAAAAAGATGAAGCCAGAAAAACTGCATTTTATGCACCTGGTGTTTATACTGTAGATAATGAATTGGAAGTAGTATAAAAAAATTATGTAGACTACAAGTAGTAGTGATATTCATATTGATTCTTGAAAATTGCCTTAATTTACGTATGTAAAATGAGGCAATTTTTTATGTTGATTGTAATCTAATAATTACATATAAAATTAGAAATCATATATTTTAATAGGTCTAAAAGCTTTACAACGAGATTACATAGATGTTAAAAATTTCCAAAAAGATTATAAACTGATCTAGGTCAGTGTTTCGATTCTCTCACCATGGTAATTTTGATTTTAAATACTAAAAATTAAAATAATGGAAATAACAAAACAAACATCGAGTATTAAAACAGTCAATCCATATAATAATGAATTGGTTAAAGAGTTTGCCCCAATGACAGATATTGAATTGACAGCCATAATTGACAAGGCAGACATCGCTTTTAATACATGGAGAAAAACACCCTTTGAAGAAAGAGCTAAAATAATTCACAACGTAGCATCTTTAATGAGAGCAAGGAAAGAGGAATTGGGAAAATTAGCTACATTAGAAATGGGGAAACTTATTTCTGAATCTATTTATGAAGTAGAATTGTCCGCGGATATTTTTGATTATTATGCTGATAAAGCTGCTGAATTATTAGCTGATAAACCTTTAGAAGTGAAAAATGGAGAAGCATTTATCTCCTATGAACCTATTGGGACCATTCTAAGTATTCAGCCATGGAATTTTCCATATTATCAAATTACAAGAAGTGCAGCTTCTAATCTAATGGCTGGTAATACCATGTTATTAAAACATGCTTCAAATGTACCTCAATGTGCCCAGCTCATGGAAGATTTATTTTTAGAGGCTGGCTTACCAAAAAATGTTTATAATAATATTTTTATTCCAGGAAGAGAAACTGAGAAGTTAGTTTTAAATCCAAAAATAAAGGCGGTATCTTTAACTGGAAGTGAGCCTGCTGGAGCTAGTATTGCTAGTGCAGCTGGAGCTAAAGCAAAAAAAGCAACCTTAGAACTAGGAGGTAGTGATCCATTTATTGTATTGGAAGATGTTGATATTGATTTAGCCGTAAAAACAGCTGTAGAAGGCAGAATGTGGAATGCAGGTCAAGTTTGTGTTTCTCCTAAAAGAGTTATTGTTCCAGATAAAATGAAAGAGGAGTTTTTAACGAAAGTGAAAGATGTTTTCGCCACTTTAAAAGTTGGCGATCCAATGAATAAAGATACTAACGTTGCACCTTTGAGTTCAGAAGCTGCTGCGGCTATTGTTATTGCTCAAATTAATAAAGCCGCACAACAAAACGCGACCATTGTAATGGGGGGTAAACGTATGGATAGGAAAGGAGCCTTTGTAGAACCTACTATAATTACAGATATTACGCCAGAAATGGATGCTTATCAAGAAGAAATTTTTGGTCCCGTTTTTATGTTGTATAGTTACAAAGATATAGATGAGGCCGTTACTATTGCCAATGCCACGACGTTTGGTTTGGGTGGTACTGTTTTTGGCAACAATATCAAAAAAGCGGTTGAGGTGGCTCGACAAATAGATACCGGTATGGTTTATATCAATCATGTTACTGGAATTGCCCCAGAATTACCTTTTGGAGGAACTAAAAATTCAGGTTTCGGCAGAGAACAAGGACCTATGGGGATTTATGAGTTTGTTAATGAAAAATTGATCCGTACAACAACGCCTCAGGCTATTTATTAATATGATGGTATAACCCTTGGAGCTATCGTAATATCAGCACGAGTACCGGTTCTATTTATTATATCTCTTCCATAGAAGAAGCAATGTTAATGCACATAAATGGACCTTAAATAGATGCGAAAAAATGATTATAGACCTGCTAGTTTAAAATAATTAGCGGGTCTTTGATTCATATTTCTGGAATTATATTTATCATCCTTTTATACTTTTTTCAAACATTTCATTTAGAAATGGCTTAAAATGGTGCAGCCCACTTCTTAAATAAAAAATAGAGTTCATTGTTAAAATTATCAAAAAAAAGTTGATGCTGATGTAGGTCAGTGTCTTAATGCTAATGCTGATGTAATTTTGGGGTATTAATAAAAGTTTAATTTAAATCATAGAAATTATGAGAACAGATTTTAGTATTAAGGAAGATGTCTTAGATGAACTAGAATGGCAACCAAGCATCGATGAAACTCAAATTGGAGTAACTGTAAAAGATGGTGTGGTAACACTATCAGGAACTGTAGACAGTTACGTTAAAAAACGTGAAGCTGAAAAAGCTGCAAAAAGTGTAGTTGGTGTAAAAGCAGTAGCTGAAGATATTGAGGTTAAATATGGAACAACTTCACATAAATCAGATACTGAAATAGCCACAGCAGCAGTAAGTGCATTAAAATGGAACATTGCGGTACCTGAAAACAAAATTGATGTAAAAGTTGAAGATGGTTGGGTTTATTTGACAGGTGAAGTAAAATGGGAATTTGAAAAAAAAGCGGCAAAAAAAGCAGTTGAAAATTTAACAAGTGTAAAATATGTGGTTAATAATATTTCGCTTAAAAACAATATTGATGTTAGTGATATAGAAACTAAAATCAAAAAAGCATTTGAACGTTCAGCAGATATTGATGCCAATAATATTAGTGTTAAAACGGATGGTCATACTGTAAAATTATCTGGTAAAGTACATTCATTAAAAGAAAAAGATGAAGCTAGAAATACGGCCTATTTCGCACCTGGTGTATGGAGTGTAGACAATGAATTAGAAGTGGTGTATTAAAATTTTCCTAAAAAAACATTTAGGAAGTCGATTAGATCATTTTCTTTTAGAAAATTGCCCTAGTCCATTACATGAATTAGGGCAATTTTTTTATACTGATCTTGGTCAGTAACTAACAATATTTATCATACTAGTTTGTAGTCAATTTATTATTTCATAGTTTAAAAAATGTATCATGAAATCAGATTTAAAAATTAAGAATGATGTTCTAGAAGAATTATCATGGCAACCCAATATTGATGAAACTCAAGTTGGTGTAGCTGTAAAAAATGGTATTGTTACCCTTACAGGTATTGTAAGTGATTTAACAAAAAAAGATGCTATTGAGAGAGCTGTTAAAAATATAGCAGGTGTAAAAGCAGTGGCAGAAGCTATTAAAGTGAAATATGGAGATAGTGACAAACATTCAGATATAGAAATTGCAAAGGCAGCGATTGATGCGTTAGATTGGAATGCCTCTGTGCCCATGGATCAAATAATTGTTGAAGTTGATCATGGTACCATTTATTTGACTGGAGAAGTGGAATGGGCCTATCAAAAAGATTTTGCCAAAAGAACAATTGAAAATTTATTTGGAGTAAAAGAAGTTATTAATAATATTCAATTGTCACATAAAACAACAGCTAATGATGTAGCTCATAAAATAGAAAAAGCATTGGAACGCTCTGCAACTATTGATTCTAAAAACATAATGGTTCATCTAGATGGAAATACGATAGTACTTGGAGGAATGGTGCACTCTTTAAAAGAAAAAGATGATGCAGAAATAGCGGCGTATAGTGCCCCTGGAGTAACCAATGTTATCAATGAAATTGAAGTGGAGTATTCTCCAGTTTATTTATAACAGATTATGCTTTGTATTTGTGACATTTAAGGAGGGAAGTTGGGTACTTATTCTTAATGAATAGAAACTTCAAAAAAAGGCTTTTTAATTGTAGATGTAGTAAATAATCAATAAAAATATATAAAAATGACTTATAAAAATATAACGATAGCCGGAAGTGGCGTTTTAGGATACCAGATTGCATTTCAAACTGCATTTCATGAATTTCAGGTAACTGTTTATGATATTAATGATGCCTCCTTGGAAAAAGCAAAAGCAAAATTCAATTCGTTAAGTAAAGCCTATAAAAGAGATCTAAAAGCGACAGAAAAACAACTGGAGCTTACACGTAAAAATTTACATTATAGTTCTGATTTGGCTGCAGCGGTAAAAGATGCAGATTTATTAATTGAAGCGATACCTGAAAATCCAACTATAAAAATTGAATTTTACAAAAAATTGGCAAAAGTGGCACCTGAAAAAACAGTTTTCGCAACCAATTCGTCAACACTTTTACCAAGTCAATTTTCAGAATTTACTGGTAGACCTACAAAATTTTTAGCGTTGCATTTTGCCAATACCATATGGATTCATAACACTGCAGAAATTATGGGGCATCCAACAACTGACCCTAAAGTGTTTAAAGATGTGGTCGCTTTTGCAAAAGCTATTGGTATGTTAGCCTTGCCTTTACATAAAGAACAACCAGGATACATTCTTAATTCTTTACTAGTGCCAATGCTAAGTGCAGCTACGGACTTATTGGTAAGTGAAGTTGCCGAAGTAGAAACCATAGATAAAACTTGGATGAAAGCAACTGGAGCACCGTTAGGACCTTTTGGTATTCTTGATGTTGTAGGTATTACAACCGCCTATAATATTGATAAAATGACAGCTGAGAAAACCAAAGATCCTTTGAAAATAAAAACGGTTAATTACTTAAAGAAAAATTTTATAGATAAAAATAAATTAGGGGTTGCTACTGGAGAAGGATTTTATAAATATCCAAATCCTGCGTTTCAAAAAGCCGATTTTTTAAAATAGATATTACATGACATTATAGCTTGCTTTATTCTAATTTATCATATGTCATGTTTTGAAATTGACTTGGTAGCTATACATTCAAAATAGTGTTAGCTATACAGTTCAGTATATCTTCTTTTCCCTTTTATAGACCATTTTTCACTGTAAAGGTAAAGTATTGGATACTGGATAGGGGGGTGGTCTTATCTTAAAACGCATCATTAACCTGAAATATAATGTCAAAATATATTAGAAATCTATAAAGGCTGATATAGATCATTTTAGATGGAGGTTTTCTAAAGTAATTTTACATGTATTAGTTATTGTTTAATTTAGAAGTATGTAAAATGAAAACAGATTTAGAAATAAAGAATGATGTACTCCATGAACTTGCGTGGCAACCCAACGTAGATGAAACCCAAATAGGAGTAGTCGTTGAAAACGGAGTTGTAATGCTCACAGGTGTAGTTGATAATTATCTTGTAAAAGTGGCAGCCGAGAAGGCCGCAAAAAGAGTTAAAGGTGTTAAAGCATTTGCGGGTGACATTCATGTAAAATATGGTACCAATTTTCAAAAAACGGATATTGAAATAGGTAAGGCAATTGTAAAAGCTTTTGAATGGAATACTGCAGTGCCTGAAGATAAAATTGCTATTGAAGTTAGAGAGGGATGGGTGACTATATCTGGCGAAGTAGAATGGAATTATCAAAGAGATGCCGCGGCAAGAGTTGTAGAGAGTATAAAAGGTGTGAAGTGGATCAATAATACGATTACAATCAAATCAGTAAAAATAACTGAAGACGTTACCGAGAATATTGCTAAAGCTTTTAAACGTTCAGCTGATATAGAAGCGAGTGGAATCACTGTTGATATAATAGACGGTTTGGTAAAACTAAAAGGAATAGTACATTCAATTACGGAAAAGAAATCAGCTGAAAAAGCAGCATATTTATCTCCGGGTGTAGATGTAATTATCAATGAGTTAGAAGTAATAGATAATTAGTTTTGAAACCAAAATAAGAATAGGTATGCATATAATATCTTGGAATGTAAATGGAATACGTGCCATTGTAAAGAAGAATTTTGTTGAAAGTGTTAAAAAAATGAATCCAGATATTATATGTCTACAAGAGACAAGAGGCAGTGATCAGGAAGTTGAAAAAACATTATTACCTTTTAAAGATTATAATAAATTCTTCAATGCTGCTGATAAAAGAGGTTATTCAGGCACAACTATATTAAGTAAGCCAACGCCAGAATTTCTAAAAAATAATATGAACATTGCTGAACATGATGTTGAAGGTAGAATACAATGTGCCAGTTACCCTAATTTCTTTTTGATTAATGTTTATGTGCCTAATTCTGGACAACAATTAGATCGTTTGGCATATAGGAAAAAATGGGATGCTGATTTTTTGAGCTATTTGAAAGAGTTAGAGAAAACGAAACCAGTCATTGTTTGTGGTGATTTTAATGTGGCACATCAGTCTATCGATCTTAAAAATGACAAATCAAATTATAATAAAACGGCCGGGTATACGCAAGTTGAGATAGACGGGATGGATAACTATATAAAGTCAGGCTTTATAGATACTTTTAGGTACTTTCATCCTAATGAGGTTGCTTATACCTTTTGGAGCTATCGGTTTAAAGCAAGAGAGCGAAATACAGGTTGGAGAATTGATTATTTTTTAGTCAGTAAGTCGCTATTACCTAGGGTGAAATCGGTATCCATTTATTCACATATAATGGGGTCAGATCATTGTCCGATAGGTCTAGAAATTGAATAATTACCCTAAACACATTCACTTTTTAAATAGGTTTACTTTCCTTTTTAATCCTTGATTTTGATTAAAATAGTTGCTTTTATAACTATTTTTTTTGAATTATTTTTGTGTTGGGAATATCAGAAAATAATAATAATTATTCGTTAATTATAATTAAAGATTTGATATTAGTACTACAAACGCTAATGAAAATAGTTAAATCTCATTTGAATTGAAATTATGACAATACATAGAAAACGAAAAAAAACCTTAGGCTTTGCAGAGCTTGTCGCCATTGCATTGGGTGGTATGGTAGGTGGTGGTATTTTTACCGTATTAGGTATTGCAGTTTCATTAGTGGGTAACCTTGCTCCAATAGCTATCATTATTGGGGGCTGTATTGCAGTGTTAGCGGCATATTCTTATGTTAAGTTAGGTCTTTATTATAAAGATGAAGGAGCTACGTATTCCTTTTTTAAACGTACCTATTCAAATTCTAATTTCTCCGCTTCTATTGTGGGCTGGTTTGTCATTTTTGGGTATATAAGTACATTGGCTCTTTATGCTTATACTTTTGCGTCATATGCAATAAGTAGTTCTAGTTTTGCCAATGTAATTTGGATTAGAAAAGGTATTGCCATTGGTGTAATTGCACTTTTTACAATTATAAATGTATGGAGTGTAAATGGTATGGGTAAAATTGAAGATGTTATGGTATACACCAAATTAGTATTACTGACAATTATATCAGTAGTATTGATAAAACATGGAAGTACTGATTTTGGTACTTTTATAAATAATATGGTCGTAGATGCGGAAAAAACAAGTCTATTTTCTGTTTTAATTGTAGCATCTTTAACTTTTGTAGCATATGAAGGGTTTCAGTTGGTTATCAATGCGGTAAATGAAATGAAGAATCCTGATAAAAATATTCCAAGAGCAATTTACACGGCGATAACGTTGGCAATCCTTATTTATGTTGTACTTTCTGTAGGGGCATTATTTGCAATACCTACCGAAGAAATAATAAAAAATAAAGAATTTGCCTTAGCTGCTGGAGCAGGAGATGTATTGGGGAGTTTAGGAACGAATATTGTTATTTTAGGAGCAATATTGGCTACGAGTAGTGCTATTAGTGGAACAGTGTTTGGTTCGTCACGGCAAATGGCAGTTGTTGCTAAAGATGGTTTTTTTCCTAATTGGTTATCTAAAAGAAAAAACAACATACCCGTGCATGCTATTATTACTATGGCTCTTATGGCCAGTATACTAATTTTATTGGGTGGACTAGAATTAATACTTGAATTTGGTAGCATTACCTTTTTGTTGGTATCGCTACTCATGGCAATTGCAAATTATAAAATAAGAGCTAAGACCAATTCTTCAACGTTTATAACTGTTTTATCAATTATAGGTCTAAGCATGGGAGGATTACTTATCTTATATTATGAATTTACTAATGAATTGGAGCAAATGCTCGCAATACTTTTTTTGTATTTTATATTAGCCTTTGGAGCGTGGATGTATTCTAAAAAAGTAAATAAGCAAATTCAGAAATAATGCAAATTATACTGTAAGCTTTATCCCACTTTGTTTAGAGCTTAATAAGTGTCTAAATATCCTTTTAAAACTTCTACCTGAAACTCTCCAACAACGGATAGGTCTACATCTGCATTCATTAATACCAGTCCGTAACCTAAATGAGATAACTTACAATCATTCATAATTTCGTGGTTGATTTCAGTAAGTAGAGGTAGAAAATGCTCGCGTATTTCTACACCTGATGATTTTCCAATTTTAATTGCTTTTACTACAGCATCAGAAATTTGTTTTGGTGACAACCCTTTAATTAATAAATCACTTGCAAGATGACTCATATGTATGTTATAATAAAAGTCTAAAAAGTTATCAATTGAATCTGGTTTGATAAGTTCTTTTCTATAAATTGCTATTTCCATGGTATTTGATTTCAAAATTAATATGAAGTACTGTATTTAAATATTTTGTTTAATAATTGAAAGAAGTTGCTCTTTGGTTTGCACTCCAGATTGACGCCAAACAATTTGTCCATCTTTAAATAAAATCAATGTTGGTACACCTCTTACATTATAGCGTTGTGCTATAGATTGGTTTTTATCAATATCTATTTTAATAATACGAACCTTTCCATCAATTGCATTTGCTACTTGTTTTATAATGGGAGATTGTGCTTTACAAGGTCCACACCACTCTGCATGAAAATCAACAAGTACGGGTTTATCACCCTTTATGATTTTACTAAAATCTGCTTTCATAAGTTTTTTTTTAAGGGAACTATAAAACGCCCATTGTTATGGGCGAATTATTAGTTACATTAATTTATAGCTTTTTTGTATAATCAAAAACGACTCTTTTAAAGGCTTTAAATTCTTTTGTAAAATCTGCCATTCTCAATGAAATTTCATGATGTTTTTCTCTATAAGCATCATCAGACAATCCTTTTTCAGATAATTCTATTCTAGATAATAATTGTTCATGTTCTAAAATGCTCACTTCTAAATCATCAAATAAATCCGTGTGAATTTTGTCTAGATTTTTTAGCATCATTTCATATTCAGAATCATTTTTCTTAGAAATCTCTTTTTTCTTCAATAAATCATTGAAAAAACGAACTTCATCTTTCCAGAAATCTACGGTATCCATCCATTCTCTGCTTTCAAAATGTAAAACGTCTAACCCAGCTCCTAATAAGAATTCTGTTTTTGGGTTTAAAATTGTAGTGTTCATAATTGTATGTTTTAATTTGTTTTTATAGGTTCTTTTTTATGTAATTTTTGTAATTCTTTAAATAAATTTTCTTCTTCATGTGTGAGATTTTTTGGTAGACTCACATTAAGTTTTACTAATAAATCACCATAAAGAGATGGTTTACCATATTTAGGCATTCCTTTACCCTTAAGTCTAAGTGTCTTACCTGTATTGCTATTTTTTGGTACTGTAATATTTAGTGATCCAGAAAAGGTGGGTACCTTTATTTTACCACCTAATATTGCAGTATATAAATCTACATTAGCATTATAGATAAGATCATTTGCTCTTCTTTTAAATCTAGCATCTGGCTGAACTTTTAATATGATATACAAATCGCCTCGTTTTCCACCTTTAACACCTTTTTGTCCTTTCCCTTTTATTTTTAATTGTAACCCATCATACGAGCCAGGTTTAATGGTAATACGCAATTTTTCATTATGTATTTCAAAGGTTCGTTTACTTCCTTCATAAGCTTCTAAAAGTGTAATGGGCATTTCTGCTTTCGTATCACCTCCAGAAAACGAAGATTGGTTTCCTCTTCCTCCAAAAAAGGTTTCAAAAAAGCTAGAAAAGTCCTCACCACCTGCCGCACCTTGTCCAAAAATATCAGAAGGATCACCTTGAGCGTATCTCGAATTACTTCCTCTTTGATTTGCTTGATTTGCATACTCTCGCCAATTATCTCCAGTATTTTGATAAGCATCCCAATTAGAACCTAGTGTGTCATATTTCTCACGTTTTTCTTTATCACTAAGCACTTCATTGGCTTCATTCAATTCTTTGAACTTATCTTCAGCAGTTTTATCATTTGGATTTTTATCTGGATGATATTTCGCTGCCAATTTTCTGTAGGCTTTTTTTATCTCTTTTGAAGTTGCGTCCTTTTTAACTCCTAATGTTTTGTAATAATCCTTGTAATTCATTTTGAACAAGTTTTATTTGTTAATAGCATATCTATTGAAAAAACTTAATCGTATTGCTTTTCTAGCATCTTCTAATAATTTTTCGACCTCTGTGACACTACTATTTCTTATTTCTGCAATTTCCTTTGCTGTAAATTTATAATTGGTAAACAGTTCAAAAACAGTATTCATTGCCATAGGTAATTTTTGAAGTACCATAGCTATTTGGGTATGAATTCTTTCTTTACTTAATTCTTTATCCAATTTTTTAACTAATTTATCCTCTTTATTTTCTATAAATACATGATTTAATGTATAATCATTATGGTTATATGATATATCATCTAACTCTTCAATTAATAATAAATCACCACCTGCATCAACAGTATAATTTTCTTCCATTTCATCCCATTCCGGTTTGGTATAAATATCTATATTTTTTAAAAATAGATTATCAAATTCTTCTTCTTCAATAGTATCTTCCAATAATGCATTGGTTTTTTTGAATAACCATAAATAGAAATCTTTTTGATTATCAAACGCATCTATATGATCATATATTTCTATAAAAAGTTGATCAATAAAATCATCAGGTTTATATTTATTTTTTGAAAAATGTCCATTTTTTATGGCTGAATTTAACCTACCCACTATATATTTATTTATCTCAGGTAAAATTTTCAAGACCAATTCATTAAAAGATTTTTTATCTTCTTCTTTTTTAAGCTGAACAAGATCAGGAAATGCTTGAGCAATAATCACACGAAACTCATTATGCTGTTTTTTATATTTTAGCGTGTCTTCCATTTTTATCTGTTTTAATTATATGGTGTAAAGGTGTGAACTTATAAGCAAAATTAAAATGACCTAGATCAGTTCATAAATAGTGTTCTACACTTACTTTTCATTCAATTCGTTTTGTTCGTAGGTTTTATTTGTATCAATTCTAACATTGGGTAGACCAATTAGAGCTCTTAAAACACCATGGATAAATGCTATTGGTAATAGAAAAATACTTATTATCAGTGTGCCAATTTCAAAAAATAAGGAACTATCTTTGTATGGTTTTCCTTTAAGTCTCGATTGAAATGCACTAAATGGAATTCCTAACATATTGCCAACAGTTATTATTTGGACTACAGAAAGTATAATACGTGCTTCTTGCTCACCATATTCTTTAATAATAGCATCGTAAGCATATTTTTTAGGGTAACCTCTTGAATCTGCATAATGTTGAGCGAACAGTATTGCTATGGCTTCTTTTGGTTTTATAAAATGTTTATCACCACCTAAAAAGCTATTTATTTCTTTACCACTCATGCCTAGACGTAAGGCCATTTTAGCATGTCCATAGGAGCAAATGGCACAACCATTTACTTCAGTTACGGCCAATTGTAAGCGTTTTACAAAATCAGTATCAACTCTTTTGCTTTTACTATTTTCAATCATTTTTATCATAGCTCTAGGCACAAAAACAAAGGCACGGTACATTTCTCTTAAACCGAACTTATTTTTAAATGCTGTTCGTGAGCGTATAGCTTCTGGCATTTGTATTTCTACTTTCATTTTTAGAATAGTTATCAAATTTTATTTAATCAACTCTTTTATAACTTATTAAATCATTTCTAATCGTTTAAAAAAAAAGTTCCATTAAAGTAAAACAATACTGAATTTACCTTTAAGGAACCTTCTTCATAAATAATTTTTTAATTGTAACTAAGCCGTAATGGCAAAAGTTACTTTGGTAGTCACACGATATTCCGCTACCTGATTGTTATTAACTGTGGCCTGCATATCTTTTACATAAACAGATTTAATGTTTTTTACTGTTTTGGAAACTTCAGTAACAACATTTTTAACAGCATCATCAAAACTTACGGTAGAATTACCTAATACTTCAATTACTTTTAATACTGACATAACTAAATGATTTTAAAATTAATATATACCAAATGTAAAAATCAAATTAACCATACGAAATGATCTTAATCAGTAAATGAAAATAAGTAGCAATCTAGTTAAGTAGCTTTTCTATTAGATAAGATGCAGCCGCTGTAAATACCTTTACTATTAACCAAAAAAACGGGCTAATAACTTTTTTTATTTACATAACTATTGTTGGATAAGCTTTAATGAGCCTTGAAATCACTGCTATTAAGAGACACCTGTTATGGTTAAATTCAATACGAGTTATCTTAATTTAAATATATTAAAAACCAAATCATAGATAATTAAATTCAATGTTGACCTGGGTCATTTTAAAAATTAAATTACCGTTTTAGATTTGTTATGTAATAAATCACAGAAGTGATTTAGATAATCTTTAAAATTTAAAAAAAAATGAAGAAAATTGTTTTAACCCTATTTTTAATGGGGTCGGTAATGCAGTCTTATGCTCAAGATGTGCTATTTGAAAAAAAAATGAAAATGGAAAGTATTCCTGTCACAATTATTGAATCTATTGATAATGACTTTGGAGATTTTGAGATGATTGAATCTTATGCAATTCCTATAGAAATTATTGAAGAAGATGTTTTTGTAAATAGAAATATTGAAACTGATGAAGATTATGAAACCTATCAAATCACTTTAAAAGGAAATAAAGGTGAAATTGTGGCAACATATAATAAAGATGGTGAGTTACTAAACACCGTTGAAGAATTTAAAAATATTAAACCATCTCCTGAAGTTAGAAATGCTATGGGTAAAGCATTTCCTGATTGGTTTATAAAAAAAGATTATTATAAGTTGACTCACTTTTCCGGAAAGGAACAAAAAGAACGTTATAAATTTATTATTGAAAAAGGAAAGCAAAAAAAAGTGGTGTATATGGATGAAAAAGGAGAAATTCTTAATGTGCATAAAAAATTAGAATTAGATCTTAATAATTAAGATGAAGTATGATTCAAATGGTTAAAGATTTTGGTTTTAAAATACCTGTATAAGAAAAGAGCTTTAGTGAGCTCTTTTTTTTTATGAACCATTAAATTATTACGCTACTCAACTAAACATCTTCCAATGCTGTTTCTAAATGATGTAAATCATCATCAAAACCTCTTATAATTAGTAAATAATCCCCATTGTTTAACATCTCCATAAAAGTATCTACATGCGTTTTTTTAGCACCTAAACCTCTTAAAATACCATTCAACCCTACTGATATACCTCCTAAGGCTTTTCCATTAATTTCGTGCATAAACAATGATGTTAATGAACCAATAATATATACAGTACCTATTTCTGGGTTTTTAAAAACACCAAATTCGATGGAAGATTCGAGTACTTTTTTCCAATATTCTTTTAATTGTTTTTCAAATTGAACTTGGTCTTTTTTATGTTTAAAAGATTGTTCATTAGTAAACATACTAAGAATAGATAATTGAGAATCTATTTCGCTATCCTTCTTTAAAAGATCTATTGATGTTACCAATTTTCCTAATTGCGAATATGACTTTATAAAAATATGTTTCTTTTTCGCATGTTGCACACTATAACTCATAATTTTTAAAAGTATTAAGGTGTTTTTTCTAATACTTAGTGGAGCTAAATTAATATGAAAAATAATTATGATGAATGACCTGGGTCATTTTAAAAGAGCATTTACCTATTTATTTTTGTAGTGTAAAAATTGATTTATTAATCCGTCTGCCTTTATAGGTAGACATCTAAAAATTTAAATTATGTCAAACACTAGTGAAAATGCATTATTTGCACTGTTAACAGGAGTTGCCATTGGGGCTGGAATCGGAATTCTTTATGCACCTGATAAAGGTAAAAAAACTAGAAAAAGAATTAAACAAAAAACAGAAGATACTAAGCACATTATTTCTGATCGAATTTCTCATGCTAAAGAAGAGTTAACTAAAGCCGTTAATGAAAAAAAAGAAGAATTTGAGCAAAAATTAGATGATACCATTTCAACTATGAGTGGTAAAGCAGAGGATATCATTGATAGTTTAGAAAATAAGTTAGAAGAGCTTAAAACCAAAAATGCTCACTTACAAAAAAACTAGTTATGGCTTTTGAAGCGTTAAAAGAAAACTTATTTGAAGCTGATATTAATATACAATCCTATGCAAAAAGTAGTGAAGAATATATTAAGCTCAAAAGTTTTAAAGCACTTATGATTGGTATTACTTTTATTACCAAATTACTAATTATAAGTGCTTTGGTAGGTATGTCATTGTTGCTTTTATCACTTGCGTTAGCTATCCTATTAGGTGAGATTTTGAACAATCTTGTTTTGGGATTTTTAATTGTAGGTTTGTTTTATGCTCTGGTAGGGTTGATTGCTTATTTTTTAAGGAATAAGTTGAATGCTCCGTTATTGAAAAAATTTTCTAATTATTATTTTAAAAAGATATGATACCTAATAGCTATACATCATTTGAAGAAATAGATGAGCAGTTGAAAATTTTAAGTCTGCAAAAAAATATTTATAAAGAGTTGATTAAATTAAATTTAAAAAGCACTAAAAATAATTTAAAAGCAGAAAGTATTAAGACGGAACTTAGGGGCGTTCTACAAGAAAAAATTCTTGCATTTGTGGCAAATAACGTATTAAAAAAATTAAGAAGGAATTAAAATAATAGATTATCCAAATTCCGCTATCTCTTTTAGCGTTTCTTTATTTAATATAACGAGCCTTCTGCCAGATTCTACACCAATTAATCCTTCGTTTTTAAATTCGGTTAACATTCTAATGGCTGTTTCGGTTGCTGTTCCTATGAGTCCTGCAAAATCTTCTCTAGGAATACTTATACCTCTATGTTCTTGATCTTTAATCATCCCTTTAGCATCGAGCTCAAGTAATGTTTTTGCTGTTTTCTGACGCACAGTAGCAAAAGCCATATCTACTAATTGCTCTTGTAAATGAATCATATTATTTGAGATCATACCAATAAACTTATTAGAAACATCTCTGTTATCATATAATAGTTTTATGAAATCAGCCTTAGGTATTTCACAAATTTCAGCATCTTCTAAAACGGTAGCTGATTCTATATAGGTTTTATTATCACCTAAAAGAGAGAGTTGCCCTATAAAATCTCCATCCCTGTATAAGCCAGTAACAAATTCTTTTCCAGTTTCTGTACATCTATAGGTTTTTACAGTGCCACTATGAATAAAAAACAACCGATGTGCCGCATCTCCCTCAGCAAAAATTTCTTCTTTGTATTTATAATGTTTCAGGCTTCTGTCTTTTGAAAGGTCTTGTAATTCTAAATATTCTGACGCTTCTTTTAAAAATTCATTTATACCCTCAATATTATTAGAGAATTTTCTTTTCAAAAAGGCATTCTTTTTTAAACGACTTTTTATGGCACCTAATAGTTCATCTTCTTCAAAAGGTTTTGTTAAATAGTCATCAGCTCCTAAATTCATACCTTTTCGCATATCTGATTTTTCAGCTTTTGCTGTTAAAAAGATAAAAGGAATACCTGCTGTTTTTGGGTTTTTACTCAAACTTTCAAAAACTCCATATCCATCTAATTCCGGCATCATAATATCGCATAAAATAACATCTGGCATAAATTGATTGGCCTTTACAACACCAATCTTTCCATTTTCTGCAGTGCTCACTATATAATTTTCCAGTTCTAATATATCGGCTGTGTTTTCGCGAACATTTTGATTGTCTTCTATTAAAAGTATTTTTTTCATTTTATTTCATTTTTTAATGGAAGCTCCACATAAAAAGTGGTCCCAATATTTAAATCACTTTTTAAGGTAATAGTACCTCCCATCAATTCTATATATGACTTTACGATATTCAGTCCTAATCCAGTTCCTTCAATATGTGTAGTATTCGTTGCACGAAAAAAACGTTTGAATAAATTCGTTTGATCCTCTTCAGGGATCCCAACCCCCTGATCTGTTATTTCAAAGAGTAGGCGTTGCTTATGGGTTTCAATATGAAAAATTATTTCCTTGTGTTCTTCAGAATATTTGATGGCATTAGATAATAAGTTAAAAACAATATGTTTTAAGAATTTTTGATCTAAAAAGACCTCAATATTCGGTTGTGGATGCCTTAAGGTAATGGTTTGCCCATTCTTTTTAATACCTTCAATTTCTTCAATTAAAGAATTCGAAAATTCTATAAAATCAAATGATACGGGCTCGGCAACTACTTTACCTTCTTGCAATTTGCTTAATGATAGAAAATCATTTAGAATTACAACTAAATTTTTAACACTTGCCCTAATTTTAGAGACATAGTTTAAGCGTCTATCCTCATAACCAGGAGCATTTAATTTTTCAATTAATATGGCGGAAGATAATATAGCACTTAAAGGGGTTCTAAACTCATGAGATGCCATTGAAATAAACCGTGATTTTAATTCACTCAATTCCTGCTCTTTTTTTAATGTATTTAATATTTCAAGTTCAATATCTTTTTGATAAGATATATTATTATATACTAACAATATTTCTTCTATTTTTTTATCTATATTAATAAGTGGGGTGGTATTGACCATATACGTCTTATCTTGAAATTCAACTTCAAAAGAACAATGTTCTCCTTTTAAGGTTTTTTCGATATGACTTTTAACTTTTGTACTTACCTCTTGTGGTACTATTTTAACATTACCAATAGTATCTCCTATTTGTACTATGTCTCTGAACCCTAAATCATCCAACTCTTCACCTTCAATAAAGACAATTTTAAAGTTTGCATCTACAACTACAACAAATCCTCTAGGGAAATTTTGTGCAATGTTAGAAAGTAAAATTCTACTAGATAATGTCTTGCTTTCGGCAGATTGTGTTATCTGTATTTGATCTCCTAGGCTTAAATTAGACTCTACTAATTTTTGAACTGTAGAAGTAAGTTCTGTGGTACGCTCTGCTACTTTTTCTTCTAATTGTACAGTCAGTTTACGCAGTTGCTTTTCACTTTCTATTAATTTTTGTTCTGCTTTTTTTCGCTCTGAAATATCATTAGTAACACCAATTATACGTTCAGGAATACCATCTATGGTTGTAAATAGGCTTCCTTTTTCGTGTAACCAATGCACTGATTTGTCGGGATGTAGTATGCGATATTCTATAGTGTAATTTTTTTTATTCTTAATAGCTTCTGTCACTACTAATTTTACGTTTTCTCTGTCTTCAGGATAGATCTTCTCTAAAAATGATTCGAAAGTAATAACTTTTTCATGTTCTTTTAAACCCAATAAATAACTTTGGTAAGTATCTCTCTCTATTCTATTGGTAATCAAATTCCAATCCCATGATCCAAACTCACCCACTTCTAAGGCAAGCCTTTTCTGTTCTTCACTTTCTTTAATAATTTTTTCAGCATTTTTACTTTTTGTAATATCTCGAATAATAGACAAATAATCACCACTATCGGTTTGAACTATCCTTGATTCTAAATGTTTCAACTCTCCATTTATAAGTAGTGAATATTCAACAAATTGTGTCTCTTTTGTTTTTTGGCAATTAGAAAACGCTTTTCTTAATTTATGACAAACCTTTTTCGGAAGTAATGTATCAATGTTTTTGCCAATATGTTCATCGTAAGCTGTTACCAGTTTATTTTTTTTTGGGGTATGTATTTCAAGGTAATTCCCATCACTATCATAAAGGATCATTAAGTCCGGTAATGTATCTAAGATGGCTTTATATTGAGCTTCTTTTGTTACTAATTTTTGTTTTGTTATGTTGTACTTTTCTAGTATATTCTTAGAAATATCGATAATAAAAAGAATGAGCATTTGTTTACCATCAATGTTTAAAGAATTTAAATTTATTTCGATAGGAAATTTTGTGCCGTCGTGCTTTACACCAAAGACGTCAAAATCTTTGCCAAAGCATTTTTCTTTTAGTTCTAAGGTATTAGCTGTATAACTATATTCATTTTTAAGCTTTAAAGTATCAGGAATAAGAATTTCTATACTCTTCTCTAAAAGTTTGTTCGTTTTATGACCAAACATGGTTTCAATAGCCTGATTTACTTTATGGATAATTCCATCAATATCTATGACTATAATACCTTCAAAAGAAGCGTTAAAAACGCTTTGTAAAATAACATTGTTTTCTAATTCATCTATAACCATATTTAATAGTGTCGATTTAATCCAATGTAAAGGATTAACAAATTTATAAATAGTTTCTTAAGAAAATCTATTAATTTTTTTTGAGTTGCATTTCACGTAATATAGGTAACGAATTCGGATATGACTGTTTAATAAAATCAATTAATTCTTCTCTAATCTGACATCGCAAATCCCAAGTGTCAGAAGCGTTTTTTGCACTGAAAGCAGCTCTTAATTCCATTGATTTAACGTCAGAATTTGTTACTAATAAGTTTGCCTCTTTTTTATCCCATAAAGGATTGTTTTTTAAAATATTCAATAACTTTGCTCTTAATTCTTTAACAGGAAACGTATAATCAACATATAGAAAAACGGTTCCGATAAGGTCAGCAGAGTTAAAGGTCCAGTTAACAAACGGTTTATCATTAAAATAACTTAAAGGTAATACCAATCTACGTTTATCCCAAATTTTAATAACCACATAGGTAAGTGTAATGTCTTCTACTTCACCAAACTCTCCTTCAATAACAACTTCATCATCAATTTTAATCGGTTGGGTAAAAGCAATTTGAAACCCCGTAATTAAGTTAGCGATTGATTTTTGTGCGGCTACACCTACAATTATACCAATAACACCGGCAGATGTTAATATGGTAGTGCCTAATTTTTTGGCAGCAGGTATATTCCATAAAATGGCAGCACAGGCCAGTGTAACAATAATTATAATGGAAATACTTTTTATAAAGCGGAGCTGTGTTAAAACTTTCCGGTCTTTAGTTTTATGATTAGTATCTATACTAAATTTTTGTTTTACAATTTCTTCAATAGCATTTATTGATGCAATTATTATCCATGAAAAATTGATTATAATAAGGGCTTCAATAACCTTATACCACAGCGGAATAAGTTTCAAATATAATAGGAAACCATATATAAATAAAATGGGTAATAGAAACTTTGCAGGTGTTTTTAAATGCTTAAGAAGTTGTTGTTTTAAAATAGTGGGCTTACGTTGGTTACCAAGTTTTAAAAATGTGAAAATTAACCACCTTAGTGCTAAACCTAAAAGGATACTAGCTACTATTATTACCAGATAGGTTAGCCATGATTCTTCACCCAAAAATTTTGAAATACTATTTTCCATATTCTTTCCTTCAAAATATTGATTCTTTTATCAAAGTAAATGATTAAAATCATTCAATGATAAGCTTTAAAAGATGTGTCTTTTATTCTATACTATTTTAATTACGTAATGATTACCTTAATTTTCAATAAATAATTTATTCTCTTTTAATAACGCTATTGTAGAGGTATAGCCAATTTCAAAAATAGCTTCGACATTATTCATACTAAAGGTACTGTAATCGCTCAATACCTCTGGTTTTACAATTAAATCGCAATCTGAAAATTTAGCAGCAGACTCTGCAACAGATTTTATTTTATAGGCTCTTTCTACCACATTATATGAATGTTTTAAATTTTCAATTTCAATTTTTTTTAGAGGATTTACAAACACTCCTATTATTTTATCACAATCATTCATTAAAGGTTCTACAGGAAAATTATTCAGTGTGCCTCCATCAACATAATAAGAGCCCTCAATTTCCATAGGTGTAAAAACACCTGGAAAAGAAGCCGATGCTAAAACGACTCTAATGAGTTCTCCTGTATTAAAAATCTTTAAAGTTCCTTTTACGATATCGGTAGCAGTTATATAAAGTGGTTTTTGCAACGCAGCAAAATTATCTTCCTTAAAATATACTTTAAAAGAATTGTAAAATTTATCGGTATCAATAAACCCCGGTTTTCTATAAGCATACTTATGTCTATTAAAAAGAGTAATGGTTTTAAAGAAATTTAACATTTCTGACCAGTCAACACCAGCTGCATATAGTGCACCAACTATGGCTCCAGCACTTGTGCCTGAAATGTGAGAAGGGTGAATTTTGTGCTCAGACAGTGCTTTAATTACACCAATATGTGCAGCTCCTCTTGCTCCTCCACCAGATAATACTAAGCCAATGTTCATAACTTAACTATTTATGAATGCAAAGGTATAGCGAAATTTATTAGTTAAAAATGACTGAAGTCATTCTTAACTAATAAATTAACATATAGGTTAAAAAAATAGTGATTTGTAGTCTTAAAAATTTAATTTTTATAATAAAATATATTAACTCACTAATGCAGTTAATTCAATATTTCATGGGTTGATAGGAGAGAGGTAGTTTATTAAAAATAATTACAAGCCTTTTTATTTTATGTAATAAAGACTTCCAATTTCTTGAAAGTCTTTATTTTGAAACACTAAATTAAATACTAAAAATCAATATCATCACTTAATCCTGCTCCTTTATTCTTATAGATTTCTTTAAAATGATTTTCCCATTTATCAGTTAATTCACCATTCAATTTAAAAATTCTAGAAGCTTCTTTTTGTGCCTCAGAAAACTCTACACCATTTATCATTTCTTGAGAAGTTTGGGTTTCTACGTCTATTACATATTTTTTCCAATAGCCACTCCAATGCATTGCTAATTGAGAGTATTCTGTTAAAGAAATACCATATTCTTTATCTAAGTCTATATCAATACCATATTCATGTGCAACTGACATGTGTTGTTCCATTTTAATATAATCGCTCCATTCTGGGAATTTTGCAAGAACAACTTCTGGCCCTTCTGCTCCTCCTACAACATTGGCAAATTTTCCTTGTTTAGGATTGGTAAAAACCTCTCCATAAAATTGCATATCATCCATAGACATTTCCGCCATTTTACCATTCCATTGATTCTTGGTATCTTCCCATACAGGCACTTCCAAACTCAGTACTTTACAAACATCTTCTAATGACATTCCTGCTACCAAATTTGCAGACGCACATGCATAATCTCTAAAACTTACTCCATTAATTTCCATAAATTTTTATTTTTTTAATTATTAATATATAAATCACTTCTCTTTTTATCGTCATAGAAATAAAGGTCCATTTTTACACTTACATCATGCTCAATAGTCTCTTCATACTCAGGTAAAAAAGAGGCTCGTTCCGTAAAGTATTTAGTCCAAAATGCTTTTTCTTTAATTTCCCAAACATCATAGGCCTTAGCTAATTTTGTCTTGTCATCACCTTTGCTTAAACTTCGAAAACTTTTACATTTATTATGGGCTACTATTTTTTCATCCCATTCTTTTATAGCTTTATGTTTTGCAATATTCTCAACTACCCAACGTATTTCGGCAATTTTATCATTGGGTACAAAAGTGTTTACTGTATTGCAATAACCACAACTCACATAATGCGATCTGAAAATGTCTTTTTTTACTTCAAGCTTTCCACTGCATTGTGTACAATGGAAATCTTCATTTAGAAAAGCAATAGCATGATTGTAAAATTTTTGTGAAACATTACCTTCTAATTCAATTTCAAAACGTTCAATTCTAGGATAAAAAGATTCCGCTAGTTGTACTCCTTTTTGATCTTGATCAATCAAGTCCCAACGTTCTACATATGCTAACATTTGAGGTTCTACTTTATCATCAAAAGTAGTTTCTATTTTATCTGAAAGCCCGCTTATTTGCGACTTGATACCGCTCCATGCTCTCATAGTTTTGGACATATCATAATCACTTTCTAGTAAGTTATCCATTACCGCTTCTTCTGCGTGATTTAAAGATTCATTAAATCGTGTTTCTATTTTCAACAAGAATGAATCCCATTTCAATACCAATTCAATAAATTCGGGATTTTGAGTACCATCAGACTCCTCTTCTTTATCTTTTTTAAATAAACCAAACATTATATATCTGTTTTAATTTCATTATCAATGTCCATAAACTTAAAACCACAATAGTCACAGGTTGTTAAATTAGTGTCTTTTGGTCTTGACGCACCACAATTTTCACATTTTTTTGAACTGGTTTTAGAAGTATCATTACTCCCCCAATCTTTCTGACTTTCGTTTGCGTTTTTCACTATTTTTTTAAAAGGGTTTCCCATAGTATTTCAAAAATACTTAGAACTGTTGTTTTACATTAAATAAATTGACAAGCGTGCATTTTTAGTTTATAAACGCATTTTTGTGGTATTTTAAAGGCCTAAATGATAACTGATTTGATGCATCAATTATCAGATTTATACATAAAAGGATTATAATTTGGAATGTAGCCTCTGTCTTTTTGTCTTTTATTAAACAAACTAACACCAAAGGTAAATTGATGATAACCTCCTTCTTGAAAAGTAATTGCTCCAATTTGATGAGTATAGGTGTATGAAACTATAAATTTATCAATCTCAAGCCCTAATATTGGTGTAACTTGACTTAATTCTTGAATACCGTTATTATCTAAACTTGCTCTGTAAGACAATGCAAAGAATCCTCTTTTGTTATGCCCAAATGTTTTATAAACTTTTGCATTAAGATCTACAATTTTCTCTTCAGTACCACTGACATATTGAAACATAATTGAAGGCTCAAGTTGAAAATGCGTTCCCCAACCAAAAAAGTAACCAGAGTTAAACAAATACCTTCTTGAATTAACTTTTCTATAATCTCCTATTTGAGCGTTCTGAACATTTAGTAATAAGTTTTTAATCGTGAAATATGCAAATCCATCCATAAAATGGTATGCCATACTAAAATCTGTATTAAAATAACTGTTAGATTCTATAATTTGAGAAATAACTGGATCTGGTTTTGTGAATTCACGTTGATCATTACTATTTTGAACATAAGAAGCCGATAAGGCCAAAGATAATTGATTTAAAGCTTCATCCCTACCAAAATTTAAATGATAAGCATAAGTTCCTTGTACTCCTAATTGTGAATGGTATCCATTTTTATCATTAAAAACAATGGCTCCTAATGCCATTTTCTCTCCAAATCTATTGTTAAAACTAAGCGTCTGCAAAGATGGAGCATCTTCTACTCCAATCCATTGTTGACGGTGTGTAAGTCTTAATTTTCCATTATTTCCAATTCCTGCTGCACTAGGATGTACCAAATAAATATTATCTGATAAATAATCAGAATAAATGGGTAAAGTTCCCTGTGCATTTATATTGAAATTCATCAATAAAAATACAGATGCAAAGAATATTTCAATACTAAACCTTTTCATAACTATCTTCTTATTAAGCTGAAATGTCCTTTTATTACACTACCATCATTATAAATAATCATATACCAATAGTCATCAGATGGCATTTGTTTACCAAAATAATTACCATCCCATCCTAATGTATTTGATTTGAACTCTTTTAAAACTTTACCATAACGGTCAAAAACTCTTACTTGCTTTACCACTCCATTATCATCAGTAACCTGCCAATAATCATTAGACCCATCATTATTTGGCGTAAAGAATTTTGGTATCTCATCTACAGTTTGTGCCGAAGAAATAATAGTTTCAAATTCAATAACTGCACACGATGTAGATTCGCCTACACTATTAATGGCAAAAACGGACACAAAATACGTTGTGTTTTCTGCTAAGGCATTTATTGGTGTATAGGTTAACACATTTCCGAGTTTTGTATTTTCAAATTCAGTTCCACCAGAAGTTGTACCAATAGTTATTCTATAACTAGTAGCTCCATCAGCAGTATCCCAATTAAATGTTGGATTGATAGCTACTTCTGTAGCTGTATTAACAGGTGTTGTTACTACTGGACACGCTGGTGCCGTTGGCAGCGTCTCCGTTTCAAATTCAATAACGGCACACGAGGTAGATTCGCCAACACCATTAATCGCATACACAGATAAAAAATAGGTTGTGTTTTCTGCTAAGGCATTTGTTGGTGTATAGGTTAACACATTTCCGAGTGTTGTATTTTCAAACTCTGTTCCACCCGATGTTGTACCAATGGTTATTCTATAACTTGTAGCTCCATCGGTAGCATTCCAATTAAATATTGGATTGATAGCTACGTCTGTAGCATTATTAACAGGAGCCGTAACCACTGGACACGCTGGTGCAGTTGGAAGCGTTTCTGTTTTAAATTCAATAACCGCACAAGAAGCAGAATTACCTAAACTATTAATGGCAAAAACGGACACAAAATACGTTGTGTTTTCTGCTAGAGCATTTGTTGGTGTATAGGTTAACACATTACCTAGTGTTGTATTTTCAAACTCTGTTCCACCAGATGTTGTACCAATGGTTATTCTATAACTTGTAGCTCCATCGGCAGCATTCCAATTAAATATTGGATTGATAGCTACGTCTGTAGCATTATTAACCGGAGCCGTAACCACTGGACACGCTGGTGCAGTTGGAAGCGTTTCTGTTTTAAATTCAATAACCGCACAAGAAGCAGAATTACCTACACTATTAATGGCAAAAACGGACACAAAATACGTTGTGTTTTCTGCTAAGGCATTTGTTGGTGTATAGGTTAACACATTACCTAGTGTTGTATTTTCAAATTCAGTTCCACCAGAAGTTGTACCAATAGTTATTCTATAACTAGTAGCTCTATCAGCAGCATTCCAATTAAATGTTGGATTGATCGCAACGTCTGTAGCATTATTAACAGGTGTTGTTACCACTGGACACGCTGGCCCAGTTGGAAGCGTTTCCGATTCAAATTCAATAACTGCACACGATGTAGATTCGCCTACACCATTAATCGCATACACAGATAAAAAATAGGTTGTGTTTTCTGCTAAGGCATTTGTTGGTGTATAGGTTAACACATNTACCTAGTGTTGTATTTTCAAATTCAGTTCCACCAGAAGTTGTACCAATAGTTATTCTATAACTAGTAGCTCCATCAGCAGCATTCCAATTAAATGTTGGATTAATAGCAACGTCTGTAGCTGTATTAACAGGTGTTGTTACTACTGGACATTCAGGAACGACTGCTCCACAATCTTTACCGCCATCTGTAATAGTCCAACCATCCGCTATTAATAAGTTACGAGCGTTTTCTCCTAAGCAATAATTTGTATTTACAGTTAATAACACATTTGAGTTATGTGGTTGTCCTTGCCAACCTATTAATAAAGCATCGTAATTAGCAGATGATAATGAGATATTTCCGTTAAACATTAAATCGGCATCAGTTAAACTGCTAATATCCCAACCACCAATATTTTGATTGAAGATGGTATTCTCAAACATAAAATTCATTTGAGTAACAGAACCTGTATCCCAACCACTTATATCTTGATTAAAAGGGGAGCGTCTAAACATAAATCTCATATCAGTTACACGACTTGTATTCCAAGTAATAATATCTTGATTAAAATTAGAGTAAGTAAACATGGAACGCATTGATTCAACCTTACTTGTATTCCAATCTCCAATGTCTTTATTAAAATTAGTACAAGAAGCAAACATAGCTTCCATTGATTGAACACTAGATGTATTCCAACTGTTTAAATCTTGATTAAAGCTAGGTGAATTATTAAACATTTGCTCCATATTTGTAATAGTACTTGTATCCCAATTTCCAATATTTTGATTAAAAATAGGGGTTCGCATATACATATATGATAAATCTGTTGCAAGAGATAAATCGGGAGGAAGAATTTGTGTACTTCCTCCATTTAAATTAGAACAACCGTTAAAGGCGTTATTCATGCTAGTCCATTGTTGATTTCCCCATTGATCAACCGACAGTATTTTATCTTTATCATTTGTATAAGAATTATTGAAATACATTCTTGGAAAATCACCTTGTATTCTTATGGTATACGTGCCTGCGGCACCGAAATCATGAATAATATTTCCCGTTAAACCAAATTCATCAAAAGTGCCATCATTGTCCCAGTCTACATCGTAATTATAACCTGTACCGGTTGTAGGTATTGTAATCGATGAATTATTAGAACTACCTGTGTTGTCAGTTTTCCAAGTGGTTACAAAATCGTCTAATGGGTCAGAACCTAATGTATTACACTCGGCTTGGGTTTCTACAAATGTTAAAGTAGCATCAACACGAGTCCATTCAGTAGTACTATATGTTTTGTCATCTACAAATGCACAACTAAGTTTTGGACAGTTATCAGCATAGAAGTCAGCATCATCCATGGTGGCGTTATTACCGTTTCTTAGATTTACGGTTTCGATTAGCGGACTATTTTGAATTCGTAATCGACTTAATCCAGTATTTTGAGAAAAGTCTAAGCTTGTATAGTTGTTTTCGTAACATAAGACCGTTTCCAAGGTATTGGTTGGTGCAACCACTAAGGTATTCATGTTATTTTGATGACAACTTAAATATTTGAGTGCGGTATTTAGACTTAGATCTAAGTCTGCAATATCATTTACATGGCAATCTAAACTTTCTAAAGCAACATTGGCTTGCAAGTCTAAACTTTTTAGATTATTTACTTGACATGTCAATCTTTCTAAAGCAGTATTGGCAGCAAGATCTAATGATGTAAACTTGCAATTTCTAATATATAATTTTTTAAGTAGTGTATTCTGAGTAAAATCCATCGCAGTAATTGCATTAGATTGTACGTCAATTGTTTCTAAAATGGGATTATTGGAAACATCTAAATTTGTGATACCGGTATATGAACAACTTAGATAATCTAGTACTGGATTGTGCTCTAAATCGAGACTTGTTAATAAGGGATTACTTCCACAGGCTAACTCTTCAAGGAGCGGACATTGAGTTACATCAATAGAGGTGATATTGCAATTTTGTACTTCTAACTCATCTAATAATGGATTCTGTGTTACATTTATAGTTTGTAAATTTGGGTTACCAAAGGCGAGTATACTTTCTAGTTTGTCATTTTGATTTACAATTATACTTGTAAGTTCGTTATTATAACAGGATAATGATTTAAGATCTGGATTACTAGAAAAATCTATTGTTGTTAAAATATTACCATTGCAGACTAAAGTCTCTAGAGCAGTAAAACCTTCAATACCAGTTAAGTCTGAAATATTTTTATTAGCCAGACCTAAGTATGTTACTGTATTTATATTTACAGTTAGTACAGACCCATCAATTGGTGCAGTGTCATAACCTAGGTTAATTAGTTGTTGTTCAAAATTTGCATCGGGTATGACTGTATTTTGACTAAATGAGGCAAATGAGACCATTGTAAAAATCAGAATTATTGTATGTTTATAATAATTCTTGTTGATTGTTATTGGTAACTTGTACATAAATTTATTGTATTCTCTGGTTAACAAAAGCAACAATTTCTTGTTGGTCTTGTAGTGATATTGCTACGGAATCAATTACTATTTTTTTCTTTGCATCTTTCAGCTTTATTTTTCCATTAAAGGAGCGACTATCCATTTGAATACTAGCAATGTTTGAAAATTCATAAAATGGTTGTTCTGCTATAGTTAACAGCTTCAATCCTTTATCATTTAATTCAATTACTGGTGTAATTGGATTCTTTGAAATACTAATTATTTTAGGGATTGCAACACCAAATATTAAAAAAGCCTGCCAAGCAAAATACTTTACTAGAAACCATCCGAAAAGCATAATTCCTATACCAAGAGCCAATAAGAAATACCACAGAATTACATTCTCTTTTTTACAATACGTTTTAGTCATATTTACAGTGTAAAAAAGCGTTATACGCTTTTATTGAAATTAGATAACGTGCAAACAACAACAAATAGTGCTTATTGGAAAAAGTGTTTTATAAGTGTAGAATTGTATTTTATATCCGTTATGATCTAAAATTACTCATCAAGAAGAAGCCCTTTTATTTCAGTTTTTTTTCTGGATGAAATGGGAATAGAAATTTTACCATTTAAAATAAGGGCATCATTTTTTATGGCGGTTATAAAGGTTCTATTTACTAAATAGGATTGATGTGGTCTTAAGAAATATTGATCAGGTAATAATTCTTGAAAGTGTTTCAAATTTCTAGAAGCTAATATTTTAGTATTTTCAGTTATTACATGTGTATAAGATCCCTCTGAATGACAATAAAGAATTTTTTTAACATCAATAAAATCAATATTATTTGTTGTTTTAATAACAATTCTCTTAATTTCTGAATTGTTATTTTGTTTAAGATTAGCTATTAGTTCATTCTGTTCTTTTTCAGAATAAATAGATAATCTGGCTTTAGAAAGAGCTTCTTTAAGCTCAGCAGGTTCTATAGGTTTTAACAAATAATCAAGTGCATTAAATTTAAATGCTTTTATGGCGTGTTGATTATAAGCAGTTATAAAAATAAGTTTAAAGTCTATTTCAGGTAATTGATCAATTAAATGAAATCCAGTGCCATCTTCTAATTCAATATCTAAGAGAACAATATCAGGTTTAGTTGCTATGATAACCTTTTTACCTTCAGCCACAGAAGGAGCTTCGCCAACAATTTCATGCTCATAGTTGATTAGAGTTAGTAATTTTTTAATTACACTTCTAACATTTATTTCATCATCAATTATTACAATTTTTAACATTAGTGTAAATTTAATAACATAATTACTTTAGTACCAATTTGCTCATTTAAAGATTGAATAGAAAATAGCTTCTCTTCACCTTGGTTTCTTAATTTAAGACGCTTTAAAAAAATGTCTATTGCATGTTCTCTATCTTTTACATTTTCATCTTTATTGTACCCTATACCATTGTCTATGACCTCAAATTTCACCAAACTGTCTTGTTTTGATATGTTTATTTTGAGCATTCCTTTTTCTTTTTTTGGCTTTAAACCGTGTTCAATAGCATTTTCAACAAATGGTTGTAACAACATTGGCGGAATTCTTATAAGTGATGCATTAACATCATTATCAAGATTGATTTCATAATCAAATTTATTTTTAAACCGTAATTGTTGCGTTGCAATATAGTTTTTTAGAGCATCTAAATCTTCTTCCAAGTAAATTTCCTTTTTACTTACAAATTCAAAATTTTGCCTAATTAGTTTTGCAAAACGAGATAAATATGTACTTGATTTTAAAGGGTCATTTTCAAAAATAGTATTTTGAATAGCAGTTAATGCGTTAAAGATGAAATGAGGATTCATTTGTGTTCTTAACATTTTTTGCTCAAGTAATAATTTTTCTTGATCTAATCTTAATTTCGTATTTTTATTTCTTTGATATAGAGACAGTCCCAGTAGTGATAAAAGTCCAACTAAAATTCCTAATATTATTTTATTCTTTTGATTGTCTTTTTTCTCTTGTTTAAGTTCTGATTCTTTTGTTATTAAGTTGTACTGGTTCTGAATTAATTTTATTTTTTCTGTGTTTTCAAATTCAGTGATAAGCTCATTAAGTGAATCTCTCTTCTTCACATATAATGATGCATTGTTAAAATTCATATCCTTAATGGAAAGTTCTAATAACAAATCGTAAATATCTTTTTGATTAGCAAGTACCCCAGCTTTTTCTTCAATTTTCAAGGCTTGCAAATACAGAGATTTACTTTTAATTAAATCGTTTTCAAGTAGACTAACGTAACCTAAATTTCTTAAAGGATGAGAATTTAGTCTCTCAATATCAATATTTAATTGCATTGCTTTTTTGTAGTAGCTTTTTGCATTGGTAAAATCTTTAATTTGTTCAAAAATGTAACCTATATTATTATAAGATGCTGAAAGCGTCGCAGTATCTTTTAGTTCTTCTTGTATAGCTGCCGCATCGATAACATATTCAATAGATTTATCGAATTTAAAATTGAGATATTCAATATGAGCTAATGAATTGAGTGCTTTTGCTTCTCCTTTTTTATCATTTAATTCTCTAAAGATTTCTAGAGCTACATTAATTTGATTTCGAGCAATATCTAAATTTGAGAGAAAGGCATTAGAATCGCTTAATAACATATTTGTTTTTGCGATATATAATTTGTTGTCTTCTTTTTCAAACAACATTAGGGCTTTTGTTAAACTACCCTTTGCTTCTAAATCTTTTTCTAAACTGCCTAATATACTGCCTTTTTCAAGATATAATAGCCCAGTTCTATGCGTGGAATTAACACCGTTTTTAGCAAGACTATCAATTCTAAAAATTGACTCTTTATAATTATCACTTGAAATAAAATTTATAAATTCTTCATCAGTAAATCCATCTATTTTTTTAGTTTTTTCGCAATTAGTAAACAAAATAAATACTAATAACAAAAAAATGTAGAAAATGATTTGTTTCATTTGTTTTAAAAAAAATAAAGGCACTATTTACAAGTTTAATGTAAAGGTTTATTGTAATATGAAATAATTAGAAAACTACCGCATTTTGATATTTTGTCACTAATAAATTCTCTACTAAAATTAATACGAAATGAATTTTAATCATTCTGTACAATTCGTTTTTTTGACAAGATACATATATTTATAAATAGAGATGTTTACATTTTATGTAAAATAGCTTTTTTCATCTC
Organism: Aureibaculum flavum; assembly: GCF_016406085.1. Taxonomy (GTDB): domain Bacteria; phylum Bacteroidota; class Bacteroidia; order Flavobacteriales; family Flavobacteriaceae; genus Aureibaculum; species Aureibaculum flavum. The sequence goes on from NZ_JAEHFJ010000008.1 coordinate 172,676, forward strand.
TGTGTATTCAATTTGAGTAATTAAATCCATTTCAAACATTTCTTTCAGTTTCTTTAGTTTTTCTATTGGATTATCTGATACTTGTTTTTGATCTTGAGGTTTTTGATTTAATAAGTTTCCTGTTTGCATTCCAACTCCCATTCCCATAACCATACCTGCACCACCTTCATTATTTGCTGCATCTCTCATGGCTTTTAATTGTTGCATTTCTGTGAATTCAACACCAGCAATTTTTGAAGCTAATACTTCAGCTTGAACATCAGATATTTTTGCAATTCTATTTAAGGTTTCTTTGTCAAATTGAGAACCTTCAATTCTAAAATCTAAAATTTTAAATCCTAATTCAGTAAAAACTGTTTTGGTTTTTTCTTTTATTTCAGAAGCAATCGTATTTAGGTTACTGTCTATATCAACAAAGGAAAATTTCGCATTAGCTAAATAATCCGTAATTGGTTGAGTTACCCTAGAAATAAAAACTTCCTTTAAATCTGAATGACAATATACCTCTTCCCCTGCAATTATATTTTCAAAAAACCATTGCGGTTTTGTAATTTTAATACTATAATTACCAAATGCAGAAAGCTGTATTGGAAAAGTATATATAGGGTCAGTGTACGCAATAGGTACTCTTGTACCCCATCTCATATTTAAAATATTTGCTTTTCGGTAAAACCAAATACCCATTACGTGTTCACTTCCTTCATGGAGAGAAAGGAATTTTTTAAGAGTAGTTAAAAATGGTTTGTTGGCAGATTTTAGATCATATATTCCTTCTTCATCAAAAACACTTTCTATTTTGCCTTCATAGGTTAAAATGCAGCCTTGTCCTGGTTGAAGAATAAGCTTTGATGCATTTTTTATTTCATCACCACGGTCAGTAAATTTTATAAAAAGTTCTTTTTCATTAGTATTTTCCCATTGAATTACTGACCGGAATTGATTAATTAAACCCATTTTGTTTTTTTAAGTAATATTCTATTTAAGTAAAGCAGTTAATGATTCTTTTAAAAAAGGATCTGATGGCAAATACGTATCATAATCCATAATTTTACCTTCGTCATCAATTAGTATTACTCGAGGTATCGATTCAATACCATACTCATTCATAAAATTAGTATCACCATTTGCAAAAAGTTGAATACCTTTCATTTCATTCTCCTCAACCATAGCCTTCCATGCTTGTTCATCTTCTAAATCATCTACTGAAATACTAACAAAAGCAATATTCTCATCTCTAAATTCTTTTTCTATTTCTTTTAAATAAGGTATTTCATCTCTGCATGGCCCACACCAAGTTGCCCAAACATCAACATATATAAACTTTCCTTTTAAATCTTCTAAAGAAGTTGTACCTCCTTTATAATTTTTATAGTTCGTAAATGTTGGAGACACTGTACCTTTTTTTGTTTCATCATAAGATACAAATGCATTATACTTTTCCTCCTTAGAATTACTTTTACATGCAATAATTGAAAAAAAGGCAATTATTATTAGAATCTTTTTCATTTTAAATTATTATTGTTTATTGAGTTGTTTGATTATCAAAAATATATGAAGCTAACTGGTTGTGCAATTTCATTTTATAAGTGTTGCGGATTAATTTACAATCGTGAAGTGGCACAAGCTTTTAACTATAAATTTATATGTAAATAGATAGGAGAGGATGTGAAAAAATAAAATTAGATAGTACTTTATTAAGTATTATTTTGAATTTTAAAAATGTTGTTATTAAGTTAATAATGTGACTAATTATTATTATAAAAGTACTTCGACAACTGCAGGAATCTTATAATTCTTAATCTAACAATTTGGGACTACTAAGAATCAATTCTATTTTTTTAATTATAACAGTTATTTGATTCATTTGTAATTCTATATTTCTAAAATAGATACTAATATCTCTATTTACCCAACTTTCAGAAATAACCCTTGCTCCTAAACTAATTCTTAAAATAGCACTTTGCAAATCATTTCCATATTTCACATTTACCGCCTGTCCGATATGACATTTTTGAGCAGCAAGTCTAATTATTTCTAAGGAAGAATCTTTAAATTGATCGGATAAATCAGAATTTAATAAAATATAGAGCTTTTTTACATGATCAACAGATAGAGCTGAATCATTTTTAAGAATGAAAAAAGGAAAAATGGTGCGAATATTTCTTATTCCAAATTCTTTACTATTATAACTGTTTGTTTTTGTTTCATCACCATAAAGGGGTTGTAAAAATGCCGCGTCATTAATTGAATCTTCAACGAAATTACAAAACATCTCAATACCCATATTTCTATAAAGAATAGGTGTTTTAAAATACCTTTCCATTTCAACTATAGCTGCATTCCATCGCATGTACGAACCATAATTAAACCCTTCAGATAAATCTTTTGAACAAAACCACGATGTTGGCCAATCAGAATGATTGTAGTATTTAGTTAAGCCTTCTGGTAATTTATTTTCAATAGCATGGATTAATTTACTTACACACTCGGGTAGAATTAATGCACCTGAATAGGGAGGGCCTGTAAAGTACTTACTTCCAGTTATAGAGACAATATATCCTTTATTTAAATACTGTTGTATGTCTGATGGGTCCAATCTAAGTTGAGCTGCATCCACAAGAACTTGCATTGATAAGTTTTCAAGTGAATCTAAATCTTTCATCATTTTTTCACTAGGGGATTGATAGCCTAGTTTTGATTGATCCATGGTATGTAAAACAATATGCCTGCCTAATGCATTCGTTTTAGAAATGGCATTAAACACTTCGGTATCTAATTGGCTGGAAGATTTTAAGGCACCATTCTCATCTCTAAATGGGATTTGAATTAAATCAATATCTCTAAATCCTTTTATTCTATCGCCTTTTTTAACAGGATGATTTAAAGCGGTTGTATTTTCAAAATGACACCCTTTTAATGCCGTAGGTACACCGCTGCCTGTTTCATCAGAAGCTACCAAAACATGCGTAATATCTTTGTCTGAAATAATTTGCGTAATAGCGGCTATTTGGAGTGAAGAGTCTGTGCCAGAAGGAGAGAATATTATTTGACATTCCTCTTTTAATCTAAAAATTTTTCTAAGATTACTCTTTAAAAGTTCAGAAAAATTAACAGTCGCATTTTTAAACCCATTTTTCAAGCTATTACTTATTAATATACTTCTAACCTTATCTGTTTTATCAAAAGCAAAATTAGATACACTTGTTGCCGTTGATGATGCAAAAGTAAAAGCATCAGGTCTCGGAAATGGTCTACAACCATATTTATTTAGTAAATTAATTTCGTCAATATTTAAACGAAGATCACCACCATCCATTAATAAATATTCAGTTGGTTTTGCCAAATTTTCAATAATTGGTTTCCATGATTCTTGAAATACTTTGGTTGATTTTTTTAATCCATGAAAGTCTTGTAATTTTTCATATTCTAATAAAGATTCAGTTTGTATAGCCTCATCCTTTTTAATCAAATCAATTAAAAAGTATTGGAGCGATTTTAATTTTTCTTTATCATCTTCAGGTAATAATTTATAAAATATACGCGTCACTTTAAGTGCTGCAATATCACATAATATAGTATCACTTTTGTCACTACCCAATGCTTTATACCAAAGTTGCCATTCTATACCATACCTTAAATAAACTAAAGCCAAAACCGGTTTGCTTAAATATAATGAACCAATTATAATAGATTTGTTCGGTACAATTTTGAAAACATCAGGTTGACTATTAGAGGTAATTATATTGATGTTATTTAGCTTAGGAACAGTGTTAAATCTTTTTAAAACGCGAACCAAATAATTCACATTTTCTTTTTCAAATAAACTTGTTCTTTTATATTGATCTTCAATAAGTATATTATTCGTCATAGGTGTTTTTGTTAAAAACATTCATCAGAATAAAGTACTATTCTGAGGCGTCTAAATTAAGAAAAATTAAAGTCTTATTTCTTTTCAATAAAAAAAGATATTCAGTGGTTATTGTTAAACAAAACCATTTATGTAACAAGACAGAATTATAATATCTAAGTGGCCAATTTCTGCAGAACTAGAAATGGATTCATTTAGATGTATTTGTTATCGTATTTATGTATCGTTATCACTAAGTTGATGTCCCATTAGGTTTTCCTTGGTGCTTAAATAATCTTTATTGAATTGATTTGATTTTATAATTATTGGAACACGTTGAACGACCTTAATACCACTTTGTTCTAATTTATTGATTTTATCAGGGTTGTTCGTTAATAATTGTATATTTTGTATTTCAAGGGCATTAAGAATTTCGACACCTACTTGATATTCTCGCTCATCAGGGGCAAAACCTAAATGCACGTTTGCTTCAATAGTGTCCATACCTTGTTCCTGAAGCTTATAAGCTTTAATCTTATTCATTAGACCAATTCCCCTTCCTTCTTGTTGTAAATAGATGATGACTCCCTTTCCTTCCTTTTCAATTAATTTCATGGATTCGACTAATTGTTCTCCACAATCGCATTTTAAGGATCCAAATAAATCTCCAGTAGCACAAGCCGAATGAATTCGAGTTAATACCGTATCCTTAGGTTCGAAATCTCCCTTAATTAGGACTATGTGTTCAACACCGCTTATTTTTTCTTGAAATGGAATAAGTTCAAAGTGGCCATATTTGGTGGGAAGTTTAACTCTTTCTCCTTGTATAATAGTTGAATTATTAACCATCATTAATTTAAATTTTTAAGGTATAATTTCATATTGTAATAAATATAATTAAAAATGAGAGATATACTCATTTTTTTTTAATTATCGTATGTAATTGTTTTATTGGTTTTGAATTGCTCAATGGTTCTTTCTTGAAAAAATATATTTTCTCAATAGTCTTTATTTCAAGGTCGTTTTTTCTGCATTTCCCTAGTTTTTTTCCTGTTTTTGGACCTAAACCTCCAGGGCCTTTTTGATCTAAATTGGGCATAAATTATATCTATTATGAGGTGTAAAAAGCGAAATTATTTTTATGCATGATTACAATGGTGCTTTTTATGATGCGTATGTCCGCAGGTTTCACCACCATCAGTTAGTAAGTTGCTGGTGTACTCCTTCATTAGTGTATCTACATTACCAGAACAACCTCTAATTACATTAATGCCTAAACTATTTAAAACAGTAAAGGCTCCCGCTCCTATACCTCCTGCAAGCATTACTTGAACGCCTTTTTCCGCTAAAACACTTGCTATATTAGATTTGCAGCCACAACCTTTTTCAGAAGCTAATTGCTCAATATTAGAAATTTGGTTGTCCTCAGTTAGGGTATAAATAGTATAAAACTTACAATGTCCGAAATGATCTTCAATTTGATTGTTTTTACCGGTTGGTATTGCTACTTTTTTCATATTATGAATTGATTTGTTACGTATTCAAATTTTTTGTTCTCTACTACAAAATTTATCTTTTGATGTACACATGACCTTTTCTTTTTCACCTTCCACTAAATTGTTACAATTTTTACAACGGTACCATTCTTTATCAAATTGATAATTACCGCCTTCAATTTCAATTGCTTTTCCTTCAACGAATGCTTTCGTAATTGTTTTTAAAGCCTTATTATATATTCTGGTAAGGGTTGGTCTAGAAATTTCCATCAATTTAGCCGCTTCCTTTTGCTGAAGCATTTTATAATTAACCAATCGTATACTTTCGTATTCTTCCAGTGTAAGTTGAACAGTCTTAAGTTTACAACGAGGAATTCCATAAGGCTTAAATCCTTTCATGATTGGAGGTTGTGAAATTTTTCTATTTTTTTCTGGTCTGGCCATTATAATTTAAAAGTAAAGTATAAATATAATGAACCTACGTTCATAATTAAGTTAAAAAATGACTTATTTATTGTAGCAAATGTTACTGAGATTTTAAAATTGTAAAGAATGTAAAATAATTAAAAAATAGAATTGGAACCATATAATAAAAAAAGGCTTGTAAGCTCACCATTTAATACGGTTGTAATATGCTTTAAATCGAGGTAATGGTTCCTATATGAAAAATGAAATAGAAATCATTTTTTAAATTCAGGAATTAACCCTTGCGTAAAAGTGACTTTAAAAAGTGAACAACTGTAACATTTCTAATATAACCATGTCTTTAGAAAAACGGCTGCTTCATGACCTTAACAAACAAAAAAATAGTACTTGCATCTCCCTTTTTAATTATTACTCTTAATTTTGCGATTGCCTTTTTATTTGGAGGAATTATTGGAAAATGGGTTTTTATACCTATAATACTTTTTGAATGGGGTCTCTTTCTATTCTTTATTATTAGATATTCTAATTATGAAACACGGAAAAGATGGTTGCAAAAATCAAAAGGAGCGATACGCTGGAATCTGTTAGCATTAATTATAGGAATTTTGCCACTTCCTCTATTTTTAATGCATTATGAAACGTTGGCAATTTGGCACGTTTGGTTGCCATGGATTTTATTAGCACTTATGAACCCGTGGCTGGAAGAATTTTACTGGCGTGGTTTATTATTAGAATATACCAAAAATTGGCCAAATGGGTTAGCAATAGTATTTACAAGTATCGTATTTGCTGCCAATCATGCTGTTTTTGGGGTGAACTCAGAATTAAATAGTGGTTTTACAGTAATAATTTCAACCTTAATAATGGGTTTAGTTTGGGGATTAGTATATAAAAAGACAGCTAGTTTAAAATGGATCATTTTCGCACATTTTTTAGTTGATTTTTTCAATTTGTCAGCGGCCTCATTTTTAGATTTATATGAAAAAACTAATTGGTAAAAAACTAATCTTAAATTAGAAAAAAACGGTCATAAAAGTTTAAATTAACGATAATAAAATTTGTGACTGGTGCGTTATTGATGTACATTAGCATCATTAATATTTTATAAATTATGTCAAGACAAAGTATAACATTTACTACGCCCAATGATAATTGGTTAAAATCTCAAATTGAGAGTGAAGAATATACCAGTAAGAGTGAATTGGTTAATGACCTTATTCGTCAAGCTAGAGAGCAACAAATAGAAGTAGATTATATTAGGGCAAAGATTCAAAAAGGACTGGAAAGTGGTATTAGCAACAGAACGGCTTCAGAGATTTTAGCTGACTCAAAGAGTAGGCTTAAAAAAATGAAATGAAATATATCTTATCTAGAGAAGCGGACGAAGATTTGATAAGAATTCATGCTTATGGTTTTTTTAGATTTGGAGAAGATCAAGCAGATAAATATTTTTTAGCATTTTTTGAGCAATTTGATGTTATTGCAAACAATCCATATTTATATCCCTCTGTTGATTATCTAGGGAAAGGAATTAGAAGATGTGTATGTGGTGTAGATAGTATTTATTATCAAATTCAGGACGATATAATAAGAATTGTTACTATAGTTGGTCGTCAAGAATTAGGAAGAAAATTAAAGTCTAAATAAACGATAAATTATAGGCAACAATATTTCTTATATTTGTTGACGTCTAAAATAGATAAAGGTGTCATAAGGCATATCGTCGCTTTTTGTTAAGCATAAACTTTTAAGAATGGGATTTAATATTGTACTAATTGAACCGGAGATCCCTATGAATACAGGCAATATTGGTCGATTAAGTTTGGCATCTGGATCAACATTACATCTCGTAAAACCTTTTGGATTTGAATTAAATGATAAGCGAGTGAAAAGAGCCGGGTTGGATTATTGGAAACATATTTCTCTTTTTATTTATGAAAGTATTGATGAATTTTTCGAAATAAATAAAGGTAAACAATTTGCCTATTTGTCAAGTCACGGTACACAAGATTACTGTGCTATTGACTATAAAGACGACATGTTTCTGGTTTTTGGAAAAGAATCTGTTGGTTTACCCAAAGAGATAGTATCAGAAAATTCAAATTTTGTATATACCATTCCACTTTATAGTACTCATATTCGTAGCTTAAACTTAGCGAATGCTGTAAGTATAGTGATTTATGAAGGAATTCGAAACATAAAAACACGCTAAAACATTGTTTTTTTATCCTTTAAAAATGTAACTTTAAAAATCAAAAAGGGAACAATAATTTGAAGTATGCAATTGTCGATATTGAAACTACAGGGCTAGGAGCAAAGGGGAATAAAATCACTGAGATCTCCATTTTTGTACATGATGGCGAGAAGATTCTTAAAGAATTTACAACTTTGGTAAATCCTGAGTCTTCAATAAGCTACAAAATTTCAGGACTAACTGGTATTACAAACGATATGGTTCGAAGGGCTCCTAAGTTTCATGAAATAGCAAAAGAGGTTATTGAATACACGGAAAATTGCATATTTGTAGCACACAATGTCAATTTTGATTTTAATGTTATTAAGCACGAACTTCAAGAGCTTGGAGCGGAATTTAAAAGAAAGAAATTATGCACTATCCGATTGTCAAGAAAATTAATACCAGGACAACGATCGTATAGCCTAGGTGCTTTGTGTACAAGTTTGGGTATAAATATCAAGAACCGACATAGAGCCCGCGGCGATGCACAAGCTACAGTTATATTATTAGAAAAGTTACTCGCATTAGATACAGGGCTTGTATTTGATTCCTTTTTAAATAATAAATCTAGACAAGCAACATTACCACCACTATTATCAAAAACTGTTATTGATAACTTACCAAACAAACCTGGAGTTTATTATTTTAAAGATGACAATAACAACGTAATCTATGTGGGTAAAGCTATTGATATTAAACAACGTGTATTAAGCCATTTATATAGTAAAGCCAATAAGGAATTAAAATTGTGTACAGAAACCGCTGATATTACTTTTGAACTTACTGGTAGCGAACTCGTGGCCTTACTATTGGAGTCACATGAAATTAAGCGGTTATATCCAAAATATAATAGAGCACAAAAGAAAAAACGTACCAGTTTTGGTTTAACGACCTACCAAGATTTAAGTGGAATAATACATATCACCTACAATAGATTAAAACTAATATCAAATCCAATTTTAAAGCTTTACAATCAAACAGAATGCAGAACTTTTTTGGAAGAATTTTGTGAAGCACATGAATTATGTCCTAAATACTGTAGTTTACAGAATATTCCAGGCGGATGTTTTCACTACCATATAAAAACGTGTAAAGGAGTTTGTAGAAATATGGAAGATGTTGCGTCCTATAATGTAAGAGTGAAAAAAGCACTTTCAAGTATTGACAAATTGAACAGTACTTTTATTATTAAGGAAAAAGGAAGAACAGAGCAGGAGCAAGCGGTAGTGCTTATAAAAAATGGTTTATATCAGGGGTTTACTTTTATAACAGAAAATGAAGAAACCATTCCCATTTCAGAATATGAGCAATTAATAGAGCTTAAAGAAGACAATAGTGATACCCAACGTATTGTGAGACGTTATTTAGAAAAAGCGGATCTGAAAGTCTAGATTCTTATTTGAGATTACGCCCTTTGTCTGTGATATTTAAGAGGGAAGCGAGCGTCGACCTAGAAATTATTTGGAAAAGGGCATCCCTATTTAGCAGATAACTTGCATTTATGTCAATGGAGGTCTAACATGTAATTGAGAGTACGGAACGTCTCCGAATATGATAGATAGCGTGCAAATAGACGCCAACTTTTGGGATTACACATGGGCCTAATTTTAAAATTTTCTTTTAATCCTTATTTTACAATATACGGAATTTAAAAATTTGGAAGTTTTTGAAAATACACACAAATCTCTCGAAAATACTTTAATAGCTATGTTTTATAAACATTGTTTTCAACGCTTTCTATGCGTTTAGGTTCTTAATTTTTCTTCAGATTTTGTTTTATTTACTCACTTTTTTCTGTGATGCAATACGAGGATATTTTATCAATCATATTTTGGTCGTTAAACTCATAAATGTCACATGCGGAAATAAAATTCAATCGTTTTCCATCTTGTTTAAATTCCGCTGTTCCAATGATGATTACTTTATTATCCGAAACAATTATTTTGTCTGTTTTAAAATCAGTTTGCATAGATTTAAAATATTCCCCTATCTGTTCGCAATTTTTCGTAACAGCTTTTTTTCCGTCAAAAATGTTTTCGCCAATTATATTCCAAACTATTTCCTCACTTAAATAGTCTATAGTTTTATCAAATTTTCCGTTCGAGAAAAGTTTCGCTATTTCTTTTTTTGAATGTATCATTTGTCTATAAAGTTCGTTTTTTTATTAAATGCTGCAAAACATATGCATAATCGTATTGCATTTATATCTGTTATATGCAAGTTATTATTTTTACGTTAATTATCTAAAGTCAAACAATATTATGATCAATTATTTAGACTTTTTAGCATAGTACATTGTTGTAATAAGTTTCTAATTTTGATATACCTTGTCCTTCTTTAATTTTTATATTATTGAATATCATGTTTCTTCAGTTAGTATTAAAAGTATAAAAACAGTACGGTACTAGTCCCTAATTCATACCTCTAATTTTTTAATTTCCATTAGTTTTTTTGTTCATTTGAGGCATAATGAAATACTATTTGATCGTAAAACGAAACATTTATTTTATTAAAGAAAGAGTGAATATATAAAACATTAATGGATGTTCAATTTCAATTTTAAAAAGTGGAATACTATTTTAGGCTGGGTAACATTTGCAATAGCATTATTAACATACACGCTTACTTTAGAACCAACAGTTAGTTATTGGG
>NZ_JAEHFJ010000009.1 GCF_016406085.1 Aureibaculum flavum
CTATTAAGTTGGCCAGATTCAATTTCTTCAACCAACTGAAGCTTGAAAGAAAGCGAATAATCTTTTTGGCTACGCTTTACGTAACCCGTCTTTGCTATTGTTTTCATTACACTATAGTTTTAGTGCATCGCTATTTCAGGACGGGACAGAAATTTAATAATAAAAACCCAAAGCATTTTGCTTTGGGTTTTTTTGCTTTTAAGAAGCTTTTTTTTTATTCTTTGGTAATTTGTCCTTACGGATTACCTTATCCTAAAAACCCTTAATACAGGGGTGTTATGTAGTGTTAGCTCCTTTAGTTTTGTGATTGAAATCATTTAAACTATAAAGACTATACCATGACACTAAAAAGAATAATTGTACTCTCCCTTTTTTCAATTGTATTTTATGCTTGTAATAATAACGCTGATGAAAATTTGAGTAATCAAGTAAATAGCATTTCTATCAAGAAACCATCAGCTTATGATCAAAAATTAATAAAAATTGCTTCTATTGATAAAAGCTTTGCTAATTATTCGGTTAGAGCGTTTGAAGTTTACAATGATTATGTCAGTTTGTTTGGTAGTAATCCTGATAAAATGGAATTAGATAAAATTGTTAATTTTTCTCAAATTGACGATTCTCAAATTCATTCTTTAAAGCTTTTAGATAGTGCTATTACTTTACCCGTTTTGAAAGAGCTAAATCCATTGATAAGATCTTATAAAATAAATGCAAGAGCTTTTGCGGTAACCATTAATAGCTGTAAGTCTTATTTTACGAAGAAGGAATATAAAAAAGATAAATATGATCAGGCAGTTGTATTACATAAGCTAACAATAGATATCTATTCTAAATTTAAAAAAGCAGATAGTATTTTAAGAATAAAAAGCAAAAAAATAGCTAAAAGTTTAGAAAACGAATATTTGTATTCCTTGAATGAAGCAGGATTAGAAGTTGAGTATTTAGCAATAGTTGGTAAAAAGGATGTGGATAATTTAAACACCTTACTTAGTTCTAGTACTTATAATGATTTAAAAGTAGAAAAACTTGCCAGTTTACATAACAAAATTGAAACTACTTTTAACAAGTTAACGGAATTAAAGCAATCTGATCTCAAGCAATTCAACCATAATACTACAGTTTATTATTCAAATTTAGAACAATTGAATCACTCTTTTAATGAACTTATTCAACGTAAAAATGATAAGAAGAAGTTCTCTAAAGACGAATTGAAAAAGCTAAATGAAAATAAAATTGCTGCTAGTTCTGTAAATGGCTCAATAGAAGCGGTATTGCTTTCCTGTGAAAAATTAACGGATTCTTTTAAGGATTATAAATCAGATAAAGCTTATACCAACCCTATAATAGCGAGTACGAAAAACAAAATTGCCAATAGTGTTAAAATACCAAGTGCAATTAAATAAATTAGCACCAATTGACGGTTTTCTGATCTTATAGAGCTAAAGTAATGATGTGCAAAAGGAATACTGACCGGCATAAATATAAGCAGTAGGGTATAGCCTATAGTTTTTGTAATTGTTGGTGTGTCATTAGCTTTTTTAATATAGATTGCTCTTGCTGCATAATGGCAAATTACGGGATACGAAATTAAGAGCCCAACACTATTAACCCACTCGGATAGAGCATAAAAAACATATCTTAAATCTTCTTTTATTAGGGGAACATAAGATAGGCCGATATTAAAAATTATATAAAACAAGAAAAACAGATATGCAATACGAAACCATTTCAATGGAATACCTAAATCCTTTTGATCTACAGACAGTACAGCTTCTTTTAACCAAATTGTTATAATTAAAACGGGAATTAAAAAGAGATAATTAGTGGTTATAGTTAACGTTGAAATAAAATTTTGAATAGTGTTACCAGAAGTCTCTATATTTTGATATATTACTGAAAGAGTTGTGTATAGAATCATTAATATCACAGGAAGTATCACCACTAAAATGGCTAATTTTTTTGAAGAAAGATTGAAAATAAAATTGGAAATACTTTTCATTTATTAGTAAGCTTCTTATGACGTTATTAAATAACGCAGTGAACTTTCAGATAGTGTAAATGAATGGTTTTAAAGAATATTGAGTCATTAATAAATGTGAATGGCTATACTATTATCTTAAATTTAATGGGTTTGGTCTATTTCTAGGGTCTTGATTTAACAACATAACCATACTTAAAAATAACTCAGGTTCATTATCATAAAAATGATGCGGTTTTTCAAAAAATGTTTCTAATGAAACAGAAAAGAGTTCAATTAAATTACTTCCAGCATAATCTCTTAAAACTACATTTTCTTTATTTTTTATTTTCAAATACTTGAAATGGGCATGTTTTTTCCATTTTTCAAAAGCACTTTCTTTAAAAATTCTACTCGGATAAGACCTTGCAGTATTTTCAAAAATCAAACAATGACCAAACTCATGAATGGCCAAATTTAATGCATCATCATTTATTTCAAACCCTTTTTTGACGGTAGGCCATGACATGTTAACACGTTTTGTACGCAAGTTTACATCGCCATCTAAAAGCACATTATTATGCTTATAAGTATATGATGAAGGAGTAATAAATACATGATTGAATTTGGATAAGGTATGCATGTTTAATCCAAATGTTATTTGAGCAAAAGCACTTGAAATAATAGTTTTCATTTTTTGCGTCAATATAAAATCAGGTTTAGAGTCGAAATTAGTTCTAAAGCGAAAAATTAAGGTTCTAACAAGAAAGGTTTCTTTCTTTTTCTGAGACAAACCTTCATAATAAATATTAGAATTCATTAATATATTATGACACTCGTCTTTTGTAGATGATTTAAAAAGGTAACTAAGCGATTTGTAAATTAGTTTCAAGTTAATCTAGAAATTAGTAGAATTATAAAGAACTAAATCCAGCTATATCATTCCTAGTTTCTGTTTCTTCAAAGTTGTTTTCTGTTTGATTAGGTTGACCTAATAAAGTGAGAAAATGTGTTTTTAAATCTGGAAATTCTAACATCAATTCTCTAAAACTAGTAGTGGCTGTTTTTGATATAAAATCGCTAATTAATTTGACAAAAGATTTAATAGATGCTTTGCTAACAATTAGAATGTTACCAAAATTAGTGTTAAAAGCAGTAAGTTGTGAGTAAAGGGTAATTGCTGCCTTTTTTATGCCATGTTTTTTTACATGAATATATGCCAATCTTAAATGGGCTTCATAGGTTACAAGTACTGGTGGTAAAGTGCAATTTTCGAATTGCTGCTCAAATTGTTGGTCGGTTAATAGTTGGTGCTTTTCGGTCATGACCTAGGTTTATTTTAATTATTATATTAATAAATAGTTGGTTAGATTATTTAATAATTTATATTAAATTTTTTATAACTATACTACCATAGGTGCATAGTGTTTTTTATTCCTTTACAACACCCAATGTTGCTATTTGTCCCATTCTAATATTCCAATCTTTTTCAGATAGTAAATATCCTTTTTCGTCGAAGATTCTAATTTCTGCCGTATTAGGTCCAGAAAAACCTTCATTAAGGGCTTCAATGTCTATTCGATTATAACCTTTTATAAGGTCAATATTAATAATGTAATAGAGTCCCTTTAAACTTACACTAGATTTTAACATTTTCTCATTTAAGAAAACACGTATTCTATCTCCATCAACTAGACTATGGTCTCTCACTTCAATTCTAACTGTATTAGAACTACTATGCAAGGTTCCTAAACTAAAGTCGCTAGAACGTTTTACGTTACTAACATCTTTTCCGTTAAAGTATTTTTTTGTGAGTATATCATCTTCATCTTCTTCTGGTCCAGTACTCGTCATAAAATTAGAGACTTTTTTCTTTGAAATTTCAGGAGGATTAAAATATTTATCAACATTTGACTTAAACCCTAGTAAATAAGGCTTTTTTTCGACATTAAAAATGGATTCTTTTTCAGAAGTGTCCAAAATAGATAAATCGATTGTTTTTAATACTTTCTGATTATCATTTATTAAAAGAATTGTTTTTCTTGGAACAGAATCTAGTTGTGCAATTAATTGACAGCCACTTCCTATAAATAGGATTAGGCAAAAGAGAGGTTGTATAAAACGATTTAGATACATTACTACTTTATATCAATAGTTATACCGAAGATTAGATTATCGGCTACATTAGTTGCCAAAAGTAGATAAAAATTATCCGTAATTTTGTTAAAAATTAATTAATACTTGTAGTAATGTCATTTAAAACCTTAGGAAAGGTCAAAATTATTTAATTTTTAATGTATTTTTGGAAAAAGATAAAACAATAATTATGGCAGCAATAACTTTAAAAGGAAATAGTATACACACAACAGGTGAATTACCAAAAGTTGGAGCACAAGCTCCTGATTTTAAGTTGGTAAAAACGGATTTGTCAGAATCTACTTTATCAGATTATAAAGGTTCTAATGTAATATTAAATATTTTTCCAAGCGTTGATACAGGCACATGTGCAGCATCAGTAAGACATTTTAATAAGGAAGCATCAGAATTAAAGAATACAAAAGTTTTATGTATTTCAAGAGATTTACCTTTTGCACAAGCACGCTTTTGTGGTGCTGAAGGAATTGAAAATGTAATTAATTTATCGGATTTTGCCACAGGTGATTTTGGTAAGGACTATGGATTAACAATTTCTGATGGACCTTTAGCTCATTTACATTCAAGAGCTGTTATTATTTTGGATGCATCAGGTAAGGTAATATATGAAGAGCAAGTACCAGAAATAGTTGACGAACCAAATTATAAGGCAGCATTAGAAGCTTTACATAGCTAATAATTTATATTATTAGTATCAAAAATAATTTTCGCCTACACATAAAATCAGTATACCCTTTGTGTTTAGGCGAAACTTTATATTGATGTAGAAATATGTATCCAATGAAAAATCCAAACGATAGTTTTTTAAAGGGCAGGCTAAGGAGTTTGAAATTTGCTCTAAGAGGGGCCTTTTTACTGATTACTACAGAACATAGTATAATGGTGCAGTTTTCTATTGCAGTATTAATAACCATTTTTGGATTTGTAATGCAAATTTCTGCTACTGAATGGATGTTTCAACTGTTGGCTATAGGAATGGTTTTAGTTGCGGAGTCCTTAAATACAGGAATTGAAAAGCTTTCCGATTTTGTACATCCAGACTATCATAAAAGGATAGGGTTTATAAAAGATATTTCTGCTGGAGCAGCAACCTTTGCTGCAATTATAGCCGTAATTATTGGTTTAATAATTTATATTCCAAAGTTTTCTTAAACTTTAGCAACAAAATTAATAACTCTATTATTTTGTGTACTTTTGTCGCTCAATTAGCTCAATCAATTTTTGTTTAAGTTAATGTGCTTATAATCAAAGACTACAGACTATTTAACTACAAATGGCAAAAAAGAAAAAGACTACAACTAAAACAGCATCAAAGACCAAGAAAAAAAACGGTATTGTTAGTTTTTTTAAGAGTAAACAAACACACCTTGTTTTTGGTATTTTCTTAGCACTTTTTGGTATCTTCTTACTCGTATCTTTTCTATCCTTTTTTAATACTTGGAAGGCAGATCAAAGTCAATTGCATTTATTTTCTGATCGCTTGGCAGAGACCCGAAACTTATTGGGAAAGATTGGTGCGAATATTAGCCACTTTTTTATTTATAAAGGTTTTGGTATTTCCGCATTTATTCTTCCTTTTTTAATGTTTTTCTCTGGGCTTTATATCTTATTTAATATTTCGTTTAAGGCGATGAGAACGGCATGGTTCTGGGGAGTTGTATTTATGATTTGGTTGGCGGTTGCAGTAGGATTCTTTTTTCCGAAAAACGCTCTGTTATCTGGTGTTATCGGTTTTGAACTTAACGATTATCTCATCGATTTTATTGGTAAAATAGGTATTTTCTTAATTTTACTTTTTACTGCCTTGGCCTATGTAATTTCTAAATTTAAAGTAACACCAGAAAGTTTAAAGGAAAAGCTTCCGAAAAGGATTATAAAAACTTCTAAAAGTGTTGGTATCGATGATATAACAGATGAAGGCTATATCGCAGAAACGATTCCTGAAAAACCACTTTCGGAATTAGAATTAAAAGTAACGAAAAAGAAAGTAGATCCTGTTCAAAAACAAGAACCTAAAATAGTGGTTAAGGAAGAGGTCAAAATAGCACCTAATAAGTTGGAAGTTACTCCTACTGTACATGAAGAGGTGAAAATTGAAGTTGAAAAATCATTTGAAGAAGATCATTTGGTAGAAAGTCTTTCCAATAAATTAGTAGATGACTTTGGTGAGTTTGACCCAACTTTAGAACTTTCAGAATTTAAATTTCCAAGCTTAGACTTATTAAAGGATTATGGCAATGAGAATATAACCATTGACCAAGAAGAACTAGAGGCCAATAAGGACAAAATTGTTGAGACTTTAAATAATTATAAAATTGGTATTGCAAATATTAAAGCCACTATTGGGCCTACAGTTACCTTATATGAAATTGTTCCAGAAGCTGGAGTAAGAATTTCTAAAATTAAAAATTTAGAAGATGACATCGCTTTGTCATTGGCCGCTTTAGGTATTCGTATTGTTGCACCAATTCCTGGTAAAGGAACAATTGGAATTGAGGTTCCAAATAAAAATTCGACTATTGTATCGATGAAATCAGTTTTATCAACGCAGAAATTTCAAACTTCTAAAATGGAATTACCATTGGCGTTAGGTAAAACAATTTCGAATGAAACTTTTGTAATAGATTTAGCCAAAATGCCTCACTTGCTAATGGCGGGTGCAACAGGGCAAGGTAAATCAGTTGGTTTAAATGCGGTATTAACTTCTTTACTGTATAAAAAACATCCAGCAGAGGTTAAGTTTGTATTGGTAGATCCCAAAAAAGTAGAATTGACCCTGTTTAATAAAATAGAGCGTCATTATTTAGCCAAATTACCAGACAGTGAAGATGCGATTATTACGGATACCACTAAAGTTATTCATACATTGAATTCGTTGTGTATTGAGATGGATAATCGCTACGATATGCTTAAGGATGCATATGTAAGAAATATCAAAGAATATAACGTAAAGTTTAAGACAAGAAAATTAAATCCTGAAAATGGACATGCGTTCTTACCCTATATTGTATTGGTAATTGATGAGTTTGCAGATTTAATTATGACAGCAGGTAAAGAGGTTGAAACACCTATTGCTCGTTTGGCACAGTTGGCAAGGGCAGTTGGTATTCATTTGATTGTGGCAACGCAAAGACCATCAGTAAATGTTATTACCGGTATCATTAAAGCGAATTTCCCAGTTCGGGTAGCCTTTAGAGTAACTTCTAAAATAGATTCTAGAACTATTTTAGATGCTCAAGGAGCAGATCAATTGATTGGTAAAGGAGATATGTTAATCTCTACAGGTAATGAAGTTACAAGATTACAATGTGCTTTTGTAGATACTCCAGAAGTAGATAGAATAACTGATTTTATAGGTTCGCAAAGAGCATATGCCAGTGCACATTTGTTACCTGAGTATGTTGGTGAAGAAAGTGGCACAGGTATTGATATAGACATGTCAGATAGAGATGAATTGTTTGAAGATGCGTGTCATGTTATTGTAAATGCACAACAAGGTTCAGCTTCTTTATTACAAAGAAAATTGAAATTAGGTTACAATAGAGCGGGGCGGATCATAGATCAATTAGAGGCCGCAGGTATTGTAGGTAAATTTGAAGGAAGTAAGGCGAGACAAGTTTTAGTGGCAGATATTTTAGCTCTAGAACAATTACTAAAGGACGAAAAAGGGCTATAGGCTAAAAAAAAAGATTTAAATAGATAAGATTATAATAAAATGAGAAAGATAATTACAACCGTTATATTAATTTTAAGTATTTCATTTGCATTTGCACAAGATGATGCAAAAGCAAAAAAGTTATTGGATGATGTTTCGAATAAAATTAGTAAATATGAAAATATTTATGTTCAGTTTAAGTATAACTTAGACAATACAAAGGAAAAGGTACATCAAGAAACAAGGGGTGATGTAACAATGAAAGGTGATTTATACAATGTTAATTTTTTAGGGACCAATCAATTTTTTGATGGAAAAAAAACCTACACTATTATTACAGAAGATGAAGAAGTGAACATTTCTGATGCTGAAGATAATGAAGAAGGCACAATTACACCTTCAAAATTCTTTACATTTTATAAAAATGGATTCAATTATAAATGGGACATTTTACAAAACATGAGTGGTAGAAAAATACAATATGTAAAATTAATACCTATTGATAGTAATTCTGATATAAAACAAATCTTATTAGGTGTTGATATTAATACAAATCATATTTATAAATTGATTGAAACAGGAAATAACGGAACAGTTACAACATTAACTGTTTCTGAATTTAAAACAAATCAGGCAATTTCAAAAACACTTTTTACTTTTGATAAATCTAAATATGAAAATTACATTATAAATGATCTTTAAGATTCTTTTTTAACTAGAATTAATTAGAATTTTTCATTGCTTATAGTTCGTGAAAAATTAGAATTTATATAAGTTTATAAGTACGCCGATGTTTCGCATGTGTTATTCCCAATTAAGCTTTACTTTTGTAATTCAGTAAAACATTTTATGTGAAGATCTTAAATAGATACATACTTAAAAGTTTTTTAGTACCTTTTTTAGCAACCTTTTTTATCATACTGTTTGTACTTGTAATGCAAGTACTTTGGTTACAGTTCGACAAAATTGCTGGAAAAGGTATTGGCATTGGTCATATTATTCAGTTTTTGGGTTATATCGCTCAAATGCAAATTCCATTGGCGTTACCCATTGCTATTTTGCTATCTTCAATTATGGCATTGGGATCATTGGCAGAAAATTATGAATTTGCGGCGGTAAAATCTGCTGGTATTTCTCTACAACGCTTTATTAGACCGCTTGTAATCCTTATGGTTGTATTAAGTGGTTTAAATTTTTTATTTTTAAACTATGCCTTTCCTAGGGCTGCTTTTAAATTTAAAAACATGTTATCCGATTTGAAAAAAACGGAACCTGCACTGGCCTTAATACCAGGTACTTTTAATGATGAAATTCCGGGGTATAGTATAAAATTTGATGAAAAGTATGGTGAAGATGATAACCTTCTTAAAAATGTTCTCATTTATACTGATTTGGATCAGAATCAACCCAATGTAAAAGTAATTACAGCAGAAACTGGAGAAATTACAACGGAGAAAGGAAGTAAGTATATGACGCTTATTTTAAAAAATGGACATCGTTACGAAGAGTTACCAGAAAAGAGACCAGATTATAAAAATGGGGCAGCATTACCAGGTACCAAAACAACTTTTACAGAAGCTCTGATTAATATAGATATAGAGGATATGAGTAATGTAGACTCTAAAGATTATAAACAAGATAGAGAAATGCTGAGTTTAAAGCAACTCAACTATTATTCTGACTCGTTGAAAGTACCCTATGATGATTATATAGCGTCTAAAGCAAAAGTTTTTATGGTTAGAGCGGGTATAAAAGATATGGCCAAGGATACCACTGATTTTTCTAAACTAAATAAAAATGTTTTAGAGAATTTTGACGATGAAGGTAAAGGACAATTATTTAATAATGCTGTTGAGCTTTCTAAAAATACTATAGATGATATTGACGGGTTTAATAGTGTTTTAAAAAACAAACGTAAGTTTTTAAATGTTTATGATACGGAATACCACAGAAGATTGGCATTTTCTTTCGCTTGTTTAGTATTGTTTTTTATTGGAGCTCCTTTGGGTTCAATTATCCGTAAAGGAGGGTTTGGGTTTCCAATGATAATGGCAATTTTAATCTTTGTAATCTATTTCTTTATTTCTACATTAGGTAGAAATATGGCATGGGCAAGTACGGTAACGGCTCCATTAGGAGGTTGGATGGCTACAATTATATTATTACCTTTTGGTATTTTCTTAATGGTAAGAGCTACCAAAGAAAAAGGTATTTTTAATTTAGATACATTTTTAAATCCAATTACCAATTTTTTTAAAAATCTCTTTAATAGTAAAGATAAAAAATAATTAAGTGATGATTTCAACACAAGAAAATAAAGTGCAATTGAATTCGATAAAAGAGGCAATTGCTGATATTAAAAAAGGAAAGGTAATTATCGTAGTTGATGATGAAGATCGTGAAAATGAAGGTGATTTTATTGCGGCTGCAGAAATGGTTACTCCTGAAATGATTAACTTTATGTCCGCTGAAGGAAGAGGGTTAATTTGTGCTCCAATTATTGGTAGTAGATGTGAGGAGTTAGGTTTAGAGATGATGGTTCAAGATAATACTGTTTTGCATCAAACGCCATTTACAGTTTCAGTTGACTTAATTGGAGACGGTTGTACCACAGGTATCTCTGTTCATGATAGAGCGAAAACGATAAAAGCTTTAGTTAAGGATGATATAAAACCTCACGATTTGGGTAGACCAGGGCATATTTTCCCGTTAAGAGCTAAAAATGGAGGGGTTTTAAGAAGAACTGGACATACAGAAGCTGCTGTGGATTTGGCAAGGTTAGCAGGTTTAAAACCGGCTGGTATACTCGTTGAAATTTTAAATGAAGACGGGTCAATGGCAAGATTGCCTCAATTATTGAAAGTTGCTAAGAAATTTGATTTAAAAATTATTTCAATTGAAGATTTAGTTGCCTATCGAATGCTTCACGATTCTTTAATTGAAAAAGTAGAAGATTTCCCTTTAAAAACACGTTTTGGTGAGTTCAGGCTTAGAGCTTATAAACAAACTACAAATAGTCAAGTACATTTGGCATTAACGAAAGGAAACTGGGATGAAAATGAGCCTGTATTGGTTCGCGTAAACTCAACATTAATTAATAATGATATTATTAGATTATTAACAAGTAAGCCAGATGATATGTTTAGCCGCATGTTTAAAATGATTAATGATGAAGGTAAAGGGGCAATTGTTTTTATAAACCAAGAAAATCAATCTTTTAACTTATTGAGTAGGTTAAACATGATTAAAGATGTACAAGAAGACAATACAACTAGAGTACCAAAAATTAAACCTGATACTAAAGATTTTGGTATTGGTGCACAAATTCTACATGATATAGGTATTTCTAAATTAAGAATAATATCTAATGATGATCAAATTAAAAAACGAGTAGGAATTATTGGTTATGGTTTAGAAATTGTTGAAAATGTAGGGTATTAATTATTACTTGTTAATTATGAGTTTCTTGCGAAAATTATTATATCCTTTTTCTTTAGTATACGGGGAGATTACATCCGCAAGAAATATTTTTTATGATAAAGGAATTCTAAAATCAACACAGTTTGATATTCCAACAATTGTTGTTGGTAATTTAAGTGTAGGAGGTACTGGAAAAACACCGCAAGTGGAATATTTAGTGCGACTATTACAAGATACATATAAGGTTGCAATATTAAGTAGAGGGTATAAAAGAAGTACTAAAGGATTTATTATTGCAAGTACAAAAAGTACCGCATCTGAAATAGGGGACGAGCCACTACAGTATTATAAGAAATTCTCAAAGGTTATTGTTGCAGTAGATGCAAATAGAGTGCATGGCATTCAACAATTAACGCAATACGAAGATAAGCCCGATGTCATTTTATTAGACGACGCTTTTCAGCACAGAAAAGTAGAAGCAGGTCTAAATGTTTTACTAACTCCGTATAACGATTTGTATGTTGATGATAAAATGTTACCCACAGGTAATCTAAGAGAAAAGGTGCGTGGGGCGGAACGTGCAAAATTGATTGTGGTTACCAAATGTCCCTCTGAATTAAATGAAACGGAACAATTCGAAATCACTAAAAAATTAAAAGCAAAGGTTCATCAAACGGTTTTTTTTTCTAGGATTAAATATAGCGAGACTATCATTTCAAAAACGGCTACAATTACTTTAGATACTTTATCTTTGTACAAGGTGTTATTAGTTACGGGGATTGCGAAAACGGAACCGTTACTTGATTTTTTAAATTTGAAAAAGGTTAATGTTCAGCACTTAAAGTTTGCAGATCATTACAATTTTACAGAGAAGGATATTCAAAAAATAAGCACTACGTTTGAAGGTATTCAATCGGATAAGAAAATAATTTTAACTACTGAAAAAGATTATGTCAGGAGTTTTATAGATACCAAATTTGAGGTGTATTACTTACCCATTGAGACCAGTTTTATAGAGCATCAAGGAGATTTTAATAGGATTATTACAGATTATGTGGAACAAAGTACAAGAAACAGTTAGCTTTTTAAAGGAAAAAGGATTTTTAAATGCAGATTTCGGAATTGTTTTAGGTTCGGGATTGGGAGGTTTGGTTGATAGTATATCAGTTGAACAAAAACTATCCTATTCAGAAATTCCTCATTTTTCTAGATCTACAACACCTGGGCACTCTGGATTTTTAATATATGGAACCTTGGCAGGTAAAAAGGTAATTGCCATGCAAGGAAGATTTCATTATTATGAAGGTTGGTCTATGCAAGAGGTCGTTTTTCCAATTCGAGTATTGAAATATTTGGGTATTGAAAACTTAATACTTTCAAATGCCTCTGGAGGAGTGAACTCCAATTATAAAGTTGGTGATATTATGATTATCAAAGATCATATAAATATGATGCCAGAGCATCCTTTGCGTGGACAGAATGATGATCGTTTTGGTCAACGCTTTGTAGATATGCACGAGGCATATAGTTTAAAAATGATAGCGAAGCTTAAAGAGGTTGCTTTAAAAGAAGACATCACTTTGCAAGAAGGTGTTTATTTAGGTTTACAAGGTCCAACCTTCGAAACTCCAGCAGAATATAAAATGGTGAAATTAATGGGAGCAGATGCTGTTGGAATGAGCACCGTACCTGAAGTAATCGTAGCCAAACATATGGGGATGCATTGCCTTGGCGTATCTATAGTTACAGATTTAGGGGTAGAAGGTCAGGTAGTTGCCGTTTCGCATGAAGAAGTTCAAGATGTGGCAAAGAAAGCGGGAAAAACTTTGAGCTTATTGGTAGAGAAATTTGTAGAGTTGCAATAGACAGAAGCTTTTACTCCCAACCTTTAATGTTAGAGAATGTTTCGTAATCACAGCCTGTTTCGTAATTTAATTCTTTGTTCATTTTTTGCTCATAGGCTTCTTGTGCTAGGTACAATAAAGCTTCGAAATCCAAGTTTTTAGGCATTTCTACCGGATTGTTAAGAGCATCTTCATAATAGGTTTTGCCGTTTGCTACAACACAGCAGCGGACATATAAAAAATAATCCACTGAAAAAAAAGAATCTTTATCTACATAAGATTCTTCTCCTATGTTTTTCGCATGTTCTTTCGTATCTAATAAATAAAGTTTAAAGCTAAAGTTTTCCTGAAATTGTTTTATTTCTGAGACTTTTCTTTTAGCTAAGAAATCGATAGCAGGATGCATTCTTTCTTCGTCACCTTCTTTTGTCCAATCTATTTTACTTATAATTTCCCAAAATAGGATATCATCAATCATTTTTTTAGGTTTCATCTTTCTTTTACGATATGCCTCTTGTGCTATTCTTGAAGCTTCTTTACGCTCTTTAAATTCTTTTTCGTAGGCTTCTCGTTCGTTTCTCCATCTCCATTCTAAAAATGCTTGATTTGGGTAATTTGAATGCATAGAGCCAGCTAATCCTATATGATATTCGCTTTTGTCACCTAGTTTAAATGGGATACTTTTCTCAAAATCATTGATAGGTAAATTTCCTAAATATTCATATTTATCGAGTTCATTATATTTAGAATCAGAAGATAAGAATTTTACATTCCAATAATTTTGTGAGAACTTTTCTTGGTATAGTAGTGTACAATCTTTTAATTCAGGTAATTGGGGCTTGTTTTTTGAAACAAAATCTAAAACACCAACTAGTAACTTATCATCTTCTCCAAAGTTTTTAAGTTTATTTATTTGAAGTATTTTAAATGCTCCAAAAAAATCTCGTTCTAGTTTTGCTATAAATATATCTCCTTCTTTTACTTTCATTTTTTATAATTAGAATTGTTTTTTTAATATTTACTAAAAAAATCCCATATTAATTCATTACTAGCAAGGCCAGAATTATCTAATGTGGGCAAGTCGTGGCCGAAATTATTTAATTTATAGTACCAAACCTCGTTTCCGTGTATGCCATTTTTATAATGGTATGCGTTTATAACTTTTGATATAAAGAGGGTATCAGTTTCCTTACATTGATTAAATCTGCTCCAATAATTCATTATGCTATCCATATGTGGAGCTCCTCCCCATCCATATTCTATTGACATACTACCATCAATAGGTACAACATCATCCTTCATTCCAGATATTTGTAGTATCGGTATTGGCAATTTTATTGCGTTTCTGTTTTTCCATAAGTGACCAGTCATAGTACCTGTAACAGAAGCCATCGCTTTAAAAACGTCTGGAGATTCACAGGCCAATGCATAGCTCATAAAACCACCATTAGAAATACCGCAAACAAAAGTTCTATTTGAATCTAGATTATATTTAGTCTGTAGATACTTCGCTAGCTCCGTTAAGTAGCCAACATCATCAATTGAACTATTTGACAAACCACCTGTCCAATACGGTTTTCCGGTATTTACATCTAGCGTTCCTTGTGGATAACAAACTACAAATTTGTTAGTCTCTGCCAGACTATTTAATTGTAAGCTTTGCATATGTTCATTCGCATATCGACCGTAACTATGGAGTACAAAAACTAACGGTGCGTTTTCTGGTACGTTTATCGGTTTATAGAGCACATATGTTCTTTCTAAATTGTCATGATAAAAAGTTGAATCCTTAACGGTATTTGTACATGAAGACATTAATAGAGAAACCATTATGATAATACTAAGTAAGTTAGGTTTCAAATTTCTCATTTTCATCAATGATTTAAATCAATGGTAAAATACAAACAAATATACTGAATTTAAGGAAGTTACTCAGGAAACAAGACCTCACCACTTAACTCACTCATTAATTTCTCATTATTTCTTACCAATTTTCCGTTAACCAATACTTTTTCAAATCCTTTTGCTAATTGATGTGGATTCACATAATCCGCTTGGGCTTTTATGTTTTTTGAATCAAAAATAAGAATGTCTGCTTTGTTACCGATAGCTAGCGTACCACGTTTTTCTAGTTGTAAAATTTCAGCGGCATACGAAGTCATTTTACGTACTGCTTCTTCTAGGCTTAAAATACTGTCTTTTACCACATAGGTTTCAATTGTTTTAGCAAAAGTACCATGCCCACGCGGGTGATGTCCTGTTTTACTACCATCTGAACAAATACCAATAATCGGGTCTTTTAAAAAGGCTTCTTGTAATTCTTTATTCATTACAAAATAAGCCCCAGAGGAACCTTGTGGACCTAAATCATCAATTAAAAACTGTTCAAAAGGTTTGTTTTTTGAAGCAGCTGCCTCTGCTAATGTTTTTCCCGTATAAGGAGCAGAGCCTAACAACGTTGCTTCTGGTCCATTTCGTAAATTCACTTTGTTTCTAATAAATTCTTCCAGCTCTTTTCTTCTCGTTTTTTTAGCGATTTCAAATTGTTGAGGTGTTTTAGACCAATCAGGAAAAACAATTGCAATGCCTGTATAACTTGCCATATACGGATACATATCGGCAGTTAATTGAATTCCTGATTTTCTAATTTTTTTAATGGTATCTAAAATTTCATTGGCTCGTGCTGTACCTTTACCATACACTGATTTTAAATGTGAAATATGTACACGTGCATTTGATCCTTGTCTGCTTAACTCTTTAATAGATTCTATTACGGCATCATCATCTTCATTACGCATATGGCTCATAATCATCTTGTTTTCATTGCCCACTATTTCAGCTAAGGCAATTAATTCACTTTCTTCGGCATATAAACCAGGTGCATATTCTAATCCAGAAGAAAGTCCAAATGTATATTGTAACTGCTCTTTCAGTATTTCCTTTAATTTTTCTAATTCCGCCTCTGTAATTTTTGACTTTACGCCAATACCCGCTAAATTCCGCAACGTTCCATGACCGACAAATTCAACAATATTAACGCCTAAATTTTGTTGATTAACCTTATCTAAATACGGTTTTAAATCTCTAACATTGGCACTTGAACCATCTTGACCTAAGGTTATAGTAGTAACGCCCATGGCTAAAAAGTTCTCAAAATCAGGTGTGCTTAACGGGTTGCCATGAGCATGTAGATCTATAAAACCAGGACTCACATTTTTTCCTTTAGCATCAATAGTTTGTCCAATTTTTAATTCAGAATTCGTAAGATTTCCTATATAAACAATACTATCTGCATTTATGTAAATGTTAGCATTATATGCTTGTTTTCCGGTTCCATCTATAATTTTTCCGTTGATTATGGCGATAGCTACAGAATCAATATTTGGTTGAACGATAGTTGGTTTTATTTCGGTTTGCGATGTCGTTTTGGATTGCCTGTTATTACATGCTGTCAATAGAATTAATCCAATGCCTATAACTAATTGCGTTGTTTTTTTGTTGAAACGTTGCATTGCAACGTTTTTGCCGATGTTATGGCGGATTTGGTTTGTAGTAACGTTTTTTTTATCCATTAAATTTGTCATTATTCCATTTTTTTGGATTATTGATAATGTAGTTTTCAATTTTATAATATGCTTTTTTATTTCTTATAATATTGTCATGAAATCGTGCCTGCCAACCAAAACTTGAATTTATCTTTCTTGCACTTTTTGTAACAATGGATTTGTAAGAACGAATAATTGTTGAAATTGACCCTTGCTTTGGCGAAATATTTGACATTTTTGAACTTTTATCAATGCCTTCAATTTCTGGGTTATTTGAGATTGAAGCTTTGCCTTGTTTTAAAAAATCTATAACATTTGGTTGTATGGTTGTTATTGGCTTTTGGGAATGCAACGTATCCATGTTATTAATTGTTATAATTCCGTGCATATGATTTGGCATAATAACATAAGCCCCTAATTCGATAAATGGAAAATGTTTGGGTATTTCAATCCAATAATCATTTGCTAATTTTCCTATTTCTGATAGATTCATTTCGTCTTTTGGATTATTACCGAAAAAATGACATCGCTTTTGAGTAATTATAGTTATAAAATATGATGAACTCCATCTGTAATCCCAATTTTGTAGCCTTATGGATTTTGTTCTATATTTATTTTTGAATTTGTCTGTCAATTTCAGGTTCTTTAGTTATGTTGTAAACATTACGATGCATTGATAATATGTAAGCGTTGCATTGCCATGTATTTACTCTCCGGGATGATATGTTTTTTCAGCTCTTGCTTCTACATCTTCACGGTAATAGGGTACATTTTTAAATTCAACGTCAGCATAGCGTTGAGCTTGATCGTCAAAATGAGGAGAGTCTGGGTCTCCACTTTGTCCACCCGCCAACATCGATTTTGCTTTTACCTTATCTCCAAATTCAACTACAGCCACAAAACTGTTTCCTCTAGTACCATAAATACGTTTTGTTTTTTGTCTAGAACGCATTCCGAATGCAGCTAATGCTCCCCATCTAGAAGTCGCTAAGCCAACAGCAATACTTGGTGCATCATCATCAAATTTTTGATCAATGTCACCATTTAGACGTTGGTATCTATTAATTTCACCCCAAGGAGTGTTCCATGATCCAAAATCATTGGTAAGATGAGAAATACTTTTCTTCAACATAGTTAATTTTTCAGCTTTAGGAGATTTTGTTCCCATAAAAGCAACTTTTTCCATTTCATTCAATCCATTAGGAAAATTACCTTCACGGAGATAAAATTGACCATAAAAATGAGCCAAAGACATGGCAACGCTTTCTTTGGAAACAGAAAAATCCCATTTTCGTAGTACATCAATGGCTTCTGTAAGTTCAGGGTCTTTTGGTGAAGATTTGTCATAAGCTTGAATCAAACCTGGTATAGAAATTTCGAAAGCTGGCAAATAAGGATCGTAAGCCATGGTTATCAGTTTATCAATCGTTAAATCCTTACTTTTTTCTAATAATCGGATTGCATGTACACCTCTGAAATTCTCGCGATTTTTGGACATGTAATTTGGATAATCTTCTATTTTAGGACTATTCTCTCCCGCACTTGTAAAAGGAGTTGAGTTACAATTTTGAATCCAACCCACTTCAGGATTTATCACCGTAATATTTTCATCAACAGTATGTAACCCGTTCCAATCGGTTTCAGGATCACTACCATCGACAGGATTGGTATAATCAAATTTTACATTACGCTTTGGAATAAAATTCCCATGATAATACGCAATATTTCCACCAGCATCGGCATAGACTGTATTGTTAGAAGAATTGGTACGAATATTCATCATTTCTCTAAACTCTTGATGTCCATTTAATTTGGTACGCGTAAAGGATTGTTCTAAAGCTTTTACGGGATCCCACATAATGGCGGTTGTTACCCAATTAGAATCAATGGCATGTGTTATTGGACCGCGATGTGTTCTAAACATGTTGAATTTTTTCTCCGTTAACGAATCGCCAACCTTATATTTCAACGCTACTTCAAGCTCTTTAACAGGACGTTGTTCATCTCCATATGTATAGGTATAACCATTATCTGTTTTAGTAACGTCTTCTAAAAATTCATCTTTAATATCGGTATAGGTTGAGGTGTGCATCCATCCTGTTTTTTCGTTGAAACCTTGATAGATAAAAAACTGACCCCAAGTAACGGCACCATAAGCATTTAAACCTTCTTCACTAACCATATGAACTTCACCGCGAAAAAAGAATGAAGTATGTGGGTTAATTAATAACATAGCATTACCAGATGCTGTACGCTTACCTGAAATGGCAAAACCGTTAGACCCTGCTGGTTCTTTTTCTAAGAAAGGTTCTTCAGTTTCATTAAATGCAATCTCATCAGTGGCATTTTCGTTTCCATAAAACGCTCCAATTTTTTTAGTTGAAATACCTTCAATATCGCCACCAATCGAGCCTTCACTAAAATACATGGGCATCCAAGGTTCAAAACGGGTTAATAATCTCGGTGTAACTTCAGGATGAGTAAATAAATAATAATTGATTCCATCCGCAAAAGCGTTACATAACTTTTTTAACCACTCCGGACTTTTTTCATAGTTAGCAATGGCTTCATCTTTGGTCATATATAATTTTGCACGTAAATCACTATATAAAGCTTCTTCGCCTTCAACTTCTGCCAAGCGACCTGTAGCCCAAATATAATTTTGTTCCACTCGGTTAAAATCATCTTCACACTGAGCATATAATAGGCCAAAAACAGCATCAGCATCCGTTTTTCCATAAATATGTGGTACCCCAAAATTGTCACGGATAATTTCAACAGTTACAGCTTGTTTTTGCCAACGTTGTACTTCTTCTGAAACTTTGGGAGACTGTTTACAACCTATAAAAAGCAGTAAAAGGAGGATGGAAAGTTTATTCATTGTGAGTTTTTATTTTAGCGTATGGTAGTAAATGTAGTTATTTTAATTAGAAATCACATAGTCATAAATGGTCTTAGAAATTTTTGCCAACTGTTCGGTTGTTTTGTCAAAATCTCTTAAATCTTTAGATAGGATCACCAATACATATGGATTACCATCAGATAAATATACAATTCCCGCATCATGATGAACACCAGTTATAGAACCTGTTTTATGTGCAACTTTTACATTTTTAGGTAAATACAAAGGAATCATATCATTAAACTTTTGGTCCTTTAAAATAGTAAGCATTGCAGCACAATCTTTTGGGGCACCTGCTTTTTCATTAGCAATGGATTTCATTATAATCATTAAATCTCTGGCTGTTGTGGAATTGCTTAAGCCTTTATCGTATGCTTTTTGATCTTCAACACCTCGCAATACTTCTATGTTTTTAGCTCCTAGTTTTCGCATGGTTGCGGTTACTTTTTGAGCATTTACCAATTCAATTAGAACGTTGGTAGCTAAATTACTACTTACGGTTATCATACTGTACATTAAGTCTTTAATAGCAACTTTTGTGTTAATTTTGTTGTAGATAACATCGTCACTATCTACACTGATATCCATACTATACAAACTACTGTCAACAATACTTTTAAATTCATTTTTTAAAAGTATAGAATCATTTAGATTTAGCTTTCCTTCAGCGGCTTGTTTAAAAAGTTCAATCATTACAGGAACTTTCATGGTACTGGCCGCATGAAATTTTTCATCAACATTTATGAATAGACTGTCTTTTGGTTCTGCTAGATTGTAAAAAGCTACGGCTACAGAGCCGTCTATGGAATCAATTTGAGATTGGATGCTGGTTATTAAATTATCTTTTTTGGATACTTCCTTTTTACAAGAGCTAAATGAAACTAAGAAAAGTATACATAAACTTGTTGTAAATAAATTTTTGAAAGTCATAATAAATGAAATATTAGAAGTTTATTTGATATAACCAGGACCGTGCACAACTCTTCCTGGTTTTTTATTGGTATGTTCACCTCCTTTTAACACTTGTATACCGTTTACAAAAACATGCACCATTCCACTTGCATATTGATGTGGTTTTTCAAAAGTGGCATGATCTTGAACTTTATCGAAATCAAAAACAACAATGTCGGCATAATTACCCACCTTAAGGCTACCACGTTGTTTAATTTTAAGATTAGAAGCAGGTAATGAAGTTAGTTTTCGGATGGCTTCCTCTAAAGAGATAACTTTTTCATCTCTGGTATATTTACCTATTACTCTTGCGAAATTTCCGTAAGCACGAGGATGTGTACTGTATTTTAAAAAGTCACCTTCTGCCGCATAAGAGCCAGCATCAGAACAAAAACTCATCCAAGGTAGAGCCACTTGTTTTTTTACATTTTCTTCAGACATCATAAAGTATACAGTGCTTACATCGCTTCCGTTTTGTACTACCAAATCCATTGCGGTTTCTTCTGGTGAAGTATTTCTCATTTTAGCGACCTCAGCTAAGGTTTTTCCGGTTAAATATCTAAGACTATCATTGTTGAAACCAGCCAATATCATTTTATCCGCAGAGCCAGCAGCTTGCATTAAGCTTTCCCATTCGATGGCAGGTTTACGCATATCTTGCAATACTTTTTTACGAATTTTAGGGTCTTGCAAACGTTCTGCCCATTTCTTATAACCACCTTCTTGAACCCAAGGTGGCATAGCTGCATCTAGACCTGTTGAACCTGCAATATAACTGTACATGTTGGCGGTTATGGTTAACCCTGCTTTTCTGGCGGAATCAATCTTGGAGACAACGTTATCAAATTTGTACCAGTTGTCTTTTCCACTCATTTTTAAATGGTAAATTTCAGCTCTAATGTTTGCTTCTTTAGCAATACGAAGTAGCTCATTGATACTCTCTAAAAGTTTATTTCCTTCGCTTCGAATATGGGAGGTATACAACCCATCATATTTTGCAGCAACTTTAGAGATTTCAATTAATTCTTCGGTGGATGAGTAAAAGGCAGGAGCATAAATCAATGAAGAACCGATACCCATGGCACCTTCTTCCATCGCTTGTATTACCATTATTTTCATGGAGTCTAATTCTTCTTCTGTAGGAGCTCTATCTTCATAA
The DNA here is from genome assembly GCF_016406085.1 of Aureibaculum flavum. Taxonomy (GTDB): domain Bacteria; phylum Bacteroidota; class Bacteroidia; order Flavobacteriales; family Flavobacteriaceae; genus Aureibaculum; species Aureibaculum flavum. Next base: position 21,591 of record NZ_JAEHFJ010000009.1, read on the forward strand.
CCCACAGTATTAATACGCAAGGTAGTGGCACCGATAAAAGAAGCAATATTGGGAGAAACTCCCTTATCAACCAAGGCATTTAATTTGTCACTTAAAGAAATCCATTCTATGGTATTATTGACTGTATCTACTTTCTTTGTTGGTCCCATGGAAGTGCCTTCTCCAAAAACTTCAAGGGTAACACCTTGCTTTATATCACCAAGAGATCTTCCGTCTGTATTTAATGCAGCTGAGGCCCAACTTAACATATTTATAAAGCCAGGAGCAATAACTAATCCTTGTGCATCAATTTCTTGCTTAGCCGTTTTATTTTTTAAATCACCTATGGCGGCAATGGTATCTGCGTTAATGCCTATGTCGGCGTTAACTGCAGATTCTCCAGAGCCATCGACTATTTTACCATTTAGTATAAGAATGTCAAATTCAGGTTGCTTTGTGCAACTTGAGATAGACAAAGAGCAGAAAAAAATCACAGTTATTTTTAGTATATTCATCTGTAAGAGCGTAGTTTAGGTTTAAGATTAACGAAGTTACAATTATTATGGAAATTGAGGGTAAAAAAAAAGACTATCATTTCTGACAGTCTTTTCTTCAGTATAAAAATACTATATTATCTTATTTGTCCACGCATTAAACCTCCAGCATAATCAGTTGAGTGCACATTAACGTAAAGAGCATCAGTTTTTAATGTAGAAAGCATATCGGCATCTAATATCATGGTTTTTGTCACTCCCAACTGTGTATCGTCAGTCAACTCAAGGTTAATTTGAACGTCACCGTTTACATTAGCATCTCCGCTATGAATATGACCAGCAGTAATAGCATCTCCCGCTTGCAAATCCATAACTGATACATTATAATAAACTTTGTCTCCTACAATTCTGAAAATTGCAGTTCCGCTATCGTTTCTATCTGTGATGGATGGAATTTCGTTGGTTGGGGATAACATTACATTATAGGCTTCATCAATTACTTGGTCTAATTGACCGCGAACCAATCCATTTGGGTTTTCAGTTGAATGGACATTAACATACACGTCATCGCCAAGTAGTGTTTCCACTTGAGCCTCAGTTAATTGTACAATTCCAGTGGCTTCATTGCCTTGAAACACAATATCAGTACCATTTACTAAGGAAATAGCCGGTGCACCAGTAGAAACAGGATCGCCAGTATGCAAGTGTGCCACTGTCAATTCATCGCTCGATGAAAGATTATTGACTACAATTGAAAATTCAATTTGATTTTCTGAATTTAAAACCAATAAAAATGTTCCAGTTTCTTCTCTGTTTTCGACAATTGGAATTTCATTTTCTGTAGTTAAGTTAATATTTCCTGACGCAATAATTGATAGTCCTGAATCATCAGTGTCATTGCAACTTGTTGTAACACCAATTAAAGCCATACAACATATTAATAAAAGTGCTTTTTTCATTGAGATATAGTTAAGTTTTACCTACTTCAGTTTTGAGTCTTTTTTCGGCTAGTTCCGACCTTAGTAATGATGCATTAGTTACTGAAGGGTTGTGTATAAAAATGAATTATTTTTTTACAAATATAAAATACGCTATAAATGAGAAGTTTATTTGACGTATTTCCAATAGTTGTTAGCTCAAATGCAAAATATTTGGCCTTTTTTTTTGAAATTACCATCATTTAGATGTATCAATTAGATTTAGTGCTAACTTATTTTGACATCTGCTTTAATGTTTGGTAATAATAGAAAAGTTAAAATCTTTAATTTAAAAAAGTAAAGATTATTTTAAAATTTAATATAATAAGAGAAAGGAGTTTTAAGCACCTAACAATGGTAAATGTTTAATTTTATGGTAAGTTAAAGCCATTGTAATGCAATGCTTTAATTCGGTTTCAGGGATGTTGTCATTAAGATTAAAAATTATTGCTCTATTGCCTTCATAATGAAAAGTGTCTTTATAAATTGTTTTAAAAGTAGTTACTAATTTAGAAGTGCATTTGAAGTAAATGGCAAATTGTTCTGGCGTTTTTGTTTTCCAATCCATTCTGACCGTACTTCCATTTTTTGTTAAATAACTTGGCTCTCCCCATTTTAATGTTTCTTCTAAATTTTGAAGGCCTTCAATTTCAGAAGCAGCTTCTAAAACTAACGCTCTTAATTGATTCATTTGACTTTGTACTGTTTTAGGATAGTTTTCAAAAACTTCTTCGGTTTTTGGGTTAGTGGTTAGTTTCATCGTATTCTAAACGTTATTTTAATTTCCAACATACTAATACAATTTCTGATATTAGTAAAAGAATTATTCAAAGATAACAATAAAAGTTGAGGTCAATTGAAATATGCGTACTCTTGTGTTTAACGATAAAAGACTGGTTAATAGAGGAGTGGTTAATTATTAGTATCTGTAGAAGAACTGATTATTTTGCATAACCTTTAACGACTCTGCGGTTAATTTTATTTCTTCAATTTTTATGATGATATTAAAATGATGACTAAAAAATGAAAAGTTACGCTTGGATAAACGTAACTTCTCAATGCTTAAATTAAGTTTTTATTTTTTAGTTGTAATAATGAGGGTGTATTTTTATACCTCTAATGTCACTACTGTTCTTCCTTTTAATTTTCCTTTTAGCATTAAGGCAATCTTTTCATTTAATTCTTTTAAAGATATTTCAGCAGAAGCTTCGGTTAATCGGTCATTTTTCCATTCGTTAGATAATTTATTCCATACCTTCTCTCTGTAAGTCATCGGATAGTTTTGAGAGTCTATACCAATTAACGTAACACCTCTTAAAATAAAAGGAAATACAGTTAAATCAAGTTTAGGAGAAGCAACATTTCCACAACAAGTTACAACACCCATTGGACGCGTAGATTTAATAATGTTTTCTAGAATTACGCCACCTACAGTATCAATACCACCTGCAAAAATTGGCTTCAAAAGCGGTTTATTGTCCATTGCTTCAAAGTCTTTTCGCAAAATAATTTCATCAACTCCAAGTTTCTTTAAAAATTCCATTTCAGGTGCTTTGCCTGTAATTGCCACAGTTTTATAGCCAAGTTTTTTTAGTATAACGACACTTAAAGAACCTACACCTCCGGTAGCACCAGAAACTATGATAGGTCCATCTTCGGGCTTTACCATTTCGCTTAATCTAAGTACAGACATACCTGCGGTTAATCCTGCCGTTCCAATAGTCATTGCTTCCTTCATCGTAAGATTTTCGGGTAGCTTAACAGCCCAATCTTCTGGTACCTTAACATATTGAGCAAATCCACCATCTGTATTCATACCTAAATCATAACTAGTAACAATAACTTGGTCTGACACCGAAAACTTATTTGATTTAGAAGATACAATCGTTCCGGCAGCATCAATTCCTGGAGTGTGTGGATAATTCCGCGTTACTCCTTTATTACCAATACTAGACAAGGCATCTTTATAGTTTAAAGAACTATAGTGTACTTTTATTAGTAACTCACCTTGTTCTAGGGGTGTAAAAGGAATTTCCTTAATAGAAGAAATATAGTTTCCATCTTTCTCTTCTACTCTGTACGCTTTGTATTTTGATTGCTTATTCATAGTTGCTGTTTTATCTGTTTTACTTACTTTTACAGCAAATTTCGGTCAAAATATTCTGATATACAAGAGCTTACAAATGGTTCACTTACGAACATTTTGTTCTGTTTTGACTATTATGAGGCGTCTAAGCATAAAAAAAAATGAAAAAAAGTTATTGTCCTATTGATACTTTTATAAATACAATTAAAGGAAAAAGAAAAGGTACCATCATTTTACATCTTTTTCAAGGAGATAAGAGGTATAGTGAATTGGTTAGACTAATGCCTGATATTAGTGAGCGTATGATTTCTAAACAACTTAAGGAGTTGGAGAAAGATAGTTTGATTCACAGGGAAGTATTCCCAGAAGTGCCACCTAGAGTAGAGTATAGCTTGACAGAACTGGGAAAAAATATACATCCTGTTTTAAAAGGAATGTATAAAGGTGGCTTGCTTTTTGAAAATAGTATTGAAACCGTGGATTAATTATTAAATAATACCTCAGTTACAAAATTGACTTTTAATCTCTAAAACAAACATGACAAGGTTTTAATTATTTTCGTTTAGATAATAATCACGAAGGATAAAAAAGGCTTGTTTTTTCATTCCTTGTTCAGATATTAATCCTTTTCTATTAAAATCATCTTGAATTCTTCTTAAAGGACGTCTTGAAGAACGGAAGTCCATTAAAATCCAAGGAGATAAACCTGCTAAAAAATCAATGTTTCTCATCATTTCAATATTGGTTCTATATACCTCTGCTTGATATTCTTCTGTCCAACGTTCATTCTTTTCACCATGTAAACCGTATAATGCACCACCACCAACTTCACTCATAATCATAGGCTTGTTATAGGCACTAGCCCATTTTAATTTTGAACAACTTTCAGTTGATCCAGCATACCATCCACAATAATTATTTATTCCAATTACATCTACAACTTTTCCAAGTGGGTCTTCTATTAAGTTACCATCATCACCATATCCTTGTGTATCCAACGCAGCAGTAATTAATCGGGTATTATCAAGCTCTCTAGCCTGTTTAGCTAGATTTTCTATAAAAGATAATCGTGCCTCACCTTCAGGTGTTTCATTAGCCATAGACCATAAAACAACTGACGCTCGGTTTTTATCACGAGAAATCATTTCCGTAAGTTGATTCTTCGCGTTCGCATAGGTATCTTTATTTTCAAATTGTATGGTCCAATACACAGGTATTTCAGACCAAATTATAAAGCCCATTTTTTCTGCCTCACGTACCATTGCTTCACTATGAGGGTAGTGTGCCAATCGTATAAAATTACAGCCCAATTCTTTTGCCCATTGCAACAGTATTTTACATTCTTCTTTAGAAACAACACGTCCAGTTTTGAAAGGGGCTTCTTCATGAATACTGATCCCTTTTAAAAAGATATCTTTTCCATTTAATAAAATTTTAGAGCCTTTGGTTTCAATGGTTCTAAATCCAATGTGGTCTGTAATTTTATCCGTTGCTGTTTTTAAAATTACTTCATATGTTTTCGGGTTTTTAGGTTCCCAAAGCACGGGCTTAGCCTTTATAGAAAATTTAGCGAGACCATTTTTTACAACAGCATCTACATTCTTTTTAAGTTCAGGGATGCTTACGTTTACAGCATCACCATCTTTTCCATTTTTAACTGACACCCAACCTTCAATTGTTTTGGTATTTCCTTTTGGTAACTGAATTGAATAATCAGCTATATGTGATATTGGTGTTTTAACCAAATGCACTGATCTTGTAATTCCACCATAGTTCCACCAATCTTGATTCACAGTAGGTACATTTTCTTTTTTTCGTTTATTATCTACTTTTACTACTACAAAATTAGTTCCTTCTTTCAATTTATCAGTAACGTCAAATTGAAATGGAGTATAACCACCTACATGCGAACCAATGCGTTCACCATTTAGATAAACGATAGATTCATAATTAACAGCTTCAAAATATAAAAAAGCCAATTCATTACTATCAATGGTATAATTAAAATCCTTTTTGTACCAAACGGTTCCTTCATAATAGTATAATTTATCCATTTGCGTGTTCCAATCACCAGGAACCATCAATTGCAAACTGGTATCAAAGTTATATTCAATGAGGTCAGAAGGAGATTCCATCTTAGCATTTTTAAAGTAACCATCATCTTTTACCTGCAATCTATGGTTGTAATATCCATTTTCAAGAGGATCAACAATAATGTCCCACATGCCATTTAATTCTATTTTTTCTCTTGAGTCAATATTTTGTAATAAGTCAGAAAATCCGGTTTCTTGAGCTGTAAGTGGTGTATTTGAAATAATTACAAATACAATAAGGATGGTTTTAATTAATTTCATGATTGGTTTTTGTTCAAGTTATTCTGTTCAACATTCATTTTTTTTAATGGTTACCTTATTTTTTAATAGGGCTAATGTTGTTGAAAACAGTAATAAATGTGTTGATGAAAGTGTTCTTTTTAGTTGTTTTTTTACTGAACTAAGTTAATAAAAGAAAACGAATTAGAGGAAAAATAAAGTATGATTTTCTGTTTGTAAATAATGGGTTGCTAATTATGTCGGGTGTCATAATAGTTTTCTTATTTCACTGTATATTATCTGAAAAAAACATTTCTATTTTTGTTAAATTTACAAGATGGAAAGTTATAAAAGATATCTTATAGAGGAACTGGAAATGACTGATGCCGATGCAGATTTATTTCTTTCGCGTTTTGAAATAATTGAATATAAAAAAGGTGAATCTTTACTTAAGGAAGGAGAGACCTGTAATAGAGTGGTTATTATTTTAAAAGGCTGTGCACGAGGTTTCGTATCTGTTGATGGAAAAGAAATAACTACAAATTTTTTTTTTGAAAATGACCATACATATGATTATGTAAATTATTTATTGCAACAAAAGGCTCAGATGCATATTCAGGCATTAGATTCAATAAAAGCAATTGAGATGACTATGGAAGCTTTGGAATTTTTAAATACCAAAATTATTGGGTTTCATAGAATGAGTTTTAATATGTTTAAAATGAATTATATAAGAATGGAAAATGAACGAAAAGATTTTATTACTAAAACTCCAAAAGAAAGGTATTTAAACCTATTGAAAAATAATAAACAAATCATTTCATACGTTCCACAACATCAAATAGCTTCATACATTGGAATTTCTGCGGAACATTTAAGCCGAATTCGGAATGGCATACGTAATTCTAAATTTTAATTGTACCTAAATGTCAAAATCACTTTCTATTCAAGAAGCACAAAAGCTGGTACTATTGTCTCAACATATTTTAACTTCTGAAGGCAAAGAAACAGCGATAGAAAAAACCTTATCAACCATTGAGCATCTCGGTTATATTCAAATTGACACCATTTCTGCTATAGAACGTGCACACCATCATACTTTATGGAATAGAAACTCGGAATATCAAAACAACCATCTTGATGAATTGTTGGAAAAGAAAAAGGTATTTGAATATTGGTCACATGCAGCTGCTTATCTACCCATGCAAGATTATAAATATACACTACCACGTAAAAATGCGATTTTAAAAGGGGAACAAAAGCATTGGTATGAACGCGACACTCCTTTAATGAAAACTGTATTGAAACGTATTGAAAGTGAAGGTCCATTAATGGCTAAGGATTTTGTACATACAGGAAAAGTTTTAGCGTGGGGGAGTAAGCCGTCAAAACAGGCTTTAGAAAATTTGTTTATGCAAGGTGAATTGATGATTAAGTCCCGGAAAAATTTCCATAAAGTTTACGACTTAACAGAACGGGTATTACCAAAAGGTATCGATGTAAATATGCCAACACAAGAAGAATACATCCGTTTTTTAATAAAAAGTTACTTGAGAGCAAATGGAATCGGACAGGCGAGTGAGATTTCTTATTTACTTAAAAAAACAAAAGGATTGGTATCAACAGGATTAAAAGATATGCATGCAAATGGTGAATTGGTTAAGCTAAATGTTGATAATCATCATTATTATGTATTGCCAGACTTTATTGATTTGTTGAATAATCCTTTACCTAGCAATCCGTTAAAAATACTTTCTCCTTTCGATAATTTACTTATTCAACGCAAACGAATGCAGATGTTGTTTGGTTTTGATTATCAAATTGAGTGTTACGTTCCAAAGGAAAAACGTAAGTATGGCTACTTTTCTTTACCCATTTTGTGGGCTGGTAAATTGGTTGCTCGAATGGATTGTAAAGCAGAAAGAAAAACAGCTGTTTTGCATATAAATCATTTGGTATTAGAAAAACAACTTTTGGATCTGGATGCTTTTACAATTGCTTTTTGTGAAGAGATTGATAATTTTAAATGTTTTAATAATTGTACTGAAATTCGTTTACATAAAACAACACCGGACAATTTTAAAGTTGTGTTACAGGAGACTCTTAATGTGAGCTAGTGTTATTCAACAGATTTTTTTGTCACCCTTTTTTACATATTTTTAAACAATAAATCGAAATAGCAGAAAGCTTTTCTTAGCAAATGTCAACGTCATATTCTTTTAGCGAGTTGTACCTTTGTAAGGTATATTAAAAACTACAGCATGGAAACGACAAAATTCAATCTCAAACAATTTGTAATAATCACATTAATTACAAGTATCTGGATACATATTGCAGAAGTAGCAAGAGCCATATTGGTAGCATTCCCTCTAATGGAAGAATTTTTTGCAGGTAGAATTCCAATCGGAGCTATGGAAGTGAGCAACGCCTTAATTTGGGGTGTCTGGGACACACTATTAGCAATTGTTCTAGTATTTATCTTTTGGCTTTGTAGTGAAGTATTTGGGAACAATTTTAAAGCAATTTTTATTGCAGGAACTACTACAGCTATTGCCACTATTGGCATTTTTTGGATTGCTACTGTAAATACTGGCTTAGGTACGTGGAGTACTGCAGCTATTTTATTCTCTATTGCTTGGCTAGAAATGATAATAGGAGCATGGATTGCGTCAAAATTGTATTCAAGAAAGCAAAAAAGATAAATGAATAAATTATGAATGGAACTGCTAGTATTATTATGGGAGTTGCCTTAATACTTTATACAATTGGAGTTTGGTCAGAAAAATTTCAGGGAAGACTGAAGCTTTGGCATTTACTGTTTTTTATTCTTGGTTTAATTTGCGATTCTTGGGGTACAGGAATAATGTTTGGTATTAGCGATGGTATTTCATTTAGTTTTCATGGAATTGTTGGGATAATTGCAATTATTCTTATGTTTATTCATGTAATTTGGGCAGCCGATGTACTTATTAATAATGATGAAAAAGCGATTTTGAAATTCCATAAATTTAGTTTGTTCGTTTGGATTTTATGGTTGATTCCCTATTTAAGTCCCATGTTTATAAATATCTCGTCACGTATTTTGTCTAACTTATAACCCAAAATTATATGGCTGTATCTAATAATTTTGTTCAGTTTGTTCTTGATCAATTATCAAGTTGGGGTAATGTATACGTAAAACAGATGTTTGGTGGTGCTGCTCTCTATAAAGAGGAATTAGTTCATTGCATCTCTTTTGTTTTTTAGTAATAGCCTATCATTTTCGCTTTTTGTTAGTTTTATAGCTAAATCTAAATGTTCAATTACTTTCTGCTTATCTATTCCTGTATATAATTCTGCCAAAAGCGAGTGGTATAGGTGGTTATGTTTTAAATTTATTTTTAATGCCTGTTTCAGTGCCGTTTTTTTATTATCGGCCATGGCTAAAGCAAAAGTCCTGTTTAAAGCAGCAATAGGTGAATATTCAATTTGTAATAGTCGGTTGTATAGTTGTAAAATGTTATTCCATTTTTCATTTTCCGATACTTTTGTTCTTGTGTGCCAAAAAGCAATTCCAGCCTCTAAATGGTATTTTGATATTTGTTTTCTTTTTGCAGAAATGTTAAGATAGGTCTCACCTTTTTTAATCAGTTCAAAATTCCATTGGGTTTTGTCTTGTTTTTCATAGATAACTTGTTGACCAATGTGGTCAAATCTAGCATCAAATCTTGAAGAATGAAAGCAGAATAGTGCCATCAGGGCATTTACTTTCGGAGTATTTGTTTTATCGTTTTCGGTTAAAATATAGAGTAGACGCATGGCTTCAAAACATAGTTCTCTACTTATTGTATTTGTTGCCGTAGACGAATAATAACCCTCGTTAAAGAGTAGGTACAAAATGGATAGAACATTGTCTAACCTTTTTTCCAAATCTATATTTGAAGGAAAAGATAAAGCAACATTATTCTTCCTTAATATTAATTTTGCTCTATATAGTCTTTTATTTATTGTTTCTTTAGTGCTTAAGAGTGCGTTGGCAATTTCATCAATACCAAAACCACAGAGAATTCTTAAAGCAAGAGCAATTTGTGATTCATTGCTATTAATAGGGTTGCAAATGGCAAATAGCATTTGCAATTGACTGTCATTAATATTTTTATCTGACAGATCAAGTTCCATTTCATGGGAAAGTGACTGTGTATTTCTTAGCTCTATTTGAACCTTCTCGTTAAATATTTTTATTCTTTTAAAATAGTCTCTTGTTTTGTTTTTGGCCACAGTATACAACCAAGCGGTAGGGTTTTCTGGTATTCCTTTTAATCCCCAGGTTTCGGAAGCCAATAGAAAAGTATCGTTTGCAATATCTTCAGCAATTTCTATGTGCACTATTCCAAATAATTTACAGAGTACAGAAATAATTTTTCTGTACTCTGTTTTAAATAATTGAGGAATAAGTTCCTTTTCTTTCATAAAAAACTACACTGAAAATTGATTTAAGTGATGGTCTAAATGTTTATAAAACATATTGTTCCACTCGACAGTATTCAATTTTCCAAATGAAAGGGAATCTTTATTATCAAAGCTACTCGCACCTAATTGTTGCGTTTTGTTAATATATGCAATCAAGCGATTTTTCTCTATTTCAAAATTTCTAGAATCTTTAATTTTGAATGCAGGTGCGGTTTGTCCATTTTGCTTATAAGGTGTTTCGCTTGTCACAATTTTCTTTATAAAAGATTTCATTATAACTTTCATAAATAGATTTGGCTTCGGGTGTTTATTTTCATAGACCATTTCATAGGTAACATTGCAATGTGCTAACATTTCAGAAACATTCATCTTTCCCCAATTGGGTTGAGTTTCTGGTTTCAAGTTGTTAATTCTTTGAATTACATTTTCTGAAATGTCCTTATTAAATATATTTGGTAATGCCATTTGAATTTTTAATTAATTATCATTACATCTCTAACTTCAACTTTGCCACCCATTAATAATGTTGGACAACCTTCTGAAAGTTTTACAGCATCGGAAAGAGTATCAGCTTTCACAATAATATAACCTCCAACTATTTCTTTTATTTCTGCATAGGGTCCATCGCTTACAACTCCATTTGAATTTACAGTTTGTCCTTCATAACCAAGAGCATTGGTGCTTACAAATTTTCCTTGGGCTGCAATTCCGCCAATCCAGTCTTGCCATTGTTTAATCATAGCTTGCATTTGTTCTGGCGAAGGTTTTGGTTGATCTGTTTTTTCATTTCTGAAAATCATCATAAAATCTTTCATAATTTCTACTATTTTTAGTTTATATCTATATGACGATTGTGTTATTATAAATAGGACATCATTCGTTCTTTTTTTTTAGTTTACGTATTTTTAAGCTTACCGTAATTTTATATTGCAATATCGTTAAGCCTCTAATTTAACAAATATAAAATGAATATAAAATCTGGACTTTTCTGTAAGCTTATAAATGATAACAAAGGATGTGAAAGCGTTTTATTTTCTGCTGTTTAGATGTTTAGCTAAAGATACGCCCATGCTAGCACAGGCTTGCAATAGATATCCACCAGTAGGAGCATCCCAATCTACCATTTCGCCAATACAAAATTGATGGGGTAAATTAGCAAGTTCAAAATTTTTAGAAAGAGCCTTTAAATCTATTCCTCCAACGGTAGAAATTGCTTCGTCAATGGGGGCCGTATTTATTATTTCTAATGGAAATTCTTTGATGTTTTTGGTTAATATATCTATATTTAAATAGGATGCTTTAGGCAGATATGTTTTTAGCAGATCAATTTGAGATGTACTTAGTTTTAATTCCTTTTTTAAGACCTCAGTAGTATTCCTATAAGTAGATAATGTTAGTTTAGAATGTATATTTTCAAATGTTAACGAGGGTTTGAAATCAATGAAAATAAATGCTTTTGAATGTACATTCAACTGGTCTCTAATTTGTGGACTCAGTCCGTAAATGGAATTTCCTTCCAATCCTAATTTGGTAATAACCGCTTCTCCTTTCTGAACTTTAGAATTACAAGAAATAGCAATATTCTTTAATGGAGTTCCTTCATGCTTTTTAATAAAATCAGGTTTCCAATCAATTTGATATCCACAGTTTGAGGCTTGAAATGCTTTTGTTTTGATTCCTTTTTTAGAAAAAGTATCTAACCAAATCCCGTCAGATCCCGTAATTTTCCAACTTCCACCGCCTAGTGAAAACACGGTGTAATCTGTTGCTATCGTTTTATTATTAATAATCGGATTGTTATCATCATCCCAACCAGAAAAAGTTTGTTCATATTTGATAACAACGCCTTTTTCTTTGAGGGTATTGAGAATTGCATTCAGTACTTCAATAGGTTTAATTCCTTCCGTAGGATACACTCTTTTACTACTTCCGACATAGGTTGAAATCTCAAGTTGATCAAGCCAATTTCTAAAATCAGTATTCGTAAAATCGAGTAAGGCTTTGTCTAAGAAATTAGTTGGAGTATACCGTTTAATAAATTTATCAATCGCTTTTGAATGTGTTAAATTAAAACCACCTTTACCAGCAACTAAAAATTTACGCCCAGCCGTTTTGTTTTTTTCATAGACAGTAATCGCAAATTTTTCAGCATCTAAAAAAGCAGCCAATACTAAAGCTGAGGGGCCGCCACCTATAATTGCAATTTGTTTTTTCATGAAACAAAAATGGTTGTTGTTTAAAAATTTAAATCACTTATCGTTAATAGTATACTTTCTTCGGTTGACTTATTTTTTAATTGGACTTTACTTCTATAATACCTAAATACCTTCTACAAATTTTAAAAAGACTTTTTTATGAAGGTCCAGATCCATATTTGGAGAAAGTGAGGCACGTACAATATAATCTTTATCACCTTCTTTGGTTGTTCCTTGTGTTGAGGTAGCCGGTATTGTCCAATAACATCCTTTTAACTGACCGTAGCTCACACAGAATTTACTCTCATTAGGAATCTCCGTAATCATTAAATTGATTAATTTCAAATTCAATGCTCTTTTATGGGCTTCCTTTTCTTCATCAGTATTTCCTGTTGTAGGAAGGTCTAATGAAAACACAGATGGCGTAAATCCTTGTGCTGCCAATTCTTTTGAAACAAAATTAATTTTCGCATCTGGTAATACTTTATGGATAAAGTTTACAAATTCACGTGTGTTTTTATAAGCATCGATTATTCTTTGGTTCATAGAAGGCAATTGTTTTGCTAATATCTCATATTGCAAAGCTGTAGCTTCATTATCGCAAATTGTTAGATGCAATTCTATTTTCTCCATCAATGCTGCCGTTTTTGTGTTACTTACACAATAGCCAGCAGTACATTTTCCGCCACTAGGGAATTTTGAGCCACTAGCAAATGAAACAGTTCTCACTGTTGATAGGATGTCACTTTCGCCTAAAAAGTGGACATTTGGACAAAATGTTTGATCTAAAATAAATACAGGATCAATGGCTATATTACCCGTTGGAGTTTTTCTTTCTTTACGTAAAGCTTCTTTTAATTTTTTTAAATCAGGAACTTCAACTCTCGGGTTTGTTGGAATTTCAGCGATGATGTATGGAATAGCATCTTCTTTGGCAATTTTATCTAAAACGATAGTAATACTTTGTACCATATCATTATCACCATCTACAGGTAAATCTACAATTTCAACATTGTCAATACACGCAGCAACACGTCTGGCTTGATCATTTGTACCACCATAACAGTTTGGAGGAACAATAAATTTGATTGCTTTGCCTTTATGATTTTCTAAGGCATCATGAATAAGACCCATCATAATTGCATATTGAATAGATAGTCCACTTGAAGCTACGAGTGGTTTCGTATTTGTATTTGTAATTTTTACAATGGAATCTAATACACTAGTTTTATTAGCCTCAATATTATTTCTCTCCGTCTCAATAAATGATTGCCCTATAAGCGACTTTAAAGCGGCTAAAGAATTAGCAGGCGTCATTGCGATGGTTTCTCTTCTTCTTACATGTTGAATATCGGAGACATAACTTTCATTTTCTTTACCATTTACAACTAAAATACTACCCAATTGACCATGAAGACCTATAAAAAAGTCAATCAATGGATTCGTATCAATAGCATCAATTTTATCTTGTTCTGAAATAAAAATAGTGCTTCCATTAAACTCAGAAATTTCATCTGCATTTTCTACTTGCTTTAGCTCAAAGTTGTAACCATACACGCGTTTTATGATTTCAGCATCAAAAAAGGCTGGTAAAGCATCCGTATAAACGATTTGAGTATTTTTATTAGTGAATAGATTCTTTCTTAGCACAGCCAAAATGGGAACTGACTTAGACGAAAAGCTGATTACATTTTCTGATTTTAAATCATGTAATTTAGCAATAGCCCATTCTAGTACACAAGATAATGGATGACCTAAGCGAATATAATCATACGCAGTAGGTAAATTATTCAGTGCCGCAGCTTCAGAATTATTGTCATTAAACAACGTTTCAAACTGCTCTAAAAATTGAGTTTTCGCCAATTTTTCATCATAAATATCTAATCGATGAGTTGTCATACTCAGCCAGCCCGTTGGCATATTTTCTAATACATCTTTTATAAAATTGAATATTTTATTTTCTTCCATAATTTTCACCATTAAATAGACTGCCAAGGTACAATTAATTAGATTTTTTTTAAGTTATTTCATCGTGTATTATTGTGCCTCGTCAAAATTTTTTAGCATTATTTTTTCTGTACACCGAATGAATAATTAAAGAAATTAACTATTATTTATTCATATAAACTCAATATTTTTTTAACTTCTTTTTTAATAGAATTTATCTGTAGCATTTTCTGTAGTGTTGCAGTTATATTTTTAGGTATGGGTTTATTTACAATCTGCAAGACTTCATAATAGTAATGCATAATTTTACTAAAACCTTTGGGGATGTTTTCAAGGTTAATATTGGTAAGAATTACTTCAATGGTTTGATGTAAAACATCTATAAACACACCTTTTAATTGGAATAAACGATCAAACTGTTCTGCAACACGTGTCATAGGAATAGCATTTGCTTCATTGGCAACCAATTTCGATGTGGCCAGTGTGAATTCATCCAAATTTAAATATTGATGCGTTATAAGTAAATCTAACCAATCAAAAGCACCAGTACGTATAGGTGTTTTGCTACAAAATAAAGATAAAGTAAGAAATAAATAACCTCCTTTATAAAGTGGTACTGGGTATTCTGCGTTATATTTTACTACTTCTAAAATAGACTTTGTTTCGCTGGCTTCTATATCTGACAGGTAGTTAAATGTGTTTAAAATAAGATTTACATATAAGGGGTCTTGTAAATATCCATCTCTAGAAAACCAATGGCTTACATCTGCAATAATAAATTCTGTATTGGTTAGGTGATGTTCTAAGTAACTGTTTTGAGTTACGTTTACGGTATAAATATCTGTATGTTCTATATTTTGTACTAAATATGCCCAGCTATATTTTCGATTATCAGAATATCTTCGTGCAACGTTCCAGTCCCATTCGATAGGCGTTTTATACCAATCTTGGTTTTCATGTTTTGATTTAGTGGCTTCAATCGCTTTGTTTGGATTTTTTAGAGCGTAAGCTGTTAGCCAAATGGAATGAAGATTTTTTATTTGTTTTGGATTGAAACTGGCCTTATCGTCTAATAAAAATGCAAGAATGTCATCATGTTCCTGAGATATAGAAGGTCTTTCTTTTGGTATCGGAGACCCTCTGTTTAACCTACAAATTGCAGAACAGAAATCGGTTTCATCAGGTATTTTATTAGCTTTTTTATAAAGTTCTAAGCGTTCAAAAAAGACAACAGGATCAATTTCAAAATGGTTATGGGTTGGTGTACTCAACAATGGAAGTACTTTTTTATGCTGAATTTGATCTAAGACATAGACCACTCTTTTAAATCGATAATACAAAGCATACCATCTATTTGCTGTATATAAAAAACGATCTTCTTTTTTTACTTTTTGCTCCCATTCCTGTTTTTCCGTACTGAAATTTGATAGCGTAGGCGAGAGCCACATACAAATAAGTTCAGCCACCATAACATGATGTACACCTACACGAGCTGTAATATCTAAATATTGTTCTTCTGCAATTCTTTTGGCTTGTTTTAATGCAGGTTGTAAGGTTTTATAATGGGTGTCTTTGAGATTATAGTATCTAAGAATACCTTCTAAAAATAATTCGTAATCTAACACATCATTACTTTTAAGCACTTTAGAGGTTAGAAAAATGAAATCATCTTCATTATCTATATATTGTATCTTGTTTTTGGCATTACATGGTTTTGGAATATATGCTTTCTGGTGATAAGTGTCATAAGAAACAGCAACTTCGCTTTCTCCTAATAAAGCACTCAACGCCGACTTTACTTCAGAATGCATTGTGTCTATAAAAGGAAGTAAAGCTTCTTTTACTTCTTCATTTGGTTCAGGTAAAAGTTCATAACATTTTTGTGCAGCCAATTGTACTTTATTATCTTCTTGAAGAAAAATTGGGGCTAAATTAATACAGCATAGTTCAACGAGATTTTTGTCTTTTTTTAATCCTTTGTAAAGAATTGCCAAAGCCGTTTTTAGTCCGCCAGTTAATTTCTCTGAATAGACAATTCCGTCTAACGAATTTATAAAAAGTTTCCAGTCAAATGATTTGTGGCTCGCAATTTTCTTTAACTCTTGTAATCCAAAATTAACAAGTAAATTTCTATCATTATATAACAGTTGTATCAATTGATTTTGGCAAACACTATTTTCTTCAGCGGTAAACGCTAAATCTCTATAAATGTTTTTTGCCCAACCATGCGTGGTCTGTTTAAGCGTTGGGTTATTAAAGGCTTCAAATAGCTTTTGCTGAATAGTGGCTCGAGGTATGCGACCACTAGTTACTAATTCTATAATAATGGCAGCTATATTAAATTCTCTATCTAAAAAGAAAGCACTATCTACACCCAATTCCATTTCAAAAACAGCCATTAATATGTCTATTGTAAAATCGTCTTGAGGAAAGAAAGCATAAAATTTTTCTTTGATGCCTTCTTTAAAATCCTTGCTGTAACTGGCTCCATGCCATACATTGAATCGTGTTAAGCAAGCCACAAATATTTGACGATCAAAAGGGACTTTTCCTCTGTTGTATAATTCTCTTATTACGCTGTACGGAATTCTTGTTAAAAAACTTTCCGGAGATGCGATATCAGCTTTTATTTCTTGATATCGTTTTTCGGGATTTTCTAAATTATAAAACACAATTAATTCTGCAATATCAACATCATCAAGTACTTGTAAATCTATGTCTAGTTCTTTTATATTTAAAACACTGGTGTGTATTCTAGCCACAATACGAAGTATTAGACTTTGTTTTGCTGTATAATTCTCGGTTGACAACTTTAGCAGATGTTCATCAAGATATTTCCGTTCTTCCCACTCTTTTCCTTTAATCCAATTACAGGTACCTGTTACTTCTTCATTTTTTATGCGGAGTTCATAGTCTTTACAAATTTTTTTCATAATTCAAATTCTTCAAGTAATTGTTTTAATTCTTTTTCAGTATTGTTCTTTAATATTTGTGTTGCCAGAATATGTTTACACGCACCTCTATTGGTCTGATGGGTGGCAAACCATGTGCAGGTACACAACGTTTTATGAGGTGTAATAATTACTTTATGAAAAAGACCACTGCCTTTTATTTTAGTTTCTGTTTCTTCATCTGAATTTTTCACCCACTCATAGTCCCCCTTTTTTATCAGTTTGAGTGCATTTTTGTATCGCGGATTTAAACTTTCTACGCTACTCATTTTAAAAGGTAGTTTTCGGTAATAGTAGTTACCTTCCTTTAAATCAAAACCAAGCAAGCCCATGGCCGAAAGACGTGTAGCTACACTTTTAAATTCGATAGAAGGAAGGTCTTTTAATATAGGATCATCTGGCGAAAACTCTTCATTAATATGAGCATAGGTATTTAGTTTTTGCATCCATTCTTCAGGTATATCTTCTATCAAATTTTCTAATGTATTTCCTTCTCCAGAAAATCCTCTCCAAAAACTTCTTGACAGTATGGCTGTAAAACGAACCTTAGAGAGTTCAAATTGAAAAGCGGTAGCTTGTTCTGACGCGGTAGTATAAATTATAAGTTTCTGAGCAAGTGGACGTAAATTTTCTAAGAGTCGCAACCGATGAATACCACCAATGCAGATGCTTCCCTTTGTGTTTATTGGAGATAGAGCCGGTTTTTTACCTCTAAAGCTTAAGTAGTAATCATCTTTAACATCTCCTTTGGGTATAGCTCTAAAAAGTAATTGTATTTGTAATTTATCTAGCACGGCTACTTCCTTCATGGCTGCACTTAACAGCTGTACGGTTGCCATACCTTTAATCCATCGAATAGGGAGCGAAACTTTTTTCTCAATAACCTTATGATCTTGTTTTTGCATGACAAACTCTTTTTTTCCTATTGAAAAAAAAACATGTTCACCTTTATTAATTTTGCTTAATGCAGCAATCATTTCGGTATTGAAGTCTACGTTGGTAGTGCCTTGTTGCAAAAACTCACCATCTAAAGCCTCAGGTAAAATAGTTACTTTTCCGTAAACACTACAACATGATGAAAAACCTTCTAAACGAAGTTTTTCACCTCCAGCGGTAATAACAGGATCTCGTAATGCACTACCAAGAGGCATAAAATTAGAAGCTACAATTTTAGATAACGTAAGTAGGCTTCTGGCTATGGTATAAGGTTCTTTAAGTTTTCCCCAAAAGAAACAAGGCACTTCTTTTTCTTCAAAAGACTCGTTATAGTGAGATAAAAAGATTTCGCTTCCGTTCTTTCCTTTTGTAATTGTAGAAGGCTCGTTGTATTGATAGGTAATGTCCATTAAAACGTTGGTTTTATGCTTTTGTTATTCAGAACGTGTGTGCATTATATTTTTATACTCAAAAATATCAATTCCATTTATTTTTAACGACATTTTTTGATAAAAGGTATTTGATAGTTTTTTATGGTGCACAATCTATTTTTAAAACTAAGAAGTTGTTGTTTGGTAGTATATGATGCCACGTATGTTTCAGTACTGCTGAAACAAATAGAGGTTGCATAGAAAAATAAAAGCTCAATACACCTATTAATCGTATTTTGAGCCTAGAATAATAGTGTGTAAATTTAATGAAGAAATGGTTTGTTTTTTAGCTCAGTTCTTTGTTGGCAACTGGGTTTTATTCATCCAGTTTAAAATGCTTTTCCAATGTGTTGAATGTATAAAAGGATTTTACGAATATTTCCTCCAAAACATCAGCATAGTTTTCGTCTGTTATTTCAAAATATTTTAATGCTTTTCTGCATTCCTTATTTGAATCACTAAAACTATGAGCTATTAAACCTGACCTTAGACTTTGAAGGTTTCTCAAAAATTCAAATAGGTCAGGAATAACCATACTATTCGATTCAAGAAATTTTTCAAATTTTGCTATACTTCCTTTTACACCAGAATCAATGTTTCTCACTAATTCCTTTTCGTTTAATCTCTCAATTGTAAGTTTCACGACAGTATGTGTTTGTTCACAAAATGCCTTGACGTTGTTTGTTGTTATTTTATGAAGAGAAGTAAATAAATATTTATCCTTTTCTGATAATGGTTTATATAATCTCCATCCGAACTTTTTCTCCCATTTTTTATTAAATTCTTCATATTTTGATTTAAAAAATAAATCGGCAGTCTCTGGATGTTCAGCCCAATTACCTTCAATCATAGTTTTATAATAAGTTCCACTAATATTCATATTATTTTGAGGTTGGATATTATATTGTTTCCAATGAAGTTGCTCCTTATGAGGTAGTACCCTTAGGTTAGTCAGAAATACAGGAACATAATCTTTAACGTTATTATCTATTTTTAGCCTAAAATATTTACAACCAACACTAAAACCATCAACATCATAAATAGTTGGTTCATTGTAATATTTATTTAGTACTTCTTTTTTGAAATAAGTAACTTTAAAATGATTTCCGTCAGTTTCTGAGCAATCTTCTAGAATTTCTTCACCGTCATTATCAAAACCAATAATGAATTCTTCATTTTTTGAGTCTCCAAAATCAAAGTGAGATTTCTTTTCTTTATTTGGATGAATAAATACTTTTCCAAGTATCCAGCTTTGTTTCTTTTCAGAGACGTGCCTAATAAGATGATTGTATGTATGATTCGAAGATTTTGTTGTTTTGTCAATATTCGTAATTTTCCATTCGGTAGGAAGTTCTGTGGATAAACGCATAAATTCAAAACAAACAACGAAATGCATTTCTTTTAGAGTGATGTATTCTTTTAAATATCGAAGTTTAACTTTGATTGATTTTGGTTCTACTATTAAAACTTCATCTAAATGACCAAGTTCATCTATAAAGTAAAATTTTCTATTCTTTTTATCCTTAGCTTTTTCGTAAAGATTAAAATAAAGAATGAATTCTTCTGAAATATCAAAATATGTAACATATTTTTCGGGAAGATTAAAACTTCTGTAAAATATGAAAGGCTCAATTCCTTCTTCTGCATTAACTTTATATGAGTTGTCACCAAAAACTGAAGGTTTTCCTTCACTACCCATTAGAAATGGCCAACTGTATTTGTCTTCGGTTTCTTCTAGTTTTTTATTTGAAATTAAGGTGCAAAAGACAGTTGACTGGTCGTCTATATCCTCTGAATTACTTTCATAAATAGTCAGCCAACCATTTTCGGAAAATTTTGTTTCAATTCTTTTTTTTCCATCTTCCAAAAGAAAATAATCTTTTTCCATAAATCTATAAGTGTGTCTTTTTTTTGCCTTGTTGCCAACGGTTGGGCTATGGTTTTCGTTGCGGAATCGTCCGCGAGGACTATTCCGATATGACCAAGCCTTCATTGCAATATAGAAATTTCCGGAGGAAAATTCCGCCGCAATGAATTATAGCCGTTGTTAGACGCTTTTATTTTGAATATATTTTATAGGCCTTTGACAGATTATTTTCCGTTAAAAACTCACATGACGATATTAAATTTCCAGAGATATTTTCAATGTATATTTTTTCCGTATTGATTCTTTTTAACGCGTAATCCACCATTGTAAAAAGACCACTCTTTGAGTCCACTACTTTTTTCATTATCCCAAGCCCTAAGTTCGATAATGCTATTTGATCTTCTTTTATTTTAATCAATCCTTTTACTTGTAGTTTTTGAAATCCATTTGAGAGTTCTTCTAAAGTGAAAATCGCATGATTCAGCATGTCACCTCGAGCAATTATATTAGTCAGTTCAATTTTTTTCCATTCCAATTCATAATTAGAAAGTGCCATAAAAACCCATGCATCAGAAAATTCAAAATAATTTATTTTACTCATCTTATTTAATTGCACCTAACATATGTATAACTCTATTGCAGTTATATTGCCTATAGTTACAATTATGTTTTTCATGAATTACGTAGCTAAAACCAACAGCACTTTAAATAGGTTGGAGTAGGGGTTTTATTTAGCGACATCCTTTCAAATATATAAATAAAATGGCAATAACACAAATGAAAAACTACTCTTAATTATTGTTTGTAATAAGATGTTAAAATAGACTTTGGCTGTTGCTACTTCGAGGTTACCTTACAACCATAATTATAGACAGGCTTTATTGGTAAATTAATGAGTTTTTACTTGTTTTTTACCAAAGTTCTTTGTTGTGTGCAGTTTTTATTCAGCTATTCTTTTCTTCAAATCCATTCTTTCGTGCAATATTCTCGTTATTTCAACATAATTTTCGTTCAAAGTTCTGTAGAATATTATATGTCGATTTGCACTCATTCCGAGAAGTTGCTTTGATATTCCATCGTAGAATTTCCCTATGTCTGGGCTTTCTGCAATTTCTTGACAATTAGAAATCAGATCAGCATAATATTTGTCAGCTTGTTTTTCCGACCAAATCTCAAATGTATAATCCCAAATCTTTGATAAATCCTCAACAGCTTTATTGGTTAACTTATATTCAGCCATTCGAGTGCTTTTTCGCTTTTAGAGATTCAAGATGTTTTTTTTGGTCAAAGTCGTGAGCTATTCCACTGTCAATTCCTTCTTGAATTGCTTTTTTCAATGCAATGACTTTACTTTCTTCTTCTTCTAAAAGTCTTAATCCTGCACGAATAACTTCGCTAACGTTTTTAAATCTTCCTTGGCTTATGCTAGTTTGCACAAATTGGTCGAAATGATTTCCGAGTGATATTGATGTGTTTTTATTCATTTGAGTACTAATTCAAATCAAATATACCAAAAATTGGTATAATTACCAAATTCCCCAAATTGCACACAACAATTGTATAAACGCTTCCGAAGTATCGGGAGCGTTTATATCCGTTATAATTATTATAGGTTTTATTCTTGTAATTACGTAGCTAAAACCAACAGCACTTCAATGGGGTTGGAGTAGTGTTTTATTTAGCGACAGCCTACCAAATGTAGCCATAAAATTGTAATAAAGCAAATGGAAAATTTGGGGAGTATATGTGGTGAAAATGTAGTTTGTAAAGCTGGTTTTAATTATGGTTTCAAATAAGTTGATAAAGCAAAGTTTTGCAATAGTAAAATCTGGAATCCTCTATGATGAAACCTATGTTTCTGTTTTGTCAAAATAAGGGGTAATAATATGAAAAATTAAAGCTCAAAATAGCTATTAATCGTATTTTGAGCTTAGAATAATAGTGCTCAAATTTAATGAAGAAATGGTTTGTTTTTTAGCTCAGTTCTTTGTTGGCAATTGGCTTTATTTCCGATTGATTATTCCTCCAAAATATAGTTCAATAATGAGTCATCGCCATTTATTAAATCAGATAACTCTAACTTAATTTCTTTATCTGGAATTATACCTTTGTTCAGTTCTAATTTAGGTACGTTGACAGATTCTCTTTCTGTACCTATTTGCAAACCAAGTTTTGTGTTTTTTAACGATGCTGTTCCTCTACCTGGATGCGTACTGTAAGTTCCTCCTGTTTCTTCTCCGATTATGGTTGCTAATTGATTATGCTTTATAACCGATAACATTTGTGTTGTTACAGATGCACAACGACCATCTGTAAGCATATAAATATTTGCTTTACTAATATTATTTGTTGTTTTTGGTTTTACGGTTATTGGTCTATTTCGTCTTTTATTTAAATCATTATTTTCATTGAAATTAATCTCTTTGTCAATAATATAAGACAATATATATTCTGTGCATTCTGGGTTTCCTCCTCTATTTCCTCTTAAATCAAAAGCTACTTTGCTTATATTTTCATCTTTTATTTTTTTCATATAAGTATCAATAGTATTTCTAAAAAAGTCTATTTTCTGCCTTCCTCTTGGGATAAAATTGAAATTCTTAATTTTGATTATAGCAGTTTTCTTTTCTTTATTAAACTCTATGCCCAATCTTGACTTATTGTTTATTTCTTCTTTATAATTAGGGGCTGGTTCATCAATAAGAAAGGATGTTGCAATTATTTTTTCAGAATTGTAAGGTTTAAATTTTATTTTGTATTCAGAATCAAAACCAAAATAACTGTGGTAGTAATATAAAAAATTCACATTCAAATCTCCTCTATAAAAACTTTGATTAAAAGTATCAGCAGAAATTGTTGATTTTAAAGTTTGTAAAATTTCACTTGATGAGTTTCCGTTAATTTCTAATATTTCAGAACCTGCATCCATTTCTATATTTTCTACACAATTGTTTATTGCATACATTTTTTCGTTTTCAAACCATACAATTAATGGTAACCAATATTTTTGAGGTGTTCTAAAAAAGCGAGTATCAACTATGCGTGTATGTAAACAACCTAAACTTGTAACTATTGGCGAGGTTAATTGATAAAATTCCTGAACAGTCATAGAATCTTTTAATTTATCTCGTTGCATATTCACAAGCTTTTCATAAGATTTTTTGTCAATAAATTCAAACTGTGATGGATGTTCTTTTAGTGTTTCTAATAATTGATTAAAATCTTCAACTAACTTATCTTTTCCAATCTGGTTATTGAGATTTTTAAGAATAGAGTCCTCAACCTTTTTATTAGGTAGTGTATGGTATAATTCGGTTTTTAAAAGCTGTACTGGATTATCTTTGTCATAAGTATATTTTACGCTTGTAACTCCTCGTCTTTTTAGTATTTTGTTATTTATATCGTAATTACTACGTTCTATTAAATTACCAATACTATCAAACTTATATTTTGAATATGCATCATTACTTCTTTTATCAACTTGATAGTTTCCATCTAAACCAACTGTAGCATATTTTAAACAATTTCCATTTTTATCATACGTCGCAAAACCGCCAGCAGTTCCAAGAAACGAACCAACTGCTTGTTCATTTTCTGCATTAAAAAACTTAAAATTAATGAGGTTGTCATTTTTATCGTATTTGGCTTTATCTGTGGCTATTCCAGTTTCATCGTTTATTAATTTCAACCTCTTATCTACATTATTCATTGAAAGTAATAATCCTTTATCATTGAATTTGTATAGTACGTTATGAAACTTATAATATGGTCGCATAGTTACATTTGCTCCATTTTTATCTTTTCTTGTTTCAAATACAGAATTATTTTTAATGTGTTTCCAAGTATATTCAAAAATATTCCAACTATTATTTATAGGTTCTTCATTTTTGTCATAAAACTTTAAACCAACTCTTTTTCCTTTTTTATTATAGGAATACACCTCCTTAAATACTCCCATTCCATTCGTTGTTGGTTTATTATCAACGTTAAAAAATATTCGTGTTTCTGTATTTTCGGTATATATTATTTGAGTTTTTGGGGCTAATGCTCTTTTACCATCAAGTAATCCACTTCTATTTAACTCGATAAGGTTATTCTTGTATTTGTATTCAACTAATATTAATCTATTCGATGAATCATAATCCAGTTTAAAGTGGTTTACATTTTGGGCTTCCTTTTCTGTTAATAGTATTCTTCCTTTTGTTTCAGAATAAGGTGTTTCATGAAAAACGAGGTGTTTAAAATATTTTGCTGTTTGAGCTTTCGTAAGTAAACTACACGATAAAAAAACTATTGTTAAAAGGAAATGCTTCATAGAATGGAATATTAAGTGAACAACAAATATAACTAAATTTTTAGTTTAAACTAAAAATTTAGTTATACTGAAAGTGTTGTTGATTATTATTCAATAGCTACCAATTGTTAATACTCTATTTAAGACAATATTTTTGTTCTATTTCCTTGTCTCAATTTTAAGTTCGGAAGTTTCTTTAGCTTGTTGCCAACGTTTGGCTATGTGCCGTTAATTTTCTTTGATAAAGCACTAAAGTTAACAGATAAAACACAGACCATTTCGCTTTTAAAATATTTTTTTACGTTGCCCTTGCGTTTCCCTAAACAATACCTACTAAGAGCATGAGTTGTTTGAAGTGCAACTATTTTAAAAGCACTTGCCTAAAACCTAATAAATATGCCCAAATTAATGGTATATAGGTTTGTTGTTGTAAAACATTTTTTATTTATCCAAAATATTTTCGGGTTTAGATATTTCTTTAACAAAAATTAATCCGTCATATGTTTCTGTGTAAATTTTACTTATCATAATTTTGTGAAGTGGTTTAGGTTTATATCCTCCACCTCCTATTAATAAATGTTTGTTTTTCTCACTAAAAAAGTTTGAGGAATCACTTTCAATTGCTTTTTGTAAATCAATAAAATAAATATCTTTATTGATAGACATTAGAGTTTTAGCATATGTTCTTTTGAACGGTTTTTCTATGTTATAAGTTTTCCAATGATTTCCCTTTTTTTTATCAATAATAAAACCATTTATATTACCGATTCCAAAGTCAAAACCTACACTATAGTAATTATCTTTATAATGATCTTTCAAATGACGACCTAAATTTATTATATCGCTTCCAGTATAATACATTTCCTTTTTATTAATATGTTCGTTATGAGCCCAAATAAAAGCTTTTCCATTTTTAGATTCGTTTTCTACTATCCATTTGACGTTTTCAAACATTTGTAAATCTCTAAATTCAGTATTTTCTGGATATTTAGTTTTAATCTTTGATGCATATTGAGTATAGTTTATTAAATAATCTAAACTTCTGATTACAGGTTTGTAGTCTTCATCTTTTATTTGTGAATTCAGTATTTGTTTTTTCAGTTTATTTAATTTTGGAAGTTGAATTTGCCACCAAATGTCAGATTTACTATAATCTATTTTTTTGATTGAACAACTATCTGCAATCATTAGAAGCTTTTCGTCAATAGTAATTTTATGTGTATTAACAAATTCACGTATTTCTTGACTAATGTTTTTTCCTATTTGAATATCCATTCCGTAAAATCGAATTTGATTTTCTTTCGCTTTATTTAAGTTATAGTTTCTCATCCATCGTAATAAGTTTACAATTTCTTTAGTATACCAAAAACCGATATTAAAATTCTTAGCAATTGTTTTAATATCTCCTTTTCCACCACTTATCCATTCGTTTATTCCAGATTCAGCTTGATAAGACTCTTCCATTATGAAAGTTTTTAGACCTTGAGTTTTTACTAAATGTTTAAAAAATTTTGCCTTTATGTCGAAAAATTCTTTTGTGTTATGAGAAGCTTCTCCGAATCCAAAAATTTTAGCATTTGCAAATTTGTTAGGTGTATTATCTTTAAAAACTGTTAGTTCAGAATCAGGGTTTGCATTTTCAATTTCAATTGCATTTTCATTAATACATTTTACAGTTTTATTATTTTGGCCATTTACATTGAATAAGGAAAATAACAATACAAGTATTAAATATTTTTTTTTCATAATATGAAATTGATTGTTTAATTCAAACATATCGTATTTTGTTATCTAAAATGTTAAAGAAATATTAATTCAAGTTAATTTAAACATAAAATAATTCAATTAGCTTTTAAGTTGGAAGTTCAGCCAAATGTTTTACATCGTTGTTGGATAAACGCTCCCGAAGTATCCGGAGCGTTTATCCCCGTTATAATTAATAAAGGTTTTTTCTTGTAATTACGTAGCTAAAATCAACAGCACTTCAATTGGGTTGGAGTAGGGTTTTATTTAGCGACTGCCTACCAAATGTAGTCATAAAATGGAAATAAAGCAAATGGAAAATTTAGGGAGTACATATGGTGTAAATGCAGTTGAAAAATCAAGTGCGTATTATTTGTTTAAGCATATTTCTTGATTGACTACTATAATGCGTACTTAAGAAACATGATATGATTTGGATTTGATCGTGTTTCCGATATTTTGAAGTCATATTTTCCCGCAATCTTAAATCCTATTTTCGTATAAAAATGTATAGCTCTTTCATTTTCTTCCCAAACGGCGAGCCAAATACCTTTTTGATTGTTCTTTTTTGATAATTGAATAATAAAATCAAAAAATTTATTGCCTAATTTTTGTCCATAAAATTCTTTTAAAAGATATAACCGGTCCAATTTAGTTACTTTTAACGCATTGATGTCTTTGTTAGGCGTATTCAATTCTATTTTTGAAAATCCCGCAGCTTTGTCGCTCAAATAGATGATATGATATTGAATTTTCGTATTTTCAAACTCTTTAGATATATTCTTTGTAGTGTAAGTTTTAGAAATAAAACTATTAATCTCTTCTGCAGATGCACTGTTTCCGTGAGATTCTAAAAATGATTTTTTTCCAATTTCAGCAATTAATTCAGAATCCTCAATACTTGCTTTTACTATTTTAATCATTGGTGTAAACTTTCATAATTTTTTACGCATCATCTGTAATATCACTATTATCAATACGCTTACTATTTGACAACGTATCACTCTTTTCCGCCGCATTGAATTATCGTTATTGTTGTAAATTCGTTTTTATTCAATTCGAATAAATATTTCGGCATTATTAGGGTCAAAAAAAGTTGGTCTAGTTGGAAAAATAGATGTTTTTATTTCTATTGAATCCTTACTAATAAGTTTCATAATTCCAAACATTTTTTTTTGAGTACTATCAGCCAAATTGTGTACTATATAATCTAAGTTTTTTGGCTTAGTGTTTTCATCATATTTGTATGTAACTTTTCTGTATTCTTTTTTTAATCTAAAAACTTCATCAGTTATGTCATGCTCACCTCGAAATATTTCATAATTTAATTCATTGTTTTTCTGGAAAGTTAGGATTACTTTTATTCCATTATCTCTTTTGTGCATCCATTTTCCTTGAATTCCGTTATTCATATTACAAGAAAAAAATGTTACAAGTAGCAATAAATATAAAGTTTGTTTTAAATAAGACATAGTATTGTATTAAAATGGTTTACAGGGGTATCTATGATTTTGTTGTGAAATTGAATAAGCTGTCAGGCTCAAGGCAAGGAGGTTTATCTCGATAAAACCAAGCGATGGTTTAAAGGTAATGGTTTTCAGATGATGAGCTTTTAATAATAAGAAAATAAATAAAAAAAAGAGAACATATATTATAAAAGGTCAAAGAGACTTAAATAATATTTACTTCGGCTTCAATAGCAATATTAAATTTGTCAAAAACGGTTTTCTGAATTAATTTTGAGAGAGCCAATACTTCTTTTCCGGTAGCATTACCATAATTAACCAATACCAAAGCTTGGTTTTTGTGGCTTCCTGTATTTCCAATTCGTTTGCCTTTAAATCCCGATTGTTCTACCAACCAACCTGCAGGCACTTTAATTTCAGTATCAGATACCTTATAATGAGGTACATCTGGAAATTTTTCTTGAAGTTTCTTAAACTCAGAAGCTAAAATAACAGGGTTCTTAAAAAAACTACCACTGTTACCCAAATCTGCTGGGTCAGGTAATTTACTTTTTCTGATGGCAATAACAGCATCTGAAATATTTTTTATAGTGGGATTTTCAACTCCGTTTTTTTTCAATTCCGCCTGAATAGCTCCATAAGAACTATTTAATTGATGTTTGTTTTTGGTAAGTTTAAAAAATACATTGGTTATAATATAGTTACCTTTTAATTGGTTTTTAAAAACGGAGTTTCTGTAGCCAAAGGCACACTCCGCATTGGTAAAGGTTCTTGTTTTACCAGTTTTAATGGCTACGGCTTCAACAGTTAAACACGTGTCTTTTAGTTCAACACCATATGCACCAATATTTTGAATAGGAGCCGTACCCACATTACCCGGTATGAGTGACATGTTTTCAACACCTCCAAAATTATGAGCAATACACCACAATACAAATTGGTGCCAGTTTTCACCAGCAGCAACTTTTACAATTACATCGTGGTCACTTTGCTCAACAATTTCTATCCCTTTAAAGGCAATGTGAACAACTAATTTATCAATATTGTTTGTAAGCAAAACATTACTACCACCGCCAAGTATAAAAAAATCTTTTTCTTGTTCTAATAGGTTATGCAAAGCTTCTGTACTTTCTATAGAAACAAATTGTTTGGCATTTACATCAATACCAAAAGTGTTATACGGCTGTAAAGAAATGTTTTGTTGAATTTGCATTAGTCTTTGTATACTTTTAAAGCTTCTTTTAATATTTGAACAGATTTTATTAAACTCTCTTTATTCAGTACATATGCAATTCTTACTTGGTTTAGACCCACCCCAGGAGTAGAATAGAAGCCCGCTGCAGGTGCTACCATAATGGTTTCACCGTTAACATCAAAATCTTCTAAAAGCCATTGTGCAAAACGATCCGTGTTTTTTACAGGCAATTCAGCAATACAATAAAAGGCTCCTTTTGGAGTCCCTACTTTTACGCCTTCTATTTTTTGTAATTCAGATACTAATGTATTTCTTCGATCTACATATTCTGTAATAACAGCATCAAAATAACTTTGTGGTGTTTCTAAGGCTGCTTCACTGGCAATTTGAGCGAATGTAGGTGGGCTTAAACGTGCTTGAGCAAATTTTAAAGCCGTTTGTATTAAGGTCTTGTTTTTAGAAACTAAACAACCAATACGTGCACCGCACATACTATAGCGTTTAGATACGGAGTCAATTACAATAGCATTTTCTTCTAAACCTTCTTCTTGTAGTATCGAATAATGTTCTAAACCATCATACGTAAATTCTCTATACACTTCATCGGCAATTAAAAAGAGATCATGCTTTTTTACAATTGCAGCCAATTTTTTTATTTCTTCTTTTGAATATAAATATCCTGTCGGATTGCCAGGGTTACAAATTAAAATAGCCTTTGTTTTTGGCGTAATTAATTTCTCAAATTCCTCAATAGGAGGTAGGGCAAAATTATCATCAATTTTAGAAACCACGGGTACAATAGTAACCCCTGATGAGGTTGAAAATCCGTTATAGTTGGCATAAAAAGGTTCGGGTATAATTACTTCATCATCCACATCCATAATGCTACCAAACGCAAAAAGAAGAGCCTCACTACCACCAGTAGTTACAATAATATCGTCATGTTTAACATGAATATCATTTTTAGCATAATAATCCGCTATTTTTTGACGATACACTTCAGAACCTTCAGATCTAGAATAGGCTAAAATTTCTAATGTGTTATTTTTTACAGCGTCTAAAGCTATTTTGGGTGTTTTTATATCGGGTTGACCAATATTTAAATGATAAATGATTTTACCTGCTTTTTGAGCTTTCTCAGCGTAAGGCACCAATTTTCGAATTGGAGATTGCGGCATTAGGCTTCCTTTTTTTGATACTATTGGCATAACTATAATTAAAAACTGTTTATAGAACAAAATTGCGAAATTTTATTCAATTTCTACCTTAGAAAATAAAATATTAAACGATCCTATTTTCAATGTTGAATAGCTACTAAAATTAAAGTTTTAAGTGGAGAAAGTAATCGTCAAATTGTTAAAAATAAGTGGTTTAAAAAGTTAAAGTCTCAAAAAAATTGGATTATTATTGAATAATTCACTAAATTTAGAAACACATCAATTCATTTTACAAATTTGAGAGTCAGGTTTTTACATATTATTTTACTACTGTTTGTTGTTAGTAACAGTTTTGCCCAAGATAAATTTAATATTCTGGGTAATAAGGATAGTTATGCCTTGTCTTTTAAAATGGTTAATAATTTAATTATTATTCCCATTGAAGTGAATGACGTAAAGCTGAATTTTTTATTAGATACGGGTGTTGATAATTCGTTACTGATCAATCTGAAATTAGAAGATTCAATAAACCTTAATAATGTTGAAGAGATACGTTTAAGAGGGCTCGGAGAAGGAGATCATGTGAGTGCAGTAAAATCTGAAAATAATACCTTTAAATTGGGTAAAATTTTTAATGATGATCATATGGTCTATGCCATACAAAGTGAAAATTTAAACCTTTCTTCGCGTTTGGGCATTGACATTCATGGGATTATTGGTGGCGATTTATTCAGAGATTTTATTGTTGAAATTAATTATGCTACCCAACGCGTAAAGTTTTATAATCCAGATACATATACCTATAAAGATTGTAGACGCTGTGAAGATTTTGAATTGCATTTTTATAAAAACAAACCCTACATCTATGCATCGGTTGATGTGGATAAGGAAATACCTGTTAAATTGTTAATAGATTCAGGAGGTAGCGATGCCTTATGGCTTTTTGATGAATCTAGTTTAGATATTTCTATTCCAGAAAAACACTTTAATGATTACTTAGGAAGAGGGTTGAGCGGTAATGTATATGGTAAGCGGAGTAAGATTAAAAAAATAATGTTGGGTACTTATATTCTTAAAGATGCTAACGTAGCGTATCCCAATTATAATTCTATTGAAAAAGCATATCGGCATGTAGAGCGAAATGGTTCATTAGGTTCAGAGATCTTAAAGCGTTTTAGAATTGTTTATGATTATCCAAACAAAAGATTAACTATTAAAAAACCATCTAAATATTTTAAAGATCCTTTCTTATATAATATGAGCGGTATAGAGTTGATGCATAATGGAAGTAAGATGGTAAAGCAAAGGCAATCAGACCTCTTAAAGTCTAATTCTGAAGGTAGTGACCGTGCAACGGTTCAGATGGTGTATAGTTATGTGTATTCTTTGAAACCCTCATATAAAATTGCAGAACTAAGAAAAGATTCACCAGCCTATCAAGCAGGTTTACAAGAAGATGATATTATTTTAGAAATTAATGGAAAGGCTTCTTACAACTACAAACTTCAAGAAATTACCTATTTGTTTTCGAGTAAAGAAGGTAAAAAGATAAAATTGTTAGTTGAACGGAATGGCGTAACATTAAACTTCGAATTCAAACTTAAAAAACTCATCTAAAATATTTTTTTTCCTGTAAAATTAAAAAAGCGACCAAAATGGTCGCTTTTATAGTATATAAAACTCTAAATTTAAAACTATAATATTTTATTGTTCTGGTGTAGCAACCATACTTTTTTCATGGTTTTCTAACTTGGTTAAGCTACTTTCTTTTTTTACATTTCCACGTACTGGTATAACTATTTTAGGTCTATCAGCATTTGAGGTAATTGTAATTGATTTGGCTATTTGACCAACTCTATTGGTGTCATACTTTACAGCTATTTCACCAGTTTGACCTGGCATAATAGGTTCTTTTGGAGTAGAAGGTACTGTACAACCACAACTTCCTGTTACTCTAGATATGATTAAAGGAGATTTACCAACATTGGTAAATTTTAATAATCTCACTCCATCGGCATTCTTTTCAATAGAACCGTAGTCAACATTTTTTGTTGCAAATTTAAACTTTGGGGCATTAGGATCTACTTTTGTTGCTGTAGTTTCCTCTTGGGCGTTTATTGATAAACTGATACACCCGATAAATAATAATACTGCTAATTTCTTCATTTTTATTTGTAATTTATTAAAGAATCAAAGATATAAAATTATAACGACTAATTTATTTTTGTATTGTTTAGAAATTGTAACTTTGCTAATTGTTTTCAAAAACTATACCAAAATATGAGTATTCCCTCTAAATATGATGCTAGCCAAGTAGAAAGTAAATGGTACAATTACTGGATGAAACACAATTATTTTCATTCAACGCCTAATGAAAAGGAACCATATACTATAGTAATTCCACCTCCAAATGTAACTGGAATTTTGCACATGGGGCATATGTTAAACAATACAATTCAAGATGTATTGGTAAGACGTGCACGTTTACAAGGTAAAAATGCGTGTTGGGTACCTGGTACAGATCATGCTTCTATTGCTACAGAAGCAAAAGTAGTTGCCAAACTAAAAGAAAATGGCATTCAAAAAAATGACCTATCTCGTGAAGAATTTTTAAAGCATGCTTGGGATTGGACTGATGAATATGGTGGTGTTATTTTAGAGCAATTAAAAAAGTTAGGTTGTTCTTGTGATTGGGATAGAACCAAATTCACATTAGATGATGACATGAGTGAATCTGTTATTAAAGTTTTTATTGATTTATACAATAAAGGCATGATATACAGAGGTTTTAGAATGGTGAATTGGGATCCTGAAGCTAAAACTACTTTGTCAGATGAAGAAGTACACTACGAAGAACGTCAAGGAAACTTATATTATTTAGAGTATAAAATTGTTGATAGTGATGAAAAAGTAACTATAGCTACTACACGTCCGGAAACCATTTTAGGGGATACCGCAATTTGTATTAATCCGAATGACGAACGTTTTACGCATTTAAGAGGAAAAAAAGTAATTGTACCCTTGTGTGATCGTATCATACCGATTATTGAAGATGAATATGTAGATATAGAGTTTGGTACGGGGTGTTTAAAAGTAACCCCTGCACATGACGAAAATGATAAAAATTTAGGAGATAAGCACAACTTAGAAGTTATTGATATTTTTAATGAAGATGCTACCTTAAATAGTTTCGGACTGCATTATCAAGGTAAAGATAGGTTTGTAGTAAGAAAAGAAATTTCTAAAGAATTAGAGGAAAAAGGCTTTTTGGTTAAAATAGAAAGTCATTTACATAAAGTAGGAACATCTGAGCGTACAAAAGCGGTTATTGAACCACGTTTGTCTGATCAATGGTTCTTAAAAATGGAAGAATTAGCCAAGCCAGCGATAAAAGCGGTGTTAGAAAATGATGAGGTTAAGTTTTTTCCACAAAAATTTGAAAATACCTACAGACATTGGATGGAAAATATTCGCGATTGGAATATTTCTAGACAGTTATGGTGGGGCCAACGAATTCCTGCCTACTATTTTGGTGATGGTAAAGAAGATTTTGTAGTGGCTGAGAGTAGGGAAGAAGCACTTGAAAAGGCGAAATCCCAAAATCCAAATCTAAACATTGAAGACTTAAGACAAGACAATGATGTTTTAGATACTTGGTTTTCTTCTTGGTTATGGCCAATGAGTGTTTTTGATGGTATTCGTAATCCTGAAAATGAAGATATTCAATACTATTATCCAACCAATGATTTAGTAACAGGTCCAGATATTTTATTCTTTTGGGTAGCTCGTATGATTGTTGCTGGTTATGAGTTTAAAAATGAAAGACCGTTTGAAAATGTTTATTTTACAGGATTAGTACGAGATAAACAACGTCGTAAAATGAGTAAATCGTTAGGTAATTCGCCTGATGCGTTAAAGCTTATTGAAGATTATGGTGCTGATGGTGTTCGCGTTGGTTTGTTGTTAAGTGCAGCAGCAGGAAACGATTTAATGTTTGATGAGGCATTATGCCAACAAGGAAAACAATTTGCTAATAAAATTTGGAATGCCTTTAGGTTGGTAACAGGTTGGGAAGTTGATGCAACTATTGAGCAACCTAATTCTAGTAAAATAGCGGTTGAATGGTATGAAGCTACTTTCCAAAATACGTTGGTAGAAATTGAAGATCATTTTAGTAAATATAGACTTTCAGATGCCTTAATGGCAACCTATAAATTAATTTGGGATGATTTCTGCTCATGGTTGCTAGAGATGGTAAAACCAAATTATGGTGCACCTATTGATGCTGAAACTTATAAAAGTATTATTGCTATTTTTGAAAATAATTTAAAAATATTGCATCCGTTTATGCCGTTTTTAACGGAAGAAATTTGGCAATTTATAGAGGAAAGAAATCCTGAGGATGCATTAATTGTTGCCGAATGGCCTAAGAATGCAATTATAAATACGGATTTAATAAAACAGTTTGATTTTACTAAAGAGGTGGTTTCGGGTATTAGAAATATCCGAAAAGAGAAAAATATTTCTTTCAAAGAAAAAATTGGATTTTCGATATTAAATAACGAAAATTCTGCAACTATTTTTGATGATGTTATTCAGAAATTGGGAAATTTAGAAAGTATAGAAACTGTAAATGAAGCTGTGCAAGGAGCATTAACCTTTAGAGTAAAATCGAATGAGTATTTTATTCCAATAGCTGGAGCTGTAAATGTTGAAGATGAAATTAAAAAACTAACCGAAGAGTTAAATTATACGGAAGGGTTTTTAAAATCGGTACAGAAAAAATTATCGAATGAACGTTTTGTTTCTAATGCACCAGATCAAGTAGTAGCAAGTGAAAAGCAAAAAGAAGCCGATGCTGTTGCTAAAATTGAAACATTAAAAGCGAGTTTAGCGAGTTTGAAGTAGGTTAGCATAAATATGTTGAGGTAGGTTTTAGTATATTTTATTATTGAAATTATCAAGAATGAAAAGAGAAAAGTTATTACCCTTAATATTTGGATTAATTTTTATAACAATATCTTGTAGCTCAGATGATGTCGATTTGAATCCAAATTATCCTAATGAGTTTATCAATACCTGGTTAGAGTCCTATGAAGAATCGTATGGAATTTATAGACCCTCAGATTATAAAACATTTCCAGAATCAATGTATCGACAGTCCTATGCATTTATGATAAATAATGAATGTGAATACTTAGTGCTATCTCCAGTAGACGCTCATTATGTTGAAAAAGGTTTTTGGGAATACATTGAAAAAGATAAAGTTATAAATATATACAATTCTGATAAGGAGTTGTTTAAAACATTAAAAGTAACTTCGATTGCAGCTGAGCTGTTACAAACAGAATAAAAGCAAGTTTTTTTCGGTGTATAAAACACAGCTATTCTAAGTTAAATTTAAAACAAAATCAATCCAACAGAAATACATATTGTACCTGAACTTCCTACTCCAATAAGGTTACAGGAATATGGTGTTGGTATTTTTATTACTGCATTAACGAAATCGGCTTTAAAGAAAGTAATTAAGAAAAAGTATGTCACGGTTAATGATGTTATTGCAACCACAGCTACACTCATACATGGAGGTGAGTCCATTCGTTTAACCATACCAAAGGAAGTTACTCCGATTAAGAAACTCATCTTTCCGCTTACCGTTTTATTTGAAGATGAACACTTGGCTGTACTTCATAAGCCTGCAGGTATTTTAGTCAGTGGTAATAGTTTTAAAACGGTTGCCAATGCATTACCAGAAAATATTAAATACAGTAACTTAGCTGATGCTACTACACCACAACCCGTTCATCGCTTAGATTATGCAACCACAGGTATTTTATTGGTAGGAAAAACGAGCAGTAGTATTCGTGCTTTAAATAGAATGTTTGAAGATAAAAAAGTTGAGAAAACCTATTATGCCGTTACTATTGGTGAAATGAATAGTGATGGGAAAATTACGACTACAATTGATGGCAAAATATCACAATCGAATTATAAAATGCTTTATTCTGTACCATCAGAAAGGTTTAAAAAACTTAATCTGGTGCAATTGGAGCCTAAAACAGGTAGAAGACATCAATTACGTAAACACCTAGCAAGTATTGATAATCCGATTCTTGGAGATGCAACTTATGGAATTGAAAATTTAATTTTAACAGGTAAAGGAATGTATTTACATGCGTATTCGTTGCGTTTTACGCATCCTTTTACAAATAAACAGGTCTATTTTAAAGATGAATTTCCAGAACGGTTTCAAAAAATATTCAGTTCTAAAATTTCAGAAATTGTTGTTGGAAACAACAGCAACTAAATTAGAAGTCCAGTTTGACTTATAAAAATAGTTAATCAATCGTTTTAGCAGAGTCAGCTACCAATCGATTAATCTCTTTCAGCTCTTTATCTGTTAAATAACGCCATTCACCAACGGGCGTGTCTAACGTAATATTCATTATTCTTACACGCTTTAATTTAGTTACTCTATAGTCTAAATGCTCACACATTCTACGAATTTGTCGGTTCAAACCTTGCGTTAAAATAATGTTGAATTGATTCTTGTTCAATTGTACAATCTTACATTTACGAGTAACCGTATCTAAGATTGGAATACCATTACTCATTTTTTGAATAAAATCTTTGGTAATGGGTTTATTAACCGTGACGATATACTCTTTTTCGTGATTGTTTCTAGCACGTAATATTTTATTTACGATATCACCATCGTTTGTTAAAAAGATAAGGCCTTCACTAGGTTTGTCTAATCTACCAATAGGGAAAATGCGAGAAGGATATTTAATATAATCTATAATATTGTCTTTTTCTACACGCGAATCAGTTGTACAAACGATACCAATGGGCTTATTAAAAGCAATATAAACGGGTTTTTCTTTGGGCTCCGAAATGAGTTCTCCATTTACTCTAACTTCATCTTCAGGGTTAATTTTAGTACCCAATTCAGGTACGCTACCATTAATGGTAACTCTACCTTCATTGATTAACTTATCCGCTGCTCTTCTAGAGCAATAACCTACTTCGCTTAGGTATTTGTTTATGCGTGTTCCTGTATTTTCGCTCACTTGATTGTATTTGACTGCAAAATAAAAAGAAAAAACCCATTGAGCAAAGTCAATGGGTTCTTAAATATTGAGTTGCGGATGTTATTAAGAAAATAACTTTTCCATTTTTTGTTTTTCTTCAGCTGCTAATTGAGCATCTACTAAAATTCTACCACTATGTTCGTCAGTAGTAATTTTTTTACGTGTAGCTATTTCTACAATTTGCTGAGGTGGTATTGTAAAGAAAGATCCACCAGAAGCACCTCTTTCGACAGCTACTACTGCTAAACCATTTTTTACATTGGTTCTAATTCTCTTATATGCATTTAAAAGACGCTCTTCTATCAATTCACTATATTCAGCAAATTTTTTGCCTAACATTTTCTCTTCTTTTTCTGTTTCAGCTAAAATAGCATCCAACTCTCCTTTTTTATGCTTTAAATGTGAATTTTTATCTTTTAATTTTTCTTTAGCACCATCAATAATTACATTTTTGTGCTCAATTTTTACTGAAAATTCTTTAATGTGTTTTTCAGCTAATTCAATTTCAAGTTCTTGAAATTCAATTTCTTTACTGATGGAATCAAACTCTCTGTTATTTCTAACATTTTTTTGCTGCGTAGTATATTTTTTAATAGCAGTCTTAGCTTCTTCAATCGTATTTTTTCTGTTTTTAATACTTGTCTCCAAATTTTCAATATCATTATTGAAATTTGTTAATCTCGTATTTAAACCTTCAATTTCATCTTCTAAATCTTCAACTTCTAATGGTAATTCACCACGAGTGTTCTTAATTTCATCAATTCTAGAATCAATCAATTGTAGATCGTATAAAGCTCTTAATTTATCTTCTGCTGTTAATTCTTTTTTTGCCATTTGTTTATATGTAATTGATAGGATTTGTATTTGTTCCTGATAAAACGACTGCAAAATTACGGAATTTTTTTGTAAGATAATCTACCAAAAGATTTTTTGTGAACTGTTCACTCTCATAATGTCCAATGTCGGCTAAAATTATCTGATTTTCAGCCTTGTAAAAATCGTGATACTTAAAGTCTGCCGAAACGTATATGTCTGCACTAGAGTGTTTTGCGGCCTCAATAGCGAAACTGCCAGATCCACCTAAAACGGCCACTCTTTTTATGGGTTTATTTAATAGATTTGAATGTCTAAGTGCCTTTAAATGAAAGTTTTCTTTTAATAGTGATAAAAAGTCGGCTTCATTCATAGCTTCTGAAAGTTCACCGATCATACCCATACCAATATGTTGATGGCTATTATCCGTAGTAATAATATCATAAGCTACTTCTTCGTAAGGGTGTGTATTTAAAAGTGCTTTTAAAACAGCACTTTCTAGATGTTTTTCAAAAATAACGCCAATAAATGTTTCTTTTTCTTGCTGTAAAATACCTTTTTTACCAATAGCAGGATTTGAATTTTCATTTCCTTTATAAGTACCTAATCCACGGATGTTATAGCTGCAATTTGAATAATTACCAATATCTCCAGCACCAGCATCAAATAAGGCTCTACGTACTCTATCAGCGACCTGATCAGGAACATAGGTGGTTAGTTTTTTTATGAATCCTGATTTTGGTAGTAAAATTTTAGTCTTTGTTAAATTCAATTTTTTAGCCATCATGGCAGAAACCCCTTTTACGGAATTATCTAACGCTGTATGCATGCTATAAATAGCGATATCATTTTTTATGGCTTTTACTACAACACGTTCAACATAATTAGCACCATTTATTTTTTTTAATCCCGAAAAGATAATCGGGTGGAAGCTCACAATTAGATTACACTTTTTTGCGATAGCCTCATCAACCACAGTCTCTAACGTATCTAAAGTAACTAAAACACCTGTTACTTCGGTTTGATAATTACCAACCAACAGACCTACATTATCAAAATCTTCGGCATACTGCAGTGGTGCAATTTCTTCAAGTGAATTGGTAATTTCTTTTATGGTCATATTCAAAAGTGTTTCTAAATGTTAGTTCAAAGTCAAAGTTACTAAATAAAGACGAAGAAATTATACTGTTAAGTTACAAAGCAATAAAGTAGTTGTAAGAAAAAATTTGAGTATCTGATTTAGGTTGCTTCAATTTAGTTTGTTAACTGTTATCCTTTTTGGTTCTGGGTTTATGAAGTTTCAAATCTTTACTCAGTCATACGAGATGCGTATATTTTTTTTACTATTTTAGTGTTTCTAATTTCACGAACCTTCCAAATGAAAAATTTACTCCAATTACCTTTATTTATAATTGTTGTTTTGGGTGCTGTATTAAGCAGTTATGCCCAACAAACAAAACTAATGACCAATCCCGCTTTAAGCGATAAACACATTGCATTTGTTTATGCGGAAGACCTATGGGTAGCTAACCGAGATGGTTCTGAGCCGAGAAGATTAACGATAGATCATGGTATTGAGTCTAACCCAGTTTTTTCGCCTGATGGAACTATGATTGCTTTTAATGCCGAATATGATGGTAATAGCGATGTTTTTATCATTCCTTCTAGTGGTGGCGTTCCTAAAAGGTTGACATATCATCCATATAGTGAGTTGGTGAGAGATTTTACGCCAGATGGAAAAAGTGTATTGTTTATCTCACAACGTAATACACATACCAACCGTTTTGCACAACTTTATACAATTCCCATAAATGGCGGACAGGTTACGGAACTGCCTATACCAACCGCTTATCATGCGTCTTATGCTGATGATGGAAAGTCGATTGCATATACACCATTATCCGAAGCGTTTACCCAATGGAAACATTATCGTGGTGGAAGAGTTTCAAGAATTTGGCTTTATGATACCACTAGCCATAAGGTTGAAGAAATTGCAAAACCTGAAGGAGGAAGTAATGATACTAAACCACAATGGATGAATAATGTGGTATATTTTAAAAGTGATAGAAAAGGTGAATTCAACTTGTATAGTTACCAAACGACCACCAAAGAAATTAAACAACTCACTGACTATAAAGATTTCCCTGTGTTGGATATTAGTGCTCATAACGGAGCCGTTATTTTTGAACAAGCGGGATTATTACATCTCTATGATGTCAGTTCTAATAAAGTAAATACGCTAACCATAAATATTTCAACAGATTTGTTAGAATTACGTCCTCGTTTTGTATCTGGGAGCGATTATATACGATCTTTATCAATTTCGCCTTCTGGGGCACGAGTGGTTGCCGATTTTAGAGGTGAAATTGTTACGGTGCCTGCAAATAAAGGAGATGTAAAAAACTTGACGAACACGGCAGGAACGCATGAGAAATTCCCGGAATGGTCACCTAATGGAAAGTTTATCGCTTATTTTTCTGATGATTCTGGCGAATACGGCCTACATATTCAAAACATAAAAACGAATACAATTACCAAAATTCCATTAAGTGGTACGGGATTTTATGCCAATATTCATTGGTCTCCTGATAGTGATAAATTGTGTTTTATAGACAATGGTCGGAATTTATATGTAGCAGAAACTTCTAATAAAAAAGTGGTTAAAATTGCCCAAGATGATAGGTTTGTTCCTGGTGATTTACGAGAGCTTTTTGGTAGTTGGTCACATGATTCTAATTGGGTATCATATACCAAGGTTATTGAAACGAGCTTTGAGCAAGCTTTTTTGTATTCTATAGAATCTAATAAATCGTATGCTGTGTCTGATGGACTTTCAAGCGTTTCAGAACCAATTTTTGATCCTAGTGGTAAGTATTTATATATGTTAGCCTCTACAGATGCCGGTCCCGTTGTCAATTGGTTTGATCAGTCTAACATTGATATGGAAATGAACTATTCTATTTATTTGGTCACACTTCAAAAGGAAGTAGTTTCTCCATTAGCAAAAGAAAATGACGTTGAAGAAATAGCAGTGGCAGTAGAAGAGGAAAGCACAAAGGGTAAAGATAAAAAAGGTAAAAAAGAAAAAGAAGCGGAGCCTGTTTTAAAAATTGACTGGGAAGGATTACAACAACGCATCATTAGTTTGCCAATTGGTAAAGGCTATTATCACAACCTGCAATCGCCAACTGAAGGAGAATTGTATTATGTGGCTTCCTCGTATCATTCCGACAAGTCTTCCTTACAAAAATTTGATTTTAAAGACAGAGCATCAAAAGAATTATTTGAAGCGGGAGATTTTCAGATTTCCACCAATGGCAAAAAAATGCTGTATCAAAATAAAGGGGCTTGGTTTGTAGCAGATATTGGTGAAAAAGCGAAAGAAGCTCCTGTTAATTTTGGAGCCATAAGTGTAAAGATAAATCCCAAAGAAGAATGGTTAAATATTTTTAATGAAGCTTGGCGTGTAAACCGTGATTATTTTTATGATCCAAATATGCATGGGGCGGATTGGAATGCCATGAAAGAAAAGTATAAACCATTTATAGAA
The DNA here is from genome assembly GCF_016406085.1 of Aureibaculum flavum. Taxonomy (GTDB): domain Bacteria; phylum Bacteroidota; class Bacteroidia; order Flavobacteriales; family Flavobacteriaceae; genus Aureibaculum; species Aureibaculum flavum. Next base: position 63,524 of record NZ_JAEHFJ010000009.1, read on the forward strand.
TATGCAAGTACTAAAGGAGATGTATATCGAGTAATGGAATGGATGTTTAGTGAAATTGCAGTCGGGCATCATCGTTTTTCAAGTAGGGGAGATCATTTGAATAGTTCAGAACGTATTCAAGGAGGATTGTTAGGTGCCGATTATCAAATTAGCAATAATAGGTATCAAATAAAAAAAATATATGGCGGATTAAATTGGACACCTGATTTACGTTCACCTTTAACAGAACCGGGTGTAAATGTTGAAGAAGGGGATTATATCATTGCGGTAAATGGAAAAAACATTACGTCTGATGCTAATTTTTATAGCTTTTTTGAAAATACAGCGAATAAAATCACAGAGCTAACCATAAGTAAAACTGCCAATGGATCCAATGCAAGAGTTGTGAATGTTACACCTATCGCATATGACCTTGATTTACGCAATAGAGAATGGGTGGAAGGAAATATTAAAAAAGTAGATAAAGCAACGAATGGTCAAGTAGCGTATGTGTATGTGCCCAATACGGCAGGTGCAGGTCATGAGTATTTTAAACGTTACTTTTTCCCTCAAGCAACAAAGAAGGCCATTATTATTGACGAACGTTACAATGGTGGAGGTTCTTTAGCCGATTATTATATCGATATTTTAAAGCGTCCCGAACAAGCCTATTGGAATTTTAGATATGGTAAAGATTTAAAATCGCCCAGTGCTTCAATTCAAGGTCCAAAAGTGATGATTACAGATGAAACCGCAGGTTCAGGTGGTGATTATTTACCTTGGATGTTTAGAAAATTTAAGTTGGGAACTATTGTAGGAAAACGTACTTGGGGAGGTTTAGTTGGAGTATTGGGGTATCCTGAGTTTATTGATGGAGGTATTGTTACAGCTCCTAATGTTGCTTTTTACACAAAAGACGGGTTTAGGGTTGAAAATGAAGGTGTAGCACCAGATATTGAAGTTGAGCAATTACCAGAGTTAATCGTAAAGGGTCATGACCCACAATTAGAAAAAGCCATTGAGGTAGCGTTAGAACAATTAAAGCAAAATCCACCCGAAGAAATGCAAACACCAGCGTATCCAAATAAGGTAAAGAATTAGAATGAGCAGATCAAACAAAATATTTATCAATATCTTACTATTCATTATTATATCAAATTCTTGGGGGCAAATAACTTCAGATAAAGAATTCAATAATGCACAGGAAAATAAAATTTTAAATTATCTTTTCAAAAGCGATTCAGAAGACTATAAGTGCTTTAGAATTCCTGCAATTGTGACCACAAATGAAGGAACTTTATTGGCCTTTGCAGAAGGGCGAAAAAAAGGCTGTTCTGATACAGGAAATATTGATTTGGTAATGAAAAGGTCTGAAGATAATGGAAATACTTGGAGTAAACTAACGGTAATTTGGGATGATGGCGATAATGTTTGTGGAAATCCGGCTCCAGTAGTTGATAAAGTTACAGGAGCTATACATTTACTTTCTACATGGAATTTGGGGGAAGACCACGAGAGTGAAATAATTGCAGGAAAAAGTAAGGATACTAGACGTATTTTTTCTTTCAATTCTATTGATGATGGCAAAAGCTGGTCAATGCCAAATGAGATTACAAAATCGGTTAAAAAGCAAGACTGGACGTGGTACGCAACTGGACCAGTTCACGGGATTCAGCTAGAGTATGGAAAAAATAAAGGCAGACTGATAATTCCGAGTGACCATATTGAAGGAGAATCAAAGAAATACTACTCTCATGTTATCTATTCAGATGATCATGGTATGACGTGGCAACTGGGAGGGCGTACTAATCAAGATCAAGTAAACGAGTGTACTATCGTTGAGTTATCTGATGGTACTTTGATGCTTAATATGCGGAATTATGATCGTACACAAAAAGCTAGAAAAATTGCAATTAGTACGGATGGAGGAGCTTCGTGGGAGGATATATATTCAGACAATTACTTAGTTGAACCTATTTGCCAGGCAAGTCTTTTAAAAGTATCAAAAAATAAGGAGTCAGATCTCTATTTTTTAAATCCTGCTGACGAAAACAAACGTGAGAATATGACCCTTAAAATGAGTCGAGATAATGGAGAAACTTGGTCAGTTGTTAAAACAATATATTTGGGAGCCTCGGCGTACTCGGATTTAACATTATTACTTAACGGAAACTTAGGCTTGTTTTATGAAGCAGGGAATGAAAGTCCATATGAAGGAATAGTCTTTGAGGTTGTCAAATTATAGTTGTCAATAGAATTTTTTCTAATTGTTTCAATTGATTTATTTGAAATAGTATTTAGACTTTTCCCAATACACATCCATTTCTGCCAAAGTCATCTCAGAAAGCTCTTTACCTTCCTTTTTTGCGGCTTTTTCTAAGAATTGGAAGCGATTGATAAACTTTTTATTGGTTTTTTCTAAGGCATTTTCAGGATTCACCTTTATAAACCGTGCATAGTTTATAAGCGAGAAAAGAACATCGCCAAATTCACTTTCAATGTTTTCGGTATTTCCTTTTTCTATTTCGGCTTCCAGTTCAAAAATTTCTTCTTTTACCTTATCAAAAACCTGATGAGGTTCTTCCCAATCAAAACCGACACCAGCTACTTTTTCCTGAATTCTACTTGCTTTAACCAATGCAGGTAAACTTTTTGGTACACCTTCTAAGACACTCGTTTTACCTTCTTTGAGTTTGAGTTTTTCCCAATTTTGTTTTACTTCTTCTTCATCTTTTACGTCAACATCACCATAGATATGTGGATGTCTGTAAATCAATTTATCAGAAATACTATTGGCAACATCAGCTATATCAAAAGCATTGGTTTCAGAGCCGATTTTTGCGTAAAAAACAATGTGCAATAAAAGGTCACCCAACTCTTTTTTAACTTCTTCAAGGTCGTTATCGAGAATGGCGTCACCCAACTCGTAGGTTTCTTCAATAGTAAGATGCCTTAGAGATTCTAAGGTTTGTTTTTTGTCCCAAGGACATTTTTGTCGCAACTCATCCATTATGTCTAATAGACGGTTAAAAGCTGCTAAATGTTCTTTTCTAGACATATTATAAAATTTGGGAATTAGATCTCAAACTTGTAGAAAGCAGTTTAATTTCTAGCTAAAAGCACTTCTCAAACATTTTTATGTTGCTATTGCTCAATAAAAATAATAGAAGTGACTTGCAAACTAAAAACTGAACTTACTACTATTCTTCTTCCTCGTCATTACTATCCTCTTTAATCGAAGAGAAATCAAATTTGTTAGTAGCGAGTACATTGTACCATTGTACCACTTTTTTTATGTTAGAGGCATATACTCTTTCCTCATCATAGTTAGGAAGTACTTCGCTAAAAAATGATTTTAATTTATCGTTACTTTCTTTATGGCTAAGAGCTTCTTCATTACTCAGCTTTTCGGCCATATTTTTAAAAATGATACGCAAAGGCATTTCATCTTCATAGGTGTAAATGGCAATATCATTTAACACACTTACATTTTGCATTGCACTTACCGGAATCCTTTTTTTATCAATTAAAGACTGTACTAATAATCCGCCTTTTGTTTGTGATACAATTTCGTATAATCCTGGTTTGCCAGTAATAGCAACAATTTTCTCTAATGTCATATAATATTATTTTTTAGGAAATTTCATTCGATAATCAACGTCAATATTCCCTTTACTTATGTTATTTAATTTTTTCTTTAATAATCGTTTTTTTAATGAAGATAACTTATCTGTAAATAAAATACCTTCAATATGGTCGTACTCATGCTGAACAACTCTAGCGGCTAATCCGTCCAATTGTTCAGTATGTTTTTTAAATTTTTCATCAAAATACTCAATCGTGAGTTTTTCATTTCTAAAAACATCTTCATTAATATTGGGAATGCTTAAACAGCCTTCACTAAATGCCCATTCATTTCCTTCTTCAGAAGTGATTTTAGCATTTATAAATACTTTATTGAAACTTTTTAGAAAGTCTTGCTCTTCTATGCTTAAGTCATCATCTTCAGCAAATGGAGATGTGTCAACAATAAACAAACGAATGGCTTTACCAATTTGTGGAGCCGCCAAACCTACACCACGAGCATTTTTCATGGTGGCTTTCATGTTCTCAATGAGCTCCTTTAAATCGGGATACTCTTTATCTATTTCTGTTCCTACTTTTCTCAAAACAGGATCTCCGTATGCAACTATGGGTAATACCATTTGTAAATTTAATTTTTAAGGTTGTAAAGATACGATTGTAAAATAATTGTCGCACTAATTTCGTCAATTAATGCTTTATTTTGACGTTGTTTTTTTTTGAGACCACCTTCAATCATGGTTTGGAAAGCCATTTTTGAAGTAAAACGCTCATCTACTCTTTTTATAGGTATTGTAGGATGCACTTTAGTTAATCTATTGATAAACGGAATGATAAGTGCTTCACTTTCCGAAACTTCGTTGTTCATTTGTTTGGGTTCACCTACCAAGAAAAGCTCTACTTTTTCTTGCTTCAAATAATCGGCTAAAAAGTCAAAAAAATCATGTGTAGCAACGGTTGTAAGTCCAGATGCAATCAATTGCAATTCGTCAGTGACGGCAACACCTGTTCTTTTTTTACCAAAATCTATTGCTAAAATACGAGCCATATGTGGTTAAATTTTATACAAAAATAGCTTTTATGTTATAAACAACTAAAATTATGTCGATTTTAAATGAAGGGTTTATATTTGTGTTTTAATAATGACGTAATAAAATAGCGTCTCTGAAAATTACACTTAAATAAAATGACCGAATTACAGAAAAATATTGAAGCAGCATGGGATAATCGTGAATTGCTTAAAGAGGAATCTACGCAAAAAAATATAAGAGAAGTGGTTGCCTTATTAGACGAAGGTAAATTACGTGTAGCTGAGCCTACATCATCTGGATGGCAAGTGAACGAATGGGTTAAAAAAGCAGTAGTATTGTATTTTCCTATTCAAAAAATGGAAGTATTGGAAGCGGGTATTTTTGAATATCACGATAAAATACCATTGAAGAAAGGCTATAAAGAAAAAGGAATTCGTGTTGTACCAAACGCAGTAGCACGTCATGGAGCCTATATTTCTAGCGGTACAATTTTAATGCCTAGTTATGTAAATATTGGAGCTTACGTAGATGAAGGAACTATGGTTGATACTTGGGCTACCGTGGGTAGTTGTGCTCAAATTGGTAAAAATGTACATTTAAGTGGCGGCGTTGGTATTGGTGGTGTATTAGAACCATTACAAGCAGCCCCAGTTATTATTGAAGACAATTGTTTTATTGGCTCACGTTGTATTGTAGTTGAAGGCGTAAGAGTGGAAAAAGAAGCGGTGTTAGGAGCAAATGTAGTATTAACAATGAGTACTAAAATTATTGATGTAACTGGCGATGAGCCGGTTATTACAAAAGGAGTGGTACCTGCAGGTTCTGTAGTAATTCCAGGAAGTTATACCAAATCTTTTAAAGCAGGTGATTATAATGTACCATGTGCATTAATAATTGGTAAAAGAAAAGAAAGTACTAATAAAAAAACATCATTGAATGATGCGTTACGTGAATATGATGTAGCTGTTTAATTATGGCAAATTTTACGTTCTTTTTTAAGATGTAAAATTTTTTTAAGTTGCTTTTTATGATTTGATTTATTGAAAAAAAGATGGGTGTAATGCCACATCTTTTCAAATACTTGTTCAAATGGTTGATCTATCAATGTAGCATATTCTCTGCTCATTATTTCAACCATTTCTTTTTTAGGAGTTAAACGTGAAAAATTTTCCATTCTTTGTTCAAAAGAAAGGGGCTCAAATTTCATTCTATTTAAATCGACTAAATAAAAGTCATAGTTATCATTATTTTTTACCACTAAAGTATTTCCGCCAGAATGATCTAAAAAATGAATTCCTTTTTCATGTAACTTAAACGTAAATCGTGTAAACGCTGTTAAAATTTCATCAAATTCTGGGTGGTTTCGTTGTTGTAAAAGATCTTTTATTGTTAAATCATAATCCAAGAACTCACTGATATAAAAGCTTTTCTTCAATCCAAACCAAGAAAAATATTCAATATATGCAATTGGAGATGGCGAAAGTATATTTAAACTGGAAAGCTTTTTTGTATATTCATAGGATCTTTTGGCTTTCGATTTTCGAATATATTTATATGCTATTTGATTCATTAAAACCGGAATCTTAAATGATTTTACTACCACTGTTAAATTGGGTAAATCAATTTTTTTTACGCTATTTCTGTTCCCAGTTCCAAAACCATTTTCAAAGGAATCAAAATTTGAAATGGTTTCAAATAAATCTGCTTTTAATGCTTTGTGTTTTTGATCAATCTGAATTTTCATTTTGCAAAATTATTACAATAAATTAAATTAGTACTAAGAATTATAAAACAAATATTAAATTTGCTGTAACTAACAGAGCTTGAATACAAAAAATAAAATAACAGCCATTATCCCTACGCTAAATGAAGAGATTCATATACAGGCTGCTATAGATTCTGTGAGCTTTGCCGATGAAATTATCATCATAGATTCGTTTAGTCGAGATAAGACTATTGAAATTACCGAAAAAAATAAAGTTCGTGTTTTACAACGCGAATTTGATGATTTTTCTTCCCAAAAAAACTATGCTATAGAGCAGGCAACCCATAATTGGATCTATATATTAGATGCTGACGAGCGTGTAACAGACGTACTGAGAGAAGAAATTATAGCCACACTAAATCAACCCAATGAATTTGTTGGTTTTTTTGTGTTTAGAACGTTTTATTTTTTAGGTAAAAAACTAAATTATAGTGGTTGGCAACGCGATAAAGTAATTCGACTTTTTAATAGGGAATTTTGTAGGTATGATGGTAAATTGGTGCATGAAACCATCGAAGCGAAGGGAAATGTTGGATATTTAAAGAGTAAATTAGAGCATTATTCATATCGTGGTTACGATCATTATGTAAATAAATTAAACCATTATTCAGCACTAAAAGCGAAATCGCTGTTTGAAAAGGGAAAAAAAGTTACCTTGTATCATATCTTAATAAAACCACCTACTCGATTTATGATACATTATATAATAAGATTGGGCTTTTTAGATGGGTTTCCTGGCTTTGTGATCTCTACAGTTCATGCCAATGGCGTTTTAACGAGGTATATTAAATTGTGGATTTTAAGGAGTAAATTATAATACTATGCTACAACCAAAATTTTTATTATATGTATCTTATAAATATGGTTTTCCTATCGTGAGACCCTTACAAGATGAATTGATAAAAAGGGGGTATGAAGTAGCTTGGTTTATAGAAATAGAGGAAAACAAGAAGTTTTTAAAAACAAATGACTACTTATTAAATTCTATAGAAGAGGTTTTAGAATATGATGCCGATATAAATTTAGTATCGTCAAATGAAATTCCACATTTTTTTCCGGGAATAAAAGTACAGGTGTTTCATGGGTTTAGTGTTGATAAAAGGAGTCATAAAAAAGGGCATTTTAGAATTCGAGGCTTATTTGATTTGTATTGCACGCAAGGTCCTTCAACTACCAGAGAATTTAAAAAGTTATCCTATAAACATAAACACTTTGATGTTATAGAAACAGGATGGTCAAAGGTGGATGATTTATTTCCAATACAAAAAAAAGAGAATATAAGGCCAATAATACTTTTAGCCTCTACGTTTACCAAATCTATGAGTTTAGCTCATGATGATGAGGTGTTTGAAGAGGTAAAGAGAATAATTAAATTAAATAATTGGGATTGGTTAATTACACTCCATCCTAAAATGGATGCTGAAATTGTTGATAAATTTAAATCTATAAAAGAAAAAAATGTTACTTATATAGAAAATTTAAATGATTTAGAGCCTTTGAAAATTGCTGATGTAATGCTTTCTGATACTTCTTCAGTGATAACTGAATTTTTAATTCAACATAAACCAGTGGTTACCTATAAGAATAAGAATCCTAAAAATCATTTAATAAATATAAAGGCAGCAGATGAAATAAAACAAAGTATATTAACAGCTTTAAAGTTACCTAAAGAGTTAATGGGAAATATAAAGAGTTATGTAGATGAAATTCATCCATATAATGATGGTAAATCGAGTGCTAGAGTTATTGATGCAACTCTTTTATTTATAAGAGAGAATAGGAAGAAACGATTAAAGTCAAAGCCATTAAATTTCATTAGGAAATATAAAATGTGTAAAAAATTTAAATATTTCAAGTTATAGTCCATATGCCAAGAATAATTTACAGAATATTAAAAAATTTTAAATTCTTACCCAAGGCCACGGTGCTGAAATTAAGATATAAATATTATACAGGTAAAAAGCTAAATCTTAAAAACCCAGTTGAGTTTAATGAAAAAATTCAATGGTTAAAAATGTATTATCATGTTCCTTTACTAACTCAGTTAGCTTGTAAATATGAGTCTAGGGCTAATGTTGAAGAAAAAATAGGAGCACAATACTTGAATAAATTATATGGCGTTTATGACGCTCCAGATAAAGTTGAATTTGATAAATTTCCAGAACAATTTGTATTAAAAGGGGTTCATGGAAGTAGTTTAAATATTATTGTAAAAGATAAATCGACGTTAGATATTGAAGCCGTAAAGATAAAGATGCAAAAATGGATGCAGCATTGTCAGTATAGCAGAGTTGGTTATGAATGGGCATACAAGAATATAAAGCCCAGAATTATTTGTGAAAAATATTTGGAAGAACCAGGCAAAGATGCTATCTCAGATTATAAGTTTTTTTGTTTTAATGGAGTGCCAAAATTTATTCAAATAGATATTGATAGATCTGCAGAACACATGAGATGTTATTATGATATGGACTGGAATAAACTTCCCTTTAAATCTATTGATATGGCATTTTTAGAGGAGGATGTAGATATACCTTCAAATTTTGAGGAGATGAAGAAATTGGCCATAATATTGGCTGATAAACTACCATTCATTAGAGTAGATTTTTATGCTATTGAAGGTGTTACTTATTATGGAGAGTTAACATTTTATCCTAAAGATTGCAAAAAAGAGTTTACACCTGAGAAGTACAATAAAATTATTGGAGATTATCTGGAATTACCAAAAATACCCAAAGGTCAAAAAGTGATAACCTCTATTTCGTGAAACAAGAAATTAAAAATAGTTTAGCTAAATTGAAATTGGGTGGAACAATCCTTTACCCGACGGATACCGTTTGGGGCTTGGGATGCGATGCTACAAATGAAAAAGCAGTTTCCAGAATATTTGAAATTAAGAAGCGTAACGAAAGTAAGAGTTTAGTCATTCTGGTTGATGGCATCGAAATGCTTAAAAAATACGTTAGTGATATACCTGAGAAAGTTGTCGAAATACTCAATACTTCTGAAAGACCAACTACAATTATTTATAACCATCCCGTCGGGTTAGCAAAAAACGTCATCGCCAAAGATAATACGGTGGCCATTAGAATTGTTAAACATGATTTTTGCCAGAATATAATTTCGACACTCGGTAATCCTCTAGTTTCTACATCAGCAAATATTAGTGGCATGCCTACCCCTAATTCTTTTGAAGAAATTGATCAATCTATTTTGGAGGCGGTTGATTATGTGGTAAATTTGCAACTTGAGAAAATTACTACTATTCCTTCTAGAATAATAAAAATTTCTGATAATGGAGCGATCGTAGTAATTAGAGATTAATATTTATGCCAGAGAACTACAAAAAAGCACTTACTTCTGAAATATTTGAATACATCGCAAAAGCTTCTAAATTACTCGGTTTAGAGAGTTATGTTATTGGTGGTTTTGTGCGTGATTTTTTATTGAAAAGAGACAGTGGAGCCAAAGATATTGATATTGTGACCGTAGGTAGTGGTATTGAATTGGCAAAACATGTTGCCAATTTATTACCAAATAAGCCAGAAGTACAAGTTTTTAAAACGTATGGTACAGCTATGCTACGCTATAAAGAGGTTGAGGTAGAGTTTGTAGGGGCAAGAAAAGAATCATATGCTAGAGAGAGTCGAAACCCTATTGTGGTTGAAGGCACGTTACAAGATGACCAAAATCGAAGAGATTTCACTATAAATGCAATGGCATTAAGCTTGAACGAAGGTAGTTTTGGTGATTTGTTAGATCCATTTAATGGTATGGAAGATTTATCTAATGGTATTATAAAAACACCTTTAGATCCCGATATTACCTATTCTGATGATCCTTTACGTATGATGCGTGCCATTCGTTTTGCAACGCAGCTGAATTTTACTATTGAAAAAAATTCTCTAAATGCGATTACAAAAAATGCAGATAGGTTAGATATTATTACTAGAGAACGTATTGTAGATGAGTTACATAAAATATTATTATCAGCAAAGCCATCGATTGGATTTAAGCTTTTAGAAAAAACACATCTTTTAGGACGGTTTTTACCAGAATTAACGGCCTTAAAAGGCGTAGAAGAAGAAAAGGGACAATCGCATAAAGATAATTTTTACCATACGTTGCAGGTGGTTGATAATATTTCTGAAAAAACAGATAACTTATGGCTGCGGTGGACTGCCTTATTGCATGATATTGGTAAAGCACCTACAAAACGTTTTGATAAAAAGATAGGTTGGACATTTCATGGACACGAATTTGTAGGTTCAAAAATGGTATATAAATTATTTAAACGTTTAAAAATGCCATTGAACGAAAAGATGAAATACGTTCAGAAATTAGTGCTGTTGAGTTCTAGACCAGTAATTTTGGCTGAAGATGTGACTGATTCTGCGGTACGCCGTTTAATTTTTGATGCCGGTGAGGATATTGAAGATTTAATGACACATTGTGAAGCTGATATTACTACACAGAATGCTAAAAAGAGAAAACAATACCTCAATAATTTTAGAATGGTACGTGAGAAGATAGCTGATGTAGAAGAGCGTGACCAAGTTCGTAATTTTCAACCACCAATTACCGGCGAGCTGATTATGGAAACTTTTAATTTAAAACCTTGCCGACAAATAGGTACCTTAAAAGAGGCTATTAAAGAGGCGATACTCGAGGGAGAAATTAAAAATGATTACGATGAGGCGTATCAATTTATGTTAAAAAAGGCTAAGGAAATAGGTATGTAAAAAATCTATTTACCAATAAATCTTTAGAGATGAAGAAAGTAAATAAATTAAGTGAATTAGCAGCTACAGCTATTAGCGGAAATGATATAAGTTCTTCCGTTTTATATGTATCTGCATTGTCCATCGCTTTTGCAGGACAGTATGCATGGATAACTTTATTAATAGTTTCATTTGTACTTTTTCTATTCAGGAAAATATATGGAGAAGTTGTAGGGGCATTACCCTTAAATGGTGGAGCCTATAATGCTTTATTAAATACCACAAGTAAGCGAACAGCTTCTTTCGCAGCAACACTTACCTTATTATCGTATATGGCGACAGCAGTTATCTCTGCAAATGAAGCCATTCATTATTTGCACCATATCGTTCCACCGATGCCAATTATCATAGCCACTATTGCTTTACTAAGTGTATTCGCCTTTTTAGTAATTGGTGGTATTTCTGAGTCTGCTAAAGTAGCCATAGGTATTTTTATCTTTCATTTAGGATCATTAGTAATACTTGTCGGATTTATTGTTTTCTACTTATTTCAGAATGGTATAGAAACATTTATTGAAAATTGGAATTGGCCACTTGAACATGGGAGCATTACCAATGCTATATTTTTAGGGTTTTCTGCCTCCATGCTTGGCGTTTCAGGTTTTGAAAGTTCTGCAAATTTTGTTGAAGAACAGAAAAAAGGGGTTTTTCCAAAAACGCTAAAAAATATGTGGATTATAGTAAGTGTTATTAACCCACTAATGGCGGTGTTTGCATTAGCTTTATTTGCATTGCCAGTGTTGCAAAGTCCTGATTATCAAAATACATTATTAATAGAAATGGGCAGCCACGTAGGAGGGGAGTGGATCGCAGATTTAATTGCGGTTGATGCCTTTTTGGTATTGAGTGGTGCTGTTTTAACCTCTTTTGTTGGAGTTACAGGGTTGTTAGAAAGATTGGCTTTAGATCGTATTATGCCACCCTTTTTTCTAAAGAAAAATAAAAAAGGTAGCTCTTACAGAATCATTATTGTATTTCTAATTTTGTCAATATCAGTATTGTTATTTACGAAAGGAGAAGTGCAGCTTTTGGCTGGTGTTTATACAATTTCATTTTTATCTGTTATGGCGTTATTTGGCATTGGTAATATTCTTTTAAAGGTCAAAAGGAGTGAGTTACCCAGGCCAGAAAGAGCTTCTTGGCTAGGTGTGTTAGTTGCAATTGCAGCGGTTATCATAGCTTTAGTTGGAAATATTTCAATACCACCTAAAGACAATTCTCCGAGTAATGTTTCGGTGTTTTTGTATTATTTTATACCTACAATTTTATTTGTAATGGCAATGTTAAATAGAACGTTGTTGTTGAAATTTGTCTTGATATCAATTGATTACTTATTCTCTCCGATACGTAGGTTTGTAATTTCATCCGATCGAAAAATTAGAGAAGTAATAAATAAAATTAACGATCAAGAGTTTGTTTTTTTTACAAGAGGGGATAATATTGCCAGTTTAAATAAAGTAATGATTTATGTTGGTAAAAACGAACATACAAAACGTATAAAAATTGTAACCATTTTAGAAAAAGGTGAAAGTTTACCTCCAAACCTGGAGATGGAAATTGATTTTTTAGATAGAGAGTATCCTGAAATAAATATTGATTTTGTGAAAATAGAGGGGGAGTTTACACCGAAATTAATCCAAGAATTATCCAAAAAATGGAATGTACCCGTGAATTTTATGTTTATCGGTTCTCCTGGTGATAAATTTCCATACAGAATTGAACAATTAGGAGGCGTTCGACTTATCATTTAAAAGTTAAACGCTGATACTTGTTTCCAATAGGTACATGAAGTCTTAAACTTATTTTCTGAAATTTATTTTCAAATTTTAGAATTAGAATTTTAGGATTGGTAATTAAGTTTAAATCTTATTTATGAAACCAATTAAACTGATAGACCTTATTAAAAAATATCCTGTTTTAAGTATTTGTTTGTTTACGGCAATTATGCTTATACCAAATTTAGATGTTATAGATGTTTCTATAATGGAAGCTAGAAATTTTATCACAGCTCGAGAAATGGTAAATGATGGCAACTGGTTCCTAACTACAATGAACGGAGTACCACGTTATCAAAAACCACCATTGCCAACATGGCTTGCAGCTTTTTCAGGAATACTTTTCGGAATTAAAAGTGTTTTTGCCTTGCGGCTACCGTCCATTATGTTTGTAATGCTAGTTGCTATTGGCATTTTTAAAATATCGCAGTTATTAGTTTTGGACACTAAACAAAGTTTACAAAATAGTTTTATTGCGATAACATCTTTCTATATTATTGGAATTACAATTGAAGAACCATGGGATATTTTTGCACATGGGTTTATGTGTTATGCCATTTATCAATTATTTCTGTTATTTGAAAAGGAAAAGGAATATTGGAAACATGCGATAATAGCTGGGTGTTTTATCGGATTTTCAATAGTAAGCAAAGGTCCAGTTTCCCTATATGCATTAATGCTTCCTTTTTTATTGGCTTACGGTTTTACCTATAAATTTAAACATTTTAAAGCGAAAGTTTTACCCTATTTAAGTGTTATTCTACTAGCATTAATTCTAGGTGGTCGGTGGTATTTATATATACGATTACAAGATGTTGATACGTTTAATGCTATTGCTGAAAATGAAACGAATAATTGGTCTAGTTACAATGTTAAGCCCTTTTATTATTATTGGAGCTTTTTTACACAAAGTGGAATTTGGACTATTATTGCGTTTATCAGTTTGTTGTACCCCTATTTGAAATCAAGAGTAAATCATTTAAAAGCCTATCAATTTAGTTTAGGTTGGACACTTTTAGCCGTGGTGCTATTGTCAATTATTCCAGAAAAGAAATCAAGATATTTAATGCCAATGTTAATTCCATTAGCTATAAATATTGGGTTTTATATTGATTATTTGATGAGGTGTTTTAAAACAATGACCGATAAGCGAGAAACATTTCCCGTTTATTTTAATTTTGGTTTAATAGCTAGCATTGGAGTTACATTCCCAGTACTAGCATATTTCTTTTTAAAAGATAATATTTCAAATCATTGGTTTACTTACATTTTTGCTTCCATAGTTCTATTTACGCTTAGTGTTCTAATTGTTTTTTATTTAAAAAGGAAAAATATAAATATGGTGTTTAGATTTACTGTCCTATTTTTTGCGAGTATATTATTGACAGCTTTACCGCTTGCCCAAAGTTTTAAGAACAGGAGCTACAATTCCATTTCTGATCTTAAAACCGAAGCAGAAAGGCAGGGGTTTAAAATTTATGGGAATAATTATATTTCGCCAGAAATGATTTGGTATTTTGGTGGGAAAATACCTTTTATTTCTTTAGATGAAGGTATAGATAAGTTACCAATTGAACATAAATTTGGGTTGTTGACTACAGAGCCTATAGATGAACAGGTTTTACTGAACTTAGGAAGTAGTTTTATGATACATAAAATAACAACGTATAATTTAAATAGAGTTTCAGAAAAATCTAAAAAATATAAGAATAGACTATTGAATGTTTATTATATTTTTGAAAGAAGAATGTAAATGTTCTTGTTATGTTCTTAGAAATCAAAAGAATAATTATTCAGTTCGTTTACTCCATATTTAATATTCATACCTACAATTAATAAATTGGTTCTTGCTATTTTTTAAATTCATCAAATAAATGATGATTTTTTAAATTGTAAACTTAGAAGTGTTTTGAATTGATTATCAGTAGCTTATTAGCATGTCATTTGTTGTAAATCTTGTTTGGTTAGGTTTGTACACATTTTTTAATAAACTCCACAGAAACATTATATGTTTTCACTTATCTTTGAATATAATTGATTATTAATAAATAGGCTTTAATAGATATGAAAAAAATAATTTTCCCGATGCTGCTTTTTTGTATGTCAATCACTTTTGCTCAAATGAAGGTTGATGATGTAAAAACATTTACGCTAGAAAATGGTATGAAATTTTTAGTAGTAGAAGACTTTTCAATACCCAATGCTAATATGTACTCATTCTATAAAGTGGGCAGTCGTAATGAACATCAGGGAATTACTGGACTTTCTCATTTCTTTGAACACATGATGTTCAATGGAGCAAAGAAGTACGGACCGAAGTTATTTGATCAAACCATGGAGTTTAATGGAGGTTCAAATAATGCATATACCACTGAGAATGTAACGGTTTATACCGATTGGTTCCCTGTTTCAGCCCTCGAAACTATTTTTGATTTAGAAAGTGATCGTATCGCAAACTTAAGTATTGATCCGAACATGGTGGAAAGTGAACGAGGAGTGGTTTTAAGTGAACGACGTACCGGACTTGAAAATTCGCCATGGAGATCATTAGGTGAAGCCGTTCAAGCAACTGCTTTTCAAGAGCATCCTTATCATTGGCCAGTTATTGGATACCAAGATGATATGAAACATTGGACTCAAGGTGATTTAGAACGATATTTTAAAACCTATTATGCTCCTAACAATTGTGTGGTAGTCATTTCAGGTGCCGTTAAAACAGAAGAGGTAAAACGTTTGGCGAAAAAGTATATGGAATCAATACCTGCTCAACCAGAACCACCTAAAGTTTTTATTGTAGAACCTGCTCAAACAGGTGAAAGACGAATTACAGTTCAAAAAGATGTAGCTGCACCATATATGATGATAGGGTATCGTACACCCGAAGCGAAGAATGACGATTATTACGCCTTAGATATTTTAAGTTCTATTTTAACCAGTGGTAATTCTTCTAGATTATACAAAGCTTTGGTTGATAGTCAATTGGCGAATGGAATTTTTACAGATTATGGCTTAAGCTTTGATCCTTATCTCTTTAATTTTTATGTTGTGTCTAATCAAGAAGTTTCGACCGATACTGTTGAAAAAACTATTTATGATGTTCTTGATACGATAAAAGAAGAAGGAATTACTGAAAAGGAACTTCAAAAAATTAAAAATCAGAAATTAATGGAGTTCTATAATCAAGTAGAAACCATTGATGGTAAATCAAATAATATTGGGACGTATGAACTCTTTTTTGGAGACTATAAAAAAATGTTTGACGCTCCAGCCAATTTTAATAAAGTTACAATTGATGATGTTAAACGTGTAACAAAAAAATATTTTACTAAAAGTAACAGAACAGTTGGTGTTTTAAAAGCCAATGTTGAAGAATAATTAGTTTTAAAAAAATCAAAATCTGAATAATGAAAGCAATTCGAAAAACAACGATTTTATTTTGTTCATTAATTGTAATGGCTTTAAATATAGAAGCACAATCATATAAATTACCTGATTATACAACATTTACATTGTCTAACGGACTTACCGTTAATTTAATGGAGCAACATGACGTGCCTGTAATAAGTGTGTCAGTAATATTTCCTGGGGGAGCTATTTACGACAATAGCCAATCGGGTATTGCTTCGTTAACAGCCAATGCCCTAAAACATGGAACTAAAAATTATACTAAAAGCAAATTAGATGAAGCGTTAGATTATGTTGGTGCAACGATCTCTACCTATTCAGGGAAAGAATATGCAGGCTTGTCATCAAAATTTGCAACCAAGGATGAGGAGTTGGTTTTAAATCTAATAAAGGAAATTTTAATTACACCCACTTTTGATGTTACTGAATTTGAAAAAGCAAAGGCAAGAACTTTAGTTTCTTTAACTCAAGAAAAGGAAAGTCCTCGTTCTGTAATAGGAGATTATAACAATAAATTAATATATGGTAATCATGTTTACAGTAATAAAATCAATGGATTAGAATCTACAGTGAGCCAATTAACGGTTAATGATGTGAAAGACTTTTACAAAACACATTATTTACCAAATAATGCGGCTATTAGTATTGTTGGAGATTTTTCTACAAAAGCAATGAAAAAAGCGATTTCGAAATTGTTTTCAAGTTGGAAAAAAGGTAAGTCCATTGAAAATTTAGCATCTCAACCAGTAGTTCCCTATAACGAAGCTAACGTATTATTAGTAAATAAAGAGGATGCCAAGGAAACTACCTTCTACATTGGAGGTAAGGGAATTAGTAGAAACAACGCTGATTATATTGGTATTGATATCGTGAATACGCTTTTCGGAGGTAGATTTACTTCCATGTTAAATGATGAGTTGAGGGTAAATTCTGGTTTAACTTATGGAGCAGGTAGTCGATTTAATTCGTATCGATATAATGGTACTTTTTACATCAGTACGTTTACAGCTCTTGAAACTACAGAACAGGCCATTGATAAAACGCTAGAAGTCTTACATAATTTACATGAAAACGGATTGGATGAAAAGGGGTTGACTTCTGCTAAAAATTATGTAAAAGGACAATTCCCACCTGATTATGAGACTACAGGTCAGTTAGCAGGATTACTATCTGAAATGTTTTGGTTTGATTTTGACAAATCATTTATTAATGATTTTGAAAAAAATGTGGATGCCATAAACTTAACGAAAGCGAATGAAATTATTAAAACCTATTTTCCAAAAGATAAATTACAATTTGTCCTAATAGGAAAAACTGAAGCCATTAAGGATATCGCCAAAAAATATGGAAAGGTAATTAATGTGGAAATAAAAGAGGAAATTACTGGGGAGTATTAGTCAGTATCTAAGAAAATAAGGGTTATTATCTAAGTGAAATCATTTTAATTTATTTTTAAGTGATATTTTTTTAATAACCCTTCCAGTTGGTTGACTGAAAATTGCCCTCCTTTTATCTTGTTATTCTCAGGGTCAATACTAAAATTATAAGCGGTAGTAAAATCAGCTTTCTCTAGGTTTGTGTTTTCAAAATTGGCATTTTCTAGGTTGCAATTCTTAAATTGAGCATTAGAAAGCTCAGCACCTGAAAAATCAACTTCTTTTAAACTACAATCTATAAAGTGTTGATTTTTTAATTTACGTTGGTAAAAAGAGGCAAAATCTAATTGACAATCGGTAAAGGATGCAATAAAAGTAAATTGGTTCGCACTGTCAAAAGGTAGTCCTAAAAGCTTACAATTGGTAAACTCAACTTCATTAAATATGGTTTCATAAATTTTAGCAGAGCTTAAGTCGCAATCTGCAAATGAGCAATCCACAAAGGAAATAGAGGAAAGGTCTGTATTTGAAAAGATACAATCTATAAAAGTACAATCTTCATACTCGTCTACAGGTAAAGGACTTGTCGTGTAATTTTTTTTCTTAAAGGTTTGACTTTCAATCATTGTGAATTAAATATTACTCAAGGTCAAAATAAAAAAATGCCACATGAACATGTGGCATTTTAACTGGATTACTTTTTTCTCAACTCAAAAAGGTCTTTTCGTCTGTCCTTTAAGTTTTTAACACTTCCAAATTGGTGGAGTTCACGTAACAAATCAATGTCTACGTCTGCTATTAAAATCATTTCGGAGTTTTGCGTTGCCTCTGCTTTTATTCCATTGGTTGGAAAAGCAAAATCACAAGGTGTAAATACCATTGATTGAGCAAACTGGATATCCATATTATGCACCTTTGGTAAATTACCAACACTACCTGCAATGGCTACGTAACATTCGTTTTCAATAGCTCTGGCTTGAGCACAATTACGCACCCTTGAATAGCCATTTTGTGTATCTGTTAAAAAAGGGACAAACAAAATGTCCATACCTTCATCTGCTAATAACCTACTTAACTCAGGAAACTCTACATCGTAACAAATTAAGATACCTATTTTACCACAGTCGGTATCAAAAGTTTTTAATTGATTACCACCAACCATTCCCCAAACTTTTGCTTCATCGGGGGTAACATGTAATTTTTCATAACGTTCAACAGTACCATCTCTACGGCACAAATAACCTACGTTATAGAGTCTATCATCTCTCATTTCAGGTAAACTACCAGAAATAATATTGATGTTATAAGAAATTGCTAGTGAAGAAAATTTTTGAACAATAGCTTCGGTATATCCTGCCAATTCTCTGATAGCATCAGGAGTGGGTAAGTGGTTGTTACCCGCCATTAACGGAGCATTAAAAAACTCAGGGAACAAAGCAAAATCTGATCTGTAACCAGATACGGCATCAATAAAGAATTCAGCTTGCTGCAATAGTTCGTCTAGATTTTTATAAGGACGCATTTGCCATTGAATCAGCCCAAGACGGACAATTTTTTTGACTATACTCGCTTTTTTTTGTTGTTTTTCAAAATAGATATTATCCCATTCTAATAAAACTGCATAAGCGTCAGAGGCTTTATCATCCTCTAAATAATTTTTTAAAATTTTTGTGGGATGGAAATCATTTGAAATCTGAAAATTTAAAACAGGATCATGAATCTCTTTCCTCTTCACTTTATTTAAATACTCTTTTGGAGTTAATTCTTCCTTATATTTATGATAATTTGGAATGCGACCACCAAAAGCAACCCCTCTTAAATTTAAACGTTCACAAAGCTCTTTTCGGTAATCATACAAGCGTCTACCTAAACGCATTCCTCTAAATTCAGGTTTTATAAAAACCTCAATACCATATAAAACATCGCCCTTCTTAGTATGCGTGCTAAAGGTATAGTTACCTGTAAGTTCTTTATAGGTGTTCTTTTCATCAAATTGAGCATAGTCAATAATAATTGATAATGCACAACCGGCAATTTGATTGTTAATTTTAATAACGACTTGCCCTTCAGGGAATAGTCTAATTAAGGTATTTATTTGTGATTCTTTCCAATAGCTGTCTGGCATATTGGTGTAAGAAGCAATCATTACTTCTTTAAGTTCTTGATAGTCATCTAAACTTAAATAGGTTAACTCAATGTTTTCTATATCTTGCATAAACGAAGAATAAAAATTTAAGATAAAACAGTATTGATATTTTCGAGTTCCACTTTTTTTACGTGGAGTGACGAGTAATTTTTATTTTAAAATATTTCTGGCAATAACCAGTTTTTGAATTTCGGTAGTACCTTCACCAATAGTACATAATTTAGAATCTCTATAAAATTTCTCTACAGGAAATTCTTTGGTATAACCATAACCACCATGAATTTGAACCGCTTCGTTCGCTACTTTAACACATACTTCAGAGGAATACATTTTTGCCATGGCTCCAATTTTGGTAACACTTTTCCCCGTGTTTTTTAAATATGCAGCTTTGTGTAATAAGAGTTCAGAGGCTTCAATTTCTGTGGCCATATCTGCCAATTTAAAAGAAATACCTTGAAACGAACTAATGGGTTTTCCAAATTGAACACGTTCCTTTGAGTATTTTAATGCGGCTTCGTAAGCACCTTTTGCAATACCTAGACTTAGTGCTCCGATAGAAATTCTACCACCATCAAGTACCTTCAATGCTTGGACAAAACCGTTACCTTCAATACCTAATAAGTTATCTTTATGAACACGGCAATTATCAAAAATAAGTTCTGCTGTTTCAGAAGCTCTCATTCCCAATTTATCTTCTTTTTTACCAGAAGAAAAACCTTTTGTACCTTTTTCAATTACAAAGGCAGACATGCCACGTGAATCTCCTTTTTCTCCTGTTCTAGCCATAATAACGGCAACATCTCCACTTATAGCATGGGTGATAAAGTTTTTTGCACCATTAAGTACATAGTAATCACCATCTTTTACCGCTGTGGTATTCATACCGCCAGCATCAGAACCCGTATTGTGTTCTGTTAATCCCCAGGCACCAATCCATTCAGCAGAAGCTAATTTTGGTAACCACTTTTTCTTTTGTTCTTCATTACCGAAGTAATTAATATGTCCTGTACATAATGAATTATGTGCAGCAATGGATAATCCAATAGATGGATCAACTTTCGATATTTCTTCAATAATAGCGATGTATTCATGATAACCTAAACCTGAGCCACCATATTCTTCAGAAATGAAAACACCCATAAAACCTAGTTCACCAGCTTTTTTAAACAAGGAAACAGGAAATGTTTGTGCCTCATCCCATTCCATAATATGTGGACGAATATATTTTTCAGCAAATTCTTTAGCCGCTTCGGCTATATGGTTTTGTTCTTCAGAATATTCAAAATTCATAGTAGTGTTTTAATTGTTTTTTCGTTTAAAGAAATTCTGTGAATTAATCTAATAGATTAATAGTTAAAAATTACTAGCTAACGAGCCTCCAAATATAGTGCTATTCTATCAAATTTATCTATGGGAAAGTCTGGTATTTTTTTTAACTGTTTTAACCTCTTAAAATTTGCTAAAAAGGCATTTGACGTTATAAGGTAACCCTAAGTTTGGGAGAAATAAAAATCCCGATTTAGGTTTCGAAAAACCAAAAACGGGATTTATATAAAATTACCTTAAAAGTAATTAGATTTTTTAGGATTAAGCAGTATATAATGATCCGTGCACAACTTTGTAATTATTGACATGAAATTCATTTCTATCTTTAAAGGCGATAAATGGAAGTAAGCCGTCAGAAGGAACTGCTTTTCTTGGTAATTTTTCATTTTGACTATCAGAAAAACCAATAGTGGCTACTCTAATATCACTTGATGATACTTTCTTGTTTTCAAATTCCACATTATAAGCATCTAATAGTGTTTGATCAATTTTAAGGTCAAAGGTAGAATCAGGATCATCTAAATCTTTATGAAGTTGAATCATTTTCTCAGACAAGCCAGTTGGTAATTCTTCGGCATCTCTGAAATCATTTAGTAATTTACTTATTGTTTTTAAAAACAACGGATTGTTTTTGAACTCATTATTTTCAACCAGTGCACAGACTAACATGGCATAACCAATATCTTCATTTACTTCCCATAATTGTGGTGCACATTGCACTACTGTGGATAGAATGACTTCACCTTCTTCTACATTTTTTTTCCATTTATCTTTTCCCATTAATGGGGCTGAAATACTTTTCTTAATTAAATCTGAATCGGGGTTAAGTCGTTTATTCATAAAAGGGATTAGCCTACTAGCATTGGTCGCATTAGGTATTTTACTAATATCTATTGTAACATCTTCAAATCGTAAACGCTCTAAGAGTTGGTGTTTGTTTTCACCTTTTTCATATTTTTCTAAAAGTTCTTGTACATCATAACCTTTTGTTTCCATGTCTTTTAGCTGCTCATATGTATAATCTTCAGTGTCAAATGCCGGAGTCATTCCTTTTAATAATTTTGAAAACATACCTTTTAATCCCATAATTTTTGTTTTTTAAGTTTTTATTATTAACACGATTTACTGTTTTTTATTGTCTCGATGAATCTCTTAAATTCGGCTTTAAAATTATTGAAGTGCTTGAGTTTGTTTTAGTGTATAGAAGTTCAGTGATTACCAAGAAAATGGATTATTTTAGTGGTGTGAAAGTGTGACTTCAACCTATTTATTTGACCTCTAGGTATAGTGCTATTCTATCAAATTTATCAGTGGGAAAGTCAGGTATTTTTTTGAGTTCTTCTAACAATTGAATCTCAGCAACTTCATCTCTATATTCAAATATTTTTTTGGTAAGTTCATAATCAATATAGACAATTGACAAAACCTCTTTAAAAGTTGCCGTATTTACATCTATTTTTGCGATTGATGGTTTTGACAGTACTTTGTATCTGAGCAACACCTTATCTGCAACTTCCTTATCTAAGTAATAAACTTCGTAGAGCTGAGTGTTAAAAGAAAATCCACTTAATTTTTTACGATAGTCAATAATTCGTTTTGCTAATTTTTCACCTATACCGCTAATTTTTCTTAGGTCTTCAGCTGTTACTGAGTTTAAATCGCTAATTACAATTGCTTTATTTTTATTTTCTGGTGTTGAATTATCAGCTGTACTTGAAATAGCAGGCTCTTTTTTCTCCCAGTGGTTAGCGTTTTTTTTAGGATTTGTAATCCAATCTGGAAATTTAAAATAGGGTGCGATTACGCCCAGTAAACTGTCTGAAATTTTTGTTATTTCTTGAAATTGCTTGGTAGAATTCACAAATTTACCCGCTGATCGGTGTGCTAAAAGTCTGTCAATTTCGTTAGGATTCATACCTAATTGATACCCTTTAGCATCGTTTAAATAACTGGGATTAAACGGATATATTTTCGGAATAGATTTGTTTTCTTTTTCGGCTATTTTAATTTCTTTAATAGAATCAATTTTATGTTGAATCTGAATGGTTTCCATAGTATCAATGGAATCCTTATTTTCAAATTTAGGGATAACAAAAAAATAAATAAGTTGAAGGGTAATAATAATTAATACCAAAAAGAAAATCCCATTCCGTTGGCTTTTGTTAAACCAGAAATGAGATTTCATATGATATTGTTTTTATACTATTAACTTTCTTTTCTTGCCTTGATTGCTGCAAGGTATTTATTTAATTCTTGTTTTACTTTTGGAGCTAAAATTATTAGTCCGATCATATTTGGAACCATCATCGCAAATATCATTGCATCTGAAAATCCAATAACTGATCCTAAACTTGCAGCTGCACCGATTACCACAAAAATACAGAATAAAAGCTTGTAGGTATATTCCATTTTTTTTGATCTTCCGAAAAGATAAGCCCAACCTTGAAAGCCATAATATGACCATGATATCATGGTACTAAAAGCAAATAAGACAACGGCAATTGTCAATACATATGGAAACCATGAAATTGCAGATTCAAATGCACCCGACGTAAGTAAAATTGCTTGAGCATCGTTTAATGAGGCGTTTTCGGCGGTAACATTTCCTGTAATAATTAGCACTAAAGCAGTCATGGTACACACAACTACAGTGTCGATAAAAGGCTCTAATAATGCAACCATACCTTCAGATGCTGCATATTTTGTTTTTACAGCTGAATGAGCAATTGAAGCAGAACCAACACCAGCTTCATTTGAGAATGCAGCACGTCTAAATCCTTGTACTAAAACACCTACTGCACCACCAGCAACACCTTCAGGGCTAAAGGCACCATTAAATATTTGCATAAATGCGGCACCAATCATATCGTAATTAGCGATGATAACGAATAAAGAAGCTGTAACATAAATTACAACCATAAAAGGAACAATTTTATCTGTAACCTTTGCTATTTTTTTAATACCACCTATAATTACAATTCCTACAAGAACAGCCATTACAAGTCCAAACATCCATCCTCTGTCATGTAAAAAAGAGGCGTCACCACCAGTTATACTTTCTACCAATTGAAAAGCTTGATTTACTTGAAACATATTACCACCACCAAAAGATCCGCCAATTACAAAAACGGCAAAAACTCCAGCCAATACTTTACCTAGGCCACCAAGACCTTTAGATTTGAGACCTTTAGTTAAATAATACATGGGGCCACCATAAACGGTACCGTCTGCTTCTATATCTCTATATTTTACACCAAGTGTACATTCTACAAATTTTGAAGCCATCCCTAAAAGACCAGCAACAATCATCCAAAAGGTTGCACCAGCACCACCAATAGAAACGGCAATAGCTACGCCTGCAATATTACCTAAACCAACAGTCGCTGAAAGAGCAGCAGTTAACGCTTGAAAGTGAGAGACTTCTCCTTCATGTCCTTCAACTCTTATGGTATCAGGATTATCTTCTTCATCAGTAAATTCTAGTTTAGCCATTTCAACCTTATGATTTTTTCTCTCTTCAAGATCATCATATTTCCCTCTAACAATATTAATTGAAGTCCAAAAACCACGGAAACTTATAAGATTAAAATAAAAAGTAAAATAAGTAGCACCAAGTATAAGTGGGAATAATACCCAATAGACTGAAATTTGATCAGTAAAAGGGATTTGATAAAAAATGAAATCAACAAACCAACCTGTAGCATTACCAAAAATGCGATCAATTTTCTCATCTACACCTTCTTGTGCAAAAATGGCAATTGGAGTTAACAAAAATATAAAGTTTAGTAGCTTTTTATTCATAATAAATGGAGTTGATTTTTATAATTTAATCTGCAATATCTTAAAAAAAATGGAGTTAATGAAAGTTTTAAGAGTAAAAATTATTATTACTTCAACTGGTAACAATGTGAATATGGAAAAAAGTTGTATATTATAGCATGAAATTTAAACTAAATGCCAAATCTAATTTATGAGTAAAAAAACTTTAGTTCTTGGTGCTTCTACCAAACCCAGCAGGTACTCTTATGTAGCTATTAAAAGATTTTTAGAAAAAGATATTGAAGTAAGGGCAATCGGATTAAGAAATGGGTCAGTGGGGTCCGTTCCAATTGAAACAGATAAGCCTGATTTTAAAGACATAGATACAGTTACATTATATCTTAATGCAAGAAGGCAAACAGAGTATTACGACTATATTATATCGTTAAAACCAAAACGGGTAATATTTAACCCAGGTGCCGAAAATGACGAATTTGTTGAACTATTAACAGAGAATAATATTAAAGCTGAGGTGGCATGTACTTTAGTAATGTTGTCTGTTGATGCATATTAAGAGGTTAGAAGGTTTTGAGTCAAGTAGTTTCAGTTTTATCTTTGTTGATTTATTTAAACGTAACTTTTGAATAGCAAACTTATTTCAAATTTAAGTTTAAGTCTTCGTTCTTCAGGTTTCTTCATACTTAATTTTGAATATTCCGTTTTATTCTTCAGCATATCCACTCCCGTTTTTTTTTTCTTTTTACTAACAATAAATATGTCCGAATTTATCTACAAACGATAATTTCGGACTTTTTTAAAATACAGTTCTTTAGCTTTATAATATAATTTTAAATAAAGCTTTATGAAGTATTTAGTAGTAATGTTATTTCTTACATTTTCTTTATCGTTATTGTCTCAAAACAAAATTGAATCTTTTCATTTTAAATCAGTTGCAATTTCACCAGGTTTATTTTTGGGACAAAACACTGGTGGATTTAGTTTAGGAGCAGAAACTGGTTTTGCATATAAAAATAATTTATTTACAATATCCGCGACTTTAGGAGGAGAACTAAATGTTTTAGGAGGCGACTCTGAAAGCTTTTCTGCGGTAAGCTTACTTTATGGAAGATCACTTTTGTTAAATAAAAACTTGACTTTAGATACTTTTTTAGGTGCTGGATATTTTTCTTATAAATACAATAGTGATTATGATAATCCAGGGTATGAACGCTCAAATACTGTGGGATTTCCAGTATCAATTAGACTAAGGTATCAGCTTAGTGATAATTTTTCATTGGGTATAAAAGGAGAAGAATATTTTAATTCATTAAAATTATTATTTAATACTGGTATTGTAGTGCAATGGAATTTTAAAAAGCGGAAAAGATGAAACTATTCTTCTTTATTATACTAGTATTTTCGATCAACTCCTATTCACAATCAGATAGTATTGTTAATTCAAGTAAAACTTGGTTTTTATTATTTGAATCTGGAATTAATGATGTGAATTCAAAAATCCAAATTCATTTTGGAATTGGAGCTGAATATTCCTTAACAAAGAAAAGTAGCTTTACCATTAGAGTTAAATATTTTAAAACTGGAATTGACCATTTTGCAGCTGGTTCTGGTAGTTTTTTTAGTATGCCCTCCACGACCTTTTTGTATGAAGGGGAGGTTTTAAAAGTACCTATCAATTACAAATTTGGAGGTAAACTATTTTTTAATGGGTTAAACTATTTTGTGGCTGCTGGTCCAGCCCTAAATATAACACTAAAAGAAGAATTTATCGAAGTTTATAATTTAACAGCTAGTAAGCATAAAACTTATATTAATTTAAACACATCTCTAGGTTTACTATGTGATGTAAGTCCCAAGTTAGAAGTATATCTTTCCCTTGAAACTTACCGTTTCGGAAATGAAAAAACAGAAGAAGTAGTAGGGTTTATTTTTTCATCAGGACTGGAGACAGATGAGGGCTTGATAAATATTGGGGTTCGGTTTAAATTATAAAAAGGTTGTCCGATATTATATAAAATGGATGTTTACGGATTTTTTAAATACACCTTACTAATTTTATAATGTAATTCTAAAATAAATATTATGAAGAATCTAAAAAAGTTTATGATGCTATTATTAGCAGTTGTTTTGTTCACATCTGGCTCATGCAGTGGTGATGAAGATTTTATGCTCCCGACCATTACTCAAACTGGCGAAAACACTTTTGGCTGTTATATTGATGGTAAGCTGTTTTACCCAAGGGATGGTTCTGGTACTTTAGGCAGTCCCTCTACAAATCATACAGTTTCTTGGATAGGGAGTGGTGATAATACATATAATGAATTAGAAGTAAATAATTTTCAGGATGGTAAGCCAATTAATAATTTTATTATGCATTTTCAAACTTCTTCGGAAAATTTATTAGGAGAATATATATGGCAAAAGTCAAATTTTGAGGACGGAATAGATAGTTATGATCATACTCATTTATTTATCAGAGCCTATGATTATAAAGAAGGCATTTTTAAATGGTACGGTTCATTAAAAAACTCAGGGAAGACAATTATTACGAGAAGAGATGGTGGTATAGTATCAGGTACTTTTTCAGGAATACTAACAGAAGAGGGAGGCACAAATACCGTAGAAATAACTAATGGCCGGTTTGACATAAATACATTTACAATATTTGACTATCCCTTTCCGTAAAAAAAAAGGCAGTTGCTACCAACAACCGCCAATTCAATAGATCAATAAATCTAATTATTAATCATTTAAACATTACAAAATTATGAAAAAACAACTACTTCTCAGTATCGTATTTCTAATTGGGATAATATCAGAAGCACAAATTGTCCCAATTGATAAAAAAGAGAGCTTAGACCATCGGTTGTCAAACATTGACCTATCTTCTGTAAACTCTGGCATAATTTACGAACGTGTTACACCCTATGCCAATTTATATAATTTCAATAAATCAAAGGAATTTAACACAGCAACCAAAGCGTATATGGTACAAGCCATGAGTGAATTACATCGGGCAAGTAACCAAACTATGTTTGTGTCTGCAAACGGGTTAAAAGAACGCATCTACAATACCATAGCTATAAATGAAGTCGATATTGCCATACTAAATGCCGACTTTGACATATTGAATTATAACGAAAAAGAACCCCATAAAGGAGGATTGCTATTTGATGCAAATATCCAAAAATTTAGCCAAATAAAAGAGAAGCCCACCTTTTTTCCTTTTCACACCACGATTATAGCGGCTATGAAAAACAAAGTAGTTGGTAATAGTATTACCTTTAATATAAAAAACGATCTGTTTTATAATAAAGTAAATGAAAATAAACAAATAAAAACCCTTAGTGCTGATTTTGGTAACGGTAAACAGCATATTTTAATCAATGAATATAATCTAAAAAAACAACAGATATCCATACCGTATAGACCATCGCAGGAAGGAGAGCTTACCCTAATATTTAATATTACCTATAAGGACAATAATGTTGTAACAACTAAGGCTAAATTAAAACTAAAATACGCTTCAGGGCAGTTTAAGAAGTTAGCTAATGTAAATTGCGATACCGACAGGTTAAAAGAAGACCACTTTATTATTTCCGACTATTCCTTTAAAGGTTATGAAGAATCGTTCGCGTTTAATGGTAGGAGTGATTATCGTATTTTTTATGATAAAATTAAAAACGATAAAGTATTAAACAAGCCCCTTATCATTATTGATGGCTTTGACCCGCAAGATAAAAGAAAAATACTGCGTTGCGATTATGATTTTTACAGGGAAGGAAAAGATAGGGCGGTTGAGGATGTTATGAACTATTATAACTTGAATGACGCAGGTGAATTGGAAGAAATTCCCCTAATTAATCAACTCAGATTAAAAGGATATGACGTTATCATCGTTAATAATACGAACTACTGTGTGGAAGTAGCAGCACCGCACGCCATAAGCACAGACCTTTATGACGAAGAAAACAACCGCTGTACACAACCGGGTTGGAATCTTATTGATGGAGGTGCTGACTATATTGAGCGAAATGGTTTAAACTTGGTTAGTCTTATCCAGCATATAAATACTGCCGTGGCCACTAATGGTAGTAATGAAGAGTTGGTTATTGTTGGTCCAAGTATGGGAGGGCAAATAAGTCGTTATGCGTTGGCATACATGGAAAAGAACCAAATACCACATAACACACGACTATGGGTAAGTGTAGATAGTCCACATCTAGGGGCTAACATACCGATGGGTGCCCAAGCTCTATTGAATTTATTAAAAGAAGATGGAAATGATAAAGCTACTGAGTTTTATGAAAAACAATTGGGCTCAGTAGCAGCTAGACAACAACTAATTGAGTTTCATCAACAACGTGGGGGAAATTATCATCTGGTCAATCAAGATAACTTGAATGGAAGAGTAGCCAGTCAGGGTTTTCCAAGAGATGATGGCTCGGAATTTTATCGTAAATATTATAATAACCTGCAAAATAATGGTTTGGAAGGTTCGGATGGTTATCCACAAAACTTAAGGAAAATAGCTTTAGTAAATGGTTCGCTTACTGGGTCTAAGGCCCTTAAAGATAATGCAACGGGAAACGTTTTTGGTGCGTACGACGCCAACAGTACACAGACTGTTAATATTAGAGGGTTCAATAAGGTCTGTGTTATTGGATGTTGGGATGTTCATACAGCAAGTATGGAATCTCATACAATGCCATATAATGGAGGGGATGAAAGAATTGCACGTTTTAAAAAAGGTTTTAATGATAGAACCACGCGTTCACCAAATATAAATTCAAGAGGAAATATGGATATTGTCCCTGGAGGTTTTTTCAATGCGTATGATGAAATACACACTGCTATAATGGGTGAATCTTCCGATACGGATTGGACTGTGAGTACTATGGGAATGAACTTAGGTTTTTATGTTAATGATTGGGGCATTGGATTATTCTTCGATGAGAAAACTACAAGATTGGAATCCAGAAAAAATTCTAGATTTGGTTCTTTTATCCCGACTTTCTCAGCAATAGCACATAAAAATCCAAATCAGAATTGGAAAAATCCATTAAATCGTAATCTTGTGTACAAATGAAACTTATTTTGACAGCTATTATGGTGAAGTTGAAAATACGCAGCACACTAGTTTTAATGATAAAAGCGTGGAGTGGTTCTTTAAAGAATTAGATAATGATCCGCAGCCACCAACCGTTTATTTAAAAAACAGTGATATCAGCGGAAGCAATAATTTATGTGCAGGTGAAACGGAAACTTATTCAATAGACCCATGTAAAGTGTCAGGTACAGTTAACTGGCAGGTATCATCACAATTACAAGTTATTAGAACGACCAATACAAGTGTAACCGTAAAGCCAGTTAATTCACCAAATTCTTCAGGTGCCTATGTAAAAGCAGTTATGCCATATACGAGTATTACAAAGAGTATAGCTTTAAAAGTAATTTTACCTTTAGATATTCGGCTAAGAACTCCTAATACTAATACTCCAATATATGTGTTGTGCGATGCTCAACCCAACTATGTTCAAGTAAAACATGATTATGATGAGGGTATAGATGATTGGCAATGGAATGTAAGCGGTGCAATTATAACCTATAATTCTAATGATTCAAATAACAATTCTGTTGTTAGGATTCGACCAATATCAAGCAACCCAATTATCAAAGTAAAAGCCCATAATGCCTGTGGATGGTCAGATTGGGTAGATTTGGGTGTTGGTGTTATGCCTTGCGGTAATAAAGCATTTTCTGTATATCCAAATCCTGTTTCTGATATATTGACAATAGAAAAAGTAAATACAATTGAAAAAGCTGCTTTTTCATGGAAGCCCAAAGAGATGTATGCTTATGAAATCTATAATATAAGTAAAAAACAAATTGCTAAGGGAAAATTAGAGAATTTAACAGCAATTAATATTTCAGGATTTAGAACAGGGGTGTATATTTTAAAAATAATACAAGGTAAGAAAGAGGAAACACATCAAATTATTATTGATTAAAACTCTAAAATAAGTGATTATTTAAAAACCGCTACAATAGTTGAAGCGGTTTTTTTCTGTGGGATTTGTATGTTTTTTAATGAATTTGGTATATCTTTAATGCTTATAATTAGGAGTTTTAATTTGTCGCTAACTTAGAAAGAAATAATTTATTGTTCCTTGGTACCAATCAAAATATGCAATCCAACGGTTTTAACTTGTTGAATATACTTCTTATT
This sequence comes from Aureibaculum flavum, assembly GCF_016406085.1. GTDB lineage: Bacteria > Bacteroidota > Bacteroidia > Flavobacteriales > Flavobacteriaceae > Aureibaculum > Aureibaculum flavum. The sequence continues at coordinate 94,696 of NZ_JAEHFJ010000009.1, forward strand.
GCCGGTGTCATTCAGGGATTTTTATTTAATATTATTACCTTTTTTAAAAATAAATTATCAAACAAAGCAATACTGTTTTTAAACCTGACGATTTTTTTTCTTTCAGCTAATAATTTACAGGCATGGTTGATAAATAAGAATTTTATTTCCAACAATTTTTATATAAAGTACATGCAAATTCCTTGGTACTTTTTTTTAGTACCCATGTTTTATTTGTTTTTGATCAATTACTTGAAATTTAACAAAAGGTATAAATCTTTCCTTGTATTTTCAATCGTTCTATTTGCAGTGGCCGTAATAACAAGGCTAGTTTTATTGATCTATTTAAATACTCATGATTATAGCCAAGAATATATTGATGGTTTTATTAATCAATACAATTTAATTGAAGAGACTATCATATTCGTATATAGTATTTCAATTTTTTATTATTCGGTTTATATCATTTTTACTTATAAAAAAGAACTTCTCTTTATATTAAATTTTGACAATTTGAATTGGATTAAGTTTTTTCTTTTTTTCTCTATGGGGTTGGTTTTATTGTGGATAATTGCTCTTTATAAGAGTCACGAACTTTCAAAGTTTAATCCATCAAAATATTATGACCCTATAAGAATTAGTATATCAATTCTAATATATTGGTTGGGCTATCACGGTACTAATCAACTGCGATTTGTAAATAATCGAATATTCATTAGAAACCAAATAAGAAGCAGGATAGCTGTAAGTCAACCTGTTAAAATACGTAATGAAGATGATATTGATGACAAAAAACAACATGCTCAATTTATAGAAATCGATAGTTATATTAATAATACCAAAAAATTTACAGATGCAAAGTTGAGTTTGGAATCTTTAGCCGAAGAGTTAAAAATCAGTACTAGTTTTCTGTCGTCAATTATTAATAAAGGAAATAAAACCAGTTTTACCGATTATATCAATGATTACCGTGTAAATCAAGCAAAAGAACTTTTAAAAGATGTAGCGTATGCAAACTATAAAATATTAAGTATTGGGATGGAATCGGGTTTTAATTCTAAATCTACATTTTATTCGGCATTTAAAAAGCATACTGGTATAACCCCAGTGCAATATAAAAAGTCAGTGCTTAATTTTGATGAGCAATAATTAGCTCATCAGGAATTTTACTATCAATTTTAATCGTTTTGCCTTCTTTAGCTAATGTAACATTGTCAAAAACAGTTTCAGCTTCCTTCTTAAATAGATTGAGGTCTTCATATCTACTGGAATAATGACCTAGTATCAATTGACCTACTTTTGCTTCTTTGGCTATTTTAGCTGCTTCTTCTGCAGTGGAGTGTTTCGTTCTAACAGCAGTTTCTTGTCTGTCTTTTAAAAAAGTGGATTCATGATATAACAAATCAACCTTCTTTATTATTGAAGTTATCTCTGGTTTGTACACAGTATCGCTACAAAATGCATAGCTGAGTGGTTTATTTGGGTTAAAAGTAAGTTGCTCATTTGTTATTAGCTGACCATTCGCTTTTACAAAATCTTTACCATCTTTTAAATTCTGGTAATCGCAAATTTCAATCTCAGAATATTTTTTAATGGCGTTTATATTTAATTTTCTTTCGCCAACTTTTTCTTTGAATAAATAGCCATTGGTATACACGCGATGCTCTAAAGGAATTGTGAATACTTCCATTTTATCATCTTCAAAAATGAGTTCACTTTTAGAGCTAGTAAGCTCATGAAATATTATATCAAACTGAGGCCAAGAATTACTCGTTTTCAATTGTAATAGTATAATCTCTTTTAGCCCAGTTGGGGCATAAATGTGTAAATCATTTTTACGGTTTAACAGTCCAAATGTTGAAATTAAGCCTATTAATCCAAAAAAATGATCACCATGTAAATGAGATATAAAGATGTGACCAATGGTCGAAAATTTAATTTTATATTTCCGCAATTGCACCTGAGTTCCTTCACCACAATCAATTAAAAAACGTCTGTTATTAATTTCTAAATACTGTGATGTTGGATGTGCAAATGTTCTTGGTGTGGCTGAATGACAGCCTAATATGGTCAAACTAATGCTCACTTTATAACAATACGTTTAGATTTAATTTCAGTGTTTGTTTTTAATGAATAGATGTAAATTCCCGAATCTAATTTGTCTCTATAGAAGGGAATTGAGTTCGCACCAACTTTTGTAGTATACTTTTGAGAATAAACTACGTTTCCAATTAGGTCTTTAACTGAAAATAATATTTCAAAAACAGCTCTTGCTTGAAATTTAATTTTAGTTGTAACGCTAAAAGGGTTGGGTGAGGCCACAATTTCTTTAAGAGCAGTCACCGAATCTTGGGTACTGCTATTTTTTTTCTGCTGTTGTGCTACAACCGCTGAAGAAAATGAAACCAATAAAAGTAATAAAAGTAGTTTTCTAACCATAAGCTATTTAAAGTTTTATTTAATTATTCCCATTTTGTATTAAAAACCTAAGTCCCGTTCAATATTTTCCATTTCTATAATATCATTGCCTTCAACGAGTGTAGGCACAACAATTATTTCATCAGGGAAGTTATCTGCCTCAATTTCATTTAAAATAAAAACAACAGACATGCCATTATTTTTATGTTGTTTTACAATCGGCAAAAATAACAAGATATTTTCTTTATCTACCCCTTTAGACTTAGAAAAATCAAGAATGAGATTCTCATTTTTAAATTTAGCATAATTTTTTGAGAAATTCGAAAAAAAATCAAGAATTGATAATTTTTCATTTCTAATAACAGTCGCTATTTCTGTTTTTTCTATAATCATTTTTTTATTTGTTGAGCTAATAAATAGATAACAGCCATGCGAATTGCAACACCATTTTCTACTTGATTTAAGATGATTGACTGATCTGAATCAGCAACATCGCTTGTAATTTCTACACCTCTGTTAATAGGTCCTGGATGCATTATTACAATTTTCTTGCCAAGACTGTCTAGCAGTTGCTTATTTATGCCGAAAAGCTGTGTGTACTCTCTGATAGAAGGGAAATATTTAATATCCATTCGCTCATGCTGTACACGTAAAACGTTAGCCACATCGCACCATTCTAACGCCTTTCTTAAATTCGTCTCAACTTCTACACCTAAACTTGTAATATGTTTAGGTATTAATGTTGTGGGACCACAAACTTTTACTTGAGCTCCTTGTAATTGTAAGGCAAAAATATTTGATAAGGCCACTCTTGAGTGCAAGATATCACCAATAATGACTATTTTTTTACCTTTAACGGTGCCTAGTTTTTCTTTAATAGAGTAACTGTCTAATAAGGCTTGTGTTGGATGTTCGTGAGCACCATCACCTGCATTTATAATTCGAGCATCAACGTGTTTCGATAAAAATACTCCTGCACCAACATTAGGATGTCGCATTACAACAATATCAACTTTCATGGAAAGAATGTTGTTTACGGTGTCAATAAGCGTTTCTCCTTTTTTTACTGAAGATTGACTTGCTGAAAAATTAATTATATCTGCAGAAAGCCTTTTTTCAGCAAGTTCAAAAGATAATTTAGTACGTGTACTATTTTCAAAAAACAAGTTGGCAATAGTAATATCTCGTAGTGAAGGAACTTTTTTAATGGGTCTATTTATGACTTCTTTAAAATGGTCTGCTGTTTCAAAAATTAGATTAATATCTTCATTTTTGAGATATTTGATTCCTAATAAATGCTCTGTGCTTAACGCTTTCATTTTAATTATTGCTTAATAAGTAAACGGCATCTTTTTTATCGTTTTCGAGCCAAGATACTTTTACTTTTTCTGAATTAATAACATCCACTTGTCTTCCTTTATAGTTAGGTTGAATTGGTAAATGTCTACTAAATCTTCTGTCTATTAATACTAACAATTCTATTGATTCTGGTCGTCCAAATGACTGTAGAGCCGTTAAGGCTGATCGTACACTTCTACCTGAAAACAAAACATCATCAATAATAACCACATTTTTGTCCTCAACAATAAAGTCAATAGTTGTATTGCTGGCAGCCAAAGGTTCATCTCTACGTCTAAAATCATCACGATAAAAAGTAATATCTAGCTGTCCCAGTTTAATATTAGAGATGTTATAATCATTCTGTAAAATTTCTTTTAATCTCTTGGCAAGAAAAATACCCCTTGGTTGCAAACCAATTAATACTGTGTCCTTAAAATCGTTATGATTTTCAATGAGCTGACAAGCCAAGCGATGTAGGATGATGTGAATATCTTTTGCGTTAAGTAATGTCTTCTTTGCCATTAGAGCAGTGCGAGCCTTTGATTGTAGGACAAAAATACATTTTTTTTTAATAATTAAAACGGTTTATAACGTGTTAATTAATTTGTTAACAACATTTAGGCTGTACGCCTGATAAAAAAAGAGTTTAGAGTAATTTTAAATTCATAAGAAAACCTGATTATATGCACGCATTTCAAAGTGATGATGATGAAATTCCATTATCAAAATTTGAATCAATGTTGAAAACAAATAGCGTATATTTTTTCGATTCAACTGAATTTGAAGAAATTATTATACACTATATGAATGTTGGTAAGATGTCATTGGCTAAAAAGGCTTTAGATTTAGGGTTGAGACAACATCCTGATTCTGTAGCTTTAAAATTGGCCTTTGTTGAGGTGCTCTTATATGAAGATAAAATTAATAAAGCGGAAGAGTTATTAATTGAATTGGAAGAAATTGAGCCATTAAACGATCAAGTTTTTCTTCATAAAGCCAGTTTGTTGTCTAAAAAGGACAAACATATAGATGCTATTTTGGCGTTGAATCAAGCACTTTTATATACCGAAGATGAAGCGGATGTTTATTCTATGATAGGCATGGAATATTTGTATATGGAAGATTTTGATACGGCTCGATTGAATTTTGCTAAATGTTTGGAAGTAGAATTTGATGACTATTCAGCTTTGTATAATGTAATTTATTGTTTTGATATGCTAGATCAGCATAAAGAAGCTATTGATTATTTATTAAATTATATAGAGAAAGATCCATATAGCGAAATTGCTTGGCATCAGTTAGGTCGACAGTACTTTATGATGGATAACTTTTTAGAGGCACTAAGTGCATTTGATTATTCCATTTTAATTGACGAATATTTTATTGGAGCCTATCTGGAAAAAGCAAAAACGCTTGAAGAATTAGGTAGGTTTGAAGAGGCTATAGCCAATTATCAATTGACGATTAGCTTGGATGATGGTACATCATTTGCTTATCTTAGAATCGCCAATTGCTATGAGCAAATGGGGGTTACAAAACAGGCCCTTAAATATTATAATATTACCGTAAAGGAAGATCCTTTGTTAGATAAAGGATGGCTTGCCCTTACTAATTTATATGTTAAAAATAAGGATTACCAAAAGGCACTTTATTTCATTAATAAAGCATTATTAATAGATGAGGATAATTCAATTTATTGGATGCGGTATGCTGAGATTAATCTGAAATTAAATTTTTACGAAGAGGCTACAAAAGGCTTTCAGAAATGTTTAGATTTAGAAGACTATACCTTAGATATTTTTATAGCATTGGCAGATATATTGCAATTTATTGGCGATTTTGATGATGCTATTGCAGTGTTATTGAGGGCCAAGAAATTATATGAGGATTTTGCTGAAATTGAATATCGTTTGGCTGGACTACATATCTTAAGTCAAAAAGAAAATGAGGGCTTAGCATTACTTAAAGTGGCCTTAAAAATTGATTATGATTATCATTATATCATTAAAGAATTGTACCCTTCCGTATATGATTTAGAAGCGGTTCGGGTTTTAATTGCGACTTCTTAACGCTTCGAATAATAAATCGTCCATTTTCCAATCACTTTTTTAGAGTTATAACTATTTTCTAACCATAGTAACTTTTCTGGTAATGGTTTTTTGTAGACTAACAGTACCGTTGGATTTTTAGTAATTTCATGTAAACTATTGAACTCATCAGGGTTTTGCAGGTTGATAAGGTGTTTTTTCCAATTTAAATCTTCTTCAAATTGGGTTTCTCTATTCAAAGATTCGTCTCCATCATATAAAGAAATAATAGATTTATTCAAGCCAAATGCAATGGCTGATTTTCTTGTATTATACACTAAAATTGATCTGTTATTTAAGTTTTCTTGAAGTATAAAATCCGTTATTGGTCTAGTACCATTAACCTTTAACTCGTTTTTAGAAAATATAACAGAACTACTTATCAATAGCAATAAAGCAATCAACAAGGAAGTGAATATAGGTTTTGATTTTACTTCTAATACTTTAGAAGTATAGATAGTAATAATTAGTATTAAAATGACGGCACTAGCAATGGCTAAATAAAACGGAAAATCAATACCAAAATCAATAAATGGAGCAACGATAAACGCTAAGGTGATAAGACCAGAAAACCCCAAAATAATTCCGTTTACAACTTTAACTTTTCCTATTTCAATTTTTGAAAATAAGTGAGCTGTTAGAACAGCAATTAAACTATATAGTGGCAGTATATATAAAATACGTTTTGAAGAGGAGATTGAAAAGAATACTAACGGTATCAGCACGGCAATTAACAAGGCAAAATGCAATGTTTTAAATTTAAATAGGCTCTTTTGGTCTTTTAATAAATAGAGTAGAGCTAAGAACCAAGGTAATCCCACTACTGGAGCAAAAGCTAAGAAATACCAAAACGGTTCGGTTCTTCCAAAGGCATTTTTAGAGAAGCGATCAGCAGTTTGTTTCCCTAAAAAATAATCTACAAAAGCTGGGTTTTGAAGACCTAAATAGATAAACCATGAAGATGCAATACCTAGAAATAAGGTCCATGCTAATATATGATGGAAAGAAAATTTTCGCTTTGCTTTTTCGGTACGATTATAAAATATAATAAATATAACGGGGACGATAAATATAACGGGGCCTTTCGTTAAAAAGCCTAAGGCTAAACTTATGGTGAATATATACAACCATTTTAAAAATCCCGTTTTACGGTAATTCACCCAACTGTAAATACTCAGTAAGGCAAAAGTGGCTAAAAAAGCATCCGTAGTCAAGTTTCGCGAGGAAATTAAAACCAAGGGAAACGTAAAATAAATAATAGAGGCCCACAAGGCCGTTTTTTTAGTATTGAAAAGTAAAATGGTCAATTTATAGACTAATAGAATTTGCAACAAAACAGCCAACTGCAAAAAGAACCGTGCTCCAAATGGATTAACACCAAATATTTCATAACCCAATGCCGTAATTTGATAGGTAAAAGGAGGTTTATGATAATGATGAACATCTAATAGATTAGGATGAACATAATCTCCAGTGGCATACATTGCTCTACCAATTTCTGCGTATCTAGCATCGCTACTTTCTAAGACACCATATGAACCCACATTAATAAAAAGGGCAACAGCAGCAATGATTATAAATATGTTGAAATTGAAATTATTTTTCATCTAAATGTAATTTAATTAACCTTCTAAAAATGAATTACCCAATAAGGATTTTTATTTATCTTGTTTTAGCAGTAAAACGATATTTCTACTATAAATAACAAACCCAAATAATTGGCCAATAAACAATACTGGGTCTCTTCTGATAATGGCATAACTTAAAATCATTAGCGAACCTACCAAACTTAAAAGCCAAAATCCAAAAGGTAAAGTAGATTCTTTTTTACGCTCAGAATAGATCCATTGATATACAAAACGTAGCGTGAAAATAATTTGCCCAACGCTTCCCCATATTAATAAATTAAGAGGTATGTCTTCATTTCTAAATAAACGTTCTATATCTATTTGATCATTATTAAATGAATAAACAGCAATTAAAAAAGGAAAAGCAAATAAAAAACCACGCAAAAAAGCAGGTAATTTTTTCCAAGAACCTTGCAATTGCATATTTCTGATGTATATAAAATAGGTTAAGCATTGTCCGAGCATAATTGCAAAATCATCTCGCAACCAGCCATAAATAAACAATAAAAAAGAAGCAATTAAACTTAATTGCCAAAACAGTTCCGGCGTTAGTACTTTTTTAACTTTTTCAGATTGAATCCATTGTAATAACAAGCGAGCTGAAAATAATATTTGAGCAGCAAAACCTATACTATAAACGACGTACTTATATGAAAGCAAATCGCTCATGAACCGATTTTTGACTTTTCTATGGTATAATTAATATACCTTCTACGCATCCATCTATATCCGAAAGTATCACAAAGAGCTTTAAAAGAACGGTTAAAAATATTGAATTTAGATTGACCTGCAATACGCTCAAAATGCTGAACTTTAATTTGTTTTATTTTACCATCTTGTAGCAGTATTAATGCGGGTATAAAACGATGCATTCCCTTAAAAAACGGAATTCTTTTAGCAGATTCAGTATGGATTACTTTTAGAGGACAACCTGTATCTGTAATACCGTCATTAATTAAACCACGTCTAATACTATTGGCAATTAACGATTGTATTTTTTTATTTAAGGTATCTTTTCTTTTACCTCGAAATCCAATAACAGCTTGGTAATTATCTATGTCTTCTAACAAGATGTCAAAATCGTATGGTGTGGTCTGAAGGTCAGCATCAATATAACCAATTAACTGGGTGTCAATATGATCTATACCTGCCTTAATTGCAGCACTGAGTCCACAATTTTCCTTAAATTTAAGAAATTCAAAATCAGGATTGTCAGTACATATTTCGACAATTTTATCGAAACTTTTATCTGTTGATCCATCATCAATAAAGAGAACTTTACTTTTGGTTTTACTTTTTGAAAAATAATCAGTAAAAGTGCTGAATATCCTATCTAAATTGTCAATTTCATTAAAAACGGGAATGATAATAGTCATTCTATACTCCATAGGCTTATTGATTTAGATAGTGGACTGGTTTAAACCAGTTAGATTTTGCAAATGTACAAATATTTAAAAAATGAAATAACAGGACTTCTTAAAAAATAGCTCCAAACAATTTAACTATATTTGGGGCTAATTTTTATTATTTATGCAAAGGAGTCTAAGAGAATATATCGCAATTACTTTAAAAGGAATTGCTATGGGGGCAGCGGATGTTGTGCCAGGAGTATCGGGTGGTACCATTGCTTTTATTTCTGGTATTTATGAAGAGTTGTTAGATACTATTAGTGGTATAAATTTGAATGCATTAAAAATTTTAAGAAAAGAAGGCGTAAAAGCTGCATGGAAGGTGATAAATGGAAATTTTTTGTTTGCACTTTTGTTGGGAATAGGAATTAGTATTCTTTCTTTAGCCAAACTCATAAAATATTTACTAATTAATGAACCCGTTTTATTATGGGCCTTCTTTTTCGGATTGGTATTGGCATCTGTGTTTTTTGTAGGAAAACAAATTCAAGAATGGAATATTTTAAAAGTGGTGGTTTTATTTTTAGGCACAGCAATCGGTTACTATATTACAATTTTGCCACCTGTTGCCGCTCATGACACCTCTACATGGTTTTTATTAATGTCAGGTGCTTTGGCTATATGTGCGATGATATTACCTGGTATTTCTGGAGGCTTTATTTTGCTGTTACTCGGTGCTTATAAACCTGTAATAACCGCTATTGATGAAAGAGACTTCAAAACGCTATTTACGGTTGCTGTAGGTGCTATCGTTGGTTTGTTAGCCTTTTCAAGAGTATTGAAATGGCTTTTTGATAAATATAGAAACGTTACTTTGGCGTTGTTAACAGGATTTATTGCAGGTTCCTTAAATAAAATTTGGCCTTGGAAAGAAATTCTTTCATGGCGTACAAACTCTCATGGAGAGGAAGTTCCTTTTATGGAAGAAAGTATTTCACCATTTAATTATGGTGGAAATCCTGAGATTGTTTGGGCGTGCTTGTTGGCAATTTTAGGGGTTGTAGTAATTTACGGATTAGAAAAATTTTCAAAAGTGAAAGTCGGATAATATGTCTAGAGAGCGTACCATTTCGGATAGGTTTTTCCTTTTTTTGAAAGGGTTGGCTATGGGTGCGGCAAATAAAGTACCAGGTGTTTCCGGAGGTATAGTAGCTTTTGTCGGTGGTTTTTATGAAGAGTTAATTTATTCATTACAAAAGGTTAATGGAAAAGCGTTTAAATTATTGTTAAACGGACGTTTTAAAAGTTTTTATAAATATACCAATGCACAATTCTTAATCTTAATTTTTTCGGGTAGTATTTTTAGTTATTTTACAGTTTCTCAGGTACTTGATTATTTTATAAAAAATTACGAGCTGTTCGTATGGAGTTCTTTTTTTGGAATGATAATAGGCTCTATATATTATATCAGTAAGCAGTTCAAAGATTGGTCTACGAAGAATATCATAGGAATATTTTTCGGAATTTCAGTGGGTATCGCCATTAGCTTTATGAGCCCTGCAAAAGAAAATGACAATTTGTTTTTTGTGTTTTTTTGTGGGATAATTGGTGTGACAGGAATGACCTTACCGGGATTGTCGGGCTCATTTATTTTAATATTGTTAGGGAACTATGTACTGCTGTTGGTGGATTCCGTTAATATGTTATACAAAACCATTATTGATATTTTTCAAGGAGATTTTCAATTTTTAAAAGATGTAGTTAGAATACGTTATTTAAAGATTGTTGGCGTTTTTGGAGCTGGTTCTGTCTTTGGCTTAGTGTTTACCTCTCAAATACTGGCGTACGTATTAAAACGATGGCATCAATTAGTAACTGCTGTAATTATTGGGTTTATTAGTGGTTCTTTGGGCATAGTGTGGCCATGGAAACGTGCAGTTTATAAGTTAGATAACGGCCATTTTTTACTTGATTCTAAAGGACATAAAGTAATAGAAAACTACAAACGATTTATTCCAGACTTTACAGAAACAGAAACATGGTTGGCCATTACTTTTATGTTATTAGGAATTGGAATTGTTTTATTAATTGATTTTTATGGAAAAAATGCTAAAAAAAAGAAAATTCGGATTGATAGGTAAAGACATTTCCTATTCCTTTTCGAGACATTATTTTACTAAAAAATTTAAGGAATTAAATTTAGTCAATCACGAATATGGTAATTTTGATTTTCAAAACATTAAAGAGTTTTCTGAAATCAATTTGAAAGGAGTTTCAGGTTTTAATGTGACAATTCCCTACAAAGAAAAAATAATAACTTATTTAGATAGGATTGATGGTGTAGCTCAAGAAATAGGAGCAGTGAATACTATTAAAATAACTAATGATCATAAATTGATTGGATTCAATACGGATTATTATGGCTTTCAAGAGTCTATAAAGCCTTGGATAAAATCTCATCATAAAAATGCGTTGGTATTAGGTACTGGAGGGGCGTCAAAAGCCATATTATATGTGCTTAAAAAACTAAATATTGAATATACAGTAGTATCTCGTACACCCGTAGCTGGTCAGATTTCATATGATCAAATAACAGAGGAAGTAATGCGTGATTATACAGTGATCGTAAACAGTACACCTTTAGGAACATTTCCTGATGTAGATAAATGTCCCAATATTCCTTATGAATACCTTACCGACAAGCATCTGTTGTTTGACCTAATTTACAATCCTGATAAAACTACTTTTTTAGCAAAAGGAGAGCAAAAAGGAGCTAAAATTGTAAATGGATCTAAAATGTTAGAATTACAAGCTGAAAAAGCGTGGGAGATCTGGAACTTATAGGTTCACTGTGCTTTACGCAACCAAACAAAAAATATTGTATCTAAATATATAAATAGGTTTGCATTTTGTCAATCCTATTACTATCTTTAAAAACTTTTAGTTTTAAAAGTGGAACCCTTAAACATTAAAATAATGTTAGACGATAAATCAAATAGTACAGAAGGCGATAAATCAACGGAAAAAGAAACCGAGGCAATTACAGAAAATGTAGAGAATCCGGAAACAGAAGAAGTTGTAGAAGCTATTTCTGAAAAGGAAGTTGAAAAAATAGAAAGCCCAACAGTTGTTGATGAGAAAACGGAGTCAATAGAAATTGAAGACAAAAAAGTTGAATCTGAAGAGGTGAAAACGGAAGCTTTAGAAGAAGAAACTGTTTCAGATGACGAGGTTATGGTGTCTAAAACTACAAAAGATAAGGAAGAGGAAGAGGCAAAAGAAGTAGTAAGTCTTGATACATTAGATTTAGAGCAACTGGTTAAAGAACTTCAGAAACTATTAAAAACTGACAATATAACAAGCATCAAAACTGATGTTGATACCATAAAAAAGAATTTTAATAAACAATTTGGTCAACTATTGGCTGAAAAGAAAGAAGCGTTTATAGCAGATGGAGGTAATGAAATTGATTTCTATTATAGCACGCCTATAAAATCTGCCTATAATGATTTACTTTTTGAGTATAAAACAAAAAGAGAAGCGTTCTATGCCGATAAGGCGAGTGAACAAAAAGACAATTTAGCAAAACGATTGACTTTAATTGAAGATTTAAAAGAACTTATTGATAATGCAGAACCCTCTACAATGTATGCTCATTTTAAGGAGCTTCAAGAAAAATGGCGTGGTGTAGGTAGAATTCCTAGTGCCCAATACAATGATACTTGGCGTACTTATGAACATCATGTTGAGCGGTTTTATGATTTATTACATTTAAGTAATGACTTAAGAGATCTTGATTTTAAGCATAATTTAGAAGAAAAGCTAAAATTAGCGATAAGGTCTGAGGAATTAGCAGAAATGACTGATTTAAATGTAGCCTTTAAAGAATTACAGGTATTACATAGGCTATGGAAAGAAGAAGTTGGCCCAGTTGCCAGAGAACATCGTGAAGAAATTTGGGATCGTTTTAGCAATGCAACAAAGAAAATTCATGAGAAAAGACATGAGCATCAGAAGGTATTAGAGTCTAAGTATGAGGAAAATGTAGATAAGAAAAGAGAAGTTATTGAAAAAATTTCCAATTTAATAGAAGATAGTAGTAATACTTCTCATAAGTATTGGCAGCAAAAGATAAAAGAATTAGAGGAACTAAGACAGCAATTTTTTAAAATTGGTAAAGTACCTAGAAATGTAAATGACAAGATTTGGAATGAATTTAAAGATTCAACTAGAAAATTTAATAAGCTTAAGAATGGCTATTATAAAAATATAAAGAACGAGCAAAATAGTAACCTAGAAAAAAAGAATGCTTTAGTAGCGAAGGCAGAATCATTTAAAGATAGTGAAGATTTTGATGCCACCACTGAAGTTATGAAAGAGATTCAAGCGGAATGGAAAACGATTGGACATGTACCAAGAAAATTTTCTGATAAAATCTGGAAACAATTTAAAGATGCTTGTAATCATTATTTTGACAGATTACACGGTAAGCAAGACGAAGCAAATAAAGAGCAAATAGAAGCTTTTAATAAAAAGAAAGAAATGCTTGATAATCTTAAAAGTCAAGCCGATGAAAATGAAGTAGTAAGCTTAGCGGTGATTAACTCTTATATTGAAGATTGGAATAAGTTAGACAGTTTACCACATAATATGCATCATATTGAAGTGAAATTTAATAAAACATTAAATTCACTTTATGGTAAGTTAGACCTAGATGAGAAAGAGATTGCCATGTTAAAGTTTAAGAATATGGTGAATAGTTATGTAGAAACAAACAATTATAGAAAGCTTGACAGTGAGCAGCTTTTTGTAAGAAAGAAAATAGATGAAGTTACTAGAGAAATTCAACAATTGGAGAATAACATGGGCTTTTTCGCAAATGCAGATGCTGACAGTCCGCTTTTAAAAGGGGTAAAAGATAATATTGAAAATACGAACAAGCAATTAGAAATCTGGAAAACTAAATTAAATTATATAACCAGTCTAGATTATTAATCGGATTTATCTAATTCTTTTTTTACATATTTTACGACGGTACTTATATTAACAGTATCTAATAATTGATTATTTATTTTGTGATTAGCAGATATTTGAGAGTTTATTAAATTTAATAATAGGTTGTCTTTTAATTTTTGTGTTACAATTACTGTATCTGCTAGATTATTTTTATCTATTAAAAACTCTGAAAGAATATAAGGGCGAACGTTATTATAAATAAAAGCCTTATGTGATTTTGAATAAGCATCGAAAGAATCATAGCCCGCTTCATATCACCCTGTTAGAGCACTTCTTAAGGTGTCACTGGATATAGTGTTTAAATTGCCACCTGATTTTAAGTTTATGTATGCAGAGTTCATTTTTGCATGATAGAATTCACTATCAAGATAAATAGCTAAGGAATCTAAATGAATCGCTTCTTTTGTAGTAACTTGAGTAAGATAATCGATACTGTGGTTTAAATAATTTTTCCACATTACCATTATGTATTTTTCAGTTTGTAAATCGTTATAAACTGCCTTTAAAACCTTATTTACTTCTTGCTTCTCTTTTCTGTTTTCATTCCAGTTATTTAAATTAACAGCTATAAAAATACCTAGTACCACTATCAAAATTTCACCTAAAACATAGGTTATTGTTTTTGGAATATTTTTTCTAAAAAAATTAGGCATAATGTTTAATATGTCATTCCCGAGAATTCGGTAACCTTATTAATAATAACTGTATTTCGATTTTTTGGAATTTGTCGTTTGAGATTTAATTTTTGACTTTCTATTACCATCTTATAATTACACTGCCCCAAGTAAACCCGCTACCAAAGGCAGCTAATACTACTAAATCATTATCCTTAATTTTACCTTTTTCATGGGCTTCAGCTAAGGCGATAATAATAGATGCGGCAGTCGTATTTCCGTATTCCATTATATTGTTATAGACTTGATCATCACTTAATGCAAATTTTTTCTGAACAAACTGTGAAATACGTAAATTGGCTTGATGCGGAATAAACATATCAATATCTTTAGCTGTCAAATTGTTAGCTGTTAAACCTTCCATAATTACCTCACTAAAGCGAACTACTGCATTTTTAAAAACGAAAGTACCATCCATATATGGATAATAGGAAGTATCCTCTTCAGTAGAAGCTAAAATTTCAGGTATCCAATGTTTTATACTCGGTGATTTTACTATTAATTTATCTGCATATTTTCCTTGACTATGCAAATGTGATGACAAAATACCTTTAGTGTTATCTTCTGTTCTTGATAAAACACAAGCTCCGGCACCATCTCCAAATATGACAGAAACCCCTCTTCCTCGAGTAGATTTATCTAAACCATTAGAATGGTATTCAGATCCAATAACCAATATGTTTTTATACATACCTGTTTTTATAAACTGATCAGCAGTTGATAGAGCATATACAAACCCTGAACATTGATTTCTTATATCAATTGCACCAATGGTAGGCATGTCTAGCATATCTTGTATTTGAACTCCACAACCAGGAAAATAGTAATCAGGACTTAACGTAGCAAATACAATAAAATCAATATCATCTTTAGTTAAACCTGCACGTTCAATGGCGATTCTGGCAGCTTTAGCACCCATTGTTGCTGAGGTAAGGTCACTGTCTTCAGGAATCCACCGTCTTCTTTTTATACCCGTTCTTTCTTGAATCCATTCATCATTTGTATCCATTAGTTTTGAAAGATCGTCATTGGTGACAATATTTTCAGGAACGTAAAAACCTAGTCCTGTAATTTTTGAATTGTACATGTTTATTGTTTTTTAATACTATGCAAGATAAGTAATCTAATTGAATCATTAATTATTTAATATTCGAGATTTAGGTAATTATAATTTTTCACCTGCCATCTTGTCATTTTAATGATCTTGGTATTTTTTTTGACTATAGCTAACTACTATTATAAAAATAATTTAAAACTTACATATTATGGCAAAAGGAAAAATTAATGTTTCAGTTGAAAACATATTTCCGTTAATTAAAAAATTCTTGTATTCTGATCATGAAATATTTTTACGAGAATTAATATCGAATGCTACAGATGCAACTCTAAAACTTAAGCACCTTTCTACAATTGGTGAAACAAAAGTTGATTATGATAACCCGCTAATTGAAGTTAAAATTGATAAAGAAGGTAAGAAATTACATATTATCGATCATGGGGTGGGAATGTCTAAAGAAGAGGTTGAAAAGTATATAAATCAAGTTGCTTTTTCTGGGGCTGAAGAGTTCTTAGAAAAATATAAAGATTCTGCCAAAGATTCAGGAATTATAGGTCACTTTGGACTTGGATTTTATTCTGCTTTTATGGTAGCAGAAAAAGTAGAAATTATTACAAAATCACATGTAGAGGAAGAAGGTGCTATACATTGGGTTTGTGATGGTTCTCCTGAATTTACATTGACAAAATCTAAGAAAAAAGACAGAGGAACAGAAATTATATTGCATATAGCTGATGATTCTACTGAATTTTTAGAAGAAAACAGAATTAGTGAATTGTTATTGAAATACAATAAGTTTATGCCTGTACCAATTAAATTTGGTACCAAAGAAATAAATGACCCTACGTTTGAACCTAAAACAATAAAGGATAAAGACGGTAAAGAAACAACTGAACCACATAAGCAAATTACGGTTGATAATATTATCAATAACCCGAACCCTGCTTGGACAAAACAACCTGCCGATTTAAAAGATGAAGATTACAAATCTTTTTACAGAGAGTTGTATCCAATGCAATTTGAAGAACCATTGTTTCACATTCATTTAAACGTAGATTATCCTTTTAATTTAACAGGTATTTTGTATTTCCCTAAGTTGACTACCAATTTAGATGTGCAAAAAGATAGAATTCAATTGTATCAAAATCAGGTGTTTGTAACGGATAATGTAGAAGGTATTGTTCCTGAGTTTTTACAAATGTTACGTGGTGTTATTGATTCTCCAGATATTCCATTAAATGTATCTCGTAGTTATCTTCAAGCTGATGGTGCTGTAAAAAAGATTTCAAGCTATATCACTAAAAAAGTAGGTGATAAATTACAATCATTATTTAAAAATGATAGGAAAGGTTTTGAGCAAAAATGGAACGATATTAAAATTGTTATTGAATATGGAATGCTTTCAGAGCCTAAATTCTTTGAGAAAGCTCAAAAATTTGCATTATTTCCAACAGTAGATGATACGTATTTTACTTTTGAGGAGTTGGTTGAAAAAGTAAAACCAGCACAAACAGATAAAGATAAAAACATTGTATTGCTTTATGCTACTAATGTAGATGAGCAGCATGGTTATATAGAGGAGGCAAAAGCAAAAGGTTACGAAGTATTATTGTTAGATTCTCCAATAATTTCTCATTTAATTCAAAAAATTGAAGGTGAGAATTCTGAATTGTCTGCAGAAAAACAACCTATAAAATTTGCAAGAGTAGATTCTGATTTTGTCGATAATTTGATTAAAAAAGATGAAGAACAAATTTCAAAATTATCAGACGAAGAGAAAACAAAATTAAAAGAGATTGTAGAAGGAATTGTACCTAAAGATAAATATACAGTGCAATTAGAAGCGTTAGATTCTAATGCGAATCCTTTTATAATTACCATACCTGAGTTTATACGTAGAATGAAAGAAATGAGCCAAACTGGTGGCGGTGGTATGATGGGAATGAGTAATTTTCCTGAAATGTATAATTTGGTGGTGAATACCAATAATGAGCTAATGCAGAAGATTATTAAGTCTAAAGGTAAAAAAGAAGAATATGTGAATCAGGCCTTAGATTTGGCAAAATTATCTCAAAACTTATTAAAAGGTAAGGATTTAACAAGTTTTATCAAACGTAGTTTTGAATTGATGAAATAAGTAGATTTTTGTTCGGTATTTTCGGAATAAAATAACGTAAACAAAAACGAACTTAGGAAATTAATCAGCGTAGCTAATTGATGAAATAATTGTTTTACCCTATAAATATTGAACCGCTTTCCTATTCATCGGAAGGCGGTTTTTTTTATGGGTAGCTAGGCTAAATTAAAAATTAAAGAACCAGAGTCTTGATTTTGTTAGCAGAGGGTATTTAAGCATACAATCTTGCAAATAGAATATAACTATCCTCACTCTAATAAACTATCTTTGTGTCACTTAATTATGGTAGGCAACTTGTTAAAATCAATTGAGTTATTTTTAAAAGGAGCTAGTTTTTACAGAGGTATTGTATTAACTATTGCTGTGACACTGCCAATCGCTATACTTTATTCTATTGGTCAGACTGCTATAATAGTTCCCATTGTCTTTGGTACTTTTGTAAACGCACCTAGTGATATTCCAGGAAGTTTAAAGCGAAAAGTTAATGGTATATTCATCAGTATTTCCTTAACTGCAATTATTACCTTATTAATTCTATTTGCAAAACCCTATTTTTTAGTACTATTAATAGCATTGGCAATTTTATCTTTTTTTAGTGCCATGATCGCTGTTTATGGTTTTAGAGGTTCGTTAATTGCTTTTTCGGGTTTGTTAGCAATGGTGCTGGCCTTGGCTGTTAAGGATATAAATGGCATTGATATTTTGTTTCATGTAGGTTTATTAGTTACAGGAGGTTTGTGGTACCTTGTAATTTCGCTACTATTAAGCCGTATTTCTTCAAAAAAAGATCAAAAAAAGTTATTATCAGATACGCTAGAATTAACAGGCGAATATTTAAAATTACGAGGCCGACTATTAACGGAACGTAATTTACATGATGATTTGTTTAAGAAAATATTGGAACTTCAGACTAAAATTAGCGAGAAGCATGAAACACTTCGCGAATCTCTTTTAATTAACAGAAGGAAAACGGGGCGTTCGCATTATGAAGAAAGAAGGCTACTTATATTTATTTCATTGATAGATATTTTGGAGTTGGCACTTGCTAATACGTTAGATTACTCGAAGATTGATGATTTATTCAATACAAAAAAAAATTATTTAGAGACCTTTAGTAATGTTAATGTGGTTATGGGGGAGCATTTAGTAATGCTGTCTAAAGCGATAATCAATAATGATAAAATACCTACAAAAAACGAATTACTAAACGTTTTTGCAAATGCACATAAAGAGATTGATAATTATGTTGCAGAAGTAGGTTTGCCTGAGGCTAGGGAAGGAGCCTTAACACTTCGTAATATTTACACATATCAACAACAGCTGCTATATCAAATAAGGGCTATAAGACGCGTAATGGCAAATGTAGAAAACGCCTCTAAATTATCGGTAAAAAAACAAGAAGAAAGCCAGTTTATTACACTTCAAGAATATCGGTTTTCTATCATTTTAGAGCATTTAAGCTTTAAATCTACCATATTCAGACATGCCTTAAGGTTAAGTGTAGCGGTGGTTGCTGCTTATCTATTGGGAAGTTTATTAGATATAAAAAATGCGTATTGGATAATTCTGACGCTAATTGTAATTATGCGTCCTAATTATGGATTGACCAAAGAGCGTTCCTTGAATAGAATTATAGGAACTATTATTGGAGCGGCTGTTGCAGCTTTGATTATTTTCACTACCCAAAATATGATAGTCTATGGGGTATTAGCCGTTTTATCATTAACATTTGCATTCTCATTAATACAACAAAGTTATAAAGTTGGAGCAGCCTTTATTACACTCCATGTCATTTTTGTATATGCATTGTTGCAGCCCAATGCATTTGCAGTAATTGGTTACCGAGTTTTAGATACTTTAATTGGGGCAATTTTGGCAGTTATTGCTAATTATGTGCTTTGGCCTCTTTGGGAATTTAAGAACTTAGATCAGGATATTTTGGCTGTTTTAAAAGCAAATAATAATTATTTATTAGCAACTCAAAAGCTATATAACAAAACAAACGGACTGAATACACATTATAAAATGCCAAGAAAGGAAGCTTTTTTAGCCATGAGTGAATTAAATGCTGCATTTCAACGTGTAACACAAGATCCGAAATCTAAGCAGAAAGAATATCAGCTTATTTATGATATAGTTACTTTAAATCATACAATTATATCAGCTATTGCATCTTTAGGTAGTTTTATTCGAAAGCATAAAGTTTCCTCTTTAAATGAACAATTTGATGTTTTTATTATACATATAAGTAATAATTTAAAAGAGGCTCGTAATATTTTAGATAAGAATAAAAAACTAAAAATTAATAAGGACGATAATATTGAAAATGCAAAAGAAGAATTATTAGATAATTATAAAAATCTAGCTAATGAAAGAGATCAAGAAATAAAATCAGGTCAACTTGATGTAAAGGAAGAGATGCTCATTAATTTGCAAGAAGCACATTTATTATACAATCAACTAATTTGGTTGAGGAACTTGACTGATAATCTTAAAAAAGCAACATTTAAGTATAAGGAGCTTGTCAAATAAATATACTTATGTCTAGTCATAAAAAAAAGCCGCTTCGTTTTAACAAAGCGGCTGTTTTATTTTATTATTCTATTGAGAAATCAAAGTAAGTGTCAGGGTATGGTTCTTTTGCCAATGTAAAATGCCACCATTCTTTTTCATGAGGTTTAAATCCATGCTTTACCATTCTGCGTTGCAACATCAATCGAATAGACCGTTGGTTTTTGGTTACGTTCTTAAAATTGACATGAGATTTTTTATCAAATAAATCAAAGTCGCTACCTAAATCTAATATATGTCCAGTTTTTAAAGATACAATCGTTAAATCTACCGTACTTCCTCTACTATGACCAGATTTAGCAGCAATATATTCCTCTTTAAATAAATCTTTTTTATCTATGTTCGGATAATATTGATTTTTCATTTTAGTATCTGTAGTGTCTTGTGCCCATTTTACAAATTGATTTACAGCACGTTGAGGTCTGTATGCATCAAATACTAAAAGACCAAAACCTAATTTTTCAAAGTCTTGTTGTACTTTTTTTAAAGCTTGAGCAGCTTCTTTGGTTAAAATACACTTGGGTTTGTTGTAGCCATCTATAGGTTTTCCAATAAAATTGTTTTCAGAATAATAGCGTAAATCAGTTCTTAATTTAGGAATTACTTCTTTTGCATAAACAAAACCTTTTGGCAAGGTTCCAGAATTTTCTTGAGCTTTAACTTGATTTGAGATACTAACTAGTAATATCACTGTTAAAAGTTTTATGAAATATGAAATTTTCATTAATTTAATCTTTTGGGTTAAGTGTTTAACGCAAAACTATTCATTATATTTTACAGAAGAATACAATGACACTACTGTAGTTATGCTATTGCTTTTGTTATTTAAGATCTATTATTAAAAAATAAGCTTAAAATGCACCATTCATAGAAATATATATTATCTCAATTAATAGTATAACTATAAGTAAGAACTTAATTTCTATATTTATTAATTACTATATTTAACAAAATTTCAAAATTATAAAATGATTCATAAATTAATGTCAAAGAAAAAACCGAGCTTTCCTATTTCAGAGAAGCTTTCTGCTTATTTGACAAGGCATGGTAGAAATATAAAGATTCCTATTTTTTATGATGATTTATTACGTTTTCAAGGAGCAATAGAGATTTTTGATGAAGATGGTAATGATACGCTATGGGTTAGTGTTTTTTTTGCAGAACACGAGCGTAATGAAATTGAGTTTAGTTTAAAGCAAATTTATACTATTTTAAATGCAGATGGAAGCGATACGTTAATACCCTATTTAAATATTGATAGTATAGATTTTTGCACTTTTGGTAACTCGAAACCATTTAGGATAAAGGTGAGAAATATTTTAAATGATATATACACTTATTTTTATGTTAAGAGTGCAGATGCATCTCGAATTTATGGATTAGAATTAGAGCATTTATTATCACCAAACTACATTTATTTCTTAGTATATAAAGATACATTAATTGAAGAGCATATTTCTGGCATACCAGGCGATACTTTTATTGAACATCATTTAGATCAATGTTCAGAACAAGATAAAAGGACCATTGCTAAAGAGTTTGTAAAGTTTAATGAACGCTGTTTTGTGCGTTTGCTGGGTGACATGCGGTCATATAATTATGTAATGGTACTAACTCATGATTTTGATAGAATACTCTATAGAATTAGGGCAATTGATTTTGATCAACAAAGTTATGAAGGGAATCCAAAAGTATATAAACCTCAGTTTTTAAAGGAAAATAATAAATTGGTAGAAATGACTTTAGATTTGCTACGTCAAGAATCTATTGACCAATATAAATTAGAAGAACGTTCGCTATTAGCAAAAAGAGCGGCAAGTGAAGACACTCGTTTGAGTGAAATGTTAGATTGTATGTGCAAAGATGTAATATCAACACCAGAGAAGGTCACGGAACTTATAGAAGGATTGTTTGAACTTACTGGTGATGTTGAATTTAAGAAAGCAAATAATATGGGTGACATATTAAAAAGTGCTTTAGGTTTTGTTGGCCGAAATTATGAAAATCTAAATCCTCATATTATTAGAAATAATCAAGTTGATGATATTTAATTAGTATAATATTTGCTTAAAATATATTAAGCAAAAATATCATTTAACAATTCGGCTAATCTGATTCCAGCTTTTTGAAGTTGCTGTCTTACAGTTTTAAAGTGATCATAGTTATATTGGTAGCGTAAATTTTCACCAACTTTTACAGAAGCATAGACTTTTTTAGTAAGATCGTGTGATTCATTTACCCAATCAATAACAGAACCTGCTTGAATAGCTTTTAATTGTGCTTTAGATAAGTCTTGTTCGTTGTCTGCCAATTCTAGGTAGCTCATTCCCCATTCATTGATCATATCACTATCCCAAACGCGGTGTAAATTTGTGCCTTTACCAAACCATTGCACTTGTACTGTATTTCCACCTTTATCTTCAGCTCTACCAACATGCATAGGTTGGTGTAAGTCGCCCACTAAATGAACTAACAATTTTAAATAAAAAGTTTTGTCTTCTTTTGAGCTATTATCGTCTTTTAAAACTTCGACACATTTATTAATACCTGTAACCAAATCACCTTGTGGATTTTTTTCTGAGGTTTCATAAGTTTTATCAAAAGGCATATTCACATAATGCCATGTGTAAAATTTATTATATTTTTTATCTGATTTTATCTCATCTCCATAAGTAGATACAAATGCTAGACTTTGACCGTCTAATAACTTGTCAATTTTTTTAAGCACACTTTTCTTTAAATGATTTTCAGCTATTTTCCCTGTAGTTCTGTGTCCAGTTGGTCCCCACTCAATAGAATTAGCAAAGATTGAACTTGAAATAAATAGGGCGGCTATAAAAAGTGAAATTTTTGAGATCATAAATAAAATGTTTCTACAAAAGTAAGAAATAAATTGGTGATACTATTTGTAAATATCAAAAATAATGTTATATCTTAGCGATATCAAAATAATATCATTTTAAATCAAATAATATGAAAGAAGAAAAAATTATAAAAGTGCCCAATGGTTATTTTATGCTGTTTTTAAGCCTCGTTTTAATAGTTGGAGGTATTTACGGTTTTGTAACTTTCGATATAGTCTTTATTGTCGCTGTTATTATAGGGATATTTCTTCTACCTGGCTTCTTTTTAGTCAACCCTAATACTTCAAAAGTATTGTTGCTTTTCGGTAAATATGTTGGAACTGTAAAGGACAATGGATTCTTTTGGGCAAATCCTTTTTATACCAAAAGAAAAATTTCTTTAAGAGCAAGTAACTTTGATAGTGAACGCGTAAAGGTAAATGACAAATTAGGGAACCCGATAATGATAAGTACCATTTTGGTATGGCGAGTGCAAGACACCTATAAAGCGGCTTTTGATGTTGATAATTTCGAAAATTTTGTTCGGGTACAAAGTGATGCAGCAGTAAGAAAATTGGCAAGTTTATATCCGTATGATAATTTTGCGGATGAAGGGTTAGATGAAGATATTACATTGCGAGCAAGTGTTAACGAAGTGAGTGAAGCTTTAGAGCAGGAGTTGTCAGAGAGATTGGCAATGGCTGGTATTGAGGTGTTAGAAGCTAGAATTGGTTATTTAGCATATGCTCAAGAAATTGCAAATGCAATGCTAAAACGTCAACAAGCTACAGCGATTGTGGCAGCTAGACATAAAATTGTTGAAGGTGCTGTGAGTATGGTAGAAATGGCATTAGAAGAATTAAGTAAAAAAAATATAATAGATCTTGATGAAGACAGAAAGGCAACTATGGTTAGTAATTTAATGGTCATACTTTGTTCTGATAAAGATGCAACGCCCGTTGTAAATACAGGAACATTAACATAAAATTTATTTGATATGTCAGGATTTATATTTGGAAAAAAGAAAACAAAACTTCTAATCACCTTGGTTATTTTGTCCTTAATCTTAATAATTATAGGATTGTTATTTAATTAAATATATAATATGAAAGAATACAAAGTAATCAATTGGAAACAAGGATTAACCGGTAATAACAAAAGGCTTGAAGATACTCTAAATCAACATGCACAATCAGGTTGGAGAGTTTGTCATTTGGCAGAACATACCGCTCGTATTGTTTTTGAAAGAGATAAAAACAGGTAATTTGATGAAATTGATAAGTTAAAAGTTTAAAAATGAAAATTTTTACAGAAAAACAAAAATTTAATCAATGGTGGCTTTATGCTATTATTGCTGCATTACTAATGTTTATGGTTATTCCCATCTTAATAAATTCTGATGATATTGATGGTGATTTTGCGGCTAAAACTTCCTTGATAATTTCAATTATTTTGATAGCTAGTGTCGTTCTTCTTATTCGTATGATGACTTTACATACGAGGATAGATGACAAAGGTATACATTATCGTTTTACTCCTTTTCAAGGAAAGCAATATTTAATAGTATGGAATGATATTAGTAAGGTGTATGTGCGAAAATACAATGCCATAACTGAATATGGAGGATGGGGATTCAGAGGTTATATCTTTAAAACTGGCGGAAAAGCTTTTAATGTTATGGGAAATAAAGGTATTCAAATTGTATTAAAAAATGGAAAAAAAATGCTCATTGGTACTCAAAAGGAAGTTGAAGCTGAACGTATACTAAATGTTTATAAATCTAAAATTATAAAATCTACAGCATGAAAATAAAATTGGCATTTATTGCTTTTTTTGTAATTCTTTTCAGTTTTAGTCAAGAAAACAATTTTATAGCAACGGAGCTCAATATTCCATCCGAAAAGGTGACTGTTAATGGTACGTTATTGTCACCTGAAAGTGACATAGTTCCGTTAGTAATTATTATCCCTGGTTCAGGAATAGTAGATAGAAACGGAGGTCAAGGAAATTACTTAATGCAATTGGCAGAAGGTCTTTCAGAAAATAATATTGCTACCTATCGTTATGATAAAAGCAGTATTATTTTATCAAAAAAAGAAGGGCTTAAAGAAGAAGATATTTCTTTAGATGATTTTATTAATGACGCCATTGCCGTGGTAAATTATTTTAAGGATCAATCACAGTTTTCTAGTATTACAATTGCAGGTCATTCGCAAGGTAGTTTGGTGGGCATGGTTGCTGGCCAATTACGTATTGATGGTTTTATTTCTTTGGCGGGAGCAGGAAGAACAATAGATAAAATACTAATTGAACAGGTTTCAGCTCAATCTCCTCTATTTAAAGGGGATATGGAAAAGACCTTTGGAATTATTAAATCTGGTAAAATTGATGAAGATTTTAATCCGTTATTGGTTTCTGTTTTTAGAAAATCATTGCAACCCTTTTGGGGATCTTGGATGAAGTATAATCCGCAAGAGGAAATTAAAAAATTAAACATTCCCGTTCTAATTGTTAATGGGACTAAGGATATTCAGGTACCAGTTACAGATGCTGAATTATTACATAAAGCAGATGAAAACTCTCAATTACTAATTATTGAAAACATGAACCATGTTTTTAAATTGATAGAAAGTGAAGATAGAATGGAAAATATAAGCAGCTATACTAAAGCCGATTTACCAATTAGTAAAAAATTAGTCGAAGGAATTTCAAAATTTATCAATCAATAAAATTGATAAAAAAGTAGTTTAGTATTATGTCAAAAAAGAAAGCATTTGCATTGCGGATAAATGAAGAGACTTTCAAAGCTATTGAAAAATGGGCTGCGGATGAATTCCGTAGTACTAATGGTCAAATAGAGTGGATGCTGCAACAAACGCTGAAAAAGGCAAAAAGAGATCCTAAGAAGAAAGAGTAAGCTTAGCTAATTTTGTGTTTTAAGAAATAATAGTATACCCGTAGTAAATCTCACCTTTTTTTATTTTTCTACGAAATATTTTAATAATCTATTAGACTTAGTTACCATACTAATGTTGAAGTGATTTTTTTACTTAGCCTTGTTTTTAAACATATTGCATATATTTGAGGCACTAAAAATAATTCGATGAAAAAAATAGTTCTCTTTGGCGTACTTTTTCTAATTTCAGTTACCACATTTTCTCAATCTAAATCTCCAAATGAATTTTTGGGTTATGAACTTGGAGATCGCTTTACGCGACATCATCAAGTCGTAGATTATTTTACGCATATTGCAATCGAAAATGATAATGTAAAACTTATTAAGTACGGTGAAACGTATGAGAATCGTGCTTTAGAATTAGCATTTATAACAGCACCTAAGAATTTTTCTAAACTTGAAAGCATTAGAACCAATCATTTAAAATCTATTGGAATCTTAAACGGAGAATCTAATTCAGATCTATCTATCGTTTGGTTAAGTTATAATGTACATGGTAACGAAGCCGTTAGTACAGAAGCCGCAATGAAAACCTTGTATGCATTAATTGACCCGAATAATGCTGAAACTAAAAAATGGCTAGAGAATACAATAGTAATTATAGATCCATGTATCAATCCTGATGGCCGAGATCGTTATGTAAATTGGTATAATCAATATCAAAACAAACCTTATAATGTCAATCCTGATTCAAAAGAACATCATGAGCCTTGGCCAGGTGGTCGGGCTAATCATTATTTATTCGATTTAAATAGAGACTGGGCTTGGGCTTCGCAAACAGAAACACAATCAAGGTTAATAGAATACAATAAATGGATGCCTCACGTTCATGTAGATTTTCATGAGCAAGGTGTAAACAACCCTTATTATTTTGCACCGGCAGCTGAACCATACCATGAAATAATTACTGATTTTCAACGAGAATTTCAAGCCGAAATAGGAAAAAATCATGCTAAGTATTTCGATAAAAATGGCTGGTTATATTTTACGAAAGAAGTATTTGATTTGTTATATCCTAGTTATGGAGACACGTATCCTATGTATAACGGTGCTATCGGTATGACGTATGAGCAAGGAGGTAGTGGTAGAGCAGGGTTGGGGATAATAACTGCTGAAGACGATGTGTTGACTCTTAAAGATAGAATTGCACATCATTATACCACGGGGTTGTCAACAATTGAAATGGCTTCCTTAAATGCAAATAAACTACAACAAGAATTTGTTACTTATTTTAAGAATGCTAGAAATAATCCCAAAGGGAAGTATAAAAGTTATGTAGTCAGCAGTAATAATTCAAAGGATAAAATTAATAGTTTAAAAAAGTTATTAGACCGTCATCAAATAAAATATGGTTGGTCTACCGCGTCCAATTCTGTAAAGGCATATGACTATCAAAGTAACAAAACGAGATCTGTGAAAATTAGTTCAAGAGACATTGTCATCAACACAAATCAGCCAAAATCTAATTTTATAAATGCATTGTTTGAGCCTCAAACTAAAATTGTAGATTCGTTAACATATGATATAACAGCATGGGCTTTACCATACAGTAGAGGATTAGAGACGTATGCATTGAGCAATCCATTAGCAACAGAGTCGGTCCCTGAAGATGCGAAAGGAGCAAGTCCGTTAGGCGTAGAAAACCCTTATGCGTATTTGGCGAAATGGAATAGTACTGTAGATGCTTCTTTTTTATCATATTTATTACAACACAAAGTAAAGGTTCGGTTTTCTCAATCGCCATTCACAGTAGAAGGAGAAGATTACGATGCAGGAACATTAATAATTACGAGAAGAGGCAATGAAAAGTTAGGTGAAAAATTTGACGCTATTGTGAAAGAAGCTACTCGAAAGTTCGATAGAGTAATAACTGGAGTGGCTACTGGATTAGTTACAAAAGGTAAAGATTTTGGTTCAAGCTCAGTAAGTTATTTAAAAGCTCCAAAAATAGCGGTGCTTTCAGGTAGCGGAGTATCTTCTCTAGGTTTTGGTGAAGTTTGGCACTTTTTTGAGCAACAGATAAAATATCCAGTTACGGTTTTAGATACTGACTATTTTGGTCGTGTAAATTTAGATAAATATGATGTTTTAGTTTTACCTAGTGGCTCATATGCTAGCGTTCTAAGTAAAGATAAATTGGGAGAGGTTAAAAAATGGGTTCAAAAAGGAGGAAGATTGGTGGCTATTGATAGAGCTTTAAATACTTTTGCGGATAGTGATGAATTTAGTTTGTCGAACTTTAAAGATGAAGACGAGAAAAAAGATAAGGAAAAGGAGAAAAAAGCATGGAAAGAAAATTTAATTTTAGAGAAATATGACAATTTAGAAAGACAATCTTTATCTAATATTATTACAGGAAGCATCTTTAAGGCAACAATGGATAATACCAATCCATTAGGTTTTGGATATGGAATAAATTATCATACCTTACGCTTAAACAGCAATCATTTCGCTTATTTAAACGATGGGGTTAATGTTAGTGTAATAAATAGTGAAAAAGATATAGTGAGTGGGTTTGCCGGTGTCAATGCTCTTAAGAATATTGAAAAATCATTGGTTTTTGGGGTTGAGGAAAAGGGCAGAGGAGCCGTAATTTATTTGGCGGATAATCCACTATTTAGAAGCTTCTGGGAAAACGGAAAGTTGGTATTTTGTAATGCCATTTTTATGGTGGGACAATAAAAACTTGTATTTATTTTTGACATCATTTGAAGGTATTTAATGAATGTCATAAATTAGTAATAAATAAAATTTGATGATTAATTAGATTTAATAGAGTTCATTGTGTTTTTGAAATAAAGCGTTAGACACCAAAATAAATTTGAAGTAAATGAAAAGAGTTATTTTATTATTTTTAGTTGTATTTACATTTCAATTATCCCATTCTCAAGAAGGGATAGAAACGAAACTACAACTCATTAAAGAGAATGTTAATCGCACCGAATCAAAATCTAATTGGAAGAAAATCGATTCTATTAAATTTGGAAATAAAAAAATAGGTGGGCAGGCATTTTATTATTATGCAAACGATAGTATTAATAAAATATCCATTATTGAATATGATAAAGTAGCCAAAAGGTCAATTGACTATTTTTTGATAAAAGAAAAGTTATCATATGTTAAAGAGAATAATCAGCAGGAGAAATCTATAGTACAAAGTTATTTTTTAGATAAAAAATTAGTTAATCAAATAAGTAATCAAGACTCTATATTTTCAGTTACTTATCTGAGTAATGAAGAAAGTAGAATAAAACATGCATTTTCAAAACATTTTAAATTATCAGATGCAAATCCAAAGGCGAAACCACCGTTCATAACCAACGACACTATTGTTTTTGGACTTTTAATGTTAGCATTAGGTTTTATTTTTTATACATCTTCAAAAAAACAAGGTTTTTGGTCAAAATTCTATGCGATAGTTCCTGCATTATTTGTGGCCTATATGTTACCAGCAGTTTTTACAACAGCAGGTTTAATTGCTCCTGAATGGCAGACAGTTTCCGACAGTGGTGAAGTAACTGAACACAGTACGAGTTTATATTTTATGTCTAGTCGTTACTTATTGCCCGCTGCTTTGGTTTTAATGACGTTGAGTATTGATTTAAAAGCAGTTTTTAACCTGGGCTGGAAAGCTTTAGTTATGTTTTTTACGGGTACCGTTGGTATTATCATTGGTGGACCCATTGCTATTTTAGTAATTTCAATTTTTTCACCTGAAACTGTTGGTGGTGCTGGTCCAGATGCCGTATGGAGAGGTTTAGCGACGTTGGCAGGAAGTTGGATTGGTGGAGGAGCGAATCAAACTGCAATGTTAGAAATTTACGGGTTTAATCAGAAGTTATATGGAGGAATGGTATTTGTTGATATTGTGGTAGCTAATGTTTGGATGGCCATAGTACTTATTGGAATTGGTAAGTCTAAACGCATAGATAAATGGTTAAAAGCAGATACTTCAGCCATAGAAAGCTTAAAGGAAAAAGTTTCTAATTATTCAGCCGAAATTGAAAGAAATCCGAGTTTAAATGATCTAATGATCATGGCAGCTATTGCTTTTGGTACAGTTAGTTTTGCTCATTTTGGTGCTGGTTATTTGGCTGAGTTTTTCTCAAATGTTGTTACAGGAATCGATAATCCAACAACAAAGAATGTCTTTACTTTCTTAGATTCAGAATTTTTCTGGATGATTAGTTTATCAACAATTATTGCAATATTATTATCTTTTACAAAAGCAAAAAATTATGAAGGAGCCGGTGCAAGTAAATTTGGGAGTGTGTTTATTTATATTTTAGTGGCTTCCATTGGTATGAAAATGGACTTAACTCAAATCTTTGATAATTTAGGATTGTTAGCAATTGGATTTGTTTGGATGACAATTCACGCGGCACTTTTAATATTAGTGGCCAAGCTAATTAGAGCTCCTTATTTCTTTTTGGCGGTAGGGAGTCAAGCCAATGTTGGAGGAGCTGCATCTGCACCGATAGTGGCTTCGGCCTTTCATCCGTCTTTAGCAACAGTTGGTGTTTTGTTAGCTGTATTTGGTTATGCGGTAGGTACAGTTGGTGCTATTGCGTGTACCATCTTAATGCAAATTGTTGCTCAGTAAAAAGTTGCTGTTGTTGAGACTGATTAAATTAGATATGAGGATACCTATACTATGACGCAAACTTTTTTTTTGACAGAATTCTGAATACTTTGTGTGTAATACCTTAAAACATTAAGTAAAGACCACTATATTTGCAACCGAAAATTTTAGCTTAATTCAATGAAAAATACAATTGTTATTGCCTTAGTTACTTTGTTATTTGTAGCTTGTGGAAAGAAATCTGAAAACACGATGATCGTGCAAGGAAAGATTAAAGATATGAAAAAAGGTACCTTATATCTTCAAAAACAAAATGATTCAATATTTGTTGTTGTCGATTCAATAGCACTTGACGGTACAGATACTTTTACGCTTACCTGTGATGTTGAAAGTCCTCAAATGTATTTTCTATCCTTGGATAAATCGCCAAGTAAAGAAATTGCATTCTTCGGTGAAAAAGGTACGATAACAATCAATACTAAATTAGATAAATTTAATTTTGCTGCTGAGGTTAATGGCTTAAGCAATCAAAAACTATTGAATGAGTATAATGAAATTAAAAATAAGTACAGCGGAAAGCGATTGGATTTATTAAAGGCTGATTTTGAAGCGAAAAGAGATAATGATACGGTAAGAATAGACTCAGTATCAAATGCTATTGATAGGTTGTTAAAAAGCAGATATAGATATGCTATAAATTTCGCTATAAACAACAGTGATAAAGAAGTGGCTCCATTTGTTGCATTAACTGAATTTAGTGATGCAAATATAGTTTGGATAGATAGCGTTAATAACAGTCTAACTCCAGAAATTAAGGACTCTAAGTATGGAAAAATACTTAGCGACTTTATAAAAGAGAGAAAGAAAAGTAATTAGGAATTACAACGTATTTATGTTTTGGTATCGCAAGTAAAAATTCATCGCTCTTTTTAAAGTTGGAGAATTGAACTATTATATCTTCGGGGAGATCGTCTAAAATCTATTATCTCCATCTAATAAATCACCAATACCGCCTAAGATACTGCCTTCACCCTTACTTTTACCACCAGTTCTGGGCACAGAAGCGATTATTCGACCAGCTAATCTGCTAAAAGGTAAAGATTGTACATATACAGTTCCAGGACCTGTTAGGGTTGCAAAAAAAAAACCTTCTCCTCCAAAAACGGTGTTTTTGATACCTCCTACAAATTCAATATCATAATTAATATTTTGGGTAAAGCCAACCAGACAACCTGTATCTACTTTTAATTTTTCTCCAGCACGTAGTTCTTTTTTAGAAACTGTACCACCTGCATGCATAAATGCCATACCATCACCTTCAAGTTTTTGCATAATAAACCCTTCACCTCCAAATAAGCCTCTGCCTAGTTTCTTAGAAAATTCTATCCCTACAGAAACGCCCTTGGCTGCACATAAGAAGGCATCCTTTTGACAAATGAACTTTCCATTAAAATTAGTAAGATCAAGTGGAATAATTTTGCCTGGATAAGGTGAAGCAAAAGAAACTTTCTTTTTGCCTTGTTCTGCATTCATAAAAACGGTCATAAACAAACTCTCTCCGGTAAGCAGCCGTTTCCCTGCTGAAAATAATTTACCCAAAACTCCTTCTGTTTGTCCAGAACCATCACCAAATATAGTATCCATCTTAATACCGTTATCCATCATCATAAAACTTCCGGCTTCAGCAACAACAGCTTCTTGTGGGTCTAGTTCTATTTCTACATATTGCATTTCTTCTCCGTAAATGATATAATCTATTTCGTGTGATGTCATTGTGTTTAGATTTAAATTAAGGTTAATAAAATTACAAAATCTTTCGTAATTGTATGTATAGGTTGTGTTTTAGGTCAAATTGTTACAGTGAGCGAGGGAATTAATTGAATAATTAGATGGAGAAGTGCATAACAATCCTACTGCAGAGGAATATGATGCCAAAAGAACACGCTATTTAAATGAATTAGCGGATACTGAAATTCGTTTCGAAAATAAAATGGTTTTTGGTTGCTTACCTTCTGTATTACAATAAATTAGAAATAATTTTAAGCATTCTGAAATTTAGCTGGTGTTATAAAATACTATGCCTCCAATCACGCAAAAAAGCATGATCACCTCCCTTTACACAAGGGAGGAACCAGATACTATTTGTGTTTTATTGACTAAAATTTTATTTGCAATTAGTTTCTCCCTTTTCTTTATGTAAAGGGAGCATACTGTCTTATTTGTATAGGGAAATGGAAACGAGTTTTTAACTTAAAGCCTCTTGAATAGCATTTCCAAATAAATCAGTTAAAGAAATACCTGCTACTTTTGCTTGCATTGGTAATAAACTTTCAGTGGTTAAACCAGGAACGGTATTTATTTCTAAAAAATAAGGTTCATCACCAATAAAGATATATTCAGCTCTTGAAAAACCTTTCATACCTAAAACTTTATAAACATGTGCTGCAGCTGCATTTACATTCTGTAATTTTTGTTCTGAAATACGTGCTGGAGTAATTTCTTGACTTTTACCTAAATATTTGGCCTCATAATCGAAAAAATCATTTTCTGTAACAATTTCTGTTGGTGCCAACACTTTTACTTTTCCCTCATATTCTATGACACCAATTGAAACTTCGGTGCCATCTAAAAAGGATTCAATTAATATTTCAGAGTCTTCTTTAAAAGCTGTTTTTAAAGCTTCAGTGAGTTGCTCCTTTTTCGAAACTTTAGAAATTCCAAAACTAGAACCCGCATTATTGGGTTTTACAAAACAAGGTAATCCTACTTTTTTAAATATAGCCTCTTCGTCAATAGCATCACCTTCATTTAAATAAATGGAAGTAGCGGTTTTAATACCATAGGCTTTTACCACACTTAAAGTATCACGCTTATTAAAGGTCAATGCCATTTGGTAAAAAGGTGCAGAAGTGTGTTTTATACCTAATAATTTAAAATAGGCTAGAATTACACCATTTTCTCCAGGGTTACCATGAATGGCGTTAAAAACACAATCAAAAATGATTTTTTTTCCGTTAATTTCGGTAGAAAAATCATGTTTGTTAATTGGATATTCGGTACTGTTATCATCTAACGCTACCCATTTGTCTTTTAAAATATGAACACGAAGAGGGCTGTAATGATCCCTGTTTAGGTTATTAAAAACTACATTTCCACTTTTTAAGGAAATTTCCACTTCGGAGGAATAGCCTCCCATAATAATAGCTATATTCTGCATTCTAATAATTTGATGAACAAAAGTATCAAAAAAACAGATAGCTTTTTTCTTTTTATTGTAAGTTTGTAATGTTAACAAAACATTTATGAAACTACTTCAGTATTTAAAAAGTAAAATTTTTATTAGAACCATTATTTTAATGGGGATTATTGTGATCGCCTTGATTTTTGGACTAAAAGCCATGATGGGTTATACCACAAATCACGATCAAAAAATATTGGTACCTGATTTAAAAAAGATGTCTTTGGCAGATACTGAAACGACCTTGTCTAATCTTAATTTAAATTTTGTGATTCAAGATTCTGCAAGTTATAATCCTGATTATCCACCAAAGTCAGTTATTGATCAAGATCCAGAGGCAGGAGATTTTGTTAAAGATGGGCGTAAAATATATTTAACGTTAAACCCAACTAGCTATAAAAAAATAGCGATGCCAGACTTGTTGAATAAAACGAAGAGACAAGTGGAGACCCATTTAAAATCTATTGGTTTCAAAATTGGAAAATATCAATATATACCTGATCTAGGTAAAGATGTAGTCCGTAAAATGAAATATAAAGGGAAAGAATTAGAGATGGGAGATTTAGTTCCAAAAAATTCTTTAATTGACTTGGTGTTGGGCGACGGAACTGGTGATGGAACGAGCGTTAGTACTGATGAAGGAACTGATGAAAATTAATCATGTCAGAACAAGAAATAGAATTAGATCAAGATGATTTGTATGAGCATTATAAGTTTACGGCTTCTACTGGTCAAGATCCTTTGCGGGTAGATAAATTTTTAATGAACTTTATTGAAAATGCTACTCGAAATAAAATTCAACAAGCCATAAAAGCTGGTAATGTATTGGTAAATGATGTTGCTGTAAAATCAAATCATAAGGTAAAACCATTTGATGTTGTTCGTGTAGTATTGGCACATCCACCGCATGAAAACTTATTAGTTGCTGAAGATATTCCAATAGACATCGTTTATGAAGATGATGATGTAATGGTGGTTAACAAACCCGCAGGAATGGTTGTACATCCAGGTCATGGTAATTATAGTGGTACTTTGGTTAATGGATTAATCCATCATATTGAAAATTTACCAACAAACTCAAATGAACGTCCCGGCTTAGTGCATCGTATTGATAAAGATACAAGTGGATTATTAGTTGTAGCCAAGACAGAGCATGCCATGACTCATTTATCTAATCAGTTTTATGATAGAACTACAGAGCGTTTGTATTATGCCTTGGTTTGGGGTAATGTAGAAGGCGAAGAAGGTACTATTGAAGGGAATATAGGTAGAAGTTTAAAAAACCGCTTGCAAATGAGCGTCTTTCCTGAAGGAGATTTTGGTAAACATGCCGTTACACATTATAAAGTTCTCGAAAGGTTTAGCTATGTGACTTTAGTACAATGTAAATTAGAAACAGGCCGAACACATCAAATTAGAGCACATTTTAAGCATATTGGTCATACTTTGTTTAATGATGAACGTTACGGTGGTAATGCCATTTTAAAAGGAACTACATTTACTAAATACAAGCAATTTGTAGACAATTGTTTCAAAGTTTTACCAAGACAAGCTTTACATGCCAAAACATTAGGTTTTGAACACCCAACAACAGGCGAGTTTATGCGTTTTAATTCTGAAATACCAGAAGATATTGTTCTGTGTATAGAAAAATGGAGAACATATACAGTTAACCAAAAGGAATAAATTACTTTTCTAAAATATGCTTTTCTAAGACAAAGCATGTGAAATTACCTTCAAAAACAAACTCATTTTTTTGATTTGTAACCTGTACCAGTACTGTTACTTTTTTGCCAATGGTTTCAGTAACTTCAGCAATAGCCGTTAATTCATCATTTAGAACTACTGGTTTTAAATACTTTGTATCAGCTTTTCCTAATACAACGGTAGGCTCGTTAATGGCAACCATAGCTGCATAATCTGCCAATCCAAAAGTAAAACTACCATGAGCCAAGTTGAAAGTATCAACAACCATTTCTTTAGTGATTTGGAGTGAAACTTTAGCGTTATTTTTTGTAATTGAGATTACAGATCCAACTAGTTTTTTAGAAGCTAATAAATGTGTGTTCTGTTTTAAAGTAGCCATCGATTTTTATTCTTTTTTAGAATTGATTTGCTAATTTCTTTTTTTTTGAATTAAGAATGAAACTAAATTAATTTGTTTGTATTTTTAAATTTTAAATAAGATCATATGAAAATAATTGATATTGAAAATTGGGATAGAAAAAGTCAGTATAATTTTTTTAAGAATTATGAAGATCCCTTTTTTAATATCACAGCAACCTTAGACATAACCAACTTATATCGTTTTTGTAAAGCCCAAAATTTGTCCTTTTTTATAGCAGGCTTGTATGTTGCAAATAAAGCAATGAATCAAATTCCTGAATTTAAACTAAGATTAGATAATGGAAAAGTTTTAGCATTTGATGAAATAGCGATAAGTTCTACTGTTTTAAATGATGATGACACGTTTTCTTTTTGTCATTTTAAAAGTTTTTCATCGATAAAAGAATTTGTTGAAAATGGATTAAAAGGAATAGAAAATCTAAAAAATGGGAATGTTGATATTGCTGAAGTCAATCGTATTGACGTGATACACAGTACCACAATTCCGTGGGTTTCAATTACAGGGTTTAAACATGCTCGTAATGGAAATGAAAAGGAAATTGGAATTCCAAAAATTGTCTTTGGTAAGTATTATAATCAAGATAATCGTAAAATTATGCCGTTCTCTGTTGAGGTGCACCATGCCTTAATGGATGGAATTCACGTCGGTTTGCTTTACGAAAAAATGCAACAGATAATAGATAACTTAAAGTAGGTTAACGTCGTTTATTTTTGCGTCGTTGTTCTTTCTTATATCGCTCTTGGTAGTATTTTTCTTCGGCTTCTTTACTTTCCCAATCTCCAACCCATTTATTAGGCCCTACTTGTTTCATTTTTGGTTCACCTTGTGTAAAAATCATTTTTAAATAACCTAAGGTTCCCAAACCAAGCATCACAGAAAAAAAGATTAATAACCCAGTAACAAATAGAGGAACCTCATTGCCATAAAAGATTGCATAAATAAGTAAAAGATTAAAACCAATCATTAAAAAGGGAATAAAAAATTGAAAACCAATTTTAGAAGCAAAGGCTTTGTAACCTTCCATAGAATGGCCTAAGGAAAATTTAATAACACCAACCAAAAGTAATGTGAAGATAAAACAGAAAATAAAAGAACCCACCAGTTTCATAATCATAGTAAAACCTAAGGTTATTACCTTATCGTTGGCTTCATTATAATTTACTTTATAAGTATCACCAACTTCTAAACCTGATGTAGAGAAATCTAATTCTTTTGCAATTACATTACCTGCTTCAGTAGTAAATTCAACTGTAGGCTGGTACATGGTATAATATCGATTGTCTTCTGAATCATAACGCTGTTCTTCAGTAAAGCTAATCACTGTTGCCGTGTATTGCTTTC
This sequence comes from Aureibaculum flavum, assembly GCF_016406085.1. GTDB lineage: Bacteria > Bacteroidota > Bacteroidia > Flavobacteriales > Flavobacteriaceae > Aureibaculum > Aureibaculum flavum. The sequence continues at coordinate 132,041 of NZ_JAEHFJ010000009.1, forward strand.
CAGATGTAGTTATGGCATATAAATCTTTGCTACTACTGTACATAAATACCCAAGAAAGAATAGAAAATACGTTGATACAGAATAGAATCAACCCAATGTAACCGTAGGTCATACATCCTTTTTTAGTAGAAAATCTTTTAATGAAAAAATGGGTCATTATTAAGGTCAATAGTATAAAAGATATCGAATAAGCTGGGTCTATTGTCATTTTTTAGTATTTCTAAGTAAGAATTCTTTTGATGATTTTATGCTACTTTATTTTAATTGTAATCGACTTTTTTGATACTAACTTTAGTTATAGGTGTAGACGTATCAGGTGTAATTATTTGATTGTTTTGATCGTACAGATTGTAATAGCTACCGTCTTTATACATTACAATACCCTCTTTTGAATAATTTAAGTTTCTAAAATTATTAAAAACAACATCAGTCAATACTTTAGGCTCTAACGTACTTATCAATTGAATACCTAATGAAATACCTTTATCATCTTTTGAGCTAACCATCAATATCGACGGACATAAATACTCCATGTTTGAGTAGGGTAGTGATGTATACTTAGCGTTTTCTCTGTTTAAAAAGTAATAATCATAGTTGTAACGTTCATTTAATATTTGAAAGTAAGAAGTAGATTGGATATTACCACGGCTTGATTTCAAAAAAGTAATTTCGTGCGGAATACTAGAAATGAATTGACCATCCTTATCTATAAACTCTGTTTTTTCTTCGAACGTATTGACATAGACTTCCTTTACCGAATCACTATTTTTTAAAACCGTAGAAAATGATATTGTATCTCTGGTGTTTTCTAAATACAAGGTGAATGAAGAAACGTTACCCTTAAGGAGATGTCTATTTATAGCTCTACTCCTTAAATAAACATTTGCATTTTTTAAGGCTAAATAGCGTAAGGTTAGATAAATTTCTTCCCTAGTTTTGAGATCTTTTATAGCATTGACAATATCTTCTAAGTGGTCTAAATTACCTTGATAGTAATCCTGAACCGTTTCATGGTTTGTGTTACTTAGGGAGTATTTTGAATCAAGTGCTTGTTCTTTATTATTATAAAAAACTTTTTCTATTAATGTACCTTTGTGATAAGGATAGTAATTATAAGGTAATTCATACTCAACATAATTGTCTTGCATTTTAAGCAGTTTTACCGCTCCCTTTTGAACTCCTATATCTGCTTTTGTAAAGTGGAGTGTATCTACTTTTGAAAGGTACTTTACTTTAAATGACATGGCTACACTATCCACATGTTTCATTTGAGGAATTTTTATAGGGTTTAATGGAAAATAGATTTCATCTGTTGGTAGATTATTTTCCTCACTATCATGATAATAAATTTGAGTTATTTGAACATCTTCTTCTGAATCCAAGTTTAAATTATAGAAGGGATAGATGGTTTCTTCTGATGAAAATTTAAAAATGGTACTCCCATTATTTCTTACAATAGGTTCTATGAAGTTTTTGTTTTTTTTAAATTTCTGTTTAAAATAGATTCCTTTTTGTACGCTATCTTGGTAGTTTAAATGGTTATTATTTACAAGCTTTTTTAGAATGTTCTCTCTATCTATAATTTTTTCATCTTCAATAGAAAACGGTTTGGTCAAAGAATCAAAAAAGTTATTTTCTTGATAATGGGCATTTTCATTTCTAGAAATAAAATCCTTTTTGTTCTTTTTAAAATTGTTGAAATTTTCAGTTAGTAGTGTTTTAATTTCTTTTACAGATAATGTATCTAAATCATGATTATGCTCTATAAATTCTGTAATTAAATAGGTGTCAAGACATTTTGCCTCTTGTTCTGCAACCATTTCTGGTGTTACTTTTAACGTACTGCTAGTCGTTTTATTCGAATTTTGACATGAGCCAAAACTTGCAGATAATAATAAAATACTGAGTAAGAGTGATGCTTTGTTTTTCATTAGAATTTATTTTTGCTTTTCTTTTTCTATTTTTTGAATGTTTATTAGGTTCCTTTTTTCTATTGCTGTTAAAAAGGAATCAATGTTTTTATAAACACCATTATACCATTCTTGATTTTCAAAATATAGAGCCATTGCACCGTTTTTACTGAAAATGTAACCATAACGAGCATAAATTTCATTTCTCATGATTATTAATTCCCCTAAGGATAATGAATTCAAGTGATCATAGTCAATAATTTCAAATTTGGTTTGAAAGAATTCACCATCATTACGCTTATTTAAAACGTCATTACTAAAAGGCCCTAGTTCAAATTCACCATCATTACTCATTTGTACGGGTGGATTGTTCATTTTCAAGCATTTAATACTTTTATTATCATGTAAGTAAATTACAAACTCACCATTAGTTTCATCCGAATAAAATTTGTTACCCTCTATTTTAACATTTGTATAGTTGATGTAGTTCGAGATCCAGCCTATTACTTCTTCATTTTCTATGTTCCATTCTCCATTTTCTAATTGAGCAATTATTAAGTCTCCGGCAATTGAAATAGTTAGTTCTGATTCGGCTTCAGATTCCCCATAGAAATATGCTCCTTCATATTCATCTATTTGGTCAACTATCCATGGACTTAAATTACTTTTATCTACATTCGCTTCTGCGGTCCATATTTGACCAAAGGTATTTCCGTAGTAGGAGGAAAGCAGTAGTAGTAATATTATTTTTTTCATGTGTAGGGTATGTTTTAGTGTTTGTCAACTTTGTGCAATTATTGGAGCTCATCCTCAATATTATAGATGTAATTATCTTCAAGGAGAAACTTAAAGCGTTGTTTTTGAGATATCCAATGTCTGTCATTTTTCAATTTGGTAATTATTATGTTTTCAGTTTCTGTATCTTTAAATTTAAAGAGTTCAGCTACTGTTTTATAATAATCTGTAGTACCCGTTGCGGAAAAATCAGTTTCTTTTAAATACTTTATAAGGGCTGTTTTTAATTGATCTTTATATGCCGCTTTATGCCATTTAGAAAGATAGAAAATAGCGTCCTTATTACCATGTTCAAAAGCGAGCTTGGTAATTTGTGTTTTAATAGGTGCTTTATAAATTCTATTGTCTAATGCTCTGCTTATTAGCAACCAATATGAATTTGGTTTATATAAAACAATACTATCTAATTGAGTTAGAATTTTGTCAGTTGCTACATTAGTATCGTTTAAATTGTACCTGTATCTATGATAAAGTTCACTTGAAATACTGTCTTCTGAGATAATACAGCCTTTAAAAGTTGTAACAGTTCGGTCATGTGTAATAAACTTCAAGAAAATCGATTTTAAGTCGGTGTATTTTTGATCTGCTAATGCCCAACTTGCATAACAGGCTACAGTGGCATTTTTATTATCTGTTAATTGCAATAATTCTTGAATCGTTGCATCCGCTTTTAATTGAGTGTAAAGATGATAGTTAGCACTTGGCATTCCGGCTGCACCAACACGTTCAAACTGAACTTCATTTACTTTAGCAATTTTAGTAACCAATTCTATATGCTTATTTGGGGTTTCTTTAAAAACAAGACTATCGTTAATAGCTACTGCTATGGCTGGTTTTTCTATAGTTTGTTTACTTGCTTGTTCTTTACAAGATAGGAGCAAACACAATGTTGCAATAGTTAGTAGTAATTTGGTTTTCATATTCTTTATTCCTTTTGAAACTTAATTGACAGAGAAGCCATTTTGTAACTCAATCTTTTTTAATGTGCCTAGTGTAGCATTTTGTTTTTTCATAAATAGGGTAACAAACTGTTTTATTTTAATGTTAAACTTTTCTTCACTAATATGTTTATTATACGCTGCAAAGTAAAATTTATGATCTGCACTAATTGAACCTTTTCGGGGTCCCATTAAAGCTCTAAAATTTGATTCTATCTTTTGATTTTCTAGTTCTGTTTCGGTTAAAATAATTTTTGATGATTGTAGTTCATCTAATTTTTTTAATTGTATTTCTTTAGATTCATAAGGGTAAACAAATTGACGTTTTGGTTTCTTCTCAATATGTGTAGTCATCATTCTCTTTACTTTATCTGAAAAGTAATAAAATGTTAATAGTATATATTTAGGTATGTCTTCATTATTTGTTAACTGTTTAATCTTGAACTGGTGTTGCTCATCTTGAAATTGAATATCGTACCCTAGACTATCTTGATTTTTTGCAAAAGCAGTAATCTCTTTTATAATACTTTTATTTCTAGAGATAAGAGAATACCCTAAAGTTACAGGGTCAAAAACATCATAATTAAGGTTAGGGTATACTTTGCAAAGCTGCATAGTTTCGTCATTGGTGTACACGTAAATATTTGAATTATTTTTTATAACACTATCGGTTAAATTACTAAGCGATTTTATACTTTTATTATGGTTTAAACTAGTCCGCTCCGCTTCTGATTTACTACCCCCAAATGTGATTAATTCATTTTCTTTGTTTTGTTTGTACTGTTTTATTAAGCCTGGTCCAAACCACTGTAAGAGAAAAAATAATAGGGTACCACCGTATATTGCAATTTTTAATAATGTATTTGATTTTTCTTTAGCCATTTATAATTTTTTTTAATAGTCGTTTAGTTTGAAGTGATTTAATAATACTCCTTTCCTAAGCGATCTATATAGCCTTTTTTATCATTTGAATTTTTAATTTCAGCTAAATTAAAAACATACGGATGCAATTCTAAATATTTTATTCTTGTACTATTGTAATACCCATATAGTCCATTTCTCTTTACTTTTATTGGACTTGTAGAGCTATCTACATGGTCAAAATACTGGATGCCATATTGCTCTTCAAATATTCCGAAAGAATCTCCAAAATCTATGATTACATATTCTAAAGCGGGGAAGTTACCATCATGTTCTAATTGTCGTTTTTTATTTAGAAAATAGATATTTTTGACATCGATTTTATTTATGGAATCTATAGTTTTGTAGTTATCAAAATTTGTGTTCGTAAAGCTTTCCGCTTTTTTTAGAATATAATAGTTGTTGCTTTCAACTATTTTCAGACTGTAAGTAGATACATTACCGCAAACGCCATAGAAGGGAGGTGTTGTTATAATGGCTTCCGTAAAGGGTTTTAAATGCTTGTTTAAATAAATTATTTCTGTTTTTTCGTTAAGCACTTGCAAACTGTCATTATTTATTTGGGCTATGTATTTAATATCTTTAAGTAGTGTTTTTTCGTTTTTATCTTTAATGGTAAGTCTGTTACTTTTATTTCTATGAACGTTGTAGGATTCACCCTGAATAGTAAGGCTCCATTGATTTAGTACCGGTGTCGATTTCTGATATTTTGTAATTAGATTTGAATTAATTTTCCGAGGTAGCTCTATAGAATAACCACCTCTCGAACTTAAAGAGGTTTCATCCCATTCAGAATATTCAACACTCGATATCATTTCAACAGGAGCAGACCCTACTATTTTTTTCTCAATTTCGTCATAGACAAAAACTTTTCCTGATTGGTCACCAAATTTAGAAAAAGGGCCATCGTAGCTAAAAGAATTGCTAACAGCGGCATAACAACTATACTGTCCGTCTGGGCTATATGATTTATAATAAATTCCAGAAGTTTGTCTCAAAAAAATAATGGCAGCGATAAACACCAATACGAGTATAACTACAATTATTTTTAACTTTTTTGACATTTGTTTTGGTCTTGTTTCTAATCCAGTTTAGTTTAAAAGAATAGAGCTAATTAATAGCACAATTTGAATGAGAACTAAGCCCCAGAATAACTTTAACGATGGTTTAACCGTTTCAGATATAAAATTGTTGAACTTTTCTGTAATAACAAGAGATAGATCTAAGTTTTTATCTTGAAAATTTACATCATCAAGTTTAATTTTTTTTAGTCCAAAGTTTATAACTTTACGTTGCAATTTTGAGGTGTCGGCATCGTCTTTAGCTGATTGAAATAATTGAGCTTTTAATACGGCTTTATCAGAAAGCTCTTTTTTCCATCCTTCTTTATTGGTTAATGTCGTCGTTAACTTACCCACTTTAGATGAGATGTAACTACCTAATCTACCTTCCCATAAAAGATAAATTGCATGTTGGATTGAAATTTTATTTGCAATTATAAAATATAGAATGATAAAAATAGGGGCTCCGAAAATTAAGAGAAATGCAAAGAAGTTTGTAGAAAGTAACCCTACAAATAGAGCAATAATATTACCATGACCGCCTCCGGCAACTTCAATATTTCTAAAAAGAGCTATTAGAAAAGTGATCAGTGTTACTATATTACCTAAGGCAAAAATAAACAACCATTTAAGAGCAGTTTTACCTGTTATTTTTGCAACTAGTTTAATGTTTTCTTTCATTTTATTAATTTGAACAACTACCCCAAAAGTATCATAGAATGAATTCATTTTAACATACCAATGTTAATTAGGGTTATTTGAATCAATATTTGGATTGTTGTAAGAAAAATTTGGGTTTTTTGAAGTGATTCAAACTGAAAATATAATTAGACTTTAACTGGTTTTAATAAAGACCAAAAGATAAATTAGTAGTCATAATCAAACTTTTCAAAGTGGTGAATACTCTTAGAAATAAATGGTAAATATTCATCCATATTTAGTTGGTTTCTATTTTAATTTCTTCTTTTTTCAACCATTTTTCAATTAGAAGTGTATTGCCTGTTATTTTAGAAATATAATAGTTGTGACTGTTAAACGCGTCAGAATGTAATGTGTATTCAATCATTACTTTACCGTCAATATAATTAGAATGAATAAAATATGAATTACTATTATTAATGTAAAGATACCCCACATGATTATCAAGACCAATGAAATAAACGCCATCTTCAAGCTTTTTTATTTGTTCTGATATAGTATCCTCACTAAAATTGAGTAACGCATTTGAATTTATAGCAATAGATTTTGCTTCATTTTCTGGACCTTGTTGTGCCAGTTTATACCTATTCAAGTGAAGTCCCATGTCTCTTAATGTTGTAGACACAAAGTATCCACAAGCGATAGTACCTTGATTTGGTTTAGATGTATGTCCGTTAAAATCCCAAACGGTTTCATACCAATGTGGAATAATGGTATTTAATAATTCGTTTTTAAAAATTTCTGATGCGGCACTCAGTAATTCATTTTTAGCTATGGTATCTAAAGTATTTTTATATTTAATACTTAAATCTAATCTCTGTTTTTCTATTTTAGATTTGTCAGTATGGTAGGATTTACCTGCCTTAAAGTTTAAACCAGAAGCAATAGAATCAAATTTTATTTCCTCAGCTAAATAGAAATGTTCGGTAATGGTGTCAATTTTTAAAGCGACTTTAGAACTCACGTAATTTTTTTGTTTTTTCTGAGCATTTGAGCATGATATTACAATAATCATTGAGCTAATTAATACTATAAATTTAGATACTGTTTTCATACTATTTACTTGTGACTTTTTTTAATTCAAGTGACTTCATTTATTAAATAGTTAAACGGCTCATGTATTATAGTAAGAGCTAATTTGAAACTCTAAATGTCGATTTAATATACTTTAACTCACTTTAAAAAACATATCGTACTCTAAATATTAAATTTTAAGTTTAGTCATATATCAAAAAACTTCTTTATTTAGCTTTTTATGAAGATTGTTATTATAAACCAATATTATAATTGTTCTTATAAAGATAAAGAACAAACCTAAGCATAGATATGAGAGTGAAGGTGAGTCAAAAGCAGTTACAATACAAAAGATTAAGATGACACAAAAGGCAACACTTAAAATTATTGATAGTATGCCTATTGGTCTTATTTTCTCTATGTAGGTCTTATGCTTTTCTGCAAATCCTTTTCCATCAATTGAGACAAACATTTTATTATATCCGAAAATTGGTTGAGATTCAAAAATTTTGACATACTCATATTCAATATTTTTTGTTTCATCATATTTAGGAACGGTTGCCATGTCTGGGGTAACCATTGTGATGCTATTACCATTTACTTTTGAAACGGGATATCTTGTTTTGACACTTACTCCTTCGAACACGATATTCCATGTACCTTGATCTGAAATAATTTGATAAGAGCTGATATTGGAATCTTTAATTGTTAGCCAAACAGAGAATAGAAATATGCCTATTATCAAAGCGAATATTAAACCAATTAATCCAGTCATAAAGCCATAAGCAAAACCCAAAAATGTCAGATGCCATAAAACTAAATCACATGCTAAAACTAAAATGAACAGTTCAAATAATTCAATACGTGTATTTCTAACACATCGCTCAATAATAAATTGCTCAATTGTAGTTGGATTTCTTGTGTTTTTTCTGGCAGTTGCATTTTCAATATTCATGAATTATAAGCCTAACCATTTAACCATAGCAATAGTGTCACTATTTTGAGTGATCACATTGTATTGTTCACCAGTTAAAGAGGAGCTTTTTGCAACTTTATTAATAAAATCAGACCTTGTTTTAATGTCCTTACTATTCAAGATATATTTATTTTCGAGATGATTTGACATAATGGAATCAGACCATACTTCATCACTTCTAATAAATTTAAATCCACTAGTTTTTATTTTATTTAAATAAGCTCTTATTTCCTTGGGAGTTATTGGTATTTCTTCTTCATTTGATATAATTTGGGCCTCTGCCTTTCCTTTTTCTTCAGAAACAGTACGGAATGTAATAAATGCATAATCGTCATGAAATATATGTTCCTCAAAAGAATTAATTTTAACGCGATAAAAATATTTTCCATATTGGAAAACTCCATATTCACCTTCGCCTAAATAGTTTTTATAATAGGTTTGATTGTTTTCTATTCCGACAATTGAGACTTCTGTTGACCCACCAGTAATATCGTTTAATATCAATTCTACATCGCCTTCAGAACCTTTTATCACTTTACTACCTCTTTGGGCTATTTTAATTTCATTATCATTAGTAATTGCTAATCCATCAGTTTTTGAGCAAGAGTTTAATATAATGACTATTAAAAGAGTACTTGTAATTTTTAAATATTTCATAAACAGATTTTTATAAATTTATTCTTTTCATTTTTACTTCATTTCTTAGTGTAATATTTGGACTTATATCTAATTCTGTTACATTAAATTCGTCATTGTCTAAATTTAGGATTTCGAATATGACCTTATTGGAAAATCGCTCTTTGGTCCATCCAGTTGGAAATACAATACCCTTTTCATCTAATGACCAGTTTTTTGATAAAATTTTATCAGTTTCACTATCTTTAATTTTACAGGTTCCATCTCGATTGAAAATAATCCAATTGGTTTTTGGATCCCATTCAAATGCAGTTCTAGCCAATTTTTGATCTGACTCTGAGATTTCAGTATTAATTTCTAAATATTCTGGTTTTCTATAATAGATTCCCCATTTTATGTCACAAATTAGGTTTAATTGATGATTTTTAGTTTCGTTTTCTTGTTCTAAAATCTTTTTCTCTCGTTCAATTTTATCAACTTCTCGTTGTGCTAAAGTATCGTTCCATCTTATTTTTGCATGAAGTAAAATATCTGAATAGGTTTGTTCATTCAGTTTCTCTCGATCGGTTGACTTCATAAACTCTATTTGTCCATTAAGTAACCAATAACCATCTTCATCTAGAATTTTTTTAATTTTCTGCAAATCTTCTTTTTCGTTTTTTCTTTCGTAAACATTTTCAAGAGGTTTTCCACAACTAACTATTAATAATAAAATTGCTATTAGATTTATTTTTTTCATTTTGATGTATTAGGTGTAATATCGTATTATTTAGATCTGCTTAGTTAAAATTATGGAATCAGAAATTTTCGATATTACAAAGATTATGTTCTCTGATTCTCTGAATTCATTGGGTCTTTTCCACGCTCCGCTGTAAATGACAGAATCAACAGATATACTTATTTTGTTTTGATCAATGAAATTATGTTTTCCAATTATTGTTGTAAAATTATCATTTCCACAAGGTGCTACGTATCTACTACTGAAATTTAATTTATTAGAAAAGGAGGTCAAGTTTCCTGCAAATTTTTGTTCAATAAATTTTGTTAGTACGTACTGTTTACTATTTGGGTCTAAACCTAAAATTTTGTTGGTTATCCAAGTCCCATTTTCTAATTCATCTTTGAACATATTCTCAATGGGTTCCATATTTTCTAAACTAATATTCTCAGCAATTTTTGATTGTGATGCTTTCTTATGGTAACTGGAAAATAGTATTGACAAAATAAAAACCAACGTAACTGTTATGAATCTTAAATATTTATGTGTCATAATTTTAATTTTGCTAGTCTTAATTCTGAAAACTTATTCTTAATTTTAAATCAAAAGTAACATAGCAGGAGGTAAACAGCGTATGTTAATGTCTATTTGGATGGTTTTAATCGATATTTGAATTTATGAAGTGATATTTTGTAGTCAATGACATAATCGTGGTCATTTTCTTCAATAAAATTTGTCAAGAATCTAGGTGAGAATTTTGGACTATTGAATTTCTTGAAGCTTTAATTATTTATATAAACACCATCAGTAAATTCAAATTGAGAAAAGTGTTTTTGATTGTTATAGTTTTGATAAGCCTCATTAAGTTTATATTCTTTATTAATTTTCTCAAAAACAAAAACGATATTGAGAAGGACTCTACTATCGTCTTCACTTTTAAATTCATTTTCCAGTATAATTTTTTTGCCTATTTTTTTTAAAGTGAATATTTGATGACTTGTTCCTATTATAGTTTGATCTAATTCTATTTTAATGGTTTCATTAAATTCTTTGTTAAAAGTAAGATTATATCTCACACCTCTCTGATAATCTATTTGTTCATTGATGACAAAAGATTGATGAAAATCACATTGACCATAATCTTCAAAAGTCAAGTTAAATACGAGTTGTTCTTTCGGTATAGGTTCTTTTCTATTGTATGGGTAGTGTACAAATTTAGGAGTTACATTAATATTCGCTTTTGGCTTTAAATTATGTTTGGTATTATATTCGTTAAGGTAAAAACGATTTTTATTGGCACTGTGGATATCCCACAATTTTTCGATATTAATTAAATCATTATCTTCAATATTTATTAAAGTATCTAAACTAAAAGACATTCTTTCGTTTCTATAATATTGATCTGAATATAAGTTATCAATAATTAAACTATTATTTTTTATTGTGAAATAAATAAAAAAAGGATCTAGTTTTCTTCCAAAAGTAGAAGTAAAACGACCTGTGTAATCATTTTTTTTACTTAAACCGACATAAGCATCTAATTGTTCTGGGGCATTATAGCCTGTACTAGTTCCTAATTTAGCATAGGTGTAAAAACTAAATTCTTTGTTGTTCGTTAAATTTTTAAAAAAATACTTATGTTTTGAGAATATACGATCTCCTGTTTTATAATATTCTAGATATTCATCATTTGTGATTTTATACGTTTTATTTTTTAAATAGATTTCATTATTTTTAATTGTCATTTTTCTAAACAGTATTGTATCCTGTTTCTGCACAGGAACGATATTTATAAACCTTTCGTCAAACCCTGCGTTTAGACTATCTATGTCTTCAAAATAACTAATAGTTTCTATTTTATTATAATCATATTTCTGAATGAATGTATCCGTTTTAAAAAAAAGAGTTCTTTCTTCCTTTTTATCGCTTAAGAGCTTAAGCGTGTCATTAGTAATTGTAAAATGAAGATCTTTTTTTGTATTTGTATTAATGTATAACATTTTATTGGCCCAGTTACTTAATGAAATATCATTTTTAAAATGTTCTATTTTTGATACATCATTAATTTCACCTAAATTATTATACACGTGAAATAAGAATTTCTTTTTTGTAAATAAATTTTCCATTAAAAAATTATAGCTAATAAATACATCATTACCTTTTTTATAACATTCAAAAAAAGCCTTATCATAATTGTAAATTTTAAACGAAAAGTCATTCGTTTCAATCTTACTTTTAAACAGTAAAGTATCGTATGACTTTAAATATTCATTTTCCAAGTAACGAATTACTTTAAAATCTCTATAATCTATTGTAAAAATGGAATCTATTGTACTGTTTTTAAGTTCATTTTTTTTCGAGGGATTATACTTATTACTCATGAAAAGAATAACGGATAGAAAAATTAAAAAAGTATATTTCATAGGTTTAGAGGTGTTTTTTCTCACCCAAGATTCCGAAAATGGCTCTCGACGTTACGCCACTCAACCAAGGAGTGGTAAATATGGTAACTCGAGATACTGTTTTTAATTTCATAATTCAATTTTCACTTTTTTGGTTAGTGTACTCCAGTTTTAAAATTTATAAGTTTTACCCACAAAAGTCAAAATATCTTTTCTGCTTTTTATGAGCTCCCAATAGCCCTGGTTATTTTTTAAAATATAATAATTACTAGGAGACTGGGTGTCTTGACTGCAGCCCATGCGATACCCTTTCAATATAGATACCAATTCAATAGAATCAAAATCGGTTATACCTCCTTGAGTTAATAGCTTTTTTGTGGCGAGCGGATAATTACTTTTATAGAGTGCATCGGTTACCATTTGTACCGGAAAAACAGTAGTATAGGGTTCTGTTTTTTCTTTTTTTATTGAAACTGATTCAAGAAGAATTTTGTTCGTTCTATATTCAATGTTTACTTGATAAGTACCGTTTTTATCTTTAACCACACTGTCATAAGCATTATTTTTTATCACTTGTAAGGAGTTAGCGTCTAACGCTGTGGTAGTACTACCTCTGAAAATAATTTTATCATCAAAACCAATAAGGTCTGCAGCAAAAACGGTAATGTTTTTGGTGTCAATATGGGTATAAATAGTCGGTTCATTTAGATAATACAACGTGTCATTAACGATGCCATATTTGGTTTTTGGAATGGATTTCGTATTTTGAACAGTGATGTCATATCTGGGTTTTAAGTTAAACAGTTTCTTATTATTGTATTCAAAAACGGTTGTACTATCTTTAAAATAATGACCATTTACGGATTGTAAGTTTTGAATTGTTTTTACTTTTTTATCACCTTCGTAAACCGAATTTTTATCATAACCAAAGGGATAATTATAAACAAACGTAGTGGGATCTGCGTCATTAATAAGCTTGTTTCTATAATAAACACTGTTTTTATCTTTAAAATAGTCATCACCTATACTTGTAAATGTGAGGGTGTCTATTTTATCTATTTTAATGTCATTTCGATAGAAATAGTCATCATTTATCCAATATATACTCTTGTCTCTATAAGAATTGATTTGAACAACTTTTGGGTTGCTAGGTATAATATTTAGCTTCAATCCATTATAGAACATATTAGAATTGTCTAAGGCTAATCCATCCACAATAATTTTCAATTCATTAGGGTTAACATCTACTTTTCTATGGATAGAACAGTTTTCAAAATATACCGTTTCTTTATTTACAATATAGTTAGGCTCTTCAAGGTATGTGCAACCAGAATGACCACCTTTAGGTTCTTTAACTTGTCCAATTACAGCAATTGTAAAAGAAAACGTTAGTGTTAGAATGCATATGTATTTATTCATGATTTACAGTTTAAAGTTAACTTTTGATCTCAATATTTTTTTATTGTAATGATAAAAATAGGTATCGTCAAAACCGTACCTATTAAATACATAGAAAGATTTGCTATCAGCTTCCGGAATCAATTTTTCGTTATAATAAACCCCGTTTTTATCTGAAGTATAATTATTACCATGAATAAAAAAGGTACTAGGGTCGAGTGTGGTCTTTTTCCCATCGTAATACACAAAATTTTTATCGCGAGCATAATGTAAACTATTAAGACCTTCAAAAGACTCAAGGTCTATATCAAAAACAATATTGTCATACAAGGCTTTATTGTTCTTAAATGTAAAATACCGTACATAAGTACCACTATGATTAATATTAGCTAAATCAACCCCTTTAATCTCAAATAAATCTTTGTAGTATAAGGTATGGCCATCAGTAGAATATTTAGAGTCAAGATATTTATATAATTTTCTTTCTTTTGGAGTACTTATATTTTGTCCATATTCAAATATCCTATTCATGGAAGTAACAATTTTATCATTATCTTCCTTTATAATTGTTTCTTGGAGGTCTAAGGTTGCTATAGTTTTTCCTTTGTAGATGAGTTGATTCCCATTAATGGCATAACTGTCATTTATAACTTTAAAATGGTTAAGGTTTGGATTGTCAACAAGAATGTCAAAACCAGAATAATTTATATATATAATTTTATTTCCAAAAGATAAATAGTTGTCTTCAATAATTTTTAAAAGTGTTTCTTTTAAAGGTTTAATACTATGTATCTTATCACCTTCATAAAAAATTGCATTCTTGTCTTCAGTATGGTATTCGCTTAGCACCTTAAACGTGTTAGGGTCAGCATCTATAATTTTTTTATAGGTGTGGTATACATTTTTAGCATCTTTACAATAGGCATCATAATCATTTTTAATAATTGAAAAGGTAGCCGGATCTATTTCATTAACCGGGTTAAAAGTAACCTTATCATCATACTCATAAATTAAATATACTTGATTTTTGTCTTTGGCATAATCATTTGTAAAAACCTCAAAACTTTCTGCATCAATAAATGGTTGTCTTAAGCCATTCATGTAAACATTTTTACCTTTTTCTATAATGGTATTGTTCGAATTAGGAAATGTATATAAAGTAGATAATGAGGCTTTGGTATCCTTATCATATTTGTATTGAACTTCTTCATTTTCAAAAGCTTTTTCTAACTGCTTTTCTAGCTTAAGTTTAAATGCTCTTAAATTATCGGGTTTTATATGTCTTTCATCAACTTTTATAGGAAAAGTTTCACCCAAATAAAATTGATGAAATTTATCTTTAGCATAATGTTGCACATTTGGTATAGGCACTTCAAATGTTGCTACATCAGCCTTTAAGTAATTTGTTCTACAGAGTACATTAGACTTATCTTTAGTGTAATTATAGTTGATATATTCAAAACTAGACGCATCCATTTGATAACAATGATTATTGTTATCACAGATCATGTTTTGATCACCTATAAATTCTATTCTATCTATATCTTTTCTTTTAAAGAGAGTAATGTTTTTAGGACGTATTGGTGTTTTATATCCTTCATTGTAAACATAATTTTTATCTTTAAACATTGTACTATTTACAATCTGAAAAGTTGAAGCATTAGAACCAAATATGGAATTAAATTCCCAATAAATGATTTCATTATCTATACCAATTTTTTCTGTTATTAAATTGAAGTCTTTTGGAGACATACTGCCAATGCCTATATAGCCAACATCACTTTTTACATAAACATCGTTCTTATCAGATATTTGCTCGTTATAGCGATCTCCATTTCCATGTATCTCAAAAGTATTAGCATCATAATTAGTTTTCGCTCCTTTGTAATAAATATTATTTTTATCTTTTGAAAAATATTTATTTTCATACAAAACATCAAAACTATTGGCATCAGCTCCAGTGATCACCTTGTCATAATAATAAACGGTTTGATCTTCTACAACATAAGTCTGTGCAGACAAATTGGTGAAATAGAGTGTAAATAATATTATTTTCAGTATTGTTTTCATTAATATAATTGTTTAAGTTATCAGCTAATTTGCGATAGGCTCTATATTATTAATATCCATCGCCTATATTCAGCTTATGATAGATTATCTTTTTCTTATTTAATATTTCATATTCAATGCCAATACTGTCATTGTTTTTAGTAATTAAAACAGCATTTATAGTGTTAATTTTGTCATATAAACTATGCTTTCTGGGAGCTTCCTTATAATCGGTTACTTCTTCAAAAATTGTTGAATACGCTGGTCTACAAATGTTATGTTCTAGTACTTCATATTGCCTCTCAAAAATAAAAACCCTGGGCGTTGATAATGCGTTATGTCTAGTTACCTCTATTCTAATGTCTTTATTAAGTTGTATTTGCTGGTAATCTCCATTTGTAGTAATATAATTGTACATACCGAAAAATGGAATAGCCATAGGGATAATACTTAAAACGAGTAGGGCAATTATTACATAAAAATAATTTCTAGCACTTTTATTTTTCCAAAAGGTAATTATATAAATTGTAGTACATAAAATCCATACCCAAGCAATAATTTTCTCAGTTAAATATCCATATAATTGCCAATCAGAGAAGTAATTTAAAATTACATTAATTGCAAAAATGAGACAAATAAAATAGTATGTTTTTTTCATATGATATTTTTAACTAAGAAATAATGTTTTTATTCTTCGTTTTAATGAAACTGTAGTATTTATGTATTTCTAATAAAAATATCAGTATCTAAAGATTCGATTTCAAATTTAATTACATTTTTAAACTAGTTATTTTTAATTATAATCATTGTATGCCTTTACAAATTCTATATTCGAATTGTTTTTTATCATAAATTCAAAATAAATAACCTTATTGGACATCCAATGCTCATACTCATTTTCCTCTAAATAATTATCATTAATAATTATATTGAAGGTATTATTACTATTATCAAAATCAATAAAAATTTTATCTAATTCATCATCATTTTCTCGTTCAATTCCAAATACGTTTTTATCAAAATCATAATTTTTGGAGAAATTGAGTTTATTTGATTTTTTTAAAGTATTAATGTTAATGTCCTTAATAAATCTTTTTAAAGACGCATAGTAATTTTTATAATCACTTGAAAAATTCAAATCGTATTCGTATTGTTTTTTTAAAGCTAGTACAGCCTTTTCGGCAAAATCGATATGCATTTTTTCATACTTTTTTATAAGTTTAACATTTTCTTCTTCAATTTTGTTTAAAACAATCTCCACATTATTATTTGGTTGATACCAACCTTGATCGGTAAAATAATCTTCCAACGCTCCATTACCAAATGCAAAGCCTTTTCTAGCAAAAATTTCATTGCGTAAAAGAGCTAGCTTCCATTTACTCATTGGTTTTAAATACGTTTCTGGTATTAATTTGGTATCAAGTTTTATATGAATAAGTAGCATGTTTTTATTAGGATTATACCCGTTATCATCTAGATATAATTCTTTATTTGATTTTGATTCAATTAGCACATTTTGTAATGCATTATAATTTATAAGTTTTTTATTTCCAGTTATGTCTATTCCTTTGCCTATAAAAATTAAATTTTCTAAACCGTTTAATGATTTTAAACTTGAATTATTATGAATATCTAATGCTTTATTTACCTTCTGTAAATTTTCAAATCCAGTTAAATCTGATAGTGAATCGTTTTTTCTAAGGTATATTTCATCTACACTTTCTAAAGTTTTAAATCCGTTTAAATTTGATAACATACTGTTTTCATCAACATCCAAATCTTTTATATAACGTAATGAATTGAACCCTTTGATACTTTGTAATTCAGAGTTATGTTTAATATTAAAATTGCCTACAGATTCCAAGCTGTTAAATCCATTTATTGATTTTAATTGAGGATTGTCGTTGAAATTTATATCATCTATAGTTTTAAGTTTGTCAAAGCCAGAAAAAGATACCAGTTTTTCATTTTTTTGTATTAAAATCTTATCTAATTTAATTATACTATTAGGACCTTTAAAACTTTCTAAAGTTTCATTTGTAAAAAGAAAAAAACCTTTAACATCGGTAAGTTTTTTAAATGAATTCGAAAAATCAATGGACTTAATTTCGCTTCCAATTCCAAATTTATTTATTGATATAAGGTTCTTAAACCCATTCATTGTAGTTAAATGGTTACAACTTAAACTAAGTGATTCACTTATATTTACAATACTATTAAAACCAGTTACTTCATTTAGGTGGTTTCTTGAAAGAACAATAGACTTCTTTATAGCAGTAATTTTATTTAAACCTGTAATCTGTTTTAACGCAATATTCTCAAAAATATAAATACTTTTTATACTATCTTTTATATTGTTTACCCCATTAACGTCATATAATAATGGGTTTTTACTTATAATTAAATCTCCTTTTACAGTAATAAGTTTTTCTACTCCATTTAAATTTGTTAATTCACTGTTTTTTTCAATTTCAAAATCTTCTCCTATGCTCTTTAAAGACTTTAACCCTTTTAAATTTTGAAGCTTTTCATTTTCTTTTATAAATAAAAACGCTCCGATAGTTGTTAGTTGTTCTAATCCCTTAAGGTCTTCAATTAAAGGGTTTGTTGTTATTTGAACCTCTTTACCAACATTTTTAATCTTTCGCAATCCTTTTAAATTTTTAAGATAAGTATTGCTTCTAACCGATAAATATCCATTCTTTACGGTCTTAATATTATGTAAGCCTTCTAAATTTTGAAGTGATAAATTTGAACTAATGGAGAGATGGTTTCCTACAGAAGTGATTCTTGATAATTGAGAGATATCTTGTAGTCTTTTGTTCTTGTATACCTGTAACCCAAGCGGTATGTTTCCAGAAAGATTATTGAGTCCTTCTAGACTGGATAGCATTGGATTTTGAGAAATAGATACGGACCCATTTACCGTTTTTAAGAACTTAAGTTGTACTAAATTTTCAAGATCTGATTTAAAAACATTAAGATCACCATCTATTTGAGTATATTTTCCTTGTAAAAAAGTATCAAAATCTTTAGTATGTAAATCACCTTTCCATACTTTAGAAGTTTGTGCATTTAAATTGATTGTAATTACTAAAAGTATGGCTATTTTTATGAGTTTATTTTTCATTACAAAATGTTTTAACAAGAGAAGCACAAATCCTTCAAATTAGGGGTAGAGCAATTTTCGTTTTGTAAGTTCATTAAAGAAGGGTTAAATCCATTATCTTCGGTATTCCATTTGTCGTATATGTCTTTAGAAATTTCTTCACCTCTAATACCTTCTTTAACTAATGTTTTCTGGAGTGCACAGTAATTATACAAATCAGGATTTTTAATAATTGAAAATTTACCACCTACAAATTGTAAGTTTTCAAGACCTTGTAAGGATATTAGTTTTTCATTATTACTGATGTTTACATCGCCTGTACATTTTTCTAAATTTTTCAGTACTTCCAAGTTATTCTCTTCATAGTTGTCGATAGTAATTGCTCCTTCCACTTCAGTATATTTCCCACTATGAAATTCTTCTAAGTTTTCTGTTATTAAGTCCCCAACCCAAATTTTTTGAGCTTGAGCATTTCCGTAATTAAATAAAATTATTACTATTATAATGAGTTTATAAATTTTCATATTTTGAGATATATCGCTTTTATATATTATTTAGTTATTAAAGTAACTTCTGTTTTTTTATCGTTGATAGTATAAATATAAAAGATTAAGTCGCCATGCACAATACGATTATTATATGCTTTCATTTTACAGGCGTGCTTGAGTTTTATAAATGGCTCGTTTCATATTTGAATAATATACCCTAACTAATTCTATTCTTTCAAAAGTAAAACAGCATGGTTTAATTTTAAGATAGCAATGTATATTTATGGAACCTCAATCAATATTTGTGTTAATTTTATTTTTGGTTTTTAAGAAATACTTCAAAAGTGGTTTGAAAATCTTCGATACTGTTTTTTTCTTCTTTTACAACCGCGTTGTTTTTGTAAACTCTATAGCGTTCTTTGTTATTTATATCTTTATCCCAATAAATACCTTTTTCAATAGTTCCTTTTTTATTGGTTGTTAGTTGACCTGTCAAGAAAGGCTCGTCTTGAGTTACTTTAAAGGGATATTTTAAATTTTCTAAAAACTGATTTAACAATTCAATTGTATTATTTTTTGACACAAAAGTGGAACTGTAAAACATAAAATTACCAATTATAGACATATTGTCATTATAGTTTAAACATTGCTTTTCCTTATCCATTGCAAGGCAATACGTTTGTTGGTTTATTTGGAAAAATTTAAGAATACTATTTGGTTTCAGTTTTTTAAGATTATAATTACTAAAGTAGTAACTAGCCAAATTTGTATCGTGGGCTATAAGGTTAATTATAGTCTCATTATTGTTTCGTGTTACTTCTACTTTGGATATACTATCAGTAATATATGAAAAAATAAGTTTTTCATTGGCTATTTTTATGTGTAGTCTTTTAATGTCACGCATCGATAATATATCCGTATCTACCGCCAATAATTTACCATTTGTAAATTTTCTTGAGATGTAAATGTTTTTATATTTTTCTTTAAGTTCACCATTTACTATTTTTCGATTTTTAAAGGTAGTTTTAATGTCTAAAACTTCCTTATCACTTTCTTGATTGATGTTGTTCTGCAGATCTTGAAAATTCTTAAGTAGATCGTATGAGTATTGTATGGTTTTAATACCGTTTTTATAAAAATCTACCAAAGAAGCATCACTATTTTTTGATTTAAAATATCCATTATAGGGTTTGTTTTCTTTATAGATACCACGGTAACTTTTCTGTGGGTTTTCTGCAATAACAAAAGTGCTATCTACTATTTCTGTTTTTATTTTGGAAGCATCCATAGCTGTTTCCTCATGTTTTGGAGGTGTTCCAGTATGATGCTCATGAGATTTTTCTTGTGCCAGACAGAAATAGGGTGCAAGCAGTATGTTTAGAAATAAACTAGTTTTTATTATAAAACAGTATGTTTCAGTTGAAAGGTGATTTTTAAAATACTTCATTTTACTTTTCATTTTTAATAATGCTACCTTTTTTATATTTTAAAATTCCATCGTCATGATCTTTAGAATAAGCTAAGTAACTATACACAAATTGTTTTTTTTTAATCCATAAAAATTTTTTAAAATTGCAAACGTCATCACCATTAACCGAGCCCCAACCAAAATTTGTGAGGTACATGAAGCTGCCATCTTTAATTTCTTGAAAAAAGTAATTACTACATTCTTGTCCAGGGAAGTGTCCATTTAGTTGAAGGTCATCATAAGCGGATTTAATGATATATTCTGGATTACCAACAGTGGTTAAGGTTTCACCTGTTTTTATAGAAATGGAATAATCACTTGTATGTCCGCCTTCAAAAAGTAGAATTTCTTCTGAGGGATAATATGCAATAACACTATAATCATTACTTTCTTGATTTATTTTTAAGTATTGACCATTGTCTAATTTTAAAGCATCTAGTATGAGGTATTCATTTAGATCATCTAAAGGTGTCCAAGTGGCCTTATTTAATAGTAATGATTTAATTTTTGCGTTATCAGTAACCTCATATCGGTCTGATTTATTTTGAATACTTTTAGCATGGTACGCCTTAAATTCATTTTCAGAAATAGTTTCAATTTCAATAGTAGCCTTATTTAAAGGTTCTAAATATCCATTAAAGACATATACTTCTTTTGAAAAGCCTGTAACACCATTTGTAGAGACAATAAATGGAAAGTCATCATATTTTACTTTGACCCAGTTTCCTTCTATAATTTCTTTGTTTTCAGTTATTGATAGTTTTACTAAAGTAGTTGTAACTAATTCTACAATAGTTCCATAAGGTAGTTTACCTACTTTTTCTGAATCTGCATCAGGTTTTACTCTACAAGATAAGCCATTAACTGCGTTTACAAAGAATTGCTCTTGTGCAAAAGATAAGCTTACAACAAATGTAAAAAGTAAGGTTAATGTAGTTTTCATGTTGTTTTTTATTGTTGGGTTAATGTCTATTATCACAAAGTATCCAAATGGTAGACTGTGTTTTATTTAAAAACCGAATACTTGGACATCCAAAACTAGCAGATGTGAAACCATAAAGTATTGAAGGTTTGTTTTTGAAAATTTCACCTGTCCATTGTGTACCCCATTCTGGTTTTTCACCTTTAATACTTAAAGGCACAAGATATGTGCCTTCAGAAGATATAAATAGATCATTAAAAATCACTTCACCTGTAGTTGAATTTATGGCCACTAGATAGCGAGAATGGTCAACATCATCATCTTTCAAATTTTGAATGTAATAATCGTAATTGTTACTAGTGAATTTGTAAGTTTCTTTTGGTAAAGCATAATCAAACCAAGACCTTCTGTCTTTTTCTACGATTTTAATGTCGAATTTTATAGGAAAATCTTCAACCTCCATAGGTTGCCAAAGTATGGGTTTTATTTTACCTGTTTGAAAGGGGTTTTCTTTACCTATAGACACAAAATTTTCACCTTCAATAGTATATGTTTTTCCTAAGTTAAACCCGAATTCATATTGAAATTCCGATAAATCATCACCAGTGCCACCTGAATCATAGATGTTTACACAAGCAATCAATGGTAAGTTTTTAACTTTATACTTAATGATACTATCTAAATTTAAATTGAAAATAAATACTGTATCTAATTCTGAAATTTTTAATTTTTTTAAGAATTTTAATCTTTGTTTTTTATCAAATGGAATGGTATCCTTACCGATGTCTTTTTGATATAAAATAGTTGGAGTTTCATCATCATAACTGTAATCTTGATAGCTTTCTGACATATTAATAAAACTCTGTCGAGCTCTATTGTTATCTACAAAATAAGGACTAGCGTAATAAATTTTTAACTCTGATTGGGTAAGATGTGAAGATAAAAATGTACTGAATACATAAACTGTATCTAATTCTTTTGCAACACCTAACCATTCACCCTGTATCGTTTTATTACCATCGGTTATTTGATCAAAAACATTGGATTTGTGTACTACCTTGAGTTGTTTGTTTAACAGAAACTTTCCTAAAATTGCTCCATTTGGCGTGTCTCTATAGTTTAAACCAGATTTGGCACTTACGTAATATTCAGTATTTACATTGATAACAGTTGTATCTGTTTGTTGATACATAATGACGTTTGAAGTCATAGCATTAGCATATAGTGATAAAGCGATAAATATAATTGTGAGTTGAATTGATGTTTTCATATTTTGTTTTTATCCTGGATCTTCACTGCTATATTTCATCTTAACAATGAGGTTATTCGCATTATAGAATAACTCGATATAATCAGATTCGCCACCGCCTAGTATAGTAACTGAATTTTCTTCTTGATTTTCATAATTGGCATTTACAAACCGATTCCATTCTTTAACTAGTTTTTTTAGACTAAAACTGAAATCATAATTTTTTGGCTCTTGTTTATCGCATCCCCATCCATCCCCGTCAGTATGTACCTTAAGTGTTAGTACCTTATCTATTTGGTTATTTTTTAACTTTGTAAGTTGCCCATCTGTAGAACCCGTACATCTGTTGTCTTCGTGATAAATTAATATCCATCCATCTGCAAAAAAAGAAGCTAAAGGTTTACCATTTTTAAGCTCTGTAATAAATTTCTCCGTTATTGATGTGCCTTGAGGTTTGTGCTTTTTTTCAGTGCTATCCGTCCCTTTAAATGAAACCATAACCATCAGAAGGCTAATTAACGCAAGTAGAGATAATTTATGCTTTAGTTTGAATAGATTTTTATTCATGATTTATTTATTACAATTATCTCCATAAACTTCTTTCCAGTACCCAGTATTTTCTTTAATTTCATTTTTTAATAGCGTTCTAACTTCTTTTTCTAATGTTTCTTTCTGTTTACCAAAAACGAATTTACTAGAATACATTTCTTCTACTTTAGACACATAATCATTTAATAGTTTCTGATCATTAGCACTATTTGTTACTGTATCTAGAAATTGCATTCCTTTGTGTTCAGCATAGGCGTCTACATAGTCTTTCACATAAATAATTGAACTTCTTAGCGTCACTTTTCCATTATTGGCAACTTTATAGGTTTGTTTTCTAAATCCATAAGGATAAATGTTTTTATTCATTCTATCTCCGCTTGCCCAATAGGTATAAAAAAAAATAGTATTCTCTTTAATTTGATAAGTTCCTAATTCAATATTTTCACTACTGCAATCTCCATCAAAATGGGAGTGGGTATGCGTTATTATTTTCTTATTACTTTTGTAAATTTCTATAAAATCAGCTTGTAATGTATCATTAACGACTGTTTGCACAAATTTAAAATGATGACCATTGATCAGCACTTTTTCCTCTTGTGCAGCAGCATAGGTACAAAACAGAACAAGAAATAATACGTAATAGGCTTTTTTCATAAGTGTTTAACGCGTTTAGTCAATTTTAAATTGCTTATTGTTATTGATTCGATGCATCTGTTTTTTATTTTTTTAAGAGATACGTATTGTCATGCTACGGAAAATTTAATGGATTACTTATTCAATTTTCTGAAATCCATTATCTGTTAATTTCAACTGTATCACGGTTTTCATATTCGCGTAAAATCCAGTATCATCAAGGTAAGCGTAACTATTATAGGATAATATTTTTTTTTCAGAATCATATGTTAACGCTATGGTTTGTGACCTATTTGCTCCAATATATAACTCAGATTTGGTATTGAAAAGAGAATCGCTTTTGTGCAACGTATCCTCTTTTATTTCATAAACTCTAGCAGTACTATAATGTGTTCCGCCGCAACAGGTGCCATTACCAAAAATAAGGTAATATGATTTTTTCTTAATTTTTATCAATTGCAAACCCGTAATAAACACTTCTTCATATCCTTCTGGCTGTTCATCTAGGTCAATAAATTTTATCGAGCCTGAACTTGTTTTAAACTGAGCGTAGGTTTCTGTTCCATGACAGCAACCAAAATCTCTTTCGCTCCAAGAATATGTTTTCATTAAACCATCAGAAGAACGTCCAATACTTACGTGTTTTGATAAACTATCATATGGGTTTGAAAAACTAGTAGTATCTTTTAGGTGATCAATAAATCTTTTTTTAATGAATGAATACATGTAATTGGCCAAGTACATATCTGCTTCATGATATAATTTAAATGAAGAAGATAGTAATTCATCAGAATAATTTTCTTCTACTTGACTAAAAGTATAACTGTTACAAATAAGGAGTAGATAAGCGATATATAAAACTTTGTGCATTTGATGTTATTTTAAGAGCTAATAAGAGTTAGCTCTGTTATATAGATCAAATATATATAGCGATGCTTAAAGTTAAACGGGCTAATGTTGATTCGATAGTTTTCAATACATATTTGAAACTTTTAATTACATCTGTGAAGTGATGTTTTAAAGATGAAAAATGGTGAGTAATATAAAACGATGAAGTCCAAAATTAAGGCAAAAAACTTGATGTTATTCATCAAAAATAAACCACTTTTTTTCCATATAAATTTCATCTATTATGGCTCCGTCTTTTATTATTTCCATTTTTAAAAACGCACCATTGGTTGATTTATATTTTATTTTAAAGTCTTTAATAGAACTCATATCGTAATATGCACCGTATTTGCAATCGAAAATATTATGTTTTACTTCGTCTGTAAAAATTGATATTAGTATCATTTTTTCAGAATAGATACTCATCTCTTTATAACCAAAAATACGATGGTCTTTTTTCATATTTGATAACCCTAATACAGAGCCCATTTTATCAATATGTGCTTTCTCCATAAATTCCGTATCTATTTCCTCAACCATTTTTACGGAACCATTACAAAGATCTCCTTCTTCCGAGCCTGCCAGCCATTTTTTTAAGGTTGTAATGCGGTTATCAGTAAGTCTTTTAAGGTGAATTGCTGTGCACATGGGGTGTACTGAACCATTTAAACGGTTTGGATATTCAGGGTATTTCATTGCCATTTCAGCATCTCGAAATTGAATCCAAATACGTTGTGATTTTTTTAGATTCTGAATAAAAAGTGTGTCTTTATCATATTTTGATAAGATCATCTTATAAATATCATTTAATATCTTATCTGATTTGTTGTATGAGTCATGAGCATCTTTGTTCATTTCTCCCTGAGTTTGAGAAAAACAATTTATACTTATAATTAGAATTAGAAACGATAGTATTTTTTTCATAATTTTATATTTTCGGCATAACAGCTTACTTAAAACTCAAAAATTAACTATTTATTTCTCAGTAAATCAGAAAGTTGGTTTATTTCTAGTACTCCTTCAATTTCACCAGCTTTCACCATAAAAATATCTTCACATAAAATCTCTAAATTATATTTGTTGTCATGAATCAAATACGCGTGCATATTCATAAAGTTCTTTTTATGCTCTGTTTCTAAATTATTGTCAGCTATAAAAATGAGTCCTTTTCTAGGTATTGATACCATCAATTCATCGCAGTCTAGCATTTTATGAGCTTCTAGCATATGCTTTTTACTAAGGATACTTTCTGAAGCAAAAAAAGAAAGTTTAGAAGATAATACTTGATATGGTAATTTCTCATCTATAGGATTCCAAAACTCAAAATTAGCAGCTCTATTGTCTAAGTTTTGTGCTCCTTTTTTTGCAAGCATATTATAATAATCTTCATCTTTAGTCGCTGTTTTAATATGGAGTAGTTGTGAATCACCTTCTTCGTCTAAATTAATATCATCTAATAATACATAGGTAGTGTAGATATTGGCATAAATAGTCTCTCGCTCATGAAAGACAGCGGCAATTTCGTCATTCATATCAAATTCAGTAGTCTCTCCCGAGACTAAGGATGGATATATATTTAAGTCCGAAAGTTTTTCTTTTGTGTCTTTAACTGGTTTTACGGTTGTTTTTGATTGCTGAGGTCTTACGTTAGTTGGCTTTGAAGGGCCAAGTCCTAATATTTTTCTAAAAATGTTTGTCATCGTTCTTTTTTTGATACTTCAAAAATAACTTTGTAACTGCGAACTAAAAGGAGCTAATGTGAATTCGAAGTGTTCTAATGTATATTTGGAATATGAGACTATAGATTTGAATTTTGAAATTTTAAAACCACCAAGCTATTGAAGGATATAGTAGCATCTTAATAGAGGCTTTCTCAATTACTGAAAATTTTGGTATGGCAATCAGAAGCATTAAAGGGATACATGAAATTTTGTTCATTTCTGTTAACTATCATAAATGCTTTTGATTTCATTCAAAGCTAGCCAGTTTCAAAAAATATCCAATCAGTTCTTTATTATTTTCAATATCTTTTTACTGTCTAAATTGTTATAATGAAGTATGTAAGTACCGGCATTAAAATGAGTCATGTCAATGGAAACAGGTTCGTTAATTTGAGTATTTGTAAGCTTTCTTGAATACACTAATCTTGAAGTTACATCGTAAATAGAAATGATTATGTCATTACCTGATGAAAAATTTGTCTTTAATTGAATTATATCAGTTACTGGATTTGGATAAGCAATTAGGCTAAGTTCTTCTTGTGGTTCTATAGAATCTACGCTGAGGGTTGTGCCGTCAGCTGCTATTTGCCAGATGCCTCTTCCCCAGGTACCTGCGGTTAAAATGTTATCTTTTTTATTAAAATCTAAGGAGTTAATAAGAACACCTGGTAATGAACCCACATAATATGGCGACCAGTTTTGGCTTTCTCCATTGATATAAAAATAAACACCAACATCTGTACCCGCATAAATAATTTCACGCCCATCACTAATTTGTGTTACCATGCAATTTACAGGTGTGTTTGGTAAGCCAGTTGATATGTTTAACCAAGATTGTCCACCATTTTCTGAATAGTACATTTTTTCGTTAGCGGTATAACCACTGGCACCAATCCAAATATGATCTTGATTAATGTTGCTAACCTCCAAGGCATCAAAATCATTGGTGACAGTGGGCATTGATGCCGATATATCTATGAAGTCTGGATTAGCGGCATTTAAATTTACCGATTTTATCATTTTATTATTTCTTCCAAGCCCATAAAAAACATCGGTATTTACTTCTGATGTTGCAAAATATTTCCAATAATAATCAAAGTTATCATTAGTTAAATTCTGAAAGTCAATTTCATAAGATTGATTTATATATGCTCTTTTTATATTTTTAGCATCACTGACTACAACATGGTCTATATTATTTCCATTTTCTATATAAGAATCAATTACCGAAAAAGGCATTGAACCCGATTCCATTCTTTGGAAATTCTTATACGCAATCGGGTTGGTTTCATAAATATAAAATAAATTACCTGACATTAAATATGTACGTTCAAATACTTTTGAAGGTGCAATAATAAAGACATCTCCACCTCCAATTCGCTCCTCTAAACCGTTTTGAACTATTGAAGCTCCATTGTCTTGAGTACCAATAATTATTTGATTTGAACTATTTGGTTTTGTAGTTAAACTGTAAATTTGTTTAATAAGCATA
The DNA here is from genome assembly GCF_016406085.1 of Aureibaculum flavum. Lineage (GTDB taxonomy): Bacteria > Bacteroidota > Bacteroidia > Flavobacteriales > Flavobacteriaceae > Aureibaculum > Aureibaculum flavum. The sequence goes on from NZ_JAEHFJ010000009.1 coordinate 160,077, forward strand.
TTACTAGCTATATCTTTCCAAGTATTGCCTAAATCATCTGTAATGTCAAGTCCACCATCGTTTCCATTAAAAAGTCTATTACCAAAAAAACCTAACTGACGTATGTCTACATGATTTATTTGACTATCTACATTAATTAGGGTTGCCGTATTTTTGTCATATTTAAACGTTCTCAGACTACCAATAAAAAGTGTGTTTTCATCGGTTGGTGATACTGCAATTTGTGCAATGCCATACCGTTGGTTAAAAAATGATCCGTCTACGTTTCCTGTAACTGAAGACAAAGGACGTTTGTCTGTAAGTAGGTTAAAAGAAGCTCCATTATCAATAGATTTATAGATGCCGTGAAATTTTAAATCATCGGTAGTATTGGTATCCATACCCAAAAAATAAACGGCATTTGGGTTAGCAGGTGTAACAGCAATGTTAATGGCAACACCTCTGGTTGAAGTACCAGGAATATTAGTCTTAGACCAAGTTGCTCCACCATCTGTCGATCTATGAAAAATAGCTTCATCTTCTATCACATAAAGTGTATTGTGATCCGCTGGACTTATTTCTAAATCATAAAAACCATAAGAATACAATTTATTGTCCAGATTAATGCGGGTCCATGTTTGTCCGGCATCTACCGTTTTGTAGATATCTTTCCAAAGCATCGCATATAGAATATTAGAATTTGTAGGATCCATAATCAGTTTTCTTGCACTTGAATACACATCTGTTTCATCAAATTGTAAGCCTGTCATTTGCCATGAATTACCACCATCATTGGACACAAAAACACCACTGGTGTGATATTGCGTGCCCCAACCACCATCACCAACAAAAACAAACAATCTCCTGTTATTTGTAGGTGAGTTTGGATCAATAACAATACTAGCCACACCTAACGCTGGTAGGGCATCTGTCAATGGTACCCAACTATCGCCACCATTTACGGTTTTCCATACACCACCAGTATTGGCTCCCGCATATATAATTTCTGAGTTCGCTGGATCAACAGTAAAACAATCTACACGACCTCTATATTTAGAGACTTCATGTGAAATGTTTGTCCATGATAAACTAGCCGACTTTTTATCGGTATTTGTAGTATTTAACGTTTTTTTTATTTCGCTTTGCTGTTTAAAAAAGGCATCACGTGTTTTTGCATTTACATTTACAATGTCGCCATTAGCATCCAATCTATTTTCCATAAATTGCTGCCATCTACTAAATTTTTTCTGGTCTTTTTCCTTTAATTCTGGTTTTAAAACATAAAAATTATTAATGTCATTAAGTATGGTATTATAATTTTTACTGTTACTTTTTTTTATAATATGCTTAAAATTAATCTCATTCTGAGGCACTTCAAGTGTTTTTAAATCAGATTGAGCATATATTGAGAAGGTAAATAGACTGAAAAATAATAGAACGGCTGTTTTCATTTTATTGCTAATTATTAATTAGCTCAAAAATACATCAGAAAAAGTTACATTTAATTTGAAGATGTTGTTTCGATGGATGTCAATCCATATTTGAACTGCCTTATAATATATTTGAAGTGATATGGCAGTGATTAATAAAATTGGAAAGGTATTAATGCATCTATTTGAATAGAATATCAACAACAATTAATTTGTGGCAGAATAAGAAAAGAATAGTATGGGAATCAATAGGTGAAAGAAGCCCAAACCTACTTGTTAAAAAAGGCATTCTCTTCATCAGTTAATAATCGAGAATGAATTAAAAAACGGAGTCCCAAAGGTATTTCTAATGAAAAGCTAGCACCACGACCTTCGGTTATATCAATAGTTAAATGGGTATGTTTCCAATATTCAAATTGGTCTTGATTCATATAGAAATTAACTCCTTCAATGGCACCTAAAAGAATATCACTTTCATCTAAATACAGATCTCCTTTTTCTAAAACCATAGGAGCAGAGCCATCGCAACACCCTCCACTTTGATGGAAAATTAGTTCGCCATGTTTTACTTTTAATTGTTCCAAAACGGCTGCAGCTTCATTTGTAATTGTAACTCTTTTCATGGTATAAAGTTTTAAAAAAAAGGCTGAATTTAATATTCAGCCTTGGCTATAAAAAGGATCTATTAAAAGAAACCCAGTTTGTTTTTATCGTAAGAAATTAGCATGTTCTTTGTTTGACGATAGTAATTCAGCATCATTACGTGATTTTCTCTACCAAAACCAGATTTTTTATAACCACCAAATGGTGCATGAGCAGGATATGCGTGGTAGCAATTCACCCAAACACGTCCCGCTTTGATGGCTCTCGGTATTTGATACAATTGGTGAGCATCACGTGTCCAAACTCCGGCTCCTAATCCGTAAAGGGTATCATTAGCTATTTCTATAGCATCTGCTTCATCTTTAAATTTAGTAACACAAACAACAGGTCCAAAAATTTCTTCTTGAAAAACTCTCATTTTATTGTGCCCTTCAAGTATGGTAGGTTTAATATAAAATCCGTTGGCTAAATTGCCTTCTAGTTTATTGGCAGATCCACCTGTAAGTACTTTTGCACCTTCGTCTTTTCCTATTTTAAAATACGATTGAATTTTTTCATACTGATCATTAGACGCTTGAGCACCTATCATAGTATTTACATCATAGGGATTATCTTGTATAATGGCATTTGTTCTGGCCACAACACGTTCCATAAACGCATCATAAATATCTTCTTGCACCAATAATCTAGAAGGTGCTGTACACACTTCCCCTTGGTTAAAAGCAAATAAAACCGCTCCTTCAATCGCTTTGTCTAAATACGCATCATCAGCGTCCATCACAGAATTAAAGAAAATATTAGGCGATTTTCCACCCAACTCCATCGTAACGGGATTCAAATTTTTAGAGGCATATTGCATAATCAATTGTCCTGTGGTGGTTTCTCCTGTAAAGGCCACTTTGTCTACTCTAGCACTAGATGCCAGCGGCTTACCAGCTTCAGGACCAAAACCATGAACAATATTTACAACACCTGGAGGAAAAACATCGGCAATTTTTTCCATTAATAAGGTTGCCGAAGATGGCGTTTGTTCTGCAGGTTTTAAGACGACACAGTTACCCGTAACCAATGCTGGAGGTAATTTCCATGATAACATTAATAGTGGAAAGTTCCATGGAATTATTTGCCCCACTACACCGAGTGGTTCTTTAATATTCATAGATAATGTATTGGAGTCTAACTCTGAAGCACCTCCTTCTTCTGAACGAATACAGGCTGCAAAATACCGCCAATGATCAACAGCTAAAGGAATATCGGCATTTAGAGTTTCGCGAATCGGTTTGCCATTATCACAAGTTTCAACCAACGCAAATTCTTCTAAATTAGCTTCAATAATATCCGCTACTTTATTTAATAGGGTTGCTCTTTCGGTAGCTGACGTATTTCCCCAAGATTCTTTTGCGGCATTAGCAGCATCTAAAGCCAATTCTATATCTTCTTTTTGTGAACGAGGATACTTTGCAATAAAACTATTATCAATAGGAGATGTATTGTCAAAATATTGACCGTCGAGAGGTGCAACAAATTTTCCATTAATAAAATTGGAATATTTTTCTTTAAATTTTGGTTTCGAATAACTCATAAAAATATTTTTTTAGTGATTAATAATTTGATAATGAATCCATGTAATATTACGGATTTAACATTTTTATAAAGGTATTATTTAGGTATCAGAAATAACTGAACGTATTTATTAATAAATTGAACATATCTACTTTTCTGAATATTTTTTGTATTATTGTGTATGAGTCAGTTATTATATTCACATAAAAGCACCAGAAAACTAACTACATTAGTAGAAAATAGGACTACCTATAATGCGGAATATGCGGAGTTAAATATTTTTGAAACTCATAAAATTGCAGAAAAAGTAAAGCTCACGTTTGATTTTCCTGTTATAGCAAGTATGCTTACCGGAAAAAAAATAATGCACTTAGAAGGATTACCTAGTTTTGAATTCTTTCCAGGTGAATCTGTGGTAATGCCCAGAAATAAACCGATGGTTATCGATTTTCCTATTGCTAGTGAAAAGAATCCAACACAATGCTTAGCATTAGGTATTGACGAAAAGAAAATTAGCGATGTGGTGTTGAATTTTAATAACTATGTAGCTATTGAAAATGAAAATAACAATTGGGATTTAGATGCAAACACTTCACATTTAACAAATAACCAAGCTGTAAATCATTTAGTAGAGCGTTTGGTTTATACGTTTACCAATAATAACAAATCTAAAGATGTATTGTTAGATTTGATGATACAGGAGCTGATTGTACGTTTATTACAGACAAAGGCAAAGGCTCTTATATTAAGTGATACGCAAAATGTATTGAATGACACCAGAATAGGCATGGTGATTCAGTTTATAAAAGAAAACTTAACCAATAGAGATATTACGGTTGATGTGCTGGCGGAAAAAGCCTGTATGAGTACTTCTCATTTTCATAAAAAGTTTAAGAATACCTTGGGTGTTTCTCCAATAGATTATATTAATTCTGAAAAGATAAAATTCTCTAAAAAATTAATAAAGGAAAAGAAAAGTTTTCAGATGTCTGAAATTGCCATAAAGTCCGGATTTAACAATACCAGTTATTTTAACCGTCAGTTTAAAAAGATGGAAATGATGACGCCACAACAGTTTAAAAAATCAATTACGACTTCGTAAGAATTTTGCTTTCTAACACCAATAACGTTTAGAATGGAAGCGTTTATTGTGCCGTTTTAAAATTACCAAATAGTAAAGCTGTAAGTAACAAACCGATTCCAATGCCTATAAAAGATCCTTTTGCTAAATCAGACAATGTTACATATTGTGCTGCTATCTGTGCAGTAGCAATAACTAATAAACCCACAGATAATAAAATTAGAGACTTTCTTTTTGTTGTTTTTTTCATAATAATGTATTAAAAAAAGGTATTTATGGACAGCTGTCTTTTGTAAAAGTAAAAAAAAATTATAAAAATAAAAATAATTCAAAAAAAAATAAACAAAAAAAGGGTAAAGCTTGTGTAATTTTTAAGAATTATATGGGAATGAAAAAAATGACTAATCGAAATTATAATCTCCATTTGCCCATTTTATTGTGGGCTCTATCCATTCGTCTAGCGGTTTAAATAAAAAACCGTGTCCCATTTTAGTGTTTAGTTCAATTTCTTTAAAATGGTTAATGGTACAAGTTGAAGTTTTCTTTCGTGCAAGTGCTGAAACACCAAACGGATCCGACTTTTCGTAAATAGTTAAGATATTTCCGCAATAATTAATTTCGGGAATGTTCTCTAGATCACTAGTTCTAAAACTAGCAATAAACACAAAATTTAAATCGGAGTTTTCAGCCAATGTAGAAACATATTGTGCTATATAACCACCTTTTGAAGTACCCACAACAGTTATTTTATCAGGTGCTGTCCCAAAATTTAGTAAACTATCAATTTGACGAACTACATACAAGGCATAGGTTCTTGCGTTGGTATTTGGGTTTCTTTTTTCAGAAATAACTGTAAATCCACTATTCTCAAATTGAGTTCGTATTTCGGTATATTCGGTTCGTCCATATTCTGGGTGTTTTTCATTAAGTTCATGATCTTCTAAAAAACGGTTGTGTAAGAAAAAAAGATAACGTTCTTCGTTGGTGTCTTGACAGGCAACTAAAGACGAGCAAAAAACAAGGAGATAGAATAGACTGATTTTCATAACGAAGCTTTTAAACGGTGAATGGTTTATTTATAAATTTATAATCCCAAGGTATCCATTTTTTCTTTTTCGTACCTGCTGTCTTCCGCAGGATAACGCAAGGATTTTTCATAGTTACCAGATTCCTTAGCCAAAGACCAGGTTAAGCTTTCGCCAGCAAATTTTGAGGTAGGTATATTTGTAAATACACTATCCTGATACGCTTGTTCTGCGTCTATAATGTGCCAACCTTCTTCTTTAAATTTATTTATAAGATCGTCTAAGAATAGGGCAGAGGTTAAATTATGATGCAGCAATAAGGTGTGATTGATATTTCTTCCGTTGAGTTCGTTGGAAAGCGTTTCATAATAGTTGGCTCGCTCAAGAATATGTTGCACATAAAAGTCTTTGAATTGATTAATGTCTGTTTTTTCAATGCCAACTTCTTTTATTCTTTTTAAAAGGCGTGAATTTACATACCAATCAGAAGCATCAATGGTAACATATCCGTTAGCATAATGGTTCTTGGTCAGTATGTTCCTAATACTATCTACCTTTAAAGGGTTTTGACCTTCTTTTAAATAGGGAAAACGAAATAGTTTAATACTATTACTGAGGTTTGAAATAACGGAATCGGTGCGTTTTAACTCCTTCTCAAATCGTTGAGCGGTATGCTCATCGGAATTGAAATTAGGATGTGTAAACGAATGATTGGCTATACGATGGCCCGCAGTATTCCAGCTATTTAGTAAGAACTGTCCTTTTTCATCTTGCTTGTTTTTACCTGTCACAAAAAACACAGCTTTTAAATTCTCCTTATCGAGATGCGACAAAATCATTTGGTTCCATTCCTTAAAATCATAACCCGCCAAATCAGAAGTAATACCATCATCAAATGTAAAACTTACGGTTGGTTTGGCTTCCGTTACTTTTTCCGCTTGTTTTGGTGTTTCTTTTTTACAGCCTATCAGTAGTATTAGTAAAAAGAACGTAAGTTTTTGAAGTAGTTTCAGTATGAACAAATTAGTTTGGAATTAGTGTAACAGGATTTATAAAAAAATCTATTTAAGTAAATATTTATGTATTACTAATACCTTCTTGTTTTATTTTAATTAGCTGATCAGTCAGTTGGCTCCAAGGTTCTGCATTTAAATATAATTTTTTACAATAATACCATTTGTACCGCAATGTTTTAAAATCAGATTATGAGAATTAAATAAAAAATCTGGCTTATAAAGTATTTCACTTAGTTCAGACTTGTGAATCTTAATCTCTTCTTTTTTAGTTACTATAGAATAAGTCTCAAAAGTATATGTTTCATCCTCAATTTTAATTTGGGTTAATAGTTTTGTGCTGTATCCAATCGAAAGAATAAATACAAAAGCTATTAAAATAAGATGAATGCTACTTATATCGATAAAAAAGTAAATTACAACAAGAGCTAAACTTCCAATAAGTAATTGAATTAGTTTTTGTTTTCTATATCTTTTTATCAATTCCATTTCTTTTTTATTGGGTTGCTAATAGTTTTTCAAGTTTCAAATAACATTTACCACTTTCTCAAGTATATAGTGTGTAGACCCTACAGTTATAGCAATAACTATGATAACCAAAAGCCGTTTGAGTACTTTGTTTTTGCTTTGCATCAATTTCTTTCTTAAGTAAAAAATATCAAATAATATATAAAGTACGGCTATAATACCACCAACGATGGCTCCAACCTGAATCAAAGCCGTTGCATATACCCAATCAAACATTTTCATAATCCCTTTTGAAGGTGGTGGCTTTGGGCCCAATACGATACGCATATGCGTAAAACCAGCCAATAGGCATACGATAGTCCAAATGAGATAGTTTAAAATTCTTTTAAAAATAGTCATCAGTTAGTTGTTCGTTTTTTCTAATGCCGAAGATAAGTCCGTTAGTGTATTAATTACAGCGGTGGGTTCAATGCCCCACGGATCAAAAACGGAGGCGGGAGTACGTTGTATCCAAGCCGACCGCATACCATAAGAAAGTGCACCAAGTACATCAAACGGATTGCTAGAAATTAACCAAGAATCTGCTTTTGAAGAATTCGTTTCCTTATTAAAATGGGTGTAAACAAGTGGGTTTGGTTTAAAAGTTCTAATTTTTTCTACACTTACAATGCCATCAAATTTATTTATAATTTGAGCATGCGTTAACAATTGTGTTAAGGCTTTTTCACTTCCGTTAGAGAAGGCAAATAATTTATGTCCCGCTTGTTTTAAATTATCTAAACCATCGGCAACATCAGAAAAGCTAGGTAAAATGGTATATTCATGCAGTAAAGCTTCCTTTTGGTGGTTCGTTAGGTTTATGGAAAGCTTGTTACAGCTAAAGTTCAACGCATCTTTAGTACACACGGAAAAATCAGTATAGGCTTCCATTAATCCTCTTCTAAAAGAGTATTCTAACTGTTTATTTCTCCAAGTTTCCATAAATAATGTGGCTTGGTTGCCAAATATTTGCTGTAAGGTGTTAAAAACGCCTGAGGTGTTTATCAATGTTCCGTAAACATCAAATGCTAAGGTGTATTTCATAAGGATATAATTGTTTTTTTCTATTTTACAACCATAGAGGTTATGCTTGGTTTTGTTCTAAGTTGACCATCCAATTAATGCCAAATTTATCGGTTAACATACCAAAATAGGAACCCCAAAACGTGTTTTCCATAGGCATTGTTATTTGACCACCTGCAGAAAGTCCTTTAAATAGTTTATCGGCTTCCTCTGTATTATCTGGGATAATTGAAACTGAAAAGTTATTTCCTTGTACAAATTTTGGTCCCCAATCACCAACGGTATCACTGCCCATTAAAATGGTTTTGCCGATTGGTAAACTCACATGCATAATTTTGTTTTTATCTGTTTCAGAGACTTTATAACCGTCTCCTTCCGGCATTTCTTCAAATCGGCCCAAGAAAGTGAATGTACCACCGAAAACGGATTTATAAAAGTTAAATGCGGCTTCACAGTTGCCTTCAAAGTTTAAATACGTGTTTATGGTAGCCATCTTTTTTTTGTTTTAAAGGTAGTGAAATTGTAGCTTATTAGGAATAGTACTGTAAATTAACTCTTTATTATTTCAGTTGAGATTGTTTAACTGTTTTTATTTTTTTAGATCAATAATTCGCTGTGTTAGCACATAGCTACCATCTCCTTTTTGATGTGGATTTATAATTAAAAAATCAAGCCTTTTAATTTTTTTGTAGGCATTTATGTCGATGGTATATTTATTATTTACTATAAAAAAACGTTTCGATAAAAGGTCAAATTCTTCATCTTGTTTTTTTATTCCATTATATTCGGCAACCGAAAGAAGCTCATCTATTTTAGTTAATACGCCAAGTGTAATTTCTGAACCGCTATTCAAAAACCAAGATTCATAAGGGCCTGCTTTAAATGCTACGTTGTTGATTTTTACTATAAATTCAAATGTTTTAGTAGAATCAATTATCGGGAATTGGTACAATTCACCATTTTTTTCTCCGGTTATTTTATTTCCATCTACAAGTATTGAAATTTCTGAAGCTTTAATTTTCTTTTCTGTATTATTCTTGAAAAAATGTAATGTATGGTTCGAAAATTTCTTTTGACCATAGCTTAAAAGAAATGAGATTGAAAATAATAGGGTTAGCAAAACGGTTCTCATAAATAGCTCAACTTAAAATAGACCACAAGATAAAATTAAATTTTTAAAACTATTTGTGGTTTATAATTTTAAAGACGTAGAAACTGTTTGATAGTTCTCATCAACTATATTATCAATAACTATGAACGAACAGTAGCTGAGGCTATTGTCATGCACACAGAAGATTTTTTAATTATCTTTTATTTTGTTTATTATATTTAGTTCAAAAAGCGTCTTTTTGTTTGAAATAAATAAAAAAGAATTAGGTAATATAAGCAAGAATTTCCGACCTTTAAAAAATGTTATTTGAGCAGAAAAATATGCCAAATAGTTTTGTGAATTTGAATTTGTAGCTTGTTATTAGCTACGAATCAATATCAACTGTAAATCTTTATTTTAATAGTAATTATGACACATAAGAAGTCCTTTTTTTTAATTTTTACGTTATTCGTTATGAATTTTTATACGTACGGACAATTAAATGATACGTCTATTGAAGCGAAAAAGTATTCGGTTCAAGAAATTAGTCACCCAGGAATCATGCATAGTGCAGAAGAGCTTAAAACAATAAAAGTTCATGTGAATAATGGTGATGAACCTTGGTCGAGTGCCTATAAGGCTATGGTGGCCTGGAAAGGATCTTCATTAGAGTGGACACCAACACCTTTTGCTCATGTGCATCGCGATAGTTATGGTGCCAATAAAGTTGGCGACCCGCAGATTGGTAACGATGCCGAAGCCGCTTACAGTCATGCCATACAATGGGTGGTTACAGGCAATAAGGCACATGCTGAAAAAACCATCGAAATATTGAATGCATGGAGTAGCACTATAGATACAATTACGGGTAAAGATGATAATTTAGTTGCTGGTATGATAGCTCACAAATACTGTAATGCTGCAGAAATCATACGTTATACATATGACAACTGGCCACAGAATGAAGTTGATCAATTCAAGGATATGATGCTCACTGTTTTCTATCCTTTAATCAGTAATTACTATACCAACAGCATGAATTCCAATGGGAATTGGGGCCTTTCTATGGTCAATTCGGTATTGGCAATTGCCGTTTTTTGCGATGATGTACAACTGTTTAATGATGCGGTTGCCCATGTTATGGGCACTAATGTGCAACCTTACTCCACCTTTTCGGGCTATATAGATGCTAAGACAGGTCAATGTCAGGAAAGCGGAAGAGATCAGGGGCATTCTCAGATGGGGCTGGGTTATTTAGCGGCAATATCCGAAATAGCCTGGAAACAGAATATTGATTTATATGCCTATCTCGACAACCGACTTTTACATGGCTTCGAGTATTTTGCAAAATATAATTTAGGTAATGATGTAGCATATTACAATATGTATGGAAAATTTAAGGAGATAATATCAGAGAAAAGTCGTGGAAGATATCAACCTATTTTTGAAAGGGTATATGATCACTATGTACGCGTAAAAAAACTTTCAATGCCTTACACCAAACAAGTCGTGGAACAGATTCGTCCAGAAGGTTTTACTTCTTCCATGATTTCTTGGGGCACATTAACAGGATATCAAGGTGATCCTATGGATTAGTATGTGTCATTTTTAATGTAGATAGGTCGTTTTGTTTTTATTTCCAGTGGTTTTTAATGATTGCACTTTTTATAGCTCGCAATAAATAATAAAGTCTTTCTTGTTTTAGACCAATACCAAAAGAAATTCTTTTTTGTCCTTCAAAAACTAGGCTTCCACCTTGGCTTCCTGGATAACGTAAGTTTGCTTTTTTTTCTTTTAATGCAGTAATGTCTTTCCATAAAAAATTTTTAACCAATCCTATAGTACCAATGCCTGTAAAAACTTTTCCACCTTTATTATTCAACGTTACTTCTACTTTGCCCCAAATACTCATTAGTGTTACACCCCAGAAAACAATAGAACCTATGATAAATGGAATTCCAAAAAGAGATAAAAATAAATTAAACTCACCTTTAATTATTTGCGTTCCATAAATGCCACTTAGCGAGCCACCCGACCATACTAACATAAATGGTACCATAAAAATTGCAACTGGCGAACGTGTTGTTGCTCCAATAATAGTGTCATTATGCTCTGTTTTATACCAGGTTCCGGCAACTACATTAGTTTTATCAAAACTATCATACGCATCGTTTCCTAAATTTTCAGATATTTTAAATAATGTGCCACAGCTTGTACATTGTGCTATATCCGTTTTAACATTAATCTGTTCCGTATTAATTGTTGCGTTGCATTTAGGACATTTCATTTTTTAATAATCTTTTACTAATTAAAATTTTCAAGTTCCGTGTCAATTTTCTGATGGATCTGTTCTAATTGTTGCGTATAGGCATCAGTGTCTTCTTGTAAGGCTTTTCGGAACAACTGAAATGCTTGAAGTCGCAGTTCTGAGTATTTCAAAAGGTGTTCATTTTGAATTACCAAATCTGGCGGTAAATACCCTTTTACATTGGTATTATTAATGATTTTTATGTTTTTTTTCCATGTAGGAATGGTCTTTTCTTCTAATTCTTTTATTAGCTCTGTATTTGTTGCTGTTTCTAAATGATTATAAAAAACGAGCGATTCCGTTTCATTTTTCGAAAATTCAGCCATTGCTGTATCATATTCATCATATAAATCAGCATCTGTGGAAAGATAAGCGTAGCCAAAAACAGCTAGGAGTAAAATGATTAGCGAAATAATGCCAACCCCTGCAGCCCGCCAGCCAGAGAAAAAAGAATTGTTGTTTTCTTTATGCTGTTTTAAAACAACCCCTTGTCTAGCTTCTAGAATACCCCAAATAATGGCTGTGTAAACTGCCGGAATTAAAAAATTAGGAATGTTGTCAAGGATATGTTCCGGAATCATAAACATACCTACTAGGAGCAGTATTGAAGCAACAATACCGATAAGCAAAGCAAATTTACCTTCTGTAGGTTTATTTAAGGCTTTAAAATTTTCTCCTATTAAATACCCAGCTGCCAACGGGCCACCAAAAAAGGTAGCCATGGTTATGGCATTAGCTGCATACAGTTTAATGTCTTCAGTGTTATTTTCTTGACTTTTGTTTTCTAAGGTTTCGGTCATATTTATATAGTTAGTTAACCCTGACAGGGGCAGATAACAATTGAATTAATGGTGATTATTTGTATTCACTTTGCTAAAATAGATGCACTTTAGTGGTATATAGTGATGTGATGTTTATTTGTTAAGACTTGATTGATATTCGTTTTTTTTCAAAATCTTAAACCTTTAGTGACAGTAGCATTATACATTGGTTTTAAAACTGCGGTTATTGTAATAAATGCTAAACCCACAATTAGCCTATATTCACTAAAAATATTTTTTGGATATACATCTGTTAAAGAGATTATTAAAATAATTAAAGTAGAAATCCAAACTAATGCTACTATAATAAGGGCTGCTTTTTTCATAAAATATATTTTTAGTAATTCTTAATTTAATTATTTGGTGTTTGTTTTAATTGAATTTATGATGATTGTTGAATTTGACTTTTTTTTACCTCAATGGTTCGTTAGTAAATTTAAATTGGATAAAAGTAAATATCTAATTTTCTAAATAAAATTTGAATTTTCCTGATGTTAAAATTAATTCATTATCAGTTAATTTATCTATTCTAAGTTTTTTTTCTTCTTTTTTTATAATTATAGTAATAATACTGTCATTGACAGCCCATGATCCATTTAATTTTGAACCAATTTGTGTTATTAATTTTACTTTATTATTACTTAGAAAATTAAAAGACATTTTAGAATTAATATCCATTTTTATAGGAGTGTAATTATTAGATGTTACTGGAATTAACTTTTCCATTTTAGATACTTTCCAATTTTTAATTATTTTTTTTTCCAATCCGTTTGAGCAAGAAGTCAATAGAATTAAAGAAGTTATGGTAAGTATTATTAATTTAATTTTCATAAGTTATATTCGTTGAGAGTTTTTTTGGTTAACGGTATTTTATAAGATTTGTGCGACTGGAAAATCGGAGATTTTTCGGTTGGTTATTTAGTTTAAAAGTAAGCATAAATTTTATGAGGTGTTGTAAGTAGTTTATTCAGTTTTAGTCCAAACTTCATTATCCTCAATTCTAATCAAAACTGATTCACTCTCTATCCTAAAAGAAAAAGGTTCGTTCTCAGTTATAAATTCAATTACATCTCCGTTTATTTTGTAATTAAATTTAATTCCATAATCAATTCCTCCGTACATAATATTTGCTGAAGAATTATCATTAAACCAAATATGTTCAACACAATTTATCTCGAGATTTGTTGAATTATCGCAATCTGAAATTCGATGTGTAAAAGTTCCATCAATCTCCATTTCGTTTGAATCATTATCATCAGAACACGATATCATAATTCCTATTACACTTAAAATCAAAAGTATTTTTTTCATAATTTTATAATTAGATTGTTATAATCATCATTACGTAGAATTTTTAACAAACGCTACAGAATGATTTTCAATTATTGTAAGCATCAATATAAGTTTATTAATATTTTCATTTCACTAACGTTTGGCTATGTGCCGTTAATTTTCTTTGATAAAGCACTAAAGTTAATAGATAAAACACAGACCTTTTCGCTTTTAAAATATCTTTTTATGTTGCCCTTGCGTTTCCCAAAACAATACCTACTAAGAGCATGAGTTGTTTGAAGAAAAAATGTTTTAAAAGCACTTGCCCAAAACTCAATAAACAAACCAAAATTAATGGCATATAGACTTTGTTGTAAAACGTTTTTTAATCAATTTGGGTTTCAATTAATTTCGAAATTACTTCTCCGTTTTTAGAATTTATTTTTATCACTTTCGATTGGTTATTTTCTAGTTTGCTTTTTATTGTCCAAACTAGTTTCTTTTTTTCATAATCAATGTCCCAGAAATATATTTCATTCAGTCCATTTTCATTTCCGATTTCAATTGCTTTTTTCAAGTCAATTTTTGTCTTATTCTGTAAAACTTTTAAATAAGGTTCTAAAATTTCTTGAGTATCATTCTTACTCCAAGGTGTTGTACAATTAAGATTAAATAGAATCAATAATTCAGTCAAAACTAGACTTTGATAAGTTATTGTATAATTCAGCCAGAATTGTATCGCTGGATATTCAGATTTTTTAAATTCCTCTAAACTAATTCTTTCAAGTCCTTTTTCGGGATTATGAACTTCAATTATTGTTTTTAATTCTTCAAATTCAAAGTTTGTTTCCAGTATATCTTTATCTACTATAAATCTCAATTTTTCATCAACTCGATGATTCGCACAAGAAATTATTCCATCAATGAAATTTTGAGAGTTAGAAACTCCAAAATTCATCAGTAGTAAAATGGTTAAAAGGATTTTCATTCAAATGTTTTACAACATATGTATAACCACATTGTAGTTATATCTACTATAGTTACAACTATGTTTTTCTTGAATTACGAAGCTAAAGCGAACAACACTTCAAATGGGTTGGAGTAGGGGTTTTATTTAGCGACTACGTATTCAAATGTAGTAATTAACTGGTAATAATGCAAATGGAAAATTAAGTGAGTTTTACTTGTTAATTATAATAGTTCTTTGTTGTGCTGCGTTATTATTTTTTATTTCTCCATATAATTGATTGAACTGTATGAGAGTTTATATCATCATAAGTCAACACTATATCTTCAACATTTTTTACTGCTGGAGTATGAAGCTCTCCTTCTAATTCATATGAGATATTTGAGTTTTTATAATAGTAGTAAATGTGGAAGTGATATGGGTCGAATACTATTTCTCCTGTACCGCGAGATGTAATTACCTTTGTCAATGGGTCTTCTACATGCACTTCATATTGATCAAGTGCTGTTGAATTTATAATTCTGATTTCGTTAAGCCTAAGTTCATTGTCCGATTCAAAATTTAAGTAGGCAATTGGGTTTTTGTCTTCTCGGGATATGTCAATGTATCTGTAATCAGGTCCGTCTTGTTGTCCAACATTGTATTCTACCAAATAAGGTTCATAGTAGCTTCTTAAAGAATCTAGCATATTTTTTTCGGGAAATGGAATTGAAAATGTGTCAAGCGAATTTTCTGAAAGGACAATTTTCCTATAATTGGGTTTTACTTTGATTGAATTGGTGACAACTACTGGTTCATTTAGCGATTCCATATCAATTATTTTCTTTTCTTGATTATGAGTTGAACAACTTATCAGTCCCATTAAAAATATGTAGAATAAAATTTGTTTCATGTCAATTTTAATGCTGCCAACGTTACGTGTATGAAACGTAGCATTTAAATTTACGATAATTTTCAGTTTAGCAATTAGCCAAATCTTTGATTTGGAACCGAAATACATTCAATATAAACTGCCAAATCAAAGATTTGGCGGACTTCGAAAATATGCAACGATGTTCGGGAAAGCCTGAACCAGCTATGTTTTATACATTTTGTTGTGTACAGTTTTTTTATTTAATTCCATTAATTGTATCCAAAAGGTATTCAGTCAGATTTTTATATTCAATTTCTCCTGGAATCCAACTCGCGAATTTCCAGTATTTTCATTTTTCATTTTTGTCAGTTGGCGGAATTAAAAGAAACCATTGTTCTTCTTGTTTTCCTGCAATGATTATACTTTTAGCTAATTCTTTACTAACATCTTCATTTCCTGTATTTCTCCAAATCTCAATTATTTCTGGATATAAATCTTTTAAGTATTGTATTTGGCTTATTTTTTCAAAACTCGGTTCCACCGCATCGTTGTAAGTCGGATAACCATTAGAAATAAGTAGAAAATTTTTGTAATCAATCGGCAATTCAACTCCAAGTTTCGATTCAATTTCCTTGATTTCTCTTTCAGTTGCTGGCAGATTTCCAATCCAATTATTTTTTATCTGTTCAGAAGTGAAATAATTATTGTCTTTTGTCGTCAGGGATTTCTGGAAAAGGTCAGTCAATATTTTTTTCATTTCGCTTAATTGATAAGTAGTCTCTCTTGTCAAATTATTTGATGTTCCACAAGACAAAAAAATAAATAATATTCCAAACGTAAATTTATTAATTGCTGTCATTGCTCAAATTGTACACAACATATGTATAACCACATTGTAGTTATATCTACTATAGTTACAACTATGTTTTTCTTGAATTACGAAGCTAAAACGAACAACACTTTAAATGGGTTTGAGTAGGGGTTTTATTTAGCGACTACGTATTCAAATGTAGTAATTATCTGGTAATAATGCAAATGGGGAATTAAGTAGATTTTCCTTGTTTTTTTGCCACAGTACTTTGTTGCCAACAGTACTTATTGTTTTAAAAGAATTTCGACAAATAATCAATTTTTTCTTGATCCGTAATTATTTCGTGATACCAAACTGGAGGTTGATAATCAACCGATTCTTCTTCTTTTTCGCTTTCTCTTTTTTTCTTTCGTGCGTTTTCAATAATTTCAAGTGATTTTTCACTAGGTTTCTTTAGTAATTTAATCGACTTTATCTGATTAACCTCAATAGTTATTTTTCCGTTTTGCTCATCAGAACTATATTGAACAGTTAAACCTAATGGAAGTTTTGTGTAAATAGGCATCTGTTGTAAAAGTTTATATTTTGCAACCTCTGTTTTAGTAATTGTCAATGTGTTTTTTTCTTCATCAAATTCTGTTTTCGGTTGTTGAAGATATCTTGAGCTTATATTCTCAATATAGCATAATTTTGAAGTTCCGTTTCGATAAGACGCATAACTGTCGAGATTAGAAAGATTGAATTTAAAACCATAAAGAATTAATTGTTTCGTTCCGTTATCATGTTCAAAGCAAAATCCATTAGGTCTGTATTTGCCTTCATATCCTCCAGATCCAAATGTGATAAATCCTTCTATAGTTTTTCCATCGTTTAAAGTTACTTTACAAACAGCTTGAATTTCTGGTGCTCCAAGGTCTATATTGATAGGTTTTTCAGAGGTAAATATCAATAAAATTAAAATTATAAATATTCTCATATGTAGTTTTTTCGTATTGTTGGCAATGTATGTGTAAAGATAGTAAAACGTTAGTTTTATTCTCTTTACATAGTGTTAGTTGTTGTTAATCGGAACTCAA